>UGYN01000002.1:0-2865482 GCA_900457075.1 Serratia quinivorans
CGATGCGGTCACGCAGCAATCTCGAATAAATGTCGAAAGAACGTTCCCCCTGGCTGGTCTGTTCAACCACCATAGGGACGAGCAGCATCGATTCACGCATGAGTGAACTCCTGTTTCAGATGTGGAATGGGAAAGGTTGGCCGTCAGGCGGCGCGCATCAGGTGCCGTCCGCTGTCGTTCGCCGCCGTCAGCCGGGCATCGTCCAGCCGGTGGATAACGCGCAACAGGCTGCCACCAGCGGCGGTGGGCAAAATTTGCAAGGTCACGGTGCTTTCAAGGAACGGCGGCTGATCATCGCGCATCCGGTAACTGATCTCTGCGCCCGGCGTCACCGCAATAGGTTCTGCATCGGCCAATACGCGGGTTGGCAACCATTGTTCGCGCAATGCCGGGATGCCAATCGCCCGCCAGACTTTTTCGGGCGGCGCATCGAGTGAATATTCCAGCACTAGCGGCTGCGGGTTAGCGTCGGTCTGGTTCATTGATCCATGTCCTTTAGCAAAATATTCAGCTTATCGATACGCTCCGGCCAGAAGGCACGGTACTTGTCCAGCCATTGAGCAATCAATGCCAGGCCCTGCGGGTCCACCTGATAATTAACGAAACGCCCTTGTCGCTCCTCGCACACCAGGCCCGCCTGCCGCAACACTGCCAGATGCTGGGACATGGCCGATTGGCTGATCGGCATACCTTCACGCAGCGCACTGGCATTCATGCCGCCCAGCCGCCAGTTTCTCGAAGATGGTGCGGCGGGTGGGATCCGCCAGCGCCTTGAAGATGTCATTTTCATTCATGACTAAACATTAGTCGTCACTTATCTAATACGCAAGTTTATCGGGGTAATAAGAGTGGCGCTTATCCGAGCCGCCATTAAAACCCCTCAGCGAGCGCCGAGGGGCGAGTTTTATCGATAGTGGATTACAAGGTGGTGCAGCGCAGATCGCCGGCGAGGTTCTTTTTGCCATCCTGCGCTTCCAGCTCGATTCTGGCCAACGGCGTGTCCTCGTCATAACGGGCCTGAGCATCCAGGGTCTTCGAGTATCGGTTGTACTTCCACCAGGCATAACCGAGGGAAGATTACCAGCCCGCCAACGTTATAAAACACAATAGTCATAATGCTGGCGCCGGTCGGGAAGGTTGAGGCGACAAAACCCACGGCAAAAATAACGATCAGCGTGCTGACAATAGCGATGCCCTGCAACCGGGAACCCATCTTGAAGTCGCGCTGTACGCGGTCATACTTCAAACGCAGGTTCAGGTAGGCCAGCATAATGAACAGCGGCGGCAGCATCGATGCGGCGGCGGTCATATTAATCAGCGTATTCATTAAATCCTGCACGCTGTCAGAGCCCAGCGTCGGGATCAGCATCAGTGGGATGACGATAAAGAACTGCAACCAGGCCGCGCGGGTCGGCACGCCATGCTTGTTCAGGCGGATGGTTTTCTCGCCAAAGATGCCTTTGGGGATCTCGGTGAAGAAGATTTTTACCGGGGCAGCAGTCCACATCAGCAATGAGCCAAACATGGCGGTAAAGGAGATCAGGCCGACGAAACGGTTCATCAGCAACCGCCGGCAGGCCAAAGTGCGCCGACAGCCCTTCAAACACCTGAACCGTACCGCCGGTAAAGTGCAGATCGGCGCGGCTCACGAACACGTTAAGCAGCAATGATGACACCGAGTACAGCACGCCGATCACCAGTCCGGAAAGGATGATCACTTTCACAAACGAGCGGCTGCCGCCCTTCACGTCATTGACATACACCGCCACCGATTCGGCCCCGCCCGCCGCCTGGAAAATCCATGCGGTGATACCGAGGAAGGCCCAGTTAAAGTTAGGGGTGATGGCTTCCACCGTGATCGGGTTCGCCGGTTCGATGCCGCCAATCACCGCCGCACCGGCCAGGATGATGTAGGAGAACGTCAGCAACAGCATCAGCGAAGAGGTGACCGAAGTCATCGGCCCCAACAGCTTGGCACCGCTGTTGGAGATATAGGTCGAGAACGCGAACAGGAAGATACTGATGATCGCGGTGGTTAACGGCGTGAAGACGTAGTCATAGCCCAAAAACGCGTAAGAGGCGTAAGCGATAACCCTCGGCAGCAGCGCGGTGAAGAAGAACAGGTTCACAAACCAATAGGTATAGGCGGTCATAAACGCCCAACGCCCGCCCAGAGCGCTTTTTACCCAGGCATACACCCCGGCTTCGGAGTTTTTGTTTAGTGAAACGAACTCGGCAATGATCAGGCAGAACGGAATAAAATAGATGATGGTCGCCACCAGGAACACCGGGGCGGAGGCAATGCCAAGCTGAATATTATTATTTATTACATTATTAAAGCTGAACACTGCCGCGAACGTCATCGCCAGCAGGCCGAACTTGCCGATAGTATTTCTATTCGACACAGCCATAGACACTCTCCGAAATATTGTAGGGTACTTAATCGGTTTATTTCCCCTGGTCTTTCAAGCTGCAGCCTTGCCGGCGGCAACCTGAAAGCAATGGGGCTTATTTTTAATTAGGAGTTCGGCTATTTATTAAGGAAATAGCTGTCTTCTACCGTCACTTTTTAAAATGACTTTTTTTACCTGGTGACTTTCTTTAAAACGATAGGCCTGGTGATTCTCAAAGATAACGACATTCCCTTGCCCCACCCGGTGTGGCTCGCCCTGCCCGCTGAAAAACTCGCGGTCGGTTTCATCCTGATAGGCCACCACCGAAGTCAGTTCACACTTATCGGCAATCTCGATGGTTTCCTGGCCGGCAAGGTAATAGTGCAGATCAAAATAGCGGCGATTCCCCTCCAGCCAGCCATGTTGTTGGCCCGGGCCGGACGCCAACCGGTAAACCAGCGAGTCGCCAACCGAATAAAAGACATCGGGCTCGATGCGTTCAATATTATTGATGGCCTCCATGCAGCGTTGCCATTTTTTCCCGGCGCGGTAAATAAGCTGAAACTCCGCTAATGATTCGACAATAATCATAAGTTCGCCTCTTCTGACTGAGCGTTATTAATGGCCGGTGAAAAACGATAGCCGGCAAGCGTAGCCGCCTCGGTTTCCTGCCGGTTAAACGGCACCAGCGTAAAGCCGTAGTTAAACGACGACAGATAAACCCGATAGGAATCCAGCACCTCCGAACCCCAGGAGTTGGAGCCCAGCCCCAGAATTTGATCGTCGAGGTTTAACGTCAGGTAGTCGCTTTCTTCCAGTTCATTAATATGCTGAGCCTGATGCAGCATCTCGGCACTGTAGGGCCACAGGCTGAAATTGATCGGCCGCCGCGGCTGGATAAAGATGCCGTGGCCATTGGCATCTTGCAGACTCAGCCAGCGTACCTCTTGGCGATTGCCGTTATCCTGCGGGAACGGATAGTGCTCAAACAGCTCGCCAACCCGCTGCTGATAGTGGCCGATCAGGTTAGCCTGGCAGCTGTCCTGATAGTTTTCCCCCCGGTCCACGGCCGTAGTATTCCACCTGCTCAAAGCGGCGGCTGAGGCCGAAATCCAGGCCAATCTTCGGGATCACCTGCTGGAAATCGCCGTAAGGCTCGCCCGACAGATCCAGGCTGACATGGCCCTGCGCAGAGATCTGCCAGCGGTAACGGCAACGCATGCCAAAATCAAATACCGGCGGGGCAATCAGGGTGCGGACTTCAATCACCACGTCATCCCCCTGCCGTTCCCAGTGCAGGCTACGGAAATGCTGCTGCATGATCTGCAGATGGTTCGGCAGCCAAATGCCCTCATACTCCTGTTTGTGGTTGTCGATCACCGGCTTGAAGAAGGTCAGGTGCGGTGCGCGGCCCACCACCTCCTCTCCTGCCACTTTCCACGACTGCAGTTCGCCACTCAGGCGCGAGAAGGTCAGGCTGAAGTTCTCGCCACTGACAATCATTTGATGGTTTTCGTCAGCGCATTGCAGCGCAGAAACAGGGATGGAATCCGGTGGGCTAATTAACGCAGTGGCGGGCTGCAACAGATGTTGATACTGCCCCAGCAAATCTCCGCTTTCGCTGTAACGGGTGGCGCTGTCTTTATACACCTCGACGTCGATGAAGGTTTCTTCCGCGCCCAGCGCCAATGCAGGCAAATGGACCTCTTCTGATTCCCCCGGCTGCAGGTGCGGCAGCTTAATCTCATAGCCGGTCAGTTGCCGCCCGCCGGCCTTAACGCTGACCTTCAGCGTAATATCGGCCAGCGAGCTGAACCAATAGCGGTTTTTGACCCGTAATACCGACGTTTTCTCGCCCACGCCGCTCACCTCGACCGGACACAGCACCTGTTTATATTCACGCAGGCCGGGACCAGGACGTTGATCCGGATAGATCAGGCCATCCATGCAGAAGTTATAGTTATTCGGGTAATCGCCATAATCGCCGCCGTACTGATAACGTTCCCGCCCCTGCTGGTCATGGCTGAGCAAACCGTGATCGCACCATTCCCAGATGTAATGTCCCTGCAGGCTGGCATGGCGGTTAAACACCGACTGATATTCGAACAGTCCGCCCGGCCCATTGCCCATCGCATGGGCGTATTCACACAGGATCCGGGGTTTGGGGTGAGGATACTCACCGAACGCATTCATCATCGCCACGCGGGAATACATGGTGCTGATCACATCGACCACTTCCGCATCCCGGTCTTCTTCATAATGCACCAGTCGGGTGGCATCGAGCGCCTTACAGCGTTTGGCCATGGCGCGAATGTTGCAGCCATAGCCAGACTCGTTGCCCAGTGACCAGATAATGATTGAAGGATGGTTTTTCTGCGCCTTCACATGGCGCTCAATGCGTTCGACGTAGGCGTTTTCCCAACGTGGATCGTCGGTAATGCGGCTGATATCGCCAACGTTGGCAAACCCGTGGCTTTCCAGATCGGTTTCCGCCATCACAAACAGGCCGTAGATATCGCACAGCTCGTAAAAACGCGGATCGTTCGGATAATGGGCGGTGCGCACCGAGTTGATGTTGTGCTGTTTCATCAGCACGATGTCGCGCTCAACCCGCTCCATATCAACCGCCCGACCTTTGCGATGATCGTGGTCATGGCGGTTAACGCCGTGCAGTTTTAGGTAGCTCCCGTTAATGTGGAATAGCCCATCGCGCACGCTAATTTCACGGAAACCCACCCGCTGCGGCACCACCGACAAAAGCTTGCCATCGCCGTCGCGCAGGCTGAGCAGCAGTTGATACAGATAGGGATCTTCCGCATTCCACTGCCTGGGTTGGCTGACCGGGATCTCAAACCGGCAGGTGGCACCCGCCCCAATGCTCAGTTCGTTCGCCCACTGCTCACCGACGCAGGCTTCACCGTCAAAGAGCTGCGCCTGCAGACGATA
Source organism: Serratia quinivorans (assembly GCA_900457075.1). Taxonomy (NCBI): domain Bacteria; kingdom Pseudomonadati; phylum Pseudomonadota; class Gammaproteobacteria; order Enterobacterales; family Yersiniaceae; genus Serratia; species Serratia quinivorans. The sequence goes on from UGYN01000002.1 coordinate 5,340, forward strand.
ACCGCCAGCCACGCCTTGCCCCAGATGCTGCAACTCGACGTCTATCGCCAGCAGCGCATCGCAATACTGCTCGTCAAAGGTGGTAACCACAGTAAGATCATGAATATGCGTGCGTTGCTGACCGATCAGATAAACATCGCGGAAAATACCGGCCATCCACCACATGTCCTGATCTTCGATATAGGTAGAATCAGCCCATTGCAGCACGCGAACGGACAGCAGGTTGTCCCCCGCTTGCAGATAGTCGCTGAGATCAAACTCGGCTGACAGACGGCTGCCTTTACTAAAACCGACGTAGTGACCATTGAGGTAAACCTCAAAATAGGTTTCCACGCCGTCAAATTTGATGATGACCTGCTGATCCTGCCACTCGTTATCGAGAGTAAAAAGACGCTGATAGGCCCCGGCAGGATTATTGGTCGGCACATAAGGCACGTCGATCGGGAATGGGTAACCTTCGTCGGTATACTGCAGTTGACCATGCCCTTCCATCTGCCACATGCCCGGCACGGTGATTTCGCCCCATTCCGCCATCGGCTGGCGGTAAAACGCCTCCGGCACCAGGCCCGGGTGTTCGAAGTAGCGAAACTGCCAACACCCGCTCAGCAACTGGAAGCCCAAACTTGCGTTGCGATCAAAACTCAATGCCTGCCTGGCATCCGCATAGCTGAAGAAACTCGCCCGCGCCGGCAAGCGATTCTCCGACTGCTTTTCTATGTTTTCCCAATTGTTCACGTCACGTCTCCCGACAGCTTTCAATGGGAGAACGATAGTAAATATTTAGTAAAATTCACAGAACATATTTACCCAATGCCGACGGGATCACAAAAAATATTAAATATCTTTTTTAATCATGACGTTAATTTTTACTCTGGCGGGCCTCCCTGTGCAGTCGCCATCGGCGTGCCGCACAGGGAAGATTAATCAGGCTAGCGTGGTGTCGCGCAACTGAAGCGAGCTGGGAACAAAGATCGATAAAGGAATGGTTCGCTCATCGCGAATGCGCTCCATCAACAGGTTGACGGCCTGAGCGCCCAGGGTTTCTGATGGAATGCGAACCGTTGATAAGGCAGGGAAAATAAACCGGGCGGTGGGAATATCGTTCACACTGATCAACGCAATCTGCCCGGGGACCTGGATACCCTTTTCATGTAGTGCACGCAGGACGCCGATGGCAATAGAGTCGGTCGCCACCAACAGCGCCGGCGGATAATCGCTGGTGTCCTCCAGCATTCGTTTGGCGCACTGGTAACCCGCCTGACTGCTGAAATCACCGATGTAAATATCCTGGGACTGCACCACGTTTTTCAACCGGCCATACTCGACAAATGCCTGCTCGCGCTGATCGGCAAAGGCCGGATCGTCACGCCCGCCGATAAACCCAATACGTGAATAACCGCGCCCGATGAAATAGTCGATCACCTTCTGACTGATCTTGTACAAATCAACGTTGACGCAGTCGAACTGCGGGTCTTCAACCACACCGTCAAGGAACACCACCGGCACTTTCTGTTGGCCAAGTTGCTCGTGCAACACCGGCTGAGGGCGACCGATAACCAGCAGGCCATCAGCCGCAGGCAGCGCTTTATCACCGTTGAAGTCGTAACAGGCCACCAGCGAAATACCCAACTTTTCACATTGAGTTTCAATGCCATAGCGCATCGCCAGATAGTAAGGATCGTTAATCTCGATGCCCTGCTTATAGGTGAACAACGCGGCAAACGTCAGCCGATGCCCGCTGTGACGTTTTGAAGGCTGAACCTTGTATTCGAGACGCTCTGCGGCTTCCAGAATTTTTTGTCGGGTTTGCGCTTTCACGCTCAGAGTGGGGTCGTCATTCAGCACTCGCGAAACGGTAGCAACAGACACGTTCGCAGCTTCTGCGATTTCCTTCAGTGTGGCCATAGAGTCTCAATGGATAGACAAAACGCTAGCTTACCGGGACGGCTCAGCAAGGTATACGCCCTGATGCCCCATCCCCCCTTTTTATCCGCCAGAAGCATCCTTATCGCGCCCCGCGCGGCGCTTGCAGACGGTTCGCAATGCTTAATAGCGAAGATACCGATTTCACCCTTTGTGATCAAGTTAACGATTTACTGATGTTACGGTATTTTTACTAAATATTTTACTAATATAACTGCCGCTTTACCGTCCTGTTTAAGACGGTTTTTTACCTCCTCCCAGGGAAAAGGGGCCGACCTACATGCGGTTAATGGAATGAATTGGCAGGTGTCACGCCGTGCCGAACGTCCACTAACCAAAAACAGATGCGTGTCCAAATGAAAATAATAGCCAATAATAGATTTTTACCCGTTTTACTCCTGATTTTACCCCTGGAACTGCCGGCGCAAGAGTCCGTGGTGCCGGCAGAACATAACGAGCTGCCGCCCCCCAAACTGACAACCACCGCCGCTAACGCCCTGCGCTTTTACGGTGAGCTGGGCATCGGTGGCAGCGTCTATCTCAACGGTGAACACCAACACAAATACAGTGACGGTACCTATATCGAAGGCGGGCTGGAGATCAAACACGGCCATTGGTTCGGCCTGATCTACGGCGAAGGCTGGACGGTGCAGGCGGATCATCAGGGCAATGCCTGGGTGCCAGACCACAGTTGGGGTGGATTTGAAGGCGGCATCAACCGTTTTTACGGCGGCTATCGCACCGACGATGGCACCGAAATGATGCTTAGCGTACGCAACGACTCCTCGCTGGACGATTTACAATGGTGGGCCGACTTTACCCCGGAATATGGCTATGTGATCCCCAACACCCGGGATCTCTCCTACGCGGCCAAACTGCAGAATCTGACCGGAAAATTCCGTTACAGCGTCACCGCCGCACCGGAAAGCCGCATCGACGAAAGTAAGGCGTTACTGCACTTCGGTAAATATGACCGCTACTCGGACAAATATACCTACCGTGCCATGGTCAACGGCTATACCCAATACGATCTGCAGGAAGAACTGACGTTATTAAACGGCCTGGAAATTACCGACGGCATGGGGCAACTGTACCTCCTGGGGCTAAAAGGTAAAAACCTGGCCGGCCGCGTCTGGCACCACACCGGCAAGGGCGATGGCAGCCACCCGGGCACCGAGTCGGGCCTGATGTTAAGCGCCATGGTTGAAGCCACCAAAGGGCTGTATTTCTCGACCGCCTACAGCTACGCCCGCCACCGGCTGGACAATGCGCCGGACACCGCCACGTCTTACGCGCAGGCCGGTATCTGGTACGAGTATGGCGGCGGCAAATTCGCCACCGCGCTGGACAGTAAATTCTATATGACCAACGACAGCACCGACGCCAGCAACTCGGTGTTTCTGATGCAGTATTTCTATTGGTAACCGACAGGGCAATCCTAATGAATATGATTAATAAACTGCCGCCTTTGGCCATAGCTATCACGCTGGCAATATCAGGCTGCTCTTCTCACCCGGCGAATGAGAACGCCTTGCGGGCAGCGGCCTATAAAAACGTCATCAATCGCAGCGGCGCGCCACACTACATGCTCGATTACGATTTTGATGAACACCAACGTTTTAACCCGTTCTTTGATCTGGGGGCCTGGCATGGCCACTTGCTGCCGGACGGCCCGGAAGGTATCGGCGGTTTCCCCGGCCCGGCGCTGCTTACCGAAGAATACATCAACTTTATGGCCGATAACTTCGATCGGCTGAGCCTGTATAAAAATGGGGAGAAGGTAAACTTCAGCATGACGGCCTACAGCATCCCGGGGGCGCTTGTCCAACAACTCAGCGCGCCGGGGATCCAGGTCAATCTGACGCTGCGTTTCGCTACCGCACGCACCTCGCTGCTGGAAACCCAAATCATCACCGATACGCCGCTGGAGCTGGTGTGGGACGGCGCACTGCTGGAAAAATACTACGCCAAACAGCAAAAGCCACTGTCACCTGAGACCATCGAGCAGGCATTTCCGGGCTACACGCGGCACATTCTGCCGACGGCGGACGGCCTGCGGGTCACCTTTGGCAAAGTGCGAGCCTCTTCGCAACTGATGACCTCCGGCCAGTCTGAATATCAGATTCATAAATCACTGCCGCAGCAAACGACGGTGAACGGCCATCAGTTTATCGCCAAAGCCAATATCAAAGGCTCCACCACCCTCTACACCACCTACTCTCACCTGCTCACCGCCGCTGAGGTACAGCAGGAACAGGGCAAGATTGCCGCTATCCTCGCCAACCCGCAGCAGTACATGAACGCTTCGGCACAACGTTGGGAAAACTACCTTGGCAAAGGACTCACCAACCCACATGCCACTCAAGCGCAGGAACGCGTAGCGGTGAAAGCGATAGAAACCTTGAATGGCAACTGGCGCGGCGCGGCCGGGGCGATGAAGTTTGATTCGGTGACGCCTTCGGTGACCGGGCGCTGGTTCTCCGGCAACCAGACCTGGCCCTGGGATACCTGGAAACAGGCCTACGCCATGGCGCATTTTAATCCTGACGTCGCCAAGGATAATATCCGTGCGGTGTTCGCCTTCCAAATCCAGCCGGATGACCCACTGCGCCCATGGGATGCCGGCTTTATCCCGGATCTGATCGCCTATAACCCCAGCCCGGAACGCGGCGGCGACGGCAGCAACTGGAATGAGCGCAATACCAAACCCAGCCTGGCGGCCTGGGCGGTAATGGAGGTGTATAACACCACCGGCGATAAACAGTGGCTGGCCGAGATGTATCCGAAGCTGGTCGCCTACCACAACTGGTGGCTGCATAACCGTGACCATAACGGCAACGGCGTGCCGGAATATGGCGCGACGCGGGATAAGGCGCACAATACGCCAGATGGTCGGATGCTGTTCACCGTTAAGCGCGGGCAGCAGGAGAAAACGCTCGCCGGACTGAACAACTATGACCGGGTTGTTCGCTCCGGGCACTATGACAACATCGAAATCCCGGCCCAGGTTGCCGCCTCCTGGGAGTCTGGACGTGATGATGCCGCTGCCTTTGGTTTTATCGACCCGGATCAGCTGGCCCGCTACCTGGCACAAGGTGGAAAGCGGCAGGACTGGCAGGTGAAATTTGCGGAAAACCGTGCGGCAGACGGCACTCTGCTCGGGTATTCCTTACTGCAGGAGTCGGTGGATCAAGCCAGCTACATGTACAGCGACAACAAATACCTGGCCAAAATGGCCGATATTCTGGGCCACAGCGCCGATGCCGCCGCCTTCCGCAGCAAGGCCGACAAGCTGGCGGATTACATCAATAGCTGCATGTTCGATTCGTCCAGTGGCTTCTTCTACGACATTCGCATTGAAGATAAACCCCTGCCCAATGGCTGTGCCGGCAAACCCATTGTCGAACGCGGCAAAGGGCCGGAAGGCTGGTCCCCCCTTATTTAATGGCGCAGCCAGCCAGCAACATGCCGATGCGGTGGTGAAGGTAATGAAGGACTCGCGTGAGTTCAATACCTACGTCCCACTCGGTACGGCGGCACTCACCAACCCGGCGTTTGGCGCAGATATTTACTGGCGTGGACGAGTCTGGGTAGATCAACTGTATTTCGGGCTAAAGGGTATGGAAAGCTATGGCTACCGTGCCGACGCCGTCGCCATGGCGCAGGCCTTCTTCAACCACGCCGATGGACTGATCACCGACGGGCCAATCCGCGAAAACTATAATCCGCTGACCGGCATGCAACAGGGCGCACCGAATTTCTCCTGGAGCGCAGCTCACCTTTACATGCTGTATAACGACTTTTTCACCCGATAATCTCGCCGTTACCCTGCCAGAACGCTCAACTGGCAGGGGTTTCGCTCGGGCTAGGATTTAATCGGGACCACCAGTACGTCAACGTTCAACTGGTTGATCGCATGCTGAGTAGAGGAAAACAGCTTGTTCCACAGATCGTGGTGGTGGCCGAAGATCACCAGATCGATGCTTTTATCCACCACCGCATTTTGCAATTGCTCGGTGAAATCACCGCGCCCAATAATCACCTCGTAGATCGGGTAATTCACGTTTTGGGTCAACGGCTCCAGCTCTTTTTTGATCTTGTCTTCAAAAGATCCACCGTCGTAACTCTTCTCAGAGAAACCAATCGCGGCATGATAGGTATCGTAGTAAATATCCACGTAAATAAGGGAAAGTTTAGCCTGCAACGCAGCGGCCAAGCGCGCGCCTTTTTCCACCAGCCGTTTGCCGTCATCACTCAGGTCGGTGGCGATAACAATATGTTGATAACACATAGCGCCTCCTGTCATTGATTCAGTAGAGACCCCAGCTTCTGCGCTAACATCAGAGTTATAGCATTATGATTAATTTTAGTTCAGAAATGCGACGTTCGGGCGGGGATATCAGGCTGAAATAGCCCCGTTGCCGGGGCCTGATAAGAAGGTATTGAGTGAAAACGTTATTCCTTATTCTGGCCGATAAGGGGGTATAGACCCCGCTCAGACTTTCGAGGAAGGCGACAATATCATCGACGTCCTGCTGAGGCAGTTCGCTACCCACCTGATAACGCAACATCAGTTTTACCGCCTGATCCAGCGTAGCGACGTCACCACGATGAAAATAAGGCGCGGTCTGAGCGACATTGCGCAAGCCTGGCACCTTCTGACGTAACCGGTCACGCACAGCACTGGTGACGTTCATACGCCCAATATCTGCCGTGGTGATCTCGCCAAAATTAAAATCACGCTTCAGCCCCAAAGGCTCAAAAGAGCGGCCGCCTAATATGATCCCTGCATGGCAGGTGGCGCATTTGTTGTCTTTAAATAATTGATAGCCGCGTTTTTGCTGCATCGTCATGGCGTTCTCATCACCGCGCAGCCAGTTATCGAAGGGGGCATTCGGGGTGATTAAGGTTTTTTCAAATTCGGCGATGGCATCGGTAATATTTTCGCCGCTGAGCCCTTGTGGATAGACCGCAGCAAAATCGCGAGTCAGCAGCGGATCCTTATCGAGCTTATTGATAATTTCATCCCCAGGATTTAGAGGCCATTTCTATCGGGTTTAATGGTGGCCCACCGGCCTGTGCCTGTAGCGACGGCGCACGGCCATCCCAGAATTGTTCGCTATTGAACACCGAGTTAAACACCGTTGGCGCGTTAATCGGCCCCACCGCGCCACCTACCCCGACTGAGGTTTTTCTTCCGTCGACCCCGCCGGTATTCCAACGAGTGACAGTGAGCACAGGAAAGAGTGTTATCTCCAGACAGGCGGGGATCGTGAAAAAGCCGAAATCCCAATGCCACCTTCTGCCCATCAACCGGCAATGTTTTTGGGGATCGGTTGAACCGCTCATTACGATGGGGCTGTGCAGTATCTGCACTGGCGTAATAGCGCGCGCGTTGCTGCGCTATCCAGGCGAGAATAATTTCCCGTTCATCGGGATTGATCTGCCCAGCCCAGTGCAAAGCCACATAGCGGGCGGGTGGCATGGTTTTGTGCTGCATTACCCACTCAATTTTATTCAGGTCGCTTTGTGCCTGCGGCCTATCTTTAATCAGGGCGCTGCGCACAGGCTCCAGGTTGAAGGAGGAGTAACCCAGGCGAATATCGTATTCCATCAACTGTTTGGCGATGGGGAAAGAGGCATAGAACGGAAGCGAAGCGGACGGGGTATGGCAGTAGTCGCAGCCCTTTTCCCTCAGCAACCCCAGCACCTGGTTATTCTGTTGCACTGCGGAACGCAGTACCGAGCTATTCTCCATTCGCTGGGTATCGAGATGCCAGACATAGCCGGCCAAACCGAAATAAACCAACGCAACAGCTGCAATGGAAATCGCCGCAATACGGGTGACTTTTTTCATTTCACTTTCCTTATGAAACATTGCCGACCAAATAATCGTCGTCAAACAAGACTAAACAGAGGGTAAATAATAATCTTGACGATAATCAATAATTCCCACAGCCATTACCTATAGCTGTAATAGCATTGACCTATCAATTAGGCGTCGCAAACTTTCAGGTAAATCACCGATTAGATTAAATCAGCAAGAATTAACCCTTCAGACATTCACTGAATTAATGAGTATTTAAATTATTATTAAAAATTAAAACGAGCAGCAGAAGATAAAAATGCTATTTGAATGGCAAGATTACTGCAGGCAGCGCTCGCGCGCAATGACGAACGCTGCCGGGGTTTAACGCACGCGTTGCACTTCAAACCAAACGTTGCACACCGACAGGATCAGCGTGTTGGCGTCTTTTTGCAGCACATTATCTCCAGGTACGCCGTCGGTGCCCTGATCGGTAATGCCTTTGATCTGCGTATCGGCATGCTGGATCATCACGCGTTCTACCGCCGGCGTGCTGATGCCCAGCATCGGGAAGTCGATATAAGAGCTGCTGCCGGAATTGTCTTCGACAAACTCCTGCGCCTCTACCGTGCTGAGGGTGGCGCCTTCATTTTTCAACTCAGTGCCATTCCAACTGAAACCGTCGGCCTTGTAACTGATTTTTCCGCCGATCAGGCTTTTGGCCTGTTGCTCGTCCCAGCAACCGACGGTTTGCGTCGGCAAGATCTTGCTGACATGCCAGTTGCCCAGCAGCGTTTTAGGGATAGGTTCCACCACCGCATCCGCCGCCTGCACCTGAGTTGCAGATACACAAGTCAAAACCACCAATGGCAGCAGCGCCTTGCGCCAGATGTTAAAATGCATTTTATTTCCTTTGACTATTCGCGCCCCTGTCGGGCTTGCCGTCATCATAATAAGCGGGTGGAACCTGCGTCAAAACAAAGTGAGTATCAGGGCACATATCGCCTGAGCGACCACCCTTCTTTAACCCACTTCCGGCACCGTCGCCCAGTCTGATTCTGCTCATAGCAAATCGCTATTAATCATAGTGAATCAGTATTTTATTTTAGTCAGACGATTATCTACAGTCACTGCCACTCTTCAGCCTGTAATAACCAGCAGGCTATTTTGACAAGGACTCTGGGAAAATGACATTTACACTAAAAAAACTTGCCGCCACGCTGGCAGTAACCGGCACCCTGCTGCTGACCGCCTGCGGGCCGACCGCGCAAGACGCTCACCACATCAAGGTCGGCATCAGTGCCGGTATCGATCAGTCGCTGTGGGCGGTGGTGCAAAAGGTTGCCAAACAGAAGTACGATCTGGATGTGGAAGTGGTGACATTCACGGATTACGTGTTGCCCAATGAGGCGCTGAATAACGGCGATCTGGATATCAATGCCTTCCAGCACAAACCTTATCTGGAAAAACAGATCCAGGAACGCGGTTACAAGTTGGTGGCGGTGGGCAACACCTTTGTTTACCCGATTGCCGGTTACTCGAAAAAGATCTCTTCCCTCAGTCAACTGCCCGATGGCGCACAGGTCGCGGTGCCGAATGACCCAACCAACCTGGGTCGTTCACTGCTGCTGTTGCAAAAACAGGGGCTGATCGGGCTGAAGGATGGGGTCGGGCTGCTGCCTACTTCACTGGATATCGTCAGCAACCCAAAGAAATTGAAAATCGTTGAGATCGAAGCGCCACAGTTGCCGCGCGCGCTGGATGACAAACAAATCGCACTGGCGATTATCAACACCAACTACTCCAGCCAAATTGGGCTGACACCGGGCAAAGACGGGCTGTTTGTCGAGGACAAAAACTCGCCGTACGTCAATATCTTCGCCAGTCGGGTAGATAACCAGAACAATGAAAACGTGAAAAATCTGGTCAAGGCCTACCAGACCGATGAGGTCGCCGCCAGCGCCGCCGAAATCTACAAGGGCGACGCGGTTAAAGGCTGGTAATTTGCACTTCCCCCCGTGGCGAACGTCGCGGGGCTGGAGTGAAATGGCGCTGCACGCAGCGCCAGATGGTTTAGATACCGTTATTGCAACGCGTAGTCAATACCAGGCCCGGTAGGGTTAGCGCAGCGGTCGTCGGATTGGTCAACGTAAACGTCACCGTACCTGCTTCGCTGACGCACACCGTACTTTTCACCCGCTTTGGATTCTGGTTGAACTTCACCCCGTTAGCGACATAAGTCGGCAGCACCGTCGCCAATTGCGCATCAATATCCAGACTTGCCCCCGGCGCCAGCGTTATATCCTGGGACGTTGACTTAACGATTAAATCAACAAAGTCTCCGCTTACCCACTCGGGGTTAACCCCCCCTATTACGCAGCTATATTTACGCGCCTCCCCCGGCACAGCCCTAAAGTTATATACCTCGTCCCCTGCCCGAGCATCGATGTCCGTCGGGATTTGGCTGTCATAACGGAATTCCCGGCGACCATAGGCGCAAGCATCCATCTGGATCCGACGAATACTGGTGGCACCAATTTCAAACCTGGTTACCGGTACAAAGGCAGTATCAAACACGTTTTTACCGATAACTGTGTTTGGTCCATAATCAGTGCCGATAAAATACAATCCGGCAAAAGAAGACTTAAGTTGCACAATGTTATCGGCAAACACAAAGCTGCCGGGGTTCGACAGGCGAATATGGCCCTGATTGGTGTCCGTTACTCGGTTACCGACAAAACTGCCGCCGGTGCCTAATTTGATGTAATTACTACCGGAACCAGCGCTAGTGAACGTAGAACCCTCGAAAAAGTTACCACTGGTCACGCAATCACTCGCGGAGAGCCCGATCTTGCAGTTCAACACCCGGTTGCCGGTAATGGTCGCACGGGTGGCGGAAATGCCAGGATACTCGGCCGTTGGGCTGGTACCACAGGTGTCCACCTGGTTATTGGCTATCAGCGCAGACTCAACATTAATCTCTCCCAACGTAGTGAAACTGATACCGTTTTGGACTGTGTTGCGCACCGTATTGCCTACACATTTACTTCGCCGGATCGGGTTCTTTTGCGGGTTATTACTCAGTTCACTGTCGACAATAATGCCAAAACGATCGATGCCATCGACAAAGTTATCCGCCACCTCCCAGTCGTCAATATTGGTGAATGCAATACCGTAAGAGAGGTTGGTGAGAGAGTTGCCCTGAACCAGTAAATTCTGGAAAAAAGTCGTTGAACCGCCATTTTCATCGTTGAGGGTAATCCCTCCACCACGGTGGCCCTGAGCGGTATTGGGCGAGCCAATAGCGTCGTACAACCGATTATTGAGGATCTTGCCGTCAAAACTGGGGGTTGAAGAGGTTTTCAACAAAATCCCATCGCCGTTATGGTGATAGATTTCATTGTCCCGTAGCAGCCAGCGGCGACTGCCACGCACCGCAATTCCTTCTTCACCCAGTTCATGGCACTTGTTGCGGTAAATCTCGAAACTTTCCGATTGCCTGATACTGATAGCATCGGTATGCATAAACAAATCGAGATCGTGAAGGCGAAAACGCTGACCACCATCAATAAATAACGCAGTTGCCTGCTTGGACCACAGACGCGTCGGGTCACTGCCTTTGCGACTCAGCGTCAGGCCGCTGAAGGAAAAATCCGTTTTATTAACAAACTGCACCATCGTCAGCGTCGTCTTATCACTGTCAAGATAGAGTTGTCCGCCGCCACTAATAGTACTAAAGCCAGGCGCATCAAGCGTCATAAAGGGGGTTTTGGCATCGACATCAGCCAGGCGGTAATGGCCCTCAAGAACCATTTTTTGCGGCGTTTGCGCGCTAGCGATGCTACCGGCGTAACTGAACATGCGTTTAACCGCCGGGTAATCATTGATAACCCCATCTCCCACCGCGCCAAACATCTCTGGATTTAACACTGAATCTGCGTCGAGCACTCGCATCCAACAATAGGGTGAGCTGGCAGGCTGGGTCACGTAGAGGCATCCATCAGGGATAACCCCGCCGGCAGGGATTGAGACAAAGGTGCCTCCCCCCAACGTACTGCGGATTTGTTTATTTAATCGCGCGGCATCGAAGGCGGTAACCTCTATCAAGGTGCCGGTTGGTGCCGTTTGTTGAGCCAGAGCAACGATATCTATGCAGGTGTCGGTCATGGTACATCTCCTCATGACGGCATGATTGCCGCCGAGAGACTGTATATAAACCCAGTTCATTGCAAAATCTGTTAGACGATGGCACAACAGAATTCCAAAAAAAAGCGCTGCCTAGGCAGCGCACCTTCAACACGGGTATAACCTATTATTTCGCCGCGTACTTTTGCATATTGGCCGGGGTCACCAGTTCAAACGGGATCCAGTAATAGGGATCCAGCTTTTCGCCTTTGATCATACGCTGCGCGACGTCAACCGAGGCTTTGCCCTGACCAACGGCATCCTGAAATACCGTCACCTGCATCTTGCCGGAAGATAACGCCTTCAGGCCGTCCGGCGTGGCGTCGATACCGCCAACCAGCACCTTGCTGCCCTGCTTACCGGCCTGCTGCAACGCCATGATCGCGCCAATCGCCATCTCGTCATTATTGGCGGCGACGATATCAATAGACTCGCCGTTGGTGATCCAGTTCAGCATCAGATCCATCCCCTCGCTGCGCGAATAGTTGGCGCTCTGCTTTTGCACCACCTTCATTTTCGGGTACTTCGCCACCACCTGCTCTACATCCTTGGTGCGTTGCAGTGCACCGGCGTCGGTAAGGTTGCCGATCATCACCGCCACGTTGCCCTGATAGTTGGCCAGCCGCGCCAGTTCTTCCATTTGCAAGGTGCCGGATTGCTTCTCGTCGGAGCCAACAAACACCACGCCGGCAGGCAGTTTGCTGTCGCCCGGCGTACGATTCACGTACACCAGCGGAATGCCCGCTTTGGTCACCATTTTGGTGATGGCTGGCGTACCTGCCGAATTGACCGGGTCGACGATAATCGCGTCCACCCCGGCGCTGATAAAGTTCTGCACCTGATCGGCCTGGCGACCTACGTCACCGCGTGCGTCTTCGAACTGCACGCTGATTCCGCGCGCCTTGGCCTCTTTGTCGATTGAATGACGAATAATGGTCAGGAAGTTCTGGTCAAAATAGGCCATCGACACGCCGATGGTTTCCGCCAACACTGAGGTGGAGCAGCCGAGCGCCGCCACCAGCACGATTCTTTTTAAGTATTTCATGGTGATTCCCCTGAGATAAAAAAAACCGCCGGGCAAAGTGCACCGGCGGAGATTTACGGCAATCAGTGTTTTTTACGGTTACGGTGCATGTCGATAGACACGGCGGCGACGATAATCACGCCTTTGATAATGTCCTGAATATAGGAGTCTACGCCGATAAAGGTGAAGCCGCTTTTAATCAGCCCGAGGATCACCGCGCCAATCAATGTGCCGGTAATGCGCCCAACGCCGCCCATCAGGCTGCTGCCGCCGATCACCGCCGCGGCGATGGCATCCAGCTCGTAAGACATCCCCATGCTCGACTGGCCGCTGCTGACGCGCGCCGCCAATACCACACCTGCCAGCCCTGCCAGGCCACCGGCGATGGTATAGACCGTCACCAGGTATTTATTGACGTTGATGCCGGAGACTCTGGCCGACGTCATGTTGCCGCCGATGGCGTAGATGTACTTACCGTAACGGGTGTGTTTCAACGCAATGTGGAAGATCACCGCAATCACCAGGAAGATGATCACCGGCATCGCGCCCTGGCCGATAGAGGTAAAGCCGTCGGACAGGAAGCTGACCGGGTTACCCTGGGTGTAATACTGCGCCAGGCCACGCGCCGAAACCATCATGCCCAGAGTTGCGATAAACGGTGGGATGCCGGTGCGGGTAATCAGGAAGCCGTTGATGAAACCGCAGATAATGCCCACCCCGATCCCCGCGCCGATCGGGATCGCCGCCGGCAGGTCGAGCAACGCCGGGTACATCGGTGAAATACTGTCCGAGGTTTGCGCCAGACTGGCCGCCACCACAGCCGTCAGGGCTATCAGCGAACCGGAGGAAAGATCGATGCCGGTGGTGATAATGACCTGGGTCACCCCCACCGCAATGATGCCGATAATCGCCACCTGCAGCACAATCAGCAGCAGGCGGTTCGGGTTCATCAGGAAGGACTGGTCGCGGATGTACCAGCCAAGAATTTCAAACACCAACGCGATGCCGATCATCACGATAAAGATGCCGGTGTCTTTCGGCATTTTGCCACTCAGGCCAGCGAACAGCGGCGCTTTACCCGCAAGCGGCTTCTCGATTTTTACATTACTCATGGGGATTCACCTTTGCGTTATTCAGAGGCCAGCGCCAGGATTTTTTCCTGATCCGCTTCTTCTTTATCCAAAATGCCGGTAATACGGCCGCCGTGCATCACCATCACCCGGTCGCTCATGCCGAGGATCTCCGGTAATTCCGATGACACCAAAATAATGGCGACGCCACGGTTCGCCAGTTCGCTAATCAGGCGGTAGATTTCCGCCTTCGCGCCCACGTCGATGCCGCGCGTTGGCTCATCGAGGATCAATATTTTCGGTTGGGCCAGCAGCCAACGGGCAATCAGCACCTTCTGCTGGTTGCCACCGCTCAGGTTATTGATGATTTGATCCATGGTCGGGGTTTTGATGTTGAGCTTTTTGATCTGCTCCATGCAGTCCTTGGCCATTTGCACATGACTGACAAAGCCGTTCTTGCCGATGTACTCCGACAGGTTGACGATGCTCATGTTCTCGACCACCGACAACACCAGAAACAGCCCGGACTTCTTGCGGTCTTCGGTGAGAAACGCCAACCCGAGTTCAATCGCTCGCGAGGGTGAATCGACCTTCGCCGCCTTGCCCTCAATGAAAATGCTGCCGCCGTCCGCCGGGTACATGCCGAACAGGCTTTCCATCACCTCGCTGCGACCGGCCCCCACCAGCCCGGCGACACCGAGGATCTCGCCGCGCTTGACGCTGAACGAGATATCGTGGAACCAGTCGGCACGCCGCAGCCCTTCGACACGCAGCACTTCTTCGCCGATATTGTTGTTGAATTTGGGGAACATCTGGGTCAGTTCACGCCCCACCATCATGGTGATCAGCGACTGTTTGGTCAGGTTTTCGGTTTTATCGCAGGCGATGAAGGTGCCGTCACGGAAGATGCTCACCTCATCGGTAATGGCGAAAATCTCGTCCATCTTGTGGCTGATATAAATAATGCCTTTGCCCTGGTCACGCAGTTCGCGAATGATGGCGAACAGATGCACCACCTCGCCTTCGGTCAGCGCCGAGGTGGGTTCGTCCATGATCAGCACGTCCGCGTTGTAGGAAACCGCCTTGGCGATCTCCACCATTTGCTGATTAGCGATGCTCAGTTCACCGACCAACGTCTCCGGCTTGAGCTTGATGTTCAGCCGCGCCAGCAGCTCACGGGTTTTCTTGTTCAGTTGATCATGATTCACAAAGCCCAGCTTTGCCGGCTCACGCCCCAGCCAAATGTTTTCCGCCACCGTCATATAAGGCACCAGGTTGAGTTCCTGGTGAATCATGGAAATCCCCGAATGCAGCGCCTGCAGCGTGTCGCTGAAGGTCACCGGTTGGCCTTTTATTTTTATGGTGCCTTCATCGGGGTGATAAATACCGATTAAACATTTCATCAGCGTGGATTTACCCGCGCCGTTTTCCCCCATTAATGCGTGTACGCTGCCTGGCTTGATTTTAATTGAGACTTTATCCAGCGCCTTCACGCCGGGAAACTGCTTACTGATGCCTTCAGCCTCAAGAACATAAGGATACATACTGATAACCTCCGCCGTTCGTCAATGCATCCCTGCCGGGTAAATACGGCAGGGATATAACCGCGCTGCCTTAACGCTTATTTTCTGTTCTTGTCGGCAAATTCTTGATAGTTGGCCTTGGTGATCAGCTGATACGGGATCAGTACGTTGCTTTCCACCTTCTCGCCTTTCACCAGTTGAATGGCCGTTTGCACCGCGCCCTCACCCTGCCCTTTGGCATCCTGGAATACGCTCAGCGCCAGATCGCCCTTCTTGATGTATTCCAGTGCGTCCGGAGTGCCATCAACGCCGGCCACCAATACGCCACTTTTCTTCGCCTGTTTCAGTGCCAGGATCGCGCCAATCGCCATTTCGTCATTGTTGGAGGCGATGGCATCAATCTGCTGACCGGTCAGCGCCCAGTCGGTAGTAATGTCGACGGCTTCTTTACGGCCCCACTTGGCGGTTTGCTTGTCGAGGATTTTGATGCCGGGATACTTGGCCGCCACTTCTTCCACACCACGGGTGCGGTCGCGGGTCGCTTCATTGGACAGTTCGCCCATCAGGATCATCACGTTGCCCTTGCCGTTCATCAGCTTGGCCAACTCTTCCATCTGCAGCTTGCCGGCCAGTTTGGAGTCTGAGCCTACGTAGGCCATGCCCGCAGGCAGCGTGACCTCAGGGCGGCGATTGACGAACACCAGCGGGATCTTGGCGCTTTCCGCCAGTTTGATCATCGGCTTCACGCCCTGGGTATCGACCGGGTTGAGGATGATGGCGTCGACGCCCTGGCTGACAAAGTTCTCAATCTGTTGGATCTGCTGGGCGATATCCCCTTTTGCATCTTCAAATTGACCGCTGACGTTGCCGTCCTGTTTCATTTTGCTCTGCATTGACTGGCGCAGGATGGTGAGGAAATTGTCATCGAAATAAGCCATTGAAACGCCGATTTTGATGTCTTTGGCCAATACGCTGGCCGGCAACATGCACATCAATACCGAGGTGACGATCAGTTTCTTCAGCTTCATGTTCTGTACCCTTAATAGTTAGAGTGAAGAGGCCTGTTGATTTGACAGCTAATGAAAAATATTTTTTTACATTCAAACAACAATCCGGTCGGTGTTATCCCTTTGATACGGCAGATTTATCGCTTTTATTCCGTATTCAGGCGGTGTGAAAAACTTTGATCAATGTCTCAAATAAGATTAAAAACAACGCTTTAAAATAAACAACCTATCGAGTTATTGAAGTCACAAAGTCATTATCAAATGTTTATTTCATAATTGAGATTATTGAAACTTTTTAACTCAAACAAGCGAAACATGCGTTTTGGAATGGCCAAGTAACAAAAACATGACACGGATCTAACAAATGACGCAAAAACCACCATCGCGTTCGTGGCATAAGTGCGTTCGGCAAACAAAATGCTCCCGCCTGATGAAAAATGGCGCCGCACGTTCTCAGTAAATGTGCGAGCGAGCACGCAGTTTGTGGATCCGCGGTTTCATCCCCGGCGCTAGTCGACAATACTGAATGGACGTGTATTTTCAGGAGGATCAGACATGCAGCTCAGCAGTAAGGTACGGATGAACCGGCTGTTTAATAACGGCAAATGCCTCGACGTGGCGATTGATCACGGCATCGCCAATGAGCCGGATTTTTTAATCGGTCTGGAAGACATTGAACGGGTGATGGACAGCCTGATCGTTGCCCGCCCCGATGCCATTCAGGTCAACTACGGTCAGGCGGATTTACTGCAACGCTCGGCACAACGCGATAAGCCGGCGCTGGTGATGCGTACCGACGTCGGCAATGCTTATAACGCCGCACGTCACCGTGAAATGTGGGCAGTGCTGCATAACCCAGAAGCGCCCATCCTCGCCGCACTGCAGATGGATGCGGCGGCGGTGGTGGTTAATCTGTATCTGATCCCCGATGAACCGGGCATTTTCCGCCAGTGCGTGGAGAATATTGGTCGTCTGCGTCATGCCTGCGACCGCTACGCCATGCCGCTGATGATCGAACCACTGGTGATGGCGCCGGCCGGCCAGGGCGCGGCCTACGGTTCGCTCGGTGACGTAGAAAAAATGGTGCCGTTAGTCCGGTTGGCGCGTGAACTGGGTGCCGACATCATCAAGGCCGACCCGACGGAGCGAGTAGAGGACTTCCACCGCATTGTGGAGGCGGCGCGCTGCCCAACGCTGGTGCGTGGCGGCGGTAAAGGCGAACTGGGCGCGGTACTGGAAAAATCCGCCGCCCTGATGGCGCAAGGGGCATCCGGTATGGTCTATGGCCGCAATGTCTATCAACACAGCAACCCATCAAAAGTGGTCAGCGCGTTAATGGCTATCATTCATCAGGGTGCCAGCGGCCAGCAAGGACTGGAAATCTACCATCAGCCCTGATCCCCCGCTTTTGTAATTAAAATAATCCCTCCCCCGGCGGCAGCATGTTATAACCTGCTGCCGGTCGCGGCCCCGCGCTCCAATCCCCGCTATTATCCTGACAGGCCCATTCGGAGAATCGCCATGCCAAAACAACGGATACCGCTTAAGCTCAGCACCACGCTCACGCTGATGGTGTCTGCCATCATCGCTTCGGTGCTATTGGTGGTGTATGCGCTGTTTTTTGTGCAGATGAATCACCAGGGACAAGATCAGCAACGCCAAAAAGCGATGGCGATTGCCGAAACGCTGGCGCTATCGAGTAATGTTATTGAGGGGTTGCTGCGTGAAGATCACAGTGGCGCGGTGCAGCGCTTTGCCGAGCAGGTGCGCCAGCGGAATGAATTACTGTTTGTCGTCGTGGTGGACATGAAAGGTATCCGCTACTCGCACCCCAAACCCTGGTTAATCGGTCAGCATTTTATCGGTGACGATTTGGAACCGGCGCTACGCGGCGAAACCAACAGCGCCATTAATCGCGGCGCATTAGCCCCTTCGCTGCGGGTTTTTGCCCCGGTTTACGACAGCGAACGGCGGCAGATTGGCGTGGTCGCTCTCGGTATTGCGCTCGACACCGTTCAGCGCGTGGTGGGCGAAAGCCGCTGGATCATCTACTGGACACTGGCCTTCGCCGCGCTGGTCGGCACGCTCGGCATTTTCTTCCTGGTGAAGGCCCTGAAACGCATTATGCTCGGCTTTGAACCCTACGAGATCTCTAATCTGTTCGAGCAGCGCAACGCCATGCTGCAATCAATTAAAGAAGGCGTCATTGCGGTCGATAACCAGTCACGCATTACCATTGTCAACGACGAAGCCAAACGGCTGTTGCGCCAAAATGGGCCTTTCGAAAACCTGCTGTTGGAATCCGCCAGCAAATACTGGCCGACACAGCTGCATCTGGCGGAGGTGCTGGAAAGCGGTCAACCGCTGCGTGACCAGCAGATCAGCTTTAACGGCAGCGAACTGCTGACCAATACCGTGCCGGTAATCGTTAAGGGCCAGGTGATTGGTGCTATCGCCACCTTCCGCGATAAAACCGAAATCAGCCAGTTGGTGCAACGCCTGAGCGGCATGGCGCACTATGCCGACGCATTGCGCGTCCAGTCACATGAGTTTATGAACAAGCTGCATGTGATCCTCGGTATGCTGCACATGAAGGCCTACCAGCAGTTGGAAAACTACATCATCAATACCGCCAGCACCTATCAGGAAGAGATCGGTGCGCTGCTGAGGAAAATCCAGTCGCCAGAGGTGGCGGGCTTCTTTATCGGCAAGATCAATCGCGCCCATGAAGCCGGTATTGAGCTGACCATTGACGAAACCAGCCTGCTACCAGAAACCGACGATGCGGAAACTACCCACGTGCTGATCAGCGTGCTGGGCAATTTGATTGAAAATGCCATTGACGCTATCGATGGCGTAGAGGGACACGAGATCAACCTGAGCTTTCATCACAATGAGAATCACTTACACTGTATAGTCAGCGATGACGGCCCCGGTATCGATCCGGCTCTCGGCGCACGTATCTTTGAACAGGGTGTTTCAACCAAAGGGCCGGGGCGCGGTATTGGGCTGGCATTGATCCGCAGCAGCCTGGAAAAACTGGGCGGCAGCATTGACTTCGAATCTGAACCGGGTGAGCTAACCCAATTTTTTGTACATATCCCCTATCAGGCCAAGGGCTGAACCATGATTAACGTATTGATTATCGACGACGACCCGATGGTGGCGGAGTTAAACAAATACTACCTGAGCCAGGTGAGCGGCTTTCACTGCCTGGCGACGGTCGCCACCCTGGCACAGGCACGCGCACTGCTGGCCGACGCCGAAGTCAGTATCGATCTGGTGCTGCTGGATATCTATATGCAGCAGGAGAACGGACTGGACTTGCTGCCCGGCCTGCGCGAATTGGGTGAAAAAACCGACGTCATCATTATCTCTTCCGCCAGCGACGTGGATACGGTGCAACGCGCCCTGCATTACGGCGTGGTGGATTACCTGATCAAACCTTTCCAGTTTGGGCGTTTCAAAGAGGCGTTGAATAACTATCAGCAACAGTCGCAAATTCTGGCGCAGCGCGAATTCTCGCAGGGGGATGTGGACAGCCTGTTACGTCGCCAACCCGCCAGCACCGAAGGAAAAAAACTGCCGAAGGGGCTGACCAGCATCACGCTAAGTACGGTGTGTGAATGGATTGAGCAACAGCACGACGGGGAGTTTTCGACCGATAATCTGGCGAATGCCATCGGCATCTCGCGCGTTTCCTGCCGAAAATATCTGATTTATTTGGCGGAAAGCGGCATTTTGGGCACCCGTATTCTCTACGGCACCACCGGCAGACCGGTCTATCTTTATCAGTTGAAGCAGGACGCGATCGCCCTGCTGAAAGAGTATTGCCGCTAGCCGATATCCCCCGGAGCAGACCGGGGGGAGTCGCCGAGCATTATTTCGTTTTACGGATCAGACCAAAATCACGTAGTGCAACATACGGGTTCCAATATTCGCGGGCGCTGGCTATCTGCCCCTCATTGATGGTCACGATGGCGATAAACTGCTGATTATAATCGCCGCCGCTTTGTCTGATTTTACCGTCGCTGGTGTATTCAAATACATATACGCCTGGCTCAGCCGTCACGACTTTTTTCCAGCCTTTCCAGTCAGCGTATTTCAGATTACCCAGATATTCACTCATACCGGTAAAGTAGCGGGTCATGTTTTCACGCCCTTTGGAAGCCGTGGCAAAGAAGCCGAAGTCTTCTACCGGCGCATAAGGCAGTTCAAACACCCCCTGCGGCGTAAAGTATTTGGCCACGTTGGCCGGTTTTTCCGACCAGCCATTCAGGCTGCGCCAGTAAAATTCAGCGACGTCGTTAACGCTGTATCCCGGTTGCAGGTAATACAGCCCCTGCTTTTCGATAATATGATCGTTGGCCTGCGCGGACGCAGCCGCGCCCATCAGCCCCAGCAGGGCCGCTGAAAAGAGTCGTTTCATGTTATTGACCTTATTGAGGGTTACATACGAATAACGGCTTTAATGGTTTCACCGGATTGTGAGTCCGCCATCGCCTGGTTGATCTCATTCATGGCATAAAAACGGATAAGGCGATCGATCGGGAACCGCCCTTGCTGGAATAGCTGCGCCAGCATCGGGATAAACATCGCCGGTGCCGCATCGCCCATGATCGAGCCCTGCACCGTGCGGCCGCGAATAAAGTGCATAATGTCGAGCGGCAAAGATTCGCCCTCCGGCACCACGCCGGTCAGTACGCATTTGCCATTTTCCGCCAACACCCGCACCGCATCGGCCATGACGCCCGCGTTCCCGGCGGCTTCAACGCTGTAGTCCGCACCGCGTCCCTCGGTCAGTTGATTAAGCACTTCATCCACATTCGCCGTTTTCGGGTTGATCACCTCTGTAGCGCCCAACTCTTTGGCTAACGCCAGACGGTTCTCTTTAATATCCACCGCGACGATGTGGCCGCAACCCACCACCCGGGCTGCCATCACCGCCGCCAGGCCCACCGCGCCAAGACCAAAGACCACCAGCGTAGAACCCGCATGCGGCCGCAGAGTGTTCATCACGGCGCCCGCGCCGGTCATCAGTCCGCAGGCCAATGGCCCAAGGTATTCCAACGGGATCGCCTTATCGACAGGCACAATGCTGCTGACATTGACCACGGCATACTGCGCAAAAGAGGACTGACCGAAGAAATGGCTGTGCACATCGCCATTTTCATCATGCAGGCTGACCGAACCGTCGGTGCGCTGCGCCAGCCAGTTCAATGGCACATGTTGACGGCAATAGGTCGGCATGCCGATGCTACACTTGTCGCAGACGCCGCATGAGGCCAGCGACAGCACCACATGATCGCCGGGCGCCACCTTACTGACCCCGGCCCCGACCCGCACTACGACCCCGGCGCCTTCATGGCCGAGCACCACCGGTGCAGGCATCGATATAACGCCTTTGTGCGCGGCGATGTCGGTATGGCACAGGCCGGTCGCGACCAGTTTTACCAACACCTCATCGGCGCGGGGTTCTCCAAGCTGTAACTGTTTGAGGGAGAATCCCTCCGTCGCTTTTTCACTGACTGCTGCTGTTATTTCCATGTCATCTCCCACTGGCCCTGGTGCCGTTGTTTCGATGTGGGCAGTATAAGATGGGTTATTGGGTGTAAAAAGATGTCATACTCTGACTCACTGTTCTCAAATTAAGGACAATATGAATGCAGAAAGGCATCTTGAAGGACCTGAACGACCTCTATTATTTTGCCCAGGTCGCCCAATACGGCGGGTTCTCCGCCGCCAGCCGGGCGCTGGATATACCAAAATCCAAACTGAGCGCCCGCGTGCTGGCGCTGGAAAACCGTCTTGGCGTGTTGCTGTTTCAGCGTACTACCCGACGGGTCAAGCTAACGGAGACCGGTTCTTTGTTGCTGCGCCATGCGCAGGCGGCAATCAACGAGGCCGAGATCGCCCAGGAGCTGATCGACCAAAGCCGGGCTGAACCTTCCGGCCTGGTGCGCGTAAGCTGCCCGAAACTGGCCGCCGATGTCCTGCTTTCCCCCTGCCTGCCGGCTTTTATGGCCGCCAACCCCGGTATTCAGGTGCAGTTGCTGGCGAACGATAACCGCTTTGACCCGGTGACCGACAAGATTGATGTGGCGCTGCGTCTGCGCCAGCGCAAAGACATGAGTGAGGGTATGATTGCCCGTGAGCTGGGCCAAAGCGTGCGCATCCTGGTCGCCTCGCCGCAGTATCTGGCGCAGCACCCGTCGCTGACCGATCCGCAGCAATTGAGCGAACATGCGCTATTAACCCTGGTCGACGTTAGCGAACAGCAAACCTGGGATCTGGAAGGCCCCGATGGGGAAAAACGCGCGGTGCGTGTGCGCCCGCGGCTGATGTGCAGCGAATGGGGGATCCTCCGCGGTGCGCTTTATCAACACCTGGGTATTGCGCTGCTGCCGGATATCACCTGCCATCAGGCATTGATGCAGGGTGAGCTGGTGCGCGTATTACCGCAATGGGCCTGTGCGCCACTGATTATGCATGCGGTCTTTCCGACCCGGCGCGGTATGCTGCCTTCGGTACGCGCACTGGTGGATTTTTTGGCAATACAGGTACCGCCACTGCTGCTGAAAGGCGCGGTTAAATAGCACATCAACACCAGAATTTCTCTCCGCGTCAGGGCTCAACGATGATGTTTAAAGTCCGGGGAATTCATCCCCCGCCCCGGAGAGTGGCAAAGTTTGCCAGGCTGTTGTTTGTTTTTGCCACAGCGGTATTCGCCATACTGAGTTTTAAGCTGCTGCCGGTTCGCCTGCTCGGCGGCGGCATGCTGCCGTTCCAATTCAAGCGCCTTCTCATTGGCCGACGCCACGCCCTCGGCACTCCATACTTTATGTTTTAACCCGCTGCGCTTTTGCTGGTACTCCTCAGAGATTTTGTTATCCAGCGGCTGTGCGGCATGGTATTGCCAGTCAACCGACGCCTGTAATGAGAAGCAAGACCACTGCGCCACGCAGGCAAGAAAAATCCGTTTCACTGATAGACTCCCGATATTAAATTCACCTGTTGACTCAAAAAACTATCTTCTGGCTATGGCACTCTTTCCGACTAAAAACAGCGGCACAGGTGTTGCCCGACATTCACGCGGTAACATGGCGGACACCAGCGTTTTGCGTTCAAGGCGTATCGCGGCAAGCCGCGCCTGTTCCGAACGTAGTTGCTCTACGTACCACAGATGTTGCAACAGCCCGTTAAACCGTAACCGATAATCCACAGCGCTTTCCCCCGCCTCGAAGCCAGCGCGCTGAGCGTGCTTGTCGACAAACGAATAGCAACAAGAAGACGCCAACAGGGCGAGTGCCGCTGTCATCAAAGAGGTCAATTTCAAAAGCAAAAACTCCATTAGTGCCAGAGGTCAGCAACCGTTGATAAGCAGCGGTTGTTCTTCGCGCGGCAATGCCGATGGATGCGGTTCACTCGCGGCGGCAGCCTTGCCCCTCTGCCCTTTGCAGGCTTTACGCTGGGCCAGCGTATTGTCTTCGCTTTGCGTCGATAACAGAGGCCGCTGCTTCTCATTGCCCATCTCGTCCCACAAGCCATGAGCCACCTCTTTCAGTTTTTTGCGAAACAGCACCGAAGAGACGCCTTCATACTCCCGCTCATAACGCGTGGCGGAGGCCTGATGACACCAGGGCAACAATAAAAATATGAAAATGACGGGGATGCCTTTTTCCACAATAAACTCCTGTAATAAGGCCCATAATGGCGCTCACTCCCATTAAATAAAGAAATATATTCAGTGCCGTCAAAACAAACAATGCGAGGAAATAAAAACATTACCCAACAAACAATAAACCCTAATTAAACGAGTGCCATTGGGCTTATAATTCGCAGTCAAAATATATTTAGTGAATTAACGATCCCACAATTTTGACCAGTCGATGGTTCCGCCGATACTCGGCCCACTCTCGTTCAGTACTGCAGAAGCTGACTCTCCGGCGCTGATGCGCTGCCTTTGCTCGCGGGTAGCGGGCTTTGGCTTCTCCCAGCCGGCCCCTGAAGATGACAAACCGGGTTGAATATGGCTGCAACCACTCAGCATAATTAATAGTGCCGGGATCCATTGGCGTAAGTTCATATATCCTCCTTTAAAATAAACGTTATCGTTAACCGCAGTAAATAAAAAATTACTTTTTTTAGTTTAATAACCCGTATTGAACCACGGGCAAAGCAAGTGCAACCTCATTTAATTTAAATAAGGCCGCTAATAATTTAACGTAAAATAAACCTATCCAGGGTGTCGGTAATAAATATCAATTCGTATATTGACGATATGGCGTGCGGGGCACGCCACCGGGTTAGCCTTCGTTATCCGGTTGCCAGGCCAGAAGATCGCCAGGCTGGCAGTCGAGGATCCGGCAGATTTTGTCTAACGTTTCCAGTCTGACGCCCTTCACCTTGCCGTTCTTCAGCAGGGACAGATTTTGCTCGGTGATCCCCACCTGTTCCGCCAGCTCCTTCGAACGCATCTTCCTTTTGGCCAACATGACATCAAGACTTACTATTATCGCCACTCTATTCTCACACGAAAGAAAGCTGTTCTTCATTCAGCCGCAACGCTTCCAGAAATACCCGGCTAAACACCAGGATTGCGCAGCCTACGATCAGCGAGCGTACCGACTCGCTGTTGACGCCATAATAAATTATTAGCAGCATTTTTTCATTGGCCGTCAGTATCATCACTTGCAACATCCCGGCCAGCGAGGGGAAGAGCACGTCGACAATCAGCAGGATGCCGATGATCTGCAACAGCAGCATATTGTTGCGGTGCCACACGTTGCCGCGATAGAACTGGTAAAACAGCCCGGCGCCGCACAGCAGTGCGCTGTAATAAGGCACGTAGGCGAACATATCCAACAACAGGGTTGCCACCAGAGCCCAGCGCTGCTTCGGAACGGCATAGGCGTTCAGTTCCGGGTAATAGTCGCGGTAGGACGCCACGATGCTGTTGAACGCCTCGCCCTGCACCCAGCCCTGGACAATCATAAACATCTCCACGCCGGTGCTGACAATCAGCATCGTCATGATCAACAAACACAAGCAACGTACATAAAGCGGAAGGTGGATCCGTGGCACAGCGCCCATAACGAGTTCATCCATAAAAACAGCAATAAGTTATCGTAAAACGATAATTTATTGCTGTCAACGATCAACTGGACTGATGAGCTGTTGGGTGACAGGCGTAAAAAAGGCCGGAAGCCCGGCCCTTTTTCAATGCTCGACGGATTTAGACCAGCTCAACCACATCAAACTTAACTTCACCGCTGAGGTCGGCTTCGTAATCAACACCTTGCAGACCAAAACCGAACAGACGCAGGAACTCGGCCTTATAGCCCAGGTAATCGGTCAGTTCGTTGATGTTGTTATCGTTGATCTGTGCCCAGATTTCACGGCAGGTGTTCTGCACGTCGTCGCGCAGTTCCCAGTCGTCCAGACGCAGACGGTGCTTTTCATCGGTATCCGGTGCAGTGCCACTGTACAGCTTGGTGGCGAACAGACGCTGGATCTGCTCGATACAGCCTTCGTGGATCCCCTGAGCCTTCATGATTTTGAAGACGATGGAGATATACAGTGGCATTACCGGGATAGCGGAGGAAGCCTGAGTCACTACCGATTTCAGCACCGCAACGTAAGCCGCGCCGCCTTTGGCCTTCAGTTTCTGATCGATGGCCAGAGCCGCGCGATCCAAATCTTCTTTGGCCTTGCCCAGCGTACCGTGCCAGTAGATTGGCCAGGTCAGATCGGTACCGATGTAGGAGTAAGCCACTGCCTGCACGTTGTCCGCCAGCACGCCGGCCTCTTCCAGTGCGTCCATCCACAGCTGCCAGTCCTGGCCGCCCATCACCTTGACGGTATCAGCAATTTCTTGCTCGTTGGCCGGTTCAACCACGGCTTCAACCAGCACGTCTTTGTTGGTATCGAGCGCCACGGATTTGTACGGTTCGCCGATAGGTTTCAGCGCGGAGCGCACTACTTCACCGGTTTCCGGCATTTTACGCACTGGCGAAGCCAGCGAGTAAACCACCATGTCGATCTGGCCCATATCCTGTTTAATCAGGTCGATAACCGTTTGGCGGCATTCGTTGGAGAACGCATCGCCGTTAACGCTTTTCGCGTACAGACCTTCTTCTTTAGCTGCCTTGTCAAAACCAGCAGAGTTGTACCAGCCGGCAGAACCGGTTTTGGCTTCGCTGCCCGGCTTTTCAAAAAATACGCCGATGGTGGCTGCACCGCTGCCGAATGCGGCATTGATACGTGACGCCAGGCCGTAACCGGTGGAAGCACCGATCACCAGCACTTTTTTCGGGCCGTTTTTCAGTTCGCCACGTGACTTAACGTAGGCAATTTGCTCACGGACATTGGCTTCACAACCTGCCGGATGAGCGGTAGTGCAGATAAAACCACGAATTTTAGGTTTGATAATCATAGTAATTTTTTCTTGGTAGCTAAAAACCGAAGGACAATATACCTGATTTTCACAATATACTTAAGCTGGGTGCGTGGCAGAATCGCAACAAGTGCAGTGAACAGACCAGTTGTGCCAGTGAAAATCTTGTTACTGCGACAGGAACATGGGGATAGAAGCGAGAAACCCAGGGGAAGTTTTCAAGGCCAGGCGGTTGTGCGCCCAGCCCGATAAAACCACTCAGGCTTTATTCTTTTCCAACTGCTCAATCAACGTATAACGCAGTGAAGAAGCGTCGGCCGGCGGGTTTTCCACCTGCGTCACCTGCACTTTCAGGCGGTAGTTGTAGCCCGGTTCAAAAGTAAAACCTTCAATCCCGGTATAGAACAATCCCCACGGCTCTTGCGCGGAATGACGCACCTGCATGCACTTCATTGGGGCAACGCCCGTACAATTTACCAGCGCGCTGTTCACCAGCAACACTTCCGTATGGTTTCCGTCTTTATTCACGGGCTGACTCACTGTCGTTCCCTCCTGGCTGCAGCCGGCCAGACCGGCCAGGGCAACAAATAACAACGCTTTGATTTTCAATGTAATGCACCATTAAGTCTTTAGGTCTGGTGATAGTAACAAAGCTACGGCTGCTGGGGCCAGCGGCGTGTTCCGAATTTGGGGTAAATGGACCTGCCAGCAGAAACAATCAAGGCAATAAAGTACAAAATCGGACCCGCTATTGATTGCTCAAGCGGCTCGTTAAGACAAAAATAATGGCAAGCATTACCGTACACTCAACGCCGATTAATGCTGGCGGGTCATAGTGAACACTCCATGTAGCGGAATTTTACTCTCACCATGCCCCGTCAGCATTATCACCAAGATGCTGGGAGACCATCATATTAACTGAAACCTCAAACAATAATTTGATTGCTAATTTTTTTATTAAACCAAAGCAAACTCGGTGTTAATTCACCATTTGCTAACCACAACTTCTGGGTCTAAGTTTATGAAACCAATAATCCTAAAGGGGTTTTCCATGCGTTTACTTTCTTGCCTTTTCATCGCGAGTTCGATGGCTTTATTGTCGGGCTGTGCCAGCCAGCCGCAGGTGACCAGTGATTATGACCACAGCGCCAACTTCAGCCAATACCATACCTACGGTTTTGCTCCAGAGGCTGCAGGGCAATATCAAACCCTGACGGGTAAATACATTCAGACCGCGATTAAACAGCAGATGGAACAGCGCGGTTATAAGCCAAGCGCGACACCAGATCTGTTGGTCTACAGCAGCGCAATGAAACAAAACAAAGTGCAAGTGAACGATTCACCCGCACCGGTTGGCCGCTGGGGCTATGCCGGCTGGGGAGGTTATAATCAAACCGTTTGGAGCTATACCGAAGGCACCCTGACGGTCGACCTGGTAGACAGTAAGAAGAAACAGCTGGTTTGGCGCGGAACCGCCAGTAATACGTTGAACTCAGATGGTACACCGGCCAGCCAAACCCAAATTCAACAGGCGGTGACCGCGCTGTTTGCCACCTACTCTTTCCAGGCCGGCCCTGCAAGTCGCTGATTACTTTGCATTGACCAGAGCGGCAGCCCTATTTCGGTAAATAGGGCTTAATGCAGCTTATAAATTCAGGATCTTTACTCATAAAAAGCGCAGTGCTCTCTGGTCGTCTTGCCAGCACATGGATTTACTTCATTCCGCTACTGCTGTTATTTTGAAAAATGCTTCAAGACTGCGCTTTTGAATTCCACCTTCAGTGAAGTTATCGGGTGAAAGCCAACCTGATAGAGCCCTGTCTACCATTGGCCATTCTATATCGATAATAGATAACCAGTCCGTATCGCGGTTACGTTGTTTACGAGTCATCGCCTGACGAAAACGCCCTTCAAACGAGAATCCCAGCCTTTCAGCCGCCTTTCTGGATGCCACATTCAGTGAATCACAACGCCATGCAACCCGACGGTAGCCCAAAGAAAAGCTATTTTTGAGCAGCAGGTGAATGGCCTCTGTACCCATGGTGGTTCGTTGCATCAACGGTGACCAGGTAACATGGCCTATTTCTAGTGCGCCGTTAACTGGATCAATGCAGCTATAGCAGACCACGCCAACCGGGCGGCTACTTTTCATCTCCGTCACGGCCCAGGCAACCAGGCTACTGTCGTTAATTTTATTTTTAATCCAAAGCATCATTTCTTGCAGACAGGCAGGTTTCTCTGCACCAAGCCAGGTCCAGTCTCGGTCATCTGTTGCTAATGAAAATGCATCGAAAAGCGCTTCGCAATGACCGATTTCAAGCGGCGAAAGTTTGCAGTGCTGCCCGTTTAACTGGCTCAATTGCGGAAAGGATGCGGGCTGCCATTCAGGCAAGGGAAAGCCTACAGGCTGACCATATTTATTCGTATTCAACGAGCATTCACCTTCAGCAAAAGTCTGTTATGGCCAGCATACAGGACGCCGTACAAACCCAACAATAGACTTAAATAAAAGGGGAAGAGAATGCGTGATGCAGTGAGCGGTCGAATATCGAGGTTCTATTTCATCTAATAAATACTTTAAAATCAAACACACAAAAAAAGACCGAATACGATTCCTTTAACCGAAACCGGCATAATAACTTATTTAATTTCAATAAGATAAGACAATTATTGTTTGAAAAAACACCATCAGAGTCTTCACTAACTGTCTTTTACATTCAAATAGTTATCAAATATCTCGTTTTGATTCGAGAAAAATTCGAGTAGTTTTCTACCGTCATAATAATGACACCTGGTCATCATTATTTTTTCTCCCGCACCAGTGCGGCAGCATCTCGTAGAACACCTTTATAGAGAGTATTGCCGACAATTTTACGCTTCATCTCAAGAGAATCAGTTATGTTCTGGCGATTCACGTCCATGCCATTGGCTATCAGCTCGATCACCGCCACGCCAATCTCATTGGCTATAAATACAGCACGTTCTTCATCCTGTTGCATATGCACCCCTCCGGTTAATTTATGAGCAAATCATCATACAAGACTGATGATCAGGGACAATTCCATAGTTGTATGATCGTTTTCAGCGATCAATTATGCATAAATTGATCGGCAATACCCATTTGAATTGTGCTGCTATAAGAATGTACAGTCGAGGTCGTCAATCATGGCAAGGAGTTCATCGTGAACATGGTATTTTGCAAGGTGTGCGGACTCTGGATTGCAGAAACGGCTACTTGGATAAATGCTGAACCCGAATATTGTGATAAATGCAAGCCAGCATCGTTTTTAAAAAAGACAATAAACCGAATTTTGAAATTCACTTGTGCCATTTTTATTGGTCGCACAAAGAAAATGTAGACGCTCACCAACACTAGGGAGCCAAAAAAGAAACCCGCGCATAACGCGGGTTTTTCTTATTCTGGCGGCTGGGGCCAAACAATGTTAGGGGCAATCCCGGTGTCTACGCGATTCAATTGTACACGATACACCATCCATTCCTTTAGCTTGGCTAACTCATCATCCGTGGCTATATCGAGGTCTTTTGCATCCTGTAGAGGACTAATAGCTTTTGTTGTCGACTCAATGAGTTTGCTCTTTGTTTGCTGAGCCTGTGCTGACAGTTCAGCTTGAGAATAAGGTCTCGGTATGACTTTTTTACCGTCAAATACCCACCCGCCTAAAATGTCGCAGCCATCAGGCAAACTATCGACATCAACAACCGTAAAACCCACTGGGTAAAGTCGGGATACATCTTCGCTCATGCTACGAATAACTCCGGTATCGTTTTCTATAGCGAGACTGTATTTCTTGGTGAATTTCGGCAGGGAATCAAACCAATCCTTACCCGTATCATCTTTAAAGTATTGAACGCCGTTCCCAGCAAAATAGTCATCAGGGGTATAACGTTGTAGATTGACCAATTTCATTTTTAACCCTCAATAGTTTGCCAGTAGCCACTACGCCAAATTTGCAACGGGCGATAAAGCGCTACACCGCCCTGATTTCCTTCGTTGCCGTTACCGCCCGTCAGGACACATCCAGCCGGAGCCTCCACTAATCCGCCGTCCATCGTCATTGAGCCTTGAGCACCGCGCACCACGCGACTAATGGTATTGTTAAGCAGCCAATCACGCAGGTAGCCATCCCAAATAGGGCCGGAGATATTGCCGTCGCCATAGGCGCGACAGTCACCGTGATTCCATGTTATTTCACCACCAGCTTGAACTTCTCCTTCAGCCTTTATAGTGCCATTGACACCAAATCCTATACCTTCAGTTGAATCGTGGTCTAAGTACATTCCCCAAGTACCAGCCGTTGCCATATTCCACTGTAAAATCGAGTTTCGGGAACCAACACCAAAATTGACAGCTTCAATACTCCCTTGGCTCCCTCCCTGAGCTGCCCAAACAACGCTATTTGGTATAATTACCGAACCACTCGGTTCAAACATCCAATATGAGCCTTCGTTAGACGCATTAGCACCGGCGTGCAGCACCATTCTATGCCCATCATCGGTCGATTCAGAATAAAAACGCCCCTTCATTACATCCCCTGCCGCATTGGAAAAAATAAGTTGTGCGGTAGTGTCTTGCTCGCTATTTATCCTCACCCCGCCATCCTGGGCAGTAAATAAAGGTGCTGAGGTAGAGCCGGTAAGTGCGCCACCTGTTAATTTTAAATAGCGTTCATCTGATTCTTCCTTGGAATAAGCATCAACATCTGCAGCTGTGGGCTTATAGGCTGTGGTATATACGCGCTTCCATTTGATACCATTTGCCTGAATGCTTGAACTACCCACCCACGCAGCACCGGAATTGCTAACAGCAGCATAGGCTGTAGACGGGCCACCATCACAAGGCAAACTAATAACCCCAGTAACATCGGTGGTCGGAGTGTTTGCCGACGATCCATTTACCCGATAAATTTCGCCAATGTTGTTATAGGCATCATCTTTATGGTTTGAACCGCGACCTAAGCCAAAGGCACCTACCTCCATGACATTTCCGCTGGCAGTTCCCACATCGGCATCAGCAGCAGTACCCAACTTTACGTTCCCGGCAGCATCTGGGGCATGTAAGTTAACCGTTCTGACAGATCCAACATCAGTCGTCGGGTTTAATACAACAAACCGCTCTTCTTCTGCATTAAACACCGCGAGGAACGGATTCTTTGCAACAATGTCCCCCGAGCGTAATTGCGTATTACTCCCCTTGATCAGCGGGTAAGTCCCCAGTACACGGCCGCCCATTGTCAGTTGAAGAGTGCTTGCGCCCGTATTATTCTGAATCGGGTAAACAACGAGCGGCGCTCTTAACACCCAGTCAGTCGAACCATTCAAGAAATACGTCGCCGGCAGCGCTAGCGTTAATCCGTTCGCCGTACCACCGGCTACCGCAGAAGTGTAATGACCACTTTGCAGTTGCTCTATCTGAATGAACTGGTTTTCTGAACCGCGCGTCGCAAAGTTAGCGATCACATCATTAAGGGACCAGCCTTTAGCCGTCCCCTCCTGACCGCGCACAACCGTCAGCATATCGTTACTGACAGAGGTCAGATGGCAGACTTCAAACACAGTTTCTTTCGCATCCGTCAGCGTGATTTTCGCGTAGGTCTTAAGGGGGTTTGAGTCGTTGGCATAGTCGTAAGTGAGCATAGCGGCGAACAGTGCACCTGCGCCTGGCATCACCTGTATTGTGGTCTGGGTCGCCGTAATGTCTGCCGCCAGCGACGACACGACGTTGTTTCCAAATCCAATAATCATTGTGCAACCACCGTTACAGAGTAAGTATAAATAAAGGGAAGCTTGACCAGAGACTGATTGATCGCTTCTTTCAGGAAATAGCCGACGCCATCGCCATAATCGGGGATCTTGATTGTGAACACGCCGTGATTGACCGTGACACTGATATCGAAGGTGTTTTGCAACAGCGGAGCGATTCCATTAGCTCCATGAATAAATCGCGCCAGACGGTGCTTGAGCCAGTCGATGCAAAAGTGCGAGCCGTCACCTTTGTAAAAATTCCAGGTCAGGATCCGTTTAAAATAATCATCGGGTACGTATGACGCCGAGCCGGGAACATAATTTTTCAGGCCGGCATAAGGAATGCCGTTGTACTCGATGGTGTTGTAGGCACCGCGGACGATCGCATCCTCAGATATTTGCAGTAATGGCCTCCCTGCCCCATAAATACCCAACGCGATCCAGTCCAGCAATTCCCCAGTGATGGATGGGGAGGTCCAGCACGGCAAATTAAGCGCATTGAGATAGTCAAGATATCCCTGCGCTAACTCGTTATAGGCAGTGAAGAATGCGACGATGTTGGGATCTTCGTTATATTGCGTATACGGATAAGCGGGAATGATATCCTCAATTAGAACTTCCATATTGCTTCACCTGTATTTGTGCTGCCGAGGTGGAGAAATAGGCGTAGGTGTCACCATAAACCAGGCTTGACTCTGGTACCGGTGGTTTGATTGCGGCGTTAATCCCGATTTGAACCTGGATCATGGAAAGCAGAGACGCTGCAACAAGTCCCTCAACCGATTTCAGAAAAATGTCCTGTATCTGGAAAATGTTTATCGGCTGGCCAACAGCGATAGCGTTAACGTAATCGGCGATATTCTGCTGCACTGCTTTTGCAATGCCGGCCGGATCGATGTAGGTCGTAGACGCTGAGTTCCAGGTGATCAGCACCTCCACGTTTTGCGACGAAGGCACCACGAAAGGCACCTGGTAAACGTCGGGGTAGACCGTGATCGGTATAGTTTTCTTTTCCACCTCTGCGCCCGATGGATTCGATACATCGTTGATCAAAGTTGAAATATCCGGCACGGCTTTATAAATCGCATAGGCAACTTCGTAAGGATCCCCGCCACCGACGACGGCTACCCATTTTCCAAGCGTCGCCTGGTGGAACGAAATCAGGTTTTCCTGTACGCCAACCACTTTTTGTAGGGATGATCGGTAGCAATCCGGCGTACCTTGCCCCCCAAACATTCCGGACTGCAACACCTGCGCTCGATACGACGCTGGGCTTTGCTCGTCCGTACCCGGTAGACCGGCCGTCAGGTTGGTACAGGTCACTTGGTAAGATTCCGGCACAGAGGTTTTCACCTGATTAACCGTACCGGCCGGAACCGCCCATATTCCCCCTGTGGTAGCCAGACAATACACTGGCTCGGTTTGCCCACTGGCAGGGATCACCGTGTCCCGTCTGACGGTATACAAATAGGTGCCGTCCCCAACGGTAAACCCCTTTGGAATACCAAAGCCGGGTGGCCCCGAAAAAACGACATACACTGAAGTGTTCGTCCCTTCACCTTGCTGCACGCCGTAGATAGCCCCCAGTTGTTTGAGCAGGTGAACGTTCGCGCCGTAAGGACTGCAAGAATTGATCAGATCAACCCGCGCCTGATCGCAAACCAGCAGCGCGCCGACGCTGGTGCTGATCATGTCTTCTATCAATGAGCCAGGTAAATCGGTCGTAATTCCGGGTGAAAGCCGCGTTGCCGTTTCAATAACCTGCTGGCGCAACTCTTCCGCCGTTTTGACGGCCGGGCCGGTAATATCATAAATAACGGGTAAATCGCTCATACATACACCTTCGCCACTATTTTCGAACCCGCGCTGGTGATCACCGAGATGTCGTAAACCGGCGGATCAACTTCGGTAAGTACAATCTGAAGAGAAGAGAAATGGCCGCTAAACTGCTGCTGCAGCCGGTTCACGTAAAACGTGGGAATAATCTGCTGGATCACCGAACCGTTGGCAGGAATACCATGATTCGCGAAAAAGGGGGATTCCTGCGGCGCCAGCTTGAGGTTTTGAACCAAAGTGGTGAGATAGACTGCATCGTTAAAGCCGTTCGCATCAGTGGTGATCGTGACCCACTTGCCGGATTCATCCTGCCCGTATGTTCTCATTCGGTAATGCTCCCGTCGAAACTTGTTGTCGGCCCTCCGGTGTCTTGCCCGTCGTTACCGTTACTGTGCTGATGGGAATTCACCCAGGTAAGCAGTTGCTGCCAGCCCTCATGCATAATGGCGGGGCTGGTGCTGGCCTGACCATCCGTCAGGGTTCCGCTCTGGCCAGTCAGCGACCATGAGCCATTGGTCAGCGTTAACACGGTACTGCCCACCGTGACCTTGAACTGCTCAGGCGTGGCAATCGTGATGCTCTCCGGTGTCAGCAGGAATGTTGTCTTGCTTCCGGCATCGCGTATTGTGACACCTTCCGGGCCATACAACGTGAGCACTTGCCCGTCGACGTTCTCCCATTCCGTGTGACTGATCGGCAAAAACACCAGCGCGCTGAGATTGGCCGGCGGAGTGAGATCGGCAGTGCCCCCGCCCTGTCCGCTGGCCCCACCCAGGTAGGTATCCGCCGGGATGACAATCCCCCTGTCTCCCGGTTGCATGGGATAGCGGATATACTGCGGGCCGAACAAGGGGATAGTGATCTTCGGCAACATGTACGGTATATCGCGAAGCAGGAATGACACCGTGACCATATTCCCCGATCGGCTCACCACCGATGCCGGTAGCACCTTGCCAGCCATCTGCATGGCGTCCGCGATTTTTTGGTCGGCGAATCGATGCATGTTGCCGCCAAAACTCAGCTTTTTATCAATGCTCATGACGACCCCAACTTAATGTCTGGGTGAGCTTCAATGACCGTCACCCAACTATTAGCGTCCGGTTGCCGGCTGTTGCCTAGCAGACGCACGGAAGACACCAGAAAATCACCGGTAAATGCAGCGTCATCACGAAACTGGGAATATGAAGATGCCTGTATCATCGGCCGAGAATCCTTAGGCATTCGGATATAATCTCCCACCTGAATATCGCTGCGCATGACGCAGGGAATACTGACCGTACCAAATTGCACCCACGTCGGCTGACCGACCAAATCGGTAAACTCTATCTGTATCGGGTTTTGTCTGCGGTAACTGGTGCTTTTTTTCGACTCTTTGTCGATTTGGTTTTCAATATCATTATCGAAAACACGGATCTCTTTGCCATTCACCACCGTTATTTCCACACCAGAATATTTACCGTCTTTGATGATATTTTTACTCAGTACTTTTAATTTCGTCGCCAGTTCAGAAAGACTGCCGCAAAACATGCTGCTGTCGTAGTTATTTACCAGGCGGTCACTGATGCTTATCGAGAAACGGTAATCGCCGCCCATATTCTGAAAACATTGTGTCAACGCAACAGACAGCTTGATACCCTTATTCCACGGCAGAGTTAAGTTGATCGGTGCCAATGGTGCGGAATTGACCGCAGAGACCGCCCCCGCCGTAACAATGAGATCTGTCCGTAGTTCGGTACCTTGCCAGTTTCCCAACACCTGCCACACGGTTCCCTCTAACACCAGTCCTTGCTGCGCAGGCTTCGCCAGCGGTAACCCCTTCGACATGCCCACCCACATTTTTATCGTCATGCCAAACATATTCTGTCTGGCCTGCTGCATATCCTTCGGGCCTATCCCCCAAATGGTGATGCAGCTTTGTCCCATCGGCGTAGATTCACCAAAGCGTTGAATATCAAACTCAATCATTAAATTGCCGGGATTGAACACACCATTTTTCAGACTGGAATATTGCTTGAAGAGTTTTGCGGGATTACCGTTCTTATCGGGTGGGGCAAATATCTGAATATCATAGTACCGCATCAGTTGATTACCTCTATTTGCCCCGATGAATATCGCCACACCATTTTCGTGGCTGTGAATGCCCCGATAAGCAAGTTAATGTCGTACCCCATCGGTGAATCGATCATAGGCGTGGTTAACAGGCGATTTCCTGAGTTGTCCGTAATATTGAGATACCAGCGCTGCGCGGCAATATTCCATTTGGTCTGGCAGTTGTATACCTCACCGTCCAGCATTGGCGTAAAAATCATACTTTTCTGCTCATTACCGGAAAACGGATAAAGTGTTGTGCTCATAAATTAAACGCCCCGCTTAATTTACCGATAAGCCCGGTTACAGTATCTGAAACGCTGCTGCCCAACGACGTATTCCCGAGCGCGGAAATCGTATTGGTCCAGGCGCTTTCCGTGGTTTTATCGCCGTTATCAATCTTGCTCAAATAGCTATTAATCGCCTGCTTCGCGCCGGTTTCGGTAATCAGAGGCTGTTCAAAGTCCCACAACCATTGACGCTGCGGCAGCGGATCATTCGACCCCGTGACATCCCGAACGGTACGCAGGATACAACCGCTATAAATCAACGACGGGGTAGCCACGACGAACGTGCCACCAAGATTGGCATGCGCCTGCAGGACGGCCTGCAATGCGCTGAGCGTGACCAGCTTTGTCAACGCACCGGTGTTTTCATTCACCGGTGCGTCCATCAGCATGGGAATACGCAACGGTTGTGCCAGCAGTGCGTTAGCGGCGACAGTCTGATTAGCAAAGGGGTAATGGCCGATATCGTAATCAACCATGCTGGCCCCCTGAGCGGCGCGCCAGTGGCAGAAATATTTATCCAGGTCTGTCAGATTCGCCGCGCCGCCCATCAGGTTGCTGACAAAACTGGCGCTCTGCGTTAGCGCAATGATTGGCAGCATTCCTCCGGTGATACTCTGCGCGACACCGTCGCAAAGGATCACCGGTGAGATTTCAAACCCCAATTTGTAAAGTTCGCGGGTAAATGCCATTAACCATATCCTCCGAGTTGCGTGCTCGAAACAATCGCGCTGCCACCGGTGTTGTTGTACACCACCACACCGGCACTTCCTCCCCGTCGCTGATTATCCAAAATCTGCTGCAATATCTGATCGGTTTTGCTGGAGGATTGCTGGGTGAGTTGCTGCTGGGGATTACTTTGGGTAGAACCCGGTGCGTCTGATCCGTAGAGCTTTATGAACTGCTCTCGTACGCGTCCGGAGTATTCACGATTCTCCTTGCTGCCGCGATTCTTGCCGCCGTTATACCAGCGCAGCATTTCCTCAACATCACCGCCCGCCTGATTTTTTGCCCACTTCATTACCCTGGCCCCGGCCATAATGTTGTCGCGGGGGTTGTAGGGGTCCTCACCGGGTTTAAAGTTGAAAGGCATCACCTGCATCAAGCCTTGCGCTCCCGCTTTGCTGACAGCATGTGTATTCCATGATGACTCTGCACCCGTTACAGCCTTTAGCAACTTGGCATCTAATCCGTATTTTTTGGCTGCCTCTTCAAAATATCCATCGTAATCAGATGGTTTTGTACCTGAGGCCCGTTTTTTTGCTGATTGGGCGTATTGCTCAGGTTGATTCCATTTGTTGTTTAAAATGCCATCATTACCGGCGCGTAATTTCCACCAAGGTTGATTGTCATCACCACCGGAGGGGCTACCATCACTGGAGAAATACCCTTTTACGCCTTTCAACCATCCCCACACGCGGGGATCATCATCACTACCTGGCGTATAGCTCCCCCCTGTCTGCGGGTCCGTCTGCTTTTCGTCACTGAGCATGGAGGAACCCGACTTAACATTATCCAATGTAATATCGGTTTTTCCGGTAACCCAATCGATCACCTTGCCAATAACCCGCGCCAGCCTTTCAACACCGGTCATAAACGACTCAACGTCGCTTTTGAAATCCGGGGATACCAGGTAGTTACCGAACCGTCGGATACCATCTGCCAGCCCATCAAGCCATTTACCCAGCTCAGGTGATTTAAGGACGGTATCCACTGCCTCAGAAAATGCATCTGACAGTTTCCCTAATTCCGGGGCCAATGGCGCAAGCCCACGAATAAAGGTGTTTTCAATACTGACTTTGCTGCGATCCAACTGAATATTAAAATCCTGCCATTGTTTCAGTTGCTGGTCGGTCACTTGAAGGCGTTGCGTATCTTTCTGGGCCTGCTTCGTCATCGCATCGATTTCAGCATCGCTCATTTTTTTAAAGCGATTGAGATCGTCAAGGGTGAAGTAGTTAGTTAGGCCGTAGGCTTCCGCGCCCTGCTGCGAACTGCCATTGCGCACAAAAATATCGCGCGCACTTTTGATCATTTGCGGCAACAGTTTCGCCGGATCCTGATCGGGGTTATCAATCCCCATCGCCTTAAACTGCCAGCGCTTGCTCAGGTCCAGTTGGCTGTCACGAATGGCACCCAACGTGCCGACAGGGTTGCCGAGCACCTTCTGGTAGTTCACCGCGCTAGAATTAAGGCCACCGGCGGTAGTTCCTAACCCCATCGCAGTGAACCGCTGCGCGGAAGCCGAACCCGCCAGGCGATTCATCCCCCACAATCCACCGGCCCCGGCCAACCCAGAAAACAGCCCCAGCACAGTCCCCCACGAGAGCAAACTCGTTGTGGCGTTTTTAATGTGGCCGGCCAGATCTTTGGCATCCTTGCTGGCTTTACTCAGAAATTTACTGGCACCACGATTTTTTTTGTTAAATTCAGACTGCGTTTTATTGGCTTTCTCAAGGTTTCCATTCAAACGGTCAAGGCCATCATTGACAGAGGCGATGGCTGCAACCCCTTCGTTGAATGACTGGGTGATCGCCTCCGTGCTACTCAGCACCTTCTCAGTCTGTTTGGCAGAATCCCCGATCCCCTGTGCCGCTCCCCGCCATTGCTCAGGCAGACCTTCGAGCGCCTTCTGGTACTCATTGAATTTTTCGAGGAACGTCTGAAATTTCTCGTCCTGAACATCAATTTCAACAACGGATTTAGCTGCCATTGAAATAGCCCTTCTGTCTTATTTCTTCCAGAATGAACCGCTGCCGGAAATGGAGCGGGCTTTTGTAGTTGCCGCAATCCAGTTCCCGACAGAGTTCGCTGAACCCCTCGCAGGAGGCCCAGGTCAGGAGGGAATGTACGACAGTTCCTGCGGGGCTGGCGGGGTCGGGATATCGGTATCCGTTTTCAACGTCGGTAAAGAATCGCGAAACGCCGTAGCGCTCAATGAGACAAGTTGCCCACTGTACATATCGAGCGCTTTCCCCACAGTCCCCGCTATCAAGTTGGCTTTCTGAATGGCAGAGGCGACCATAAAAAACACCACTTCGCCCTCAACTTCACAGTATTCGTCCGGGGAAATAACCGCCTGCTTGAAAGCCGTTTCAAGCGGCACAGGACGCCACACGCCGCCATCATTGAAAATTACTGTCGTCAGTCGTTGAATGTCGTCAACGAGGGTCGGTGCACCCGCCGGGACGGCCCCAGTATCCTGCCGTGCCTTGAGAATATTACGCAGCATCATCGCGGCCACACGCGGCGCGCCCGTCGCACCCACCGACGTGAAGAAGTTATGGAACATATTCCCCAGCATCACGCAGTTTTCCTGCACCACTTCATACGGGAATGGCACAACATGCAGGTAGACCAGCGATCCGTCGTCACGTGTGATCGTGCTGACAAAATTCAGCTTTTTATTTATTTTCATACCTATCAATCCCACATTTTGTCGTTGGTGGTCAGGTAGCCGGAAATTGTCGCAACAAAGCCGGCATCCGTACCGTTGAGGGTGATTTCGTTAAAATTCACCAGGTAGCAGTTCAAGATGGTGTAGTTGCCGAAAGTGGTCGCATCCGGTGTAACTACCACCTCCCCCAATGCGGTATCGGAGGCAAATTGCCGCTGATAACTGGCAGCCAGCCCCTGAGTTTTCAGCAGGTGCACCGTCAACGTCACTTGTTGATAGGGTGCCTGGCTGCCGACAGTACCCGTCATCGTGGGGATAATGTCAGTCGCGGGGGAGTCTGGGCGTATGCTGATCCCCTCCTTGCCCAGAAATGATGCCGTAACGTTTAGCGCCGGGTTGTCGGTAATACTGACCGCGCCCCGGACGCGGTTAAGGAATCCCTGCGGAACTAATGGATTTGACATTTATTACGCCCCCACAAAATTGGTTACGTTGAGGTTGAATGTAATGGACTCAAAGCCGCGTTTCGGTGTGACAACCGCACTCAGGCCGCTATATTTCCCGTCAGCGTAATCGGACGGATTCAGGCTGGTGTAGTTGGTGAACGGCACGGCGTTGATCACCGCGCTGCCGGCATAGGTCCCTTTTTCGTACTGTTCGTTGAAGGCATCCTGGCTAAGTTGCGTA
This sequence comes from Serratia quinivorans, assembly GCA_900457075.1. Taxonomy (NCBI): domain Bacteria; kingdom Pseudomonadati; phylum Pseudomonadota; class Gammaproteobacteria; order Enterobacterales; family Yersiniaceae; genus Serratia; species Serratia quinivorans. The sequence goes on from UGYN01000002.1 coordinate 46,332, forward strand.
TCTATCACCTGACCGAGGATTAGCCCGTAACTGATACCGGAACGGAGAGTATTCAGTGCCCGGCGTTGCAAGCGGCCGATACCTTGCGGCTCGTAATAGAGCGGGTTAACGGTAGTGTTAGAGCCGTTGATAACCTCATTCGCCAGATCCATCTCCAGATTGATGGCGCACCAGGCTACTGCATACCAGTAGTTGAACGGCATACCGTCCAGCATATGCCCGGCGACCAGCATTTTGTTGCTTAGCCCCCCTTCAGCCGCCGTGCCGATGTAGCTGATATTGTCACCTTTCAAAGTTTTCAGCAGCTTGCCATTCCCCGCAGTCGGATACTCTGTGACGCCATACATGAAGCGGTACGCCATCGGCGGCACCATGTTCGACGAACTTGGATCGTTGGCTAGCGACGACTGGAACGGAGCCGCCATGGAAAACTCGGTAGCGCCAATCCCGGGAGCCTCAACGCCGGCGAAAACATTCGGGTATTTCCCCGATACCCACGCTTCATAGGTGGCAATAGTGGTGGTGACAAAAAACTTTACCAGCGATCCCGGCGACGTGTAGTTATTCGCCAGCGTCTTGAATGTAGCCTCTTCGTCCCATTCGCGGGGAACCAGATAGGAGAAGAAATTTTGATAGGTGTTACCCAGCGAAATATCTTCGTCGATAAAATTGCTTAATGCCTCAACTGCGGCCTTCACACTCAACTCCCCTAGCTCAAGCACATAAACCGCTCGGCTGGTTCCCTGCGCCCAGTAGGTAGTATTCATCTGCTGGATTTCACCGGCCGCCACAGAAAGCACAGTGCCCATCGTTGTTGCGGTACCCGGATCGGCGCTCAGTGCATAAGTAAACTCCTTGTCACCGGTCGCCGTGGCGGTATACGCGCCGTTGTACCCCTCAGGTGCCGTACCGGAAATCACCACAGGCACCTTATCCTCTTTGGCCCAGCCATGCGCTTCGGATAGCGTCACCGTAACGGTATTTGTCGCCCAGGCGATTGCCGTGATCGTTTTCGCCGACGCGACAATCGTTTTTAGGTCATCTTTTGACGTCAGCAACTCATAACTGCCCGGCGCTAACGTCGTCCCCCCGACAGAGACCAACGCACCGGACTTCAGCAACTGGCTCGGTTTAGGTGGGTTGGTGACCGATACATTAATATTCACTATGGCCATTTAACTATTTCTCCACATAAATGGACGGGACGGCGGACGTGATCAACTGGCGGGCGACATTCCTCATCCGCTGCTGATAATAATTGACTCGAAATTTGATTTTCTTCCGCATGGCGATGATGTTGAGCTCGTTTTGGGTCACGCGCTCGTCCTGCACCACGGGTATATTCATCACGCCCATTTCAGCATCATCGCTGAGCGTGTATTGCTGAACGTAGCGGAGAAAATCCTCTACGGACGCATTGCGTAGGCCGGTGACCGAGATCGTCACATCCTCAGAAACCAACTGGTACTGGTTAGACTTTTCATCCAGATAAAACGCGCCGGCGACCGGAACCGGATCGCTGCATTTCACCGTGGCATACGGCGGGACCAGGTTCTGCACTGACAGCATTGCCGGAAACATCGGCATGTACTGGTTCAATGACAGCCAGATCGGCAGCGAACTGGAGACCACCACATCCGCCAGATCGATATCGTCCGGCGAATTGATGATCTGCGACATCATGTGCGGGTAAATAGCGTGCCCGGTATAATGGTAAATATTGGCGGGTTCGTTTAGTCCGGAACGGCGGGAAAAAGCAAACTGAATGCCATAAAACGCACCGATGTAGAGCACCTCAGCGCCAATATCATTGAAGGGATCAATATCGGCCTGCGCGGTAAACGTCACCACGTTTTTATCGTAGAGCTGCTCCTCATCCTGAATACTCTCCGTCGTCAGATGCAGGTAACCTTTTACGTCCTTGGTATCCGGCTCACCGCCCGGATTATCGGCAATAATCGACGCTTTCACCCAAAACACAAAACCGTCCAGCGGTAGTACCTTGCGGACGTATTTCGTGAACGTCACCGAAGCCGAATGGCTGATATCCTCCAGCCCCTGCACCAGAGACGCGTTAAGCTCTGTTTTAGCCTGTGATAGTTCATTGAGGGAAGGCATTCAGCACCCCACTTATCCAGGCGCGCATCGAAGCCTGGAACATACCCGTATCGATAAATGAAGGCCGTGCATCCCCCCTTTTCCCTTTAAAGCGCTTACTAATGCCGTCAAGCGCTCGCTTCGTGGGAACGCCCTCTGAGCCGTTCATTTCGGCATTTTCCAGAAACGCCACGAAGAGGTGATGCACCTGTGACATGGATTCTGCAAAAGGATCTGAAGGCAACGGCGCGCCCGCCAGCAGATTTTCCAGCCCGGCCGCCAGGTCATCACTCATCATCCGCGCAATGTCCTCGCCATAGCGATCAAAGAACGTCTGCATGATGTGATATTTCCCTTCGAGAATATCGGCCACATCGCCGGTCGTCGTGGCCTCGTTCTCATAGGGAAGATCAAGTACGCCAAGGTGGAGTTTCATGACAGCCCCCACAAATCCCCGTACTGTTGCGCAATGGCCAGATACCACCGACCATATGGATCCTTGAGCTGTTGTAGGTCAGCCAAGGACAGATTTTTCAGCGCGTCGCTCACTTCACGGTTTTGGCTGGTAGAGTCGTCCGCTGATGCACTGATCACACCGGCGGTGAAATTATTGGTTCCCAGCGTTTTTCTGAGTTCGCCGAAAACAGCCTCAGGACCAAAGTTGATGAGAAAGGATGCCGCGAGGTTATAAACCGCCTGCGAATACAGAACCGGGCTGATACAAGCGATCTGCCTGTTCACCCAGTCCAACGACATTGTCCAGGCTAAGTGAATGCTCGGATCATCATCGGGTAACGCGTCGGCACCAACTCCCATAGAGTTACGGATAAACAGGATATATCCGGCCAGTTCAGGCATGACACCCCCGCTTATTTCTTCTTTGGTTTGACCGAACTAACAGCCAGCGTTTCATCAACGAATTGGGTTTCGTCCTTGTCCTCGTTGGCGTTCATTCGTTGTTCTGCGCTCACTTCCAACTCACCGCGATAACCGCTTTCCTGATCGTTCAGCGCGTTATTGGTGGCGATAACTGAAGCCTGACGGCGTTCATGCGCAGCGCGGTTCAGATGGTTATCGTTATCACGCATCGCTTTTTCGATAATGCGGGATTGCACCGGCTTATCGACGCTATAGCACAGGCCGATATAAATACGGTTCTGATCGATTTTCGTGGCATCAATCAGGCCGTAAACTTCATGCTGCTGGATCACCAGATCGATTTCCGCCCGGGTGCCATCCAACACGACGGATTGCGCGCCGGCATTTATAGGGTGGTAAATCAGTCGGCCCGTTTCAGGCTGGCGATAGGCAAAATCGTGGCGTTGCTTGGTGGTATTGGCGATATAAAGTTTCATATTCACTCCCGGATAAAAAAATCCCCACGCACCAAAAGGCGCGCAGGGGATCTGACACTGCGGTATTAATCGCTGTATTTCATTGAAATGACGGTCAACGCCTCAGGACGCAGCACCCAGCCGGAGGTAGAGCGCATTTCCGACAGCACGTCGATAGCGCCACCGGCGATCGGGGTTGGAATTTCACGCGGCGCGGCCATATCGCACAGCATCAACGACGTGGCCTCCAGTGACGGGCTCAGTTTTGCGAATTCATTGGTATTGATTGTCGCATTCACCTCCGGTCGCTCAACTTCCGGCATCGCGATGATGATCGCGTCGGTACCATTAGAGCCAGCCCCGATCAGCGTATCATCGTACACCCAGTCGATACCGCAATCAGCTTCATCAGCCACGTTCGCAACCGTGCCCTTCACTGTAGAAGTACCACCACCCGGGCGCTGATAACTGGTCAGTTGGACAATCTGTTGCATCTCCATCGTTCCTAGGGTCCGCTGTGGCCCCAGAATAACCATGCGTGACGGGCGCCCCATTTGCATGGTACGCGTGCGGATAGCCTGGAACTGTGCCAGTAGGAATACAGCCATCTGACCGTGGTCGTAGGTCAAGACTGTGGTGTTACCGTTGCTGTCGGCCGGCAAGCTGATCGTGGTCGCGCCGTTGGTGTTCAGCACGCCCTCGCCGCCTGCAGGGTTCATGCCGTACAGCAAAGCACCGCGCAGCTGCTGGAAAATCGCCTGACGGGTGCCGAGGCGTTGCGCTTGCGGCAGAGCAATTCCCCAGTTGCCGGCAGCGGCCATATCGTGATGATCGTAAATAGCGCGGGCACGGAACATGTACGTCGGGGTGCTAATCATCCGCGCATCCAACGCAACTGAGGGCAACTGGTTGGCGTTCCCAGACTGGCTACTGGTTACTTGGGTACGAATATCCAGACGCTTCATGTAGACGTACTGATCGCCTTCCGACAAACGAACCAGCGGGTTACCGCTGGCCATGACCGAAAAGGCACCGGATGCCTGCTGATAGGACAGGATCATTTCCGGCATGATGTAGGACGGGTTTACAATTTGGTAGGACGGTGTAATAGCTGGCATCTCTTAGCCTCTCCAGATTACAGCAGAATGACCGCAGCGTTTCCGCTGTCGTTCCAGGTAGCAAAGCCCGTCGCCGGATCGTAAGACACGGTCTTGCTGTTACCCATCTGCATTTCAATGATTTTTACCGGTAGTGCGACAGCGAATTTATCTGCTGCGCCGACAGTTCCCTGTTTGGTTGCGTTGTCAGATGGCTCCGATACCGGGATGAAGGTGAAGGTTGTTGAATTTGGCACGCTGAGCACCTGAACCGTGCCGTTATAGGCTGCTGGCTCAGCCCCGGTAATAGTGACGTAAGCCCCCACAGCCAGGTTGTGCGCACTGGCCGTCGTCGCCGTGGCAAACCCGGCAGCATCACCCAAAGGCGCTGTCCAACTGATCTCCGAGGTTTCAACCTCAGCAGCGGCGGTGCTGAATACATCCAGGCTGTCGGTCGCGAAATTCCACACCAGCGGCTGATTCACCGACATGCCTGCAGCGTTACTCCCGAGAACAATAAGGGCATCAGACGCTTTCACCGGAACGCGCATACCGGAGCCAAAGCGATAGAACGACACGCTCATGTTGCTCAAGTACAACGGCACCGGCGATTGCGGCGTGGTTAAACCGTTATGGGCCTGGTTGAACACCGAGATCCCCACCAGATCGGCAATGGTGGTGGCGCGCTTAATGGTCGTGCCGCAAGGCGCAGAAGATACGCCCGGAACCAACTCATTGACGGCTACACCACCCCACAGTGGGAGGGTTTCACCATTTGCTAACGTGCCTGAGGCCAACGCATAACGCGCCGCCGGGTCATCCAGCGCCACACCCTGAATCAGACCATCGGATTTCGTATAAAACGTTCCGCGGGCGTTGGTGGTCTGCATGGGATTAACTGTCAAAACGCTCGACATGTTTGATGTTCTCCGAGTGATTACTGGTTGATACCAGAAAGTTTGCGGCTAACCGCCTGGAAGGGTGCCCAGCAAGAAGATGGGTCGCCGATAAAATTACTGATACGGCGGCCAGTGGCATCAGTGCGCACGATTTCACGCAAGCCCGCGCCCGGCTCCAGGCAGGATGCGGCCGATGCTTGCGCGTCCGCGTAGATTTTTTTCTCGGCAAAAATGAGGAGTTGGCTGTCTGCAATGCTATGCAGATCCACTTCCTTAAAATCAGCAGAGTATTTTTGCAGTCGGGTCATGATGCGACGGCGGTACGGCATGGCGCGCTCGCCAGCCATCGGTTGTGGTGCACGCTCACCGAACGACGCAAACACGCTGTCAGCCTTGCACTGCGTATCGGCAATTTCGTTACGCTCTTCGTCGCTGATATCCTGAGGAACACGATTTTTCAGTTCCTCCATGTCGGCACGAATTTTCGCCATTTCAGCATCAGCCTTCGCCTTCTCATCCTCTTCGGCATCAGCTTTTTCTTTGGCGTCCTTCTCTTCAGAATCCTTTTTGGCTTTAGCTTCTTTGGCTTTAGCTTCTTCGGCTTCATTCTCTTCCGCGTCAGCTTGTCCCTTTTTTTCTTTCTCCTCGGCATCAGCTTTTTCTTTTGCCTCCTTATCTTCTGCATCAGCCTTAGCCATGCGAGCGTCCATACATTTATTGAAAAGCTCTACAAATTTATCTTCATCCATTTTCTGGACCTCGTTCAGTGTGTCGGATTTAACCCCTGTCGGATCCCCAAGCTTGTCCCAAACGCCCTGCTCACAAATAGCCAGGTGGTCCAGTAAAACCGGAACTCCTTCCAGCAGTAGCGGCTCGCCGTCGACATTAATCACAACGTCGTCGCCACCCGTCACCGTGGGGGATGTGCTCAATTGCCGCGTGGAAAGGCTGGCGGCGGCATCAGTGTCATAAATGCGGGCAATTCCCCACACCTCGTCACCCTGTATCCAGGCAAAGGCGATCGCCCCAATCGCTCTCGCGGCGAACTCCTCGCTGTTCAGTACGTTTTTTTCTGGGTGCCGCCAAATAACCGGCAGGCCAGCGCACCGGGCGAGAAACTCGTCAGTGAGATAATTTTCGGGGGATCGATAGGCGTATTGCCTGAACTTGGAGCGCCAGGTAACACCCGTTCCGGTGATACGCAGCGCCCACAGATACATATTTCTGAAAAACTGCGGGGATGTGAGTTGGCCGCCGGAAATCAACCCGGCAACATCCATTTCGTTAAACGGTTCGGCCTCTAGCATCGCCACCATACCGGGGTGCAACGGTTCGGGAAGTTCATCGGGAGAAAACCAGCCAGATGCCTGATTCTCTTCATTCAAAACAGCCTCGAATTGTTCTCCCCCCTCGGCAATGTAGGTGACATAGCCATCAATCAGAGCGTGCGGCGTCAACGGCTCGGCATAGTCAACGCCGCACTCCTCCAGCACTTCACGCCTTGCAGCGGCCTCAGGTGTTTCCCCCTCTTCGAGTTTCCCACCCGGTACCGCCCACGAACCGTCATCCCCACGCTTAACCAGAAACACCATTCCAGCAGATTTGAATAAAATCCCGGCAGCGTAGGTTTCCACTTATCCTCCTGTGCGTATGCCCTCAAAATTCGCCGTGCGCCGGCCAACAGACAAATTCCCTTCGGTGAATTTCTTCCACTTATCGGTTTTCATTTCGTCAGGCAGACTTCGCACGTTGTAGATGTAAGTGAGATAGCACCGGCAAAATACCTCTTCACCAGGCTGGGTGACTTCATCGAGGTAACCCGCTGCCCCCGGCCGCATGAATCCTTTTTTCAGCGCCCAGTTGCCGCGAATGGCGTAGACTTTTAAATCCCGACCCTTGTGTGGTTCCCGGAAATCATAATTAGGCTGGCGCCAGTGGGCTGTGCCAAACGGCAGCAATCGCACCGCCCTCGGTCGCGATGATGTTATCGATATTGGCGATCAGCTTGTGCGTCTGATCCACCATCACGCGCCGTTGCTCAAAATCAATCTGCCTGGCTGATTTGGCGATATGCCGGCTAGTGTCGATCACGCCACTACGCGATGACGCGGAAAGTCCCGGGCTGAGGGCGTTAATCGACGGAATACTGGTTGCCCAGCCGCTAAACCGCTGAATGGTCCGATTCACCGCCTGCGTCCGGTTCAGCTTTATCAGGTCGGCAGAAGCCATGATCCGCCTGTCCAGCTCCGCTCGCAGTTTTGGCTCAACGTAATTCAACGTGAACCGGGCAACACCGGGGTGACGTTTAAGCGCCCTTTCACGCCCAATTTCCATATCGTAAGCCGACGTTAATCGACGCGCCGCATAGCGGTAAAAATCCTCTCCGCTAATTTTTTCTTCCGTGGCATTTCTCAGGCGTTCAGTCCACATCAGCAAACGCTCTTCGCTGTTGTAGCCGTGTTCCAGAAAGTCCTTGATGGCGTCACGCAGTTCTCTGAGAAAGGGGCTCATCGGGGTTTTCTCCGTCTGGTGGCACCGCCGCCTGAGGTGGATTCTGCTCGAGCACGTCGTAATCCAGCTCCAGACGATCAGCAAATAAATGCTCGTTCATGTTGGCATTTTCGCAGGCCCACTTGATAAGCGTCGCCCGGTTCTCTGGGTCGCTTGTCAACTGAGGTAACAGCACGGCCAGCATCTCGGTGAGTGCCTTAAATCGGGTTTCATCAACTTTGACCTTTTCGCTTTCCGGCTCTTTCAATGCAGATGGCCAGACATAATCGAAGTTGCTCACCCATGAGCTGAAAGCCGCCTGCCAGGTCACACTTTTGTATTCCGGTAAATCGTTTTGCAATGCGTCATAAAACTCCGACGACCATGCGCGGTACTGAACGATACGCACGAAGAAATCGTAAAGCGGTTGCAGATCCTTACGCACATCATCGATGTACTGCGCAACGGCCTTCGCGTCCTCTGTCCCCTCGCCAAACCCACGTGTAAACGTCTCGCTGTTCAGCAAGATGGCCGGCATATCCGCCGCCGTGGCGATATTGGCCAGAATGTGATTTCGCGCAGTATCCAGCGGCTTTTCCAAATTCTGCATGTCGAGCGATTCGATCTTGTCGTTCTGCCCCACCTGCAGCACATCGCCATTACCGCCGCGTTTCAACATCCAGCGTTTAATACCGGACATTTTTTGCATCATGTTGTTGACGATGGAGCTGGCCTGTTGAATAAACGCCACCAGCAGCCCCGCCTTAATCGTCACCATGTCATCCGCACGCATCGACTGGATAAAGGATTTCAGCGGGTAGAGCGCGCGCTGGTAGACGCTGCGGCCGGCGAAACCGAACGATGACGGCGTGTAGGACAGATAAATAGGGTCCTCATTCATCATCACGCAGCAACGGCTTTGGTGATAAGGCTTACCGGCTGCGGTTACGCCGCCGACCTTCTGGAAGTCCTCGCTATTGGGATCCTGATTAAGCACCACCGAACCCGCCGTGTTCATCGGGTCTAGGACGTTGAACGTGACCGATTTTTTATAAAGCTCGTTAAACTTCGCGGCCTCGTTGGTGGGCTCGCCGTCAATCAGCATCACCACTGCGCCAACGCCATAAATACGTGACTGGCGCGCTACGTTGGCAATAATTCGGTCAGCGTTGATTGCCTTCCATTCACGCTCGAACGCTTCACGCAGCCGCTTTTCTGGCCCTCTCGTTACGTGAACAGTGCGCGACTCGGACATCGCAAACTTAATTGGGCGGTCGACCATCTTCCCGCCCAGCGGGTGAAACAGGTAAATCAGCTTGCACAGTTCATAGCCGGCTTGCGCGCCGGGTTCAATACCGTCCCCCTCAAGGATCTGACTGAGAACGCCAGTATTACTGCCCATGCAAATATCGTCGGTGTCCTGCATCAGAAACCCTCTCCGTTACCAAGGCCCAGCGCGACGCCATAGTTGAAACAATCAAACAGGTCGTCGTCCTGGTTTTCTTCGCCAATGATGAATTGGAGCACTTGCGTCAGAAGATGGTTTTTCTTCGATTGCTTGTATTCCACCAGCTTGTCAAAGGCGTATTTCGAAATGCGTACTTTCCCCGACGCCACATACCCAGAGATATTGATGGCGCGGGACTCTTTGGGCAACGATGTGAGGTCGCCACTGATGGGGTGGACGTTCCAGCCCTCGTTAGCCCCCTGCTGCAACAGCGTGATGCCGGTAGCCTTGTCCTCAATAAAAAGGCCGGTGGTACCCATGCGGGCGTTGCAAATTTCACTCAGCTCTTTTGTCTTGCCGATCCACTGCGGGACCACGTCTTTCAGGAAATAACCGTCGAGCTGGATAATGTCCCAGTCCAGAATCACCAGGTGCGGAGTCGGCAGCGTATCCAGGGCGAACCAGATACAAGCCGATCCATCGTGCTGAAGATCACCTTTCTGTGCACAGTCGACCACGCCATAAACCGTATCGCAGGCAAGCGGATAATCGACCGGAGCGTTGTTTTCCAGCAGCCAATCCAGTTTGAAAAAGTTCTGCCCGCGCCAGTCGACGAAATCAGCGTTGTATTCTTGCTGCACCACCATTGGCGGGCGACCGTCAATAATCCTCGCCAGCGCAGCGGGGTTAATCGTAGGGTTAGACGCTGTGGGCGCGTGGTGCTCCTCCCAGCCCATCGATTTATCGTTGCAGGCCTGATAGAAAAAGTTTTCATCGTCCACGCCCTTGGGTGTGCCGGCCATGATGGCGTCGCCGTCATAGTCGAGCAGCGTCGGCTCTATCGCCTGCTCCCAAATATCACGCATGCCCTTTTTAACCAGGCTGCCTTCATCGATGATGACTTTGTGATATTTACGGGAGCGGCCAGCGTCTGGGTTGTCCAGCGTCCAGAATTCCACCTGACCGCCACCAATGGTTTCAATAATGGAGTCCGTTTTACTGGAACTGACCGTGATCGGCTTAAGCAGATCACGAATGGCCTTGAACGACGGCAGCAGGATTTTATAGGACGGTGCAAACCAGCCCACACGCATCTGTTTTGCCGCCCAGTTGCCGCCAGCCTGCTCTAACATGGTGGTTTTACCAAAGCGGCGACCGGCACGGACCACTTTCCGCTTCGCCGGCGAGCGATAAATTTTCCTCTGCCCGTCATGGAACGGCAGGAACGTGATCGTGTGTTCAGTCGCCATCGGGAGAGTTCACCAGGTTGATAATAATCTGCGGGCCACCACCTTTGCTGCCATCTTCGGGAGGGTCCATCCGCTTTACTTCGATGCGCCCTTTCTCGGTGACCACGATACGATAGTCTGTATCCGCCTTAAGCTTGCGAATCGAGGCTTTGGTATACTCCAGTGACTCAATGCGAACCGTATTTCGCATCATCGCCTTGTCAGCAAAATTGATTTCATCCCGGATTACCTTCTTCTGCTCGTCAGTTGCATCGTCAATCCGTGTTATCAGGCGCCCAATGTTCTCGGCGGCCATAAGGTTAGCCGCGCGCAGACGGAACAATTCATCATCAAGTGCCAGCTCCCTGGCATCCTCTGAAACTTCATCACTGAGCAGCAATCGCCGAGCGTAACCACCATGTTTGAGTGCCGCTGTGTTATGGGCCGTGAACTGATTGGCTGGATTCGGGTTCCCGCTACGTCCGTTCCGTTTCGTATCTGCAGAATATTCAGCCTTTGATGATTCGGGATCTGCATGTTCGCTAGCTTTGATGCGACCTTTAGCAGCTTTCGCTTTTCCCGAATTCGGAGTTCTATTCGGGCTTTTTTTTTCCGAATTCGCTCCTTTGATTTTTATGTATTCCTTCGCAGTGTTGTAGTTAAGCCCCTGCGTCTTACACCAATCTCTCGGGGAGATACCCGTTGCGGCATGGTCGGACAGGAACCGTTGCAAAAGCTCGCCCCAGTCCTTTCTTGCCATAACTCCTCCAATGAAAAAGCCACCAGCCTGCCAAAGCGCTGAGGGCGCGGTAGGTGCAGGGTGATGGCTTTGGTTGTCGTACATTTCGCAGCGGTCTCTGAAAATCGCTCTGTAATGCAAATTAGTTCATCACACTAATGCAAAATTGCATCGGTATTTATATTTTGAAATCCATATAATAGTTAAACGTTACTAATGTAACGTTTTCCCCTGGTGTTGGTAATTTTGCCCCTCGTCTGGAGGGGCTTTTTTTTTGCATTATCGATGGCCCTCGCAAAGACCACCTGTAATGCTAATCTTTCAGATATTCTTCGGTGTTGACTACTGATTGCCCCTCCAGCAACTCCGCATGAATGCTGGTGACTATGGCTGTGTGGTGAGGGTGCACATTTTCTGCCAGCCACTTGATTAATGGCCTTGCCACCTCTTCAAAGCTCGCTGACCTTTCTTTGTGCCGCTGGCAGGTTTCATGAAAACCGCCTCCCATGTTGTACCACTGCCAGCATTTCCCGTATTCACGATTCAGGGAGTGATCACCCAGTAACTCTACACCCAGGTCACTTATCGCTGCTTCATGCTCTGGCTGATAGCCCTCTCCAATGGCGGTCTTTATATACTCAACCATCTCCGCGCGGGGTGGGCTTGAGGATGCAACCAGAACGCCAGGAATTTTACCTTTAGAAATGGCGTCAAAGAGGTCGCATACATGGTCATGATCTCTGCCTCCGTTAGGGAAGTATTCCTGCATTACCCCTACAGCAAGACTTTTGTTCTCTTCCTGCTCGATTTCTTTGCTGTTCATTTTATCTCCCAGCGGATGTCCGCCATTGGTTCAGCGTGGCCACCTGGCCAGCGCAAATTGATAACGCTGTTTTCAGCGCCAGCGCCCCCAGGATAAAAGCCGCTTTTTTCATTCACCGGCCACCTTGCATGCCGTGCTGTCTGTCACCGTGACGCTACTGCCGAGACTCTGTACGCTGGCCACCGGTGGACAAACGTTGTCGCTGTCTGACCGGTAGCTGACCAGGGTGGCACTGCAGCCGGTGAGCAACACAATAATCAGGGGGATTGCATATCTCATATTCACCACCAGCGGATAGCGGAAACCAGATGTGCGACACAGTACAGCACCACAGCGCGCAGCACCCAGCCAACGGCACTGGAAATCTCTTTTGTGACAGGCGCATCTAACGTCAGGCCATTTTTCATAGTCAACCTCATGAGTATTCGTTTATAATTTCTCATGCAGAATTAATATTCCTTTGCTCCAAATAAAAACCCCGCACTGCGTCAACAGTCGGGGTTTTGTCTTTTTGTATCCCTGGTGGATTATCAGCTGATACCGTAAATCTCCCGGTCGAGTACCGCCCACGTCTGCGCACCACACATGCCGTCAGCATCGAGGCCGTGGCGCCGCTGAAAGTCGGTCAGCGCACCAAGGGTCGCATTGCCGGCCACGCCGTCGGCGTCGCAGCCCAGCATCAACTGCAGTTCCCGCACATCGTCGCCCTGGCTGCCCATCTGCACCAGGCTACGGGCGATGCCTTCACCGTGGGCAAGCCGCAGCGCCGCTTCCGCTTCTTCGGCATACGCCGCGATGGTCTGTGCCTTGTCGGTACCGTTGATGATGCGCCGGGCGTTGACGTAATCGGTCTGGGTCTCAGTCAGGTAGTCAGCGAGCTTCTTGCCGGTAAACCAGCCGTTGGCCATGCCGTTAATCGCCACCTGCGCCGCCACCCACGGCGTCAGTGCAAAGTCAGGCTGCCGCACCAGCGGAACGTCATACGCCAGGGTATTGAGGTTGACCACCACGTCCCGGGCCTTCTGGTAGTTTTCCTTCCAGGTCAGTTGAACGTAGCCCCGCCCGTAATAGGTCTGCCCCGTCTCAGGGTCCCGGTCGCCGTAAGGATGTCCCGCGCCCTTGCCGTACTCTTCGATGGGCTGCATCGTGAAGGCGGTCTCGTGATACGTGGTGGCCAACACATACGCCAGCCAGCTTACCGGGATGTGGCGGTCAGGCTTGAGAACCGCATTGTAAACGGCATACGCCGCAGCAAAGCCGGCCAGGCAGCCGACCTGTGCATCAGATGTTCTGCCACTAAACCACACAGCACTCATGTGGGTAAGGAATGCCACACCAGAAAAGCCCGAGTGGCGTTTTCGGCATTGTTTGTTGTTGAACATGAATATATTGCCCTCACAGTAAATACCTCGAACATAAAAAAGCCCCGGCGGTTAGCCAGGGCTTCATATGGGTGCCTTCCTTATCTAAACGGCCCGCAGAGAACGAGCCCACATCATCAACTGAGAGAATGGCCCCCCGGCCTCACCACGTCCGGGGGATTAATGCATAGAGACATTCAATTATTCCTGATAATACAACACATTGCCCTGCAAAGCCTCTGGGATATTAGCCATTTTACCGGCATCGCCCCCTCCCCAGACGACCACAGTATTGTCAGATTTCAGTGCACAAAAAGCCCTGTCACAACCATAAACGGCCACAATATCGGTTAACAGCGGCTGTATCTCTGCCGGGATAGTCCCTCCACTCGCACTTTCTCCCCATGCCACCACCCCTCCGGAAGCCGTCAGCGCAGCAAAGGCATGATCAGTACTGGCCAGCGCAATCAGGTCAGTCCGGGTGCCTATTTCCGTAGGTACGCCCCCCCCATAACTGCTTTCTCCCCAAGCCACAACACCGCCAGATGCCGTCAGTGAGGCAAACGCGGACCTGCTTCCTGCCATGGCGACCAGGTCCGTGCGGGTGGCGATGGCCGTCGGAACATTCCCCCCAAAATCATTATATCCCCAGGCCACCACACCACCGGCTTTCGTCAGTGCGGCAAAAGCATAGGCATTACTGCCCAGTTCGACCAGGTCAGCGCGCGTGGCAATCTCGGTAGGTACATTACCACCACCCTCACTGGTGCCCCATGCCACCACGCCACGGGACGCGGTCAGTGCGCCAAAGGCACGATCGGTGCTGTTCAGCGTCACCAGGTCGGTACGTGTCGCAACAGCAGACGGAACACTCCCGCCGTGAGTGCTGTCCCCCCACGCCACCACGCCGCCGGCCTGGGTCAGCGCAGCAAACGCACTATTTGAGCTACTCAGCGTAACCAGATCGGTACGTGTCGCAATGGCCGTTGGGACATTACCACCGTAGCGGCCATCTCCCCACGCAACGGCTCCGCCGGACGTGGTCAGCGCGGCGAAAGCGGTATCCGTGCTTGCCAGCATGGCCAAATCGGTACGTGTGGCAATCGCGGACGGCACATTTCCGCCGTTAGTGCTATTTCCCCAACTGACCACCCCTCCCGCGCGGGTCAGAACGGCGTACGCATAAGAAGTGCACTCCGGTACGGTCAGGTCGGTTCGGGTCACAATGTCTGACGGTACGGCGCCCCCGCTCGCAGCGCTTCCCCATGCCAGGCCCCCCCCCGTGCTGGTCACGACACCGAACGCATCCCCGGCAGGATCCATTGTAAAACCGGCAACGTTCAGGGGCGTGAGCACGATACCTTGCTGTCCCGTCACACTGACGACCTGGAGTGGTTTCTCCGGTTGGGGGTCCGCAAAACGCACCGCGGTCACAAAGGCCTCGTCACCCTCATATTGCCAGCGGGCCGTGACCGGCTGTCCGGTGAGCAGATCTATTGCGACAAGACAGGACAAGCTGCCCCGGCCGACCCCACGGCGTCGGCGTCCGCCCCGAACAGCCAGAGTGACCGGTCCCTGGAGCGTGACGGGATACGTTTTTTCTTCACCGCTGTTCAGCGCTGCGGTCACCGTCGCCGTACCGGTATCTCCGGTGTCACTGAGCTGCGTCACGGCCTCGCCACGTTCATCGGTGACCGATGTCGCTGGCGTCACCGTGCCGATATCAGTTGACCAGGACACCGCAGCCCCGGACACGACATTGCCCGTGTCACTGTCGATGACCGTCGCCGTCAGCGTGGCGATGTCCGTTCCGTCGTTGACGATGCTGTCCTTGTCACTGACCAGCGAATCAATGACAGATATCGAACTTTCATCGGTAAAACTGACCACCGCTGTTTCAGCGCTGTCGTTAATGCTCGCCGTCACCGTGCTCTGCCCTGCCGTGGTACTCGTCAGCGTCGTCGTCGCTTTCCCTGTCGTGTCCGTGACCGCCGGACTTTGGATTACCGCACCGTTGTCCGCCTCAAAACGCACGTGTTGTCCGTCCAGCGGATTGCCCCCTCCGTCCGTCACCGTCGCCGTGACTTCATTGCTCTCCACGCCATCCGCACGGGCATTGTCCTTCGACACGGTCACCGTTTCTATCTCCGCCGACGGGTCATTGCCACCGCCTTCCGCAAAGTTGACCGTCACGCTATCCGTGCTCTCATTGATGCTCGCCGTCACCTGACATGCCCCCGCCGTCAGACTGCTCAGCGACACGATGGCCTTGCCATACTCATCCGTCAGCACCGGGTTGGCCTGAATGACCGCGCCGTTATCCGCCTCAAAGTGCACGTTCTGGTTCGCCAGCAACCGGTTATCGCCATCCACCACCTCGGCCACCACCGTGTTGACGGCCACGCCATCCGCCACCGCATTGTTCATCTCAATATAAACCCCGGCTATCACCGCATCCGGGTTGGTGCTGCCCCCTTCAATAAAGGTGACATCGGTACTGCGGGCACTCACATTGATGACTGCCGTCACCTTCACGGTACCCTCGCTGGTGCTGGTCAGCGTCGTCGTCGCCTTGCCGCCCGCATCTGTCAGTACCGGGCTGACTATCTCCGCATCGTTTGTTGCCAGGAACGTCACGCTCTGGTTTGCCAGCAGAACATGATTGCTGTCAGCCACTTCAGCCATGACCCGGTTGGTCGCCTGCCCGTCAGCGGCGGCCTGGTCATCCAGCGTGCGCAAGGCGATAACCTCGGCTGTCGGGTCATTGCCCGTCGCCTCGGTGAATATCACGTTCACTGCCTCGCTGCTGCTGTTTATCAGCGCGGTCACGATGGAGATGCCCGGCGTCAGGCTGGTCAGCGTCGCCACCGCCTTCCCATACTCGTCCGTGACGACCAGCTCATCAATCTCCGCCCCGTTGGTGGCCGTAAAATTAACCCCCTGTCCGGCCAGCAACCGGCCATCGCCACTCACCACCTCCGCGACCACCTCATTGGTGTGGCGCCCATCCGCCACGGCGGTATTTTTAGACACCGTCAACGCACTGATATACGCCGTCGGGTCATTCGAGCCGTCCTCAACAAACTGCACTTCCGTCTCCATGCTGGAGTCGTTAATACTGGCGGTGACGGTTACCTTGCCGGGCGTCAGGCTGGTCAGGGTTACCGTGGTTTTCCCCGACGCATCGGTGAGCCCCGGGCTGACAATCTCGGCGCCATTATCCGCCGTGAACGTCACGCGCTGGTTCGCCAGCAGTTTTCCGCTTTCCCCCGCCACCTCTGCAGTGACCTTGTTCATGGCCGTGCCGTCAGCCACGGCGAAATTGTCGGTGGTCTGCAGCAGGACGAGAAACGCCGTCGGGTCATTGCCGTCGCTTTCATCAAACACCACCGCCACGTCGCTGCTGCTGGCGTTTATGGTGGCCGTCACGGTGACCTCCCCCGCGTCGGTGCTGGTCAGCGTCGCGATAGCCCTGCCCAGCTCATCGGTCAGGACCGGGCTCTGGATGAGGGCCCCATTATCCGCCTCAAACGTCACGCTTTGGTTCACCAGCAGCCCGCCGCTCCCGTCGGTGACTTCAGCTGTCACTTCGTTGGTTGACGTGCCATCGGCCTGGGCATTGTTCTGGGAGACGTACACATCCTCAATCACCGCATTCGGGTTGTTATCATCGACAGGGGCAAAGGTTGAATCCACCGTCATCTGGCTTTTATTGATGCTGGCGGTGACCGTGTAAACCCCCGCCGTCGTACTGGTCAGGGTCGCAACAGCAATTCCCTGCGCGTTACTTTCTGCCTGGCCTTGAATACTGGCGCCCTCTTCAATGTCAAAGGTCACCGTCTGACCGGCCAGAGGCACCGTATCACCGTCATTCACCTGAGCAACAACGGAATTGGTCGTCTGGCCGTCAGCGGGGGAGTTATCCTCTGTAATCAGCAATGAGTGAATGGTGGCGTTAGGATTATTAATCGTAGGCATAGTCGCACTCCTGACATATTGTTTTATTCGACACGTGATAAAAACCAGCAATAATGCTAATGATGGTCAACGCAGTAAATAAAACGTAGCTCAGCCCCCCTATTTGGCAACACTATTCAGCCGAAAAACAAAAAAAACAACACAGGACAAAACAAAAGCAATAAAAATGTCACCCATATGCCTTCAAGTGTTATTTTAAAAGTAATAAAAAACACATAAACATGTATCACAAATAGTTTCATCACCAACCATTTTTATTTGGAAACATTAAACATAATTCAGATGGGGAATTAATCATTATGAGTCGACATTCATTATCACTAACTTATACGCACGCCATCCCTGCCGAAAATAATGTTTCAGGAATATAATTGTAACAGTCGTCACTATTTTTCACACATACAATCAGAAGCGAAATTTTGAGCACCAGAAATGAGAAAGCCCCGGCATTTTCCGGGGCTGATACCCGGCTAGTCTAGCATTTGTCTTCAAGGGTCTGCTGGAATTCTGGATCCGGCTCCTTCGTAATGCGATTGCGAACATCTCTACGCACCACTTCAATCGCCCACATCCAAAGAATATGCCCGAGCGTTTCTGATAAAATCTCATCAAAAGGCAACTGCCACAAAGGTGGTGCCCAATGAAATACTGGCAACAGAATACCGTGAAAACCTATCGTTACCAGTATCGCAAAAGCTGCCCCCTGCCATAGTTTGATCGCTGGGAAAATTTCAGCCACAAAGCAGTAAAACATGGCAAAAACTATGGAAAACAAATGGTGAATACCAGCCACCCCCCAGTTAACAATATGCCCAGAATAATTATAAATCATCTCGTTAACATTGAACCCCAAGTCTTGCAGCATTTCTGCGGGTGGTATCCCTCTGTCCGGTGTACGCGGCGGCATGGGATTTTCTGTTCCCCATTTAACAAAGCTGGACAGGTTACCACCTAAAAAACCAGCCCATAATGCAGCGCCATAATTACGGGCCTCTGGTTTAGTAATGAAATATAAAGTCATATTAAACTCCGCATGATGATGTGGATTCACTTTGCTTATTCAAAAACATCCATTGTCGAGAAAACAGACAAAGTAGAATGTAGTGCAAAAAAAACAACATATCAATAATGGATTATCATCAAGCACTAATATTAAAGAGCAATAAAGAAAAAGACTCAACAACGTCTTTATTAAATATCAACAATGTCATATAAAAGACAAAATAATATTTTTACCAATCATCATCCGAATATGCTCATGGCTATCAGGCCACTCAACCGAGAAACCTAATTTTGAGCGCTGGCGTAGCGAATTGAACCTTTACCGCATAGGCTCATTTCAAAGGATTGGGTTCGACGTGGTCAATCGCACTGCAGTGCGCGGTAAAATCTGGACGAAAAAAACCCACGCAAGGTGGGTTAATTTTTATTTCTGTGCTGGATATGTTACTTCACATCGAAAGATACACTCAGAACCCGGTGTGAAGGATTAGATAGTGCGTTTCAGCTCTAAATGCAGCTATCTGATGTGTTTGCCTGTGTCGGTGAACGGGGGATCGAATAGCCATCTTGAGTTTAACTACATGAGAACATCTGTTAATGAAAGATCTTTTGCAAGCGACTCATTAAGACAACGATAAACATCCTGGTGTTGAGGGTTTTGTTCACCGGTAAGTAATTTTTCCACATCTTCACCACTTTCATGAATGCGTCTTTCAGGACTTAATTCAGCTCTGATACGTGCACAATCATTATCATGGTTGATATCAAAAGCAACATTATCTATGTAATTGATGTACAAATGAAAAGTTTCAGGTGACCATATTGCTCTGTTTGAGTACATTATATTATTAAGGTTACGCCTGATTTGGCGTATCTTGGGGGCTGAAAGACATTCCCAGTCGCCAACCTCTTCGATATAGCAATAAATGTCATTCAATGGGTGCTTTATTTGGTCATAAATCACTAAACGTCTATCTGCCAGTTTAGACGATACCTCTTTCAGTACGGTTTGATGGGTTTGAGTCTCACCGATCCGCAACTGAATGAAATAACCAGCAAAACCAATAGCTAATGGCATAGCTACAGAAATAACCAGCTGACACAGCTTCACCCGCCTGTTAAATTTATCAGAAGTCATAGCTAACTTTGTACCTGCATTCTATTGCTTCAAAGACCGTCGCTTTATCCTACTGAGATAAAGAACTAGGGCCAACAGAATAGCCCACAGATACTTAACAAGGAATAAACAACCCTGAATTTAACATAGACCCAAATTCCCGTGGTTGCTCGATATTATTTGAAAAGGGATCTGCGCTAAAAAAATCCGCCCAGTTAAAGACCAGAGTTCGAATAATTGCGGTTTTTCCCTGCCTCACCTCACATCGAGGGGCGCACTCAGATAACCCAGGTAGGGATCGATAGTGCGTATCAGACTAAATGCGCCCTTCTGATGCGCTTTCCAGCCACTCCGGGCAATCCCATCTTCGCAGGCTGAAAAGCTTTTTTCTGGAGCGGTCAGCGGGAATCGAACCCGCATCATCAGCTTGGAAGGCTGAGGTAATAGCCATTATACGATGACCGCTTTGGTGGGTCCAGCCAGACTTTAACCTGCAATCGGGTACGCATCAACCGTCTAAGGGGCGGTATAGTCTATGCTGTGGTGGGGAGTGAAAATTCAACCATTAGGAATAATGAACACCCGCCCTAAGGTCGGGCATTTATAACAAGTCACAACTATATCCATATGTTCGGTTTGAATTTAACTAGATCGAATATCAGTGCCGAGTATCGAACCTGGGTTATCAGCGTCCTCAATTACAGTAACATAAGACGAACCATTCAATAATGCATTGACGGCGGCACTTAGCGCCGCCGACATTGCAGCAGTATTTCCATCAGAGGATGAGTATACAAGGAAATAACTTTCACCATAGTTATTTGTAATATCGACCGTAATAAGTCCATATCCCATATACGTATAATGGATTTTAGACGCGACATGGACCAAACCATTATATACCGTCCCTCCAACACCATTGAAAGAAACTTTTCCTGCCTGTCTATTAATAACACTCATAGAAACTCCTTAGTCATCATTAAATTCAGCCTCAACATTCGCACTAAAAACTGCGTATTCACA
Organism: Serratia quinivorans; assembly: GCA_900457075.1. NCBI lineage: Bacteria > Pseudomonadati > Pseudomonadota > Gammaproteobacteria > Enterobacterales > Yersiniaceae > Serratia > Serratia quinivorans. Next base: position 66,968 of record UGYN01000002.1, read on the forward strand.
GTCACAAAATAACCCTAGTACAAGAATAATAATTTGACAAAAAAATCAACCATGAGCCATTGTTATAAATAAATCATAGATAACACTTATAAAAACCTCCGCTAAATATGAGATATAAAAAATCATCATTTCTCAGCCACATTTAATCGATAGTAACTATAGAATTTTAAGTTGGCATTGGCTGGGGTTTGACGCCCCACAGAATAAGCATCTCATGCCTTTTAAAGGAGAACAGGTTCATCGCGTAGCCCCACTGCATGACGCCCACCAGCTCGCAGCCGTCGAAAATACCCAGATGCAGATAGGAATTGTTCACTACGCGTTTGCTGTAGTGAAAGTGGCTAATCACCAGGCGAGCCAACCAAACGGGGATCGTTGCAACATGCAGATCGTCACACCCATAACCGACGGTTTCGCCAGCGTAGACGATCGGCGCTGGCTTTCCGCTGGCACGTGACACAACACCATTAATGTGTTTTTTCAATGTATAAGTACTCCAATAGAGCCGGTGTACTCGTGACCTTTGACGCGGGTATGCGGCCCCGGAGAGCGGCAACTTTCCGGGGCACCCATCAGAGCGTAGAAATGAAAAAAACCCGCTCAAATGGCGGGTTTCTTTTGAATTTGTCGCTGCGGATACTACTTCGCGAAGTTTAACCTAATTTAACCATTTTCCGCGCAAAGTCAACGGTAAAATCTTTCAACGTTTGAATTGAATGCATCACTCATTGGCAGGTAAAGCATGAACTCGGCAGTTTTCAACCAGACGGCGATCCGGGTTTCGCATGTCCGAAAACACCAGTCAGGGCGAATATCGTGTAAGTCTGCCGCCATAGCCTTTTTGCTTTTCCCCCGCCCTATATACCGCTGCTGAATTACGTACTTTAAACCTGGGTGATCCAGCAGGACGGTACCGATGACCTGGTCTATGGTCGAGGCCTCTTGATCGGAGCAGAACGCCAGACTACTTTTTTGCTTACCGTCCATAATATCCAGCAGATAGCGCCGCAGCTCGCTTTTGTCGCATCCCGTTTTTTTAAGTTGCCGTAGTGCCTGGGTGATCGCTGCTTTGGTCACTTTCTCACTGGCTAACAAACGGTTAAACATACTGCCAGCACTGCCATGCTTTGCCATACCGGACCAGCGGCCCCACATTTTTAACTTACCCTGGATCCACACTTGCTCAAGCGCACGCAGGTGCAGCTCTTTGCCATCGCCCTTACCAATATTCTCAGGATAAATCATAACTTGCCCTCACTTCTTAAAATAACTTGCGTGCGGAATACGCCCTCTGCGTGCATTAGCCGCAGTTCGTCGCGCGTGTATTCGGTTTTTTTTCTGCTGTCGATAGCGTCATGGCATGCACTGCATCCCCACGCGCCCTGCTCGTCGTCAGGTTTCATGCCGCCGCCGCAGGTACCGGCCAGACGGTAATGCGCCAAAACGGTGGTTTCCGGCATGAAATTACAGATGCCGGGTATTCTGATCTGGCAGTCGCGGCCACGGGCCTCCTTTGTAAGATTGGCCATTACGCGAAGCTCATCAGTTGAGCCGCAGCGTTCTCAACTTCGATATGCGTGCGGAAAGGTTTATGCAGGATCCAGCGCCAAAGGACATCGAGCGCGGCTTTGTACAATTGATGGAATTCCGTTTCTTCCATGTTGGCGAAAGCAATACTGCGGGGGTGTTTACGTAGGGTACCGTCTGGGAGTTGGATTGCATCATAGTGCCCAGCTTCGACCGTCACCCATGCACGATAGGCATCGAATGATTTACAGGCGCTGATACTGCCGCCGCGCCGGTCGGCGATACGATCCAGATACTGATCTGCAGCATCGAGTAACGCGGACTCATTGCCACCAAACTTAGCGAGAAATTTTGCATAACCGGCCACCAGCTTGCGCTCGTTCGTCGAGATCGCGCCGCCGGTAGGTTCCCAGTATTCAAAACCCAGATTGAGAAGCGCAAAAAATCGGCGGTGAAACGCCGGGTTGCGCACCTGCTTGAAGTCGGCCACCAGCACGGCGCCGAGCTTACATTTTGTTTGCAGAAATTCGCTGGTCTCCGGGCTGGCCGGGATCAGGATTCCTGAGGACTGCTTGATGAGTTGTAACTGCGTCATTATCGTCTCCGGTATTGACGCAGCAGGTGATCAGCTGTTCAGGCTGATGGGTATAGCATATCACTTTAGTCGGACGTCGTACCCCATCCGCCGAAGCAACACGATCATAAGTTCGATATCGGCTACGAGCTGCTCATCTTTGAGTGGCAGGACAGTGCTCACTACTCCGTGAGTCAAGTAAACCAACACTCGACCATTATCGGGTAAATATTCGGCAACATTCTGTTTTTCAATCATTATATTTTCTCCGACACACCCGGATCACTTCGTCCCTCAATTATTACACCAAATAACTGTATAAATAAACAGTGCAACTTCGCAATTGTCTTCTTCCCTAGTGAAAAAATTGGATTGACAACGTCAAGAATTATATTGAAACGAACACAGTGACGACTTACGGTAGCAGAACATATAAAAATACAAACTCCATGTATTTTTACCAAATTTATATTTGAACTAAATCTTCAAAAAGATAATCAACCAATATAAAATAAAGTTGAAAATAAAAAACCACACTCATAATTAGCAAGCGAATAGTTAGATGAACACATTAAAAGAAAAACTAAATACCCCATCTGTTTTGATGGTCATACCAGCATTGTTCATGTTTGGTTTTGCGGTTTTACTTCTGACATTGAAATTTCTTGACGGGGCGAGTTTCGTCGCCTTACTTACAATAATACTTGTCTATTGTGTGCTTATAAGTTTATATCCAAACATAACGGAATTAACTTTAGCAGGAAACACCATTAAGCTTCAGAAAAGAATAAGAGAAGCTGAATTACTAAATAAAGAAACAGAGGCATTGAATCAAGAAACCTCACGACTAAACGAAGAGTTACGTGCATTAAACTCCATAACACTTAGGATATTAAGCCTAGACTTAATAGGTCCAACCACTTCAGATCTCGATCTAAAAAGAAAGTATTACAAAATAAAAGAGATGTACAACTACCGAATAAAATTCAACAGTAAAGACCGTAACTCGGAGAGTGAAATTCACTCCATTCTAAATGTATTAAAAATAAATATTAAGGAATATTTAGGACAGCAATTTGATAAACAAACCATTGATGACCTTTTTGTAATTGAGAAATTCAAAGAACTAGATAAAATCAACGACCTCCCGAAAAATGATAAAGTTGCGTATGAAGCATGCTATATGTTTATACAAGCCAGCGAGATACTTGAAAATAAAGAAAAGCAAGATAAAAAGCCATTGGTTTATCCTCCTACTAAAACAGATAACGATTAACCCAAGTTAACTTCACTGTTAAAACAAGGTAGTCAACATTTAAACTGAAGACTACCTTTTAGATTGTATAAGAATATTAATATGTATATTTTGCGCGGTTATATCCTCGCTAAGCCTTATGATTTTTAACCATACTGGCACGGATCTTTGCCAGCATTTCCATACCTTTTTGCTGATAACGCCCGTCTGTATCAGCAGCCTGTGCGTGGCCCGGTGGTCGGTTTTCCAGCGCCTTAGTTTTTCGTATCGGTGGGACGGAATAACCCATTTCCACCTGCTTCGCCCACTTGGTCAGCAGGCGACCGGCTAACGCGGCCAGTTCGTTTAGTCCCAATTTTCGCTCAACGCCAACCCGGCGTATTTCAGTACAAATCTGGAACAGTACCGGGTGGTGCCAGTTGAAACTGTCAGCGCTGTCATAGCGCCATGAATCATTGCGCCACCGGTGATACTCAGTCATCACATCTTCAGCGGTGAGACCAAACGGATTAGCCGTGCACTCGCCTACAATCGCGGTGAACTCCGCGAGATCTGGTGGCCAGTGATTTCCGGCACTGCAGCGTTCCATGCAACGGCGCGCGGCGTAGGACAATTGGTCATCCGAGAATTTCGAAATCACTTGGCCCCAGATCATGGACGGTGCCACCCCGTTCTTGCTCACCCAACGATTCGCGTAAATCCCCGCCATCGTCTCCCAGAGGAGCCAAGCCCTGTCGTTCCCGTTCTGCATTTCGGGCGGCCCGGACCTGCTGCTGAGCAGTAGCTGCTGCGGCTTGTCTTGTCGCATTTGAACCTCCTGCTTGCTGGTTTCGTTTCGCTGTCGCCTGGCGTTCGTAGAGCACGCTGTCGGCAAATTTCTGTTCCCATTGGGTCTGGTGGTATACCCGGCCCTCGGCTTTCCAGAAGGCGGAGAAGCTTGCCAGTTCCTCAGGGGTGTATCCCGGCGCCGGACCTTCCAGTTTTTTATTCCACAGCACAGCCTGCCGCTGGAAGTCTGGAGATGGTCGCCAACCGGCGCTCATCTGGAATTTTCCAAAGTGGGGAGACTCGTCGTCCTGGTCATCCCAGAACGGCTGCTCGGACGTTTGTGGTGTTTCCCCCTCTGGTGAAATTTCACTCACGCCCGCCAGATAGAGTGGTTTTTCTTTTAAGATCTGTTTACTGCTTACTGCTTTCTGGAAAGGTCTTGGCAAAGGCTTTGCCTTATCCTTAGCCAAAGGATTAGCCAAAGCGAAAGCCTTATCGAAAGCCAAGCCCATAGCCTTAGAAACACCGTGGGACGCGGCTTTCAAGGATTCAAAAGCCTCATATTTAAGGTCACATTCAGGTAGTAATTCGAACGCTCGCACCCATGATTTAATGACGTTTACCGACGTTGGCGGGTTGTGCTTTGCCGCGTTCGGCAACCAAAAAACTCGGGCTTGGGTGTCGGCTTTAACCATCCCTAGGGATAAGGCTTCGCCTAAGGCTAAGTCGAAGGCTTCGACGTCCCACCCCAATTCCTCTGCCATCGCTGCGCGGCCAGCCTTAAACAGCCCCGGAATAATGCCGGTGAACGGGCTAGTGAGCAGATAGATAAACAAACTCTGCCCACTAGGTGGCAATGGGGATAACGCCCTAAAACTAGGGTCATTCCACATCGTGATTTTTACCTTACGGTAAGGCTCATTATTTGCCTTGGTCTTAGCCAAAGGATTAGCCATAGGTCTTGCCTTTACTTTTGTCTGATGTCATTACCCTAATCACCGACGCCCCATACGGCGCCCTGGTACGTGCGGACGATCCGGTTTGCCCTTCACCCTCTTTAGCGGCTTTGCATACGTTTTTGCGACAGCGAGACTGCTGGCGATAGTCGCATTTGGGCGGGTTAAATAATGATTTGCGCCCTGCACTGCAGCAGAATGCGCCACGTCAGTTGGAAATCCAGCACGTACCAGTTGATCGCAGATCTGCGCTTCAACCTGTTCTCTTGAAAAATTAGCCATTGGTTTATGCTCCGGTTAATGCATACACATGCTACTGCCCGCTGGGCCATTGCCTGATACCTGTTCAGACATAGCGATCATTGCACCAAATAAGGCGTCAACTTCACCATCGATACGCTCTTTACGAGTAACAAGATCGCGGTATGTGTCGGAGGAATAACTCCACATTTTTGCGACCAAGAACGGTGGCATCACTTTTTCGATAGCAGGTAAAAGCATTCTGAGCTTTCTTCGCTGCCCTTCCGTATCGCCGTTTACCCATCCGTTTGTGACGCGAAAAATCTTTTGCCTGTTGTTATGGCTGGCATTTGATTCGTCAGGGTGCTGAAGCAAATTTGAGCCGGGTTCTACTTCATGTAATTTTTCAGCAATAAGCGCGGTGATCACTTCTTGCTTTGCCACGCGCGACCAAATAAATAATGCGCTAGCAATATGTTCATGTTTGATTTCCATAAATCATGTCCTTAGGCTGCAGGCTTGGTACTCTGCTGTTCTGGCGGTAAACCGTCAGTTTGGTTGGGATAAAGATCGGGTCGTAACTCGTGGGGAGTTACGCCGGTTAAATTGAAAATCGGGAGTACGTGGTCTGACGGGACCACGCCTTTATAGCGGTTCTTCCAATGGCTAACTGCCATTGATGAGATACCGAGTTGCTCGGCCAATTTGCTCGCATTCCCCGCAATGCGGATGGCCTTATCCAATGCACTCATACAGAACTCCGGTGGTTAAACACCGCAAGTAAACAATATGTTTATTGTCGTGTCAACATCATGATTGTTCGTGACTGTAAACTTTTGGTTTAAAATCAGGGAATGAAAGGAAGAACTCACCAAGTAGACCACCCGCAGATAAAGCGGCTGAATGAACTGATGGAAATGAAGGGTATCTCTAAAGCGGAGATGGCCCGGATCGCTGGTGTCAGCCCTCAGTCAGTTAACAACTGGTTTGCACGCGGCACGATCGGAAAGAGTTCGGCATTGAAATTGGCCGTAGCTCTTGGGGTGTCAGTGGCCTGGATACTTTGCGAGGGTGACGACAGCGAAACAGGCCTGTCAGAACGCCAACTCCACTTGCTAAACCTTTTTGAGCAATTGCCAGAGTCTGAACAAGACAACATGATCGCTGCATTCAGCGCGCGACTGAAAGAGCTCGACGAATTTGTAGAAAAATACGTTAGGAAACGCGTCAAAAGTGACTAGTAATTCCTGAGTCTCAGGTTTTCCTTCGCAAGTCCCCTGCCAAATAAACAAAAATTAAACCGCCCTCATGGCGGTTTTTTTGCGCCCATCGACTTTATAAACCCATTTTGTTGACACTATTATAAACTTTGTGTTTAATGCATTCCATCAAGCAGCAGCGAACAGGCAGGAAGCCCACGAAGTAGCTGCCCGGGACGCATGAAGACCGGAATGATTCGCTAACGCAGCAGGTGAAAAACGTTCTGACAGCCGGAAAGACGGCGACAACCAACCAGGAGCATGTGATGACTGATAAAAAGAAAGTGATTTTTGGTGCCATCGAGTGTGACGCAGCTAAGGCCAACGCCCTTTTGCTGGAAATCACCCCGATGGCGATTCGTGTGGCTGAAAGCTTGGCGAAAGATGGTTGCACTAAAGAGAAGATCGCCGAAGGAACCGCGGCGGCAGTTGATGCGGTTGTCAGGGCTCTGGTGGAGATCGCTGTCGAAAAGGGTGGAGAAGCCGCCTCTAAATCCGAATCGGCTAACCACGAAGGTCAGCCGATTGTAAGCGAAGCGGGTATCCGACTCTGGAAAGGAATGGAGCTAGTTTCTAGTCTTTGGGGTCCAAGCAGCCCGGAAGCATCAAATTCAGGGTTTCAACAATCCCAGAACGTCCATCAGCCCAAAATTGAAGTGGTTGTGGCGACATTTTATTGGCCTGATCGATGATGTTGAAGATCTCAGTAACATTAACTTTTATTTCTTCTTTCTGCTGAGAGTTAAATTGAGAGTCAACTAATCCGGTTAATAAAATTTTAATGGCTTCAATTTGTATGGCGTTAACTTGCTCGAGCGATAACTCATCAGGAATGGCTTTCTTTTTCATGAAGTAATCCTCCTTGGTTGCGGAACTGAGAGGATACCACTGCCGCCTGAGGTGGGGAAGTAAAGCAGGCCCTTGGTTATCAGTAAAGAGACTTAGTAATCAAGGGAATAAACCTGACAGCCGGGAAAGACCGGCACCTAAAATCACGGAGACATAACCAATGAATACAATCGTTCCTAATAGCGGCAAAGCGGTAACCCTGCGCCATAAACGCACTGGCGCGCCATGGAAAGTATCGTTCGACTACATACGCAGTGTTTATCGGTTCGAGCCTACCGGCAACCTGCGCGCCATCAAAGCACCGTTCGAAGCACCCGGCATCCCGGCATATTTCGAGTCAGCCGGAACGCACTAAAACGCAGCACTAAGTAATTAACTCATTGGCTGATTAATTCAGCCACGGGATCCCATTACCTAAAATTGGAGCATAACCATGATTAAGACCGTAGAAATTAAAATGAACCTTCTGCACAAAAACATCGTTGAAGTATTAAGCGAGGGTGAAACCATTGGCTTTATCGTTAATACGGATAACAAAGAAAAGCCGCACTCCCTTGTTACCCCTAACGGGAATGATGCTGGTGATTTTGATTGTCCGAGATGTGCCATTGATGCCGCAGTGCGTACCCACGTTAACGTAGGTAGCGAGTACGCCACCGAGTTCAAAGTCAAGGGCAGCACTTCCCCGAGAAAACTACTCCTGCTGGCGTTACTGGCGATGCTCGCAGACGAATAATTGCTGTGCGTAGTCTTCCCCGCCGTCGCTGGCGGGGCTTTTTGAAGTTATTGAAATGCGTCCAGCGTTTCCCATCCGGGGCGTCAACTCGCCGGGCGCATTTCAATATCAACCACCACGAGAGGTTATTAATGGAAAAGTTATTTTCCCCTATCGCGGCACGAAAGGCACAAGAGGAATATTGCAAGAATAAATGCGTTCCTCATTTCGCGCCAAACGATGGGATTTGTTTTCGCTGTAAGAAAGATATTTATCAGCAGAATGGATTACGTGGGTATGAAACCGGTATATCGCTCCATGAAGCAAATACCACACACGTTATTTACTGCCCACACTGCAACCGAAGTTACTGCGATTAAAACGTAAAAAGGCCCGCACAAGGCGGGCCAGTCTACCGGCTTAACGTCCCGGAGACGGGTTACCGGGGAACCACCCCCAATAACCGGAGCATAACCAATGACCAACCGAGGCGGGCCACTGATCGGCCTGCATTCTACCTAAGTTCCAGGAGAATTGCACAATGCAAAACGTATATGCCTTTTATCTCAAGGCCAAGCAAAAAACCGGGAAACCTTCCCTCTTCATTTGGTTCGACGCAAAGAACGACGATCGCGCCCAGCGTGACCTTGCCAACTACATCGAAGATGCGGAGCTGGAACCAAAAGATTATTTCAAGGCCGCCCGTACCGATTACCCTGTTTATGACGATCTGCCGCCAGAGGGTGAATTTTCTGACACCTGGTGTGACCGTTACGAACTGGCCGATGACAAACGCACTTGGCAGCTGCTCACCACAGCTGGTGAACAGCAGAAAGAACAGGAGCAGCACAAGCCTGCAGGTGATGCAGCAGCTGCAGAAATCGGCAATGGCACCGAAACCCAGCAGGTGAAAAAACCAGCCAACGAAAGTGACCTCCCCTCTCACAATCAGGATCCGAGCGCGTACTTTTCAAAACTGAGCCAGGACGTTCGGAATACGGCTGTACTGATGCACGGGTTAGGCGTCATCGACAAAGTGCTAACCAAGGCGCAGATGAAGACGGTCATCACGACATCCCTCGATAAAGAACACCCCTACTACTCAACAATGCTCGATGCGTTGCGCCTGTCAGCCGTTAGTGCCATGAAGCCCGAACGCCTAGCCTCATTTGTAGCTGGCGTAGGGCGCAGATTCGAAGAAGGAGACCCTAACGTAAATCTGACCAGCGTACGGAATTACGTTGTGCAACTGCTGGCCACTGAGGATTTCCAACACAAATACACAGGCAACGCCACCAAGCCGGTCGAAGAGCTGCCCCGCACCGAATCAGGCACGATCCTCACCAATGGCACCGAACCAGCGACAGGCACTCCGATCGACTCTTTGCTGATGTTGGAAACCGTGATCGGTTGTGCGCTCTATCCGTCAGATTTCGATATTGCTAACCCCCCAGGCGCAATCATCCGAGCAGTTACCGAGATGAAAAAACGTAACGACAAAAAGTTACTCGCATGGAATGAGCCGCTCAGCGGCACGCCTGGGGTTTTGCAGTTCTCCCGCGAGGCTATCGTGGCGCTGATCCGTGGCGCCGAGGAAAACCTCTACCTCACCCCCGGCGCATTGCGTACCTACATCAACGCCAATCTGATCGAGGTTAACCCGAAGGTCGTGCAGCAGAAACGGGAAAACACGCAACAGAACGGAGTAGAAGTGCAACAAATCGCCTCAAATGAGGGTGAAAAAGAAGAAGTGACGACCATTGATACTACGGTTATCGAATTTGAAACCGAGCGCAGAGCATGGATCCGCGGCGAAGTTATAGCGGCATTAAGTGGCAGCACTGGTGTCATGGGTAAAGATGACGTCGCTGAGCTCATCGCTGCAATCGGCGAAGGTGTGAAATACACCTACATTGCTCGACTGCTGGCCAAAGAGATCGAACCATGCGACCCGTTCCAACAGCTGGCCGCTGATGAAATTCATCACCTTACCTGCGACGTGCTGGAGAACTGGGTAGATGACAAAGATCCGCGCGTTGCTTTGATCAACGAGCGCGTTGAGTTCTACCTGAAAGAAGCACGCCAGGCATTGGAGCAGGCAAGCATCGCTAACCAGCGTGAAAAAGCAGAAATAGCGCAGCCGGATTCCTCAAATGAGGGCGAAAAAGCAGAAGTAGCCCATCAGCAGCAATCCGGCGAACTGCGCAGCATGGGTGGTGGTCAATTCGACGTGTCTACGCTATTTGCTGAGTCACCACTGGCAAACGTCACCGTTGATGAACCAGCATCAATCGATTTTCGGGAAAATGAGGATCTGACAACCGATAATGTTCGGGAATTCCTGAATTCGTCAACCAAAGCAGCCGATTTGTCAGGTGAAACGGCTCAATTGTCAGCGCCGAACGATGAACAGCCTACAGAGAAGCCGTTACTCTCGGTCCCGCCATATTTCGAGCCCGGCCGCTATCACGACATTCCTAACGAGGTCTACCACTCAGCAAACGGCATCAGCAGCACAATGGCGAAGGACGCGCGGATCAGTCTGATGTATTACCACGGCCGCCACGTCATCAAGTCTATTCAGCGTGAACGCACCGACGCACTGACATTCGGTTCGCTGGTTCATACGCTGGCACTCGAGCCGGAGAAACTGGACGCAGAGTTTAGCGTTGAACCGCTTATCCCTGAGGGGGCATTTACCGACACAGCATCGATGCGCGCGTTTATCGATAAATACAATGCCAGCCTGCCTAAGCAGGCCGATGCCGATACTTTACGCGGCATGATTGAGAAGCATAACGTCACGTTTCCAAGCCCACGGGCTTTGGGAGGCAACTACGAAGAAACCGCACAATTTTATGTCTCGCTTCCGGTAGAGTTTCAAAGCCTGGCCACAGCCGAACCAACAGTTGCAGCGATGAAGGGATGCATCAAGAAATACAACGCCACCCTGCCAGCGCCGATCAAAACTACCGGTAGCCGTGACGCCCTACTTGAACAGCTGACGACCATCAATCCGGAATTTGTCGAAAAAGAACGTGCGATCCCGGCGCAGCTGCCGGTCAGTGGGACCAAGGAAGAAATGGCGGCGCGCATCAAAAACGATTCTTCCGACGGCCGTATTCGCCGACGAGGTGCTCAGCATTTGGAAAGACTGCAACGACGGCCGCCAGCCGATCACGCAGCAACAGCTGCAATACGGGAAAGCCATCCAGCGCGCACTGTTTACGCATCCTTCCGCCGGTCAACTGCTGCAGCATCCGCAGCGTGCGGTTGAAGTGAGCTATTTCGGCATCGACGAGGAGACCGGCCTCGAGGTTCGCGTACGGCCAGACCTTGAGATTGAGGCCAGCGGCCTTCGTACCGCCTTTGACCTGAAAACCGTCACGATGGGGAACGTTAAGCAAAGCGCCCTGCGCGCACGGCTGCACCGCGAAATCATCGAAAGGGATTATCACCTGAGTGCCGGCATGTATTGCGACGTGGCGGCGTTCGATCAGTTCTTCTGGATCTTCGTCAACAAAGACGAGCACTACCACTGGATCGCCATCGTCGAGGCATCTGCTGACCTGTTGGAACTCGGCCGCCTTGAGTACCGCAAGACCCTCCGCGATATCAAACAGGCGCAGGATACTGGCATTTGGCCAGAGCCAATCACCGAAGAAATCGTGGACGACATTAACGACTTTGACCAGCGCCGCATGGAAGCGCTGCGCGTAGCTTAAGGAGCATACCAATGACCAACCAACTTGCACTGATCCAGAAAGACCTAGCGGAACAGCTGGCGCCGGCAAAGGCAATTTTGCCGAGCCACGTCAGCTTTGAAAAATTTACTAACGCCGCAGCAGTGGCGTTAGCAACCAATTCCGACTTGTACGATGCCGACCGTCAAAGCGTTATTAACGCCCTTTCGTCATGCGCGAAAGACGGCCTCATACCTGACGGGCGCGAAGCTGCACTCGTCGTTTACAAAACCTCACTCCCAAACGGTCAGCGGGTACGCCGTGCACAGTACATGCCAATGATCGATGGCGTAATGAAGCGCGTACGCCAATCTGGTGAGGTATCTATTATCGCAACCCGCGTATTGTACAAAAACGATAAATTCCGCGTGTGGATGGACGAGAACGGCGAACATATTTTCTATGAACCAAATATGCTCGACCGCGGCGAGATGATCGGTGCGTTCGCGTACGCAAAAATGCGCAGCGGTGAGCTGCAGTTTGAAGTGATGAATATCGAGGATATTGAGAAAGTCCGCGCCGCCAGCAAAAACAGCGACAAAGGCCCGTGGGTTAATTGGTATGAATCAATGTCCCGCAAATCCGTTATGCACCGCCTTGGCCGGCGGCTGCCGAATAACTCCGAGATCATGGAAATGCTCGAACGTGGGCAGGAGATGGTTTGGCAGAAAGAAAAAGACATCACACCGGACACTCGCGTAACTGCCGGCCAGTTAATCGAAGCTGCAGATCAGGCACCGGAACCAGTTCCAGGCGACACTGCACCAGAAACAATGGCTGCCGATATCCGCGGTAGTATCGACAAGATCACCACCCCGGCACAGGCGACAGACCTTCGCGCCTCAGTTGAAGAATTGAAGTCACAGCTGGGGATCACGCTGTACACCGAGCTGAAAAACAAAATCGTGAAGCACCACCACCGCCTGAACGCTATTTCAGCCCTGGGTACGTCGATCGATGAGGCTGGCAGGAATGGTGGCACTACAAGCCAGGAACGCGCCGAATTAGGTGCCCTGCTGCACCGCTCTGAACGATTCCTTAACGCTGATGAAGTACAGCGCTATCAGCAGGCGATCGATGACCTATCTCCGGCGCAGGAGGCGACATGCTGACGCTCATAGGTTTCGTCTTATTGGTTAGCCCGTGTGGCCACGACGCCTGCGACGCGCTGCCGGTATCGGAGAGGGTTTACCCGAGCTATGACCAATGTGAGCGGTTGAAAGAAGCAATCCAATTGCGCCGGCCGCACGCCGTTCTGTACTGCGATGCAGCTTATCGACCAGAGAAATGATTTTCGAAAATCAAAACACAACGCAGGCCACGAGTAAGATCGTGGCCGGTTGTGCGTAGGAGCATAACCAATGAGTACAAAACTGACCTTAGAAGAATGGTGCAACACCATTTACCCTGGCAAAAAACCGTCTCTGCAAACACTACAGCGTTGGGCTAGGAACGGAAATTTTTACCCGGCAGCGGAAAAAGAAGGCCGGGAATATCGTCTGACACCAGGGACCATTTACATCAATCCCAAAGATTTAAATTTGGGTAGAAAAATAAAAGAAGCGCGCAGCATCGAACCAGCTCGGTCGGCGTTTATGGAGAAGGTAATTAATGACACGGCGAAAGGAAGGTTATGACATGAAATTACCCAAAAACCTGACTTATCGCAGGAAAAGTAAATCCTTCTATTGGCGCAACCCTGTCACAAGAAAGGAAATATCACTGGGGCAGATTGCACGCCGAGATGCTATTGCACAGGCGATCGAAGCCAATCACTACATAGAACAGAACTACTCTCCCGTTCTGCTACTGGATAAAATCAAGGGCAGCCACGAGTACACGCTAAATACCTGGCTCGACCGTTACGATGTGCTTTTCAAGCGGCGCCAGTTGGCCGAGAACACCTACAAGGTGCGCACTGGGCAATTCGCCATTATCCGCGAACGTCTGGGTAATATGGTTATGTCCAAGATCACCACACGCCACATTGCTGAATTCCTTGAATTTTGGATTGCACAGGACAAAAAAACGATGGCTGCAACTATGCGTTCCGTACTTTCTGACATATTTCGTGAAGCGATTGTGGAAGGCCATACCGAAAATAACCCTGTAGCCCCCACTCGCGCAGCAAAAGTTGTGGTGAAGCGCGAGCGGCTAGAATTGGCGCAGTACATTCCCATTCGTGAAACTGCGGCTACCATGCCGCAGTGGTTTAGTTTGGCGATGGATCTGGCACTGGTCACAGGACAGCGGCGCGAGGATTTGACGCAGTTCCGATTTGATCATGTCGTGAATGGGCGCCTGCAGGTTGAACAAGGAAAGACGGGGGCAATGATCTCCTTGCCTCTCGACCTGGAGCTGAAATCCGTGGGCCTCAGGTTAGGGACAGTGATAGACCGCTGCCGGCTGGCCAGCACTACCGAATTTATGCTCAGTGCCGGCATCCGTAAAAATAGCCTAGACGGCTCTTTGCACCCTGATGGGTTGACGAAAAAGTTTGTTGCTACGCGAAAAGCCTCTGGACTTGAGTTTGAAGAGAATCCACCGACATTCCACGAGATCAGGAGCCTGGCCGGACGGTTGTATGAGAAGGAAAAAGGGAAGGAATTTGCGCAGAAATTACTGGGGCATAAATCCGAAAAAATGACGGGTAAATATCTCGATATGCGGGGGAAAGAATACGTAATGCTGTAAAAGACCGAATATCAAAATTCGAGTAAAATTCGAGTAATTTCGATTTTTCAGAATTTTTTGCTTGTAAAACAATAACTTAAAAAAAGACCGAATACGATTCCTATATTCGGTCTAGGGAAATGGCTCTTGGGAGAGAGCCGTGCGCTAAAAGTTGGCATTTTGTGCAAGGCTTGTTCAGCCGTGCACTTTAAGAGTAGCTTACCGCGCTATTTTTGCCAGCCAGCCACACGGCAAGTGATAGTTTCGAAATGAAATTAATTCAGCGCAATTTCCATCACCGGTTAACCCCAAACTAAGTCATTGTGTGATAAGCGATTAGTTCGCGCAGAGCTTCTCGGCGCGTTCGCGGTACGGCTCAACACTCATCTTATGGCCCGGATTGGCGACATCATCGAGCAGGATCACCTCCAGCGGCTGGGCGCGCTGCTGCCCTGCTTTCACCTGCGCCTCTGCGGCTTCGTTGAGCGGGTACTGCATCAGCGTGCTGTTGTTGAGCACGAACAGTGCACCGCCGCTGCGGCATTGCAGCGTCACTTCTTCTTTGGTAAACGCCCACTGTTTGCCGTATTCCAGCTTGGTGATGTTCACCAGTTGATCTGCCGCCAGCGCACCGGTCGCGGTTGCCAGCAGCGTTATGCCAAGTAATGCCGATTTCATGTTGTGGCCTTAAGGTTGCTATTTGATTCAATTTTCCCGCAGTTTGGGGGCATCCGGCAAGCCGCAATGTTACACCGGCGCATAAGTTGCAAATAAACTGACCAGCAGCAGCACGCCCGCGCCCAACCCCACTTCAATCCAGCAGGCCAGCACCAGCCCGCGCTGTGCCAACTGCGGCATGCTGCTCATCGCCGGGACGATGGCGTAACGGTTGGCCAACGCCACCATCACCATCAGCGCCACCAGTGCGGTTTTGAACAGCAGCAGGCGCTGGTAAGGTGAATCGACATCCAGCGGCCAACGGCCGAGAATAATCAAACTGTTGATCACACCGGTCAACACCACCAGCGCTACCGCCAGGTGGCCCCAACGCGAGAAGCGTATCAGCGTGGTGACCGCATCGCTGCGGCTTTGCGGTTGAGCCAGATAACGCAGGCAAACCAGCAACGGCAGCAGGCTGCCAAACCAGTAACCGGCGGCCAACAAATGCAGTGCGTGGTTAAAACGATGCGCTACGCCGAGCCCTCCATCATGCATTGCTGCATGGCCGATGAATGCCATGCTGACCAGCAACAGTGTGGAAAGCAATGCCAAAAGCTGCGTGCGGCGCGGTTCTGCCAGCCACAGGCTCAGCAACGCCAATAATGAAATGCCCAGGTGCCAGCGCCAGACCTCACCGAAGGTGGTGCCCAGTACCGCCCACCACACGTCCAGCCGCCAGGTATCGGCCCAGCCGTCGCCCATCTGCCCGGCCTGAATAGCCAGCAGCGCCACGGCAGAAAGCCCGGCAAGCCAGGTGCAAGAGACCAACAAAGGACGCACATCACGGGTGAGATACGGGGAAAGGCGCTGCGGCGACAATAAGGCGGTGAACAGGCTGGTGCCAAACATCAGCATCACCGCCGCAAAGTGCACAAAGCGACACAGGACAAACAGGGTCGCCAGACTCATGGTTTAGTTTACGGTGAAGCTGTACTGGCCTTTGGTTTTATGACCGTCGACCGAAACCACATGCCAGCTGACGTTATATTTTCCTGCTGCCAGGTCGCCCTCAATAGGCAGATTAACTTGGGTGTTGTTGTTCGCATCAAGCTGCAACTTGCCGGTTTTCACTTCGGCGTTGTCTGGCCCGGTGATTTTAATGCCGCTAAAGTTAGGCTCGATGCCTTCGGAGAAGTTAAGCGTCAGCACTTTTGGGGCCGGGCTAACGCTGGCATCTGCCGCCGGCGTCTCAACTTTCAAATGAGCATGCGCCAGTGCCTGCTGTGAGGACAGCCCGACAAACAGTACGAAAATAGTGGAAAGCAGGCGATAAGAAGAACGAATTTTACCAATCACAGTGATATCCCTTAAAGCAATAATCGAGGGTGATAAGGATTAAGGCCAACCGCCAGGGCGATGTATCAGCAGCCCAACCCACCGCAGATGATTGCGCCACGGGTAAACAGAAGAAGGGATTAACCAGTAACCCACTGTTTTAACTCTCTACCATCCCTGTAGCGTATCGGGTCAAATGATAACGAGTGTCATTATGCAAGTCGAGCAGAACGCTGGCATTTTGCGATCTGGTAGCACATATCGCTGCATAACCGCGTTAAACTCAGGGCATAAAAAAACCGCGCACCAGGCAAGGCCGGTACGCGGTTTTTTAACAAAGGTAATTAGACCTGGCCGTTAGCACTTTCGCCGGCCGCACCCATTTTCTTCAGATCTTTATCAATGAAGAACAGGGCATTACCGCTGTTACCCACCAGCGCCAGTTTATCCAGCACGGATTTGAACAGCTTCTCTTCTTCGTGCTGCTCGGCAACGTACCACTGCAGGAAGTTGAAGGTCGAGTAATCGTGGGCAGTCATGGCAGCATGAGCCAGTTCGTTGATCTGACGGGTAATCAGTTGCTCATGTTCGTAAGTCTGCTGGAACACATCCGCCAGGGAGGCAAACTCTACCGGCGGTGCAGCGATGCTGCCCAGCAGCGGCAGGGAACCGGTATCGCTCAGGTATTCGAACAGGCGTTGCATGTGCTGCATCTCTTCCTGAGAATGCTCTTTAAGGAATGAGGCGGCCCCTTCAAAGCCTTTATCGCTACACCATGCGCTCATTTGCAGGTACAGATTGGCAGAGTAAAACTCCAGGTTCAGTTGCTCATTCAGCTTCTTGGTCATTTCAGGCGTCAGCATAATCATTCCTTTATTTTGCAGGTTTCAACTTAATTTTTCCGCATTATGCCTTGATGAAAACAAAATAAAAACACCTGATTTACATCATTGATGATTTAATTTTTAAAACATTAACTATCAATGAGTTATTAAAAAAACCAATTATTCATTTAAATAATTATGATAACTATTTACATCTATATATTTAATCAAAAAGCGAATCATTCTTATTTATGATAATAAATAGATTGCATTGCCGTCAGTGTAATAAATAACCCTTCATACCACCTGTCATTCTTTGTCCTTAACTCCCCTTCTGCGCTTCAGGCTTGCCAAGCGCCGCCGGGTGCATTACCTTCTGCGCTGATCCAATGCGGTAACTGTAAGGAGAATACGGTGGGTTACAATCTGGCAGAGCTTTCCAAAGAAGAGATGGACAAAGTGAACGTTGATCTCGCGGCTTCCGGCGTGGCATTCAAAGAACGCTACAATATGCCGGTGATCCCGGAAATGGTTGAGCGTGAACAGCCGGCGCACCTGCGTGATTATTTCCGCGAACGCGTAGCGCATTACCGCGTCGAATCACACAAGTTTTCACGCCTGCCGTACGAGCCGAAGTCCAAATAGTAAAAAGCCCGCCGAGATGGCGGGCTTCATGTCACTTGCCAGCAAACCTGTCGGTGGCCAGCATCAGCTGATGCAGGATACCCGGTTCGTCAAACGAGTGTCCGGCCCCCTCGACGATATGCAGTTCCGCCTCCGGCCAGGCCTTGGCCAGATCCCAGGCGTTTTGCACCTGGCAAGCCATATCGTAGCGACCATGGATAATCACCGCCGGAATATGGCGGATCAGCGGGACATTGCGCAGCAGCTGATCGTCGCTCTCCAGGAAGCCCAGATGAGTGAAATAGTGGTTTTCTATGCGGGCAAACGCCAGCGCAAAGTCATCTTCACCAAAAGATGCCGACTCGCTGCTTGGCAGCAAGGTCACCGTCTCCCCTTCCCACACGCTCCACAGCTTCGCTGCCTCAAGCTGCACCTGCAGATCCGGTGAGGTCAGGCGCTGGCGATAAGACGCAATCACATCCTTACGCTCTTCCTCTGACAGAATCGACAACACGCGCTCCCATTTCTCCGGGAAGAAGCGCGAAGCACCGTCCTGATAGTACCAATGCAGTTCCTGCTTACGCAGTGTGAAGATACCGCGCAGCACCATTTCGCTAACGCGCTGCGGGTGGGTCTGTGCGTAGGCCAAGGCTAGCGTCGAGCCCCAGGAGCCGCCAAACACCAACCACTGATCGACACCGGCTATTTCGCGCAGCCGTTCAATGTCCTGCACCAGATGCCAGGTGGTGTTGTTGTCCAGACTGGCGTGCGGTTTGGAGCGGCCGCAGCCACGCTGATCGAACAGCAACACCTTATAACGCTGCGGATCGAACAGTTGGCGATGATAAGGGGAAATGCCACCGCCCGGCCCGCCGTGAATAAAGACGGCCGGCTTACCCTGTGGGTTGCCGCTCAGCTCCCAGTAGATACGGTGGCCATCTCCAGTGTCCAGCCAACCGCTGTCGTATGCTGCTAACGGCGGGTATAAACCTCTTAATTGTTCCATGGCGCTTCCGTCTCTGAGTGGGTCATACCCTCATAAAAGCCGAAGCCACTCATTTGGTCAACGGTAAAACCTGAAAACTCCTACCCTCCCCAACAAGTTAGGGTGCGTTTGCTTAAAATGAATACGAACTGACGGCAAAATACTGGCTGGCCACGCGTAGCCAGCCGCGAACTTAGCCCCGTTTACGCAGATGTGGCTCACGCATTTCCTGAGCGGTTTTGGCTTCAATGCTTAGCTCCGCCGTCGGCCGCAGCAACAGGCGCGCAAGCCCGATAGGCTCGCCGCTTTCACGGCAATAGCCGTATTCGCCGTTATGTAATCGCGTCAGCGCCGCGCTGATTTTCGGCAGCAGGCGGCTTTCACGATCCAACTGGCGGAAAAGCAATCGCAAGTCTTCCTCGCGGGCGGCTTTGTCCGCTTCGTCGCCGGACACCTCGCCGCCGTCGATATCTCTCTTCAGCGCTTCAATGTGCTGCAACAGTTTTTGTTGCTCGTCCTGCAAGCGCTGGCGGAAAAACGCCCGCTGCGCCGGGTTCATGTAATCAGACTCCGGCATGGCCAGGAGCTGCTGTTGGTTTAGTAAGGTCACAACGTTCATAGCGCTCTCCGGTTATCATTTAATTGTTACATTATAACATATCATAATAATTAAACAGCCATGCATAAGAAAACAAAATTGCACCTATAAACAATCGATTAACAAAACCACTCGCTTTCCTGCTTGCATCCGACAGGCGTAAGGGGGTTAATGGCTGAGCAACCCACCCAACCATAGGTAACTGAGAGGCCATCATGAGTAAGGGAATGGATAGCAAAAAAAATGCGAAGAAGAAGCCGTTGAAAACCCCTGCAGAAAAACGTGCAGGCAAGCGCGCTAAGAAAGGCCAAACGACCGGCGAGTAAGCGAACTTCTAACCGTAATTAAACCCGCCAAGGCGGGTTTTTTGTTGCCTGAAATAACGCTCCACCTTTCAGCGGTTGGCAGGAGCAAGGCTGCCGGTTAAGCTAAACCTGTGCAGCCACTCTGAGGAAATCATGAATTTACGCGTAATAGACACTGAAACCTGCGGGCTGGAAGGCGGCGTGGTAGAGGTGGCCTCTGTTGATCTGATCGACGGACAGATCGCCAACCCAATGAGCGATTTAATCAGCCCCGACCGCCCTATTGGCATTGAGGCCATGGCCATTCACCATATCACCGAGCAGATGGTCGAAGGGAAACCGCGCATCGCGGTAGCGATTGGTCGCTATCAGGGCAGTCCCTACTATGTCGCGCACAATGCGGCATTCGATCGCGGCGTGTTACCAGAAATGCACGGCGCCTGGATCTGTACCATGAAACTGGCGCGCAACCTGTACCCGGACATCAAATACGGCAACCAATATCTGCGCTATGCGCTGAATCTCGATGTTCAATTGCCGCAGGACACCACGCTTTACCCACATCGGGCGTTATACGACTGCTACGTCACCGCCGCGCTATTGCAACGCATCATCAAGGATTCAGGTTGGACGCCAGAACAGATGGCGCAAATTACTGACCAGCCAGTACTGCTGAAGAAGTTTAAGTTCGGTAAGTATCGTGGACAGGAAATTGATCGCGTCGCGCAGGAAGATCCCGGCTATTTGCGCTGGATGCTGAAATCTATCGAAGACCTCAGTCCGGACATGAAGCACACGCTGAGATACTATCTGATTGGTTGAAAAAAGCGGGCAGCGCCAGCCGCCCGCCTTAAGGTTACTCCGCCAGCGCCAGAATAAAGGCGTACTCCAGCGCGATATCTTCATAAGCTTTGAAACGCCCGGACTTGCCGCCGTGGCCGGAATCCATATCGGTATACAGCAACAGCTGGCGATCGTCGGTCTTCAGCTCACGCAGTTTGGCCACCCACTTGGCCGGCTCCCAATACTGTACCTGAGAGTCATGCAAACCGGTGGTGACCAGCATATGCGGATAATCCTGCGCCTTAACCTGATCGTAAGGGCTGTATTGCAAAATGTAGTCGTAGTAGGCCTGCTCGTTCGGGTTGCCCCATTCGTCGTACTCGCCGGTCGTCAGCGGAATTGACTCGTCGAGCATGGTGGTGACCACATCAACAAAAGGCACCTGCGCCACAATGCCGTTGAACAACCTGGGTGCCTGGTTAATCACCGCGCCCATCAACAGGCCACCGGCGCTGCCACCCATGGCAAATACCCGTTTGGCGTCACCGTAACCCTGGGCGATCAACGCCTCGGTCACGTCGATGAAATCGTTGAAGGTGTTTTGCTTTTTGAATAATTTACCGTCTTCATACCACAGTTGCCCCAGCTCACCGCCGCCGCGAATGTGTGCCAGCACAAACACAAAACCGCGATCCAACAGGCTTAAGCGGCTGGCGCTGAAGGCCGGATCCATGCTGCTGCCGTAAGAGCCGTAGCCATACACCATCAGCGGGTTGGTGCCGCGCGTAAATTTATCGTGGCGGTAGACCAGCGAAACCGGGACTTCAACGCCATCACGCGCCTTCACCCATACCCGCTCGCTACGGTAATTTTCCGGAGTGAAGTTTTTCACTTCCTGCTGTTTGAGCATCACGCGCTCACCGCTGTCGAGATTAAGCTCATACAGCGTGGTCGGCGTGGTCATCGAAGAATAGCCATAGCGCAGCAGCTCGGTTTCCGGTTCCGGGTTGTACGCCAGCCAGGTGGTGTAGGTGGGGTCGTCGAAGGCAATGCGCTTCACTTCGCCGCTCTGCCAGTGGATCTGTCGCAGTTGGGTCAGACCTTCGCTGCGCTCTTCCACCACCAGCCAGTCACGGAACAGGCTAAAGCCCTCCAGCATCACTTCGATACGCGGAGCGATCAGCGTCTGCCACTGCGCTTCATCCGCCTGATCACTTTGATACAGGCCGAAGTTCTTGCCGTCCTTGTTGGAACGGATATAGAAATGCTGGTGATAGTGATCGATACCGTATTCATGATCCTTACGACGCGGCACAAACATCTGCGGCTTGCTGTCGGCACGATCGGCGTCCAGCAGCAGGATTTCCGAGGTGGTGGTGCTGCTCAGATGGATCAGAATAAAACGATCGGAGGTGGTCTTTTCCAACCCGACGTAGAAGGTGTCGTCCTTTTCTTCGTAGATCAGCTCATCGAGCTGCGGATCGGTGCCCACCACGTGGCGATAGACCTGATAAGGCAGCAACGTTTTGGCGTGTTTGCGTACGTAATACACGGTGGCCGAGTCGTTGGCCCATTCAAAGCTGCCGGAGGTGTTTTCCAGCACTTCGTCGGTCCAGCTATCGTCGCTGAGGTTTTTGAAACGAATGTCGTACTGGCGACGAGAAAGAAAATCTTCCGCAACCGCCAGTTTTTGGTTATCGGGACTGACTTCCAGCCCGCCGAGGGTATAAAACTCACGCTGCTCGGCACGTTGATTGCCGTCGATCAGGATATCCCAATGCTCGCTCTCGGCCTGCGGTTGGCGGACGTAAATCGCGTATTCATTGCCCGGTTCAAAGCGGGTCTGATAGCGGTAGCCGTGCCGGACGTAAGGCACCGAATGTTCCTGCTGAGGAATACGCGCCACCATCTCTTCATACAGAGTTTCGCGCAGCGCCTGTTGCGGTTTCAGTACCGCGTCGGTAAAGGCGTTTTCCGCCTGCAGATAGTCCAGCACCTGCGGGTCTGCGCGCTCGTCGTCGCGCAGCCAATAATAGTCATCTACCCGCGTGTCGCCGTGGGTAGTAATGGGATAAGGACGTTTTTCTGCCTTAGGGGGTGTCATCATTGCTAAATCATCCGCTTACCTTGATTAAGGCAAGAGTGACACGATTCCCCCCGGCTTGCCAAGCGGCGCTATGCCAGCTCGCGCTTTTTCTCGTTGACGTCGTTTTCGATGCCCTGCTTAACGTCCGCCGGGATCTTCAACGACTGCGCCAGCGCGTCAAGATAACCACGCTCCATAAAGTGATCGACGTCGATCACCATGCAGCTCAGGTAATAAACTTCCAACGCTTCGTCTTCATTCTTCACGCTCTGGGCGATCAGATCCGGGTTCAGCGGTTGATCTATGGCCTCTTGCACCCATTTTTGCGCTTCCTCACCCACCTGCAGCTGTTCCAGGCTGTGATCGATAGCGCGTTTTTCTTCCGCATCGATATGACCATCGCTCTTGGCGGCGAACACCAGCGCCTGCACCAGCCGTTTGGCGCGCAAATCTACCGGCGTGGTTTGCAGACCGAACTGCGGTTCATCCTGATGGGTTTCTTTCACGCGCTGCTTGTACTTATTCCACAACACCGCGCCCACCGCCGCGCTGCCGCCAATAATCAACGCGTTCTTGCCGAATTTGCCTACCAATTTGCGTGATGACTTGTTCGCCAGCAAGACACCCACCAGGCCACCTAATGCGGTCGGGGCCAGCAGTTTGCCGATGCCTTCCGACCCGCCGATTGAACCGGCCTTTTGCCCAATCATGGATTGGATCTGCTGCATCCAGTTATTTTTCATACTTAACCCTTTGCCGAAGGAAACGAGGCGCGCAGGCACAAATTGGCCAAACCGCCGGTGAACCGTCAGATTAGGGGATTATTTGTCAATTTACGTATGGGGGATGAAAACCTGTGTAGCGGGGAAAATGGCCGGCTCCGCCGTTAGGCGTAAACCGGCCAGCAAGGCATTAAGGCTGTTGGCCCTCTTCGCCCGGCTGTTCTTCGTCTTGTTCGTACTCCGCCAGTTCGTCACGCATCGCCTGAATTGATTCGCGAGCCAGTAGCGACAACGTACGGTAAAAACCGGTGGTGGCATGAGCTTCCACTTTGCCGAGGAAACGGCCGCACCAGGGCAGCAGATAGTCGTCAAACAAGGCGATCTGCGCCTGCGTTTCGTCTTCCTGCGCCTGATCTTCCAGCCATGAGGCGGCCAGCAGCAGTGAACCGAAGTGATCGGCCGGCGCTTCGCTTAATGGCATGCCCCGCTGTTGCAGAAAAGTACGCACTTCCGCTTCCGTCGCCCCTTCAACATAGGCAGAACGGAATGGTGACACGCTGCACTCGCTGCCGACAAACATCGCGTTGAAATCACTGGACAGCTGGTTGACATCACAACCCTGCTGCAGCCGAACCAACAGTTCGTCCTGCTCCAGCGGCCAGTGTTGCTTCAGTTTGCCTTCTTTGATCAACGTAAACAGCGGCACCAGCAACGGATCTTGCGGCTGACGATAAAACAGCGTGCCCAGCACGCGGCAAACAACAGAAAACTCATTCATGGTAATGCCTTATACAATACGGAAAAATTTGCCGGGACGATGTCACAAATCGGCCAGTTCCGCAATCGCCGGCTTGCCGCGCCGTTCGAGAAAGTCCAGCAGGCGCCGTGGGCTAACGTTAAGGATGCGTTCCTGCGGGAACTCCACTTCGGCAATAATGCGTTCGCAGTGTTCAAAGCCGCCGAGCGAGAAGGCAATGTGGGAATCCGAGCCCAGCGCCAGCCAGCCGCCGGCATCACGCACCGCAGCAGCAATCGCACGGCAGTTGTCTTCACTGCCCTTGCGCGAGTGGGTGAACGACGAGTTGTTCAGCTCCAGCGCCACTTCATACCTGGCCGCCGCAGCGGCAACCGCGGCAATATCAATCGGGTATCTTGGGTTACCTGGGTGGCTGATAATGTGCACGTCCCCCTGCGCCATAGCAGCAATCATCGCTTCGGTATTGGCCGCCTTGTCCTGTGGCGCAAACACCGGCTCGTGGAAACCGGCAATAATCACGTCGATTTTATCCAGCATCGGACCGGTACAGTCGATATCGCCCTGCCGATTTTTGATATTGGCCTCAATGCCGCGCAGGATGCCCACGCCGTCCACCAGGCGCGGCCACACGTGCATGTTCATAAAGTGCCAATAATGCGGCGCATCTGCCATGTCCGGGCCATGGTCGGTGATGGCGAAAAGTTTGATGCCCTTTTGCCGGGCTTCGACGATGTAATCATGCAGCGTGCTGTAGGCGTGGGTGCTGGCGACGGTGTGCATATGTAAATCAACGGGGTACATTGCTTCTCCTTCTGAGCGGCCTGCCAGAATGCGGCGGCAGGCGCGGTTTGTTATTTATCGAGTTTAGCAGGTGCATCACCGGAAGGTCAGTAACCGAGCAGCACATCTACCACTCCGGCTGGTGTTTGTCCGGCCTCAAGCGCGAGAATGTTCGCCGCTATCTGATCCATCGCCGCTTGCGGCAAGGTGATGGCAGCAATATGCGGGGTAATGGTGACACGCGGATGACGCCAGAACGGATGCGCCTGCGGCAGCGGCTCGGTGACGAACACATCCAGCGTGGCGGCGGCAAGTTGGCCTTGCTCCAGCGCCTGCAACAGATCGTCCTCAACCAAATGCGCACCCCGTGCCAGGTTGATCAGATAAGCCCCCGGCGCCAAATGCACGAACAGTTGCTGATTGAGGATCCCGGCGGTTTCCGGCGTATTGGGCAGCAGATTGATCAGCAATTGCACACCATCGAGAAACGCGGCGCGCTGTTCGGCTCCGGCAAAGCTCTGCACGCCGTCGATTTGTTTAGGGCTACGGCTCCAGCAACGCACGTTAAAACCAAACGCCGTCAGCTTCTGCGCCACGCTTTTGCCCAACACCCCGGCACCGAGAATGCCAATAGTGAAGTTATCCTGCTGATGGGGATCGAGCGGCCGCCACTCTTGCTGCTGTTGCAACAGTTGGTATTCATCAAAACGGCGGAAATAGCGCAGGACGTAGCTCAGGGCATATTCCTGCATCTGTTGCGCCATGCCGGTATCTTCAAGGCGCAGCAACGGCACACCTGCCGGCAGGGTACCGGGGTAAGCACGCTCTTGCTCCAGGATGGCATCGACGCCGGCACCGAGGGCAAACACGCCTTTCAACCGACCACGGTTAGCCAACATCTCATGGGGTGGCCGCCACACCAACGCGTAATCTGCCGGACGATCATCGCCCGGTTGCCAGGCACGAACCTGCGCTTGCGGCAGGCGCTGTGACAGGCCTGCCAGCCATTCCTCGGCATTAAAGAAAGGGTGGTAAAAAATGATGTTCATCTTCGCGACTCCGTCTGTTTTTATCTATTTCCATCCAGACTTCCGCGATTCGTCGGCAGATGCAAGCGTTAAAGCCCAAAACGAAAACAGCCCCGACCAGTGGGGCTATTTTCATACGGCGGGCTCTCAGGCTGCGACCGGGGTGTCGTGCCTGATTAGGCGGCGCAGCAGCGGGATCAAAATCAGCATCACCACGCCGACACCTGCGGCTCCCCAGCCCAGCACGCTAAACACCTCGCTGTAACCGGGGTTGGTCAACACCGGGGTACTTCCGCTGTTTTCCGGCATCAGGCCCGAGACGTAGCCCGCCAATACCGAAGCGACGCCGGTGACCATCATCCAGCAGCCCATCATCACCCCCTGATAGCGCGGGGGGGCCAGTTTGCCGATCATCGCGTAGCCGATCGGGGAAATCATCAGTTCACCGATGCTCTGCAGCACATAACTGATGGCAATCCATTTAAACGCCACCAGCCCGTCACCGCCGGCCAGGCTGATACCCAACGGCAATACCAGCATACCCAGCCCGATACAAAACAGCGAACCGGAAAACTGCATGGGAATGTCGATTTTGCAGCCACGGGCGCGCAGGCGATTGAACCACCAGGCCATCAGCGGCCCACCGACCACGATCACCAACGTATTGATGTTCTGGATCCATTGCGGTGCCACCTGAATGCCGTAGACATTCAAATTGATGTTGTGCTCGGAGAACAGCATCAGCCCCATTGGCGCCAACTGATACAGCGACCAAAACACCAGTGACCCCAATGCCAGGATCAGATAAGCGGTCATCCGGCGACGTTCATCACGCGGATGATGACGTAACGTGACCACGCACAGCATCAGGAAAATCAGCACGCCGAGGCCAATGACGAAGTGACCGCTAAACTCGGCGTGGGTCAGCATCACGCGGATAATAGGCACCAACACCACCAATACCGCTAACCCGACCAGCATGCGCCAGCGATATTCTCCACGGCTGGCGTCATGCAATGGTGTGTTGAGATCGGCCAGAATGCGCCAACGGCTGACGGCAACGATAATTGCCGCCGCATTGCCCAGAGTGGCGAACAGGAACAACGCGCGGTAGTTTTCGGTCAGTTGGAAATAGCCGGCGACGGTAAAACCGACAAAGAACCCCAGGTTCATCCCGGCATAGTTCCACAGGAAGGCAGATTCACGCCGATCGTCGTCCGGCTTAAAACGCTGGGTCAACATCATATTAATGCAGGTGACGTTCAGCCCACTGCCGGTCAGGAACATCGCCAGGCCCCAGTAAAGTCCCCAGACACCCGCCACGGCGATCAACGCGCAGCCAATCACCTGCAGCACCATACCCAGTACGAACAGGTTGCGGTTGCTGAGGAAGCGCCCACCCAGATAGCCGCCGAACATATGCAAGCCGTAGTTGAACGCCCCGAATACGCCCATCATGGCGTTAGCGTTCGTTTCGCTGAAGCCCAAACGCTTGGTGGCGTACAGTACCAACGTGGAGTACAGCACGGCAAAACCCAGCGTGGCGAAGATTTGGATAAAGAACAGTGCCCCGGCTCCCGGGGGGATGGCATGGCGTTGTGGCGCCGTCGGTGTGGAATCTGACGAAGTCAAAGTGAACCTCTGCTGCATTATTATTTGATAGATCAATCCCTGTCTGCTTATCGCCGGGTCGTTGCCCGGCAACCTGCGCGGCGGTGTGATAATCCTTGCCAAAACCCCGCGCCAGCACCTTTCCATTTAGCGACACATATGACTAATAATCCAGTATTAATGCATATAACAGCACTGCAGACTTCACTATTGCTGATATATTGAGCTAACGCATACTGAAGCGTTCAAATATTAGCCTGCTATATAATTTTACGCTATGTCTCCCCCCTCAATTGATGCGACATGCTGGCCGATCGCTCGGGAAATCAGCAAATTGCTGCAACTTTAGCTAAACGGCCATGGTTATGTCACAAGAGGGTTGACGCTGGGATCAGATTCTCCTACATTAGCGCCCGTCGACAGCGCAATGCGTTAGCGATGAAGTAAAACGGTGAGGTGTCTGAGTGGCTGAAGGAGCACGCCTGGAAAGTGTGTATACGCGTAAGTGTATCGAGGGTTCGAACCCCTCTCTCACCGCCATATTCCACGAGAAAGCCTGAACGCAAGTTCAGGCTTTTTTGTTGTCTGCGAGACAGGGAATTCTGCTGCCGTCCCCCGCCCCTGCCGTTCGCCGCAGTTTTCAGCAAAGCGAACACGGCTTAAGCGGACGCACCGAAACGCCGAAATTCTGCTTGACCGGATCGCCCTCTCTCCCTATAGTAGCGCCCCGTTGCGCCAGTGAGTACGCAACGGAAAAATACGGTGAGGTGTCTGAGTGGCTGAAGGAGCACGCCTGGAAAGTGTGTATACGCGTAAGTGTATCGAGGGTTCGAACCCCTCCCTCACCGCCATATTTTACGAGAAAGCCTGAACGCAAGTTCAGGCTTTTTTGTTGTCGGCAATCCGCCTCAATGCGTGTGGCCAGCCGCCATGGATGGCTGCATCACGCCACGGCGCCAGTCGCCCGGGGTTTGACCATAGTGGCGTTTAAAACTGCGATTGAAGGACTGCTGCGAGTCAAAGCCGAGTGAGATCGCCACGCTGACGATCGGTTCGCCGCTGTTGGCCAGGCGCTCTGCCGAGACCCTCAGCTTCTGCATGCGAATATACTCTCCCAGCGCGTAACCGGTCTGCCGTTTGAACATTCGCTGCAGGTGCCACTTGGAATACCCCGCGCGGCCCGCGACGGTGTTGATGTCCAGCTTCTCTTCCAGATTGTTATCAATCCACTCAATCAAATCAGTAATAAAACCCGTGCTGTTCATGCTGACGCTCCCATGACTTGGCAGGTAGATCCGCTGCCCGATGCCATTACGTTGCAGCAGTTTCGCATTAAATGCAATTTTTATTATTGCATTTAACAGAGAGGCACTTCTATAATCCAGCCAATTAATGTAACCGATATTGATACATTAATGTGACAACAATGTGTTTCAAAACCTAACCGTTGCGCCGATGACCGGTGCAACCGCTCTGCCGCCGGCCACAGGCCACAGGCCACAGGCCACAGGCCAGGGAAGTTACCCGGATAACAGGGCCGGGTGTATCGCCAGATCGTGCTTACTACTGGAAAGAAAAATAATGCCAAGCCAGCCAAACTCATTGTTCCATTCACGCCGTCGCCAAAGCGGCATCGGTATCAGCACTCGCCTCTCTGCTGTCGCGTTGCTGGTCGCTCTGCTGGCCGGGTGTGACAACAGCGTCGCTCACAATGCGGCGCCCCCGCCACCGGCCGTCAGCACCACCGACGTGGTGATAAAACCCATCAGCCAATGGGATGCTTTTAACGGTCGCATCGAGGCGGTGCAAAGCGTCCAACTACGGCCTCGGGTTTCCGGCTATATCGATAAAGTGAATTACACCGAAGGCGATGAAGTGAAAAAAGGTCAGGTGCTGTTCACCATCGACGATCGTACCTACCGCGCCGCTCGTGAGCAGGCACAGGCCGAATTGGTTCGAGCACGCAATCAGGCAGCGCTGGCCCGCAGCGAATCCGGTCGCACCGAAAAACTGATCGGCAGCCAGGCAATTTCGACCGAGGTGTGGGAACAACGCCGCTCCTCCGCCGCACAGGCACAAAGCAACGTATTGGCAGCTCAGGCCCAATTCGACCTGGCGCAACTGAACCTCGATTTTACCCGAGTGATCGCACCAATTGACGGGCGCGCCAGCCGCGCGATGATCACCGCCGGTAACCTGGTGACCACCGGCGACAGTGCCAGCGTACTCACCACGCTGGTGTCGCTCGACAAGGTTTACGTCTATTTCGACGTCGATGAAGCCACTTTTCTGCGTTACCAAAACGATGGACGACGCACGACAAAACTGCCGGTGAAAGTCGGGCTGGTCGGCGAAGACGGCTATCCGCATCAGGGCATCGTTGATTTTACCGACAACCAGCTGAATGCCGGTACCGGCACCATCCGCATGCGCGCCCAGCTGGAAAACGCGGAGCGCCGTTTCACTCCAGGGTTATTCGCCCGGGTGCAGATGCCCGGTAGCGCCGAGTTCAATGCCATGCTGATCAACGATAAATCGGTAATGACCGATCAGGATCGCAAGTTTGTTTATATCGTCGATAAGGACGGCAAGGCGCAACGACGCGATATCGAAGTGGGCCGGGTGGCCGGTGGGCTACGTATTGTACAGAAGGGGCTGTCTGCCGGTGACCGGGTGATCGTCGACGGCATGCAAAAAGTGTTTATGCCGGGTATGCCGGTCGCTGCCAAAAACGTGGCGATCAACGCCGACGCTTCCGCGCTTAACTAAGCCCCAGTAAAGGATCCTGATCCATGGACTTTTCCCGTTTTTTCATCGACCGGCCGATATTTGCCGCGGTACTGTCGATTCTGATTTTTGTCGGCGGTGTTATTGCCATCCCGCTGCTGCCGATCAGCGAATATCCGGACGTGGTGCCGCCCAGCGTGCAGGTACGTGCCCAATACCCCGGCGCTAACCCGAAAGAGATCGCTGAAACGGTGGCAACGCCGCTGGAAGAGGCGATCAACGGCGTCGAAAACATGATGTACATGAAGTCGGTGGCCGGTTCTGACGGCGTGCTGGTCACCACCGTCACCTTCCGCCCAGGAACAGACCCCGATCAGGCACAGGTGCAGGTACAAAACCGCGTGGCGCAGGCCGAAGCACGCCTGCCTGAGGATGTGCGGCGGCAAGGGGTGACGACCCAGAAGCAATCCCCGGCCCTGACGCTGGTGGTCCATCTGGTCTCCCCTTCCGGTAAATACGATTCGCTCTACCTGCGCAACTACGCCACTTTGAAGGTCAAGGATGAGCTGGCTCGCCTGCCCGGTATCGGCCAGGTACAGATTTTCGGTGCCGGTGAGTACGCCATGCGTATTTGGCTCGATCCGAATAAGGTTGCCTCACGTGGGCTGACCGCCTCTGATGTGGTCTCTGCCATGCAGGAGCAGAACGTACAGGTTTCTGCCGGGCAACTGGGCGCAGAACCGATGCCAACCCGCAGCGATTATCTGCTGTCGATCAACGCGCAGGGCCGTCTGCAGACCGAGGAAGAGTTCGGCAATATTATCCTCAAGAGCGGCGACAACGGCGAAGTCGTTCGCCTGCGCGACGTCGCACGCATTGAAATGGGCTCCGGCAGCTACGCGCTGCGAGCCCAGCTCAATAATAAGGACGCGGTGGGGATTGGTATCTTCCAGGCTCCGGGCGCCAATGCTATCGAGCTGTCCAACGCGGTGCGGGCCAAAATGGCCGAGCTGTCGACCCGCTTTCCGGACGGCATGAGCTGGCAAGCCCCGTACGACCCGACGGTATTCGTGCGCGATTCGATCAGCTCGGTGGTAGATACCCTGCTCGAAGCGGTGCTGCTGGTGGTTCTGGTGGTGATCCTGTTTCTGCAAACCTGGCGTGCGTCGATCATCCCGCTGCTGGCGGTCCCCATCTCTATCGTCGGTACCTTTGCGGCGCTCTATTTGTTGGGTTTTTCGCTCAACACCCTGAGCCTGTTCGGATTAGTGCTGGCCATAGGTATCGTGGTCGATGATGCCATTGTGGTGGTGGAAAACGTCGAGCGTAATATCGAGGAAGGTCTGTCACCGCTGGCGGCGGCGCACCAGGCAATGCGTGAAGTGTCCGGCCCGATTATCGCCATCGCCGTCGTGCTGTGCGCAGTGTTCGTGCCGATGGCGTTTCTGTCCGGCGTCACCGGCCAGTTTTATAAGCAGTTCGCCGTGACTATCGCCATTTCGACCGTGATCTCGGCTATCAACTCGCTGACCCTGTCACCGGCGTTGGCGGCGCTGTTGCTGAAGCCGCACGGTGCACCTAAAGACATGCCATCACGCCTGATTGATCGGTTGTTTGGTTGGCTGTTCCGTCCGTTTAACCGCTTCTTTGCCAGTAGCTCACAACGTTATCAACGTGGGGTTTCCCGGGCGCTGGGCAAACGCGGCGCGGTATTTGTGGTGTATGTGCTATTGCTGTGCGCCGCCGGGGTGATGTTTAAAACCGTGCCCGGTGGCTTCATTCCGACTCAGGACAAGCTTTATTTGATTGGCGGCGTGAAAATGCCGGAGGGCGCGTCGCTGGAACGTACCGACGCGGTGATCCGCAAAATGAGCGCCATCGGCCTGAGCGTCGACGGGGTGACGGATGCGGTCTCCTTCCCCGGGCTGAATGCATTGCAGTTTACCAATACGCCCAACACCGGCACCGTGTTCTTTGCGCTGGAGTCATTAAGCACCCGCACCCGTAGTGCGGCGCAAATTAATGCCGAGATTAACGCCAAGATTTCACAGATCCAGGAAGGGTTTGCGTTCTCGATTATGCCGCCACCGATCCTCGGTATCGGCCAGGGTTCCGGTTACTCCCTGTATATTCAGGACCGTGCCGGTCTGGGCTATGGCGCGTTGCAAACCGCAATCAACACCATGTCGGGCGCTATCATGCAAACTCCGGGTATGGGTTTCCCAATCTCGTCTTATCAGGCCAACGTACCGCAGCTGGACGCGAAAATTGACCGCGACAAGGCCAAGGCGCAAGGGGTGCCGCTCAACGCGCTGTTCAGCACCTTGCAGACCTATCTCGGTTCGTCTTATATCAATGACTTCAACCGCTATGGCCGCACCTGGAAGGTGATGGCGCAGGCCGACGGTCAATTCCGCGACAGCGTGGAGGACATCGCCAACCTGCGCACCCGTAACGATAAGGGGGAAATGGTGCCGATTGGCAGCATGGTCAGCATCAGCACCACCTACGGCCCGGATCCGGTGATCCGTTACAACGGTTTCCCGGCGGCAGATCTGATTGGTGATGCCGATCCGCGTGTGCTGTCATCGTCACAGGCCATGAGTGAACTGACGGTCATGGCCAACAAGCTGTTGCCGAACGGCATGAACATTCAGTGGACCGATCTGAGCTATCAGCAGTCCACCCAGGGCAATGCGGCGATTATTGTTTTCCCGGTGGCGGTGTTGCTGGCCTTCCTGGCGCTGGCAGCCTTGTACGAAAGCTGGACTCTGCCATTGGCGGTGATCCTGATCGTGCCGATGACCATGCTGTCGGCACTGTTCGGGGTCTGGCTGACCGGCGGTGACAACAACGTGTTCGTGCAGGTGGGGCTGGTGGTATTGATGGGCCTGGCCTGTAAGAACGCCATTTTGATCGTCGAGTTCGCCCGTGAACTGGAGCTACAGGGCAAAAGCATTATGGAAGCGGCACTGGAAGCCTGTCGTCTGCGACTGCGGCCGATTGTAATGACCTCCATCGCCTTTATCGCCGGGACTATTCCATTGATCCTCGGACACGGTGCCGGTGCCGAAGTGCGCGGCGTCACCGGCATCACGGTATTTTCCGGCATGCTGGGCGTCACACTGTTTGGGCTGTTCCTGACCCCAGTGTTCTACGTCACCCTGCGCCGTATGGTGACACGCAAAACGCGGCAACCAGTGGCGGAATAATTCGCCCACTATAGCCACAAAAAAGCCCGGTTTTTTTTAAACCGGGCTTTTCTTTGTCTTATGCTTTATACCGCATCTACCGCAGACTATTTTTCTGCTGTCTCTTCGTCTTTCACGTCTTGCATTGCATATGCCGCGCAGGCACGTTTATCGCCCCGCTCCAGCTCGGCCAGGGAATCCGCCACCGTGTAGCCCGCCAGCACGTTCAGCGATGCCTCTTCCGCTTCGTTCACCACCGACTTGAAATACCAGCAGGCGTTGGCACTGACCAGACAACGCGCCGGCCCTTCCGGTCGGGCGGCCCAAATGCGTTTATCTTCGATAACGGACAGATAGATATCTCGCAGGGTGATCTGCTCCGCCGGGCGGCCCAGGTGAATCGAGCCGTTACGGCCCAGGGTCGAAACGATGATGCCATTTTTGGTCAAGGGCACCATCAGCTTGCGGATAAAACTGGGGTTGGCTTCCAGACCGGCGGCAAGCACCGCGCTGGTCGAACGCACGCCCAGCTTCTCAGCCACGGCCACGCTAAGTACCATTTGCATTGCAGTCGGAAAGCGAAAATCTAACATGTTTTTATCTCTGTCTCCGGGAGACCAAATACCTGGACTGGGCCGGTGCGAGATGACGCCATCACACCCACTCAACTGCACAATAATATAACAAACACTGTTGCACTATTGAAGGTATGCCCGGATAAATCGCACGGATACATTAGGTCGGAAATCACGTCAGAACTGGCCTGGGGATAAAACGGTGGGGATTAAGAATACAGAAACCCGCGTCAATATTAATGCCGCTCGCTTAACTGCGTTAAACGATCAGAACTAACACTGCCCGCGGGTTTAATTCTTGTCTGTTGATTAGGCTTTATTCAGCACCAGTTGGCCGCTTTTATCCAGCGGGATCTGGGTGCCGGATCGTGATCCATGCGGATCTTGCCCTGCTGAGTGCCAATCTTGTAGGTCACGTCGTAACCCAGCATTTTCTGTGATTTGTCATAAACCGTTCTGCAACGCTGCTGCGTGCTGGTGGTGCTGTCGTTATTCTGCATCGCACCCTGCACCTGGTTACCGGCGTAACCGCCGCCCAAGGCACCCCACCACCGTCGCCACATCACGACCGCGACCACCACCGAACTGATGACCAATAACGCCACCGGCTACTGCACCCAGAACCGAACCGGCAATGCGGTTCTCATCCTGCACTGGCGCACGATGAGTGACGGTTACATTGCGGCATTCCTGACGCGGTGTTTTGATGGTTTCTTTGATCGGCGTTGCGGCAAGAACCTGCGCGTATTGCGGACCGGAAGAAAAAACATCAAGACTGGCCACCGCAGCAATACCCAGAGCGGCTGCAATACCAATACCCACACCGGCTAACATTGACTTGTTCACAGGAAATCCTCCTGAAAGTGTTACCACGCATTTGTACCGGGGATTTTACCGACATTGCACCGCGCTTATTATTTTGCGCATTGGCGGCACGTGGTATTCCGGTTTACGGCGTGCGCGACGCGCCGTCTGTAAACAAGATAAAGTCTGCACAATGTTCCAGAACCTCGCAATAAGACAATGTGACCAAAGATGCTGGAAATCGCCCTTACCCCCAGTGTTTAGGAGGAATCTTAAAGATTTTTACCCATAATCACGGGACATCGTGCTGAACAATCAGCCCGTAACTGCCCTATCGCACGGGGACCGGCATAAAAAAACCCACGCGGGCGAACCGGCGTGGGTGGTCGATCTCAGGAGACTGTCAGTGCATTTTCAACCGTGGGGCGGATCACCCGGTTGATGCCACCGACCAGCATCATCAGGCCGGTTTTGATATAGCCGTGTAAAGCGACCTGGTGCATACGGTACAGCGAGATATAGACGAAGCGCGCAATGCGGCCTTCAACCATCATCGAACCGCGCATCAGGTTGCCCATCAGGCTGCCAACGGTGCTGAAACGGGACAGAGACACCAGCGAACCGTGGTCTTTATACACGTACGGCTTCAGCGTCTGGCCGTTCATCAGCGCCAGAATGTTGGTAAAGCAGCGTGATGCCATCTGGTGCGCCGACTGGGCGCGAGGTGGCACAAAGCCACCGCCCTCTTTCGGACAGGAAGCACAGTCACCGATAGCGAAGATATTCGGATCGCGCGTGGTCTGCAGCGTGGGTTCCACCACCAGCTGATTAATGCGGTTGGTTTCCAGCCCGGCGATGTCCTTCATAAAGTCCGGCGCCTTGATGCCGGCCGCCCACACCATCAAATCGGCATCGATAAATTCGCCGCCCTTGGTGTTCAGGCCGTTGGCATCCGCACTGGTGACCATGGTGTTGGTCAGCACGCGCACGCCCAGTTTATTCAGTTCCTGATGCGCGGCAGCGGAAATACGCGGCGGCAGTGCAGGCAGAATACGCTCGCCCGCTTCGACCAGGGTCACGTTCAGCGCGCTATTGTCCAGGCCTTCAAAACCATAGCTGTGCAGTTGCTTCACCGCGTTATGCAGCTCTGCAGACAGTTCCACACCGGTGGCACCACCGCCGACGATGGCGATATTCACCCGCTCTTTTTGCCCTGGCTGTGCAGAGAACTTGAGGAACAGGTTCAGCATTTCGTTGTGGAAACGACGCGCCTGGTGGGGGTTGTCCAGGAAGATACAGTGATCTTTCACGCCGGCAGTACCGAAATCGTTCGAGGTGCTACCCAGCGCCATCACCAGGATGTCGTAAGGCAGTTCGCGTGCAGGAACCAGTTCAGCACCGTGCTCGTCGCAGATTTGCGCCAACTGCAGGGTTTGCGTTTCGCGATTAATGTTGGTCAGCGAACCCAGCTGGAAGTTGAAAGAGTGATTGCGTGCGTGTGCCAGGTAGCTCAGCGCGTCGACGCCATCATCAAGGGAGCCG
Source organism: Serratia quinivorans (assembly GCA_900457075.1). Lineage (NCBI taxonomy): Bacteria > Pseudomonadati > Pseudomonadota > Gammaproteobacteria > Enterobacterales > Yersiniaceae > Serratia > Serratia quinivorans. The sequence continues at coordinate 103,464 of UGYN01000002.1, forward strand.
GTTGCTACTTCATGCAGCAAAGGTTTCCACAGATGGCTGTGATTACGGTCCACCAGCGTGATTTCTGCTTTGTGCTTACGACCGAGTTTATGGCCCAGGCTGGTCGCCAGTTCCAGACCACCGGCACCACCGCCGACAATGACGATTTTTTTCTTTGGCGTTGTCAAAATAACCCCCTAAATGTGAACCAATTGTTACCTAAGGGTAAAGAAATAATATCCTTAGAATACATAGGGTTCGCTTAAAATAAACCTGCTATCTGAAGTCAGAATAGCATGTGGGGTTATTTGGTCATACCAAAATTGATGTACATCAAACTTTTTTGGTTAAAGCCTGGACGAAGCGAAATTTTGAGGATTGTGATTCAAATAGTTAGCGCGAGATCACAGTTTTAAATTTTGTCCCTCAACGGGAAAAACGGGGCTTTCAGGCAAAGAAATACCGCAATTCTTGTCTGTTCAGAACAATCATTGCGGCGCTTTCAGGCGTTATGAAACTGTTAAGGCAGGGTCTTGAATGCCTTGATGCGTTGCAGATGTGGCGACAGGTTTTTAAACTTGTGGGTCTGCTGTTCATCCCAGACAATTTCATAGTATTTGTGCAACAGTTCAGCACTGAGCTGGCTGTCCAGCACCTCGTCGTGGCGGGAAAGCACCACCAGACAGCGATCGCGGTTTTTCTCACGGAAGTCCTCCACGCACTTGGTGGCGATATCGCGATACTCTTCCGGCCGGTCGATTTTGCCTTGCATATGTTGTTCAGGAGACAAATTGGGGTTGAAGATCACCTGGCGGATACCGCACAGAAAGCCGATACGTTCTGCCCAAAAACCCCGAGGCCCACTCCGCAGATCAGCGAATGTTTGTCGCCTCCCTGCTGAACCGCCTTGTCCACTTCTTTCAACAAATGCTGCATGTCATGGCGTGGGTGCAAGGTGCTGTAACTGATAAAGCGTACGTCAGGATCGATAAACTGTAGCTGTAATACCTTTTCATGATTGCCGGGACTGGTGGAATCAAAGCCATGTAAATAGATAATCATCTGGATCCTCGCAACAAACGGAGGGCCGCGCCGCAGCCCTCATCATTTACGCCGCACTACGACGTCCTGGGTTCACCCGGCATTACGCTGTTTGTGCTCTTCCCAGCGTTCGCTGAGCGCATTCAATTCTTTATGCGCCTGTTGCCAGCGCGCAGAATCACGCAGCTCCTGACGGGTGAACTGACCGCGATGATATAACCGCTTCACCCGCTCTGCTTTGACCGGGGACAGGTTATCCAGCACGCTGACCGCCCCGGCGCGGTTATTACACACCAGGATCATGTCACAACCGGCATCCAGTGCTGCCTGGCCGCGCTCGGCATAACTGCCCATAATCGCCGCCCCTTCCATCGACAAATCGTCCGAGAAGATAACGCCATCAAAGCCCAACTCCTGACGCAGGATCTGTTTTAGCCAGTAAGGCGAGCCGCTGGCGGGACGTGGGTCTGCTTCAGTATAGATGACGTGCGCCGGCATCACGGCGTCGAGTAGCTGACGGTTAATCAATTCACGGAAGACCGCCATATCATGTTCGCGGATCTCAGCGAGCGGACGCGGATCGCGCGGGGTTTCTTTGTGCGAGTCCGCACTGACGGCACCGTGGCCAGGGAAATGCTTGCCGGTGGTTTTCATCCCGGCGCTGTGCATGCCCAGAATGAAGCGCTCGGCCATCGCCAGCGCCTGCTGCGGATCGCTGTGGAACGAGCGCTCGCCAATCGCCGCACTGACGTGGCCAATATCCAGTACCGGGGCAAAACTGATATCGATATCCTGCGCGATCATTTCCGCCGCCATCAACCAGCCCGCCTCCTGTGCCAGACGCCCGCCCTCATGCACTTCGTTTAATGCGGCGAATGACTGCGCCGCCGGCAGACGGGTGAAACCCTCGCGGAAGCGCTGCACACGGCCACCTTCCTGATCCACCGCCACCACCAGCCGATCGTGAGAAGCCTCGCGGATTTGGCGTACCAGCTCGCGCAACTGTTGCGCATCGTGGAAATTGCGGGTGAACAAGATCAGGCCGCCCACCATCGGGTGTTTCAGGATCTCACGTTCTTCTGCGTCCAGCTCATAGCTGGCGACATCTAACATTACTGGGCCCACGGCCACCTCACTTCACTATTTATTCAGAACATGGGGATGTTAAACAAAAACGCCGGTGCAACACTGCGCCCCAGCGCAAAAATTCGGGATCGCCGGTTTGTTGCCAGCGCACTTCAAACCATAACAGCATCAGATAATCTACCCACGGCAACCAACGCTGCACCTGTGCGCTCAGCAAGGGTAAATTTGAGTAGCCGATGCGAGCATAATGCCGTAAAAATCGCAGTTGTTCGGCTGGCGACCAGGCATTGCCGCGAAACAGTGCGGCGATGTCCAGCGCGATATCTCCGTCGGCCGCATACTCCCAGTCAATCAGCCGCAAGCGCTGGCCCTGTGCAATCAGATTGCCCGGATGAATATCCATATGCAGGGTGGCCAGTTTTAACGGCGTTGGGGGCCGACGACGCAGAAAACGCTGATGCAACTTTAGCCAGGCGGGTGTCAGGCGTCGGGGATCCAACTGCTGCCAGTAGCGAGTAAACTGCCGATGCAGGCTCAGCGGGTAGCCACTGGGCGACCGTTGATGCAAACCGGCCATCAACTCAGCCAGATTGCCGCCCTCATTCAAGCGGGTAAAAGTCGCCTCAGTGACAACGTCACCAGTGAGCCATTGCAAGATAATCCACTGATTATTCTGCGCTAAAACCTGCGGCCCGATGTCCTTACCGACACGACACAGCACCCGCGCCTCACGCCGGCGACTGACGCCCAACGCGCTTTTCTCTGCGCTTTGCTGGCGAACCAATAGCTGCACGCCCTCGCCTTCAATCCGCCAGCTTTCACCGGTCAGTCCCTGCACCGGGCTGAAACGACAACCGGCGGTTTTCACCGCCGGCAGTTCGTGCTCAATCAGTCTTCGCAGTGCGGCTTCAGTGTGTAACGGCGCCATTGCCTGACCAGACGATTTCACCGCTTTGCACCAGCATCAATTGCATATCCAGCGTAGGTGACTTCACATCACCACTGACGTCGCTGTACAGCACATACTGCGCGCTAACGATACGCGCCAGACCAATCGCCTTGCTGCGTGAACCCAGGCTGTCATCCGCCGACAGGCCCAGCGTCTGTTTGGCAGTGGCCAACTGCGCTTCCGGCACGATGGAGAAGGTTTGATTTGATGCCAAAGCCTTGTGCAGGGCGGAAGTCGCTTTCGCAGTCTGCAATGCACCGTTGGTGTTGTTCTTCACGCTGTCGAGCAGCAGCACGCTGCCCGGATTAACGCCATCGGCTTTCAGCATCTGATTCACCAGCGGCTGTACGCTGCTCAGCCAATCGAGCTGTTGAATCTTTGGCGGTTGCGGCACCGGTTCGGTCACCGGCGGCTGTGGTTCTTCGACCACCGGCGGCGTCACCGGCTCAACGGTTACCGGCGGTTGTGGTTGTTCCGGCTCCGGCGGGCGCGACAGACACCCGGTTAACACCAACGCGGCCAGCGCGACAAATAGATACTTTTTCATTAATCCCTCTCTCAATGAACCAAGAGTTTACAAGAATAGATACAGGCGCACGCGCTTGGCATCGAGGTTGCCATTGAGCGAGTAAATGGTGGCGTCTGAATTTGGCGCAATAGTGATGGTGCGCGGCGCTTCAAAAGGCCGGATATCCAGCCCCTGATCGTCATACCAGTAGAAGCGATAGTGCACCGTGACCGGCGTTGGTTGACTGTTGCTGAGTTCCGAAGTCGCCATCACCCGCCCGGAAGCATTCGAAATCGACGGATTGTCTGCCAGAATGCCCGCGGTCAGCACCGGCGAATCCATCACTACCGTCTGGCGGTCGTTAACCGCAATGCCACGCGGGCTGCTACAGCCCATCAGTATGATGGCGGGTAACGTCAGCGCCATCAGACAACGCAGGGGGTTTGCTATAGCGCATTATTTTCCTCGATTAGCGTGACAGCAGCGGCCCCAGGGAGCGGCCACCGACCAAATGCATATGAATATGATAGACCTCCTGGCCGCCATGGCGATTGCAATTGATAATCAGACGGTAGCCGTCTTCGGCGACGCCTTCCTGCTCGGCAATCCTGGCGGCCGCGGTGATCATGCGGCCCAGAGCGGCCTCGTGCTCAACAGTAACGTCGTTGATGGTGGGGATCAGCACATTGGGTACGATCAGAATATGGGTCGGGGCCTGAGGTGAAATATCACGGAAAGCGGTGACCAGTTCGTCCTGGTAGACCACATCAGCAGGGATTTCGCGGCGGATAATTTTACTGAAAATCGTTTCTTCGGCCATCTGGCGTTCCTTGTAGAGGAAAAAAAGCTGTACGCAGTATGAGTGACAAATTCTACTGCTTTCAACCTGATTGCGCACTTTCCGCGTTGAGTGATGCAGAATCAGACAACCGGTCAGGGAAATCGCGCCGCTGTCAAAGTTGCCCGGTGGCATTCATCTAATTTTTTTCACTTTGGTTATTCACTAATGTTGCTTTACTTGCCTGTTGCCGCCGCCAATAGTAACCCTATGATTAAAAACGGATAGGTAACAACATGCGATGCAAAACCCTGGTACTGAGTGCGCTGCTGCTGTGCGGCCACGTAGCGGCTGAAACCAAAAGCATTATTGACCTGCAGGCTAATCAGCAACATTTGCGTGCAGCGAAAAACCCGGCCGCGGTGGCACTGATCCCAGCCAATTACCCTTTTGCCGTGCCGGGCAAGCTAACCGTAGCGGTGGCGTCTGAAAACTCCCCGCCGTTGGCGCTGTTTGCCGAAGACAATAAAACGCTGATTGGCAGCGACCCGGATATTGCACAACTGGTGGCGGACAGCCTGGGGCTGGAACTGAATCTGGTGCCCACCTCCTGGGAGGACTGGCCACTCGGGATCAGTTCGGGCAAGTACGATGCCGCCATTTTCAATATTGCCGTCACCAAACTGCGCAAGACCAGGTTTGATTTTGCCACCTACCGCGTGGATACGCTGGGGTTTTATGTGAAATCCACCAGCAAAATCACCTCAATCAACCAACCTGCGGACATTGCCGGGCTGCGGGTTATTGTCGGCTCGGGGACTAATCAGGAAAATATCCTGCTTGGCTGGGATAAACAGAACCGCGCCAACGGCCTGCCGCCGGTGCAACCGATTTATGTCACCGACGATGCTGCCGCCAACCTGAGCATTCAGTCCGGACGCGTCGACGCCTACTTCGGCCCCCACTCTACCGGCGCCTACAAGGCGGCACTGACCGGCAAAACCAAAATGGTCGGCATTGGCCCGAACGTGGCCTATGTGGCGGTGACCACCAAAAGGGATAACGGTCTGGTTGCGGCCATCAATGCCGCCATCAATGGGGTGATCGCCAGCGGCGAGTACGGCCAGGTGCTGGACCGTTGGGGCGAGCGCGATGAGAAGGTCCCACGCTCTACCATCAACCCGCCGGGCATTGGCGACTAATCTTCTATCAACTGGGGTGCGTGTGTGCGCATCCAGTTGGCCAACGAGTCGAGCGTCGGGCGCAGCGTTTTTCCCAGCGGCGTAATCTGGTATTCAACACGCGGCGGGACTTCCGGGAACACCTGTCGCGTGACCAGGCCGCGCTGTTCAAACTGCCGCAGTTGGCGTGTCAGCTCTTTCTGGGCGATCGGTGCCACGGCACGCTGCAGCTCGCTGAAACGCACCGGGCTGTCGATCAGTATCAGTCGGTAGAGGATCGGGATCGCCCATTTCCCCGCCACCAGATTCACAAAGCCCACCATTGGGCAAGGTTCGCCCGCGGCCGGTAACACCGCTAAATTTTTTTCCGCTGTCGAACGCCCTGCATCGGTCATTTCATTCCACCTTGTCCCTTAGTATCCAAAAGGTGCCTACTATGCAAAAGGTACTATAGCGCAAATAATGCCTGCATCGACAACAAACGGGAGTGGGCGATGTCACGACTTAAAGGTAAATATGCGTTGATCACCGGCGGCACCAGCGGTATTGGTCTGGAAACTGCGCGTCAGTTTATTGCCGAAGGTGCCACCGTGGCGATCACCGGTCGCAGCCAAAGTGGCCTCGATGCGGCGGGGGCAGCTCTGGGCAAGGTTCTGTTGTTGCGCAGCGATGCCGGGGATATTGCTGAGCAGCATAGTTTGGCACAGCAGCTAGCCAGCCATTGGCCGCGCCTCGATGTGTTGTACATCAACGCCGGCGACGTCACCCACCACCCGTTGCAGGAATGGGATGAGCAGAGCTATCAGCGGCTGATGGATATCAATCTCAAGGGGCCGTTCTTTCTGATCCAGTCATTGTTGCCACTGTTGGCCAATCCGGCGTCGATTATTTTGTGTGGCTCGGTCAGCGCACATATTGGCCTGCCGTTAAGCAACGTTTACGCCGCCAGCAAAGCCGGCCTGCTGTCGCTGGCCAGAACGCTGTCCGGTGAATTGCATCCGCGCGGGATCCGGGTTAACGGCCTCAGCCCCGGCCCGACAGAAACCCCGGCGTTGGGCAAGCTCGGGTTGAAGGATGCCGATGAGCAAGCACTGCGCGACGAGATCCGCGCCCTGGTACCGATCGGCCGCATGGGTACGGCGCTGGAATTAGCCAAGGCGGCGGTGTTTTTGGCGTCTGACGAGTCCGCCTTTATGGTCGGCAGTGAGTTGTTGATCGACGGCGGCGTGGGGAATTTGTAGCAGTGATGGTTTGGACGTCAAGCCGTGACAGCAACGACTGCACGGCTTGTCAGTTAGCCCAGACCGGGGATAGCAACGCCGAAAGTCTGCAGCAGCAACACCATATTGAGAAAAAGAATAATCACCGTCCCGATGATTGACACCAGGCTGGTCAGGCGACTGTTGACAAATTCGCCCATAATGTCGCGACGGCGGGTGAACATCACCAGAGCAATCATCGGCGCCGGCAGCGCCAGGCTCAGCACCACCTGGCTGTAAACCAGTGCATCCGTGGCATTAACCCCTAACGCGACCACGATGAACGCCGGGATCATGGTCACCATGCGGCGGACCCATACCGGAATGCGGAAACCGACAAAGCCCTGCATGATCATCTGGCCCGCCATGGTGCCCACCACCGAGCTGGAAATCCCGGAGGCAATCAGCGACATCAGGAAGATACCGGCGGCAGCGGCACCAAACAGTGGCGTCAGCGTATGATAAGCGGTACCGATCTCAGCCACATCGCTATTACCGGCATGGAAGGCACTGGAGGCCATAATCACCATCGCGATATTCACCATCCCGGCGATAGACAGCGCAATCACCACTTCAATATTGGAAAAACGCAGCAGTTTACGGCGCTCGCCGCTGTCACTGGCCGGCGCACGGTGCTGGGTCAGCCCCGAGTGCAGGAAGATGGCGTGCGGCATCACGGTGGCACCAATGATACCGACAGCAATGGTCAGCGCCTGTGCATCCGGCAACTGCGGCGTGACCATGCCCATGCCCGCTGCCGCCCAATCGACCGGCACGATAAACATCTCGACCAGATAACACAGGGCAATCACCGCGACCAAGCCGCCGATCATCAGTTCTACCGGACGGAAACCTTTCTTCTCCACCATCAGCAAGGCATAGGTGATCACCGCCGTCACCCCCCATGCCTGGCAGCAGCGGCATATTGAACAGTAACGCCAGCGCTATCGCACCGCCGAGAAACTCCGCCAGATCGGTAGCCATTGCCGCCACCTCACTGAGCAACCACATGCCAATGACCACCGGACGAGAAAATTGATCGCGGCACATTTCCGCCAGATTGCGGTTGGTGACGATACCCAGCTTGGCCGACAGCGCCTGAAACAGCATGGCGATCAGGTTAGCCATCACCACCACCCATAACAGGCTGTAGCCGTATTTCGAACCGGCCTGAATATTGGTAGCGAAATTACCGGGGTCCATATAAGCAATAGAGGCAATCACTGCAGGGCCGGCGAACAATAGCGGCGTGAATGCACCACGCTTGCGCCCGGCAAGTGCGTTACCAATTGCCGTATTGGTTCGTTCGGTTAACGATGTGGTGGTTGCCGCATCACGCATGATTTACCCTCAATCTTTTTCTGGTTATTTTTCACCCAACACTCACAGCAATGTAGCATCGGCTACACTTTATGCAAAATGGAAGATTAACTGCCTTTGTGTACAAATATTTCTTATTGTCATCGAATACGCCAGCCGAATTGATAATGCGTCGTCTTTGGACTAACGTATGGCGGAACTGCATTAACCTGCAACTTACTGGTTTATCGTTTAAAGGACGTCTCAGACTATGGCAACAAGCGCACCAGACGACGCAGAACGCCCCGTGGTGGCTGAAATGCCGGACGAGGCTGAACATGCCCTGCGCTTCACCCGCGCTCGTGAGGCGCAATCCAATGCGCTGATCGAGGACTATGTTGAGCTGATTGCCGACCTGCTGGTCACCACCCGCGAAGCCAGAACCACGGATATCGCCAAACGCTTTGGCGTATCGCACCCTACCGCGATCAAAAACATCGCCCGGTTGAAAAGTGCCGGTCTGGTGGAGTCACGCCCTTATCGTGGGGTTTTTCTGACCGAGGAAGGTGAACAACTGGCACAGAAGGTACGGCGTCGCCACCGGATTGTGGTTGATCTGCTGGTTTGCCTCGGCGTACCGAATGAAACGGCGGAGCTGGACAGCGAAGGGATTGAACATCACATTTCTAGCGACACCCTGGCGGTGTTTGAACAGTATTTGCAAAAGCACGCAGTAAAATAAATCCTCACCAATAAAAAAGGGAGGCTTTCGCCGCCATTCCGATGCCAATAAAAACAAGTAGTTACAATAATATCAGTTAGTTAGATACTTGTAACTGCGTACTTAAAACGGGGATGGCGTGGGCGTTTGGGTCAATTTGTGGATCATGCCCTGAGCTGTATTAGCTCAGACTTGGGCTGACATTGTCACAGTACAGAGCTTAATCTAAGCTAACAAGGCAGTCCTGTGCCAGAAGCGGACCTAATCCACCTTTTTTAGATGGCCAAATTTATTATGCCACTACAGCTTTTCGTTGAGCTGTCTGGCAACTTCTTACTGCTTAAAAAACAGGCTTAATGTGGTATATCTTCCGTTTTCCAAGTGAACCCCATTAAGCACTTCCTGCTCCATAGATTTCCCAACGATTATAAAGGTTTTCAGCCTTGAGGGGATTACGTGTTACAACTTTGCGCCGGTGGAGGTGGCGAAGGTCAGGGTCGCTTGCAAGTACAGCATCACAAAAGATCATTTCCATCGTGACTGGGTCGATAGCGCAAAGATTATCATCGAACAATTTATGAAGATCACGGCGCAGGAAAATACCATTGAGATAGCTGGCTCCGCCTTTGCGAGCATGGGGAACCAGATGCGCGGCTTCACAACGGAGATCACTGGCCCCAGTCAATACACAGATCCCATAACAGTTATAAGCCACATCTTGTCTGAACTCGTTTTGATTTTTACGAATACGAGTCTGGGTTATTGCGCCATCTTCATGGTCGCGATCCTGAACCAGCTCACGCTCAGTATTACGCGGATATTTGAGCAGGAATTCCCATTCGGGATCGGCCTGCGGCCAGAAAGCGCGGTCTTCTTGCTTCAGAACGCGGCGGAATTTTCGTGCTTCGGCATCGACGCCAATCCTCAGTGTTTCGAATGCATCCCGGACACTGGCAAAAGGCTGGAAATCTGCACCGGAATACAACCGGCGAACCAATACAGGATCGATCTGATGCTTCGGGTCTGGATTTTTATGAACATAACCAGCTATCTGCCCTGCGGCATTTTCAGAGGGCTTCGGGGCAAACTTGGCCAACATTTCCTCACGGCTGAAGGCGACTTTCCCTACTCCACGCATATTAATACGGGATAAAAGGAATTTGCCATCAACGACAAAGAAACCCCAAAAGGGAGGGGCTTTAATGCCATCGGGTGCGGAATAGTAAAAGTTAGTCATGCCGGATTGGCTATGCGCTTTATGTGCAACGACAATCGGCCAGCGGTCACGATAACGCTGCCACATATAAACCATCGCCTGATCAATTTCTTGTTGCCTAGAACTGCCTTGCATGATGCGGACTTCTTCAGCCCTATCCGCAACCAGGATCATGGTTTCTTCTTCGGTTTTTCCCATCTTCAGATGAAAACTCATCAGTTCGCGAAGTTTTTTGCGAACCCATGCCACCATACTCGACTTCCATTTTCTCCATCATTTTGACGATGCGCATAATCAATCCACCCTATCCTCAACCACTTTTACATCAACAACAACCAAACGTTCTCCCCCCGGAATTGTGGATACATACAAGCCTTCTTTAGACACTTCAATATTATCAAGCATGGGTAACACTCTCCTTTACGTTTACAAGTGGGTTAAATCTCACCGCGTCTTCCAGGTAATCCGGCGCAAAGTGTGCATAAACCATTGTTTGTAAAATACTTGAGTGTCCTAAAATTCGTTGCAGTGCCAGAATGTTGCCGCCGTTCATCATGAAGTGACTGGCAAAGGTATGGCGCAGAACATGAACGGCCTGCCCTGCTGGCAAGCCAGGAGCAACCTCTTTGATACGCGTCCTCACATAGGGATAATTGAGATCGGTAAATAACGGCCCAGCCTTGATACCAGTGGTGATCTCTTTGCAAAGTTCAATTGAGATCGGGACAGTTCTGTTTTTGTTGTTCTTGGTGTTGAGGTAAGTCGCCTTACTGCCGATCACTTCTTCCCGCCGAAGTTTGACCACCTCCCCCCAGCGTGCGCCCGTTGCCAGACAAAGCTTTACAGCTTTTAGGTGGTCGCCTTCCAACTGGCCTAACAGTTGCTGAATTTCGTCATGGGTCAGAAAACCCATTTCCTGATCCGGCAACTTAATTTTTTTCATCTCTTTGAGCGGATGCTCTCCGTGATAAAGCCCCAGCTCAATGAGAACGGAATACACGCCACCAAGCTTTTCCTGATCGAGATTGACGGTCTTTGCCTTTCTGCCTTCGGCAAGGCGGAGCACACGATAATCAGAAAAGAATGAGCGGGTGATCTGGCAAGCCTTGGGGTTTCCCATTTTTGCTGCCATCACCTGCAATTTATGCTCAATCTTCACACCATCTTTTAGGTTCTGGCCATGATGCTTAAACCAAAGGTCTATCAATTCCGTTAAGAGCCGTTGGTCGGCTGGTTTGTCTACCCAGTCTTTATTATTCTGTGTCGCGATAACCCAGCGCTCAAACTGCTGCGCCTCGGACTTAGTCTTAAATTTCTTGCGAACACGCTTACCCGTCCGACCCTGGGGACGCAAGTCCACCATATAGCCTTCAGCGCCGAGCGATTTAATACTCATAGGTCTGTTTTGGCTGGATCAGAGCGTTGTTCACTCAGTTTCTCGAGTACTGATGCTATCTCCTCCGGCGAAGTGTTGGATGAATCAACCATTTTTATTTGGCCATTTTCGAAGTACTCAACCCGAAATTTTTTCCCTCGCTTGATAAAAGCAACCAGCACGCCGATAACACCGGTTGCTAAGGGGAGAATTATTTCTACATACTCTGTGTGAATAGTAGATAAATGTAATGAGCTGCGTTCAACCTGCACCCCAGCTCCATCGAAATCGTTTTTCAATTCGGTTACACTATTGCTATCAGAAAAGCAACGGAGTATAGACATGAGACTGTTCATCCTCGCTGAAAATTTATCGTTCATTCAAAGAGTAAAGCTGCTTGAACCGCTATTTTTTGGCGCTATAACGCTTCTCTTCGGGAAAAACCTAGTTATTAAGTTCAATCTGTCACCATCCGATCGTCATCCAAAGAATAAAATCTTAGATACCACTGAGTGGACACTGCCGGATAGTGGGATAACATTCCTGACTAAAAGCGATCTAACCAAACCATCTTCTCCACTGTTTGAAGACAATAGGTAACAAAGCCCAGTCAGCGATCGATACACAAGTTATGCCGAAAACTCACTCTAGTTAACGCCTTCACCCTGATTAATTTTAATACTCATCCCAAAGATTCCTTTCGAAACAAATTCCGCCCTTACCCCAAGAATTCCTTATACGCCAAGCAATTATCCAGCCCTCTGCCCTCTTCGGAAGTTGGATGTGCTTTCGGGCCCATCAGGGGAGAGAGCAGGTGAAATCTGTCCGATCTCCGGCGCGACATCCCCTGTCACCAACCACATTGCATATTTTTTGAAGCGCTGATGCTGGGTGATCATTAAGAGAAACTCACTTCCAACACTCTTGATACGATCTGTTTCGTATCGCTTCAAATTGCCTGCGGGAACCCCTGTTAATACTGAAAATTCTTCTCGGCTTAATCCTTCAGCCTCACGGATCTCACGAATTTTTGAACCTATGTTGGTTGACATGGTAATTATTTGTACCCATAATTCAGTTAACGGTACGGATACGTACCCTATACAATAGAAAACAGCGTGATCTCAAAGGGTATCATTATGAACAAAAACCGACAAAAAAAGGTGATTGGGGTAAGGGAAAACCAACTGCCGGCTGATTATCCATTTGGTGATCTGTTGGAAGAGTCGATATCTGACTACGCCCTGCGCATCGGGAAAAACAAACAAACCATTCGTACACAGGCCGATACCGGTGCCCTGCCAATATTGCAAGCACGGCCAGGCGCAAAGCGTCGCGTCAACCTTTATGCCATCTATCTGAATGCCAAGCGTCACGCAGAAAAGTTTGTTGCGCAAATGAGTTGAGGTGGGAAATGCGATCAGGCGAACACGCTATCACCAAAATTAGCCGTAATTCATCACGCTATCGCAGCTTTGTTATTGTTTACCGCCCATGCACCATCGCTAACCCGATCGCCAGGTATGAAGTCAGCCAAGGCGATCAGTCTTACGGTTTGTTCGATGCACAGGCACTGGCAACGGATTACATCGACCAACTTTATGCACAACAACAGGTGGCAGCATGAAACAGGCTTACATCATTTTGGTTGATGCTCTGCTGACGCAGTACCACGCCAAAGCCCAAAACATCAATGCAGCCAGCGCTATCGCTCCAGCAGTGCGGGCTGTTTCACTGAATGATCACGCTTTTCGTTTGAGTGTTGGCCTTACTGGCTTATTCAGTGCCGCAGAAGCCGCAGGCGATGGTGTAGCTGCTACGGTGATCGATAGCTTGGTGTCACGCTGCAACAATGGCGATATCCCATTGCCGCAGCTCAATTAGGGGGTTCTATGAATGACGGTCTTGCGTTCTTAATCGCCTGGTATGTAGCAATAATGTGTTTGATGTTTTGGGGCCTTATTGACAGCTGTGGGATAAAAGGCTTCAAAGAACTTAGAGCGGGTTTCGTGAAATACTCATGGCCCGTTATTAGCCGGTTATTGGTGGGTATTTTTATTTTTTTAGCGATTTATAAATTACTTTCAGTAGTTGTACCTGCATGACCAGCCCTACCTGAGAGCGCATCCCTTCCATTAACGTGTGGGCGATAGGCGTCGTGGGGTGCGCTCTCAGATAGGTAATAAGCATCCGATTGCGCCCTTATAAAAGAATGGGCTGCATATATCGGATAATTACCTTCACCATGAGCCGGCATGGGTAAAAACCGGCATATATTAGTTGCTAACGGCAATATATAAACCACTCGAAATAACAAATGCTGCCTTCTGGTGGCGGGTTTCCCACATCTTGAATTCAGGGGGTTTTATGAACGATGTTGCGTTAATGGAATTACTAACAGAAGCCCGCCGCGCCTCGCGGCTGCAACTTCTGGAGCTGTTAAGCACTCGGATTGAACGTTTGGAAGCCGACAATGCTTCCCGCGATCAAATTCTTTCCATGCTGAAAAGCTGGATAAGCGCCCGTCAAAATGTTGGAGCCAGTAAATCTCAGGGGGTCGCACTGTGATAACGCTTGCTGGCACTTCTGCCAAACCTGACGTTTACCGCAAAGCCATTTATTTATTAGCTCAGTTTCGCCGAGGCAATCGAGTGTTTCGCCGTATTAAACCACACGGCTACCTGAAAATAGATATCGGTTATCGCTGGCGATTGCTGAGTAAAAACGGCGGTAAGGATTGGCGGTTAATGACTCATGAAACTTACAACGTGGAGTACCGAAAATGACGGGTTTAGGCCTGGCCATCACCATCGCCAGCATCTGGGCTGTTATCGCCTTTGGTCTGGCTGGCTTATTTATCTACCGCTATTGCAAGTTCTGCCGGGTATTTAACCGCCAGTGTATGCAACCAGAAGAACGCAATTACGACTAAGGATGCCTGATGGCGGATCAAATCGACATGGCACAAGAACGGCATCAGCTAATTCTTGATGCTCAAATCAAAAACGCCCGCTCGCAGCCTTGCGGGCCTTCTGCACTTCACTGCGAAGAATGTGGCTCATCTATTCCTGAACCTCGCAGACGCCTAATTCATGGCGTCACTACCTGCGTGCACTGCCAAGCAATACGTGAAGCCAAATCCCAGCATATGAAGTTCCAGGGGAGGCCCTCACCACGAAATGAGAATGTTAACGCTGGCTGGATGCAAAAAATCAAACCGAGTAGTACCGAGTGACGCCCGTATGAAAACACACTCCTGTGCCGCGCCAACTGGCGTTTTTACATTCAACTGTAATTCTCGCGATTTTGTTGTTCAACAAAAAGACGTCGCTTACTTCCACCCTTCAACAACTAATGAGGGGCAGTATTTCGTGATGATGCAAAACGGTAAGCAGTACCGAGCTGAAAACCTCGTGGAGATTACAAGGATGATCGGCCCAAGTGAAACAATCAGCGTGAGGAAGAAGCTTTGATCAAATTCACGTTGGTAAAGCACCAGGCCATCATGCATGGCTAAAAATTCCGGTGGCCGTCACGCTCCCACCCCACCGCTGCCATACCCTGGTAGCGGCGCGCCTGCTTTTGAATGGGCATTCTCATGGAATGCCCCGCTCCCGGTTATTGATCCGACGCTGAACCGACCGGCCGAGATCGATAAACAGACCGAGGAGCAGATCGCCGCCACCCTGCGCGCACATCATCTGTTAGAACAACAACCACAGCTGATCCAACGCGATGTGCGCTACCACATCAACAAGCTGGAAGAATCCCAGGGCATCCGCCGGGGCAATGCGTACTTGACGAAAAACTTTGTTGAGCGCGTATTGCCACGGCTTGATCTCGTTAGTGATAAATACCGCGCTTCCAATAACAACAGCGATGCCGCCCTGTGCCACCGCTTCAACCATCTGCCGGACGCCGGGCGAGCTGATATTGAACTGCTTGCGAAAGATATCGCCGCTGTCATCAAGCAGGAACTGAGCGTAATAGACGAAGAGACTGGCCGGTCTTCTGAATTATTGAACGTCATGGCGCTATATAAAGGGGCTGCCGCACTCACCCGCAGGTTTAAGCAAAAGCCGCCACTGTGGAAAACCTACCAGGTGGCCCGCTGGAAAATGACAGTGGAGAACACCTCACCGGCAGTCATGCGCATGATGTCAGAAGATTGGTGGCTGCGCCGTTTGCGACGCCATTCTGACCGCTGGAAAGAACACCTGCATATAGCTATCGGTCACATCAGCAAAAAAGCGACGCCCTATGCCAGCCGGCCAACCGTCAGCGATTGGCGGGAGCAGAAACGCCGCACCCGTGAATTCTTAAAATCGATGGAGCTGGAAGACGATGAAGGCAACCGCATTTCGGTGATCGACAAATACGATCACAGCGTTGCAAATCCAGCCATTCGCCGGTGCGAGCTGATGAACCGCATTCGTGGTTTTGAGGATATCTGCAACGAGATGGGGTTCGTGGGGGAGTTTTACACCCTGACAGCCCCTTCCCGCTTCCATGCCACCAACAGACATGGCCACCGCAATCGGAAATGGTGTGGGGCCAGCCCGGACGAAACGCAACGCTATCTGCGTAATGTGTGGGAGCGCGCACGCGCCAAGCTACATCGTAAAGGGTTCCGTATCTTCGGGATCCGTGTGGCTGAGCCGCACGGTGACGGCACGCCTCACTGGCATATGCTGCTATTCATGCGGCCCGAGGTAGTTGACCAGGTGCGCGATATCCTGCGCGCTTATGCCTGTGCGGAAGACACTGACGAGCTTTACAGCGAACGCTCAAGAAAAGCCCGTTTCCACGCCGAAGCCATAGATCCGGAAAAAGGCAGCGCCACCGGGTACATCGCCAAATACATCTCAAAGAACATCGACGGTTACGCGCTCGATGGCGAGCTTGACGACGACAGCGGCAAAGAGTTGAAAGAAGTTGCTCCCGCCGTATCAGCTTGGGCGGCACGCTGGCGTATCCGACAGTTTCAGTTTATAGGCGGCGCGCCGGTGACGGTCTACCGCGAATTGCGCCGCATGGCTGACCATGAAACCGCACTTGGCCTGAGTGTCGAATTTGCCGCTGTGCACGATGCAGCCGACGATGGCCGTTGGGCTGAATACGTCAACGCCCAAGGCGGCCCCTTTGTCCGGCGTGACGACCTGATCGTTCGCTCCTACTACGAGTCGGCAGAAGCCACTAACGACTATGGCGAAGACGTGATCCGGATACGGGGTGTGTTTTCACCACCGGTCGGGATGGATACCCCAATTATCACCCGCACGAAGGAATGGAAGTTCGTTCCGGCCCGTGCCGTTGACCTGGCCGTTGACCTTAAGGGCGCGCCTGCGCCCTCTCGGAGTTCTGTCAATAACTGTACGGTGCAGCCGGAAAGGCTAAAAACCAAACAGGTTAAGGAGCCACCTCCACCGCCTGAAAACCTCGATTTTGAACGAATAACCGACAAGGAACGGCGGTTGTTACTCCGGCGAATACGCAGCGCATCGCCAGAACCCATGAAAAATCCATTTACGGCCGTCGCCGAGGGCTTTGCATTGCCAGATGAGGGGCTAAATCTGCCACCAATAAGGTCGATACTGCCAGATCCGGCCAGCAATAAGCGCTGGCGGGAACAAATGCGCCACGAACAGGAGCAACGCGCCCTGGCTTATTTCAGTTTAGATGATGGGCAGGAGGCTGAAAATCACCGGCCATCTACGGCCAGTGCTGGCATTAACACAATCAAGCGACCACTCAGCAAGCTGGAACGCCAGATCGGCAGCTTCGCCGAGTCCATCGGTTTCAGCCTGAATGCCTGCATTTTGAAATCGGTGGCCAGGGGCGCGACGGTCATTATCGACGGTCAGCGCTACCGCGCACGGGCCGACGGTTGCCTGTATCAGCAATCAACGCCAGCAGCTACCACAGCGCTGACGCGACTCACTGCGCTATGGCATCGGCAGATACCAGAGCAAACGCGCCTTATTGGCGACCACCTGAGAAAAGAAGCCATAAAGCAGCAATCGGAGGAATAACATGACCACATCGACAGAACGTAAACGCATCCAGCGACAGCGTGACAAGGCGAACGGCATCACCACGATCACCCTGCGCGTAGACAGCCAGGAAATGGCGATGATTTTGGAAGGCTGCCAGCAGCGCCGGATCGCGAGAGAACCTTACGAGGTGACGGAATACCTGATCGGCCTCATCCGGCAGGACAACAAGCTGTTGCATAAACAGATTACCGAGCTGCGCAAAAGCAGTTGCAGGAAGTGCGGCGATACGCTGCCGGGGGATCCGGGTGGTTGTTGTATGCAAGGTGATTCGCAGTGTTGGCAGACGGCTGGTTACAAAAAGCTGATGCTGACAACGCTGTAGCACTATCAGCAGACATAATATTGCAACAGTGAAAGAATGTGTGTACAAACTGAGATTTGAGTTGACATTATGCGTTATAATTAAACTCTGCATGGTGAAATATTATAATTAGGTGTAAAATGAATAGTCAGCTTATTGAAAAAATTAAAAATGAGTGCCTTCGCATTGAAGAGGACGCGCTCTATTCATCGAAGTCACATTATAATGCTTCTGTTCCATGGGATAAATGCAACTTAATAGTTGGTGTGGCCATAGCAATATTAGCTGCAATCACTGGATTAAGCGCTGTAAAAGATATGACAATAGTAACAATCGTTATATCCATAATACTTACAATTTTAACTGCTATAAACACTGCTTTAAACCCAAGTAAGAAGGCGAGTCAATTCAAATCCGCAGCAGGCGAATATAATAATCTTAAAAATAATGTACGAATCTTTCGCGAGATAGAATTACATGAAACAAACCTACCCGAAAAAGAATTGAAAGAGAAAATACAAATATTTTCCGATTATAGGAATCAGTTAAATATCACCTCACCAACGATCCCTCGCTGGGCTTATGAAAAGACTCAATCAGATTTTAAAAATGGTTTTGTTATTTACGACATTGACAAGGAAAATAAATGAGCGTCCAGTCATATTTAGATTCTATAGCTAGAAATGCGATTTTGAAAGATAGCTCGATAACAACATCTATAGCCACATTAAAAGCAAGGCTGGGATTTCATTTTAATACTACCGATGTAACCAATCATTTTACATTTGGTTCAAACACCAGATATACGATGTTACCAAGAAGATATGATCCTAAGTCTGATGTTGACTACATGATTGTATTCAACAATACCGGCTACCAACCACAAACTTATCTCAATAGACTGAAAAGTTTTGTTGAATACTATTATACAACATCAGAAATAAAGCAAAGTCATCCAACTATAAGATTAAATCTTAATCATATTACTTTTGAATTAGTTCCAGCAATATATGACATATTTTATGGATATCAAATCCCTGCCCCTGCTAATAATTTTCAATCATGGATCAGTACAGACCCCAATGCTTTTAACCTTAGCTTAACGGAAAAAAATAAGAACAATTATCATCTAATAAAACCTTTAGTAAGAATATTAAAATATTGGAATGCTAATGCTGGATATGTCTTTGAGTCTTATGAATTAGAAAAAAACATAGTGAGCATGAACTTTTTCCTTTGTTATAACATAAAGGATTACTTTTACAGCGCTGTCGAATCAATTTATTGCTCGTATTTAGCACCTCAATGGAAACAAAACGCAGTAAACAAGTTAAAAAATGTAGTTGCAGAAACGAAGATTAACGAAGCTAATGGCTGGAACTATTTGGCCGAAGCAGAAATAAAAAAAATATTACCTGAAATTTAATACCAATATTAATTATTAAATAATAAGCACAGATGACAAATATTTGTGCTTATTTATATACCGCATCTGTAGTTGGTTAAAAATAAAATAATTATACTCGTTAACATCAAGTAGTATGAAAGCACTTGAACGCCGACAACTGCGTATATTCCTCTATGCATTTTCTAAGATTTAACTTTGCTCTCACACAGTATTTTCCCGAATAAAGTCTGTGCTAGTAAAAATTTTTAGGGTGAATTGATACTCAAAAAATGAATACCCCCGCCGACGGGCATAGAAAACCGCACATTACCTCCCCCTCACAAAAGCGCCTATACGCCACACAGCGAGGCATTTTTTTCTTTGCAACATCGATCGCGTATCAAATCTGATTGACTCTCAGCAATGCGCAGGTAAATACGTGCGGAGGATAGGCAAGAAAAACGATCCCCGTCGATCCTCTATTCCGTGCCGTCCCCCCCGCCCCCGCACTGCATACTTAAGAATTCACTTTTTATGCAGTAGGTAACACGCGTCAAACCCTGTTGGCTATAGCTTGAAAGGATGATTAGGAATGCAAGAAAGTATGCGGATTATTGCACTTAGGATATGCAGTACTTTTTTATTTAAAATCCGGATCGAACCCGATAAAAAACACGCTTTATAGAAGAGTGACAACGCAAAGCATGCCGGGTAACGTTAAACTATCCTGCCTCGCCACATTTTTATTTTCAACGAGCGTGTGACGAGTGATTTTTATAAAAAAAATCGTTCGTGACATGTCACAACGACACACAGAGATTAATTTTAATTTATAAAATAGCCAGTAAATATGCAAAAATGACTTTCTTCGGTTAAATTTTCACTGAAAAAACAATCGGATTAATATTTATTAACCCATAGCCAATCTGACATTTTTATGTGATCGATAACGATTACCTCAGGCAGCTGGTTAAGAGAGAGAAATAGCCCCCCGCATTTTCAATTATTTTTATCTTCGGGATAACCAATTCACCAATGTCAGTTGGTGAATTTATTTAGCGATCCTTCTTCCTCCAGCCATTGTTTTTCATTCCACTCCTGTGAGGCCACTTCAAAAGATTCTTATAAATCTCATAGTCAAAAACCTCGTCCATGTTTTTCCCACCTTCGAAGTAGAGCTCATCCTCCTCAATTCTTGCACATATCCTGAGCAACTCATCATTGATTATTGAAATAAACTGCCTTGCATCTTTTTGTTTTATTTTCCACGGAGTAGAAACCCGGCCATCTGTATCAACCCTTCCCTTTACACGAGATAACCCAACATATATAGCATTTTGCTTTTTCTCTTCTAGCTTCCTGCTCTGAATCAGGGAAATAAATTTTGGAGAGTAATCATGTGCTTCTCTTGCTACAAAGTTCCACTGCTTCTTCGGGTGTAGATATAGAAGTTTTAACCATTCCTGTTCGAACTCAGCGTCTGGATAGCCTTCATTTGTTTCAGATGTCCAAATGTAGTGATCTACCCAATTAGCCTTTGAGAACTCTTCAAGAGCCAGGACAGAAAGCTGGAGTGCGCTTGGATACGATCCATTCTCATAGAGTAGTACAGAATCAAAATGAAGACGGATAGTATTTCTCAATGACTCAGTAGCGATTTTATTCAGCTTATATTTTGAGATACCTTCTTTTTTCTTCACTGACACTCCATTTCATAGGATAATACTGCAAAAAAGTGTATGTTATCACAGTGAGTGGAACTTCCCCAGAATACGTTTTTCTGACAAAAAACTGGCAACAACAATGGCTGCGAGCAGCTATGAACGAATGATGACGTTATCTTAGAGCAGAAATGACGTGGAAGTATCTAAATTACCCTCGGTGATTCAGACTGTTCGAGGAATGAGTACGGAAAGTAATGGAGGAACGATGAAAACAACAGAAACACTAAATATCATTTCTTTCATAAAAACTTGACAAACATTCTACGAAATAAAATTTAAAAAGTTATAAATAACCTTATAAAAAGGACTGTGCGAGTTATGTTACCTTTAAAAGAAATGCAAGCTTCACTAAGGAAGCAATCTGCTAAAACGGCAGGTGAGGATGGTGAAAAATATGCTTTTGAATGGTTAAAATCCTCTGGTTGGAAATTTTAATGCATTGAACAAGGAATAAGCACATTAAGTTCTGAGTTGAGACGTCATGGCGGAAAACGCCCCGACTTCATTATTGAATCAGACGAAGGCTCTTTTATTCTTTTAGATGCAAAATATCATTCAACAGATAATTGCTCTGTATTTATACTTACCGATTGTGAGATAGGAAAGTATCGTTCCCTTCAGGATTTTTTAAAAACAAAGATAAATAATCGTAATTTTGAAGTGATTTTCATGCTATTCCCAAAAGAAAAAGACGGTAAACATTTTACTTTTGTATATTTAGATGAATTTAATAAAGGAGAGCTCACAACATTAGCATCAAAAGATGCTACAAGAATTAGTCTTAAAGATCGCGATGATCTATGGTTTACTACTTAAAACTCCCATCAAAGAGGGCTTGCAACCCTCTATCTTAATTATTACCCCATTCTATTTCTTTCATTTCTTTACCTTGGATAAATTCCTTTAACTTAGTCATAGTACTGCATACGAAGCTCTAGATCTGACGATAAATTAACTTATTCGCCACGTCTAGCAAATTTCCAGCTTCCGATACTGAATACAATTGCTGTTTTAGTATTCTCATCATAAAGAGGTTCATCCATCCCAATATAGTAGAAATAGCTGGATGAATTGTCGTCATTTTCTCTGTTGTTTTTCCGCCCCTCTTTTGTATAAACAACAACCAAGTCACCTTTTTTAACATCTTGGTCTGGAATCCAGTAAGGATTTTTAATTTTAGAGGAAACAGCGCCCTCACCTTGTTGAGAGGTCGAAGTCACCACCAAATTTCCTACGTTTCCATCTTCAAGGATTTCAATAACAACGCGCTCTTTTTCAAGATTCCCAGGCTCTCTCAACCCGTTGATTTTAAACTTCATTCTTTTTGTCCAATAAAGTGACGGCTACAGAAACACAGGAAAGAGCAACTCCAATACCTGCTATCACATACCCCCCAAGAGGTGAACTTGCAGAATATATTGAGAACGATAACCCGATCAAACATGTCCCTGTACCTAGACAGACAGAAAAGAGAAACTCAATAGCTTTTTTTGCTGACTTGAGGTGAGAAAGCTCTGATGTTACGGACGCATGCCTAACTTCAAGCGCTCTATGCCTAGCATCATTTTTTTTCAACTCGTAATTTTCGTATTCTAGCTCGCTACTCTTGGCAAGTATCAACTTGTAAACACCAGGTGATTGTAAGTCTTCTTCCGAAAGATCCGTAAGAATTTTATCATAGGGTCGCTTGGGTTTAGGCTGGTAATTACCGCCGTTATTTCCTGCTGCATTTTTAGCCGGCAGTTCTTCGTCTGCGGCAAGCTCAGGTGTCTCTTTTACCGTCATGTGATATCTACCAATATGTTCAGGCAAGTCTGCCTTTCGTCCCTAAGGCTTATTGAGTACCGATAATTTCCATACTCCATGAATACTAATAGTCTTTTAGCATTATTTATGGGTTTTCACCAGTGTAGTTAGCATGACCTTCCCACTACATGCCTATGTTTCGTCAGGAAAACGTGTTCTTAGAGCTGCTAAACTTACCTGACCTGCTCCCCATTTTATTAATACGCATTGATGTATTAGGTATCTACTTCTGGTATCAAATTAACTGTTAAATGTAAGTTTAACTCAGATCATAAACAGAGTCAGACCTAGTATGGATTGGCTAACTTGTTGGACCAGTAGCTTAAACATCCTGTTTCAACAACTCATAAGGCTTAAAGCTGATCACCTCTTCCCCTGCCCACTCGTTTAGCTCACACAGCCGCTCTTGCAGCGGAGCCAGCTCGTTAATGGCAAACACCCGCGCAGCCTTCTCAACATCACCAAAACCACCGGTATTGTTCGGCAAAATACCCATCAGTTGCGGTGGCGTGCGCTGGGCAGCAAGTTGATCATCGCGGGTCACGTTCTTGATGTTTAAAAACTCGTCCTTTGCCGCGACCTCGGCCAGAGGGATCAGTTGTAACCCGTCCGGCTTACCTCCAGGGGCATACATGAACAGGTTTCGGAAGTTACCCGGCCCTTTCGACTCTTTCAGCGCTTTGCGCAGATTATCGATATCCTCCTGCTTGTGCGCCGCATCGTTCATGTACAGGATAAACCCGGCATGACTGCCGTTGAGGTAGTATTTCCGGCGAAACAGCGTCGCGGCCTCATTCAGCCAAATGGAGTTAAGCGAGGAAAGGTATTCGGGAACGCCGTAAATCTCCTGGTTAATATCAGGATCCATCAGGTGAAAAATAGACCCCTCCGCAAACTGATGCGGCTCCATCCACGATTGCACGAACCAATAAGAATCCGTTTCTACGCCACGGCGGGTGTATTTCGCCAGGCTGGGGGCCAGCTTCATCAGACCCCCCAACCGGTTATAGCGCCCCTCAATAAAACTGTTGCCGAACACCATAAAATCCTGTGCATAGCGGCTAAAATCCTGCTTTGACAGCAACCGGTGTGGTTTGAACATGCTCACTAAAATATTGCGCTTCATGGTGATCGGTGAACTGTGATGCACCGCCGCACGGAACGTCTTCGCCAGGCCACTGAAAGAGATCGGCGGCTCATACCAGCGGTCAACAATGCTGCATTCCAGGTAATCCAGGATTTCACGCCGATCCAGCATCGGGATCGGGTCGCCGAAGGTGAACGCCTCAACATGCTGTGCGCCGCTTTGTTTCTGCGTGATCGGCTGGGTATTTTTGTGGCCCCGGTTGCGTTTGCTCATCTAAAAAATCTCCATAAAACCTGTATTGCTACCGGTTGCCCCTTCGAGCGGTTCATTGAATAAGGCGTGCATGACCGCCCAGGCCACGTCACCGTGGCTGACGCCCTCTGCGCGGCTGGTGACATAGGTTGCCCGCCGGCCCGTTGCGGTCATCTGTTTGCGGATGGACATAAACGCCTGAGCGATATCCAGCGCGCCGGCGTCGAATTCCAGGCGGCCAGAGCGGATCACGTCGCGGGCTTTCAGCACCAGGTCGGTTTTCATTTCAAGGCTGTAGTTGATGGCATTAACCGCCGGGAAGAATTGGCGCACCAGTTGCGACACCGCACGGCCAAGGCCGGTGTTATCGATGCCGATATAGGTCACGTTGTAGCGCTCTGTCAGCGATTTGATATTTTTGGCCTGTGCAGAAAAATCCATGCCGCGCCATTGATGGCGTTCTAGCACGCGGAACTTCCCGCCGGCAATCAGCGGCGGCAGAATAACCGCACAGCCTGCGCTATCGCCGTTTTCCGAACTGGCCGGGTCATAACCGATCCAGACTTCCCGCGCCGCCACCGGGCGTAATGCGAAGGGTTTAACGTCCGTCCAATGCTCCCAGCTGTCGACCATGCAACGCTGCATTTCCCCCATTGGGAACACCGACGCGGTATCATCAATGAAGTTGCACATGAACAGGTTTTCAAAGTCTTCATCGCTGTTCTCTTCGCGCAGCTCATCGAGATCAAACAGGTCACAACCACCGCGCAACGCATCCTCAATGGTGACAATCTGGCGAAACTGCTTATCTTCACAGAGCAGGCCACTGGCCAGGCGTTTATAGCTAACGTCAATTTCCCTGCGTCTGTCTTTCGACTTACCCTTGTTAAACAGCGTGCCATTCCAGAATGAATAGGCTTCATGGGTCATACTGGACGGGGTGGAGAAGTAGGTTGAACGGTAGCGCGTTTGCGACGCCATGCCCGATGCGGCCCGGCGCAGCTTCTTAAAGCCGGGGATCCAGAAATACTCATCCAGATACAGGTTGCCCGGTCGTCCCTGGGCGGTGTTGGAGTTGGTGCCCAAAAAGTGCATTTCCGCCGCATTCGGCAAGATGATCGTTTCCCCGCGCAACTCAACATCAACCTCCTGCGCAAAGGCCATGATGTAGTTTTTGAACTGGTGCGCCTGCGCTTTCGAGGCAGAGACAAACATCTGATTGCGTCCCGTGTCCAGGGCGTCGATAAGGGCTTCACGGGCAAAGTAGTAGGTTGCGCCGATCTGACGACTTTTCAGAATGTTGCGGATGCGAAATTCTTTCGACAGCCCGGCCTGATACCAACTGCGTTGATACTCAAACATCTGTTCTAAAAAGATGTCTTTCAGCCGGGCGTGTTGCTCATCCGTAAAGGCATTTTTCTGCGTGCGCTTGCGCGGGCCAGCGTTACGGGCGGCAATATTGGGGTTAAGATCCGCCTCATTCCCGCCGCCGTTGTATTTCCCTATACGGGCGTGTCGCTCTGCCTGGCGGGCCAACAGGTCAATTTCTTTGAGGTCGCGCCCTTCTTTCTCCGGTTTTAGGATCAGCTGGCAATACCGGGCAGCGGTCGTGATTTGCATCTGGTCGAGCGGGCCGTAATCGTCCCACTTGTCGCGGCGTTTCCAACTGTGTACCGTGACGGACTTCTCTCCGATCATCTCGGCGATGCGGGTCACTCGCAGCCCTTGCCAGTAGAGATACATCGCTTGACGACGGGGATCTAAATCGGCACTGATAGTAATAGCGTTCATGCGCAATCAGCCTGAATTTCAACATTTCAATGCCGAAAGGCTACCTACCCGCTACCGCCAACACCCTTAATGCACCTTGTGCCATTGACCACACAAAGCCGCCGCGTTGTCCCCATTCCAGCCCCCCGCCACCATAAGTCAAACACGGCCAACACCGGCCACATTCGCTTACATGATCGGGGCTTATCCAATGCCAATTTCAAAATCTTTCCGTGTCGCCGTCGAGGGGGCAACCAGTGATGGCCGTCAGATCCAGCGCCAGCACATCAAAGAGATGGCCGACACCTATAACCAGAAATTCAAACCGGCGCGCGTCAATCTTGAGCATTACCTGAGCATTTTCCCTGACAGCACCTTCTGTGCTTATGGTGATGTGATCTCCCTGAGTGCCGATGAAATCAGCGATGGCCCGCTAAAAGGGAAAATGGCGCTCTACGCCCAGGTTGATGCAACGGATGGACTGGTGCAGTTGAACAATAAGCGCCAGAAAATTTTCACCAGCATTGAGTATTACGAAAAATTCGCTGACACCAACAAAGCCTATTTGACCGGCCTTGCTTTCACGGATAACCCGGCATCACTCGGCAGTGAGGCGATGAAATTCAGCTCAAATCACCTGGCGCAGAAAGGCCTATTTTTCTCTGCTGCCGAAGAAACCACCCTCGAATTCGAAACGCCGGAAGCAGAAAAACCAAACCTGCTGACCAGCATTAAAGCCATGTTCAGCAAGCGACAGGCCTCTGATGATGCGCGTTTTACCGACGTTCATCAGGCGGTGGAGTTGGTCGCGGAAAGGCAACAGCAGGTCGAAGAAAAACTTTCCGGTCTGGATGGCATGAAAGACAGCATTCAAAAGCTGACAGACCGACTGACGGCCAGCGAGACGGCATTTTCTGGGCTGGAAACCAAACTCAGCAGCACCGACCGCAGCGACAAACGCCGCGATCTGTCAACGGGTGGCGAAAGCGCCGAGCTAACCGACTGTTAAGCAAACAATTACAGGCGGTGACAGCACCGTTCTAGCCGATTTATAGGAAAAGAGAAATGAGAAAGGTAACCCGTGAGCAGTACAAGAAGTATGTGAACCAGATTGCGGCCATCAACGGCATTGAAGCCATAGATGTGGCGGCAAGGTTCACCGTGGAGCCGTCCGTCAGCCAGACACTGGAAGAAAAGATTCAGGAAAGCAGCAGTTTCCTGAAAAAAATCAATATCGTTCCGGTTGATGAACAAAGCGGTGACAAAATCGGCCTGGGGATTGATCGCCCGGTTGCCAGCACCACCAACACCGATGAAAAAGACCGTGAACCCATCGATCCAACCAGTCTGGACGAGCAAGGCTACATGTGTACCCAGACCAATTTTTGATACCGCATTGAAGTATTCAAAATTGGATTCGTGGGCCAAATTCAAGGATTTTCAGGTAAAAATCCGCAACCAGATTGTGAAACGCCAGGCGCTGGATCGCATCATGATCGGCTGGAACGGCGTAAAACGTGCAAAAACGTCCGATTTCACCGTCAACAAGCTGTTGCAGGACGTGAATATTGGCTGGCTGGAAAAAATCCGCAAAGGCGCGCCGGATCAGGTGATGTCAAAGATTTTGGATGAGGCTGGCGCTGTCGTTTCAGAAAAAATCCGCATCGGTAAAGCTGGCGACTATCACAACCTGGACGCCCTCGTTATGGATGCCGTCAACGAACTGATCGCCGCCTGGTTCCAGGACGATACCGAGTTGGTCGCCATCGTCGGGCGCTCCCTGCTGGCGGATAAATACTTCCCGATCGTCAACAAAGAGCAGGAAAACAGCGAAATTCTGGCGGCGGACGTCATTATCTCGCAAAAACGTATCGGCGGGTTGCAGGCGGTGCGCGTTCCTTCCTTCCCGGATAACACCATTCTGATCACCCGCCTGGATAACCTGTCGATTTACTGGCAAGACGGCACCCGCCGCCGCCACATCATCGATAACCCGAAACGCGATCGCATTGAAAACTACGAATCGGTCAACGAAGCGTACGTGGTGGAAGATTACCAATGCGCCGCGCTGATCGAAAACATCGAAATTCTGAAACCAGCCGCACCGGCACCGACGGAGGGTTAACCCATGACCAGCCCGGCACGCAGGCATAAGCAATATATCGCTGCGCAGCAATCCTCTTCGCTGAGTGAGGCGGCCAGCCTGAGCCACCTGGGCAACTATGACCTGCTGCTGTTCAAGATGCAGCAGGACTTAGCCAGGCTGAGCGGTGTTGAGTCCCACGATACCAAGGCGGAACTGAAACGCAGCATGATCCCCACGTACATGCCGTGGGTGGCCGGTGTGCTGCAAAGTGATGCCGGCAGGCAGGACGCTATTCTGATGCGCGTGCTGGTCTGGTTGCTGGACGTGGGCGATTTGGAAACCGCGCTGAATATCGGCGAATACGCTCTCAAGCATGATTTGGTTGCCCCGGACGGTTTCGAACGTTCTACCGGTTGCCTGATTGCCGAAGAGTTAGCCGCCGCCGCACAACGCAGCATGACGGCCAATAAGCCGCTGGATACCGCGCAGTTACTCCGCGCTCAGCAGTTGCTCACAGGGCAGGATATGCCGGACAAGGTCAAAGCCCGACTGTATAAATTCGCAGGGTATGCCCTGCGTCAAGACGGTGACAACGTGCTTGCCCTGGACACATTAAAAAAAGCCCTGCTGAAAGATGAAAACTCTGGCGTGAAAACGGATATCAAGCAGTTGGAAAAACTCACTCAGGCAGGAAGTTAACGAATCGCCCCCGGCGAGGGCGGCACGGGAGCCGCGACAGGCTTTAACCGCATCAACGCTCCCGTCCACCGCCCGACTCACAGAGAAAAAACCATGGTCAGCATAGCGATTGAACCCGCACCGGGTGACCAGAACCCCGGCAACAATCTGGAAATTGATGTAACGCCAAGCCCCGTGCCACCGGTCAGCACGGTGATCAAAAATACGGATTTCTGGCCGGATATCGACCTGAAACAGTACCGGGAAGATATGCGCCAGGACGGCACGATCACACAGCCGCGCCTGCTGGAAGCTGCCCGCAATGCCATCAATGAAGTTAACGATCGCTTGGCCAACTGGCGAAAACAGCAGCAAAGCGCGGGCTATAGCGAGTTGGATCAGGTTCCTGCCGACCGTCTGGATGATGAGAGCACCCGCGTACAGCTTTACCGCCGCGCGGTGTTTTGTCTGACACAGGCCAGCCTTACCGAGCGATTTCGCAGCTTTGACGCCACCAATTCAGGCAACAAACGGGCCGAATCGCTGGAGCCAACCGTTGACGACCTGCGCCGCGATGCGGATTGGGCCATTAATGATTGCCAGGCACTGCCGCGCATGACGATTGAGTTGATCTGATGAAAGTCTATGCGCACCAGGGCGACACCGTTGATGCACTGTGCCAGCGTTATTACGGCAAAACACAAGGTGTCACCGAGCAGGTATTGCTGAGCAATCCGGGCCTGGCCGACCAGGGGCCAATTCTGCCCCACGGTTGCCCGGTAGACATGCCGGATATCATTCAAGCCGCATCGGTGCAAACCCTTCAATTATGGGATTAACCCCGTGCGGGCGGGAGGTGGAGAATGAAAATTATGACGGAAAAACTTGCCGCCGGTCTTAACTACTGCATTGCCGGCGGACTCTGCACCGGCGGTCTGGTCGACTGGTTCCGCCATGTGGACTGGAATCAGGTTGCGGTGATCGGCGGTTTTATCCTGGGCCTGATCACTTATCTCACGCAGACCTATTTCGACTGGCGGCGCACCAAAGCCTACGAGAAAGGGGTGAGCGCCGGGATCATCACCGAACCGCCGGTAAAGCGCCGCCTGTTCCGTAAGGAGGCCGAATAATGGCGATGTCATCCACCTTGCGGAAAAGTTTGCTTGGCGCTGCCGGTACTGGCGCAGTGGCGATCGCCACATTAATGATCCCCGAACTGGAAGGCGTCAGGCTTGAACCCTATCGCGACGTTGCCGGCGTGTTGACAGTCTGCTACGGCCACACCGGCCCCGACATTATCCCCGGTAAGCGCTACAGCCTGGCGCAATGCAAAGCCATGCTGGATAAAGACCTGATTCCCTTTTCCCGTTCGGTTGAGCGGTCGGTAAAGGTTCCGGCGACGGAGTACCAAAAAGCCGCGCTGATCAGTTTCAGCTACAACGTGGGCATTTACGCTTTCGAGCATTCTTCTCTGCTGCGCAAACTGAACGCACGCGACGCAGCCGGCGCGTGTGCTGGCCTTCGTCAGTGGATTTATGCCGGCGGTAAACCGTGGAAAGGCCTGATGAACCGCCGCGATATAGAGCATGAGGTGTGCACCTGGGGGCAAAAATGACCCGTCTGATTGCCGTCATCGTCCTGATCCTGCTCTGCCTGCTGGCCTTCCTGTTCTACAGCAATCAGGGGCTGCGCCAGGTTCGCGACACATTGCAGGATGCCAACGGTAAGCTGACCCGCCAGATTGATTGGCAAAACAAGACGCAGCGTGCTGTTGCTGTCATAGACGAAAACCGAAGCCGGGAATTAACCGATGCGAAACGTAAAATTGATGATTTGCAGCGTGATGTTGCCGATGGCCGTCACCGGCTGCGGCTCAGCGCCACGTGTTCAACCGCCACCGCCGCCAGCCTGGCTGATGCAGACGGCCCCCGACTTACTAACGCCGCTCAACGGGATTATTTCACCCTCAGAAAGCGAATTGAAACCGCCAACAGCCAAATAGCGGGCCTGCAAGACTACATCCGCAACGTCTGCCTGGCGCAACCGTAGGAGCGATCATGTTAAAACCGGACTCACTTCGCGCAGCCCTGAACGGTTCCGTAAAGTATGTGAAGCAAAATCCCGATTGCCTGCACATTTTCATTGATAAAGGGGTAATTTATTCCACCCTGGCCCCGTCGCTGTCTTTTGAATATCAGTACACGCTGAACCTTATCGTGACCAGCTATGCCGATGACGCCAATCTGTTGATCGTGCCTATCCTGCATTGGTTGCGTACCCATCAGCCCGATATCATGGCCAACCCGGATAAACGCGGCGATGGCTTCACCTTTGAAGCCGATTTCCTGAATAATGCCGCGCGGGATATCAGCATTGATCTGAAACTGACCGAACGTGTGATCGTCAGCGAGGACAATGGCAAACTGAACGTCAGGCATGTGGATGAGCCAGCACCGCCGCCGAGTGACCTCAGCAGTTATGAGATCTGGATGGAAGGTCGCAAGGTGGCAGCATGGGCAGCTTAAGCGATTTCCAGGCGCTGGACGAAACGCTATCCGTATTGCTCCAGCAGCTTTCCCCGCAGTCCCGCCAGGTATTTACCCGCCAGGTGGCCAAAGAGTTGCGCCAGCGCCAGCAAAAGCACATCCAGGAACAGAAGAACCCGGACGGTTCGCCGTACATACCGCGCAAAAACAAACGGCAGGACAAGCACGGGCGCATCCGCCGCAAGATGTTTACCCGGCTGCGCACCGCGCGTTTTATGAAAACAGAATCCAACACCGATGAAGCCGCCGTAACATTTGCCGCCGGTGTGACCAATTTATCCGTCGTGCACCATTATGGTCTGCGGGATAAAGTCAGCCCAGACGGCCCCACCGTGCGCTATGCGCGCCGGCAGTTGTTGGGCTTCACCGATGCCGATATTGAATGGATTAAGGATCTGGCGTTGACGCACATCGCCAAATAATCACCCCGCCTGACTGACCACGCCACCGCCTTGTGCCATCGCTGGCACAAAGCACACAAAATGCCCCACGCGCCCGCACGCGGCACACTGGCAGCATGAAAGCATCCATCGCCGAACTAAAACGCCTCCTGGCTAACATTGTGCGCATTGGCACCGTCTCCGAAGTGGATACGGCCAAAGGCCTGTGCCGCGTGAAGATCGGGAAAAATGAAACCGACTGGCTGAACTGGTTGACGCTGCGTGCCGGTCGCGTGCGCTTTTGGTCTGCCCCGTCGGTTGGCGAACAGGTGATCGTACTGAGCATCTTCGGTGATTTGACCACCGGCTTTGTACTGCCGGGCGTATTTTCCGATCAGTATCCCGCCGCCTCGGCGTCACCCGATGCTGTCCGCCTGGATTTCCCGGACGGCGCTGTCATTAAGTACGAGCCTGAAAACGGCACGCTGACGGCAAAGGGCATGAAACAGGCCGATATTCAGGCATCTGAAAAAATCAGCGCCACCGCCAACGTCGTGAAGGTGACGGCCAGCCAGATGATCACCCTGGATGCGCCCGTCGTGGAATGCACCAATAAATTGATTGCCGGCTCACTGTTGCTCAAATACGGCGGTGAAATGTTCGGGAATATCACCCACACCGGCGGCAGCTTTAATTCCAACGGCGTGATCATCCACATCCATTATCACGGCAACGTGCAGAACGGCGGCGGCAGCACCGGGGGGCCAGCATCATGATGTATCTCGGCATGAACCGTAACGATGGACAAGCTATCAGCGAGATCGAACACATCCGCCAGTCGGTCAGCGATATTTTGATCACGCCTGTCGGTAGTCGAGTCATGCGCCGTGACTACGGTTCGCAGCTATCGACCCTGATTGACCAGCCACAAAACCCCGCGCTGAACCTCCAGATGATGGCCGCCATTTATGGCGCGGTTCTGCGCTGGGAAACCCGCATTTCCCTCACTGCGATCAATCTCGCTTCCAGCGTTGACGGGGAAATGGTGGTTGATTTGGTCGGCAACCGGACGGACACCGCCGGGCGTATCCAGTTCTCATTACCTGTCAGGGGGCAATAATGGCCACCATTGATCTGAGCCAACTCCCCCGACCCAATGTCATTGAGGCATTGGATTTTGAGACACTATTTTCCGAACGAAAAGAGCGGTTAATCAGCCTGTATCCCGAAGAAGAACGGGAGGCGGTACGCCGTACCCTGGCTTTTGAGTCCGAGCCGATCGTCAAAATCCTGCAAGAGTCAGCTTATCGGGAGATGTTATTGCGCCAGCGCGTCAACGAAGCGGCGCAGGCGGTCATGGTGGCCTACGCCATCGGTAATGACCTTGAACAGCTTGGTGCAAACAACAACACGCCACGATTAACGATCGTCCCGGCAGATGACGAAGCTATCCCGCCAGTTGAGGAAGTGAAGGAGTCGGACGCCGATTACCGCCAGCGCATCCCGGCGGCCTTTGAAGGGATGAGCGTCGCCGGCCCGACCGGGGGCGTATGAGTTTCATGCACAAAGTGCGGACGGTAAAGTCGCGGATGCTTCGGCCATCAGCCCCGCCCCGGCAGAAGTCACGATCAGCGTATTGTCTCGCGATGGTGATGGCACCGCATCCCCCGAATTGTTGGCCACCGTCAGCGCTGCGTTGAATGACGAGGCAGTCCGTCCGGTAGCCGACCGGCTGACCGTGCAATCCGCCCAGATCGTCAATTACCTGATCGACGCCACGCTGTACGTCTACCCCGGCCCGGCCATCGAACCCATCATGGCCGATGCTGAACTGCGCCTTAAAACTTACATCAATGAACAACGCCGGCTAGGCCGAGATATTCGCCTATCGGCCATCTATGCGGCGCTGCATACCCAGGGCGTGCAACGCGTTGAACTGGCGGCCCCCCTGGCTGACGTGGTGTTAGACCGCACCCAGGCGGCCAACTGTACCGATTACCGCATCCGGATCGGCGGTTCCGATGAATAGCCTGTTGCCGTCCGGTTCTTCCCCGCTTGAACGACGCGCGGCAGAAGCCTGCGCCGGCATCAGCGATCTGAATACCCCACTGCGTGACCTGTGGAACCCTGACCGCTGTCCGGTCAAGTTCCTGCCCTATCTGGCCTGGGCGTTCTCAGTTGATCGCTGGGATGAAAAATGGACGGCGGCGGAGAAGCGCAAGGCGGTCAAAGACGCCTTTTATATCCATCGCCGCAAGGGGACGATCGCCGCCATCCGGCGCGTGATTGAGGCGATGGGCTATTCAATGTCAATCGCCGAATGGTGGCAGGTCGCCGACCCGCGCGGCACGTTCCGTCTCACTATCGACGTGAACGAGGTCGGGATCACGGAGGAAATTGTCCGTGAGCTTGAGCGGTTGATCGGTGATGCCCGGCCCGTTAGTCGACACATTGCACAATTAAGTATCGCGACAAAGGTCAGCGGCTTTATGTATTCAGCGCTTAACAGCCACGACGGCGACATTATTACGGTTTACCCCGCAGGGTATGAGCCACGATTAAATATTAAATACAACGGTCTGCCAAATTATGGCAGCAGTTATCGCTATGCTGGGGAATAACATGACGAGACTTAGTGAATATGCTCGATGGGAAGATGATGTTTATCAAATCAAGCGTGATGATGAAGTATCTGGCGGCCGTGACGGCATTGCAAATATACAGCCGTTGCAGTTGGCTAATCGCACCTCATATCTGCGGCAGGAAGTAGATGTAACTCAGTCAATGGTTATGGCTGAAATGCGCGTTTATGACTCAAAAGAACAAGCACAAACCGCCATCGAGGCCGGAACGGAAAAAAGGCGTTATTTCCCGGTCAAAGGCGTCGGCATGGCATGGGCTGAACGTTTCGAAAATATCAATGGTGTAGCAACACCAACAGGGGAACGAATGCCCAACATGGCTTATGTTAAAGATATTGAGAAAAGAATCCCTAAAGTAGACGCGCAGCTTGCTGGCCGTATCCCTTTAATCGCAATCAATGATGAGGTTGTGCTGTGGCTTGTTGATGGCAGGCTGGAGTCATTATTCCTCGGTGATAATTTAATTAGCAGTCTTGGGCCACGTACATTAGTTATCAATGAAGATTTTAACCTGGCTGATAATGGGAGAATACCGTTAATCCAGATGGGCGACGAGGTTGTCGCCTGGCTGGAAGATGGGCGTTTTTGCACAATGGATCTGCAACTGGAAGGCCCTGACGCATTAAGCCCACAGACCACAAAAACCTTTTTGCCAACCTACAGCAGCGGCGCTTCACTTTATCGCTGGAAGGCCAAATGCGCAGTGTTGGAAAATGGCGGAAATGTGACGGCGAAAATAGCCTTTACCGGTGATAGCTGGACGGATTTCAGCACCATCCCCCAACAATTTGCCAATGCATTGTATGCCAGGTATGGCAAGTCATCCGACGGCTGGGCCAGCGTTGCAGGCAATAACGCACAGCGGAAAATGTACATGAACGGCATGGGGCTATCGCGCAGCGCGGGCTGGGTAAACTGGAGTATTGGTAGTCCAGAAACCACACCGCCTCCGTTCGGCGGCGGCCCTGACGGCTACTGTATGCATACGAGTCTGTCGACCTGCTCCGTCACATTAAGCGGTGCGGAAGGCACGCAAATTGATATCTACCACCGCGATTCGGGCACATTCCGTTATCGCGTCGATGGCGGCACATGGAACGTGGTAGCAACCAATGAAACTCCAGCATTGGTGAAAACGACGATCACCGAGCTTTCTGACGGCAAACACACCCTTGATATTGACACGCTGGGTAATACGTCAGAGGTAGCGATCTATGCATTCCGCCCCTACAGCCCAGGGCAAAAGGGAGTTGAGGTATTGAAGGTTGGCCATGCAGGCGCGCGTGGCCTGCACTACATGTACCAGGTCAGCCCCTATATTCAACCTTATGCCGCCGACCTTGACCCGGACGTGGTTGTCATCATTTTGGGCACGAATGACTACAGGTACGCAAACAGCAACACGGCAAACTATATCGACGGAATAGCCTCGATCATTGATGCCTACAGGGCCGCACATGCTGATGTGGGGATCGTCCTGGTCGCGCCGGCAGACACGGACGGTTATCAGGCCAGCGCTCCACTGACTGAGTTTGTCGCCGCTGCCCGCAAATTTGCCGTGCAAGCCGGCATCGAGTTTATTGATTTGCACACCATGATGCCGAAATGGTCTGTTGGGCGCACGTTAGGGATGTGGGAAGACTCATTACATATGAGCGCCAACGGTGCGCAATTCTTATTCAACATCGTTAAAGACAAGCTGCTCTAAGGGGGCACTGATGTTTTCTACACTTAAATTGGTAGGACCTTCACAGGCACAATATGGTTTTCCAAAAATAGGGAGTTTTATCGACCAAACGCCAGAGCTTCCCATAGTAGATCAACTGGCCGGGCTTTATTACCTTCATGACGGGCCAAACAAACTGAAAAACTATGCCGATGGAACTAAACTATTACGAATGATTGGCAGCCCAAATGCTGCCGCTAATTTCTCCTGGACGAATTTGGCAAACCATTACGATACCGGTCTGATCCTACCGAAAGACTGGACGGCAATTGTTATTTCATCCATCGGTAATAATAAGACCACTGATGGCGGACTTGACCTTTCCAATTACGGGGCTGATGGGGATGTGTTATCCGGTGATAGCCTTGGGGCAAACAACACCGGCTCAAACATAACCCTGTATGCGAACGTTAAGAATGGCAATGACCTTTCTGTGAAATCGGTGAACGTATCATATCCGGCTGAAACACAATTTCAGGTCTATGCCAGTGTATACAATGACCACCCAACCTATAAAAAAATCAATGCAGTGACAGGTGAAATAACATCTGCATTAGTTGATATGACAGATCGAACCCGCGTTGTTTCACCGGCACGCACGCTGAAAATTGGCGGACACTACCGCCCGGGCATTCTCACCGGACTTCGCCGAATTTCCCTTGTGGCTGTTTTTTTTAAAGCGTTATCAGACGATGAGATAAAACAGAATACCGACTATTTACGCCTGAAATGGTGCCCTGGTGCCGGTGTAATCTTGTCCTGAGTGGACGGTAATAGCGAACATGAAACAGCATTATGAGGTGCGGCGTGGATAGCAGAAAATTTATTGTAGTAACAACCCACCTTGGCAACAGTAAGCTGGCTGCGGCTGCCGTATCCGGCACGCCAGTGAACATTACATTGATGGCTGTTGGAGACGGGAACGGCCAGCAATTGCGCCCCACTCCCGAACAAACAGAACTGAACAACGAACAGTTTCGGGCGCCATTAAATCGCCTGTCAATTTCGGATCAGGCCGCCAACGTCATCGAAGCTGAAATGATAATGCCGCCGCAGATTGGTGGATTCTGGTTGCGCGAGGTAGCGTTAATTGACGATGAGGGGGCATTCATTGCGGTAGGTAACATGCCGGACAGCTATAAGCCATTGCTTGCCGAGGGTTCCGGGCGTTTTCAGATTATCAGGATGCAGCTACAGGTCAGCAGCACCGAAGACGTGAATATGCTTGTTGACCCATCCGTTGTGCTCGCAACGGCAGAAACAGTAAAGGCCGCAGAAGATGCGGCTAAAGACTATGCCGATGAACAGCTTTCCGAACATGAGCTATCGCGCCAACACCCTGACGCCACACTGAACGAAAAGGGATTCACTCAGTTGAGTAATGCCACGGATAGCGACAGCGAAAAACTGGCCGCAACGCCGGCAGCAATCAAAGCGGCAATCCAAGCCGCAGTCGCCGCAGCGGTGAGCCAGGCGTGGGAGCTGGATAACCCGATCGGATCATCTCGCCTGTTCAACCAGAACTTAAACCCCAATGAACGTTGGCCGTGGTCAACGTGGGAGTATGCCGGCGAACACCTGACGATCAGAACAGCGAAAGCAGACGGCTCCGATGTTGGCACCTTGGGTGGCAGCGACACCGTGACAATTGCGCGTGCAAATCTGCCGGCGGAAAAAATCAGCGTATCAGGGACGGCACAAGATACCGACCTTGGGACTAAGCGCACCAAACTCGGCGGTAAGCACGCTCATCATGGCGTACCTAATCGCAACAGTAATTATGAGCTGGGCGGTAACAATCGGGTATTCTTCGACCCTTATCAGGAAGGCGACACGGACGAAGCCGGAGAACACGATCACGAAATGGAATTAGGCCCGCACGGCCACCCCGTTTCGGGGAAAACTGACTCGCTGGGCCAAGGACAGGCGCTCAACATCGTTGAACGACACAAACTGCAAATGCTGTGGCACCGTGTAGCATAAGCTTGTATTAGCTTGGACCTGAACTTGACAGTCGGCTTTGAGCGAGAAGCGAAAATGGGTGCGGGATAGTTTTTTTCCGTCGATCTCAGTACATTTACTCAATTATGCTTGCTCAACAATTGAATCAGCCATAGATTTTCGGAAAGTCATAAACTTCCGGGGGTGAACGTGGAATATTTTAGCGATAAAGAGAAAGGCTCTGTACCGAGAACGAACAATGATGTCTCTATGACCGTCTGGACCGGGCTTGTCTCATACATCAATGTTCTGGTAGATAAGGGCTATTTTGGGAAGGATTTTCCAGAAGAATGCCCTGACGGACAAGGGTGCATTGGTACAAATGAAGATACTTTCAAAGCTGTACTACAGGCAGAGATACCAAATATAGGATGGCCATTGGGAGTCGATCCTGAAGATGTAGATCGGTATGGCTACAGGTCAAGAACACAAGTTACGTTCATACCAGACTATTTGGTCGTTATGGATTTACTTCAATTTTGCTATAAACACGTTGCCGCTCCTATAGAAAGCAATGATTACCACTCGTTCCACCGTCACACTCATATTCACGATTTTGATGTTGATACTGGCAGAAATGAATTTCTCGAAAAAGTTAACGTCATTTTCTCCCGAAATGGTATGGCCTATGAGCTTCAAAAATCAGGAGAAATCATCCGGCTTCTTAGTCCTGAATTAGTCCAAATGATGTCCAGCGTGAATGTTCCTGCGGAAGTTGAACTAAAGAAAATACTTGCTCGCGCAAATGCTAAAATCGTAAATTTTGATGTTCAGGTTCGCTATGACGCAGTGAAAGAACTCTGGGACTTCTGGGAGCGACTGAAAAGTGTACACAACCCATCAAATAAGAAAATATCAGCTAAAAAATTACTTGATGATGCAGCTGCCACACCTGAATTTCGAAATATTTTGGAAGTTGAAGCTAAATATTTGACCGATATTGGTAACGAATATTTTATACGTCACGCCGAAATGAATCAGGTGAAAATTCAAGAGAGCGATCATATTGAATATCTATATCATCGCATGTTTAGTTTAATTCATCTGCTCATGAAAACTTTCACCCATTAACTGGCCTGATTCCTATATTTAAGGAAAAAAGGTACTGACAGCGTCCGCTCCTAGCACGAAGCTGTCTGTCAGATTGGTTTTGGCTCTGTGCCATAGCTGTGTCAGGTCAAGTCTGAGCTAATACACATAAGCCCCGCACGGGGCTTTCATTTTTCGTTAAACGCAGTCATTGTTATGCATTCCCGCCACTTAAGCGCCCATCGCGCACCTTGTGCCATCTCTCACACAAAGCCCACCACATGCATTAACCACCTGCCGCAGACACCATAGGGGAACACCGTTACAGGAGATCCACCTAATGGCTCAAGACTACCACCACGGCGTGCGCGTGCAGGAAATCAACGAAGGCACCCGCACCATCACCACCGTCAGCACGGCTATTGTTGGGCTGGTCTGTACCGGTGATGACGCCGACGCGAAAACCTTCCCGTTAAACACGCCCGTATTGCTTACCGACGTATTGACCGCCAGCGGTAAAGCCGGCGAGTCAGGCACCCTGGCCCGTTCCCTGGACGCCATCGGCGACCAGACAAAACCGGTAACTGTCGTAGTACGTGTCGCTCAGGGTGAAACCGAAGCGGAAACCACCACCAACATCATCGGCGGCGTGACCACCGAAGGCAAAAAAACCGGCATGAAGGCCCTGTTGGCCGCGCAAAGCCAGCTTGGCGTAAAACCCCGCATTCTGGGTGTGCCTGGTCATGATAATGAGGCTGTAGCCTCCGAGTTACTGGCTATCGCGCAAAGTCTGCGCGGCTTCGCGTACCTGAGCGTCTATGGCTGTAAAACCGTGGCCGAAGCCATCAATTACCGTAAAAATTTCAGCCAGCGTGAAGCTATGTTGATCTGGCCAGACTTCCTGAGCTGGGACAGCGTGACCAACGCATCGGCAACCGCCTACGCAACGGCCCGTGCATTAGGCCTGCGCGCCAAGATTGATGAACAAACCGGCTGGCACAAAACCCTGTCAAACGTCGGCGTCAACGGCGTGACCGGCATCAGCGCT
This sequence comes from Serratia quinivorans, assembly GCA_900457075.1. Classification (NCBI taxonomy): domain Bacteria; kingdom Pseudomonadati; phylum Pseudomonadota; class Gammaproteobacteria; order Enterobacterales; family Yersiniaceae; genus Serratia; species Serratia quinivorans. Next base: position 143,375 of record UGYN01000002.1, read on the forward strand.
GACGTGTATTGGGATTTGCAGGATACGGCCACCGACGCCAATCTGCTGAACCAAAACGACGTCACCACGTTGATCCGCAAAGATGGATTCCGTTTCTGGGGTTCCCGCACCTGCTCTGATGATCCGCTGTTCCAGTTTGAGAACTACACCCGCACCGCGCAGGTGTTGGCTGACACCATGGCCGAAGCGCAAATGTGGGCCGTTGATCAGCCTATGCACCCTTCCCTGGCCAAAGACATTATCGAAGGCATCAAGGCCAAATTCCGTGAGCTGAAATCCGGCGGCTACATTATCGACGGCGATTGCTGGATGGATGATGCGGCCAACGATAAAGACACGTTGAAGGCGGGCAAGCTTATCCTGGACTACAACTACACGCCCGTGCCGCCGCTGGAAAATCTGCTGCTGCGCCAGCGTATCACCGACCAGTATCTGATGAATTTCACTCAGAACGTGAACAGCTAAGGGGGACGCGATGGCCTTACCACGCAAACTGAAATTCCTGAACTTATTCAACGACGCCAACAACTATCAGGGCGTCGTTGAAGAAATCACCCTGCCGAAACTGACGCGAAAGCTTGAACAGTATCGCGGCGGCGGCATGAACGGCAGTGCCGGCGTTGATCTGGGGATCGATGATGGCGCGCTGGACGCAGAAATCACCCTCGGCGGCATTGAGGCTCAGCTTTATAAGCAGTGGGGGATCGCCAAGGTTGATGGCGTACTGCTCCGTTTTGTTGGCTCTTTCCAGCGCGATGACACCGGCGAAATTGTCGCCGTGGAAGTGGTCATGCGCGGTCGTTTTTCTGAGTTTGATTTTGGCAACTACAAGCAGGGTGACAACACGCAAACCAAACTCAGCGCCAAAAATACCTATTACAAGCTGACGATGGACGGCGCTGTCCTGCTTGAAATCGACGTGGTGAACATGATCGAAATCGTGGATGGCGTCGACCGCCTGGCAGAACACCGCCGCGCTATCGGCCTGTAACTGCCCTACTCACTTGCACAGGTGTTTCCGTGGCCCCGGTCTGGGGCCGGTAAACCAAACGAAATGAAGGTTAAACAATGAAAAACGATAAAACTGTAAACACTGAAATTGATAATGGCCAGGGCAATGCCGTTACCGAATTGTCGAACAAACCAGTGATTCTGGACGTTCCTGTCCTGCGCGGCACCACGCAGATCACCGAAGTGACCGTGAACAAACCAAACGCCGGTGCGTTGCGTGGTACCCGTTTGCAGGAGCTGATTGAAACTGACGTCAATTCACTGATCACCGTGTTACCGCGTATCACCTCCCCGGCCCTGACGGCTAACGAAGTCGCCAACCTGGATCCGGCAGACCTGTATCAGTTGTCCCAAGCGTTGGCACTTTTTTTCTTACCGAGTTCGGTCAGATCCGATTTCCTAAACAGCTAACCGTCGAAGACCTGACGGCGGACATTGCCGCCGTTTTCCACTGGCCGCCAACCGTTACCGACCTGATGCCGCTGGCCGAGCTGTTGGAATGGCGGCACAGAGCCATTATCCGCAGTGGGGCAAGTGATGAGTGACAAAAACCTCCGATTGCAGGTTTTATTGAGTGCGGTCGATAAAATCACCCGCCCGTTTAAATCCATGCAGGCCAGCAATAAAGCGCTGGCCGCGTCGGTTAAAGCCACAAAAGACCAGTTAAAACAGCTTGATACTCAAGCCGGGAAAATTGGCGGTTTCCGCAAGACAAAAAACCAGGTTGCCGCCGCCGCGCAGGCGCTGAACACGGCCCGCGATAAAGCGCGCGATCTGGCCATTGCATTGAAATCCACTGACGGCCCGACCGCCAAGCAGGCCCGCCAATTTCAGAAAGCCAGGGAAGAAGCAGTCAGGCTTCAACAGAAATTCGCGGATTTACGGCTTTCACTGCAAAACCAGCGTACCGCCCTGCAAAACAGCGGCGTGGCAACACATCGATTGGGTGAGGCTCAGCGTTCTCTGCGGTCAAACATCACCGGGGTGACGGGTGCATTAGCCGCGCAGCAGAAACGATTAGACCAGCAGGCCCAACAACAAAAGCGGCTGAATGCCGCGCGCCATCAGTTTGATGAAAGCAATCAGCGCAAAGTGATGGCCGCCGGGGTGGGCTATACGTCAATGGCCACCGGGCGCGCCATGGGCCGTGGACTGGTTGACGCCCTGCATGTGGGCTATGACTTCGATGCGATGATGAGTAAAACCCAGGCAGTGACGCGCATCCCAACCAAAGCCGACCCGCAAATGCAGTCATTGCGGCACCAGGCGAGAACCTTGCCGCTATCGTCAAAATTCACCGATCTCCAGGTGGCCGAGGGGCAATATTTCCTTGGCAGAACCGGCTATTCACCCCAGCAAGTTTTAAAAGCGATGCCAGGCATGTTAAATCTGGCCGCTGCCGGTGACATTGACCTTGGCACCACCGCAGATATTGCGTCAAACATCCAAACCGCCATGGGGATCCCTGCGGAAAAAATGGACAGGGTGGCCGACGTACTCACCGCCCTGTTTACCCGTAACAACGTTGATATTCCCATGCTGGGCGAATCACTGAAATATTCCGCCGGTGTGGGGCGTGAGTACGGGCAAAGCCTGGAAACCGTATCCGCTGCCACGGCGATCATGGGTAATGCTGGCATTCAGGGGAGCCAGGCAGGTACAGCGATGCGTGCCATTCTAAGCCGTATCGGTAACAGCCCCACGGTTAAAAAGCTGGGCGTAACAACCAAAGATAAAGACGGCAACATGCGTGATTTGGTCGATATTCTAAAAGATATCGACAAAAAAACGTCAAAAATGGGGAACGTCGATCGCGGCAAGATTTTTAAAGACATTGCTGGCATGTACGCGGTCACCGGATTTGGTGAGCTGATGCGGGCAGTGTCAGACGGCAAGCTGCAACAGATGCGCGGCGCGCCGGGTGAGTACGACGGGGAAGCCCGGCGGGTTTCCAATACCATGCTGGATAACATGAAAGGCGACATGACGATGTTACATGCCGCTCTGGAAAATATCAGCGTTGAATTATTTGAAAAAAATGACGCCTGGCTGCGCAAAACAGCAAAAGGCATCAGCAACTTTTTACATGGCGTTGCTGAGTTCCTGAAAGCACATCCAAAAATCAGCGCCGCCCTCGTTAAGCTTGGCGCAGCGGCCGCCATTTCAACCACCGTTTTCGGTACGTTGGCCATCGCCGTTGTCGGTCTGTTGGGGCCGTTCGCCCTACTCCGATTCAGCACACGCATGTTGGGGATCCGCCTGCTGCCCAACCTGTCACTCAGCATGCTGAAATTTGCCAGCACCACCCCGATCACCACAAAACAGGTTGGTAGTTTCAGCCGTTCACTGCTGGAAGCGGGAAAGAATGCACTGACCTTTTCTAAACAGCACCTTGGCAGCGCTGGGCGCGCCGTCGCGTCTTTCGCATCATCACCGCTACAAACTGCAACCAAAGGGATTAAGGGAATTGGTCGTGTGTTTACCTGGCTGGCAACATCCCCGTTACGCTTCCTGCGTTTTGCCCTGGGCGGTCTGGGGAGCATGTTCGGTATTTTGGTTAGCCCACTTGGGTTAATTGCTGCTGCCGTCGTCGGCGCGGGCCTGTTGATTTATAAATATTGGAAACCCATCAAAGCATTCCTGGGCGGCGTGGTTGACGGTTTCAAAGCGGCGGCGGCCCCCATCAAAGACGCCTTTGCGCCGCTGATGCCGGTATTCACCTGGATTGGCGACAAGATTAAGGCCCTGTGGGGCTGGTTTACCGACCTGCTAACGCCGGTAAAGTCGACCAAAAAAGAGTTGGATAGCGCGGCATCAGCGGGGAAAAAGTTCGGCGAGTTTCTGGCATCAGGTATTGAATTAGCACTTACCCCGCTGAAACTTCTCACAGATTCAATTAAGTGGGTTTTAGACAAGCTGGATGAAGTTAAAACCAAATCGGATAAAACCCGTCTATTAGCACAGACAAACCCAGGTGTTGCCGATGCTGCCGCCGGGCCGGTGTGGTCATGACGCCAGGCCCACAAGGTAATTCTGCTGATGCCATACGGCGTCGTTACACCGGTGAACATGACAGCGGCGGCAGGATCCCTTTAGGGAAATTTGGCGTTGTCGGCGAACACGGCCCGGAAATCGTCAACGGGCCAGCCAATGTCACCAGCCGCAAGAATACCGCCGCTATGGCAGCAGTTGCCGCCCTGTTTATGGGTGGAACTGCTACCGCTGCGGACGCCCCCTTGCATCCCTACAGCCTGCCGGGGAGCCAGTACCAACGCGGGGCCACTTCATCGCATCACCAGGGCGGTGATACCTACATCGACATTCACGCCCCTATTCAGATTATCGCTCAGGCCCACCACACCCCGCAGGACATTGCGCGGGAAGTCGCACGGCAACTGGATGCACGGGAACGGCAGGCTAGATCCAGAGCGAACAGCAGTTTTAACGATATCGAGTGAGGACGATCATTATGATGATGGCATTAGGCATGTTCGTATTCATGCTGCAAACCGCTCCATACCAGGAGTTTCAGCACCAGATGGCCTGGCGGCATCCGACCAATAGCCGCGTCGGGCTTCGCCCACAAAGCCAGTTTTTGGGGCCGGATGATGAAACCATCACACTGAGCGGCGTTTTGCTGCCGGCATTAACCGGGGGCCGGGTTTCCCTGATGGCTATCCAGTTAATGGCGGAAACCGGCAAGGCCTGGTCATTGATTGAGGGGAGCGGCGCAATACATGGCATGTTCGTGATCGAAAGCCTGAGCCGCACCAAAACTGTATTCTTTGCGGATGGCTCAGCACGCCGTATTGAGTTCACGATCACGCTCAAGCGCACGGATGAAGGGCTAAAAGACATGTTTGGCGATTTGTCTCAGCAATTTGAAGACCTGGCCGAGCAGGTTTCCGATACCGTCGGCGGGTTCCTGTCATGAGCCTGATCGATACGTTAGACAAACTCGGCGGCGACAATACCCCGGCGTACTCGCTTAGCATTGAAGGCGTTGATATCACCGGGAAGGTGAAAGAAAAATTAATCAACCTGACGCTAACGGATAACCGGGGCTTTGAGGCTGACCAGATCAATATTGAGCTTGACGATAACGAAGGCAATTTGAAACTGCCCCGCCGTGGCGTCAGCCTGGCTGTTGCACTCGGCTGGAAAGATACCGGGGTGATCGATAAAGGGACGTTTGTCGTTGATGAAATCGGCCATGCCGGCGCACCTGACGTATTGACCATAACAGCCCGTAGTGCCGATTTTCGGCAAACATTGAACGTGCAGCGCGATGCCTCTTATCATAAAAAAACCATAGGGGACATTGTCCGAACCATTGCCGATCGCAATAAGCTGGCGGCGGTCATCAATAAGAATGTGGCAGACATTCAGATCGGGCATATCGACCAAACTACCGAGTCAGACGGGAGTTTTATCACCCGGCTGGCAAAAGAGAATGGCGCTGTGGCCGCAATAAAAAACGGCAATCTGCTGTTTTTTAAACAGGGTCAAAATATGACCGCCGGGGGAAAACCGATCCCGGCAATCCTCATTAACCGCCAGTCAGGTGATAGCCATCAATTCACGCTAACCGATCGCGGGGCCTATACCGGCGTTGTGGCCAACTGGCTGAATACCCGCACTGCGAAAAGCGAACAGGTGAAGGTTAAACGCCGTCGGGTAAAGAAACCTGTAGTTGTCGATGAGAAACAGGGGGAATACCTGATCGGCAGCGATGAGAATGTATTGGTACTGCGCCATACCTACGCATCAAAATACAATGCACAACGCGCGGCCAAGGCAAATTGGGAACGTATACAGCGTGGTGTTGCAACCTTCTCTATTCAGCTTGCGCGTGGACGTGCAGACATTTACCCGGAAGCACCGGTCACTGTTTCAGGTTTCAAAAAAGAGATTGATGAGGCCAATTGGACGTTAGTTAAGGTTACTCATGCGCTGAACAACAACGGCTTTACTACCGCCCTCGATTTGGAGGTCAAGATTGATGATCTGGAAATGGAGTGATGCAAAACAGCAATAATTGTGCATAATTATTAGCAATACTGACCATAGTCAGGGCATCTCGGAGAACCCCGCCATGATGCATTGCCCGCTGTGCGGCCAAGCCGCACACACTCGCTCATCAAGCTATATCACCACAACCACCAAAGAACGTTATAACCAATGCACCAATATCAATTGCGGTTGCACGTTCGTGAGCCATGAAACCTTTACCCGTACCATTTCCCAACCGCAAACCGTGGATCCCGTCCAGCCTCACCCCAAAAGCAACGGACAAACCTCATTAATCTTTGGCTAATTAAGCTGCCCGCAGAAGTGGGCGGTTGCACAGCCTCGCTTACCCCGCGGTCTAAATGTGGACACTAAAAATAAAAAATACTTATAATTCAATTAAAAAAACAATAAAAAAGGGAGGCTTTCGCCTCCCTCAAAACTCCCCTGCCTGAATTAATGATTACGGATGTATTCGTCCATATCCGTTTTCAGGTTGTCAGATTTGGTACCAAAGATAGCCTGAACGCCAGAGCCTGCGACAACGACGCCGGCAGCACCCAGTTTTTTCAGGCCAGCCTGGTCAACCTTGCTCACGTCCGCCACGCTAACGCGCAGACGGGTGATGCAGGCATCCAGGTTGGTGATGTTGTCTTTACCGCCAAAGGCCTGTACCAGCGCCGCAGACATTTCAGAACCGCCCTGAGTAACCTGCTCAGAGGCCGTGTCTTCACGCCCTGGGGTTTTCAGATCCAGCTTGGCAATCAGCACGCGGAAGATGGTGTAGTACACCAGACCGTAGATGATACCGACGATTGGGAACAGCCAGATTTTGCTGCTGTTGCCGCTCAGGACGATAAAGTCGATCAGACCGTGTGAGAAGCTGGTGCCGTCACGCATCCCCAACAGGATACAGATCGGGAACGCCAGACCAGCCAGAATGGCATGGATTGCGTACAGGATCGGCGCAACGAACATGAAGGAAAACTCGATCGGTTCGGTGATACCGGTCAGGAACGAAGTCAGCGCAGCGGAGATCATGATACCGCCGACTTTAGCGCGGTTTTCCGGCTTGGCTGAGTGCCAGATGGCAATCGCAGCAGCAGGCAGACCGTACATTTTGAACAGGAAGCCACCGGACAGTTTACCCGCAGTTGGGTCACCCGCCATATAACGTGGAATATCGCCGTGGAACACCTGACCTGCTGCGTTGGTGTATTCACCAATCTGCATTTGGAACGGCACGTTCCAAATATGGTGCAGACCGAACGGCACCAGCGCACGTTCAACCACGCCATAGATACCAAACGCCACTACCGGGTTCTGATAAGCAGCCCACTGGGAGAAGGTCTGGATAGCCGTACCGATTGGAGGCCAGATAAAGGAAAGCACTACGCCCAGAACGATTGCCGCCAGGCCGGAGATAATTGGCACAAAGCGCTTACCGGCAAAGAAGCCCAGATATTCCGGCAACTGAATGCGGAAGAAACGGTTAAACATATAGGCAGCGATGGAGCCGGAGATAATCCCCCCGAGCACACCGGTATCCGCCAGGTGTTTGGCCGCAATTTCTTCAGCCGGCAGGTGCAGCACCAGCGGTGCAACCACCGCCATGGTTTTCACCATGATGCCGTAAGCCACTACCGCAGCTAACGCGGAGACACCGTCGTTATTGGTGAAGCCCAGGGCAACACCGATGGCAAAAATCAGCGGCATGTTGGCGAAAACGGAACCGCCGGCTTCCGCCATCACGTGTGAGACTACCGCGGGTAGCCAGCTAAAGTTGGCGGAACCGACGCCCAGCAGGATACCTGCGATAGGCAATACGGATACCGGCAGCATTAGCGACTTACCTACTTTTTGCAGGTTTGCAAATGCGTTCTTGAACATAGTTGAGTGTGCTCCTGAGTAATAGTGCTTTGCTACTTTTCGCGATTCTTCGCGTTGCAAGGGGGGGAGAAAAACCCCTGCAATTCAGGGTGTCTGAGCACCCCTTGAATTATTACGCAGAGTAAAATAAATAGGCTGCGCAATGTTTGATGACAGTCACGTTTCGATGAACAAAACCGGGTATTTTTCTTATATCGCCCATTTTTTGTTAAAAATGAGCAATAAATGCCCGCACCTCGCCCGAAAAACGGGTGGGAACATTACCCGTTTCGGCGATTAATTACGAGCTTAAAAAGAATTCAGATTTCGTTAACCACAGCTATAGCCTAGGCCAAAGATTAGAGTTCGATGTGAAATAAGCGTGAAAAGTTGGCGGTGGTGGCTTCAGCCAGCGTTTCCAGGCTCACGCCCTTCAATACCGCCATGTATTCAGCCACATCGCGCACATAGGCAGGTTGGTTTTCTTTGCCGCGATGCGGCACCGGAGCCAGATACGGCGAGTCGGTTTCCACCAGAATACGATCCAGTGGCACATAGCGCGCCACTTCACGCAGTTGCTCTGCATTGCGGAAGGTCAGGATGCCTGAGAAAGAAATGTAGAACCCCAGATCCAGCAACGCCTCTGCGGTAGCGCAATCTTCGGTGAAGCAGTGCAATACTCCGCCACAGTCCTGGGCATTTTCTTCACGCAGAATAGCCAGTGTGTCTTCCCGTGCATCTCGGGTATGCACGATCACCGGCTTGTTCAGATCTCGGCCGATACGAATATGTTCACGGAACGACGCTTGCTGCAGCTCAAGATTGTCTTTCTGATAGAAGTAGTCCAGCCCGGTTTCACCCAGTGCCACCACCTGCTCTGCTGCCGCCAAACGGCGCAGCTCAGCGTAGTCGTAGCCCCCCTCCAGATTGAGCGGATGCACCCCGCAGGAGAAGGCCACGTCATCGCGTTGGCCAATCAATTGCGTCATCGCCTGATAGCCCGGCAAAGTGGTGGCCACCGCCAGCACGTAACCGACATCGCGCGCCTTGGCCTTCGCCAAGGCATCATCCACATTTTGATGCAGAGTTTGGTAATCCAGGCCGTCGAGGTGACAATGAGAATCTACTAACAACATAATATTTAACTCTTTTACAGCGAATGAGGGTGGAAATAGCCGGTAGCGCCGAGCAACTGCTCCCAGCCAAGTAACTGTTCGGTCAGCAGCAGTTCGCGGTTAACGCCGACGACGCTAAGCAACTGATGGCGACAATGCAGCCATTGCTGCACGGCTTGCTGCAGCGACGTGCTGCTCAGGCGGCTGGCCAGCTGGTGCACCAGCGGTTGCTGATCCTGGTTCAGAACAAAGCCGGCGGCACCCTGCTGCCACTTCATGGCGTCCATCAACAACGAACATAGCCAGTGTAGCCGCTCAGCGACGTCTTCGTGATTCAATACCGGCAGCAGCGACAACATGTCGTGCTGCGGCAAAGCGGCACTCAGGGCCGCGCACAGCGCGCTACGTTGTTGCCAATGTTCCGGCTGGAGTAATTGCTCTGCGGCCAAGGGTGCGCCGTCATGCAAGCGCAAGGCGGTCAGGAGATCGATCTGATTACCCGGCGTCTGCCGATTCAGCCATTGCAGACTGAGCTGTTCGTCCGGACTGGCGAGATGCCAGTACAAACAACGGCTGCGCAGCGTTGCCAGCAGGCGTGAAGGCTCACGGCAGCTCAGCAGGAAATAGGTTTTTTCCGGCGGTTCTTCCAACGTTTTCAACAGGGCATTGGCGGCAGCCTCGGTCAGCAACTCCGCCTGCGGTAGCCAGATCACCTTGGCACCGCCCTGCTGCGCATGAGAATAAAGGATCTCAATCAGCTGGCGGATGGGCTCCACCCCCAGGCTGCTTTTGCCTTTTTCCGGCGTCAGCACGTGATAATCCGGGTGATTTCCTGCCAGCATCAACCGACAGCTATGGCATTCACCGCAGCTTTTCTCACCGTTGCGACGTTGGCAGATCAGCCAACGGCTCAGGCCATAGGCCAGCGCATCCTCACCATGGCCGGCAGCGGCATGCAACAACAGTGCGTGATGACCGCGCCCGGTAGCATATTGCCCGACCAACTGGCGGTAAGGGGTATTCAGCCACGGGTACCAGTTCATTACGCGCCTTCCTGCTGCTGTAACCATTGGCTGACGCAACGACGAATCGCCGCCGTCACCTGATCAAGCGATTGAGAAGCATCTACGGTGATGATGGACGCATCTTGCGCCGCCAACTCCTGATAACGTGCGCGGGTACGTTCAAAGAATGGCAATGCTTCCTGTTCGATACGATCCAGTTCACCCCGTGCTCGGGCACGCTGCAGACCCACTATCGGCGGCAAATCCAGATAAAGCGTCAGATCGGGACGAAACTCCCCTAATACCGTGTCACGCAGCGAGGCCATAAGTTGTTGATCCACACCCCGACCACCGCCCTGGTAGGCTTGAGAAGACAGGTCGTGCCGATCGCCAACCACCCAGGCACCGCGCGCTAAAGCCGGTTTGATCACCGTTTCCACCAACTGTACACGGGCCGCATACAGCATCAGTACCTCGGCCTTGATGGTCGGCAGTTCGCCCTCCACGCCGCGTTTGAACAGGTCGCGCAGTTTTTCTGCCAACGGCGTGCCGCCGGGTTCACGGGTAAAGGCAATGTCGTTGATACCATGTTCGCGCAGTACGTCGACTACGGTATCGCGTGCGGTCGTTTTGCCCGCACCTTCAAGCCCTTCGATAACCACGAATTTACTTTTCATTCTTTTCCTTTAACGCCTGACGATAGGCACGCACCGCCTGATTATGGCTGGCCAGGTTGGTGGTAAATTGATGCCCGCCCTTACCGTCGGCAACAAAGTACAAATAAGGCGTCTTGGCCGGATTGGCAGCGGCCTCCAGCGAAGCCTGGCTTGGCATGGCAATCGGCGTTGGCGGCAGACCGTTGATCACGTAGGTGTTGTACGGCGTCGGCGTTTCCAAATCCTTGCGGGTAATGTTGCCATTATACGCCTCGCCCATGCCGTAGATCACCGTCGGGTCGGTCTGCAAACGCATGCCAATACGCAGGCGATTAATGAATACCGAGGCCACTTTGGTACGTTCCTCCGGTACCGCAGTCTCTTTCTCAATGATTGAGGCCATGGTCAGCAACTCTTCCGGCGTTTTGTACGGCAAACTGGCCTCACGGCCCTGCCAGGCGCTCTCCAATGCTTTAATCATACGCAGGTGGGCACGCTTCAACAGCGCCATATCGCTCATGCCTGCGGTATACAGATAGGTATCCGGGTACAGGCGCCCTTCCGGATTGGTGCCTTCTGGCAAGCCTAGCGCCTTGGCAATTTCCGCCTCGCTTTTACCGGCCAGGGTATGTTTGAGGTATTTTGACTGTTGCAGCACCAGCAGCCAGTCCCGCAGCCGGGAACCTTCAATAAAGCGCGCGCTGAATTGGGCTTCTTTACCGCTGGCCAACAGTTTAAGCATTTGACGCACCGTCATACCCGGCGTAAAGCGATAGGTTCCAGCCTTAAACTCGGCCAATTCCGGCTCCAGGCGCAGCAACCAAGGGAACCACTGGCCATTGCGGATCAGTTTGTCCCGCACCAGCAGCCCCTCCAGGGCTACCCGACCGGTCCCTGCCGGCAGTTTGAAAATGGCTTCCTGCTGGATCGCCAATGGCGTATCCGCGAAGCGTTCAACCTTCTGGTAGCCCCAAAACAGCAGGCCCAATACCAGAACAACAATAATAGAAACGAACTTCAGCTTTCTTTTCTTCATCAATCAGCCATCGTTAACAGTGTGGGCGCAAAAAATCATAAAGTTGGCGCGAAGGGTAACGCCATGATTGCGCAGTATTGACCGGCAGCAACGGCATTAACGCATTGCTCACCAGCACTTCTTCGGCATCGGCCAGCGTCTCCAGCGGCTCACTGACGCAATGCAGCGAGTATTCACTGCCCGCCAGCAGCTCAATAACCCGGCGACGCATCAGCCCAGCCACGCCTGCCTGGCTCAAATCTGGCGTAAATACCGCTTTCCCCTTACGCCAGAACAAATTAGCCGCACAGCATTCCACCAGCATACCGGCAGTGTCAAGCACCAGCGCCTCGTCGGCGGTTGTCTGGTCAAGATGCGTGCGGATCAACACCTGCTCCAAACGATTCAGATGCTTTAGCCCAGCCAACAGGGGATTGCGCCCCAGCGCTACCGGACTGAGCGTCAGGCTGATGCCCTGCTCTCGCCATGGCAAATAGTGCATGGGATAGGTGCTACGAGAGACTATGCGTGTGGGAGCCTCACACCCTTGCGGGCTGTACCCCCTGCCACCGCTGCCGCGAGTCAGTATCGCTTTGACCACGCCCAATGGGATTGATTCTGCTGCGCGCACCATTTCATCTTCCAAAGCATTCCAGTCGCAGGACGGCAGCATCAGCCGTTGCGCTGCCAACTGCAGCCGCTCGATATGCCAGGGCAGCAGGTCTATTTTCCCCTCAATCACCCGGGCGGTAGTGAAACAGCCGTCACCAAATTGCAAACCGCGATCGCTTGGCGCTAGCGCATCGTGCTGATGTCCATTAATCCAGTACATAGACTCCCCCTGACCGCGTTGGTATGACTACAGAATAACAGGCGCAGGTGCCGTTAGCAGCAGCTTGCCGTTTGGCCACAGTGCCGACAAGCAGAGCTTTCCGAGTAGCGGGTCAGCGCCATAAAAAAAGCCCGGTTTAAAAAACCGGGCTTTTTTACCGTCTGCCAGCAGAGGCATTACACCTTGCGAAAGATCAGTGAACCGTTGGTGCCGCCGAAACCGAAGGAGTTACACAGCGTGTACTGCATATCACTCACCTGGCGAGCTTCATGCGGAACAAAGTCCAAATCGCAACCATCATCCGGATTATCCAGGTTGATGGTTGGCGGGACGGCCTGGTCACGCAATGCCAATACGGTGAAGATCGACTCGATCGCACCTGCGGCACCTAACAGGTGGCCGGTCATCGATTTGGTCGAGCTGACCATCACGCGCTGTGCATCGCTGCCAAATACCGACTTCACCGCCTGCGTTTCGGCTTTGTCACCGGCCGGCGTTGAAGTGCCATGCGCATTGATATAACCAATTTGTGACGTAGTCACACCAGCATCAAGCAACGCATTTTCCATCGCCAGCGCTGCGCCCGCACCATTTTCAGGGGGTGACGTCATGTGATAAGCATCGCTGCTCATCCCAAAACCGACGACTTCAGCATAAATCTTGGCGCCGCGTTTTTTGGCGTGTTCGTACTCTTCCAGCACCATCATGCCGGCACCGTCACCCAGCACAAAACCGTCACGGTCTTTGTCCCACGGGCGGCTGGCCGCTTGAGGATCTTCGTTACGGGTCGACAACGCGCGTGCTGCGCCGAAGCCGCCGACACCCAACGGAGTACTGGCTTTCTCTGCCCCACCGGCCAGCATGACGTCGGCATCATTGTAAGCAATGATACGCGCAGCATGACCAATGTTATGCACACCTGAAGTACAGGCGGTGGCGATCGAAATGCTCGGGCCACGCATGCCGTACATGATGGTCAGGTGGCCTGCAATCATGTTTACGATGGTTGACGGCACAAAAAACGGACTGATTTTCCGTGGGCCACCGTTAACCAGTGAACTGTGGTTCTCTTCAATCAAACCCAGGCCGCCGATGCCGGAGCCGATAGCGGCACCAATGCGGCTGGCGTTAGCCTCGGTGATATCCAATTGTGCATCCTGCATGGCTTGCATGCCGGCAGCGATACCGTATTGGATGAAGGCGTCCATCTTGCGCGCATCTTTGCGTGAGATGAAATCCTCTGAATTAAAATTCTTTACCAGGCCAGCAAACTTGGTCGCATAGGCTGCGGTATCGAAATGGTCGATCAGGCTGATGCCACTCTGACCGGCAAGAAGAGCTGTCCATGTGGACTCTACCGTATTGCCGACAGGAGACAACATGCCCAGTCCGGTCACAACTACTCGACGCTTAGACACGTTTGTCCTCCAAGGAGGGAAAATATGACACTAGGGATAGAAAAAACTTAGGCGGTCGAGTGACCGCCTAGATATGTTCTCTTACTGCTGGCTGGCGTTGATGAAATCAATAGCTGCCTGAACAGTAGTGATTTTCTCAGCTTCTTCGTCTGGAATCTCTGTGTCGAACTCTTCTTCCAGAGCCATTACCAGCTCAACGGTGTCAAGAGAATCAGCACCCAGATCTTCAACGAAAGAAGCGTTATTTAAAACTTCTTCCTGTTTAACACCCAACTGCTCAACAATGATTTTCTTAACGCGTTCTTCGATAGTGCTCATACTCTTAAATTTCCTATCAAAACTCGCTTTCGCGATGGTTTTCGTAGTGTATAAAATGTTGAAAAAGATGCAACTAAATCCCGGCTGGTCAAACCACGATTTTACGCTATTCTGCGGTTTTTACCCCAAATAACGCAAATAGTTTTCGCATTTTTTAAATCATGTACATGCCGCCATTGACATGCAACGTTTCACCGGTGATGTAGCCAGCCTCATCAGAGGCTAAAAATGCAACAGCGCTGGCGATTTCTTTAGCATCCCCCAGCCGATTGGCTGGAACTGATGACAAAATGCCTGCACGCTGATCATCTGTCAACGCCCGTGTCATGTCCGTCTCAATAAAGCCAGGTGCCACGACGTTGACCGTAATGCCACGCGAAGCAACTTCGCGTGCCAAAGACTTGCTAAAACCAATCAGACCGGCTTTAGCCGCCGCGTAATTAGCCTGCCCTGCGTTCCCCATGGTACCAACTACGGAACCGATGGTGATGATACGGCCAAACCGCTTTTTCATCATAGCTCGCATTACCGCTTTTGACAGACGGAATACGGAAGTCAGATTGGTGTTCAGGATATCCTGCCACTCGTCGTCCTTCATACGCATCAGGAGGTTATCACGCGTAATACCGGCATTATTCACTAAAATGTCGATTTCGCCAAATTCAGCACGAATAGATGCCAGAACGCTGTCGATAGATTGAGCATCGACCACATTCAACGCAAACCCTTTGCCGCTTGCACCCAGGTAGCTGCTGATAGCCTCAGCGCCGCTTTCACTGGTGGCGGTGCCGATGACTTTGGCGCCACGTGCCACAAACGTTTCTGCAATAGCCCGGCCAATACCCCGGCTGGCGCCGGTGACCAGAACAACTTTACCTTCGAAGCTCATTGTTTTCCTCTTTATTGTTCAAGCGCCGCTGTCAGGCTGGCTGCGTCATTAACCGCCGCCGCCGTCAGGGTGTCAACAATACGTTTAGTCAGACCGGTCAGAACTTTACCCGGACCAACCTCTAGCAGCAAGGTAACGCCCAGTGCTGCCATAAACTCTACGCTTTCGGTCCAACGTACCGGGCTGTACAACTGACGCACCAGTGCACTGCGGATCGCTTCTGGATCGGTTTCGGTGCTCACGTCGACGTTATTCACCACCGGGACCTGCGGTGCGTTGAAGGTAATCTCCTGCAACGCCACAGCCAGCTTGTCTGCGGCCGGTTTCATCAGTGCGCAGTGCGAAGGCACGCTCACCGGCAATGGCAACGCACGCTTGGCGCCAGCGGCTTTACAGGCCGCACCAGCACGTTCAACCGCTTCTTTATTGCCGGCGATCACCACCTGGCCCGGTGAGTTAAAGTTCACCGGTGAAACAACCTGCCCCTGGGCAGACTCTTCACAAGCCTTGGCGATGGCGGCGTTGTCCAGGCCGATAATGGCGGACATCGCGCCAGTGCCTTCCGGCACCGCTTCCTGCATCAGTTTGCCGCGCAGCTCAACCAGACGGATTGCCGCCTGGAAATCCAGCACGCCCCGCACACACCAGCGCCGAGTATTCACCCAGGCTATGGCCAGCCATGATGGCAGGTGCTTTACCGCCCTGCTGCTGCCAGACGCGGAAAATGGCTACGGAAGCGGCCAGCAATGCCGGCTGCGTCTGCCAGGTTTTATTCAGTTCTTCCGCCGGCCCTTGCTGCACCAGCTGCCACAGGTCGTAACCCAGGACGGAAGAGGCTTCGCTGAAGGTCGCTTCAACGATCGGATATTGAGTGGCCAAATCGGCCAGCATGCCCAGAGTCTGTGAACCCTGGCCTGGAAAAACAAAAGCAAATTGCGTCATTTTTTCTTCCTGTTATATCAGAAACGAACCAGCGCCGAGCCCCAGGTAAAGCCGCCGCCAAAGGCTTCCAGCAGCACCAGTTGGCCGCGTTGGATCCGCCCATCACGCACCGCTTCGTCGAGCGCTGCAGGGACCGAGGCGGCAGAAGTGTTACCGTGACGATCGAGCGTCACTACCACTTTATCCATCCCCATACCCAATTTTTTCGCCGTCGCGCTGATAATACGCAAATTGGCCTGGTGCGGCACCAGCCAGTCCAGCGCGCTGCGATCCAGATTATTGGCCTGCAGCGTTTCATCAACGATGTGAGCCAGTTCGGTAACCGCAACCTTGAAGACTTCATTACCCGCCATAGTGACATAGGCCGGCTTGTCCTGATCCTGACGATCCTTGAACGGCAAGGTCAACAAACCGCCGTAGCTGCCGTCGGCGTGCAGATGGGTCGACAAAATGCCCGGCTCTTCAGAAGCCCCCAACAGCACCGCGCCTGCGCCATCACCAAACAGAATGATAGTGCCGCGATCTTCCGGATCCAGCGTGCGTGACAACACGTCTGCGCCGATCACCAGAGCATGCTTCACCGCGCCGTTTTTAACATACTGATCGGCGACGCTCAACGCATAGGTGAAACCGGCACAGGCCGCAGCCAGATCGAATGCCGCACAGTCTTTGATGCCCAGCATCTGCTGCACCTGGCAGGCGGAACTTGGAAATGCGTGGGTCGAGGTGGTGGTAGCCACAACGATCAGCCCGATGTCTTCTTTAGCCACACCTGCCATTTCCAGCGCTTTTTCAGCAGCGTGGAAACCCATCGTCGCAACTGTTTCATCAGCGGCGGCAATACGGCGTTCACGGATACCCGTACGTGAGACGATCCACTCGTCAGAGGTATCCACCATTTTTTCAAGGTCAGCGTTGGTGCGCACTTGTACGGGTAAATAACTCCCCGTACCGAGAATCTTTGTATACATGTACGATCAGTCACTCTTAGGTAATACAGCTTCAAGGCGCGCAGCAATCCTGTCAGGGACTTGCCGCTGCACCGCCTGCACAGCCTGTTCGATTGCCACTGCAAACGCGTGTGGGTTTGCAGCGCCGTGGCTCTTGATTACGGTGCTGCGCAATCCTAACAGACATGCGCCATTATACTGGTCGGGGTTCAGGTGGCCGAACCGCTTTACCACCCGTTTTTGCAGCCAACGGCCCAACAATTTTAACCACCACGCCTGCTTGCCACCGTCTCCGGATGATTTCAGCAGCGATAAAAATACCCTTACCACCCCTTCCATGGTCTTCAGGGTGACGTTACCCACAAAGCCGTCGCAGACCAACACATCGGTTTTACCGGTGAGAAGATCGTTGCCTTCCAGGTAACCAATATAGTTGATTGCCGGAGTATTTTTTAGCACGGCGGCCGCTTCGCGGATATTATCCAGGCCTTTGGTTTCTTCTTCACCAATATTCAGCAGCGCCACGCGAGGTTGCGCAATCCCCACCACCTCTTCGGCCATAACCGCACCCATCACCGCGAACTGCACCAGCATGGTACTGTCGCATTCGACGTTGGCGCCCAGATCCAGCACCACGGTTTTGCCACCCAGCTGATTCGGGATCACCGTCATCAGCGCCGGCCGTTCAATACCGTCCAGCGGCTTGATCAGCATTTTCGCCAACCCCATCAACGCACCGGTATTACCTGCGCTGACACAACCTTGCGCATCGCCGTTTTTAGTCAGTTCCAGCGCAATGCGCATGGAAGAACCGCGGCTGGCGCGTATCGCTTGTGAGGGTTTGGCGTCGCCGGCTATCACAGATTCAGCGGGCACAACTTGCAAACGTTCCAGAAGAACCGGATCGGCTTTGGCAAGTAAGGGAGAGAGGGTGTCGGGATTGCCGACCAGCAGAAGATGAAGCTGTAAATTAGAGGCCAGTGCCTGCAATGAAGCAGGCACTGTGACGCAGGGACCGAAGTCCCCGCCCATTGCATCTAACGCCAGGGTTAGACGAGTCAAGGTATCGCTACTTAGCCGATAACCTTGCGACCGCGGTAGAAACCGTCGGCAGTGATATGGTGACGCAGGTGAGTCTCGCCAGATGCTTTATCAACAGACAAAGTGGCGGTGGTCAGAGCATCGTGTGAACGACGCATGCCACGCTTGGAACGGGTTGGTTTATTTTGTTGTACGGCCATGGACCTTACTCCTTGATTACTTATGCTTTAAACTGGCTAATACGGCAAATGGATTTGGTTTCTCCGCCTCTTCAGGCAGTTTGCCAAACACCATATCCGCTTCGGACACTTCACAGTGTTCAGATTCATGTACCGGGACGACAGGCAGTGAAAGAATAATTTCGTCTTCAATCATTGCCAGCAGATCGACTTCGCCAAACTCATCGACTTCGATCGGCTCGTACGCTCCCGGTAATGCCTCAGCCTGCTCATCATTGACGACCGGGCTAAAACAATATGTTGTGTGAACATGATGTTCAAACGGAACTCCACAGCGTTGGCACATCAGCATTACCTGGACGTCCGCATGCCCTGTTATCACCGCGAGGCGCTGGTTATCAATATCAAAGGATAACGAGACCTCAACATCACTGTCCACACTGACCACAGAGGCGGCGACACGTGTAACCTGCTCAGGCGCATAGGAACCAACATAGTCCAGGCGTTTCTGAGCGGTACGTACCGCATCAATGGTCAAGGGTAATTTTACCTTTTGCATAGGGCGCGCATATTAACTTTGTAACGACTTAGAGTCAAAGAAAAAGGCCGTAAAACGGCACCTTTCACCAATATTCGCTTCCTCAGCGGCGGACAGTTTAAAATGCCTACTCTATTTACGCTACGGTTTACGAAAAAAATTATGCAAAGACTCCTGCTTGCCTCCACCTCGACCTACCGCAAGATGCTATTGGAAAAACTGCATCTGCCTTTTATCTGTGATGCTCCCCAGGTCGATGAAGCCCCACTGGCCGGGGAAAGCGCCGAAGCGCTGGTGCTGCGATTGGCAACGGCAAAGGCCCAGGCATTGGCCGCCGCCTACCCCGACCACCTGATTATCGGCTCCGATCAGGTCTGCGTGATCGACGGTAAAATCACCGGAAAACCACACACCGCAGAAAATGCCCGCGCGCAATTACGCCAGGCCAGTGGCCAAAGGGTCACTTTTTATACCGGCCTGGCGTTATACAACAGCCATAGCAAACACCTGCAGGTGCTTTGCGAACCCTTCCACGTGCACTTCCGTGCGCTGAGTGACGCTGAAATCGCCGCCTATATCCGCCTTGAGCAACCGCTCAACTGCGCAGGCAGCTTTAAAAGTGAAGGTTTGGGCATCGCGCTGTTCGACAAACTGGAGGGACGGGATCCGAATGCGTTGATCGGCCTGCCGCTGATCGCACTGCTGGAGATGCTGCGGGCTGAAGGCATCAACCCGCTGGGATAAATAGGGTTTACTGCTGTTTGGACTGCTTGCGCAATACCTGCAGGCAGTGGCGCAATTCTGCGTCCATCGGGGCTTCGATACGCATGGTTTCGCCGGTGCCCGGATGTTCAAAACGCAATGCCGCTGCATGCAGGAACAAACGTTTAAGCCCGGTCCCCGCCAATTGGCGATCGAACTCACGATCGCCATAACGATCGTCAAAGGCTATTGGATGCCCGGCGTGCAGCGCGTGAACGCGGATCTGGTGAGTACGCCCGGTGATCGGGCTGGCCTTGACCAGCGTCGCATGCTCAAAGCGCTCTTCCACCTTGAAGCGGGTTTCCGACGGCTTGCCTTCGCTGCTGACACGCACGATGCGTTCACCGCTCTGCAGAATGTTTTTCAGCAACGGTGCCTGCACCGCTTTGCAATGCGACTGCCACTCACCGCGCACCAGTGCCAAATAATCCTTCTGCATCCCTTTCAAGCGCAGTTGCTCATGCAAGGAGCGCAGCGCAGAACGCTTTTTCGCCACCAGCAGTACGCCCGAGGTATCGCGGTCCAAACGGTGAACCAACTCCAGGAAGCGGGCTTCCGGGCGCAACGCACGCAGAGCTTCGATGACGCCAAAACTCAGGCCGCTACCGCCATGCACCGCAGTGCCGGAGGGTTTATTCAGCAGCAGCAGGTGATCGTCTTCATACAGAATGCAATGGGCCAGCGCGGCCACTTTATCCAGTTTGGCCGAGACCGGCGCATCTTCACGCTCAGCAACACGCACTGGCGGCACACGCACCACATCACCGGGCGCCAGCTTGTATTCCGCCTTGATGCGTCCTTTATTAACTCGCACCTCACCCTTGCGCACGATGCGATAAATCATGCTCTTCGGCACGCCTTTTAAGCGGGCAAGTAGAAAGTTGTCGATTCGCTGACCGGCTTCGTCGTCAGAAATCGTGATTAGTTGTACTGCAGGAATGTTCGTTTTCATGGGGCAGGATTCTAAATAGAGCGCGTAAATAGCGCCACTTCTTTTTATGTGCTTAACTGTCTCTCTGACTGCAGGCGAAATCTCAGCGGACAATAAGGCAGCAAGCCGGTTTGAACGTTTGCGATTTCTTCCGCAGTTAAGGAAAAGTCACCTTGCTATAACAGTATCAGCAGTGGAATAATGCGTTTACTTTCCACGT
This sequence comes from Serratia quinivorans, assembly GCA_900457075.1. Lineage (NCBI taxonomy): Bacteria > Pseudomonadati > Pseudomonadota > Gammaproteobacteria > Enterobacterales > Yersiniaceae > Serratia > Serratia quinivorans. The sequence goes on from UGYN01000002.1 coordinate 164,075, forward strand.
TGATTCTCGTTAAACAGGGAAAACTGTGGAATTATAAAATTTGTCTGATGGCACAAAAACGCAGCAATGGCGTAAGACGTAATGTGAAATCAAACAATTAGCGGGCTGCGGGTTGCAGCTTGGCCGGCAAACGGAATCAGATCTGTCGACGTAAATCAGAGGCTATTCCCCTAGTAAAAGTGCTGTTTTTCACAAAGAAATACAGGCTTACCGAGATAATGCGCCCCTATGCAGGCGACAACCGTGAGGTTGACGGCTTTGCGAGAAGACACGGGGTTTTCGGTTTTAATCCGGCCATGAGGTTATTTTGCCCGCAGCTTTGTCGATAATGTAAAAATAACGAGTAAGTTAAGATGAAAAGAATGTTGATTAACGCAACTCAGCAGGAAGAGTTGCGTGTTGCCTTGGTAGATGGACAGCGGCTGTATGATTTGGATATTGAAAGTCCGGGTCATGAACAGAAAAAAGCGAATATTTACAAAGGCAAAATCACTCGTATAGAACCAAGTCTTGAAGCAGCGTTCGTAGATTACGGCGCCGAACGACATGGTTTCCTCCCTCTTAAAGAAATCTCTCGCGAATATTTCCCAAGTAACTACTCTTCTCATGGTCGCCCAAACATCAAAGATGTGCTGCGCGAAGGCCAGGAAGTGATCGTTCAGGTTGATAAAGAAGAACGTGGTAACAAAGGCGCTGCCTTGACCACCTTCATCAGCCTGGCCGGCAGTTATCTGGTGCTGATGCCGAACAACCCACGTGCCGGCGGTATTTCACGCCGCATTGAGGGTGACGATCGCACCGAACTGAAAGAAGCTCTTTCTTCCCTGCAACTGCCAGATGGCATGGGTCTGATTGTTCGCACCGCGGGCGTGGGCAAATCTGCCGATGCGCTGCAGTGGGATCTGTCATTCCGCCTGAAGCACTGGGAAGCAATTAAAAAAGCCGCTGAAGGCCGCGCTGCGCCATTCCTGATCCATCAGGAAAGCAACGTTATCGTGCGTGCATTCCGCGACTATCTGCGCCCGGACATCGGCGAAATCCTGATCGACAACCCAAAGGTTCTCGATCTGGCCAAAGAGCACATCGCTGCCCTGGGCCGTCCGGATTTCAGCAGCAAGATCAAACTGTACAGCGGCGAAATCCCTCTGTTCAGCCACTATCAAATCGAATCTCAAATTGAATCCGCTTTCCAGCGTGAAGTTCGCCTGCCTTCCGGCGGTTCGATCGTTATCGACTCCACCGAAGCGCTGACCGCTATCGATATCAACTCCGCGCGAGCAACCCGCGGCGGCGATATCGAAGAGACTGCGTTCAACACCAACCTGGAAGCGGCGGACGAGATTGCTCGCCAGCTGCGCCTGCGTGACCTTGGCGGCCTGATCGTTATCGACTTTATCGATATGACCCCGGTTCGCCATCAACGTGAAGTGGAAAACCGTCTGCGTGACGCCGTCCGTCAGGACCGTGCACGTATCCAAATCGGTCGCATTTCCCGTTTCGGCCTGCTTGAGATGTCGCGTCAGCGCCTCAGCCCATCACTGGGTGAATCCAGCCATCACGTCTGCCCGCGCTGTAACGGCACCGGCACCATCCGTGATAACGAATCGCTGGCACTTTCCATTCTTCGTCTGATCGAAGAAGAAGCGCTGAAAGAAAATACCAAAGAAGTTCACGCCATCGTGCCAGTACAGGTGGCATCTTACCTGCTGAACGAAAAGCGTGAATCGGTGAGCGCGATCGAAAAACGTCAGGGTGGCGTGAAAGCGATCATCGTGCCGAACGATCAGATGCAAACCCCGCACTACTCGGTACTGCGCGTGCGTAAGGGCGAAGAAACACCAACCCTGAGCTACCTGTTGCCGAAACTGCATGAAGAAGAGATGGCCCAGCCACTGGAAGATGCACCGATGGAGCGCAAGCGTCCGGAGCAACCCGCACTGGCTTCGTTCTCTCTGGCTGCAGATGCCCCACCACCAGCAGAAGAACCTGTTGTGGCTCAAGCTACCGTCGCCGCTACTGCTACCAAGCAAACCGCACCAGCCGCTGCCAAGCCGGGCTTGTTGGGCCGTCTGTTCGGTGGTCTGAAAGCGCTGTTTGCCGGTGAAGAGCAGCCGGTTGTCGAAGCCAAACCTGTGGTTGAGGCGCCGAAGTCTGAAGGCAACGGTGAAAACCGCCGTCAGGATCGTCGTGGTCAACGTCGTCAGGGTACCGGTCGTAAAGATCGTGGTGAGCGCGGAGAACGTGGTGAGCGTGGCGATCGTCCAGAACGTGGCGAGCGTAAAGAGCGCGGTGAAGGTCGTGATAACCGTGAGCCGCGTGAAAATCGCGAACCTCGCGACAACCGCGAAGGCCGTGAAACACGCGAAGTGCGTGATGAGCAGCGTCGTAACCGCCGTAATGCGCCACAAACCACTGCTGCCGTAACCGAAGAGCCGCTGTCTGAAGAAGCCGCCAAGGCACAGCGCGAAGAGCAGCAACAGCGCCGTGACCAACGTGCCGAACGCCAGCGTCGTCGTCAGGAAGAGAAACGTCAGGCTCAGCAGGAAGTGGCCGCGCTGGAAAGCGTAGAAACCGCAACCCCTGCCAACGCCAGCGTTGACGAAGATCTCGAAGAACGTCAGATGCAGAACATGCAGCGTCGTCAGCGTCGTCCTCTGTCGCAGAAAATTCGCGTGCTGTCTGCGGAAGAAGAACTGCATCGTGCCGCGGAAGAACTGCTGGCGCCAAAAGCACCGGTAGTGAAAGCCCAGGACGTGAAGCCAGCCCTGGTTGAAGACAGCGTTAAACTACTGCCGGAAACCCTTGAAGCACCGGGCGAAGATGATGCACAGGATAACCGAGCTAACGGCGAAAACGGCATGCCACGCCGCTCACGTCGTTCTCCGCGCCACCTGCGTGTCAGCGGTCAACGTCGTCGCCGTTACCGTGACGAGCGTTACCCTACCCAGTCGCCAATGCCGCTGGCAGGTGCTTTCGCCTCTCCAGAGATGGCTTCCGGCAAGGTGTGGGTGAGTTACCCTGTCACACAAGCCGCGCAAGTGATTGAAGAAGCAGAAGTTCAGACTGAAGCTGTTGAAATCGCTGCCGACAACGTCATGGCGCAGGAAGCCGTCAGCGTAGCCGCTCCGGTTATTGCCCAAGCCGTTGCGCCGGTGATCGAACCAGAAGTTGTGGCCCCGGCAGAAGAACCAGCCCAACCGGTTGTTGAAACCGCTGAGCCGGCAATGGCTGCCCAGGCAGAAGAAACCCCGGCAGCACCGGTGGCTGAAGCGCCTGCAGTGGTAGAAGAAACCGCGGTGGTTGAAGCTGCACCGGTGGTAGAGGAAGCCCCAGCGGTTGAACCTGCCCCAGTGGTTGAAGAAACGCCAGTCGTTCCAGCAGCAACCGTTGCTGAAGAAACTGTCGCTGAACCAGCTCCGGTGTTCGTTGAGCCCGTCGTTGAAGCCGCACCCGTGCAGGAAGTTGCTGCCGCTGTAGTGGTCGAAGAAAAAGCGCCGGTTGTGCAACAGCAACCAGTACCGGTGGCAGATGTGCTGTATAAACACATCGCTACTGCGCCAATGACCAAGGCTCCTGCGCCGGACTATGTACCGGAACAGCAGCAGCAAAGTGATTGGCAGCGCCCTTCCTTCAACTTCGAAGGCAAAGGTTCTGCGGGTGGTCATGCGGCGGCAAACCAGGCTACCGCACCGGCAACCAAACCGCAGCCGGTTAACGATTAAGTTAATCTGCTCCGATAAAAAAACCCGCCAACTCGGCGGGTTTTTTATTGCCGAAAAATCGGCTCAGGCTATTTTCTTCAACTGTTTGATATCCAGCGAGTCTAGCTTGCCCTCTAACTGGCTGACGAAATGCTTGAAATGCTCGGTGGCATTGTGTTTTTCCAGTGCCTCAGCGCTTGCCCAACGCTCAAAAAATACGAAGGTACCCGGCTTTTCCAGATCGCGGTGCAGATCATATTGCAGGTTACCCAGTTCCTGGCGGCTTGGATCGATAATCGCATGCACTACATCGCTGACGGCGGACACAAACTCGGGTTTAGCCCGTAAGGTGGCAATAACACGTACTTCCATTTCACTCTCCCATTCCACATGATTAACGTTGATAACCTGACAGTTATGACGCAGGTATCATTCAAATCCCTGTCACTATGCCCCCGAAAGCCAACTGATTTCAACTTGCCGTGAACAAACAGATGCATCGCAAGCGCTTTACGCTTATCCTTACACCCCGGCGTGAATAACCCCCATTATTCGCTTTTACGTAGACCCGTTTCTAACCGCCGGAGCCTTGCAACATGACCGCACAACCTCAAGCCCTAAAAATTCGCCGCCCTGACGACTGGCACATCCATCTGCGCGATGACGACATGCTGAAAACGGTATTGCCTTATACCAGTCAGGTCTTTGGCCGGGCGATTGTGATGCCGAACCTGGCTCCGCCAATTACTACCGTCGCCGCGGCTTACGCTTATCGTGACCGTATTCTGGCAGCGGTCCCTCAGGGACATGATTTCACCCCGCTGATGACCTGCTACCTGACCAATTCACTGGATGCAGCCGAACTGGTCAACGGGTTTGAGCAAGGCGTGTTCACCGCCGCCAAGCTTTACCCGGCCAATGCCACTACCAATTCCAGCCACGGCGTCAGCGATGTGAAAGCCATTTACCCGCTGTTCGAGCAAATGCAGAAAATCGGCATGCCACTGTTGATTCACGGTGAAGTGACCGATGCCGCCGTTGATATTTTCGATCGCGAGGCTCGCTTTATTGAGCAGGTCATGGAGCCGATTCGTCAGCAGTTCCCTGAACTTAAAATCGTCTTCGAACACATCACCACCAAAGAAGCGGCGCAGTACGTGCAGGAAGGCAATCGTTTCCTTGGCGCGACCATCACCCCTCAGCACCTGATGTTTAACCGCAACCACATGCTGGTTGGCGGTATCCGTCCGCACCTGTTTTGCCTGCCAATCCTGAAACGCAATATTCACCAGGACGCACTGCGCAAAGCCGTTGCCAGCGGTTCGGATCGCTTCTTCCTCGGCACCGACTCCGCACCACATGCCAAACACCGCAAGGAATCCAGCTGCGGCTGCGCCGGCGTATTCAACGCTCCCAATGCGATCCCGGCTTACGCCAGCGTGTTCGAGCAACTCGGTGCGCTGGATCATCTGGAAGCCTTCTGCTCATTGAACGGCCCGCGTTTTTATGGCCTGCCGGTCAATACCGATTTCATCGAGCTGCAACGCGTAGCGACGACTCAGCCGGAAGAGATCGCCATGGGCAGCGAAACGGTCATTCCATTCCTGGCCGGGGAGAGTCTGAGCTGGTCGGTGAAAGCATAATTATCTTTTTTTAATCCAACCTCTTGCCCCCGCGCACGGTTAACTGTATAAATATCCAGTAAATCGCTTCGGGGGCAATTATGCGTGTTGAAGTCACTATAGATAAAACCAAACCGCTACCGTCAGGGGCCATCGAAGCTCTGACCAGTGAGTTGAGCAAGCGGGTAAACCGCCAATTTCCAGACACTGTGGTTCAGGTCCGTTATGCCGGTTCCAATGGGCTTTCGGTTCTGGGCGGCCTGAAAACAGATAAAGATCTGATCGCGGACATTCTCCAGGAAACCTGGGAAAGTGCTGACGATTGGTTTAGCGCAGAATAATACTGCAATGTAGTTTTTGCCGGGGGTCGCTCTCCGGCTTTTTTGTATTTGGAACCCGGCACAACGCGGTTTAATTTTCCGCTGGAAGAAAAGCCTTATCTGGTCTGTACTGAATGCTTTAACAGGAGGTATTTAAGATGGCCCCGGACAAGGTAAAAACCGAAGAAGCGATGACCTTTGGCGAACTGCTGGCGCTGATTGCCGACCAAAAACGGCGTTTGAGCGTGCTGGAGGTGGCATTTTCCTATCTGGCTTTTGGTCTGGACGACAAAGCCAATCAATTGCTAATTCACAGTTTGAAGCTGGAATCGCAAAACCAAAATCGTGATGCCGAAACCCAGCAGCACTTTGCCCATCTGGCCCTCGAGCTGGAAAAACGATTGCACAGTGTTCCACGCCCCCCCGATGTTGAATGAATGTGATGTCTCCGTTCTCACGTCTTTGCGTACCGACGTGTAGAATAATCACTCAAATAAATAATTATTTTGCAAAAGAAGGCAGGAAAGTCTCCACCGCTGTAGCCAGATGCGTATACTGTAATTGCTCACATGATGATGGGCCGCATTGATCCTCGTTAGTCACTCACGGTAGTCACTACTCAATAAGGGGTCTTTATGGACAGAAATGATGAAGTAATTCAGACACACCCGCTTGTTGGTTGGGATATCAGTACTGTCGACGCTTATGACGCCATGATGATACGCCTTCATTACCTGTCTTCACGAGATCAGACACCCGAAGATGCCCAAGTAGACAGAACTCTTTGGCTCACCACAGATGTCGCACGTCAATTAATCAATATATTAGAAGCCGGCATCGCCAAGATTGAAGCAACGGATTACCAGGACCTTGATCGTAAAAAGCACTAATTCACTGTACCAAAATGCCTAAGGCGCCAGCGATTATCTCTGGCGCCTTTTTCTTTGTCTGCGAGCGGCACAACGGGTGCATTGCGGCTTCCAACCTTTTATCATAACGAAATAGCAACGTATAACAGAGAAGGTATGGCACGTGGAATATGACTTAATTGTTGTGGGCAGCGGTTCGGTAGGCGCGGCGGCAGGTTACTATGCGACACGGGCCGGCCTGAAAGTATTAATGATCGACAGCGCCATGCCCCCACACCGTAACGGCAGCCACCACGGCGATACCCGCATCATCCGCCATGCTTACGGTGAAGGCGAAAAGTATGTGCCGCTGATCCTGCGAGCCCAGGCCTTATGGAATGCCCTGATTAAACAAACAGGCGAAGAACTGTTCCAGGACTGCGGCGTTCTGAATATGGGGCCGCTGGATTCTGAATTTATCAACAACGCCCAGCACAGTGCACAAAAATTCCGCCTCAATACGCAAAGCCTTAGCGCAGAACAGATTAACCAGCGCTGGCCGGAATTCAATGCACCGGAAGGCTACGTGGGGGTGTTTGAGCCTGACGCCGGGTTCCTGCGCTCGGAACAGGCCGTTGCCAGTTTCATCAAACTGGCTAAAGATGCCGGCTGCGGCCAGTTGTTTAATTGCCCGGTTAGCGCAGTCCAGCCGATTGACGGCGGTGTGGAAGTGATCACCCCAGAAGGCCGCTTTCAGGGGCGTAAAGCCGTGGTCACCGCAGGGACCTGGGTTAAAACCCTGCTGCCACAGTTACCGATCGCGCCACTGCGGAAAGTTTTTTCCTGGCATCAGGCGGATGGCCGTTACAGCGTCAACAACCGTTTCCCGGCATTTACCGTCGAAGCGCTGGACGGCAACCACTATTACGGGTTTCCTGCCGACAATGACGGCTTGAAAGTGGGTAAACACGATGGTGGCCAACCAATGGAGACACCGGAGCAGCGCAAACCTTTTGGCAGTTTCACCTCGGATGGAACTGAGGTTTTCCATTTTCTGCGCCAATTTTTACCGGGTGTAGGGGTATGTTTACACGGAGAAGCATGCAGTTATGATATGAGTCCTGATGAAGATTTCATCATCGATACCCTGCCAGGATGCGATCGCTTAATGGTCATCAGCGGCCTGAGCGGCCATGGTTTCAAGTTTGCCAGCGTGTTAGGTGAGATCGCCGCACTCTTTGCTGAAGATAAAACCCCACCGGTGGATATCACTCCTTTCTCACTGAAACGCTTCATTTAACCCTTTCTTGCTGACTTAATCGCAGCCGCCAACGCGCGCTGGCTGCGGTTTAGCCTTTTAGTTACATACCGAAATCATCATAGTAATCTGAAATCTATCGTAAAAAATATTTCAACGGAAATTTCTGGCGTAAGTATCCGGATTTCCGAATTGATCCCCTGTGGTGTAAGTTCTATTTTACAGTTGATATGCCCCTGCTAATTCTTCGAACAACAAGGACGTCACCATGAAACTGCTTGTCGTGGACGAATGCTGCTTCACTCGGGTCGGGATCGATAACTATTTTACGGACAATGTTTTCGCCCAGATAAAATGTTGTCACAGCCTGGAACAGGCGACTCCCCTGCTGGAGCACTACCGACCCAGTCATATCCTGGTCAACCTGACCAAACATTGCCGTCATAGTGAAGATGATGCCCAACTGCAGGCTTTTATTGAAGCCACCCCATCGGCATTGCTGTTCATTTACCTGGACACCCCCTATCCCTATAGCGAAGCGCCAATGCGTATCGCCGACCATGCTTTCCTGTTCAATAAAGCCACGCTGCCAGTGACATTACGCATGATGCGGGAAAAACCGGTGTCACTGATGGATTGCAGCGTTGAACATTCGCTGTTCAGCCCGCAGGAACTGACGGTAATGAAGCACTGGATGGCGGAAATGCCCAATTACCGCATCGCAAAAAAGCTGCAAATCAGCTCGCACACCGTCTATGTTCACAAGCGGCATATCACAGAGAAAATCAACGCCCGCAACCGGCTGGAATTTTATTCGCTGTATAACGTGCTGCGTTACTTCTATCCGCCAAGTGTTTCTGCCAGCCCAATGTCATTGTCCTTACTGGCGGTATGATCAAGGTAGGCTGATTTTAGTGGTGAAATTGGCCTATCTACACGCTTTGCACTATCGGCAGTATTAACGCTGTCCGCAAAAATCTATACTCTGCCAGTCCCTATCTTTTGGCTGGTGAGAATGCTAAACAAAATACTGTCGGCGATCGTCAACAACGTACGCGAACATCTGGTGCTGTATATCTGCCTGTGGCTGGTGTTGTTGGCGCTGGACGTCTATTTCTTCTTTATGCCTTAATTCATGTCGCCCACTTTTCCCCGCTTGCGCTTTAACCGTTTTGGCTTCCCGGAACAGGTCACTGGCTATGAAGGCCTTGGTGTCGTGATGAGTCAGGGAAAAGTTTCTTTACTCCGGAGTAAGCGGTTTAACCGGCTGGCCATCACCGAGAATCACCGCCAGTTTATGCCCACCTTCGGTGGTCTCCAGCGCGATACGGGTAATAATGGTCAGGGGCACCGACAGCAACATCCCCACCGGCCCCATCAGCCATCCCCAGAAGATCAATGACAAGAACACCACCAACGTTGACAGCCCCAGCCCGCGCCCCATCACACGCGGCTCCAGCATATTGCCAATCACCAAATTGATGGTGATAAAGCCTGCAGCCACTACCAGAGCATCACCAAATCCGTTAAATAACAGAGCCTGAATCAGCGGCGGAACGGCGGCGATCACCGAGCCAATATTGGGAATATAATTCAGCAGGAACGCCAGCAGCCCCCCAGATGAAGGCAAAACGCACATCAATAACCGCAAGGAAGGCCCATACGATAATCCCGGTCGCCAGACTGATCGCCGTTTTGATCAGCAGATAACGGGTAACGCCGTCCAGCGCACGCTGTATATTGGCCATACCTTCACTTGGCTTATCCAACGCCTGCTGCAATTTGTAAGGTAGTAGCTGCACTTCGAACAGCATAAATACCACGGTCATCAGCAACAGGAAGATATTGGTCATCGCGCCGGAAAACCGGCTCAACAGGCGAGTGATCAGATTCATCGCCGCACTGGGATCGACGTACTGCAGCATCGCCTCGGTGGAAATGGTAATGTTGAAACGATCGGCGTAGTGCTGCAGTTCGCTCAACTTTTCCAACATCAAGCCGCGGTACTGCGGCAATGAGCGAGCAAATTCGTTCAGAGATGCCCCCAGCACACCGACAAACAGCATCAGCAACACCACCACAACCACCACCAGCAAGCTCACACCCAGCACCCGGGGTACCCGCCAGCGCTCGAGCTGTGCCACCAGCGGATTCAGCACCATCGCGAGGAACAGTGCCAGCAGGAAAGGCACCACAACATCCACGGCCGCTTTCACACCGGCAAGAATAATCACTAACATCGCCAACATAATGGCCAGCCGCAGGCTGCGATCGGTCAACAGGGTTCGGCCCATACATTTCCTTTGCGTTAATAGCGCAGGCCCAAAGGGCCATCAGATGAGTGTTATGTTAGCAAACTCTCCCTTCAGGCTGCAGAGGTATTACTCCGCGAATTAAAATCCCCGTTTTGCCAAATCCTGACTGGAAATAATCGACAATCTTGACTAGGGTTTATTTGTTAAAAAAATTCACAGCACTTACGCAACATGACAAAAGTTGACAATAATATATAAATCCCTTTATTTTCAACTCATAACATAAAAATAATATGTCTCCACAGTAATCACTTCAACGATTTCACTGATTGACTTAACGCTATCTCAGCCAAATTCTCTGATTAATATTATTAAGAAGTAACATAGTTAAATTTATTATTGATTTTATGTTTCTTAAAGTTTAATTATTGCAGCCGGATAATGAGGAAAGTAAGGAAACAGGATGCTGTGGAAAAATACCGCCAATCGTTTTGGTCATATTTCAGTGCTGATCCACTGGCTGGTCGCACTGACGGTGTACGGCATGTTTGCCCTGGGCCTATGGATGGTCACACTGGGATATTACGATGTCTGGTATCACCAGGCACCGGAGATTCATAAAAGCATCGGGACACTGCTGTTTATCGTTATGGTGGTTCGGGTCATTTGGCGTTTCGTTTCACCGCCGCCCAAACCTTTGGCCAGCTACGGTCGTTTTACTCGCGTCAGCGCGATCCTCGCCCATCTGGCGTTATATGTCGTGCTGTTCAGCATTCTAATCAGCGGCTATCTGATTTCGACCGCTGACGGTCAACCGATCAGCGTTTTCGGTTGGTTCGACATCCCCGCCACCGTCACCGGCATGGCGGAACAGGCCGATACGGCCGGTACCATCCACCTTTACCTGGCCTGGGTCGTGGTAGTGCTTTCAGTTCTGCACGGTCTGGCCGCGCTTAAACATCACTTTGTTGATCGTGATGTTACTTTGAAACGGATGCTGGGTAGCAGCGCCGATTAACCTTTGGATTTATGGAGATAGCTATGTTGAAGAAAACCGTACTGGGCCTGACCGCAGGCGCAATGCTGCTGAGCGCCGGTTCCGCGCTGGCTGCCGACTACAAGATTGACAAACCAGGGGCAGCACGCCTTTATCGAATTCCGCATCCAGCACCTGGGTTACAGCTGGCTGTACGGCACCTTCAAGGATTTTGACGGCGGCTTCACCTTCGACGAAAAAGATCCGTCCAAGGACAAGGTTAACGTCACGATCAACACCGCCAGCGTCGATACCAACCACGCTGAGCGTGATAAACACCTGCGCAGCGCCGAGTTCCTGAACGTGGAAAAGAACAAACAGGCCAAGTTTGAATCCACCGAAGTGAAAAAGAACGGCGAAGGCTATGCGGTGGTTGGTAACCTGACGCTGAATGGCGTGACCAAACCGGTCACACTGGACGCCAAACTGATCGGTCAGGGCAACGACCCATGGGGTGGCTACCGTGCCGGCTTTGAAGCCAACGGTAAAATCAAGTTGAAAGACTTTGGCATCACCACCGATCTCGGCCCGGCATCGCAGGACGTGGAGCTGATTATTTCTGTGGAAGGCGTTCGCGCGAAGTAATGCTTACTAAAGCGCGGCAAGGCTGCCGCGCTTATCAACAACTCAGTTTGCCGAGTCTTTATCTTCTTCCGGTGCCGGAATGTGCATCGTGGTCTGCAATAACCCTTTCGACTTATTGAAAATTTTGATGCCATTTTCACGGCCGGCTCGCCGCGCGCGCTGTTCTTCACGCGGCAACTTCAGCTCTTCGCGGCAGATCTCGCTGCAGCAACCTTCAAATTTGGCCGCACAGCTCGGGCACTGAATAAACAACAGGTGACAGCCGTCATTCAGGCAGTTGGTGTGAGTATCGCAAGGCGCACCGCACTGATGACAATTGGCGATCACATCGTCAGAAATTCGCTCGCCCATACGCTCGTCAAACACAAAGTTTTTGCCAACAAACTTCAGCGGCAACCCCTGTTCTTTTGCCTTACGCGCATACTCGATAATGCCGCCTTCCACGTGATAGACGTTCTTGAAGCCGTTATGCAACATATAGGCACTGGCTTTTTCACAGCGGATCCCGCCGGTGCAGTACATGACAATATTTTTGTCTTTATTGTCCTGCAGCATCTCAACCGCCATCGGCAGTTGATCACGGAAAGTGTCCGACGGCACTTCGATGGCGTTTTCAAAGTGGCCGACTTCATATTCGTAATGGTTACGCATATCGACAAACAGCGTATCCGGATCGTCAATCATCTGGTTAACGCGATCGGCCTGCAGATACTCACCGACGTTCGCCGGGTTGAAGCTCTCGTCATCGAGGCCGTCGGCAACGATGCGTTCACGCACTTTCAGGCGCAGCACCCAGAAGGATTTTCCATCGTCTTCCAGGGCGATATTCAGCCGAACCTGGTCCAGCGCCGGATGTGAGGCAAAGAGTGCGGCTTTGAACGCCTCGAATTTATTCTGCGGCACGCTGATTTGCGCGTTGATCCCCTCTTTCGCCACATAAATGCGGCCGAACACCTTCAGCTTGTCGAACTGAACGTACAGGCTGTCGCGAAACGCTTTGGGATCTTCGATGGTGAAGTATTTATAAAAAGAAACTGTGGTGCGCGGCTCGGTTTCCGCCAGCATGCGCGCCTTCAGTTCCTCATTAGAAATTCGGTTATGTAACACTGGCATGGTGTACTTTCCTGTCTTTCGGGAGGTGACTGATTTAAACACGCGCCGACCGCCGGCCCACGCGCGGCGCACATAATACCCGATGATGTGAAGCGCTGGCAACTTGACGCTGCTCACAAATCCCGATACTCCTGACAGGAGTTTCCCCCTATTTATCACGGTTCAGGAGGACGTCATGAGGCAGCTATTTACCCCCATTGCGCTGGGAAAACTGAATTTACCCAACCGTATTATTATTGCACCGATGTGCCAATATTCTGCCGACCACGGCAAAGCCACCGAGTGGCATACCCTGCATCTTGGGCATCTGTCCTTGTCCGGTGCCGGCCTGCTGATTGTCGAAGCCAGCTCGGTCGCCCCCGAAGGGCGCATTACGCCCAGCGACCTCGGTTTGTGGGGCGAGGCTACCAGGGCGGATGCTCAGCGCCCACCCCGGCATTCGGTAAACCCGGAAATCACCGTTCCCGCAGCCAGGGCGATCCCCGCCACCAGCAGCAACGGATTAAACTGCAGATGCGCACCCAGGCTGCCCAGCAGTGCTCCGCTGACCAACAATCCTGCACTCAACCATGTAGCCAACATAAGAACCCCCTAACAAATTGCGCGAGATAATACGCGTCCGTCGAGTATGGATTTTATCCTTTAGAGCCATTTAGCTTAATTTCCGGCCACTTTATATCCGTTCATCATTAAAAATGATGTTTTAATGCGGTGCCTTTTCACGTTCTTCGATAAAAATGCCACAATAGCCGGTTATAAACGGCAGAAAATAAACGCTTGGTCAAAAATCCTTCGCAGGAGAGACCATTCGAGAACTCTGTTATTATCATTAAATGACTGCTTCTAAGCTGAGAACACATGACTCAAGTTCCTTCTTTTAATCGCTCTTTACTGCATCCGCGTTATTGGCTCACCTGGCTCGGCATTGGTTTGCTTTACCTGTTGGTCTTGCTGCCTTATCCGATTATCTATCGCCTAGGCACCTCGCTTGGCCGTTTTTCCATGCGATTTCTCAAGCGCCGCGTGGCAATAGCCCAACGTAATCTGGTGCTGTGCTTCCCGGACATGCCGCAAGCCGAACGCGATGCGTTGGTGGTGCAAAATTTTGAATCCGTCGGTATGGGCCTGTTTGAAACCGGTATGGCGTGGTTTTGGCCAAACTGGCGTATCGAACGCTGGTTCCAGGTTAGCGGGCTGGAACATATTCAGAAGGCACGAGACAACCATCAGGGGGTTTTGCTGATCGGTCTGCACTTCCTGACGCTGGAACTGGGTGCCCGTATCTTTGGCATTCATAATCCAGGCATCGGCGTTTACCGGCCGCATGACAACAAGCTGATGGACTGGCTGCAGACCTGGGGCCGCATGCGTTCCAACAAATCGATGCTGGACCGTAAGGACGTAAAAGGCATGATCCGCGCGCTAAAGCAGGGGGACATCATCTGGTACGCCCCGGACCATGACTATGGCCCACGTAGCAGCGTGTTCGCCCCCACTGTTCGCCGTAGAGAAAGCCGCCACCACCACCGGCAGCTACGTGCTGGTGAGAATGGGCAAGCCAGCCATTATTCCCTTTACCCCGCGCCGCCTGCCGGATGCCAAAGGGTATGAGCTGATTATGCAGCCGGCGGTGGAAAACTTCCCGCTGGATAATGAGCTCGATGCCGCCGCCTTTATGAATAAGGTGGTGGAGAAGGAAATCCTGATGGCGCCGGATCAGTACATGTGGCTGCACCGCCGCTTCAAAACCCGCCCGGAAGGCGAGCCTTCACTCTACTGACTTCTGACCCGCCGTTTGGCGGGTTAGTTTTTTATGCCGCAGAGCTTGAGAATCGGCAGTAACGGTGGGATGGTAAAGCCTTCGTAGTTCATCCTGGAGCCGTTATGTACATCGTTAGCCTGACCTACCATCGCCCGATAGAAGAAGTCGACAGCCACCTCGAGGGGCATATCGCCTGGCTGAAAAAATATTTCCAGGACGGTACCTTCATTGCCTCCGGCCGTAAGAACCCGCGCACCGGTGGTGTGATCCTGGTAAAAGGTATCGAGCGTGCGCAGTTGGACATCATTGTCGGGCAAGATCCTTTCAACGCCGTAGCCCACTATGAAATTACCGATGTCGCCCTCTCCACCACCTCCAGCGGTTTTGAACTGCTTGCCGGGCTTTAAATTCGCCTTTTTCCGCGCGTACAGCGCGGAATACTGCCAATATTCTATTTTTAAAACTTTATTTCATTTCCGGTATATCTCACCCCACATCAATTGATGCCACCTATAATTAAGCGCATACTTACCAGGCTAACTTTTTTTGCTTTGCACGATTGACTGCTCTTGCAAACATAGCCCTCTACCTTACGCAACAGGAACTTATGGCTCCGGCACCCGAACTCATCAACTGGAAACGCAATCTTTTTGTCGCCTGGCTGGGGTGTTTCCTCACCGGTGCCGCCTTCAGTCTGATCATGCCATTCCTGCCGCTGTATGTAGAAACCCTCGGTGTTACCGGCCACCAGGCACTGAATATGTGGTCTGGGCTGGTATTTAGCATTACCTTCCTGTTCTCTGCGATTGCCTCCCCATTCTGGGGCGGTTTGGCCGATCGCCGTGGGCGCAAACTGATGCTGTTACGATCGGCATTGGGCATGTCGATAGTGATGCTGCTGATGGGCATGGCGCAGAATATTTGGCAGTTTTTGGCGCTACGCGCGGTGCTGGGCCTGCTCGGCGGTTTTATCCCCAACGCCAATGCGCTGATTGCCACACAGGTGCCGCGCAATCGCAGCGGTTGGGCACTGGGTACCCTGTCCACCGGCGGCGTCAGCGGTGCATTGATTGGGCCGCTGATTGGCGGCCTGCTAGCCGACCAGTATGGCCTGAGGCCGGTGTTCTACATTACCGCCGGTGTGCTGCTGACCTGCTTTGTGCTGACGCTGCTGTATGTCAAAGAGCAGTTCACCCCGGTGCAGAAAAAAGACATGCTGCACGCCCGTCAGGTCTTCGCGGCGCTAAAAAGCCCCAAGCTGATCCTCAGCCTGTTTGTCACCACCATGATTATTCAGATTGCCACCGGATCCATCGCACCGATCCTGACGCTGTACGTCCGTGATTTGGCCGGTGACATTCATAATCTGGCCTTTGTCAGCGGCCTGATCGCTTCAGTACCGGGCGTCGCCGCGCTAATGAGTGCGCCACGGCTGGGCAAACTGGGCGACAGGATCGGCCCGGAGCGTATTCTGGTGTTTATGCTGATCGTATCGGTGCTGTTACTGATCCCGATGGCGTTTGTGCAAACCCCGTGGCAACTCGGCGTACTTCGCTTCCTGCTAGGCGCTGCCGATGGCGCACTGCTGCCGGCGGTACAAACCTTGCTGATCTACAACTGCACCAATCAGGTTGCCGGGCGGATCTTCAGCTATAACCAATCGTTCCGCGATATCGGCAACGTCAGTGGCCCATTAATGGGGGCCGCCGTCTCCGCCAGTTATGGCTTCCGTGCAGTATTCTGCGTCACCGCTCTGGTGGTGCTGTTCAACGCCGTTTATTCCTGGTGGTGTTTGCAACGTCGCCCGACGCGAATGAGAGAAGACACCCTGCAGGAAGAGTAATAGCCGTATTTATCACCACTTCCTTCACTAAAATGGGTCGACGGCCCGTTTACCCTACTTTTAGTATTGATACCTTTCACACCCGCCTTGCCGGCCCCCTTCAGACAAATCTTAGTTTAATTGATTGTTTTTAAAAAAGTTATTAACTTTTAGCGCAATAAACCACCTGTCAATAACATTCCCTCCACAACCAACATAAAAACCAGGAAAGGAGATGTTTGTCGACTTTTCATCTAAAAAATGGGATACAGGGACTAGACAAAACCACCATCCAGTTATCAAATGGTTAAATAATATCACGCTCAATGTAAACCATTGGCCAAGTGAAAAAAGGCCGACGCGCTTTCCACGGTTAACGGGCGCTGCGGCTGCGGTTTTGTCGGGTAATCCGCACTGGGTGGATCACCTTCCTTAAATACACATACATACCACAGTATAAGCTGCATAAATGCGGCACATTTTATTGGGAAGACGTTATGCAATCCTCTGTTAATAACCAAGAAAGCCGGACCTTCTTCGGCCACCCTTATCCGCTGGGATCCCTGTTCTTTACCGAAATGTGGGAGCGGTTCTCGTTTTACGGCATTCGCCCATTACTGATCCTGTTTATGGCCGCGACGGTCTATGACGGCGGCATGGGGCTGGCACGTGAGAATGCCTCGGCAATTGTCGGTATTTTTGCCGGCAGCATGTATCTGGCGGCCCTGCCGGGCGGCTGGTTGGCCGATAACTGGCTGGGCCAGCAAAAAGCGGTCTGGTACGGCTCGATTCTGATCGCTCTCGGCCACCTGTCGATCGCGCTGTCCGCCTTTATGGGCAACAACCTGTTCTTCATCGGCCTGATGTTTATTGTGTTGGGTTCCGGCCTGTTCAAAACCTGTATCTCGGTGATGGTCGGTACGCTCTACAAGAAAGGCGACAACCGCCGCGACGGTGGCTTCTCACTGTTCTATATGGGCATCAACATGGGCTCGTTTATCGCCCCGCTGATCTCTGGCTGGCTGATTCGTTCCCACGGCTGGCACTGGGGCTTCGGCATCGGCGGTATCGGTATGCTGGTGGCGTTGGTGATCTTCCGCGTCTTTGCCGTACCGGCAATGAAGCGCTATGACAGCGAAGTGGGCCTGGACTCCACCTGGAACAGCCCGGTCGCCAAGAAAAACGGTGTCGGTGCCTGGCTGATTGCGCTGGCGGTCGGCGTGGCAGTGGTTATCACCCTGATTGCCCAGGGCATCATTGTGATTAACCCGGTAGCCGTGGCCAGTATGCTGGTTTACGTGATTGCTGCTTCGGTCACCCTGTACTTCATTTATCTGTTTGTGTTTGCCGGTCTGAGCCGTAAAGAGCGCGCCCGCCTGTTGGTCTGCTTTATCCTGCTGGTGTCAGCGGCCTTCTTCTGGTCAGCCTTCGAGCAGAAACCGACCTCGTTCAACCTGTTCGCCAACGACTATACCAACCGGATGATTGGCGACTTCGAGATCCCGGCGGTGTGGTTCCAGTCCATCAACGCCCTGTTCATTATCCTGCTGGCACCGGTATTTAGCTGGGCATGGCCGGCTCTGGCGCGTAATAAAGTGCGCCTGAGCAGTATCACCAAGTTTGTTATCGGTATTCTGTTTGCCGCTGCGGGCTTTGGCCTGATGATGCTGGCCGCACAGAACGTGCTGAGCAACGGTGGTGCCGGCGTATCTCCGTTGTGGCTGGTGGGCAGTATTTTGATGCTGACGCTGGGCGAACTGTGCCTTAGCCCGATTGGGCTGGCAACCATGACCCTGCTGGCACCGGAAAGAATGCGCGGCCAAATGATGGGCCTGTGGTTCTGTGCCAGCGCACTGGGTAACCTGGCGGCCGGTCTGATTGGCGGCCATGTTAAAGCCGACCAGCTGGACATGCTGCCTGACCTGTTCGCACGCTGCTCGATTGCCCTGCTGATCTGTGCTGCGGTGCTGACCCTGCTGATCGTCCCGATCCGCCGGATGATGGAAAATACTCAGGGTAAAAGCGCACAGAAACCGGCAACCAACGCCTGATAACCGTTTCGCTTTACCCTTCAGCCAGCGCCCGGTGCGCTGGCTTTTTTTATTGTTCCCACGCCCGCTGTTGTAACACCGCGTTGGCTATTGGCATTATTTTCTCCGTATCAAGATGAATTCATACAGCGCCATGCCCACCAGCATGGCCGCCACGAACTGCCAGCCGGCCGAAGAACCAGCACCGGCGAGTACCCAGGCCGGTCCGGGGCAAATACCCGCCATGCCCCAACCGATACCAAACAGCGCACTGCCTGCCAGCAAACGGCCATCGAGGCGGCGGTTGGCTGGGATCTGCATCTCTTCCCCCAACAAGCTACGCTGTCGCCTGCGCGCCCAGTAAAATGCCGGAGCGGCCACCGCAATGGCGCCCACCATCACCAGAGCCAATGAAGGATCCCAGTGGCCGGTAATATCGAGAAACGCCAATACTTTGGCCGGATTGGCCATCCCGGCAACGATCAGACCGAGGCCAAAAATGGCGCCACTCAGCAAAGCAAACAGGTATCTGAACATGCGATTAGCCTCCCACCCAGTGACGGACTGCCCATACCGTGGCAAAACCCAACAGCATAAATACCGCCGTGGCCGCCAGCGAACGCGGCGCCAGTCTCGCCGTGCCGCAAACCCCATGGCCGCTGGTGCAACCGCCACCCAACCGGGTACCCAAGCCAACCAACAAGCCGGCCAGCATCAGCCACAAGCTGCTGCCGCTGACCGCCATGGCCGGTAAGGGTGCGGCGATACCATACAACCAGGGGGAAGCCAGCAACCCGACAAGAAATGCGACTCGCCAGGCTTTCTCTTTACCCTGGGGTGTCAACAGACCGCCGGTAATGCCGCTAATACCGGCGATACGGCCGTTAAACATCAGCAGCAGTACCACCGCGACGCCAATAATGCCTCCGCCGGCCAGGGCAGATACGGGCGTAAAATGCAGCCAGTCAATGGTCATGATGTCTCTCCCGATTGTGGGCAATAGAGTTGGTACAGGGTGTTAAGTACTGCCAATGCCTTTTCATCACTTACGGCGTAGTAAATTTGCTTGCCTTCACGACGGGTTGACACCAACCCTTCCTGACGCAATACGCCTAGCTGCTGTGAAAGCGTCGGTTGACGAATTTCCAACGCTTGCGCCAACTCCCCCACCGACATCTCGCCCTGGCTGAGCTGGCACAGTAGCAGTAGGCGATCCTCATTACCCAGCGTCCGCAGTAATGCTCCGGCCTGCGCCGCTGCCTGCCGCATGCTGTCGATATCCATCACTCCCCCAAACAGTTTATAAAATAATATATTGTATATTTATAAACTATATTCCTCCATCGCACCATAGACTGGTGCGAAAGGTTTCAGCATGGCATGCTGCCGTTACGATTTTTCCGCGGACAGGGGATGCCCCGAACAATGCTGCTTTTCCATGACGCTGTGCCCGCCAACCGGTCGATTGTGCCGGTTGCCAAAGATTATCAGCACGGCGATTTCGAGCCGCCCCACTACCATGACTGCGCGCAACTGATTCATAGCCTCAGCGGTGTGGTGCAGGTCAATACTCGTCAGGGAAGTTGGGTGGTGCCCCCCGGACGCGGCGTCTGGCTACCGGCGAGGGTTGAACACAGCCTGCGTATCACCGGCAAGGTGGCCGCAAGAGCGCTGTTGGTCGATCCGCTGGCGCGTGCCGATCTGCCGGCCTGTTGTGAAGTGGTACAGGTTTCCCCGTTACTGCGTGAGCTGATTATCTGCGCGATGGATATCACGGCTGATTACCCCGTAGGGGGACGTGAAGAGCGAATAATGGAGTTGATCCTGGATGAGCTGCGCGTGCTGCCTATCTTACCGCTGAATTTACCTGAGCCGCGTACTGAGGCCCTGCTGAGGCTGTGTCGGCATATTCAGCAATCGCTGGCCCATCGAGCAGGCGGCCGGTTATATCAGCGTTAGCGGCCGCACGCTGTCACGGCGCTTTCAGCGTGAAACCGGACTGCGCTTCGGTGACTGGGTACGCCGCGCCCGTTTGCTGGCGGCATTGAACGCCCTGGCCGCCGGGCATTCGGTGCTGGAAGTGGCGCTGAGTCTGGGTTACGACAGCCCCAGTGCTTTCAGCGCCATGTTCCGTCGCCTGCTGGGCGTTGCGCCCAGTGCTTATTTCGCCAAATAGCGTGCGGCAACGTTGAACAGTGCCTGCAGCGAGGCGCTGGCGGAATCGACGTCGATGCCCACGCCATAAGCCGCCTCACCGTGCGCTAGCGTACAACGGATATAGGCAACGGCGCGACTCTGGCTCTGATGTCCCAGCGTGTGCTCGTGGTAATCCTCTATCGCCAGGCTCAGACCAAAACGCTGGCGCAGTGCATCTACCGCGCTGGATAACAAACCGTTCCCTACCCCCAACAGCCGCTGCTGTTGCCCATCAAACAACACCCTGGCGCTGAAGCTGTAGGCTTCGACGCTGTGGCTCTCGGTCTGGTAGCTCAGCAATTGCAGGCGCGGTTGCTCAACCAGCCCATAGCTGAGGCGAAACAGTCGCCACAGCTCTGCCGTGGTCATCTCTTTACCGCTGCCGTCGGTAGATTGTTGCACCACCTTGCTGAAATCAATCTGCAGCCCACGCGGTAACGACAACCCATGGTTCTGTTCCAACAGCCAGGCCGCTCCGCTTTTGCCCGACTGGCTGTTAACCCGGATCACTGCTTCATAACTGCAACCAACGTCCGCCGGATCGAGCGGCAGATAAGGCACCTGCCACAGACCGTCCTGCCGTTGCTGTTGGGCGGCGAAGCCCTTTTTGATTGCATCCTGATGCGAGCCGGAAAAAGCGGTGAAAACCAGTTCACCGGCATAAGGATGACGCGGATGTACCGGCAGCTGGTTGCACTGCTCCACCACCTCCACCACCTGCTTCAACTGGCTGAAGTCCAGCCCCGGTACAATGCCCTGGGTGTACAGATTGAGCGCCAACGTCACCAGGTCAACATTGCCGGTGCGCTCGCCGTTGCCGAACAGGCAACCTTCCACCCGATCGGCCCCCGCCAGCATCGCCAGTTCGGCACAGGCCACCCCGGTGCCGCGATCGTTATGCGGATGCACGCTGATGGTCACCCGATTTCGCTGACTGAAGCGCCGACAAAACCATTCAATCTGGTCGGCATAAACGTTCGGCGTACTGACTTCCACCGTCGCCGGCAGGTTGATGATCATCGGTCGCCCTGGGCCAGGCTGCCAAACATCCGCCACCGCTTCGCAAATCTCCAGCGCAAACTCCAGTTCGGTAAAACAGAAGGTTTCCGGCGAATACTCGAAGGTCCAGGCAGTTTCCGGCTGCTGCTCGCACTGCTGACGAATACGCAGCGCACCATTGACCGCCAGCGCCACCGTCGCCGCCTTGTCCTGTTTGAAGACAATGTCACGGAACATCGGCGCGGTGGCGTTATACAAATGCACAATAGCCCGTGGTGCCCCTCGCAGTGCCTCAAAGGTGCGATCGATCAGGTCGTCACGCGATTGGGTCAAGACCTGAATGCTGACATCGTCCGGGATCAACTGTTCATCGATCAACGAGCGGACAAAATCAAAGTCGGTTTGTGACGCCGAAGGAAAAGCCACCTCAATCTCTTTGAACCCGCACTGCAACAGCAGTTGGTAGAATTGGCGCTTGCGGGCGTTATCCATCGGCTCCGCCAGCGCCTGATTGCCATCACGCAGATCGCTGGAACACCAGCGCGGTGCCTGCTGCAAGGTGCGCCCCGGCCACTGACGCTCCGGCAAAGCCACCGGTGGGAACGGACGATATTTGATTGAAGGGTTGGTTAACATGGCACTCTCCTGGGCTGTCATAAGCGATGCCTTATTATTTCCTACCGGGAAATAGCTTGCTCGCGCCTGGCAGACAACCATCGTCGCAAAACGGACAACAAAAAAATTTGCATCCTGCGCCAGTGCAGCAACAATTAATTTTGACGTCAGTCATGGCGCTTTGGCCCTGCCAAAATCCTTTCGTTACCCTTACCCCTGGAGACGACTATGAGCCTGTATGCAACCCTGGAAGATGCTATTGAAGCGGCGCGCGAGGAGTTTATTGAATCCGCCGAGAGCGGTAGCGACGATCAGCCGCCGGCAGTGCAACAATTCAATCTGCAAAAATACGTGATGCTGGATGGTGATACCATGTGGCAGGCCGAGTTTTTTGAACAAGAAGGTGAGTCGGTCGAATGCCTGACACTACGCAGCGGTGCGGCGGCCCAGGCTATTTTTGACGGTGATTATGACGAAATCGAAATTAGTGCCGAATGGATAGAAGAAAACACGCTGCACGAGTGGGAAGAAGGTGATTTCCAACTCGATCCGCCGTTGGATACCGAAGAGGGCCAGACCGCCGCCGACGAGTGGGATGAACGTTGAATAATAGCGGGCGGGAGCGAGTAAAATCCCGCCCATAAACCCCCCATAATTTTCAGAGAGGCAGCATGATTATCCGCCAGGCGCAACCCGAAGATTACCCCGCTATTTTGCAACTGCAAACAGAAAATACCCCCGCAAATTTAAGCGATAGCCAAAAGCGTCAGGGTTTTATTGTTTCGAGCATGAACGATGCGCAGTTGGCCCACATTAACCAGGGTCTCGGTATTCTGGTGGCGGTTGAAGACCAAACGTTGGCCGGCTTTGTTTGCCTGATGACCCCGGACGCACAGCCGCGCCCGCCGGTAGTGGATGCGATGCTGGAAAAACTGGCCGGCGAGTCATTCAACGGACGGCCTTTGAGTGAACAACGGGTATTTATGTACGGGCCGGTGTGCCTGGATCCCGCCTGGCGCGGTAAAGGCGTACTGAAGCAGTTGTTCGCCGCCGTCAAAGCGCACACCCGGGAGAAATTCGACGTTGGCGCCCTGTTTATTGACGACAACAACCCGCATTCACTGGCTGCCCACCAGCAAGGATTAAAGATGACGGTGCTGGCGCCCTTCCACTGCGGCCCACATGGCTACCAGCTGCTGGTGTTTACCACTCGGGAACAGACTTATTCGTAAGGCCCGTGCTGTGCATCAAACGGCAGCATAAAAGTATCCACCACCATCGACAGCGGCACATCGATCACCGTGACATAGCGCCAGGGAGTATCGCGCAGATCCCATTGCACACCCGGGTAATATTGATGGCCGTGCCCGGCGCCTGGCACTGTGCGGCTGATAATACTGCCGCAGCCGGTTAACAGCGCCACGCCTGTTGCCAATAATGCCAGCCGAAGAAAAGAAGAGAGATTCACCAAATTGACTCTTAGCCCTGGTTGTTCTGAAAGTAAACAACGCCCGGCGCGAATGTTAACATAGTTTTTTCCTTGCAGATCGTCAGCATTGCGTCAGCGAAGAGCCAAAAAAAAACGGGGAACACGCTGTGCGCATTCCCCGTTTGGGCTACCCGGTCAACGCTTAGCGCTGACCTTGCGGATGAGCCCGTTCATTGTGTGGCAATTGCTGGTAATGCTCACGCCAGGCGGCACCTTCCGGCAACAACCAGACACGTTGATGCAGGCGCGACAAGGCAACGGGATCGCTCAACAGTTCCAGGCGTTTGCCCTTCACCAATTTCTCCGGCCCCAGTTGCAACGCCTCATTCACCCGCTCTTCACGATTGCGCTCGATAGCACCACGCAGATGGTGACGCGCAGTTGCCAGCGCAGCCGCCAAAGCATTGAACGACGGGTTAACCACGGCGTGCATAAAGCCATTGGCCAGTGCACGTTCACGGTTAAGCTGCAGATACTCTTCGGTCGCCAGCAGTTCACGCGGAGGAGAATACTCTTCCGGGATCAGGAACAGTTTGGCGCGCTTGCTCTTGATCCCCAGCGTCGCACGGCTCGACAGAGACGAAACGATCGGTGACAGGATCAGTGAGAAGACGATTGGCGACAACCACCACAGGAAGCGCAGATCCAACCAGGCCATACCCCCCGCCCAGACCAGACCGAGCAGCATCTGTGAACCATGGCGCTTAAAGGCTTCGCTCCATGGCGTGTCATCATCGTCACGCTGCGGAGAATTCCACACCACTTCCCAACCGAGGAAGGCGCTGACCACGAACACCGTGTGGAACAACATCCGTACCGGTGCCAACAGCACCGAGAACAGCATTTCCAACAGCATCGACAGGAACAGACGCACACCACCGCCGTATTCTTTGGCACCCTTCGCCCAGATCAGCACGATACTGAGCAGCTTGGGCAGGAACAACAGCACCAGAGTGGTAGAGAACAGCGCTATTGCCAGTTCAGGACGCCACTGCGGCCAGACCGGGAACAGCTGACGTGGCTGCAGGAAGTACTGCGGCTCCATCAGGGTATGCACCACCTGCAACGCGGTGGACAGCGCCAGGAACATAAACCACAGCGGCGCCGACAGATAGGACATCACACCGGTCAGGAACACCGCACGGTGCACCGGGTGCATGCCCTTCACCAGGAACAGACGGAAGTTCATCAGGTTACCGTGGCACCAGCGACGGTCACGCTTCAGTTCATCCAACAGGTTAGGCGGCAATTCTTCGTAGCTGCCCGGCAGATCATAAGCAATCCACACGCCCCAACCGGCACGACGCATCAGTGCGGCTTCCACAAAGTCATGCGACAAGATGGAACCGGCAAAAGAGCCTTCACCCGGCAGCGGTGCCAGCGCACAGTGCTCGATAAACGGCTTCACGCGGATAATCGCGTTGTGACCCCAGTAGTGCGACTCGCCCAATTGCCAGAAATGCAGGCCAGCGGTAAACAGCGGCCCGTAGACCCGGGTGGCAAACTGCTGCACACGGGCATACAGCGTATCCATACCCGAAGCTTTCGGCGCAGACTGAATGATGCCGGCGTTCGGGTTGGCTTCCATCAGGCGCACCAAACCGGTGAGACACTCGCCGCTCATCACGCTATCGGCGTCCAGGATCACCATATAGCTGTACTCGCCACCCCAGCGACGGCAGAAGTCGTCGATGTTGCCGCTTTTACGTTTCACGCGGCGACGACGGCGGCGATAGAAGATACGGCCATGGCCATCTACGTCACGGCACAGTTCCATCCAGGCCTTCTGTTCCGCCATGCAGATATCCGGGTCGTAGCTGTCGCTCAGCACGTAGATATCGAAATGTTCAAGCTGGCCGGTGGCGGCAACCGACTCATAGGTCGCGCGCAGGCCGGCGAACACCCGTTCGACGTCTTCGTTACAGATAGGCATGATCAACGCGGTGCGGTGCGCCGGATTAATTGGCTCATCGCCCTTGATGGTGGAGGAGATACTGTATTTGTCTTTGCCGATCAGCAGTTGCAGGAAGCCCATCAGCGCAGTCCAGAAACCGGCCGATACCCAACAGAACAAAATGGCGAACAGGATCAGAATGCCGGTTTGCAAAACGTAAGGCAGCAGTTGCAACACCGACTGCATCAAGTCCTGATCCAGCATCGCCATAGGATCGATCAGCGCCCAGCCCTGATACGGCAAAATGGTTTTCATGTACCAGGTAGCGATACCGGTCTGCACCAGCATCAGCACCAACAGCACATAACGGCGCATCGAACCGACCACGCGCCAGCGGTTTTCCGCGGCGGCTTCCTCTTTGGAAGCATGGCGGTTGTGCGGTGAACGCCCCAGCAGAGAATCCCAGAAACGTGCCACCGGATTGGTACGCCAGGCTTCAGGGAACATGCTGGTACGTTTAATCGGTGGCGTGGCCTTCAAAATACTGCGGCCTTCCACGTCATTGTCAAAATCGTCGTCGCTGACCGCATCCGGCCAGGCACTTTCGATACGCGCCTTGACCGAGGCCAACGCCACGTCATCCGCCGACAGCGTATTAACGTTGGCATCGGCGGCACCCATCTTGCGATGCAGTGCCTCCAGTGCCTCGGCGTCATCCGCTCCAGGCTGGGGGTTAAGCGCCTCCGACCGCTCAGCGGTCAGAGGCATTGCCGCAAGATAATCCTGGGCAAGTTGAGTAGGCTTATTCATTGGCAGGTAGCTGATAGCTCCAGGTTTCCGACAGGGTCTTATCACCATTGACCAGCGCGGCGCGCATTTCTACCGGCTTCTTGTCGTCTTTCACTTTCAGACGCAGCGTCAGGCGCCAGCCTTTGGTCACTGGATTATAGCGGACATTGTTTTCTACCATTTCACCGTTATCACCGATGCTTACCTGAGCGGCAACCGGCGTAGCACCATCCAGGCCTTTCAGTACCGGCCCGACGAAGTCGACCAGGAATGCCACGCTGCCGTCTGGCTCGCGGATCAGGTTAGACTGCTTCACGTCACCGGTAGAGCGCATGGTCTGGCTGACGTAGGCAATATCCTGTGAATGCAACTTGTCTTCGTCACGGGTGAAATGCAGGCGATAGTTCAGCGCCAGCGGTGTCTTGGCATCCGGCAACACGTCTGGAGTCCAGAAAGCAACGATGTTGTCATTGGTTTCATCCGCCGTTGGGATTTCCACCAATTCAACTTTACCTTTGCCCCAGTCGCCACGCGGCTCAATCCAGGCGCTTGGGCGCAGATCGTAACGATCGTCCAGATCTTCGTAATCCTTGAAGTTACGACCACGCTGCAGCAGACCGAAACCTTTAGGGTTCTCGACCTGATAGGTGCTGACGGACAAATGCTTCGGATTATTCAGCGGACGCCAGATCCACTCGCCGTTGCCGGCATGGATAGACAGACCGTTGGAATCATGCAACGCCGGACGGTAGTTCAGAGTTGGTGAAGGTTGGTTCGGCCCGAACAGGTACATGCTGGTCAGCGGTGCCATGCCCAGTTTG
Source organism: Serratia quinivorans (assembly GCA_900457075.1). Taxonomy (NCBI): domain Bacteria; kingdom Pseudomonadati; phylum Pseudomonadota; class Gammaproteobacteria; order Enterobacterales; family Yersiniaceae; genus Serratia; species Serratia quinivorans. Next base: position 191,230 of record UGYN01000002.1, read on the forward strand.
CCGACCTTGTCGCGCAGGAACACTTTAGACTCGACGTCTACCGTGGTATCGCGGCCCGGATAGACCACAAAACGGTAAGCCCCGGTAGCGCGCGGTGAATCCAGCAGCGCGTAAATCACCAGGTGCTTGTCGCCCTGCTTCGGACGTTCAACCCAGAATTCGCGGAAACGCGGGAACTCTTCACCGGATGGCAAGGCGGTATCAATGGCCAGACCACGGGCGGAAATCCCGTAAACCTGCCCTTTACCTACCACGCGGAAATAGCTCGCGCCCAGCAGGCTCATAATTTCGTCGTTCTTATCCGCACTGTTGATCGGATAAATCACCTTGAAACCGGCGAAGCCGAGGTTTTTTTACCGAATCCGGATCGTGCTTCACCGAACCAAAGTTGAAGTAGTCCGGGCTGTACTTGATCTGCTTGACGGTGGTCGAGGTGACCTCGTTGATTTTCACCGGCGTGTCGAAGTACATCCCCTGATGATAAAACTCAAGCTTGAATGGGGTTTTCAGCTTGCTCCAATAGGCTTTATCGTGATTGAACTGAATTTGCTGATAGTCCGCGAATTTCATCTCACGGAATTGAGAAGGAAGGTTGCTTTTCGGAGCCTCGAAGCCTTTCCCTGCCAGATCCTGCGCCTGCTTGGCCACATCATCAATAGAAAAAGCCCATGCTGGCGAAGTCAACAGCGTGAACAATACGGTCGCACCTAACCAACGTACGCTCGCGGCGCGTGGTTTCTTGGATAATATATTAACTAGCACATCCCCCCCTATTCGTGTGCTCAAATCATTTAAATCCATATTAATGGATTATTCAGCTTTCCGACAACATGATAAATGGATGGTTCATGTTTATGGCTCATTGTTTAAGCAGCTGACTAAACACCAGCGTAGCAAGCCCCGCAACAAGACGCTATGGAAAAATGTGAAACGCTATAGTAGGGTTTGAGGTTCGATTTAACCATTGCCGACTTATTAAGCGTGTTAATGACCATTCGATAAAATCATCAGCGGTAAACTATGACTAAAGGCAGCAACCAACGCGAGTTTTTCCTCGATTCGATCCGGGCTTATTTGATGCTGCTCGGCATCCCTTTTCATCTGTCCCTGATCTATTCCAGCCATGCCTGGGCGGTGAACAGTGCTACCCCTTCCTTCTCGCTGACAGTGCTGAACGACTTCATCCATGCCTTCCGCATGCAGGTGTTCTTCGTGATTTCCGGCTACTTCTCATACCTGCTCTATGAGCGTTATGAACGCCATAAGTGGTTGAAGGTAAGGCTGGAGCGGGTGGCGATCCCACTGCTGAGTTCGATCCCGTTAATAACGGTGCCACAGTTTTTCATGCTGAAATACTTCACCGATAAATTAAACGGCTGGGAAAATTTTTCGCTCTACCAGAAAATAAATGTAACAGTTTGGGAGCTGGTTTCTCACCTGTGGTTTTTATTAACGCTATCATTACTGACTACTCTTTGCTTTTACCTGTTCAAAAAAATCAAGGCCATTAAAAGTAATACCCCGCCCTATCCAATAAATAAAATGACTGGATTAGGAAACATCTCACTGTTCTTTCTTGTTTATGCTTTATTCTATTCGGCCGGGCACCGTATTATTTTAATTTTTGCGCCGTATTTACTCTCCAATGGCCTGTTCAATTTCGTGGTCATGGAGACGATGTTCTACCTGCCGTTCTTCATCCTTGGCGCTTACGCCTTCAAGTACGTGTGGTTGAAAGAGATTTTCCTCAAACCCTCTGTCTGGTCACTGCTCGGTTCACTGCTGCTGTTCATTGCCTACATGCTGAATCAGAAGTATCTGGCCCACAGCAGCTATATGTTTGAACTGGAAGTGCTGATCAAAACTCTGCTGGGGATCCTGATGGCCAACGTGGTTTTCTCATTTGGACATAGCCTGCTGAATTATCACTCGCCACGAATCACTTATCTGGTCAACGCCTCGCTGTTTATATATCTGGTGCACCATCCACTGACCCTGATATATGGTGCGTTTGTGACACCACATATCGACAATAACCTGCTGGGTTTCGCGCTGGGTTTGGTGTTTGTCTTCTCCTGTGCCTTCGCCTTATATGAGTTGCACAAACGCGTCCCATTGCTCCGCTTCCTGTTCTCCGGAAAACCGCAATAACCGATTGGCATCGCCCTCTCAGGGTGATGCCTCATCTCCTGGCGCCAGCAAATTCGTCTTCGTTAACTTTTTGAATGTGTTACGCATCCTCACACATTGAGCATATTCCTAATAATCGTCCTATTCCCGCCATCACATTGCAAAACGGCAATCGCCTGTTACGCTCATTATGCAGATTTGTAAGTTTTTTTGTTTTTTCTTGGGCTGGGTAATCATATGAGAGAAGCATGGGTCGACTATGCGAAGGGAATCGGTATCATTTTAGTGGTCTTTGGCCACGTTAATCGCGGTTTATACAGTGCGGGCATTCACCTTTCAGAATCGTTTTACCAACTGACTGACAGCGTTATCTACAGTTTTCATATGCCGTTGTTCTTTTTCCTCTCTGGCTTGTTTTTTGTTCAGTCATTAGAGAGAAAGGGAAAAGGTCGTTTTATCATCAGTAAAATTGATACCATCGTATACCCCTATATCATTTGGTCATTGCTGCAGGGCACCGTCGAGGTTGTGTTATCACGCTATACCAACAACTCGGCCAGTCTGAACGACATGCTGGCGTTGTTTACTCATCCACGGGCACAATTCTGGTTCTTGTATGCCCTGTTTATGGTGTTTGTCCTTGCGACCCTGCTGTATAACAAAAATAAATTCAACTATATCCTGCCTACGCTGATCGTCATCAGTGCCGGGTTATACGTCTACCAGGACAGTCTTACCAAGGCTTTCCACTTTGGTTATATCACCAGTTTTATGATTTTCTTCCTGCTTGGTGCTTTGGCCATTCGTTACTCAGCCACTATTGCCAGAATCAGTATCACTTCCAGCCTGGTAGCCATGTTCGCCTTTGTGCTGCTTGAATGGGTTTTCCATGACTATCTTGGTCTGACCTATACCGATGCAGGTCTGTATTCCATGATCCTGGCCGTGGTCGCCATCACCTTTATCATTTGCCTATCCGTTTTGTTGGCGAAGGCAGACATAACCTGGCTGAAACGATTGGGTGAGTTAAGCATGGTGATCTACCTAATGCACATCCTGGCCGCCAGTGGGCTGCGTATAGTGTTGACCAAGTTTCTGCATGTTAATAACTGGTCAGCTCATATTATCGCCGGCACCTTGTTCGGTCTCATCGCACCGATGGTTGCTTACTATTTTATTCAACGGCTGCACCTCAATTTTCTGCTGGAACGTCCGAGTTTCCACCGGGCACAACCCAAAGAAAAAACCCTCTGAACATCCGAGGCGGCTCCGGCCGCCTTCACCTCAGATTTGGCTACCAAAAACACATTTCCGCCGCATGCATAACTGCCGGGCCACAGCCGCAACACTGGATATAGAGCACACATTGCTCACCCCGCTGGTGAAAGTTAAGGCAAAGTTATGCTGGAGCATATTGCCGCTAGTTGTTATAACTGCAATGCATAAGTGGAAATCCACATCCCTGCCTTACGGTAGCGATTGGGCTCAATGAACCCTGAGGGACGGCGTTGTCGTTTTCATTGCGGCAATGTTTGCAGTATCTCCCTTCCGTCACGACAGAGAGGATTTTTAATGACTGATAAAGACACTTCGGCTCCGGAAGCCGTACCAGAAAATGCCACCCTGCTGAAAATTCTGGGTCGGTTGCTTTCCGCACTGGATGCATCAATCAGCGGCAAGGACCGCAGCATTCTGGTCACCGAGCTTTCCAGCCTTAACCTTGACGGTATTTCAGAGTCAGAACGAAAACTGGCTGCCGAGCTGATCAAGCGGGCTTTGCAATCACTCGATCATTAATAACACCACGCCTGCAAACCATTAAGCCTCCTCGCGGGGGTTTAATGGTTTTTCCTTCTCGCCAGTTTATTGTTCGCATAGAACCACAGTAAGCTGATAACTATAGATAAAAGCGAGAAGTTCATCGTTTTCTCCCCACTTCCTCACACTTTCTCCCTTAAATGACAATAAATGCCAAACTGTTTTCGAATCACCCTTGGCGTTTTACCTAAAAAACAGGCTATCATCATGGGGTATCTGCGCCCGCGCGCAACGCCTTTCCCCCCAGCCTGCAGGAGAACGTTATTTTGGATGCCAGCACCATTAACAGTTTGTTCATCATCGGTGCCGTGTTGGTGGGAGCAAGTATTCTTCTCAGTTCATTTTCTTCACGCCTGGGTATTCCCATTCTGGTGATCTTCCTCGCTATCGGCATGCTGGCGGGGGTCGATGGTCCGGGCGGTATCGTTTTCAGTAATTACCCGGTGGCCTATCTGGTCAGTAACCTGGCACTGGCCGTGATCCTGCTCGATGGCGGCATGCGCACCCGCGTCAGTTCATTTCGTGTGGCACTTTGGCCGGCACTTTCCCTCGCCACCGTTGGCGTGGTGATCACCGCCGGGCTGACCGGGCTGGCTGCCGCCTGGTTGTTCAACCTCGATCTGCTACAGGGTATGCTGATTGGTGCCATTATCGGCTCCACCGACGCCGCAGCGGTATTTTCACTCCTCGGCGGTAAAGGGCTTAACGAACGCGTCAGCGCCACGCTGGAAATTGAGTCCGGTAGCAACGATCCGATGGCGGTATTTCTTACCATCACCCTGATTGCGATGATCTCCGCCGGCGAAACCACGCTAAGCTGGATGTTCCCCGTCCACCTGTTACAGCAGTTTGGTATGGGCATTGTTTTTGGGCTGGGCGGCGGCTGGCTGCTGCTGACCTTGATCAACCACATCAAACTGGCCGAAGGTCTCTACCCACTGCTGGCCGTCAGCGGCGGCATTTTGATTTTTGCGCTGACCACTGCGCTGGATGGTAGCGGCATACTGGCGGTGTATCTGTGTGGGTTGACGCTGGGCAACCGGCCAATCCGTAACCGACACGGCATTGTCCAAACCTTTGACGGTCTGGCCTGGCTGAGCCAGATCGGCATGTTCCTGGTGCTGGGGTTGCTGCTCAACCCGCACGAGTTGTTACCTATTGCCATCCCTGCCCTGCTGCTGTCGTTATGGATGATCCTGTTCGCCCGGCCGCTTTCCGTGTTTATCGGGTTACTGCCGTTTCGCAGTTTTACTCTCCGTGAACGCAGCTTTATTTCCTGGGTCGGTCTGCGCGGCGCCGTACCGGTTATTTTGGCCGTATTCCCGATGATGGCCGGGTTGCCAAATGCGCAGCTGTTCTTCAACGTGGCCTTTTTTGTGGTGCTGGTTTCACTGTTGTTGCAAGGCACGACACTGTCGTTCGCCGCGAAGAAAGCCAAGGTTATAGTACCGCCGGCCCTGGCGCCTATTTCACGGGTCGGGTTGGACGTACACCCGGAAAACCAATGGGAACAGTTCGTTTATCAGCTCTCGTCGGAAAACTGGTGTGTGGGTGCTGCACTGCGTGAATTGAAAATGCCACCCGGCACGCGTATTGCCGCACTGTTCCGTGGCAAAGAGTTGTTGCACCCTAGCGGGAGCACGCGGTTGCGCGAAGATGACATTCTGTGCGTTATCGGCCACGAGCATGACCTGCCGGTGCTGGGTAAACTGTTTAGCCAGGCGCCGGTGGTCACAATGGATGAGCGTTTCTTCGGCGACTTTATCCTGCAGTCGGACGCACGCCTGAGCGATATTTCGCAGGTGTATGGGCTTAACCTGCAAGAAGGTGTGGACGAACAACAAACACTGGGCCAATTCGTCATTAAACTGATTGGCGGCGAACCCGTGGTAGGCGATCAGGTCGAATGGGATGGCCTGACCTGGACCATAGCCGAGATGGATGGCAATGCCATCAGTAAAATCGGCGTAAAAATTGTGACTGACTGACCCGCCCTCGACACCGGTCGCTGTGTGGCAATCCCCGCAGCGACCGCCTCAAAACAGACGGAACTTATAGACCCGGAAAGGTTCTTAAACTCTGTGATTATCAAAACCGGGCGTTTAGCCCCGACGTTTTAACCTTTACTCTGGGAACGCTGCATAGCGGTGATGGGTATTGATTTGAACAATAAAACTCGATTTCTATCGGCCATGCTGGGGATCGCACTGACGGTCATTGTGCTGGATCTGGGTATCGCCGATTTGGTCCACAGGCTCTTAATTGGATAATTTTAACGTGGCACAGCAGCAGCAAGAAAAAGACATTCTGGGCAAGATACTGATTACCGTCTCCGCACTCTGCCTGATTACCGTGGCGGCGTTACTCATTTGGGGTTTTGTGCTGGATTAACGCCCCGCCTGACGAGCGCAATCTTCGCCAATAAAAAAACCGCCGCAGCGGTTTTTTTATTGGCGATGGCGATCAGATCTTGCAGCCTTCGCAATCTGCCTCATCCTCAAGGATCTCGGGCAGTTCTTTTACTTTCTGCGCCGCTTTCTCTTCTGCCTGCGCCAATTCGGCATCGATATCAAAATCGAAAATATCATCACTCATGGTAAATTCCTCACGCTTAACTGGCTTCAATGCGTGAGTATAATCGACAACTCTTCAGCCGCAAACCCTTCAGTTGAGCACCGCCACCTGTGGCTGTTCATCCTGTGGCTTCTTTGAATACGCCAGATCGTAAACGTCATAGAAATCAATTTCGCCTTTATTGGCGATGATTTCCTGCATACGTGTTTTCATCGCTGTCCCAATCGAGGGTTCATCCAACAACGCCTTCACCGACTGCGGCGACAGTGCGCGAGTGAAATACCACTCGCCGTTATAGCAAACGCGCAGATCAAGCACGCCGATGTCCTCAAAGCGATACACCGGTTTGATTTCAATCAGCAGCATGGCGAACATGAACAACACAAAGGCGGTGAAAGCCAGGAAGGAGATGAAGCCCATATAGGGAACCTGATACATCACGGCGATCACGGCAAAATAGCCGGCAAACATGGCGAGACACAGATAACGGTGATCGCGGGCAAACTCACTGTTAAAACGCAGTTTACCGTCGCGCCCTTCCTGCCTGTTGATCCGCTCGATTTCTTTTACCAAGATGCTTTTAATCGCGTCCATCGCTACAACCTTATGCCTGGGGGACATTATTGCCATCAATAATCATTCCTCAAACTAACACAAGTACAGTTTGCGCAGGTAGATCAGTTAAGCAATTTTAAATGGGCAACTGTTATACCTCTAATGGCTAACGTTGCAGGGAATTTTTACCTTGGGCAAACATAAACATCCGCTGAGCGATATCGTCAGCCTGTTTGATTTTTTGCTTTTGCGGCTCGTTGCAGCGCTGGATGGCACGAGCATAGGCCAGCTCATGCGCCTGGTCGATCATCGCGATAATCTTGTCGCGATCCTGTTTATCCAGATTGCCGAGCATGGTGGTGATAATCGCCTGATAGGCGTTGGAGGCGGCGGTCAGCGACTTTTCTCTGGCTTCAAGTATCGCTACGCGTTGCATTAATTCCTGCAGTTGATCGGACTCTGACATAGCGATCTCCTGTTGCCGGGCAGCATACCTGCCTGATTACAGTTTAGCAAAGATCGCTGGAACGGAAGAAAACATAAAGAAAGGAAGATAAACGGTTACGGTAAAGCACACCCGAAAAACCCAATAAGGAGCCGATAGTGCAAATCAACCCGGGTGCACTTTACGGTAACGGTTCACAAAAGGAAGCTGGCGCGCTATGCAGGACTCGAACCCGCGTCTATCAATTTTGTAGCCAATAAAGCATTTTAAAACCAACCACTCTGCCAACTGAGTTAATAGCGCATTCCTTTGCTTCGGGATGTCATTATCCATATTAATGTTATGGATTCAAGTTTTGGTACTATGAACCGCTGCATTTGCAGAGAAATCTTATATTTTTGACTATTTCGCACACAGGTGGGTGATTACTTTCGTTTTGCGATAGTTGACCATTGAAACTTTTATTTGGCCGTCTGCGGCATGTTTATTGTTAGTTAATGCGCTGGATGCCACTATAGCGCCTTCTGGGATCATCGTTTTCTGTTACGGATAACACTATGAAAGTCACTCCGCGCCGCTTGGCGTTTATCCTGATCGGTGCTCTGCTGGTCATTATTGCCCTGGTGGTATTCTCTTTACAAAGCCCCCCGCAAGCCGCTTCGGTGACCGCGCCGGTTCGTCTGGGCGATATTGAAAATGCCGTACTGGCCACCGGCAAACTTGATGCGATAGAACGGGTCAACGTCGGGGCACAGGTCTCCGGCCAGGTCAAATCCCTGAAGGTCAAACTTGGCGACAAGGTCACCAAAGGCCAACCTATTGCCGACATCGACGATCTGCCACAGCGCAACGATCTGCGCAACGCCGAAGCGGCGCTGAACGTCGCCAAGGCAGATTTGCAGGCCAAACAGGCACTGTTGAAACAGGCTGAGTCCCGCTTTAAACGCCAAAAGCGCATGTTGAGTGATGAAGCCGGCTCCCGCGAAGATTTTGAGACGGCAGAGGCCACGCTCGTCGCCACCCGCGCCGAACTGATCGCGTTGAATGCTCGCATCGTGCAGGCACAGATTGAAGTAGACAAGAAAAAGGTCGACCTGAGTTACACCCGTATTCTGGCGCCGATGGATGGCATCGTTATCGCGGTGATTACTCAGCAAGGCCAAACGGTGAATGCCAACCAGAGCGCGCCCACCATCGTCAAACTGGCACAGTTGGACGTAATGACCATTAAGGCGCAGATTTCCGAGGCCGACATTACCCGCGTTTCTCAGGGGCAAAAGGCCTACTTCACCATTTTCTCCGAACCCGATAAACGTTACGACGCCACGCTGCGCACCGTTGAACTGGCGCCAGAATCGGTGATGAAAGACGATTCAGTCTCCGGTAGCAGTTCGTCCTCCGGCTCCGGTAGCTCCAATGCTTCGGTGCATTACAACGCCTTGCTGGACGTCCCAAACCCGGATAACCGGCTACGGATTGCCATGACGGCGCAAGTTTCATTGCTGCTCGGCGAGGCGAAAAACGCACTGTTGGTGCCGATCCAGGCGGTACATAAAACCGCAGATAATAAGCAACAGGTACAAGTGCTGACCGGGGACAACCGGTTGGAAATGCGCGAGGTGAAAACCGGCATTACCAATAACGTCGATATTCAAATCCTGTCCGGATTGAAGGCAGGTGAAAACGTGGTGCTGGTACAGGAAAATACCAAACCTGGCGAGGAAGGTCTCTCACTGTGAACGCTATCATTGAGCTGAAAGGCATCGGCCGCACCTACACCAACAGCAGCCAGCCGCTCACCGTCCTGAAAGACATTAACCTCAGCATCGCTGCCGGGGAGTTGGTCGCTATCATTGGTGCTTCTGGCTCCGGCAAATCCACACTGATGAACATCATTGGCTGTTTGGACGTGCCGGACCAGGGCGACTATTACATCAACGGCCAAAACGCGGCTCATCTATCGCCGGACCAACTGGCCAGGCTTCGCCGCGAACACATTGGTTTTATCTTCCAGCGTTATCATTTAATGCCGGATATCAGCGCGCTGGGCAACGTCGAGATCCCTGCGATTTACGCCAACAGCAAGCGAGACCAACGCCGACTGCGTGCAGCGCAACTATTGGCGCGACTGGGGCTGGAAGGTCGTGAACACCATAAACCCGGTCAACTCTCCGGCGGCCAGCAACAGCGCGTCAGTATCGCACGTTCGTTAATCAACGGGGCTGAAATTATCCTGGCGGATGAGCCCACCGGCGCCCTGGACACCCGATCGGGTCAGGAAGTGCTGGAGATCCTCAGCGAACTTAATCAGCGCGGCCATACGGTAGTGATCGTCACTCACGATATGAAGGTGGCGCAGCACGCACAGCGCATTATCGAACTGCAGGACGGCGAGATAGTCGCCGACAGTGGTCGTAAATCGGCACTTCCTCTGCCGATAATGAAAAAGGCCCCACCGGTTGCTCAAGGCTACTGGCAGAGTCTGCTCGATCGCACCCGCGAATCGTTACAGATGGCGCTGAAGGCCATGAATGCCCATCGCTTGCGTACCGCACTGACCATGACCGGCATCATTTTCGGCATTGCTGCGGTGGTGACGGTGGTCGCGCTGGGTGAAGGTGCCAAGCAGCGCACGCTGGAGAGTATAAAAAGCCTGGGCACCAACGTGGTCAGCATCTACCCCGGCCGTGATTTCTTTGATGATGCCATCGACAGCATCCGCACTCTGGTACCGGCGGATGCCGACGCGCTGGCCCGCCAAAGCTTTGTCGATAGCGTCAGCCCTGAGGTCACTGCCTCAGACAGTATCCATTTTCGCAGTAAATCAGCCAACGCGTCGATCACTGGTGTTGGACGCGATTATTTACGCGTTAACGGGCTCACTCTGCTGCAGGGTCGCAATTTCCAGGACGACCGCAACGCTTTACAGGAAGTGATCATTGACGAAAACGCACGCCAGTCGTTGTTCGGTGATTTCGGCGTTGAGCCGCTAGGCCAGATCGTGTTTCTTGGCGCAGTACCGGCCCGGGTGATTGGCGTGGTTAAAAGTAATCAGGACTCTGCCCCCAACCGCATCAGAGTGTGGATGCCCTATACCACCGTCATGTACCGCATGGTGGGCCAAACCAAGTTGAGCAGCATTAGCGTAAGGTTGAAAGATGACGTTGCCAACGAAGCCGCTGTCACCGCCATTGAGCAGCTGCTGACCCAGCGTCACGGCGTTAAAGACTTTATGTTGTTCAACCTCGATAAATTCCGTAAGTCGATCGAACGAACTTCGATGACTCTCAGCCTGCTGATCCTGATGGTGGCCTCAATTTCCCTGATCATCGGCAGCCTCGGCGTGATGAACATCATGCTGGTCTCAGTGACCGAACGGACGCATGAAATCGGTGTGCGTATGGCCGTCGGCGCTCGTCGCAGCGACATTATGCAGCAATTTATGATCGAGGCGGTGCTGGTCTGCCTGATCGGTGGCGTACTGGGCATTTTACTGTCTTTCGCCGCCGGCTCGCTGTTCACTCTGCTGGCGGGCGGCATGCTCACCGCCATCTATTCCTGGCAGGCCGCCGCCGTGGCCTTTTGCTGCTCCACTCTGATCGGCATGATCTTCGGTTATCTCCCGGCCCGCAAAGCGGCGCGGATGGATCCGGTCATTTCACTGGCCAGCGAGTAACTTATGAAAATTTTATCTCCCCTGACGTTATGCCTCGCAGCCCTGCTCAGCACCGGCTGCGGCAATGCGTTGAAAAGCGAATATCAATCTCCGAAGGTGGACTATCCGACCCAATGGCAACCCAGTGCCGATGCCGCTACGTCAGTCCCTTTTGCCTGGCACGATTTCCACGATCCCCAGCTAGAGCACTGGCTACAACAGGTGATGCTGGCTAATAACGATCTGGCCGCTGCTGCATTGCGTGTCTATCGTGCCCAGTTGGTGGCCCAAAAGGTCGACATCGGCACCGCTCCCAGCGTAAACGCGACGCTCAATACCGGCGCCAGCACCGCCCTGTCCAATTCGTCCCCGTGGAATAAAAACAGCAGCGCCAACCTCGGCGTCAGCTATGAAGTCGATCTGTGGGGCAAACTGGCAAGACAGCGTGATGCCGCAGAATGGGCCAGTCAGGCAACTCAACAAGATTTGCAAAGTGCGCGTTTGGCATTGCTCGCCAACGCCAGCAAAAATTACTGGCGCCTCGGTTTTATCAATCAAAGGATCGGCGTCAGTCAGCAAAATATCGCTTACTCCAGGCAGACCTTAGAGTTGGTCAATGCCCGCTACCGTGCCGGCAGCATCTCTTCACTGGACGTGGTGGATGCCGAGCAGAATCTGATCAATCAGGAGAGCAGCCATCTGGCGCTGTTACGTGAGCGTCAGCAAGCCTTGAACGAACAAACCGTGTTATTGGGTTCACCACCGGGCAAGGCTTTGGTTGAACCCGCCCGTTTACCCACCGGCCCGCTGCCGCAAATCAATGCCGGTATCCCGGTCAACGTGCTGCGCCATCGGCCGGATATCAGCGCCAAAGAGTTGCGGCTGCGTGAAGCATTGGCCAACGTCGATGTAAAGCGTACCCAGTACTATCCGGCATTTAGCCTGACCGGTTCATTGGGTGCCAGCAGTACCGCCTTGCTGGAATTTTTGCGTAATCCGTTGGCCTCGGTGGGGGCTGGGTTGTCATTGCCGTTCCTTGAATGGCGGCAGATGGATGTGGATATCAAAATTGCCCGCAGTGACTACGAGTTGCAGGTGCTGGAATTCAAACAGGCGCTGTATAAGGCCATGGCCGATGTGGCCGATGCCCTGTCGTTGCGTAGCCAATTGATAGCTCAGGAAAAACACTTACGGGCTTCGTTAGCCTTGGCGCAAAAATCTGAACGCTTGAATGAGAGCCGCTACCGGCAAGGTGCCGTCCCCATCAGCTTCTGGCTGGATGCGCAAAATCGCCGCAGGCTGGCAGAACTGGCGCTGGATGAAAACCGTTTCGGCCAATATCAGAACCTGGCGCAACTCTATCAGGAATTTGGCGGCTCAGCTCAATAACTCTCTCCGGCCTGACGTCTGCGTCAGGCTTTTTTTCAGCCGCAGAACGCATTAATTTTGCCGGTTTTTACCACAATTCTTCCTATACTTAACCCATCCATCACCAGACAAAAAAACATCAATATGCACAATAGTTAATCTATTTATGCGCTAAATCGGTGCAAATCCATTAGATAAACTGCTAAATTTGATCGCCGCAAGATATAACGTTAAGCTATAGATGCAAAATAATTAGTCACCTAAATGACATATTCCCGGTGAAAATTGAAACATTACGTGATTCGCATCACACAAAAAATGGCAATGGCCGATCTCTGCGTATAGCGCTTAGATTAACCAAACTGATAACTGGGCAGAAGGATCGCGAATCTACGTACGACTAAAATTGATTAAGGGATGATTATATGAAGTTAAGAAAAAAACGTCATAAGCCGATGCATATTAATGACATCACCATTATCGACGACAGCAAGTTGAAAAAGGCAATAACCGCGGCGGCATTAGGCAACGCGATGGAGTGGTTCGACTTTGGTGTTTATGGCTTTGTGGCCTACGCCCTCGGACAAGTATTTTTCCCTGGCGCCACGCCCGGCGTACAGATGATTGCCGCACTGGCAACCTTTTCCGTTCCCTTCCTGGTTCGTCCGTTAGGCGGCATCTTCTTTGGTGCAATGGGCGATAAATTCGGTCGTCAAAAAGTCCTCTCCATCACCATCATTATCATGGCGGTGAGCACCTTCTGTATCGGGCTGATCCCCTCTTACGCTTCGATCGGTATTTGGGCACCGGTGCTGCTGCTGTTGGCAAAATTGGCGCAGGGCTTCTCGGTCGGTGGCGAATACTCCGGCGCGGCAATCTTTGTCGCCGAATACTCACCGGACCGCAAGCGTGGCTTTATGGGCAGTTGGCTTGATTTCGGCTCGATTGCCGGCTTCGTGCTGGGTGCCGGCGTTGTAGTGCTGATTTCCAGCATTGTTGGGGAAGCCAACTTCCTCGACTGGGGCTGGCGTATTCCGTTCTTCATCGCCGCGCCGTTGGGCCTGATTGGTCTGTACCTGCGACATGCGCTGGAAGAAACTCCGGCATTCCAGCAGCACGTGGAAAAAATGGAGAAGGAAGACCGCAACGCTATCGAAAACCCGCCAAGAACTTCGTTCAAAGAGATTGCGACCAAGCACTGGAGAAGCCTGTTGGTGTGCGTCGGTATCGTGATTTCGACCAACGTGACCTATTACATGTTGCTGACCTACATGCCGAGTTACCTGTCGCATAACCTGCACTACTCGGAAGATCACGGCGTTCTGATTATTATCGCCGTCATGATCGGCATGCTGTTCGTACAGCCGGTGATCGGCATGACCAGTGACCGCATTGGCCGTAAGCCCTTTATTATTGGCGGCAGTATCGGCCTGCTGGCGCTGGCGATCCCGTGTTTTATTTTGATCAACAGTAATGTGATTGGTTTGATTTTCGTCGGGCTGTTAGTCCTGGCGGTGCTGTTAAACTGCTTTACCGGCGTGATGGCTTCGATTCTGCCGGCAATGTTCCCAACGCACATTCGCTACAGCGCATTGGCAATTTCGTTCAATATTTCGGTACTGGTGGCCGGCGCAACGCCAACGGTGGCCGCCTGGTTGGTCGAGTCGTCCGGAAACCTGTATATGCCGGCTTACTACCTGATGACAGTCGCGGTAATAGGTCTTGCCACCGGCCTGTACATGAAGGAAACCGCCAATAAACCGCTGCGCGGTGCTACCCCAGCCGCTTCGGACCGCTCGGAAGCCAAAGAGCTGCTGCAGGAGAACTACGACAACATCGAACAGAAAGTCGAAGATATCAACGAGCAGATCGCCGAGCTGGAGAAGAAAAAACAGACGTTGGTCGACCAGCATCCAAAACTGGACTAAAACCATGCTCTAGTAAAAAGCCACCTCTTGAAGAGGTGGCTTTTTTATTGCGGAAAATGTGCTCCTGGTACCCCATCCCTGGCGGTTGGTTTAGTTAACCTGGCACCAGTTATGCTGTTTCACAATACCGCCATCCGGCGAGGTATAACCAATACAGCCGAGAATACTGTCGAACAGTTTCTCGTGGAAAACCGGGGTTTTTGCCTTCTGCAGTGCTTTTAGCTGATTAAAGGCCGCCTGATGATCGGGCTGGCTAAGAAACTTGTCAGATGCCCAGACCATAATAGGAATGGTGCGCTGCGCCTGCGGCGCATGGTCACGCGGGGTACCGTGGAAATGCATATTTTCCGAGATCGACTCGCCGTGATCCGAGGCGTAAAACACGATGGCATTACGATCGCGTAACTGATTGAAAACCTGCTCGAGGACATAATCGGTATACAGCAGACTGTTGTCGTAAGAGTTAATCATTGATTGCGTAGAGCAAGTGTCATCAATACCCTGACATTCCGGCTGGTAACGGGCGAAAGCGCGGGGATAGCGCTCGGTGTACATATAGTGCGAGCCTTTGGTATGCAGGATCACCAAATGCTTGCCCTGCGGGTGGCGGTCTAACGAATCTTTTAGCTCATCAATCAACGCAATATCATCCACGGGTTTGCCGGCATTGCGTTTTTCCGCCTGGATGCTTTCTCTCAGCGCATAATCATCCGCCTGGGTTTTGTTGTAAAACCAGGCTTCGCTCTGCATTGAAAACAGCTCCGAGGAAAACCCCTGCTTTTTCAGCACGGAAAATACGTTCATTTCCTTCAGGGTCCGCTGTGGTTCTTCCGACGCACCGCCTTCTCTCACAAACATGCAACGTAGCGAGAGCTTGGTCGAGGTGTCGCAGGAATAGCCCTGCAGCACCGCAAGGTTTGGTTTCCTTATCCAGGTTAGGCGTATTGTCGCGCTGGTAGCCGTAAATACCCATATGATCGCGTCTGGCACTCTCACCAATCACAAACACCACATACAGATCATTCACGTCTTTTGGCGGTTGATAAGTAAAGTGCGCCGCCGGATCAAACAGATTACGGCTGTCTTCTGCCTGGCTGTATGAGCTGTAAGTCAACAATCCCAAGGCCGAGAGCCAGTTGGACGGTGAATAACTGCCGGCCACCACCCCGCCATAGCTGGCCATCATTTGATTATTTTCCCGATCGTGACGATCCTGTACCTGCCCCCATTAGCTTCAGGGGTAGCCAGCACAGCAGCCCGGCGGTCAGCATCACGCCACCTTTTTTGTACCATGCCAGATGGTTAGCGCGCTTATAACTGGCTTCGTGCATCGGCGCCAGCCAAATCAGCAGTAACGGCAACAGACTCACCAGCACCACCCACACGCCAAAATGCCAACCCACCGACTCCTTGGAAAGATCGACGTCAGTAGTCATCACCGCCGCCAGAATGCCGTAGCCAATATCAACGTGGAATAACACCATGTAGTAGCTGGCGGCAACCGAACTCAGCACCAATAACGATGCCAAAACACGGAACAACCTGCGCCCCAAAAAAGAGATCAGTAGCGTGATAAAACACACCAGGCAGAAGGCTGCGAGCACCTCAATGCCGATCGACAAGGAGTTGTCATAATGAAGTTGCTGATAACGGCGGTAAAATATGGGGATATTGAGCAACACACCGAGATAAAAAGCGATAAAGAAAGAGACCTGCAACTGGGTCCAGCGTCGGAACTTCTGCATTATTGATACCATTCTTGCCAAAGTGAATTCATAACCGTTTGCCAGATACAGGTTATTGTTGAGAGTTTTCTCTCTCCTGCTGCTGGATGGTTATCTGACAGGCAATTTAGGCGGGTGTTGCTACGAAGAAGAAATTTAACTTTGTTATAATGTAACAATTCATGTGCGAGACCTTTTTCACTCCCTTTCTGCGGCGGCAATAACTCAACACCGCCGCAGAAAGTGCACATTTATGGCGTCTGCGGTTGCTCATCAGTCACGGCATTTTGTACTGGCATCGCCGCCTGATTTTCTTCGCGGTATTTTTGCTTATCCCAGGCGCGGAAGAACGGATAGTAAATCGCCATTGAAATCAGCAAATTGACCACCTGGATCACCGTTCCTGAAATATGGCCGCCGGTTGCCAGATAGCCACTAATGAAAATCGGCGTGGTGAACGGCAAGGCAATGCCAACCGGAGGCGTCACCAACCCGGTAGCCATCGCGCTGTAGGTCACAATCACCAGCACCACCGGAGTCAGAATAAACGGCAGGAAGAAGTACGGATTCATCACCAACGGGATGCCGAACACCATGGGTTCGCTAATGTTAAACAGACAACCCGGCGCAGCGATTTTCCCCAACTGTTTCATCTGGGCGCTACGGCTGCGCAACAGCATAAAGATCACCAGCCCCAGCAGGGCGCCCGTCCCACCGGGCGCAATCCACAAATCGTAAAATTGCTGGGTAATGATGTGCGGGATCGGCTGATTACTCTGAACGCCACCAGGTTTTCTGACATATTCGCCAGCCACACCGGTTGAATAAACACCAGCACGATGGCATCGCCATGCAGCCCTAGCGTCCACAGCAAGCCGATCAGGATCACCGAGAAAATCATCCCCGGAAGTGTCCCACCCACGTGATGCATCGGGATACCGATAAGCGTAGCGATCATGGTGTTGATATCGCCAAACGGCGTAGCCTCAACAATCAAACGCAGCAGCAAAATCACTGCCAGCACGCAGAACCCCGGGATCAGGGCCAGGAAGGATTTGGCTACCGCCGGCGGCACCCCTTCCGGCATGTTGATCACCAGATTGCGGTTATGCACGAAACGGTAGATTTCCGTCGATAACAGCGCCACTACAATCGCCACAAACAGCCCCTGACTGCCGATAAAATTCATCGGCAGCACGCCTTTAACAATTTGCTCTGCGGCCCCTTTCACCGGTGTAAACAGCGTATGCTGGGGAATGGTCATGATAAACGCCACCAGCGAAACCGCACCGGTACTGAGCGGATCCATTCCACGGTATTTCTCCGCCAGCCGGTAGGCAATGCCAAAGCTGGAGATTATCGCCATGATGTCGTAGGTCGCCTTGACCGGGTACAACAATTTATCCCGCCACGCCGCACCAAACACCTCGCCCATCAGATTGGCGTAGCTGGGGATCGGTAAGTAAGCGAAGATCAGGAAAAATGACCCGATTAACATAAACGGCATGTTGAGAATTATGCCGTCCCGCACCGACAGAATATGTTTTTGCCCGGCAATTTTTAACGCCGTCGGCAACACGTAACGTTCCAGAATGCTATTTAAACCCGCCATCATCCCCCCTGCCCGGCAAAGCCGGCCGTCGTGATTGTTATTATGGAATATCGACTTAATTAAACTGCGGCAGATAGGCCTGGTTCAGGCTCAGTACCTCATCGAGCAAGGGCTGCGCAATGCCGACACCGCCAATCAGCGGGTTCACCACCAGCGCCAACAGCGCACTCTGACGATCGCCATGCACCGCCGCCTCTATGGTCAGGCGTTCAAAATCTTTAACCTGTTGAGTCAGCCCGTTCATGGCCAGTGGCAGCGGGCCGAAACTCAGCGGATGCGCCCCCTGTGCATCGATCACACAGTTGGTTTCAATCACCGCATCATCGGGCAAGCCCTGAATGGCACCGTTATTGCGAGTATTCACCACCAGCACCTTGCCGCTGTTATTGTGAATGGCGCGGATCAATTCGACCGCCACCTCAGAATAGAAGGCACCACCGCGGAAACTCAGTTGCTCCGGTTTTTTATCCAGCGTCGGATCGGCATATAAGGCAAATAACTCCGCTTCTACCTTCATCACCTGCTCGGCACGGGTTCCCTGCGAGGTAGCCGCTTCCAGCTCTTCTTCCAGCATGCCGGCGGTCTGATAAAAATAGCGGTGATACGGACAAGGGATTGCCCCCAGCGCTTGCAGAAATGCCGGAGGCCACGGCAGGTCTTTGATGTTGTTCATCGACAACGTTTCGCCATTGCTTAACATTTCCAGCACTTTGGCGGTCACATCCTTACCGCTTTGTGTCACCTGATGCACCCACACCATATGGTTCAGCCCGGCAAACCGCAGGTCTACCTGATCGTGTGGCGCTTTCAGCATATCGGCGATCATGTGATGCATGGTGATCGGCACGTTGCACAACCCAATAATCTTCGCCTTGCTGTAACGCGAAACCGCTTCGGTAACGATCCCTGCCGGGTTAGTAAAGTTGATAATCCAGGCATCCGGCGCCACCGCCTCCACCACACGAGCCACCTCCAGCATCACCGGAATGGTGCGTAACGCCTTGGCAAAACCGCCGACACCGGTGGTTTCCTGACCCAGACGCTGGTATTTCAGCCCCAGACGCTCATCGGCCGCGCGGGCGGCCAGTTGCCCCACTCGCAGCTGAGTCAGCACAAAGCTGGCACCGCGAATGGCCGGCTCCAGAGTGAAATGCACCGAAACCACTACCTGCTCCAGCCCATTGCGCTTGAGCATTCTTTTGGTCAATTCGGCAATGATGCTCACTTTCTCACGGCCGGACTCCACATCGACCAGTGCCAGCTCGGTTAATGGAACGTCCTGATAATGCGCAATCAATCCTTCGACCAACTCCGGCGTGTAGCTGCTGCCCCCGCCGATTACGGTGATTTTAGTCATTGCCTGCCCCCTGGGGTAAACGACGATAAAGTTCGATCATGTCAGTAGCCAGATCCTGGATCAGCATCGCATTCATCAAATGATCCTGCGCGTGCACCAGAATTAAACTGACCGGTACCTTTCCACAGCCTTCATCCATACCAATCAGCTCCGTCTGCATACCATGTGCCCGGCCAATACCGGCCTTCGCCTCTTCCAGCCTGGCACTGGCGGCTTCAAATTCACCGCGACGCGCCAACTGCAATGCAGAAAGCAGCGAGCTGCGCGCGCTACCGGCATGAACCAGCAATTCCATCACGCTCGTTTCCAAATCCATCATGACCTCCCCCGGTCTGGTTCCAGACACGGCGATCCCACCGCGGGTTAATGAAATAACCCGTGGTAATTCAATAAATAAAGGAATATGGGGAACTGCGTCCCCAGAGTGTTATCAGGCCAGCAGGCTAAGCGCCTTGTCCAGCACCTTATCGCCGCGCATGGTGCCGTAATCCATCATGTCGATAACCGCCACGGCTTTTCCCAATGGTGCGGCCAGTTCGGCCAGCCGCGCATGTTCATATTTCACCTGCGGCCCCAGCAGGACAATGTCTGCCCGCCCCAGGATGCGTTCAAAATCTGCCACCGGAACGGCTTCGATCTCGATATCCAGCGCCCGTTTTTGCGCTTCGTTTTTCATTTTTTGTACCAACATGCTGGTCGACATTCCTGCGGCGCAGCATAAGACGATTGTTTGCATTTTTCAGTGTCCCGGTTGTTAGCCACCACGGCTGTTCAAATATAAAACAGCTCTGTAACACACTTGTAAATACCCTTAAACCATACGATTTGATTATGCTTTTTACTTAATCATTCAAAAACAATCAGTTAACATAAAATTATCATGAAAATTTTTTTCAACACTGTGATCGGCGATCTAATTCCTGGTCTGCCAATAACAGGAATATTTTAAAATCCTTTAAAAACAAAAAGATAAAAACACAACGAATAAACACCGTGGTGAGTATCGTGTTTTACAACCGAGCGAATTGAAAATTATTTTCATTGGTTTATTATGCCGGTCAGGGCTTTATAGCGTGCGAAAAACAGGCTAGTTTGAAGCACCGGGCATCGGTTGGCATAACAGAAGGGACACTGCAGTTATGGATCTCGTTTACCACATTCAATTCCGTCAGGATCCGTTCAACCGGCAGGAGGCAAAAATTGCCCGAACCATCCTGGACAATCCCGGATTCACTTCAACCGCGACTATTGAACAGTTGGCTGAACGGGCCGGCGTCAGTACCGAGATCGTCGCCCATTTTGCCCAGTCTCTTGGTTGTCAGGATCTTAACGACTTTATCTCGTTGATGCGCACTCAGCCTGTGCCGGTAAACCCGCCGGCAGCCGTGGCGCAACCGGTACTGGGCGGCATGGATATCGCCTTCGCCTCCGCCGCCGGTATCGGCAAACTGCCCGGTGTCAGCCCCACGACTTTGAGTCGCTTCGCCAAATCCATCGGTTGTGAAGATATTGGCGACATCGTCTATCAAATCCGCGCGCGGCAAAACCAACTCAGTCAGCAGGAAGCCAAGGTTGCACAGACCATTTTGGACGATATCGCCTTTGCCTCTTCCGCTACCATAGAGCTGCTGGCCAGTCAGGCAGGGGTCAGCCCGGCGACCATCACCCGTTTCGCCAAAACCATAGGTTGTGATGATATTCGCGATCTGCGCATGAAGCTGGCACAGGCCAGCGTCAGTGGATCACGCTATTTGACTGCCCAAACGACGCCCAATGGGCCACCTCGTTTGTGGCTGCAACGCGTCAACGACGTGGAAACCACACTGCATCAACAGCTGCAACAGGTAGAACATTCGACATTAATCGACGCCAGCCAACAGGTAAGCCAGTGCAAAAGCGTGCATATTTTTGGCGTAAACAGCATGGGGTTGTACGTCAACGAGCTGCAACAACGCCTGGTGGGTTTGGGCTACCCCGCTTTTGCCTGCCAGGATGCGGCACTGATGCGCATGACGGCCTCCACCCTGAGTACGCAACAGTGTGTGATACTGCTCTCGCTGAGTGGGGAAAATACCGACTTGCTCAATGCCGCCAGGCTGGCCGGCGCCACTGGCGCTTATCGCATCGCGTTGGCCCCAGCAGGCAGCAATCTGGCATCACTGGCCGATAAGGTCTTGCCCCTGAGTGGTGGGAGTACCGCACGCTACGGGCTGATGCTGACGCTGGACCTATTGCTGGCGCAGTTGCTGCCAGAAAGCCTCGGTGCGCAAGCGGAAGATTAAATCAACAAAACAACCCTTAACTAGGGCGAACACCTGAGGTTTTTCCTAATTAGCCATCCAGATTGCCACTCCCTATTGATAGGAATATTCTTACTACGTTATCGTTAACATCCCACTTAGGTAGTGACCTAAGTGAAATTTGCACGACTTTAATTTTTATATGGCTTCTCTGCCAGCTTCGGCTGGCACTTTAAATTTCATCAGCGGTAAAATTCCATGATCGATTACTCCCTTTACGGTCTCAACGATAAAGATATCGAGACGTACCGTGAACAAATTTACAGCCTGCTCGGCAAGGGCGTTATTCAGGTGCTCTCCGCCAACAAGCCCATCAGCAAACAAAGCATTCTCGCTTATCTGATCAAAGAGATCGAAACACAACCCGATGACCATTGCCAAAAGTTGCACAGGGCCGCAATCGAAGTCATTGGTGTCACTGGCCGCTAAGGAACTGCATGCGAAAATCGGATCTATGCGCCATCATCTCTATCATCGCCGTGGTGGCCCTGATGTGGGTGGCGAACTGTAGCGCTGAACCAGGTATTCACTAGTGTGGTAAGGACTTTGAGGAGGAATAGATAAGTACAGCCCCGGCTCAACAGCCGGGTATCCGAATGATTTCCCAACCGCAAATAGTAGATCCCGTCCAGCCTCACCCACAAAGCAGCGGCCAAACCGCATTAGTATTTGGCTAAATGCCTCAAACAAAAACGCCCGCAAATGCGGGCGTTAATGTGTGATAAATAAAGTCACTTAATAGAAAGCGCAGGCAGGACATGCTGGGGATCTCGCTCAATCGCACGCAGCAACGCTTTGGCCGGGCCGGTAGGTTCCCGTCTGCCCTGCTCCCAATTTTTAAGCGTACCCACGCTGACAGAAATCAGCGCGGCAAAAACAGGCTGGGATAAACCGGTAGCCTGGCGGATATTTTTTACTTGGACGGCGCTGACATTAAATTCACGGGACGGCACGCGCTCCCCATCAATGATTTCATTCATTTGCGTCATGCTTTCTTTCAAGCGATCGAACAGTTTAACGTCCATAGTTACCACCTCTCATTCAATGCGCGAAGGGCGCGTTTTTCATCCGCAGACAAATCATCTTTAATGCCCTTTTTGTAGATCACCAACAGGCGGATCTGAGATTCGGACAACTTATAATAATAAATGACCCGCACACCGCCACGCTTCCCTTTGCCGCCGCTAGCCCAACGAACCTTGCGTAATCCGCCGGTTTCTTTGATCACATCACCTGCGGTTGGGTTCTCGGCAAGATGAAGCTGAAACTCTCGATACTCTTCATCACTGAGTAGCGTCAGAACATCCTCTGTAAAAATCGGGGTTTCTATAAATATCATCTTATATGCGTCAGTGGCGTATACCGTAAACACATATTATCACCAGTGCGGTGTAAGTCAATGGCGCATAGTTGGGTGTTGAACCGGGGAAGGACGAAAACCTTTGCTGCCATTTTGCTGCCACTTGGCGTTTTTCAGGCACAAAAAAACCGCCTTCCGGCGGTCACGACATTACTGCTTATTGCTTTGATTATTCTTGAATTTATTTTCCTGGTACCCGGGGCGGGACTTGAACCCGCACAGCCATAAGCCGAGGGATTTTAAATCCCTCTTGCAGGTATTAAATATCAGACGGTTACTATACTTTTTCCTAATAAGTCCCAAATTATTGGGCCAGGCACTGCGCGGGATTGCTAATCTATATTAGGAAAGGAACTGACGAATTAACAACGTGAAGAAAATTTCTGATACTCGCGTTGCACCAGCAAAATCTGGTGCCGGGATTTGTACCCCGAAGGAATTGGCTGCAATAGACGCGCCAGCGTCTTTTTTATTGCCAGCGCATAGCCACATCCAAATTATGGTGGGGCGTGCAGGGGAGTCGAAAGGCTCGCCGGTTGCCTTTTCCCGGTAGTGCAAACCCTGTACGTCTCACCATCTTAAGATTTGCACCTGATGGTGGTGATAATCCAAAATGAGCAGAACCATAAGCGCAATTTCGCTCGCTTCGAACACGGCAAGCGAGCAGGTGATGGCATCGGAAAACTTACACTTAATGAACTGCAGGAAATGGTCACACAGACGCGAAAAACACGAGAACACTGGCTGAGGCAATATCAGGATTTGATGAGAGGTCAGAGTCGCAGCAAATGCTTTACCAAAAATACAAAATTAAACAAATAAATACGTGAAATAATCTCCGAAAGGTTTTATATATTTAGTAAGCAAGTTTGTGGCTTGCTAAGCCTATGTAGAGTACCAACCCAAGTGCGATATACTTACGCCTCATGAAGTCATAGTTTGTTCCTACCCCTTCCGGCTTACGTCTCCGTAAGCCGGCTTTTTTTAAAGACAAAAATTTAGACTTATCTCCGAGTAGAATTACCTAACTGCGCAGATCCAAAATTAAACACAAAAAAAGCTGAAATCCCCCCCCCAAAAAAACTATTGTGTTGTTACACAAACTCTTCTTACTTAGGAACTTTTTCGAATTATGGCAGAGTGAGGTTTCCGGGACATGGACGTACAATAGCACCCGAGCTTCACCACCTCACTCTGCCGCCATACAATGACGAATGCATCACGGAGAACAACACAGGCATGAACGGGCCGTGTTATTTTCGTCACACAATTAAAAGGTTATTACGAAATAATGAGGAATCATGACTTATCGCTGTAAGGTTTGGTTAATTGTTTTTGGAGCATGCTTCCTTTTTTGGGCAGATATGGTAACTATAATTTCTTCGGGATGGGGATAAAAAAGAGCTTGCTGTATTTTTCACCCTCAACTCTCACAGGGTAGCTTTTCTCAAATTATGGTAGAGCGAGGTTCACGCGCGAGAAAATGGTTGCAGCGCTCTGTTTTTCACTTTCGACCTCACCTTGCCTCTACACGATGACGATGGCATTACGTAACCGAAGGTATCATAAGACTGTTTTTCCTTCGTCACCTAAATATGGCGGGGTGGCTTTTCAGGGAGTGAATATTCCAGCACCCCGCCTTCACCAGGCTTAAAGGGCATATCCCCTCAGAATGGGGATTGATAATTACAGATTACAACACCAGTATCACAGAATGCAGTCCGGGGGCGTTTCTACACCATCGCACCAAGCAACCTACTGTCGCGTCCTCACTTTGTATAGATTGCAGGTAAGCAATCGTAACGAGTGTGTAAGAACGACAATACATCCGGACACATAAAAAAGCTGGCCCCATAAAAATCATGCCCCCTCCTGT
Source organism: Serratia quinivorans (assembly GCA_900457075.1). Classification (NCBI taxonomy): domain Bacteria; kingdom Pseudomonadati; phylum Pseudomonadota; class Gammaproteobacteria; order Enterobacterales; family Yersiniaceae; genus Serratia; species Serratia quinivorans. Next base: position 215,932 of record UGYN01000002.1, read on the forward strand.
AATCTGAAAGTGATCCTGAACGCCAGCCCAAAATTTTTCACTCCCCTCCCCAAAAATCACCAATAGCAATGAGTGCAGCGGTCGCTATTACCACCAATAACAACACTAGCGCTATCGGAACTGAAAGCGGGACGAAATCGTGAAACCATACTGCAAGGTCATCCCACATATTTTCTGTATGCATATATCCTCCTTTTATGGCCATAACAGAACAATCCCCAAGAGTGGGGATTGCTGCACCTCACTAATATCTGCTTTTTAAGATTCAGCATCTCCATAGACTTCTGGATTAACTCTTCCACTTTCGCTAAACAACCGCCTCTATTGGGTATTGTGAAGCCTACTAATCTCAATGCATACCAAACCAAGATAGCGATAGCTACGACCGCAGAGAGGACTAAAAAACTAATTACCGTGATCAGCCTGATCCCAAACAACAAAAAACCATGAAACAAAAGTCACACCTCCTAATCATCACTCCCCCATAAATCACCAACGACAATGAGTGCGGCGGTCGCTATTACCACCAGCAACACCACCAGCGCCACAGGGACTATGAACGGGGTAAGATCGTAAAGCCATTCTGTAACTTCATCCCACATGCTTTCCCCTCCAGTTAATTTTTTCACCTACGGAGCAATGAATAAGGGTGTAGCTATTCATGTCAGAAACATCGCCCCCCTGCCAACATAACCTGTAAGCAACACCGGAAAAATTGGCATCAATTTAATTTTCTCAACCTGCATCCTTTGCACCATAAAAAATCAATGAGGCCTCCCTTATAGACCGATAGATTTTCATTGCGCAATGATGTCGTGATTCAAAATTAAACTATTAAAGGGGTGCAAAAGAAAAAGCCCGGCATGCCGGGCTTAGTGAGAGGATGTTTGCGGTTACTGCATGTGACTTTCTTTACTTGGTTCTACTGTCGATACCTCTGAGTCGCTGTCGAAACTTTCCTCTTCTATTTTCCACTCCTTCTGAGTGATAATTTCTATTATCTCGCTAATGATTTCACTGATTGCATAAGCTGTTATGAAGAAAAGAAAATATAAACCTATCGCCAGCCACACCATCCAGAATACGATCACGCCTATTTCCATTATTGACGCCCTCGATAATGAGCCCCTTATGGAGCAGATTGTTACTTCCAGGCATTCCTGGTCGAAATCTGGGCCTGGAACCAACTTGCCGTCACCTCATTGCTTGACCTCTCAATCAAGGTTTTGAGTATCACTTTACGTATATTTGGACTTCTCAGCTCGCTGTAGCTGAACACCTCTTCCACAAATGTATCGTCAACTTGAAGAATAAAGACCAGCATGTCTCGCCCCCGCGGTTTGATGAGATACCCCATATCCATGGCCGTAATAATTAGCCTGGATAACGTTAAACGCTTATACCAAAAACGATTATTCATGTGATTAAGTCTTTTGATTTGAATCAATGCAAGCTTTATAGAACGGTGCTCATTTATTGTGCAAGCCGCACGTTATTCAGAATTAAATTATCGGAACGATACGAAAGAATAAGCCCGGTGATGCAGGCTAGATGGGCGGACTACCTGCGTTTTCTTCCAGAGGGTCAGCAGATAGAACTGGGCCATCTCTATTTTGTCAGTTCCTGTTGTAGCAGTCCGATCAGCTCCATGAGGTTTGTCCATAGCGAAATATTGGAAGCAACGCAAATATCTAATAAGTATTATCTTGCCATAAATCAGGTAGTCGCACTCGCATCATCCCTTTCACACAAAAATCCAGAATTAAACAAAAAAATAGCTGAAATCCGCTCATGAACAAATTATTGTGGCTCTGCATAATCCCTAGCGTGTATATATAATTTTTAATCTCCGTTTTCGCCCTTGGCCTACGCAGGGCGCTTTTCCGAATTATGGCGGGGTGAGGTTTGAGCGGGAACATGGATGCGACTCATGAGGCCGAGGTCGTGATCTATGTTCGTCCTCACCCTGCCACCCACACAATGACGAAAGCATCACGGTAAAGCGGCTATGGCATGAACGAGACCGTGTTGCCTTCGTCCCCCATATGGCGGGTAGCTTTTCAGGAAGTGAATATTCCAACACCCCGCCTTCTCACTCCGTTTCCTGATACGGCTTAATCTCACCGTACATCCCTGCCCTGGCGTTCCAATAAATAATCGGCCCATACGAGGTACGGTCTGATGCCATCGCAGTAAATGGATGCCACTGGCCATTGACCAATATCTCGCAATCAAAAGCTGCCGTTACGCCCGGATAGCAATACTTGCAATTTCGCACATGCGTGCCCAGCCTGGCGCTCTCAAGCATTGCCGTTGGTGTCAGTAAGGTAGTGCCGTCTGTACGGGCCATCACTGTGACCGTCGTTGCCGATTGCTCCGCTGATGCCAGAACACCCCATACCGCCCAGGTGCCTGAAGCTAAATTGGACGCCACCATCACGGTGCCATCAGACAACAACCCCGCATACGCAAGCTTAGAACCGGATACCGCGCTATCAGGGGCTGCCGTATAGGTGCCGTTGGTAACCTGCATCAGCGCTGTAGAGCCCGGCCCTCCTGCCAGAGGAAGACCAACAGCACCATCATTGCCTTGCGGAATGCCAAAATTAATCATTTGGTTGGGAGCGTCACCAGTGATCTCTACGGTGGCATCCTCCCCTGGCCCCAGCGTGCTCACCGTACCAACCGTCAGTGTGTTAGGTGGTGCACCAGAGGAACCTTGAGGTCCGGTCTCCCCCTGAATTCCCTGCTCTCCCTGCGGCCCTGGAGGACCTTCCGGCCCGGTATCACCTTTAGGTCCCTGTGCACCAGTGTCACCTTTCGGACCTCGTGGTCCCATCTCACCCTGCAGACCGGTCTGATAGTCATCTTCCGTCCCCGCGTTCCCTGCATCCAGCCATACCTGATACGCCGTGGCCCCGCTATCGCCCTTCGGCCCCTGAGGGCCGGTGTCACCCTGAGGACCGGCTGACCCCTGTGGTCCCGTTTCCCCTTGCGGTCCGGTACTGCCGGTCTCTCCTTTGGGGCCCTGCGGTCCGGTGTCACCCTGGGTGCCACGCTCACCATCAGCCCCTGCCGAGATAAACAGCTGCCATGGCACCGCCGGCGGCTCGACGCCCTCCACGTCCTCCGTGGCCAGGTATTCACTGCCGGTATATTCGACCAGGTCATTTTTCTGGTAAGACATATCGGCGCGGAATGCACCGCGGGGAATGAGTGCATATTCCGCCGCCATTTTCGCTGACTCCCTCGCGCTGGCCGCCGCCAGCTCAGCTTCCAGCAGCAACAACTGCATCTCGCGCAGCGCTTCCGGTGTCGCATCGTCCGGATTGAATTCCGCCAGGTACTGATTAAGCGTGCCATCCGGGCTGTCTGCGTAAACCTGGATAATACCCAGGTAGTCCGGGGCATTGTTTATTGTGGCGGTGACCGCATAAACGCCCGGCATCACCGGCATGGCATAGCTTCCGTCCGTCGCCGTCACCGCAGCCGCATTTGTACCGGTAATGCTTACTGACATGGTTTTTCTTGCCGTCAACTGGATGACCACATCCGGCATCGGCATACCAAACGGATCGTTAAAAATTCCCGTGATAATGGCCATTCACTCGAGCTCCACACTGATAATCAATCCTTTCGACTGCAGCCGGAATTCAACACGGCTGATTTTCCAGTCCCGATCTTCAACACGGCCAAATCCTTCCGTGGTAATTTTCCCCTCCGCTGTCATCCCCATCAGCGCCGGGGTCCCCGTCAGGGTCAGGGACATGCCCCTGAGCTTTTTCTCCACATGTTTGGTGCTGCCGCCGGCAACATACTGTGCATCCTTCAATGAAGGCTGCGGAGTGGGATAATGAAAGACAGGCTCTCCACTTCCCACCGTCAACATTTTCTGCTTCCCTCCATCGGCACTATCGATGTACGGGATGATCATGGTGCCGCTCCCCTTCGCGCTGACATCAGGGTGATCACTGTTGTCGTGATAGCGCCATTGCTCACACAGGTCGGGGGTGAGGGTTCGGACCGGCAAGGGGTTGCCACTGACGGTGGTGTCTGAGTCCCGGGGGGACAATACCCAGTAGTCGTGGGTGATTTTACTGACGGCGCCACATTCACCGGCAATGCGCGTAACAAGGTTCATATCACTCTCACCCAGCTGATCGATATGCACCACCGGGACATTCACCAGCCGGCTGTCGACCCGCGCCGTCAGTCCGTGCTCAGAGGCAACGGTGAGCATGAAATCGCCCAGGGTGATATCGGAAAACGAGCGGGTTTTCTGCGACTGCAGCGTGCTGTGCCCGCGTTCGTTGGTCTTCGAAAATGCCCTGGCGGTGATTTCCACAATACGTTGTCCGCCGGACGCCTGCCCGGAGCTGCGCGCGTCCACCACGAATGTCCCCTTGTTCACCAGCTCACCACCAAATCCCAGCGCCACTGAAATCTTGACGCCTTTAGCCGGCAACTTCAGGGTGGCAGAGACCACGCTGAAAGTGATTTCATCACTTTTTTTCGAGCCGGCACCGTGATCCTTCAGGGTCAGGTTGACCAGGTTCTCACGCACGATGTCGGTAATATCCTCGCCTTCGACAGACAGGGAGAAGTTGGGTTGCCAGGGCATATTGCCGGAATCGATATAGGCCATGACCTACTCCCAGAGTGAGTATTCGTTTTTTTTTCTGCTGCGGCTTAACCGCAGGCAGCGTGAATGTCACGCCGGCGTCAAACACTTCCGTCGTGGCCAGATCGTAATTCTGAGGGTCATAGAGCACAGCTTCGACAGTGTTGTTTACCGTGCCGTAATGGCGAACGCAGAGGGTATCCAGGCGGTCGCCGTCTTTGGTTGTGTATTGCATTCGGTCACCATTTAAATTTAAATCAACTTCTGCTTATTTCACTATCACGACAGGCTGTATATTGCACAGTCCATTCCAAATAATACAGGGATTGTGAAATGTCAGGGTACTAAATTTTAGGTTGGTTTGTAGGCATATATATCTGGCTTTTTGCCAACCCCATCATTGCGCTAGTTCTCTACCTGCTTCCTATTATTATTGCCTTCATCAGGCTGCACAGAAACCTGCCAATAATAATTATTATCAGCCTCTTGTTTGGTTGGATATTTCTTCTGTGGCTTATTCTTGTTATATGGGCTGCATTTGGTGGACAGGATGACATCCGCAGTCCGCAATAACTCCAGATTAGGGGGCCATGATATTTGCGGAGTCAAAAGTATCGGATGATCCGCCAGTATCACCAGTGAGTGTTTTAAATTTGTCGTACAACGCCTGAGCTCCAGCCTCTGAAGCCCCGCCATCGATTACAATATTGAAATGATATTGATTGTTATGTGTGTTATTGACATTAGCATTGCCAAGTCTTGAAAACACAGGAACAACTTCACCGTCAGACATTGGTTGGTTATCCGCTTTTTCTCCATTCAGTGTGTTGCGATAATAATCAAGTCGATTTTCAAACCCTTCATTGTCATCATAAAAAAAACCTTTCGATGCAACATAGGTATTTATTAGCTTGGTCTGTAATTCTTTATTTCCCTTTACATTCTTTTTAAACCAATCATCAAGACCTTCATTATGGGCGGTTTCCTGGGCCAACGCCATCGAGCCTTTTTGTGCCAGCTCCTGAAGCACTCGCCGCTGCCGCGCTTCGTCTGAATTGTCAGGTAAAAACCAGCCAATCATATTTGAAACAGCTGAAACCACCCGGCCAAAATTCTCCAGGCTATCAACGACACGTTTAGGCCCACCGCCGTCCACCCAGTCGACGATCGTATTGGTGATCATTGCCTTGTTGTTCTTCACCCACGTCTCGAACTGCCCTTCCCACTCTTTCAATTGGGGCCGTAGCGCGTAACCAATATCGCCGGCGACACCGGCCAGCGCTGTTTCTGCCGACGTCCACATATTGCTGAGCATTTGGCTGGTCTCCAGCGCCGCGCGCGCCTCATCCTCTGTAATGTTGTTCAGTTCGGAAGCGTTTTTCATCACCTCCTTATAGGTTAGCCTTGTGCTGATAATGTAAGTCATCAGCTTGTTAGCTTCCCCGCCCATCAGTTGGTCAGCGAGCGACTCTCCCTGTTGAGCCGTCAGTTTTCCACTCTTCACCTTTTCACTGATAGTCTGCATCACCTTATCGAATTGCTGCTGTTTGGTGCCTTTCATCAGGTGTTTGTTCAGCCCAATCATGGCCAGCATCGGGTTTACGGTTTTATCGTTGCCTTCCTCGCCAAGCTTGTTGCTAAGCTCTTCCGTCAGGTCGCCGTAATTCTCCCCATTCAGACCCGCCTGTTCGGCCATAATACTGCCGGCTTTATAATGCCTGTAGGACATGCCGTATTGCTTTGCACGTCGGTATTCTTCGGCAGTTTTGCGGTTGAGGGCCAGTACACCACCGCCCAATGCTGCACCGGCGCCAGCAAGAGCAACAGGTGCCATGATGGCCGCTCTCGCTGCAGCAAACGGCAACCCGCCAGCCATACGCAATCCTGACGCCATCATGTTGCCCGGCACCGCCTTCGTTTTCGCCCAGGCGTTGCGCGGTGAAGAAAGAAACGCATCTTTGTAACGGCCGCGGCGTGCTTCGCTTTGTTGCTGCTTGTGAGCCAGTTTCGTTTCCCGTTCTTGCTGGGCGTTCAGCCGCTCCAGCCCCTTACGCGCACGCTCGATGCCGACGCCGACCTTCTTATAATCCTCAACAAGAAAAGCCATACCGGCATGGCCAGACTTCACGCCATCCCGGATTTCCTTCTCCAGCGCCTCCTGCTTGTTAATGAGTGCCTGTGTCGCGCGCTCCATGTGCTTTATCTGATTGACCGTGCTGGCTGAGCCTGACTTCATCTGGCGCTGCCACGCCGTCTGGGTCTTCATAACCTGCGCGGTTTCGGTACCAATGCGATCGATGCCCGTCGTCATGCGGTTCAACGTGCGGGTCATCGATGGGTCCACTGATGCCCCGAAGTTGATCGAGGCGTTGTATTTTTGGGATTTACCTGCCATTGGTTTTCCTGCCCTGGTCCAGTGCGCGTTTAAAATAATGCCGCCAGGTGCTCAGCGGCAGCATCAACTGCTCACTGAAGGTCAGGCGGCACCAGTGGGTAATGCCTGGCTGGTTATTCAGGAACTGCTCTTCGGACGGTCCACCGGCGGTAACAAAAAACGGTTAAACGCCCCTACCAGCTGGTCGTAATCGTACGCCGGCAACAACAACAAATCGGCCTGATTCACCCCGCACAGGCTCGCAATCATGAGTGATTCCTTTTCCATCGTGCCCCCCGCTGACTTCTCGTACATCAGCTTGTCGCGTACGGTCGGTTCACGCAGGGTGATTTCGGTGACCGTTTTCCCATTAATCGTGAATGGGCGTGACAGGGTGACCACGGTGGTATTGGCTGGATAATCCATCTTATTTTCCTCATATAAAAATGGCGCCACATGGGCGCCATTTGCGTAAAACAGAATTCGTAGTTATTGCATGGAAGGTCATGAGCAAACTGACAATCGCCGAAACCGTTCAGCTCTGGATAAATACAAAAGCAGTATCTGATAAATATCCCACCCTGATTTTGAAAATACCCTCAGTGCGCGCTAAAACACGCGGAGCATAACATCCAAAATTAAACAAATTAGCAAGTGAAATAATCACACTAAAGGTTTATTGTTATTTTCGACGGACATGAGCACATTCGTCAACCCAAGTCTGGTGTTTTACAAGCACAAGATGCTTGTAATTTTGTTCGTAGTTCCTTAGTCTTACGCCTCAATCTCCGTGAGGCGTTTTTTTTCAGCAGGACATCTATTTCACCCTGCGACAACCGCATAAATCCAAAATTAAACACAAAATAATTGAAACACCCCCTTGGAAAACTCGAGTATTACTGCGCAACACTCGAGTTTCACATAATGACCTAAAATACTATGCATTTGAACGAAAGCCATTTTTTGAATTGATGAATGATTATGGGAGGAGCTTCTGATGCGGCGTCTCTTATCTTGGGCTTTTTTATTGTAATCTCTCTCTTCATTCAACTTTGTTTTATCTTTCGCTTTTTTATTGCCATAGTCAAACACTTGGAAAAAAAGTGTTAACATGGTGCCAACACTAGGGAATTCGCTTGTCTTTCCTCTGTTCTTTATGATAACCATCTGATTTCATGTTTATTCTTTGGCTAATTAAGAAACTGGTTGTTTAGGTGATTAATATTCAGTGTATTGGTCAGCGGTGTCGCTACAGTCCTGACACAACGTTTGCTTCAAATTAAAGCCCCGGCCCGCCACTAATGGCCGGGCTTTTTGTTTTATTGTCCGGTACCGATTCAGTCCAGCAACAGCGCATCCCTCACGCTGGCCATCTCGTCGACGCCGTTGATGATGCGTTTGCAGTTCAGCGTGTCGATTTCGTACATCACGTTGTCATCGACCGTCAGCTTGTAGTAACTGAGGTTCACCACCACCGCCATGCCCACCGACTCCTGCCCACTGTTGCCATGCTCGTCAGGCGTGATACTGCCGACAATCCCTTCCAGTTCATCCACCCACACCGACTCCGTCGTATCTGCGTTCAGGTACACCCGACGGATTTGCGCTCGCACCTTGCGCCCCTGGCCAAAACCAAACATGGCCAGCACATCAACATCCGCCCCCACCTTAAAATCCGCCTGCATAGCCTCCATGCCGGTATCCACCGGTGCCGGCGCATCCATCCAGGTCGTGCGATAATTGCCGACCGTCACCACCACCGCCGGCGGCGTCATCGACATGACATTGGCCACACGGATGTTGTTCTGCACCCACAGGGCTGACTTTGCGTAAATAAAACCGGTATTCATGTGCGCTCCTGTCAGGCGGCCAAAGAGACCTGCCCGGTGTTTTTGTTGATGGCGTATTTAATGACTATCTGCTCTGCCGGGGATTTCGGCGTCACGGCGACGTTGATATACACAACCCCCGCCGCCAGCGACGCGACCGTATTTAGCTCGTCATCCAGCCAGGCGCTGCCGCCGATTATCACGCCGCCGGTCATCTGTTGGCGCAGATAGCTGTTGATGGAGCTCAGCATCGAGACCCCCAGCGATTTACTGATCGGCGCGTCAAGGTACTCTTTTGTCATCGACAGCTGGATAGAGTCTTCTATCGCGTCCATCGTGCGACGCACCGCCTCAAAACGCCATTGTGGATCATCGGTGCACAGGCGGTTCCCCCAGTGCCGAAATCCGTCCAACTGCACAAGGGTGCTGACATTTGCCTGATTGAGCTGGTTGGCCACGCAGGTCTCATCACCTATCATGAAGCTATCAACCTGCTCAAGGCTGCTGAAGCCCAGCACCACCTGGTTGGACTTCGACCACCAATACCCCTTGGTGCTGTCGATGCGGACCCGGTGACCTGCCGCCGCCGCAGAATAAGGACGCCCACGTGTCTTGCCAGTCAGGTCGCTGACCACGTTGATGCGCGGGCGTAGCAGCTCCACGCGGGCACCATACCTCTGCCCGCGGCGCACCACCTCTGCCGGCGTGGCCATCGAGGGAGAGTCAAGGTAGGCGATGGCCCGGCAGCGCGCCGCCATGCTCTCCAACGCCTTGCCGACACCGTCGTCCGTGCTCCATTCCGGAGCAATCAGGATCCGCGGCTGATAATTGAGGGTCGACGGCCCCAGTTGCAACGATTCAATCCCCTGCAAGATGTTGGCGCGCTGCGCCTCTTCGTCCTCGTCGGTATCCACACGCACCACGATGACCTGGGCGCCAACCTGGTTCAGAATGTCGTTCATGTCGTCATACAGCGTGCCGCTGTACCCCAGTTTTTTGGCCTGGTTACGACTGCCGGCAATCAGTGCCGGGGTATACAGCGGAAAAGGGTCATCCTCGCCGCCCTGCAATGCCATCAGACTAAAAGGCGCCGCCACGCCGTCCCCTACCATGCCATCGGGTAACGCGGCGTCGATCCCCATGTCTTCGGTGTCGAACATCAACGCGTTGACCGCCGCCACGACATCGGCCGCACTGACGTCCACGACGCCTTCGGCATCGGTACCGAGCGTGATGGTCAGTGCGCCATCCTCAAAATCGGCACCGGTCTCGGCGCCGGCAGACGAATCAGCCTCGCCGGCAACCGCGCGGACCTGCAGTTGATTGCCGGCAGTGCCGGCAGCGGTGGCCGTGAAAACAATCTGGTTGTCGAGCAGACTGCTGCCCGTCGACAACGTTGCCGCCGTCCCCGACGCCGCGTCGGGCGCCGTGCCGACCAGGCCAATGACCGACATATTAACGGTGGTTATCTGTTTGGGTGCGCTGTCGTCCTCAAGGGTACGAACGCCGTGAAGTTCCATAAGGGTCTCCGGATATAGAAAAACCGCACAGTGGCGGGCAGGGATGATGAGAGGGGGACGTTATTTCGAGACGGGCTGGATGTTACAGATGCTGTCGCGCTTGAGGGCCTTGTCGCTGCTGCACTGGACAGACTCGTCGTGCCGGATGTACGTCAGGACGTTGGAGCAGGCGGCAATACCGGCACTCAGCACCAGCGCCCCCAGGATAAAAGCCGCTCTTTTCATTCACCGGCCACCTTGCATGCCGTGCTGTCTGTCACCGTGACGCCACTGCCGAGACTCCGTACGCTGACCACCGGTGGACAAACGTTGCCGTTGTCCGACCGGTAGCTGACCAGGGTGGCACTGCAGCCAGTGAGCAACGCAATAATCAGAGGGATTGCATATTTCATATTCCCCACCATAGAACCTGTCCAACGAATTATCCAACAGAGAGGATGAGTAACACGGACCAGATGAGCAGAAACTTCCAGTTGGGTAATGTTTCAGCCATCTCTCGCAACTCCTGTATACGCTATTATTTAAGCGCGTCTATCAGTGGGGTTACCGCTGTAATGAGTTGGGCGACGCCGTAAAGCACCACACATACAGCTACAGCACGTAACCCCCAGCCAACGACACTGGACATCTCTTTCGTGACGGGTGCGTCTAACGTTAAGCCATTTTTCATGGTCAACCTCATGAGTATTCGTTTATAATTTCTCACGCAATAACACTTCCCTTGCTGCAATAAAAAAACCCGCACTGCTCCAACAGTCGGGTTTTTGCGTTTTTTGTATCTCTGAGGTGGATTATCAGTTGATACCATAAATCTCCCGGTCGAGTACCGCCCACGTCTGCGCCCCGCACATGCCGTCAGCATCGAGGCCATGTCGCCGCTGAAAGTCGGTCAGCGCAGCAATGGTCGCATTGCCGGCCACTCCGTCGGCGTCGCAATCCAGCATCAGCTGCAGCTCCCGCACGTCGTCACCCTGGCTGCCCATCTGCACCAGGCTACGGACGATGCCTTCTCCGTGGGCAAGCCGCAGCGCCGCTTCAGCATCTTCGGCATAAACCGCGATAGTCTGTGCCTTGTCGGTGCCGTTGATGATGCGCCGGGCGTTGACGTAATCGGTCTGGGTATCGGTCAAGTAGTCAGCGAGCTTCTTGCCGGTAAACCAGCCGTTGGCCATGCCGTTAATCGCCACCTGCGCCGCTACCCACGGTGCCAGTGCGAGGTCAGGCTGCTGCACCAGCGGAACGTCATTCGCCAGCGTGTTGAGGTTGACCACCACATCCTGGGCCTTTTCGTAATTATCCCGCCAGGTCAGTTGTACGTAGCCCCGTCCGTAATAGGTCTGCCCCGTTTCCGGGTCCGGCTCGCCGTAGGAGTGCCCCACGCCCTTGCCGTACTCTTCGATGGGCTGCATTGTGAAGGCGGTCTCGTGGTACGTGGTGGCCAACACATACGCCAGCCAGCTCACCGGGATGTGGCGGCCGAGCACCGCATTGTAAACCGCGTATGCTGCAGTGAATCCGGCCAGACAGTCAGTCTGTGCATGATTGATTTTGCCACTGAACCACACGGCACTCATACGCGTACGGAATGCCACACCAGAAAAAATGTTTTCCCCTATTTTGACGTTGATTACAGCTATACATAGGCACTCTCCACAAAGTTGGCTTATTTGTAAAAGACCTTCAACACCCTACAAATATGTTTTTTAAACACAAACAAGTATCACACCCGTCCCTGCCGCCCCCATTAATTAATATACCCTCACAAAAAAAAGATATAAAAACACACCTGGAAATATAATTATAAACCACAAAAACAACCACACTAAATAAAATCACTCACAATGAAACACAAACCACCAGCCATACACAGCAAGGATTTAAATAACACATTACAAAAACATTAAAATATCATTTGGCCCACTTTTCATTTCAGCATCAAAAAAACACAAATAAAAAACTAAGATTTATGCGTCCTCCTGAAGAGAAAGAGCCGCCAGCGGCGTTGGCCAGGTAACCGGTGACTGCGTTAAATCAACTGCCAGCAGGTCAACAGCGTATTGTTGCCATTCTGCCAGCGTTTGCTTTTGTTCTTCGCTCGCGATGCCCAGGTCTACGGCTGACTGCAGCGGAAAAGCCGCATCTGTCGCAATACCAAGGCGTCGAGTGTATTCGAGCGTGTTTTTTTCAGTGGTTTTTGCCCGTGTTGGTGCGGGAGGGGGAACATAAGCCGCGACATCGCCGAACTCACCTGCAACAGCACGATTATAAATATCAGGTCCGTAATCCGTGAAGGTGTCATCAGGTGAGGCCGTAAACGGAATATCGCCAAAATCAACATGCAGCACCATGCAATTGATTACGGTTCCCTCTGCATTGGCATACACAGGAAACGACACATGGATGATTTTATTCATGATTATCCTTAGGCGATGCGAATATATAAGGTTGAAAACATATTGACGTCGTCACGATGCCGGGAGACCCCCAGGCAACGCCAGGTGCCTGACGGTATCCAGCCATCATTGATATACGTCCCTGTATTGGACATTGCCTGCCACACAGGAACCATAATCCCTGCCGGACGCAAATTCCCGCCAGGAACGTCCGTGCCAACACCGTGGTCATCTGTCCAACTGATGTTGGCCATGTACATCACACTGTGCACAACGCCAGGGGTTGTCAGTTCTGATGAGCGTAAATAGGGGGTTAAATCGATGGGCTGAGGATTATTCGCGCTATACACCCGCTGTCCGGCCTCATTGATAACGTCGGCATTCATCGTGCCGTTGACCTGCTGGGAGACGCTGCCGTCGGCAATGTTTCGCCAGAGCGATACCAGCCATCCCTGCGTGTCGGCATAATCGAGCTTTTGATGGGTGCCATCTGAAAATGCAGACATCGACACATCATTAACGGCAGAGTCCTGCACATCCAGCGACAGCGTCTTGCCCGTCGTGGCATTGCGCACGGCAAGCCATGTCGCCGTCAGCGCCCCTGTCGCGTTGCCCCCGGTGAGGGGGATAAAATCCCCGGTGCTTGCCGTGGCGGCCGACCCCAGCCCAAGGTTGTCACGCGCCGCCTGCTGCGCGGTATCCCCCATCTCCGCAATTTCACCCAGATTCTTATCCTGCCGCAGGTAGAGTGTATCGGCCTGCTTTTCTGTCAGATAAGCCGTATCCGTCACCACCAGCATGACATCCGTGGTAGCCGAAAGCGCCAGCATGACCAGGATCTCCAGCGACACCGCAAAACCGCTGTCCGGCGCGGGTTTATCTTGGGCGGCATAATTCCCCACCGCATAAAGCGTCCCGTCTGACGTATAAATTGCCACGCCGCGGAGAGTGTAGCCGCCACTGTCCGCCGGGATGATGCACTGGGCAACAATCTCCGACGGGTCGTCAGCGCTGACATCCAGCGCGCTGATCGGGCCGCGGTACACTTCATTCGCAAAAGCGGTCAGCGCCGGATCCGGCGTAAAATCGACGCCGCCATCACACACACCAAATTCGGACAGTTCAACCGACTCGCCTGCGGCATGTGCCGCCGCCTCCAACTTCGCGCCGGCATCGCTCAGCAGGACATAATAATCACTCATCGCGTCTCTTCGCCTTTATCGTGACAGACTGGCGGGTAACCATGCCCCCGCCGATATAGCACTTGCCGTACACCTTTTCCGGGGTCACCCGGATATCGCGCAGGAAACTTCGGGCGTTCTTGGCATCGCTGATGTGGCTGAATATCTTCTGCAGCTCGTCGGTACTGACGCTGTTGCCGTGAACCACCGCCCGAAAGGTGTACGGTTCGCCCTGCGGGGTGTCCCTGAACCACTCGATGACATCAATCAGCCGATCGACAGACGCCAGCGCCTGTTTGACCGCGCCCGGGGTTCCACGTTTTTTATTGACCGCGGCGGCACTTTTGATGACATCGCGTTTCTGCTGCGCCGTCCACGCATCATCCCACCAGGTAACACCGAACTCCCATGCCAGCCAGGGCAGCAGCGCTACCGGGCAGGCGTCGGGATTTTTCACATCACGGACATCAAACAACACATCCCCGACATGCCGCATGGCCCCCTCCAGCGCCCGCGCCTGCTGCGAGGCGTTCGGCGGCAATAATGACCGGTATGTCATAACCCCTCCGGCGGCGCGCCCTGCGTCGACGCGGTGGACGTCGTCAGGGTAATGGCGGTGCAATAGGTCGCCTCACCGGTTCCGGCATAGAGGGTCTCCCGCGGCGCCGTCAACGTCACATCCTCAACACCCGGCTGCTTCAGGGCTTTATAGACCCCGGCTATCGACAGCGGCACGCCAATCCGGTGAACGCTGTCGGCATAATGCTGCATGGCCTTCTTCGCCGCCGTCATCACTGTTTGCGCATCCGGTCCGCTGCCGAACATCAGTGTCGCCGTCACGGCATACTCAATGAGGGTGGCCGCCTTCACCACGACATAATCCGTCAGTGGACGGATAAAATCGGCGTTGAGCGCGGCATCAACGGTATCAAGCAGCGCCTGGGGGGGTACCCCGCCACCGTCATTACTCAGCACATACACCTCGACGTGACCGGGGGAAATCGCATCCTCTTCCTGTGGCCCGTAGGCTTTTGCATCGCGCACCGCGCCGTCGGCAGACAGCGCAAAATACTCATAGGCCTGTATCGAGCCTGCCGTATTTCGTGCGTACCAGCTGAGCCGGATACGCAGGCGAAACGCATCGTCCCCTTCCATCACCGCATCGGTAGGCGGGACAGGGGTATCATCCGCCGGGGTGATCACCAGCCGGTAAACGTCAAAATTGGCGCCCAGTTGGTCGAGGTCTGCGCCCCTGGCATAGGCCAGCAGCGTAGCCAGCACCCCGGCGTTCGTGCGGGCAACATTGACCATCTCGCGATAGCAGCTGATTTGCAGCAGCTTGACCGCCGGGTCACTGTCCAGCAGCGCAGTAAAGACCGGGTCAAGGGCCTGCAGCTCGGCCAGCCGCTGTGCCAGCAGGTCCTCGAAGGCCGGCATAGCGATGACGGAAGGCGGCGGTAATTGACTCAGATCGATAACATCACTCATAGTTCGATATTCTCCAGCAAAACGGCACGCTGAGTTTCAACATCCGTGGCATGAATGCTGAGCCGGATGACCCCATTGCCGACCTGCAGCACCTCAATGCTGTTAATCGCAATACGTGGTTCCCAGCGGGCCAGCGCGCCGGCGGCGGCCATCACGACCCGAATGGTGGTGGTGCGATCGGCAGGATGGTCAACCAGGTAAATCAGGTTGCTGCCGTAGCCGGGTCGCATCACACGGGTGCCGACGGGCGTGCTCAGAATGTCCTGGACGGACTGGCGGATATGGTCGAGACCGGACAGTGGTTTGCCGGTCACCCGGCTCATTCCCTGCATAACATCACCATTAAAAAGCCCGGCTCACGGGCCGGGCTCCTCCTCTGACTGCATTTTCTGGTTCGGCGGATCGGTAACGCCGCCACCGTCGCCGTTTTCATTGTGGGAGTGTCCGTTGTGGGTGTCGCGGATCTGCTGCAGGGTGCCGGTTTTATCACTCACCTCGCCGGTCACTTCCAGATCGCCGGTCAGCACCAGCCTGCCGCCCTCGGGCAGGCTGACGTTCAGGGTATTGGCCCCCGTGCTGTACCCGACCGCGGCGCCGTTGCCGAAACGGACAAGATAATCGCCGGGGTTGTCCGATGGCGGCACCCGATCGTCGGTAAAACCAGCCGGAAACACCAGACCGGCACGTGTTTCGCCGCCAGGGCTCAGCACCAGCACCGAGGCCCCCACCGCCGGCAGCGCCCAGACGCTGACCCCGTCATCGGCCAGGCCGGCCAGCCGCAGCCAGCCGCTTTGATGAACCTGACCGGACACCGGGTCGCTGCCGAATGTCACCCGGCAACGCGGCGGGCTGACCTGCACCGCCACCACATTGCCGAACCGGATCATGCGCGCCACGCGCTGTGATAAATCTGCCAGTACATAATCAGCCATCGAACACCCCGCCGATCACCTTTTTCATCGTCTCCAAAGCCTCACTGAGTCTGGTGTCCTTGTCCCTGAACCCCAGTGACAGGGTGTCCGGTACGGTCTGCCCGTCCGCCAGCCTTTCACCGTAATACTGCAGGCTCAGGGTGATGGTCTGGTGCTTCGCCTGGCTGTTCGGGCGAAACTCATCCATTACCTGGCTGAGCTCTGTCATGACCCAAAACCCCATCACCTTGCCCGTGCCCGCCACCAGCATCAGCGGAGTTTTCATGCTCGCCTGCAGGCGCAGCTGCTCGACCGGATCATCGGAAACGTCGTTAATCAGTCCGTATTTTGTCAGCGCCATCGTCAACAATGAGGGGTTGATCAGTGTCGCGTAGAGCTCGCAGTCGAATTTGAGCGTCGGCCTTTTTTTACCGGTGTATTGCAGCAGATCGGGCTTGCCGATACGCCCCTGGGCCGCCCAGGTCCACACATCGCTCAGGCTCAGCTTGCTGTAAGCCAGGGTGCTGAGCTGGAAAATAAAGTCGCCCCACATCATCAGCGGCGGCAGCTGATCCAGATAGTTTTCGACCTGCTCGCGGGCGTTCGCCCTGAGCACGGACAGCACATTCGTGTTCATAATATAAGGCTCGTCACGTCATCAGGGATGTTCAGCACGTTAATGCCCATGATTTTTCGCAGTCCGAGGAGTGGGTTTATCTCAAGCAGCGGCATGATACCGTCCGCCGCCACCCGGTAGTAGTTCACCGTGACCGTCATGGTGTGCCCCGTATCGGCCTTGTTATCCGTGCCCGAGTCATCCGGGCGGAGGGTGTCGATGTACCCTTCGACCTCATCCTCAAGGTAATCAATGCCCCCGTCCCCCTGGTACGCCCGGCGGACGGTCAGCCTGGCCTTGATACCAGGAATAAAGCCGAAAAATAAAAAGGACGAGTAACCGTGCCCGACAAACTTGTAGGTAGCTGTCATCGGTTTGGTGCCGCGGTCTATCCCTATCGGGGCATTCATGGCACCCGTTTTAAACCATGTTCGCGCGATCGCGATTTCAGGCGGGGTATAGGTCACCGTATCGGACAGCGCAATGCCATTCATAAAGAGACTGCAGCCACGATAAATCGACATTTAAGCCTCCTCGTCAGGCCCGCGCCGGGCCAGCAGGGTGTAATCATCCTTATGGGTGGCCCCCACGTCAGGGGAGATACCCATCCATACTTCTTTCAGCGTTGGTGCACCGGTATCATCAAACGGATCCATACCGACAGCCACGCACTGCTCAATCGTCACACACCAGGCGTGATGTGACGCCAGCGCCTTTTCATCCAGATAGATATTGCCGCTTTCCGCCGAGACGAACTGCGCCGGCCCCGTTCCCGGGCCGAACTGCCGTTGATGGATCCAGCCGGTAAACAGCAGTGCCGCATTTCTGATTTTTCGGTTGTAGCCCTCTGCGGCCAGTTCCCGGACAATGTAAAAATTGCAGGCCAGGTTCACCGTGAGATTTCCCCCCAGGCAGGCCTCGCTTTCCTCCCAGCGCTCAATATCAAAAAACACCGCCGGGGTCTCATAACCATCGCCCATCTCGCTGTAGATCCCGACCGTTTTAAAGATATCCAGACTCCGGAGCGCAGCCTCTACGGCCGATAAGTAGCCTTCAAAATTCAATAATCCGTTCATCTGCGCCTCCCGGTCTTCAGATCAAAGTGAACATTGCTCGCCACGCGCCCATTAAGATCCTGTTCGAAGTAGCGCCAGAAGACCGGCCCGATAGTGTTAAAAATGTGGTCGTCGATGGCATCTTCCATTCCTTCCGCCACCGGGATGCGGGCTTCCCTGATGCGTCCGTCGTCACCGCGGATCCAGACACTGCGATAACCGTAACGTTTCCCGATAAAAGCCCTGTCGAATGTCGTGGGGGTCAGCCCTTTTCCGGTAGGGAGAAAGGTGACTTTCCCGGTGTTTTGGGCCGCCCCCTTGTTTTTCCGCCGGCTGTCGCCCGTACCGCTGATTTTGCCCTTCAGTTCATGGAGTCGGAACGGGTTCAGCCCGTACCAGATTTTTGCCCCCCGGATCTGCAGACCAGAAAGGCTGCGCCCCTCCCGGCCGGCGTTGCGTTGTTTTTTTAAACTGCCTGACGCGCCGCCGGGCGATGGATTTTTTCCTGACCCCGGCCTGCTCCATCATCAGCATGACAGAATCGCGATACAGCTTGCTGACCGTCCGGGTCAGCGCGCGGTTATAAGCGCCAACGTACTGGGCCTGGGTGGCATTCAGGGCCTGCTTGAGACTTTCCATGGCCGAAACATCGATATCGAAAACCTGGGCATTGACCATGACACCTCCCTCAGGCCCATTCAGTAAACGCTGTACGCGTTATTATCGCGGCCGGTGACCGGATCGAGATAAATCACCAGTAGTCCTGCCCCATCCGGCTGAACCTCCCTGACAGAAAAATCCGTCCAGTCGTCCCACGTGATAGCGCCGTCCGGCGCCAGCGCCTTACTTCGCGGCACGCTAACGACATCGCGCGAAGACAAGCCGACGGCGTCAGCGGCCATGAGCGTCAGGGTTATCACCTTGCCCTGCACAAAGCCGCCATCGGGCAGATCCGTACGAGAGTACGGTTCGTCAAACACGGCAAGAACGAGATCATCTCCCTGTGGCAGTCTGATCGGCTGGCCGAACGTCGCTATCATCTGCCTGTCACAGTGCGCCAAGTCATCGTCATAGCTCATACCACTACTGCCCGATGTTCAGCTATCTGCAACTCAGCCTCTTCTCTGTCTACTACAATGGCATTGCCAGCAGACACAATCTCACGCACACGTTCTGTTTTATTTGGGGCTCTTTTATTCACACTTTTCTTGTAATGCCAGATATCAAGGGTTGCAGACAAACGGATGCATTGCTGCTCAGTGTCCAACCTAATATCGATAGGTAGAGAAGACATTTGCTGTTGACTGCATACCACACGATTATCCATCTCTCCTGGCGTTTCATCGCCCCCTTCCTTCAGTAGCTCCAGCTCGGCTCTCGCCTCTTCCAATCTCGCCTGGAGTTCAGTATTGTTTCCTTCAGTACTTAGGACACGACCAAGCTGGCCACTTAATATGTTAAGGGCAGTAATTAATTCATATTTATTCATATCAACCTCAGACAAAAACAATTAATCGGGAACAATTAACAACAGCAACATCTCACCAACTAATTACCCCAAAACCCTTACCACCATTAAAAACACAACGAAAGTAACCACCACAACTGTTGACATAAATCGTAATATGGGAATCACACCTCCTCCTTCCCTTCAGCCAGGTATGTATCTTCTTTTATTGCTACCGAGAGTAATTCACGGCATTTCGCATAAGCATCTGCCACCTCATTATTTTTATATCTTCGATTAATATCCTCATTAGCGTCTAACTCTAACCATACACCAACCATATTAGAACGAATACACTCTCTAATTCGGTATTCTTTTGCAATGACAGAAGCTCGCTTACCTGCCAATTCTTCTAAATAATCCGCTTGCAACTTAAAATGACGTCGTTCTACATATAAAAAAAACACTGTAGCCAATAGCAATATCATTAATATATACATACTCAGTATCCTCGCCATCGCGAAATACGTCATATATAGCGATATTTTTTCATGGTGCAATGGTTTTAATGTTTATAATTAAACCAAGAGTCTTGCATACGACCAAGCCCGGCGCACCGGGCAGGGAGACACACCTGTTTAGATCAACAGACTTTGTCCACAACAGGCTATGCCAGTTGTACAATAACAAACGCATCGGGATCCGGCAGGAACATCGCCGGCGCAGATTGCGTCATGGTCATGGTGACACCCGGGTCGCCAGTGATGGTCCAGGTTTTGGGAAAGCGTGTCCTTCCACCAGCCCCTCACGGATAGCGTCTTCATCAATGATGGCGCCATAGGTACGTAACCCTCGGGTCAGTGTATTGCCCATCACCAGGGTGTTTTCCGGCATAAAGCGCGTTTTCTCGCCGGTATCCGGATCGATGTACTGCCCCTTGTAAACGACAATCATCACGTCGCCATAAAACCCCTTGTAGCTGACCACATCCCCCAAATCCTTCAGGGCTGTCTCGAGGCGACTCCTGGAGCCGCGACGCGTATCCAGTTTCTCGCGAAACCGCTTAAAGCCGTTGAGGGTTTTCCAGGCCAAACCGTCCAGCACAATAATATCGACGGCGCCCGACGCATTGTCGGCATACCGGTCGATATCGTCCGTTGGATCGAACGTGTCCGGATCCTGCGCGGACCACGCGGTACCGCCGGACTGGATGATGTTGTTTTCCGGGCTGCGCTGCATATCGATTTCCTGCGTCGGGAACCGATCGCTGGTCAGCGTATACTTGCCATACAGCACCGCCTGCACCCCCTGGTACTCCTCGAGCTGCAAGATGGACATCTCTTCATCTCTGAGGTTCTGCGCAATGATGGCGGCGCGGCGCTCTGTCAGCGACAGCGGCTGCGACGGATCTTCACCCGGGCGGCGCTTGATGCTCTGGCCGGAATTAACCGTATGTTTGGATTTGACATACCCCGGCTTGAAGCTGCTGGTTGTCGACCCCCGGGAGTGATCGACCTTGCCCGTCACCATCGGTGCGCAATACACCGCCATCGGCACTTCGCCCGGGATTTTATCCAGGTAGACTTCCTCGGTCTGAAAGGTGAAGGTGTCAGGGAAAAACAGCTCGAGAAAAAGCTGCCTGAATTTGAATTTCTGAGTCACCGCGCCCAGCAACTCACGCATGGTGTAGTAGGAGGTTACTGCTGTATTTTCGGACATACAAAATTCCTGTATAAAAACCGCCACAGGGGCGGTTGGAGTCGTTGACACGTGCCGGCCGGGGCCGTGACGTCTACTGCTCAGCCAATGCTGATGGCCGTACCGACAAACGCGGTCTGTTTCTGGCCTTCCGTCAGATCCTCCGGCCAGTTAATGGCCGTAGAACGAAAAGAGCCCTTGTTGTAGTAGCTGAACCCTTTCACACCCAGCGTGCTGCTCTCGGCAAAACAGGTCAGCCCCACGGCAGTGCCGGGGGTACCGTCCCACGCCACGAACTCATCCCCTGAGGAGCCCGAGGAATCCACCATCACCGGCGTCAGGCGAGGAACATCCGCTCCCTGCGCCAGCGTACCCATCACCGACAAGGGCAGGTCGGGGCCGAGGATAAAATCATCCTGTTCAAACGTTTCTGTCTGGCTCATGCTTATTCTCCGGTTAAACGCTCAACGGCGGCATTGAGCACGCCCATACGCGTATCGGCGTCAGTTTTTTTCGGCTCCCCGCCGCTGACCGCATCGGGGGACTCTTTTTCCATTAGCGCATCGAGCGCCGTTTCGGTTCTCGCCTGAGCGCTGAGTGGCGAGGCTGACAGCACGGCCTTTGCTGCATCCAGCGTCATCCCCGGTACTTTTGCCAGCGCTTTAGCCTGCGCCTCACGCCCCAGAGCCTCATCACATTCCAGAATGGACATGATGCGGGTCATTTCTTCCGTGGCCGTAGCCATGGCAATCGCGCCGGTATCAGGCAAAGTGCCTGCCTTCGGCTGATTCACTGCAGCAGGCTCTGTCGTCGTATTTTCCGGCGTCTGCGCCGTTGCTTTCGTAGTCATGTAGACTCCTTTAGGTTTAACCGCATCCGCCATGACTGACACGGCATCCGCATAATTCACAATCTGACCGGCGAGACCGGCTTTAATGGCGTCATCGCCCTCATACACGTTCGCCTCAGTCGACAGGACCGCCTTTTTTGGCAATCCGGTGTATTCCGCCACCTTCACGGCAAACATCTCGCGGCTCTCATCCACCCGCGTCTGAATGTCCGCCCGCACGTCGTCGGGTAACTGCTGATACGGATTGCCGTCGACCTTGTGGGCGCCGGCGTAAATCAGCGTGATATCCACACCAGCCTGCTCCAGCGCCCTTTCCAAACTGCGGTGCGCCACGACGACGCCTATCGAGCCCACCACGCCGGTCTGGGTGATCAGCCGTTGACTGCAGGCGGAGGCCAGCAGGTACCCCGCCGAGCAGGCCATGTCATTGGCCAGCGACCAGACCGGCTTTTTATCCCGTGCCCGGGCAATCAGGTCGGCGGTATCAAACGCCCCCGCCACCTCACCGCCCGGTGAGTCAATGTCCAGCAGGATCCCTTTCACCGCCGGATCATCCAACGCCAACTGCAGGCGGGTAATGATGCCGTCATACCCCGTCATGCCGGAAAACGGCTGCACATACCCAAATTTGTGCACCAGCGTTCCCGTGACAGGCAGTACAGCGATACCGTTTTCCACCCGGTACGATTTGGTGCGGCGCCCGCCTTCATCGTCATCCCAGCCGAACGCCAGTTTTTTCAGCGCGTCGCCGGCATAAGCCTGCCCGGTGACGGCATCCACCAGCCGGCTGGCACCAAGACGCTCGCCGAGCACCGAAAAGAAAACCCGCGCATAGGCGGGTTCAAGTAACAGTGGCTGATTGAAGACTCTGGCGGCCAGATGTTGGTAGCTAGGCCATTGCATGTTGTTCTCCCGGTTTATCATCCGTTTGTGACGGCAGCCTGACAGCCCAGTCCGGATCGGCCAGCCCCGATTCGCGCCGGCGTTCAATCTCAAACTGCTGCTGTTCGAATACGTCTTCGTAGTCCATCCCCTGCAGCGCCAGTTCATGCTGGTAGGTGCTGAGACCGGTGGTGATGCGCATCGCGCTCTCCTGCACCTCCTTCAGTCCGTCAATGGCCATACGCCCGGCACCAATCCACAGGGCATGGGTCCAGGAATTACGCGCTTCGTAAAAACCATACCGGGCCCTGGCCGGCAACGTGATAACGCCGCGCGCCAGCGCCTCTTCAAACCAGCAGCCAAACATCAGTGACGCCTGGCGGCCGGCAATAAAGCGGCGACGGCCCATGTAGTAGCGCCAGCTGACGTTCGCGCTGGCCCGTGCGCTGGAATAGCTGGTTTTGCTGTAGTCCCGCGACAGCTCCTCATACGACACGCCGGATCCGGCAGCAACGTTGCGGATAATGGAGCTTTCCAGCTCGGCAAAACCGTTGTCCGCATTCTGCGCCGTCTGCAAATCCAACTCATCCCCCAGCATCAGATGGGGGATTTTGACCCCGCCCAGCTTGATATTGGCCCCCTGGTAATAATCAATGATGGTCTTCATCATCACACTGATGGGGTTATCCTCACCCACCTGTCCGCCCGCCAAATATTCAAACGCTTTTTCGGAATCCAGCGGCGAACGAATGGTGGCGGCATACATCGCCCTGACGATAACCGACTGCAGCTGCGTCTGCTGCAGCGTATCAAGCATCTTCATGCGCTCCATGATGGAATAAAAAACGTTATCGCCGCGGGTCTGCCCATCCTCCAGAGACTCAAAGACATGGATAAATGCCTCCCGGCCGCTGCTGAGGGTGGCGGGAATACGCCGGGCCCGGCTTTCACCCTGGTTGGGATAAGGGTCATCCACCACCCAATACGCGACGGCAGCGCCCTGACTGTCAATCTCCACCCCGGCGCGGCGACTCGGGGTATCCGGGGCATTACCCGGATTTTTGATGCGCTTCGGGCTTATCATCTTGAAGCGTGTACGAAAGACAGAGCCCGGGGAAGTGTCCCAGACGGGTTGCACGCAAATTTCACCGTTAAAAGCATGCGTCGCCACCCCCTCGCGGATCATCATGGTGAAGGTACGCTTGCGCTCGATGTCAATGACACAATGGGGATCTTCGGCGTACTCCGTCCAGGCCGCTTCGATATCACGGGCCAGAGACCGGGCATCTTCGCGGCTGATCCCCAGATGCCGATAGTTGGGGCGATAGCTGAGCTTGAACAGGTTGCCGACGATATTGTCCTTGTGCAGCTCAACAATATTGGTGCCCAGCGGATTATTGCGAACCAGATCGTCCGCACGGGCGTTACCGCGGTAAAATGTCGGCAAAAGCGCGGCATCGACACTCTGTTGCGGGGCATGCCAGTCCGCCAGCTGTCCGCCAAAACCCGCCCCCGCCCCCTGGTAGCCCGCATACTGTCGCAGCGGCGTCACGCCGTCCGGAGCCAGTAAACCTGTGCTCATGCTCTGACTCCTGCCGGTGGGAGGCGACCACGGCCAAGACCCAGCCGGCCTTTAAGATCGACAATATAAGCTTTCAGCATGTCAATATTGGCCTGCGAATACTGATAGGTGCGGCTGTTGCCGGCAGAATCACTGCGGGAAATGGAGACGACCGACTTGCCGATCATTAACTGATGTAGCGCGACCTCGGCCTCCAGCAGCTGGGCCAGCAAAATCTCTTTCTTCATCTGCATATCAACCTCCTAATGCACGGCCCATCTCTGCCATGGAAACCAGCTTCTCTTTCTTGCCGTCCAGCGCATCCGTCAGCAGCTCCAGGTCTATCTGGAAACGACTGATGCTCAGACGCAGGGCAGCCAGCCCGTAAACCAGACAGTCCAGCGTCTCGTTACGCCGCTTCTGGTTGTCCCAGCGGTACACGATTTTGCCGTTGGTCAGCTTGGGGATGAGCACTTCTGACACAAGCTGCTTTGCTTCCGTCTCGGCAAAAATGTCATCGTCATCGGGGAAATGAAAGGCACCGGCCACCGAGGTGTCACCCCGAGACTCCAGTTTCAGACGCCCGTAGATCAAATCCTTGGCCGTATCCGTGCCCACGAGGGTAAGAAATACCTTCTGTTTATTACGCACGCGCGGCATGTCGGCAATGCTGCCGCCGTACACGTTGGCTCCCTTGATCGGGATAACCCACAGGGCGCCAAGTTTCAGTGAGCGCTGATAGACAATGTGCGGATCAATACCGCCGATATCCCACGCCCAGCGGCTGACGCCCATCCGGGTGCCGTCGGAGCGCGTATACTGTTTCCGGATGACATCATCCACACGCTGCAGGGTCTCTTCTGCATCATAGCGTCCGAGTACGATCACCTTGTCTATCAGCCAGCACTCTTCGCCGGCGCCCCATCCCCAGACATAGCACTCATAACGCCCGCTGGTCTGGGAGTCGATCCCGCCCGTCAGGTACACCACACGCCCGGGAACCTGCGCCGGGTATTTTTCACGGCGCTGCAGCAGCACATCGTGATCAAGCTGCTCACCCACCTCTTCCGCCCAGGTATCGCCCAGCGTGGTGTTCCAGAACCCCTTAAGCCCGTGCGGGTCTTTTTTCGCGTTCAGGTAATCGCGGATGATTTGTTCCCAGGTGGTGAAGGGACTGTAGGCCGTCCAGATGTGGTATGACACGGCGCGCGGCACCGTCACCTCTTCCCCTTCGGCGTCATTCCAGACCAGTCCGTCCCGGGTCCGGATCCCCGTCAACTCGCACACCCACTCTCCCACAGACTGATCCAGTTCAGGCTGGCGAATGACACAACCGTTGTGCTCGCAGAGGTAATACACCGTCGCCAGCTTGCCTTCTTCCCACTTCAGACCAAACGCCGTATCGTCGTCACCAAACTTAAGATACTGGTATTCACCACAATGCGGGCACGGAATGTGAAAGCGCAGCATATGATCGGACTCACTCGCCGCCTTTTCTATCTGGCATTGCCCGCGGATCTTGGGGGTGGAGCCACGGATAGACTTTGGCCAGACTGAACCTTCGATACGTTTATCACCAAGCTGCGTCGGCGGCCCTTCCTTTTCGATATCGGGGTCGAACGCCGACAGCTCGTCGTACATCACCACGTCGACCGATTTTTCGCGGTAATTTTTGGCGGCTTTCCCGCCCAGGCACCACAGCCCGAGACCGTGCGAAAAGCGCTTCATGCTGAGGGTATTGTCACGGTGCTTTTTGCCATACCAGGGGGCCAACTGCTTCAATACCGGAACCTCACGGATGGTCGGCTCCACATGCGATTTCATAAAATTTTCAGCGTCAGCATCAGTCGGCTGGAACATCAGGCAGTTGCGGGTCTTGTGCTCAATGAAGTAGGCCATGACCGCCAGCAGCATTTTGGTATATCCAACGCGGGCAGATTTAATGAGATTGACGGTGCGAATAGCATCGTTGCCCATGCTGTTCATCACGGCCACCTGAAACGGCAGCGTGACCCATTCCCCGGTATGGTAGCTGGACTCTTTCGGCAGATAATAGTGTTCGTTCGCCCACTCCACTGCCGTCATGGGTAACGGACGGAGGAGTCCGGACAATCCAATCCGTGCAGCATTGACCATGTTTTTAATCTGCGCTGCTGAGATATTCATCAAGCATTTCCGGTATTTTTTCGCTGGTTTTAACTGCGGTGTTCATAGCTTTCGCGATCTGGATTTTAAGAAAGTCCAGCTGTACCTCACTCATATCAGTAAAACGACGCTGCATTGCCAACGGCACTCCGTCCAGAATTGCCGCAATATCGTTAGCCAGTCTGGAAAGCGCGAAGGAGCAAAAGGCAGTGTCCACGACCATCTGATCATCTTTGAGATTCTTAAGTTCCTGCGCATAAGCCTGCGCTTCAGTCAGTCTGATTTTTGCCTTTTGTAACTGGATATCCCGGTTAGCCTCTTTACCATCTACAGTTTCTTCCTGAACACTTTTAACGGCTCTGAGGTAGTTGATGTAATACACTCGCCAAGCATCAAGATCATAATCACCCTTACGTTTTGGAACCGGAGCGCCTGGTTGTTTTTGCAGGTTTCTGAGCTGCCGATCCGTCAGATCCAGATGAACAGCCACCTCAGCCTGCGTAGCCATGCGTACTCCTTACCAACCGGAAATGGCCTTACCTCTAAACAGGAGGGCATTTCCGGTTTATTTTTCTTTCATATTCATAAAAAACAATAAGTAAGCATCAGCCGGAACCGGAAATGCCTTCCCGGAAATTTTTCATAAATAGCGAGAATGTGCGCGTCGTCCGCCCGGCAGGCTTTTGGGGGCTGGAAAGGACCCGTGAATAAAAACGAGAATAAATATCATTTGCCAGACAAGACAGAATGAGAATCGATATCGGTTGACACCAACAAAAAACCCACCGATTGGTGGGCTTGACTCAGTGCTTTGAAGTGGCTTCCATTATTTTCTGATCGGTTTTCTCTCTCAACCTTTTGGACTCGGCAATCACTTCATCTACTGTTTTACCGTCCACAATCTTTAGATACATGTTCTCCGCTTCTTTTTCCGCTTCGCGCCCTGGTCCGATTTCCATGCCAGTAACAACATGGGCGTACCGCTGAATATCCGCCGCGGCCTGATTTAACTCCGCTTTCTTCTCATCAGGCAATGAAGCAACAATGTCTTCACCAGAGTACAACAGCGCTCCCCTGCTGGAGCCATCAAATTTTGGTGACTGATCACAACCTGCAAGTGATAGTACGACAACCATCGGTAATAAATAACGTTTCATTTCGCCTCCTGCTCATTCAATACTACGCACTGTAACAGTGCTTTCCATTATCTGTAATGCCAATAGCGTTAGCAATCCGCATCCGGCCGATCCACCGCGCGCCAGGCCCACATGCAAGCTTCCTGCAAAGGACCTGTGAAATCAAAATGGCCATCGATATCATTTGACCGGTACACCTGGATGCAGTCGCCAGGCCACCCGGCGTTCGCGCCGCAGCGTGTTATTCCATGGGCGCTCGACCGACACTCCGTCCTGGTGCTCCACCAAAGACCAGCAGGGGTAAACCACCATACCGCCGTACGCATCACCCACCGCGTAATCAGCAGCCTTGTGTTTCTCCCAGCGACCGGGCATCGCCTGCAGGCAAGCAGGCGGCACGCTGTAACACACTCCATGGAGCAGGCGCGGCAGCAGGATGTGATCGGCATGATGTTTGTCAGCATCGATAAGCTTCTGGGCTATCTGCAGTTGATACTGCGGTGGGCGGCCGGTGCCGAGATAAAAGCTCACCAGCTGTTCAGGGGATCGCTCAAGCCATTCAGGGACCAGACTGGTGAACCCGGCCACCGGCAGCGCGTCATCTTCAACGACAACGACACGTTTATCCTGCTGTGCTGCCCATTGCATGGCGCGGTGGTGGTTCCAGTTGCTGCCGTGGTCACCGTCATCCATTAGCAGATGGGCATCAAGCGCATACGCTAGGACTTCGGCCTGTGCGCGGCGTTTATGATGCCCGACTACAACAAAGGCTACTTGTGTCGCCACCATGCCAGCTCCTTTCCTGTTCCATTTGATTTAAAGACGGTATGCACCTGCGGGCCTGTCACAACACGCTCACCGAACGTCCTCGCCACGATGCCGAACGCCAGCATGTCTCCGACGGCGCTGGTGGCCTGTTCCATTTTCCAGAACCGATAGCTCTCAATGCGGTAATACAGCCGCATGATACCGTGAGCGAATGCCATGACATCCTCACGGCTGCCGCCCAACAGCCCGGCATTGAGCATCACATCGTTACGGTGGGTGCTGATAAAGTCCTGATAGACCTTTTCAGGATGGTTTCTGGCAGCCCAAATATCAGCATACAGCGTTGGCTCTGACCCCACGTAAACCTTGCCGACCTCCATATTCGCCCACGGCTCCCGCAGCATTTCAACGTCGGTGCCATCGGTGCACCAAACGTGGGTGTATTCCGGGTAGTCGCGCAGACAGTGATAGATATGCAGCCAGCGCCGGAAATAGACGTTCATCGCCACATCAGGAACCTGCACCCGCGTGGCGCCGGCAGGCGCCGCTTTCAACTCATCGGCCAGCACCACCGCCTCAGCGCCGCGAATGGAAGCCGCCCACGCCAGCAGCAATGACGGGTCAGGCTTCAGCCGCTGGCCGCGCTGAGGGTCTTTCTGGCTGGTCAGCAATGTAGTCAGCACCAGATTTTTACGTGACCGGTAGTCAGCCCACCCGGTGTATCCAGCATCACGTCGCTGGTTATGAATCACGACGTTGCGCCTCACCTGCTGCACTCTGTCAGGCGGTGAAACCGAACGCTCAACGGCCTCGTGCTCGTCCAGGGAGTAAATTAGCCTGTCTGAGCCCCTTACGTCCGCAAACGCCCATGTCGTCAGTCCCGCATTGTGGATACGCATCGCCAGGTCGCTGTGCTCGTACATCCCGAGCCCGTAAACCAGGTCAAAGCCCCCCACCGTCTCGATAGCGTCACGCTGGTAGTACAGCATCACGCCACGCTGCCCGGTGTACGCCACATGGCGCTCATCACGATACAATACGGCCAGATCTTTGAGCTTTCTCGGGCCCGCCAGGTCAAGAAACTGATACGCCAGGTGAGGCTCGGGTGAATCGATGTAAGGCTGGTGCCAGTCATCGGCAATCGGCCAGGCATCATCGTCCCACAAAAAAAGATGTTCGCAGCCGGCGTTCATCAGCACCTGCAGGCTGGCATTTTTCGCCGCCACTATCCCCAGAGACTGTTCATGACGAATAACCTGCACACCGGCCGGAACAACCGCTGCCGGTATCGAACCGTCATCAACCACCACCAGCAGTGCGCCGGCAGGCAGATGTTTCACATGCTGCTCAAGCGTGTTTTTTAATACCTTTGCGCGGCGATGTGTGGAAACAGCAATGCCGATTTTGGCTGATGCTCCACGCGCCGGCGCGTACGGGACACCATCAATAGTCACCTGCATACCCAAACACCTCTTGTGCGGGTTGGAAAATGGCGTTCTGGCAAACCGATATACCGTTACGTGCCACCCGCAACTGAAATTTTATCCGCCAGAAGACAAAAGCCCCGGCGGTTAGCCAGGGCTTCTTATGGGTGCCTTCCTTTCTAAACGGCCCGCAGAGAACGAGCTCACATCATCAACTGAGAAAATGGCCCCCCTGCCTCACCACGTCCAGGGGATTAATGCATAAAGACATTCAATTATTCCTGATAATACGACACATTGCCCTGCAAAGCCTCCGGGATATTAGCCATTTTACCGGCATCGCCCCCTCCCCAGACGACCACAGTATTGTCAGATTTCAGTGCACAAAAAGCCGCGTCACAACCATAAACGGCCACAATATCGGTTAACAGCGGCTGTATCTCTGCCGGGATAGATCCTCCTTTCGCACTGTCTCCCCATGCCACCCCCCCTCCGGAAGCCGTCAGCGCAGCAAAGGCATAATCAGTACTGGCCAGCGCAATCAGGTCAGTCCGGGTGCCTATTTCCGTCGGCACGGTACTACCGTAACTGCCGTTCCCCCAGGCAACAACACCGCCAGAGGCCGTCAGTGCAGCAAAAGCCTTGCCGTTTCCTGCCATGGCGACCAGGTCCGTGCGGGTGGCGATGGCCGTCGGAACATTCCCCCCAAAATCACTATTTCCCCAGGCCACCACACCGCCGGCTTTCGTCAGTGCGGCAAAAGCACGTATATTACTGCTTAATTCGACCAGGTCAGTGCGGGTGGCAATCTCGGTAGGTACATTACCACCGTCACTGCCGCTGCCCCATGCCACCACGCCACCGGACGCAGTCAGTGCGCCAAAGGCAAAATCAGTGCCGGTCAGCGTCACCAGATCGGTACGTGTCGCAATCGCGGACGGAACACTCCCGCCGTTAGTGTTGTTCCCCCACGCCACCGCGCCGCCGGCCTGGGTCAGCGCAGCAAACGCACTGCCAGTGCTACTCAGTGCGACCAGATCGGTTCGTGTCGCAATGGCCGTTGGGAGACTCCCCCCCTCGTCGCCATTTCCCCACGCAACGGCTCCGCCGGAAGCGGTCAGTGCGGCAAAAGCGGCATCCGTGCTTGCCAGCATGGCCAAATCGGTACGTGTGGCAATCGCGGATGACACACTCCCGCCGTTAGTGGCGTTTCCCCAGGTGACCACACCACCCGCACGGGTCAGAACGGCGTACGCAGACGCGGTGCACTCCGGTACGCTCAGGTCGGTCCGGGTCGCAATCGCTGACGGTACGGCGCCCCCGCTTGCCGCACTTCCCCATGCCTGGACACCCCCCGTCTCCGTCACGACAGCGAACGCATCGCCGGCAGGATCCATCGGAAAACCGGCCACGTTCAGCGGGGTGAGCACAATACCTTGCTGTCCCGTAGCACTGACGACCTGGAGTGGTTTCTCCGGTTGGGGATCAGCAAAACGCACCGCGGTCACAGAGGCCTCGTCACCCTCATATTGCCAGCGGGCCGTGACCGGCTGTCCGGTGAGCACATCTATCGCGACAAGCCAGGACAAGCTGTCCCGGCCGGTCCCATGGCGTCGGCGTCCACCCCGAACAGCCAGAGTGACCGGTCCCTGGAGCGTGACGGGATACGTTTTTTCTTCACCGCTGTTCAGCGCTGCGGTCACCGTCGCCGTACCGGTATCTCCGGTGTCACTGAGCTGCGTCACGGCCTCGCCACGTTCATCGGTGACCGATGTCGCTGGCGTCACCGTTCCCCTGTCCGTTGACCAGGACACCGCAGCCCCGGACACGACATTGCCCGTGTCACTGTCAATGACCGTCGCCGTCAGCGTGGCGATGTCCGTTCCGTCGTTGACGATGCTCTCCTTGTCACTGACCAGCGAATCAATCACAAACGTCGCGCTTTCATCGGTAAAACTGACCACCGCTGTTTCAGCGCTGTCGTTAATGCTCGCCGTCACCGTGCTCCCCCCTGCCGTGGTACTCGTCAGCGTCGTCGTCGCTTTCCCTGTCGTGTCCGTGACCGCCGGACTTTGGATTACCGCACCGTTGTCCGCCTCAAAACGCACGCGTTGTCCGTCCAGCGGATTGCCCCCTCCGTCCGTCACCGTCGCCGTGACTTCATTGCTCTCCACGCCATCCGCACGGGCATTGTCCTTCGACACGGTCACCGTTTCTATCTCCGCCGACGGGTCATTGCCACCGCCTTCCGTAAAGTTGACCGTCACGCTATCCGTGCTCTCATTGATGCTCGCCGTCACCTGACATGCCCCTGCCGTCAGATTGCTCAGCGACACGATGGCCTTGCCATACTCATCCGTCAGCACCGGGTTGGCCTGAATGACCGCACCGTTATCTGCCTCAAAGTGTACGCTCTGGTTCGCCAGCAACCGGTTATCGCCATCCACCACCTCGGCCGCCACCGTGTTGACGGCCACGCCATCCGCCACCGCATTGTTCATCTCAATATAAACCCCGGCTATCACCGCATCCGGGTTGGTGCTGCCCCCTTCAATAAAGGTGACATCGGTACTGCGGGCACTCACATTGATGACTGCCGTCACCTTCACGGTACCCTCGCTGGTGCTGGTCAGCGTCGTCGTCGCCTTGCCGCCCGCATCTGTCAGTACCGGGCTGACTATCTCCGCATCGTTTGTTGCCAGGAACGTCACGCTCTGGTTTGCCAGCAGAACATGATTGCTGTCAGCCACTTCAGCCATGACCCGGTTGGTCGCCTGCCCGTCAGCGGCGGCCTGGTCATCCAGCGTGCGCAAGGCGATAACCTCGGCTGTCGGGTCATTGCCCGTCGCCTCGGTGAATATCACGTTCACCGACGCTTTACTGCTGTTTATCAGCGCGGTCACGATGGAGATGCCCGGCGTCAGGCTGGTCAGCGTCGCCACCGCCTTCCCATACTCGTCCGTGACGACCAGCTCATCAATCTCCGCCCCGTTGGTGGCCGTAAAATTAACCCCCTGTCCGGCCAGCAACCGGCCATCGCCACTCACCACCTCCGCGACCACCTCATTGGTGTGGCGTCCATCCGCCACGGCGGTATTTTTAGACACCGTCAACGCACTGATATACGCCGTCGGGTCATTCGAGCCGTCCTCAACAAACTGCACTTCCGTCTCCAGGCTGGAGTCGTTAATACTGGCGGTGACGGTTACCTTGCCGGGCGTCAGGCTGGTCAGGGTTACCGTGGTTTTCCCCGACGCATCGGTGAGCCCCGGGCTGACAATCTCGGCGCCATTATCCGCCGTGAACGTCACGCGCTGGTTCGCCAGCAGTTTTCCGCTTTCCCCCGCCACCTCTGCAGTGACCTTGTTCATGGCCGTGCCGTCAGCCACGGCGAAATTGTCGGTGGTCTGCAGCAGGACGAGAAACGCCGTCGGGTCATTGCCGTCGCTTTCATCAAACACCACCGCCACGTCGCTGCTGCTGGCGTTTATGGTGGCCGTCACGGTGACCTCCCCCGCGTCGGTGCTGGTCAGCGTCGCGATAGCCCTGCCCAGCTCATCGGTCAGGACCGGGCTCTGGATGAGGGCCCCATTATCCGCCTCAAACGTCACGCTTTGGTTCACCAGCAGCCCGCCGCTCCCGTTGGTGACTTCAGCTGTCACTTCGTTGGTTGACGTGCCATCGGCCTGGGCATTGTTCTGGGAGACGTACACATCCTCAATCACCGCATTCGGGTTGTTATCATCGACAGGGGCAAAGGTTGAATCCACCGTCATCTGGCTTTTATTGATGCTGGCGGTGACCGTGTAAACCCCCGCCGTCGTACTGGTCAGGGTCGCAACGGCAATTCCCTGCGCGTTACTTTCTGCCTGGCCTTGAATACTGGCGCCCTCTTCAATTTCAAAGGTCACCGTCTGACCGGCCAGAGGCACCGTATCACCGTCATTCACCTGAGCAACAACGGAATTGGTCGTCTGGCCGTCAGCGGGGGAGTTATCCTCTGTAATCAGCAATGAGTGAATGGTGGCGTTAGGATTATTAATCGTAGGCATAGTCGCACTCCTGACATATTGTTTTATTCGACACGTGATAAAAACCAGCAATAATGCTAATGATGGTCAACGCAGTAAATAAAACGTAGCTCACCCCCCCTATTTGGCAACACTATTCAGCCGAAAAACAAAAAAAACAACACAAGACAAAACAAAAGCATTAGAAACATCACCCATATGCCCTCAAGTGTTATTTGAAAAGTAATAAAAAACACATAAACATGTATCAAAAATAGCTTTATCACCAACCATTTTGTTTTAAATATATTAAGTAAAACTCAGGTGAGTAATAAATCATTATGAACACAAAAACCGCTGAGGGCAGATCAAAATTCCGGACTAGAATGACACGTTCCTAACCATAGAAAATACAGTCCTTAAAGGTAGACGTGTGTTCCAATCAAATACGCAGCTCTGTTGTAACAACAATCGCCGGCTCAGTGATCAGATGACAAAAGGCACCATCCCTGGTAGGTACAGAAATGTCTCACAACCCCCTTAAAATGGGTAGAAATATGAACAACAATCATGAAGGTTCACTCCATGACGAGATATACCTGCAAATTGCTCATATACACATTCGCACTGTCGCCGAAAGTTTTACCACAACTCCACACAGGGTTAGTTTTCAACCCATCATAGGTTTTCAGGTATATCCTTGAACTCCCATTTCCAAAAATAACCGGTTCTCCGTTTAAAACGATTTCAAGCCATCCTAATGTCTTGTTCGAAGATAGATGCACTGTCATCTGAAATGCGTTAGTGCTCCCTGGTACGATATCGATAAATGCCGGGATAGGAGGATCCATGACATGAGAAAGAACATAATAAGACGCCCCCCCATGCTCATGTTCAAGATAAAACAACCCTTCCTCGAAAACATCGACATTAAATGATTCGCCTCGCCATGAAAAAACTGTAAATCGCTCAGTCGTCACTTCAATAGGGTCGGTAAGTGTTGTTACAATCTTATACGTATTTCCTTCCTGCCAAAAATACCGTTCACCATCAATTACAATACCTTCAGTATATGGCCCGTTCGTTGAGCCCATCAAGAAATTGAAATCCCACGTAACAATCTGCTGCTCGTCTATAAAGCCAGAAACAGAGTTCCCAGCATAAGCAGAAACATTATGGTACACGTTCTCCGGAACTGTATCTGAATTACCAGTCCATAAAATCTTCTCAGCCATTACGCCTCCGTAGATTACTGTTCACACTTCGGGCTATTAGCTTCTAGTTATGACTTATTTCAGAAATATAATTGCGACAATCATCACTATTTTGTTCACACATACAATCAGAAGCGAAATTTTGAGTCCCAGAAATGAGAAAGCCCAGGCGGATGCCAAGGCTTGTAACAGGTCGTCCCCGAACGTAATACCACATCGAAGGGCGCACTTAACGACTCCCCACCAAGGGATTAATAGTGCATATATGAACTAAATGCGCCCTTCTGCTGTGTCGTTGATGGCTCCCAATTTCTGCCCAGAATTTATCACTCAACTTATGCGATA
Organism: Serratia quinivorans; assembly: GCA_900457075.1. Classification (NCBI taxonomy): domain Bacteria; kingdom Pseudomonadati; phylum Pseudomonadota; class Gammaproteobacteria; order Enterobacterales; family Yersiniaceae; genus Serratia; species Serratia quinivorans. The sequence goes on from UGYN01000002.1 coordinate 251,400, forward strand.
AGATGAGCCAAAAACGATAAGGCCCGCATAAAGCGGGCCTTATCGTTTTAATATTTGTGTCTGTTTGTGCCCTCGAGCTCGCTTCTTAGCACTATCGTTAGCTACAGCTCTGCCAAATATAAATTAATTATCTACTTTTTGTGTCCGTTTTCAATATTTATTTTCGCACTCCTGCCTCAGCGCCGCTTTCATCGACATAAAAACTGCACAATTAAAGTGACTGATACACCATCTTGCGCGGTCTTCTGCCTGTTGCCTGGTGAGCCATGGCGCCACGCTCTGCAGATAGCGACCTATGTCACTAATCCGTTTATGACGAGCATAAAAATCAACTCCGACAACATAGACCGGATCGTCATTGCTGAACACATCCAGAATGCAACGCTCAACAAAATCCCCGTCGTCCTTCTTCATCTGGGCGTTCACCAGCGATGGTTTTGGCCAGAGAATAGCCTTGGCCATCCGTAGTAATCCATCACCACGGTACCCTATTTTACGCAGACCTTTGATGGTCTCGATTATTCTCTTTGCTGCATCATCAGACCATTCCTCACCCTGCAACTCATTCCAGAATTCACCGCCCAGCCTCACCTCTTCTCGCGTTCTACCTCCGTAGCAATCTCCCCAGACCGACAATAACGATTTAACCCAGGCGCTTTGAATGCGGGTAAGCGGGCGATATTTTCCCAGGTAACTTTTACGTGGTGCCCCAGCGACTTTTTTTAGTGCTACCTGGTATATTCTGCGTTTCTTTGGGGTCATACTGCCACTCCCCATTTCTGAGCAAAGCATTTAGGCATCCATTCCTCCACAACTTCACCCAATTCGTAAATAGCCTGAGCCAACAACCCGGACTTGGTACCGAGCGTCACTTCCCATATGTGCCGACCAGCATGAATAGCCACACCGTAGCCACCGGTACGGTGATGAATATGACAAAGAGGTATAATACGGAAATTACTGGCACAAACAGACGACCAGATACTGGAACAGTAGTGATGAATTTCACCAAGCGTTTCACCCAGTTTGAGATTGCGGCACACTATACAACTCAGCGCAGCCACTCGACGCAGATGTTGCTGTTTCGCTTTGGTTCTGTAGGTTCGTTTTTCACTCATGCCAGACCACCAGCATAAGCAGAAACACCGCTACTGATGTATGCGGTGTGATGTGTTGTGTATGCGCCATGTCAGGTTCCTGTTGACGCAGCAACTACCCAGCACGGGGGTTCAATCCCGTGACTTAATTATAGCAGCAGAACCGGTGGCCAAACCAGCCAAGCTCATCACCTCAGTAAAAGAAGCAACTGAAGTCACAAACTCCCCTTCTCCAAGGTCAAACCCGTTTTCAACAACCAGGCAGTCCACATACAGTAAAATCCCACCTTTGAACTTACGGATGTGTGGAATAAGAGACTCGGGAACAAGTATGGCTATTGTGTCGTCTTTGTTCATAAATGACTCCAACAGGATTTATCACTGTCATCCTTGGTAAATCCTTTCGCGCGAACCTTTATTTTGCCTAATCTCCCTTGCCAACGATAGGTTGCGCAGATCAAAATCAGTAATATTGATCTGTTTGACCGATCAATTGAGTTAAAAAACTTCTCTTATTTCCTCGCCAAGACTTGATAATGAGACGCAAGTCAATTAATTAGCCAAAATAAATATATTTATTTAATGTTTTATTGTTTATTAAAAAACAAAATAACATATAAGCAAAATATCCATGGTGGGTTCAAAAACACAAAAACCCGCCGAGGCGGGTTCGATATGATGGGTGCTTGAGAGCCCATGCTCATCAATAAAGAGTTGCGGGGATAGCTCCCCGCAGTTGCTCTTACCTGGTTTCGTAAGCCATGTAAGCCACTATCTCCGCCCTGCCGCTTCGGAAGCTAACTTCACAGAGATTTCCCTTGTTGAGCAGCAAAGCCCCTAGCAGAGCTATGCTGACAACAATTAGCGCCATCAGCGCCTGTTTTTGTGGCTCCGTAGCCTTCTTCTCCTTAACCTTTCGGCCGGTAAGAGACTAATCTTCAGTTGTTGAAGCATCGGATAGGCCTAAGGTTGATTGGAAATTACTCGAGGCTTTTCTCTATCTGCCTGTTGCAAATACTCAAGACAGATAGTCTCAAGCACCCGCAGCAATACTAATCAATCCGATATTTTATCGCAAACTATTCGCTATCGTCCCAATAGATTTCAATTAACATTGAAATTGAGACCGTTGCTAATGCAACGAGAAATAGAATTAGTTCCAGCCAGAGCATAGCCTTTATTACCTACGCAAGAAATTGAGGCCAGTATTATCCATTCCCATGAGGCAAGGTGATAGCCGATAATTGTTTATTAATAAATATTAGTCAGGTATAACTTTCAACATTAACCATACAAGTATCAATACACTTCCACAAAACACCAGCAGCGCGAGGATAATCACCAACGTAAACCAGTCCACATTATTTACTCCCTTCTGGCGTCATCCGGAGAACATGCCGCTTTTCGCACACCTCGGCACGCATAGCGGCCCAAGTCTGGTTCGCGGGCCTGAAGGCTAAATTCTCAGCCTGGAGCCAGAACAAAGCGGCCTGGTCGTACCGTCCCACCTTTTCGTGTTGCACAGCTGCAGTTGCAGCTTCCATGTATGTCAGTTTCACGAAGTAACCTCCCGGCTAACTAATAAAATAGAATTTTTACCTGAAGCCCCGATCCCTCCTCCCTGTAAATAGAATGGTACGCCATTGTGGTCGTTATCGAGCACTACGGATTGACCTTAAGAGCGCATTATCCCCCATGCTACCGACAGCACCCTCCCCACAATTGACTCGCAGCAAGTTCGATTGATGAGGTTTTCCCTATAACTTTCAGCTCCCCAATAATTAATTCCATTAATCCCTATCCTGTACACGGGACAAGGCCTGATCAAACATCTTGTGCAATTGGCAGTAATGCAGCTCTGTGGGATGGAAATGCCACAGCGTCGTGTCCGCTGTCGTCTCTTTATCATCCGAGCGCGAGTTAATATCGCTAAGCTCCAGAAATCGCTCGCTGGCGCTTATCAGTAAAAAACGAGCCTTACTGCCCTGGCCAGTCTTCACCATCTCGACACTTGGCGATCTGAGCATCGCGTGCAAACGCACTAACATGGTTGCTCTGCTGACCGTATTTTCTGGATGCCGCTCATCCACCAGCAGATAAATCTCCGCTGAACTCAAATTTTTACCCTGGATCAGCGCCGCCAATTGCCTGCTTGTAATTTTCATGTTTCCCTCACTTCCCCCCCGAAAGTGCCTTACGTTTCGCCGATAATTCTCCCTCGTAAAATTCATCCAAATACCGTCATCCATGCTCAATTCTCGTTGCTGAATCATGCTTCCACCCTCGCTGACCGGGCATACGAACGAGTGAGAATTGTCCGCCACTCTCGACGCGCTGATGGCTCATCTCCAGGTTTGTTGAACCCGTTTTTTTGAACGTGCTGCCATGCCAGGTTCTCTGCCGGGTTTGCCGGTGGCAAACCTTCCACGAACAGCCGATCAAACGCATCATCAAAATCAATCGCCAGCACCTCACCCGTTGGCGGGCTTTGCCGCTGTTGCTCCACCGCAGCGACCCGCTCTGCCCGCTGGGTGCGTTTTTTATGCCAGGCATTGGCTGCAACCAGATATGCTCCGAAACTGTCAGCAGCGAACAGCCGGTTTGGTGCCAGCATGTGAGCAAGCCTCGGGTTGTTCAGCAGTTGATCCGTGCGATGCTCAGCGACAAGTTCCAGCTCAGCCTGGGAGTAACCATCGGCCAGCCGTTCAGTGATTTCTCGCAGGGTATCGGCACGCTTCGGCGTTCTGGCGTTGATTTTTGAATTCAGAAAATCCAATACCTGGCCAGCCAACGGTTCAGCCTTGCAGCTCCCAATGACCAAAACACCGGAGTCCAGGTAATCACCGCGAGAATTAACATCCCGCAGCACAACCAGCCCGCCACCGATGGAGTTCAGCTTGGTGATTGATTTTCGGCGAGGGCACTTCCAGTCCAACACGATTCCGCAGCGGTGGCCGGCGTCATCGGTGACGAGAATATCAACCTTCCCACCTCGGCCATCGCCTCGGTCGTCCACTGGGTACTCCCGTCGGCAGGTCAGCCCATGATGGCTCAGAAACTCAACGACTTGGTCATGCAGCGTTGCTGCATCGGTGACCGGGAATTGGTTTCGCAGTAAGCCAGCCAAAAAATCCCTAAACCACTCCCCCCCGCTGTCGAGTGCGCCAGGAAGGGTTTGGGTAGGTTTTTCTTTTGAAGTACTCTCTGTAGTGATCTCTGTATGAAGAACGGCTCGTTTTGACCTCTTGCAGCGTGTCATTTTGACCTTTTGCATCGGTTCAGATTGACCCGTTGCATCAGTGCAATTTGACCCGTTGCATGGGGTCATTTTGACCTCATCAGTCAGGACGCTGTGTTCGTAGTTAATTGCGTAATAATTTGTCTTGTCACGAGGATCGCTCGATAGCTTCTTGACATAGATAACTCCCAGGGCTTTCAACGACGCAAATGCACGCTTAATCGACGATTCAGAGAGGAATGGGAATTGCTCCATCCACTCAGCGATCGTGTTGTATACCCAGCAACGACCATCATGTTCAATGCCTGATGTCGTCTCTGTGGCCCAGTAGTGGATCTGCTGAAGCAGCATTGCCTCATTGAGGCCTACGCGCATCGCCAGCTCAGAAATCACCACTATGGGACGTGAGGTAAGGAGCAAACTCACGATTAGCCCTCCCGTTTCTTGTGGCCAAGAGAGAGCGATTTCAGATCGTCAGGATGGATCACCAGATAACCCCGCCGCTCTGTCAGCTCGATGAAAGTGTCCAGGCTGGCAATAACCTCGCCCTTCTGTACCGGCCGTGAGTCGACTATCGCCCCGTTCTCCAGGGTGATGAGTAATTCAATGCGTTCAGGAAATGCAGACACCCCCGCAGAGAGTTTTGCCTCCATCATGTTGAAGGCGTTGATGTAGTGCTCTTTGAAAATGGCGGCGCGCTTGCCAGTAAAACCCATGGCCAGAAAGGCAAAACCGTCTCGGGTGATTTCGTATGCGGGGCGTTTTTCGCCTTTTGCGTCGGTATATTCAACCGACGCAAAATTGCGGGCGTTAAATTCCGGTGAGAATTCGAGAGTTTCTATTTTGCGGATAACGTCAGCATGACGTTTGGTGAAGTATTCCGCGATGGCAATCGAGGTTGTGACGGCGCGACCGTCGACGAGGGTAACTTCAGGTTGAGTTTGGGTAAGGGTAGTAGCCATAGTGGCAGCCTCTATTGTGAGTTTTGATAACTCACCACAAGCCGCTGCTAAACAACTGGTGGTGACCTGAACAGGGTTAGCAGACCGGTCACAATAGAACCCGGCGAGCCTTTCGGCTCCCCTGCCCAGGCCACCATAATTCGGATATACCTGCGCGCCGCACACAAAAAAACCGCTGGCGCGGTTGTGCGCTATTGTGAGTTCCGAGCTGCTAAACTCGGCAGCCCATTGAGGGACTGCCATGGAACTATAGCGCCCGAAATCCAAAGAATCAACATTTGGCATACGGTCGGTGGTATCCATCAACTTGATGCTCATGACTTCCCCCGTTTATTGTGGCCAAGAGAAAGTGATTTCAGATCGTCAGGATGGATCACCAGATAACCCCGCCGCTCTGTCAGCTCGATGAAAGTGTCCAGGCTGGCAATAACCTCGCCCTTCTGTACCGGCCGTGAGTCGACTATCGCCCCGTTCTCCAGGGTGATGAGTAATTCAATGCGTTCAGGAAATGCAGGCGCACCTGCAGAGAGTTTTGCCTCCATCACGTTGAAGGCGTTGATGTAGTGCTCTTTGAAAATGGCGGCGCGCTTGCCAGTAAAACCCATGGCCAGAAAGGCAAAACCGTCTCGGGTGATTTGGTAGGCGTTATAGGTGTTGCCACGATGTTCAAATTGAACCCGCGAAAAGTTGCGGGTTGAAAATTCAGCAGAACATTCCAATTTTTCAATTTTCTGAACAACGTGGTGATGCTGTTTACCGAAATATTCAGCAACAGTCGTCGACGTAGTAACAGCATGGCCGTCGACGATGGTGATTTCAGGTTGAGTTTGGGTAGGGATAGTAGCCATGGTGGCAGCCTCTTGCGATAAGTTGGTTAACTCACCACCGGAGACGCCAATCACACTGGTGGTGAGACGTACAGGGTTGGCGTAACCGGTCGCAAGAGAACCCGGCGCATCTTTCGATGCCCCTGCACGCCCCACCATTGATAGGTGTAGCAATGCTTTGCGCACAAAAAAACCGCTGGCGCGGTTGTGCGCTCTCACGAATACCGGGACGCCAATCCCGGCAGCGGATTTTGCCGCTGCTCGGGAACTATAGCGCCCGAAATCCAAAGAATCAACATTTGGCATACGGTCGGTGGTATCCATCAACTTGATGCTCATGACTTCCCCCGTTTATTGTGGCCAAGAGAAAGTGATTTCAGATCGTCAGGATGGATCACCAGATAACCCCGCCGCTCTGTCAGCTCGATGAAAGTGTCCAGGCTGGCAATAACCTCGCCCTTCTGTACCGGCCGTGAGTCGACTATCGCCCCGTTCTCCAGGGTGATGAGTAATTCAATGCGTTCAGGAAATGCAGGCACCCCCGCAGAGAGTTTTTCCTCCATCATGTTGAAGGCGTTGATGTAGTGCTCTTTGAAAATGGCGGCGCGCTTGCCAGTAAAACCCATGGCCAGAAAGGCAAAACCGTCTCGGGTGATTTCGTAACAGGGAAGTGTGCGACCGGTGGGGTCGGTGTAATTACTGGGCGAAAAATTTCGCTCAGTGAACTCTGGGGAGCACTCGAGTTGGGAGATTTTGGTCAGAATATCTTTGTGAGGTTTGGTGAAATAAGCCGCGACAGCCAGTGACGTGGTCACCGCGCGGCCCTCTACGAGCAGAACTTCAGGTTGAGTCTGGGTAGGGGTAGTAGCCATGATGGCAGCCTCTATGTCGATAGTTATGTAACTACCACCCACAGATGCGAAGCCATGATTGGTGGTAGCCCAGACGGGATTCGCATTACCGGTCGACATAGAACCCGGCGCTTCCGAGGAAGCTCCCGCCTGAGCCACCATTGACAGGTGCACAAAGGCTGCGCGCATAAAAAAACCGCTTAAAGCGCGGTTATGCGCTATGTCGAATTCCGGGATGCGAAGCCCGGCAGCGGATTTTGCCGCTGCACAGGGACTATAGCGCCCGAAATCCAAAGAATCAACATTTGGCATACGGTCGGTGGTATCCATCAACTTGATGCTCATGACTTCCCCCGTTTATTGTGGCCAAGAGAAAGTGATTTCAGATCGTCAGGATGGATCACCAGATAACCCCGCCGCTCTGTCAGCTCGATGAAAGTGTCCAGGCTGGCAATAACCTCGCCCTTCTGTACCGGCCGTGAGTCGACTATCGCCCCGTTCTCCAGGGTGATGAGTAATTCAATGCGTTCAGGAAATGCAGGCGCACCCGCAGAGAGTTTTGCCTCCATCACGTTGAAGGCGTTGATGTAGTGCTCTTTGAAAATGGCGGCGCGCTTGCCAGTAAAGCCCATGGCCAGAAAGGCAAAACCGTCTCGGGTGATTTCGTAACAGGGAAGTGTGCGACCGGTGGAGTCGGCGTATTCACTGACCTTAAAATTAAGGTCAGTGAACTCAGGAGAGCATTCCAGGGTCTGGATTTTTTGGATGATGTTATCGTGACGCTTGGAAAAGTATGCCGCGACAGCCAGTGACGTAGTCACCGCGCGGCCCTCTACGAGCAGAACTTCAGGTTGAGTCTGAGTAGGGGTAGTAGCCATGATGGCAGCCTCTGATTGATTATTTGCATAATCACCACAAGCCGCTGCTAAACAGCTGGTGGTGAACTGTGCAGGGTTAGCAGACCGGTCAATCAGAGAACCCGGCGCACCTTTCGGTGCCCCCACACAGCCCACCATAATTTGGATGTGCGTAGTCCTCAGGCGCAAAAAAAGCGCACATAGCGCCATTGGACGCTGATTGAATTCCAGGCTGCTAAACCCGGCAGCGGATTTTGCCGCTGCCAGTGCAGTGTAGCGCCCGGAACTCAGATGATCAACTGTATTTTGTTGTCCAATTTGACAACAGACAGTTGCGTTGTTATTGTTTACAACATAACGAAGGAAGACGAAGCAATGCCATCCAGGCTTTATCGAAAGTTTAAGCGCCAGCTGAATGGCACAGATTACATCAGAGTCGTTATATGGGAGGTTGACCCCTCCGTTCTTGGTAGCGAGCATAAATTCAAGTACAGCTTTGCCTATGTCGCCAGCGGCGTCTGTGTGATGCGCTACGATAATGAACGGGGTAAGGGCGACCATAAACACATCGGCGATCGGGAAATCAGCACTGACTTTGTCACGATAGAACAGCTGCTGGAAGATTTCATCAATGAAGTCATGGCCCTGCGAGAAGGAGAATGACATGAAGACGGTAACCATTCGTGTTGAAACAATGAACGATTTTAAGGCGGATGTCATGTCCGCTTTTCGCGCCGCTGCTGATGGCGCAAAAGGAACGGAAGAAGATGTGATCTCCTTCCCTGACTGGCAACTGCTGCACAAAACACTGTCACCAAACCGCATGGCCATACTGATGGCAATGACCGGTTCTGGGGAAATGACTATCCGTGAAATTGCTGCTCTTGTTGGTCGCGACGTTAAAGGCGTGCATACCGACGTTACCGCCCTTCTTGCCAGCGATATGCTGGAGCGCGGAGAACGTGGCACTGTATTTCCGTATGACGCGATACACTTTGACTTCACCATTGGCAAAGCGGCCTGAATTATTATGCCGACCACTGCCAACACTGACGACGGGAAGATAGCCATTACAATGGAACTATCTGCTGCGGTACTGGATGCCTTCATGACCACCGGTGATGGGTGGGAGGCTAGAATTGATGCTGCACTCAAAGACTGGCTGCGGCACCATAAACCAGCCGATATCAAGCTCTGATGTAACCCGGCACTCGCTCGAGTGCCGGGTGGGCTGCAATCAATATGTAAATTCACGGTTTTACCCCTACTACTGTGAACTTGCGTTCAAACTCTCTTCGACCTATCTCACAGGTTCCACCATATCCTTCACGGCGGAATACCACCCGTAAGCGGGAATCTCTCACTACCGTCACCAGGCGCCCGCGGTCGTCGCGGTATCTCATCCCAGAAATTGATACAAAATCCCGCCCCGGCACAGCTGCAGGAACCCTACCCGCTACCGCATTTTTCCAGCGTTCCATCAATTCCTGAGAAGAGCACATGGCGACCTCCAGATTCGCTACAATTACCCCATGAAACAGCGCTTAACGATTGATGCCCCGTGCCGGCAACCGGGCTTTCACTATTGGCGCTGTTCTTTTCGGCGCCGCCGGCAAATGATTGTGTTTCGCATACCATTTAGCCCTGGCGATCACCATGTCCACCGTGGCGCTCGGCGTCGTATCCAGGATATCTATGGCGTACCGTGCCGCAGTGGCAGTCTCCGCAGCGCCGTATTCGGTCGATAAAATTTTTATGATCTGCTTCTGCAGGTAGTCTTTACTCAGCATGTTTCCCCTCCACTCCCAACATTCAGGCTGCGCGATACTCCGGGTATGAAAATGCATTGAGTACCGCAGTCAGTGAGTCAATCGCCTCAATGGTTTCGCGGCGAATTACTTCCGGCGGTTTGCACAGAAGTACTGCGTTGGTGGCCTCTATGCACTCACGGTTGGCCACCGCCACCAGCAGGTGGGCTTCCTGTCGCTTCTTTTGCTCCGCATCGATAGCTGCGTGAACGGCATGACTCAGTCGCTCGGCCAGTTGGCGGTAATGCGGTGTGTCGGTACGGAACGCGCGCTGCAAAATCTGTTTGTTGTTATGCAGACGGCGGGCGAACTCATCCGCACCGGCAATAGCCTCAAGGCTTTCCAGCAGCTCGCCGCTGTGATGCGAAGTAATCAAACGGGTCACCGTCTTCCAGCCTTTCTCCCGTGCCCACTGCTCCACCTCGAGCGCCAGCATTTTGATTTCCATCAGTCAGATCCCTTTTTGCACTTGTCTTTATGCTGGTCGTAAATAACGGGATCGTATTTAAGCGCCCCTCCCGTAATGCGCTCGATACGAACAGCTCTTTTTTCTGGCACAAGTTCCCCCCATCGGGTTACGGCTGCTTGAGAAATTTTCAGGGCTCGAGCTGCCGCTGATTTTGAACCAAAAAATTTAATGACTGCTGTTGTGTGCATGTTCATCTCCTATAACAACAGTTAGTAAATTAAATACTACTTAAAGTTATGTCAAGTTAACTTATATTATGGATATGAAAATAGAGACTTTGGGTGACCGCCTTTCTGCGCGGAGAAAAGAGCTGGGCCTGACTCAGAAACGGCTTGCTGACTTGGTTAGCAAGTCCAGTGTTAGTGTATTTAAATGGGAAAGTGGGCAGACAGAACCGAAGGGGGCAACACTTTTCGCCCTCGGCCAGGCTCTGAAGTGCTCACCAACATGGTTATTATATGGGGATGAAGAGCAGCAGCCGACACCAGCAAGCGATCTGCCAGTCGAACTGAGCGAGCAAGAAAAGAAGGTGCTTAGGCTTTTTAATTCCCTGCCTGAATCCGAAAAAGAATCTCAAATCATGCAGTTAGAAGCAAGAGTGAAGAATTTCAATAGTCTGTTTGAAGAGATGCTTAAAGTCAGAAAACAGCAGCAACAAAAATAATTTAAAAAAATAACTAGAGCAATCAATTGGTTGCTCTTTTTTTTGCACTTTAATATTAACTTTTATTACCAATATTGTTGACCGATAAATTACCCTTAGTTATATTCAATCACACCAAGCAATCACCCCGCGGTGATTACTCAGCAAAAAACGTTCCGCCGGTCCGGCGTTAAAGGGTAACCAAACGAGCATGCAGGACGCCCGAAGCACACGAAGATCGGGATGATTCGTCACTATCACGTTAAAAGACGGGGATGCTATGGAATTTAATGAGTTACCGGCTGACATTCAGAAAACAGCTGCGCACACGCTGCATTCTGTCCTGCTGGGCATGGGGGGAAATATTGAAAGTGAGCCAGCAAAAAAACTGGCTCGTAATATCAACGAGGCTTTTGTTGAGCTTTATTTCCCCCCCCAATCCCCCAGTGACGGAATGGACTGTCTTGCCGCATCACTGAAGAAACTGAGTGAAACAACCGACAGGGAAACGACGGAGGCTCGTATTGCCAGGTCTGTACTACATACTCTCAAGCTTCTTCAGTCATGTGGTTAAATATGAAATTGACCACCGCGCCAACCTCTTCCGCAGCCTTGGGTCCAGATGGAAAAAGAGTTGGGTCATGGTGCATAAACTCTACGCTGCCCCTTGCAATTTTACGCGTTTTTGCGAGCGGCTCAGGCGATAGAGTCGCCAGTACCGCCCGAAGAATGATCTCCATTGCGATACCGTGAGTTGTTGGAGTGATTGTTTTAGCGGCTTCAGCTTTAACCATTTTGCTCTCCTTAAGTTGTGGTTAAAGGAGATCGCCACATTTGCGTCGCGGCGATCGTGCCCCGGACACGGGCAGCATCCGGCAACTATTCGCACACTGGTTGTATCTCCAAGATTTCCGCGAATACGCCATGTACGTAACCACAGCACGAACAATATGCTATTTCAAATTTCAGGTTTTCAGAGGTGGTCACTGTTTCGTTAGGTTCATAGGCAATGTATTCGCTGCCAACAATTTTGCACTTAGGGCAATGAGGTTCAACCGATGACCTTTGCATACATATCTCCTTCTGCTGTACGAAGGCTCCAAAAGGTACCACCGAGCCTGATGTAGTGAAACGACGGGTTGATTCAATATTAAATATTCAATGATTATTTCTGGTGGCCAGTGTTGTCCCCGGTAACCGCCAGCTTTTTCAGGATACTAGGAGAGAATGATGATTAATCAGTATCTTTATGACGTGGCCTGCGGAGAACTGGCAATCGCCAGGTTCCTCGGAAATGCTGAGTTGTGGCACCAGGCTATGCATAAAGTAAAAGTTGCCATTCAATATCCCGACGACACTGATAAGGTTATCGGATGCCTTTATGGCCTCAACACCAGGAAAGGTAGACATGAAACATCTGGCCGGTTTTATTGTTACCTGGGCACTCGTCGTTCGAATGCCCATTAATGGTGAGCCTGCGGATGCTGCCATCGGTATTTATGACACAAAATCTGAATGTATTCAGGCACGTGGCAGCCAAAAAGTAAATGGTGAATGTTATGAGGTTGACTCAATAATTCACAGAAACAACGTATAAAACTTCGCAACTCGATCAATTAATGCCTTCACCGGCAGGGCTTTCTACACTCTTAATTTGAGGATTTTTAACACCAATAAATTAAACCCAGCAGGGTGAACAATATTCCCGATCCCACGCCGGGTTTGGGATTAACCACGCGCATACGTTCAATCAACAGAGGATTTATATATGGGATTTTTAGGATTCAGAAAGGAAGCCCGCAAGGCTGTTAGCCAAGGTATCGATGCTGCTTCATCTGATCTGGCCGAACACCCCGTGGCACCATCACCCCTTATCACCTACAAACAGCAGCTGACTCTCGCCGCCCTCCAAGGGTTGTGTGCAAATCCCGCCTGCTACGGGTCGTATGACGATCTTCCCGTCATGGCGACCACACTGGCCAGCAGCGTGCTCCGCATACAGGAATAGTGATGATGGCCAGCAAGCGCCGGCTGCGGCGCAAACAGTGTGAAGGAAAACGGCGCCATAAAAATTTTGACTGCGCCATGAAAGAAATCCGATTGCTGCATCAGCGGCATGGTCATCAGGGGCAATTGCAACCATATCGCTGCCCCTTCTGCAGTATGTTTCATGTGGGGCATACACCCGGCCGAAACGGTATCGGATCAGGTTACAGGGGGAACTGGTGAGCGAGAACGACGAGTTTATCAATGACGAAAATGAACCGCTCGTTGAAGAGCTGGTGAAAATACTGCACGTCTACGATGACGGATGCGACTGGACCGCATGGCTGAGCTGGAAAATGAACAGCCAGCGGCGTCTCAGTCAAAAGCAGTTCGAGCTTCCGCCCGCACGGCCACAAGTAATGAAGCCTGCGCTTAAACCCAAAAAAAAGTGCGACGCCGCAAAACACGGCATTAAAACTAAAGGAAAAGGGCTAAACAAAACCCAAAGAGGCCGAGAAAAAAGATTGCTTGAGCCTGTGAGCGTGAAACGAGGACTGGACTGAACTTAATTCCTTCGTCAACAGGCTTTTCAACATCAGTCTTAACGAATACTTAGTTTTATCATATACCTGCAACCGAGGTGAGTTATGAGTGACAAAGAAAATTCATTTTTAACTCGGGAAGAAGTGGCACGAATGACGGGCTACAAAATGCCATCAAAACAACGCGCTGCATTGGATAAGTGCGGGATCCTCTATGTAACGGATAAAGACGGCTACCCGTCTATCACGTGGTACAGTTTAAACAATCCGCTATCGGTGCGTAATGCAGCAATTAGCAGAAATAACAATGAACCAAATTTTGATGCTATCTAATTATGGCCAGAAAAAGAACCAAGTCTGCAGGGCTCAATCTCCCTACCCGCGTTTATCCGGGAAAATCACAATATGAATACCACCCCGCCTGTGGGGGCTCGATTTCTCTTTGTCCACTCAATGCTCCGCTTTCGCTCGTTTGGGCTCGATACGAAGCAGCATGTAGAGGCATTCAAGAGAAGGGTAATCTTGCAGGACTTATTGCTGACTTTTTTGACTCGGCGGATTTTTTTCGCCTCGGCAAAGAAACCAAAAGCGATTACCGAAAATATTCAAAAAAGATAATCTCTGTTTTTGGAAAAATGGATCCTGATGCGCTAAAACCTCAACACATTCGAAAATACATGGATAAGCGAGGAGTGACAGCCCCCACCCAGGCAAACCGGGAAAAAACTTTTATGTCGCGCGTGTTCGGTTGGGCGTACGAGCGCGGGATAGTAAAAATGAACCCGTGCAAAGGAGTGAGGCAGTTTAAGGAAGAAGCTCGGGAACGCTATATAACTGATCGGGAATATGATGCACTGTATGTCGTGGCACCGCCGCTCGTACAAGCCGCCATGGAGGTAGCCTATCTATGCTGCGCACGACAAGGCGATATTCTGGCACTGACGAAAGCGCAAATATTGCCAGAAGGAATTTTTATCCGGCAAGGTAAAACTGGAAAAAAACAAATCAAAGCTTGGACAGGGCGATTAAGGGCCGCCATAGAGTTAGCCGAGTCGCTACCGCTGAAAGATGGCATGATCAGTATGTTCGTTCTACACCAGCAGCACGGCCACCGCTATACCCGCGACGGATTTAATAGCCGCTGGCAGAAAGCCAAGGATAAAGCCGCTGAGCAATTCCCTGATATCAGTTTCGACTTCACCTTCCACGATCTCAAGGCCAAAGGCATCTCAGACCTCGAAGGCTCACTCATGGAAAAACAAGCCATCTCCGGCCATAAAACCATTACGCAAACGGCACGCTATGATCGTAAAACGAAGATTGTACCGGTTGTCGGTGGTCAATGAGTTATGCATTTTTAGTGCATAAACTGAAAATTATATTAGGAATGATATTAGGAATGGAATTTTAGGCACAAAAAAACCGCCTTCCGGCGGTCACGACATTACTACTTATTGCTTGTTATTCTTGAATTTATTTTCCTGGTACCCGGGGCGGGACTTGAACCCGCACAGCCATAAGCCGAGGGATTTTAAATCCCTTGTGTCTACCGATTTCACCACCCGGGCTCGGGAAAATTGGAGGCGCGTTCCGGAGTCGAACCGGACTAGACGGATTTGCAATCCGCTACATAACCGCTTTGTTAACGCGCCTAAATTCTGTTTGCCTTTTTCAGGCTAAAGCTCGTAAAACACCAGCTTTATCAAATTTGGAGCGGGAAACGAGACTCGAACTCGCGACCCCGACCTTGGCAAGGTCGTGCTCTACCAACTGAGCTATTCCCGCATTAATCAGAACTTACTGATTTTTTTGCTATCTTTCGGCAAATCACTGCTGCCGTCTGATGCGATGCATTCTACTTACCTGACGTAATGAGTCAATAAAATTGTTGGCTCATTACGTTTGTTTGACGATTTTTGCAGCGCTTTGATCAGGGTTCCAGCAAATCTTTGCGGGCAGCGTTCAAATATTGGAACATTGACCAGAAAGTCAGCACCGCAGCGATATACAACAAACCAAAGGACACATACTCAACGGTACGGTCCGGGCGCCACAGCAGGCCGACCAGCGACATCATCTGCGCCATGGTTTTTACCTTGCCAATCCAGGACACCGCGACACTGCTGCGCTTACCAATCTCCGCCATCCACTCACGCAGTGACGAGATGATAATTTCACGAGCAATCATGGTCGCCGCCGGTAGCGTGATCCACCAAGCGTGGTAGTGTTCAGCCACCAGCACCAGTGCCACCGCGACCATCACCTTGTCCGCAACCGGGTCGAGGAAGGCCCCGAAACGGGTAGTTTGCTTCCAACGACGGGCGAGGAAACCATCAAACCAGTCGGTTATGGCAGCAAACACAAAGATGACGGCGCAAACCATCGGAGCCCAGGTGAACGGCAGATAAAATGCCAGAACAAAGAATGGGATCAGAACTACGCGAAACAGAGTAAGCCAAGTCGGTATATTCAATTGCATAATGCTAGGGTAACTATCTGGCTGGAGTGGGAATTAAGAGTATGTTGCTACATTGCCCTCAGTGTTTCAATGCATTGTAGATCTTTTCTGCCAATGCTTGTGAAATACCCGGCACTTTTGCAATTTCCTCAACGCTGGCGTTCAATAATGGTTGAAGTCCACCCATATACTTCAACAGCACCTGTCGCCGTTTTGGCCCAACGCCGTCGATCAGTTCCAACGCGCTGGTATTTCTTACTTTTGCCCTTCTCTGCCGATGCCCGGTGATCGCGTGGTTATGCGAATCATCGCGGATGTGCTGGATCACATGCAGCGCCGGTGAATCCGACGGTAAAGCAATCCCCTCACCTTCAGGAACAAAGAACAGTGTTTCCAACCCGGCTTTACGGTCAGCACCTTTGGCGATACCGATCAGCAAGGGCTTGTTTTTATCCCAGCTCACATTCAGAGAGTTAAACACGTCAATCGCCATACCAAGCTGCCCCTTACCGCCATCAATAAAGATAACGTCGGGGATTTTTTTCTCTTCCAGAGCCTTACCATAGCGGCGTTTCAACACTTGCGCCATCGCCGCATAGTCATCCCCTGGCGTAATGCCGGTGATATTATAGCGCCGATACTCGGAACGCAGCGGCCCATTAGCGTCAAACACCACGCAGGAAGCGACGGTTTGCTCGCCCATGGTATGGCTGATGTCGAAGCATTCCATGCGGTTAATCTCGGAAAGATTCAGCACCTTGGTTAATTCGGCCAGTCGCTGATGAATGGTCGACTGCTGGGAAAGCTTGGTGGTCAGAGCGGTCGCCGCATTGGTACGCGCCAGTTTAAGGTAGCGTGCACGGTCGCCTCGCGGTTTACTCTGGATCTGGATTTTGCGACCGGCCAGCTCAGACAGGGACTCTGCCAGCAGCTCTTTTTCCGGCAAAGTGAAATCCAACAGGATTTCCGCCGGCAAGGTTCGCATCTGGCTACCCTGTAAATAGAACTGACCGACAAACGTCTGCACCACTTCGCTCATTTCGGTGCCGCCTGGCACTTTGGGGAAGTAGCTGCGGCTACCCAACACTTTGCCCTGGCGGATAAACAGGACGTGCAGACAGGCCATGCCGGCCTCGAATGCCACGCCGATCACATCCAGATCGTCGCTGTTACCGGACACGAACTGACGCTCAGTCACCCTGCGCACCGCCTGGATCTGATCGCGTATCCGCGCTGCCTCTTCGAAGTTCAAAGCCTTGCTGGCGGTTTCCATCCTTTCGATCAACTGATGCAGTACCTGTTGATCCTTACCAGACAGGAACAGGCGCACATAGTCCACCTGCTGACGATATTCGTCTTCACTCACCAGCCCGGCGACACAAGGCCCCAGGCAACGGCCGATCTGGTACTGCAAACAAGGGCGCGAGCGGTTGCGGTATACGCTGTTCTCGCACTGACGTATCGGGAACAGTTTCTGCAGCAGCGCCAGCGTCTCACGCACGGCATAGGAATTTGGGAATGGACCGAAGTATTCCCCCTTGGCATGTTTGGCACCACGATGCACGGCCAGCCGCGGGTGACTGTCCGCACTGAGGAAGATCAGCGGATAAGATTTATCGTCTCGCAAAAGAACATTATATCGCGGCTGGTATAACTTTATGTAGTTATGTTCCAGTAATAGCGCTTCTGTTTCGGTGTGCGTAACAGTAACGTCTATTTGCGCGATATTTTTAACCAGCGTCTCAGTTTTACGGCTTCCCACCTGCTGGCGGAAGTAACTGGCGAGGCGTTTTTTCAGATCCTTGGCTTTACCGACGTAGATAACCGTGCCAGTAGCGTCGTACATTCGGTAGACGCCAGGCTGGCTGGTTACAGTGCTTAGAAATGCTTTGGCATCAAAACGGTCACTCACTGCTTAACAAAGTCTCCGCATTGAACAATCCGTGTCGGATAGCCAGGTGTGTCAATTCAACATCACCGCTGATATTCAGCTTGCTGAACATGCGGTAACGATAACTGTTCACCGTTTTGGGGCTGAGACTCAGTTGTTCCGAGATCTCGTTAACCTTTTTGCCTTTGGTGATCATCAGCATAATCTGCAGCTCGCGCTCAGACAGGCAGCTAAACGGCGTTTCCGTCTGCGGCTCCAATTGGCTCAATGCCATCTGTTGGGCAATATCGGACGCGATATAGCGCTGCCCGGCCTGCACGGCGCGAATGGCATTCACCACATCCTGTGGCGCCGCGCCCTTGCTCAGATAACCTGCAGCACCCGCCTGCATCACCTTGGCCGGCAATGGATTTTCAGTATGGATAGTCAGCATGATGACTTTAACGTCGGGCGCATAACGTACAATTTTGCGCGTGGCTTCCAGCCCGCCAATACCCGGCATGTTCATATCCATAAGAACGATATCTACAGCATTGCCACGGCACCATTTCACGGCGTCTTCACCGCATTGGGCCTCCCCGACAACTTTTATACCTTTGATATCTTCAAGAATGCGTCGTATCCCTGCGTGCACCAGTTCGTGGTCATCAACAAGAAGAACGCTAATCAAGGAAAAATCTCCAAAAAGAAGGGAGTAACGCAATCAGCCTCTGTTATAGGCAGAGATATTACTTGTTTTTCAGCCAAGAATGAACACAGATTAATACTTACTCCCGATTAACTTTGCGCAATGGGCCAGATTTTTGAATTTTAGTCACCCAACGCAGCCCGATAAAACCGTTGTTTGTCGATAAAAACCGACGATGTGAATATTACAATGCAGACCTCTGCCCTCATGATAGTGCGTCTAACCTAAACCGCAGGTAAAATCAGTGTAAGCAATCGCAACACAAATAATATCAACACCAGCATGATCAGCTTGTAATTCATTGAAACCAAACAAAATGGCAAGATTGTCTTTATCTCACATGGTGAAATTCATTGCAAAAGAAATTATTCAATCCATGCCAAGCCAACGTCAGGCAAGAGACTAATGTTGATCATTTAAATAACAGGAACAAGTTAACAATAACCTGCCAGACAAATACTTATTAACTCAAAAAAAAATAACTTGGCGGTATTGTTCAGCAAGCCGATTAATTCATCAATAGTGAGTATGCACTATAATGTGAAGTTGCTTAAACCCTGGAACTGACCTCAGCTAATGGTACGGACACTGCGACAGCGCTATCAGTGAAGATGGAGACCTGCATGCTATGCTATACTCCGCGCCCAGTTAAATACGCATCTGCAGATTCGAGTGAATGAAATCGGTGTGGGTGCGCATCAAAATGCACATTGTTTCAGGCTTCGGCCTCAAAAATCAGGAGAGAAAATGAGCAACGTTGATTTCACTACGTCTGCAAACCCGGAAACGCTGGCAACAGAAGTTGCCTGCCTTAAAGCCACGCTGACGCTGATCCTGAAATCGATCGGTCAGGCCGATGCCGGGAAAGTCATTATCAACATGGAGCGCTTTATCGCGCAGATTGAAGACCCGAGCCAGGCCGAGATTTTTAAAAACAGCATCCAACAGATTAAGCACGCTTACCGTCAATAGTCTGTCGCCCTTATCGCCGGCCACCATTCCCTCCAGGAGAATGGTGGCCGGCGTCGCTGATAGCCCCCCGCCAGGCTTAAGGCTTACCGGCCTGCAATACAAACCCACGCTGCATATCGCCGGCAACGCGGAAATAGCGGCTCTCACCGGCGCGTAGCGTCATTGGCAGTCGCCCGCTGGTATCACGCCAGATGCACAGGCTGTTTTCGATCATATCCTGCCCAATACTGATTTCGTTATTGCCTACCGGCACCCGAAACTCGGCCTTCTCTTTGGATGCCAGCGAGGCGGCGAACTCGCCGTTGATATATACCCCAGTCCGGCAACTTCCCGCCAGCATCCCGCTGTCGCGGACCACCACTATGGTGGCAAATGGCGTTTGTGGCACATTCTGATAAAGCATCAACCGGCTGGGCGGCGCTGATTCAGCCTGCTGCAACGGAACGGCCTGAGTAGCACAACCAGACAACAGCACGGTGGTAACAAGTAACGCGGCGTAATGCTTCATCCTGAGCTCCTGAAATAAACCAACCTTCATACTAGCAAGAGAATAGCCGCTGGCTGTAGCGCCGGGACATCACCAATAGAAAAATAAGATAACTTCCAGTGGGCTGAGGAAAATCAGGTCAGGAAAATTCCTATCTCTGCCGACGCTATTGCTGCAGGGCAGGACAGCCCGCAGCAATAAGAATATTCTGTAGTTAGTATATTGAAAAGAATGAGATTTTTATGGTTTCCCTTAAATTTTGACCATGCGTTTTTGTATGTCATCGCGAAAGGCGTTACCCACATAGTTAAAGCCATCTTGCGTCACATAGACCCGCGAGTAACCGTTTTCTGACAGCGTAGTCACCATATAACCGGCGTTAATCATCTCCGTAGAGGGTGCATTCATCAGGGTAAGAAAACCGCGGCCACGGCACCATTGATAGAAGCGAGTACGGCCATAACCAAATGTATCACCGACATCAGAAAGATTTCTCAGCCGATCACAATCCTCTGATAATGAAGGTAAATCGCCATTATCTTCAGGTGTTTCAGGTTTATTCGCCAAAATATAACTCCCTTTAATGTCTTCATCATCATGACTGTCATTCATCGATCCTGAATCTAAAAAATTTACACCTGAATTGCAATCGCATTCCCGGCAAATTCAATAATGGTTTTAATTGTGAGTATTTATAAAAAGCAATATAAAGATACCTGGTTTAATTCCACAGAGTATAAATATCCTTATACAGCCAATAATAAGAATAAATCCTTAGGTAAATATCTTAATAAATAAACAAAAAACAAACACAGAAAAACCTTAGCATGAATACTATAACCAATAAGTATTATTCTACTTATCAGCAACGCCTCTTCTTCACACATGACCGCCAGCCTCACCTCAACCTCATCTAAACAATAACCATTATCATTTCCAATTTTAACAGCAGTTTATTACACTCAGGCTCCACCTAAGAAGATTCTTAGCGTGTGCATATAGGACGAAAGGAAGAGTCAGGGATACCATGAAGAAGTATAGAGTTTTGATTTTATTACCATTAGTAACATTGACCGCCTGTACCCAATGGGAACGAGCCGGCGCCGGTAACGCCACCCGCGAGGCGGAGTATGCAGAATGCAAGGGACGGGGATACGAGCGTTTTCCACCCGATGTCGTCCGCGACTTTGAGTTTAGCTACGAGAACCAATACCACAGCTGCGAGAAAGACAAAAAAGACTGCCCGAAAGGCTACCGTTACGATAAACAACCGTCGTTTAAAACGGTGCAAAACGATCGCAATGAAGGGGCACGAACGGCGACTATCGAATCTTGTATGTATGGCAAAGGCTGGCATGAGAAAACCTATTACTGGCCACAGTAGTCTCAGCGGTAGCAAGATTGACACTTGGCTCAACTGACGCAGTTTGCCGCCGGGGATTATTCATCATCACCGTGCGGCATGTCTGAGTGTTACGGGCTTATCCCTCGCTCTCGCCACCTCCCAACCGGGCCAGGGTGGCCGCCCTGGCTGGCGTTAAAGGGATCCGTGGGGCGGGCAGTGACCAGTCGAACAAATGGCGCGCTGCCGCCGCACAAATCTTGCCCTGGCAAGCCCCCATACCACAGCGGCTGCTCAACTTGGCCGCCGTCCAGTCCGCGAATCCACTTAACTGATGCAGCGGCACATCCTCACAACGACACAATAGCGTTTCCGGTGTCGCCAGCGTTTTCAGCACCGGGTTAAGCACAAAGGTTCGCGCTACCGCGCCGGCAAATTGCCGCCACTTGTCACGTTGCGCCGTTAATGCCTGTACCTGCATCAGGTTGCCGGTGGCGGCATAACCGGCAATCGCCCCCTCAGCCAGCGCCAACTCGCTGCCGCCGATCCCGGTACATTCACCGGCGGCATAAACCTGCGGCTGACTGGTTTGCTGGTAAGGATCCACGTCAACCGCATCATTTTGGATACGGCACCCCAGCAACATCGCCAGTTCGATATTCGCCACCAACCCAAACCCACAGGCCAGACGATCGCACTCTAAGGTTACTTCACGCCGCCCTTTTTGCATCCTGATCGCCGTCAGCCGCGGGTCACCTGACGCCTCCAACACGTAGCTGTCAGGACGATAATGCCGGTTAAGCAGGCTAAAGGATTGACGTAACTTCACCGGCCAACGCCACAATCCGCCGGCAAAAGCCGCCAGCCGAGCAGCGGGTGCCTGTTCCGCCAGCATCACCACTTCGCCACCGGCTTTAACCACGCTGGCGGCAACGGCCAGCAGCAATGGTCCGCTCCCGGCAATCGCCACCCGCTCCCCTTTAATAGACAACCCCTGCTTAATCTGCGCCTGCAGCCCACCGGCACCGGTGACTCCGGGCAGGGTCCAGCCGGGAAACGGCAACAAAAGTTCACGGGCACCACAGCACAGGATCAACGCTTGATAATCCACAATCCCGCAGCCCGCGGCATCTTCATAGAGAATTTTCTGCGGCCCGCACTGGGCTATAATCTTCACGCCGTTAAGCAGCGCCACATTATTCAGCGCCCCTACCGCCTGTCGGAATTGCTGTGCCAGGCTCGGCAACGCCACGTTCGGCCCGTCACGCCAGATCTGCCCGCCGGGACGCAGGTTATCGTCAAGCACCAACACGGACTGGCCACTCTGCGCCGCCGCACGGGCTGCCGCCAACCCTGCCGGACCCGCACCAATAATCAGCACATCGCACGCGAGATCACTCATTTTCTGTCCTCTCAATACGCATTCCAGGCTGGCACAGGGTCTGACACGCCAGCCGCCGCAGGCCATTCACCGTCACCCGGCACTCCTGGCAAATGCCCATACCGCAAAACGCGGCGCGGGGTTGCCCCGTGACCGAGATGCGGCAACTATCCA
Source organism: Serratia quinivorans (assembly GCA_900457075.1). Taxonomy (NCBI): domain Bacteria; kingdom Pseudomonadati; phylum Pseudomonadota; class Gammaproteobacteria; order Enterobacterales; family Yersiniaceae; genus Serratia; species Serratia quinivorans. Next base: position 274,073 of record UGYN01000002.1, read on the forward strand.
GCCCGCTCAGGCTGAGCACTGCGGCGACGCTAAGTCCTTCGGGTACGCAGAGACTTTCACCGTTGAGGGTCAACGTCAGCAGGTTTTGTTTCATACCGGCAACGCCTCCTTAGGGAACATTCGTGCAGCCAGGTAAGGGGTATCGTCAATCGCCGGTCGATGATTATGGATCTGCGCGGCAATCAACGCGGCGCTGCCCAGCGCGGTAGTAACCCCCAGCCCCTCATGCCCCAATGCCAGCCATAACCAGCGATGCTGGGGATGTGGCCCGAGTAGCGGCAGACCGTCGGCGGAGGCGGCGCGCAGGCCGGTCCAGCAGCGGATAATGTTCATCTGTGCCAGGGCAGGAAGAAAGGTGGTGGCGCGTGTCAGCATGGCGGCCAGTAACGGCATGTCGATAGTGCTGTCTGGGGTGTCAAACTGGCGGGAGGAGCCAATCAACAGCTGACCGGTCGGCCGCGCCTGAACGTTAAACGCCACCGAAGTGCCATCGCTGGCGTGTGCGCTGGCACCATAACCCAACTCAACCAATTGGTGGTGCACCCGTTGCGGGTAGCGATCGGTGATCGCCAAATGCCCTTTTTTGGCGCGTAACAAGGGTTGCCCCAGTAAGCTATCGGCTTGCAGTCCACAGGCCAGTACCACTACCGGTGCGGTTAAACGTTCGCCGCTCGTCAGCACCAGCGCCTGATGTTCCAGCGCGACGGCTTCACCCACAATGACCCTGACCGAGGGCCCGGCGTCAGCCACTAACCAGCGGGCAACGTTGGGCGCATAAACAATGCCATCCCCCGGCACGCGTAAACCACCGGCCAGACCGGGCCGCAGCATGGGTTCAAGAACAGCGACCTGCGCGGCGCTCAATGCTTCGCTCGTCACACCGTACTCTGCCATGCGTTGCCGCTTCGCTTCGGCAATCGCCATTTCGTCGTCCCGCTCCGCCAGCCACAGCGTACCGCAGCCACGCCAGGCGCAGCCTTCCGGCATACGATCCACCAGACTGCGCCACAGTTGCAATGAATAGGCGCTTAAAGCCAGTTCGGCAGGATTATCGTCCATGCACACCAGGTGGCCCATACCGGCCGCCGTCGCCCCAGCACGCTGGTTGTCCACCAGCAAAACTTGTAATCCTTGCTGCGCCAGCCGCCAGGCGCAGGCAGCGCCGATAATGCCGGCCCCCACCACAATCGCATCCGCCCGCCTGCCGGCAATCATCAGCGGATCCCCCAAACGAAGGGATCGCGCTCATCCAGCAGCAGTTGGCTGTCGGCGCAAACGTAAGCTTGCCCACGAATAAACGGCGTCACGCGATCGCCACTTCGCTGGTAATAGCCGCTGAACTGACTGCCAATCACGCTCGCCTGGTGCCAAATCTCACCCGGCTGCAGTTTGCCGTCGGCCGCCAGACAGGCCAGCTTGGCGCTGGTCCCGGTGCCGCAGGGCGAGCGATCGTAAGCCTTGCCGGGGCACAGCACAAAGTTGCGGCTGTCGGCCTGCGGGTCGGCGGCAAACAGCTCGATATGGTCGATAACGCCGCCGTCTTCGCCATATATCCCTGCGCCCTCAAGCGCCTGACGCACCGCCCAGCTAAAGGCGGTCAGCGCATCCAGATTTTGCGTATTAATCGCCAGATGATGTTCGCCGATCAGAAAAAACCAGTTACCGCCCCAGGCAATATCGCCCACCACCGGCCCGTAGCCGTTGACCTCAACCCTGACCTGCCGGCGATAACGATAGGCCGGTACGTTTTCCACCGTCACGCTGCCATCCTGATGCAAGGTGGCATTCACCGTGCCCACCGGAGTTTCGATCAGGTGCTCGCCGACGCCGATTTTCCCCAGATAGGCCAGTGAGGCCACCAGACCTATGGTGCCATGGCCACACATGCCCAAATAGCCACTGTTGTTGAAAAAAATCACCCCGGCGGCGGCCTGTGGTGAGCAGGGCTGGCACAGTAAGGCTCCCACCAGCACGTCGTTGCCACGAGGCTCCAGAATGATGGCGCTACGCCAGTCGTCATATTGTTGAGCAAACAGCGCCTTGCGTTCCGCCATACTGCCAGTGCCCAAATCGGGGAATCCTTCGACAATCAGTCGGGTGGGTTCCCCGGCGGTATGGGAATCGATCGCCCGCAGCGCGGTGAAGTGCGAAGAAAGTGCCATCGGAGTCTCCTGGGTTAATGAAATGTTACCGATGGGGCTAGACTGACCGAATCTGCTGACGGCGGCTTGATGCATTTCGGCGTGGCAAATGCCGAAATCAGCACAATCCCCTGGGCAGGCTTTAGCCGGTTCGAGACAACCCGGCGAGCAAAAGTATGCGGTGATCCGCATAATTGGCAGCTACGCTTGAAAAGTTATAAGAAAGTTAATATTGATGAGGCGCTTGCCAAACGGCCGGTCCGGCCACCTCAGATTCAGTGCCACCCAGTGGGAAAAGGTATTGCCATGCGATTAGCCCAGGATCATCAGCTTGTTACGGCCTCCCGGCCGGTTATCGAGGAGCCGGAACAGGACATTTTTGCCGTTGAACAACTGTCACGCTGGTGCGATGGCCTGGCACAACAGCGCCCGAACACCCTGCACGATCTGCTCAACTCTCTGGCTCTGATCGCCCCGCTGCTCAATGCTATTCCCAACGTGGTGTTTTTTATCAAGGATCTGCAAGCGCGTTACCTGCTGGCCAACCTGACGTTGGCCAAGCGCTGCGGCTTTAAAACCGTCACGCCGCTGCTGGGAAAAACCTCGGCGGAGGTGTTTCCGGCCCAGCTTGGCTCGGGTTATACCGAACAGGATCTGCGTGTACTGCAGCAGGGAGCATTGATTCAGGACCAACTGGAAATGCACCTGTACAGTGGGCGAGAGACCGGCTGGTGCCTGACACAAAAACTGGCGCTCTATGACGTTCAGGGCAAGATCATCGGTATGGCGGGTATCTCGCACGATCTGCAGGAGGCCAAAGCGAACCATCCTGCCTATCAGCGACTGGCGGCGATCGACGTCTATATCCGTCAGCACTACGCCCGACCTATTGCCCTCGAGGAATTAACCGCCCTCACCGCCCTTTCCGTGGCGCAGATAGAGCGCTACTGCAAACGTATATTCCACCTCACCCCACGCCAGATGATCCACAAGGTGCGGCTGGAAAAAGCCACCGAACTGCTGGCCGGCGATTTACCCATAACCGACATCGCCCTGCAGTGCGGTTACACCGATCACAGCGCATTCAGCCGCCAATTCAAAGCCATGACCGGCTCTACGCCACGTGACTTCCGCATTAGCATCACCTCATAACAAACTGATTTATTTTATAAAAAAATTTATTCCGGCACTTTGACGGCCAGATTTTTGCTTGCCTGACACTCTGCGCCACTGTGCCAATTTCGTCATGGCATTCGGAGAAAACCGTCAAGCCCCTGCGGTCAATACAGGTCAATCTGTGATTGGATTTTACCAATAATTCACCATTGATTAACAAACTTGGACGACAGGATAAACACTATGAGCCATAAAGCCATTAGCTGGAGCGGCGTGTTCCCGGCGGTCAGCACTCAGTTTCGTAGCGATTTCTCTCTGGATCTCGATGCCACCCATACGGTGATAAAAAACCTGGTCAAAGACGGCGTTTCTGGCCTGGTGGTGTGTGGCACCGTGGGCGAAAACACCTCGATGACCGTTCAGGAAAAATTGTCGGTGATTGAAGTGGCACGCGATGCCGCACAAGGCAAAGTACCGGTGATTGCCGGAATTGCCGAATTCACTACGGCCTTTGCTCGCAACATGGCGCAAGAAGCGCAAAAGGTCGGCGTCGACGGCATCATGGTCATGCCTGCGCTGGTCTACTCCGCCAAACCCCATGAAACCGCCGCCCACTTTCGCAGCGTTGCCGGTGCCACCGATCTGCCGATCATGGTCTACAACAACCCGCCAATTTACAAAAACGATGTGACGCCCGACATCCTGACGTCCTTGGTTGATTGCGAAAATATCGTGTGCTTCAAAGACTCTTCCGGCGACACCCGCCGCTTTATCGATCTGCGTAACGAAGTGGGCGATCGCTTTGTGCTGTTCGCCGGGCTTGATGACGTTGTGCTGGAAAGTATCGCCGTCGGTGCCGAAGGCTGGATCTCCGGCATGTCCAACGCCTTCCCGCGTGAAGGGGAAACGCTGTTCCGTCTGGCGAAGCAAAAACGCTTTGAGGAAGCCCTGGCGCTATATAGCTGGTTTATGCCGTTGCTGCATCTGGACGCTCGTCCGGACCTGGTGCAATGCATCAAGCTGTGTGAAGAGTTGGTCGGCCGCGGCAGCGCCATTACCCGTCCGCCACGCCTGGCATTACAGGGCGATACCCTGGCAGAAGTCACCGCCGTGGTTAATAAAGCGCTGGCAAATCGCCCTGAATTGCCGGACGTCGGCCTGTAATTGCCACTCTCGCCCGGCCGCCTGCCGGGCCTGAATACCAGCCAACCGGGGGAACCCATGTCCAACGCTTATACCATCCGTGGTCAACAGTTTATCGGCGGTCAACGCCGCTCCAGCGGTGAGGCCGAACTGGTCAGCCTGCGTGCCGATAACGGCCATCCAACCGGCCACCGTTTTTTCTCGGCCAGCATCGCAGAAACCGCCGCCGCCGCCGATGCCGCCGCACAGGCGTTCACCGCCTATTCACAACTCAGTGCCGAACGGCGGGCTGACTTCCTTGAGGCGATTGCCGGGCAGTTGGATGCACTGGATGAGGAATTTTTTAACTACGCCATGCAGGAGACCGCTCTGCCATTAGCTCGTCTGAGCGGTGAACGCGCCAGAACCAGTGGCCAGATGCGGTTATTTGCCAGCCTGTTGCGCCGTGGTGAAGTGCACGGCGTACGCATAGACTGCGCCTTGCCGCAGCGCACACCGCTGCCGCGTCCGGATCTGCGCCAATACCGCACGGCGCTCGGGCCGGTGGCAGTGTTTGGTGCCAGCAATTTCCCGTTGGCCTTCTCTACCGCAGGCGGTGATACCGCCGCTGCCCTGGCCGCAGGCTGCCCGGTGGTATTCAAGGCGCACAGCGGCCACATGATCACCGCCGAGCTGACCGCACAGGCGATTGAACGGGCCAGAGAGCAGCAACTGATCCCGGCCGGGGTATTCAACATGATTTACGGCGACCGCATTGGCGCGGAACTGGTACAGCACCCGGCCATTCAGGCGGTGGGCTTTACCGGTTCGCTGCGCGGCGGCAGAGCCTTGTTCGATCTGGCCATGCGCCGTCCGCAGCCGATCCCGGTCTTTGCCGAGATGTCGAGCATCAACCCGCTGATCATCATGCCGCAGGCCTTAGCCCAACGTGGGCAGCAGATCGCACGCGAGCTGGTGGCCTCATTCACTCTGGGTTGCGGCCAGTTCTGTACCAAGCCGGGGCTGATCATCGGCCAACGCGGTGTAGCATTCAGCCAGTTTATCGGTGAATTAACCGAGCTGGTTAACGCCGCAGCCCCGCAACCGATGCTCAATACCGGCACGCTGGCACATTACCGCAGCGGATTGGCAGCACTGGATCAGCACGACGGCATTCGCCATCTGGCCGGTAGCCGCGAGGAACACCCTTTTTTAGCCGCACCGCAACTGTATCAGGCCGATATCGGCTTACTGCTCAGCGGCAATCCCTTGCTGCAGGAGGAAGTGTTTGGCCCGGTAGCCATTCTGGTGACGGTGGAAAACCAGCACCAACTGACCGCCGCACTGGAAAGCTTGCAAGGCCAACTGACCGCCACGCTGCTGACCGACCCAGAGGATCTGGCCGACGCCGAACCGCTGGCGCAGTTGCTGACCCGCAAGGCCGGTCGGGTGCTGTTCAATGGCTACCCAACCGGGGTCGAAGTGTGCGATGCCATGATACACGGCGGCCCTTATCCGGCCACCAGCGATGCACGCGGCAGTTCGGTCGGTACCCTGGCCATTGAACGCTTCCTGCGCCCGGTTTGTTTGCAAAATTACCCGGCAGCATTGTTGCCGCCAGCGTTACAAGACAGTAATCCACTGGGCCTGCTACGGCTGGTGAACGGTATTTACACCCGAGATCCGATCCACTCGCCTGTCAACAACTAGCCCGGCCGCATCTGCATGCCACCTAATAACAAAAGGGTAAACCCATGACAACCCAAGGCAAATTCAAGAAGCAGCTTACGCTCACCGATTTGACGTTTATCGGCCTGGGCGCAATCTTTGGTTCCGGCTGGCTGTTCGCCGCCAGCCACGTCTCCTCCATTGCCGGCCCCGCCGGCATTTACTCCTGGCTAATCGGCGGGTTGGCCGTGCTGCTGCTCGGCATTGTTTATTGCGAGCTGGGTGCTGCACTGCCCCGGGCCGGCGGCATTATCCGCTACCCGGTATTCTCCCACGGCGAACTGATGGGTTATCTGCTGGGGTTTATTACCCTGATCGCCTTCTCCAGCCTGATATCGATTGAGATCGTCGCGGCCCGCCAGTACGCCGCCGCCTGGTTTCCCTTTCTGAGCCAGCCCGGCTCCGGCAACCCAACGCTAATCGGTTGGCTGGTCCAGCTCCTGCTGCTGTGCTTTTTCTTCGCCCTGAATTACTACAGCGTCAAAACCTTTGCCAAATCCAACAATCTGATCAGCGTGATTAAATTTGTGGTGCCGCTGCTGGTGATTGTGGTGCTGTTCAGCTTCTTCAAACCCGAAAACCTGCACAGCCAGGGGTTTGCGCCCTTTGGCTCCGCCGGGGTGGAAGCGGCCATTTCTGCCGGGGGGATTATCTTCGCCTATCTGGGTCTGACGCCGATTATCTCGGTCGCCAGCGAGGTGCAAAATCCGCAGCGTACCATTCCTGTCGCGCTGATCCTGTCGGTGGTGCTGTCCACCATCATTTATGTGCTGCTGCAGGTGGCCTTCCTCGGCAGTATTCCCAGTGAGATGCTGAGCGGCGGCTGGGCCGGTATCAGTCAGCAATTCTCACTGCCTTACCGTGATATCGCCATCACCCTGGGGATGGGCTGGCTGGCGTTTCTGGTGGTGAGCGATGCAATTATCTCACCGAGCGGCACCGGCAATATTTACATGAACGCCACCCCACGCGTGATATACGGCTGGGCTCGTGCAGGCACTTTCTTTAAGATCTTTACCCGCGTCGACGGTGAGTCCGGCATTCCGCGCCCTGCGCTGTGGCTGACCTTTGCGTTGTCGATCTTCTGGACGCTGCCCTTCCCCTCCTGGGAGAAGTTGATCGGCGTGGTTTCCGCCGCGCTGGTGCTGAGCTACGCCATTGCGCCGGTGACTGCTGCCGGTCTGCGCCGCAATGCGCCAGATCTGCCGCGCCCCTTCTTCGTGCGCGGCTTCTGCGTGCTCGGTCCGGTGTCATTTATCATTTCGGCGCTGATTGTCTATTGGTCCGGCTGGAACACCGTTTCCTGGCTGCTGGGCCTGCAGATCCTGATGTTCGTGGTTTATATCCTGTTCAAAAACAAGGTGCCAACCCACGCCGTCAGTCTGAAGCAACAAATTTGGTCGTCACTGTGGCTGATAGCCTTCTATGCGCTGATTATTGTCGCGTCCTATCTCGGCAGCTTTGGTGGCATCAACGCTATTGGTCACCCGTGGGACACCCTCACGGTGGCGGTCATTGCGTTGGCAATCTATTACTGGGGCGCCTATACCTGTTTACCTCAGGCAAATTTTGCCGGTGATGAGGAAGAGTAAAGGAGATATGTAATGACGCAAACCCAGAGTCTGACGCTGAAAGAAGCCTATGAACTAGCATTGCGCGCATTGCGCAGCAACGGTTTCAGTGCCGAACATGCCGATGCCGTCGCGCAGAATGTGACGGCCGGTGAACGCGACGGCTGCGCCTCGCATGGTTTGTATCGGGTACTTGGCTGCGTGCGTTCGCTGCTGGCCGGCAAGGTATCCGCCGAGGCACTCCCGACGATTATCGATCAAGCCCCGGCGATCTTGCGGGTGGATGCTCACGATGCTTTTTCGCTGCTGGCCTACCGTACCGCGCTGCCGGCGTTTATCGATAAGGTGCGCGCCAACGGCATCGCTGCACTGGCGATTAATCACTGTGTACATTACTCGGCGCTGTGGGCCGATATCGAACCCCTGACCGATCGGGGGCTGGTGGCACTGGCCTGTACCCCCAGCCATGCCTGGGTCACGCCGGCAGGAGGAACCCGGCCGCTGTTTGGTACCAATCCGATTGCCTTCGGCTGGCCGCGCCCGCAGCGCCCGCCCTTTATTTTCGATATGGCCACCAGCGCGGCGGCACGCGGTGAAATCGAGCTGCATCGCCGCGCCGGTACGCCGCTGCCGCCGGGCTGGGGTATCGATCAACAAGGGGAGCCTTCCACCGATGCGGCCAGCGTGTTGCAGGGGGCGATGCTGACCTTTGGCGGGCATAAGGGGTCAGCGCTGGCGGCGATGGTGGAGCTGATCGCCGGGCCGTTGATTGGCGATATGACCAGTAAGGAGTCGCTGGCCTACGATCGGCAGACCGGCTCCTCCCCTTACGGCGGCGAGCTGATCATCGCGATGGATCCCGATCGTTTTCTGGGGGCGGACAAGGCGGCGCATTTGGCCAGGGCAGAAACCTTATTCGCGGATATGAAAGAGCAAGGGGCGCGTATTCCGGGGGAACGGCGTTTTGAGCGTCGACAGTACAGTGAGCAGCACGGCATTAGCTTGCCGCAGACGCTGTATGACGAGATTGTGGCGCTCTGCCGCTGAATGAGACAGGCCCGCAGTTCAATACTGCGGGCCTGATTTGAAAAGATTATCTGACCACCATCACCGAGATATTGGCGTGGCGCACAATGGCCGCCGCGTTGGAACCCAGCAGGTAGGTTTTTACACTCGGGCGACGCGAGCCGATGATGATCAGATCGGCTCCAATCTCATCCGCCAGCTGCAGTACCTCATCGCGAGGTGAACCAAAGCTGATGGTGTAATCCAGACGATCCAGGGGAATGTCGATTTCCGACATGATCTTCTTGAGCTTATCTACCGCTTTGACTTCCGCCTGATTCTCAAATTCCTTGATACCGAATGAATAAGCGGTAACGAATGCCGAAGCATCCGGCAGCGCATGGAAGAAATGCACTTTGGCACCGGATATTTTCGCCAGGTACTCAACATGCTCCAACGCATGCTCGGTCAACAGATCTTCTTCAATATCTATCGGCACTAATATGGTCTTGTACATATCACATCCCTTCTATGTAACCTTGGTAGCTACAGGGTACTGCCGGGAAGGATAAGGGTGAAACGCTTTCTCGCACTTTTGTGATCGGCGGTGAATACTGGTTAGGATAATTCTTTAATTAACAAAATATAAACATCACATTTCTAACGGCTAGCCGATTAACTATTTCAAACCGGGTTAAATAAGCTGTAAATACACCGCCTTCGCCGTGGCGGCGGTTTTATTGGCTACCGACAGCTTCTTAATCGAATTGCCAATGTGGAAATTCACCGTCCGCTCACTCAGCCCCATTAGCAGAGCGGTCTCTTCCGAGGTTTTACCTTCACTGCACCAGCGCAAAATATCCTTTTCGCGCAGCGTCAGCACATCTTTGATTGCCTCGTCGTTTACCGAGATTAATGCTTCACGCAGCGTTTTATGAACCATCTGCGCCAACCACAGGAAAAAGGTTTCGTTACGTGCGCTGGCCTGCGGCGACTGAACGGGAATGCTTTTTCCGGCAAAGGTGAGAATACCCAACCGGCCATAGCAATCCTTGACCGACTGCGACCAGCCTTCGCGAATACCAAACTGGGCCATACGCCACCACAGCTCTGGCTTGTCCTGGTAGAAATGTTCGTCCCAATAAAATTGCAGCGTGGAGTGGTGGGCCTGCTCAATCACCGGATCCTGCAGGTAGACCCGCAGCTTGCGATAGTCCTCCAGGTAGCACTCGGGGAAATTGCCCTCTATCAGCATTTTGGGTCGGCTGGCCGGGTAGCAGGAAAAGACCGTGTAAGAAAAGTATTCAAAACCCAAAGCCTGGGCACAGGGTGCCAGCTGGCTTAAAAAAACCTCGCGGTCTGGCTGACTGGTCAGTAAGGCATCCATCAAAGGCTGAAGGTGGGTGTCCATAAAACAGGTTCTCCAGAAGGCCACACCGGGTTATCGATAAGTAAGGTTAACTATAGTGGAGGGCCCGGAGCGGCAACAGCCGTTTCATAGTATAAAAAGTACCATGCCTATATCAAAAACAGCTATGCCTGCTCGGATATTAATAAATAACGCCTTTAAATGGCATTAATAGCGGAAATTACGCGAATAACATAAAGCCGATTTATTGTAAACCTGTCACTTCTACCGTTAGACACTGGCAGCTCTGCCCATTACCTTCGCCATAGGCACCTGGTGCTTTTTAAATCCAAATAAATTATAAGCATTTGCGAATTTCGCAAGGCAGAAAAATACTCACGGGGATTTTTATGGCAGAGAATAATTCGGCAATCCATTCGGTCGCTGTTATTGGTGCCGGGACCATGGGCAGAGGTATTGCCTATCTTCTGGCGCAAAACGGCATACGAACCCTGCTTTATAATCGTAGCGGTAATAATCTGAATCAGGCCAGGGACTATATTATTCGTGACCTGGATAAGAAAATAGATGGCGGAAAAATAAGCCCGCAGAAAAAAGGCGAGATATTGGCCAATCTGGTTTTCTCTCCTATTTTCGAGGCTATTGCCGACAGCGACCTGGTGATTGAAACCATCGCGGAACATGAGGCAACCAAGCATGAGATCCTCGCGGCGATTACGGCCACGGTGAAAAAAGAGGCGATTATCGCCACCAATACCTCCTCGCTGTCATTGAATAAGCTGGCCGCAGGCGTCGAAAATAACGCCCGGTTTATCGGCCTGCACTTCTTCAATCCGGCCCCGCTGATGAAACTGATCGAAATTATTCCGTCTTACTTTACCAGCCGGACCACCAGCCTGCGTTGCCAGCAGTTGGTGACGGCGATAGGCAAACAGTTTGTGGTCTGCAAAGCCACGCCGGGCTTTATCGTCAACCGGATGGCTCGACCTTTCTATCTGGAAGGGTTTCGGCTGTTGGAAGAGAACGTGGCGCTGGCGCCGCAGATCGACCGCGCACTCAAGGCCGGTGGCCACTTCCGCATGGGACCTTTAGAGCTGACCGATTTTATCGGCCAAGATATTAACTATCAGGTCAGCAGCCAGATTTGGCAGGACATGCAGTACGATCCCCGCTATACCCCCGGCCATTTGCAACGTTCGCTGGTGGATGCCGGGCTGCTGGGGAAGAAAAACGGCCGATCCTTTTTTACCCCCTCTTCCGCCGAACCCAGCTCCGCCGATGCAGGTAGCGGTACGCCGACCTCACTGAATTTTTATGGTGAACATCCTCTGTTCGACCTGTTGCAACAGCGCGCTTTGGCGCTCTGGCCAAGGGTGCAGATTAATCGCCAATCGGAACAGCCAACGCTGGGCCGCTTTATCCGGGTGAATGACGCAATGGCCATCAAAATCACCGATGGCCGCACCGCCAATCTGCTGGCTGAATTGACCGAACTCGATACCTTCGTGATCGACGCCGCGCTCAACTACGCCGATACCGCCTATCTGGCGGCTGCCCACAGCCAGGATGCCAGCGCGGCCAATAAAGCGCTGTTTCTGACGCTGCTGCAAACGTTGATCCCGCAGGTGGAGTTTATTAAAGACTCCCCGGGCCTGATTGTCGCCCGCGTCCTGAGCAGCCTGATCAATGAGTCGGTGATTATGGTGGAGAGCGGGGTTTGCAGCCGGGCGGATATCGATATCGCCGCGGTGGCCGGCGTTAACTATGCCGATGGCATCTTTAGCTGGCTGGCGCAGCTTGGGCAAAAAAACGTGAAGTCGACGCTGGACAATATGGCGCAACTGCTGCATTCCGCCCGCTATTACCCGCATTACTCTTTGCTCAATACCCCCCGGCCAGAACTGGCCGTCGCGCCCTAAGGAAAAATGATGACGATTAAAGACGATGGAGTCTATCTGATCGACGGCACGCGCACGGCTATTGGCGCCTATGGCGGTAGCCTGGCGTTAACTCGTCCGGACGATATGGCGGCCTCGATTATCCGGGCGCTGCTGCAACGACATCCTGAAACCGAAGCGGATATTGATGAGGTGATCCTCGGCTGCGCCAATCAGGCCGGAGAAGACAACCGTAACGTGGCCCGGATGGCAGCGCTGCTCTCCGGTCTGGATCAGGGGGTGCCGGCGATTACCCTTAACCGTTTGTGTGCTTCCGGGCTGGATGCGGTGATCTACGCCAGCGCAAAAATAAAAAGCGGCCTCAGCGATCTGGTATTGGCCGGGGGTGTGGAAAGCATGAGCCGCGCGCCTTACGTGATGGGCAAAAGTGAAACGCCTTTCGACAAGGGGGTAAAACTCTACGACACCACCCTGGGCTGGCGTTTTATCAATCCGCAGTTGGCACAGCGCTATGGCAGCGATCCGCTGGGCATAACGGCGGAGAACGTCGCGCAGCAGTACCGGATATCCCGCGACGATCAGGATGCTTTTGCCCTGGCCTCGCAGCAGAAGGCCTGGCGGGCGATCGAAAATGGTCGCCTGGCCAGGGAAATAACGCCGCTTGAGGTCCAGGCCGACCGTAAAACCCGTAAAACCTTCGAACAGGATGAGTTCCCGCGTCAGACCACGCTGCAAAAATTGCAGGCGCTGAAACCGGCCTTTACCCCCGACGGCTCGGTCACTGCCGGCAACGCCTCCGGCATCAATGACGGTGCTGCGGTGCTGTTGCTGGCCAGCGGCCGCTATGTGAAACGCAAGTCGCTGCAGCCGCTGGCGGAGATAGGTGACAGCGCCAGCGCCGGCGTCGCCCCTTCGCTGATGGGGATTGGCCCGATCGCCGCCACCGATCGGCTGTTGGCGAGGTCCGGGTTTACCCTGAACGATTTTGACGTGATTGAAATTAATGAGGCGTTTGCCGCCCAGGTGCTGGCGACGCTGCAAAGCTGGCGTATCGACTTCAAGGATACGCGGGTCAATCCCAACGGCGGAGCCATCGCCCTTGGGCATCCGCTGGGCATGTCCGGCGCGCGACTGGTGCTTTCCAGCGCGCTGGAGCTGCATACCCGGCAATTAAACCATGCGCTGGTGACAATGTGTGTCGGTGTCGGCCAGGGTGTTTCATTGGTCATTAAAGCCCTCTAATGCAAGGAATTCCGTATGAGCGTATTAAACATTCTTGAAGAAAAACTGGCCGAAACCAAAAGACAGGGCCGCTTCCGTGAGTTCCTCAATCTGGAACGCAGCGTGCTGGACAAACCCTGGGCCACCAGCCACGGTCAGAACGGTGAGCGCCGTCTGAACGTCTGGTGCTCCAATGACTATCTGGCGATGAGCCATCACCCTAAAGTCATTCTGGCCACTACCGAAGCGGTGAACCGCGTCGGGCTGGGCACCTGCGGCGCACGCAGCATTTCCGGCACTTCTGTCTATCACAGTGAATTGGAAACCCTGTTGGCCAGCGCCTATGGCAAAGAGTCGGCGCTGCTGTTTACCACCGGCTTCGGAGCCAATGACGCCACCTTGTCCACCCTGTGTGATGCCATTCCCGATCTGATTGTGTTTTCCGATGAGCTGAACCACGCCTCGATGATTTACGGCATCCGTTACAGCAAGGCGGAGAAAAAGATCTTCCGCCACAATGACGTGGCCCATCTGGCCGAGCTGCTGCAGGCCGCCGATCCGCATCGGCCCAAGCTAATCGCCTTCGAGTCGCTTTATTCAATGGACGGCGACTTTGCCCCACTGGCACAAATTGTGGAACTGGCTGAGAAATATCAGGCGCTGACCTATCTGGACGAGATCCACTCCGCCGGCGTTTACGGTCATCGCGGGCTGGGCTATGCCGAACAACTTGGCCTGTTGGACAAGATCACCATTATCCAGGGCGGCTTTGGCAAATCTTACGGCGCTGCCGGTGGCTACATCGCCGCCCCGCGCGTGGTGGTTGAAGCGGTGCGTAGCTGGTCGCCGGCGTTTGTCTTCAGCACCTCGTCCCCGGCTCCGGTGGTGGCGGCCGCGCTGGCCAGCTTCAAATACAACCTGGAGCATGACAATCAGCGCAAGCATCTGCTGGCGATCATCGACCACTTGAAGTCCGGCCTGCGCGACGCCGGCATTCCGCTGGTTTCGGAGGACAGCCACATTCTGCCGGTGCTGGTCGGCGATCCACACCGCAACAAACACATCAGCAAGCAACTGCTCGACGAGTACGATATTTACGTGCAGCCGGTGAACGCGCCAACGGTTCCGGCCGGTAGCGAGCGTTTGCGCGTTACGCCGACCTCTGCCCATACTCATGAGGACGTGGAATATTTCCTGGCGGCGTTAAGCAAAGTCTGGGCTGCCAATCAGTTACGGAGAGCAGGATGAAGTTGACGGACTATAACGGCCATTTTCTTACGCTGTGTCTGATGGCGACCGGTACCTTTGCCATCGGGACCGACGCGTTTATTGTCGCCGGTATCCTCGACGAGATATCCGGCACCTTTGCCGTCAGCCCCGCGCAAGCGGGGCAGTTAATCTCGGTATTTGCCCTGGCTTATATGCTGTTTGCCCCGCTGACCGCCTGGCTGCTGGGGAACCTCAATCGCAAACATATTTTGCAGTTGGCCCTGGTGTTATTTATCGCCGGTAATCTGGTCTGTGCCTATGCCGACAGTTTTTTGCAAATGTCTGCCGGGCGGGTGCTGGCGGCGCTGGGCGCGGCTTGTTATACGCCACAGGCCGCTGCGGCGGCGGTTGGGCTGGTGGCGGAAAAGCGCCGCGGGTTGGCGATATCTATCGTTTACGGCGGCATGACGCTGGCCATCGCCCTTGGCATTCCCTTCGGCACCTTCCTGGCAAAGTTGATCGGTTGGCGGGAAATCTTTTTGCTGATCGCCCTGTTGGGCGCGGTCTCACTGCTGGGGCTGTCGCTGGCGCTGAGCACCATCGCGGCACCGGGTAAACACACGCTAAAAGAGCGGCTTGCTCCGCTGCGACAAAAAGCGGTGCTGACCACCCTGCTGATTACCTTTTTCGCCGTCTGTTCCGAGCATATCGTTTACAGCTATGTGAGCGTATTGCTGAAAAACACCCAGTTTGGCCCGGAGGCCATTTTGCCGATTGCGCTGCTGGTGTTCGGTATCGGCGCCGTTATCGGTAACTTCGTTTCCGGCCTGTTAACCGATACCTTCGGCAGCAAGTTTGTGCTGCTGTTTTCGGTATCGGTGCAAACCGTTTCGCTGTTCCTGCTGGCCTTTTACGTCAGTTCCCCCTGGTGGGTACTGGCGATCTTTCTGGTCTGGGGCATTACCGGCTGGATGTATCTGGTGCCGATCCAGCACCACTTGTTGTCGCTGTCCAAACGCTTTGGCGCACTGACCGTTTCACTCAACAGCTCGGTGCTGTATGCCGGCATCGCAGCGGGTGGCATGCTGGGTGGCCTGACGCTGTATGCGCTGCCGGCCTTTTATCTCCCCTTGTTCTCGCTGCCGCTGGGGGCTATCGCCCTGCTGCTGACGCTGTTGTTCTTCCAGGGGGAAAAAACCAATGAGTGATCTGCCCCTCCCGGTGCGGTATGAGCAGAATGACGGCATTGCCGTGATTACCCTGAACCGGCCGGAAAAAAAGAACGCCATCAATCTGGCGATGGCGCAACTGATCCAGGGCTATCTGCAACGGGCCGAACAGGATGATGCCGTTCGGGTGATCGTGCTGACCGGCTTGCCGCAAGTGTTTTCCGCCGGAATGGACGTCCGGGCCTTCCAGCAAGGAGAGCTGCCGGTGGTCGAACCGGAAGGATTTGGCGGTCTGGTGCATGCCCAGCTCACCAAGGTGATTATTGCCGCAGTAGATGGCATCGCCTTCGGCGGCGGTTTCGAGATAGCGCTGGCCTGCGACCTGATCGTCGCCAGCCACAGCGCACAGTTCAGTTTCCCGGAAACCGGGCTGGGATTGATTGCTGCGCAAGGGGGCTGTTCACGGCTGCCGGCGCGCATCTCACCCTATATCGCTCTCGAGTGGTTACTGACCGGCCGAATCATCAGCGCGCTGGAAGCCTGGCAACAGGGAGCCATTTCCCGCATCAGTGAGGGTAGCGCACACGAGGAGGCACTGACTCTCGCCCGGCAGATTGCACAAAAAAATCCGCTGGCGAGTCAGGCGGTGAAGGCCATCGTCCGCCAAGGTTTGAACCGGCATGAAGCCGCTTCCTTTGACTATCAGCAAGGCTGGGTGGAGAGGGTGCGCCAGGCCGCGGCCAAATCCTTTTAAGAACATTCTTAGTGAATGGCAATCATTCGCAGTCTAATTTTTAATCACTACAAGACAGTGTTTGAGAAGCCATTAACCCCGCTCTGCGGGGCTTTTTTTTGCTGATTAGGATTTTACGGCGGAAAAAGGCTGCATAAACAGGAAGGTACAGGGTTTACTCTGGTGCTGATTGATCAAGGGCACCAAACGCCTGAAGTGTTCCGTTTGGCAATGGGCGTCCAGCGCGGCGCGATCGGGCCACTCCTCGACAAAAATAAAATGCCCCGCATCCTGATGATCAATAAACAGTTCATAGGAGAGACAAAGTGGCTCCTGCCGGGTTTTCTCCACCAGTTCCTGATACAGCGGCATCACCGTTTCAACACAATCGAGCTTGATAAAATCTTCAGCAATCACTTTTAACATTGTTACCTTCCTTGTTTTTATCTCAGACGCATCACCATGGGTAACCACCCAATCTCATCAGGATGAACCTATTCAGTTAACAAAACCTAATTGACCATTTATTGAAGTTACGAATGGGACACTGGTCACCAGAGAATACATTTTCACAGGTGGCCGATGGAACAACTCACACAAATTATCGCCAAATACAGCCCGGAACCTGAATTCCTGTTGTTGATTATCTTTTTATTTTCGCTGGGAAAGTCAGTGATTTTTTATTTCTTCGCTGCTGCCACCGGCTTCGGTCACGCTGATGCTGGGTATCGTCGCCGGTAAAAGCATGCTCCCCGACGTCCATGTCTGGGCGGCGATTACCCTGGGCGCCCTGCTCGGTTCCGTTTTGTCCTTCCATTGTGGCTCGCTGTTCTGCCAACGCGAACCCGGAAAGTGGCTGCCGACCCGATACCGGCAGGCACTGCTCAAAACAAAATCTGCATTGCAGCATAAAGGGTGGGTGCTGTTGTTTATGTCGCGCTTTTTGGCGGTAATGCGCTACACCGTACCGCTGGTCGCCGGCATCATTGCTCTGCCGCTCAGGCAGGTTTATTGCGCCAGCGCGCTGTCCGCCGGAATTTGGGCGGTGGGGTTGATGTTGGTTAGCCGGGTGTTTTGAACCGCCTGGCCTCTGGCTTTCGAACTCCGGGTAGCCCGCGCGCCTATAGCAGCTCTGAAGAAGCAACGGGATCCCATTATCAATTTTGCAGGGAATCGGCTCTTGGTCATCGCGATAAATGGAGTAGTAATAGGCCCAGCCTGCGTCAGATCACTTAACTGAATATTCACGCCGGAAGGATGCCATTTTTGTGGGACGAGTCTCAATTAAGTATTATTCTTAAAAAACGCTGAAGAAAAAAAACCGCTAACAAATTGATTTGGTTGATAAGTAATACGCAAGCCAGCCTTGTAATCAATTGATTACCCCCCCAGAGCACTTCCCGCCGAGCTTACGACCTTACTCGTCGACCTCTTCACTGCTACCCCCGAATGTCAAACGCTTACACCCATTAGTTTTTTCTCATGCGATGTTTTTAACCCTCTGTTTTATCAACAAGATAAGTCGCATCAGGGCTGTTAATCTGGCCAGACCCAGAGTAATCTTCCGCCCCCGAGACGTCCGATTTGCCTCCGCAGTGTAAAGAACAATCGACTTTTATCCCTCGCATAAATGTTGTAAACATGTTGCACAAAGGTGGCGTTATTGCACTACCTTACTAAATCTGGCCACAACCAGATAATCGTATAAAAAAGAGCCACTTCAGAGCTCACTATTTCACTCATGACAGGTAAAACAGGACATCATCAGATGGTAGATCACTCTAAAATAGCCGCAGAGGCCGCGCCAGAATCAGAAGATCATCTACGCCGAAACCTAACTAACCGACATATTCAACTGATCGCCATCGGCGGTGCCATAGGTACGGGTCTGTTTATGGGTTCCGGCAAAACCATCAGCCTGGCCGGGCCTTCGATCATCTTCGTGTACATGATTATCGGCTTTATGCTGTTCTTCGTGATGCGCGCCATGGGCGAGCTGCTGCTCTCCAATCTGGAATATAAATCCTTCAGCGATTTCGCCGCCGATCTGCTCGGCCCCTGGGCCGGCTTCTTTACCGGCTGGACCTACTGGTTCTGCTGGGTGGTCACCGGTATTGCCGACGTGGTGGCGATCACCGCCTACGCACAGTTCTGGTTCCCCGGACTGTCACAGTGGATCGCTTCGTTGCTGTGCATATTGCTGTTGCTGGGCCTGAACCTGGCGACGGTGAAGATGTTTGGTGAGATGGAATTCTGGTTCGCGATGATCAAAATCGTCGCCATTGTCGGGCTGATCATCGCCGGGCTGGTGATGATCGCCATGCAGTTCCAGTCACCAACCGGCACCGTCGCGTCGTTCTCACACCTGTGGAATGACGGCGGTATGTTCCCGAAAGGCATCAGCGGCTTCTTCGCCGGCTTCCAGATTGCGGTGTTCGCCTTTGTCGGCATTGAGCTGGTGGGCACCACCGCGGCTGAAACCAAAGACCCGGAAAAAGTGCTGCCGCGCGCGATTAACTCGATTCCTATCCGCATCATCATGTTCTACGTGTTCGCCCTGATCGTGATTATGTCGGTCACACCATGGAGTTCCGTGGTCGCCGACAAAAGCCCGTTCGTAGAACTGTTTGTGCTGATTGGCCTGCCTGCGGCGGCCAGCGTGATCAACTTTGTGGTGCTGACCTCCGCCGCCTCTTCCGCCAACAGTGGCGTGTTCTCTACCAGCCGTATGCTGTTCGGTCTGGCGCAGGAAGGCGATGCACCCAAGTCGTTCGCCCACCTGTCCAAGCGGGCAGTACCGGCGAATGGCCTGACCTTCTCCTGTATCTGCCTGCTGGGTGGCGTGGTACTGATTTACCTGATCCCGAACGTGATGACGGTCTTCACGCTGGTGACCACCGTCTCGGCGATCCTGTTTATGTTTGTCTGGACCATCATCCTGTGCTCGTATCTGGTTTACCGTAAGCAACGCCCGGCGCTGCACCAGAAATCAATCTACAAGATGCCGGCCGGCAAACTGATGTGCTGGGTCTGTATGGCGTTCTTCGCCTTTGTGTTGGTGTTGCTGACGCTACGCGAAGACACCCGTCAGGCGCTGATCGTCACGCCGCTGTGGTTTGTGGTGCTCGGTCTGTCTTACGTGTTCCTGCGCAAAAAGAAAACCGCTTAACATTCCCCGGGGGATAGTTCGCTATCCCCCTGCTCTCATCCGCCTAGCGCGGCCGAATACCCTCGATAATCACCCGCTGCACGTTCTCCACCGTCTGCTGAAAAAACGCCTCATCGTCCAGGGTCTTGCCGGTCACGGCCTCCACCTGCACCCAAAAATCTGCGTAGTGCTGAGTGGTCGCCCACAGCATGAAGATCAGATGGTGCGGCTCTACCGCCGCGATATGGCCTGCGGCGATCCAGCGCTCAATCATCGCGGACTTCTCGTCCACCAGCGCCTTCAACCCGCCCTGCAGCTCTTGTTTCAGCAACGGCGCCCCCTGGATCATCTCCAGACAAAACAGCCGTGAGGCCTGCGGATGCTGGCGAGATACCTCAAGCTTCAGGCGGATATATTCGCGAATCGCCTGCAGGGGCTCCTGATCGGCGCGCAGCGCCTTCAATGGCGCCAGCCAGACGTCGAGAATATCTTTCAGCACCGCCAGATACAGGGCTTCTTTGGAGGGGAAGTAATACAGCAGATTGGTTTTGGACACGTCGGCACGTTCTGCCACCTGGTCCAGACTAGTGCCATGAATACCGTACAGCGAAAAAAACTCCAGTGCCGCATTCAGGATTGCGCCACGTTTTGCGGCTACCGCACGCGAGCGGCGCGTAGGGGGTTTAACGGCTTGTGGCTTCACTACGGCTCCTTGGCACAGCCAGATTTTGGCCAGCATAACAAAGCCATTGGGTGAAACCCACGCTTTTACCTACCCCTTCCGAGTGATTTTCTGCACCTTTAATGAGCAGTTACGCCTGTTTTTTGTGCATGCCGTTTTGACCAAATGGTCTGTTTTAGACCACTCGCTCAACATGAAAATCACGAAATAAAAACAATCCATTGATAAATAAACCATTTTAAAAACTGGCATCGCCTTTGCAAAAGCCTCCGTATCCAGCGCCGCCCACAGAAAGCATTCAGGCGACGCATGATCCGTTCCACTAGCAACCGAGGTGTTCAAATGAAAATTGGCGTATTTATCCCGATCGGCAACAACGGCTGGCTGATTTCCAGCAATGCCCCGCAGTACCAACCGACGTTTGAACTCAATAAAACCATCGTGCAGAAGGCCGAGCACTACAACTTCGATTTTGCCCTGTCGATGATCAAACTGCGCGGTTTCGGTGGCAAAACCGAATTTTGGGATCACAACCTGGAGTCCTTCACCCTGATGGCCGGGCTGGCCGCCGTTACCTCACGCATCAAGATCTACGCCACTGCCGCCACTCTGACCATGCCACCGGCGATCGTCGCCCGCATGGCCTCCACCATTGACTCGATTTCCAACGGTCGCTTTGGCCTGAACGTAGTGACGGGCTGGCAGAAGCCGGAATACGAGCAGATGGGCATGTGGCCGGGCGACGATTACTTCGGTCGCCGCTACGACTATCTGGCGGAGTACGTCAATGTGCTGCGCGATCTGTGGGGTACCGGTAAATCCGATTTCAAAGGTGAGTTTTTCCAGATGGACGACTGTCGCGTCAGCCCACAGCCACAGGCGGACATCAAGGTGATCTGCGCCGGACAAAGCGACGCGGGCATGGCCTTCTCGGCCAAATATGCTGATTACAACTTCTGCTTTGGCAAGGGGGTCAACACGCCGACCGCCTTTGCACCAACCGCAGCACGCTTAAAAATTGCGGCGGATAGCGAAGGCCGCAGCGTGGCCTGCTACGTGCTGTTTATGATTATTGCCGATGAAACCGACGAGGCCGCCCGCGCCAAGTGGGAAAGCTATAAAGCAGGGGCCGATACCGAAGCCCTGGCCTGGCTGACCGAGCAAAGCGGCAAGGACACTAAATCCGGTGCCGACACCAACGTACGCCAGATGGCGGACCCCACCTCCGCCGTCAATATCAATATGGGCACGCTGGTCGGTTCCTACGCCAACGTGGCGCGCATGATGGATGAAATCGCCACCGTCCCCGGCACCGAAGGTGTGCTGCTGACCTTCGATGACTTCGTCACCGGGGTGGAAAACTTTGGCGAGCGCATCCAGCCGCTGATGAAAAGCCGCGCCGACGTTTGCCCACAGACTGCTGCAAGCCGCGAGGTGGCATAATGAAAATTGTTGAAAACCAACCGGTAGTACGCCGTCAGTCGCCGCAGGCCGAGGTTACGCTCACCCTGCCCGCCCGTCCGGAGGCTATCGCCTTTGCGCCGCAGGAAACCGCGCTGATCGTGGTGGATATGCAAAATGCCTACGCGTCGCAGGGCGGCTATCTGGATCTGGCCGGTTTTGACATCTCGGCCACCGCCCCGGTGATCGCCAACATCAAACGCGCTATCAGCGCTGCCCGTGCCGCAGGTATCAGGGTGATCTTTTTCCAAAATGGCTGGGACAACCAGTACGTCGAGGCCGGTGGGCAGGGTTCCCCCAACTGGCATAAATCCAACGCGCTGAAAACCATGCGTAAACGCCCGGAACTGATGGGCAAGCTGCTGGCCAGGGGCGACTGGGATTACGATCTGGTGGACGAGCTGCAACCGCAAGCCGGCGATATCGTGCTGCCGAAACCGCGCTACAGCGGCTTCTTTAACACCCAACTCGACAGCCTGCTGCGCTCGTATGGCATTCATCATCTGGTGTTTACCGGCATCGCTACCAACGTCTGTGTCGAGTCCACGCTGCGCGACGGCTTTTTCCTCGAGTATTTCGGCATCGTGCTGGCCGACGCCACTCACCAGGCCGGGCCACAGTTTGCCCAGCAGGCGGCGCTGTACAACATTGAAACCTTCTTTGGCTGGGTGTCGGACGTCGACAGTTTCTGTGATGTACTCGCCGCCCCGCTCAGCCAGACGGCATGAGTGTTGCTCGCCTTTAACCAAAATTAAATTTTCACCAGGAGCGCCACTATGCCAAAAACCATTATTACCCCGCCGGGCACCGGCAAACCGCTGGCCCCTTTCGTGCCCGGCACCCTGGCCGACGGCGTGGTTTACGTCTCGGGCACGCTGGCATTCGATAAAAACAATAACGTGGTGCACGTCGGTGACGCGGCAGCGCAAACCCGTCACGTGCTGGAGACCATCAAAAGCGTGATTGAAACCGCCGGTGGCTGCATGGATGACGTGACCTTTAACTCGATATTCCTCACCGACTGGCAAAACTATGCCGCCATCAATCAGGTGTATGCAGAGTATTTCCCCGGCGACAAACCGGCGCGCTACTGCATTCAGTGCGGATTGGTAAAGCCGGACGCCCTGATTGAAATTGCCACCGTGGCCCATATCGGCCGCTGAGTCATTATCCGCTGAGGACTGAGCATGTATTTTGAGATTTTGGGAAAAGACACGCCGTTGGCACCCACGCTGGTGCTGTCTGCCGGGCTGGGTGGCGCAGGTAGTTTTTGGCAACCGCAGATTAACGCGCTGGGCGAGCACTTCCGGGTAGTGGTTTACGATCACTTCGGTACCGCTCGCAGCAAAGGGAGCGTGCCGGACGGCTACAGCATGGCCGATATGGCCGATGAAGTGGCGCAGTTGCTGCGTTCACTCAACGTCGACTGCTGTTACTTCGTCGGCCATGCACTGGGCGGCATGATTGGCCTGCAATTGGCGCTCACTCATCCGCAACTGGTCGAAAAACTGGTGGTGGTCAACGGCTGGCCGACGCTGGACAGCCAGACCCGCCGCTGCTTCAAAGTACGTCAGGATCTGTTGCTCAACAGCGGCGTGGAAGCCTATGTGCGCGCCCAGCCGCTGTTCCTGTTCCCCGCCGACTGGCTGTCGCAGCACTCCGCCTTGCTGGATGAAGAGTTGCAGCACCAGACCGCACATTTTCAGGGCACCGAAAACCTGCTGCGCCGTCTGACTGCGCTGATGAATACCGATTTTCGTCCACACCTGGCGGACATTACCACGCCAACCCTGGCGCTGTGCTCCCGCGACGATTTGCTGGTGCCCTATCACTGCTCGCATCAGTTGGCGACCAGCCTGCCGAACGGCGAACTGGCCGAGATGGCCTACGGAGGGCATGCGATGAGCGTGACCGACACCGAGCACTTTAACCGCATCCTGCTGGGTTGGCTGTTGAAAACGCAAAACGCCCAAACCCGCCTGCAACCCTAGCCCGGAGACACAAAATGCAAAGCCAAACGCTGCTTGCCGATACGCCACTACAGTCGCCGTATGTAGAAAAACAGGACTTCCGCGACGCCATGGCGCGCCTGGGATCGGCAGTCAATATCATCACCACCGATGGCCCTGCCGGCCGGGCCGGTTTTACCGCTTCGGCTGTCTGCAGCGTCACCGACACGCCACCAACCTTGTTGGTGTGCCTGAACCGTTCCGCGTCGGTCTATTCGGTGTTCAAACAAAACCAGACGCTGTGCGTCAATACGCTGGCCGCGGAGCACGAGTCGTTGTCGAATCTGTTCGGCGGTAAAACCCCGATGGAGCTGCGATTCTCCGCGGCACGCTGGTCTACGCTGGCAACCGGATCCCCCATTCTGCACGGTGCGGTGGTCTCGTTCGACTGCCAAATCGGCCAGATTGTCAGCGTCGGCACCCACGACATTTTTTTCTGCCAGGCGCTGGCGCTGACGCGTAATGACGACAGCCACGGTCTGGCCTATTTCGACCGGCGCTACCACTCGCTGTTGAAACAATGATCGGCGCATAACCGCTCAAACACATTCACCTGCACCCTGAAATTTTGGAGATAACGATGGCGAATACCTGGTTTCCCCAATGGCGCATGAAACAAGGCAGTCTGGACGGTTCGATTGTCGCGCCCGATGAACGGCTTTCGCTGGCGCAAACGCTGGTGATGGGTTTGCAACATGCGGTGGCGATGTTTGGTGCCACGGTACTGATGCCACTGCTGATGGGCTTTGACGCCAATCTGGCCATTCTGATGTCCGGCATCGGCACGCTGCTGTTTTTCCTGGTGGTGGGCGGCCGGGTACCAAGCTACCTCGGTTCCAGCGCGGCGTTTGTCGGGCTGGTGATCGCTCTGACCGGTTACAGCGGCCAGGGCGCTAACCCGAATATTGCGCTGGCGCTCGGCGGCATTATCGCCTGTGGCCTGGTGTATCTGCTGATCGGCCTGGTGGTGATGAGCGTGGGTACCCGTTGGATCGAACGCCTGATGCCGCCGGTGGTGACCGGTGCCGTGGTGATGGCGATCGGCCTTAACCTGGCGCCTATCGCGGTGCGCAGCGTTTCAGCCTCCAACTTTGACAGTTGGATGGCGGTGACCACTATTTTGTGTATTGGCTCGGTCGCGGTATTCACCCGCGGGCTGATGCAGCGGCTGTTGATCCTGGTGGGATTGATCGCCGCCTATTTAATCTACGTGTTAGCCACCAACGGCTTTGGGCTTGGCAAGCCGGTGGATTACAGCGCACTAAGCCAGGCAGCCTGATTCGGCCTGCCACAGTTCACCACGCCGGTGTTTAACCTGCACGCCATGTTGCTGATTGCCCCGGTGGCGATCATTCTGGTGGCGGAAAATCTCGGGCATGTCAAAGCGGTGGCGGGCATGACCGGCCGCGATCTTGACCCTTATATCGGCCGCGCCTTCGTCGGCGACGGGCTGGCGACCATGCTCTCCGGTTCGGTGGGCGGTACCGGGGTGACGACCTATGCCGAGAATATCGGCGTAATGTCAGTAACCAAAATTTACTCTACGTTGGTGTTTGTCGCGGCGGCGTTAGTAGCGATTGTGCTGGGGTTTTCACCAAAATTCGGCGCTCTGATCCACACCATTCCCGGCCCGGTTTTGGGTGGCGCCTCGGTGGTAGTGTTCGGTCTGATCGCCGTCGCCGGTGCGCGCATCTGGGTGCAAAACAAAGTAGACCTGGGCGATAACGGCAACCTGATTATGGTTGCGGTCACGCTGGTGCTGGGTGCAGGCGATTTTGCACTGACTATCGGCAACTTCACCATGGGCGGGATAGGCACGGCCACTTTCGGGGCCATTATCCTTAATGCCCTGCTGCGCAGGCGTAAAGCGCTGCCGCTGGCAGACAGTGCCGTACGTTAATAAATGACTATGGCCCGCTAAACGGGCCTTATTCGGCCAGCGCCGCCGCTTTCCCTTTGCGGCGAATACGCAGTTCGCTAACCAGCACCCCCAACACGATCAGTGCGCACCCCAACAGGGCGACAGCGGGCAAACGCTCGCCGGCGATACGCCCGACCAACCCGGCCCAGACCGGCTCCCCGGCATAGATGACCGTGGCACGCGTTGGCGAAACGCTGCGTTGCGCCCAGTTCATCGTTACCTGAATGATGGCACTGGCGAGCCCCAGGCCAATCGCGCTGTACAACAAGTAGCTGCTATACGGCGGTACCGACTCACCGGTAGGCACCATCATCAGGAACGAGGCCACTGAGGCGGTAGCCAATTGCACCACCGTCACCCGCTTGACATTGACCTTGCCCGCATAGGCACCAATCAAAATGATCTCGGCGGCCATGCCCAACGTGCCAATCAGCGTCAGTATCTCACCCACGCTGAGCGTCATATCGCTGCTGCTCGGCGCTGCCAGCAGCATCAGGCCGCTGAATGCCAGTAACACGCCGACCCAGGCCATCACCCCGGGAAAACGTCCCAATACCAACCACTGCAACAGCGGCACCATAGGCACATACATGGCGGTAATGAACGCCGACTGGCTGCTGCTGATGGTTTGTAACCCCACGGTTTGCAGACCGTAGCCGAACATAATGGCAACGCCAATAAACACGCCCGCTTTCAGCTCATACCAGGTCAACCCGCGCAAACTGCGCAGGGAGAACAGCATCAACACCAACGTGGCCGCGGCGAAGCGCAAGCCAACGAAAAAGAACGGCCCGCTGACCTGCATGGCAAGATGCACCGCCAAAAAGGTGCCGCCCCAGATCATGGTGATGAAAATCAGCACCGCTTCCTGCCGCTTTATCTTGGGAATATAGGTTGAAATAAAGGATTTTTTTACTGCGGACACCGGCTTGCCCTTCCTGCTGGGTGCAATATAATGCACAGATCCTGCCAGTATGAGGTAAAGCCTGCGGATGGGCAATACAGTGAACAACGGTAAACATGAAGCGCCCAAGGTACTGCAATACCTGAGCAGCAACCTGCGCGGTTATCGCCAGCAGGCGGGGCTTAGCCAGGTGGCGTTGGCAGAAAAATCCGACGTCAGCCGCCGCATGCTGGCCGGCATTGAGGCCGGTGACCGTAACGTTAGTTTGGCGGTGCTGGATAAGCTGGCCGACGCGCTGAATATTTCCTTCACCGATCTGATCCAGGCGCCCGAAACGCGCGGCAGCCATCTGGTGGGGGAATTGGCCTGGCAGGGAGTACAACCGGCAAGCCAGGCGCTGTTCGCCGCCAGCGTGCCCGCACGCCAACGGGTTGAACTGTGGGAATGGACGCTGATGCCGGGCGAGCACTACGACTCGGTACCGGATGCCGAAGGCTGGAGCGAAATTATCTACGTGATCGCCGGTAGCCTGACGCTGCTACTGGAACAGCAAACCCTGACGCTGGAGGCCGGACAAACCCAGGTGTTCAACAGCGATCAGCACTATGCCTACGCCAACCGCAGCGAACAACCCTTGCGTTTTATCCGCAACGTTACTTTTTAGCCATCGGCACTGAGTTTCAGCCAATCGGCCAGCCGGGCCAGAGCACTGCCCGGCCGGATTTCCTGCGGCGTCAGCAAACAGTAACCACTGCCGTCTGGCATGAAGCCAAAAGGGGCGCTCAATAGCCCCGAGGCAACGTCATCACGCACCTGCTGCCACGGACCGATAGCGACACCTACCCCCGCCACCGCCGCCTGCAAGCTGAAGTAAAAGTGATCGAAACGCTGCTCCGGTTGCCCCTTGAGTGCCAAACCCTGCTGCTGTGCCCACTGCCGCCAAGCGTCAGGCCGGGTCGCTGAGTGCAGCAATACGGCGTCATGGTTCAAGGAGGGCTGGCCATCATTAACGGCAATAAAACGCGGCACCATTTCAGATTTGCACACCGGCCCAACCCGCTCATCGAACAACGTCACGCTATGCAGCTTATCGCCCCAATCAAAATCGTTACGACGGATAGCGGCGCTAATACCGTCTTTAAACGAAAACGGCCCACCACCCGCAACCAGCTGCAGGTTGATGTCAGGATGTGCCAGTTGAAAAGCCGGTAAACGCGGTATCAGCCAACGCATTAACAGCGTCGGCTCGCAAGATAATACCAGCGGTGCATCCTGTGCCTGCTGTCGCAGCGTTTGTGCCGTATGTTCCAGAATGCCAAACGCCTGTTGTGAAGCTTGCAGCAGCACTCTCCCGGCGGTGGTCAAATATACCCGCCGATGGCGACGTTCGAACAACGCAACGCCAAGTTCATCTTCCAGCGCCCTGACCGCTCGGCTAACCGCGCCGTGCGTCAGGCTCAGGCTGTTTGCCGCCTGGGTAAAGCTTTCCAACCGTGCCGCAGCCTCAAAACAACGCAAGCCCCCTAATGACAAAGGTCGGTTTATCTTGCGTGAGTTTTTCTCACTGATATCGTCAGTTTTCATCGTTTGTCACCGTCGATCATTCCTTTTATAAATCAGACACTCTCTTCTGATTTTTTATAGGATTACTATGACCGAACTCATCGCCGTCGTCACCATTACCTTACTCGCTGTCATCAGTCCGGGGCCAGATTTTGCCATGGTGTCACGCAACAGCCTGCTGCTTTCTCGTCGTGCCGGAGTGCTAACCGCCTGCGGTATTGGCGGCGGTGTTCTTATCCACGTCAGCTACACCCTGATCGGGGTCGGCGTATTGATCCAGCAATCGCTGTGGTTGTTCACAGTGTTGAAAGCAATCGGTGCCGCCTACCTGATTTACCTCGGCGTCAGCATGCTGCGTAACGCCGGTGCAAGTGCAGCCGCCTCTTCAACCACACCGGCCGCCGTTAGCGATTTCGCTGCCCTGAAAACCGGATTTTTAACTAACGTATTGAACCCCAAAACCACCATTTTTATCGTTAGCCTGTTTATGCAAGTGGTTAACCCGCAGACACCGCTCGGCGTGCAAATCGGTTACGGGTTATTCATTGCACTTGCCCATATCCTCTGGTTCAGCGCCGTCGCACTGCTGTTTTCGGCACCGGGCATCAATGCACGTCTGCTGCGGTTGCGTAAAGGCATCGACAGAGCGTTTGGTGGCTTATTGATCACCTTCGGGGCGCTGCTGGCCATCGCCGGGATAAAATAAAGCCGTGAGGATAAGTTCAGTATTCACTTCTATGCTTAGGGGGGCATATCGTTCAATCACCAAAACGGAGAGTGGAACATGGCGAAAATATTGGTTCTTTATTACTCAATGTACGGACATATTGAAACCCTGGCGGAGGCGGTAGCGGAAGGCGCTCGCCGGGTCAGTGGCGTTGAAGTGACCCTGAAACGGGTGCCGGAAACCATACCGGCAGAGGCCTTTGCCAAAGCCGGCGGTAAACAAGACCAAAAAGCACCGGTGGCCAGCCCACAGGAGTTGGCCGATTACGATGGCATTATCTTCGGCACGCCCACCCGCTTTGGCAACATGGCCGGGCAAATGCGCACCTTCCTCGATCAAACCGGCGGCCTGTGGGCCTCGGGTGCGCTGTACGGCAAAGTGGGCAGCGTCTTCTCCCTCCACCGGTACCGGCGGTGGGCAGGAACATACCATTACCTCCACCTGGACCACCCTGGCGCACCATGGCTTTATTATTGTGCCGATCGGTTACGCCACCCCGGAACTGTTTGACGTCTCGCATGTGCGCGGCGGTACGCCTTATGGCGCAACCACCATCGCCGGCGGTGACGGCTCGCGCCAGCCGAGCCAGGAAGAGCTGACCATTGCCCGCTACCAGGGCGAACACGTGGCGAAAATCACCGCCAAGCTGAAAAGTTAAGCAATAACCTTCTGTTACCTGCACTGCGGGGCCGTTGATTCCTTCGGCCCCATCTTGTTGCCAACCCGCAGCAAGGTTAAAATGCCGCTCAGCCTGCCATTCACTACCTGAACGTCACGGTCGAAATTCGTTCTGCCCGTCAATCACCGCCCTGTGCCCTGATGACGGGCGTTGTGTTTTTGCGCATAGCGAAGGGAAATAAGTCAGTGTCTAAAGATTTTGATGAACTAATAAGAGACATGGATCTTATTATTGAAAATGTAGACAGTTTCAAGGCTCTGGCCCCACGCGCACCCGAACCTCCTGTGACGCCGCCTGCGGTTCATCACTACGATTCGTTCTGCGAGAATGTGGCGCTGAAAGTGGTGCTGAAGGTTCTGCTTTCGTCGGTGGATAAAATCGTCAAGGTACAGATTGCCAATAAGGTCGAGCAGGAAATTGCCCAGATAGAACAGCAGGTAGTCCGCGCCGGTGGCGGGCCGGTATCGCCCGAAGATCTGGCTCAGATGACACAATACGTGCGCCGCACCGTCAACAACCTGTTGGAATAAACACCACCTGGGTTAAAAAACGTGCCAACCTTCGCAGACGATATGAATTTTTACGCCTTTTTTATATCGTCTGCCTTATTCTTTATATACTTAAAGAATAAATTGACTCATTGCCGACAGGCAACTCGGGCGCAAGTATGGTCAAGAATAAGCAGATTCTGGTCGTTATTCATCTTTGCAGTTTTTTAGTTTTCCTTTACAGCCTGTCAATGATTCCCCCCTTGTTGGTGGCATTGTTGTATAAAGAAAAAAGCGTTTTTTCTTTCTTCTATACGCTGGTGATTGCCGGTTCGCTCGGCGGTTTGGGCTGGTTTAGCACCCGTCAGTCCAGGGTACAGCTGCGCACGCAGGACGGTTTTTTAATCATTGTGCTGTTCTGGCTGCTGTTTTCCATGGTCAGCGCCCTGCCGTTATGGATGGACGACACGCTAAACATCAGCCTGACCGATGCCATGTTCGAAGGCGTTTCCGGTATTACCACCACCGGCGCTTCGGTGCTCAATGATGTTTCCGGCCTGCCTAAATCTTTCCTCTACTACCGCTCCCAGCTCAATTTTATCGGCGGCCTCGGCGTCATTGTGTTGGCCGTGGCGGTACTGCCGTTGCTCGGCATTGGTGGCGCCAAGCTTTATCAGTCGGAAATGCCCGGCCCGTTCAAGGAAGAACGCCTGACCCCGCGACTGGCCGACACTTCAAAAAACCTGTGGCTGATTTATCTCGGTCTGGGATTGGCCTGCACGGTGGCGTTCCGCATTGCCGGCATGCAGTGGTTTGATGCCCTCTGCCACGGAATTTCCACCGTTTCACTCGGGGGGTTTTCCACCCGCAATGAGAGCCTGGGCTTTTACGATAGCTCGGCGGTGGAAATGGTCGGCGGGATTTTCTCTATCCTGGCGGCGGTGAACTTCACCCTGTATTTCGTCGCCGTAGGGCGCCGCAGCCTGAAGCCACTCTACAGAAACCCGGAACTGCGCTTTTTCCTGCTGGTGCTGTCAATTATCGTGGCGATTGTCTGCTTCGAGCTGTACCGCTCTGGCATGTACGGCGCCAAAGACTCCTTCGTACACGGTTTTTTCCTCACCAGTTCGATGATGACCGATAACGGGCTGGCCACCGCCGACTATGCCAAAATGCCCTCTCACACCATTATGTTGCTGTTGGCGGCAAGCTTTTTCGGCGGTTGTGTCGGTTCTACCTGTGGCGGTATCAAGGCACTGCGTTTTCTGATCATGTACAAGCAGAGCCGGCATGAGATTAACCAACTGGTTCATCCCAACGCCATTTTCACCATCAAGGTTGGCAATGCGCCTATTCAGGATCGCGTGTTGCGTTCGGTCTGGAGCTTCTTCTTTCTGTATGTCTTTTTCAGCTGTTTCTTCGTTTGGCTGCTGAACCTGATGGGCTATGACCTAGTCACTTCCTTCGCCACCGTCGCCGCCTGTATCAATAATATGGGATTAGGCTTTGGTGAAACCGCCGCCGGGTTTGGTACGCTCAGCGATGCGGCCAAATGGCTGATGTGCTCGGCGATGCTGCTTGGCCGCCTTGAGATTTACCCTATGTTGATTTTGTGCTCACGCGCCTTTTGGCGTTTTTGATACCTCGGCCCTGTCGCCGCACTGCCTGTTTTCATCAACTTTGCTGTATCAACGCTGACACATTCATAACGTGAATGTGTTGCATTGTTGTATTCGTTTCATTGCGATAAGTTAATTTCACTGTAAATACATACAGTATTATTTTAACTTATTGAGGATATGAATATGCGTTTTAACAAGATGTTAGCTCTGGCCGCCCTGCTGTTTACCGCTCAGGCTTCCGCCGAGGCGCTGGAATCGATCGACAACTGTGCCGTCGGTTGCCCAACCGGCGGCAGCAGCAATGTGTCAATCGTTCGCCACGCCTATACGCTGAACAACAACAGCACCACCAAGTTCGCCAACTGGGTGGCTTATCACATCACCAAGGACACGCCAGCCAGTGGCAAAACGCGCAACTGGAAGACCGATCCGGCGCTGAACCCGGCGGATACGCTGATCCCGGCGGATTACACCGGTGCCAACGCGGCGCTGAAGGTCGACCGTGGGCATCAGGCGCCGTTGGCCTCTTTGGCGGGGGTCTCTGACTGGGAGTCGCTGAACTACCTTTCCAACATCACGCCGCAGATGGCCGACCTGAACCAGGGTTCCTGGGCACGGTTGGAAGATCAGGAACGCAAGCTGATTGACCGGGCAGACATCAGTTCGGTGTATACCGTGACCGGCCCGCTGTACGAGCGCAATATGGGTAAACTGCCGGGCACCCAAAAAGCACATACCATCCCCAGCGCTTACTGGAAGGTGATTTTTATCAATAACAGCCCGGAAGTGAACCACTATGCGGCGTTTCTGTTTGATCAAAACACCCCGAAAAACGCCGATTTTTGTCAGTACCGCGTAACGGTTAACGAAATTGAGAAGCGCACCGGGCTGATTATCTGGGCCGGTCTGCCAGAAGACGTGCAGGCGTCGCTGAAGGCCAAACCGGGCGTGCTGCCGGAATTGATGGGTTGCAAGAGCTAACGCATAAACCGGAAACCCGCTGCGGCGGGTTTTTTTATTCTTTACGTGCTGTTTTGTCAGAATACCTAAGCAAGTTTATTGCCGGAAAGTTATCGCCAAGTTAATATCCCGCCAAATTATTAGAAATAAAACCATAAGCAATGGAGTTATTCCATTGTTGATTATTTTTTATCCCTCTTTACCTGATCCCTTTTGCCTTATTCGGCACTAACACCTGTTGTGAGAAAAACACATGGAAAATTTGTTATCAGATGATGGTGGGCTACCAGCCAAAAATGGAACCGGTTTCAGTCGACGTGAAGTGCTGCTGGGGCTGGCCTCAACCCTGCTGGCAAGCTCGCTGCTCAGTTATCCTTTCCTCAGCCAGGCTGAACAACAAACTGCCTCAGCCAATCCGCTGCAGTTTGCCCGCTTCTTCAAAATATCCCAGACATTGACCGAACATAACGATATCGATCAGGGGATGTCTGCGCGTATTTTTACTGCGCTGCATAACCAGAATCCCCAGTTCACTGCACAGGTTGAGCAACTCGGCGGCCTGCTGCAACCGGGCCAGAGCGCCCAACAGTTGCAACAGCAGGCCGTTCAGGCCGGCTTGCAGGATGTGGTCACCGCGATTATCACCGCCTGGTATACCGGCACCGTCGGCCATGGCCAAACGGCGCAGCTGATTGCCTACAAAGATGCGTTGATGTATCGCCCCGCCAGCGACGCGCTAATCGTTCCCACTTACTGCGGCAATGGACCGCTGTGGTGGACCGCAGCCCCGCCTGCCGTCAATGTTTCCTTGTGATCTAAGAGCCTTCTGATGAAAAAACCTGTATTTACCGCCGATGGCAACGCCTCGGCCGATATTGTGATCGTGGGCTCCGGCATCGTCGGCGGCATGATGGCCGATCAATTGGTCAGCCAGGGTTATTCTGTGCTGGTGCTGGAAGCGGGCTTGCGCATCGAACGCGGCCAGGCGGTAGAGAACTGGCGCAATATGCCTTTTGACAACCGCGCCGGCTCAGATTACCAGGGGCTGTATCCACAATCTGAATTCGCCACCGCGCCGCTCTATTTCCCGGAAAACAACTATGTTGCGCTGAGCGGCCCGAGCGCCGGCAGTTTCAAGCAGGGTTATCTGCGCACCGTCGGCGGCACCACCTGGCACTGGGCCGCCTCCTGCTGGCGCCACCTGCCCAGTGATTTCCAAATGAAAACGCTGTATGGCGTGGGCCGCGACTGGCCGATTTCCTACGACGAGCTGGAACCCTACTATTGCCGGGCCGAAGAAGAAATTGGCGTCGCCGGCCCCAACGATCCGCAACAGCAGTCCCCGGTTGAGCGCAGCAAACCTTACCCGATGGATATGGTGCCCTGGGCCCACGGCGACATCCGCTTTGCCGAGGTGGTAAACCCGCATGGTTACCGCTCCGTTCCCATCCCACAGGGGCGCAGTATCCATCCGTGGAAAGGCCGGCCGACCTGCTGCGGTAACAACAACTGCCAACCCATTTGCCCGATAGGCGCCATGTACAACGGCATTCATCATATTGAACGTGCTGAAATGAAAGGCGCGGTGGTGCTGGCCGAAGCGGTGGTCTACAAGATCGACACCGATGAGCAAAATCAGGTGACGGCAGTCCATTGGCTGGACAACAAAAAACAGTCCCACCGGGCCACGGCCAAAGCTTTTGCGTTAGCCTGTAACGGCATAGAAACCCCGCGCCTGCTGCTGATGGCGGCTAATGAGCGCAATCCCAACGGTATCGCCAACGCTTCCGATCAGGTGGGCCGCAATATGATGGACCACTCGGGCTTTCACTGTACCTTCCTGGCGAAAGAACCGCTGTGGCTGGGGCGTGGCCCGGCACAAAGCAGTTGCCTGGTTGGCCCGCGTGACGGTGAGTTTCGCAAAGACTACTCGGCCAACAAAATGATCCTCAACAATATCAACCGGGTGGTACCGGCTACCCAGCAAGCGTTGGAAAAAGGCCTGGTCGGCAAAGAGTTGGACGCCGAAATCCGCCGACGCGCCGCCTATGGCGTCGATTTATCCATCAGCCTGGAACCGTTACCAGACCCCAACAACCGCCTGACCCTGAGTAAAACCCGGAAAGATGCTCATGGCCTGCCTTGCCCGGACATCCACTACGACGTCGGCGACTATGTGCGTAAGGGCGCAGAGGCCGCGCATAAACAGTTGGAGCACATCGGCCAACTGTTTGATGCCGATGAATTCAACATCACCACCAGCCTGAACGCCAATAACCATATTATGGGTGGCACCATCATGGGCCACAGCCCCGAAGACTCGGTGGTAGACGGCAATTGCCGTACTCATGACCATGCCAACCTTTGGTTGCCGGGCGGCGGTGCCATTCCCTCCGCCAGCGTGGTGAACAGCACCCTGACCATGGCTGCATTGGGCATCAAGGCCGCCGATGATATTGCGCGCCAGCTGGCGGTGAAATCATGAAAAAACAGCTAAAGCTGACGCTTTTGTCCCTGCTGTTACTCGGCAGTAGCGCCGCACAGGCGACAGACGACGGTGATTTAAGCGGTGCGGCGTTGATTAAAAAAGGTGAACAGGTTGCCATCGCCTCCGACTGTCAGGCATGCCATACCAAACCGGAGGGCGGTGCGCCGTTTGCCGGCGGTTATGGCATCAGTTCCCCCATGGGAATGATTTACGCCACCAACATCACCCCGTCCAACGTCGAGGGTATCGGCAGTTACAGCGAAGAGCAGTTTGCCCGCGCGGTCAGGGACGGTATCCGTGCCGATGGCACCCACCTCTACCCCGCCATGCCCTATACCTCTTATACCCGCTTGAGCGACGCGGACATCAAAGCGCTGTATGCCTACTTTATGCACGCTGTGAAACCGGTCGATCAGAAAAATACGCTGACCGATCTGCCGTTTCCGTTCAATCTGCGCTTTAGCATGGCGGCCTGGAATCTGCTGTTTCTGAAAGAGGGGCGCTTTGCGCCAGACGCCGGTAAAAGCGAACAATGGAATCGGGGCGCTTATCTGGTCAATGGTCCAGGACACTGCGATACCTGCCACACCCCGCGCAATCTGCTGATGGCTGAAGACGATAGTCAGCCCTTGGCGGGCGGTATGGTCGGCAGTTGGTATGCGCCCAACATCACCTCAGACCCAATCAGCGGTATTGGTGGCTGGAGCCAGCAGCAATTGGTGCAGTACTTGAAAACCGGCCAGGTGGCCGGTAAGAACCAGGCCGCTGGGGGCATGGCGGAAGCGATCGAAAACAGCCTGCAGTACTTTTCCGATGAGGATTTATCGGCCATCGCCGTTTACCTGAAAAGCACTGCCCCGATCAGGGACCGCCATGACAGCCAGGCGGCCGACAGCTATGGCAAGCCGACAAACGTTGAGCCTCAGTTGCGCGGGCTACACCCTGCCACGGCCAATAACACTCTGACCGATGGTGCCGCGCTGTTTAGCGGCAACTGCGCCAGTTGCCACCAGCCGGACGGCAGCGGCAGTAAAAATCAGGCTTACCCTTCGCTGTTCAATAACACGGCCACCGGTTCAGGTAACCCGGCCAACCTGATCTCGGCGATTCTGTTCGGCGTTGAACGAAGGGTTGGCGGTGAACACGTGCTGATGCCGAACTTTGGCCCCCAGTCGTATGTTAATCCTCTAAACGACCAGCAGATTGCCGCTATCAGCAATTATGTCCTGCAGCAGTATGGCAATCCTGCGGTTAAGGTCAGCGCCACGGACGTCGCCGTATTGCGGCAAGGTGGCCCGATCCCGCTGCTGGCCCGGTTGCAGCCTTATATGGCTCCGGCAATCGGCTTGGCGGTACTGGCCTTGCTCATCCTGGTCTGGCTGGTAGGGAGAAAACGGCGTTAAATGCTGTGACTGCAGGCTGGGGAGCTATCCCCGGCTTGCAGGTTTGGCCGCAAGCCACGCAGGGATAGTTTTTGCCTTCATCCTGAGGAATTCGGCATGGGGCGCTTTTACTGAGTTTGATTTTCCACACGGGTGATGCCGTGTTTCTTCATCACTTCTTCCATGGTCAGATTTTCATCATCCGGCGTTTCGTCAATGACAACATCTTGCGGACGAACATAAGGTTTGGTGGCACGTTTAAACATCCACCACCAAACGAACACCAGAAACGCACCGGACTTCAGAAAGATCATGGTCCACAATGCTATTTGATACCAGGTCATCTCTATCTCCATGAAAGAGTTAAACGCGATCGCGTCGCGCTATTTTACCCTCTGTATGACTCTGATCAAGCGCCAACGGCACATCCCTCTGGTTCAAGCCGCTGTTATAGGGGTTTCTCTCATGAACTGCTCTACCCAGCCGCTAAAAGGCTCTTTCCTACCACTGACGCCCGGCAGCCGCAGTCTGCGGTGGTATTGAAGTACATACAGGCATTACTCGGCCAAGCTGTCTTTTCTCTTCGAAAAGAGTGAATTGTCTTTTCTGAGCGCCCTCTTTTCATATAGCGAAAACATCTAATAAAACCACTTAAAATAGCCGTTTTAACCAAAAAATGTTAATTAGCTCGTTTTTTCGCTATACTCGCCGAGTTAAATTTCTCGGGCAGCCGTTCGCCCACTTTTTATGGAGCTGTTTTAAAGGATTAACCCCCATTCCCTAACGGACTAGCTAGAAGGTATTCTATGAGCCAAAACGACACTGAAATTGTGGCACGTCGTAGCCATATCAATCCTCCGGTATTTTTTATTTCTGCCGCTTTAATCATCGTCCTGGTGGCCTTTGCCGCCCTTTACCCCGAGTTGGCCGATCGCAAATTCAAAGCGTTGCAACTGGGTATTTTCACTAACGCCAGCTGGTTTTATATTCTGGCGGTGGCATTGATCCTGATGAGCGTGACCTATCTGGGTTTGTCGCGTTATGGCAATATCAAGCTCGGGCCGGATCACGCCCAGCCAGACTTTAGCTATGTATCCTGGTTCGCCATGCTGTTTTCCGCCGGGATGGGCATTGGCCTGATGTTCTTTGGCGTAGCCGAACCCGTAATGCATTACCTTTCTCCCCCAGTCGGAACGCCGGAAACAGTGGAAGCGGCTAAACAGGCCATGCGCCTAACCTTCTTCCACTGGGGCCTGCACGCCTGGGCAATCTACGCCATCGTGGCGTTGATCCTGGCCTTCTTCAGCTATCGCCACGGCCTGCCGCTGACGCTGCGTTCCGCGCTGTATCCGATTATCGGCGATCGCATCTATGGGCCAATTGGCCACGCGGTAGATATTTTTGCGGTGATAGGTACCGTGTTCGGTGTCGCAACCTCGCTGGGCTACGGTGTGTTGCAGGTTAACGCCGGTCTTAACCACCTGTTTGGCTTGCCGATCAACGCAACGGTGCAGGTGATTCTGATCGTGGTGATCACCGGGTTGGCTACGCTGTCAGTGGTTTCCGGGCTGGATAAAGGCATCCGCATTCTGTCCGAATTAAACCTCGGCCTGGCGGTGTTGCTGCTGGTGCTGGTGGCTGCGCTCGGCCCGACCGTGCTGCTGTTAAAATCCTTTGTCGAAAATACCGGCGGTTATCTCTCTGACATCGTCAGCAAGACCTTTAACCTGTATGCCTATGAGCCGAAGTCCAGTAACTGGCTGGGCGGTTGGACACTGCTGTATTGGGGCTGGTGGTTGTCATGGTCGCCTTTCGTCGGCATGTTTATCGCCCGCGTTTCACGCGGACGTACCATCCGTGAATTCGTTACCGGCGTGCTGTTCGTCCCTGCCGGCTTTACGCTACTGTGGATGACCGTGTTCGGTAACAGTGCCATTAATCTGATCATGGCCGAAGGTGCGCGTGATTTGGCTAACACGGTGCAAAATGACGTAGCACTGGCACTGTTCAACTTCCTGGAACACTTCCCGTTTTCTAATATTCTGTCGTTTATCGCGATGGCCATGGTGGTAGTGTTCTTCGTCACCTCAGCGGATTCGGGAGCGATGGTGGTAGATACCCTGGCTTCCGGGGGTACCGACCAAACTCCGGTCTGGCAGCGGATTTTCTGGGCAGGCATGATGGGCCTGGTCGCCATTGCCTTGCTGCTCGCCGGTGGGCTGAGCGCGCTGCAAACCGTGACCATCGCCAGTGCCCTGCCGTTCTCGATGATCTTGCTGGTGTCGATCTACGGGCTGTTAAAAGCCTTGCGTATCGATGCCCACAAACGCGACAGCCAGACGACGACCACGATTGCACCGACTGCCGCACGCAATCCGATCTCATGGCAACGGCGTTTACGCAATATTGCTTATTTCCCTAAACGCTCACAGGTCAAACGCTTTGTCGGTGAAGTGGTTCAGCCGGCGATGGCGCTGGTGGAAGCCGAATTGGCCAAACAGAGCACCACCTCCTCGATTGACGATTCACAGGACGATCGTATCCGTTTCGAAGTCGATTTGGGTGAAGACCTGAACTTTGTCTATGAGGTTCGCCTGCGGGCTTACATTCAACCGGCCTTTGCGCTGGCGGGCTTGAAAGACGAAGAGCGTGATGAGGAACATAAGTACTATCGGGGTGAAGTCCACCTGAAGGAAGGGGGCCAGGATTACGATGTGATGGGCTGGACGCAAGAACAGATCATTCACGATATTCTCGACCAGTACGAGAAACACCTGCACTTCCTGCACCTGGTCCGCTAGTAGCCTGCGCTACTATTCTATTCAGCCGCCCCATCCGGGG
The DNA here is from genome assembly GCA_900457075.1 of Serratia quinivorans. NCBI lineage: Bacteria > Pseudomonadati > Pseudomonadota > Gammaproteobacteria > Enterobacterales > Yersiniaceae > Serratia > Serratia quinivorans. Next base: position 313,230 of record UGYN01000002.1, read on the forward strand.
CGGTTTAGGTTGCTGACAAAGCAGGAAAAAGCGTGGTTTTTCCTGCTTTGTGGTGATCAGCCGAAAATCAATGAATTGATTTTCCTTATTTTTTATTTATCGACCTCTACTCGCTCTATTCAGGAATGAGTTTGTCATCAGTCTGAACCGCCCCATCCGGGGCGGTTTTTGCTTCCAGTAAATCCCTGACATGTTGTTCACTGTTATCGGGTTTGATGGTTCGCAGCCACTTGCAGAGCTTATGATCACGATAATGAACTGAATTGATTACAATTTTTAGCACCATTTTTATTTTGATGCTTTCAGTTTTATTTCAGCATAACGGGCGGTCAGTTGCTTCAGATGCACTTCCAATTGGGCCCAGCCAGCAACAGGTAAAGGTTCTCCCACAGGGTTTGCTGACAATGCTCGCAGTTGCTCTTCTGCCGGTATGGATTGGTTAAATGACTGCATGGTTGAAAATACCACTGATTTCAGCTCACTGACCGTCATGTATTTACCCTTCTGCTCATCCAGCCCGCTCAGCCGGTCACTCAGTTGCTGTAGCTTCGTCATCCCTTGATGCCAACCATTCAGGTTTTCTGTCGGTATGCCGGCAGCGTTCAACTGCCGTTGCCACTGTTGTACCAGAGGTTTAGCCTGCTCCGGCCAAAGCGCCTGAGCCTGTTCTACGAGCTGCCGACTGTAGGCAATATTCCAGTCAGGAGGCAATTGATCCAGCCGGGCAAGCTGCTGCTGTGTTTGCGCGATTCCAGTTTGTGGCAACGGAGATTGCTGACGCAACATATCCAACTGCTCGGGCGTGAGTGTTGCGGGTAACGGCGCCAGGGATGCAGCAAACTGAGTCTGTAGCGGGTCAGATCGGTGCAAGACATGCCAGCCCCACACCGTTGCCGCACTTATCACCAGCATGGAACACATCCCGGCGGTAAAGAAATACCACTTTTTTGCCGGAACCGGCACCGCTGCCAGTACTTCCACATGCGCCTGGTGTTCTGGTTGCGTTACGTACACCCATTTCACTGGACTGGCCGGTGCGTCTTTCTCTGCAACCGGAATAGCAGAGTGGGCTGCAGATGATATTCCTGAATCATTCATTGTCGCCGTAGGCAGCACAATTCCGGGCTGAATAACAACATCAGAACCCAATGCGCCGTCACTGTTTTCCAGCCGAACGGCACTGTTATGCATCAGGGTACGCAAGGTATCGAACTGGCTCAGGTGCTTGAGCTCCAGGCGCTGTAATATCGCCCCCAGGCTGGCAAGCTGCTGTTCTGCAAGATAAAGCTGGCTAAGGTCACTGTAATTCAGGGGGAGAGTACGCATCAGTTGTTGTATACGCTGGCTCAGACCGCTGAGGATTTCCATCCGCGCATGTACCGGCTGCGGCCAGAGCGCCCCCCACTGGTGGCTTATCAGGGCCTCCAGGATGGATAATCCTTCATTCAGACCAAACAGCCCGGCCAATTGCGTACGGGCCAATGTGTACCAGGCTGCCGTCTGTAGCTCCACGCCATTTTGTTCAAACAGCGAAAGACAGAGTTTTTCAGCATAACGCCAGTTCACATCCGGACGCGCCGGATGTGACAGTTTGCTCAGCTCATCGCGCAGGGCAGCATAATCCGGCAATGTTCGCGGATCGTTGCCGGTTTTAATTTTACGGGAGGGAATGTCATTCATGACCAGATATCCATTTGATCTGCATACAGAATTGGAGAGTTACCATATCGTTTCGCCCTCTTTCAGGGGTTAATCAGTTCTCTCCCCGTGCTTCTGTCCAGGCACCGCCTGGTAACAGCCTCCCAATAGGCATTGAAATTTTTGCTGTTGATACATTGCGCATGAACATCGGGTGGTGGTGCGACGGGATCTGGCCTGGAGTTGCCAATGCCTTTATCTCTCCTGGCCGAGCCTGTTTTAGTTTTACTCACCCCATTCTCTTTTTTAGTCGAATGCGGCTTTGCTTTTTTGGCCGGGGCTACCGTCGTTTTATTATCCGATTGCTTATCCTGACCATAATAATCAACGCGTCGGCTTTTGCTGCCGTGGCAATGATATTCACCAGTTTTACGGTTGGTATGGCAGCCATCCGCGTTGGTTCGTCCGGGGTGTGCCATGACTGGCGTGGTGATCATGATGCAGAGCAACAGCGGCAGCTTAAGGCCGGTTTGCAGTTTCATTTGGAATATCCCTATAAGTTAAAAGGCGCTGACCTCTTCTGTTTTCTTGAGTTTACGGTGAATTATCAAGATACTGCTGTTGTTTCAAGTGGCGTAACAACACCCGCCCCTCAGGCATAAATTCGGTGCCATAGCGCACCAGACCTATGCCCTTCAGCTCTGCATCAATGGCGTAACGCAGTTCACCGGGCTGAGCCTGTTCCAGTATCACCACGGCAACGTTTTTCAGGCGGGGTTCATATTTCAGCAAAACGGATGTCAGCGTGCCCATCAGTTGATGTGAGGTACCCGGCATCCCCTGCAGGATTTTCGCCATATCAGGTAGACCATAATCGGGTAAATGGGCCAGCGTCCCGGCGCGACAGTTGAGGATGCGCTGCATATTGTCCAGCACCGACAGAATGAACTGATTTTCTTCGCTAACCTGATGGAGGCCGAGGCCGCCGGCGAAATTGCCGACCAGCATTTCATACAACGACGGGGGATTATGTCCCTGAGGCATTAATCGTCCTTAGCGGGTAGCAATGTCAGATAGTTATTCCCGGCCTCCAGGATGCGCGGCTTATCCGGGTCCAGCTCTTCACGCTCAATCACCCGCCTCCAGGTGTTACTAACCAAATCCGGATGGCGGAACAGTCCCGCGACCGCCACAAACTTCGCATCGGCTTCCATGGGCATATTAAGGCTGGCATCGCCGCCCGGCTTCACCACCACATCGCGGGTGGCCAGCAAATCGGTTTTCAGGAGGGTGTCGCCGTCTTTCAGCAGTTGCTGATACACCGTCTTGTCGAAGGTTTTGCGGTCTTTCAACTGGTAAACGCGCACCACAACCGGCTCAGACAGCGAATTGCTCTCTCGGGCATCGGTATTGAGCGCCTCGCGCGCGGTAAAATCCAGATGCAGAATTTTAATCTTCTTGTAAAAAACGGCGGTGAAGGCCGACTTTGTGCCGTCCGTGACGCTCTGCGTCACCCCACAGCCCGTCAGGCTGAACGCCAGCAGCGCGAGCTGCCAGCGTACGGTTTTAGTCAAATTGGTAGGTAACACGTCGGTTTCCTTGTTGTGGTGTGGCGGGCTTCATGCCGTGGTAATAGCCCAGATCCGTCGTAAAGGTCTGCGGGATGTCGTCCGGAAACAGGTCCCCTTCCGCGCCCAACACAGCATTCATCCCCAGCCAGAAAGGGCCATCACCCAGCGGCGGGACGGTCAGCAGGCGGGTACTGACTCTGAGCTGGATTTTTGCCTTAAACCGCCAGCCCAGATAGACCCGCAGCATCACCAGCAAATCCTGATACAGCAGACCATCCGGCTTCCAGCCCTGCGCTTCCTGCTCGTTATCCGTTGAAAGCACAATCAGCAACTGGCTGTTGGCGTCCATCGCTTCATCACCGAGCGGCGTGTCGCCATCCAGCAGAAAGTCCTCATCACCGTAAAATCCCAGCGGCTGCCCGTCCTGGAATTTCGGGCCGTGGCGCAGGCTGACGACCTGTAGCCAGGTGTCTTGCAGCAGGGCATCGATATCAATGGACGCGGCTGTCCCGCGTTGACGTTCACTCATGTTCTCAGCACCGCAAAGAGTTCAAGCTCCGGCTCACCAAGCATATGCTTGCTTCGGTGCCAGAGCAGACAGCTCACTACGCAGTTCAGCGCTAAGCGCCGGGTCGAGCAGGATTTTTTCCAGCTCTTTGCGGAAAGCCTGGTTATCCAACAGGTTGGCTTTCAGGTCGCGGAGAAGATTGCGCATGGCAAGCATGGCTTTAAGCTGGGGGATCTGGCGGGCTACCTGCTCCGGTGTGAAATCGTTCATCTCACGGAAAGTCAGGCTGACGTTCTCTTCGCTACTGTCACCGGCCAGGGTGTTTTCAACGGAAAGATTTATGGAGGGAGAGAATTCTGCCAACACGCTGTCAAAATTGTTTTTATTAACGTTGACCTTTTCACGCTCAGATAGCGGGCGTTGCTCGGCACCATTGCTGTAATCCCCCACCACCATCAGCTTAAGGGGCAATTCGGTTTTCTTCTGAGCACCACCGGTGTGCAGATCGAGTTTTATGTTGACGCGAGCTTTGGGGATCTCGGACTGATAGGAGTTAGACATGGCTGTCCCTGTTCTATGGAATGATAGAAATGGTCAATGCCACTGAGTAATTAATAAGAAATGCTTATCTTGCCAAAACAACATCCCTGCTCGTGCCATCCGGCACAAATCAAAACTGGGGTCAAAAGCGAGCGCATTCCATTCACTAGCGAGCATGACACAGTACTTTCAGGTCTTTATCTGAAAAGTGATAATTTCAGAATATTACCTATTGATTGGAGTTTAAAAATGTTAACGGTATGATTGGAAATTGAATTTTGTAACAAATAATTACAGCCAGGGGATTTAACAATAAAAGATCATCAAATTGATTTATAAGAACTTTCGCATAAAGATACCACAAACCGCATGGGGTAAGGGTGTGCGGCAAATGATCAATTAGACTTAAGATCAGCATTGGGTGAATTTCAACCGCCTTGCGAGAAAAGTCTGATTTTATAATTTTTTAAAAAAATGCGAGGCCGCGCATGACTGAACAAGCAAAAAGATAACGGCCCGCCTCGCTAGCAAGACCTTTGCCTTTCACTTAAATGATGTTTACTTATTTTCGCAGAGTGGAGTTCGAGAAGAAATCATTGGTTGTACAACCCGGAGGACGTTTTCTGTTTCAGTTGATGGCAGTGAACCGATCGCCTTCAATGATGTGCTCTCGTGGGCTGGGGTAGGCAACGTGCGCGTTACCAGGGGGGAAGCTGCGTAACCTGTCCGATGTATTTTCAGGGCTGGCAGCGCGAGCCAGAGGGATTGGCATGCTGAATGGCATGCCGAGGGAAAAACAAAATAAAAAACCCCGCGCTCAGAGAGCACGGGGTCATAATTTATGGCGGAGGAGCAGAGATTCGAACTCTGGAACGGTTTCCCGTCGACGGTTTTCAAGACCGTTGCCTTCAGCCACTCGGCCACCCCTCCGCAACGAGCCGAACTATAAACATAGCCGATCTGCTTGTAAAGCCCATTACCGTTCAACCGAGCGAAAAAACAGCATTTGGCGTGTGAGCGTTGAATAAAGCGCCAACTCCGGCTCAAGGTTGCAACAATGATAACTAAGGGTAAAGATTGGTAAACAAACTTTAATCAAACGCTTGCGCTGCCTATCATCGTCACTAATTTTGTGATGACCTGATAAGAGAGATCATTATGGACCGCATTGTCGTCTCATCCTCCTCACGCGACTCGTTACTGAGCACGCATAAGGTTCTGCGTAACACCTACTTTCTGCTTTCACTGACGCTGGCATTCTCGGCACTGACCGCTACCGCCAGCACCATGCTGGGGCTGCCGGCACCGGGCCTGTTGCTGATGTTGGTCGGTTTCTATGGGCTGATGTTCCTGACCCACAAGCTGGCAAACAGCCCGGCCGGTATTCTGGCGGCCTTCGCACTGACCGGTTTTATGGGCTATGCCCTGGGGCCGATCCTCAGTTCGTTCATTAATACCGGAGCCGGTGACCTGATCATGCTGGCGCTGGGTGGCACCGCGGTGGTGTTCTTCTGCTGTTCAGCCTACGTGCTGACTACCCGCAAGGATATGTCGTTCCTGTCCGGAATGATGATGGCCGGTTTTGTGGTGCTGCTGGTTGCGGTCATCGCCAACCTGTTCCTGCAGATCCCTGCCCTGCATCTGGCCATTAGCGCGCTGTTTATCCTGTTCTCCGCCGGTGCCATCCTGTGGGAAACCAGCAATATTATCCACGGCGGCGAAACCAACTACATCCGCGCTACCGTTAGCCTGTATGTATCGCTGTACAACATGTTCATCAGCCTGTTGAGCATTCTGGGCTTCGCGCGCAGCAACTGATTTAACGCCTGAGAAAGACCCAAGGCCCCGCTCCGGCGGGGCTTTATTTTTTGCAGCGACAAAAGTTTGCTAAACTGACGGCCGTTCTGAATTATCCATTACCGAGGCAGTATGTTGGAGTATCAAGGTCAGGTTATTGAAACTGACGCACAAGGTTACCTGAAAAACAGCGCCGATTGGCATGAAGCCCTGGCACCACTGCTAGCCGCACAGGAAGAGATAACGCTGACCGAAGCACATTGGGAAGTGGTGCGTTTCGTACGCGGCTTTTACCTGGAATTTAATACTTCACCGGCGATCCGCATGCTGGTCAAGGCCATGGCACAGAAGTACGGCGAAGAGAAAGGCAACAGCCGCTATCTCTACCGTTTATTCCCCAAAGGCCCGGCCAAACAGGCAACCAAGATAGCCGGGCTGCCGAAACCGGTAAAATGTATCTGAAACGCTAATAGCGAATGCTGAAGCCTTGAAAATCGGCCGCGCCTCGCGGCTCCACCAGCACGCGATCGACCCGTGCACTGCGCGGGCCGCCATTTTTCAGCCATTCCACCAGCTTGTCCACCTGCGGTTGTTCGCCGCAGGCCAGTACTTCAACGCTACCGTCATCAAGATTACGCGCGTAGCCGCTTAACCCCAACGCCGTCGCCTGATGCTGAGTGTTGTAACGAAACCCCACCCCTTGCACCACGCCATAGACATACGCAGCAATGCAAACTTGTGTCATAATCGGCCCCTAATAAATTTATTCAATTAATAATTATAGTCGATAGGAAAAACACAAGGTGGAAGGTTCGAGGCGAGTTACTTTTGGCTGAGTCCATTCAGCCATTTAGTTAATATTCCAAAAAATTATTTTTCAGGGTACCACTTAGAACGCTCCCCATAAAAATATGAATCAAGGAAGCGACTTTTTCCACGCAGCGCGATGAAAGAAAATGTAAGGATAGAAATAACAACAACTACGCCGACATAAAATGCTGGTGAATTTATGTCTAATACCTTACCTACAATTATAATTGGGAGAACATGCCAGAGATATATAGGCAGTGAAACTTGCCCCATTTTCACCAATAAATTTTCTTTCTGTAGGTCAAGACTTTTACATATTCCTAGCAACATGCACAGCAGTGATGCGTTAAATGTATACCACAATATTGCATCAACCAAAGTTTCATTGGCCACGTAGTAGCTCAGCACGCCAGAAACTAAAACCATTGGCATTAAAAACAAACAGTTAATCTTGACACTCCAATCAGAAATGCAAAAACCCAACAGGAAGAAAGAATAATAATAATAGAACCTTTTATCCCCAATAAATTTCAACAGCGTATATTTATCTTCCATAACATCTGCGTAACAATACCACCAAATGGATAGTGCGGCAGATAATAACAAAAATAAACCCAGTAAAATATTATTACGGTAGATGACTAACGTATAAAAAACAAAGATAATAACCGCCGGGATATACCACAGGTGATAATAAGGGTAGAGTCCCAAACCAATCAATGTTTTCACACTGATTCCACCAGTCTCAGCAGACATATATAAATCGTACGCACTGTAAACAACAAAAGCTAACAGATAAGGAATAATCATCCGCCATCTGTATTTTTTTAATATGCTCACCACTCCGGAATCAAGAAAATAACGGCGGATAAAGTAACCCGTCACCCCCAAAAAAAAGCGGCATATGGAAAAAGTAGATCGCCCCACGTAGGCCCGAACTAGCACTGCCAGGCAGTACATGCCCAATGATCACGAGTAATATAAGAGTTCCTTTCAATAAATCGAATGATAAGTCTCTTTTTTTCGACATGTAACCTACATCCTAAGCAAATTCTAAAAGCCAGCAAAGTGCTTAATAACAGGAGATTACCCCATTTTTGTCAATGCGAAAAAGCCTAAAGATTACAAAAAACTTACAATGCCATTACAAAAATCAGATTAATCCGTCACATCAATCCGGGTTGACAGGCGATTTAGCATCGTCTTGTGCAATGAAACCCAAGCGGTCCCATTTAACCTGTATGGCATAATTCTTAATTTTTAGCGCATTGAAGTGTTTCTCACAAAAAAAAACAAATCAAATAATAACTATATTAATCAATGAATTATTGATTTCATGTGCTACGGGAGAAATTTTAAGAAAACCATAGATACTGACATCACCTAACGAAGTTAAACAACTATTTAGTCAAGTGACGCAACCAAACTTTTTCTTATCGATACTGATAGTTACCCCTCCCTCTTTCCCATTTTTCTTCGCCTCCCGTACCGTCATCACCAGCTCAAAATCAGATTTTCCCGTCAACTTACCGCTGTCATTCAGAAGCAAACTATCCGCGCCCGCTGATGTTTACAAAATGTGATTTTATGTAAGTATTATGTTTACAAAAATGTACAAATGTAAATTTATTAGCAAGGTGAATAATGAGCACAATTAAGGATTCTATAGAACGTGACGGCTTTGTCGTCATCAGAGGTCTTTTTACGCCTGAAGAAATGAATCAAATGAATCAATCAATTGACAATTTTTTCAAAAGTAAAGGTGTGACATACCGATATGGGCTTACCCAACCCAATATTGCGGTCGAAGAGCCAGAGTTTTCTTGGGTTTTTGATCACCCGAAAGTTTTGGAGGCCTATAGATCTGCATTTGGACAAGAGGAGTTCGTTTTTACATCCCACGCTGACATTCATCATAATATGGGTTTTGGATGGCATAAGGATGATGGTAAAGGATCTTATTTCACGGAGCCTTATTTTACACCTGAGTGCAGGGTTTACAAAATGGGTGTTTATATGAATGACCATTCAACCGACGGCAATGGCATGTCTGTTAGAGTAGGCTCTCACCTTAAGAATAATCTAACCGATGGAGAGGCCATTTCACTGGCAACAAAACCTGGTGACGTAGTCATTTTTGACGTGAGAATTACTCATGCAGGAAAAGAGTATGATGTTGTTGAACGCGGATTATTAAAACTCGGACGTATGTTTGGCGATCATACTGGAAAGTCAAATATAGGTAGGAAGGTACGTGATATTTATTGTGGTTTTAAAACTGGAAAGCCAAAACGAAGTCTATTCTTCACGTTTGGAGCATCAAATATTTACACTTATGATTTCTCTAAAACCAATATGAAACGTCAAGTCGAACAGTCCGGTAGAAACGTTTGTGTTTTATCTGAGAAGCTATCGACCTCACTCAATAGTAAAGGTGTAAAGACATTAACATTTGATGGTGAAGTGTAAATCAGGTCGATTATTTAATTCTTTAAATTTTATTCAAAAGAAAAATTCATGGTGAATTATTAACTTAATTCACAATATTCCCATGTCATTTCAATATTGGCTGAACGCCATTTAAACGAGTTTTGGAATGAACAATAATCGTGTAGAGTCGTTAGATTACTTACGTGGACTGATGGCGCTTTCGGTAGTTATTTATCACTACACTTCATGGTCCTTGTCATCCGGGTCATCTGTTGATGTCATAGGTAGTCAGTACTTATTGGGTAAGCTTGGCATCTATGCTGTTTCTATTTTTTACATACTGAGCGGCATTAGCCTGGCTTATATCTATGACGGAAAAATAACATCGACTCGACACGTTGCCGCTTTTGCCGTAAAACGAGCATTTAGAATATTTCCTTTATTCTGGATTGCCGTTACCGGAATGATTATTTTTAGTTGGCTTTTGGCAACTGTTAACAGTCAGGATTTTGACTTCCCGTACTATAAAGCATTTTTAAACTACTCGCTTTTATTTGGATTTATTGACCCAACAGCTTATTTATCTACCGGTGCCTGGTCTATAGGGAATGAGTTGGTTTTCTACTCAATACTATGCCTTACCTATTTTATCTCTTCAATCTATAAGTTAGTATTCCCTACCGTGGTCGTCTTAAGTATTGCTACAGGAGTCTATTTCTCATTTTATGGGATGGACTCATCACTACCGCTTTCAGAGCAGTGGTCAACTTATATTAATCCATTCAATCAACTTTTCCTTTTCATGTGCGGTGCAGCGATAGGAAAGTACGCGCCAAAAATTAACGTAAGTAAATCGACATTGCTATTCATCATATTCTTATCTTCCTTGTCTTTTATTTTATACCCCGTGCATGGAGATAAAATAAACTTGGTTTCTGGCATTAATAGGATTTTAATTTCGGTTCTCTGCGTATTGTTTTCATTCTCTCTTTATAAAATTAATCCTAGCTACGATAATTTCTTAACCAATGCATTAGGGAAACTTGGTGAAATATCTTATTCAATTTATTTAATGCACCCAATCGTCGCCATACCAGTTATATTTATAGCAAAAAAAATCAGGTGTCTCCATAAGCTATGGATACATTGCGTCGTTTATTTGTGTAATATTTGTTGGTTTCATTACCTATTATCTGGTTGAAAAGCCAATGATGCGTGTCGGAGCCAACATTGCTTTATGGCTGAAGAAGGAAGAAATGCCAGTTCAAAATTTGGTTAAGTGACAGGTTCAATTAACTTTGTGAATGGATCGGTGATGAGTGCGACCAGGATTTCGCATTCGTCACCGAACCTATGACATCACGGGTCCTTGTTCGGCGATCCATATAATCATCAACATTTGTGGCATCCAGAAAGCTGACTCCCCCCACACCTCTAAGTGCAGCGAGTAAAATCCCGCACGGTAGTGAACGGGACGAGATTCAGATATGATTATGAACTTATTTTTGACTAAAAATGACCTTAGTCATTTAACACCTTGATTATAAAGAAGTTTAAAAATGCGCTTATTTCTCGCCAAAGGACGTGAAAAGTCCTTACTCCGTCGCCACCCATGGGTGTTTTCCGGCGCTGTTCAACGTGTTGAAGGTAAAGCCCTTTCTGGCGAAACCATCGATATTCACGACGCCCAGGGTAAATGGCTGGCGCGCGGAGCCTACTCACCAGAGTCGCAAATCCGCGCCCGCGTCTGGACCTTTTTGCCGGACGAAGAGATTAACATCGAATTCTTCATCCGCCGTTTACAACAGGCGCAAAACTGGCGTGATTGGGTTGCCAAACGTGATGGGCTGGACGGTTACCGCCTTATCGCCGGCGAATCCGACGGTATGCCAGGCATTACTATCGATCGCTTCCAGAACTTCCTGGTGTTGCAGTTGCTGTCCGCCGGCGCAGAATATCAGCGTGCCGCGTTGATTACCGCTTTGCAGCATTGTTACCCGGAATGTGCCATCTACGATCGTTCAGACGTCGCGGTACGTAAAAAAGAAGGTTTACCCTTGGCTCAGGGTCAGGTCGTGGGCGATCTGCCCCCTGCTCTGCTGCCTATCACCGAACATGGCATGAAGCTGCTGGTGGATATTCAGCAAGGCCATAAGACCGGTTTTTACCTCGACCAGCGCGACAGCCGTCTGGCCGCACGTAACTATTCCGCCGGCCGCCGCGTGCTTAACTGCTTCTCCTATACCGGTGCCTTCGCCGTGTCGGCCCTGATGGGCGGTTGTACTCAGGTGATCAGCGTTGATACGTCGCAAGCCGCATTGGATATCGCCAAACAGAACGTCGAGCTAAACCAGTTAGACCTGAGCAAAGCAGAATTTGTCCGTGACGACGTGTTCCAACTGCTGCGCGCTTACCGCACTCAGGGTGAAAAATTCGACCTGATCATTATGGATCCGCCGAAGTTCGTCGAAAACAAGAACCAACTGGCCGGTGCTTGCCGCGGTTACAAAGATATCAATATGTTGGCGCTGCAGCTGCTGAACCCAGGCGGCATTTTGCTCAGCTTCTCCTGTTCCGGTCTGATGCCAACCGATTTATTCCAGAAAATTTTGGCCGATGCCGCTGTAGATGCCGGGCGTGATGTACAATTTATAGAGCAGTATCGTCAGGCTGCCGATCACCCGGTTATCGCGACTTATCCTGAAGGGCTGTATTTGAAAGGGTTTGCGTGTCGGGTGATGTAACTTGAAATACGCTGTTTTGCCCTCATATAGAGAGCAAGGCATTGTTTCTCAGGAGGTCATCATGATTGCCAGCAAATTCGGTATCGGACAACAGGTTCGGCATAAGCTGCTGGGGTACTTGGGGGTGGTGATTGATATCGACCCTGAATACTCTATGGAACAGCCTAAGGCTGATGAAATAGCGGCAAATACCGATTTACGTTTCGCCCCTTGGTACCACGTGGTGATGGAAGACGAAGAGGGCCAGCCGGTGCATACCTATCTTGCAGAAGCGCAGTTAGATGGGGGAAGCCCAGGAAGCTCATCCTGAACAACCTTCGCTGGACGAGTTGGCGGAGTCTATTCGCCACCAGCTACAAGCTCCACGCCTGCGCAACTGATGCGCCAGGCCTGAGAAACACCTGATAAAAGCCTGGCACCATGCCAGGCTTTTTACTCAGCGCTCCAGCCCCAAACGCGGAATTTCGATTTTAGGGCAGCGATCCATCACTACCTTCAGCCCCGCCTCGTTTGCCAATGCCGCGGCCTGCTCATTAATGACGCCGATTTGCAGCCACAATACTTTGGCACCAATCGCAATGGCCTCTTGCGCTACCGCATATGCCGCTTCTGAATTACGGAACACGTCAACCATGTCCACCGGGTGCGGGATATCCTTCAACGTGGCATAGGCCTGCTGGCCCAGCAAGGTTTGCCCCGCCAGTTTTGGGCTGACCGGCGTAACCTGATATCCCTGAGCAAGCAGATAGGCCATCACGCCAAAACTCGGCCGCGCCGGATTATCACTGGCGCCCACCAGCGCAATGGTTTTCACCTGCTGCAGCAGGCCGGCAATATCGATGTCTTGCATTTTCCGCTCCCCAATTATCGACGGGGGATTTCCCTGTTTCGAGTGTAACCCACGGACCTTAAATCGGCTAAACCCAGAGTCACGGAAACTCCCCGGCGACTTTTGCGGTCTGATGCTGTCACTGCCAGCCTCTGCCGGGTTAAATAGTGTCAAAATAAATATAAATGTGTATATTTGTAACCAAAAAACGTAATGCTGAAAAACTTTGACACAATCTATGGCGTATTCAACACTAATAGCGATGCGCTTATAAGGAGATAACAATGAAATTTGGTCTGATGGTTACGGCGCTGCTCAGCATCGGTATCAGCATGCCTGCCGTGGCTACGACCCTGAAACTCTCTCCTGACATCGACCTGTTGGTGGTCGACGGCAAGAAAATGACAGGTTCGTTGTTAAAAGGCGCTGACAGCCTGGAACTGGATGGCGGACAACATCAATTACTATTTAAAGTGGCCAAGTCTGTACGCTCAGGGCAAAACGAACAAACTGTCTATACTTCACCTCCGCTGATCGCCACCTTCAATACGCAAAATGTCAGTTCCGTAGCCATTGAGCTGCCGCGTATTGAAAATGTCCGGGATGGTCAGCGATTTGATAAGACTTTCAATTATCAGGTGATTGATAAGAACGGCAATGCGTTGGCCATGAAACACGATGTATTACGCCCCGACGACATCACGCTTAACATCGATCTGGAAAAGCTGATGGCGGATTACAACAGTCAGAAACACCCGGCTTCCGTACCGGCGTTCACCCATGTTCGCACCACCACACCCGGCTCACCGCTGGCGAATGCCGCGTTAAACTCCCCCACGGTGACACTGAAAGGTGAAAACGTTTCCGAGCAAATGCTGCAATACTGGTTCCAGCAGGCAGACAAAGAAACGCAGAAGCGTTTTCTTCATTGGGCAAATAAACAGGCAGTGCGTTAAGCAAGAATGATGACGCCTTTTATTTAAAGGCGCGTTTTCTTCGCATTTTCAGGTGTAAACGCTAGGCAGTGAAAAACAGTTTCAGTAATCTGTCGCATATCACCCGATTAGCGAAGGAACTCCAGATGGAATTTACTACCCGCACTATCGCCGCGCGCAAACACATTGCGCTGGTGGCGCACGATCACCGTAAACAAGCCCTGCTGGCATGGGTTGAAGACAATAAGTCCGTGCTGGAACAACACCAACTTTATGCCACCGGAACCACCGGCAACCTGATCCAGCAAGCCAGCGGTATTCCGGTAAACAGCATGCTGAGCGGACCTATGGGGGGCGACCAACAGGTGGGGGCGCTGATCGCCGAGGGCAAAATCGATATGTTGATCTTCTTCTGGGATCCATTGAACGCGGTTCCCCACGATCCGGATGTGAAAGCCCTGCTGCGCCTGGCGACGGTATGGAATATTCCCGTCGCCACCAACCGCTCCACCGCAGACTTCCTGATTGACTCTTCGCTGTTCAAAAGCGAAGTAGAAATCGCCATCCCTGATTACCAGCGCTACTTGCAGGACCGTCTGAAGTAACCATCACGGCCTGGTTTCCGCCAGGCATTGGGTTTAGGGTTTCTTCTGCGAGGGTACGCCGAGATCCTGCAGTTGTTCAACGAACACCGACGGGCGCTCGCGATCCTGCAATAACCACACCTGATGCTTGGCGCGAGTTAACGCCACATACAGCAGTCGCCGCTCCTCGGCATCCGGGAAGTCTTCCGGCTGCGGCAACAGAACGTCTTCTAATATCGACTCACGCGCGACCGCAGGAAAACCGTCGTTTCCCTGGTGCAAACCGGCGATAATCACGTACTCGGCCTGCTGCCCTTTGCTGGCGTGGATGGTCATAAACTCGATGGTCAGTTTAGGCCAGCGGGTTGACGCTTTTGACAACGCCTGCGGCTTCAGATGATGGTAACGTGCCAACACCAGAATCCGCTCTTCGGGCTTGGCATAGCCACTGAGCTTATCCAACAAATTTTCGAGTTGTTCATGCGGCAACAGAACCACCGATTTCTTGTTGCCTTTGCTCAGGCTGTTCAGCGGTTTCTTCAACTGGTGCGGGTTCTGCTGTACAAAGCGGTTTGCCACCTCACCAATGCGTTCATTGAAACGGTAAGTGGTGTCGAGCGCACATTGTGCCCCTTCGCCAAAGTTCTCGGCAAATGCTGTGGTCAGCGTCAGTTCGGCCCCGCTGAAACGGTATATGGCCTGCCAGTCATCACCCACGGCAAACAGGCAAGTCTGTTTGTTTTGTTTACGTAGCGCCGCCAGCAGTTGCGCTCGTTGCGGTGAGATATCCTGAAATTCATCAACCAGAATATGTTTCCACGGGCTGACAAAACGCCCTTTCTCCAGAATATTGACCGCCTGATGGATCAGGCCAGAGAAGTCTACTGCCCCCTCATCTTTCAGCGCACCTTTCCATGCCTTGAGCAACGGTGCCATCAGCCGGATACGTTTTGAAAACAGGTCACGGACCTCTTCATCTGCCTGTTCGATCATTTCCGCCTGGCTACCGCCGTGCATCCGCATCAACCCCAGCCAACGTTCCAGTCGGCCAGCCAGCCGTTCTGCCAGGCGTTTATCCTGCCAAAAATCACCTTCCGGCACTTCCCATTCCAGTTCTTCGAGCAACCACTGGCGCCAACCTTTAGCCTGTGCTTTTTTTTCTGCACATTGCTGCTGCCAATGGGTTATCAACAAAGCTCTTCGAGCCTTACTGTCGGTTTCCAGCTGACTGATCGCCGGTACCTTGCGGTTGCCCTGCTGAATAATCTGCAGTGCCAATGCGTGGAAGGTTTTGGCCTGAATCGCCACGCTGCCCAGGCGCTCCTGAATGCGCTCGTTCATCTCTTCCGCCGCCTGACGGCCAAACGCCAACAACAGTATTTGCCCCGGTTCAGCCTCCTGGCGACGCAGCAGCCAACCGGCTCGCGCCACCAACACCGAGGTTTTCCCACTGCCGGCCCCGGCCAGCACCAACACTGAATCTTCGCCATTAACTACTGCGCGGCTTTGTGAGTCGTTCAGGGGGGAAGTTTCGATGTTCTGGAAGAAGTCGTGGTAGCTCTCCAGCATTCGTTCGGTCCACTGCTGATTACGCTGCCCGACACTTTGCAACCCATGCTGCAGCCATTGCTGACAAAGGAGATAATCATCCCGACAATTGTCAAATTGCTCCAGTCGCGCCACCGGCATAGGTAAGGCACCGAAAGACTCGCGAATTTGTTGCTGCAGCTTGCCCAGTTCGGATTTTTTAAACCACTTATCCTGCTGTTCAATACGCTGGATATGTTCAACCTGTTGCTGCAACACGCCGGCGCTAACTTCGCTCATTTCGGCGCTCCACTGTTGCCAGGCCTGCTGGAGATAGTGATAGAAGCGCTGGGTTTCCTGCCATTCGGTACCATGCAGGCGCACCACTTTCTCCTCCGGCAGCTCAAACTCCAGCTCGCCCCAGACGATGCCCCGCTTACACCGGACATGAATCAACTGATTGAAAGGAATAAGATATTCATGCTTCTCACCGCTCACCTCGACACCGGCGTGCAGCAACCGCACACGGTTGTAAGGATGCTGAGCCAGGTGTTTCCCCAGCGATGTCGCTTTAAGTTCCATATCGTCGCGCCATGACTATGTTGAGATTAAATAACGGATATCTGCCAGTTTACCTGCGATAAGCAGTGGCACTCTAGCGCTAAAAAAAGGGTAGAATAGATTTTGCGTTTTGATAGCAAACGCACCGCATCGCGGTTTGGCCATCATTAGAGCAGAATGACGACTATGCGTACTGTACTGAATATTCTTAATTTTGTGTTAGGCGGTTTTTTCACCACCCTTGGCTGGCTGGTCGCAACGGTGTTTAGCGTGGTGCTGATCATCACCCTGCCGCTAACCCGCTCCTGCTGGGAAATCACCAAGCTGTCGTTACTGCCATTCGGTAACGAAGCCATTCACGTTAATGAATTGTACCCGGAAAAAAGCAATGCACTGCTTTCCGCCAGTGGTTCACTGCTGAACATTATCTGGCTGATCCTGTTCGGCTGGTGGCTGTGCCTGTCGCATATTGCCGCCGGGATTGTGCAGTGTGTAACGATTATTGGCATCCCGGTGGGTATAGCCAATTTCAAAATCGCCGCCATTGCCCTGTGGCCGGTCGGGCGACGAGTGGTATCCGTTGAAATGGCGCAACAGGCCAGAACTGAAAATGCCCGACGTCAGTATCAGCAGCGTTAATTTTTTCTCCGCCTGAGGAGTTTTTCGTGCTCTCTTTTGCACCAGCAATACGCCGTTATGCCTACAACAGCAATCTGCTTTATGATCTGCGCATCTTCATTGCACTGGCTGGTGCGGCCGCCGTACCCTGGTGGTTAGCCATTCCCAAGCTCACCATTCCCCTGACTCTGGGGGTGGTGGCAGCGGCGTTGACCGATCTGGATGATCGCCTGGCTGGCAGGCTACGCAATCTGTTGATCACACTGGTGTGTTTTTTTGTTGCTTCCGCCTCCATTGAGCTGCTGTTTCCTTATCCGTGGCTGTTCGCTCTTGGCCTCACCGCCTCCACCTGCGGTTTTATTTTGCTGGGTGCCCTGGGGCAACGTTACGCCACCATTGCATTTGGTGCCTTGCTGATCGCGGTCTATACCATGCTCGGCACCTCAATGTATGACGCCTGGTATCAACAGCCGACGCTGCTGATCCTTGGTGCCCTGTGGTACAACCTGCTGACGCTGATTGGCCACCTGATCTTTCCTATCCGACCTCTGCAGGAAAATCTGGCGCGTTGTTACAATCAATTGGCAAGTTATCTGGATGCCAAAGCCAACCTGTTTGACCCCGACGTCGAGCATGATGCCGACCTGCCGTGGATGGACGTTGCCATGGCCAATAGCGCTCTGGTGACCATTCTTAACCAGACCAAAGTTTCATTGCTGACGCGGCTAAAAGGCGATCGGGGGCAACGCGGTACCCGCCGCACGCTGCATTATTATTTCGTCGCCCAGGATATCCATGAGCGCGCCAGTTCCTCCCACGTTCAATATCAGGCACTGAGTCGACAGTTTCGTCACAGTGATATTCTGTTTCGTTTCCAACGCTTGCTCAGCATGCAGGCTCGCGCCTGTCAGCAGTTGGCGCAGTCGATTTTGCTGCGGCAAAAGTATCAGCACAATCTTCGTTTCGAACCGGCCTTTGGCCGTATTGAAGAAGCACTGACTCGCATTGCCATCACACCGGAAAACCGTGAGCTGACCAAAGCACTCTCGCACCTGTTGAAAAATTTGCGCGCGATTGACGCCCAACTGGCAAATATTGAGTCCGAGCAGGCACTGGCCAGTGGCCTGGCGGAAGAGAATAGTCTGTCGGATGACCGGCTCACCGGCTGGAGCGATATCCGCCTGCGTATCAGCCGCCATCTGACACCTCAGTCTGCCTTGTTCCGTCATGCCATCCGTATGTCAGTGGTACTGTGCGTGGGCTACGCCTTTATTCAGTTTACCGGCATGCAGCACGGTTATTGGATCCTGTTAACCAGCCTGTTTGTCTGCCAACCCAATTATAATGCCACGCGTCGCAGGCTGGCGCTTCGAATCATCGGCACGCTGGCCGGCATTCTTGTTGGCCTGCCGATCCTCTATTTTGTGCCCTCTCTGGAAGGCCAGATGGTGCTGATCGTCATCAGCGGCGTTCTGTTCTTCGCCTTTCGAACCGTGCAATACGCACATGCCACCATGTTTATCACCCTGCTGGTATTGCTGTGCTTTAACTTGCTGGGTGAGGGTTTTGAAGTGGCCGCGCCTAGGGTTTATGACACGATTCTGGGATGTGCCATCGCCTGGGCGGCAGTCAGTTTTATCTGGCCAGACTGGAAATTCCGCCAATTACCGGCAGTTGTCAGTAAAACGCTGAATGCCAACTGCCGTTATCTGGATGCCATTTTGGTGCAATATCATCAGGGTAAAGACAACGGCCTTCCTTATCGTATCGCTCGCCGGGATGCACACAACAGTGATGCGGAGCTGGCTTCGGTGATATCAAATATGTCTGCCGATCCAAAAGCAAATAAAGAAGTTCAGGAAGCCGCCTTCCGCCTGTTGTGTTTAAACCACACCTTATTAAGTTATATCTCTGCGTTGGGTGCACATCGTGAGCGTCTGAATAACCCCGCTACGCTGGACCTGTTAAATGATGCAGTTTGTTATGTCGATGGTGCCCTGCACCAGGAAGAACTCGACGACCGGCGCATCACTCAGGCGTTGGAAAGCCTGGCTGAACGAATTGTGCACACTGCGCCGGAGCCGGAAAGCAAAGATCAATTGGTGTTGCAGCAAATTGGGCTGGTCATCGAGTTGCTGCCGGAGCTTACTATGCTGAATGTGCAAATCGGCAAATCGGCTTGATCACCCGGGGCCTTTTATCAGGCCCCGGACTCCCGGATTATGTCCGTGACTAAGTAACGACATGGTACGTTCAAACCAATTCGTCAGCTCACTGCGCATTTCCGAGGGTAAAGCGGCATGATGATAGCCGGCGATAGCCCCTCCCAGAGAAAGCAGTACCCGCAATCCTAAATTGCGTTGCTGTTGCAACATTCGAAGATAACTGCGTTTGGCACCGTTCAGGCGCAAATCATAAACATTATGAATGCCCGCCCGCCAAAGTAACCGTTCCATATTGATGTCGATGTTCGGCAAGGTTTTCAGCCGTCCCTGGTTATCCGTTTTAACCTTGAGTTCCCGGCGCGCTTCCCGAATAGCCTGCCAGGCTAACCCCACAAGTTCCCTCCTGTCGCGCCACAGCGTTTCATCAACCCAGTAATAACGCATGGTAATAGGTACCCCTCGTTTGGAGTACACCATATTAACCATTCCGCGAGACCGAAAAGTAGGCTCCAGGCTATCCGTCGCACGAAGATACAGCTCCCCTTCTGCAATCACAGCGAACATGACGCCATCGGCCAGCAGCCCATAACCGCCAAATTGCGAGCGTGTAGTAATGCCGCCTAATGCGTAAAAATACGCTTTGGCCTGCACGATCCTTCCACTTGATGTCCCTTTCATAGCGTTCTCCTTGTGTAGATTAGTGTTCTATCATTCCCCACATCAATGAAATAAAAGTAACGTGAACAAGTAATTAGAAAAATACGCACTATCTGCAGTCATGCCAATCACAAACGTTCGGTGTATGAAAAATGATCGCAATTATGCGAGGTACTACGAAGATTTGAGTTGATCTTAATCACAACCGGATGTACTGTATAAACATACAGTGACACTACGGGCGGGATACTTTATGCGTACTCAATCACTCTACAATACCCATTTCAGCC
Organism: Serratia quinivorans; assembly: GCA_900457075.1. Classification (NCBI taxonomy): domain Bacteria; kingdom Pseudomonadati; phylum Pseudomonadota; class Gammaproteobacteria; order Enterobacterales; family Yersiniaceae; genus Serratia; species Serratia quinivorans. The sequence continues at coordinate 333,434 of UGYN01000002.1, forward strand.
ACACCTCTTTTGCGGTGAGTAATGCTGCAGAGAGCACGAATGCCGGCAAAGAGAATGGCCTTATCAGTGAACTTGTTTACAACGAGCATCAGCCTGCAGTGGTACAATTATTGTTGCCTCTGCTGCAGCAGTTGGGTATGCAGTCACGCTGGTTGTTATGGCTGACGCCTCAGCAAAAACTGAGTAAGTTATGGCTACAACAATCCGGCTTGCCGGTTGGAAAAGTGGTGCAGCTGAGCCAAATTAACTCGCTGGACACGGTTGAAGCGATGGAAAAAGCGCTGCTGACGGGTAACTACAGTGTAGTACTTGGATGGCTGCCCGATCTTACAGAAGAAGATCGTCTAAAATTAAGGCGTGCGGCAGAATTAGGTAACGCTTATGGGTTCATTATGCGTCCTCAACGTGACATAAACCCGGTTCACGGACACTGTTCCACCCTAAAAATTCACTCTTCTTTGTATCATTAAGTAAATTTAGGATTTTTCCCATCATTTTCATCTCCCTGCAAGGGAACCTTTATGGGATCAGGGACAAAGCGAGTGTGGCTGCGGTTCCGCGGCCCAAAACCAGGGTTAAAATGTTCGTTTTTTTCCCGGTTAATGTTAGTAAATATGTATATTTCTGCGTTTTTTTTTAGAGCTTTATCACATCACACTTGTAACTTTCGCGCCACGTTGTAGACTTTACATCGCCAAGGTTGCTCTATAACGCCAGATAAACTGGCAGAGTAACAAACGAGGGCTCAAACCTTGGCGAAGGAATTTAACCAAGGGCTTAAAACAGCTTTAAAGCTCATTGCCTATTTGGATGATAACGAGGCGCAAAATGAAAAAGACAGCTATCGCATTAGCAGTGGCACTGGCTGGTTTCGCTACCGTAGCGCAAGCCGCCCCAAAAGATAATACCTGGTACACTGGTGCTAAACTGGGCTGGTCCCAGTACCATGACACTGGTTTCTACGGCAACGGTTACCAGAATGGTATCGGCAATGGTCCGAACCATAAAGATCAACTGGGTGCTGGCGCGTTCCTGGGTTACCAGGCGAACCAATACCTGGGCTTCGAGCTGGGCTATGACTGGCTTGGCCGTATGCCTTACAAAGGTAGCGTGAACAACGGTGCTTTCAAAGCGCAGGGCGTTCAACTGGCCGCTAAACTGAGCTACCCAATCATGGACGATCTGGACATCTACACTCGTCTGGGTGGCATGATCTGGCGTGCAGATTCCAAAGCTAACTACGGTGCAACCGGCCAACGTCTGAGCGATCACGACACTGGCGTTTCTCCGTTGGCAGCAGTTGGTGTTGAATACGCACTGACCAAAAACTGGGCTACCCGCCTGGACTACCAATTCGTTAGCAACATCGGTGATGCAGGTACTGTCGGCGCACGTCCAGACAACACCATGCTGAGCCTGGGTGTTTCTTACCGTTTCGGTCAGGATGATGTTGTTGCTCCAGCACCAGCACCAGCTCCGGCTCCAGTTGTTGAAACCAAGCGTTTCACTCTGAAGTCTGACGTGCTGTTCAACTTCAACAAATCTACCCTGAAAGCAGAAGGCCAACAGGCTCTTGACCAGCTGTACACTCAGCTGAGCGCAATGGATCCTAAAGATGGTTCTGCTGTAGTTCTGGGTTACACCGACGCCGTTGGTTCTGACCAGTACAACCAGAAACTGTCTGAAAAACGCGCACAAAGCGTTGTTGATTACCTGGTATCTAAAGGTATCCCTTCAGAAAAAATCTCTGCACGTGGTATGGGCGAGGCTGATTCCGTCACTGGCAACACCTGTGGCTACAAAGCTGGTCGTGCTACCAAAGCACAGATCGCTTGCCTGGCACCAGATCGTCGCGTAGAGATCGAAGTTAAAGGTATCAAAGACGTTGTAACTCAGCCACAAGGCTAAGCTACCACTCTTAGTAAAAAACCCCGCAATGCGGGGTTTTTTTTCGACTAAATCAAATGGTGTAAGGAACAAAGAGCCACTTCCCTTACAGGTAACTGGCTGGCTAGCGGGTTTATTCTTTGTCTTTACCGAGAATAGCTTTTAAATCTTGCTTCAATGATGACATCTGGCTGGCATACTTCTCTTTACGTTCCGCATCTTCGATCAACTGCACCACTGTTTCTGATAGAGTCACCCCACGGCGACGGGCCAGCGCGGCCAAACGCTGCCAAACCAGAAACTCCAGATCGATAGATTTTTTACGCGTATGTTGGTGTTCTGCGTTAAAATGACGTTTACGTCGTGCGCGGATAGTTTGCTTCATCCGGTTATCCAGTTCCGGATTCATATGGTGGCTAATCCACGTCAGCACTTTTACCGGCTCATTTTCCAGCTTCAGCAGCTCGTCAATGGCTTCCTGAGCAACGCTGTTTTCAATGTGGCGGGTAATAGCTTCCCCTTCCCGGTGCTTTTTCACCAGGTACTTCCATTTCCAACCGCTCTCCAGATTTTCCAGTTGCTGATATTTCATCGTGAGCTCTTCAGTGACCGCGTAACTTTATTAAGCATAACAGCTTTACGCCGAATTTCCCCGGCAATTACACCCCGTTTTAGACTGTTTTTTGCACAGTCATCGCTCGATGTCAAACTCCCTGACATCAACTGTAACTCTGCATCTATCAAGCTGCCGTTATTCTTGTATAATCGCCCTTTCCCTTTTTGACGATTGCATCTAACACTTTGACCAATAACCGACTTGAATGGCAATCACTGTTGCCGGACGTTACGCCTTATCAAGCGATATTTGATACCGCCGCGCAGTTGGCCCCCGTGTCCTTTGCCTCTATTCAGCCTCGGCTGGAAAACGCACTGACGCTGTTTTGCCATCCACAGTCACCACCGCGTTTCATGTTGTTGAAAGCGCAAGAAACGCGTGAGTATCTGGCGCTGATCGCCCAGGCAGTTGAACAACTGCAGCCGCAGAACACCGCGTTCAAGGGCAGTCACTATGTGATCCAGGGCAGCAAGGTCAGCGTAGAACCCGCCAGCCAGGGTGATGAACCCTTTGCCGCCGGTGGTGCCTGCGTGTATCAAGAGTGGGTTGAACCTGAACAGCTGTTTGGCTGCGTCCGGATCCACAATGGTGAAATCAACCTGCAGCCCGGCCTGGTGCATCAGGCCAACGGTGGTGTACTGATCCTGTCTGCGCGTTCTCTGCTGGCTCAGCCGCTGCTGTGGCTGCGTTTGAAGCAGATGATCACCCAACGTCAGTTCCACTGGGTTTCCCCGGATGAGACACGCCCATTGCCAATTACCATTCCAGCCATGCCGCTGGAATTGCGGTTAATTGTGGTAGGCGACCGTCACGGCCTTGCAGATTTCCATGATATTGAACCGGAGCTGAGTGAGCAGTCAGTCTACGGTGAATACGAGGAAGATCTGCAACTCACCGAAATCGATGACATGGTGCAATGGTGTGGCTACGTCAATAGCCTCATCGAAGAGCAACAACTGCCACCGCTGGCAGCCGATGCCTGGTACCCGCTGATGATACAGGCAGTACGTCACAGCGGCGATCAGGGCAACCTGCCGCTGTCCCCACTGTGGCTCGGCCAACAACTTTCCGAAGCCGCACTGTACGTCGAAGAAGAAAGCATCACTGCCAAAGCATTTGAAGCCGCGCTGAATGCGCGCGAGTGGCGTGAAAGCTATCTTGCCGAACGGATGCAGGATGAAATTGAGCTGGGCCAAATCCTGATTGAGACCGAAGGCGAAGTCGTCGGTCAGATCAATGGCCTGTCGGTGCTGGAATACCCTGGCCATCCGCGCAGTTTCGGTGAACCCTCCCGTATCAGCTGTGTCGTACATCTTGGCGATGGTGAATTCACCGACGTTGAGCGCAAAGCCGAGCTTGGCGGCAATCTGCATGCCAAGGGCATGATGATTATGCAGGCGTTCCTGATTTCTGAACTGGAGCTGGACCAACCGCTGCCCTTCTCTGCTTCGATCGTGTTTGAACAATCTTATGGCGAAGTGGACGGTGACAGCGCCTCATTGGCTGAGCTGTGTGCGCTCATCAGCGCACTGTCACTACAGCCAATTACCCAGCAGATTGCAGTAACCGGTTCTGTCGACCAATTCGGTAATGTGCAGCCGATTGGCGGCGTTAACGAAAAAATCGAAGGTTTTTTTGAAGTTTGCCAACGTCGGGGTTTGACCGGCAAACAGGGCATTATTCTGCCCGCCACCAATGTGCGCCATCTGTGTCTGCATCAGGACGTGGTCGATGCGGTGCGCGAGGGACAGTTCCATCTGTGGGCCGTCAATAGCGCTGCGGAAGCCTTGCCATTACTCACCGGTTACCCCTACTCTGATGAACAGCAACCGAACCTGTTAGCTGCCATTCAGGAACGGATAGCACAGGTGAATCCGCAGGAACGCCGGCGCTGGCCATGGCCGCTTCGTTGGCTCAACTGGTTCAACCACGGCTGATCGGACTTGTTCAGCGTACACGTGTAAGCTAATCTGCGCCCTTCAATAAAATAAGGTTTACTGAGAACATGGTAGAAAAACGCGACTCCTATACGAAAGAAGACCTCGAAGCATCCGGCCGTGGCGAACTGTTTGGCGCTGGTGGCCCGCCGTTGCCGGCAGGTAACATGTTGATGATGGACCGCGTGGTCAAAATGACCGAAGACGGTGGTACCCACAACAAGGGTTATGTGGAAGCGGAACTGGATATTAATCCAGACCTATGGTTCTTTGGTTGCCACTTTATCGGCGATCCGGTGATGCCAGGCTGCCTGGGTCTGGATGCCATGTGGCAGTTGGTAGGTTTCTACCTCGGCTGGCTGGGCGGCGAAGGTAAAGGTCGTGCGCTGGGCGTGGGTGAAGTTAAATTCACCGGCCAGGTTTTACCTACCGCGAAGAAAGTCACCTACCGCATTAACTTCAAGCGTGTGATCATCCGTAAACTGATTATGGGTGTGGCTGATGGTGAAGTCCTGGTCGATGGTCAGGTCATTTACACCGCCAGCGATCTGAAAGTGGGCCTGTTCAAGGACACTGCGGCGTTCTAACCGCAATCACGGCGGCCTTCCGGGTCGCCGTTTATTTCCCTTAGTTATCTTTTAATCGTTGCGTCCATAGCGGCTAAACAGTAACTACAATAATTGTAGTAACCAGGAGGTATGCCATGCAAAAAACTCGTTTTGATAACATGCCATGCCCAGTAGCTCGCTCACTGGACCGCGTCGGGGAGTGGTGGAGCATCCTGATACTTCGCGATGCGTTCCATGGCTTGTCCCGGTTTGATGAGTTCCAGCAGAGCCTTGGACTTTCGCCCACCATATTGACCCGTCGCCTGAAGTATCTGGTAGAAAGCGGCATACTGCATAAACAACGCTATCAAACACGACCGGTACGCTACCAGTACTTGCTCACTGAACGCGGCAAAGATTTTTTCCCGGTGCTTGCAGCCCTGTTTCACTGGGGGAATACCCACCTGGCCGAAGACGGCATCAGTGCCGAACTGGTCGATCGTCGTACCGGGCAACCCATACGCGTGCAGCTGATCGACAGCATTACCCAGCAGCCCATTGCGCTGCATAATATTACTTTAGCCCCAGGGCCGGCAGCGACCGACGGCATGCGCCAGCGCGCGGCCCTGATGCTGCAGAACCTTTCTGCATTTCCCCCTGAATCATCCAAGGAGTCACTATGAACACTCGTCGTATAGTCATTACCGGCATGGGCGCCGTTTCGCCACTGGGATGCGGCGTAGAGGCTATCTGGCAGCGTCTGCTGAACGGCCAGTCCGGCATTCGTCCGCTGCCAGAAGAGATCGTCGCAGACCTGCAGGTGAAAATCGGTGGTCAGGTGCCCACTTTGGAACAGGATCCCGAGGCGGGCTTCGACCCCGACCTTTCGGTTGCACCAAAAGACCAGAAGAAAATGGACCGCTTTATCCTGCTCGCCATGGCAGCGGCCGATGAGGCTATCCGCCAGGCAGGTTGGGTAGCAGACACTGAAGACAAGCAGGAACGCACCGCAACCGTGATCGCTTCCGGCATTGGCGGCTTCCCGGCTATCGCCCATGCGGTACGCACCACCGACAGCCGTGGTGCCAAACGCCTGTCACCTTTCACCATCCCTTCGTTCCTGGTTAATCTGGCTGCCGGTCACGTATCGATTAAACATCAGTTCAAGGGCCCTATTGGCGCCCCCGTGACGGCCTGTGCCGCAGGCGTACAGGCCATTGGCGATGCCGTACGTATGATTCGTAACGATGAAGCGGATATCGCGCTGTGTGGCGGTACGGAAGCGGCTATCGACACCGTCAGCCTTGGGGGTTTTGCAGCGGCGCGTGCCATGTCCACAACGCCTGCAGACGCCGCCGCAACAGCCTCACGGCCTTTTGACAGTGCACGCAACGGGTTTGTTATGGGTGAAGGTGCCGGCATGCTGGTGATTGAGACACTGGAGCATGCGCTGGCCCGTGGGGCAACACCGCTGGCTGAAATTGTCGGTTATGGCACCAGCGCAGATGCCTACCACATGACTTCGGGGGCCGAGGATGGTGACGGTGCCTACCGTGCCATGAAAATTGCCCTCAAACAGGCTGGCGTAGCACCGGAGCAGGTTCAACACCTGAACGCGCATGCGACATCCACACCGGTAGGGGATTTGGGCGAAATTAACGCCATTAAGCATCTGTTCGGCACGAACGGCAGCGTAGCGGTTACCTCAACCAAATCAGCAACCGGTCATCTGCTCGGTGCCGCCGGCGGGCTGGAAACCATCTTTACCGCACTGGCGCTGCGTGACCAGATTGCACCCGCCACGCTGAATTTGGAAAGTCCGGATCCGGCTGCAGAGGGGCTGCACCTGGTTGCGAATAAAGCGGAACCCATGGCCATAAGCTACGCACTGTCGAACGGCTTTGGTTTTGGTGGTGTGAATGCGAGTATCTTGTTGAAACGCTGGCAGGGGTAATCCCCATTAAACACAAACCTCCGCGCTGGGCGGAGGTTGTTCCTTTTATTTGACAGGGAGCCGCTTAAGCGGTCACAGCCCTGTCTTCCATGGCTTCTCGCCAACCTCCCAGCCATTGAGACCGGCTTTCCACAGTCGTTTTATAGGGACAATAATCCTTCGGATGTCCTAAAATACCTGCCTGATAACCTTTCGAATGCGCCCTTTCCAGACGATCGCGTTTCTGTCTCTTCATGCCTCGTTTCCCTCACTTTTTGGTCAGTTGGAAAGAAAACAATGGCTGCTTTTTGTGCAGCCACGTTTAAGCAATAGCGCTAAATGGAGCGAAGATCAATGCGCAAAATTCACGCCAATGTCATATTTGTGAGCTACGCACGCAGAATTTGCTAAGTGGCTGATAGATAGGAAAGAAGCTAACTTATTGAAATAAAACAAAAACCCCTTGCGACGAGAAATCCCAATATTCCTCGCCGCAAGGGGTTAGACCGATTTAATACAAATTATTTCTAAAAACGACCGGCTTGCGCAGCAATATCCTGGGCTTCTTGTTGCCAGCCCTGAGCCAACGTCCGCACCAAGGCATCGTAGCCGTCTTCACCCTGTTTAAGCTCCAGGCTGAATGGACGTTTGGTCAGATTGCCCTGATGGTTCAGCACCCACTCGCCGCGAATGATCGCCTTGCCGTCAAAGCGGCCGTGGAAACCACTGATGGTGACGTTGAGCACATCCTGTTCGCTGCTCATCGGCTGCGAGGACACCACCCAACCCGGCAGCGCGCTACTCAGGTTAGTGACCAGCGTCTGCTGCAACTGTTGATCCAGCGGGCTGGCCCACAGGTTGTTCTGGGCAATCACATACTGCACGTCATTGGTCTGGTAAACCACACCGCTCTGCGCCAGATAATCCGCCACGCTAACGTGCTCCAGCCAAAGCTGGCGCGACGTCGTGCTACCGCTGACCTGTGCCGGCGAGCCCAATGCCGGCAATTGATAGTAGGTCTTCTGTGGAGTACTGCTACAGGCGCTGAGTAACAGCGCCAGGGCTACCGGGATCCATTTCATCATTTATTGGCCTTCTTCGGCTGAGGATCGTTACTGCCCGCGGCTTCAAATACCAGCGCGTTGCTCTTTTCGTTCAGGGTGCGCAGCACCGGCTGCAGTTCACGCAAGACCTGATCAAGACGTTGCATATCGCCGACCATCTTGTTGTAGGCCGGAGAACCAGGCTGGAACCCTTTCATGCTGCGGTTCAGTTCCTGCAAGGTTTTTTGCATATCCTGCGGCAACGCCTTCATCTCTTTGCTGGCGATGATGTCATTCAACGATTGCATGGTCTGCTGTGTCGACTTCATCGTTTTCTGACTTTCAGCCAACGTTTTGGTCGCTTCGTTGATCATCGGATTCAGCGGCATCGAGTTGATTTTATCCAGCGTCTGCATCAGTTTCTGCTGGATCTGCGCCAGGCCGCCGCTGGTGGTTGGCATCAGTCGGTAACCAAACAGCTCACGTGGCCCTTTATAAGGTTTCTCTTGCGGATAGAAATCCAGATCGATATACAGCGAACCCGTTAGCAGGTTAGCGGATTTCAAAGAGGCACGCATGCCACGCGACTCAGCGTCTTTCAAATGGCTCTCAAAGTCGAAGTTGCCACCCAACTGTTTCTGGAAGCGATCCGGTTCGATGCGGATCAGCACCGGGATCCGGTAGTCGTTGTCCAGACGCTGTATCATGCCTTTTTTGTAGAACGGTACCTGGCCAACGGTACCCAGACGAATGCCGCGGAACTCCACCGGCGCACCAGGCTGCAGCCCGCGAACCGAATCGGCGAAGAACAGCAGGTAGTCTTTATGCACGGTATACAGCGAATCCTGAATGCTGCGCTGGTTGTCGAACAGGTGGTACTCCGCTTTCGGTTGCGCCAGTTCACCGCGATCCCATCCGTCCGGTACGTCAAAGCTGACGCCGCCGCTGAACAAGGTCGCCAACGAGCCCATTTCCACCCTCATCCCCTGCGCCGACATATCGAACGCCACACCGCTGTCTTTCCAGAAACGTACGTTACTGGTCACCAACTGATCGTAAGGTGCGGAGATAAATAATTGGTAACGCATGGCACGCATCTTGGGATCAAAATAACTGGTCTCCACCGAGCCAACGCGATAGCCGCGGAACAACACCGGATCGCCAGCGTTCAACTGTCCGGATCTTTCACTGTCCAGCACAATGCGGAGCCCTTTAGCGTCCGGAGAGGCCAGCGGCGGTGCGTCCAGCAGTTGGTAGTCGCCCTTGCCTGCCTTGCCTTTGTTGCCCGGCTGCAGTTCGATATAGGCACCGGAAAGCAGCGTCCCCAATCCGGAAACGCCGCCGCGGCCAATCTGCGGCTTCACTACCCAGAAGGCTGAGTCCTGACGCAACAGCTTCTCCATGCCGGTGTTAAGGCGCGCCTCGACCACCACCTTGCTCAAGTCTTCGCTCAGGGTCACCGTTTCCACGACCCCAACGTCAACGCTACGGCTTTTGATTTTGGTTTTGCCCGCTTCCAGCCCTTCTGCGGTGGTGGTAACCAGAGTGACCACCGGCCCCTGATGGCTGAAATGGTAAAACAGGATCCAGGCGCCGATCAGTGCGGTGACAATCGGGATGATCCACACTGGTGACCAGCGTTTGATCTTCTCGACGTCCGCGACGCTATGATTATTTTCCGTCACCTTGCGGCTCCTTTTTTATTGTTTCGTTTACGCGATCCCAGGTTAACCGGGGATCAAACGTCATGGCTGCAAACATAGTGAGGATCACCACCATGGCGAACAGCAGTGCGCCAATGTCAGGATAAATGCTCATCAATTGTCCCATCCGTACCAATGCCGAAAGCACGGCAATCACAAACACGTCAATCATTGACCAGCGGCCAACAAATTCAACCACTTCATAAATCAGATGCATTCGCTCGCTGTCGGCCCGTGCCTTGCCGGTCCCGTTAGCGTCCCAACACAGCCAGCCGATCGCCAACATTTTTAGCGAAGGCACCATAATACTGGCGATGAAGATCACCATCGCCACCGGGTAAGATCCTTCTCCCCACAGCAGGATCACCCCGGCCATGATAGTAGAAGTGAGCTTGTTGCCCAATGCCTCGGTAACCATAATCGGCATCAGGTTTGCCGGAATATACAGCAGGATAGAGGTGAGCAGCAGCGCCATCGTCCATTGCAGACTGTGCCGGCGGCGCACGTAGCCACGGGAATGGCAGCGCGGACACTGGGTCAGTTCCGCCGGTAAAATGGCCGTGCAACACTGGCAGGAACGCAGCCCCTGACGCAGCCCGGTACGCCCGACTTCCATCGGACGATCAAGGCGCGGTGCGGGTTTAATGTCATTCCACAGCCAGCGGCGATCGACACACTGGAAAGCGCGCACCTGTAGCAGGCAAAACAGGCAGTACGGCACAAAGCTGCTGCCGACGCCAATATCACCATAAGCCATCAGCTTAACGAAGCTGACCAGCACCCCGGCCAGGAAAATCTCCACCATGCACCAGGTTTTAAACTGGAACAGCATTTTGGCCATCCACTCTTTCAAACCGGTGGGGATAGGGACTTTGGCGCACAGCAAAATGATCGCCACCATGCAAAATGCCGGGATCAGTTGAACAAACACCATAAACAGCGTGGCCATGCTGGCATAGTCTTCTGCCACCATCACCTGCGGGATTTGGATCAGTTTGATTTCGTTACCAAGGCCGGCAACGCGCATATTGATAAACGGGAAAATATTCGCCAGCACCAGCATAAACAAGGCGCTGAGGGCGTAGCCGATCGGCCGCTTGCGCGGTTCCTCCCAGCGGGAACTGAGGGTAGTCTTACAACGCGGGCATACCGCTTTTGAACCATATGCCAGCGGCGGCAATGCCACCAGCATGTCGCACTGCGGGCATAGCATCAGATTGTCCTGTTGCTGCTTCGCGTGCGTTGCATGGCTGTGCTGCTCGTGATTCTCGTGGGAACACACCATATTCCTCCTTAACAACGTTGCTCACCGGTACGGCAATACCGCCCGCAGCAGCGCGCGGGCGGTATTCTCAACGGTTAGCCGTTTTTCATCGCTTCCAACTCTTCCCAACGGGCGAAGGCTTGTTCCAGTGCCCCTTCGGCCGTAGCCAGCGCCGTCAGCACCTGTTGCGTTTCGCTGTGAGGACGCGTGAAGAAATCAGCATCGCTCATTTGTGCCTGCAGCGCCGTAATTTCCGCTTCCAGTTGTTCCAGGCGTTGCGGTAACTGCTCCAGCTCACGTAACAGGTTATAGCTCAGTTTAGCCGCTGTTTTCTTTGGCTGTTCAGCCTTTTTTTCTGCTACGGGCTTGTTCTGTTCAGCCGTAACCTGGCGGATCGGTTTAGCCGTCGCGCGTTGATGATGCGCGTCGTAATAACCGCCAACGAAGGTGCTGATCTCACCGTTGCCTTCAAAGATCCAGCATTCGGTCACTGAGTTATCAACGAACTGACGATCGTGGCTGACCAACATCACGGTGCCCTGGTAGCCGTCGATCAGCTCTTCCAGCAACTCCAGCGTTTCAACATCCAGGTCGTTGGTAGGTTCATCGAGGATCAATAAGTTACTAGGCTTCAGGAACAGTTTGGCCAGCAACAGACGGTTACGCTCACCGCCCGACAAGGCTTTCACCGGCGTCATCGCCCGTTTAGGGTGGAACAGGAAGTCCTGCAGATAACCCAATACGTGGCGTGAACGGCCGTTGACCAATACTTCCTGCTTACCTTCCGCCAGGTTGTCCATGACCGTGCGCTCCGGATCCAGATCCGCACGGTGCTGGTCGAAGTAGGCCACTTCCAGCTTGGTCCCGCAGTGCACACGGCCGCTGTCGGCTTTCAACTGGCTGAGCATCAGTTTCAGCAGCGTAGTCTTGCCGCAGCCGTTCGGACCAACCAACGCAATTTTGTCGCCACGCTGCACCTGGGCGGAGAAATTACGTACCAACACTTTGCCGCCAACCTGATAGTTAACGTCTTCCATCTCAAACACGATCTTGCCGGAGCGTACCGCTTCTTCCACCTGCATTTTGGCGGTGCCCATCACTTCACGGCGTTCGGATCGCTCGTTACGCAACGCCTTCAGCGCACGAACGCGGCCTTCGTTACGGGTACGACGCGCCTTGATGCCCTGACGGATCCACACTTCTTCCTGCGCCAGCTTGCGGTCAAATTCGGCATTTTGCAGCTCTTCCACCCGTAGCGCTTCTTCTTTGCTCAGCAGGTATAAATCGTAGTTGCCCGGCCAGGACACCAGCTTGCCGCGATCGAGATCGACAATGCGCGTCGCCATATTGCGGATAAAGGAACGGTCGTGGGAAATAAACACGATGCTGCCCTGGAACTCTTTCAGGAAGCCTTCCAGCCAATCGATGGTTGAAATATCCAGGTGGTTGGTCGGTTCGTCGAGCAACAGTACGCGCGGAGAACTGACCAGCGCTCGGCCCAGTGCCGCTTTACGCAGCCAGCCGCCGGAGAGCGAGGAAAGTTCCGCATCCCCATTCAGGCCCAACTGCAACAGCACTTCGCTGATGCGGCTATCGAGCTGCCACAGGCCCTGATGATCAAGGATCTCCATAATCTGCGCCATGCGCGTCAGGTTTCTTTCGCTTGGGTCGGTTTCCACCAGGTGCGAAATCGCGTGGTAGGCTTTCAGGTGTTCCGCCTGCTCGGCGACGCCTTCGGCCACGAAATCAAACACCGTACCGCCGATATTGCGCGGGGGATCCTGTTGCAGACGCGCCACAATCAGATCCTGCTCGTAAATCACCCGGCCATCATCCAATGGAATTTCTTTGCCGAGGATCTTCAACAGCGTGGATTTACCGGCGCCATTGCGCCCAACCAGACAAACGCGTTCGTTGTCTTCAATATGAATTTCGGTGTTGTCTAAAAGTGGTGCATCGCTGAAGGACAGCCAGGCACCGGACATGCTAATTAACGACATAGTAATTATTTTCCTTCGCCGGCATGGGTAAGCAGCCAGCAGTTATGAATTTGACGGTTACGGGCAAAGTCCTGCGACTGTGTCTGGGCGGTAATTTCTTTCGCCTCCAGACCCAATGCGCTCAGGCCGGCCATATCCATCTGGAAACCGCGCTTGTTGTTCGAGAACATGATGGTCCCGTTACGACGCAGTAACCGTTTCAAATCTTGCATCAGCGCCAGGTGATCGCGCTGAACGTCAAAAGTGTTCTCCATCCGCTTGGAGTTGGAGAAGGTCGGCGGATCGATAAAGATCACATCGAATTGTTCGTCGGCATTTTGCATCCATGACAGGCAATCCGCATGGATCAATCTGTGCTGTTTGCCGGTCAGGCCGTTAACCCGCAGGTTTTTCTCTGCCCATTCCAGATAGGTGCGCGACATATCCACCGTCGTGGTGCTGCGCGCCCCACCCAGCCCGGCATGCACGCTGGCGGTGCCGGTATAGGCAAACAGGTTGAGGAAGTCTTTGCCTTTGCTCATCTCCCCCAACATGCGGCGGGCAATACGGTGGTCGAGGAACAGACCGGTATCGAGATAGTCCGTCAGGTTAACCCACAGCTTGGCGTTGAACTCTTCCACCAGCAGGAATTCGCCCTTCTGCGCCAGTTTTTCGTACTGATTTTTACCTTTCTGGCGTTCGCGGGTTTTCAGGATCAACTGGTTGGACGGCAATTCCAGCACCGCCAACGTGGCGTTGATCACGTCGAACAGGCGTTGACGAGCCTTCTGAGCATCAATGGTTTTCGGCGGCGCATATTCCTGCACCACGACTTTGCTGCCGTAGCGAATCCACCGCCACGTTATATTCCGGCAGGTCAGCATCGTACAGGCGGTAGCACTCAATGCCCTGCTGTTTGGCCCACTTGTCGAGCTTCTTCAGGTTTTTGCGCAGACGGTTGGCAAAATCTTCCGCCACCTGTACGCCACCAGCACCCAGCGGGTTTTCTGCCAGTTGGTAATTTTTCTGCACGCAGTCCAACGGGCCATTTTTTGCCTTGAACTGGCGCTCGGCACGCAGTTGCAGGCAGCTCAACAGTTCCGGTGAGGCGCTGAACAGTGACAACTGCCAGCCACCAAAAGCGCTTTTCATGATACGACCCAGCATATTATGCAAGGCAATCAACGCCGGTTCACTTTCCAGACGTTCACCGTATGGCGGGTTGCAGACTACGGTTCCCGTCGGGCCTTCCGGCAGCGGGTTGGTCAGTTTGGCTACGTCGTTGACGTTAAAGGTAATCAGTTCGGCGACGCCGGCACGACGGGCGTTACCGCGTGCCATTTCAATCACCCGGCGATCAATATCAGAGCCGAAGAAACGCGAGGTGGTTTCCTGCAGGCCACGACGGGCGCGTACCTGCGCTTCGGTGATCACTTCACGCCACAGATCGACGTTGTGACCATTCCAGGCGGTAAAGCCCCAGTGTTGACGATGCAGGCCAGGTGCGCGATCGGAAGCAATCATCGCCGCTTCGATCAGCAGGGTACCCGAACCACACATTGGATCCAGCATTGGCGTGCCCGGCTGCCAGCCAGAACGCTGTACAATCGCCGCTGCCAGGCTTTCTTTCAGCGGTGCCTGTCCGGTCAGATCACGATAACCACGCTGGTGCAGGCCTTCACCGCTCAGATCCAGCGCTACGCTGGCCATATCGCGCTGCAGGAATACATTGACGCGAATGTCCGGCTGCTGCTTCGCTACCGTCGGGCGTTGTTCAATCTTGCGGGTAAAACTGTCGACAATGGCGTCCTTGACCTTCAGTGCGCCATACTGGCTGTTGCGGATCTCTTCGTTAACGCCACTGAAGTGAACGGCGAAAGTTTTATCCACACCAAAAATGCTCGTCCAGTCGATCGCCTGTACGCCCAGGTACAAATCCAGATCGCTGTGTACGCGGAATTCATTCAACGGCAGCAAAATACGTGAGGCCAAACGGCTCCACAGCAAGCTTTGGTACAGAAGACGATCGTCACCCTGAAAATGTACCCCACCCTGTACGACTTTACAGGCGTGAGCGCCCAGCGCTTCGAGTTCGCTTTTTAACAGTTCTTCCAGTCCACGCGCCGTGCTGGCAAACAGAGAGTTCATATCGTACTTATCACCAAAAAGAAAATTGTTGCGCATTATAGCTAATCCAGACCGCTTGTCATAAAGTTGCTCCCTTCTATTTACTAATCGCGCGGAGACAAGGGTGATTACGCTAGCCAAACTTTACGTTCATCCGGTTAAATCGCTTCGGGGTTTGCAGCTTTCTCACGCCCAGGTTTCCAGTAGTGGCCTGGCTTTCGATCGCACTTTTATGATCACCGAGCCGGATGGCACCTTTATTACTGCGCGGCAATATCCGCAGATGGTGTTATTCACTCCGGCACTGCTGGCAGACGGCCTGTTCCTGACCGCGCCCGACGGAGAAAGTGCCGCCATCCGCTTTAGCGATTTCGCCGCCGAAGCGCAACCGACCGAAGTCTGGGGTAACCATTTCACCGCCCTGATTGCACCGCAGGCAATTAATAGCTGGCTGAGCGGCTATTTCCAGCGTGACGTGCAATTGCGTTGGCTCGGCCCGGAGCTGACCCGTCGCGTTAAAAAACACCCGGAAATCCCCCTGTCCTTCGCCGACGGTTATCCCTACCTGCTAATTAACGAAGCCTCGTTCAACGACCTGCAACAGCGCTGCCCCGGCAGCATCAAACTGGAACAGTTTCGCCCGAATCTGGTGGTGACCGGCGCCAGCGCCTGGGCAGAAGATAGCTGGCAGGTGATCCGCGTCGGTGACGTGATGTTTGACCTGGTGAAACCTTGCAGCCGCTGCGTGCTGACCACCGTCAGTACCGAACGTGGGCGCAAACACCCGAGCGGCGAACCGCTGAGTACCCTGCAGAAATTCCGCACCGCCGATAATGGCGATGTCGATTTTGGCCAGAATATGGTGGCGCGCAATAGCGGCATTATCCGCGTTGGCGATGCCGTTGAAGTGTTATCCACCAAGCCGCCACGCCCTTATGGCGCAGGTAAAGTGGTGGAAAGCGTGCAGGCACCGCAGGACAGTGCGCAGAACGTCACTATTGATTACGCGGGAACGGTGTTTACCGGCAACAATCAGCAGATCTTGCTGGAGCAGTTGGAACAGCAAGGGCTCCGGGTGCCTTATTCATGCCGTGCGGGGATTTGCGGGAGTTGTCGCATAACCTTGGTCAATGGCGAAGTGGCACCGCTGAAGAAAAGTGCGGTGGCCAACAATGGCACCATTCTTTGCTGCAGCTGTATTCCAAAAAGCGATTTGACGCTGGCGTAATCGGCCTTACATCGCCCTGTCGTAAGCCGGGGCTGAGGCTTCATCCTGCGCGCAGGGTTTTAGGCGATCGTGCATCACTTTGATGGCATCGCCCAGCACCATGGTACGGCCGGCCAGTGAAAGCTGGTTCTGCGCCAGCAGGCACAGGCTGGCGTTATCACCGGCTTCCACCACCAGCAGGCGGGCTTCAATGCCGCTTTCCATCACCTTAACCGCCGCCAGTTCGCCGTTCTTCGGCTGCAACGGGTAATGCTGCTGCGAGAAATGCCAGCTCTTCGGCATCAGCGGTTTCAGGAAGCGATAAGCCACCAGGGCATTTAATACCAGTTCAGCACGCTGCTCGTGGCTGAGCTTTATCTGTTTGCACTGCTCTTCATAATTAAAATAAAGCGCGGCGTCATCGACACAGAAAGAGCATTCATCGAAGGCATCCGGGGTTAACATTTTGGCCGGGAAACGCGAGCGAAAGATCATCCCATTGGCTAAATCCAGCATTAGCCGATCGTGTTCAGCGTCAAAATACCAACGCCAATTATCGTCAGGTTTTATCTTCATCTCTTATCCTTCTCGCTGCCCATGCCACGCAATATTTACCCCAAAAGGTGATTTTATCACCACTAAAGTCGCTTAAACATCGGATAATTCCGCGAACGATATTTATGCTAGTGGACAAAATATAGACGAGCCGGGGGAATAAATAAACCCCCGGCGGAAAATGAAAGGAAAAATATTAGATGTAGTTAACGATATCTTTAATCAGGCGTGGACCCTTGAAGATAAATCCGGAATAAATTTGCACCAGTGAAGCCCCTGCCGCCATTTTTTCCCGCGCCGCCATCAGGGAATCAATTCCGCCAACGCCGATAATCGGCAAGCGCCCTTGCAGCTCAAGTGACAAACGACGGATCACTTCGGTGCTGCTCGCCTGCAGCGGACGACCACTCAGGCCCCCCATTTGCTCACAATAATTCAGCCCCTGGATCAATTTACGATCCAGCGTGGTATTGGTCGCGATCACGCCATCTATATTATGACGCACCAGGCTGTCGGCTATTTGGATCAATTCTTCTTCAGAAAGATCCGGCGCGATCTTTACTGCTACCGGTACATATTTGTGATGACGCTCATGTAATTCCTGCTGCTTATTTTTAATCGCGGCCAGCAGATCGTCCAACGCTTCGCCATACTGTAAGGATCGTAATCCTGGGGTATTAGGTGACGAAATGTTAATCGCGATATAACCGGCATACGGATAAACTTTATCCATGCAGATTAGATAATCGTCTTTTCCTTGCTCAACCGGGGTGTCTTTATTCTTGCCGATATTAATCCCCAGAATACCGCCGAAATGGGATTTCTTAACGTTTTCAACCAGATTATCCACACCCTGGTTATTAAAGCCCATGCGGTTGATCAGGCCTTCGGCTTCCACAATACGGAACAGGCGCGGTTTGTCATTGCCCGACTGCGGGCGCGGCGTCACGGTGCCGACTTCGACAAAACCAAAACCCATAGCGCCAAACGCATCGATACACTCGCCGTCTTTATCCAGACCGGCGGCCAAGCCCAATGGGTTTTTAAAAGAGAGCCCCATGCAGCTTACCGGTTTGGTCGGCACAGACTGACGAATAAGGAATTCTAACGGGGTACCGGTGACACGGCGAAGCTGTTGAAAAGTCAATTCATGCGCACGCTCGGGATCGAGCTGGAACAACGCTTTTCTGATGAGGGGGTAGTACATGTACTCTCCTGATTTCCCGGTTGCAAACCGGGGGCGTATTATCCGGTATCCCCTGACCAATTGGAATTGATTAAAAGCAAAAAAAGCGTTTTTTACGCAATCGTTTTCCCCCTTCTGAGCCAAAACCGCCGCCAATCCGCATTTGCGCATAACAAAATCGAAAAATGAGATTTAAGTAACTCCCCTTATTACTGATAGGTTTAAAACACTTCTCGACAATTTCATGATTAAACCTAACTTTTAGTTATAAGGAGTGGTAATGCGCGTTATATCACTGGCCGGCAGCCCTCGCATCCCATCACGCTCGGCGGCACTGCTTTCTGTGAGTAAAAACTGGTTGCAGCAGCAAGGCGTGGAGGTGATCTCCTATACCCTGCATGATTTTGATGCCGAAGATTTACTGTATGCCAATTTTAACAGCCCGGCGATCAAAGCCTTTACCGAGCAGCTGGCACAGGCAGATGGCCTGCTGGTCTCGACACCGGTGTATAAGGCTTCGTTTTCCGGCGCGCTGAAGACCCTGCTGGATCTGCTGCCAGAGCGTGCGCTGGATCATAAGGTGGTATTGCCGCTGGCCACCGGCGGTTCCATTGGCCATATGTTGGCAGTGGACTACGCCCTCAAGCCGGTTCTGGCAGCGCTGAAAGCGCAGGAAGTGCTGCACGGGGTATTTGCCGATGACAGTCAGGTGGTGCTGGACGGGGAAGAGGTCACCCTGGCCGAAAATCTGGCTGTCCGGCTGGAAGAAGCCCTGGAAAGCTTTTATCTGGCGTTGGGCCGCCGCAAGCCGCCGAGAGCCAGGCTCTCCCCTTCCCTGTTGGCCCGCCAAACCGCCTGACGGCACAGCATATAAGGAAATAAACATGAAACGACTTTCTTCACTGGGCCGTTGGCTGGGCACCAGCGCATTGGCAGGCATCCTCTCATTGGCCTGGACCAATGCCGCCAGCGCACAGGATCCGGCGCAGTTTCGCATTGGCTACCAAAAGGGATCGGTCAGTCTGGTACTGGCAAAAACCCATCGGCTGTTGGAACAGCGTTTTCCCAACACCAAAATCAGTTGGATCGAATTCCCCGCCGGCCCGCAAATGCTTGAAGCGCTGAACGTCGGCAGTATCGATCTGGGCAGTACCGGCGATATTCCGCCGATCTTCGCCCAGGCTGCCGGAGCGGACCTGCTGTATGTTGGCGTAGAGCCACCAAAACCCAAGGCGGAAGTGATCCTGGTGCCAGAAAACAGCCCGATCAAAACCGTCGCGGAGCTAAAGGGCCACAAGGTGGCCTTCCAGAAGGGCTCCAGCTCCCACAATCTGCTGCTGCGCTCATTGCAAAAAGCCGGGCTGAAATTCACCGATATTCAGCCCGTCTATCTGACCCCGGCCGATGCCCGCGCCGCCTTCCAGCAGGGCAATGTCGATGCCTGGACAATTTGGGATCCCTACTATTCCGCGGCCTTGTTGCAGGGCGGCGTGCGGGTACTGGGTGACGGTACCGATTTGAATCAAACCGGCTCCTTCTATCTGGCGGTACGAACTTATACCGAGGCCAATGGACCCTTTATTCAACAGGTGCTCAATACGCTGACCCAGGCTGATGCGCTGACCCTAAGCGACCGTGCGCAAAGCGTCACGCTACTGGCCAATGCCATGGGCCTGCCGGAGAAAGTGATTTCGACCTATTTGGATCACCGCCCGCCCACCGCCATCAAACCTCTGGATGCGCACACCATTGCCGCTCAGCAGCAAACGGCCGATCTGTTTTATGCCAACCGCCTGGTGCCGGTGAAAGTCGATATTTCGCAACGCATCTGGCACCCAAGCGCACAATAATTTAGGAGAACTGACGATGAGCCTGAACGTATTTTGGTTTTTACCCACCCACGGTGACGGTCACTATCTTGGCAGTACTGAAGGTGCCCGCAGCGTCGATTACGGTTATTTACAGCAAATTGCCCAGGCTGCCGATCGATTGGGTTTTGGTGGCGTGCTGATCCCTACCGGCCGCTCATGTGAAGACTCCTGGCTGGTGGCCGCTTCGCTGATCCCGGTCACCCAACGACTGAAATTCCTGGTAGCCCTGCGCCCCGGCATTATTTCACCCACTCTGGCGGCACGCCAGGCAGCGACGCTGGATCGTCTTTCCAACGGCCGGGCACTGTTTAATCTGGTTACCGGCGGCGATCCTGATGAATTGGCGGCGGAAGGTCTGCACCTGAATCACGAAGAACGCTACGAGGCCTCGGCGGAGTTCACCCATATCTGGCGCAAGGTACTGGAAGGAGAAACCGTCGATTTTAACGGTAAACATATTCAGGTAAAGGGCGCAAAACTGCTGTACCCACCGGTGCAACAGCCACGCCCACCGCTCTATTTCGGCGGATCCTCCGCCGCTGCGCAGGATCTGGCAGCCGATCAGGTTGAAATGTATCTCACCTGGGGCGAGCCGCCGGCGCAGGTAAAAGAAAAAATTGCCGAGGTACGCGCCAAGGCCGCAGCCAAAGGTCGCCAGGTGCGTTTCGGTATCCGCCTGCACGTCATCGTGCGCGAAACCACCGAGGAAGCCTGGCGAGCTGCCGACCGGCTGATTGCCAATCTGGATGAAAAGACCATCGCCGATGCCCAGCAGGCCTTCGCTCGGTTTGACTCCGTAGGGCAACAACGAATGGCGGCATTGCACGGCGGCAAGAAAGACAATCTGGAGATCAGCCCCAATCTGTGGGCCGGGGTGGGTTTGGTGCGTGGCGGTGCCGGAACCGCGCTGGTGGGCGATGGCCCGACGGTGGCAGCGCGTATGCAGGAATACGCCGATCTGGGCATCGACACCTTTATTTTGTCCGGTTACCCGCATCTGGAAGAAGCCTATCGCGTTGGCGAGCTGCTGTTCCCACATCTTGATCTGGTGGAAAACCAAGCGCCCGCACCACGCCGACCAGCCAAAGCACAGGGCGAAGTGGTGGCCAATATTTATATTCCACAAAAAGCATCGCAAAGCTGAGGAGCCGCACTATGGCAAACGGCACACAACGAATCTTGTACCGGTTGGCCCCCTGGGCATTGCCGGTAGCGCTGGTGGCAGTCTGGCAAATATCCGTGGAAGCGGGCTGGCTGTCGAACCGCATTCTGCCGGCACCGAGCGCCGTAGTGACCGCTTTCTGGACCCTGACCAAGAGCGGCGAGCTGTGGCAACACCTGACCATCAGCAGTTGGCGCGCATTGATCGGTTTTAGCATTGGCGGCAGCATCGGGCTGGCGCTGGGCTTTATCACCGGCCTGTCACGCTGGGGCGAACGCCTGCTGGACAGTTCCGTACAGATGATCCGTAACGTACCGCATCTGGCATTAATCCCGCTGGTGATCCTGTGGTTTGGTATCGATGAGTCCGCCAAGATTTTTCTGGTGGCGTTGGGCACCCTGTTCCCTATCTATCTCAATACCTATCACGGTATCAAGAATATCGATCGGGGCCTGCTTGAAATGGCACGCAGCTACGGCCTGAGCGGTTTCCAGTTATTCGCCCAGGTGGTTTTACCGGGCGCCCTGCCCTCGATCATGGTCGGCGTGCGTTTTGCATTGGGCTTTATGTGGCTGACACTGATCGTCGCCGAAACCATTTCCGCCAATTCGGGGATTGGCTACCTGGCGATGAACGCCCGTGAATTCCTGCAGACCGACGTGGTGGTGGTGGCGATTGTGTTGTACGCCCTGCTCGGCAAGCTGGCGGACGTCAGCGCCCAATTGCTGGAGCGCGTCTGGCTGCGCTGGCATCCGGCCTATCAACTCAAGCAAGGAGAAGCGCTATGACAACTCCCGCGCGTATTCCCCAGGGGACTCCAGTCACGCTGGAATCCATTGCCAAGCAATACGGTAACCGCAGGGTACTCGACAATATCCAGTTACGCATCAGCGCCGGCCAGTTCGTCGCCGTGGTTGGCCGCAGCGGTTGCGGCAAAAGCACGCTGCTGCGTCTGATGGCCGGGCTGGAGAATGCCAGCAGCGGCGCGTTATTAAGCGGTAATGCGCCACTCGCCAATGCCAGGAACGAGACTCGCCTGATGTTTCAGGACGCCCGCCTGCTGCCGTGGAAAAAGGTGATCGACAATGTCGGCCTCGGCCTCCGGGGTAATTGGCGAGCCGATGCATTGCAAGCGCTGGAAACCGTTGGGCTGGCCGATCGCGCCAATGAGTGGCCGGCAGCCTTGTCCGGCGGGCAAAAGCAGCGGGTAGCACTGGCTCGCGCACTGATCCACCGTCCACGCCTGTTGCTGCTGGATGAGCCCTTGGGCGCGCTGGACGCGTTAACGCGGATTGAAATGCAGGGCCTTATCGAAGGGTTATGGCAACAGCATGGTTTTACCGTACTGCTGGTGACGCACGACGTCAGTGAAGCCATTGCGCTGGCGGATCGGGTGATTTTGATTGAGGAAGGGCGTATCGGGTTGGATTTGACCATTGACCTGCCGCGTCCACGCCGTAAGGGATCGGCCAGGCTGGCAGAGCTGGAAGCCGAAGTGCTGGAGCGGGTACTGTCACCGCCGCCGTTGGCTGAAACTTCGCGCCGGGTCGCGAATTAAAAAAGGGACGGCATGCCGTCCCTTGTTCGGTTTACGCGTCGAGTGCTTTGGTGATCTTCTCGAACAGGTCGCCGGACAGGTTCTCCAGCCCCTTCAACTGCTCAAGTGCTTTGCGCATCAACGCCTGACGTGAAGCATCATAGCGTTTCAAACGGATCAGCGGCTCAATCAGGCGTGCGGCAATTTGCGGATTGCGCTGGTTCAGATCGCTGAGGATCTCCGCCAGGAACTGATAACCACTGCCGTCCGCCGCGTGGAACGCCGCCGGGTTGGCAGAAGCGAAACCACCGATCAACGAACGAGTGCGGTTGGGATTGCTCAGGCTGAATGAACGGTGTTTCAGCAAGCTACGCACCTTGGTCAACACGTCCGCCGCCGGGCTGGTCGCCTGCAACACGAACCACTTGTCCATCACCAAACCATCCTGATGCCAGCGCTCATCGAATGCCGTTAACAGCGCATCGCGGCAAGGCAACTGTGCCGCTACCGCCGCCGCCAGAGCCGCCAGTGAGTCGGTCATATTGTCTGCCTGGCGATACTGCTCGGACACCAATCGGTCGGCCAGCGCTTCATCGCCAAAGGCCAGATAGCCCAGGCACACATTGCGCAGCGAACGTTTGGCGATGTCAGCGTGTTCCACCCGGTAACCGTCGGTTTTATTGGCGTTATAAACCGCCAGCCACTCGTCGGCCATTTCCTTGGCCAGGCAACGGACGATCGCTTCGTGCACCGCAGCGATCGCTTCGGGATCGATGGTCGCGAACAGTTCGGCAATTTCACCTTCCGATGGCAACGTCAGGATTTGCGCGGCTAATGCCGGATCCAACGTTTCGTCCAACAGCACGGCGCGGAACGCATCAGCAACGTGTAATGGCAGCGACAACGGTTGTTTCTGCTGATGTTTGGCAACGTTCAGTTTGATATAGGTGGCCAGCAGGCTCTGTGCCGCATCCCAGCGGGCAAATTCATTGCGCGCATGCTTCATCAGGAAGGTCAATTGCTGATCGCTGTACGGATAATCCAACTTCACCGGCGCAGAGAACTCGCGCAGCAGGGACGGTACCGGCTTGTGCGCCACGCCGTCGAACACGAAGGTCTGCTCCGCTTCGGTAACGTTCAAGACGTTATTGACCGCTGAGCCGTCTTTCTGCAGAGCAATCACATTGCCTTGTGCGTCGTACAGTTCGATATCCAGCGGAATATGCAGTGGTAATTTCTGCGGCTGATCGGCGGTCGGTTCGGTCTTCTGGCTAACGTGCAGGCGATACTGCTGGTGCTCGGCATCGTATTCATCGCGCACGGTGAGCAATGGCGTGCCGGACTGGCTGTACCAGCGGCGGAACAACGACAAATCAACGTTGGATGCATCCTCCATCGCCTGAACGAAATCATCGCAGGTGGCCGCGCTACCGTCATGACGCTCGAAATACAGCTGGATGCCTTTCTGGAACTGCTCTTCACCCAGCAGCGTGTGCAGCATGCGGATCACTTCGGATCCTTTCTCATACACCGTCAGGGTGTAGAAGTTGTTCATTTCGATCACTTTGTCCGGACGAATGGCGTGCGCCATCGGGCTGGCGTCTTCGGCGAACTGCGCACCGCGCATCACGCGCACGTTATCGATGCGGTTAACCGGACGTGAACCCAGATCAGAACTGAACTCCTGATCGCGGAACACCGTCAGCCCTTCTTTCAGGCTGAGCTGGAACCAGTCGCGGCAGGTCACGCGGTTGCCGGTCCAGTTGTGGAAGTATTCGTGGCCAATCACCGCTTCAATATTCAGATAATCTTTGTCGGTGGCGGTTTCGGCTTTTGCCAGCACGTATTTGGAGTTAAAAATATTTAACCCTTTATTCTCCATCGCCCCCATGTTGAAGAAGTCGACCGCGACGATCATATAAATGTCGAGATCGTACTCAAGTCCGAAACGGGTTTCGTCCCATTTCATCGAGTTCTTCAGCGAGGTCATTGCCCAATCGGCGCGATCCAGGTTGCCACGGTCAACGAACAGTTCCAGCGCCACTTCGCGCCCGGAGCGGGTGGTGAAACTGTCGCGCAACACGTCAAAATCACCGGCCACCAGCGCAAACAGGTAACAAGGTTTTGGGAACGGATCTTGCCACTGCACCCAGTGACGTCCGTCTTCCAGCTCTCCCTGGCCTACGCGGTTACCGTTTGACAACAGGAACGGGTAACGAGCCTTGTCAGCCACAATGCGGGTGCTAAAGCGGGCCAGTACGTCCGGGCGATCCAGATAATAGGTAATATGGCGGAAACCTTCGGCCTCACATTGAGTACACAGCGCCTCACCGGACAGGTACAAGCCTTCCAGCGCGGTGTTTTTCGCCGGGTGAATATCATTGACGATGGTCATGGTAAATTGTGCTGGCAATTTCTCGATAACCAGCTTGTTATCCTGCAACTGATAGGCAGTCCATGGCTGGCCGTCGATCTCAATACTCACCAGCGTAAGGTCTTCACCGTTCAGTACCAGTGCCGCGTCGGCTGCGCCCTGGCGTTTAATCTTGCTGACGGCAGTGACGCGAGTGGTCTCTGAGTCCAGCTCAAAATCCAGGTCAATGTCAGTGATGGTGTAATCTGGTGCACGATAATCGTGGCGATATTTCGCCTGTGGCTGTTGTGTCATAAAAACCCTTTGACGTCTCAGTGAGTTACAGGTGCCAGGCTTTCATCTTGAGGTTATTTCGCCGTGGGGAAAGAGCAGAAATTTCGATGAGCCTGATTGTAAATAAACTGTATCACAGCTACAAAAAAAACCCAGAGATGCCGGGCCACCAGTGCGGAGAAATCGGAGGTGGATCCTAATATTGTCGACGAATTGCCCACCCAGTCAGGTGCCTTGACCTGATGCAGCATAAAAATCAGCATTTAATGCTAAAAAACCTCCTTCGGGTTACACGCCTGCCCAAGCTTCAGAAAGCGGGTGAAAAGTACGGTTTTTTCAGCGCTCATGGGCAAACAGCGGCGGCACAGCAGCACTTTTCTGCCCGCAGCCGCTCGCTGGGTATAGTTAAGACAGCCTGGGAGACTCAATGATATAATTAGCAAATCTGGCTCAAGGACGCGCGGTGCGTATGAAAGTAAAATATCTGATCTATTTTTTTACCTTTGCCCTGATGTCCTCTTTCGCCCTGTTCATTTCCGACGAGTTGGTCGAGGCCGAAACCGGCTATCGCGACAACCAGCTTAACCTGTACAAAATTACCCGCGCCAAACAGATTTCAGAGGCTTTTCAGGCCACCTTATTGGCGCACCGTCTGAAACGCCTGAGCCTGGTCGATCCTCATATTACTTCGCAGCAATGGCAGGAAGCGGATCGAATAGCTCGGGAGAAAATTGCCCGCTTTCGCCCCCATATTGACAGTGATATCTCGCAACAGCTTGGCATTCGGCAAAAAATCGCTGCACTCTCCATGCTCAACCTGATGGAACAATTGCTCAATAGTGACAATCTGCAGCTTTCGCTCGTTACCGATGCCAATGCCAACGCCAACCTGTTTAATATCAACAGCGCCTACTACATTTCTCAGGCCAGCAAAAGCTATTACCGCTATAGCTACGACAACCGCATGGTCGATGCCGATTCATTTCTGTTTCTGGAAGCCGTACGGCTGAATAACCGGCTGAACCTGTCCGTCACCGAACTTATCGATCAGGTTATCGATGTCAATATCAACCCGTTAGAGCGTAAAGTCGCTTATTTGAAAGCCGTTCAGCTCACCGGAGTATTAAGTTCTTTAAGCGCCCGGCTGATATTTATGAAGCTGAGCTATAACGATGTGCAAACCACGTTCCTGGTGAATGATATTCTTGAGCAAATATCGACCAAAAAGATCGGCCAGATTACCAACGGACTCTATACTGCCGTCGATACTCACAGCCTCTATCCCACCAGTTCGATTTATCAGTACGTTAAAAACCTGACAGAGCTTTCACAACGGCTTTTCCAGCGTAGTTTTGAAATGGAGATCGCCGCCTCTCAGCATAAGATCTATAACAGCCAGACCGCCATTTACGGCATGATTTCCCTGGGTGGCCTGATCGCCCTGTTTATTTTTCTGCCAACGCTGGTTTACTGTTCAAATATCAGCCGCTGGTTAACGAAAACGCATAATAATATTTTGCGGCTGTCGCGCGGGAATATGAACATAGTGCCTAATGAGGTGTTTTACGGCCAGGAGTTAATGGCCATCAGCGATGCCATTAAACAACTCAAACAGTATCAGTTGGAAAAGGTCACGCTAGAAAACGAAAAGCATCTGCTGATCAAAGAGCTGGAAGCCTCTTCATTCCTTGACCCCTTGACCAACATCTATAACCGGCGCAAATTTTTCCGCGAGTGCGAATCGCTGGCCGCCAGCAGCTACCCGCTGGCCTTCTGCCTGATTGATATTGATAACTTCAAAAATCTCAACGATAACTACGGTCACCACATAGGTGACCAGGTGTTGGTGGCATTCGGCAAACTGCTGCAAAGCACCTTCCGCTCCAGTGATATTTTCTGTCGCTATGGCGGTGAGGAATTCGCCGTGATCCTCGGGAACTGTACGCTGGAGAATGCACGCGAAGTAATATCCAAGCTACGCGAGCGAACTCATCAATTCACCCTGACACTGGCCGATGGGCAAAAGGTCCGCTTCACTACCAGCTGCGGCATTGCACAGGTAAGCGATATCCGGCTGCTGCCAACGGCGATCAAACAGGCGGATGAAGCGCTCTATTTCAGTAAAAATAACGGTAAGGACCGGATCGGCATTTACACCCCAACCGGTTTTATCTGAATTGTTGTTTAAAATAATTAACATTATAATTTTTATGACTAATTAGCCTAAGTCATTCACCTTACAGGCTTATCTGGCTTTTCTGCCGCCATCCTGATGGCAAGCCAGCATAAAGGCACGTTTAATCCTCGACCCGCTCCGATGAATTGTGGTGTGATGCAGCTTCAATAACAGGATAATCCGGGTATACTCCCCCCACTTTTTTTGATTATCCGGATTTGGACACGCGCCTGACGAGGATGCAGTAACGCGCTATGACTCAATACGCCTCCCCGATTTTGACATCACTGCTTGATACTGATGCCTACAAGCTTCATATGCAGCAAGCAGTGTTTCATCGCTATCCCGCTATCAGCGTGGCGGCGGAATTCCGCTGCCGTGGTGACGAGCTGCTTGGCGAATATGCCGACGAAATTGGTGCGCAAATCGCACTGATGAGCCAGTTGGCGCTGACAGACGCTGAGTTCGACTATCTCTCAGGGCTGCCCTTCTTCCGTGAGGATTACCTGAACTGGCTGCGCGATTTCCGCTACGATCCGCAACAGGTCCAGATCGAGAACCACGCGGGCAAGCTGCATATTCGCATTGCCGGCCCGTGGCGCGAAGTGATCATGTGGGAAGTCCCACTGCTGGCGGTAATCAGCGAAGTGGTACATCGCCATCGCTCACCGGATGTCACGCCAGAGATGGCGGTAGCCCATTTGCGCAACAAGCTCGCACAGTTTAAAGCCATGAGTAGCGATGTGGATATTTCTCGCTTCAAGCTGATGGACTTCGGCACCCGCCGCCGTTTTTCACAGGCTGTGCAGCAGGCAATCGTCGGCACGCTGAAAAACGAATTCCCGTATCTGGTGGGGACCAGCAACTACGATCTGGCGCACCAGCTTGATCTTGCACCAGTTGGTACCCAGGCTCATGAATGGTTCCAGGCTCATCAGCAGATCAGCCCGGTGTTGGCCAACAGTCAGCGGGCGGCACTGCAGGCCTGGCTGGATGAATACCCGGATCAGCTTGGTATTGCACTGACCGACTGCATCACCATGGATGCCTTCCTGCGTGATTTCGGCCCGCAGTTTGCCCAACGCTATCAGGGCCTGCGCCATGACTCAGGCGATCCGTTCGAATGGGGCGAAAAAGCCATCGCGCATTTCCAGAAGCTGGGGATTGATCCGATGAGCAAAACTCTGGTGTTCTCCGATAACCTGGATCTGGACAAAGCACTGGCGCTTTACCGCCACTTCTACCAACGCGTCAACCTGGTGTTCGGTATAGGTACGCGTCTGACCTGCGATATTCCCGGAGTTAAACCGCTGAATATCGTTATCAAACTGGTCGAATGCAAAGGCAAACCGGTGGCTAAACTCTCCGACAGCCCGGGTAAAACCATCTGTCAGGATCAGGCCTTTGTAAAAGCGTTACGCAAAGCCTTCGATCTGCCGCTGGTAAAAAAAGCAAGCTAGCCCCCTGCCCGATAAACGTTAAAAAGCCGGCTGAAGACCTCACGCCGGCTTTTCCTTCTTTATATAGTCCTTCTCGTTGTTCCCTTTTCGCCCAGCCCCAAGAAATGTTGCACCAATCCGGCGATTTCTACTTGTGCTCTGCACCGCGGCAAGTAACATAGCAACATCCCCATATTCTTGGGTTATAAGCTATTTCTAAACCAAATTATTAAAGAGAGAAATCTATGAGCGTAGTGCCTGTAGTCGACGTACTGCAAGGCCGTGCTGCGGTTGACAGTGAAGTCACCGTACGCGGTTGGGTGCGTACCCGGAGAGATTCTAAAGCTGGTATCTCCTTCCTGGCCGTCTATGACGGTTCCTGCTTTGATCCGTTACAGGCCGTCGTTAATAATTCTCTGCCGAATTATCAGGATGAAGTGCTGCATCTGACCACGGGCTGTTCCATTGAAGTCACCGGCATTGTGGTGGCATCTCCGGGCGAAGGTCAGAGTTTCGAACTGCAGGCAACCGCGATTAAAGTGGTTGGCTGGGTTGACGATCCGGACACCTACCCGATGGCGGCCAAACGTCACAGCATCGAATACCTGCGCGAAGTGGCTCACCTGCGCCCACGCACCAATCTGATCGGTGCCGTTGCCCGCGTACGTCATACGCTGGCACAGGCCATTCACCGTTTCTATCACGAGAACGGCTTCTTCTGGGTTTCCACCCCGCTGATCACCGCCTCCGATACCGAAGGTGCCGGTGAAATGTTCCGCGTTTCAACTCTGGATCTGGAAAATCTGCCGCGTACCGATAAGGGTGCGGTCGATTTCAGCCAGGACTTTTTCGGTAAAGAAGCCTTCCTGACCGTTTCCGGCCAGTTGAACGGCGAGACCTATGCCTGTGCGCTGTCGAAAATTTACACTTTCGGCCCCACTTTCCGCGCCGAGAACTCCAACACCAGCCGCCACCTGGCGGAGTTTTGGATGATCGAACCGGAAGTGGCGTTTGCCGATCTCGAAGACATCGCCGAGTTGGCGGAAAAAATGCTGAAGTATGTATTCCAGGCCGTATTGAACGAGCGTATGGATGACATGCAGTTCTTCGCCGAGCGCGTAGACAAAGATGCTATCGATCGCCTGCAGCGTTTTGTTACTTCTGACTTTGCTCAGGTTGATTACACCGAAGCGGTGGAAATCCTGATCGCCTCAGGTCAGACTTTCGAAAACCCGGTTTCCTGGGGTATCGACCTGTCTTCCGAACATGAGCGTTATTTGGCCGAGAAACACTTCAAAGCGCCGGTAGTAGTGAAAAACTACCCGAAAGACATCAAAGCTTTCTATATGCGTATGAACGATGACGGTAAAACCGTTGCCGCAATGGACGTTCTGGCTCCGGGCATTGGTGAAATCATCGGCGGTGCTCAGCGTGAAGAACGTCTGGACGTACTGGATCAGCGTCTGGAAGCCATGGGGCTGAATAAAGAAGACTACTGGTGGTATCGCGATCTGCGTCGTTACGGCACCGTTCCTCATGCCGGTTTCGGTTTGGGCTTTGAGCGTTTAATCGCCTATGTCACCGGCGTTCAAAACGTGCGTGATGTCATTCCGTTCCCGCGGACTCCACGTAATGCAACCTTTTAATTAATCAGATAATACATTTTCTAATTAATTTAGTTACAAAACCAAGGCCAGCTTTGCTGGCCTTTCGCATTTTTTAATATTGACGCGCGTCACAAAGTTCCCTGAATATTACTTTTTGTTACAAATGCTTTCATTCTGATACCTCATTGCGACATTGGTAGCATTTTCGTTCTAGATTAACCCGCCCGTGAATGGAACACTGCGTGCAGACACAGGACGACACCAATCTATCAACAATAGTTCCAAAAGAATTATTGGCGGCAGTGGCAAAGGTGTCCGAATAACACCAATGAGGGTAATATAATGATGAAGCGCAACATTCTTGCAGTGGTAATCCCGGCTCTGTTAGCAGCTGGTGCAGCAAACGCTGCTGAAATCTACAACAAAGACGGCAACAAACT
The DNA here is from genome assembly GCA_900457075.1 of Serratia quinivorans. NCBI lineage: Bacteria > Pseudomonadati > Pseudomonadota > Gammaproteobacteria > Enterobacterales > Yersiniaceae > Serratia > Serratia quinivorans. The sequence continues at coordinate 364,298 of UGYN01000002.1, forward strand.
GGATCTGTACGGTAAAGTTGACGGTCTGCACTACTTCTCAGACGACAAAGGTAATGATGGCGATCAGACCTATGTTCGTTTCGGCTTCAAAGGTGAAACCCAAATTACTGACCAACTGACCGGTTACGGCCAGTGGGAATACAACGTTCAGGCTAACCACGCTGAAAACCAGGGCACCGAAGGCACCAAGACTCGTCTGGGCTTCGCGGGTCTGAAATTTGCTGACTACGGTTCATTCGACTACGGCCGTAACTACGGCGTACTGTACGACGTGGAAGGCTGGACAGATATGCTGCCAGAGTTCGGTGGCGATACTTACACCTACACCGACAACTTCATGACTGGCCGTACCAACGGCGTTGCTACTTACCGTAACAACAACTTCTTCGGTCTGGTTGATGGTCTGAACTTCGCCGTTCAGTACCAGGGTAAGAACGAGAACGATGACCGCGATCTGAAGAAACAAAATGGCGACGGTTGGGGCCTGTCTTCTACTTATGACATCGGCGAAGGCATCAGCTTCGGTGCTGCATACGCATCATCTGACCGTACCGACGACCAGACTCAGCTGTCTACCGCTAAAGGCGACAAGGCTGATGCGTGGACCGTGGGTGCTAAATACGACGCGAACAACGTCTACCTGGCAACCATGTACTCAGAAACCCGTAACATGACTCCATACGGCGAATCTGACTTCACCATCGCTGACAAAACTCAGAACTTCGAAGTGACTGCACAGTACCAGTTCGACTTCGGTCTGCGTCCAGAAGTTTCTTACCTGCAGTCTAAAGGTAAAAACCTGTCTAGCCGTACCGCAAACGGCTCTAGCTTCGGCGGCGGCGATGCCGACCTGGTTAAATATGTTTCTGTTGGTACCACTTACTACTTCAACAAAAACATGTCTACCTACGTTGATTACAAAATCAACCTGCTGGACGAGAACGAATTCACCAAAGCTAACGCCATCGCTACCGACGATATCGTAGGTGTTGGCCTGGTTTACCAGTTCTAAGTTGTCTCACTTAACGGCGGTTCACCGTCGACTAAGTTAAAAAACAGGGCTTCGGCCCTGTTTTTGTTTTTGCGTCCCCCTAAATTTTTATCCTGCCAAATCCCCCTTCCCCCTCATTTTTTATGCTGAATATGCGTCCTTCACAAGATCGAGGTGTTTTTCTCGCAAACGGTTGGCAAAGGGCATAACTGGCGCTACCCTGATGCTTCTGTCTGCTTAACTCCGAGCCATGGAAGCACCTGACATGTTTGAAAAAATCACTGCTGCACCTGCCGATCCGATCCTGGGTCTGACCGACATTTTCCGCGCTGACGCCCGCCCTAACAAAATCAACCTGGGGATTGGCGTTTATAAAGATGAAACCGGTAAAACTCCGGTGCTGACCAGCGTTAAAAAAGCTGAGCAGTATCTGCTGGAAAATGAGACCACCAAAAACTATCTCGGCATTGAAGGTATTCCGGCGTTCGCCAACTGTACGCAAGAGCTGCTGTTCGGCAAACAAAGCCCAATTATTGCCGACAAGCGTGCGCGCACTGCACAAACTCCTGGTGGCACCGGCGGCCTGCGTGTTGCAGCTGACTTCATCGCCAACCAGACCAGCGCGAAACGCATCTGGATCAGCAACCCAAGCTGGCCGAACCACAACAACGTGTTTGGTGCAGTCGGTCTGGAAGTGTTGGAATACGCTTACTACGACGCCGCCAATCATGCGCTGGACTTCGATGGCCTGCTCCGCAGCCTGAAACAGGCTCAGGCCGGCGATGTGGTGCTGTTCCACGGTTGCTGCCATAACCCAACCGGCATCGACCCAACGGCTGAGCAGTGGGCACAATTGGCCGAGCTGTCTGTGGCTAACGGTTGGTTGCCACTGTTTGACTTCGCATACCAGGGCTTTGCGAAAGGATTGGAAGAAGATGCTCAGGGCCTGCGTATTTTTGCCGCCAAGCATCAGGAACTGATCGTCGCCAGTTCTTACTCGAAGAACTTCGGTCTTTACAACGAACGCGTGGGTGCCTGTACCGTCGTTGCTGCTGATGCAGAAACCGCCGATCGTGCCTTCAGCCAGGTGAAAGCGGCTATCCGCGCCAACTACTCCAACCCGCCGTCACACGGTGCTGCCATTGTGGCAACCATCTTGGGCGACGATGCGTTGCGTGCGCTGTGGGAGCAGGAACTGACTGACATGCGTCAACGTATTCACCGCATGCGTCAGCTGTTTGTGAATACCCTGCAGGAGAAAGGCGCTGAGCAGGACTTCAGCTTTATCATCAATCAGAACGGCATGTTCTCATTCAGCGGGCTGACCAAAGAACAGGTTCTGCGTTTGCGTGAGGAATTTGGCGTCTACGCCGTTAACTCCGGCCGCGTTAACGTTGCCGGCATGACACCAGACAATATGGCGCCGCTGTGCGAAGCCATCGTCGCCGTGCTGTAAAACCGTCGCGCGACACATAGCAAAAGGGGCGCTCAAAGCGCCCCTTAGTTATTTCTGCCGGAAATAACTTACCAGATGGCCGGCTCTTCACGCAGGAACGGGTTGGTTTCACGTTCTTGACCGAAGGTCGACATCGGCCCATGACCTGGAATAAACGCCATGTCATCACCCTGCGGCAATAACTTGGTGCGGATAGAGTTAATCAACGCCTGATGATCGCCTTGAGGGAAATCACTGCGCCCGACGCCGCCGTTAAACAGCACGTCGCCCACCAGCGCCAATCGCGCCTGATCATTAATAAACACGATATGGCCAGGAGTGTGACCAGGGCAATGCAGCACCTTGAGCGTCATTTCGCCCACCTGCACGCTGTCCCCTTCTTCCAGCCACTGGGTTGGCGTCAGCGGTGCGCACTCTTCCAGCCCAAACATGCGGCTCTGCGCAGGCAGGCCATCGAGCCAGAAAGCATCCCTCTTATCCGGGCCGTAGATCGGCACCTGATAAAACTCTGCCAACTCAGCGGCCGCGCCAACGTGATCGAGATGACCATGCGTCAGCAGGATCTGCGTAACGGTTACGCCCTGCCTGGCTATTTCGGCCTTCAGTTTTTCAGGTTCACCGCCGGGATCGACCAACGCCGCCTGCTGGGTGCTCTCACACCAGATCAGGCTGCAGTTCTGACTAAAAGCGGTAACGGGAATAATGTGGTATTTCATAAGGCTCCAACGACAACGGCGCCACACCCTGCCGGGCTGGCGCTACTCACTTGTGGTGCACAGCGATTACCAGGTCCGCACCGGGCCGGTATCGATGTGTACGAAGTTGCTACGTGGGTAATATCCTACACCACCGGCGCTCATTTTTAACGCCGCTTTACGGATATTACTCAGTTGGATGCCTTCGATATGGAAGTCCATCGCCTGGCCTTTGGTGTGGTAGCTGTGCTTGGCCACACCGCGACTGCGTGCACGCAGCTCATTGTTGGTATCCAGGGAACGATAACCTGAAACCAACTGCACCGGCTTGTTGGTGCCCAACAGACCTTGCAGACGGTAGAGATGATCGAACAGACGAGGATCGATCGACTTGACCTTATTGGCACGATAATCACGGAAGAGATGATTAAGACGGACTAATTCGTCTTTATTATATCCCTTACCGTCGAAGAATTCGGCTTTAAGCGATTCGCCCGTATGCATATTATTTACAACCAGAATACGCGGGCGCGAAGTAGAAAGACTGGCAAAGGCTTGCCCAGGGAGCAGCGCTATGCCCACAGCGGCGCTACCTAACGCCAGCCATTTACGGCGATGATGATCAATTTTGTCCATGTTTCTGTTAAACCCGGCAAGAATATCAAAATATATGCACAAAACAGCGCACTGCCCGAACCATAACCGCCCACACTGGCTGAGTCAACCCGTGATGTCCCGCGGTTTGCAGGCACTCACGCAATGAGTGCCTGCAACATGGCCCGATATTCTGACCGTTATTTATTTATAATTACTGCATTTATTGCATTAATTTTTCGGCCTGAGCCAAAATTTGTGCGCCCGATCTCACCGTGTCATCATAATTGTAAATATCTGTGCGGAATTGTGGTTTTCCATCATCAGAGACCCAGGCGGTTAAATAATACAATTTAACCGGAATATGCTGGCGGATATTTACGAAGGTGGTATTACCCTGTTTCAAGGTGGAAGAAACACGGGTGTTGTTCCAACCGGCATCCTGCAGCAGCATATTCGCCAAATCCGATGCCTTGTTGACCCGAACACAGCCGGAACTTAAGGCGCGGATGTCCTTCTGGAACAGATTATGGTTGGGCGTGTCGTGCAGATAGATAGCGTCCGAACTCGGCATGTTGAATTTAAAACGCCCCAATGAGTTGGTCGCTCCCGGAGCCTGACGGATCCGATACGGGAAATTACGAGGCGAAATCATACTCCAGTCGATCATTGCCGGATTAATCACCTCGGCATCGTTGCTCCACCCCGAGAGCACGGTATAGCCATGCTTCTGGAAGTAGCTGCCGTCACGCATCGCCTTCGGCACGATATCTTCACGCACCAGCGTAGTCGGTACGTTCCACGGCGGGTTCACCACCACATTATTCAATGCGCTGCTCATCAACGGCGTCTTGCGGCTAGGCCGACCCACGATCACCCGAGAGGAAAGCACTTCATTGCCGTTTTGGTAGTAGGTCAACGAGTAGTTAGGAATATTAACCATAATACCGGTATCGACATGGCCGGGTAGTATGCGTAACCGCTGGATATTCAGCGCCAACAACGAGGCTCGTATTTGCGGCGTTACGTTAAGCCACTCGCGAGTGCGCACGCCAATGACGCCGTCAGCACTCAGACCCTGCCATTTCTGGAAACGCTTAACGCCCTCCACCAGGTCGGGAGTATAGCGATTATCGGTAACGGTCACCGGGCTTTCTGACTGCTGCGAAAAAGGCGATTGCGGCGTTGGGACGAGATCTTTGACCGGGGCGGCGGCCGGGCTGACAACGGCACTCTGACTGTCACGACTTTTTTCTTCATCTACTGACAGGCCGCCGTCGTCAGGCTCATTACGCGAACCGGTCAATACCGCAGGGGGATCCTGCACTTCCACCGGTGCCGTAGAAGGCGTCAGCATGCCGTTACGCGCCAGGATCTCACGCAAGGCAGGAATATCACTACTCAGTTGATCCGGACGCAGGCTTGGGCCATTGGCCATTTGTGGCCACGGACGGCCATCGGCCAGCATATCCCGCAGGGCCTGATGCATCTTGGCGTATTGCGGATGCTGCGGCGCCAGCGTATTGACATAAGCCAGAGTCTTGCCCTGACGCAGCGCCAATTGCCACTGGTTAATCACCGTATTGGGTGGCAGACCAAGCTTGTAGGGAATGTTGCTGTACAGCCAATTATTACCGTTGGCACCGATGGACGAAACAAACTGTAAATAGCCCAGCATCGCATCAGACAGCACCACATCGCGCGCCACGTCGGTAATCGCCGGGTTGGTCAACAGCTTCACCCATTGGGTAAACTGCGGCTGTACGCCGGACATCGCCAATTCGGCCAGTTGCTGCTGAAATTGCTGAACCGCTTCGCGATCCTGCCACATCAATTGCATCCGGTTCGCCGCGTACAAAGGAGCCAGCGTCGAAAGATAATAGGGTGTAATGCCCTTCGGCAATGCCGCAAGCAGTTCCGAACGGCTTTGCGCAACTGACATGCCGGATGACGCCACCGGAAACGCAGGAACGGTTGCCCATACGGGTAACGACGACGCAAGACCACATGCGATTGCGCAACTTAACGCCAGACGCCGCACAGTGTTTCCATTTCTAAGCAACATCCATTGCCCCCTGTATGCTCACAAAAAATATAACCAAGACAACTTATTAGTTTCAGTATACGAATAGAAAAGCCATTTTGCCCTTTGCTGCCTATGAATAACTGTTATTTCATTAGGCTACCCGGTTTTCGGCACAGAAAAAAGCAGGACTATCATCCTCCCGCACAAAAAAATAGCCACCCCAGGGCGGCTATTTTCAGATTATTAGCGGGCTTTTTTTGCGTTTACGGCGTTTCTGCCGCAGTAACACCCAGAACCGGCGGCTCATTAGCAAAACCGCGCAGCCCCACTACGTGTACATGTTCATGATTTTGGAACACTTTACGCACCAGCTTATAAGTCGTGCCTTTTTCCGGGCTGATATTTTCCGGTGCCGCGATGATCAGCTGCATTTCCAGACGATCGCACAGCTCGAACAGCGTGGCGATGGATTTGGCATCCAGTCGCGCCGCTTCATCGAGGAACAGCAGGCGGCATGGGGAAATATCCTTACCGCGCAGGCGGCGAGACTCTTCTTCCCAGCTCTGTACCACCATAACCAGAATCGACATCCCGGTACCGATCGCTTCCCCGGTAGACAACGCGCCACTCTCGGCACGCAGCCAACCGTCGGAGCCGCGGAAGACTTCCACTTCCAGCTCCAGGTAGTTGCGGTAATCCAGCAGCTCTTCGCCGATGGTCTGTGGCGTGCGCTGCCCCATGTCAATCTGCGGGTTCAGACGCTGATACAGCTTGGCCAAGGCCTCCGAGAAGGTCAGTCGGTTGCTGTTGAACAGGTCCTGATGCTGTTCCTGTTGCTCGGAAAGCACGTCCAGCAGCGTCGCATGCGCTTCACGCACGTTGACGTTCAATCGCACGCTCTTCACCTGCCCGAAGGAAACCGCCTGCAGGCCCTGGTTGAGCATGCGGATACGGTTCTGTTCGCGCTGGATGGTTTTGCGAATGATGTTCGCCACGCTCTTGGAACTGATCGCCAGTTTCTGCTCACGTGCGGTCAACTCTTCGGTCAGGCGGCCCAGTTCGATTTCCATCTGTTCGATGGCCTCAACCGGGTCGTCGGTACGAATGATATCCTGACGAATACGCTCGCGCAGATGCTGATAGACCGCAATATAGAACTGGATCTTGCGTTCCGGGCGCTTGGGATCTTCCGACAGGCGCAGCACATCGCGCAGATGTTCGTTATCCGACACCGCCAGACGCAGCGCACCGAGTGCCTTATCCGACATTGAGCGCAGCTCGTCACCGTCCATATAGGCCAGTTCGCGGCGGTGCAGACGACGTTCAACGCCATTGTCTTTCACCAGGCGCATCACGGCGCACCAACCTGCTTTGGCGGTGACCACCTGCTCACGCAGCTGATAATAGTCGCGCTCCAGCTTGCGCAGTTTCTTCTGCAGGCTGTCCATTTCCGCTTCGCAGAAGGTCAGCTGTTTTTCCAGTTGGTTACGACGTGCGCGGTTGGTGCTCAGGCCCGCATGCAATTCATCACGACGAGTGCGCGCACGGGCTTCGGCATTGGCATCCGCCTGCACACCGATATCTACCAGTTCCTGACTCAGCTCTTTGAGCATGTCGCGCTTCGCGTCATACGAGCTTTTCAGCGATGCCAGCACCTGGCTGTACTGGGTAAACTGGGTCTGATACTGGCGCAACTGCTCACGGGCACGGGTACGTTCCGCTTCCGCATGCTCCAGACGCTGGCGCAGCTTGTCGTTGAGATCGTTATTGGCATTTTGCATACCGGCAGAGTCGGTATAGCTGAAGTGCGCGCGACGCTGCACCACTTCAATCAGGGCAAACGCCTGCTGCTTGGCCTGACGCTGCACGCTCTGCGCCTGAGTGTAATCCTGTTGCAACTGCTCATGCTGCTGCGGATCGCTCTGCAGCACCGACAGCAGCGGCTCCAGCTTGGTCAGGGAAACGCCGTGCTGCTGAATATGACGCGCGGCATCCTGCGCCTCTTCCAGCTCCTCACGGATTTCTTCCACCCGATCCTGAAGGGTTTCATCGTTTAGCAATGAAACCAGCGGTGTCAGACGGTTAAGTGCAGAAATGCCCTCTTTTGCCTGATCGTATTGCTGACGCTGCTGCTGGTTCTGCGCTTCATGGTTATTCAGCGCGCGCTCGATTTCACCACGGCGGGTATTGAGACCACGGATCTCCGCTTCCGGATCGGCGTCAAAGGCTACCGCCAGATGGTTACCGATAAAGCGGCTGAAGGCCTGGTGCGAACGCTGGGTTTTCTGCACGTCGAACGACAGGGTGGCATAACGCTCTGCCAACTTTTCCCGCTCGGCATGCAATATTTCCAGGCGATTCTCACGTGCGGCACGGCCAAACAACGGCACAGCCGGGTAACGCGAGTAACGCCACTGGCGTTCGGCAGTTTTAACCAACACCGCGCGGTCTTGTTCTTCGACGGCGAATACGCTGTCATCGAACGACTGCGGATCCCCCTCGATCAGATAGAGATCTTCCGGACAGTCTTCCAACCCTTCCAGCATCTCGCGTACCAGTGACAGATCCGGCACCACAATGGCGTGGCGCGACGGGCCGTACAAGGCGGAGAAGTACGGTGCATCGTCGATGGTGACGTCGTCGTAGATTTCAGACAGCAGCACGCCACCAAAACGTTCGGCCAGCGTGACCAGACGCTGATCTTCGGCACCGCCAGGCTGGCTGAGACGTTCAATTTGCGCTTCAACGGCACGCTTACCGGCAGCCACTTCGTCGCGCTCAACGGTAGTTTCACGTTCGCGCTCCAGCAGTTGCTGCATGTACTCCGTCACCTGCTGGCTGCTTTCAAGCGCTTCGCCACTCTGCTCACTAAGCTGGCTCAGAGCATCCTGCGCTGCCAACCAAATAGGGGCGCGGGTAGTCAGTTCGCGGATGCGTTGCTGAATTTGCTCCAGCTCCTGGCGCATTTCCATCCGACGCTCACCAGCATCGCTAACACCCTGCGACAGCGATTCCAGACGCTCTTCCAGCTCTTGTTGCAGGGCATCAAGTTCGTCCGGCTGATACTGCTGGCCATGGCGCTTACAGAATTCCTGCAACAGACGCTCGGCATCCTGCTGGGAGCGCAGACGCTGTTCCAGCTCGCTCAGGCGCATACGCAAAGGTTGCACGCGTTCGGCAAGGTGTTGCTGTGATGGCCAGTCGCGCAGCAATTCGCGCGCGCACTGCCAGGCTTCACTGCGGCTGACCTGACCGGCGATTTTACCCACCAGCTGATATGCCTGTTCAAACTGGCCGTGCGCGGCGTCGGCCACGCTCAGTTTTTGCTCGAGCATCAGCAGTGCTTCTGTCGCTTCCTGCTCGCGCGCCTGGAAAGTATCCAGCCAGTGTTCGGCATTTTCGGCGGTCAGTTCTGGCAGTTGGCACAACGTGCGTGCGCGATCCAGTGCCTGCAACGCCTGCTGATATTGAATGGCGCGGGTCTGCTGCACGTCGAGCGCCTGCTGGTAGTCGGCGAGTTGGCTTTTCAGCTCATCCACTTCCAGTTCGGCTGCCTCGGCACGTGCTTCGTTTTCGGCCTGCTGTTCGCTGGCCTCCGCAACCACTTCATTCTGTTCTTCCAGTCGGTAGGTCAGCTCTTCCAGATCGCCTTCATAACGCTCGATCTTTTCCTGCTGACGCATCGCCGTTTGTACCAGATTCAGGTGATCGCTGGCGGCCTGATAATCGGTTTCCAGATCGGATTCCGCACCGCTCTGCTCCGCCAGTTCGCGCGCCATTTCCACATGACGGTATTGCTCGGCGGCCAACTGTTTGCGGCTGCCCAGCAGATCGTTACGCAGCGCCAGTGCCCCGTCCAGATGAATGCGCCGCTCATTGGCATGACGCATGTAGTCCGCCGCCACGTAAGAGGTGGCCTCGGAAATCAAATGTTTGAACAGGTCGCGGTCGGATTGGGTCACGCGGATCGCTTCGAGCGTCATGCGGTTTTCACGCAGCGCCGCTTCCATATCCTGGAATGCCTTGCGCACGCCGCTGTTTTCCGGCAACAGGTAGTCACGCAGCGAGCGGGTGATGGCGCTGGAAATACCGCCGTACAGCGAGGCTTCAATCAGACGATAGAACTTGCTGCGATCGGACGATGAACGCAGGCGTTTCGGGATCACGCCCAGATCGAACATTAATGAGTGGTAATCGGTGATGGAGTTAAACTGCTTGAACTGCACCCCTTCCATCTCTTCAACGCGATCTTTCAGTTCCTGCAACGACAGCACGCGTGCCTGACGCTCGCCCACCGTTTGGGTCAAAAGTTCCGTCGGCTGCACCGCCGTCGGCAAGCCCTGAATAACGAACGGTTTGATGTCCACCTTGCGGTCACGGCCGGCAACCTGCTGCAGACGGACACCAACTACCACGCGTTGGTGGCGCGAGTTGAGCACGTCGAGGGTCGAATAACACACCCCGGCGCGCAGTTTACCGTGCAAACCTTTGTCGCGAGAGCCACTGGTGGCACCGGCTTCGGTGGTGTTACGAAAGTGCAACAGCGTCAAATCGGGGATCAGCGCAGTGACGAAGGCCGCCATGGTGGTGGATTTCCCTGCCCCGTTACCGCCGGACAGCGTGGTCACCAGTTCATCGAGATCAAAGGTGCGGGCAAAGAAGCCGTTCCAGTTAACCAACGTCAGCGAGCGAAATTTACCGCGTTCAATCATTCCTGTTCATCCTCTGCACTGTCCGGTGTGGTATCAAGCGGCGAGTCTTCCGCATCGCTCTCATCATTCAGCAACAGGCTGTTTTCAACCGGCATTGCTTCGCCGTCGCGGATCATACGCAACTGCGCTTCACGCGGATCGTCACCGCTGCGCACATCGGCGCCAAAGCGGAACACCGCCTCGGTAATACGGAACTTGCTGCTGTCGTTGCCCATGAAATAGACCATGCCCAAACGACGCAGACGGTTCAGTGAAGTACGTACTTTTTCATGCAGCTTCTGGCGATCGAGATCCGAGCCGGTAGAACGCTGATTAACGAACTTCAGCAATTTGCTCTCGTCCGCCAGGCTCAGCAGCTCGTCGTACAGCTCTTGATGGCTGAAAATGCCCTCATGCGCCAGACGTTCCGGGCTGAGATACAGATAGCACAGGATTTTCCCCACCATCATATCCAGCTCGGACAGCACCGAACGCGGGATCAGCGTGGTAGAGCGTGGACGCAGATAGAAGAATCCTTCCGGCGCGCGGATCAGCTCTACGCTGTAACGGGTGTAGAATTCTTCCAGTTCATCCTGGAAATCCATTAAGAAGGCGTGGTTGTCCAGTTCATCGATACCGATGTGACGACCCGCACGCAGTTGGCTGTCCAGCGCCGGGAACAGCGCGTTAGACAATGCCTTGGCCAGCTTGACTGGCATTATTTGTTCAATATTTGTCGATGACATGGGCCTGGACCTTGGCTCCGTAATCATTGATTGCCTGCCACTGTGCCGGCAACCCTGAAAAATCTGCTTCAGCCACACCAAGGCGCACTGCCTGGTCGACCACTAAACGTGCCACATCGAAATGACGAGCACGCGGATATTGCGCCAGATAATCGCGCATTACCGCCCCTAAATTGAGCGGCATCTGTTGTTCCTGATAAATCTTCAGTGCTTGTTCGATCATTGCCGCCAGTTGCTCACGGATTTCGCTGAACTCTTCGAACTCCAGATCCGGCGGCAGTTCCCCGGTCACTTCCTCGCTGCGCAGCGCCAGTTCCTCGTCTCGCATATCCAGCAGACGGTCGGCATTGGCATGGGTCAGTGTCCATGGGTTGTCGAAATAGTTTTGCACCGACTGACGCAAACGCTGGGCGAACACCCGGTTCTTGTCCATGTCGATCGCGGTACGGATAAATTTATGCACGTGGCGGTCGTAGCCAATCCACAGGTCAATCGCCTGCTGGCCCCAACTGATAATGCGGTCGAGCTTGCTTTGCAGATCGAACACCAGTTTGTCGATAAAGCCCAGTTCCGCGCCACCCAGCGTGGCATCCTGAATTCGCAACAGGTTGGCCTGCAGTTTATCGCCCGCCGCCTCCAGCGTATCCTGCAGTTCGCGCAGAGTACCCGAGGTTTCGGACAGCAGCATCTCACAGCTGGAGATCGCCGCACGCCAGTCTTTGTTCAGCAGCGCTGCGATGTCGTCCTTCACGCCCTGCTGTTGTTCATCCATAATGCGCTGGGTCAAATCGATACTGTCGAAGATTTCCGCCACCGAATATTTCAGCGGTGCAAACACGTTGCGGTGCCAGTGGAAATCGTCACCGCCCTCATCGGCAGCGTCGGCGGCGCGTTTGAGCTCCTGCGCCACAATTGACAACTGCATCGACAAACGCAGCGTGGAGAATTCGCGCTGACGGATATAGTAATCGGTAATACCTATGCCCAGCGGCGTCAGACGGTAAATCGCGTTACCGTCCGCCAGTTCGCTGATAAAACGGTTTAACAGGCGCTGGCGCACCATGTCGTTAATCGCATTGTTGGCGCGCACGGCCACCGTTTCATGCGTCTGTTCGAAACCCTTGCTGACATGGCGAAATGCATCAACCAGCTCACCTTCGCTCATCTCGCCGTCCAGCCGCTCGCCGTTCAAAGTGGCGATAGCAAGCAAAAACGCGAGACGCTCCGTAGGGAGCGAAATAGAGAAATCATTTTTCCGTGCCCAGGCGACCAGTTCGGGTACTGTCTGGGAAAATTCACTCATAGTTCGTCCTTCAGGTTTGGTTTATGCGCCATGACGTGAATATAGCGCCCCAAACTCACGTACGGCTCCTGCCGGCAATAGTGCTGTTCAAGCGCCAGTAACTCTTCAAATTTTTGTGTCTGTAACTGCCTGCTCTGCAGATAATCGTGGAACACCCGCACGCCGGTTTTCCCGCTGATACGCATGCCCAACTGTTCCAGCCAGCCGTACACCTGCGGTGGACTATGCGGGTACTGCGGCGACAGCGAACGCTTTCTGCGTCTTCTGACCTCTGGGTTCACCAGTTGGAAATTACCCAACACCACGTTACGCATCAAGAGGCCATTGGCGTTAAAGAACATCAATGACAGTGCGCCACCCGGCAACAGGCAATTAAATAACGCCTGCAGCGCAGCCTCAGGTTCGGCGATCCATTCAAGCACCGCATGGAACAATATCAGATCAACCGGCTGTTCCAAGTGTTGACCAATATCCTGGGCTGAACTTTGTATGAATTGCATGTTCTGGCTCACACCTTTCTGCTCAGCCAGCAACGCGGCGCGTTGGATCATCTCACCAGAAAGATCGCACAACAACACCTGATGTCCTAATTCTGCCAATTGGCAGGCCATATGGCCTTCGCCACCGCCGGCATCCAGAATGCGCAGCGGCCGCTGCGGCAACTGGGCCAACAGCGTGGTCAGATCCTGCCAAACCACAGCCTGGCGGATTTTCCCTTTGGTGGTGCCGTAAATATTACGCGCAAACTTTTCAGCAATATCGTCAAAATTGCGATCCTGCATGGACAACGGCTCCGCTGATCTTATCCGGCTGGGGGCAAAGTACCAGCCCATTCAAACCTGCTATTTTGGCACAGACTGGCTTAGAATGAATCTTCTTGCGGCCTGATTGTGCCCGGATGTCGTTTTTTCGCCCAAAAGGACCTGATTTTTGATGCTGTTTAACCTGAAAAAGTTCATTGGTGCCATTTTAATGCCGTTGCCCGCGCTGTTACTGCTGATGGGACTGGCGCTGTTACTGCTGTGGTTCACCCGTTGGCAAAAAAGCGGCAAGGTCATTTTCACGCTGAGCTGGCTGTTTTTACTGCTTTTCAGCCTGCAGCCGGTGGCCGACAGATTACTGCGCCCGATAGAATCTGAGTATGTCACCTATCGTGGCAATGACCCGGTGAATTATATCGTGGTGCTGGGTGGCGGCTATACCTTTAATCCGGATTGGGCGCCCAGTTCCAATCTGATCGGCAATAGCCTGCCGCGAGTCACGGAAGGTGTGCGCTTATATCTCGCCCATCCAGGGGCGAAAATGGTGTTTACCGGCGCCGGGAGTCCCAAAACCCTGAGTAACGCGGCAACCGCGGCGCAGGTGGCGGAAAGCCTGGGAGTCCCCCGCAGTGATATCGTGCTGTTGGATCGCCCGTTGGATACCGAGCAGGAGGCATTGCAGGTGTCGAAGCTGGTCGGCCAGCAGCCGTTTATTCTGGTGACTTCAGCCAACCATTTACCGCGCGCCATGCGCTTCTTTGAAGCCAAGGGGCTGCACCCGATCCCGGCGCCGGCCAATCAGTTGGCCATCAGTTCACGATTGAATATCTGGGATCGGGTGGTGCCTTCGGCGATGTTCCTCGGCCACAGCGAGCGGGCCTGGTATGAAACGCTGGGCAGCCTGTGGCAACGGCTGAAAGGCTCCGATGAAGTATCTGTCGACTGATCGGCGTTAACCGGTAATCCAGGGCAGCAGTTGTTTGGACGCATAGTCAAACGGCTGCCGCTCCAGTTTGCCGGTATGAATCAACCGCCCTACCGCTTCCCATACCACATACAACCAACGCCGCATCAGGAAGGACTCCGCTACCGGCGCACGTTGCAAATAATAAAACAGCAACTGGCTCGGCATTCCCGCTTCACATAACCTGAATAACTCATATTCACGCGGTGCCCACAGCATCATTCCGGGGTTGAGCATCGCCAAGAGTTGATCGCTTTTCGGATCTTTCAACATACTGCGCAGCGACAAGTTACCGTGCACCAATACGCAAGGATCGTCGAAACCGACAAAAAAGTGGGTCAATGCTTCACGGGTGCGATACAACAAGCGGCGATCATCCATCGTCAGCAGCGGCGAGTTGAGATTACCCAAGGTTGACCATAGCACTTCGACCCGTTGTTGATACCAACAGAACCAGTCGTTCTCCTGGGTGCTGTCTACCGTGCCCACGCAGCCATGACTGTCAATGCGGTGCCAGGCCAATACGCCATCGACAATCTGCTCCATCAACGTATTCCAACGATTCGGCGTGCGCGTCGGCGCCTCTACGGACACTCCACGCAAGCGCTCGATCAACAAGATTTCTTTATAGGGTGCCTGGTGCGTATAGACCACGCCATACACCGTCGGCAGGCGAATATCCCCTTCACGTGACAGCATCGACAGCTTGTAAGCTTCTTGTTGGGCGATGCCCTGGCAGACAAAGCTTTTCGCCATCAGCGGGATCGCGTGGCCCTGTTGGTCATACAGTGAATACATGTGGGCATAAGGTTGTTCGCTGACGCGTTCCAACCGGCTGATGGACTCACCCAGCACAATACTCAGTTCGGCGCGTAACTGCTCCATAAGGGAAAAGCCTCAAGAGAAATAGAGGAGACGCTGACATCATCGAACGCTGAACAGAAAAATTCTTCAACGCAGATCAACAAAATGGGGATATTAAGAAGGGAAATCATATTGCCGGCGCGTTGCGTGACGCGCCGGCATTCAATGCTCAGCCTTTGATACTGTCGCGCACGCGCTGCAAATCTTCCTGCGTATCGACACCCACGGTCGGCATTGCCTTGGCAACCGCCACGTGGATTTTTTCGCCGTACCACAGCACCCGCAACTGTTCCAGCAGCTCAATTTGCTCCAGCTGACTTGGCGCCCAGGTAACGTAACGGCGAACAAAACCGGCGCGATAGGCGTAAATACCTATGTGACGCAACAGGCTGTCGCCGATGCTTTCTTTGGATTGGGCAAAGCGTTCGCGATCCCATGGAATGGTGGCGCGTGAGAAATAGAGCGCATAACCCTGTGCATCCATCACCACTTTGACCGCATTGGGGTTAAAAGCTTCTTCTGCGCTTTCGATAGGCACCGCCAGGGTGGCCATTCCGGCCTGACTGCCCGCCAGATTTTCAGCCACCTGACGCACAATCACCGGTGGGATCAGTGGCTCATCACCCTGAACGTTAACGATGATTTCGTCATCAGCGAACCCATAATGCTCGATCACCTCTGCCAAGCGCTCGGTGCCGGAATTGTGATCGGCCCGGGTCATGCAGACTTCACCGCCTGCCGCTTTGACCGCTTCGGCTACTGCCGGGTGATCGGTCGCGACAATGACGCGGCTGGCGCCCGACTCGCGTGCACGTTCCATAACATGCACCACCATCGGCTTGCCGTGGATATCGGCCAGCGGTTTACCCGGTAAACGGGTTGATGCATAACGGGCTGGAATAATAGCGATAAAACTCATGCGTGTTTCTCATCCAATGACAGCGCTCGCGCTTCATTTTCCAACAGCACGGGAATGCCGTCACGCAACGGATAGGCCAGGCCATCCACTTTGCAGACCAATTCCTGGTTTTCTTTATTGAAATAAAGCTTACCGGTGCAGACCGGGCAGGCAACGATTTCGAGTAAACGGTGATCCATGCTTCCTCCAGGGTGGAGATTTAACGTCAGGAAAGTGCGTGAGGATAGCATAACGCTATGCGCCAGGTTAATCACCGGCTGTTTTGTCGCGGCATTTTTATCTGCCAGGGGGATTGAATTGCCCCCGGCGCAGGCGTAGAATTTTGTGATGCAAGTCACAAAAAAAGACATTATCATGATCAAACGTCTTCATAAAATCATCGCCCTGTTTGCCAACTTCAGCAACTGAGCCCCCCTTGTAACGAGCGGCGCTGAACATTCGTTTTACCCAAGCCGACAACGCCGTTCGTTATTCCACTTGCCAGCCAGTGCCCCACTCAAGGGCCAGCACCGCCGGAATATCCCCCAAAATAACCTGTGACGCACCGTGCCATTTTGCACTGCGGGTTATTGCCTGCCGAATATCCTGTACGCGTTGCTTACCAAAGCGAACCTTGGCCTGTGGGTGGAAACTGATGATTTCGAAAATACCCTGCCGACGATGCATTTTTGCATCGATGCGGCCAATCAACTCACCGCGTTGCAACACCGGCAGCGTAAAGTAACCATACTGCCGTTTTTCTTTCGGCGTGTAGCATTCCAACCGGTAATCAAAATTGAATAATTCCAACGCACGGCGACGATCCCAAACCACCGGATCGAACGGAGAAAGCAAAGTGGTCACTCTGGATTTTAACGCCCCTTGTTCTGCCAGTTGCAACTCTGCCGCCAGCGAATGGTGCACGTAAAATTCCCCGTCCAGACCGTCGATCCGCACGGGCAGCACTTCGCCCTGCTGTTGTAACGACGTCAGTAGCGCTTTCGGCGCCACTCGCTTCAAACGGTAGTAATCCGCCAGCCATTCGGCTCTGAAGATCCCCAGGAAACAACAGCTGCGCCTTAGCATTTCCTGTCGGGCATCATCGACAGATAATACATCCCGACTATCATCCCAGTGAGGTAATAATCTTTCCGTCAGATCGTAAACGCGATGGAAATTGCGCCGTTCGGCTACCATCAATTTACCAGCGGTGAACAGGATTTCGAGATGGCGTTTTTCCGGCTTCCAATCCCACCAGCCGCTGTTGCCCTTCTTCTCGGCGCTAAAATCCGCCGAGCGCACCGGCCCAGCAGTTTCAATATGCTGCAATAGGGCATTTATCGCCGCCTGATGTTCCTGCATCCACTCTTCGGAGTACTTCCAACCCATACCCTGCGGTTGCAGCATTCGGTGACGCAGCAGGCCAAAATCCTCAATGGGTAAAAAGCAGGCCTCGTGCGCCCAGTACTCGAACAGCCGGCGGCCAGCCAGTGCCTGTTCCAGCCATTCCGGCTGGTAGTCGCCCAGACGGCTGAACAGAACCAGGTAGGGGCTGCGCGCAACCACGCTGATGGTATCGATTTGCAGTAAACCCATACGCCCAATGGCGGCAACCACATCGTCGGGCCTGGCTTTGCGTTTCATCGGGGATAGCAGCCCCTGTGCGGCAAGGTGGATCGCACGGGCGGCAGTAAGAGAAATAACCGGGGTGTTCATCCTGATATCCGAAGTGATTGAGCAATCGCTTGATAATAGTGGATATCGGGGAATTTATCTTCGCCAGTGCTTGGGGTGGCGGCACCGGCACTGGCGAGGAAGGGGGTGGGTCAGAACGCGATAACGTCTGCCGCTGACAGCCCGTGGGAGCTGCGATAGATCGAGAACTCAACGTTCTGACCTTCGTTTAACGATTTATTTTTAGTATTGGCGATAGAACGACGGCTTACATAAATTTCGTCGCTACCATCTACCGGTGAAATAAAACCATAGCCTGCAGCCTGATCAA
Organism: Serratia quinivorans; assembly: GCA_900457075.1. Taxonomy (NCBI): domain Bacteria; kingdom Pseudomonadati; phylum Pseudomonadota; class Gammaproteobacteria; order Enterobacterales; family Yersiniaceae; genus Serratia; species Serratia quinivorans. The sequence continues at coordinate 382,292 of UGYN01000002.1, forward strand.
ACCATTTCACACGGCCCATTTGTAACACAGTATTTTTAAACATAACTTATATCCTTTTACTTGAGCATCCTTAACAACGTCATTTTTATTATTGTTGGACGCTACCAGCCCATCCTAAAGTTTTTCGTAACAAACCTCTCGTGAGCAAAAAATAAAAAACCCGCACTATGGCGGGCTTGTTGAACTTAATATCTTCCGCAATGATTCAGCGTAAACGCTTCATCATGGTTGTATTAAGTTCTCTTTACGTTATTCCCTGTTTATTTACAGAGCAACAACGTTGGCGGCAGCCGGCCCGCGCGGGCTGTCTTCTACGGTGTACTCAACACGCTGGCCTTCAGCCAAAGTTTTGAAACCGTCGGTCGCGATTGCGGAGAAGTGTACGAATACATCTTTACCACCGTCGTTCTGTTCAATAAAACCAAAACCTTTGCTTTCATTGAACCACTTCACTTGACCCGTTTTCTTAGACATTACTTATTTACCTTTTAAATATATACAAAACCTGCCATAAGGCAATTTTGGCCGTTCTTGGAAACATTACTTATGGGAGGTACTTAGAAGGTTCGTCTTTGAAGCGGAATCAGATGATAACGTTTTTGGAGGAACTGCTTAATTCTAAACTCGAACATAAATAGGTCTGCATCACAGGCCGACTTGCATTTACTCATAAATCTGTCTTTTGCACAAGAGGTTTATTGCCATGTTTTTACCATTTCGCCACATTTACTTTTATATCCATGATTGCTAATGAATTAATTTATCTTTTTTTACGTAAACCTCTTAGCGGCATTGCCTTCTGGATGGCCGTATTTTCCGTTATTCGCTGTTCAAATGAGAGCTAACGCATAAAAATCTAATATGCTTGGCCTGGCTATAACAAAACCTAATCGACCTAGCTAAACTTGAGGTGAAAACAAGGCGAATGGCCTCTCAACCAGCACGTTTGCCGCCAAGAATGATATTTTTCAGATAATACTGAATAAAGGAGCTATGCGCATGACCGCCCAGCAGTTCGTCTCACCGAATGAAATCCGCGCCAGATTCTCCCACGCCATGTCTGATATGTACCAGAAAGAGGTACCTCTGTATGGCGATTTGCTCGAACTGGTGGCGGAAACCAACCGACAGGTCCTGCGCGAAGATGCCGCATTGGCTCATCAATTACAAATTACCGGCGAAGTCGAACGACTGGCCATGGAGCGCCACGGAGCCATTCGGGTGGGCACCGCAGAGGAACTGTCCACTCTGCGACGGCTGTTTAACGTGATGGGTATGTCACCGGTGGGCTATTACGATCTGGCCGTGGCCGGGGTTCCGGTTCACTCTACCGCATTTCGGGCAGAGCATGAGGATGCGCTGCAAATCAGTCCATTCCGAGTATTCACCTCTTTATTGCGGCTGGAACTGATTGAAAACCCGGAGCTGCGTGAGCTGGCGCAACGCCTGTTGGCTCGTCGCCGCATCTTTACTGAGCGGGCACTTGAACTGATCGTACTGCAAGAAGCTCAGGGCGGACTGGACGACAGTCAGGCTGATGAATTTGTCGAACAGGCGCTGGAAACCTTCCGCTGGCACAGTCGGGCGACGGTTAGCGCAGCCGAATATCAGCAGTTGCACGACCAGCACCGTCTGATCGCCGACGTAGTGGCCTTTAAAGGCCCGCATATCAACCATCTGACGCCACGCACTCTCGATATCGACCGTGTCCAAAAGGCCATGCCCGGCCGGGGTATCACGCCCAAAGCCGTGATTGAAGGCCCGCCGCCACGCCGTCGCCCCATTCTGCTGCGCCAGACCAGTTTCAAAGCGCTGGAAGAAAACGTCGACTTTGTTGAACATGACGGTAGCGCCGTTGCCGGGCACCACACTGCACGCTTCGGCGAAATTGAACAGCGCGGTGTCGCGCTGACAACCAAAGGCCGTGCACTGTACGATCGCCTGCTACAGGCTACCAACGACGCATTGCAGGCACCGCCGAGCGAGAAAAATGCTGACCGCTACAATCAGTTGCTGGCGGAAAACTTCCAAGAGTTTCCAGATGACTATGCCACCCTGCGTGAGCAACAGTTGGCTTGGTTCCGCTATTTTCCGACCGAGTGTGGGCTGGCGGCTAAAGAAACCCTGGATCAACACAGCACGCTGGAACAGCTGATCGCCCAGGAATACATTCGCTTTCAGCCGCTGGTCTATGAGGACTTCCTGCCGGTCAGTGCCGCAGGCATTTTCCAATCGAATTTGGGCGACAGCGGTCACACGCAGTACAACGCAACCTCAAGCAGAGCGGCATTTGAACTGGCGTTGGGGGCAGAAGTGATCGATGAATTGGCGTTGTATCAGCAAACGCAGCAGCGCTCGATAGACGCCTGCGCGCAAGCACTGGGGCTTCACGCGCTGGCAGTCTGAATTATTTTGTCAGCAGCGCTTCAATATTGTGCAGCAACTGCTCAGCCTGATCGGGGGGAAGTACCGCATCAACGGGTAAATACCACCAGTTGGGCTGAGCAAAAGCGCGGCATTTAACCGCATCTTTCTCGGTCATCAACAACGTTTGCTCTGAAGATACCAGCGTCGCCAATGGGCCATGCTGATATTCCTGATGGTCGGCAAACGCCACTTCCTTTTCGACCGCTACACCCAGTTTTTCCAATGTGGCGAAGAAGCGCGGGGGATGGCCTATACCGGCCATTGCCACCACATGTGGCAGTTCGACTGCCGGCCGACGCTCACCGCTGGCAACATTTACCGCGTCACGCGCCTGCAACCGCATGGCGATTTCACCAGGCTGAGCCACACCCCCGTTGGCAATCAGGGCGTCAACGCTATTCAGCCGCGAAGCACGTTCGCGCATCGGCCCTGCCGGCAGCCACCAGCCATTGCCAAAGCGGCGAACGCCATCGATCACCACCAGTTCAAAATCACGCTGTAAAGCGTAATGCTGCAGGCCGTCATCGGTAATCACCACGTCAAGTGGCTGCTGCTTAAGCAGCGCTTGTACCGCTTCAGAACGCTTTGGTGAGATGGCCACTGGCGCAGCGGTACGCTGATAAATCAGCACCGGCTCATCACCTGCCTGCTGGGTGGTAGTGCCAGCGTTTAGTAACAGTGGATAAGCCTCTGCTTTACCACCATAACCGCGAGAAACCACGCCCACCCGGTATCCACGCTGCTGCAACTGTTCCACCAGCCAGATCACCATCGGAGTTTTGCCGTTGCCACCGGCAGTGAGGTTCCCCACCACCACGACCGGTACCGGTGCGCGCCAACTTTTACGCAGGCCGCAACGGTAGCTGAGCCGAATCAGGCCGCTGACCAGGCCATACAGCCAGGACAGCGGTAACAACAGCAAATAAACCAGCGAACTGCCTGACCAGATGCGCTCGATCATTATTGACCAAACTGCATGCGATGGAGCTGGGCATAAGCCCCCTGCTTTTCGAGCAATGCAGCATGTTCGCCACGCTCAACGATACGACCATCCTCAACCACCAGGATTTCATCAGCCTTCTCAATGGTCGACAGACGGTGCGCAATCACCAGGGAAGTACGGTTTTTCTGTAATTCATCCAGCGCCGCCTGAATCGCACGCTCCGATTCAGTGTCCAGTGCCGAGGTGGCTTCATCGAGGATCAGTATCGGGCAGTCACGCAGCAAGGCGCGAGCAATAGCGATACGCTGGCGTTGACCACCGGACAGCATCACCCCGTTCTCACCGATCACCGTATCCAGGCCGTTCTCCATTTTTTCAATGAAGTCCATGGCATAGGCCATGCGCGCAGCCTTCTCTATCTCTTCGCGGCTATAGCGTTCTTCACGCGCGTAAGCGATGTTGTTGGCGATAGTGTCATTGAACAAATGCACGTTTTGCGAAACCAGGGCCACCTGATCACGCAGTGACGCCAGTGTGTATTCGCGCAGATCGTGACCATCCATCAGGATCTCGCCTTCCTGGACATCGTAGAAACGGGTCAGCAGATTGGCGATGGTTGACTTGCCCGAGCCGGAACGGCCCACCAGCGCCACCGTTTTACCTTCTGAAATACTCAGATTGATATCACGCAGCGCAGGCGTTTCTTTCCCTGGGTAGTAGAAAGTGACGTTACGGAATTCGATATCGCCCTTGGCTCGTGCAACTTCACGGGGCCCGGTATCTTTTTCCTGTTCCATATCCAGGATCGAGAACAGAGTCTGGCACGCCGCCATCCCACGCTGGAACTGGGCATTAACGTTGGTCAGTGATTTCAGCGGACGCATCAGGGCGATCATCGACGAGAACACCACGGTGATGGTACCGGCAGTCAGGGTAGCCATCACGCTTGGGAAGCTGGCGGCATACAGCACAAAGGCCAACGCCAGTGAAGCGATAAGCTGGATAATAGGATCAGAGATCGAGGATGCGGAAACCAGTTTCATGCCCTGCTGGCGCATGCGGTTGCTGACTGAGTTGAAGCGATCGGTTTCAACCTGCTGGCCGCCAAAAATCAGCACTTCCTTATGGCCTTTCAGCATCTGCTCTGCGCTGGTCGTCACCTGCCCCATGGTGTTCTGCATGTTTTTGCTGATATTACGGAAGCGTTTGGAAACAATGCGGATAGCAATAGAGACAATAGGTGCCAGTACGATCAGGATCACCGACAGTTGCCAGCTGTAATAGAACATCATGGTGAACAGCGCGATTATCGACGCCCCTTCACGCACCACGGTCACCAGCGCGCTGGAAGACGATGAAGCGACCTGTTCGGAATCATAGGTGATTCGTGACAGCAAGGTGCCGGTAGACTGCTGATCGAAGAACGATACCGGCATTCTCATCATGTGGCCGAACAGCCGGCGACGCATATGCATCACCACCATGCCGGATACCCATGAAATGCAGTAGCTGGAGACAAAGCTAGTCGCGCCACGCACCACCATCAGGCCAATTACCGCCAATGGCATCCACAGCAGAATGCTGCTTTGCGTTTTCCCAAAACCGTCATCCAATAATGGTTTAAGCAAAGACAACATAAAGGCGTCGCTGGCCGCGTTCAGTACCAACGCAATAGCCGCTACGATCAGCCCGGTCTTAAAAGGTGTGATCATCGGCCAGAGGCGACGGAAAGTCTGCCAGGTGGAGAGATCTTTATCATTCATCATGCAAATACCAGCATCGGAAGAAATAGCGGCCTATTTTACTCATTATCACCCTCTACGCCAAACCGCTGATGGTACCAACGGGGCATTAATTGTTCACGAAAGCCATTAATTTGCCAATCGTTGTCGAAAAAAAGTACAGATAACTGACCGGAGCGCGAAGTATCGTGCCAAAGAATGTCATTTGCCAGATATCTGGCGACCACTTTAACCGCAGGTAATCGCCATTTATTGTAACGTGATGCCGAAGCTATTGCCGCTTTCGGCGCTACCGCACGCAAAAAAGGCGGGGTAGACGAGGTTTTACTGCCATGATGTGGCACCTGTAACACAGTAGCGCTCAATGAAGGGCGTTGATATCTAACCAACTGTGCCTCCGTCCTTTTTTCTGCATCCCCCGTCAGCAACAAACTATATTTACCATCATCGATACGGATGACGCATGAATCATCATTCCCCGCCAATTTTACCGCCTTTGGCGGCCACAGCACTTGAAACTGAAGCGATTGCCATTGCCAACGCTCTCCCGCCACGCAGGGTAAGTGGCCGGCATTGAGGCGTGGACTCCTTACCCTGGCTTGTGGGAATGCGCGCTGTATCTCTTCAATACCACCGATATGATCCAGATGATCGTGACTGAGAATAATTTCTTCCACAGGTAATCCTCGCCAGTTAAGAAATGGCAAAATATTCCGACCGGCAGCACTACCGGTGCCCCAGCGGGGGCCGGTGTCATACAAGATTGCCCGGCCGTTCTTTTCGATCACCATAGCCAGGCCATGCCCAACGTCCAGCATGTCTACACGCCAACGGTATTGGGCTTCTCTTTCACGCCACAGAACGCAACACAGTGCCAAAGTGACCAGCGCCGTTGCATAACGCAGCCACCAGTGGAAACGCCAAAAAATCACCAGTAACCACCCGGCAAGACTGACAGCCAACGACGCGGCACCGAGATCGACCCAACCGATTTGCAGATAGTGTAATGGGGTAAAAACCCCTGCCAATGTAAAATCCGCCAACCGCCATAGTCCCGCACTTAACACAGGGAAAATACCAGCCACCACCGCCAGCAAGATTAACGGCACCGTTATCAATGAAACCAGAGGCACCGCCCAAAGATTGGCCGGTATGGAGCCAAGTGTCAGGCCATGAAACAGTCCGGCCTGCATGGGCAGCAATAGCAGCGTAATGCCAAGCTGGATATGCAGCCAGCGCAATGGCGCCCAGTGCCATCCCGAACGAAAACGGAGATTTAACGGCACCCATTCAAACCAGAAAATCAGGCAGAATACTGCAGTGGCCGAGAGCCAGAAGCTGTCGGATAGTACCGCCAGGGGATCGCAAATCAGAATTAAGCCAACGCACCACAACCAGATTTGCCAGGAGGAGCAATGGATACCGCGTATGCGTAACAGCATCCACAATGTCAGCGCCAACCCCGTTCTTAGCGCCGGTGGATGAGCGCCAGCCAACCAAACGTACCCTAAGGCACCGAGCCAACTGACGATCAGCGGAAAGCGGTAGCCAATCAGCCTTGCCGGCAAAAAAAATTGCATCGCCCGCAGCACACCCCAAATCAAAATGGCCACCATCGCCACATGCAGCCCAGAAATAGCCATCAGGTGAGCAATACCGGTTTTCAACATTAAGGTTCTTAACGCCGGTTCCAGCGCGGCTCTCTCACCAAATGCCAACGCGAGCAGCACCGTTTTATAGCGAAGAGTGCCAATATTGTTCTCGGCATGCGCGATCATCCTCTGCCGCCAACCACAGTTTTGTTCCAGGATTACAGCGCTCTTCACCTGCGCCGTTAGCGGTTGACGCTGCGACATGGCCCAACGCTGGCGGTCAAAACCCCCTTCATTAAGATTGCCGTGTATCGGCCTCAAGCGCAGTTGCAACTGCCAACGTTGCCCGGCACACAAGGAGCGATCTTTGGGCCTCCAGAGAGTCGAGAAAGCGATGGAAGGTACCAGCCATCGACCATTGAGCCGTTCGATACGCATAACCGTCTGCTTTCGTGTCGCGCCAGCCAGTGCAATACTGCTAACCTGAACCACGGCGCTCACCACCGGGCCCTGGCTCAGACGATTGATTTGATTCACCAGGGTCCCGGCAGAGAATACCGCCCAAAGAAAACCCAAAGCCCCCCATGCCATGAATCGGCCTGCGCAGCCCCTCCCCCACAGGCAGAGACAAACGGGTAAGATCACCCACAGAGCGATGCGCACATCGGGTAAGTACGGCATGATGAGCAACGGGGAAATGCCGCAGATAACCGCACTTGCCGCCAAATCCAACGAGGTTTTGATAGGTGTTCTCCCGCTATAAGGCAGCAATCCAGGCTGCCAACTTCACGGGATTGTTTACGCATTGGCCAATACTCACCATCTGCAATCTGACAGTACGCGATCCTCTTCGCACAATAATAGCGGTCGTTACCGCGGCCAACCGCATGCTGCGGCGTAGCTCGCAAGAAGCGCCGAGGCAGCCGCCAGTAAATAACAGGCAAAAAAAACGGCGCCCTAAGGCACCGTTTTATATTTCTTTACAAGCAACAACTCTATGGGTAGTCAGTGACTAGCCATAGATATTGGCACGGTCACGCAGCTCTTTGCCTGGCTTGAAGTGAGGAACGTACTTGCCGTCCAACTCAACTTTATCACCAGTTTTCGGGTTGCGGCCCACACGCGGAGCACGGTAGTGAAGAGAAAAACTGCCGAATCCGCGGATCTCGATGCGTTCCCCATCGGCTAACGTAGCAGCCATATGTTCTAGCATCTCTTTCACTGCATCCTCAACGGCTTTCGCCGGTACATGAGATTGCTGGCCAGCAAGTCTTTCAATAAGTTCAGACTTGGTCATAGTTCCTCCAAGCTTTGCAGCTAAACTACCGTATCGGGGCGGTCAAAAACCGCCCCCCGTCATTACTCGCCTTTAGCCGCTTTGAAAGCTTCAGCCATTGCGTTAGAGAAGTTGCTTTCTTCTTGCTTGCTGCTGCTGTTAACAGTAGCGATTGCATCTTTCTCGTCAGCTTCGTCCTTAGCACGTACGGACAGGCTTACTACGCGGTTCTTACGGTCAACGCCGGTGAATTTAGCTTCAACGTCGTCACCCACATTCAGAACCAGAGTTGCATCTTCAATGCGGTCGCGAGAGGCTTCAGAAGCACGCAGGTAACCTTCTACGCCGCCTGCTAATTCAACTGTAGCACCTTTGGCGTCAACTGCAGTGACTTTACCAGTAACAATAGTACCTTTCTTGTTCATAGACAGGTAGTTATTGAACGGGTCTTCAGCCAGTTGCTTCACGCCCAGGGAGATACGCTCGCGCTCTGCGTCAACCTGCAGAACAACCGCTGCGATTTCGTCGCCTTTCTTGTATTCACGAACTGCTTCTTCGCCTGCAACGTTCCAGGAGATGTCAGACAGGTGAACCAGGCCGTCGATGCCGCCGTCCAGGCCGATGAAGATACCGAAGTCAGTGATAGACTTGATTTTACCTTCAACGCGGTCGCCCTTGTTGTGGGTTTCTGCAAACTGCTGCCATGGGTTGTTTTTGCACTGCTTCAGACCCAGGGAGATACGACGACGTTCTTCATCGATGTCCAGAACCATAACTTCCACTACATCGCCCACGTTAACAACTTTGGACGGATGGATATTTTTGTTGGTCCAATCCATTTCAGAAACGTGTACCAGACCTTCAACGCCTTCTTCGATTTCCACGAAGCAGCCGTAATCAGTCAGGTTGGTTACACGACCAGTCAGCTTGGTGCCTTCTGGGTAACGTTTCGCGATAGCAACCCATGGATCTTCGCCCAGTTGCTTCAGGCCCAGGGAAACACGAGTACGCTCGCGGTCGAACTTCAGCACTTTAACAGTGATTTCGTCGCCAACGTTGACGATTTCGCTCGGATGCTTAACGCGTTTCCAAGCCATGTCAGTGATGTGCAGCAGGCCGTCTACGCCGCCCAGATCAACGAATGCACCGTAGTCAGTGAGGTTCTTAACGATACCTTTAACTTCCATGCCTTCCTGCAGGTTTTCCAGCAGTTGATCACGTTCTGCGCTGTTCTCTGATTCGATAACCGCACGGCGAGAAACTACAACGTTGTTGCGTTTCTGGTCCAGCTTGATGACTTTGAACTCAAGCTCTTTGCCTTCCAGGTGCAGAGTGTCACGTACTGGACGCACGTCAACCAGGGAGCCTGGCAGGAACGCACGAATACCATTCAGCTCTACAGTGAAGCCACCCTTAACTTTGCCGTTGATAACACCGACGACAGTTTCAGCTTCTTCGTAAGCTTTTTCCAGCGTGATCCAAGCTTCGTGACGCTTAGCTTTCTCACGGGACAGCAGAGTTTCACCGAAGCCATCTTCAACAGCGTCCAGCGCAACATCAACTTCGTCGCCTACCTGGATTTCCAGCTCGCCCTGTGCGTTTTTGAATTGCTCAGCCGGGATGGCAGACTCAGATTTCAGACCCGGCGTCAACCAGTACTACGTCTTTGTCGATAGCAACTACAACGCCACGAACGATGGAACCCGGACGGGTTTCGATTGTTTTCAGGGATTCTTCAAAGAGTTGAGCGAAAGATTCAGTCATGTTTAATCTTCAGGGTTCTATAGTTTAACGTCCATTTAGCATCCCGCCGAATGGGGTTGTTTCACATACCCCGCCATTGGCTCCATGCCGACAGGGTTTAGGTTACAGGGGTAAAATTTTACCCGATATAGTTCGATACTACCATGACAAATATGACAAAAAGCCAATAACGCCGCCGCGCTTACTGCTGCGGCAACGCTAAAACTTCATGTGCATAAGTCAACGCACGCTGGATGACTTCGTCAATCGACATGCTGGTTGAATCCAGCACGAGGGCGTCAGAAGCAGGCACCAGTGGCGCGATAGGCCGATTACGGTCACGGTCATCCCGTTCCTTTATCTCGGCTAAAAGACGTTCAAAGTTAACATTAAAGCCCTTTTCCTGCAACTGTAGCATGCGGCGGTGCGCACGCTCCTCAGAACTGGCGTCCAGGAAAATCTTGACCGGTGCATCGGGGAACACCACCGTGCCCATGTCGCGGCCATCGGCAATCAGGCCAGGGGCCTCACGGAATGCCCGCTGGCGGCGCAACAGGGCTTCACGCACACGCGGGAAAGCCGCAGCCTGTGAAGCGGTATTGCCGACGGTTTCAGTGCGGATTTCATTGCTGACATCCTCACCTTCCAAAATAACCTGCAGTTTGCCATCCTGGGCAATAAAGCGAACATCGAGATGTGCGGCCAGTGGAACCAGCGCCTCCTCAGACGTGATATCAACCTGATGATGCAGCGCTGCCAACGCCAGTACGCGATAAATCGCGCCTGAGTCAAGCAAACGCCAACCAAGGGATTCGGCGAGCGCCTTGCACAAGGTGCCTTTGCCTGCGCCACTTGGTCCATCAACGGTTATCACTGGGGCTGTAGCCGTCATTTCTCTCTCCTTCAGGTAGAAAACCTCACAGGGACATAACCTGCCGCCAGCACAATGCGAAAGCATAATTAAAACCGTCCCTGCCGCCCGCCCAATCGGGGCAGTCACGGTGGCGCATTATACGCTGCCAAACGACGAACTGTTACCCTGGAACTGTCTGGTTGTTGAAAATAAGCGTATGACCGCGCAAAAGTATAGCGGACGGATCCAGGCTCCGGGCGTTAAAAACAATAAAGGCCCAATCAAGGGCCTTAAAAGAAAGTATCCGACTGCGGATCACGCCAATTGGCTGATGCGCGCCAACTGTTCGAAATAGTCCGGGAAGGTTTTCGCGGTACATTTAGGATCGAGAATGGTCACCGGTGTATCAGACAACGCCACCAGCGAGAAGCACATCGCCATACGGTGATCGTTGTAGGTGCCTATATCGGCAAACTTCAGCTTGGCCGGTGGGACTACGTGAATATAGTCCTCGCCTTCATCTACCTCAGCGCCCACTTTACGCAACTCTGTCGCCATCGCAGCCAGCCGATCGGTCTCTTTCACCCGCCAGTTATAAATGTTGCGAATGGTCGTTGGGCCTTCGGCAAACAGGGCCGCGGTCGCAATGGTCATCGCCGCATCAGGAATATGGTTCATATCCATGTCGATGCCGCGCAATTCACCGCGGCTGCATTCGATATAATCATCACCCCAGGTAATGCGCGCGCCCATTTTCTCCAGAACATCGGCGAACTTGGTATCGCCCTGAACACTTTTCTTGCCGATGCCGGTTACGCGCACGGTGCCGCCTTTAATCGCGGCTGCCGCCAGGAAATAAGAGGCGGAAGAGGCATCGCCCTCGACCAGGTAGTCGCCCGGAGAACGGTAGGTCTGGCGACCATTAATGTGGAACACGCGGTAGTTGTCGTGGCTAACCTCGACGCCGAAAGTACGCATCAGGTGCAACGTGATATCAATGTACGGCTTGGAAACCAGTTCGCCCTTGATATGGATATGGGTGTCCTGTTCTGCCAAAGGGGCCGTCCATCAGCAATGCGGTCAAAAACTGGCTGGAAACGCTGCCATCGACGGTGACATCGCCGCCGCGGAAACCGCCGCGCAGACGCAATGGCGGATAATCAGTCTGTTCCAGGTAATCAATCTGTGCGCCGCCCTGACGCAGAGCATCGACCAGATGACCGATCGGACGCTCTTTCATGCGCGGTTCGCCGGTCAGCACCACATCGTTGCTGCCCAGGCACAGAGCGGCTGCCAATGGACGCATCGCGGTACCGGCATTGCCGAGGAACAGTTCAAGCGGCTTGCTGGCCACCAGCGGGCCGCCAACACCGTCCACTTTACAGGTGGTGCGATCGTCTGACAGCTGATAGCTCACGCCCAGCGCCTGCAGCGCATTTAACATATGGCGCACATCGTCGCTGTCCAGCAGGTTAGTCAGCGTTGTCGTTCCCTCCGCCAGCGCAGCCAGCAACAGAGCACGGTTGGATACGCTCTTGGAGCCGGGTAAGTTGACGGTGCCATTGACCAGGGCAACCGGTTGTAACGTCAGGGAATCCACCATGTGAACAAAAATCTCCAAAATCTGATAAACGAAACGGCCCCGGGAAAATGCCGGAGCCGCTTTAATTCAAAAAGGACAACAGCGAAGGTTGCCCGCTCAAGGCAGGCTACCCGGCTTAACCGTGACGACGTTCGAAGTCGACCATAAAGTCGGTTAATGTCTTCACGCCAGCCAACGGCATGGCATTGTAAATAGAAGCGCGCATACCGCCAACCACTCGATGGCCTTTCAACGCCTGCAAGCCAATCGCTTCAGCTTCGCTGAGAAACACTTTGTCCAGCGCGGGATCCGCCAACTGGAAAGGCACGTTCATCCAGGAACGGTTGGCAAGCGCCACCCGGCTGCGGTAAAAATCAGACTTATCGATAGTCGCATACAGCAGTTCGGCCTTGGCCTGATTGCGTTTGTGCATCTCTACCAGACCACCCTGCTCTTTCAGCCATTTGAACACCAGCCCGGACAGATACCAGGCAAAGGTCGGCGGCGTGTTGAACATCGAGTCGTTTTCGGCCAGCACGGTGTAATCGAGGATCGACGGCACTTCGCGGCGCGCCTTACCCAGCAGATCTTCACGCACAATCACCAGCGTCAGGCCGGCCGGGCCAATGTTTTTCTGGGCGCCGGCATAAATCACGCCAAAACGACTGACGTCCAGCGGACCAGATAAAATGGTAGAAGAGTAATCGCCGATCACGACTTTATCGCCAAAATCCGGTAATTCATCGATAGCCACGCCGTCGATGGTTTCATTAGGGCAATAGTGCACGTAGGCCGTGTCGTCGCTCAACTGCCACTCTTTCATCGGTTTGATGCCGAGCAGGCCGTCGACGGAAGTTTTCACGTCGATGGCGTTTGGCGTGCAGTATTTTTGCGCTTCGGTGATAGCACTGTGCGCCCAATAACCGCCGTCGATATAGTCCGCGGTAGTTTTGTCACCCAGCAGGTTCAGCGGCAGCGCGGCAAACTGTGCGCGGGCACCGCCGTGGCAGAACAGGACTTTATAATTGGAGGGGATTTTCAGCAGATCGCGCAGGTCCTGTTCGGACTGCTGAGCAACTTCGATAAACTCTTTACTGCGATGGCTGATTTCCATCACCGAGGTGCCAAGACCGTGCCAGTTGCACAGCTCCTGTTCCGCACGACGCAAAACTTCAACCGGCAGCATGGCCGGACCAGAGCTAAAATTATAAACCTGAGTCATTTCCCCTCACCACATTCACTATTCGCCAATGAAACTGGCCTACCGAAATACGCCCGAACTAACCCATCGGTTTTATCACTCGCGCCCCCTGCCTGCAATGGTTATTCGCCCGCCGCCGGGAAACGCGTTATCCCTGCAATAACAGGCTCTGCCAAATCACCGGTAATTTTTGCAATAAAACGCTGTGACAGCGGCCAATTCAGTGGGTTAACGCGGTTTTTTATGCTGTATTCAGCCGACATAGCTGGGGGCCGCGCAGGCCCCCGAATGAAGAAAAGGGACTCAGTATTGATTAAACATCTGCTGAATTTGTTTGGCGTCTTTGGTCTGCGTCAGCGCCAATTGCAGCAGGATCCGCGCTTTCTGCGGGTTTAACGTGCCTGCGGCAACAAAGCCAAATTTGGCGTCATCCACTTCGGCATCCTCGGTAGTCGCCCCGGTGGGCACTCTGGAAGAACGCACCACGGCGACGCCGTTATGGGCGGCCGTCGCCAGCGTGTCAAACACCGTTTTGTACAGGTTACCGTTTCCGACACCGGCACTGACGATGCCCTGATAACCTTCGGCAATCAACGCCTTGGCAGGCGCATCGGAGGCGTTGGCATAATTATAGATAATGCCGACTTTGGGCAACTCAGCCAGACCGGAGACGTCAAACGGCGTATCCGTGGTGTGCTTGCGCTGCGGTGAACGCTGATAGTCAACCTTGCCATTATGGATATAGCCAAGCGGGCCAAAGTTGGGCGACTGGAAAGTCTGTACCGATGTGGTGTTGGTTTTTGTCACATCACGCCCGTCCAGCACGCTATCGTTCATCGCCACCAGCACCCCGCGTTTGGCCGATTGCGAATCTGCCGCCGTCACTACGGCGTTATACAGATTAAACGGACCGTCGGCGCTCATCGCCGTGGCCGGGCGCATGGCCCCGACAATCACCACCGGTTTGTCACATTTAACCGTCAGATCAAGAAAGTAGGCGGTTTCCTCCAACGTGTCGGTGCCATGGGTGATAACAAAACCGTCCGTTTTAGCGCAGTCGGCGTTGATTTTCTTCGCCAGCTTCAGCCAAACCTCATCATTCATATCCTGCGAACCGATGTTTACCACCTGCTCACCCTGGATATTGGCGACGTTTTTCAGCTCCGGTACGGCATTCACCAGAGCATCAACGCCCAGTTTGCCCGCCGTATAGTTGGATTTTGTCGCCGACTCGCCGCCACCGGCAATGGTGCCGCCGGTCGCCAACAGGGTAATGGTGGGCAATGCCAACGCAGAACCGCTTGCCCCCGCCAGCAGTAACGCTACAACGCTGAGTTTCACTGATTTCATTAGGTTTCTCCATGATAGATAACCCGCTGAATTATGGCCCTTATCCTCAAAAAAACTGTGACTTTGCCACCGATTTAGGAATACGTGGAGCTTGGGCGTAAAACCCCGTATCATTGCGCGTTTTTAGTACGCTCAAAAAGTGAAGACAATGACGCAAACTTTTATCCCTGGCAAAGATGCCGCGCTGGAAGACTCTATCGCCCGTTTCCAACAGAAATTAAGCGATCTGGGTTTTAATATCGAAGAGGCCTCCTGGCTGAACCCGGTGCCGCACGTATGGTCGGTTCACATCCGCGATCGCGATTGCCCGCTGTGCTTCACCAACGGTAAAGGCGCCAGCAAGAAAGCTGCGCTGGCTTCCGCTTTGGGCGAATACTTCGAACGCCTTTCTACCAACTATTTCTTTGCCGACTTCTATCTGGGCAAGCAGATTGCCGAAGGCGATTTCGTGCATTATCCGAACGAGAAATGGTTCCCGATCCCAGCCGATGATTCGCTACCGGCCGGTATTCTCGATGAACGTCTGCATGCATTTTACAATCCGGATCAGGATGTTAACGCCAGCGCTCTGATCGATCTGCAGTCCGGTAATGGCGATCGTGGCATTTGCGCCCTGCCGTTTTCCCGTCAGTCAGACCAGCAGACGGTTTATATCCCGATGAACATCATCGGTAACCTTTATGTGTCCAATGGCATGTCTGCCGGCAACACCGCCAACGAAGCTCGCGTGCAGGGTTTGTCTGAGGTGTTCGAGCGCTATGTGAAAAACCGCATCATCGCCGAATCCATCAGCCTGCCGGAGATCCCGGCGGAAGTATTGAACCGCTATCCGGGCGTGGTGGAAGCCATCGCCAAGCTGGAAGAAGAAGGTTTCCCTATCCTGTCCTACGACGCCTCACTGGGCGGCAATTATCCGGTGATCTGCGTTGTGCTGTTCAACCCGGCTAACGGCACCTGTTTCGCCTCGTTTGGTGCCCACCCTGATTTTGGTGTGGCGCTTGAGCGTACCGTCACTGAACTGCTGCAGGGCCGCAGTCTGAAGGATCTGGACGTGTTCACCGCGCCAACCTTCGACGACGAAGAAGTGGCGGAGCACACCAACCTGGAAACCCACTTTATCGACTCCAGCGGTTTGATCTCCTGGGATATGTTCAAGCAGGATGCGGATTACCCGTTTGTCGACTGGAGCTTCAGCGGCAGTACGCAGGAAGAGTTCGCCACGTTGATGAGCATCTTCGATAAAGAAGGCGCGGAAGTGTACATCGCCGACTACGAGCATCTGGACGTGTACGCCTGCCGTATCATAGTGCCGGGCATGTCAGACATCTATCCTGCGGAAGACCTGCTGCTGGCTAACAACAGCATGGGCGCACATCTGCGAGATCTTCTGCTGGCGCTGCCGGGCAGTGAGTGGGAGCCACAAGAATATCTGGCGCTGATTGAACGCTTTGACGACGAAGGCCTGGACGATTTCACCCGCGTGCGTGAGCTGTTGGGGATTGCCACCGGTAAAGACAACGCCTGGAATACCCTGCGCGTGGGCGAGTTGAAATCAATGCTGGCGCTGGCCGGCGGCGATATGGATCAGGCGCTGATCTGGGCCGAATGGACGCAGGACTTCAACGCTTCGGTGTTGAGCCCGGCACGCAGCAACTACTACCGTTGCCTGCAAACCCTGCTGTTGCTGACGCAAGAGCCAGAACGCGATCCGGCGCAGTACTACGCGGCCTTCGTGAAAATGTACGGTCAGGAAGCGGTGGATGCTGCCTCTGCGGCCATCAGCGGCGAAGAGCGCTTTAACGGCCTGTTCGCGGTCGATAGCAGTCTGAAAGCCTTGCCGGCTCATCAGGCTCTGTTAGCGGCCTACGAAAAACTGCAGAACGCCAAGCGCCGTTATTGGGCACAGGCATAATCTCAGTACCTTTTGCGCCGGTGGATCTCTGCCGGCGCTAAACCTCAAAGTCTCTGTTCAAAAATACCACCCTCTTATTTTGACGGTTAAATAAGCGAGTTTGTTGTTTATTTTTTTCGACTCATTACGCACTTATCGGCAAACAAGACAAATAAAGCGGCAATTGTTACTGGCTGGTGAAATAATAATTAACCGATAATTAAACCCTACCACCTGAAAAGTGACAAAATGCGTTAAAATTTAACCTTATCGAGGCTGTCACAACCGTCTTTTCAAAATTATTTGCAAACATTAAAAAATAGTTTTATCATTAAATTCAATAATTTAACTCAATAAGCCTTGCTATTTATCTGGTTTTTGGCTGCTTTAGTTTCTCGCCTTATGATCCAAATCAATTTTTACCCTATACTGCTTTGTTAGTATCTTATTGCGTTGTTTTAACCCTTAAAAGCGAGAGTTAGTGTGAAAGCTGACAACCCCTTCGATCTGATATTACCTGCAGCAACGGCGAAAATCGCTGAAGATGCAGGTGTGTATAAAGCCACCAAGCATCCGCTGAAAACGTTTTATTTGGCGATCACTGCCGGCGTCTTTATTTCAATCGCATTCGTGTTTTATATCACTGCGACTACCGGCACTGCCGGTGTGCCTTTCGGCCTGGCAAAACTGGTCGGCGGCATCTGTTTCTCTCTGGGGTTAATGCTGGTGGTGGTTTCGGGCGCCGACCTGTTCACCTCCACCGTGCTGATTGTCATTGCCAAGGCCAGCGGCCGCATCAGCTGGTGCCAACTGGGCGCCAACTGGCTGAATGTCTATATTGGCAACCTGATTGGCGCACTGTTCTTTGTGGCACTCATCTGGTTCTCTGGCGAGCACATGGTCGCCAACGGTCAGTGGGGCCTGAACGTCCTGCAAACCGCGGATCACAAGCTGCATCACACCTTTGTTGAGGCCGTCTGCCTCGGCATCCTGGCTAACCTGATGGTCTGCCTGGCGGTGTGGATGAGCTACTCCGGCCGCAGCCTGATGGACAAAATGTTCGCCATGATCCTGCCAGTCGGCATGTTTGTCGCCAGCGGTTTTGAACACAGCATCGCCAACATGTTTATGATCCCTATGGGTATCGTGGTTAAAAACTTCGCCACGCCAGAATTCTGGCAAGCCGTAGGGGCAACACCTGAGCAGTTTGCTCATCTGACCGTAAGCAACTTTATCATCGACAACCTGATCCCGGTCACCATTGGCAACATCATTGGTGGCGGCCTGCTGGTTGGGTTGACTTACTGGGTAATTTATCTGCGTGGTGGTGAACAACAGCACTAAGCTGTTAGTTACCGCGCGCCGAGTTAGAACTCCACAAATAAAGGTAGGTGTATAATGACCGAACTTAACGAGAAGTTAGCCAAAGCTTGGGAAGGTTTCAGTAAGGGTGACTGGCAGAATGAAGTCAACGTTCGTGACTTCATCCAGAAAAACTACACTCCTTACGAGGGTGACGAATCCTTCCTGGCCGGCGCAACTCAGGCCACTTCCACCCTGTGGGACAAGGTTATGGAAGGGATCAAACTGGAAAACCGCACCCATGCGCCAGTTGATTTCGACACCAACGTTGCAGCTACCATCACTTCGCACGACGCAGGCTACATTGCCAAAGAGCTGGAAACCATCGTTGGTTTGCAGACTGATGCACCACTGAAACGCGCGCTGATCCCATTCGGCGGCATCAAAATGGTGGAAGGTTCTTGTAAGGTCTATGGCCGCGAACTGGATCCACAGCTGAAAAAAGTGTTCACCGAATACCGCAAAACCCACAACCAGGGCGTATTCGATGTTTACACCAAAGACATTCTGAACTGCCGTAAATCCGGCGTGCTGACCGGTCTGCCAGATGCATACGGCCGTGGCCGCATCATCGGTGACTACCGTCGCGTAGCCCTGTACGGCATCGATTTCCTGATGGCCGACAAGCTGAACCAGTTCAAGTCACTGCAGACCAAGCTGGAAAACGGCGAAGATCTGGAAATGACCATCCAGCTGCGTGAAGAAATTGCTGAACAGCATCGCGCTCTGGGTCAAATCAAAGAAATGGCGGCCAAATACGGCTGCGATATCTCTGGCCCGGCTACCACCGCGCAAGAAGCCGTACAGTGGACCTACTTCGGCTACCTGGCTGCAGTGAAATCCCAGAACGGCGCAGCCATGTCCTTCGGCCGCGTGTCCACCTTCCTTGACGTGTTTATCCAACGCGACATCGAAGCGGGCAAACTGAACGAAGAACAGGCGCAGGAACTGATTGACCACCTGGTGATGAAACTGCGTATGGTTCGCTTCCTGCGTACCCCTGAGTATGATGAATTGTTCTCCGGTGACCCAATCTGGGCGACTGAGTCCCTGGCAGGTATGGGCGTTGACGGCCGTACCCTGGTCACCAAAAACAGCTTCCGTTTCCTGAACACCCTGTACACCATGGGGCCGTCTCCGGAACCGAACATGACCATCCTGTGGTCTGAAAAACTGCCGTTGAACTTCAAAAAATACGCTGCGAAAGTGTCTATCGACACCTCCTCCGTACAGTATGAAAACGACGACCTGATGCGTCCTGACTTCAACAACGATGACTATGCCATCGCCTGTTGTGTCAGCCCGATGATTGTCGGCAAACAAATGCAGTTCTTCGGTGCCCGTGCCAACCTGGCGAAAACCATGTTGTACGCCATCAACGGCGGCGTTGATGAAAAAATGAAAATCCAGGTTGGCCCGAAAGAAGCGCCAATGATGGATACCGTGCTGGACTATGACAAAGTCATGGAACGCATGGACCACTTTATGGATTGGCTGGCCAAGCAGTACGTGACCGCGCTGAACATCATTCACTACATGCACGACAAGTACAGCTATGAAGCTGCACTGATGGCGCTGCATGACCGTGACGTTTATCGCACCATGGCTTGCGGCATCGCCGGTCTGTCGGTGGCGGCTGACTCCCTGTCTGCTATCAAGTACGCTAAAGTGTCCACCATCCGTGACGAAGACGGCCTGGCCGTAGACTTCAAAATCGAAGGTGAATACCCGCAGTTCGGTAACAACGATGCTCGCGTAGATGACATCGCCTGTGACCTGGTAGAACGTTTCATGAAGAAAATTCAGAAACTGCGCACCTACCGTAATGCAGTAGCGACTCAGTCTGTACTGACCATCACCTCTAACGTGGTTTACGGCAAGAAAACCGGTAACACCCCAGATGGCCGCCGTGCAGGCGCTCCATTCGGTCCAGGTGCCAACCCAATGCACGGCCGTGACCAGAAAGGTGCCGTAGCGTCCCTGACCTCCGTAGCCAAACTGCCGTTTGCCTATGCGAAAGACGGGATCTCCTACACCTTCTCCATCGTGCCAAACGCGCTGGGTAAAGATGACGACGTGCGTAAAGCCAACCTGGCAGGTCTGATGGACGGTTACTTCCACCACGAAGCCTCTATCGAAGGTGGCCAGCACCTGAACGTTAACGTGATGAACCGTGAAATGCTGCTGGACGCGATGGAAAACCCTGAGAAATACCCTCAGCTGACCATCCGCGTATCCGGTTATGCCGTTCGCTTCAACTCGCTGACCAAAGAACAACAGCAAGACGTAATTACCCGTACTTTCACTCAGTCGATGTAATTGCCCCATCCGGGCGGGGTTTCCCGCCCGGTGGTTAAGCTGAAACCCGGGGCCGGATCTTTCCGGCCTTTTTAATAAATGCACTCCCCTGACTCAGCGCGAGTCTGTTTTGCCAGATGGCTATACTCAATAGAATGGCTATCCGGCAAAACAGTTAACCGGCGTAATAACCGGCCAACAGGAATCGTTCCACCCCAGTCGCCGGGCCCTGCCCGCTTGCTGCATCGCTGATCCCTGTCTGGCGGTTACAAGCCTACTTTTAGACTGCGTTTGACAGTCAATATTGGAGAAAACCCCGCAATGTCAGTGAAAGGTCGCATCCACTCCTTCGAATCCTGTGGCACCGTAGACGGCCCAGGGATCCGCTTTATCGTTTTCTTCCAGGGCTGCCTGATGCGCTGCCTGTATTGCCACAACCGTGATACCTGGGATACCCACGGCGGGAAAGAAGTCACCGTGGAAGAGCTGATGAAAGACGCCGTCTCTTATCGCTACTTTATGAACGCTTCCGGCGGCGGCGTTACCGCTTCCGGCGGCGAGGCCATTCTACAGGCCGAGTTCGTCCGCGACTGGTTCCGCGCCTGTCACGAAGAAGGTATCAACACCTGTCTGGACACCAATGGTTTTGTCCGCCGTTACGATCCGGTGATCGACGAACTGCTGGACGCCACCGATCTGGTCATGCTGGATCTCAAACAGATGAACGACGACATTCACCAAAATCTGGTCGGCGTTTCCAACCACCGCACGCTGGAGTTCGCTCGCTATCTGGCGAAACGTAATCAGCGCACCTGGATCCGTTACGTCGTGGTGCCGGGTTGGTCAGATGATGACAAGTCGACGCACCTGTTGGGCGAATTCACCAAGGATATGACCAACATCGAGAAAATCGAACTGCTGCCTTACCACGAACTGGGCAAGCATAAGTGGGTGGCGATGGGGGAAGAGTACAAGCTGGACGGCGTCCATCCACCAAAAGCGGACACCATGGAACGCGTCAAAGGCATTCTGGAAAGCTACGGCCACAAAGTAATGTACTGAGGCCTTGGCTACAACAAAAAACCCGGCGCGCTATGGCCGGGTTTTTTTATGCTCAGGCGGCAGCCAGCGGGGTGTGTTGCGGGTCCGGCTTTTTCAGCAGCATCATCAGATAGACCAGGGCTACTGCGGCGATCATCACAAACAGCGATTGGTCGGAATAATTTTGCATCAGCAGCGCCGTCATCGACGGGCCGAGCAGGCTGCCGATGGTGTAACTCATCAACAATGCCTGATTCATCGCCACCAGCTCATGAGGCATCGCTTTCTCACAGGCCCAGGACATCGCGACCGGGTACAGGGTAAACCCGGCACAGCCGAGAATGAATAGCGCCGGTGCCATGGCAGAGTGGCTGAGCATCGCCACGCTGGCGAGGATCACCACGAATACCTGAATACGCAGCACCAGCAGGCGCCCATAGCGATCAGCCAGGCGCCCTACCGGCCACTGGCCGACAATGCCTGAACTGACCAGTAATGCCATCCAGTAACCGACGTTGGCGTCGCTCATCCCCTGATGGGATAAATACAGCGGCATCAGGCCATACAACGAGCCGAGAACAATACCGGAGATAATACAACCATTTGATGCCCAACCGCGCACTGCGGCGTTTCAGCATCGGCCAAACCGCGGCGTGCTGAGGTTCATCGTGCTGGCTGTTAACCCGGGCAAACAACATCGGCAACATGGCGCTGATCACAATGGCCGTCACCCAGGGCACCACGTTCAACAATTCGGTAGACACCATACTCAGCAGCAGTTGGCCGACCACCGTTCCCAGGTAGTAAACCATCATATAGGCCGCCAGCAGTTGGCCACGGTTGGTAAGGTTTCCGCTGCGCAATAAGGCGCTCTCAACAATCACCCAAATCCAGGCGCAGCCGATACCGGCAAAGAAACGCCAGCCCATCCAACTCCAGAAATCGAGCGACAACGCCATACCGGCGGTCGCCACGGCGAACACCACGCAGGCAAGGTGATAACTGCGGGTAAACCCAATGCGCTGGATCAGTTTGCCCGCCATCAGCGTGCCAAACAGATTGCCGGTAAAGTAAGAGGAACTTACCATTCCCACCTGCCCGGTTGACAACTGAGCATGGGTTAACCAAAGAGGAACTAACGTATTCAATACGGCAATAGAAACCGTGAGCAACAACAGGCCACAGAGCAGCAGGAGCACTGGCCGGGAATATGCGGACATAGTGAGATTGAAACCGAACGCGCAATGAGAGTGCGCGCATCATGCCACTGGCGATAAAAAAGTCAATCAGCTCTTATCAGTGGATCGCACGATTTGTTTTTTGTCACCCTAGTGCAGGGTAACATCATCAGGAAAGTGCCCCCCAATGACCGCTTAAGGCATGCGCCAATCGGGTTCCGGCGTGGCCCCTTCCCTGAGGGCAACGCCGGCTTTTCTTAGCGCGACCGGTGATAAACCATAGCTAACTGACCCGCAATTTCGGCGGTGTTCACCAATACTGCCGCATTGGCCATGGCCGAACGCCCATGGGTCGCCTGCTCAACCGCTTTCATAATGAATTTGGTTACCTGGCTGCCAGTTACGCCTTCGGCGGCCGCATTCTCGATGGCGGCCTGGATCGCTGCCTGAACGTCACGGCTGTCAATCGCATCCTCCGGTTTGGTCGGTGCTGCCACCACCATCGCCGCACTGCCCGGCAATGCGCGGTTAATATCAATCGCCTGAGCAATCGCCTCCAGGCTGTCCAACCGTTGCGGACTGCGATAGCCGCTACTGCGACAATAGAATGCCGGGAAATCGTCCGTCTGATAGGTCACCACGGGAACGCACTGGGTTTCCAGAAACTCCAGCGTACGCCCGATATCGAGGATATTTTTGGCTCCTGCACACACCACCGTCACGTTAGTGCGGGTAAATTGGATCAAATCGGAAGAGATATCCATGCTGTCTTCTCCCCCGCGATGCACACCACCAATGCCCGCAGAGGCAAAGAAACCAATACCGGCCAGTTCGGCCAACATCAGCGACGAAGCCACCGTGGTGGCTCCCATGCTTTTTTGCGCCAGCACAAAAGGCAAATTGTTGCTGGATACTTTCGCAATGCCAGGCGTGGTGGCGAAACGTTCGATCTGTTCGCGATGCATGCCCACCAAAATTTCGCCATCGCAGATACCAATGGTCGCAGGAACCGCGCCGCTGCGGCGGACTGCCGCCTCCACCGCCAGCGCAGTCTCCACATTGGCAGGATAGTTCAGCCCGTGAGTAATGACGTTTGACTCCAGCGCAACCACCGCGTGGCGACTTTCCAGGGCGGCCTTCACTTCAGGATGAATAACCAAAGGCAGTAAATTAGCTTGCATCATGACTCACTTATCACATTAACGGAAACAGAGGGAAACAGGGCCGCTTGCAGTTGCGCGACACCTTCAGGCAGCAGCAGTTGGTAATGGTCCACCGCCAGCGAGATCACCCGCGGCGGATTGGCCTGCAGGGCCGGTGAATTTTCAAGTTGGGAATAATGGTCACCGGCCGCTTTAATAACGGTCACCGGCGCCCGAACCTGGCGTTGCTGCAGTTCCTCGAAGTTATAGCCGAAGGCATAGGTTTGCTTGACGATCTCAATGATCCGCGCCACCAGTTCCACCTGAAGCTGTGGGAAACAGCGGCAAATAAAACGCACAAAGTCCCCCTCTTCACGGCACTCTGCCAGACAGCGTTCAAGCAATGGCCCTTCCACCTGGCGGGCAAAAACGGAAAATAAAATCGCCACAAACACCGGATTGGTGAAGCTGACCTGCTGGTTACCCTCTTGCTCTCGGTCAAATTGCGTTTTCGGCGAACCGGGAGCAATCAGGTACAGCTCCTCCACCATCTGCCCCTCGGCCTCCAACTGGTAGGCAGCCTCGAAAGCCACGCGTGCGCCGAAGGAGTATCCCCACAACGTATAGGGCCCCTGGGGTTGCAAGCGTCGGATTTGCGCGATATCTGCCGCCGCCATCTGCTGAATGGACTCCAGTGGCAGCTCCCCTTCGTTAATGCCCAGCGCCTGCACGCCATAAAAGGCACGCGCCTGGCTCAGACTCTCTCCCAGCGCTTTGAGACTTAGCGGATAGCCTCCCAGACCTGGCCAGCAAAAAATCGCCGGTGCCTGCTGTCGATTAAAGGGCACCAAGCGCGACAGCTGTGGCGCGAGATAGGCATTGCGTTCTATCCAGTCGGCCAAAGCAACGATGTTCGGCGTTTGGAACAGGATCTGCATCGGCAATTTAATATCGAGCGCTTTGTTGACCTGGTTGATAAACATGACTGCAGTGAGTGAGTTACCCCCGCTCTCAAAGAAATCATCGTCCGCAGAGACCCTTTCCCACTTCATGACCCGGCACCAGATTTCGGCCAAACGCTGTTGTAATTCGCCCTCCGGCACCACGATTGGCTTTTCGGTATTCAGTTGGCAAGCATACATACGATTAAGCGTTTGTTGGTCGACCTTACCGTTGGCCATCAGCGGCAGCTTGTCCATGACCAGCACGCGGTTCGGGATCATGTATTGTGGCAACTGCGCGGCTAAATCGGCTTTCAGCATTTCAGTTGGCCCTTGCATATGCACCCGATCCTCATCCATGCCGTCATGGCACAGCTGCGACTGGCTGAGCGGGCCGCCGATACAGAAATAACAGCTCTGCATCGGCAACCCGTGGCGGGTCAATAGCGTCCGCATCGCCTTTGCAGCAGGCAAGTCGTGCCCGCTTTTCGAACTATAGCCGGCCGACATCATCCCCAGCCCCAGCGGATTGGCTTGCAGACGATGCAGCGCACGCCCCAGCATAATGTAATGCCCCTGAGCATCGGCATGGTTGTTCACCAGCATGATGCCAAAACCCGCACGCTGATAGACTTGCTGGTTGATAGCGATAACGTGATGACGTGCCAGGATCTCCTCATCCATAAAATGCAGCGAGCCCTGGCGATAGTGGTACAGCCCAGGAGACATATCGGCGACGCCCTGCGCATGAACCTGGACAAAAAATTCCGGGTGGTCGACAACGGCCTCCATATTGGCGGGCTGAATGCGAAAATCGCCGAAATAATAGTCAGTTGCGGCTCCGTCATACCACTGTGGCAACGCCCCCGGCTGGGCGCCGGAGGCTGCCTGCAGACCATATTCTGGCAGCAGTTCATCGAACAGCCCCAACATATGACCGGCCTCCATCTCCAGAACCTCCTGAATATTGTTCTGATAAACCTGATCGATAGCCGCGCGTTTGCCGATAAAGTGGATTTCAAGGCTGCCCGTTGCCTGTTCAGGCAGTTCGCATACGCAATACAGGCGGTGGTTTACAGGGTGGTAATAGTAGATCCCCGCCGGCCAGCCAAACATTCGGTGTAGCTCGAGATACATCTGAACCGAATACAGCGCCCCCGGTGATGCGTAGGCGTATTTGGGCAACAATCGTTTTTCACTGGCGAACTGGCCAAAGTTACGCAGCAGCGCGCCAAAATCCTCCACCGACAGCGCTTGCAGGTCGCTCGCCAACATGGCACGCGGGCTGCGCCCCAGAATTGACAATAATTGCGCCTCGGTAACCCGCGTCGTCCCTTCAAAGAAACGGTAACTTTTGCGGCTGAAAGCCCGATAGTTTTGCTGCGCCGTAGCCTGTGCGCCGGCAAGCGCGATTGCGGGCAATGCCCGGCACTCGTCCTCGCTGCGGCACCCCGCATTGGACAGCTGCGCCTTGACCTGTTGCCTGCTGGCCTTCGACTGATGATGCTCGCCGTGGACCCCCTGATCCATCAACGCCGCATGCTGTGAGTCCAACTCGACGCAGGCGATCAGGTTTTGATAATGCGTTCGCTCGTCTTCATTGACCATTACCGCCGCCCTTTTCACCCAGAGGTGTCGCTCAATCGCCAGGCGAATTTCATCGAGTTCGATACGGTAACCGCGCAGTTTAATCTGGTTATCTGCCCGGCCGGCAAAGTGATAGCAGCCGAGGCTATCCCGGTAAACCACATCGCCAGTGCGATACATGCGCGCATGTTCCGCGGCAGGGGTAAATGGATTCGTCAGAAACCGTTCAGCCGTTAACTCAGGACGCAGCAAATAGCCATTGGCCACCTGCACACCGGAGATGTACAGCTCGCCTTTTTCACCCTCGGCCACCGGCTGACGGTGCGCATCAAGCACATAAAACGCGGTATCCTCCACCGGCCGACCTATCGAAACGGCGTCAGGTGACTGTTCCAGAGCCTCTTTCTCAACCTCATGCACCGACGCATTGATGGTACATTCCGTTGGGCCATACAGGTTGATCAGGCGAGCTTGCGGCAGGCACTGAAAGAATTGCTTTGCCAGGTTGCGCGTCAATATTTCGCCACCGCAAAAGACCTGCGTTAACGCCTGGCAATCCTGCAACAGTGGCTGCTCGACCAGCGCTTGCAGCAGCGTCGGTACGCATTGCAGGCTGGTGATTTGATGACGCAGCAAGGTCGCCACCATCATATCCGGATCGCGGTAGCAATCCTTCGGTGCTATCACCAGCGAACATCCCATCGCCGGCGCCAGGATCTCCCACTGCGCCGCATCAAAGCTCATGGGCGTTTTCTGCAAAATCTTACTCTGTGCGCCAAAAGCAAAACGGTGGGACAGGTAATGCATATGACGAGAAATATTAGGGTAACTGACCATTACGCCTTTCGGTTTGCCCGAACTGCCTGAGGTGTAAATCACATAAGCCAGCCGCGCGGCATCGGAAGAATCAGCAATGTCAAAAACCGCTTTGGGCAAATCAGAAAGATAAGGGATATCATTGTCGGTAATAATCGTGACATCTGGCCCGATCAGCGTTTGCAATTTTTCTTTGAGATGATATTGGCAAAGAATAACTTTTACCTCTGAGTCGGTAATCATATAACGCAACCGCTCATCGGGATATTCTGGCGCCAACGGCAAATAAGCATAACCGCTGGCCAAAATACCCCAGGCACCGCTTACCAGAGTAGTGGAAGGCTCGCAGAATAAACCGATACAGACTCTGTCAGTGTTAATCCACTGCCGCAAACAGGAGGAAATACTAAAAACATGATGGCAGAAGTCGCGATAACTCAGTACGCTGTCCGCGTCTTGTACCGCAATGGCTTCGGGTTGCTGGCTGTAGTGTTGAGCCAACTGTTCAAATAGTCCCGCCGAAATATCCATTTTTACTCTATGAACGCCTCACATTTGCCAGGATCCCGGTAGGGTTGTAATGACGACATGCTTTAGCAACACTCCCCATTCAGGGAAAATGCCGGCCTTATACAATTAGGGGATATCTGTCGTTGTCATTACTGTCGTTATCCATGCAGCTTTTCGGCATTCACCCTCTTTCAGAGTTAATCGTTGCCAGTTGGCAGATGACAACTGACGTCATTTTTTTCGCAGGCATGAGCCTGAGCGACTTTTGCCCATATCCTTTGGATCTATTTATTTGTCATGGCGCTAATGGCGTAAGCATGGCGATATTTATCGCCCGTAAACCTTCACCATTAAGAAATAGCGCTGTCTGCGGCCCTGAATAACCCGTATTTCTTTTGCTGTTGCTAGCCTGCTGCTGCGCGACTAACGTCTCTGTGACGGCACCAGTCAACCACGGCGGCAAAAGAGCTTACAATAATGCTGGGCTCGGCTGCGGCCAGTACCTGACGATTTTGAATACCATAATCCACCGCGATCACCTGACAGCCAACCTGATGAGCCATCAATATGTCGTGCGTAGTATCCCCCACCATCACCGCATCGATCGCCCTGACCTGATAGTGATCCAGGATTTTGTTGCCAGACTCCGGCGCCGGTTTTTTCTCCGTTACCTGGTCAGCGCAAACCACCACATCAAACAACGGGGCAATGCCCGCCGCCGCCAATAGCGAATTTGCACTGCGTGCGAACTTATTGGTGGTCACCGCCAGATGAAAACCCGCTCCTTTCAACTGTTGCAGGCCCGCAGCGACGCCAGGAAATAACAGCGATGCCGCCATGGGTAAAATCAGCGTCTGAAACTGCCGTTGATACTCCGCCACGCAGTCGGTTACTGTCCGGCTATCGGCCTCCTGAGACAGCAATTGGGCAAAGGCACGCTCCAACGGCAGGCCTATCGTTTCACGAATCAGCTCATCCTCGGCCGGCTGTGGTAATTGCAGTTGTTGAAAGGTGGCACGAAAGGCGGACACAATAGCTCTCGCCGTATCAAACAGGGTGCCGTCAAGGTCAAACATAATGACTCTGAGTTCAGATTTCATAGATGTCACCTTCTTGAGGGTCAGTAATTAGGGACTTTAATTAAACAGTCTTTTTTATTTTCTATTTCCGGGCGATAAACCTGCGCCTGCCAGTCATCGGCAGATACCGGCTCTATTGCAATGGAGACGACGCCGGCATCGCACTGTAATGCTTGCGTAATAGCCCGCGTTATCTCCTCTGCCAGTGCATTCTTGGCAGTTTGGGAAAGTACCTGCGGAAAGTGCTGAATTTTCACGTGCGGCATGTCTTTTTCCTTTGTAGAGTTTAATTACCCGTGCCGGGTACCAAAATATCGGTCACCAAAGTCGCCGATCCCCGGTTTCATAAAGGCCTGATCCGAGAGTCCCTGTTCAATGGATGAGGTCACCAGTTGGATGTCAGGGAAACGGGCAAACAAACGTTCGACCCCCACCGGCGATGCCAATACATTAACAACATAGATATTTTCCAGCGGCACGCCTTGCTCCAACAGAGTTTCGATTGCCATGATCAGCGAACCGCCCGTGGCCAGCATAGGTTCAAATAACAACACGGCGCGTTCGGCAATATCGTCGGGGAAATGTGAGTAGAAGTATTTGGGTAGCTTGCTTTGCGGATTGCGTTGAATAAGTATTTTTCCTATCGGCTGGCCGCTAAACATTCTGCGATACTCGCCCTCAAAACTTTCCCCGGCACGGATAACCGAAACACCGCAAATACCACGGGCAAGTTTTAGCCCCGCATAGGTTTCGCCAATGGGGGTAATCACCTCATTTTTTTCATACGGCAGTAAGGAGGCGACCTGCACCAGCAGTTGGCGCAGCAGTTGATCGCTATAATATTCAAAACAGGCATGCTCCGCCTGTTTATTACGGATTTGGGTGTGCAAATAAGTAAGATAATGACTTGGGGCTAACAGATGAATATTAGAAAGTTTCATAACCTTGTTCTTTTAACAGAGTAATAGATGCATAAGCACCGCCCTTCACCGGGTTAGGTGAAAGGAAGGCTTATATCGATTAAAAATAAAAGTCAGTCTGTAACTTATCAATATCAACAGGGAATAATCAGTCGATAAGATGCCTTTCCTTTAGCTCGCTCAATACTTTTACCGCCGCTTCGGAACAGAGATGGCAGTCCGCATGGGTCAACCAGGAAACTTCTTCTATTTCGGCACTGGCTTTGACTTCACCAATAAAGTCGGCAGTAAAACAATGTATTTTCACCATCACGTCAGCGGGTTTACCATCGGCCTGCCCATGGAATTCGCCCAATGAAATAATACTGTCATTAATTAAATCAACGGAAAGTTCTTCTTTAATTTCTCGGGTAAGAGCCTCGCGATCGCTCTCTCCGATTTCCCGTTTGCCGCCAGGAATATAAAACGTCGTCTTGTTATACGAACGAGCCATCAGGACTTTTTTATCCTGAATATATACCCAGCCTAATTTATCAATAAATTTTGTAGCAGGACGGTTATTCACTCTGTTGACCTCTCACTCCAGGTTAGGTGCATGCTCAAACGACGGCGGCAATTGGGGAGTTGTGGTGAACTGGTGTGCGGTGGCGCGGTACAAGGTGCATTTGGTGCGCAACCATAGCAGTTTCATCACATAAACCAGTTTTGGGTTATGCTCCTCTTCCTCCTCCACGGCTCGCGCGGTGAGCTGCTGCCACTCGCGTTCCCATAGCGGATCGCGGATATCGTCATATTCATCGGCATAAAGATGCTGGAGAGATTGTAACTTATCGGGGTGAGCCAAACTATCGGTAGCAAACAACATGCACTGCATCCCGACCCAGTAGCTGCAAAGCACGTCGCGCGCCTCTTGCTCGGGTAAATGCCTGGCGATTTGTTCCATGGCCAACAAAGACGTCAACAAGTGCAGCAGCAGAAAATTCCCCGGTGTGGTCAGGTAGATTAATGTGACCGTCTGATAGAATTGCACCCACACCTGCTCGAGGCTCTGTTGCGTCAGCCACTCCGGCTGGCGATAAATCTCTTCATGGCCCTGTTCCAATACGCAGGCGATGCGATATTGCAGACCGGAACGCTGTAATTCAGGATGGATACGCGCCTTGATTTCCTCAGCCGGCGTTTCAATAACCGCGCTCTGCCAGGCCAGCATCTCTTCCCGCCGTTGCTGCCAGCAGTTCGCCAAACGTAGCACAGAGTCAAAGACCCTTGGCTCCCCAAGACGTGGGTCGTATTGGGAGCGTCGATGATGGCAGGGTACGTACGAATAGGCCATATAGGCCAAGCCTTCGACGATCATCACCTCATGCTCGGCCAGCAACGCCCAACCCAGATGAATGGTGCCGTGCGTCAACGAGCCCACCCAACCGTCAATCAGTTCCGGCAGATAGCTGGCAAGCACCTGCTCACGTCCCTGCTCACGTATCTGCTGCCGGAAAAAGTCGCAATAGGCGCTAAAGCTGCTTCGTTTGCCCCGCAGGCTACGCCAGTTAGCACTATCAATCTGGTACCTGGCTTTTCTTGGTGGCTCCAACCCCATGCCGTAAGGCGTCATGGCGGCATAGCGCCGGTAATACCAGGCGATACGCTCCTCGGGCACGCCCAACCCAGACAAGGCGATAACGGCATGTTTAACATGATTGGTGAGATGCCCGTTAAACTCTATGTCGTATCGCTGATCATCTAACAGTTCATTTATCATGATGATATTTCTCGAGTGTCGATAGGATGATCCCAATGGTGATCAATGCCACTCCCAATAGCTGAATGAGATGACTGCGCCCACCTTGATTAATCACATCAAACAGCACGGCCGAGAACATCTGACCGCCAATAATTAATACCGAAGTATTTAGCGCCCCCATTTTGGGGAACACGTAGCTGCTGGTTGCCACGAACAGTGCGCCACACCCGCCACCAACCCAGGCATAGGCCGGAACTTGAGCCCAATGGAACTGCCCTAGCTGTTGCCAGTAAAACGCCGCCACCAACAGGGTCAGAAATAAGAACCCCACCGAGTGATTCCATAAGGAGGTGCGAAATGCGCCAATAGAGGCACTCAGCTGGCCATTAATAACCCTGGCAGAGCTAATAATCATCCCGTTTAACAGGGCAATAAAAATAAGCGTATCCACGTCATCGCTCCCTAAAGGCTATAGATAATAAGAAAACAGCCGGAAATAATCAGAGCAGAGATATAAAGGCTACTGCGAGTCATTTTTCGTTTTTGTGAGCCGAATAAACCAAAGTGATCTGAGACAAACCCGAATAATAATTGCCCAACCAGGCCAAGAGAAATTGTGCTGGAGAGAGGAATGCCACCGTTAATTGCCATCGTAGCCAAAATGACGGTAAAGGCTCCGGGAATGCCGCCAAGGTAGAGCCACCAGGATCGTTTCTGTGGTTTATTATTCGATTCCTGAGGATTTTTTTTAACAAATAATAGAATAAGCAGCAATGAACTCAACATGCCAATACCGTGAGCCACCCAAGAGGCGACGACAGAAGAGGTTTGTTCAGACAGAGCGCTGTTGGCTTGAAACATTAAGGTAAGAAAAAAACCGCTAAGTATAGCGATAAAAATATTTTTAAAATTGCCTATCATAATGTGTAACCCGCGCATTAAAAAAACCACTAAGGTGATTTTACAATCCTTGTACAGCAAAGCCTAAGAACGATGCCAAGAAGCTTTTACTCATATAATCCGCAAAAAAAACTACACCCATCGATAAAGCATGTCAATGGAATGTTAAGATTGATTTAATAATTCATTAAACTTAAACATTCAGGGAATTGATGATGGGGCAGAGGGGGGAGGCACTGGTGATTACCAGCACTTTTATGGCTCGATGTGGAGGGTAAACCAGGAACGGCCGCCAGCTTTGGCGGCCGTTCCTTTGTATCAGAAATGCAGTTCTAAAGATTCAACTTCAGCAGAGCATTCGGCAGCCCAGGCGCTCAGAGTGATCTGCGCCAATTGCGCCAGCCCCTGATAGAAAGGATGTTGCGCATTCGCCTGCAGCAATTCCAGATAGCGCGGTGCCCAAGGCAGCAAATGTTTGGTCAGCAATTGCTCCACCAACCCGCCCTGACGCTCTTCGGCTAACCATGCCACCATCATCAACAAAGTACCGATGTGATCTTCCGGCTCATTGCGATCGTGTTGCGCGTCGATACCATTGGAACGCAACCACCTGCGCAGACGCAAAGTGGAATTGCCAAACAGCACGTTCTCTTTGTCCAGATACACCGAACCCCATAACGGAGCCGGTAAGGTGTCAGGCCCGACAAACAGACGTTGGTAAGCCTCTGCCAACGACTCCTCTTGTTTATCTTCAATGCCGGTGGCAATCAGTGCTGCCGCCGTCTGCAACTGCTCGGCGTCGCCATACGGCCACTCTTTGACCCACTCAGATTCAGACAAGGTTGCCAACAGCTGTTGACCGTCTTCACTTTCTGGCGGTGCATACAACAACACACCCAGCACCCGGCCGTTAAAGCGATATTTTCAAGCGTCATAAATCAAGGATCCTATTAAGGGCACAGCGAACTGTGCCTGACTACAATATTAACCGGCTACCGCCATGCCAACGGTCATATGCAGGCCGTAGAACACACCACGGCCTACCAACTCACCGGCGATAACCAAAATCAAACCTAAAACCATCCCCATCACGCTCGCGTTACCCCGGCGCAACAGTGGGCAAATCCAACAGCCTAAACCTGACACTACCAACACCAGCCGCCCAACCATTAACTGGCCATATTGCGGGATCAGCGTGGAGGCCTGCTGTACCGAGCTATTGATACTGGCCAACTCATAGCCTTGCATCATCACTGCACACAGGCTTGCCAACAGTGCCACCACGCTAAGAATAGCCAGTGAATAGCGGGCTGATACCGCTAATCCAGCCGCACGCAGCAATAAAACGCCCAGCAACGGCCCGCAGATCAGCGTCGTCAGGAAAAAGTTCAGCGTAGTGTAACCGTTATGCCAGGTTGGCACAGTATCGATTTGATACACCCGCGTCATGGCGTAAACAAAGACCACGCCCAGAACCATGGTCACCCACAGCCACACTTTACCCAACGCCGGTGGCATTCTGCCCAGTATCGCCAGCAGCCAATAAAAACCACCGACGGCAAAGAACAACGTGCCACTGGCAATTTCGTTGCTCAACGCCGAAGCGCCAACGCGATTTAACGAGTTGAACGCGCGTAACGGTGACCCCAGGTGCAGCGTAGAAGCGACAAAAGCGATGCCCATCAGCAACCACAAACAGAACATTGAGCGATGAACTGCCCGGCCCTGCTGTTCGTTCAGATTGCCACTAATCACCGCCCCCGCCATGACCAAGGTCGCTCCCACCACTGATTGCCCCAATACGGTAAACAGCATCAGCGGCCATTCATGCCATCCCATGCCCATATTAAACCTCCTTCGGATTGGCCAAATAGCCCGTGGTATCGCCACATGGCCGGCTATTGGCATTGGGTTTCAGCACTATGCTCGGCCGGGTAAAATGCGCCGCCGGCAGCGGAGCCATCTGTGCCAGGGTGCCATGCTGCTGCCGTAATTGTTCGATTGGGCCAAAGTCCAGTGCCCGTAGCGGACAGGACTCCACGCAAATAGGCTTGTTGCCCTCCGCCACCCGTTCATGGCAACCATCACATTTGGTCATGTGTCCTTTGGCTGCATTGTATTGTGGTGCGCCGTACGGGCAGGCCATATGACAATAGCGGCAACCAATGCACACCTCTTCATTCACCACCACAAAACCGTCTTCCCGTTTGTGCATAGCACCGGTCGGGCACACTTTGGTGCAGGCAGGATCTTCACAATGGTTGCAGGCGATCGACAAGTAATAGGCAAACACGTTTTGTTGCCAGCCTTCGCCATCCTGTTGCCAATCACCCCCGGTATATTCGTAGACACGGCGGAAGCTAACGTCCGGCGTCAGGTTTTTATAGTCTTTGCAGGCCAGTTCGCAGGTTTTGCAGCCGGTGCAACGACTTGAATCGATAAAGAATCCATATTGCTGAGTCATTGGCTACCCCTTATACCTTTTCGATTTGGATCAGATTGGTATGCTGCGGATTCCCCTTGGCCAACGGCGAAGGCCGGTGGGTGGTCAGGGTATTCATGCAGGCACCGTGGTCGACCCGATCGCCACTCATATTGGCCTGATGCCAGGCTCCCTGCCCCATAGCGACCACACCCGGCATGATGCGCGGCGTCACCTTGGCTTCGACACGGACCTCACCACGCCCATTGAATACCCGCACCTGGTCGCCGGCGATGATGCCCCGAGAGTGAGCATCCAATGGATTGATCCACACCTCCTGGCGGCAAGCCGCCTGCAGAACATCGATATTGCCGTACGAGGAATGGGTGCGGGCCTTGTAGTGGAAGCCAAACATTTGCAGCGGGTAGGTGTTACGCAGCGGATCGTCCCAACCTTCAAAGGTAGAGGCATAAACCGGTAACGGGCTTATGGTTTCGTCTTTCTCCAGTTGCCAGTCGTTGGCGATCTCGGCCAACCTGCTGGAATAGATCTCTATCTTGCCGGACGGTGTTTTTAATGGATTGGCAGCCGGATCCTGGCGGAATTTTTGGTAAGCCACGAAATGACCATTGGGATCTTTACGCTTGTAGATCCCCATGCTGCGCAACGCTTCATAACCCGGCAGCAGCGGATCCCGCGCCTGCATTTTGGCGTATAAATGCTGCAGCCACTGCGCCTGGGTACGCCCTTCGGTGAATTTCCGATGTACTTCTGGCCCTAAACGGCGCGCCACTTCACTCAGCACTTCATAAATGCCCTTACGTTCAAATTTGGCGGCGGTGGCGGGTTGAATAAAGATCAGATAACCCATGTTCCCGGCATAGTCATTGGGAATGATATCTTCCTGTTCAACGGTCATCAGGTCCGGCAGCAGAATATCGGCATATTTCGCCGACGAGGTCATAAAGTTCTCAATCACCACGATCATTTCGCACTGAGAATCGTCCTGCAAAATATCGTGGGTTTTATTGATGTCAGAGTGCTGATTGGTGATGGTGTTACCAGCATAGTTCCAGATGAACTTGATCGGCACGTTCAGCTTATCCTGGCCACGCACCCCATCACGCCTGGCGGTCATCTCCGGGCCTCGTACAATGGCATCGGTCCAGCTAAAGCAGGAGATCTGCGCTTTAACCGGGTTGGTCAATACCGGCATACGCTCAATGGTAATGGTATAGGTTGATTCACGCGCGCCGCTGTTGCCGCCATTAATGCCGACATTGCCGGTCAAGATCGGCAGCATGGCGATGGCTCGCGAGGTCAGTTCACCATTGGCCTGCCGCTGAGGCCCCCAGCCCTGACAGATATAGGCCGGTTTGGCGCTGCCGATTTCGCGCGCCAGTTTGATAATGCGCGCTGCCGGAATACCGGTAATTTTTGCCGCCCACTGCGGCGTTTTCTCGACGCCATCGTCACCCAACCCAAGAATGTAAGCTTTGTAGTGGCCATTTGTCGGGGCGTCGGCGGGTAAGGTTTTTTCGTCGTAGCCAACGCAATACCGATCCAGAAACGGCTGGTCGACCAAATTCTCGTTGATCAACACATGTGCCAGTCCGGCGACCAATGCCGCATCCGTGCCTGGGCGAATCGGGATCCATTCATCCTCACGCCCGGCGGCGGTATCGGTATAACGTGGGTCGATAACAATCATCCGCGCATTGGAACGTTCACGCGCCTGCTCCAGATAATAGGTGATGCCGCCCCCGCTCATTCGCGTCTCGGCCGGGTTGTTACCGAACATCACCACCAGTTTGCTGTTTTCAATATCCGAAGTACTGTTGCCCAGATTGCTGCCATAGGTGTAAGGCATGGCGCAGGCAATTTGCGCAGTGCTGTAAGTACCGTATTGGCTAAGGTAACCGCCATAGCAATTCATCAGACGGGCGACCAGCGAGGCATTTGGCGATGAGCGGGTAATATTGCCGCCGACAATACCCGAGGTGTAATTGATATATACCGCTTCGTTGCCGTACTGTTCGACAATACGCTTCAGATTGTTGGCGATGGCGTCATAAGCTTCGTCCCAACTGATACGTTTGAACTTGCCTTCACCACGCTTACCGACGCGTTTCATGGGATAATTCAAGCGGTCAGGATGGTTCATGCGGCGACGAATAGAGCGGCCGCGTAAACAGGCTCGAACCTGATGGTCGCCGTATTCATCCAGACCGGTGTTATCGGTTTCGACCCAATACACTTCGTCGTCGCGGACGTGTAAACGCAAGGGGCAACGACTGCCACAGTTAACCGAACAAGCTCCCCAGACCACTTTGTCCTGCGAGGCTTGCAGCACACTTTCGCTAATTGAAACCGCTAATGCGCGGCGACTAAATGGCAATGCTATGCCACCGACGGCCAGCGCCAGCCCGACGATACCACTGGATTTTACCAACGTGCGACGACTGAATCCCCCAGACTCCTGACGGTTTGTTTTGTTTTCCGACATAACTCACTCCACGTTTTACCCTGGTATTGA
Organism: Serratia quinivorans; assembly: GCA_900457075.1. Lineage (NCBI taxonomy): Bacteria > Pseudomonadati > Pseudomonadota > Gammaproteobacteria > Enterobacterales > Yersiniaceae > Serratia > Serratia quinivorans. The sequence goes on from UGYN01000002.1 coordinate 419,365, forward strand.
TAAACGTCATGCCCTTCACTCAAGGCGGCGAACAGAGGAGACAGATTCGGTGTCTGTTGATGAGCCTGAACAAAAACCCTCCTCTCTGAGTGGATATTACTCAGAAGTGAGTAGTGAACTTTGTCTGCTATCAATAAAGCGGGGGAAGTATCTGAAAGAAAAAAGGCTTTCGAACAAAGGGGTAATAATTTTCTTATAAAAAAAGCGCCCGCAGGCGCTTTTCGTAACATAACTAAATCGTTAACCGATGTATTCCAGGCCACCCATATATGGGCGTAATACTTCCGGAACCTGAATACGGCCATCAGCCTGCTGGTAGTTTTCCAACACTGCTACCAGCGTACGACCTACTGCCAGACCAGAACCGTTCAGCGTATGCACCAGGCGCGGCTTCTTCTCGGTTTTGCTGCGGCAACGGGCCTGCATGCGGCGTGCCTGGTAATCCCACATGTTGGAGCAGGATGAGATCTCACGGTAAGTGTCCTGCGCCGGCAGCCACACTTCCAGATCGTAGGTCTTGCACGAGCCTGCGCCCATGTCACCGGTACACAGCAACATTTTACGGTATGGCAGGTTCAGCAACTGCAGCACTTTCTCTGCATGACCGGTCAACTCTTCCAGCGTAGCCATCGAGTCTTCCGGACGGACGATCTGCACCATCTCAACTTTGTCGAACTGGTGCATGCGGATCAAACCACGGGTGTCACGGCCATAAGAACCGGCTTCGGCACGGAAACAAGGCGTATGCGCAGTCATCTTCAGTGGCAGAGATTCCTCTTCCAGGATCTCGTCGCGCACCAGGTTGGTCAATGGCACTTCTGCGGTTGGGATCAGTGCGTAGTTGCTGCTGTCGGATTCTTCTTCCAGCGGTTTGGTGTGGAACAAGTCTTCACCAAATTTCGGCAACTGGCCGGTACCGTACAGTGTGGCATGGTTAACCAGGTAAGGAACGTAAGTTTCCTGGTAGCCGTGTTGTTCGGTATGCAGATCCAGCATGAACTGGGACAACGCGCGGTGCATACGGGCAATTTGCCCTTTCATCACCACAAAGCGTGAACCGGTCAGTTTTACCGCAGCGGCAAAGTCCAGACCACCGGCCATTTCGCCCAGATCGACGTGATCGCGTACCGCGAAATCATACTGGCGCGGCTCGCCCCAGCGGCTGACTTCCAGGTTATCGCTGTCGTCTTTACCGTCTGGTACTTCATCGTCAGGCAGGTTCGGGATCGCCAACGCATAGTCACGGATTTCAGCCTGCAGCTGATCCAGCGCGGCCTTGGCCGTGTCCAGCTTGTCACCCAGTTCGTTTACTTCGCGACGCAGCGGCTCAATGTCTTCCCCGCGCGCTTTAGCCGCGCCGATGGATTTCGATCGGGAGTTACGTTCTGCCTGCAGCGTTTCGGTTTCTACCTGCAGAACTTTGCGACGCTCTTCTTGAGAACGCAGCAGATCCAGATCGAGTTTAAAGCCTCGGCGAGCCAGTTTGACGGCGACTGCGTCTAGCTCATTACGCAGCAGATTGGGATCGAGCATGCTAATCCTGTGCTTATTGTTATTGAAAGAAAATTTGATGTTTTATTCGGCTGAATTTATAGCCGTATAAAGGAAGAGTGATACCCGCTAACCTTACCGCAACGGCAACGCTAGCGGTAGCGTTTTGTCTGGCTATTTTGATCCTGCTCAGCCAGCCATGCCAGCTTTTCGCCAATTTTACCTTCCAGCCCGCGCGTGGTTGGATGATAGTAACGCGTTCTGGCCATTTCGGGTGGGAAGTAATCCTCGCCGGCGGCATAGGCATTGGGCTCATCGTGAGCGTAACGATATTCTGCACCCAGCCCCATTTCCTTCATCAGCTTGGTTGGCGCATTGCGCAGATGCTCGGGTACATCATAATCAGCCATCTCTTTGGCATCACGTATTGCCGCTTTGAAGGCCGTGTAAACCGCGTTGCTTTTTGGCGCGCAGGCCAAATAGACGATAGCCTGAGCAATCGCCCTTTCGCCCTCCGCCGGGCCGACGCGGGTAAAGCAGTCCCAGGCCGCAATGGCTACCTGCATGCCACGCGGGTCGGCATTCCCCACATCTTCAGAAGCAATCGCCAGCAACCGGCGCGCCACATACAGTGGATCGCCCCCGGCGGTAATAATACGTGCATACCAGTACAACGCAGCATCCGGCGCTGAACCACGCACCGATTTATGCAGCGCCGAGATCAGATCGTAAAAGCGGTCGCCTTTATTATCGAAACGCGCACTGCGTTCGCCAGAGACCTCTTTCAGTAATTCCGGCGTCAACACGCGAATGCCTTTGGCGTTGATCTCCGCCATGTCCGCCATCATCTCCAGGCTGTTCAGCGCCCGACGAGCGTCGCCGCCAACCAGCTCCGACAACATGCGGCGCGTCTCTTCCAGCAGTTCGATATTCTGGCCGCCAAAGCCCCGGCTGCTGTCCTGCATCGCCTGATCCAGCACCTGGCTGATATCTTCGGCAGTCAGTGCCTTCAGCAAATAAACACGGGCCCGTGACAACAGCGCCGAGTTAAGCTCAAAAGACGGGTTTTCGGTGGTGGCGCCGATAAAGGTGATGGTGCCGTCTTCAATGTGCGGCAGGAAGGCATCCTGCTGGCTTTTGTTGAAGCGATGGACCTCATCGACAAACAGGATAGTGCGGCGACCGGCGTCACGGTTTTGGCGTGCACGCTCGATCGCCTCGCGGATCTCTTTGATCCCGGACGTGACGGCAGAAATACGCTCGACGTCCGCCTGACCATAACGACCGATCAATTCTGCCAGCGTCGTTTTCCCGGTGCCCGGTGGCCCCCACAGAATCATCGAATGCAGTTGCCCCGCCTCGATTGCACGCGGCAAAGGCTTGCCGGCGGCCAGCAGATGTTGCTGGCCGATATACTGTGCCAGCGTGGTCGGCCGCATCCGCGCGGCCAACGGCTGGAATTCATTCTGGGAAAAATCGAGCGACATATTACTCACGCGGACCTCACTGGCGCTGGTCGTCCAGCGTCACCCCCTTCGGCGGGGTAAATTTAAATTTGCTGGCATCGGCAACAACATTCTGCTGGCTTTTCAGCGTGTAAGAGCTGCGCTGACCGTCCTGCTCAACCGCGGCAAAACTGCGGATAGTGCCGCTGTTATCCACGCTGATGGCGAACTGTTTCAGGTTACCGCTGCTGGATTTTGGCGTCAGCTCGAAATCATTACCCTTCTGTTTAACGTTGTACTGTTTCCAGTCATTGGCGTTATTGCGGGTGATCAGCATAAACGGCGTATTGCCGGTGGCATTTTTCAGCCAGGTGGCGGTCACCTGCTCAACAAAGGGGTTGTAGAACCACAGGGTCTGACCGTCTGATACCAGCACGCTCTCATCCGGCGAGGTCATGTGCCAGTTAAACAGGTTGGGACGTTTCACCCAAAGTTCACCTTCACCCTGCTGTACCGCAGCGCCATCGCTGCTGGTCACGGTCTGGGAGAAGCTGGCGTGGAAACTGTTCACTTTCGCCAGGCGACTTTGCAAATCCTGCGCGGCGTCGGCCAGCACGGAGGTGGAAGCGAATCCCGAAAGCAGACAACAGGCAACTAACAGTTTTTTCATTATTCCAGATACCTTATGAAATGCGTTAACCGCAAGGCGATGCCGTGCGGGTCAAATGAACCCCAACATCTTCACTCTACCCGAAGCCATTCGCCGGCAGATAGGCCAATGTTCCGAGAAGCCGATGGGTTTACGCTTCTTTGCACAAGGGCCGCTAAGCGGCCCTTTTATGATTATATAACAACGATTAAAACTTCATCAGTCATGCCGTGGCGGTGCCAGCACCTCGCGGTTGCCGTTGTGCCCCTGCTCGCTGACGATGCCCTGCGCTTCCATCTGTTCGATGATACGCGCGGCGCGGTTATAACCGATGCGGAACTGGCGCTGTACGCCGGAGATAGAGGCACGGCGTTTATCCACCACAAACTCCACCGCCTGATCAAACAGCGGATCCAGCTCTTCGTCACCGTCCAGACCGCCGCCAGTTCCACCCTCACCGTCGTCACCGGCGCTGAGGATACCCTCTTTATATTGAGGTCGCTCACGCGCTTTCCAATCCTTAACCACCGCATGCACTTCCTGATCGCGCACAAATGCACCATGCACACGGACCGGAATCGAGGAGTTAGGGGCCAGATACAGCATGTCACCCATCCCCAACAGGGATTCAGCGCCGCCCTGATCGAGGATAGTACGGGAGTCAATCTTGCTGGACACGGTAAAGGCGATACGGGTCGGGATGTTGGCCTTGATCAGGCCAGTGATCACATCCACCGACGGACGCTGGGTTGCCAGCACCAGGTGGATCCCCGCCGCACGCGCTTTCTGCGCCAGACGAGCGATCAATTCCTCAACCTTTTTACCGACCGTCATGATGAGATCGGCAAACTCGTCGACCATCACCACGATATAAGGCTCTTTCTCCAGTACCGGCGGCGTCATGTCCATGCTGTCGGTTGGTTTCCAGAACGGATCCGGGATCGGGCGCCCCATGGCTTCCGCCTGATCGACGCGCTCGTTATAACCTGCCAGATTACGCACGCCCAGTGCAGACATCAGCTTGTAGCGACGCTCCATCTCGGCAACACACCAACGCAGGGCGTTAGCGGCGTCTTTCATGTCGGTTACCACATCCGTCAACAGGTGCGGAATGCCTTCATATACCGACAGTTCCAGCATTTTCGGGTCGATCATGATAAAGCGCACTTCTTTCGGCGTGGCCTTATACAAGATGCTCAGGATCATGGCATTGACCCCAACCGATTTACCGGAACCGGTGGTCCCCGCTACCAGCAAGTGTGGCATTTTCGCCAAATCGGCCACCACCGGCTCGCCGGAAATGTCTTTACCCAGGACGATCGCCAATGGCGATGGATTATCGCGGAACGCCGGGCAGTCCAGCACTTCACGCAGATACACCGTCTGACGTTTGACGTTAGGCAGTTCCAACCCGACGTAAGGCTTGCCGGGGATCACTTCAACCACACGTACCGCCGAGGTTGACAGTGAACGCGCCAGGTCGCGCGACAGGTTGGAAATACGCGCAGCCTTGACGCCCGGAGCCAAATCCAGCTCGAAGCGGGTGATGACCGGGCCTGGCAAAATATCGACCACGTCGGCTTTCACCCGGTAATCGGCCAGGCTGGCTTCCACCAAACGCGCCTTTTGTTCCAACGCGAAGGAATCCACCGGCTCCACCTCTTTCGGGGCTTCGGTCAGCAAATCCAGCGTCGGCAACGGCGTGGTCGGTTTTTGCAACGGCATTTCGTTACGCATCAGGAATGGGTGGATCAGGCTGTCCATCGCCGGCTGCTGCACAGCGGCAGGCTCCGGTTGCGCCACAGGTTGCTGATAGGCAGGCGGCTGTTGCTGCACGACCTGTTGCTGCTGCGGTTGTTGATAAGCAGGCTGATACGGCTGTACCGGCGGGGTCTGAGGCTGAGCCGACGCGGCTGGCTCAAACTGACCGAACGGCACATCATCTTCACGCTCGCTTTGCAGCTCAATACGTTCTTCCATCTGCGGCGACAGGGTGAACAGTGGCTCAACCGGGCCATCATCAACCAAATCATCCATCGGCGAGAAGCCGAACGCATTGCGGGTATCTACCGGCGTAGTTGGTGCCACCGATGGCGCGGCGGCTGGCTGGCCATAGCGCTGGCTTTGCTGGTCGGCAAACGCCTGACGCAGCGCGGCCTCCTGCAGAGCAGCTTCATCATCCAGATTATCTGCCTCAGGCTCCCCGCCGTAACGCTGGCTTTGCTGCTCGGCAAACGCCTGGCGCAAGGCTGCTTCCTGCAGGGCTTCATCATCTTGCGAAAGATTATCAGCCTGTTGCAATGGCTCGTCGTCCTCACGGGTGCGTTGTTCCTGTTCGGCCATACGCTGCGAAGGCAGCTTGATGCCGTAGGAAGCCAGCTCACGCCGGGTCGGAATACGCACCGGGTTCGGGCGCGGCAATTCAGGGCCGAGGCCTTGTTTCACCTGCGAGTTCGCGTCACTGGTGGCGGTAAAGGCCGGCATAAAGGTATTGGCGGCAACAGCACCGGCAATTGCCGTCGCTGCGGCGGGTGCCTGAGGCTTCGCGCTGCCAAACGGTGAAACGGCAGGCTCGGCGGCACTGAAACCGGCCGGAGCACTGACATCAACATGATCACGTTGTGCGGCAGAGAAATCAAATGGAGAGCGGTCGTGCGACGGCGATACGGCCGGAGCATCCCAATTCCCCATACGAGGCTCATCGTCATCCCGGTAAGGGTCGACCGGGCGCGTCGTCTTCGGCGTTGGTGTCTCTTCAGGGATTTCAAACGAGTACAGCGGCGGCGCGGTGTTTTCCGCTACCGCGCTCATCGGATGCTGGTTCACCGAGGCCGGAGCCGCCGGTGCCGCAGTAACCGACGGTGCCTGAGCGACAACAGGTGCCGCTGTGGCAGGTGCGCTGGCTGGCGCTGGCGCAACAGGTACGATATCCGCATCTTCGTCATCATGAGCCCGCAGGCCGCTGAGCAACGGATCTTCGGCATCTTCCGCCGCCATTTTCGCGGTTTCCGTGACCGAAGGCGCTGAGAACAATACGTCATCTTCCGCTGCATTGGCCGCCGTCGCTGTGGTAGCCGCAGCAAGCGCGGCTTCCTTGTCTGCAGATTCGGGTTGCTCTTCGACGTAACGGTCATCATCGTCGTGATAACGGTCTTCACGGCGTGAACGATTGGTCATAAAGGTCGCCGTCCCCAGCACCACGCCGCCGATACGCTCGGCGATCACCAGCCAGGACCAGCCGGTAAACAGTGTCAGCCCCGCAGCCCAAACGCACAGCAGCCCCAGGGTGGCACCAATGCCGTTGAACCACGGCAACATGGCGTTGCTCAGCAAACTGCCGATCACACCGCCGGAGGCGAAGTAATAGAGATCGTCGACATTCAATGCCGCCAGGCCACACGAAGTGAGCACCAGCGCCAACGTGCCGATCAGGCGCAGTGAAAGCGCAAAATAATCGATGTATTCGCCGCCGCTGCGCTGACGATAAGCCGCCCAGCACAACACCAGCATGATCGGCGGTATCGCATAGGCGAGTACCCCGAAGGTGAAGAACAATGTGTCGGCCATCCAGGCCCCGACGCCACCGCCCAGGTTATGAATTGGCTCATGCCACGCGGTCTGCGACCAGCTTGGGTCAGATGGATTAAAACTGACCAAGGCAGCCATGAGGTAAATGGCAAAAATGGCTACCACAATCAACACAGCTTCGAGCAAACGGCGGCCGCTGCTGAGTTTTCTCAAGGTAACTTCTTTATCTTCTGTATATTCCTGGCTCAAGAAAGGCTCTCCAGGTTCCTGTTAGCTGACATAGCAACAGCGCCGAGAAGCTTCCCCGGCGCCGAAACTGTATGAATAAACAGGAGTGTAACCAATTTAATCAGGTTTTGCACCTGCACCCTACCGTGTTTTGATAACCAGACGGTTACTCTGTTTCACTTCTTCCATTACCACGTACGTACGGGTGTCGTTAACCCCCGGCAGACGCAGCAAGGTTTCACCGAGCAACTTACGGTAAGCCGACATATCCGGCACGCGGGTTTTCAACAGATAGTCGAAATCACCGGACACCAGATGACACTCCTGAATTTCTTCAAGTTTCTGTACTGCCGAGTTGAATTGCTCAAACACATCCGGCGCACCGCGGTTCAACGTGATTTCTACGAAGACCAGCAGGGACGCATCCAGATAATGCGGGTTGAGCAAAGCGGTATAACCATGAATAAAACCCTGGCGCTCGAGGCGGCGCACACGTTCTAAACATGGGGTTGGGGATAACCCCACGCGCTTGGAAAGCTCAACGTTCGAAATACGCCCATCCTTCTGCAGTTCGTTCAGGATGTTGCGGTCGATACGGTCGAGATCTTTACCCGGGCGTTTCTTATTGTCTGCCATTATTATTGTCTCTCTTATTTTCTTCCCTGCACTTGCCACACCCCAACCAACGTCAATGTGTAAGGGTTCGTTCCAAGCGAAGACCCAATGCCTGTCATATGCTTCACTACCATCATCACCCCTTGTGCAGCCTGTCTGTCAACTCTGCACCGGGTTTTTAAATGACGTTATCGCAAGAAGAATTACCCCCGCTTGCACGGTGTCCCCTCACCTGCCACACGAAGTTTCAGCAACGGCGCAAAATTCCGCACCAACGCTGTAAATACGTACGATTTACTGTAGGGACAGGGATAATTTCTTCTTCCTATGATGTTTTCGCAAATGCGCAGCGGATTGTCAAAGTAAAAGAAGCAAAATCAGAAGAACGTACCGTCATGAAAAGTTAGCACCCCGTTTTTAGTTATGAATCGCTGGCTTGAAAAGCCCGCAGTCAAGGCACCCCAAGCCGCTAATGGGCTGTTTCCAGTCAATGGCGCAGGGAGCGGCGCTGAGTGGCTTCCATAAGTTAAATTGCTGCATTTTACGCTCGCTTTAGCAGCAATTTAATAATTAATAGGGAAAGGCTATCAAACAAATCGTTAACAACATCCCCTGACGCTTTTTTTAATGCTGCGTTTTCCCTACAATCGGATCCATTGTCCGCCATTGTGGGAAAAGAGGGTATTCATGGGCACGGCTAAACACAGCAAATTATTGATCCTGGGCTCCGGCCCGGCGGGTTATACCGCCGCAGTTTACGCAGCGCGCGCCAACCTGAGCCCGGTATTGATTACCGGTATGGAGCAAGGGGGTCAGTTGACCACCACCACCGAAGTGGAAAACTGGCCGGGTGATGCCGAAGGCCTGACCGGCCCGGCGTTGATGGAGCGTATGCGCGAGCATGCTGAAAAATTCCAGACAGAGATTGTGTTTGACCACATCAACAGCGTTGACCTGCAGAACCGTCCGTTCCGCCTGTTTGGCGACAGCGGCGAATACACCTGTGATGCACTGATTATCGCCACTGGCGCATCGGCCCGTTACCTTGGCCTGCCTACCGAAGAAGCTTTCAAAGGCAAGGGCGTGTCTGCCTGTGCCACCTGTGACGGTTTCTTCTACCGTAATCAGAAAGTCGCGGTGGTCGGTGGTGGCAACACTGCCGTGGAAGAAGCGCTTTATTTGTCCAACATCGCGGCCGAAGTTCACCTGATTCACCGCCGTGACAGCTTCCGTTCAGAAAAGATCCTGATCAACCGGCTGATGGAGAAAGTGAAAAACGGCAACATCGTGCTGCACACCGACCACACTCTGGACGAAGTGCTGGGCGATCAAATGGGCGTTACCGGCGTACGTATCCGTAGCACCAAAGCGGAAGACCAAACGCAGGAACTTGAACTGGCCGGCGTGTTTATCGCCATCGGCCACAGCCCGAACACCAGCATTTTCGGTGGTCAGCTGGAGCTGGAAAACGGCTACATCAAGGTGCAGTCCGGTATTCACGGTAATGCCACCCAGACCACCATTCCAGGCGTGTTCGCCGCCGGCGACGTGATGGACCACATCTACCGCCAGGCGATCACCTCTGCCGGGACCGGTTGTATGGCAGCGCTGGACGCTGAGCGTTATCTGGACGGCATTGCCGGCGCAGAAGTGCTGTAACCACACACTGTCATTTTAAAAAGCGGCTATCACAGCCGCTTTTTTTTGCCCCCTTCTGTTATACCGCTATTTGACCGCTTTATTATTTTCAGTCTGCCGGGTGAAGAGGTAACATTGGCCTTCACTTGTTCGCTTCAGGTTGGGGCAAACACTTTTTTTAACAGTACGTTAACCTTACCTGTCACAACAGGCACCGGCGACGCAGACTAAAAACTGATGAAAAAAACCAGACAGCAACAGTTAACCCGTTGGCTCAAAACTCAGAGCACCCTGGCGCAGCGTTGGTTGCGCCTTTCCATGTTATTGGGGCTGATAAGCGGCATTTTGATTGTCGCACAGGCATGGCTGTTGGCCGCCCTGCTCCACGCCCTGATTATCGAACACGCCCCGCGTGAACAACTACTCCCCTGGTTTATCTGGCTGGCTGCCACCTTCGCATTGCGGGCGGTGCTTAGTTGGCTGCGCGAACGCGTCGGTTTTATCTGCGGGCAGGTGATCCGCCAGCGTATGCGCCAACAGGTGTTGGATAAACTGCAACAGCTCGGCCCGGCCTGGATCCAGGGCAAGCCGGCCGGCAGTTGGGCCAGCATCATCGTCGAACAAATCGAAGATATGCAGGATTACTACTCCCGCTATCTGCCGCAGATGTACCTGGCGGTGTTTATCCCGGTGCTGATCCTGATTACCGTCTTCCCGATAAACTGGGCTGCCGGTCTGATCCTGTTGACCACCGCCCCGCTGATCCCGATGTTTATGGCGCTGGTCGGTATGGGGGCCGCCGATGCCAACCGTCGTAACTTTGTAGCGTTGGCACGGCTGAGCGGTAATTTCCTCGACCGCCTGCGCGGGCTGGATACGCTGCGCCTGTTCAACCGGGCTGAAGCAGAAACCGCGCAGATCGCCAAATCGTCCGAGGACTTCCGCAGCCGCACCATGGAAGTGCTGCGGTTGGCGTTTCTATCATCGGCAGTATTGGAGTTCTTTGCCTCTATCTCCATCGCCGTGGTGGCGGTCTATTTTGGTTTCTCTTTCCTTGGCGAACTTAATTTTGGCAGCTACGGCACCGGCGTTACGCTGTTTGCCGGTTTTCTGGTGCTGATCCTGGCGCCGGAGTTCTTCCAGCCACTGCGTGACCTGGGGGCCTTCTACCACGCCAAGGCACAGGCGGTGGGCGCAGCTGAAGCGCTGGAAACCTTCCTCAGCGCCGAAGGCGAGCAAATGGGCAGCGGCACGCAACGGCTTGATACCGATGCGCCGCTGGAACTACACGCGCAGGATTTGGAGATCCTGTCGCCGAATGGCGTGCTGCTGGCCGGCCCACTGAGTTTCACCCTGTCGGCGAACCAGCGTATTGCCCTGGTCGGGTTAAGCGGTGCCGGTAAAAGCTCGCTGCTGAATCTGCTGCTCGGCTTTCTGCCCTATCGCGGTTCATTAACCGTCAATGGAACCGAACTGCGCGAATTGGCGGCCGAAGGCTGGCGACAGCAGCTTGGCTGGGTAGGTCAGAACCCGCACCTGCCGGCTCAGACGCTGCGGGCCAATATTCTGCTGGGGAACCCGCAGGCCAGCGAAGATCAGTTGCAACAGGCGGTAGAGCAAGCCTACGTCGGTGAGATACTGCCGCATCTGCCGCAGGGATTAGAGACTGAGGTGGGCGATAACGCCGCCCGCTTATCCGTCGGCCAGGCTCAACGCGTGGCCGTAGCCCGGGCGCTGATCAGTCCGCGTCGTTTGCTGCTGCTGGATGAACCGGCCGCCAGTCTTGACGCCCACAGTGAACGGCGGGTGATGCAGGCGCTGAATGTCGCCTCGCACCAGCAAACCACCCTGCTGGTCACCCACCAGTTGGAAGATACCGAAGATTACGACCAGATTTGGGTGATGGAAGGTGGGCAGATCGTTCAGCAAGGCGATTACGCCACGCTGAGTGCTCAACCTGGCCTGTTTGCCAATCTGATCGCACACCGCAGCGGGGATCTCTAATCATGCGCGTTTTGCTGCCATTTCTGGCGCTATACCGTCGTCACAGCCTGCTGATTTGTTTAGGCATCCTGCTGGCCATCGTCACGCTGCTGGCCAGCATCGGCCTGCTGGCGCTGTCCGGCTGGTTCCTTGCCGCCTCTGCCCTCGCCGGGCTGGCGGGTTTGTTTACCTTCAACTACATGCTGCCTGCTGCCGGTGTGCGGGGTGCCGCCATTTTCCGCACCGCCGGGCGCTACGCCGAACGCGTGGTCAGCCACGATGCCACTTTCCGCGTGCTGTCCCATCTGCGGGTATTTACCTTTAAAAAGATCCTGCCGCTGTCGCCGGGCGGCATTGCTCGCTTCCGCCAGGCCGATCTGCTTAATCGTCTGGTGGCGGATGTCGATACGCTGGATCATTTATACCTGCGGGTGATCTCGCCGCTGGTCAGCGCCGCCGCGGTGATTGTGGTGGTGACCTATGGCCTGAGCTGGCTGGACACCACGCTGGCCCTGACGCTGGGCGGCATTCTGCTGTTGTTACTGCTGTTGGTGCCACCGGTGTTTTATCGTGCAGGTAAGCCGATTGGCGGTCAGTTGACCGCACTGCGCGGTCAGTACCGTACCGATTTGACCGCCTGGCTGCAGGGCCAGGCCGAGCTGGTGGTGTTCGGTGCCGTTGAAAGCTTTCGTACCAGTCTGGATGCCACCGAGCAGCGCTGGCAGCGCCGCCAATGGCAACAGGCTTCTCTGGGTGGCATGGCACAGGCGCTGATGATTTTGGCCAGTGGCCTGACGGTCACTTTGATGCTGTGGCTCACCGCGGCCGGAATCGGCGGCGACAGCCAACCCGGTGCGCTGATTGCGCTGTTCGTGTTTGCCGCGCTGGCCTCGTTTGAAGCGCTGATGCCGGTGGCCGGTGCTTTCCAGCATCTGGGTCAGGTGATCGCTTCCGCCACGCGGGTGAAGCAGGTCATCGACCGACAGCCGGAAGTGACCTTCCCGGCCCATGGTCCGGCGACCGAGAACCTTGCCACACTGAGCCTGCAGCAACTCACTTTCACTTACCCCGACCAGCCGCTGCCGGTATTGCAGGATGTCTCGCTGGAGATTGCCGCCGGTGAACACATTGCGCTGCTCGGGCGTACCGGCTGTGGCAAATCGACCCTGCTGCAGTTGCTAACCCGCGCCTGGAACGCCGACAGCGGCCAGGTGCTGCTCAATGGCCAGCCACTGAGTGCTTACGATGAAACCACGCTGCGCCAGATGACCACCGTGGTCAGTCAGCGGGTGCATATTTTCAGCGATACGCTGCGCGAAAACCTGCGCATCGCCGCGCCTGCAGCAACCGATGAACAATTGCGCGAAGTATTGCAGCAGGTCGGCCTGGACAAGCTGCTGGACAACGAAGGGCTGAACGCCTGGCTGGGAGATGGCGGTCGCCAGCTTTCCGGCGGTGAGCAGCGCCGTCTGGGCATTGCCCGTGCGCTGTTGCATCAGGCGCCGTTGTTGTTGCTCGATGAACCGACCGAAGGCCTGGACGCCGAAACCGAACAGCAGATCCTGGCGCTGCTGCGCCGGCACTGCCGGGGTAAAACGCTGATCCTGGTGACCCACCGTCTGTATGGGCTGGAGCACATGGACCGTATCTGCGTGATGGACGGCGGCCAGATTGTCGAGCAAGGCGATCATCTCACCCTGATGCGTCAACAGGGGCGTTATGCCCGGTTCCGCCAACGCATCAGTGGCATACCGCTGTAAAATGGCCTGTAGAGGACGCTGAGACCTTTTATGCGCATAGTTAAGCTGTCACCGCATTCACTGGCGTTCCCCTCTCCTGAGGGCGCGCTGCGCGATCCTAACGGTCTGCTGGCGATTGGCGGTGATTTAACCGCGCCGCGCTTGCTGGCCGCCTATGAACGCGGCATTTTCCCCTGGTTTTCACCGGGGGAAGCCATTTTGTGGTGGTCGCCGGACCCACGCGCGGTGCTGTTCCCGGCCGAGCGCCATATCAGCCGCAGTCTGAAACGCTTTCTGCGCAGTAATCCCTTTCGCGTGACGCTGAATCACGACTTTGCGGCGGTGATCGCCGCCTGCGCCGATCGACCGGAAGAAGGCACCTGGATTGGCCCGGAAGTACAGCGCGCTTATTTGCATCTGCACCGCCTTGGCTTCGCCCATTCAATCGAGGTATGGCAGGGCGACGAACTGGTCGGCGGCATGTACGGCGTGGCTCAGGGCGCGCTGTTTTGCGGCGAATCCATGTTTAGCCGTACCACCAACGCTTCCAAGTGCGCCCTGATGACTTTTTGCCGCCATTTTGCCGCTTATGGCGGAGAATTGATTGACTGTCAGGTGCTTAACGCTCACACTGCCACGCTGGGAGCGAAAGAGATCCCCCGAAGACAATTTTTGCAGCAGCTCAGCCAACTTCAGCGCAAGCCATTAGCGCCAGAATGCTGGGCACCGCAAGTGTTACCCCCACAGCAGGTTGAACCACCCTCCCCAACAAACTAATTTTGCGGAAACGGTGCAATGTTCACCGACACTTCTTTACATAATGTGGGTTTTTCGGCATTATCTTGCCGGTTAAAAACTAAGGTAGTTAGACCTAGAGGATTCGATGGCCAAAGAAGACAATATTGAAATGCAGGGCACCGTTCTTGATACGCTGCCGAACACCATGTTCCGCGTTGAGTTAGAAAACGGGCACGTGGTAACCGCACATATCTCCGGTAAAATGCGCAAGAACTACATCCGCATCCTGACGGGCGACAAAGTCACTGTAGAGCTGACCCCGTACGACCTGAGCAAAGGCCGCATTGTCTTCCGTAGCCGTTAATCGGCTCACTCGTCGCCAGCCGATGGCGGCACCGAGGATGTAATGCCTCCGGAGCCCTTTCCGTTTACCCCCGTAGCAACGTTCAACATCGAGTTGCAGGTGCGCAGGTAAACTGAGAGGGCTCAATCATTTCTGTTGTGGTGATGATTTTCACCCATAAAAAAAGCGATGCCGAAGCATCGCTTTTTCTTTATCTGAATCTGACCCCAGACTTAGTGCACCGCACCCTCGTCCGCCTTGCGCATTGACGCGCTGATAAATTGATAAGTCAGTTTCTGGTTTTCCTTGTCCAACTCGACCTTCACCGAGCCGCCGTCCACCAGCGAGCCGAACAGCAGTTCGTTAGCCAGCGGTTTCTTCAGGTTTTCCTGCATCACACGCGCCATTGGACGAGCGCCCATCGCACGGTCGTAGCCTTTCACTGACAGCCAGTCACGCGCTTCGTCACTCACTTCCAGCGACACGCCCTTCGCATCCAGCTGCGCCTGCAGTTCGACGATAAACTTATCGACAACCTGCTGGATCACCTCGGTCGACAGATGGTTGAACCAAAGAATATTGTCCAGACGGTTACGGAATTCCGGCGTGAACACTTTTTTGATCTCTTCCATCGCGTCGGTGCTGTTGTCCTGCTGGACCAGGCCGATCGATTTACGTTCTGTCTCGCGCACCCCGGCGTTGGTGGTCATCACCAGGATCACGTTGCGGAAGTCCGCCTTACGGCCGTTGTTGTCGGTCAGGGTCCCGTTGTCCATCACCTGCAGCAGCAGGTTGAACACGTCCGGATGCGCCTTCTCGATTTCATCGAGCAGCACGACCGAGTGCGGATGCTTGAGCACCGCGTCGGTCAGCAGACCACCCTGGTCGTAACCGACATAGCCCGGAGGCGCGCCAATCAGACGGCTAACGGTATGACGTTCCATATACTCGGACATGTCAAAGCGCAGCAGTTTGATATCCATCGCCTTCGCCAGCTGTACCGTAACCTCGGTTTTCCCGACCCCGGTTGGCCCGGCAAACAGGAAGGAACCGACAGGCTTGCGATCGTGGCCCAGACCCGCACGGCTCATCTTGATTGCCTCGGTCAGCGCTTCAATCGCCTGATCCTGGCCAAATACCAGCATTTTCAGGCGGTCGCCCAGGCTTCTCAACACATCGCGATCGCTCGCCGACACGGTTTTTTCCGGGATACGTGCGATACGCGCCACCACCGACTCAATGTCGGAAACGTTAACGGTTTTCTTGCGCTTGCTGACCGGCATCAACCGGCTGCGAGCCCCCGCCTCGTCGATCACGTCGATAGCCTTGTCCGGCAGATGACGGTCGTTGATGTATTTCACCGACAGCTCAACCGCGGCACGCACCGCTTTCGCGGTATAACGCACATCGTGGTGCGCTTCGTACTTGGTTTTCAGGCCGTTGATGATCTGAATGGTCTCTTCCGGCGTCGGCTCGATAATGTCGATTTTCTGGAAGCGACGGGCCAAGGCGCGATCTTTTTCAAAGATGTTGCTGAATTCCTGATAGGTGGTCGAACCTATGACCCGGATCTTGCCGCTGGAAAGCAGCGGTTTGATCAGGTTGGCGGCATCTACCTGCCCACCGGAAGCCGCTCCGGCACCGATGATGGTGTGGATCTCATCGATAAACAGGATGCTGTTCTTGTCCTGCTCCAACTGTTTCAGCAGGGCCTTGAAGCGTTTCTCGAAATCGCCGCGGTATTTGGTACCGGCCAGCAACGATCCTATATCCAGCGAATACAGCGTACAGTCCGCCATCACTTCCGGGACGTCGCCCTGCACGATGCGCCAGGCCAGCCCTTCGGCAATCGCGGTTTTACCCACGCCGGACTCACCCACCAACAGCGGGTTATTCTTGCGGCGACGGCACAACACCTGAATGGCACGCTCCAGCTCAGGACCACGGCCAATCAAGGGATCGATACCGCCCACCCGGGCCAGTTGGTTGAGGTTGGTGGTGAAGTTTTCCATACGGTCTTCCCCTCCGGACTGCTCTTCATTCACCGGGTTTTCCGCATTCGGCGCTTGGCCCGGCTCGTCTTTACGTGTGCCATGTGAAATGAAGTTCACTACGTCAAGACGACTGACGTCGTGTTTGCGCAGCAGGTAAGCCGCCTGCGACTCCTGCTCGCTGAAAATTGCCACCAGCACGTTGGCGCCGCTGACTTCGCTGCGGCCGGAAGATTGGACATGGAATACCGCACGCTGCAGTACGCGCTGGAAGCTGAGCGTCGGCTGAGTGTCGCGCTCTTCTTCGCTGGCGGGCAGCGTCGGCGTGGTTTGTTCGATAAAGGCTTCGAGTTCCTGGCGTAATGCGGCCAGGTCCACCGTACATGCCTCAAGCGCTTCCCGCGCGGCAGGGTTGCTGAGTAACGCCAGCAACAGGTGCTCCACGGTCATAAACTCGTGTCTGTGCTCACGCGCTCTGGCGAAAGCCATGTTGAGACTGAGTTCCAGTTCTTGATTGAGCATAAGCACCTCCCCAATAGATTGCCTTATTCAGGCTTTTTCCAGCGTACAAAGCAACGGATGCTCGTTCTCCCTGGCATAACGGTTCACATGCACGACTTTGGTTTCCGCCACCTCGGCGGTAAATACACCGCAGATCGCCTTGCCTTGATAGTGGACCGTGAGCATCAGTTGCGTTGCGCGTTCAATATCATAAGAAAAGAACTTTTGCAGAACGTCAATCACAAATTCCATCGGTGTGTAATCGTCGTTGTTAAGTATAACTTTATACATAGACGGCGGTTTTACCGCATCGATTTGTTTTTCTTCGGCCAAGTGTTCAAAATTTAGCCAATCGTTGTTATTGCCCATCGCTGCTCATCTTCTCTGCTCTGTCCTTTTATATGGGGACAGGTTCCGGTTATTCAAAGTGGGGTATCCATACTATTTTATCATCTTCGCCAGCATCCCGCCGCACTGGAACGTGCGCAAATATCTCTGACGAATTGTTACCAAACAATGTCAATAGCGTTACCTGCTTCAAACTTTGATGAACTGCTCGCTGCCCACAAAAGCCGATCCCTTGACGTGATAATCATTTGCTCTAGAGTGTAAATTCATGGGCTGGTGGTGTTTTAACCACTTTCAGGCTCATCTGCCGCCTGCCACTGGCGGGTGCGAATTCAGTTATTCATCTCACCTAAAAATTGCGTTGCGAGGGATGTAAAAGCATGGAGACGGGTACTGTTAAATGGTTCAACAACGCCAAAGGGTTTGGGTTTATTTGTCCTGAAGGCGGTGGCGAAGACATATTCGCCCACTATTCTACGATTAAGATGGATGGGTACCGGACGCTAAAAGCTGGCCAGCAGGTCAGTTTTGACGTGCACCAGGGGCCAAAAGGGAATCATGCGAGTCTTATTGTGCCAGTGGAAAGCGAGGCGTTGGCCTAAACGCTTCCACCCAGTCAGTCTGAAACACCGAAAAAAAATGCCAGCCGCCGTATGACTGGCATTTTTTATTGGCTTGTTATTCGCGAGCCAGAGCGTCAATCGGGTTAAGCCGCGCTGCGCTGCGTGCAGGCAGATAGCCAAACACCACGCCAATGGCGGTAGAACAGACAAACGCACTCAACAACGCTGCCGGAGGGAAACTGATCTGCCAGCCCGGTAGCACCAGTTGCACCAGCAGGCCGATGGCAAACGACAGCGTAATGCCCAGGGCACCACCCACCAGGCACACCAGCACCGCTTCAATCAGAAACTGCTGCAGCACGTCCCCGGAGCGAGCGCCGACCGCCATACGAATGCCGATCTCGCGAGTACGCTCCGTCACCGACACCAACATGATGTTCATCACGCCGATGCCGCCAACCACCAGTGAAATCACCGCCACCAACGTCAGAAATAGCTGCAGCGTGCGCGTGGTTTTTTCTGCGGTCTGCACCAGGCTGTCCATGTTATAGGTGAAGATGTCTTTCTTGCCATGGCGCAGCGTCAGCAAACGCGTCAACTTCTGCTCCGCTTCCTGGCTATTGTAGCCCTCGCGAATACGTACAGTGATCGAATCAAAATAGGCGTTACCCATCAGCCGGTTGGCCATAGTGCTGTAGGGTACCCAGACATTCAGCGTCTTGCTGCTGCCGAACATCGACTGCTTCTCCTTCGCCACGCCAACCACCGTCGCCGGCATATTGCCCACCAGGATCACCTGACCGACCACGTCCTTTATATTGGGGAATAACCGGCGCTGAGTATTGGCGTCGATGACCACCGTTTGCGACTGCGATTGCACCTGCAGTTGATCGATACCGACGCCCTGGGTAAAGGTCATGCCGTAGACGCGGAAAAACTGTTCGCTGACCCCGGTAACATTGGCCGCCACATCGACGTTACCCAAGCGCAACCGCATGCTGCTGGCAATCGTGGGCGACAGCGCATTGACATAAGGCTGCTCGCGCAGTGCCTCAAGATCGTCGTATTTCAGTGCCTGCCGGAAGGTCGGATCGTCGTCGCCGAAGTCCTTGCCGGGGTAAATGTCGACCGTATTGGTGCCGATGGACTTGATATCCGCCAGTACCATCTGTTTGGCGGCGTCGCCGATCACCAGGATCGACACCACCGAGGCAATGCCGATAATAATGCCCAACATGGTCAGCGCGGTGCGCATTTTACTTGCCGCCATCGCTCGCCAGGCCATCACCAATGCCTCACGAAAACGGCCGGTCGTTTGCTGCCAGGACGGCGCCGGTGCCACCATCTCCAGCGGTTTGGCGTTCGGGTTGCTCTGCCGTTCCGGGCGTGAATCGGCAATGATCTCTCCGTCGCGAATTTCAATGATCCGCTCAGCCTGCTGGGCCACCGCCGGATCGTGAGTGACGATAATCACCGTATGCCCCTGCTCACGCAGTTGCTTGAGGATGGTCATCACCTCCTCGCCAGAATGGCTATCGAGGGCACCGGTCGGCTCATCCGCCAGGATCACCTGCCCCCCGTTCATCAGCGCACGGGCAATACTGACCCGCTGCTGCTGGCCGCCGGAAAGCTGGCTTGGCCGGTAACCAACGCGTTCACCCAGCCCCAAACGCTGTAACAGCGCAATCGCACGCTCACGCCGCGCTGCCTTACCCAGTCCGGCATACACCGCCGGGACCTCAACGTTATGCGCCGCGCTCAGATGAGGCAGTAAATGATAACGCTGGAAGATAAAGCCGAAATGCTCACGCCGCAACCGGGCCAGCGCATCCCCATCCAGCGTCGCCACGTCCTGTCCGGCCACCCGATAAACGCCGGCGCTGGGCTTATCCAGACAGCCAAGAATATTCATCAGCGTCGACTTGCCGGAGCCGGAGGCTCCCATAATCGCCACCATTTCACCGGCATTGATGCTCAGGCTCACGTCCTTCAACACCGCTACGGTCTGGTCGCCCGACTGATAGCTGCGGCTGATGCCGCTCAGTTCCAACAGCGCGGCCATCAGAGAGCCTCCGCGCCGCCACGGCTGACAATCACTTCATCGCCAATATTCAGTCCGCTGAGAATTTGCACGTCGATATTATTACGCAGGCCAATGGCCACCTCGCGCTTTTCCTCCTTGCCCTGTTTCAATATCGAAACATGGTAGCGATTATCGGCGATTTGATCGCCCAACGCTGCCAGAGGAATGACCTGCACCTGCTTGACGCCCGCCAGTTGAATATGCACCTGCGCCGTCATCTGCAGTCGCAATAATCCCTCGGGATTGGGCACTTCAAAACGCGCATAGTAAAAGATGGCGTTATTGACCTTTTCCGGCGTTGGCTGAATATCTTTCAGCACGCCGTCAAAGCGTCGGTTAGGATCGCCCAGCACGGTAAACCAGGCTTTTTGGCCCGGCTTGAGGCTGATGACGTCCGCTTCCGACACCTGAGCCTTCACCAGCATGGTGCTGAGATCCGCCAGCGTCAAAATGTTCGGTGCCTGCTGCGCAGCTATCACCGTCTGGCCCTGCAGCGTGGTGATTTGCACCACGTCACCGTCCATCGGTGCTTCTATACGGGTAAACGCCAGATTGATCTTGGCAGTATCCAGGCTGGCCTGATTCCTGGCGATCTGCGCCTGAATGGTACCCACCTGCGCCTTCTTCACCGCCAGTTGTGTCGCCGCCTGATCCAGATCCTGGCGTGACACCGCCTGCAGTTTGGCCAACGCCTGATTACGCTGCAGCGTTACCGCCGCCAGCTGTTGCTCAGCCTGCGCCTGTTGCAACTGGGCGTGCAATTCACGCAACGTCGCCTCACCCTCACGGATGCTGTTTTGCGCCTGTTGCGGATCAATTACCCCAAGCAACTGGCCTTTTTTAACCCGATCGCCGATCTCGACATACAGGCTTTCCAACTGCCCACTCACCTGCGCACCCACGTCAACCTTGCGTACCGCGTCAAGCTGGCCGGTTGCCAGTACGTTTTGCTGTAGATCGCCCTTGACCACCTTCACCGTTTTAAATGGAGTCGGGGCCGGGTGGCTGAAGTACCAGGCCGCCATCGCCACGATCGCCACCAGTACGATTAGCGCCATGACCCAGCGTCGCTTATGTCCTTTAAACCACGTCAAAATAGGTTCCTGCCTGTTGCAATTCATGCTGCCAACAGCGGCAGCGGAGCTAAATTATCACGCACGATGATGAATAACTAAACCTTGGTTCAACACAATGTGGAGACACCCTTGGTTACATTCTGCATTGAACTCCCGTTTAGTGAAGGCTTGGTGAAATAGCGCCATTCAACACAGCCAAGGATTTCATCATGTCTCAGCTCAGCTATCCACTCGTATCTGCACGCCCGCTTAACGGCTGGCAATTGATGACGGCGCTGGCCAATGGCGACAAGGCACCCAGCAAAGCCTGGAAGAAAACATCATTTCGCCTGAAGTTTATCGGCCGTTCATTATTGCGCTGGCCGACCACCAGCGCTCTGCTCAATACGCTGGCATCCAACCCTTTGCTGGATGAGATCTTGAACGCGCAGGCCCAATCTGCCGTGCAAGCTGCATCGCCCGTATCTGGCGGCGAACATGAGCAAAATCGAGAGCCTGTTCGCCCCTGCGCGATCATTACGATCTCAGCAAACAACGCATGCCGATGAAAATGCTGCTCGGTCATCTGAACAAACCCTTTTTGCTGACCCGCGCCTGCGGCAAGAGTGGTGCCGCCGTTTCACTGGAGCTGGCAGCCATCGATCATCTGAATAAGGAAGGGGAAGCCACCCTGCTGCTGCGTAATGGCAACGGGATTATGCTGGCGGAAATCACCTTTGCATTGATGCACTATCAGCAACAGCCCACGCTGTTTATCGGGGGATTGCAGGGAGCCAATCACCAGGTGCCGCATGCGGAAATCCAGCAGGCCACCAAAAGAGTGTCACGGGTTGTTCCCAAAACGGCTGGTGCTGGAAGGGATTTGCACTCTGGCGCGCCATCTGGGCATTCAGCAAATTGTGGCGGTCGGCAATGCCACACATATCTACCAAAACTGGCGCTATCACAGTAAAAAGAAAGACCAACTGCATGCCGATTACGATCAATTCTGGACATCAATGGGCGGCAAGATGCTGGAAAGCGGCTATTTCCTGCTGCCGGAGCAGATCGCCCGTAAACCGATCGAAGAGGTGGCCAGCAAAAAACGTGCAGAATATCGCCGCCGCTATCAACTGCTGGACGAGCTGGAACAGGGGATGGCCGAGCATTTCAGCAACCAACCCCGTTTTGCCGGGGCCTAGTCGGCCCGGCCGCGCGCCAGCCAGATCACGCGTGAGAACATTTTTTTCAGCAATGGCGGCACCGAGTCCGTGCCCCACTCGCCCGCTTGCATCGCCACCTCAATGGCCAGGTCGGGCTTCGACGAGTGATGCACTGCCTTGAGGATCACCTTGCGTACCGGCATCTGAGCATTGCTCGGCACGGAGGCGACCCGGTAATAGACCGGGCTGAAACCTTCACGGAACATAAAGTGTTCCATATCCGGTGCTGGTAACGCGGTCAGCCGGTCACGCTCGTTATCCTCATGGTTATCCAGCATGCCGCGGACGGTGCCGGCGTATTTGCGCCCTGCCTCATCGCCATCCACCAACGCATGCCACTCAATGCCCATACGCCGGGCGAACCTCAGCAGCGGCTTCAGGCCGCACTGGGCGAATTCAATTACCCGTACCCCTTCCGCCTCAAAATGATAACCGCACTGGCGAGCCAGCTCGTTGAGCAGCCAGACTTCGGTTTCGCCTTCTACCAGCAGCCAACAACGGGCGAACAGCGACGACGGTCGATTAAACCGAATATGAAAAGAAATGCGCCGCCCATCCTCCGGCCCCAGCCCGCGCGGCCCAAGGCGATAAGTGGCCACCCGCCCCGACTCACGCACCAACCGACAAACGTGCTCAACCGGCACCAGGGAGACCAGTTCGCTGGAGTTAGTGGTGGTGATGCGCTGCAGCGGCAGTTGGTTAAGTAACCCCCAGGCTACCGAAAGCATGATCGGATGCAGGCGCGTTTCCGGATCCTCCACCAGCAGCAGCGGCCGGGCGTGCGGATCCAGTTTGACGCTGCCCTTGGCCTGTAACAGCGTAGAAAACATGCCCAGTAAAATAAGACGCATGCTGCGACTATTGGGTTCGGCCACCATACGGTTGATACTGTCCAGTGAGCGCCATGCCTGTTGATCCTGATCTTGATCCAGCCGTTTCCGGCGCGGCCGCGTCACCTGTGACCCCTGCTCGGCAAAGTAGTGTTCCAACAGTTGCTGCATAGCCGCCAGCCCCTGTCGCAGCTCGGCGTTGGTCAACTTTTGCGGGTTGCGCACCAGCTCACGCATCAGTTGATCCAACTGCTGGGCCAGCGCCTTGTTATCGGCCGGATGTTCATCATTTAACGTGCTGGGCCGCAGGCGGCGGATAAAACGCGCGTCGCGCAGGCGCAGTACCGGGTGGATACGGATAATGGCGTGTGCCAGTTGCTCAATATGGTGCAACTGCATCGGATTACCGTCGGCATCCAGGAAACCGCGCCAGGTGCAAACCGTGCCGTCATCGGCCAGTTCACCTTCGCAGCGATAATAAATGCGGTTCAGGTTATCCCCGCCCTTGACCCACAGCGGCGACAGGTGGCGGTAACGCGGTAGGTGAGCATGGCCGATATCTTTCTCGCAGAAGGTAAATACCACCTGCAGGTGCCGATCTTTGGCCTCTTCCTCACCGGGCGGGAAATGGAAATCGTGCGCTTCAAAACGGTACAGCTTGGGTTCCGGTGCCAACAGCAGGGTCAGCGCGTCAAGCAGGCTGGATTTACCCCAGGCATTTTCGCCGAGCAGCAGCGTGTTGTCGTCCAGCATCAGTGACAGCCGGTTAATGCCGCGGAAACCTACAATCTCGATTCGCTCTAAGAACATCTGTCGCCTCCCGTGCGCGCGGTCACCGTCCTTAATGGGGTGGCCTCCTCAGAGCATGGTCAAAAAACCCCTTGCAGGTCAAGCGGACGACGTCAAATCTGCCGCTTTACTCCGGACGTGGTTTTGGTTAGCGTGTGGAGCCTCGCCGCTCATCCAGGCGCCGCCCTCAGAACAAAGGACGCAAGCTTCACCATGTATTCAGGACTGCTGATTATTCTGTTACCGCTGATTGCCGGTTACCTTATTGCGCTACGTAGCCGGACTTTACTGCAAACCATCAACCGCCTGCTGAGCTGGATGGTCTACGTGATCCTGTTTTTCATGGGTATCAGCCTGGCGTTTCTGGAGGACCTAAGCAGCAACCTGGTGTTGATATTCCAGTATGCTTCGGTGTTTTTCCTGTGCATTCTCGCCGCCAGTTTGCTGATGCTGGCACTGCTGGAACGCAAAATGCCGTGGCACAACAGCCATAAACAGGAAAAACTGCCCTCCCGTCTGCATATGGCGCTCGAATCGCTCAAGCTTTGCGGCGTGGTGCTCGGCGGTTTCCTGCTCGGCCTGACGCAGTGGCAATGGCTGCAGTTTGCCAACAAAGGCAGCGAATACGCCCTGATCTTCCTGCTGCTGCTGGTGGGCATCCAGCTGCGCAACAGCGGCATGACGCTACGCCAAATAGTGCTTAACCGACGTGGCATGATAGTCGCCGTGGTGGTGGTGATAAGTTCACTGGCCGGCGGTGCGCTGGCGGCGCAACTGCTGGGGCTGCCGATTAAGGCCGGGCTGGCCATGGCGTCCGGTTTTGGCTGGTATTCGCTTTCCGGCATTTTAATCACCGACGCCTATGGCCCGGTATTAGGCAGCGCGGCCTTCTTTAACGATCTGGCGCGTGAACTGGTAGCCATAGTGCTGATCCCGACCCTGGTACGTCGTAGCCGCTCGTCAGCGCTGGGTCTGTGCGGCGCCACCTCCATGGACTTTACCCTGCCGGTGCTGCAACGCAGCGGGGGGATGGAGATAGTGCCACCGGCCATCGTGCATGGCTTTCTGCTCAGCCTGCTGGCACCGGTACTGATCGCCCTGTTCTCTTGACCCTTCTCCGGGGGTTCGCCCCCGGAAAGCGTAATAATTCCCATCCGCACGGTAAAATTGCGCTAAATCAAACTTGCCCTTGGTAGCATCACAAAAGCCTTTTTAAGCCCCGGTTGCCGATCTATGCTCATAAACAAGCATTATAAATGCAACTTTAAAAAGGAAGCGATTATGTTTTGTGTGCAATGTGAACAAACTATCCGTACCCCGGCAGGCAACGGCTGCTCTTATGCCCAGGGTATGTGCGGCAAAACGGCGGAAACCTCCGACCTGCAGGACCTGTTAGTTGCGGCGTTACAGGGGCTTTCCGCCTGGGCGCTGCAAGCCAGGGCGCTCGGGATCGTCGATCATGATATTGACAGCTTCGCCCCACGAGCTTTCTTCTCTACCCTGACCAACGTCAACTTCGATTCAGATCGCATTATCGGTTACGCACGCGAAACCATCGCCCTGCGCGAATCTCTGGCCACCCGTTGCCGTCTGCTGGACGCCAGCGTCCATGTCGAACACCCATTGGCCAGTCTGCAGCTGGCCGGCGATGATATGTCTTCGCTGCTACAGCAGGCCGCGCAGTTTGCCCTCAATACCGATAAAGCCGAGGTCGGCGACGACGTACACGGCCTGCGCATGCTGTGCCTGTACGGCCTGAAAGGCGCCGCGGCCTATATGGAGCACGCTCACGTACTGGGCCAGTCCGATGACCAGATCTACACCGACTACCACGCCTTTATGGCCTGGCTCGGCACCCAGCCGCGCGACGTGGATACCCTGCTGAACAACGCCATGGGTATCGGCAAAATGAACTTCAACGTGATGGCGATCCTCGATCACGGCGAAACTCAGGCTTACGGCGATCCGGTGCCAAGTGCGGTGAACGTGCGTCCGGTGGCAGGCAAAGCCATTCTGATCTCCGGCCATGATCTGAAAGATCTGCGCATGTTACTCGAGCAAACCGAAGGCCAGGGCGTGAACGTTTACACCCACGGTGAAATGCTGCCGGCGCACGGCTACCCGGAACTGAAAAAATTCAAGCATCTGGTGGGCAACTACGGCAGCGGCTGGCAGAACCAGCAGACCGAGTTCGCCAAATTCCCCGGCCCGATCCTGATGACCTCTAACTGCATTATCGATCCCAATGTCGGTAACTATGGCGATCGAATCTGGACGCGCAGCATCGTCGGCTGGCCGGGCGTCAACCATCTGGAAGGGGACGATTTCAGCCAGGTGATCGTTCAGGCGCAGAGCATGAGTGGTTTCCCCTATAGCGAAATCGAACATATGATCACCGTCGGCTTCGGCCGCCAGACGCTGCTCAACGCCGCCGATACGGTGATCGACCTGGTGGCGCAAAAGAAACTGCGTCACGTCTTTTTGGTCGGCGGCTGTGACGGTAGCCGCGATGAGCGCAGCTATTTCACCGACTTCGCCCGCAGCGTTCCACAAGACTGCCTGATCATGACGCTGGCCTGCGGCAAATACCGCTTCAACAAACTGGATTTCGGTACCCTGGAAGGCTTGCCACGTCTGTTGGACGTCGGTCAGTGTAACGACGCCTATTCCGCCATCATGCTGGCGGTCAAACTCGCCGACACCCTCGGTTGCTCGGTCAACGAACTGCCACTGAGCCTGGTGCTGTCGTGGTTTGAGCAAAAGGCGATTGTCATCCTGCTGACGCTGTTGTCATTGGGGGTTAAAAACATTGTTACCGGGCCAACCGCGCCGGGCTTCCTGACCGACAACCTGATGGCGATCCTCAACGACAAGTTCGGCATGCGTCCGATCACCACCGTTGAGCAGGATCTGCAAGCCCTTCTCGGCTGATAACGTTATTCCTGGGGTCGCGGATAGCGGCCCCTTTGCTTTTGAGGTGCCCAATGACCCAACCCAGCCCACTTTGCCCCAACCGCATGCAGGTGCATTCGATCCAGCAGGAAACCGCCGACGTCTGGACGCTCAACCTGATCTGCGATGTTTTTTACCCTTATCAACCCGGTCAGTTTGCGCTGGTCAGTATCCGTAATAGCGAAGACACTCTGCGCGCCTATACGCTCTCCTCTTCGCCCGGCCAGAGCCGTTTTCTCAGCATCAGTGTACGTTGCCTGCCGGACGGCGTGGGTTCGCGCTGGTTAACCGGCGAAGTCAAACCCGGCAACACCCTGTGGCTGTCCGATGCGCAAGGCGAGTTTAGCTGTGAACAACATCCGGCCGATCGTTACCTGATGCTGGCGGCCGGCTGCGGCGTAACGCCGATCATCTCCATGTGTCGCTGGCTGGTGGCCAATCGCCCGGCCTGTGATATCGCAGTGATCTTTAACGTACGCACTCCCGCCGATACCATTTTTGCCGAGCAATGGCGCGAGTTGTGCGCCACGCACCCGCAACTGCGACTGACGCTGATGGCCGAACAGGACATTCAACCAGGTTATCTCAATGGGCGAATCAGTGCCGAAGTGCTGCGCCAGGCGGCGCCGGATATCACTGAGCGCACCGTGATGACCTGCGGCCCGGCCCCCTATATGGCTCAGGCAGAACGGCTTTGCCTGCAGCTGGGCGTAGCGGCCGACCGTTTCCATAAAGAGCAGTTCCATACCCCGGCAGCCACCGATGGCGAACAGGGCGAAGGATTAACCTTGCGCACCGCCCGCCCGCTGCGTGAGTTCCGCGTACCGGTCGGCAGCACATTGCTGGCGGCAATGGAAGCTCACGCGCTGCCGGTTAACGCCGCCTGCCGCGCTGGGGTGTGTGGTTCATGTAAAACCCGCATCCTCGAAGGTGATTACACCACCACCAGCAGCATGACGCTGACGGCGGCTGAAATCGCCCAGGGCTATGTGCTGGCCTGCAGTTGCCAACTGCAAGGTGACGTCACCCTCGCCTGATGCTTTCTGCCCCGTCGGCCACGATGGGGCATTTATCGGCAAGCAGGCTTTACCTTCCCCTTCTACACTTTCCCGGTTCCATGTTCGTTACTGCGTTATTTGAGAAAGACTGATAAGTCATACCCAATAGATTTCAAGTCACGGCCAGGCGGCACACGCTGTGGTTTGAAAGATAAAGGGACCTTTACAACGCTTGGGGGAATTATGAAGCAAACTATAGCCACACTGATCGCCAAAACTCTGGAACAGGCCGGTGTGAAACGCATTTGGGGCGTCACCGGTGATTCGCTCAACGGCCTCAGCGACAGCCTGCACCGTATGGGCACCATCGAATGGCTGGGAACCCGCCATGAAGAGGTCGCCGCCTTCGCCGCCGGAGCAGAAGCCCAGTTGACCGGTCAGTTGGCGGTCTGTGCCGGCTCCTGCGGCCCCCGGTAACCTGCATCTGATTAACGGTCTGTTCGACTGCCACCGCAATCATGTGCCGGTGTTGGCGATTGCCGCACACATTCCCTCCAGCGAGATCGGCAGTGGCTATTTCCAGGAAACCCACCCGCAAGAACTGTTTCGCGAATGCAGCCACTACTGTGAACTGGTCTCTAACCCGGAACAGTTGCCCCGGGTACTGGAAATCGCCATGCGCAAGGCGATCCTCAATCGCGGCGTGTCGGTGATCGTCCTGCCGGGCGACGTGGCGCTGCGGATGGCACCGGAAGACGCCAGCATGGTGTGGCACACCCCGGCACTGCCGCTGGTGCAACCGCCAATGAGCGAACTGAACAGGCTGGCGGAGACCCTGAACAAGGCGAAGAACATTACGCTGATGTGCGGCAGTGGTTGTGCAGGCTCCCATGACGAAGTGGTCAAGTTGGCCGAACTGTTGCAGGCTCCGGTGGTTCATGCACTGCGCGGTAAAGAGCATATCGAATGGGACAACCCCTACAGCGTCGGCATGACCGGGCTGATCGGTTTCTCTTCCGGCTACCACGCCATGATGAACGCCGATACGCTGGTATTGCTCGGTACCCAGTTCCCGTACCGTGCCTTCTATCCGACCAATGCCAATATCATTCAGATCGACATCAACCCCGGCAGCATCGGCGCACACTGCCCGGTCAATATGGCGCTGGTGGGGGATATCCATACCACCCTCACTGCCCTGCTGCCGCAGTTGGAACCCAAGAGCGACCGTGCGTTCCTCGACAAGGCGCTGGAGCACTACCGCACTGCGCGCAAGGATCTCGACGGGCTGGCGACGGCCAATGACGATCAGCCGATTCACCCGCAGTACCTGGCGCAACAGCTCAGCCGGTACGCCAGCGATGACGCTATCTTCACCTGTGACGTCGGTACGCCCACCGTTTGGGCCGCACGTTATCTGAAGATGAACGGCAAACGCCGCCTGCTCGGGTCGTTCAATCATGGCTCGATGGCGAACGCCATGCCACAGGCGATTGGCGCACAGGCCACCGAACCGGGCAAACAGGTGATCGCCATGTGCGGCGACGGCGGCTTCACCATGTTGATGGGGGATTTCCTGTCGCTGGCCCAACTGAAACTGCCGGTCAAGATTGTGATTTTCAACAACAGCGTACTGGGCTTCGTGGCGATGGAAATGAAGGCCGGTGGCTACCTGACTGACGGCACCGATCTGCACAATCCTGATTTTGCGGCCATTGCCAACGCCGCCGGCATCAAAGGCATTCGCGTAGAGAAAGCTTCTGATTTGGATGGGGCGCTGCAGGAAATGCTGGCGCATCCCGGCCCGGCACTGCTGGACGTCGTCACCGCCAAACAGGAACTGGCGATGCCGCCGCAGATCAAATTCGAGCAGGCCAAGGGCTTTAGCCTGTATATGCTGCGCGCCATTATCAACGGCCGCGGTGACGAAGTGGTCGAGCTGGCAAAAACCAACTGGTTGCGTTAATAATCGTGTCCTCTTTCAGCTAAAACTATCTCCAACAAATTTCAAGTTGCAGCCAATAACGCTGCGGCTTGAAAGATGAAGGGGAAAAGGATTTTTATGCTTATCGATCTACGCAGTGACACCGTGACCCGCCCCAGCGCCGCGATGCGCGAGGCCATGGCCCAGGCAGAAGTGGGTGATGATGTTTACGGCGATGACCCCACGGTCAACGCTCTGGAGGCAGAAGCGGTCCGTCTGTCCGGTAAAGAGGCGGCGCTGTTCCTGCCAAGCGGCACTCAGGCCAACCTGGTGGCGTTGCTGAGCCATTGCCAGCGCGGTGACGAGTACATTGTCGGCCAGCAGGCGCATAACTATAAATACGAGGCCGGCGGCGCGGCGGTGCTCGGCAGCATCCAGCCACAGCCGATTGAAGCTGACCCGGACGGCACCCTGCCGCTCGATAAGGTCGCGGCGGCCATCAAACCCGACGATATCCACTTTGCCAAAACGCGCCTACTGAGCCTGGAAAACACCATCAGCGGCCGTGTGCTGCCCTTGGCGTACCTGCAGCAGGCCTGGCAATTCAGCCGCGAGCATCAACTGGCGTTACACATCGACGGCGCACGTATCTTTAACGCCGCCGTCGCGCTAAATGTGCCGTTGAAAGAGATTGTGCAGTACTGCGACACCTTCACCATTTGCCTGTCGAAAGGGCTGGGCGCGCCGGTGGGTTCGTTGCTGTGCGGCAGCGAAGCCTTTATCCAGCAGGCCCTGCGCTGGCGTAAAATGACCGGCGGTGGCCTGCGGCAGGCCGGTATTCTGGCGGCGGCCGGTCTCTATGCGCTGGAGCACAATGTCGAACGCCTGCGTGAAGATCACGACAATGCCAAATGGCTGGAACAACAACTGCAGCGGATTGGCGTGGAAATCGTCGAACCGGGCGCGCAGACCAACGTACTGTACCTGCGCCAGTCACCAGAGCTGGCGGCCAGGCTGGGTCCCTGGATGCGTGAGCGCGGCGTGCTGATCAGCAGCGGACCACTGACGCGCATTCTGACCCACCTTGACGTCAGCCGTCAGGATTTGCAGCAAGTGGTCGATTTATGGCAGCAGTTCCTCAGGCAGCACGCCTGAGTGCTTGTCTGTACGGGGCGTCAACGCGCCCCGCATTCAGAGTATCCAGCGGCCATAAACCCAGTACCAAATCGCCAGCGTCGCCACAATATTCAGCACCACGCTGACGATAAACCAGGTTTTGAACGGCTGTTTCTGGGTTTTATGGCGAAAGACCTGCTGCGCAACTATCGCTCCCACCCAACCGCCCACCAGCCCGAACACCAGCAGCGTGCTTTCCGGCACCCGCTGCCAGCTTCTGCGTGCAGCAAACTTATCCGCACCGTAGACCACCAGCGTCAGCAGGTTAGCCAACAGCCACCACATCCAGATCGGATGCAAGAAAAACAAACTGGCGATCAGCGCCAGTCCCAACAGGGCATAACAAACAGCATTGAGTTTCATATCTTCCGGCTTAACGCAGACAAACGGCGGATAGTGTGACGCCCCCCGTCAGCGGATGCAATGCCCGCATAACCACACAAAAAGTGCATTTAAACCACGAGTTTGGCATCCTGTGACTATGCTAAACAGACTTTCACCGCAAAGGCGGCGCTAATGACAGCTCAACGCGTACTGGTTCTTGGGGCCAGCGGCTATATCGGCCAAAACCTAATCCCCCACCTGATTGAACAGGGACATCACATTACCGCCGCCGCACGTCGCATCGAATGGCTGCAGGAACAGCACTGGCCGCAGGTTAACTGCCAATATGTCGACGTTTACCGGCCGGAAACCCTGGCCGCCGCGCTGTGGGAGATCGACGCGGTTTATTATCTGATCCACGGTATGGGCGATGGCGATGATTTTATTGAAAAGGAACGCCAGGCCGCTGAAAACCTGCGTGACGCGCTGCGTAATTCCAGCGTCAAACAGGTCATTTTTCTCGGCGCATTGCAACCCGAGGGCGACAGCTCGCCACACCTGGTGGCACGCAAGCTGACCGGGGAGATCCTGCGTCAGAGCGGTGTTCCCGTCACCGAGCTAAGAGCCAGTATTATTGTCGGCCCCGGCTCGGCCGCGTTCGAAATCATGCGCGATATGGTCTACAACCTGCCGGTGCTTACGCCACCGCGCTGGGTACGTTCCAAATCTTCTCCGGTGGCGTTGGAAAACCTGCTGGTATATCTGGCCGATCTGCTGGCGCATCCGGCGGAAGAAAACCGCATTTTTGACGTCGCCGGCCCGGAGTACATCAGCTACCAGACCATGTTTGAACGCTTTATTGCCATCAGCGGCAAGAAACGCTGGCTGATCCCGATCCCGCTGCCGACCCGATTTATCTCGGTCTGGTTTATCAGCATGATCACCTCGGTGCCCACGTCTATCGCCAACGCGCTGATCCAGGGGCTGAACCACGATCTGCCCGCCGACGGTAAACCGCTACAGACGTTAATCCCGCAGACGCTACAAACCTTCGATCAGGCGGTGACGGCCACCCTGCGGCGTGAGGAGGAAGTGGTCGATTCCGCCGACTGGGGTTACGACCCGGAAGCGCGGGCGCGCTGGCGGCCGGGCTATGGTTTTTATCCGAAGCAGGCGGGTTGCTCGATAGAAACCCAGGCATCCAGCCAGGCCCTGTGGCATACGGTGCAGCAACTGGGGGGCAAAGAGGGCTATTTTTACGCCAATATCCTGTGGCAGATCCGCGCACGTATGGACGATATGATTGGCAACCGCGTGGTTTATGGCCGTCCGCAGCGCGACACGCTGGAGGTTGGCGACGTCGTCGACGGCTGGAAGGTGATCACCCTCAAACCACAGCGGCTATTGGCACTGCTGTTTGGCATGAAAGCCCCCGGCCTGGGCCGCCTCGCTTTCACCATCAAGGATCACGGCGACCATCGTACCCTGGACGTACGAGCCTGGTGGCACCCCGCCGGGTTTAGCGGGCTGCTGTATTGGTTCGCTATGATGCCCGCTCATCTGTTTATTTTTCGCGGTATGGCACGGCGTATTGCCAAACTGGCCGAAGAGCATCCGCGCAATCAGCCGTAACAGGCGGCATCCAGATGCTCAATTGTCGATCAACCGCACACTTTGCTGCTGCGGTTAGGCCCTTTCCGATTGCATAGAGCACGAAATAACGGAAGAATGGCATCTTATTTGCTGTAGCGCCGCTGAAGGCCGTCAGCATTCTGATTTTTGGTGAGAATAGAGTTCGTTATGAAGGTATTGGTCACCGGTGCAACCAGTGGGTTAGGCCGTAACGCCGTTGAATATCTGCGCCGTCAGGGCATTAAAGTGCGCGCCACCGGTCGCAACCAGGCGATGGGCAATCTGCTGGAAAAAATGGGTGCGGAATTCATTCATGCCGATCTCACCAATCTGATCTCATCGCAGGCCAAAGCCATGCTGGCCGATGTGGACGTGCTGTGGCACTGCTCCAGTTTCACTTCCCCCTGGGGTACCGAAGAAGCCTTTGAACTGGCCAACGTGCGCGCCACCCGTCGCCTGGGCGAATGGGCGGCGGCCTACGGCGTTTCGCAGTTTATCCATATCTCTTCGCCGGCGGTTTACTTCGACTATCATCACCATCGCAATGTTACCGAAGACTTCCGCCCTGTACGCTACGCCAACGAGTTTGCCCGCAGCAAGGCCGCCGGTGAACAGGTGATCCAACAGTTAGCGCTGTCCAACCCGCAGACCCACTTCACCATCCTGCGCCCTCAGGGGTTATTCGGACCGCACGACAAGGTGATGCTGCCGCGTCTGTTACAGATGATCAAACGCTATGGCAACCTGCTGCTGCCACGCGGCGGTGCCGCGCTGGTGGACATGACCTATCTGGAAAACGCAGTGCACGCCATGTGGCTGGCGACCCAGAAAGAAAATACCCCGTCGGGCCGCGCCTATAACATCACCAACCAGCAACCGCGTCAGCTACGTAGCGTGGTGCAGCAGTTGATCGACGAGTTGGGCATGAAGTGTCGGATCCGCTCGGTACCCTACCCAATGCTCGACATGATGGCGCGTGGCATGGAAAAGCTCGGCAGCAAAAGTGAAAAAGAGCCGGTACTGACCCACTATGGCGTCGCCAAGCTCAATTTTGATCTGACGCTGGACACCACACGTGCCCAGCAAGAGCTGGACTACCGGCCAATTATTTCGCTGGATGAAGGTATCTCGCGTACCGCCCGCTGGCTGAAGGATCACGGCAAGCTGCACGGCCTGTAATTAACGGGCGGCTCCGTATTTCAGCAACAGCGCATCGACAATCGCCTCACTCTCCGCATCCGGCTCACCGCGATAATCGCTGGGCCGGAAATGCATCTGAAACGCCGCCAGCACGTTTTTTTGCTGCCTGACATCCCAGCGCGCATCCATGCCGTAACCGTAACTCGCCAGCTTGGCCATCAACGGTGCCAGCGGCACTTCGGCATGCTTATCCCGCCCGCCCAATAGTTTCTGCACCTGCCCCTCATCCGGCCAGGCACCTATGCCCGCCTGCGCCAGTTGCTGCCAGGGGAATAACGGACCGGGATCCTGCTTGCGCTGCGGTGCAATGTCGCTGTGCCCCACCACGTCCGTCGGCTGAATGCCGTAGCGCTGGATAATATCGCGGCTCAGTGGGATCAACAGGGCAATTTGCTGTGGCGTATAGGGCTGCCAGTGGGTAAACAGCAGGGTTTGGTTGAACCCGCGATTGACGATCTCAATACCGATCGAGGTGTCATTGAGGTTGGTTCTGCCGCGCCAACTGCTGGCCCCGGCATGCCATGCTCGCAGAGCTTCCGGCACCAGTTGAAATGCCACCGGTTTGCCCTGAGCCAACGGCGGGTGCGCCGGCAACAGATAATGCGCACTAACGTGTTCATCCGTCAGGGTTTTCAATGAGGAGTGGAAGTCTTCGGCGGTGTAATGCATCACCAGAAAACGAATGCGCTGGTCTGCGCCCTGGGCCTGATGCAGCGTTTCTAGCTGATAGCCACCATGATCGACGATGGTGTTCTGCGGCATGCTTTGGCAGCCTGCGAGCAGCGCCACGGCAAATATCCCTGGCCAAATTTTCACGAATCCCTCCTGTATTAGCTACGCCGAATTTGTTACCCGGATTGATTAACTTGCATCCAATAATCAAGTTATTCAATAAATGATGACAGAGATGCCAGCCTCATCATTATTACGCCCCAGAGATTACCGGGGCGTGAAAGAAGGGATTAACGACTGACTTTCACTGCGGTGCCGCTGACGGTCACCATCAGCATACTGCTGTCTTTACCCACGGTTTCGTAATCGATATCAATCCCGACCACTGCGTTGGCGCCCAACTCTTTTGCCTGCTCTTCCAGTTCCTTGAAGGCGATCAGACGCGCTTTACGCAGCTCTTTCTCATAGGCCCCGGAACGGCCGCCGACGATGTCACGCACGCCGGCAAAGAAATCACGGAAAATATTGGCACCCAAAATTGCCTCGCCGGTGACAACGCCGCAGTACTCGGTAATGGTAAACCCTTCCAGGGTCGGGGTGGTTGAAAGCTGCATTAAAACTCCTTGCTGATTGATTCATGGCATTTATCTGACCATCGTTTTAGCATTATGTTCTGTATTGAAATGGCACGCACTACGAATGCAAGGCCAGAAATCGCATTTATACTGTAGGCTAGTGGTCTTCATGGTAGAGACTTTCACATAAGGTAATGAGATGAAAACAAAAACGATTGCGGCTGTTTTTCCCTTAGCGCTGTTACTGAGTGCCTGCACCACCGTTGAACCGGCATTCAAGGATATCGGCACCCGTACTGGCGGTTGTGTGGAAGGCGGCCCGGATGCGGTGGCCCAGAAATTTTACGATTTGCGCCTGCAACAAGGTGCCGGTACTACCCTGCCGGACAGCAACCGTCTGGCGCAATTGCAGCCTTACCTGAGTAAAGTGCTGTACCAGGATCTGGTAACTGCTAACCAGAATCCGGGCAAACATCAGGTCACCGGCGATCTGTTTACCGGCAATGCTCAGGGGCCGACCAGCGCCACCGTCGCCAGCGCGTCGACCATTCCTAATACCGATGCCAAAAATATCCCGTTGCGCGTTCAACTCAGCTACCAGAAAGACGGTGGCAGCGCAGTCAACTGGCAGGATGAAGTGCTGATGGTGCGCGAAGGCACCTGTTGGGTCGTGGACGATATCCGCTATCTGAACGTGCCACCGCACGCTGCCAGCGGTACGCTGCGTCAGGTATTGGAAAACCAGTAAGCCAACTCAACCACCGGTGCCCCTGGGTACCGGTGGTTAGATAAATGCCTTGATTACGCGCAATATTTGTTCAATTTGAGAAATTTCGCTACCTGCCTCACAGCATGCACGACAAATCCCCCCTTCGAACCTGACTCGCGGTATCTTGTGCTATTCTTTTACTATTCTGCCGCGCAGTAATAAATTTTAACGCACAAAGATTGCATAAGTATTCTGTGGAAGTTAACATTCGCGGCATCAATATCTATTCAATTCTGGCGCATGAGCATTCAACTTAACGGTATCAATTGCTATTACGGCGCACATCAGGCGCTGTTTGACATCACGCTGGATTGCCCAGCAGGGGAAACCTTAGTGCTGCTGGGTCCAAGCGGCGCGGGGAAAAGCTCGTTATTGCGGGTGTTGAACCTGTTGGAAATGCCGCGTTCGGGCCAGTTGCAGATCGCCGGTAACCAATTCGACTTTAAGCAGGCTCCGGGCGAAAAAGCCATTCGCGAGCTGCGGCAGAACGTCGGCATGGTATTCCAGCAATACAATCTCTGGCCTCACCTCACCGTGGTGCAAAACCTGATCGAAGCGCCTTGCCGCGTGCTGGGCCTGACCAAGGCTCAGGCGATGGAGCGTGCCGACAAACTGCTCAAGCGCCTGCGTCTGACCGACTTTGCCGATCGTTTCCCGCTGCACCTATCCGGTGGCCAGCAACAGCGTGTGGCCATTGCCCGTGCGCTGATGATGGAACCGCAGGTATTGCTGTTTGATGAACCGACCGCCGCGCTGGATCCGGAGATCACCGCCCAAATCGTCAGCATCATTCGCGAATTGGCCGGCACCGGGATCACCCAGGTGATCGTGACCCACGAGGTGGAAGTGGCGCGTAAAACCGCCAGCCGCGTGGTGTACATGGAAAACGGCCACGTGGTGGAACAAGGCGATGCCAGCCACTTCAAGAATCCACAGACCACCGAGTTTGCCAATTACTTATCACACTAACAATTTTACTTGCTGTAATTTGGGGAGTTTGCGATGAAAAAACTAATAATCGCCGCCGTTCTGGCCGGCATCAGCGTTTCCGCCTCTGCAGCCGAAACCATCCGTTTCGCTACCGAAGCTTCTTATCCTCCATTTGAATTTATTGACGCCGGCAACAAGATCCAGGGCTTTGATGTCGATCTGGCCAATGCGCTGTGTAAAGAGATGCAGGCCGAGTGTACCTTCACCAATCAGGCCTTTGACAGCCTGATCCCAAGCCTGAAGTTCAAGCGCTTCGACGCGGTGATGGCCGGTATGGACATCACGCCTGAGCGTGAAAAGCAGGTGCTGTTTACCAAGCCGTATTACGACAACTCCGCGCTGTTTGTTGCCCAGAAAGGCAAAGTGGCTGACGTCGCTGCGTTGAAAGGCAAGAAAGTGGGCGTGCAGAACGGTACCACTCACCAGAAATACCTGACCGATAAGCATCCGGAAATCACCACCGTGCCTTACGACAGCTATCAGAACGCCATTCTGGATCTGAAAAATGGCCGCGTCGATGCGGTATTCGGTGA
The DNA here is from genome assembly GCA_900457075.1 of Serratia quinivorans. Taxonomy (NCBI): domain Bacteria; kingdom Pseudomonadati; phylum Pseudomonadota; class Gammaproteobacteria; order Enterobacterales; family Yersiniaceae; genus Serratia; species Serratia quinivorans. Next base: position 456,890 of record UGYN01000002.1, read on the forward strand.
CACTGCGGTGGTCAACGAATGGCTGAAACAAAACGCGGCACTGGCCGCCGTGGGCGACAAAGTGACCGATAAAGACTACTTCGGTACCGGCCTGGGCATTGCCGTTCGCCAGAAAAATACCGATCTGCAGGGCAAGTTCAACGCCGCTCTGGACAAGATCAAACAGGATGGGACTTACGAAACCATCTACAAAAAATGGTTCCAGCAGTAATCACTCTGATGAATGAAATTCAACCTTTAGCAAGCGCCGCCGGGATGACCGTCGGCCTTGCCGTTTGTGCCCTTATCCTTGGGCTGATCCTGGCGATGCTGTTTGCCGTCTGGGAGTCATCACGCTGGAAAGTGGTTAGCTGGCTCGGCACCGCCTGGGTCACTCTGTTGCGCGGCCTGCCGGAAATTCTGGTGGTGCTGTTCATCTATTTCGGCTCATCGCAGCTGTTGTTGATGCTGTCCGATGGCTTCACCCTGAACCTTGGTCTGTTCCAACTGCCGATCCAACTGGCGATTGATAACTTTGAAGTCAGCCCGTTCCTGTGCGGCGTCATTGCTCTCGCCCTGCTCTATTCGGCCTATGCGTCGCAAACGCTGCGTGGCGCATTGAAGGCCGTGCCGCAGGGGCAATGGGAATCCGGTCAGGCACTGGGCATGAGCACGACGGCAATTTTCTTTCGCCTGATCATGCCGCAGATGTGGCGTCACGCCCTGCCCGGCCTCGGCAACCAGTGGTTGGTGTTACTGAAAGATACCGCGCTGGTGTCACTGATTAGCGTTAACGATCTGATGCTGCAAACCAAAAGCATTGCCACCCGCACCCAGGAGCCTTTTACCTGGTACGTTATTGCGGCGGCGATTTACCTGGTGGTCACCCTGATCAGTCAGTACATCATTAAACGCATCGAACTGCGCACCACGCGTTTTGAGCGGGGGCCAGCCTGATGTTTGAGTTCTTGCCGGAAATTATCAAAGGGCTGCACACCAGCCTGACGCTGACCATCACCGCGCTGATCGTGGCGCTGGTGCTGTCGCTGGTGCTGACGGTGATCCTGACGCTGAAAACGCCGATCCTGACGCCGCTGGTAAAAATCTATATCACCCTGTTCACCGGTACGCCGCTGCTGGTGCAGATCTTCCTGATCTACTACGGCCCCGGTCAGTTCCCGGCGATCCGCGAGTATCCGTGGTTATGGAACTTGCTGTCGCAGCCGTGGCTGTGTGCGATGATCGCATTGGCGCTGAACAGCGCCGCCTATACCACCCAACTGTTTTACGGTGCGGTACGGGCGATACCGGCCGGTCAGTGGCAATCTTGTGAAGCGCTCGGCATGTCGCGTTCGCAGTCGCTGCGTATCCTGCTGCCATTCGCCTTCAAGCGTGCGCTGTCGTCTTACTCCAACGAAGTGGTGCTGGTGTTCAAAAGTACCTCGCTGGCCTATACCATCACCCTGATGGAAGTCATGGGCTACAGCCAGCTGATGTATGGCCGTACCTACGACGTGATGGTGTTTGGTGCTGCCGGGTTGGTGTATCTGTGCGTCAACGGCCTGCTGACGCTGCTGATGCGTCTGGTCGAGCGCCGTGCATTGGCGTTTGAACGCCGCAACTGAGTCAGTAGAGCGATACTCTCAAAGCCCTGCCATCGTGCGGGGCTTTTTTACACCCGGAACAAATTTTTAATCATTTATATTGCATATTAATTCATTAAATGGCAGGGTTAACACCGACCGACAGCCGCCAAAACCTCTGGGTTATTGTCAGTAAAATCAAGCGGTGACGAGATAAAAACACGCAGTCTTGCAGACAGGAGCTTTAAGCATGAAAAAACTATTGCTGGCCGCCACGGTATTAGCAGGCATCGCCTTTAACGCCAGCGCAGCCGAGACCATTCGTTTCGCCGCTTCCGCCACCTACCCGCCGTTTGAGTCGCTGGATGCCAACAACAAGATCGTGGGTTTTGATATCGATCTGGCTAACGCGTTGTGCAAACAAATGAAGGCCGAATGTACCTTCACCAACCAGGCGTTCGACAGCCTGATCGCCGCGCTTAAATTCAAGAAATACGACGCGGTGATCTCCGGTATGGACATCACGCCAGAGCGCAGCAAGCAAGTTGCCTTCACTCAGCCCTATTATGCCAACTCGGCAATTGTGATTGCCGAAAAAGGCAAATTCAGTTCGCTGGCGGATCTGAAAGGGAAAAAGGTCGGCATGGAGAACGGTACCACCCACCAGAAATACATGCAGGACAAACACCCGGAGATTAACACCGTCTCTTACGACAGCTATCAGAACGCCATTCTCGAGTTGAAAAATGGCCGTATTGACGGCGTATTCGGTGATACCGCCGTGGTGAATGAGTGGCTGAAGAACAACCCTCAGTTGGCTCCGGTCGGTGAACACGTTACCGATGCACAATACTTCGGTACCGGTCTGGGTATTGCGGTACGGCCGGACAATCAGGCGCTGCTGGCCAAGCTCAACAGTGCGCTGGACGCCATTAAGGCCGACGGCACCTACAAAGCCATTAACGACAAGTGGTTCCCGCAGTAAGCGCTATTCGGGGCGTGGAATGCCACGCCTTGTTTACCAAACCTAAGCATTGTCCACAGTTCCTTTCGGTGCTAAATTTGATACTAAATATAACACCAAAGGAAACATCATGATCGTCCAGCCCATTCTGGCAGATTCAGCAGTCAGCATCAGCGATTTTAAAAAATCACCTAACGCAGCACTCAAAGAAGCCCACGGACAGCCCGTTGCCGTGCTTACCAATGGGAAGATTTCCGGTTATTACGTCTCTCCTGAGACCTGGCAAGCCATTGCTGAATGCCTCGAGGATATTGAACTCGCTGAAATAGTCCGCTCACGGATGAGTGGCAAACGTATTAAGGTCAATCTGGATGACTTATAACCTTTAATTACGAACCAGCAGCGTCAGTACTTCGTAATGGGCGGTATGCGGGAACATATCAAACAGCTGTACGCGCTCGATGCGGTAATCCGGCAACATCTCAATGTCTTTCGCCATGCTCTCGGCGTTACAGCTCGAATACAGAATATAGCCCGGTGCCATCTGGTTCAGATAGTCGCACAGTGCCTTGCCAATACCGCGTCGCGGCGGGTTAACCAGCACCAGTTGCGGCACGCTGCCTTCGGCGGTAGCGAACCGGGTAGAATCCAGCGCCTGGAAATCGACGTGTTGCAAACCCAGAGTTTTCGCCGATTGGCGCGCGCAGGCAATCGCCTCGGCGCTAATTTCGATGCCGGTCAGGCGTGTTTCCGGCAGCGCGCAATGCAGGCCAAACCCACCCACACCGCAGAACAGATCCCACATACTGTCGATAGCCAGTGCCCGCACCCAGTCACGGGCAGTGGCGTAAAGCTCGGCGGCCACCTGCGGGTTGGTCTGGAAGAAACTTTGCGGGCGGATATACAACGGCACCTGGTTAAATTGCTCTTCCAGCGCCTGTTGCTCGGTCAGCGGGATCTCGCGCTCCCCTTCCATAATCGCCATATGTACCGGCTGAATATTGGCGGAAATCACCCTGAGCTGCGGCAACTGCTGTTGCAGCCACGGCAGTGCGGCACGCAGCTGCGCCAGCTTGCTGTCTGAACGAAGTACAAAGCGCAGCATTACGCCACCACTGTGGGTACTTTCAGTCAGTAACAGGTACTTCAGTTCGCCACGTTTACGCGCCACGTTGTAGGGCGTCAGGCCAGCGCGGGCGATAAAACTTTTCAGCACATCAAACATCGGCGAGAAACTGGCGGGATACAGTGGACAGGCGCTCAGATCCACCGCCGTGCCGTCACGATGCAGCATGCCCAGTAGCGGACGCTCTACGCTGCCGCTGACTACCATTTTGGCTTTATTGCGAAATGCGCTCTGCTCGCCGGCGATCGGCTCTAGCCACTGCGCAACGTCACGGTCACTCAGCAGTGATTGCAGATGATGCTGTTTGTCCGTCAGTTGCTGCGGGTACGGCTTTTCCAACCACTGACAGGAACGGCAGGTGCCCGCCGTATACAAAGCGCAATGCATGAAGATAACCCTGAGTTCGGGGTGAATAATTAAGGGCGCAGAGTTTATCACTCTACGCCGTTAAAATCTCAATTGCGCACGGCGAAATAACGGCGGCTGGTAGCGGGAACAAACAATAATGCCAGAATGACGACATCGGGGATTTTTTGCAGGATCAGCATGTGCAAGATTTGGCCGCTGGTTTCACCTTCAACGGTAAAGACCTCCGGCAGAAAACTGCCAATGGTGGCCAACAGCAGATAACCAACCACCAGGCATTGGCAGGCCACAAAACCCCAACGCCCCCAGTTGCGGCCGCGCATCACCGCAAAACCGCAACTGATTTGCAGGCACAGTAATAATAGGCCAGCCAGAAAGATCAGGGTGGAATCCCAGGCCTGTGCGCTGGTGCTGACGAACTCCTGAGCGCCATCGACCCCCAGCTCCCCCAACAGCAACAGCACGCTGATGCACTTGATAGCCACCATCGCCGTTCCGGCCACCATCACCGGCACTGGCGCATCTGAATTCATTCTTATTCCCTGCCTGCTGTTCAGCATGTCTGACATGTCCATGTTCCGCAACAAAACGCCACCTGTTTAGGTTAAGGATGCACGACGCGTTTAAGTGGGCGTTTCCCTCTCCAGCGGAGAGGGAACAATATCAACTTAAGTGACCAGCATTAACCTATTCAGGCGGCATATATAAAGTCAGGTAATCAATTGCAATACCAATAATTGCAAAAATAGCAGGTTTAATCAGACTCAGCTACGGGCAGCCTTTTGTAATTCGCGCGATCGCTGTTTTTCCGAGCGCGCCATAAACCACCATGCAATCAGGCCGATAACGCCGACCACCAGCAGGATCAAACTCGCCAGGGCGTTAATTTCCGGATTAACCCCCATTCGTACGCTGGAGAACACCAGCATCGGCAAGGTAGTCGCGCCCGGCCCGGCGACGAAACTGGCAATCACCAGGTCATCCAGCGACAGGGTAAAGGCCAGCATCCAACCGGCGATCAGCGCCGGTGCAATCATCGGCAGAGTGATCACAAAAAACACTTTCAGCGGTGTCGCGCCCAGATCCATCGCCGCCTCTTCGATAGAGCGATCCAACTCACGCAGGCGCGAGCTGATCACCACCGAAACATAGGCAGTACAGAAAGTGACGTGCGCCAGCCAGATGGTAAACATCCCCCGTTCCGACGGCCAACCAAAGGCATGCCCCATCGCCACAAACAGCAGCAGCAACGACAGGCCGGTGATCACATCCGGCATAACCAGCGGTGCCGTCAGCATAAAGGCAAAACCGGTTGAACCACGAAAACGGCCAAAACGGACCATCACCACTGCCGCAATCGCTCCCAGCACCACCGCAGCGGTCGCCGAGGCGGCGGCGATAGTCAGGCTGAGCCCGACGGCGCTGATCATCGCCGAATCATGGAACAACTCGGTATACCAGCGCGTGGACCAACCGGCCCACACCGTCACCAGTTTGGAACTGTTGAACGAGTAGATCACCAGCATCAGCATCGGCGCATACAAGAAGGTGAAACCCACTACCAAAATAGCGATACGCCACGGCGAGCGCACTACCGGCAAGTTGTTCATCCCTGCCCCCCTATTTCCTTGTTCTGGTGCTTATGGAACCAGAGAATCGGTACGATCAACAGCAGCAGCATGACGGTGGCCACTGCCGAGGCTACTGGCCAGTCACGGTTATTAAAGAACTCCTGCCACAGTACCCTGCCGATCATAATACTGTCCGGCCCGCCCAGCAGTTCCGGGATAACGAATTCGCCGACCGCCGGGATAAACACCAGCATAGAACCGGCAATAATCCCGCCTCGGGTCAGCGGCATAATCACGCTGAAAAAGGTTTTCAACGGTTTAGCCCCCAGATCCAGCGACGCCTCCACCAATGAATAGTCCAACCGCGTCAGCGCGGTATAAATCGGCAGCACCATAAACGGCAGGTAGGAGTACACCACGCCGATATACACCGCCAGATTGGTGTGCAGGATCACCAACGGCTGATCGATCACCCCGGTCCATAACAAGAAGTTATTGAGGATACCGTTATTTTTCAGAATACCCATCCAGGCGTAAACGCGGATCAGGAACGAGGTCCACGACGGCAGGATCACCAACAACAGCAAAATATTGCGGGTTGAGGATTTGCTGTGCGCCACCGCCCAGGCCAGCGGATAGCCGATGACCAGACAGCAAACCGTCGATACCGCCGCCACCTGCAGCGATTGCAGATAAGCGTCTATATACAGCGGATCGTCGGTCAGTTGCAGGTAGTTGGCAAAATTGAGCGCGATGTCCAGCTTACCCTCTGCCCAGCTCATCAGGTCAGTGTAGGGCGGGACCGCCAACGCCAGTTCCGCCAGGCTGATCTTGAACACGATCAGGAACGGCAGCAGGAACAGCAGCGTCAACCACAGCAGCGGCACCGCGATCACCAGCTTGCGGCCATGGGCCATCTGCAGGCGCTGGAAAAAGGCTTTTAACGGGCCGGGCCCTTTGGCCGGTGGTTCCGGCGGTGTGTGTTCAGCAAGCATTGTCATAATGATTATTCCTCACCTTCTCGACTCACACCGTCAACACGACACAGCTGTCGGCTTCCCAGCACAGGTGCACTTCGTCGCCCCAGGTCGGCATCCCTTTGCGGAAACGGTGACCGTTTTGCAATTGGGCACTAATAATCTGGCCGCTGAGCAACTTCACATGGTAGATCGACAGGTCGCCGAGGTAGGCGATATGTGCCACCTCCCCAACCGCAAAGTTGCAACCGTCCTGCGGAACCTCTTCGCACAGCATGATTTTTTCCGGCCGCAGCGCGACCTGGATCGGCACGCCGTCCACTACCGAGGCGTCGGAGTCCACCTTAATCGCATGGCGCAAACCGGGACTTTGCAGGATCAAGCCATCGTCATGACGCTCTTGCAGCACACAATCAAAAACGTTCACCGAGCCGATAAATTCAGCGCTGAAACGGCTGTTCGGATGCTCGTAGATCTCTTCCGGCTCGCCGATCTGTACAAATTTTCCACGGTTCATGATGGCAATGCGCCCTGCCATGGTCATCGCCTCTTCCTGGTCATGGGTGACCATTACGCAGGTCACGCCAACCCGCTCAAGAATATCCGTCACTTCCAGTTGCATGCGGTCACGCAGTTTTTTATCCAGTGCGCCCATCGGCTCATCCAGCAGCAGCAGTTTCGGCCGTTTGGCCAGGCTGCGTGCCAGTGCCACCCGCTGGCGTTGGCCACCGGATAGCTGGTGCGGTTTACGCTTGGCGAATTCCTGCATGTGCACCAGCGACAGCATTTCCGCTACCCGATCGGCGATTTCCGCACGCGGCATTTTGTCCTGTTTCAGACCGAAGGCGATGTTTTGCTCTACCGTCATGTGCGGGAACAGCGCGTAGGACTGGAACATCATATTGATCGGCCGCTGGTAAGGCGGCACATGCGACATGTCCTGCCCATCGAGCACAATCTGCCCTTCCGTCGGCTGTTCAAAACCGGCCAGCATGCGTAAAAGCGTCGACTTCCCGCAGCCAGATGGCCCCAGCAAAGCGAATATTTCGCCCTTATAGATGGTCAGGCTGACGTCTTCGACCGCGTTTTGGCCGTCAAAGGTTTTGGTGAGGTTACGGATTTCCAGCAGAGGGGTGAAGACCTTCTGCGACTTGGCTTGAGGACGAGGGATGACGTCGTTCAATCGGGGTGCTCTCCGGTGCAAACAGTACAAAAAACCACGGCAATTGCCATGGCCCAAAATGGCAATGCAGGCGGGGAGCACCCGCCTGCCGGTCAAAACAACCCTGAAACCGGCCCAACGGCCGCCCTCTGAGTATTAGCGTCCGCTTTTAACTTTAGTCCAGGCGCGGGTAATCACACGATCCAGCTTCGGCGACTGCACGTTCAGCGTAAACAGCTTGGCGCGCAGATCGGCCGGTGGGTACACGTTCGGATTGTTGCGGACTTCGGCATTGACCAGCGGTGTAGAGTCCTTCACCGCGTTGGCGTAATACACAAAGTTACTGATCCCCGCCATAACATCAGGCTTCATCAGGAAGTTCAGGAACTGGTAGGCAGCGTCCTTGTTTTTGGCATCCGCCGGCATGGCGAACATGTCAAAATAAGTGAGCGCTCCCTCTTTCGGGATCGCATAGGCCACGTTCACACCGTTCTTCGCTTCTTTGGCGCGATTGGCCGCCTGCATCACGTCGCCGGACCAGCCGATCGCTACGCAGATATCACCGTTTGCCAAATCGTTGATGTACTGGGAAGAGTGGAAATAACGGATGTTCGGCCGCAGCTTGAGCAACAGATCGTTGGCTGCACCGGTGTAATCTGCCGCGTTGGTGCTGTTGGGATCCTTGCCCAGGTAGTGCAGCACGGTGGCATAGACCTCACTTGGCGCATCCAGGAAGGAAACGCCGCAGCTCTTCAACTTCTCGAGATTTTCCGGTTTGAGGATCAGATCCCAGCTGTCAACCGGTGCGTCTTTGCCCAGTACCGCCTTCACCTTGTCGACGTTATAGCCGATGCCGGTGGTCACCATCAGATAAGGGATACCGTACTTGTTGTCCTTGTCATTGTGCGCCACCAGTTGCAGCATCTCGGGATCAAGGTTTTTGTAGTTCGGCATCTTGCTCTTGTCGAGCGGCTCGAAAATGCCGGCCTTCGACTGACGCTCAAGGAAATTGGATGAAGGAACTACCAGATCATAACCGGTGCTGCCCGCCATCAGTTTGCCTTCCAACACTTCGTTGGAGTCAAAGACGTCGTACACCACTTTAATGCCGGTTTCTTTCTGGAATTTGGCTAAGGTGTCCGGCGCAATATAGTCGGACCAGTTATAGATGTGCAGCGTTTTTTCCTCGGCTGACGCCGTGACGCTTGCTGCCATCAGCAGGCCGGCAACCACACCCGATAACCACTTTTTACGTAGGGTGACCATCCGTAACTTCCTCCAAAACAGGGGTGAATCATAGAATTGAACTTGTACCGCCAAACGATACAAAACCTTTCCTGATCGAGCGCAATCGTTGCAACCGCGGATTGAATGTCTATGCAATTGATTGCATACACCTTTTTTAGTTGCCCAGCCCGCATGGTCACCAGGGGAATCGCAAGCCCTTAGCAGAATCAGCAGCATAACCGCTGTTGCCAAAACGCACCAGCCTCCGGGGATAAAACCGGCTTTTATCGATTTTTTATGCAGTTTGTCTGTATGTGATACGCCATTAATGGCATAAACGAAGAGGAATATCTGGCAGCAAAGGGTAAAACACAGAATATATTATTGCGGAAGGGAATAACGGCAGCATGCCGCCAGAGGGACGGCACGCATCATGTACAGTGGGGATCAGTGCAGCATTGGCAGGCGCTCAGCCGCAGCCGTGTTATCTTCTTCGTCACCCATAAACAGCAGATCGTTCGCCCGCGCCTCGAGGATCACCATCGAGATTTGCTCTTCACCCTGCTGCATAAAGTGGGTGAACTGCTCCAGCGTGACGCCAACGGCAATGCTCAGCGACTGACAGACGATCAGCTTCGGCAGATTGTCGTCCTGAATATCAACAAACGCCTTGATGGTCAGCGAACTGGCGTTGATCTGGCTAAGATCGGCCACCAGCGGGATCAGTGCGGTCGGCTTCACTTCGGCCAGGGCGGAGAACAGGATCACGTTGTCGACCAGATCGAGCTTGGCATCAAACACGCCATCAAAATTTTGCATGTGCGGCAGGTGCAGCGCCTGACAGGAATCGCACTCAAAGAATGAAATGCCCGATTGATCCAGCCAGCGTCGCAACAACGCCAAATCAGGGACAATGAGTGAATCCATAATACCAGCCTCACAATATTCAAAACGCGAAAAGGCGCATAGCTTACGGAATATTGCCCCACTACGCCACGATCAATGCGGCTTAATTCGCTATTAGGGTAAATATGGTCGATAAAAAGCCGCAACTCCAGCCACAGAAAGGCGAATTTTTTACGGCAAACTTATCCGCCAGATTTCAACCTGAAACCCGGCCTGCCGCGCTGCTCGATATACTCGATCATCCTGCCGGCGATATCCAACCCGGTGGTGCTTTCCACCCCTTCCAACCCCGGTGAAGCATTGACCTCCATCACCAGCGGGCCACGGGCCGCACGCAGGATATCCACCCCGGCGACATCCAGCCCCAGTGTGGTGGCGGCCTTGACCGCAATCGCCCGCTCTTTGGCAGTGATGCTTACCTTGCGGGCGGTGCCACCCCGGTGCAGATTGGAACGAAACTCCCCGGGTTTGGCCTGGCGCTCAATGGCTGCGACTACCTTACTCCCCACCACCAGACAGCGCACATCACTGCCCTGCGCCTCGCGAATATATTCTTGCACCAGAATATGAGCGTTCAGGCCACGAAAGGCATCAATCACGCTTTCTGCCGCCTGGCGAGTTTCCGCCAGTACTACGCCAATGCCCTGCGTACCTTCCACCAGTTTGACCACCAGCGGCGCACCGCCAACCAGTTCGATCAAATCACCGGTGTCGTCGGGCGAATGGGCAAAACCGGTGATCGGCAAATCGATCCCCTGCCGTGCCAGCAACTGCAGCGAACGCAGCTTGTCACGCGCACGAGTGATCGCCACCGACTCATTAAGCGGATAACTGCCCAACAGTTCAAACTGGCGCAGCACTGCAGTGCCATAGAAGGTCATGGCGGAGCCGATACGCGGGATCACCGCGTCGTAACGCTCCAATTGGCGGCCGCGATAGTGGATAGTCGGCGCGGCCGGGTTGATGTTCATATAGCAAGAGAGTGGATCGATAACCTCGATGCTGTGGCCGCGCTGTTCCGCCGCCTCCACCAAGCGTTTACATGAGTACAACGTTCCATCGCGCGAAAGAATGGCAATTTTCACTCGTCACCCCAAAAAGGCAAGCCCCTGTCTGGCAGGTATGTCTCCGGTGGCCATTATTCAGGCACGCGGCTCACTGTCGTTTTTATCTTCAGGCGTATCAGGCTTGCGCCGATCGTTCTGCGGCGGCTGACCACCGCGCATCAATGGGCCAAACCCCTGCACCACCCGCCAAACCAGAAATGCCGCCGCCGGCACCATCAGCGCCACGCCGAGGAAGATCATTCCCACCGCCGCCTGCTGTGAGGCCAACCAGCCGGGTAATTGAACGTGGCTATGTATACTTAGATAAGCCAGCACCAACAACAGCATGCCCAGCCCTTCCAAAACCAGCACGGTACGCGGTAAGTCACCGAATGAACGCATATTTTCTTCTCCAGAAGCTCTGCCTCCAGTGTAGTGAATTCCCATCGGCGGCGACAGCCCCGGCGGCTTAATCGGTTACATGAATCAAATTAACAGGTAATTCCTGCTTTTTTTTCGCCGACCCAACGGGCATAGTAAGCGCCATCAATGCGGGTAATGTTCAGGCTTAAGTCTTTTTCGACCGACAGAATGTCATTGCAGTTGCGATTAAATTATTGAATATCAATCTAAGGAGTGTTGCATGTTTGCAGTTATCTTCGGGCGCCCAGGCTGTCCTTATTGTGTCCGTGCGAAAGAGTTGGCGGAAAAACTGACTGAAGAACGTGACGATTTCAACTTCCGTTATGTTGATATCCACGCTGAAGGCATCACCAAGGCCGACCTGGAAAAAACCGTCGGCAAGCCGGTAGAAACCGTACCGCAGATTTTCCTCGATGAGAAACACATCGGCGGCTGCACCGATTTCGAAGCTTATGCCAAAGAAAACCTGAATCTGTTCCAGTAAGCTTCAGGCACAACGAGAAAAAGGCGCTCATAGCGCCTTTTTTTATTTTCCGTTAGCCACGATGACACTGCCGGTAGGCCTGCAACAGGCCGCGCGCAAACAAAGCCAGCAACGCCCCGAACATGCACCAGAACACCGCGCTGGTGGCATAAGCCAATTCCTGCCACACCGAGGCAGACGGCGTTAGCCAGAAATGGCGGATGATCAGACACAGCGGCAACGCATACAACGCCCCCAGTAGCGGGCAGAGAATGCGTTTTTTGCTCGATAAGTAGCTCGCGACCACGCCGGGTATCACAAACAGCAACAGGCCGGTCTCCCCCCGGTGTTCATGATCCGTGCTGCCAAATGCCCCACTCTGCTGGCCGAGATACACCAGGCTGAACAGCAGAAAACAGCTTAATATTCCCCACCAATACCGTTCACTCGCCATGCCCCCTCCCCCTTTAATCTCATTACCACACCGTAGAAATCAGCCGTGCCACAATGCCGGTGACGCCTTGTCGTAAACCGACAACGCTAAACTGAACTTTTTCCTTGGCCTAAAGAGAGTTAAATGCTTTTGGCAGGGCATGAACCCAGCTTTATGCTGGCTGTCACGCGCCATAGCGACTAGAATAAACGCCGCCGATCGATGCTTCGAATCGCCTTTCGCTGGTTAGTTATTTATGAAGTCGCTTTTTGACTGAATTTATATCTTATATTTATCTATATCAAGCACTTACTGGTAAACAATAAGTTATCCTACGTGAACATAAACGTCGCTAGTTTGTTAAACGGTAACTACATCCTGTTACTGTTCGTGGTACTCGCGCTGGGGCTGTGCCTCGGTAAAGTCCGTCTGGGCTCCGTTCAACTCGGTAATTCCATTGGTGTTTTGGTGGTTTCGCTGTTGCTCGGCCAACAACACTTCGCCATTAACACAGAAGCGCTGAACCTCGGCTTTATGCTGTTTATTTTCTGCGTTGGCGTGGAAGCCGGACCGAACTTTTTCTCGATATTTTTCCGCGACGGAAAAAATTACCTGATGCTGGCGCTGGTGATGGTCGGTTCCGCGATGGTGATTGCCATCGGTCTGGGCAAACTGTTCCATTGGGATATCGGCCTGACCGCCGGTATGCTCGCGGGCTCAATGACCTCGACCCCGGTTCTGGTCGGCGCCGGTGATACGCTACGTAATACCATCACCAATGGCCCGGCACTGCTGGCAGCGCAGGATCATCTGAGCCTCGGCTACGCCCTGACCTACCTGATTGGTTTGGTGAGCCTGATTTTCGGCGCGCGCTACCTGCCCAAGCTGCAACACCAGGACCTCTCCACCTCCGCCCAACAGATTGCCCGCGAACGCGGCCTGGACACCGACAGCCAACGCAAGGTTTACCTGCCGGTCATCCGCGCCTATCGCGTTGGCCCCGAGCTGGTAGCCTGGGCCGATGGCAAAAATCTGCGTGAGCTGGGTATCTATCGCCAGACCGGTTGCTATATCGAACGTATCCGTCGTAACGGTATTTTGGCCAACCCGGATGGTGACGCGGTATTGCAGGTGGGCGATGAAATTTCACTGGTCGGCTATCCCGATGCCCATGCGCGACTGGACCCCAGCTTCCGCAACGGCAAAGAAGTCTTCGACCGCGACCTGCTGGATATGCGCATCGTCACCGAAGAGATCGTGGTTAAAAACAGCAATGCGGTGAACAAACGCCTGAGTCAGTTGAAGCTGACCGATCACGGCTGCTTCCTCAACCGGGTGATCCGCAGCCAGATTGAAATGCCTATCGACGACAGCATTGTGCTCAATAAAGGCGATGTGCTGCAGGTTAGCGGTGACGCCCGCCGGGTGAAAAGCGTGGCGGAGAAGATTGGCTTTATCTCGATCCACAGCCAGGTGACCGACCTGCTGGCATTCTGCGCCTTCTTTATTATCGGGTTATTGATAGGCCAGATCACCATTCAGTTCAGCAATTTCTCCTTCGGCATCGGTAACGCTGCCGGTTTGCTGATGGCCGGCATCATGCTCGGCTTCCTGCGCGCCAACCACCCGACCTTCGGCTACATTCCGCAGGGTGCGCTGAACATGGTCAAAGAGTTCGGCCTGATGGTATTTATGGCCGGTGTCGGTCTGAGCGCCGGTGCCGGTATCGGTAACAGTCTGGGAGCCGTTGGCGGCCAGATGCTGATCGCCGGGTTAATCGTCAGCCTGGTGCCGGTAGTGATTTGCTTCCTGTTCGGTGCCTACGTGCTGCGCATGAACCGCGCCCTGCTGTTCGGCGCAATCATGGGGGCCCGCACCTGCGCGCCAGCGATGGAAATTATCAGTGATACTGCGCGCAGTAACATTCCTGCGCTGGGTTATGCCGGGACCTACGCCATAGCTAACGTATTGTTAACCCTGGCAGGCTCGTTGATAGTGGTGTTGTGGCCGGGGATCCTCGGCTAACCGATAAGCAATGAAGATGAATCAGTGGCAAAAATATTTTGAAATTTTTATCCCCGGTGAGAACTTTCCTTTCGGGGGGTAGTCTTAATTAGTGCCACTGCTTTTCTTTGATGTCCCCATTTTGTGGAGCCCGTTAGTCCCGCCTATTTAGGTTCAAGACTAGCGGGTTTTTTATTGCCAAAAATAAAACACACTATATATCAATAAGTTACACAGCGTCCAGATTGCCTTTGGCGATGGAATGGCGACAGCGGTATTGATACCCAATCCATTGACTATCAACACACCCATTAATTGCATAACAAATCATTAAATTAACAATTAAAATCATAATGTTATAATCATGAAGCACATCATACTTATCCAAGTGTTAAAGCTATAAAGTCTAGTCTCAGCTCTTTCGAGAGACCGTCATAATTGGCATACGGAAATTGGAAGGTATTGTGATGATAAAATTTGCATCCGAATTTTCGGAAATCCCAGAGGCTCTAAGAAATAATCAGCCACTTAAAGATAAAGTACTTCTACTGATTAAACAAAAACCGATTGTAGGGAAGGTTACTGAAGGTGGTAATCGTCTAGAAGAGTTTAAGGCAGTGTTAGCGCGCCTCGTCAACAATGATATTGATTTTGCCCAGGCGCTACATGACGTCGAAGATGCAATCCCTCGATATACTTCGATTCATTCTGGAAGTAATACCGTTTTTGCCACTGGCTGGCCTGAGCGCCTCCTTAGAACTCAGTTAAGCCGCTTCTATAATCAAGCTGTTATGGAAAAGGAACTAAGCGAGGGGCGAACAGAATGTTTAGTACCGCCTTCTAGTTCTGAGCAATCAAGCTCTAAATGTTCCCAATTATTGGCTGGTAAAGTTCATGACATAAGCCACCTATACAAACTACTTGTATCTTCGTATGAAGAAGGAAATTGGGGGAAAGAGCCTAAAATCCCTGACCATCCACACTGCACGCATGTAGTTAAACCGCTAGCCTAGCCCAACCTATAATTTCAGCTACCAACAGATTAAAATCACATGTAAGGCCAGGAAACTCCTGGCTTTTTTATTTCTTCAAGTTATTACTTTAGTCTATCAAAACCTACGTATTTTTAAAAAAATCTTTTAAATTCAATCAAGTGAAATGTCACTTAAATCCACAGCGAGATCCAAAAACTGAAAATTACTGAAATCTGTTTCAATCTTTTTGTAAGTATCCCTGTAATCCGCACCATTCACTTTTAGAGATCTTCCGACATACTGATTATGTCACCTGAGGAGATCGCTATGCGTAAGATCCGATTCACCGAGCACCAGATCATCGCCGTCCTGAAATCAGTCGAGGCTGGCAGGACCGTCAAAGATGTCTGTCGCGAGGCCGCTATTTCCGAAGCCAGCTACTACAACTGGAAAGCGAAATATGGCGGCATGGAAGCCGCTGATATCAAAAAATCAAAGATCTTGAGGACGAGAATCGTCGTCTGAAGCAGATGTTTGCCGATCTGAGTCTGGAATGCCGGGCGCTGAAAGACGTCATCGAAAAAAAGCTTTAAACCAGCGATAAAGCGTGAGCTTGTCAACTATTTGACCGCGCAGTTTACGATGAGCATACACCAGGCATGCAGGACGTTATCGCTGAGCAGGACGGTGTTTCGTTATCAACCGGATATGCGACGTGATGAACCGCTGATCCAGAGGCTGACTGAGGCGGCTGAGCGCTATCCCCGCTACGGATTTAAGAAGCTTTTTCAGGTGCTGCGCAGGCAGGGTCACGTCTGGAACCACAAGCGGGTACACCGGATTTACTGTCTGCTGAAACTGAATTTTCGGCGTAAGGGTAAACAACGTCTGCCGGTGCGTAATCCGGCTCCACTGGCAACGCCGGAAGCGCTCAATCAGAGTTGGTCTATCGATTTTATGCACGACGCGCTGGTGTGCGGTCGACGTTTTCGAACCTTCAACGTCGTGGATGATTTTAACCGCGAGGCTTTGGCCATCGAAATTGACCTGAGTATCCCTGCACAGCGGGTCGTCCGGGTGCTGGACAGGATTGTGGCAAACCGTGGATATCCGCTGAAAATGCGGATGGATAATGGGCCGGAACTGATATCACTGGCTTTGGCGCAATGGGCTGAAGACCATGGTGTGATGCTGGAATTTATTAAGCCGGGTAAGCCAACGCAGAACGCATTTATCGAACGGTTTAACCGAACTTACCGGACAGAAATACTGGATTTTTACCTGTTCAGAACGCTGAAAGAAGCACGGGAAATTACGGAACGCTGGCTGAATGAATACAACAGTGAGCGACCCCATGAATCCCTGGATAACCTGACACCGGAAGAGTACCGGCTGATGGCTGAGAAACCGGAAATCTCAAAAAGTGCGTGGAACTAAAGCTGGGATACTTACAGTGCCGCCGCAAATGATCGGGGTTATTCCTGACAACTCCGGCGGATTTGGGGATGTGAGGAAAACCGCGCAGGTGTTTGTACGTAATGAATTAACGCAGTTACAAGAGCGCATGAAGGAGGTTAACGAGTGGATTGGTGAAGAGGTGATCCGTTTATCTAAATATGAATTACCCACCGAATAATAACTATAAAAAAACCTAACAACCCGCACTCACGGGTTATTAGGTGAAAAAATAAAAATCAAGCATACTCATGTTCATGGAAGAACATTGGATCTCCGTTGCTCTCCCCTATTGTTGTTAATATAGGTTGCAATTCATCACGAGTACACCCAAACTGCCAACAAACAAGAATTCGTTTATCATTTAGATGTGCCTTATATGATTGCGTTCTATGTATAGTATCTGTACCATCAAAAAGAATTGCCTCACCTTCTTTATACTTATGTACAGTTGAAAGCTCATCATAGTTATCATAATCGTCACGATGAGCTGATGTCGTCTCTAAACCGCCGAAGTATGGCTGAAAAGGGAATAAGGGAGTAAGTAACGTACCACTCTCATTCCCCTCCAATCCTTCATGATAGAAGTCAGAATGCCACCGTCCTGTTGGATAGCTACCAATCGTCTCAATAATATTTGCTTGCACAACTCGCATAGTTCCTCTGTCATTTCCGATGATATCTCTACTAAGCGCAAGCTCACAACCATCTAGAACATCACGAAAAATCTTCAAAGCGCCTGGTGACTTTGCAAAATACCATCTCATACTAACAGAGTTAAACTCCTCACTATAATCCTCATGTGCTTTGATGCCAATATCCACTGAAGGATCTAAAGAATCCCTAAGTATATCTAAATATAACTCTCTTATAGGCTCAAGGGCATCAAATGAAAAAGCCAATTTTGTTACACCATTAGTTAGAAATTCACTTTTTTTTGACATGATTCATCCTTATTAAAGGCTCTTAGTACTTAAGAGCCTTGTCATGGTTATTAGCTTACGCAAACGCCATATTATAACGAACTTCCGCCGCCATACGGCTGGCTTGGTTTCCGCCGCCATGCGGGCTGGCTTGGTTTCCGCTGCCATACGCGCTGGCTTGGTTTCCGCTGCCATACGCGCTGGCTTGGTTTCCGCCGCCATACGGGCTGGCTTGGTTTCCGCCGCCATGCGAGCTGGCTTGGTTTCCGCTGCCATGCGAGCTGGCTTGGGTTTCCGCTGCCATGCGAGCTGGCTTGGTTTCCGCTGCCATGCGGGCTGGCTTGGTTTCCGCTGCCATGCGGGCTGGCTTGGTTTCCGCCGCCATGCGGGCTGGCTTGGTTTCCGCCGCCATGCGGGCTGGCTTGGTTTCCGCTGCCATACGCGCTGGCTTGGTTTCCGCTGCCATACGTGCTGGCTTGGTTTCCGCTGCCATACGCGCTGGCTTGGTTTCCGCTGCCATACGGGCTGGCTTGGTTTCCGCTGCCATACGGGCTGGCTTGGTTTCCGCTGCCATACGGGCTGGCTTGGTTTCCGCTGCCATACGGGCTGGCTTGGTTTCCGCTGCCATACGCGCTGGCTTGGTTTCCGCTGCCATACGGGCTGGCTTGGTTTCCGCTGCCATACGCGCTGGCTTGGTTTCCGCTGCCATACGCGCTGGCTTGGTTTCCGCTGCCATACGCGCTGGCTTGGTTTCCGCTGCCATACGCGCTGGCTTGGTTTCTGCTGCTAAACGATTTTTTTTACCCACAATGCTTACATTTTGCATTTTATCTGTCCTTAATAATGATTATTAATGCTAATAGTGCCTATGCACTCCTACGAACAATGCCCAATATAAATTTAGGCATTGAATTTATGACTACCCAATTATTTCTTATAAATAACCTTAGCAGTAAAATAGGTTGCAAGAACAATCGAAGCAATCGCAAAACAGAAAAGATAACTTGAAGATAAACTATAAAGATATGTACCCATTGCAGGCCCTAAAACATACCCAAATGCAGAAGCACCAAAAAGAAAACCTGCAACGCCACTTTGCTCATCATTACTCACAGCCAATGATGCTGCTGACTGAATAGATGGAATCAGCATTCCAAACCCCACCCCCAGCAATCCTGAAGAAGCATTTATAACCATTGAATAATGATATGGGAAAATCATCCCCAAAAAACCCAACACACATGCAGAAGAACCAAAAAATAAGAAGTGCCTTAGCAGATGGTTTAAATATTTGAATGTAAACCAACTGAGTAAACACCATCGAAACAGCCATTATTGAAATAGTAATCCCGGTTTTAGCCACAGCTCTTGCCGGATCCAATGAAAATAGGTCCTGAATATAAAATGATATGGTTTGCTGGAAAGATGAAAAGGCTATGTAAGTTAAGGCGATCCCTATAAACACAGGAAGTACTCTTCCATCATTTATTCTGATGGTTTTATTTTCTTTCATCGACGCACTTACAGATTCTACTTTATCTTTAGAAAGTACAAAAAAGCCCAATATGGTCCCAATAAAAGAAATCACTGCAGCCACATATATTGGCAATAACAGTGAGAATGAACCTAATGACGAACCTAATAAAGGACCAATTATCGATCCAATACCATATGCGGACGCAATAAGTGCCATCCCCGCCCCACGTTCCTTTCTATTTGTACTTTCCGCAATATAGGTCATCGCCGAAGGATGAATTCCTGCTGTTAACGCTCCTGTTAAACATCTAACAAACAATAAAGACAAAAATGCTGCAGTGATAGAAAGGTAATGACTCAAACTAATCTTTAAAACCAAAGCTAAAACCAACGTTCCTATCGTATAGAATATCATTCCAGCCAAGTAAGAATTCCTGCTCCCGAATGTTCTAATTAGCTTTCCCCACATACCTGAGCACAGTGTTATAACTAATGCTGCAATTGTAACAATCATTCCAACACTAAACTCAGTCAAACCAATCTCTCTGCTCGCTGGCCCGAGGATGGTATAGAGTAATGTTTGCCCGATACCCACGCATACTAACCCTATAATTAGAGTTATATGATGCATTAGCTCTGGATTTGATTTGTTTTCTGATACATTAGCATCTGCTTGAGTCATCGATGTCAGCATCCGTCCATGTTAATGAATTGTTACCACATAAAACTACAAATGTTAAATGCGCCTTAAGATTTGAGGTTAATTTATAACTAAATCAATTCAAAAACATTTTTGTTTAAAACGTTAAAAACAAAACTTAAAACCATTAAGAAACATAAAATGAATCACAAAATGAAATTAATGACACTTAAATTGTAAAATTTTAGATTTTTATGCTTATAAAAACTTTCATCATAGAACATTTTCATACTATTAATAGCTACTCGTTTGATATTGCATAACATTTTTCTAAACATAAAAATTCATTAAGATAATTCGTAACTAGTTCTTATGTGATTTTAGAAAAAAGTTGAAAACACCTGAAGTGTGGTCTACATGAAAGCTAGCTATAACTAATCTCTTTCTACTAACCTATTACCTTTACACCGCACTGCCCGCTTCATGTATCGCTTTTAATGCACTTGCATGATCCAGCGCGATCCGCGTCAGTGCTAACGCTGCGTATTCCTTATTATGGCTGGATCACATACGGGGAGCGGGTCAAGAATCCGACATTACTAACTGAGCGTTGTATCTAATCCTGGGGGCAGGTCATGGGTTTTTTATTGCCTGAATAAACTCCGCAGGAGAAAAATCACAGGGTTTGCGAGTAGCTAACCCATTTCGACATGTCCTGATGGGAGATATTTCCACCGCACACTACCATCCCAATGACGGCGTTAGCAGGAAGATTGGGGGCAATGGCCATAGCCGCAGGGATCAGCGTCCCGGACGCCAGTTCAACCCATAATTTTGCATCTTCGCCAAAGGCCACCATTCCCTCTACCGCTGCCTTATCCGATACCACAACCACTTCCTCGATATAAGCTTGAGCATGGGCCAGCATCATTTCATCAATGACAGGCACGCCGAGGGTAGAGATAATTGAAGTCACCTCAATGTTCACCGGTTTGCCGGCGCGCAATGCCTGGTGCATCGAACTTGCCCCAGAGGTTTCAACCCCCCAAATTCTCATTTCTGGCTTTATGGCTTTTAGCGCAGTAGCCACACCAGCCAGCATACCGCCGCCGCCCACCGCAACCAGGACATCGGTAAGTTCCGGGCAATCGGCAATGAACTCAAGTGCCAGGGTTCCGTGTCCTTCAGCAATCAGCGAGTCGTTGCAATCATCAATGACTACGTATCCCTGGTCAGCCAAAGCCTTGGCCCGCTCAAACGCAGCGTGAACATCAGATTCCACGATAACAGAGCTGCCCAGTTCACCCACCCGGTCAATGGCGGTTGCCGGGGCACTTTTCGGCATAATAATAGTGACATCAGCCCCAAAGATCTTCGCCGCCTCGGCTATCGCAATGCCAAAATTACCGCCGCTCACCGCCACAAACCGGTTATCTTTAACATTATCCGCCAGGCTCAAAAATTTGTTAAGCACGCCCCTGGCTTTAAAAGAGCCCCCCAACTGAGTATTTTCAAGTTTCAGGAAAACCGGCCTCTGTAGTTTTTCAGTCAGTTTCGGTGCTGGAATAGTGGCGGTGCGAATAACTTTCCCGTTGAGCCGTTCTGCTGCTTCAGTAATGGCGCTAAATTCAATTAATTTTGTCATTTTTGCCCAGTCAGGTGAATTTTATTGTTGCGCATATAAAGCTGACATTTTAATCCTGCAGCCTTTATCGGAATACACGTCAAACTACAGACTTTTACTGCCGTTTTCTATTGCTTCACGCCAGGGTGCGATAAACAAAAAAAACCGTCCGAGGGGCAATGGCCAACGGCGCAATGCACTCTCCAGACGGGTTCATTTTCGGGTAATCACTTAGCCGTGCTAATGGTTAGCACGCATCGGTATTACTTCTGTTCTGCCTTGCTGACGGTGTCTTCGGCTTTCCACACGCGGTATTTCACTTCCACGTCTTTCGGTGCGTAGACCACGATTGGCAGGCGGCTGTTGTAACGTTGCATGGCAGCGTCACCCAGGTTGGCAGCGATAAATTTCTGCTGTTTGGTATTGTCCGGGCAAGCCATCATGGTGGAAGCCGGCTCAGACAGTTTTTCCACTACCAGGTAGTCGTAACCCCAACCGGAAAGGGTTTTGGTTTCCAGCGTACCGCCAATCATGTGGCGGTTACAGTCCACTTCCAGCGTTTTGCCAATCAGCAGTTCAACCTTGAAATTCTCTTCGTGTTCCTGCTTCGGCAGGTAAATCACCTGGCGGCTCATGCCCTTTTCGGCTTTCGGGTAAGGAGCGACCTTTTCCAGCGGTTGCTTGCTGATATCGGTGTCTTCGGACGAGGTAGCAGCAATGGCGCTGGCGGAAACGGCCATCAGCAGGCCGGAAAATACAACGGATGCCTTGTTCATGTTTATATCCCTACAATTTATTAAATGCTCCGGGCATAAGCTAATACACTACCGGCAAGCTCGCCAGTAGTTTAATCTTCTTTACAATATGCAATGGCCAGTGGCAATAACCCACCAATGGCCATTAATTAGGGTAAATCATTAACGAGTTGCGTTTTTGGCGATATAAGCTTTCACCACCTGATAGACATAATCCTGGCACGCCAGGCCAGTCTGCGGATCGTATTTACCCTGATTGGTTATATTGTTGGACAACACGCGGATGCCGACAAAAGGGATGTTGAAGGATGCGGCGATCTGCGCAGCGGAGGCGGTCTCCATCTCTTCAACCGAGGTATGATAGTTTTCGTGGAAGTAACCAATACGGTCCAGTTCACTGTTCCACACATCGGCGGAGCCGATAACCCCTTCAACCACCTTGCCCTGTGTATAGCCACTCTTCACACTTTCAGCTATCGCCAACAGTTTGGCGTCAGCCGGAAACTGACGGATGCTGTGGGCATTTTTATCTTCACCGGCACTGCCTTTCGAAGCCAGTAAATCCATCGGCTGCCATTGTCGCGAGTCACTGCCTTCCCCCGCCGCCTTCTTCGGTGTTTTAAACGCGCCCAGGCTGACCGAATACTTGCCCAATACGATGTCGTACACCTTCAGCGCCGGGTCGTGGCCACCGGCAGTTCCCTGATTGATAATTGCTACCGGATGAAATTGGGTTGCGGCAATAGCCGTCGCGGCCGCTGCATTCGACATGCCTTTCAGGGTTTCTGACACCACCACCGGATAGCCATCCACCGTGCCGCGCCAGAAACGCCAACCGCCAATCTGCTCTTCACGCGGGTTTTCCAGGCGTTGGGCAAAACGTTCTGCCTCTACCGGCATCGCGCCCTGCACCACAATCGGCCCGGTAACCTGCGCTGATACCAAAGGGGAAAAAACCGCACTACAGGCTGCCAACAGCGCCAAATTCAATTTTCTTGTCATCACCACATCATTCCAATAAAAAGCAAACGATTACCTTAGCCGAAAGCCAATAATCCGCCTATTGCTTTCTTAAGCTCGGTACTCTGGGCATTAAGGTTTTCTTAAGACAGAATTATTACAGTGGCAACATCCGTTAATGTCACCGAGCCTGCGCGTGAACCCAAAACCTTCATTAAATCAATCCTCAACAACACCCCAAATTAAGACTAACGCCCTTTACTCCCTGCCGGCATCCTTTTACCGTTGGCAGGTTTTGGGATTGGTAGTCAGTGGCTTGCTGTTCCTTTGGCTGTCGCGTAACGAACAATTGGACTGGGCTGTCAGCAATTACTGGTTCGATGCCACCAGCGGACATTTCCCCTGGCAGAACGATCGCTGGCTGGACCTGATTAACCACCGTTTGCTGAAAATTGGCGTTATTACCGGTGCGGTGCTGGCGCTGTTTTGGGGCATTTACCGCCGTAACCCGCGCATGATCGTCAGCATGTTGCTGATCGGCATTGGCCCATTGGTGGTCGGCATTCTTAAAGCTACCAGCGCACATTCCTGCCCATGGGATTTGATCGAATACGGCGGCAAGGCGATGTCCTACCCGCTGTTCGGCACCATTCCGACAGAGCCCGGGCCGGGCCGTTGCTTCCCTGGTGGTCATGCCTCCAGCGGTTTTGCGGTGATGGCGCTGTTTTTCCTGTTTTATCCGCAACGCCCGCGCCTGGCCTACTGGTGCTGGTTCGGCGGTATTGCGCTCGGCATGCTGATGGGTTTTGGTCAGGTGATGCGCGGCGCACATTTTCTTACCCATAACCTGTGGGCGGGTTGGTGGGTTTGGCTCAGCCAACTGGCTGTTTATTGGATGGTGAGCGGGTATCTCCGCCGCAAGACGAGGTAAATATTATGGAGCAATTGAATTATCTTCTTTTCGCCTGGATCAACGCGACCCCGGCGTCCCCCGAGTGGATGATTGATATCGCCACCTTTTTGGCGCGCGATCTGATCGCTATCGTACCTATGCTGATCGTTGGGCTATGGCTGTGGGGGCCGCAGAATCAACTGGTGTCGCAGCGTCAAGTGGTGGCCAAGACGACAATTGCTCTGCTGTTCGCCATGCTTGCCTCCGCGACCATTGGCATGCTGCTGCCGCACGAACGGCCGTTTGTGGCCGGTGTCGGTTATACTTTCCTGGCCCATGCGCCGGACAGCTCCTTCCCCAGCGATCACGGTACCGCCATCTTCACTTTCGCTCTGGCCTTTTTGTTCTGGCACCGGGTCTGGTCAGGCATTTTATTGCTGACTGTCGCGGCCGGCATTGCGTGGTCGCGCGTCTATCTGGGCGTACACTGGCCGCTGGATATGGTAGGCGGCTTCCTGCTCGGCCTGGTCGGCTGCCTGTTTGCTCAATTGGTCTGGAACCTGTTTGGCGATAGCATCGCCGACAAACTGACGCGCCTATACCGCTTCCTGTTCGCCTTCCCGATCCGCAAGGGCTGGGTGAAAGAGTAAGCCTGTATTTTGGCCGGGGCGGCACCGCCCCGGTTATCACACCACCCCGGTTGTCACGCAGAACTCCCGCGTTTTCCCCGCCCCGATCATCATTCTCGAGTGTTCACTTTGCCCTTGCGGACTACAGGTGGCCGGCTGAATGAACCTGAACAGGCGCTGATTTCCCTGCTGTGTAATGCGGCGCAGGCCATAATTGAACTGCTCGGTGGAGAAACGCGTAACATATCGCCTCCCCTTCGACGCCAACATATAGAACTCGGCCTGATCAACATACAGTGACAAATCGTCCGAGCACTGTAGCCCTTCTTCGGTGATGCTCCCCGGTGGCGTCAGCGCCGGCGTCGGCAGGTTCTGCCTGAACACCGCTGCGGGAATACAGCCGTAGTTAAGCTGGCAAACATAACTTAGCGGCAGGGGGCGGTCGGCAAGGTTGGTAATTTGCATATCAATGGAGAATTGAGCACTGTCCGCCGTCAAACGGACCGCCGGACGCAACCGACAATGTTGATGGGCAGATTCCCCACGACCGTACAGCGCCAGCGTATCGCCCTCAACCTGCAACCAGACAAGCTGCATGTCTAAGAATGAGCCACCCTGAGGTGACCAGGGGGAATGAAAGGCAACACTGCCGTCCGGTTTGCCCCCGAGAGTTTTGACACTGCGACGGCCCGACTTCAACGAGTAACCATCAAAATCGGCATCCCAAATCGTCAGCGCGCGGTAAGGCAATACTCGCAGTGAGCCACGGCGGTTTGCCAGCGTCAGCATCGGCCCTGCGGCTTCACAGTTAAAAGCGGTGACTACAAAATCCGCATTGCGGAAAACTTCATACGGTTGCGCTCCGAACTGTTCTGGCGCCAAATTTATTATCATATCCATACTTTTCCCCTGGGTGTTCACGCGAGTTATCCCGCGACCAACGCCTAAAATGTTACTTAAATAACATTTATCTCACCCCATGTTATACGTTAAACAGCCAAAAAACGATGATCTGGCATTCATTTTTAAACATCACTATTTTTGCCGCCAGTTAAATGTTATTATTCTAACATTACTCACATCCTGCTTTGATAAAACCTTAATAAGGAATCGAGATGACTACCGAAAACATTGATTACGCCCGCTATGTCGATCACACCCTGCTGGCGATGGATGCCACTGAAGAGCAAATCGCCAAACTGTGTGAAGAAGCGCAACAGCACAACTTCTACGCCGTCTGCGTTAACTCTGGTTACGTGCCATTGGCTGCGCACCTGCTGCAAGAAAGCGAAGTGAAAATCTGCTCGGTGATTGGTTTCCCGCTGGGTGCCGGCCTGACGGTAACCAAAGCTTTCGAAGCTAAAGCGGCAATTGCTGCCGGCGCGCAGGAAATTGACATGGTGATCAACGTGGGTTGGCTGAAAAGCGGCCTGCTGGATGAAGTTAAAGCCGACATCGCCGCAGTGCGCGAGGTTTGCGCGGCGATCCCGTTGAAGGTAATATTGGAAACCTGCCTGCTCAGCGATGCGCAGATCGTTCAGGTTTGTGAAATGTGTCGCGAACTCGATGTGGCCTTCGTTAAAACCTCTACCGGCTTCAGCACCGGCGGTGCTCGTGAAGAGCACGTCAAACTGATGCGCGCGACGGTGGGCAGTGAGATGGGCGTTAAAGCATCCGGCGCCGTGCGCGATCGCGCAACCGCCGAGAAGATGATCAAAGCAGGTGCAACGCGTATCGGCACCAGCTCTGGCGTAGCAATCGTTTCCGGTGATCAGGCCGCTGCCGGCAGCTACTGATAACCTGAGGCGTCTGGGTACCGGGCGCACGCCGTGATAATCTGATGCGGGGTAATAAGTTCAGCCAATGGCTGGGCCGCTATTACCCCGCATTTGTGTGTTCAGCCCTGATGAAACTTTCTTAACCCTGTGGGAAGACAGACAGATGGAAACGCGGCGCGAAGAACGTCTCAATCGATTAGTCCAGGCGTTAAAGCGCTCTGACAAGATCCACTTAAAAGAAGCCGCCGTCCTGTTGGGCGTGTCAGAAATGACCATTCGCCGCGATCTCAGCGCAGAACCGGCGGCCGTGGTTCTGCTGGGCGGTTACGTGGTGGCCGATCCGCGCAGTAACGGCGTGACCCACTATTTTGTTTCCGACCAAAAAGCCAAGCAGGTCACGGAAAAACGCCGTATCGGCCTGCTCGCCGCGCAGCTTATCAGCGAAAACGACACCGTATTTTTCGACTGCGGCACCACTACGCCGGCGATCATCGACGCAATCGCTGACGACCTGGTCTTCACCGCGGTCTGCCACTCACTCAATACCTTCCTGGCGTTACAGGACAAACCGAACTGCAAGGTGATCCTGTGCGGCGGCGAATTCAAGCCGAACAACTATATATTCACCGCCGTCGGCCGCCACAGCGAGCTGGATCATATCTGCCCCAATATCGCCTTTATCTCCGCCGCCGGTTTGAGCCTGCAGCATGGCGCAACCTGCTTTAACTTTGATGAACTGGAGATGAAGCACCGGGCGATAACGATGTCACAACAAAAAATCCTGGTGGCCGACCACAGTAAATTCGGCAAAACCAAACCCGCCTGCATCGGGCCATTGACTCAATTCGACCGGGTGATCACCGATCGCCAGCCTGACCCCGAGTTTGCGGAGTTTTTCAGCGAAAACGCGATCGCCATTCGTTTTTAATCTGCATCCAGCCGTCGACCCCGGTCGGCGGTGCTCTTCACCCCCCTTCTATCCCAGCAAGACTTTGGACAAATAACGTGCAATTGATTCGATTATTTTATTATCCCTACCCGAAAGCAGGTTAATAAATTGAAACAGTTTTGCAGGCTTATTCCTTCTGCGCAGATAAATCTTACGCAATATTACTTTTTCACTCTGCATAACAACGCTTTTATATGATAAATCGCAGTAGCGTCCGCGCGATAAATATCAACAATTACGCAACTAACGCGCTTTAAATATAACCAATCCAGCTTATTTATATGATGAATGATTAAGCAATTCTATCCGCTATCCACTTAACTAGTTTACCCACGTTATTAGCTGGATATTCAAAATAAATAAAATAAAAACAATACGTTAAGACAAATTTCGCTTTAAATCGCAATGTGATCTGTGTCACTAAAACCGCTTAATCCGGGTTTTTAGCTAGATCCAAACTCTCGCTTAAAATATATTGCTCGACTTGCTGACAACGGCAGCGTTTTATCTGGTTACAGATTGCTCATACCAGATAAACCCTGAAACATTGATGAGAGCGTTTTCAGCATGAAATCTTACACAAGCGCGCAACATATGCATGAAAAACCAATATAAACGCATTTAGCCGCACACATTACGCATTTGAGAGCATGATCACGGTTTTTTCTACTGTAAATCGTTATCTTGCCGCCAACGAAAATCGGCAGGCAATGACCTTCCGGCAGCAGTCCCGATACGACGCCCTATATAGGCTAAATATCATTTGATTAGTTATCCGGCACAACTGCCAAGGGTAATTAGACGATTAAACAACCAGGGGGACGCCAACCATCCCCGCAAGCAACATCTGATTCTTACCGATGCCGCCATCTGATATTGCGTCATTCGGATTTAACCTTAAGTTTTGCCTTTAATTTTAAATTAGCGTGTTCACTTCGGAGATATTTATGGACACTACACAGACCGGCACTATAGCCTCTGCGGCTTCTGGCTCTACCAGTACCTGGCGTAAAACCGACACCATGTGGATGTTGGGCCTGTATGGCACCGCGATTGGCGCGGGCGTTTTGTTCCTGCCAATCAACGCCGGTATCGGTGGTTTGATCCCCCTGATCATCATGGCCATCATTGCGTTCCCGATGACCTTCTTTGCGCACCGTGGCCTGTGCCGCTTCGTTCTTTCCGGCAAAAACGCCGGTGAAGACATCACCGAAGTCGTTGAAGAACACTTTGGTATCAGCTCCGGTAAGCTGATCACCCTGCTCTACTTCTTTGCCATTTACCCCATTCTGTTGGTTTACAGCGTCGCCATCACCAACACTGTCGACAGCTTCATTACCCACCAACTGGGGATGGCTTCGCCGCCACGTGCCATTTTGTCGTTGATCCTGATTGTCGGCCTGATGACTATCGTGCGTTTCGGCGAGCAGGCTATCGTGAAGACCATGAGTATCCTGGTGTTCCCGTTTGTCGCCGTATTGATGCTGCTGGCTGTGTACCTGATCCCGAACTGGACCACCGCCATCTTCGATAACGTTTCTCTGTCCGGCGCAGGCACGGGTATGGGTCATGGTCTGGTTATCACACTGTGGCTGGCGATCCCGGTGATGGTGTTCTCCTTCAACCACTCACCAATCATCTCTGCCTTTGCCGTAGCCAAGCGTGAAGAGTACGGTCAGGAAGAAGCCGAGAAGAAATGCTCCCGCATTCTGGGCTTCGCTCACATCATGATGGTGTTGACCGTAATGTTCTTCGTGTTCAGCTGCGTGCTGAGCCTGTCGCCGGAAAACCTGGCGGAAGCCAAGGCGCAGAACATCTCCATTCTGTCTTACCTGGCTAACCACTTTAATAACCCGATGATTGCCTACATCGCACCAGTTATCGCCTTTATCGCCATCACCAAATCGTTCCTCGGTCACTATCTGGGTGCACGTGAAGGCTTTAACGGTCTGATTGCCAAGTCGATGAAAAGCCGCGGTAAAACCATCAGCACCAACAAACTGAACCGCATCACCGCCCTGTTTATGCTGGTGACTACCTGGATTGTTGCGACCCTGAACCCAAGCATCCTCGGCATGATCGAGAATATGGGTGGCCCAATCATCGCCATGCTGCTGTTCCTGATGCCGATGTACGCTATCCGTAAAGTGCCGGCCATGCGCAAATACAGCGGCCACATCAGTAACGTGTTCGTGGTAGTGATGGGCCTGATCGCCATCTCCGCAATCCTGTACAGCTTCTAATCAAGCCCAGCCGGCGCTACCTTGCGCCGGCTTTTCAGCACGGCCCCCTTTCCTGCATTAACGCCTAACACCTGAAGAAGGAGGCGAGACCATGGTCAGCGTTTTCGATATTTTCAAAATTGGTATTGGCCCATCCAGCTCCCACACCGTCGGCCCGATGAAAGCCGGCAAGCTGTTTGTCGATGAATTGATTGCCAGCCAGCAGTTGATGGATACCACTCGCGTGGTGGTGGACGTCTACGGTTCGCTGTCGCTGACCGGCAAAGGTCACCACACCGATATCGCCATTATCATGGGGTTGGCGGGTAACCTGCCGCACGATGTTGATATCGACGGTATCGCCGGTTTTATCCGCGACGTTGAACAACGCGGCCGCCTGTTGCTGGCAAAGGGCCACCACGAGGTTGATTTCCCGCTGCAAACCAGCATGAATTTCAACAGCGATAATTTACCGCTGCACGAAAACGGCATGCGCATCAGCGCCTTCGCCGGTGAACAACTGTTACACAGCAAAACCTATTACTCTACCGGCGGCGGTTTTATCGTCGATGAAGAAAACTTCGGCCTGGCTGCGGCCAATCCGGTTCAGGTCCCCTTCCCGTTCAACTCGGCGCGAGACTTGCAGCAACACTGTAAAGACGCCGGTTTGTCGTTGTCCGGCCTGGTGATGCAAAACGAATTGGCGCTGCACAGCAAGGCCGAGATCGACGCGCACTTCGCCGACGTCTGGCAGGTGATGCGCGCGGGCATCGAACGCGGTATGAACACCGAAGGTCTGTTGCCCGGCCCGATGAAGGTTCAACGCCGCGCCGCTGCCCTGCGCCGCCTGCTGGTGACCGGCGACAAGAACAATATCGATCCGATGAACGTGGTCGACTGGATCAATATGTTCGCCTTTGCCGTTAACGAAGAAAATGCTGCCGGTGGCCGTGTGGTCACCGCCCCGACCAACGGCGCCTGTGGCATCATCCCGGCGGTGCTGGCCTATTACGACCAGTTTATTCGCCCGGTAAACCCCAATTCCTACAGCCGTTATTTCCTGACGTCCGGTGTGATCGGTGCGCTGTACAAGATGAACGCTTCAATCTCCGGTGCCGAAGTGGGCTGTCAGGGCGAGGTGGGCGTCGCCTGCTCAATGGCCGCAGCAGGGTTGGCAGAATTGATGGGCGGCAGCCCGGCACAGGTTTGTATCGCGGCGGAGATCGCCATGGAGCACCACCTGGGGCTAACCTGCGATCCGCTGGCCGGTCAGGTTCAGGTACCCTGTATCGAACGTAACGCGATTTCCGCGGTGAAGGCGGTCAATGCCGCACGTATGGCGCTGCGCCGCACCAGTGAGCCGCGCGTGTGCCTGGATAAGGTGATCGAAACCATGTATGAGACGGGCAAAGACATGAACGCCAAGTACCGCGAGACATCGCAAGGGGGATTGGCGATCAAGGTAGTGGCCTGTAACTGATAAAAAATGAGGGCGCAATCATCAATGACGGCGCCCTCTTCTTAAAGCTTATTGCTGTAACCCTTAACCAAACACGCTACCGAACCACTGGGTCAGCTTCATCATCACCATGTCCCAGATGCGGCTGAAGAAGTTACCTTCTTTCACTTCCTGCATCGCCACCAGCGGATACTGCTCAATGGTTTTACCGTCAAGCTGGAAATCAATGGTGCCGACCACCTGATTTTTTGCCAGCGGGGCTTCCAGCGTCGGCTGGTTCAGCTTGTAACTGGCCTTCAGGTTTTTCATCTGCCCTTTCGGGATGGTAACGGCTGCGTCTTTCGCTACGCCCAATGGCACTTCACCGACGTCGCCAAACCACACTTTCTGGGTCACAAACGGCTTGTCAGTCTTGATTGGCGTGGCGGTTTCGTAGAAGCGGAAACCCCAGGTCAGCAGTTTTTCACTTTCACTAAAGCGGATACGGTCGCTTGGCGCCCCCAGCACTACCGAAATCAAACGCATTGGCCCGTCGGTAGCGGAGGCTACCAGGTTATGCCCGGCGCCACCGGTATAACCGGTTTTGATGCCATCAACGCTCAGGTTGGTGCTCCACAACAGACGGTTGCGGTTAACCTGACGAATTTTATTGAAGGTGAACTCTTTTTCTTTGTGCAAAGCGTACTCATCCGGCACATCGCGGATCAGTGCCTGGCCGAGCAGCGCCATATCGCGTGCGGTGCTGTACTGCCCTTCCGCATCCAGGCCGTGCACCGTCAGGAAATGGGTATTCTGCAGGCCCAGAGATTTGGCGTAGTTGTTCATCAAGCCAACAAACGAATCCTGACTGCCCGCGACATAATCAGCCAACGCGATGCTGGCATCATTACCCGACTGAATGACGATGCCCTTGTTCAGTTCCATGACCGGCACCTGATCGCCCGGCTTGATAAACATCAACGAGGAGCCGCGCAGCGCCGGGTTGCCGGTTGCCCAGGCGTCCTTACCCACGGTCACCATATCCTCAGGTTTAATCTTGCCGGCCTTGATCGCCTGGCCGATCACATAGCTGGACATGATCTTGGTCAGGCTGGCGGGGTCAAGACGGGTGTCGGCATTGCCTTCCGCCAGGATTTTTCCGCTGTTGTAATCCATCAGCACGTAGGCCTTGGCGTCAACCTGTGGCGCGGCCGGCGCTTCGGCCGCCTGAACAACAGGTACGGCCAGCAACAGTATGCTGACGCTAAAAGTTAATTTTTTCAGAGTGCTAGGTAAGTTTCTTTTCATCATGACGTCGCCAGAGTATCCATTCAAATCATTGAAATAGCGTTAACTTTCAAACATATTCACGTTTTCAGCCAACCAGCGAGAGTGGCCCGGCACGCATTTACCAACCGCAAACTCCCTGCGGCCCCATGACGGGTGAGCGGCGCACCGAAAATGCCCTTGCTGTGAGTTTATTAGATTCATCTTATTTTTGCAGGGTTTAGCATGAATTTTCATCATTTTTACATAACTGTACGCTGTTACGCGTAATTTGGATAAAAAGCCAGCCGTAAGTGTTTTTTTTTATACTACTCACCGCTAAACGGCTGCACATCTAAACTGCTGAACATCTGCGCCTCCATACGTCCAAATAAGATTAATATATTCCAAAAATGCATATTGAACGGTTATTTGTTCTTTTTAATGCGCTTATTGGCAGAGCTATCATCCATATAACGGCTTTTAAACCGCATTATTTTGGAGACACCCCATGGCCATACCTCATTCCGTCATCGATATGATCGGCAACACTCCGATGCTGGAACTGACCGGGTTCGATACCGGCCCCTGTCGGCTGTTCGTCAAACTGGAGAATCAAAACCCCGGCGGTTCGATCAAGGACCGCGTGGCACTATCGATGATCGAACAGGCGGAGCGTGACGGCAGCCTGCAGCCAGGCGGCACCATCATTGAAGCCACCGCCGGCAATACCGGCCTGGGGCTGGCGCTGGTGGCCGCCCTGAAGGGATATAAACTGCTGCTGGTGGTGCCGGACAAAATGAGCCGGGAGAAGATTTTCCATTTGCGTGCGCTGGGTGTGGAAGTTTTGCTGACCCGTTCCGACGTGGGCAAGGGCCACCCGGCTTACTATCAGGACTACGCCAAACGCCTGGCGAGTGAGATACCCGGCGCGTTCTATATCGATCAGTTTAACAATCCTGCCAATCCGGCGGCCCATTCCCGCACCACCGCCCCGGAACTGTGGCAACAGATGGAGCATCAGGTGGATGCTATCGTGGTCGGTGTCGGCTCCGGTGGCACGCTGGGCGGTCTTAGCCACTATTTTGCCGAA
The DNA here is from genome assembly GCA_900457075.1 of Serratia quinivorans. Classification (NCBI taxonomy): domain Bacteria; kingdom Pseudomonadati; phylum Pseudomonadota; class Gammaproteobacteria; order Enterobacterales; family Yersiniaceae; genus Serratia; species Serratia quinivorans. The sequence goes on from UGYN01000002.1 coordinate 490,194, forward strand.
GTATCGCCGCAGACCGAATTTGTGCTGGCTGACCCGGCCGGTTCAATCCTGGCGGATTATCTCGATAACGGCCAGATAGGCGAGGCCGGCAGTTGGCTGGTGGAAGGCATAGGTGAGGATTTCGTCCCACCGTTAAGCGATTTCAACCAGGTGCGCAACGCCTACCGCATCGGTGATGCCGAGGCCTTTACCACCGCACGCGACCTGCTGCGTAAAGAAGGCGTGCTGGCCGGCTCGTCTACCGGCACCCTGTTGGCCGCCGCGCTGCGCTATTGCCAGGCGCAGACGGAACCGAAACGGGTGGTCACCTTCGTGTGCGACAGCGGCAACAAGTACCTGTCTAAAATGTATAACGATCACTGGATGCTGGAACAGGACCTGTTGAGTAAACCACAGCATGGCGATCTACGCGATCTGATCGCCTACCGCCATGACGAGGGCGCGGCAGTGTCGGTGGCATCGGAAGACACTCTGGCGATCGTCCATGCCCGCATGCGGCTGTATGACATTTCACAGTTGCCGGTGCTGGAGGGCGATCGGGTGATCGGTCTGATCGACGAGTGGGATCTGCTGAATGCCGTGCAGGCCGACGCCAAACATTTCAGCCTGCCGGCCTCCCACGCAATGACCCATTCGGTCAAAACCTTGCAAAAGGAAGCCAGCTATCAGGATTTGCTCGCCACCTTCAACCATGGCCACGTGGCGGTGGTGCTTGACGGCGAGCGTTTCCTCGGTCTGATTACCCGCACAGACGTACTTAACGCCTGGCGCCAAAAATTACGTTAATAAGGATGATTGTATGGCCAAGTTTGATACGTTGACCGTTCACGCCGGTTATACCCCGGACGCTACCGGCGCAGTGATGCCGGCCATTTATGCCACCTCCACCTATGCCCAACCGGCACCGGGGGAACATACCGGCTATGAATATTCGCGCAGCGCCAACCCAACACGCACTGCGTTGGAGAGCGCCATCGCCGAACTGGAAAGCGGCAGCCGCGGCTACGCTTTCGCTTCTGGTCTGGCGGCCTGCTCGACGGTGCTGGAGCTGCTCGATCAGGGCAGCCACCTGGTGGCGGTTGACGATCTGTACGGCGGGACCTATCGCCTGCTGGAAAAGGTACGTAGCCGCACCGCCGGATTGCGGGTTACCTATGTTTCACCGGCGGACATTGCCGCACTGGAGCAGGCGATCGAACCGGATACCAAAATGATCTGGGTGGAAACGCCGACCAATCCGCTGTTGAAGCTGGCGGATCTTGGCGCCATCGCGGCGATCGCCAAAAAACACGATTTAATCAGCGTGGCGGACAACACCTTCGCCTCACCTTATATTCAACGTCCGCTGGAACTCGGCTTTGACGTGGTGGTGCATTCCGCCACCAAATACCTCAATGGCCATTCCGACGTGGTGGCCGGTGTGGCCGCGGTAGGGAGTAACCCGGAACTGGCCGAACAGCTGGGCTTCCTGCAAAACGCGGTAGGTGGCATTCTCGATCCGTTCAGCAGCTTCCTGACGTTGCGCGGTATCCGCACGCTGGCGCTGCGCATGGAGCGTCACAGTAATAGCGCCTTGCGCATCGCCCAGTGGCTGGAAAGCCAACCGCAGGTTGAAGAAGTCTACTATCCGGGCCTGCCGAGCCATCCGCAACACGCGCTGGCGGCGAAGCAGATGAGCAGTTTCGGCGGCATGATTTCGGTGCGCCTGAAAGGTGACGATGCCTTTGCCCGTCGGGTGATCAAGCGTTCAAAACTGTTCACCCTGGCAGAAAGCCTGGGCGGCGTGGAAAGCCTGATTAGCCAACCGTTCAGCATGACCCATGCGTCGATCCCGCTGGAGCAGCGGCTAAAAACCGGCATCACGCCACAGTTACTGCGCCTGTCGGTAGGCATTGAGGATGCGGATGATCTGATCGCCGATCTGCAGCAGGCGCTGGCGGAGTAATCGCAGCCCTGATGTAAAACCGTAGGGGTCGAACATGTTCGACCCAATTTAACCCATTGGGCGCTGCATGCGGCGCCCCTACCATTAGGCGACAACGTCCTGGTAATAGCGCTGCGCCACGTCGGGATGAGAGCGGATGCGTCCTTTCAGGTAGTTAAAGCCCACGTCACGCAACAGTGGATTATGCGGATCGCTGGCTGGACCACGCGCCTCGGCCGCCAAATGCGCAGGGAGCTGATACAGCGGCACCACGGCGTCCAGCCGTGCCCCGAGGAAGAAGGCAATCGACAGGCGCTCGCTGCCCGCCGGCGGTGTCTCTACCCGGTGCACCGTGGCACGCAGATAGCCGTTGGTTGCCAACTCCAGCAGTTCACCGATGTTAACCACAAAGCTTTCTTCAAGCGGTTCGGCGTCAACCCAGCGCCCTTCGTCAACTTCAACCTGCAGACCTTTCTGCCGGTCCTGCAGCAAAAAACTGAGAAAACCGGAGTCTTTATGGGCGCCCACCCCTTGCCCGCTGTCGGTAGCATCCCGCCCCGGGTAACGGATCAGTTTGATATGTTCATTGGGTTTATCGCCGTAGAGCGAGTCAAATGCCTGCTCCGGCAACGAAAGCGCCAGCGCGAAGGCGCGCAACAGTCGCAGCGACATGGCGGTCATCGCCTGCTGCCACTGCAACAGTAACGGTTTGAGTGCGGGCAACGCCTCAGGCCATTGATTCGGCCCCTGTAAACGCGCCCATCGCGGAGTCTCATTGGCCAGTTGCAACGCAGGACGCTCCGCGCCGATATCGAACTGTTCGCGCCAGTCCGGCTGTCCGCGCGTCAATTCGGCCGCCGCTCGGTTATAACCGCGGAAATGCGGCGAATGCACCATCTGCACCGCCAGCTTGTCGGCTTCCGGCAACGCAAAAAACTGCCGGGCATGCTGCTGCAGTTGAGCATTCAACCTGTTATCCACGCCGTGTCCGCGCAGATAGAAAAAACCTACGTCACGGGCGGCCTCACGCAACCCGTCAAGAAATGCCTGCCGCTGTCGCCGGTCGCCGTCAAGCTGCGAAAGACTCAGCTGCGGCAGCGTCTTCAACGTCAGTGGTGGCGTCATTATCCTGTTCCTCTTCATCTCCGACAAAAACCGGACCGCTATAAAGGCGAATGATCAGCATCGTTAACTCCTGGATGGCCAGTGCATTAGCCCTATAGTTACCACCCCGCCAGAGACGCCAGCCAATATTGTTGCGTTCTAAGTTATGCAAAAATTCAACAAAGCGTCGCAAAACTGTCATCAAGGTTTCTTATGCTCTGCGCAATTTGTTTGCCGCCACTGGCTGGCGGCTTACGCTATCCGCTATTCTGTATACACCCCCATTTCACTCCCTGCCTGCTGGAGAAATACTGATGGATTTAGCCTTATTCGACCTGGATGAAACCCTGATTGATGATGACAGCGCCAGCCTGTGGATGCGCTGGTTAGTCACCGAGGGGTTTGCGCCGGCGGAACTGGAACAGCAGGAACAGCAGCTGATGCAGCTCTATTATCAGGGCAAGCTGTCGATGGAGGATTACATGCAGGCCACGCTGGCCCCGTTGGCCGGCCTGAACACCCAGACGGTGGCCGGTTGGGTGCAGCGTTATATCCGCCGCGATATTCTGCCGCGTGTCTACCCCGCCGCCCGTGAACGACTGCTGTGGCACCGCGAGCGCGGTGACTGCATTTTGGTTATTTCCGCCACCGGCGAACATCTGGTCGCGCCGATTGCCGCACAGTTGGGTGCCGACGACGCACTGGCGATTGGCGTTGAGGTGCAAGACGGCCGCTTCACCGGTAACACTTACGGCACCATGACTTACCAACAGGGCAAGGTAACTCGCCTGAAAAAGTGGCTGGCTGAACACCCGGAGTTGAGCTTCGAGCACAGCCACGGTTACAGCGACTCACTCAACGACAAGGCGATGTTGGAATATGTCGACAGCGCCACGGTGATTAATCCGGACAGAGAGCTCAACGCGCTGGCGGTGGAGCACGGCTGGGAGATTTGCCGCTGGGAGCGCTGAATGTGCCGCCCGGTCGGCAAAAAATGCCTTCCGGTGTGACAACGGCTCAATTGTGGCGTACGAATAACAGCTTAGGTTAATTCACCCGTATAAAGAGGCGTTCTATGCTGACCATTTGGGGTCGTGAAAATTCGAACAACGTCAGAAAAGTGCTGTGGTGCGCCGCAGAACTGGAGCTGAACTACAGCCATATCAATGCCGGTGGCGCCTTTGGCAAAGTGAACGATGAGCTCTACCGTTCATTAAACCCGAACGGCCTGGTGCCGTTGCTGCAGGACGATGACTTCGTGCTGTGGGAATCCAACACCATAGTGCGCTATCTGGCGGCAAAGTTTGGCAGTGAGCCGTTCTACCCGCAGGATCTTCAGGCACGCGCCAGCGCCGAGAAATGGATGGACTGGACCACCGCCACCATTGTCAGCCACTTTAGCGTGGTGTTCTGGGGCCTGGTGCGCACCAAGCCGGAACTGCGCGACATGGCCAAGATTGAAGCGGCGATCGCCGCGCTGGAAAAGCACTTCGACATCGTGGAAGCAACCCTGGGCCGCCAGCCTTATCTTTCCGGTGAGTCGTTCGGTATCGGTGACATCCCGCTAGGCAGCTTTGCTTACGCCTGGTTCTCCATGCCGATTGAGCGCCAACCCCGCCCGAACATGGAACGCTGGTATCAGCAACTAACCGAACGCCCGGCCTATCAGCGTGGCGTCATGAGTGAGTTAACCTGAGTTTTCTGCGCCCCTGCCGGGGCGCTATTATTTCTCCGCCAGTTGCCGGAACATCCCCCTGAAGTCATCTGGCCCGCCGCCCCTAACGCACCCAGCGTGCTGACCCCATGTTTATATTAAATTTCAACATGTTGCCTTTTCCACGGACTGTGCTTAAGTTAAGGGTTCACCAAGGAGGAAACATGAACATCACCGTTACCGAGATACCTGACGAAGCAACCCTCAACGTGATCCGTATGGGGTTGCGGGCCCATAATAGCCCATATATTGACCCTACCCAACGCAAGCCCCTTGCCGTCTATAGCCAGGATGAAGCCGGTCGGGTGGTCGCAGGCCTGACCGGTGAAACCTGGGGCAACTGGTTGAGCGTGGAATGGCTGTGGGTGGATGATTCGCAGCGCGGCAGCGGGTTAGGTCGCAAGGTGGTGCTGGCGGCGGAACAGGAAGCCAGGGCGCGGGGTTGTCGTTATGTTCGCCTGGATACCTTCAGCTTTCAGGCGCGCCCCTTCTACGAGAAACTCGGTTACCAACTACAGATGACGCTGCAGAATTATCCGGTAGAGCACGAATGTTACGTTCTCACCAAAACTCTTTTTGAATAGCAGGTGGCTTGATGGAAACCGCAACCATGGTTGTGAATTGCGTGGCGTACAAGGCCGGTCAACGGCTGGGGTGAAGTGACCATTGATGATATCAGCGAGGTGGTCAAACAGCCGGACACCTTCGTCTGGCTCGGGTTGTGGCAGCCGGAAGACGCCTTTATGCGCAAGGTGCAGGAGGAGTTTGGCCTGCACGATCTGGCGATTGAGGATGCGCTTTGTGCCCACCAGCGGCCCAAGCTGGAAGCCTACGGCGATTCACTGTTTATCGTGGTCAAAACCGCGCAGTGGGGTCAGGGCGAAGTCGAATACGGCGAAACACACTTCTTCGTCGGCAAAAACTTCCTGGTTTCAGTGCGCCACGGCGCATCACCCAGCTATGCGCCGATCCGCGCCAAAGCCGAGGAAAATCACAGGCAAATGTGCCGTGGGCCGGGTTTTGCCTTGTATTCGGTGCTGGACTTTGTGGTGGATAACTACCGTACCGTGGTGGCGAAGTTCGAGCAGACCATCGAAGGCATCGAAGCCAACATGTTTAAATCGGAGTTTGATCAGGCCGCCATTGAGAACGTCTATACCCTGCGCCGTCACCTGCTGGCACTGCGCAATGCCGCGATGCCGATGGACGAAATCTGCAATCAGCTGATTCGCCTGCATGAAGAGGTGATCCCGAAAGAGCTGCGCGCTTATGTACGCGACGTGCAGGACCATGCGCGCCAGGTGGTCAGCAACATCGACGATATGCGCGAAATGCTGACTAACGCCATGCACGTCAACCTGGCGCTGGTCACGGTAAAACAGAACGAAGTGGTAAAACGACTGGCGGGCTGGGGGGCGATCCTGGCGATCCCAACGGTAATATTCAGCCTGTACGGCATGAACTTCGCCAATATGCCGGAACTGAAATTCCCCTGGGCCTATCACACCATCCTCGGGGTGACCGGCGTCGGCTGCTTCTTCCTGTATCAAAAACTGAAGAGATCCGGCTGGCTGTAAGCGGCACAGGGGCTGCGCACGACAGCCCCGTTTTTACCCTTTACTCGGGCTGAACCTGCGGCAGCGGGCCTGGTCGGGTCAGCAGGCTGCCAATCAGAAAGGCCGCCCCGCCCGCCAACAGACCCCCGTAGATTGGGCTGTTGGCCTCAATGCCGTGATAATACATCAGCACCAATACGCTCAGACTGCCGGTCAGCATGCTGGCGATAGCACCGGTGCTGGTGGCACGTTGCCAAAAAATCGCACCGATCAGCGGGATCAACATACCGCCCACCAACAGGTTATAGGCCAGCGTTAGCGCCATCATTACGTCGCGCACCACGAACGCCAGCCCCAACATAATGCAACCCATGACAAACGTCGTGAATCTCCCGGCCGCCAGCCCACCGGAGGGCCGCTTGCGGACAGCCGGCAATACATCTTCCAGCGCGATGGTTGACGATGCCAACAAACAGGCACTGGCCGTCGACATCAGCGCCGCCAACGCCGCCGCAGCCACCAGCCCGCTGACGCCCGGCGGCAGCACCGCCTGAGCAATGGCGGCAAAGGCACCGTCGGTATTGGTCAGTTGCGGCAGTACCAACTTGCCGGCCATGCCAATCAGAGCGCCGGCCACCCCATACAGCACGCAGTACACCCCAGCCCCCAACCCGGCATAGCGAGCAATATTGGTGCTGCGGGCGGTAAATACCCGCTGCCAGATATCCTGACCAATCAGAATGCCGAAGAAGTAGATCAGGAAGAACACCAGGATGGTATCAAGCCCGATCGACGACAGCTGGTAGTAGCTGTCCGGCAACAGGTGACTGAACGCCGCCCAACCCCCGGCCTTGACGATGCTCATCGGCATCAACACCAGCATCATGCCGACGGTCATGATGATAAACTGGATGATGTCGGTTAGCGTCAACGACCACATGCCGCCCAGCGTGGAATAAAGCACCACCAAACCGCCGCCGAGCAGAATCGATGCGGTGAACGACAAATCAAACATCACCTGCATCACACTGCCGATAGCAATAATCGAGGTCACGGCCACCATCAGGTCATAAGCCAGCATGATGGCACCGCTGGTGACCCTGGCGGCCGGATGATAGCGCCGCGCCAGCACCTGGCTGACGGTGTAGAGCTTTAGCTTGAGCAAGGGTTTGGCCAACACCAGGCTCAACACCACAATCCCCGCCCCCAGCGCGCCACACAGCCACACGCCCGAGATCCCGTAGGTGTAACCCAGCTTAACGCTGCCAATGGTCGACGCCCCGCCAAGCACCACGGCGGACAGCGTGCCCAGGTACAAACAGGGCCCCAGATTACGGCCGGCCACCAGATAATCTTCCTTGGTGGTGGCCCGGCGAACGCCAAGCCAACCCACCGCCCCTATCACCAAAAAGTAAAACACCACTACCAGCAGGTCGAGATTCATCGGTCACTCCGCATGCTTGTTATTATTCGGTATCAGGCGCAACGGCTCCGCCGATCGGGTTATCGGTCGCCTTATCGCGACGGCAGTACACACAGCATTTCAAACAACAGATTGGCCGCCAGTAGCGCGGTGTTGCCGGAACGATCGTAAGGCGGCGAAACCTCCACCACGTCGCTGCCGACCAGGTTCAGCCCCCGGCAGCCTCTGACAATTTCCAGGCCCTGCCAGACCGACAGCCCACCGACCTCCGGCGTGCCGGTGCCCGGTGCAAATGCCGGATCCAGGCCGTCGATGTCGAAACTGAGATAAACCGGCGCATTGCCCATCTGCTCGCGCACTTCCGCCATCAGCGGTGCCAACGAGTGGTACCAGCAGGCTTCTGCCGGTACTACGCGGAACCCCTGCTTGCGCGACCAATCGAAATCATCGGCCTCATAGCCGCTGCCGCGCAGGCCAATCTGAATGACCCGTTGTGGCTGCAATAGCCCCTCTTCAAAGGCTCTCCGGAAAGTTGTTCCGTGTGCCAACTTTTCACCAAACATCTCTTCGTTGGTGTCTGAGTGAGCATCTACGTGAATCAAGCCGACCGGGCCATATCGGCTGGCCATGGCGCGCAGCACTGGTAACGTCAGCGTGTGGTCGCCCCCCAGCGTCAGTGGAATGCAGCCGTGGGCCAGAATACCGTTGTATGCCAGCTCAATGCGGCGAACGCTGTCTTCCAGGCTGTAAGGATTGATGGCGATATCCCCCAGGTCGGCCACCTGCAGCCGTTCAAAAGGTGCGGCAGCGGTGCCCATGTTGTAAGGGCGGATCATCACCGACTCCTGACGGATTTGCCGCGGCCCGTAACGCGTGCCACTGCGGTTTGAAGTGCCAATATCGAGGGGAATACCGACGAAGGCCGCATCCAGCCCCCGCGCATCGTCGGCAACGGGCAGACGCATCATGGTAGGGATGCCGGCAAAGCGCGGCATATCATTGCCACTCTGGGGTTGATTCAGCATGATCTTTCCTTATTCGGCTGTCAGATAATTTCAACATTTGGATAACAAACACAGGCTACCCGCCCCCTGACAGGGCTACCATTCCATCTTTGGGATGTAAGTATTGAAAACACCGATGTTTGTTAACACATTGAAGCATTGGATTTTATTTAACATTCATGCCATAAAAAGACAGTTTTACGGCCGCCAGCTTCATTTTGGGGATGTTATGAAATGGTTAATTTCGCGCTATTACTGCGGAGGAAAGGATGCTCACCAACCTAAGCGATATTGATCTGCGGCTGCTGCGGGTCTTCGTCGCCGTCGCCGAAGCCCATGGCGTCAGCGCCGCCCAGGAAACGTTGCTGATGAACCAGTCGACCATCAGCACCCATCTCGCCACCCTGGAAACCCGGCTGGGATTTCGCCTCTGTCAGCGAGGCCGATCCGGTTTTATGCTGACACCGAAAGGCGAACGTATGCTGATCGCCTGCCGCACCCTGTTCAACGCCGCGCGTGATTTCACCCGCGTCAGTCAGTCGCTGAATGGGCTACTGACCGGTGATTTGCAGATTGGTCTGGTAGATAATCTGGTGTCGCTGCCGGGTAATCCCTTCAGTCATGCCATCAAACAATTTCAACGCCGACACCAGGATGTGCAGTTACAGTGCCGCATTTGCGCCCCCGGCGAAATAGAACAGGGGCTGCTGAATCAGCAACTCGATTTGGGCATCGGTTATTTCGGTCAGCAGTTGGACGAGTTGCAGTATCAGCCCTGGATAGCAGAGACGCAGGCGGTTTATTGCAGCAGCGATCATCCGCTGTTTTCGCTGGAGCAACCGGGGCGTGATCAGATTGAAAATGCACGCTGGGTTAAACGCGGCTATTTGTTGGCACAGCAACTTTGTCCGCTGGCACCGTTAAATCTCGGCGCCGTCGCCCATCATATGGAAGGGGTCGCCCATTTGGTGCTCAGCGGCGAGTATCTCGGTTACCTGCCCACCCATTACGCTGCACGTTGGGTAGAGCAAGGCGTATTGAAACAGTTAGGGGGGCAAGCGCTGTCTTATCAGGCGGCATTGAGTCTGGTGACCCGGCCGGGGTTGCCGAAGGAGGCTCTGAGCGCATTGCTGGAGGATTTGCAGCGCGCCGGGGAGATTTCAGCCGCTATGGTGTTGATGCAGTAACCCTGCACGCTGGATAAAAAAATGCCCCGCACTTGGCAGGGCATGTTCGAAATGCTTAGTTGACCGGCATACGCGCCGGATCCGGGTACTGATATTCAAACCCCAGTTCATTGCAGATACGGCTGCCGTCCACCAGACGACCGCCCTGCTCCGTCTCGGCGGCAAACTGCGGCGGCGACAGATTTAACTGTTCGGCCAGAGCCGGGTAGAACTCACGCTTGGTGGGATGGGCCGGGGCGCACAGGTTATAAACGTGGCCGCCTTTCGGCAGTTTCAGCAACAGTTGGATCGCGCCGATCACGTCGTCCTGATGCACCAGATTGACTCCTTGCGAACCGCCTTTGACATCGACTTTGCCCGCCAGGAAACGCCCGGGATGGCGATCGCCCCCCACCAGCCCCGCCAGACGCAAAATATCCACCGAGGTGTTCGGCAGTTCATGCAGCCAACGCTCCAGCTCTGCCAGCACCAGCCCGGAAGGTGAAACCGGCTTCAACGGCGAATCTTCGCGTACCGTGCCCGTGGTTTCCCCGTACACCGAGGTTGAACTGGTAAACAGAATGCGCGGCACACCGAAGGCCATCGCGCTGTCCACCAGCATACGCACCGCATTAAAATAGTTTTCGCTGCCTTCGACGGTGCGGCGGGCTGGGAGTGTTATCACCAGCGCATCGACGCGCAGCAGCGCCTCCAGATCCTCCGGCTCGCAAATCAGTTCCGGCGTCAGTTCCAGCTGATAGCATTCGATCCCGCTCATCCGTGCGGCCTCGACGCCATCCGGCGTGGTTTTACTGCCAACAACGTCAAACCCACGGCTCATCAGCGACAGAGCCAGCGGCATACCCAACCAACCCAGGCCAATAATGGCTACCTTTTTCATCAGCTTCCTCTCTTGAAGACTGCAACGCTTTGCCCATTAAGGCTACGCCAGTCGGCGTAGTGATTCAATCCACCGACCTTAAGCTTAGGTAAAGTCGCGTCTTGCTAATAATTCATCCTGTTTCAATAAATTAAATTTATGACGAGAAAAAAGAGTTGCGTGAAAGACAGTGGATAGTTTAGGTTAATTAGCAATTGAGTTTGTAGCGACTTTATACAGAGAAAACATCATGACACGCATTCAGTTCAGCCACCATCATCACCATCACCCTGACTAGTCTTTCAGGCGATGTGTGCTGGAAGACGGTTTTTTAATCTTCCAGTGGCGCGCAGAATGCAAGAGAGAGCCCTCGGAAGATTTCTTCCGAGGGTTTTTTTTTTGGCTCCGGACAGACAGATAAAATAATTTTCATAATAAATTCATAAAATTACAGATTAAACAGAGGTTACCATGCTGGATAAAACACGTTTACGGATAGCAATGCAGAAATCGGGCCGCCTGAGTGATGAGTCTCAGGAATTGCTGGCGCGCTGCGGTATCAAAATCAACCTGCAGCAACAACGCCTGATCGCCTTCGCAGAGAATATGCCGATCGATATCCTGCGCGTCCGTGATGACGACATCCCGGGCCTGGTGATGGATGGCGTGGTCGACCTGGGTATTATCGGTGAGAACGTGCTGGAAGAAGAGCTGCTCACCCGCCGCGCTCAAGGCGAAGACCCGCGTTATTTCACCCTGCGTCGCCTGGATTTCGGCGGTTGCCGCCTGTCGCTGGCCACCTCGCTCGACAGTGAATACACCGGCCCGCAAAGCCTGCAAGATGCCCGCATCGCCACCTCTTATCCACACCTGCTCAAGCAATACCTCGACAAACAGGGCGTGCGCTTCAAATCCTGTTTGCTGAACGGTTCGGTTGAAGTCGCTCCACGTGCCGGCCTGGCCGACGCCATCTGTGACCTGGTCTCTACCGGCGCCACGCTGGAAGCCAATGGGCTGCGTGAGGTTGAAGTGATTTACCGCTCGAAAGCCTGCCTTATCCAACGCGATGGCGAAATGCCGGAAGCCAAACAGCAATTGATTGACCGTCTGATGACCCGTATTCAGGGCGTGATCCAGGCGCGTGAATCCAAGTACATCATGTTGCACGCGCCGAGCGAGCGTCTGGACGAAATCGTCGCGCTGCTGCCGGGTGCCGAACGCCCGACCATTCTGCCATTGGCCGGGGCACAGAACCGCGTAGCCATGCACATGGTCAGTAGCGAAACCCTGTTCTGGGAAACCATGGAAAAACTGAAAGCGCTCGGTGCCAGCTCGATTCTGGTATTGCCTATTGAGAAGATGATGGAGTAACGCCATGTCGAACTTCAATACTCTGGTCAACTGGGCAGACTGCAGCGCCGAACAGCGCACGGCACTGCTGATGCGTCCGGCGATCTCCGCCTCGGACAGCATCAGCCGCACGGTGAGCGAAATCCTCGACAACGTGAAGGCCAATGGCGATCAGGCGCTGCGCGAATACAGCGCTAAATTTGATAAAACCGAAGTTGGCGCACTGCGCGTCACCGCAGAGCAAATAACGGCTGCCAGCGCGCGTCTGGGTGATGAGATCAAGCAGGCAATGGCAATTGCAGTCGCCAACGTGGAAACCTTCCACAATGCGCAAAAAACTGCCGCCGGTTGATGTGGAAACCCAGCCGGGTGTGCGTTGCCAGCAGGTAACCCGTCCGATCGACTCGGTTGGGCTATATATTCCAGGCGGTTCTGCCCCGCTGTTTTCTTCGGTGTTGATGCTGGCGACACCGGCACGCATCGCCGGTTGCCGCCGCGTAGTGCTGTGTTCACCGCCGCCGATTGCCGATGAGATACTGTATGCCGCGCAACTGTGCGGAGTGGAAGAGGTATTTCAGGTTGGCGGCGCTCAGGCGATCGCCGCTATGGCATTCGGTACCGACTCGGTACCGCGCGTGGCAAAAATCTTCGGGCCGGGCAATGCCTTTGTCACCGAAGCCAAACGCCAGATCAGCCAACGACTGGACGGCGCCGCCATCGATATGCCGGCCGGCCCTTCCGAAGTGCTGGTGATCGCCGACGCCGGTGCCACTCCGGCATTCGTCGCCTCGGATCTGCTGTCACAGGCAGAGCACGGCCCGGACTCGCAGGTGATTTTGTTGACCCCGGACGCCGCGATGGCGCAGGCGGTACGCGATGCCGTAGAACAGCAACTGGCACAATTACCCCGCGCCGAAACTGCACGTCAGGCGCTGGCCAGTAGCCGACTGATTGTCACCAAAGATTTGGCCGAGTGCGTGGCCATCAGCAATCAGTATGGCCCGGAACACCTGATCATTCAGACCCGCGACGCCCGCGCTCTGGTCGACAGCATCACCAGCGCCGGTTCGGTGTTTCTTGGCGACTGGTCACCGGAGTCCGCCGGTGACTATGCGTCCGGCACCAACCACGTGCTGCCAACCTATGGTTACACCGCCACCTGCTCCAGTTTGGGGCTGGCGGACTTCCAAAAGCGCATGACGGTACAAGAGCTGACGCCGCAGGGCTTTATGAACCTGGCCGCCACCATTGAAACCCTGGCCGCCGCCGAGCAGTTGATTGCCCACAAAAACGCCGTGACCCTGCGCGTTGCCGCCCTGAAGGAGCAAGCATGAGCATTGAAAATCTGGCACGCGCCAACGTTCGCGATCTGACCCCTTATCAGTCGGCACGCCGCCTGGGTGGCAACGGCGACGTTTGGCTGAACGCCAACGAATACCCGATCGCACCAGAGTTCCAACTGACCGCTCAAACCTTTAACCGTTACCCGGAGTGCCAACCGGCACTGGTGATCGAACGCTACGCCGAGTATGCCGGGGTTAAAAAGGAACAGGTGCTGGTCAGCCGTGGGGCAGACGAAGGTATCGAACTGCTGATCCGTGCATTCTGCGAGCCGGGAAAAGACGCCATCCTGTTCTGCCCACCGACCTACGGCATGTATGCCGTCAGCGCCGAAACCTTTGGCGTGGAGCGTCGTACCGTGGCGGCCAAACAGGACTGGCAGCTGGATTTGCCGGCCATCGCCGACAGCCTGGACAACGTAAAACTGATTTACGTCTGCAGCCCCAACAACCCGACGGGCAACCTGATCGATGCCAACGATCTGCGCAGCCTGCTGGAAATGGCCAAAGGCAAGGCGATCGTTGCGGTCGACGAGGCCTATATTGAATTCTGCCCACAGGCAAGCGTCGCCGGCTGGCTAAATGACTACCCGCACCTGGCTATCTTGCGCACCCTGTCCAAGGCCTTTGCACTGGCTGGGCTGCGCTGCGGTTTTACCCTCGGCAATGAAGATTTAATCGCTCTGCTGCTGAAGGTGATCGCCCCTTACCCGCTCTCCACTCCGGTCGCCGATATCGCCGCTCAAGCGCTCAGCACAGAGGGAATCCGCATCATGCGCCAACGGGTTACCGAGATTGCTGCCAACCGTAGTTGGCTGCTGCAGGCGCTGCAAAACTGCGCCTGCGTTGAACAGGTTTTCACCAGCGACAGCAATTACCTGCTGGCACGATTCACTGCCTCCAGTAATGTGTTTAAAACCTTGTGGGATCAGGGCATCATCTTAAGAGACCAAAATAAACAACCGGGGTTATCCGGCTGCCTGCGCATCACCATAGGCACCCGTGAAGAATGCCAGCGCGTGGTTGATGCGCTGTCTGCCCTGCCCGGTGCAACCAAGACTCGCCAGGAGCCAATGTGAGCCAGAAATTCCTCTTTATTGACCGTGACGGCACGCTGATTGCTGAACCACCAGAAGATTTCCAGGTCGACCGCCTGGATAAACTGGCGCTGGAGCCGGACGTGATCCCTTGCCTGCTGGAGCTACAGCAGGCGGGTTATCAACTGGTGATGATCACCAACCAGGATGGCCTCGGCACCGCCAGTTTCCCACAGGAAACCTTCGATCCGCCGCATAACCTGATGATGCAGATCCTCAGCTCACAGGGGATTCATTTTGAAGATATTCTGATCTGCCCGCACCTGCCGGCGGACAACTGTGACTGTCGCAAGCCGAGGACCGCGCTGGTCAAAGGTTATCTGGAACCCGGCGTGATGGATACCGTTCACAGCTACGTGATCGGCGATCGTCCGACCGACGTGCAACTGGCTGAGAATATGGGTATTCAGGGGTTGCGCTATCAGCGTGGCTCTCTGGGTTGGAAAGAAATTACTCGCCAACTGACCCAGCGCGATCGTCATGCACAGGTTAACCGCGTGACCAAGGAAACGCAGATTGACGTCAACGTCTGGCTGGATCGCGAAGGCGGCAGCAAGATCAAGACCGGCGTGGGCTTCTTCGACCACATGCTGGATCAGATTGCCACCCACGGCGGTTTCCGCATGGATATCAACGTCAAAGGCGATCTGTATATCGACGATCACCACACGGTGGAAGACACCGGCCTGGCGCTCGGTGAAGCGCTGAACAAGGCTCTGGGCGACAAACGCGGCATCGCACGTTTCGGCTTTGTGCTGCCGATGGACGAGTGCCTGGCACGCTGTGCGCTGGATATTTCCGGCCGCCCGCACCTGGAATACAAAGCGGAATTCAACTATCAGCGCGTCGGCGATCTGAGCACCGAAATGGTCGAGCACTTCTTCCGTTCGCTGTCCTACACCATGGGCTGCACCCTGCACCTGAAAACCAAGGGCAAAAACGACCACCACCGTGTCGAAAGCCTGTTCAAAGTGTTTGGCCGCACGCTGCGCCAGGCGATCCGCGTTGAGGGCAACACCCTCCCGAGCTCGAAAGGAGTGCTGTGATGGACGTGGTGATTCTGGACACCGGCTGCGCCAACCTGGCCTCCGTCACCTACGCGGTGCAGCGTTTGGGCTACCGCCCGGAAGTGAGCCGTGACCCGGAGATCGTACTGCGCGCCGATAAGCTTTTTCTGCCGGGGGTTGGCACCGCGCAGGCGGCGATGGATCAACTGGAACAGCGCGAACTGATTGAGTTGATTAAGGCCTGTACCCAACCGGTGCTGGGGATTTGCCTCGGCATGCAGTTGCTGGCAAAAAAGCAGCGAAGAAAACGGCGGCATCGACACGCTGGGCATTATCGATACTCCGGTAACCCAGATGACCGACTTCGGCCTGCCGCTGCCGCACATGGGCTGGAATCAGGTGTCTGCGCAGGCGGGTCATCACCTGTTCCGCGGCATTGAAGACGGTGCCTACTTCTACTTCGTTCACAGCTATGCGATGCCGATATGCCCAAGCACCATCGCCCAGGCGAATTACGGCGAGCCCTTCACCGCCGCCGTGCAAAAAGACAATTTCTTCGGCGTGCAGTTTCATCCAGAGCGATCTGGCGCGGCCGGTGCGCAACTGTTGAAAAACTTTCTGGAGATGTAGGCAGCATGATTATTCCGGCTTTGGATTTGATCGACGGCAACGTGGTGCGTCTGCATCAGGGCGATTACGGCCAGCAGCGCGACTACGGTAACGATCCATTGTTACGCCTGCAGGACTATCAGCAACAGGGCGCACAGGTACTGCACCTGGTCGACCTGACCGGCGCGAAAGACCCGACCGCCCGCCAAATCCCCCTGCTGCGCAAGCTGCTGGCGGGAGTTAACGTACCGGTACAGGTTGGCGGCGGCATTCGCAATGAGCAGGACGTCGCTGCCCTGCTGGAGGCCGGCGCAACCCGCGTGGTGATCGGCTCCACCGCTGTAAAACAGCCGCAGCTGGTACAGGGCTGGTTCGAACGCTACGGCGCGGACGCCATGGTACTGGCGCTGGACGTGCGCATTGACGCAGACGGCACCAAACGCGTGGCGATCAGCGGCTGGCAGGAAAACTCGGATGCCACATTGGAACAGGTGGTTGATCAGTTCTTGCCTTATGGCCTCAAACACGTGCTGTGCACCGATATTTCCCGTGACGGGACATTGGCCGGTTCCAACGTGGCGCTGTATCAGGAAATCAGCCAACGATATCCGCAGATCGCCTTCCAGGCCTCTGGCGGTATCGGTAATCTGGATGATATCGCCCAGTTGCGCGGCAGTGGCGTTGAGGGTGTGATTGTGGGGCGTGCCCTGCTGGAAGGTAAGTTTAGCGTTGAGGAGGCAATCGCATGCTGGCAAAACGGATAATCCCGTGCCTGGATGTTAAAGACGGGCAGGTAGTGAAAGGCGTGCAGTTCCGCAACCATGAAATTATCGGTGATATCGTGCCGCTGGCGCAGCGCTATGCGCAAGAAGGCGCAGACGAACTGGTGTTTTACGATATCACCGCGTCAAGCGATGGCCGGGTGGTAGATAAAAGCTGGGTATCACGCGTGGCAGAGGTGATTGATATCCCCTTCTGCGTCGCCGGCGGGATTAAAAGCCCGGAAGACGCCAGCCAGATCCTCTCTTTCGGCGCCGACAAGATTTCCATCAACTCCCCGGCGCTGGCCGACCCGACGCTGATTAGCCGCCTGGCGGATCGCTTTGGCGTACAGTGCATTGTGGTGGGTATTGATACCTGGTTCGAAGCCGAAACCGGCAAGTACCACGTTAACCAGTACACCGGAGACGAAAGCCGCACCCGCGTTACTGAGTGGGAAACCCTGGATTGGGTGAAAGAAGTGCAGAAACGCGGCGCCGGCGAAATTGTGCTGAATATGATGAATCAGGACGGCGTGCGTAACGGCTACGATTTGGAACAACTGCGCCTGGTGCGTGAGGTGTGCAAAGTGCCATTGATCGCCTCCGGCGGCGCAGGCACCATGGAACACTTCCTGGAAGCCTTCCGCGATGCCGATGTCGATGGCGCACTGGCCGCTTCGGTGTTCCACAAACAAATCATTAATATCGGTGACCTGAAAAGGTTCTTGTCCGAACAAGGTGTGGAGATCCGCCTGTGTTAACAGAACAACAAAGAAACCTGCTGGACTGGGAAAAAACTGACCACCTGCTACCGGTAATCGTCCAGCATGCCGTATCCGGCGAAGTGCTGATGCTCGGCTATATGAATCAGGAAGCGCTGGCCGTTACCGAGCAGAGCGGCAAGGTCACCTTTTTCTCACGCACCAAACAGCGCCTGTGGACCAAGGGCGAAAGCTCTGGCCACTTCCTTAACGTAGTCAGCATCACCCCGGATTGCGACAACGACACGCTGTTGATTCTGGCCAATCCAATCGGCCCCACCTGCCACCTGGGTAACACCAGTTGCTTCCACCCGGCCAGCAGCGATTGGGGTTTTCTGTATCAGCTGGAACAACTGCTGGCAGAACGTAAAAACGCCAGCCCCGACAGCTCTTATACCGCCAGCCTGTACGCCAGCGGCACCAAGCGTATCGCGCAGAAAGTCGGGGAAGAAGGCGTGGAGACCGCACTGGCCGCTACGGTGAATGACCGCAAAGAATTGACCAACGAAGCCTCTGATCTGATTTATCACCTGTTGGTGTTGCTGCAGGATCAGGATTTGGACTTGAGCAAAGTGATTGGCCGGTTGCGCGAGCGGCACCAGAAATAACCCTGTTTTTCAGGCAAAAAAAAAGCCGCCGGGCGTAAACCTCGGCGGCTTTTTTATACTTCAAACGTCGGGATTATTCCATCCATTCGGTATGGAATACGCCTTCTTTGTCGATACGTTTGTAAGTATGAGCACCGAAGTAGTCGCGCTGCGCCTGGATCAGGTTGGCAGGCAGAACCGCTGAACGGTAGCTGTCGTAGTAGGCAATCGCCGCAGAGAAGGTCGGCGTAGGGATGCCGTTTTGCACCGCATAGGACACCACGTCACGCAGCGCCTGCTGGTATTCATCAGCAATCTGCTTGAAGTATGGTGCCAGCAGCAGGTTAGCGATATCCGCGTCGTGTGCATAAGCGTCGGTGATTTTCTGCAGGAACTGTGCGCGGATGATACAACCGGCGCGGAAGATCTTGGCAATATCGCCGTAGTGCAGATCCCAGTTGTTTTCTTTGGAAGCGGCTTTCAGTTGAGAGAAGCCCTGCGCATAAGAAACGATTTTGCCCAGGTACAGTGCACGGCGCACTTTCTCAATAAATTCAGCCTTGTCACCGCTCACTGGGGTCGCTTTAGGACCGGTCAGCACTTTAGATGCAGCCACACGCTGGTCTTTCAGTGAGGACAGGTAGCGAGCGAACACTGACTCAGTGATCAGTGACAGCGGCTCGCCCAGATCCAGAGAGCTCTGGCTGGTCCATTTGCCGGTGCCTTTGTTGGCAGCTTCGTCCAGGATCACATCAACCAGGTATTTACCTTCTTCATCTTTCTTGGTGAAGATATCTTTGGTTATGTCGATCAGGTAGCTGTTCAGTTCGCCTTTGTTCCACTCGGCGAAGGTTTCAGCCAGCTGTTCGTTGCTCAGATTCAACGCCTGTTTCAACAGGGAGTAAGCTTCTGCAATCAGCTGCATGTCGCCGTACTCGATACCGTTGTGTACCATCTTCACATAGTGACCGGCACCGTCAGCGCCGATATAGGTCACGCAAGGCTCGCCTTCCGCTACCGCAGCGATTTTCTTCAGGATTGGCGCCACCAGCTCGTAAGCTTCTTTCTGACCGCCAGGCATGATTGAAGGCCCTTTCAGCGCGCCCTCTTCACCACCGGAAACGCCGGTACCGATGAAGTTGAAGCCTTGATCAGACAGTTCGCGGTTACGACGGATGGTGTCCTGATAGTAGGTGTTGCCACCGTCGATCAGGATGTCACCTTTATCCAGGTGCGGAGTCAGGGAAGCAATGGTCTTGTCAGTCGCTTCACCCGCTTTCACCATCAGCAAGATGCGGCGTGGTTTTTCCAGCGATTCAACGAACTCTTCGACGGTGTAGTGCGGCACCAGGTTTTTACCTGGATTCTCGGCAATAACTTCATCAGTTTTATCGCCTGAACGGTTAAAGATCGAAACGGTGTAACCACGGCTTTCGATGTTCAGTGCCAGATTGCGGCCCATTACCGCCATGCCGACAACGCCGATTTGTTGCTTGGACATTGAAGAACTCCTGTCTGAGGATGACCCTGTTAACAACTGTGGCCAACAGGTTTTGTGATGTGGCACACATGTTAACTCAGGAAGCTGCCGCGTGGGTAGTGATTGGTGCGATAGTTATTTTTGTAACAAACAGGCAGCTCTGCAACGGCGTTAAAACATAACAACATGAATAATAAACAAAAAATAATATTTTTTCTGATTGTATAAGACAAATCAGTATTGCTGCTTACACGGGATGCTGTACAATCCAGCGATTTAACTGGTTTAGGAATGGAAAGTGAGAGCCACTTCAAGCATTTTTACATTATTTTTCATTGTATTAGCCATGTTGGGTACCGTCAAAATTTATATCGGTGGCAACATCAATTGGTTAATTCAAATAATGTTATTATTGGCAGCTACTGTAACGTCTCTGGCGGCATCCCATCTTTCCACAGGTCAAACGCTACTGGTGCGTCTATCTCGACTTGGTGACTATAAGCCAATGTTACTCGGCTGGCTGCTTTTTATGGCGGGTATCGCTGCAGCATCATTAGCCAACCATGGCCTGGGGTTTTATACTCTGGCTAAGTATTTGGCCTTTATGCTCGTGCTCGCCATGCTGGTTGTGATTTCACCACTCACACCAAAGCTACTCGAGAAGTCACTAAGCACAGCGCTGATCGTTTCATTGATCCCATTAATATTACTGGCATTGTTTCGACAAACTGACGCAATGGTGATTTTGGGGGATGGCCGAATGGGCTGGCTTGCCAGTTGGCCTGGTGTTATCTGGAAAGTTGGCGCTTTCGTCTGGCCTTTCGCCGTTTGGCGCTGCCTTAAACAGCCACACATACATAATCTCTTATTAGCTTTTAGCGCTGTGTTAGTTATGGCCCTCGACGGTAGCCGCACCTCCATGTTGTGGTTGGTGCTGGTTTGGGGCGTATTAGCCGCTGTTGCATTTGCTTGCAAAGTACATGCTAAACCGGTACGGAGCCATCTTGGTCTTCTACTGCTAACCATTTTATCCTTTTCAATTATCCAACCGGTATTACTTAATTGGGTATCAGGCCATTATGATCCGTTGATTTCTCAGCTGTTCAGCGAAACCAAGGATAATGGAAATATTATCAATAGGTTAGAAGAAACCGACATCACCCCTAGCAATGAATCAACGGCAGACCGCTTGGTCAGCGGTGATAATACCACTCGCCTGGAAATGCTACATGTAGGTTGGCAACATGCAGTAGAGACATTCCCTTGGGGAGGCGGTTTTGGCAGCACCAGGGTGATGGACTTCGGTGCCAGTAGTGTTATTCACATGACTTACCTGCAATTACTCGCAGACGATGGCGTGTTGGCCTTGGTTGGCTATCTCCTGTTCCTGCTATACCCTCTTTTCCGGGGGGTGAGATTCGTCACCAGCCAACGAGAGCTGTTTGTTGAACGTTTTGACACTATGTTGTGCCCACTTTCAACTCTGACTCTGTTCCTGTTTATGGGATTATTCCACCCATTAAGTAACGAACTTACTGAATGGGGTATTATTTTGGCAGCGCTAGCTATTGTGGTTACCCATGTCTCGCGTCGCCACTAACACCGCCTGGTTAATGATCGCTCAAATCGGGGGATTGGTTATCCCATTGATTGAGCTTCCGGTCTTGGCGCATGCGCTAGGTCAACAGGGGTACGGGCAGGTTTTGTATGCGCTGGGCATTGCGTTAACAGCATCAGTGTTCGTTGAGTTTGGTTTTAATTTCAGCGCAGCACGCAGTGTGGTGAAAGCACAAGGTAATCAGAAACAATTGGCGCAGCTGCTTACCAATGTCTTGCTAGCGAAAATACTATTGAGCTTGGCTGTTGGTATCGTTGTCGCTATCTTGATTTTTTCAGGTATCGGGGCCACGACAATCCCGAACTACTGGTTCATCTGGATATCGTTGTTCATACTGGCATTTGGCTTTACCCCGCTTTGGTACTATATCGGTCTCGAGAAGCTTATTTTTCCCGCGTTGCTGGATATAGGATTACGCAGTATTGGCTTGTTGGCGACCATAGTTTTGGTTTCCACTCCCGCCCATGCACAACGTGTGTTGGCTATCCAGGCTACGGTTGGAATAATCAATACATTGCTCCCAACGTTGCTTATCGTTCGTACCACCGGTTTTGGTCGCATAAGCTTCACGGGAGCAACCACCGTTTTACGCGAAAGCTGGGAACTATTTCTATATAAAGGGGCCCAAAGTATCATGGGCTCAATTGCATCTACACTCTTAGGTTTACTCGGGGGCGCGCGCGCAGTAGGCGCTTTTGTCCCAGCAGAAAAACTGGTCAAAGCTGCGAGTGGATTTGCCGGACCGGTGTTAAATGCCGCATTTCCTCATTTAGTACGTCTGCAACACAATTCGGCTCGTGATGCGAAAAAAATGGTTGTGCTGATTTTAATTGGCTTATTCATCGCAACTACACTGTTTGCACTAGTTACCCTTTGGCTCGCACCATGGATCGTCAACATGGTATTCGGGCCAGGTTATGAGGATGCCATCGAATTATTAAGAATTTTAGTATGGGTTGTTCCTTTGCGTATCAATAATATGGCACTGGCCATACTATGGTTTATTCCTAGTGGAAAGGAAAGAATTGCCAGCAGAGCTATGATGCTGAATATCGCTATTATTTGCCTGCTCTCTATGTTGCTGGTTCCTGTGTATGGCGGTTTAGGCATGACCATTGCGTTCCTAAGTGCCGAAATCGTAATGTTTACTCTATTTCTACTGTTATTTTGTAGAAAAGCCACCAAAGCAAGCGATAAATGATACTGATTTACTTTATCGTTAAGCATGGCAAACTATTATTAACTGCTTTGCTTTATTAGTATAATGAAGGAAATGAGTTTGAATAACTTCACATTAAGCGTCGTCATTGCCACCTACAACCGACCAGAGCTGGTTGTTCGCGCAGTGAACTCCGTCATAGCTGAAAGAAATGCGAAGCATACGATTGAAATAATTGTAGTTGATGATGCCTCGACCACTCCACGGCCAAAGTTTGAGACAGAAGGCTTGGTGTATCATCGCATGCCCGTCAACGGTGGTCCAGGGCCCGCACGTATGGAAGGGATAGCGTTAGCCAATGCACCGTGGGTGTTAATACTGGATGATGATGATACCCTCGAGCCTGGAACCGCCGATTATCTGGAAAAAATACTCCCTCTTGACGAAAATGCCAGTCATCCGGTTTACCAATTTGCCATAACGGCTCAAAACCAAAAAGAAAAGTATCAGCTGATTACTTTTGATGACTACGTAAATAAAAAAATTGAGGGTGATTTTACCCCTGTATTCAACAAGAAAATATTTCTTGATACCGGTTTTCGCTACCCGGAAAATCGTGCTGGTGGTGAACACTTACTTTGGTGGAAAATTGCCGAAAAATTCGGCATACCATCGTACAATCATCCTTTAGTTTGCGTTTCTAATGACGCCGAATTGCGCTTAACGCATTATTCATCACAAATAAAAAAATCGCTCTGCCATAAACAACTAGCGGAAATAGCATTAGAAAACTTTGGTGAACGATTACGCAACAACCACCCACAAGAATTTCAACGCATTAATTTGGCACTTATTACCTACACTTTGTTAAGTAATGAGCCACAGCAAGCACGTAATTATTTAAAAAAATCCCCGCTCGGGAAAAAATTGAAGATTGCGTTATGGATCATCAGTTGGTTACCACAACCCTTGATAAAAAAATCATTCCTCATTTACAGGAAGAATCAAGGATAATAAAAGTTATGCAAATAGATTACGTTATTACCGGTTTAGAAATTGGTGGCGCTGAATATCAGGTTGTTTCTCTACTAGAGAGGCTGGTTCAAAAAGGTCATCAGATGCGATTGATTTCACTGACGCCACCGTCATCGGCTGTTTTTATTGGAAGGCTCGCCGCTGCTGGCGTTCCATTAATATCCTTGGAAATGAAATCGGCCAAGGACTTACCGTTGGCGTTACTACGCTTGTGCAAAATATTGCGCCAATCAAAACCGGATATTGTGCATGCCCATATGGTGCACGCCAACCTTTTAACGCGCCTGGCGCGGCTATTCCTACCTTCGTTGAAAATAATCTCTACCGCACATAATACACACGAAGGCGGCAAACTTAGAGACTGGGCTTATCGTCTGACAAATCCCCTATGTCAGATAAACACGACTATCAGCGAAGCCGCAACCCACCGATTCACTAATGAAAATGTGCTACCGCAGCATAATACATATACCGTTTTCAACGGAATTGATACGGATAGGTTTATGCCGCCGACGATAAAAAAGGTGACAACCTCCCCTTTCTGTTGGCTCGCAGTAGGGCGACTCGTTGAGCAAAAGGATTACCGACACTCATTCAAGCATTCACGCATATTTCAAGCGGAAAATTACTGATCGCTGGGCAAGGGCCACTGGATGCAACCTTGAAACAGCTGGTAAAACACTACGGTATCGAAGATCGGGTTGAGTTTATCGGGTTGAGTGATGATACTGCACAATTATACCGGCAGGTCGACGGCTTCGTTTTGTCATCCGCTTGGGAAGGCTATGGTTTAGTCGTTGCGGAAGCTATGTCTTCGGAACTTCCGGTAGTTGTTACTGATAGCGGCGGGCCGCGTGAGATTGTCGGCAGTGATGGGTCGTCAGGATTGATAGTGCCAATTAAAGATCCATTGGCTTTAGCGAATGCCCTGATTTCTATCGAAAAAATGCCAGCCCATGAAAGAGAAAAAATGGGTGCTATCGCGCGGACCAGAATACAGGAAAAATTCTCATTGAATGAAATAGTTACTCAGTGGGAGAACATTTACACAGAGCTGAAAAATAAGAACAAATAGCTTATAAGGTTTTTATGAAAATAGTATTGATAGGCACAACAGCAAACTGCGTTATCGGTTTCAGAGCAGATCTGATTAAGTCATTGCATCAGCAAGGGCATATTGTTTACGCATTTGCGCTTGATTATGATGATAAAAGCCGCAAGCAGGTCGCCGCATTGGGTGCCACGCCAGTGAATTATCGTTTCAGTCGTACAGGTCTTAACCCGATAAAGGACCTCTATGATACTTATACACTCAGTAAACAGTTGAAAAGCATTGCGCCAGATCTTGTGTTTTCTTATTTTTCAAAACCATGTATCTTCGGAACGCTAGCTGCGGTCCTTGCAGGCGTCAAGAAACGTTACGCGATGCTCGAAGGTTTGGGCTATGTGTTCACTGAACAACCTCAAGGGGTTAGCTGGAAAGTTAATCTACTGAAGAAAACCCAGACAACACTATACCGTTTAATTTTTCCCAAGCTAGATGCTTTAATTTTATTGAATCCAGACGATCGCAACGATCTATTAGTTAAGTCTGGCATAAAAGTAAAAAGAGCTCATGTGTTAGGTGGGATAGGCCTTAAACTAACTGATTATCCCTTCAGCCCTACTCCAACAGAGCCGGTATCATTTATTTTTATCGCTCGCCTTCTGGCGGAAAAAGGGGTACACGAGTATGTTACAGCGGCCAAAGCAGTTAAACAGCGTTATCCTGACATTCAGTTTTATATGCTAGGAGCCGTCGATAAGCAAAACCCTGGCAGCCTGACTGAAAACAGCCTCAAAAAACTGATAGAAGATGACGTTATTATTTACCCTGGTCACGTTTCGAATGTGCAAGAGTGGATAAAAAAATCCAGTGTTTTCGTTCTACCATCATATTATAGAGAAGGAATCCCCCGCAGCACTCAAGAAGCAATGGCTATGGGCAGAGCGGTGCTTAGCACTGATGTGCCAGGATGCCGCGAAACTGTCATTCACGGGGTCAATGGGTTTTTAATCCAACGCTGGTCCCCCGAAGAATTGACCGCACGTATGATTGAGTTAATAGAAGATCCCGCAAAAATCGTTGAGATGGGACTCGCAAGTTACCAGTTGGCGCAACAAAAATTTGATGCTCATGAAGTCAATGGTCGCTTATTGGAGATGCTCGAGATTCCACAGAATAAGACTCAAGATTAGTGTAGTAAATTTAAAAAAATAGAGAGCGGTCAAAACCGCACTCTATTTTTTTGTATAGTCAATACTCGCACTCACTACCCTTTTTATTCTAGTTATTTCAGATAAATTTGACTGCCACGAGCTTGAGAAAGAATTTTGATAACCAAGCAGTAAAAAACAAAAACACACATAAATAACAACAGAGAGAAAAACTCTGCAATATGCAACATTTCTCCAACAATACCAACGGTTGCCAGAAGAGTTGCCAAAAATGCCATAATCATGACAGTTCCGCGAGCAGAGCTGCCTGCACGCATCAGAATATGATGCAAATGTTGACGATCAGGTTTGAAGGGATTATTTCCACATCTAATGCGGCTAATCATGACCCTGACCATATCCATTAATGGTATAGCAATCAACCAGAGGGCCGTTACCGGTTGCATAGCTCTATTCTCCCCCTGACTTCCCAAAATCAGCACCCAGATAACTGTAAAACCTATCAAAGTACTACCGGCATCCCCCATAAACACCTTGAACTTGCGCCCCCAGATCACACCCAAGTTAAGTAAGAGATAGGGTAGACACGAGACCATGAGACATAAACACCACAAAGCCATATCAGTATTACCGTGAATATAGAACACCACAGTTAAGGCGCAAAAAGTCACGCAAGACAAGGCTCCTAGCAAACCATCAACCCCATCAACCATATTGAAGGCGTTAATTGCTCCCCATATTGCAAGTACCGTAATAACGGTGCCGCCGATTCCCAGAAAAAGTTCGTGTCCGAAAAAGATCTCGCCAAAACTTTTTAGGTACAGTCCGTTACAGATCATCAATACAGCGATTGCAGCTTGTAGCGCAACCCTGGGCCATACCGGTAAATCATAACGATCGTCGAGCACTCCAATAGCCAAAAGCAATGTGGCGCAGACCATATAAAGAGTGAAATCCGGCAACCAGGCCGGTTGCATCAAGTAAAGGATCCAAAGTGATAGATAGACAGAAACCCCGCCAACCAAAGGGATATGACCTTGATGAAGTTTTCGACTATTGGGTTTGTCGACTAGCCCAACCCTCCTTGCGACCTTCCTCGCCATAAAAAGAACGGCAAGCGCACTGAAAAAAACGGCCACAATTTCTTGCATATATCAAATACCCCTAGTACTTTTCCTGCTGTTCTACCAGACACGAGCTTTTTCCGCAGACAGAGACTAAAAAATGTAGAAATTCTATATCGTTACATACCCATTGATATGACAGATTACGCTCTCTGCTACAACAATTAGCCAAGATTATTCTGATTATCCACAATCAACGCACGCTATCAGTATACTGACAAAATAGCGTAAGTTTGTCTAAACAAAGATACAACGAGACAAACATTGATCGGGCCGCAGACCGCTGCGGACAACTGAGTCAGACGTGCTTGTTAGACTTAAAATGTTTAGCTGTTCAAAAACATTTTGGTTTATACCTGTTTGCACATCCGGGTGTAAAGCTCTACATCCATAACCAATGAAAGCCCAATAGACTCAATGAAAATTATTGCCCGCGCAATGAAAAGGGGGGCTTTTGGGAAAGAAAAAATGAAGTATGTAAGCCATTACCGCACCTGCCAGCACGGTAATATCAACAAATGCGGTGTGCTACCGATAACCTTGCGGGTTATTCTTTTGCCAATTCCAGGTATCGCGCATCATTTCATCGATACCGCGCCGTACTTCCCACCCCAGCTCTTTACGGGCAAGATTCGCGTCAGCCCAGAAAGCCGGCAGATCTCCGTCACGGCGCGGTAAGATCTGATATGGGATCTTCACGCCAGAAGCCTTTTCAAAAGCCTGCACCATTGCCAAAACCGAGTGCCCTACTCCTGCCCCCAGATTGTATGCTTTGAAGCCTTCGACTTTATTCAGATGATCCATCGCCATCAGATGCCCTTCGGCCAGATCCATCACATGGATGTAATCACGTTCACCGGTGCCATCTTCAGTTGGGTAATCACCACCGAAAATGCCCAACTTATCCAGTTTGCCAATTGCTACCTGAGAGATATAGGGCAACAGATTGTTTGGGATACCATTTGGATCTTCACCAATAAAACCTGACTCATGCGCACCGACCGGATTGAAGTAACGCAGGGCAATAATGGAAAACTGGGGCTCAGCCTTGGCAAAATCCTGCAAAACCTGCTCTACCATCAATTTGGAGGTCCCATATGGGCTGGTTGTTCCACCAATAGGTGTAGTTTCCACATAGGGCACAGGAGAGTTAGCGCCATAAACCGTAGCGGAAGAGCTAAAGATAAATTGGTGAACACCTGCACGGCGCATTTCATCCAGTAACACCAGCGTACCGGCAACATTGTTTTGATAGTACTCAAGTGGCTTGCGAGTCGACTCACCTACCGCTTTCAGGCCGGCAAAATGGATAACCGAATCTATCGCATGAGCGTCGAAAATGCGTTTCAGACATTCGCCATCTTGAATATCACCCTGGTAAAACACAGCCGCTTTGCCCGCTAACTTTTCTACACGATGCAAAGACTCTTCCGAAGAGTTCGACAGGTTATCCAATACCACCACATCCTCATCGCGCTCCAGCAAAGCCAGAACGGTATGAGAACCGATATAACCGGCTCCGCCGGTGACTAAAATCGCCATATCAACCCCTCTTCCCCAGCCTTACTGGAGGATCCTCACTGGTTAAAAATAATCTATTGGTTCAAAAAATCAGGAGAAAAATGCCAACCCAGATATCAATGCCGGCAGACATGATACAACTTACTCGACTTATCGCCAAAACGTCAGAGCAGTCAAAGCGGCTCTCAACCTTCATCCACAGCAATCCAATAGCGTTGCTGTCCGCAAACATAACGTATTGAGACAAAAAAGAGCAGCTCAAGGCTGCTCTTTCGGATAAATAGTCATGATGAGTGTAACTATCTGTTCAGCGGCTCATGGAAAAATACTGCGCCACGCGTTTTACATCTCTTTCATCAAGGGTTCCCGAATCACTCAGCAACGTAATCCAGGATTTTATGTAGGTGTACTTTGCCGAGGCCAGATCACGTTGGGCACTGTACAACTGTTGCTCAGCATTGAGCACATCGACGTTGACACGCTGCCCTGCCAGCACGCTCTGGCGTGTTGCCGTTACCTGAGTGGTCGCCGACTTCACCGCCAACTCGTAAGCCGCCAATTTGGCGCGGCTGCTAATGCACAAATTATACTGTTTGCGCAGATCGTTAAGCGTAGTGCCCACCTGCGCATCCATTTCGTACATCGCCTGTCCGTATCGTGATGCCGCCTGGCGAGTCGATGCCGAAACCCCACCGCCGGCGTAGATCGGCATACTCACCTGCACGCCAATACTGTCAGTGCGATATTTTTGGTTAACCGTATTATCGCTGCTGGAGTCATTCTCAGAATGCGAGGCGTAGAGCTGCACCTGCGGCATAAAACCGGCACGATTTCTCTCCACTTCATATTTCGCCGCATCAACCCCGTGGCGAGAGGCCGCCAACATCGGATTATTCTCGAGGGCAATTTTTTGCCACTCTTCAAACTTTGATGGGATCAACGGCGCCACCTGGAATTTGCCAGGGCGTAGCAGCTGTACGTCATCGAGCTGATTGAGTGGCATACCAATAATGACTTCCAACTCGCGCTGAGCCGCGTCCAGCGCATCACGCGCCTCAATTTCCTGCGCCTCTGCCAGGCTGTAGCGCGCCTGAGTCTCGGAAACGTCGGTAATGGTGCCCTCACCCGCGCTCATTAAACGATCGTTCAGCGACAACTGTTCTTTATAGGCTGCTTTTTGCGCTGAGGCTAAAGCGATTTGGTCCTTGGAGTAAGCCACTTCCACATAGGCGGAGATCACCCGTACGGCCAAATCAAGAAACTTGCTGCGGTAGCGCTCATCAGACATCAGCGTCTGCGCCACGCCAGCCTTGTAGCGTGCATAAGCCTCGTAATCGAACAGCGGTTGCGTCAGCGTTACCGAGCTGGAATAGCTGCGGTACTGCTGCCGCTTGGTGGTTTCAGTGACGTTGCCAAAGAAATCGCTTTGTGGGTACTTTTGCGTTTGCCAGTTTCTCGGTGAGTTCTGGTAATTAAGCGATACCTTCGGCAGCAGCCCCGCCCTGCCGATGTTTTCGTTTTCGTCTCCCGCCTCTTTCTCTTTTATAGCCGCCCTAAAGGTCGGATCTTTTTCAAGTGCCAGCGAATATGCGTCTATAATCCCTATCGAATGAACCGGCGCAGCTATCGCAAACAAGAGGGTACTGATAGCAAGGCCAGCAACCTGTCGTTTAAATTGAATCAAAATTATTCCTCGGTTAATGAAGTATGAGCGCGATCCAAAATAGGTTTAAACAGATAACTCAACAGTGAGCGCGAGCCGGTCTTCACAAACACCTCCACAGGCATCCCCGGTTTGATGTCTTCGCCACTGAGCAATTTCATGCCCTCGGGCGAAACCGTGACCTGCATTTGGTAGTAGGGTTCGCCATTGGCCTTGTCGACCAGACGGTCGGCAGAAACCAACGTCACCGTCCCCGGTATTTTCGGGGTCTTGTTTTGGTTGAAGGCGGTAAACATCAAATCCACCGGCAACCCGTTGTACACTTTATCAATCAGCTCTACCTTGAGGCGTGAATCCACCACCAATGTAGCCTGACTGGGTACAACGTCCATCAGGTGGTCACCCGCTCCCACGACGCCCCCCTGAGTAAAGATATTTAACCCAACGACAGTCCCATCCACCGGCGAGGTGATGGCGGTGTTGCCGAGGTCAAAATTCGCCATTTCCAGCTTGTTTCTAAACTCGCTGGCATCCATCTGCGTTTGCGCCAACTGAGTTCTGACTTCGCGTTGATAGTCGGCAAAGCGTTGGTCGATCCGCTGCTGAGACTCCTGCAACTGTTTTTGTACCTGGCCAATTCGCCCAACGGTTTCATCGATACTGCTGTTCACTTCTGCAAACTGACGCTGGACTTCCAGATAACGGTTGCGCGGTAAATAACCGTCCGCAGCCAGTTGCTTCATGCTGTTCATCTGTTCACGCAGGCTGGAAAGCTGGATTTGCTTGTTGACCCTTGAGTCCTGCAGGCCCTTCAGTTGGAAACGCATGCCGTCCATTGACTGTTTATAGCCGTCAACTTCGCTTTGTAGCCCTATGCGACGGGAAGAGAATAACTGCGTTTGCAATGCGATGATCTCAGCGACCCGCGGCTGAGCCTGGATGGTTTCAAAAACAGGAGAAAAAGTGACTTTGCTTAATCCATCACGTTCAGCCAGCAAACGTCCTTCACTGGCAAGCGTGGTGTAATATTGGTCACGAAGCGAGTCAACCTGTGCCTGGGCCTGAACCTGGCTCAACTGCACCAGCACCTCGCCCGCTTTAACCTTGTCGCCTTCTTTTACCGTGATACTTTTGATGATGCCGCTGGCCGGGGCCTGTACGGTTTTACGATTGCCGGAAACGGTCACCGAACCTGGTGACGCGACCCCTTTATCCAAAGGTGCAAACGCAGCCCAGGCGAAGAAGCCAAACAGGCCAATCCCAACCACTAACCACCCCATGCGGGTGAAACGCCGTTCATCCTGTGGGATCTGTTCTGAATACGAGTCTTGCGGCTCGCCAATGTGCGTAGACATACCAACTCCTTTGACTGCAGACGGCATTTTGGTGCCGCCCGGCAAGTACACAGCTTAATTAATTTGAGTTTTTGGAATATTGCCTTCGTCCGGCTCGGAGTTGACTGCGCGCACCGCCTGCTGTGGAGTTTGCGCCTTCTGCGCATTGGCCAACGCTTGCAACACCTGCTGAGTTGGGCCAAATGCATTGACGGTACCGTTCACTAACAGCAGCAGCTTGGTGGTCATCGACAACAGGTTGGTTCGATGGGTAATCAGGATCACCGTTTTATTACGCTGTTTAAGGAACAGGATCGCCTGATTCAGCGCTTTTTCACCGGCATCATCCAGATTGGAATTGGGTTCATCCAATACGATCAGGGAAGGATCGCCATACAGCGCACGGGCCAGGCCAATACGCTGCTTCTGTCCGCCGGATAATCCCGCCCCGCCATTGCCGATGATCGAATCATAGCCATTAGGAAAACGCAGGATCAGCTCATGGACTCCGGCCAACTTGGCGGCTTCAATCACTTTCTCAGAATCGATGTCGTTAAAACGAGCGATGTTCTCGGCAATGCTGCCAGCGAACAGTTCGATATCCTGCGGCAGATAACCGATGAATGGCCCCAGTTCGTCTTTATTCCATTGGTAAATATCGGCATTATCAAGCCGCACAATACCTTCGCTGACCGGCCAGATACCTACCAACAAACGCGCCAACGTGGACTTACCGGAAGCGCTTGGCCCGATAATCCCCAGAACGTCCCCCGGCTGGATCGCGAAGCTGACATTATGTAATACCGCATCGCCTTTGGAGCCCGGAGGCGTGGCAGTAACACCTTCAACAGAGATGACCCCTTCCGGCCGCGGCAAAGACATACCCATACCGCGTGGCGGATGTTTATCCAGTAATTTCACCAGGCGCTGATAGGAGAGTTTGGCAGAGCTCCAGCTCTTCCAAACGTTGATCACCTGTTCGATAGGTGCCAGTGTACGTCCCATCAGGATAGAACCGGCAATCATCATTCCGGGGGTAATATGGCCATCTATCGCCAACCAGCCACCCAGTCCCAGCACCAGGGATTGCAACGAAAGACGAACAAATTTGGTTATAGAGGTAACGGTAGTGGCACGCTCGCTGGCGACACGTTGGCTATTCAGAAATCTCTGATGCAAACCGAACCAGCGGCGCTTTAGATTAGGTAGCATGCCCAATGCCTCGATCACTTCGGCATTACGCAAATTCGTACTCGCCAAACTGCTGGACATGATCGATAACTTGCTGGCTTCTCCCAAAGGTTTCTTGGAAACCATTTCGTTGACCACCGCCAACGCAACCAACAACAGTGAGCCAACCAGGGCGAACAATCCCAACCACGGGTTAAACAGGAAAATCACCAGCAGGTAAATCGGGAACCAGGGCGCATCGAAGAACGCAAACAATGCGCTACCGGTCAGGAACTGCCGTACGGTGGTCAAATCACCCAGCATCTGCCCTGCGTCGGAAGAGCCATTTTGCAGATTGGATTCATAGGCCGCGGTGTAAACACGGGTGTTTAATCGCATATCCAACTGACTGCCGATACGGATTACAACCATGCTACGGACATACTCAAGAAGCGCCATCATACCGAACATTCCCAGCATAATCAGCGTTAACATCAGCAAAGTGATTTCATTACGTGAAGGAAGTACCCTGTCGTAGACCTGCAACATATAGACAGAGGGAACTAACATTAATAAATTTATAAATGCGGTAAATATGCCAACGGTCCAGAAGATTTTACTGCGTGTCCGTATAACATCCGCAATTTCATTACGCGGTATAAATTGATTCACTTTCTTTCCTTAACTTCACCCGCACTGTCAGCCAAATTCGCATTGATCCGCATAGGAAACTTCCCAAACGATAATCACCCCTAACATGCTCAAGACTGCAGTCGCAATTTTTATTAACTATAGATACATAAACCCGATATCGGCAAGGCACAAAGGAAAAAAAAACTGGTAACCTCACATCATTTTTTTAATTTCAAAAACAATAAGTTATACCGTGCAAGCAACTTAAAAACCAAACCAACAGTTATTACATGGTTTTTCACGTCTCTAATCCCTGTTTTTACATATGAACTTTCAAAAAATAAATAATTAGACATCTAATAATCACCACACTTAGTAGCATGTTTTGAATTATTATCATTAATAAAAAACCATATATAATCAATATATAAAGAGCGCAAGCCATTACTTTCATGAACTTTTAAGAATAGTACGATGGCAAATAAATAAAAAAAATCCTAGTTCCTTGACAAAATTCCCGTTAGCTCCTTTGCTTAAATTGCGAAAACAAAAATTGCTATTCATGCGCCATCTTTATATGTCGCTGTTTTTGCGCTCGTTAACACTAAAAATTCTGACCGAATCTCTCTGTTAACGGTAGTGGAGCAAGGTCACGACATACTTATGACAATAGAAATGGGTACATCCAAAGGGGTAACGTATGGCCACATTAGTAACACAGCAAAAAACAGCAGCGTTGTTTTTAGCCATATCAGGAAAGAACATTGATGCCGCGGGTTTAGAGTACTATTCACAAAAAGTTGAGACTTCAGCGCTTTCACTTGATCAAGTCGCCCAAAAATTCATTGCAGGCACTGCTGGCCTAAATGGCAAATCAACCTCTGACATTGTCACTGCAATTTACACGGCAGTAAATGGTAGTGCTCCTACCGCTCCAGTTCTGGCTGCCCTTTTAGCCGGTAACGGAACTGCATCATCCATAGTGGCAAAAGTAGTTTCTGATCTACTGGACTACAAAGGCTTTGATTCCACATTATTGACACAACAGAACAACTTTGAAACGAAAGTTGAAAAGGTACTCTTCCCAGTAGCCAGCGCATCAGCAACTCCGGGAGCTGCTGACGTACAGGGGATTTTCCACGTTGTCGGTCTGACTCAAACCCAAGACGGGATCAACTATTGGGGCACAGTGCTGGCTCAAGGTTCAAAAACTCTGGCAGCCATCGCACAGTCATTTGTCAACTCCAGCCCATTGAAGACACTGAGTGACAGCGCCTTCATCAATGCTATTTTCCAAAATAGCTATGAACGTGTGCCGACAGCGGCCGAAAGCAATAGTTATCTTGCTCTGCTGAGCGGAGGTTCTACACGCGGGGATGTAGTGGCGCAAATTATTGGCGCATTGAAAGGAACGGTTGCAGTCGGTGATACCACGGCGCAGCAACACTACCAGGCAGCAACTCACGTCTATCAGACGGGTGAACTTCCTGCACTGAACTTCCAGGAACAAGCCGCAGCCGTATTCCTGGCGGTGCCGGGCCGTGGCATAGATGCCGGTGGCCTCGACACCTGGAGTAAGGCACTGTTCGCAGGCAAAACCTATGCGCAGGTTATCACTACCCTGATCAACTCAGCAGAGTCTCAGGTTAAAGGTGGCCAGTTGACCGGTGATGCATTCGTTCAACACGTATTTACTTTGGTGCACGGCGTTGCCGCCACAGCGGCGCAGTTAGCTACCTACGGTGCATTGGCTGATAAAACGGCCATTACCCAAGCCATCATTAATGACTTGCGTACCTCCGTGGCGACCGATGCTGCCACCGTAACCCAGCAACACGGTTTTGAATTTGATATTGGTACCAGTCTGCTGTACAAAACAGCGGCATCACTGACGACCACTGCGGCTGGCGGCAATGCCACCGGCACCGTTAATACTGGAGCTTCACACCAGATTAGCAATGCCGAAACTGCGGTATTGACTGATGTTCAGCTTGCCGCTAACGCAGCCAGCGT
This sequence comes from Serratia quinivorans, assembly GCA_900457075.1. NCBI lineage: Bacteria > Pseudomonadati > Pseudomonadota > Gammaproteobacteria > Enterobacterales > Yersiniaceae > Serratia > Serratia quinivorans. The sequence continues at coordinate 525,444 of UGYN01000002.1, forward strand.
CGTTAATCTGAAGTTCGCCGATCATCTGGCGAATCTGACCATTAACGGCACCAGCGCGGCGACGGTTAACCTGTCTGACAACGGTGTTAACCCGGGTGTCGATATTACCGTCAATAACGGCAACGTTATTCTGAATGCCAGCTCGGGTGCAGATGATGTCCTGGTCACCACTACGGCAGCTGTTGCTACCGCTACTGGTGATTTTAATCTGGGGGGCAGGTAATGACTCACTGAAATGGTTGGGTAATGCGGCGGTTGGCGGTGCTAACACCGTCGGCGCTGGCATTTCTGGCAACGGCGGCGATGGTATTGATACCATTTCGGCCAACTTCATTACCAAAAACGTGGTGATGTCAGGTAACGCGATTGTCCGCACCGCGACGATTACCAGCAATGCCTCCCAGTTCACCAATTTTGAGAAAATTGACCTGGCTGGCTACATCGGCAAAGCAACGGTTAACACTGGCTCCACAGCGGCAAACCACACCTTTGACTTTGGCTTGTTAACCGGTAATGCAGTTTCTGAATCCAGCACTACCGGTTTGACCAACAACGTCGTTCAGGCTGCCACCTCCAACATTGGCTCACAAGGTTTTGTGTTGTCTGGCTTGGCTGAAGCAGTGAAAGTGATTAATGCTGCCGGTGGTAACTCCGCGCAGTTGGAAGTGACCGGTAATGCGACGGCGGCAAGCAGCGTGGAAATTACTTTCCTGCAGAATGCCACTAACCACTTTAACGTAACTTTCGATGCCGTTAGCTCAACCGATGTGAATGCCGGCTCTCTGGCACTGAACAGCAGCAGCAGCCTGTTGTTGCCAACTGCACTGAGCACGCTGAACATTGCGTCTGGCGGTACCGGTAGTTTTGACAATATCTTGTCACTGACTGGCACAAATGCTCAGGTACAGAACATTGCTGTTACAGGCGATCACTTACTGGATCTGACTGTGGGCAGTGGTTTTAGCAACGTGCGTGATATTAACGCATCTGCTAATACTGGCGGTTTGGATCTGAACTCAAACCATGCCGGTACCGGTGACGGTATCATCGTTCAGTTGCTGAACATTCTGCCACTGAGTGCGGTCACCACGGGGTTGTTGGCGCCAGTACTGACCGCCTTGGGTCTGAATGGTTATCAACTGACTGTTGAGGGTACCGGGACTACGGATAGCTTCAACGTTCTGGGTAACACCACCTTGGCCGGTGGCAACGGTGTGAATACCTATGAATTGAAGTCCAGTACTACGCAGGCCGGTGTCACCATTACCGACTTTGATAGCGCCAAAGACAAGATTGTTGACGCTGCTTCTGCTTTGACCATTTCTGGTGATACCAGCGGTACTGCGGTGGCGGATTACGGCACCCGTGCTTCCGATACTCTGGATGCACTGCTGGGGACTCTGGTTGGCGGCCTGACCAACGGCGTTATCGGCCTGTTGGGCGGTATCCTTGGCCTGGGCAGCAGCAACGCGTTGACCGCGAAAGTGGGCGTAGCGTCTGTGGTATTCGGTGGGACAGGTGATAACGCCAGTTCTTATGTGATTATTGATAACAACGATAACCACACATTGGATGCCAACGACAGCGTGGTTTACCTGACTGGGCAAAACCATCAGCAACTGTTGGATACTCTGCATTACGCCTAAGCAATACTCTGCAAACTGGCAATGTTGGTGAAGTCTGTCAGTTGCCGAAAAGTACCAACAATTAATATCAATGCCGGCCAGTTAACTCTGACCGGCTTTTTTTTGTGATTAAAGGAGTATTTCTCTTTGGAGAGGCTTCAGAGCGGGGAACTAATAAGGTGGGTTGGCTGAGGAGAAATTTGACAAAAAAATCCGGAAACAAGGATGTTTCCGGATTTAATAGAGAAGGATTCAGTAAACCCTGTCCGAGCCTTTATTGGTCATCGAAGCTATCACCAGGGGGAAGTAATAGCCGAACTGGAACGCATCATTACGGGCACATCCCCATCAGGCGTCGCGGTATTACCCTGCACTTCTTTCAAAGGCGTCGCCTTCTGTTGTTGCACAGGTGTGTCACTGGACATAAAACTGCGTAGGCTAGACGCAATCCCGGTTGAAGGCTGTGCTACCGGTTTTTCCTGCCAGAACAACATTGCATGTTGGTTATTGCCCTTCAACGCGATAGATATTTTTCCCCCAGGCAACACCTGATATTTCTCTACCGAGTATGAGCGGGCGACATCTGCGACTTTACTGAATGCCAACATAGATGGTTTTGGCTGACCATCACGAGTCAATAAGCCAAAGCGGTGTTCGTTGATCTTCGGATTATCACCATCATCAAGCAGATCATACCACCAGACCCCTTTGATATATGGCCGTGACTTCGCCAGGAAGGTGTACTTCACTATATATTGCGCGGCAATATCTTTCGACAAGCCCCCTTTCCCCTCATAGGTTGGCACACCTATTTCGGTAATATAGATTGGCACCTGACGCCCTGCCGCCTTGGCAAGCTTCGCCTCAAACCGATCCACTACGCCGAGATTACCCTCAGGTGCTCGCACGGCATAGCTGTCGTTTCCGTAGGAGTATGGGTGAATAGATAATCCATCGACATAGTTGAGAACGCCCAATTTGACAATATTATCTACCCAGGAAGGATCGCGAGTTCCGGTCGGGTTGGCTGAGCCCGTCATGACAATCGCGTTAGGATCGGCCTTTTTAACCGCCGCAGCCGTTGCTTTCACCAACGCGACGAAAATCTCTGGCGAAGGTGGATTACGTGGTTTAGGTTTAATCGCGGTGGAATTGGTCCATTCGTTCCAAATTTCGTAGTATTTAATCTTGCCTTTGTATTTTGACGCCGTCCAATAAGCATAGTTGGCGAAGGCATTGATAGCTTCAGGTGTGGTTGGATAGCCCGATGGATCATACAGCTTGTTTCCATATGCCAGCACCAATAACCCGTTAAGCCCAAACTTCGCCTGACCATCGTTAAAAGCCTTATCGGCCTTTTGCATATTTCCGGTAATCACATACTGGCCTTTTTGCTGCTCTAACCCACTCCAGGGGAAATCAGCACGATATGAAGTGAAGCCATAACGCTTTACCAATTCTAGATACTTGTCGGGATCGTTGGGATACCAGCGAAAATGCGTGTGTACCCCAACCTCAAAAGCTGCCGAGCCAGAACTAAAAAACATTAGCGGCAAAACGGCAAGGGCTAACAAAGTCACTTTGCTTTCCCCTGCCTTAGGTTTATTACGGCTTGCTATAGTCAGCATCTGACCTCCAGCTTTAAATGGAAAATGAACTGTCTCAACGCCCCAGAGACCAGGAAATTCGCACTCCGCCGTGTGTAAAACCAACAATTCAAGCTTTATAATTAATATGCGGACTTATTAATAAAACCTTTGAAAATCGTCAGAAAGACAATTTTAACGTCCAACCAGACACTCCAGTTACGAATATAGTCCAGATCGAACTCAACACGTTTTTGCATTTTCTCCAGCGTGTCTGTTTCTCCACGCCAGCCATTGATTTGTGCCCAGCCAGTGATACCTGGCTTCATTTTATGGCGCAACATATAGCCATTGATCAACTTTCTGTACTGCTCATTATGCGCAACAGCATGCGGTCTTGGTCCAACAATGGACATATCGCCTTTCAATACATTGACGAATTGTGGCAGTTCATCCAAAGAAGTGCGGCGTAGAAATGCCCCAACCGAGGTTAAGCGCGTGTCCCCTTTTGTCGCCTGAACCACTTTGTCTCCATCCTCCATTACAGACATAGATCGGAATTTCCAGACCTCAATGGCCTTGCCATCCATGCCATAACGGCGCTGTTTAAAGATCACCGGTCCCGAAGAGGTAAACTTCACCATAGCAGCAATTAACAGCAGCACAGGGGAGATAAACAGTAAAATGAAAACTGACAGGACAATATCTTCAATCCGTTTAATAACCTGGTTAATTCCACTCATCGGAGTGTCAAACAGCGAAACAACAGGTACGCCGTTAATTTCTTCTGAACGCGATTGCAAAATATTGAAGGTGAAAATATCGGGTATTAACATCACTGAGCAGGTGGTATCGGAAAGGTCAGCAACCGTATCTTTGATTAACTTCTCTTGATCCATGGACATGGCAATGTACACACGGTCGATACGCCCGCTTTTGGCATCCTCAACCAATTGGCACAAATCTCCCCTGCGCTCAATCGTAGTGTCCAGCGGGGAATTGTCATTGTCATAAATGCCAAGAACCTTAAAGCCCATCCAATGAGCATCACGTAATGACTCAGCAAGACGGATACCCACCGGCATCGCCCCCATTATCGCTACATTGCGGGTGTTAAAACCTATGTTACGCATATAGCCGAGGAATAATCGAATGACACTACGCGAAATGACCAGGCCGCAACTCACCAATAAATACCATTGGATATAGACGGAATACTCATTGTTAAAGGAGTTAACCAGTGCGACGGTGCCCGAAGTTAGAAGTAAACTCAGTGACCAATTTTGTAAAATCAGCTGAACCTCGAGACCGGCACGGACCCCCCGCCATGAGCGATAAAAATCGGTAATACCGCCTATCATTTGAAAAATTACAATTGAAATCAAAACCATAACCCAGTGCTGCATAATGAAATCAGCACCAGAAATCAGACAAGACAAATATAAACCGGCAAAAATAATGAAAATATCTGAAAAGCGCTGAATCATTGAGGTTAGGGAAGCATTAGTGTGCAATGTCCCTCGACGGAAACCGTTCATAGATAACTGCCTATTAACAATCATAGTATAGATGCCTTTTGTTAGTTTTCTCTGGTACCTATATCTCTTAACTTAGCTGAGCCACTCGCATGGCCCAGCTATATAATATAGCGTTAAACTCAGAGATCATCTGCGCAGCAAGGCCAGTATTTCTTCTGTTTTTTGTTGCATTAATAGGGGATTAGCACGCGACTCAACATTTAACCGCACAACAGGCTCAGTGTTGGAACTGCGCAAATTGAAACGCCAATCGGAAAACTCCAGACTAATGCCATCAGTGGTATCAAATGCCAGGGAGGTGGGTTGGTAACAATTCAACACTCTTTCAATTGCAGCCTGCGGATCCTGCAATTTGCTGTTGATTTCCCCCGAAGCAGGATATGCGGCCATACGGTCCTCAACCAATTGACCCAATGTCTTATTCTTAATGCACAACAACTCAGCCACCAGTAGCCATGGGATCATGCCACTGTCGCAATAAGAGAACTCACGGAAGTAATGATGGGCGCTCATTTCCCCACCATAGACCGCATCTTCCAGACGCATACGCTCTTTTATAAAGGCGTGCCCCGTTTTCGACATTACCGGCACCCCACCCGCTTTCGTCACTACGTCGATGGTGTTCCAGCTTAAACGCGGATCATGGATGATTTTTGCCCCATGTTCTTTTTCGAGGAACGCCTCAGCCAGCAAGCCAACGATATAATATCCTTCGATAAAACCGCCGTGCTCGTCAAACAGGAAGCAGCGGTCAAAATCACCATCAAAAGCGATTCCCATATCCGCCTTATGCAGACGAACAGCCTGAGCGGTATCCTCACGACATTCAGGTAACAATGGATTAGGGATCCCATTGGGGAAGTTGCCATCCGGCTGATGATGGACCTTGATAAATTCAACAGGTACCTGAAGCTGCTTAAAGCGAGCTTCTATAGCATCGATCACGTGACCGGCAGCACCATTGCCAGAATTAACCACTAGCTTCAATGGCTTTAAATTAGCTGCATTTACATAACCCAGCAGGTGATCAACATAATCTTTCTCAATAGAGATCTTTTCATAGCTGCCGCGCTTATCTTTATCCACCGGTGCAAAACTGTTCTGCTCCGCCAATCGTTGAATATCGCGCAGGCCAGTATCACCACTGATGGGTTTCGCCTGGCTACGGACTAATTTCATGCCATTATAATTCATAGGATTATGGCTAGCAGTAACTTCGACACCACCATCAATACCTAAATGGAATGTGGCAAAATAGATTTCCTCTGTGCCACTCACACCAATGTCTAATACATCCACACCGGAATCACGCAGCCCTTCGGCCAGAGAAAGTTTGAGCTCCTCGCTGGTCAGCCGGATGTCCCCGCCAACAACGACGCTTTTTGGCTTCAAGAATTCTCCATACGCGCGACCTATACGATAAGCTATATCGCTATTTAATTCTTCGCCCAGTTGTCCACGAATGTCGTATGCTTTGAAGCAGGTCAATGATTGTGACATGTTGAGATCCTTACCCAAATATAAACCCGGCAGCGCTGTGCAAATGTCCACAGCGCTAAATTATTAATTATGTTGAGCTGTATCGCCAATACGAACGATGTCGTCTTCACCCAAATAGGCACCTGATTGAATTTCAATCAAATCCAGGGCTATTTTCCCCGGATTTTCAAGGGAGTGCTCAACACCCAACGGAATATAAATAGATTCATTCTCGCTGATTAACTGTACTTTCCCGTTGGTATTGACTTTCGCCGTGCCAGAAACCACAACCCAGTGCTCTGAACGATGATGGTGCATTTGCAAAGACAGTTTCTCACCAGGTTTAACGGTAATACGACGAACCTGGAAGCGATCACCTTGTGCAATCGCATCGTGTTTACCCCATGGACGATAAACTTCGCGATGCTGTTTGCTTTCGGAGCGTTTCTGCTGTTTGAGCTGATTAACAATCTCCTTCACATCTTGAACTTTATCTTTATTAGCAATTAGAACTGCGTCTTTGGTTTCGACTACCACCAGGTTATCTACCCCAACCACAGCCACTAACTTATGTTCAGCACGGATGTAGTTATTAGAGCAGTTATGTTCCAGAACGTCGCCGAAGGTAGAGTTACCCTTGACATCTTTCTCACTAATTTCCCACAGGGCTGACCATGAACCCACATCATTCCAACCGGCATCTAACGGCACAACAACGGCATCTGCCGTCTGTTCCATTACCGCATAGTCAACAGATTCATCAGGGCAGGCAATGAAGGCTTCACGATCGACACGAATAAAGTCCATATCCGGTGACAGGTGTGCCAATGATTTTTTGCAGGCATCCAGAATATCAGGACGGAAACGCTCCAATTCATCTAAATAGCGGCTAGCTTTGAACAGGAACATACCGCTGTTCCATAGGTAATCGCCACTATTCAGATACTGCTGAGCTGTTTCAAGGTTAGGTTTTTCTACAAAACGCGATACGCCACAGATACTGGAACCATCAACACTGGTGCCTTTTTGAATGTAGCCGTAACCCGTCTCTGGCCCTGTTGGCACAATACCGAACGTCGCTAGTTTGCCTGCTTCTGCATAAGGTATAGCCTGATTTACCGCCTCGCGGAAAATAGCCTCGTCCTGAATAACATGGTCCGCAGCCAATACCAGCATCAGAGGATCATCACCGTTAGAAACAGCCTGCAGGGCAGCAAGTGCAATTGCCGGAGCAGTATTACGTCCTACGGGTTCCAAAATAATATTATGCGACAAACGAGTAATCTGACGCAGTTGCTCTGCAACAATAAAGCGGTGTTCTTCATTACAGATCACAAGAGGATTAATAATGTCTAACCCTTTAAGACGCATCACCGTAGTTTGCAGCATTGAAAATTCATTGCACAAAGCTAAAAACTGTTTTGGGAATAACTCACGGGACAGTGGCCATAGACGACTTCCCGTTCCCCCAGCCATGATAACAGGATAAAGGTTACTCATTTTTACTCTCACTGATTAAATACAAATAGGAATTTAGTGTGAATTAACAATAGAACACAGAAATAAATAACATTAACTACAGATGATAATCCCCAGAGAATATCATCTGTATAGATGGTAAGTATTTGAGATCATTTTTTCAGAAGTGAAATTGGCGCAATAAAAATCTATACAGGACGCTTTCATCGACGCCCAATCTTCTTTGCCGCGTGAGCTTAGTATATCCACAGCTTCATCGGCATTATTGGTCGTAAACAAGTAACCCGTAACCCCATCACTGACTACTTCTGGCAAAGAGCTACACCGGCTGGCAACCACAGGTAAACCATAACTCTCTGCTTCAACCGCAACCAGACCAAATGACTCCCAGCGACTTGGCATTAACAAAACGTCAGCACGAGCAAAATAAGGGGCTATCTCAGAAGAGGACAACCAGCCTTTATAATTAATTCTCGCATGCTGTGGTGGCTGTTCTTTTGAATGAACATTACCACCAATGACAGTTATTAAAAATTTATCGTCTAACTTTGAGGCAATATCCGTAACCAGATCAAAACCTTTTTGATAGTCAAATCGCCCCACGAATAATATATTAATTTTATCTGACGAATAAGGAGTAGCATACTCAGCGGTAGGCATCGGGGGTTCTACCCCATTATAAACGACAGTTAAATTAGCTGCATCCATCCCGACATCAAGAGCAACTTTCTTCTCATACTCACTAGTACAAATGATCACATCAGTATTTTTTTGCAAAAACTTTTCTATGCGAGTATAGATTTTCTTTTTCTTCTCTGAGGTATCCATCAAAAAGGAGAACGCGTGCGGGCAATAAATTATTTTTGGTTTGCACGTCATTCTTACCAGAGGAGTAAGCAATCGACAGATCACACCGGCAAAGGTACTATGAATATGGATGACTTGCGGTTTTTCTTTGCGAACCACTCGAATATAATTTATTGCCAATGAAATAAATGAAGGAATATTCCTTCCCGTACGGGAGAATTTCTTCAACTTACTTTCAGGGAAAACACCTATTTCTTCGCTCTGGCTATCCGGTAACAAACAATAAAAATCAAATTCATCATTTGGTTGTACGAGTTGCCTGATAACTGTCGCGACTCCACCTTTCACCGTTTCGGCAACGTGCAACACTTTTTTGTTCATTGAGCAGCTCTCATAATGATTTTATTCAATTCTTCAGCAGAACGCATCCAATCGAAACGCCTAACATTCTCAAAACCTTTGGAGATCAAACTCTGGCGTAAAGCATCATCCTGGATAATTCGCTCCAGGGCGTGCTTCATTTCAGGGATGTTTTCCGGATCAAAGTACAGCACGCTATCCGCCAGCACTTCCGGCAGAGAGGCCTTATTAGATGAAACAACCGCACAACCGCAAGCCTGAGCCTCCAATGGCGGAATACCAAAGCCTTCATATAGTGAGGGAAAAACAAAGGCTCTGGCATTAGAATACAATTCAATCAGACTTTCATCGCTCACACGGCCAACAAATTCTATATTATCAGCCTGCATTGCATCTGGAGAAAAATTCACACCTGCAAAGTTTTTATTCGCAGATCCAATAATTTTTAACACAACCTCTTGGTTGTTTCTCATTTGCGTGAATGCGCTAACCAGTCCATGGAAATTTTTATGATAATTTGGTGAAGAAACAGCCAATAGATAAGGTTTCTCTTCACTAGCCACCTGTGTTTCAGGTTTAAACTGGCTAGCAACAGCATTATTTATTACATGAATATTGTTTAATGGATAGCTAAATGCTGCATGAAGTTCATTTTTTGAGAACTCGCTAACCGTCAACAATGCCTTGCTTGATCGTAGCATCAAGGGAACAAAGTTATTATAGACAAAACGAAACTTCGCAGAATAACTTTGCGGATAACGTTTATAAATAACATCATGATGGGTAACGAATTTATTACTATAAAAAACAGGAGCCGTATTACATAGGTTTATCAACAAAGGGCTTCCCTGCTTACGTAAAAAAGAGGGTAACTCTAATTGCTCCCATAGATGGCCACTTTTATTACCTATAATCTTAACATTCAACTGAGAGGCAACTTCAGCGTGTATAATATTTCCAGGGGAGAGAAAAACGACATCATCCCTAATTTTACTTAATGCTAAGCTTATCTCTTGAGCAAATCGCTGAACGCCCGTTAAATCCTGCGTTAAAAATCGCGCATTGACATAAATCATTATCTACCCCATACCATTCAAATAATAACCGTGTCAATGTGATAGGTGAACACGACCAAGAGTCTTTTCAGATCTCTTGGCAACACTGCCCTCAGGTTTTCTGACCGATAGTAATAATATCGATATTATTATCGGGAATATATACCCTGGATAGTTTGTTAATGGGTTGTTGTAAACGAAATTCATCGACAATGATATCATCCAATACAAATATACACTCGGATTCAGCCCACGCCGAGTACGTTGGTAAAGAATGCCGAGAATTAACGACGCAACAATAACCAAGAAAATAATACCCAAATTCCCGTAATTAGAAAGCATATATATATACATACTATCTAAGGGGATAGAGTTAGTATTATCATCGCCGACTACGGCATTACCATTCACTGCATAACCCGCACCGATAAAAGGAGAATAGCCGCTGTCAGCACGTACAGCCTCGATGTTCACCGTTCTAAGCAAAATGCTATTCTCTGCGTAGGCATTTTCCTTAGGGAATATCATCTCATAAATACTGTAATTCGTTGTGGTGACGTAGAAAAACAACGACAAGACCATTGTCACCATTGTTACAATATTCAGACTAAAACGCTGCGAGAAGAAGCGTCGAGAGATCAGGAACATAATATACAGAAGCGCCATGATTATGGCTGTTTTAGACGTAGAAAACGCGATTCCAACGACAATAAGTAATATATATTTTTTCCGATGTTTTGCGCTTACGAAAGGCGCCAGTACTAACGCAAAGAAAAGATATTCACTTAAGCTGAATGGGCCGGTAAGCAGGCCGAAAGCACGAAGCTGTCCCTGAATTGTGCGTAACAACAGCCCATATTCTTTACCAAACTGCGTCAACTGCGGGCCTGGGTCAAAACCAATAACCGCGTACAACAACCCCGCTAGACTGGATTCCGCAACAGCAAAGAGCGCATTTAATACGGCAAAAATTATATAGTACTTGATAACCTTTGTGACAATCTCAACCCGCTCATCATATTCAAACAGGAGCAAAAACGGCAGCAAAGAAAAATGAACCAAAGGTCAATAACTCTAAACGGAATTGCACTATGGCGCGGAAAAAGTCGAATCGGCCTGATAGCATACTCAAAAGGATAAACACTAATGAAAATACAACCATCGACAAGAATAAAATCAATATACTCCGGCACTGAGCGGACACGCGTGGGTTTCGAGCAAAAAGCAGAATCAACACAAAGACGGGGACGGCCATGGCAAAGAAATCTTTATACAGCAAAAGTGCCCTGGTCGACATGTACGCAACGACAGTCACAATCCCATTCAATGACAACAATGTCATATACATTAATAACAGGAAAACAACCAGCGATTTTGTCGATACTCTCATTATTGTCCTCTGTACACACTTTCGTAACTGCTGGCTATTTTTTCACTCTCAAAAAACGAGCTCTGCAGCTTATTATTATTTTCTCGAACGGCCTTTACCGCCCCTGAGACAGAAAAATCTTTCAATTCGAAAATATTATCATAAAAAGCAGCAATTTCGGTAACACCACCGCTGAAGGTAGTATACACAACCTTACCAGAGATAGCCGATTCTGCAACCGCGCGGCCGAAGGGTTCGTTCCAACGTGTTGGTAGCACTACCGCGTCAACCTGTGCCATAAAATCTTCAATTTTGATAAACCCGAGTAAATTAACCCCGGCCTCAACCGCCAGAGCCTTCATCTGCTCACCAGAAATATCGTTATTAAATCTACCAGCAGCATAAAACTCCACCTGAGGATCCTGAATACCCTGCCTGGCCAGCAGACAGAACTCATCAAACCCCTTATCCTCAGTCAAACGACCGACAAAGCCAATTCTGACCTTTTCACTCGTAGTTGCATTAAATGCTATAGCGGAAACTGGATTATAGATATAAGTATGCTGCGCATGGCAAGCAAACCCATTATCTTTGTGTAAAGCTGAAATATACTTACTGATGCCAACGAAAGCATCAACGTGCTGGCTGGCTTTTTTCTTGAAATATGAGGTAATGGTCACAGCTCGGCTTTTTACATCCATATTCATCCCATGTTTAAACAAAGTCCCATTAGGATGGAATAAGTAATAATCACGAGTCGTGTGAACAACTCGAGCACCAAGCTTTTTAGCCACTCGCCACACCGCAACAGAAAAACCACTCAGGTTGTTGGTGTGTACCACATCAGGAGAAAAATCTTTCAATTCAGCACGTACCAAACTCGCCATAAATGGATTGTATGAGTCAAGTAAATGCCAGACTGCTTTTTTCAGCTTGCCGGCCACCTGCTTTTGAAACGGCCAATACAGATTCTTTAATGGGAAGTACACAATGCTTACACCATTTAGTGAATCATGTTTAATTTCATCACCTTCATGAAGACAAAATACACGCACCTGGTGTCCAGCGCTCTGCAGGCTTTCAGCCAGCATTTGTACGGATACCTCTGCGCCACCAATTTTGTAGGGAGCATAAAGTGTATTTATTAAAGCAATCTTCATTTGTTGACCACCACAGGGAATTTTATAAAATCAAAATTTATCTTTAATCAGAGTGATATCTGCACTCTCATAAGTCTCATAATTTTTATAGATTGCGTCAACGAATCCTACCCACTCCGGTGACAGCACTTTTTCATCAAGAACATAAGCAGTTATTTTTATTTTTTCATCATAGATTTTGATCAGGTTGTCATATAACGAAGAATAAAAACCAGCTATTGAGGCTACATTCTCGCCCATTACGATGGGATAAACCTCAAATGGGAAGTCGAGACGTCTAACCTCAACATGCTGTCTAATAGCATCGATTTTCTCTTCCCGCTCGCGTCGATGTGGAATATATACTAACTCGACGCCTTCTTTATTCAGTTTCAGGTCGTCGATCATTTTTAACGTTAGCTCTATATCATCGACTGAAGTCACCCCAGCTTCGTAAAGTGGCGTCCCTATAATGAACACCTTATTACCTCCCTGCGGCAGGGCAGCCAACTTCAGTTTGAAGTTCTGATAATTATGTTTAATTATTCTGTCTTTTTGAGCGATATTATTTTCAATGTTGTATACCGAGAAAAAAGTAATTTTCTCGCGCTCATTATTGGCCATACCCAAAGATTTAAGAAAAATAGACTTAGCGATATCTCTTACCGTAACGTTATTAGAACGTTTAATCCGGAGTGTCGCCGTACCGTCATCCAACAGGACAATATCTCTTTTTGGAAACTTGTTGGCCAACATCCAGAAAACTCTCGCGCGATACTCGCCAGCGATCAATGTCACATTCTCTTTTTTGGTGCTGACCTCTGACTTAACGCTCTTTAATTCCTTCCTAATATCGAGAACTTTACCTAAGTACCCTTCGACATCAATAGTTTTCAACGTCTTGTGCCTGATCATCTTCAATAAATATACGATCTGGCCATGATTCAATGCTGAGTTGGCCGAACGTTTATTCACGATCAGTAAATCGAGAGTGATGTTCTTTACATCTAAATACTCGATCAGGTTAAAAGCCTGCAAGGGTGACTCTATATACGCAATGTGCTTACTCATATTTCTGGTATCCGGTTATGGCTGCTGATGCAAACTTCCAAGCACTACTCAGTGGAACTTACCTTCAGCCTTGAGCTGCAAATAATGCTCGACATTGCGCTGTGAGAATGACGTAGCCGGGTGTCCACCTGCGATAGCATAAGGTTGAATATCTTTAACAACAACGCTACCGGCCTGAATAATTGCACCTTCACCTACGGTAACGCCGGGTAGGATAATCACATTAATACCCAACCAGACGTTATCTCCAATATGAGTATCTTTAATTACATAAGTATGATCATACGGAATAGCAGTACCGTTATGATTATGATTCTCTGTGATTATCACACAGCCAAAACCGCAGTGGAAATTATCACCAATGACAACACCACCCTTTCCTACAACGGTCAATCCATTAGAATTGAAGTTGTTGCCAAGAATTGTTTTATTATTAACAATGGTCAAAAAGTTAACTTTTGGTTCGCGACCACATTTCGCTGCAGTATTGATAACTTTTGAGCGATAACGTTGCTTACGTAAACTTCGCAGCCATCGTTTCAAACTTGCCATCATCTTTTCCTCTCAATGCTAATTTGACGCTTACCATAAACAAAGGTCGCCACGCAGGCAAAAAGACTGGATACAGCATAGACGAAACAGAAATACTCTACCTTTATCGTCGTCATGGTAATGATAAAAATACCAACTAAATGCGTAACCATTGAACCCATGGTTATAATTGAGATCATTTTATTTTTACGATAATAAAAAAGAGAATGCGTAAAAATATAATATATAGAAAGAAATGCTGTACCTGGCAACAAGATATTAAAGTAATAGATGGCTCGATTAAACTCAGCTTTAAACAAGTAAGGGAAAGCAAATGGCATAATAAAGAAATAAATAATACAGGCGACAACAACCAAGCCTGTATAGCCATATTGAATTAGCTCAACACCTCTAAAATCTTTTTCTTTCAACTTTCTATAAATGAATGGCTGAAATGCCTGATTAATTACACCGAAAAACAACATCACTATAGAAGTAAGCTGAAATGCCAGGCCGTAAACCCCGACTACTGCAGTGCTCATGTAATGTGCAATGAAAAATCGATCTATCGATGATTTTATCCAGTAACTGCCATGGTGTGGCAGCAGCGAAACGCCATAACTGATAATTTCTTTATAACGTTTGCGAACCGGCTCAAGTACAACACGTTCACCTTTGATTCTCTTATAAACAAAAAACTCATACGCTAGTTGAATACTGAAAAATGAAGCCGCGATGGCTATCAAACGCTGTCCTGGAGTAGCCGCAATCATTTCGAAAAGAGCGATCGTAAACAGAACGTTAAATGCAGAAAGTAGAAATTGTCCAATCGCAGCGACCTTGTAGGTCTGACTGATACGCAGATGCGACAGGTTAATAAAGTTAAGCGCTTGTGCCAGAGATGCCAGAACGACCAGGAAACCATCACTGAAACTTACTGATATATTCGCGACTAATGTAACAATATAGAATATTGCCACTAACAATACACTCGAAGCTATCGCCAGTGTGATGTTATCTCTGCGGAACACCAGGGAACTCCCTTCCCCCTCCTGCATGTATTTGACCGGTAACAGACCCTGACCACTAAACGAAATAAAAATGATCAGCATCTGAATAACGGATAAATATAGAGTTAGCGCGCCGTATCCCGACGCGCCAAGGTGTGCTGTTAAATAAGGCAGTATGATGAAGCCTATGACCTTGCCGAGAATATCCCCTATCGACAAGGCCGCAGCGCCCATAATGACTTTGCTCATTTACAGATACTTTTCCAGGAAGTTAAGTGCGTGCCAGAATCCCTCTCCCTGATTTTTATGGCCTTGCCAGACTTCAGGAATGAACATCGCACCAGGAGCATACCGCTTCAGATCATCAGCAAGCTCGTCAAAGTTCACATCACCTTTACCAATCTGAACGCCTTCTCCATCAACGCCCAAAGCATCAACAACGTGCATGTGTGCGGTGTAAGCACCAACCTTCTGGGTAAACTCATGAAGGTCCCATTGATAGTAGTTGCAGGCCATCATTGAGTGGGAAGTGTCGTAGCAAATGCGATAGTTATATTTTTCGCAGAATGCTTTAATCTCATCCGGATCAACAAACAGGTTATGGTAGCTCTGACCACCAAAGTGCCATGGGAATGGCGGCATGGTCTGGATAATAATTTCCACACCTTCCTGATTAATCTCACCTAATGTAGCACCAATGCGTTCATACATTGCTCTGCGAGCTTCTTTAGGCAAGAAACCTGTGGTGTTGAATCCACCGGCGTTAACCACGATAACCGGACGTTCGGTTTTCGGGAAATATTGCTTAAGCGCACGGGTCACGTCGCAAACACGCTGCAATTGTGCGATCGAATGGGCCAGATATGCCGGGTCTTCGGTTGCCAGATCCAGAATATGGTCGTTGGCAAACAGTTCTGGGCTATGTACGGCAAAACCAATATCTTCAGCACCGGTGAAGAACTCAGTCAGATCCAGTTCCATGTCCTGATAGCTCAGGTGGAACTCAACAAAGTCCAGGTTGGATTTGTTTTTCAGCTTACTGTAGTCGTGGTAACGAACTGGAATACCGAAAGGACGGTCAAAGTCATAATCTTTGGCTTCAATCGCCACATCGTTTAGATCTGACTCGTAGAAATAACCACCTGTTTCAAGATCTCGGTTGGCTTTTTTACCGACTAACTGTTCCATGTACAGAGGTTGTAAACCCTGGCCAGGACTTTTCACTTCAATCATATCGCGGGTGATGATTTCACCCTTTTTCAGATCACGATTGATGATCAAACTTTTTGCCAGCGTTTCGCGGTTGATCATTTCACCCTGAGTGATGGCTCGCTCACCGGCCTGCCCCATGGATTCTTCAACTTCACGAATACGCACAACCATCTCTTTAAATTCTGGTGGCAACAGTGAAACCTTGTGGTCATTGCCTTCCATCGATTTATCAATGGTGAAATGCTTCTCGATAACGCGTGCACCCAGTGCAGCCACGGCAATGGGTATAGAGATCCCACGTTCATGGCCTGAATAGCCAACCAGGCAACCGGTCACTTGCTGCAGTCGTTTGATATAAGCCAGGTTCACATCTTTGAATGGCGTAGGGTAGGTTGAGTTGCAATGAAGGATAACAAACTCAGCGCCTTTGGATTTCAAGAATTCAACCGAGCTTTTGATTTCTGCTTCGCTGCACATACCGGTGGAACAAATCAACGGCTTGCCGGTAGCAGCCAATGCACCCAGCATTTCGTGGTTGGTAAAGTCTGCAGAAGCAACTTTATAACCTTCCATACCGTACTCTTCCAAAATCTCAAGGCTCTTGAGATCCCATGGCGTACACAGCGGTGTCAGACCCTTGGTTTTGCAGTAGTCGAACACTTCGATAAGTTCTTCATTGGATAGCTGGAATTTTCTCAGCAAATCAATGGTATATTGCGCACCCAGATCGGCAGACTTATCTTTGTCGTTGCCGCCTTTATACAATGAACTCAGATCACGCATTTGGAATTTGACACAATCCGCACCGGCATCAACAGCCAGATCTACCAAGTGCTTAGCCAATTTGATGTCGCCGTTATGGTTATTACCAATTTCCGCAATGATATAGCTCGGCGATGTATCGGTGATAGTGTGCTTACCAATGGTCAGCCCTTTTTCACTTTGCAACGCAACAGCGACCAGACGGCGATAGTCATCAACCAATGGCAGAACATCAACACCGTTGGTGAATAATGCTTCAACTTCAGGACGAGGCGCATCAACTTTTTTATAGCGCACGTTCTGATTCATAACTTCAGACATTTCACGACTCAGGTCGAAATCACCACTGGTGATCCAACGACGGAAGTCGCCATCTGAGAAGGAACCGCATAACTTACCGTCTTCAGTTACAACGAAAATAATGCGTTTCTTGTTTGAGTTGATTTTTTCCAATGCTTTGATGATTGTTTCTGTTTCAAACACCAAAAAATCGGATATTTTCTTCTGAATTAACATTAATTATCTCCCATTCCAATTCTGCAAAATCACTTCAACAACCGCCCAATCGAGCATGGTATCAATCTCAAAACTTTCTTCTTCTGACATCTTATGCGCAACAACCTTTCCGCCAAGACGATTTCCGGTACTCAAAAGAATTTCGCTTTTAGTTACGTAGATTGAACCATTTTCTTTCAGCTTAATATTTTCCGGCTTAATATCTTGGCGCCGTGGACGGTTTAAATAATCATAATAAGCTTTCGGATTATCTTCATTTTCCCAAAGGAAATGCCAAAACTCACAGACACTCAACAATGAATCGGCTTTTTTATCAATAATCTTTTTGATCGCTACATCAATCGCATCGTCTTTACGAACTGGTGAGGTTGCCTGCAGCAGAACAGTAAATTCAGGTTTATAGTTCTCATGCTCCGCCAACCACTCTAAAGTGTGCAGCAAAGCAGGTTCAGTGGCCGCGGTATCTACTGCCAAATGAGCCGGGCGCATAAAGGGAACTTCAGCACCATACTCTCTTGCAACAGCAGCGATATCCTCACAGTCGGTTGTAACAATAACACGATCAATTTGTGATGAATTAAGGGCCTGCTCAATACTCCAGGCAATTAAAGGTTTACCTGCAATTTCTTTAATATTTTTCTTAGGGATCCCTTTCGACCCGCCCCTTGCCGGAATAATTGCAAGATTACTCATCTGATATCTCCGAAATTGGAATCTATAATTTATTGAACGGAACTAGAGGCTCCTAAAGAATAAGGAGCCTCTATTTAACGTAAGGAAAGGGGTTTATTTATATTCGTACGCGTAGTAGCCGTAAGCGCTACCGGATTTATGTTCTACGGCATTAAGGATAATACCCTTAATTTCCATGCCATTTTGCTCAAAGCGGCGGATACTCACTTCAATCTCTTTCAGTGAGTTAACACCGTAACGCGCCACCAATAAAGTGGTCCCCACATTACGCGCCACAATTGCAGCATCTGTCACTGCCAATATTGGCGGAGTATCGACCAAGACGATGTCATATTCTTTGCCCGCCCACTCCAGGAACTCCGACAAACGATTATGCATCAGCAGTTCTGAAGGATTTGGTGGAATTTTACCACGCGATATAAAGCTCAGATTCTCAATCGAAGTTTTTTTGATCGCCTGTTGCGCCGTTGCCTGTCCAGAAAGCACATCGGACAGACCTAAACCTAACTCACAATTCAACAATGAGTGGGCATAGCCTTTACGCATATCGGCATCAACGACCAAAATACGCTGGCCCGCCTGAGCAATAACAGCAGCAAGGTTAATACTCACAAACGTCTTACCAATGCTTGGGCTGGCGCCCGAAATCATAAGAACGTTGTTTTTGGCTTCCAAAGATGCGAAATGCAAACTGGTACGCAAGCTTCTGACCGCTTCGATAGCCAGGTCCGCTGGGTTACCCACAGCAAGCAGCGTGTAGCTTTTAGTACTGCTGCGCTTACCGGACAGCATCGTTTCACGGTCGCTTTTCTGTTGCCATTCAGATAACGGAATGCTGGCATAGACGTTGATACCCTGCTGTTCCAACTGCTCCGGGCTTTCGATGCCACGATGAAGCATGGTTTTCAGCAAGACAAATCCGGTAGAGAACAGACCGCCCAACAGGGTAACAATCAAGACGATAATTGTTTTTTGCGGTTTAACCGGACGTGGTTGAGTTACTGCCGGATCAACAATACGTACGTTGCCTACAGTACTTGCCTTGGTGATGCCCAGTTCTTGCTGCTTGTTCAGCAATTGCATGTAAATTTCTTGCCCAGCCTGAACATCACGGGTCAAGCGTAAAATTTCCTGCTGAGTTTTCGGCATGCCACTGACACGCTTGTTCAGCTTGTCCTTTTCCTGTTGTAACGTGACGCGTTTTTCCATTAGCGCACGATATGCAGGGTGCTCTTTAGTATAAAGCTTGGAGATCTCCGCTTCCTTGAAAGTCAGTTCATTTAACTGAGCTTCAACACCAACAATGGTATCCAATACCGATTTGGCCTCGAGTGACAAATCTACGGAGTCGTTGGCCTGGCGGAAACGATTGAGTTTCTCCTCAGCGCTGTCTAATGAACTACGTACCTCAGGCAATTGCTCTTTAAGGAAGTCCAGGCTTTTAGCTGCTTCCTCTGACTTACGCTCAACGTTTTGCAACAGGTAGTTTTTACTGATGCTATCCAGGATTTTACGTACCAGAATAGGATCGTCGCCAATCAAACTCAGGGCCAAAACGCCCGTATCCTTGCCCTTATCCTCAACGGTCAAGGCATCCAACAGATTGTTGGTGGCGACCAAACGCTGCAGTTTGGCCACTTCAAATACGGTGCCAGGCTCGGCGGAGATTTCGCTAACCAATAAAGCCACACCTTGGGCACTGGCTAATTCACCAACTTTCCCTTTGATAATTTCCGTGCCGTTTTTACTCAGCACATAATTTTTATCATCGATGACTTTCAGTTCAAGCTCAGTGTCGTCTGCGTTCGACGGAACGCTGAGACGGGACAAGGCAATGCGTCCTGGCTCAACGCCGGTCAAACGTGCCCAACCGCGCCCAAACACCGGGAAAAATTTCTGTTGAGTTACGGTGTCAAGATTCAAATCGTCAACAGTTTTACCCGTTACCATACGTGATTTGATTAGCTCAATTTCCGTAGAGGAACCCGGTTGGCTGTTAGGTAACATCTGGGATAAATCATTGACCAGTGAGTTACCGACGTTTTGCTCAACCTGGACCATCGCGTCTGCTTGGTATACTGGCGTCGCGAACAGTGAATAAATGATACCGGCGACAGAGAATAACGCTGTCACACCGATAATCAGCCACCGGTGGTCCAGTAAAGTCCCAAGCAAGCGACTTAGGTCGATCTCGTCATTATTATTGGCCGTTGATAAGCCTGGTTTCGTATTATCAGTCATTGGAATCTCTGGTTAACGATTTAATGCCTGCGCCCATTTTTGGGCAGCATCATCAAGAAGGCGGTAAACAAACTCAAACGCTTCTGCGCTTTTTTTGTAAGGATCGGGCACTTCTTTTTGCCCCAGCCAGTGAGCAAAAAGCATCGTCTTCCCTCTGACTTCCGGCACTAATCGACAAACCGCATCGATATGGCCTTTTTCCATCACCAGAATCAGCGAATACTCCCGGCACATTTCTTTCGTCAGTTGCCTCGCTTCATGATGTTCTAGCGACAAATGGTGTTTTTCCGCAATGGCAATAGCGCTTTTGTCCGCAGGGTTGCCAACTAATGCGCTAATCCCGGCAGAGGCGATCTCTTTCTCTGGTAAATGTTGTTTCAGCAAACGTTCTGCCGTTGGAGAACGGCAGATATTACCGACACAAACAACCAGAATAGAATCAAACATTACCTACTCCCCTACGGCCAATTACGAACACGCAATGCGCCTTCCGTGAGATTGTTGAAACTATCAATGGTAGGTGCCAATTGAACAATCAGACGGTTCCAACGGGCGATCGGCGCTGCTGTAACATAAACAATATCATAAGGTTGCAGATGGAACTCCGCCCCCATCACCAAGGCTGTCGCATCTGCCATGTTGAGCTGATAAATGTTTGCCAGCTTTTCACCCTGCGTACCATGCAGAGGGCGAATAACGAAGACACCTGTTGCATCTGCCGCCGCTTGACTGATCCCCTGGGTATTACCCAAAGCCTCTGTCAAAGTCATGCCGCTACGGTCCATCTTCAGTGTCGCAGGCGTTCTGACTTCACCCATAACAAACACTTTCAGGTCGTCATTGCGCGGCACGTAAAGAATGTCACCAGGGTACAGCAGGCGGTTCTGAGTCAAATCGCCATTCTGCATCAGTTGTTGCAGCGACAAGCTCGATTCTTTGCCATTGTGAGTCAACACAATGTTACGCCAGTCTGCATTCTCCGTCAGGCCACCTGCGGCATTGATAGCATCCATCACCGTCAGAGGTACGTTGGTAATAGCTTGCTGGCCCGATTTAGACACTTCACCGGTCACATAGGCTTTTTGAGAACGGAAAGCGGCGATATTGACATCAACCTGCGGGCTCTCAATATATTGAGCCAAGCGGGAAGCGATCTGATCGCGAATTTGGGTCACCGTTTTGCCTACCACGTTCACCTTACCGATGTAAGGATAGAAAATAGTGCCATCCGAATGGACCCAGTTACCAGTATCACTGGCACTGCGATATTGCCCTGCAGGCGTGGTCAGTTCAGGGTGATCCCAAACGGTGACGTTAAGCACATCACCCACACCGATCCGGTATTCATAGGTACGCAGAGAAGCATCCAACTGGCCATTGGTTTGCGCTACTACTTTTGCTGGGCGCAACTTATCCAGCAGCTTGGGCGTCATTGGGTAAATATTGACCATTTTGTCAATATCAAAGTCCGCATCTTCCTGCTTTACAACGTCTTTACCGCTTGTAGAAAGGTGGGTTCCTGGAAACACAGTACAACCACTGATTACGCTGATTGATATCAACAGCGGTATCATTTTCAATTGTCGTTTTGCCATCAAATTATCATCACTTTCAAAGTAAATGTATCTGCAAAGCTACAATGCTAGCCGACCATGGCTGCGTCTCTGTAACCTTACCAAAATGCCTCGGTTTATGTACCCGTCCTGAAACGGAGGAAAACCTGTTGCAATAAATCTTTAACGTTTATCTGCTGTTGATGAATACAAAGATATTATTATTAACGAAGTAAAGTATTCAGCTTATGCTCACACTGGCGACTGCCTACAAGCGCTAACGGTAATTACCCTTATAAAACAGAAAGTTGCTGTGATTTTACAACCTGATTCACAAAGAAAAACCGCGCAGGCCAAACGGTAAGACAGCCTGTAATAGAATGTATACTAATATAAAAAATGAAACAGCGAAATTACCTAAGATTCAATGGGTGTGGCAAATTGCCCTGACAGCTACTGAATTCGCTGCCAGGTCACAAATTATCGCCTGGATCCTAGAGTGACAATTTTTCTGCCCACTCGCGAAATGCCTTGCCTTGGGTAGGGTGACGCAGGCCATAAGTCACAAACGCACGCAGGTAACCCATCTTCTCCCCGCAGTTGAACGATTCCCCGACCAACTCTGTCGCTTCAACCGGTTTGTGCTTCAACAACTCGGCAATGGCATCTGTCAGTTGAATACGTCCCCATACGCCCGGCTCGGTTTTTTCTAAAATCGGCCAAATATCGGCAGAGAGAACATAGCGCCCTACAGCAGAATAATTAGACTTCAACGGAACTTCATGGCCCGGTTTTTCTATGATCGAAGTCATACGCGAGCTTTCACCAGGCTGCAGCTTGTTGGCTTCACACTCAACCACCGAGTAGTCGTGTAAAACATGCTCATCCGCAGCCTGAACCAGCACCTGGCTCAAACCCGTCTGTTCAAAGCGACTAATCATATGCGGCAGGTTGTCTTTCTTCAGGTCGGCTTTGGCGTCGTCAAGCAAGACATCCGGCAACAGAACTACAAAAGGTGAGTCCCCTACCAGCGGCTTGGCACAAAGCACCGCATGCCCCAAGCCTTTTGGCTGCCCCTGACGAATATGCATTAGCGTTACGCCTTTCGGTGTAATAGATTGCACTTCATCGAGCAATTGGCGCTTAACGCGCGCTTCAAGCATCGCCTCCAACTCGAAGGAGGTATCAAAATGGTTTTCGATTGCATTCTTGGATGAATGCGTCACCAGGATGATCTCTTTGATCCCCGCAGCAACGCACTCATTGACAATGTATTGAATCAGCGGCTTATCAACGATCGGCAACATTTCCTTTGGAATAGCCTTGGTTGCAGGCAGCATACGCATACCCAGACCTGCAACGGGAATGACAGCTTTTAACTTGGTCATGGTAATCCTCTTGATATCTTATGATCGTCTTTTCAGCCGTAACTCTTACTTGCTGTTCAGCGTTTGTTTTAGCCACTGGGTAAAATCTTCGCCTTCGGAGGCGTGGCGCAGTCCGTATTGTACGAATGCCTTCATATAACCCAACTTATCGCCGCAGTCATGCGATTTTCCGCTCATATGAAAAGCTTCTACGGTTTCCTGCCCCATCAATGCAGCAATGGCATCAGTCAACTGGATTTCATCGCCGGCACCCGGTAAGGTTTTTTCCAGCAGCGGCCAAATATCCGCAGACAAAACATAACGGCCAACCACCGCCAGATTTGAAGGTGCATCTTCCAGGGCCGGTTTTTCCACCACGGCGGTCATCGGGATACTCTCACCTGCTGACAACGCCGCACCACCACAATCAACGACGCCGTATTTCGAAACATCCTGTTCCGGTACCGGTTCCACCATGATCTGGCTAAAACCGGTATCAGTGAAACGTTGAATCATTTTAGCCAGGTTTTCTTTACGCAGATCGGCAGTTGAGTCATCCAGCAACACATCGGGTAACAACACCACAAAAGGATCATCGCCGACCATTGGTTTAGCGCACAGAACCGCGTGACCCAGACCTTTAGCTTGCCCCTGGCGTACTTGCATTACTGTCACATCTGCAGGGCAAATACTCTGCACTTCTTCCAGCAACTGGCGTTTGACCCGTGATTCCAGTACCGCTTCAAGCTCAAAAGAGGTATCGAAGTGGTTCTCAATCGCATTTTTAGAAGAGTGAGTTACCAGAACAATATCTTTAATCCCAGCAGCAACACATTCATTAACGATGTATTGGATCAGTGGCTTATCGACCACGGGCAACATTTCTTTAGGGATGGCTTTTGTCGCCGGCAACATACGGGTTCCCAGACCTGCTACGGGAATGACAGCCTTCAATCTTTTTTGCATGTTTTTCATCCACATTCATTAATTATTACATAGCTGAACCAAGTCGCTCATGAAGTCGGAAACGGGATAATTGAGACACGCTACCGCCCTTGGCTTTCAGCTACCAATGTACTGTCATCGTTCTCTATAGGCGACCAGGTTCAGTCACGTTTTAATGTATATTGAGGGACGTACTCTTTTGTTAAGCGATAGTTAGATCACAAATAAAACAAAATAAATACGTCCTTATAACCAAACGATGATACTTGTAAATGTTTATATGGCTAAGATTCTTATACTATTGCCTTATCGATACAAGCCTAAGATACCTATTGGGTACCCTTTTCAGAATAAGACTACCCACAGGGGTAGACTCAGCAAAGTGTAGCAGTCAATGAAATCCATAACGGTTTGATTTTTAAAAATTATATTTACGCTGCTTTTATCAACAAACGTCTACCCCGATATTCCGGAAACTGACTTCCTTTTCAGAAAATCCCCCATTTCTCCTGGTGTCACATTCTGATCTCCTCCTGCATGGATGGATTTTTATGCATTCTTTTTGCTTGGTTTTTTCATTTCACAGGCAACTCCCCCAGTTTTAATGTTGAATTTTCCTGGCCCAGCACCCATCATTCGTTTGCGGCATAAGCCGTCGAACTTATAGGTGAAATTGGGCGTATGGAATGGATCGCAGATCCAACAATTTGGGCCGGCCTGGCCACTCTGGTCGTGCTGGAAATCGTTCTGGGTATAGACAACCTTATCTTTATCGCCATCCTGGCGGAAAAATTACCAAAACATCAAAGAGATAAAGCCCGCATTGTAGGTTTAATGCTGGCGTTGCTGATGCGCCTGGCGCTGTTGGCCTCCATCTCATGGTTGGCGACACTGACTCAACCGTTGTTTTTTGCCGGCGGACATCCCTTCAGCGGCCGCGATCTGATAATGCTGGTTGGGGGCATTTTCCTGCTGTTCAAAGCCACCATGGAGCTCAACGAGCGACTCGAGGGTAAAGATGAAGAGCAACAGGGCCAGCGCAAAGGCGCCCGCTTCTGGCCAGTGGTGGCACAAATCGTGGTGCTGGATGCGGTCTTCTCGCTCGACTCGGTGATCACCGCCGTCGGCATGGTCGATCACCTGGCAGTCATGATGCTTGCGGTGTGTATCGCTATCGGACTGATGTTACTGGCCAGCAAACCGCTAACGCGCTTCGTCAACGCCCACCCAACGATTGTCATCCTGTGTCTGAGCTTCCTGCTGATGATCGGTTTCAGTCTGGTTGCCGAAGGCTTTGGCTACCACATTCCGAAAGGTTATCTGTACGCCGCCATTGGTTTCTCAGTGATGATTGAAGCCTTGAACCAACTGTCGCAGTTCAACCGCCGCCGTTTCCTCTCGACAGCACGCCCCCTGCGCGAACGTACCGCAGAAGCCGTGCTGCGCATGTTGAGCGGCAAGCACGAAGAAGCGGAGATCGACAACCAATCGGCCAACCTGTTGGCCGATAGCGGCAATGAAAGCGGCGAAATTTTCAACCAGCAAGAACGGCATATGATAGAGCGCGTACTGGGTATGGCGCAGCGTACGGTAAGCAGTATCATGACCTCCCGTCATGACGTGGAATATCTCGAGTTGAATGATCCGCAGGAAAAGCTGACCCAATTGCTGGAGAAAAATCAGCATACGCGCATTGTGGTGGTGGAAGACAGCGCCAGCGATGAACCCCTCGGTGTCATTCATACCATTGACGTGTTGAAGCAGCAGTTAACCCAGGCGCCACTGGATTTACGTGCGTTGGTACTGCAGCCACTGATTTTCCCCGAGCAGTTGACCCTGCTGAGCGCTCTGGAGCAATTTCGCCAGGCGCAGACCCATTTTGCCTTTGTCGTAGACGAATTCGGCTCGGTTGAAGGGATAGTCACGCTGACTGATGTGATGGAGACCATTGCAGGCAACCTGCCGGAAGCCGGAGAGGAAGTCGACGCCCGGCATGACATTGTGCAAAATGATGACGGAAGCTGGACCGCCAACGGTTACATGCCGCTGGAGGATCTGGTGTTGTATCTGCCATTACCGCTGGAAGATAAGCGTGAATACCACACGTTGGCCGGCCTGCTGATGGAACACAGCCAGCGCATTCCCCAGGAAGGCGAGCAGTTGCGGATCGGTGACTACCTGTTTGAACCGCTGGAAGTCAGTAGCCACCGTATTTTGAAGGTAAAAATCACCCCGTTGTCGGTACCAGAACCAGACTACGAGGTTTAAACCGGGGCCGGGCATCGCTCGGCCGCTATTATAAATGCTGGGGAACCAGTAACTCCGTCGCCACAATCACCACGATCAACCCAACAATCACCGGTACCGAAGTACGTTTCACCACTTCGAACGGCGAGATTTTTGCCATGCCGGATACCGCCACCACCACCCCGGAAACCGGCGACAGAGTGCGTCCCAGATTCGAAGCCTGCAGCATCGGGATCACCAGATACGCCGGATTAACCCCCATCTGCGCCGCCAGTTTAGGAATCAGCTCTACGAAAGCATAGAACGGAGCGTTGCCTGAACCGGTAGTCATCGCCGCCAGCATGGTAATCACCACCAGCACCAGCATCATGATGATGCCGCCGGTACCGAATGACTGCGCCAGGCTGATCAGCCCGCTGATAAACCCGACGGTGCTCAGCCCCTGGGCGAACACGCCGGCAGCTACCAGCAGCATCACTACGCTGGCAAAAGCATCCGCCATACCGCGATAAGCGACTTCCAGACCGGTAAATACCTGTTTGGCGCTGAAGCTGCGCAGGAATTCAATTACCGCCGCCAGCAGCATACAGCCAACCAACACGGTGATAATATGCAGTTCCGGCCCCCACTTACCATCAAACACCAGCACGCCAAGGATAGGGGTAAACGGCAGCACCGCGTAAAAGCCCGGCGCATGAGTGGTGATTTCACTCACATCCATAATGTGATGCTGTTCATTGGCCTTCTTGTCGAGGTAACGCTGCCAAAAGAAATGCGCAACCGCCATGCAGACAATCGCCGCAATCGAGATGGGTAACGTAGTTTTAAAGGCGAAATCAACCAATGGCATTTCCGCCGCCTTGGCGGCCAGCACCACGTCACCCGAGGTTGGTGCCAGAATAATCGCCGCGGGTGAAGCACAAATCGCCGCTGCCGCACCACGGCTGATACCCACGTTGACCATCAGCGGGAAGAGCGTAGCCATCAGCAATACGCCCAGACCAGTGGCAGACGAGACTGCCAGTGACATCAGACAGGCAACAAAATAGGCCGCCACCATCAAAAGGTAGGGGGAATTGATCATTTGCAGCGGACGGGATGCCAGCTTGACCACCACATCATTGGCGCCAATGTGCGTCATATAGGCCGCAAATCCGCACAGCATCATAATCATCATGCCAAGATCGCCACCACGGCTCATCAGCAGAATTTTGACGTATTCAATGATGTCGGTCGCGCGCCATCCGGTAGATGTGGCGCTGGCAGGCAACAAACTTTTGCCCATCAGGGCACTGATGGCCAACAGTAACAGGCCACCCACCATCAATACGCCAGTGGCGGAGTAACCTTTGATGATATAACGGCCAACGCCTGCCGCGACGACTGCCCCGATCAGAAGCTCTATCATATTCCCTCAACTTATCATTTTCGTTTTTGACCGTAACAAAGCGTATAAATCGCTTAACTGCGCACACTCTGCACAAACTCAGGCACAGACGTCATGATATCCGTCAAAGTTACGGGAGGAAATTATTGGGAAAGGGAAATACTCTGGCGAGGTTTACTGAGAGTGCGGGCCAGGTCACCGCCGCACTCTCAAAGATTAAAGCTTATCGAGCAGTTTTTTAAGATCCTGGCCTTCGCGCGAATCCTTGTTTTTATCGGCCCACTTGTTCAGCGCATCCTTCGCCCGATTCTGCAGCGTTTTACGCAAGATTTGATCGACCTGCAACTGGTAGTTGAGCTGGTTCCACGGGCCATAAACTCGCAACGGGATTGGCGTTTTCTGCAGTTGCTCAATCAGATCGTCGCGCCCTTTCCAACCGCCGGTTACGCGAACGTTAAGTTGCATATCGCACTGTTTGCCCGGCATATCTACCGTCCCATTGCCGCTCAGTTTTAACAACGGAGAATCTGCACCCAACTCGGTGATTTTTACCGTACCCTGGTTCAGGCTGGCTTTAGCCGACAGTTGTTTCACTTCGGTATAACGCTGGTAATCATCCTGTCCACGCACGCTACTGTCATTACGCGCCACAGCCTGCTGAATCAACTGCTGAATGTTCAGACCGTGCAACTGCGCGTCCTGCATCGCCAACTGGGCAGTGCCCTGCCAGCGCCGTTCAAAAGATTGTGACGTCAGCCGATCTCCGGTTAAATCCCCTTGCATGCTGAATTTCCCGGTCATGACTTGCGGCATCTCAAACGCCTTCAGAATGCTGCCAAGTTCAACCTGCTTCACCATCGGCTGCACGGTAATCACCGGTCTGCGGCCACGCGCGTCCAGGGTGCCTGGTAAAGCGAAATCACCACCGGCTACCTGCCCGGAGAACGAATGCAGCGTTAACAGACCCTGTCGGTTTTCTGCCTGGGTCGAAAGATGGGAAATATTCATGCCGCGATAGGTGAGTTGATCCACGCTCAAATTGAGCTGTGCGTTAAACTCGCGCAGCACCTCAAGATTTTGCTGCGGGTCATCCATTTGACTGGCAATGACCGGCGAAGAGGTGACGTTCTGTACTTGCGATACTTGGGAACTACTGGACTGCCAGCCGCTAAACGCATCAAAATTCACCGCAGCAGACGTCAGATTAAGCGTATAAGCCGGTATCTCACCGAACTGGATGCTGACGCCACCGCTAAAGGTGCTGTCATTGACCCCCAGGCTCAGTTGGCTTAATGCAAGTTGCTGCGGCGTTTGTTGATATACCACTTTAGTGCTGCCGTCACCTTTAATGCCACCGGCAAGTATGTCAGCCCCCTCCAGTTGGTAACTGAATTGGGTGACATTGGCTGCTATGCGCCGCGGATATTGCTGCAGATCGATATCAGCCGCCAGGTTGAAGGTCAAATCACGCTGATTGCGGTTTACCCGGCTGGAAAGCTCCATTTGCGCCTGACGTTTGGCATTTTGCTGCAGGGTGAGATTAATATCGCGAACGTTGATCTGTTCGTTATTGGCACGTTGCCAGATCAACAGGCTGTCCACTACCCGCAGATTATCGATATCAAATTTCCACGGCGTATCTACCGACTCTTCGGCATGGCCCGCAGGCGCGATAGGCGCGTCCGGTTGATTTTGTTCTTCACTGTCGGGGGTAAGGCGGATGACGGCGTTTTTCAGCATCACCTGTTTAACAAACAGCTGATGCGACAACAGCGGCAGCAGTTTGACATCAAGGCGCATATTATCCGCACTCACCACCGGCGCTTTGGCTCCGGGTGCAGTCAGCGTCATACGACCGGCCAGAATGCTGAGCTGTGGCCAGATATGCCAACGCAAGTCACCATCCAGCGTCAGATGATAACCACTCTTTTGTTCGACCTTCGTGACCATATAGGCGCGAAAATCATTCGGATTAACCAGCAGTACCAGCGCAGACATCCCCGCCACCAGCACCACCAGTAAAATCACCAAAGTCGTCAGTAATCTTCTCATGCCATCCTCTTGTCAGCGCCACACCGACCGTGCTTCCTGCGCTGTTAGTCCTTGTCGATTCGGCTGGCGACTGCGCCCTGCTGATCGCGGTATTTTGCATCCTGGCGGCTATTGTAAGGACGCGCTGCCGGCCCGGACAGTGGTTCAAAACTCAGTGCGCCGATCAGCATGCCTGGGCGTAATGCCAGCGGCAGCTTACCTGAATTATAGAACTCCAGGACAATTCGGCCCTGCCAACCTGGATCGATACGGTGCGCGGTCACATGAACCATCAGGCCCAGACGCGCCAGGGAAGAACGGCCGTCCAGCCAACCGACCAGATCGTTTGGCAGCGTGACCGATTCGAGCGTGACCGCCAGCGCCAACTCTCCCGGGTGCAGGAAGAAGGCCTCCCCTTCCGGCAGAACGATTTCATCACTCATCACGCGATCCAACGCGGCGCTGACTTCATCTTTCGGCCCACTCAGATCGATAAAGGCAGCGGTATGGCCACGAAAAACGCGGAACTGATTGCCTAAACGGACATCCACTGTGGCCCCGTTAATACGCTCAATCGGCGGACGCGGTGAAATCACCAGTTTTTCACAATCCAGCCAGGCTTCTATATCACGGTCGCACAGTCTCATTTATTCATCTCCATCAAGGCGTGTCACTAAAACAAAAATTGCCACACAACGGGCGAAAGGTCTACGCCGCGGCGTAAATAGTTGCCCGCCGGCCGGAAACACGGGTTTTCCGGCCATTGAACGGCATTACTCAAAGAACTGGCTGATTTTGGCTTTCAGAATATCGATCGCAATGCGGTTTTTACCCCCGCGTGGGACGATAATGTCGGCGTATTGTTTGGAAGGATCGATAAACTGCAGGAACATCGGGCGGACGGTTTTCTGATATTGCGCCATTACCGAATCCATCGAGCGGCCACGTTCATTCACATCACGCTTCATACGGCGCATCAGGCAAATATCCAGCGGCGTATCAACAAAGATCGAGAAATTCATTTCCTGACGCAGACGGATATCCGTCAACAGCAGGATCCCCTCAAGAATAATCACCTTTTTCGGTTCCAGGTGAATGGTCTCTTTCTTACGCGTGTGCTCGGTGTAACTGTACAAGGGTAACTCTATCGCCTTGCCTGATTTCAGCATCTGCAGATGCTGAAACAGCAGGTTGTGGTCCATGGCGCTTGGGTGGTCATAGTTTGTCTTGACCCTTTCTTCCATGGTCAAGTGAGTCTGGTCTTTGTAGTAACTGTCTTCAGGAATAACGCCGATATGTTCATCGCCAACCTGATCGCGAAGTTCACGATACAACGTACTGGCGATAAGGCTTTTTCCGGAGGCAGATGCGCCAGCTATACCAATAATGACGCACTGATGCGGCTTGTCAGTCATAAAATTGAAGACCTGATTTCGTAGTGTGAAGGGGGGGAACTAAAACGCGTCAATTATAGGGAGTTAGTGCCCTTAGCGCCAGACTATATTGTCACCGCCAGGCCGCTATATAGGGTTATTTCGTCGGATTGGCCTGCCACGATTTTCAGATGATTGCTTCTAGGGCTATCTGGCATGCCGGGGTAAACTCGGTGACTTGATGATAATCCTGACAATTGGGATTGCCTTATTTCACCGGAGACCGACGTGCTGGACTGGTATTTTCTGACATTTTTTGGCGACAGTATGTTGCTGCTGCCGTGCTCATTGATTCTCTTTGTCGTATTAGTCGTGCCACCAGCCACCCGAACCGCAGGCTGGCAATGGGCGCTGATTTTCGGCGGTGCCGGCGGCGTGGTATGTGCCTCCAAACTGGCCTTTATGGGCTGGGGCATTGGCATTGAAAGCTATGACTTTACCGGCTTTAGCGGCCACTCTGCGCTGGCGGCCAGTATCTGGCCGGTGTTTCTCTGGACGCTGACCGGGCGTTTTTCGCATGCGGTTCGCAGTATGGCGCTGGTGGCAGGTTTGGTGTTGCCCCTCACTATCGGGCTATCACGCCTGGCCATTCAGGTGCATTCGCCTTCGGAAGTGGTGAGTGGACTGGTGTTGGGTTATCTGGCCAGCACTCTGTTCCTGTGGTTACAACGAGGCAAGGCGCGCCCGCAGCTTTCCTGGTTACGGATCATTTGCGCACTGGCTTTACCGCTCGCTCTGATGGGCAACCGGCAACCGGCACCGACGCAGGGCCTGTTGGAACATATTGCCACCGCTCTGGCGCATATCGAACGCCCTTACACCCGCGCGGATCTGCACAAACACATTACGACCCCATAAACAAAACCCCGGTACATGTCCGGGGTTATTTTCTGGCTGGCGTTAAGTTAATTACAGCGCGCGGAAAGAGATTTCCGTCGGAATAGCTTCACCCTGCCAATACATCTGCGCGGCAACGCGACCGGCAAGCTGGCGATACAGCTCGGCAAATTCACTGTCCGGGCGGCTAATCACCGTCGGCTCGCCACGATCCAAATCTTCACGCAGTGAAATATGCAGCGGCAATTGCCCCAGCAGGCGGCTATGGTATTTCTTCACCAACTTCTCCGCCCCACCGGTACCGAAAATGGGTTCGTGGTGTCCGCAGTTGCTGCAAATATGCACACTCATATTTTCCACAATGCCCAGCACCGGCACATGAACCTTCTCAAACATCACAATGCCCTTGGCGGCATCAAGCAGCGCGATATCCTGCGGCGTGGTGACCACCAAAGCTCCGGTAACCGGGATGTTTTGCGACAGCGTCAACTGAATATCACCGGTGCCCGGTGGCATATCCAGCACCAGATAGTCCAGATCCGGCCACAGCGTATCCTGCAGCAATTGCATTAACGCCTTACTGGCCATCGGGCCGCGCCAAACCATGGCGTTGTCATCAGTCACCAGATAACCGATCGAGTTGGTCGCTAACCCGTGGGCAATGATCGGCGCCATGTGCTGACCGTCCGGCGAGGTTGGTCGCTCGTTTTCGGTCCCCAGCATGTTCGGGATCGACGGGCCATAAATGTCGGCGTCTAGAATACCGACCTTGGCCCCTTCCGCAGCCAGCGCCAACGCCAGGTTAACCGCCGTGGTGGATTTACCCACCCCGCCCTTGCCGGAACTGATGGCGATAATATTACGCACGCCTTTGATGCCGGCCTGATCGTTGGCGCGTTTCAGAGTGGTAATGTCGTGCTTCAGTTTCCAGTCGATTCCCTCAGCACCGGTCACGCGCAGTAATTCTGCACTGACGCTGTCTTTCAGCACCTCAAAACCGCTCTGCCAGGCGAATGGCATAATCAGTTCAATGTGCAACACATGATCCAACAACGCGCAGTGGTGAATGGCCTTCAGCGCGGTCAGATTATTTTTTAACGTCGGGTGTTCAAAGGCGGCCAGTACACCGGTCACCAGGGCACGCAGAACTTCGGGGTTGGTCTGCTCGGGGGATTTTGTGCTCATCCCGGCTCCTTGATTTTAATGGATAGCTTCTCGCTAAGCATATCAGAACTGCAGGCCGGTCGGCGCATGTCTGTATAAAGAAACCGCCCTAGCCGTGGCGAGCGCGATCGGGTAACATCAAAGACCCTTTTTATTCATTACAGAAACCAAGTTCTCACTATGCCTCAAGTCGCGAAAAAATTATTGGTGACGTGCGCGCTGCCGTACGCAAATGGTTCCATCCATCTCGGCCACAATGCTCGAGCACATCCAGGCAGACATCTGGGTTCGTTACCAACGAATGCGCGGCAACGAGGTTCATTTCATCTGCGCGGACGACGCGCACGGCACGCCGATCATGCTGAAAGCTCAGCAGTTGGGTATCAAGCCGGAAGAAATGATCGCGGAAATGAGCCAGGAGCACCAACAGGATTTCGCCGGTTTTGGCATCAGCTATGATAACTATCATTCAACCCATAGCGATGAGAACCGTGAGCTGTCGAACCTGATTTACGGCCGCCTGAAAGAAAACGGTTTCATCAAGAACCGCACTATTTCTCAGCTGTACGACCCGGAAAAAGGTATGTTCCTGCCTGACCGCTTCGTCAAAGGCACCTGCCCGAAATGCAAATCACCGGATCAATACGGCGATAACTGTGAAGTCTGTGGCGCAACCTATAGTCCGACCGAGCTGATCGATCCGAAATCCGTGGTTTCCGGTGCGACGCCGGTGCTGCGTGATTCCGAGCACTTCTTCTTTGATCTGCCGTCGTTCAGCGAAATGCTGCAGGCCTGGACCCGTTCCGGCGCGCTGCAAGAGCAGGTCGCGAACAAGATGCAGGAATGGTTTGAGTCCGGTCTGCAACAGTGGGATATCTCTCGCGATGCGCCGTATTTCGGCTTTGAAATCCCGGATGCGCCAGGTAAATACTTCTATGTCTGGCTGGATGCGCCAATCGGCTACATGGGTTCATTCAAAAACCTGTGCGACAAGCGTGGCGATCTGGACTTTGACGAGTTCTGGCGCAAGGACTCCACCACCGAGCTGTATCACTTTATCGGCAAGGACATCGTTTATTTCCACAGCCTGTTCTGGCCGGCAATGCTGGAAGGCAGTAACTTCCGCAAGCCGACCAACCTGTTCGTACATGGCTACGTAACGGTAAACGGCGCCAAGATGTCCAAATCTCGCGGCACCTTTATCAAGGCTGGTACCTATCTGCAACACCTGGATGCCGATTGCCTGCGTTACTACTACGCCGCCAAGTTGTCTTCACGCATTGACGATATCGACCTGAATCTGGAAGATTTCGTGCAGCGGGTAAACGCCGACATCGTGAACAAGGTGGTGAACCTGGCTTCGCGCAACGCCGGCTTTATCAGCAAGCGTTTTGGTGGTCAACTGGCCGACAAGCTGGCCGATCCGGCGCTGTACCAAACCTTCGTTGATGCAGCGCAAAGCATCGCCGAGGCCTATGCCAGCCGTGAATCCGGCCGGGCAATTCGCGAAATCATG
This sequence comes from Serratia quinivorans, assembly GCA_900457075.1. Taxonomy (NCBI): domain Bacteria; kingdom Pseudomonadati; phylum Pseudomonadota; class Gammaproteobacteria; order Enterobacterales; family Yersiniaceae; genus Serratia; species Serratia quinivorans. Next base: position 560,397 of record UGYN01000002.1, read on the forward strand.
GCGCTGGCCGATCTGGCAAACCGCTATGTGGATGAACAGGCGCCGTGGGTAGTGGCCAAACAGGAAGGCCGCGATGCGGATTTACAAGCTATTTGCTCAATGGGCATCAACCTGTTCCGCGTCCTGATGACCTACCTGAAACCGGTAATGCCGTCGCTGACTGAACGCACCGAAGCCTTCCTTAACTGTGAGCTGAGCTGGGACAGCATCCAGCAGCCGTTGCTGGGCCATCAGGTTAATCCATTCAAAGCCCTGTTCAACCGTATCGATCTGGACAAGGTCAATGAGATGGTCAGCGCCTCGAAAGAAGACATGGTGGCGGCGAAAGTGGTCACTGGCCCGCTGGCTGAGGATCCGATTCAGGACACCATTACCTTTGACGATTTCGCCAAGGTGGATATGCGCATTGCGCTGATCACCAGCGCCGACTTTGTTGATGGTTCGGACAAATTGCTGAAATTGCAGTTGGATCTGGGCGGCGAAACGCGTCAGATCTTCTCCGGTATTCGTTCCGCTTACCCGGACCCGAAAGCGCTGGAAGGCCGCCTGACCATCATGGTTGCCAACCTTGCGCCACGCAAAATGCGCTTCGGTATCTCCGAAGGCATGGTGATGGCTGCTGGCCCGGGCGGAAAAGAAATCTTCCTGCTCAGCCCGGACAGCGGCGCACAGCCAGGGATGCAGGTGAAGTAAGCTTCCTAACGAGTCCCCTCACCCTTACCCTCTCCCCAGGGAGAGGGGACCGTTATGCGATGCCATTCAGTATGATCTGGCCTAATATTCTGCTCCCCCTGCTCTGCTTTCTCCCTCTCCTGGGGGAGAGGGCCGCGGTGAGGGGGATCTTTATCCACCGTCAAATACTGCATAATAATCTCAGCCACTCCCTCCCAATGGTTTAACACTTCATCATTCCAAAAACGCAACACGGTAAATCCGCGGCTCACCAGGAAATGACTACGACGGGTGTCATAACTGACCTGTTCCATATGTTGCCCTCCGTCCAATTCAATAACCAGCTTCCGTTGCCAACAAACAAAATCAACAAAATAAGGCCCAATCGGAAACTGACGACGGAATTTCAAACCATAAAAACGGCGGTCCCTTAGTCGTAGCCATACCGTTTTTTCCGCATTGCTCATATTGGCTCGTAACCGACGCGATACGGGCGTTGATTTCCTTTTCATAAAGACCTCCGTCTACACAATAACGCCAAGCAAGGCACTGACCTTGAACCCAGTGTCGAACTTGCGCCTTGCTTCCAAAAATTTCGCCATAACGTTGGGGAAACCACGGGCAAAAACGGGCAAATAATCACGGTGTCGGAGGCTACCGACGTAGCCTCTTTTTTCAGTACCCCCTTTCTTACGGGCCAAAATAAGCTATCTTATCCATACGGGTTTAATTACTGTATGCATAAACAGGTCTGACATGAAGGGATTCCCACCGCTGATCAACACATTGCTGGCCAGCTCGCTGGTACTGACCATTGGGCGTGGCGTCACGCTACCGTTCATTACCATCTATCTCACCGGGCATTTCCACCTGCTGCCGAAAAACGTCGGTATTATTTTGGGCATCAGCCTGATGATCGGTATTTTCGCCAGTCTGTATGGCGGTTACCTGGTCGACAAGTTCAACAAAAACACCTTGATCCTGACGGCCATTTTACTGTTCGCCCTAAGTTTTTTCGCTATTCCGTGGATCCCGCGTCCGGGTGGGATCATCGTGGTATTGGCTATCCTGCATACCGCCTATTCGGTACTGGGCATCACCATCAAGGCCTGTTTTGCCGACTGGCTACCGGTTGCACAACGTATCAAAGCCTTTTCAATCAACTACACGCTGGTGAACGTTGGCTGGGCGGTGGGCTCATCACTGGGGGTGATGGTGGCAGGGCTGAACCCATTGTTACCCTTCTACCTTTCCGGCGGATTGGCTTTATTCACAGTGACGGCATTGAGTTTTAGCCTGCACCGACAACGCACTACGCCGCCAGCAGCGACTGAGGCCGTGCCGTCTGCGCCGCCCAATTTCCGCCAAACGCTGACCATTCTGCGCAACGACCACCGGCTGATTTATTTTACTCTCGGCAGTACGCTTGGCGCGGTAGTTTTTGGCCAGTTCACCGGGTATTTATCGCAATACCTGATTCTGGTTTCCAACGCCGAGTTTGCCTATCAGGTCATTGGGGCGGTGATGATTGTTAATGCCTGCATCGTCATCGCGCTGCAGTATTTACTGAGCCGGGGTATGCGGCAGGAAAACATGCTGCGCTGGCTGGCGCTGGGCACCGTGTTTTTCATTCTGGGGCTGATCGGTTTTAGCCTGGCCGGGCAATCACTCTGGTTGTGGGCCATAGCTATGGCGATATTTACCCTGGGGGAAATTATCGTGATCCCGGTGGAGTATATGTTTATCGACTTTATCGCCCCACAGCATCTGAAAGGCAGCTACTACGGTGTGCAAAACCTCAGCGCTTTGGGCGGTGCCATCAACCCGGTGCTGTGCGGTTTTATCCTCAGCTATGCCGCACCGCAAATGATGTTTGTGATGCTGATTGCTGCCGCATTGTTCAGCCTGCTATTCTTTTTCCTCGGCCATCGCCTGGCACAAAAGCAGCAATACCGCTCAGGCATCATCAGTACAAAATAAAGGCGCACCGGGCTTAACTACGGCTGTCAACCTGCCTGACAGGCATGGCAGCCATAGAGAGAATTCATGGTGTGATTTGTGGCGGAGGTCACAGTTTAATTGTATGATGAATGCATCGGTTAAACGGGATTAAGTTATGGCCAAGCTATTCACTCTGTGCTGGAAATACCTGAGGGCAATTGTCCTTATCTACCTTTGTTTATTCGCCGGCAATGCAATCGCGGCGCTGCTGCCGATCGCCATTCCCGGCAGCATTATCGGCATGCTGCTGCTGTTCGCCCTGCTCTCCACGCAAATTATGCCGGCCAGGTGGGTCAAACCCGGCTGTCATCTGCTGATCCGCTATATGGTGCTGTTGTTTGTGCCCATCGGCGTTGGCGTAATGAAATACTATGACCAGATCCTTGATCACCTCGGCCCGCTGGTGGTTTCCTGCATTATCAGCACCCTGATGGTGCTGGTGGTGGTGGGCTACACTTCGCATTATTTCCACCGGGAACGTCGCATCGTCGGCAAACCGGATGCCGCGGAAGGTGAAAAATGATCCATGAAATCTGGTGGTCATTGCCGTTAACGCTGGCAGTCTACTTTGCCGCACGCAAGCTGGCGCAGTGGTTGAACATGCCGCTGCTGAACCCGCTGCTGGTATCAATGGCGGTGATCATTCCCCTGCTGTTACTGACCGGCATCCCTTATGAACGCTATTTTCAGGGCAGCAAAATCCTCAATGACTTATTGCAGCCCGCCGTCGTCGCGCTGGCCTACCCGCTGTATGAACAGCTGCACCAGATCCGCGCCCGTTGGAAATCCATTATCGCCGTCTGCTTTATCGGCAGTATGACGGCCATGATCAGCGGCGGTGCCATCGCTTTATTGATGGGGGCGACTCCGGAAATTGCCGCTTCCATCATGCCCAAATCGGTTACGACCCCTATCGCCATGGCAGTGGCGGAATCGCTCGGCGGCATCCCGGCAATCAGCGCCGTCTGCGTAATCTTCGTCGGTATTCTCGGCGCAGTATTCGGGCATACATTATTTAAACTATTGAAAATCACCACTCGCTCGGCGAGGGGTTTGGCCATGGGTACCGCATCTCATGCACTGGGCACGGCTCGTTGCGCGGAAATGGACTATCAGGAAGGGGCATTCGGCTCTTTGGCGTTGGTGATCTGCGGGATCATTACCTCGCTGCTGGCCCCCTTCCTGTTCCCGGTACTGCTACATATGTTCAGTTAAAACGGTTAAAATTTGCGATACATCTCGCAATTATGCTTTTCATTGCATTGATTTCATCAATAAAGAGATTTGCATCACACTTTATTCACGCAAGGCTGCCTAGAATGTTATCCCGTTAACCTGTAGAGAGAGTTTCTATGCACCCGCGTTTTCAAACCGCTTTTGGCGAACTGCCCGCCACCTTGCAATCCGCCCTGCAGTCTTATATTGATGCGCCTGATTTCCCGGCCATGCTCAAGGCGGAACAAGTGGACGCGATCAAGCAGCGCTGCGGGCTGGATGATGATGCTCTGGCATTCGCTCTGCTGCCACTGGCGGCGGCCTGCTCGTTAGCGCCAATCTCACAATTTTATGTCGGTGCCATTGCCCGTGGGCAGAGCGGCAATCTGTATTTTGGTGCCAATATGGAATTCAGCGGCGCCCCGATGCAACAAACCATTCATGCGGAACAGTGTGCGGTGACCCACGCCTGGCTGCGCGGTGAACCCGCCCTGGCCTCCATCACCGTTAACTACACGCCTTGCGGCCACTGCCGTCAGTTTATGAACGAACTGAACAGCGGCGTCAGCCTTAAAATTCGTCTGCCCGGCCGTGAACCGGCAACGCTTGGCGATTACCTGCCGGACTCCTTCGGCCCGAAAGACCTGGATATCACTACGCTGCTGATGGACCAGGTCGATCATGGTTTCCAACTGGCGCTGACTGACGAACTGGAAAAAGCAGCGCTGGCCGCTGCCAATCAGAGCCACGCGCCCTACAGCAACGCCCACAGCGGCGTCGCACTGGAGGCTGAAGACGGCACAGTCTACACTGGCCGTTATGCGGAAAACGCCGCCTTCAACCCAAGTCTGCCCCCCCTGCAGGCCGCGCTGATTCTGATGAATGTTTCCGGCGACGACTGTCAGAAAGTGAAGCGCGCCGTGCTGGCTGAGCCAGAAAGTGCCATTCTCACCCAATGGGATGCTACCCGTGCCACGCTGGCTGCCCTGGGCTGCCAAAATGTCAGCCGCATTACTTTCTGATCCTGACCCTGGCGGTGCCGCCCGGCACCGCTGTTAACAGCCCCGCCAGCCAAATACAATGGCATTCACGTCTTAAAACACTTTCTTTAGTTAAATTAGGATTTGATCGTCGATAATTACGCCAATTTACCTCATGATCCGATAACAATTGCTGTACATATTTCGCCGATCTTTTAGGATCACCCTTATAAAGTTATCCGATACGTTGAAGAGCAAAAGTCATGGAACTTGAATACGAAAGCAAACGCCCTCTCTACATCCCTTATGCCGGCCCGATCCTGTTGGAATTCCCACTGCTGAATAAAGGCAGTGCCTTCACCGAAGAAGAGCGCAACCATTTCAACCTGCAAGGCTTGTTGCCCGACGCGGTGGAAACCATTGAAGAACAGGCTGAGCGCGCCTATCGCCAATATCAGGATTTCAAAAACGACAGCGATAAGCACATCTACCTGCGCAACATTCAGGACACCAACGAAACCCTGTTCTACCGCCTGCTGGACTCCCACCTGAGCGAAATGATGCCGATCATCTACACGCCAACGGTGGGTGAAGCCTGCGAGCACTTCTCCGATATTTACCGCCGGGCGCGCGGGTTGTTTATCTCCTACCCGAACCGCGATCGCATTGACGACATGCTGCAAAACGCCACCAAACAAAACGTCAAAGTGATTGTCGTCACCGACGGCGAACGTATTCTCGGCCTGGGCGACCAGGGCATTGGCGGCATGGGCATTCCTATCGGCAAGCTTTCGCTGTATACCGCCTGCGGTGGTATCAGCCCGGCCTATACCCTGCCGGTAGTGCTGGACGTGGGTACCAACAACCCACAGCGCCTGAACGATCCGCTGTATATGGGCTGGCGTCATCCGCGCATTTCCGGTGATGAATACCACGCTTTCGTTGAAGAGTTTATCCAGGCGGTGAAACGCCGCTGGCCGAACGTACTACTACAGTTCGAGGATTTCGCTCAGAACAACGCGACTCCGCTGCTGAACCGCTATCGTGACGAAATCTGCTGCTTTAACGACGATATTCAGGGTACCGCAGCGGTTACGCTGGGTAGCCTGATTGCCGCCAGCCGCGCTGCGGGCAGCCAATTGCGTGACCAAACCGTGACCTTCCTGGGTGCCGGTTCCGCCGGCTGCGGCATTGCCGAGCAAATTATCGCCCAGATGAAATCCGAAGGCCTGAGCGAAGACGAAGCGCGCGCCCGCGTGTTCATGGTTGACCGTTTTGGTCTGCTGACCGACAAACTGCCTAACCTGCTCGATTTCCAAAGCAAGCTGGTGCAAAAAAGCGAAAACCTGACCGCATGGCAGACCCAAAGCGATGCCATCTCGCTGTTGGACGTAGTGCGTAACGCCAAGCCCACCATTTTGATCGGCGTTTCCGGCCAGCCGGGTCTGTTCACCGAAGAACTGATCCGCGAAATGCACAAGCATTGCCCGCGGCCGATCGTAATGCCGCTGTCCAACCCGACTTCACGCGTGGAAGCCCGTCCGGAAGACATCATCAACTGGACCGAAGGCGCTGCGCTGGTCGCCACCGGCAGCCCGTTCGCACCGGTACACTATAAAGAGCAACAGATCCCGATTGCCCAATGCAACAACTCCTATATCTTCCCGGGGATTGGTCTGGGTGTGTTGGCCTCTGGCGCGACCCGTGTAACGGACGCGATGCTGATGGCCGCCAGCCGGGCACTGGCCGAGTGTTCGCCGCTGGCCACCGACGGGCATGGCGCACTGTTACCGGATATTGACGATATTCAGGGCGTGTCAAAATGCATCGCGATGGAAGTGGGTAAAGCGGCTCAACTGCAGGGAATGGCGGTAGTCACTTCTGAAGAAGCGCTGTCGAAAGCCATCGAACACAACTTCTGGCGACCGCAATACCGCAGCTACAAGCGCACCTCTTTCTGATTTGCACAAGCAAGATGATAAAGTCCGGCTCGCCGGACTTTTTTTATGGCCGAAAACGCCTAAAAATGCGGCGCAATGCGTGCCAGAAGGGGGACAAGCTTGCTTCAAGTAGTCAGGTAAAGTAGCCTTGAACCATCTTTTTTGGCCACGGTGCGCGTAAGGCAATAACATGTGGAAACGCCTGATAATCGGCTTGTTTGTCATCGCTGCATTGCTGATGCTCTCGGCTATCGCGCTCGATCGTTGGATCAGCTGGAAAACGGCACCTTTCGTCTATGACGAACTGCAAGGGCTGCCCCATCGCCAGGTCGGCGTAGTACTGGGTACCGCCAAATATTACCGTACCGGCGTGATCAACCAATATTACCGCTACCGCATTCAGGGGGCGATCAACGCCTACAACAGCGGCAAAGTTAAATACCTGCTACTGAGCGGTGACAATGCCCAGCAAAGCTACAACGAACCCATGACCATGCGCCGCGATTTAATCGCCGCCGGCGTGGCGCCCAGCGATATCGTGCTGGATTACGCCGGGTTCCGCACCCTGGATTCGATCGTACGTACCCGCAAGGTGTTCGACACCAACGACTTTATCATCATCACCCAACGCTTCCACTGTGAGCGTGCGCTGTTTATCGCGCTGCATATGGGGATCCAGGCGCAGTGCTACGCGGTACCCTCACCAAAAGATATGATGACAGTGCGTGTGCGCGAGATCTTCGCCCGCCTTGGCGCGCTGACCGATTTGTACATCCTCAAACGTGAACCGCGCTTTCTCGGCCCGCTGATCCCGATCTCCGCCATGCACACCATCCCGGAGGACGCCCAGGGGTATCCGGCGGTATCACCGGAACAATTGGTCGAGCTGGAACACAAGCTGGAAGCGGAAAAGCAAAAGGCCAAACAGCCTTAATTGCCCCTCAGTAAAACAAAAGGCGGCCAGGGCAGTAATGCTTGTAAGTTAAGCTGATATTGTTCCCTCTCCTTTGGGAGAGGGTTAGGGTGAGGGGATACAAACCAACGCAAAAGCCCCTCACCCCGGCCCTCTCCCTTGGGAGAGGGAGACGCCCACTTAAACAACGTCGTACATTCTTATTCAGAACTTTGCTTAACTGACCGGCATTACAGCATTTGCTGGCCGTTTTTTCGCAGAGACTTTTACTTCTTCTTGGCGTACTTCAGTGAATCCAGCGCTACCGCGAAGATAATGATGCCGCCCTTGATGATGTACTGCCAGTAAGGGTTAACACCAATGTAGGTCAGGCCGTAGTTGATGACGGTGAAGATGATCACCCCGGTCACCACTCCCAATACCGTACCGACCCCACCGGCAAAGGACACCCCACCGACCACGCAGGCAGCAATCGCATCCAACTCATACATAAAGCCGAGGTTGTTGGTAGCACTGCCGATACGGCCCGCTTCCAGCAAGCCGCCAAACGCATAGAACACGCCAGACAGCGCATAAATCATGATCAGGTTCAACGGCACGTTCACGCCGGAAACCTTTGCCGCCTCAGGGTTGCCACCGATGGCGAAGATGTTTTTGCCGAAGCGGGTTTTATTCCACAGGATCCAGACAAAAATAATCGCAATAATGGCGTAGAAGGTAATGTACGACAGCTTAAAATCGCCAAAGCGCAGGAACCCCTGAGCAAAGGTAGAGAACTTGGGATCAAACCCCGCCACTGGCGATGCGCCGACGGAATCGTAATACAGCGAGTTAATGCCGTACACGATAATCATGGTACCCAAGGTGGTAATAAACGGCGTCACGTTCAGGTAGGCGATGATCAACCCGTTCACCAGACCAATCACCGCGCCCACGGCACACACCAGCAGGATCACCAGCGGAATCGACCAGGTTTCCATATGCGGAAACACCTTGTTGACGTTATCCATCGACTGCAACAACGTCGCCGCGATCACCGCCGCCAACCCAACCTGACGCCCGGCGGACAGGTCCGTCCCCTGGGTAACAATCAGCCCTGCCACACCCAGTGCAATAATAATGCGCACCGAAGACTGCGTCAGAATGTTGCTCAGGTTCATTAAGCTGAGGAAAGTCGGATCCTGGATAATAATAATTGCCAGCAGCACCAGCAATACCACGTAAATGCCACCTTCCTTAAAATAGGTGAACAAAGTTTTCTTATTCAGCGCGTTCATAGTTCTGATCCTTAAAGGTGCAGGGATGCGAGACGTAAAATTTCATTTTGCGAGGTCTGTTTGGTATTAACGATGCCCGCAACCTGACCATTACTCATCACCAGTATTCTGTCGGTAATTCCCAAAAGCTCCGGCATTTCAGACGAGACAATAATGATCCCCTTGCCCTTCTTCGCCAGTTCGGTCATCAGCTGATAAATTTCGAATTTGGCGCCAACGTCAATACCGCGCGTCGGTTCATCCAGCATCAATATTTCCGGCTGGGTCAGCAGCCAACGGCCGATGATCACCTTCTGCTGGTTACCGCCGGACAGCGAGCCGATGTTGGTATGATGACCCGGGGTCTTGACCCGCATGGCATCGATCACCCATTGGGTGTCGCTTTTCATTCGGGCATTATCCAGCAGGCCGATTTTGTTTTTATAGTTACGGATATTGGAGATCAGCGAGTTAAAACCGACATCCAGATAAGCGTAAATCCCGGTGGAACGGCGCTCTTCCGTCACCAGAGCAAAACCGTGGTTAATCGCTTCATTGGCGCTGTGGTTGTTGATGGCCTTGCCGTGCAGCTTGATGGTGCCCGCAATTTTTTCGCGGATGCCGAACAGCGTCTCCAGAATATCGGTACGCTTGGCCCCCCACCAATCCGGCAATGCCGAGGATCTCACCCTGATGCAGATCGAAGGAGATATCGCGAATCGAAGGCTGGCGCATTGAGGTCAGGCCCTTCACCTCCAGGATCACCTCGCCCGGCGTATTTTGCCGATCGGGGAAACGCTGGCTGAGCGATCGCCCCACCATCATCGAAATGATCTTGTCCATATCCAGCCCTTCCAGCGGCTGGGTGGCGATCCACTGGCCATCGCGCAGGATGGTGATTTCGTCGCACAGTTGGAAAATCTCTTCCATTTTGTGCGAAATATAGACGATGCCGCAGCCGCGCTCTTTCAGCTTACGGATAATGGTGAACAGATGATTCACCTCTTTTTCCGTCAGCGAAGAGGTTGGCTCATCCATAATCACAATCTTGGCGTCGTAGGAGAAAGCCTTGGCAATTTCGATCATCTGCATCTGCGATACCGATAACGTGCCCACTTTATCCCGTGGGTTGATATCAATATCCAGCTCGTCGAATATCGCCTGGGTGTCCTTCAACATTTTGTCCTGATCGACAAACATGCCCTTGGTCGGGTAGCGTCCCAACCACATGTTATCCATCACGGTACGCTGCAACACTAGGTTCAACTCCTGATGCACCATTGAAACACCGTGTTCCAGCGCCTCTTTGGAGCTTTTGAAGTCAATTTCCTGGCCCTGAAAAATAATACTGCCGGCATCTTTTTTATAAATACCGAACAGGCATTTTAATAATGTCGATTTCCCCGCGCCGTTCTCCCCCATTAATGCATGAATGGAGTGCGGACGAACGCGCAGATTCACATTATCCAATGCCTTGACGCCGGGAAATGACTTACTGATATCGGTCATTTCCAGCAGAAATTCGCGTGGGCTGTCGGCCATAAATACACCTGGCTATGTTACCCGTCGCCTTTCAAGACTCAGCATGGCTAGCTGCAACTTGAAATTCATCGGGTATAGGCTGTGATTTGAAGAATAAATTTCCCCGCCTGCGGCTTTCCTGGTGTTGGCGCTGGGCAGCGCACCTCAGGCGGGGTCATTCAGAACTTACTTAATAAACTGAGACAGGTTGTCTTTATCTACGCCAACGTAAGCAATGCGCACCACTTTATTTTCAATCTTATATTGGGTGCCATCGGCGGCCGGTTTGCCCGCGGCCAGGTTTTTCGCCAGTTCGAAAGTGGCTTTAGCCTGATTGTCGGCATCGTTCAGTACTGTCCCTGCCATAGCGCCGGATTTCACCATCGCCAGGGCTTCAGGCAACGCATCCACACCGAATACCGGAATGCTGGATTTGTTATGCGCTTTCAGCGCTTCTACCGCGCCCATTGCCATCGCATCGTTGTTGGCAATCACCACTTCTATTTTGTTGGCATTAGGGCCGGACAGCCAGGCATCCATCTTGTCTTTGGCCTGGGCGGTGTCCCACATCGCGGTGTCCATCTGCAATGCCTGCGTCTTGATACCGTCGTCGTTCAGCGTTTTAGTCACGTAGGTGGTACGCGCTTCAGCATCCGGGTGGCCTGGCTCACCTTTGAGCAACACATACTGAATCTGACCATCTTTGTTCAGATCCCAGTTCGGGTTAGCCTTCCAGTGCTTCTCGATCAGTTTGCCCTGGATCACACCGGACTCTTTAGAGTCGGTCCCCACGTAATAAGCTTTGTCATAGCTGTCCAGCGCTTTACGGGAAGGCTCTTTGTTGTAGAACACGATAGGGATATCGTTTGCGCGCGCCTTATCAATCACCACCGGGGCGGCTGCCGGGTCAACCAGGTTGATCGCCAGTGCTTTAACGCCCTTGGCGATCAGCACGTCAATCTGATCGTTTTGTTTGGATTGGTCATTCTGCGAGTCATTCATCAGCAGGGTGACGTCCGGAGAGGCCTTGGCGTCTTTCTCGATAGCCTTGCGTACCACCGACATAAAGTTGTCGTCATATTTATAAATTGTGACGCCAATACGGGTATCTGCATGTGCTGCGGCGCCAAACATCATGGCTGCGGCCGTCGCGGCCAGGGTGAAAACCTTCTTATTCATTGTGTGTCTCCGGTTTATGTAGGGTCTTGCTCGGTGTTAGGCCAAAGGTAACCGGTGGCGAATGCACAACCGGGCCTGGCAGTTTCCCTGTCATCCGTGAATCATGTTATTCCTGAAAAGTGTGGTGCCAGCGCGAGGTAGAGAACAGCAGCGGCAAGTGCCTTTACGCTGGAAAACGACTAGAGCATAGACGGCGTGATGTTAATAATCTGTGAATTTTCTCACAGATTGAAAACGGTTACACAAGATTAAATGTTCAGAGAGTGACCGCTGCCTCAATTTGCCACGGAGCCACGGAATGGCGGCGTACCAGAGTGGGCATAAACAAATGGCGGTCCTGCGGCTCCAGCCGGCCTGCCGCGCCCAGCAGGGCCAACTCGGTGGCCAGCGTCGCCATGGTGACAATGGGATAGCGCACCGTAGTGAGCTTGGGGCTGGTATAGCGTGCGATGGGGATATCATCGAACCCCACCAGCGAGAAATTTTGCGGTACTGTGATAGCGTTTTCTTTCAGCACCGCCATGGCACCGGCAGCCATGGCATCGTTGTAAGCAAACACCGCGCTCAAATGCAGGTTACGCCCGAGTAACTCGACCATTGCCGCTTCCCCACCCTGCAAATCCGGCGAACCATAGGCACGCCAATTGTCCGGCGTAACCAACCCAGCCGCAGCCATCGCCTGCGTATAGCCCTGCTGGCGCAGCGGCCCGTCTTCTATCGGGTGGTTGGAGCCCAGATAGCCAATGCGCTGATGCCCCTGCGACAGCAGCAAACGCATTGCCATCTCCGCGCCGCTGACGTTGTCCAGGCCAACGCAGCGATGCTCATAGCCGGCAATGATGCGGTTGATCAACACCATGCCCGGCACCTGGTCGAGGAAAGTCATCAATTCGGCATCACACAGCGCTTTAGCATGCACAATCAAAGCGTTACAGCGCTGGCGAATCAGCACTTCGATAGCGTGACGCTCTTTGTCTGCCTGATGATAACTGTTGCCGATCAGCAAATATTTGTGGTGTTGCTGCGCTACGGTGTCTACCGCTTTCACCAGCGCACCAAAGAAGGGATCGGAAACGTCCATCACCACCACCCCGAGGGTATCGCTGCTCTGGGTGGCCAGTGCCTGTGCATTGGCGTTGGGCCGATAACCCAGTTCAGCCACCGCCTTAAGCACCTGTTCACGCGTCTCTTTACTGGTCATGGCGCTGTGGTTCAGCACGCGGGAGACGGTCGCCACGGACACGCCCGCACGCTTCGCCACGTCGCGAATGGTGGTTGGGTGAACAGAGGTCATGAAAAATCCTGAGGTCGGGGTAGTTGACAGTGGCGCTATCCTACCCCGTTTGTCATCCTCCTCTGCGTGAATTCCGTCACAGGAAAGAAAACGTTTACATACATTTTTTTAACCTACCTGCGCCAGATCTCAATTCACTCCCTTAGGCTCCGTGTTACCGGCGGCCAGAGAGGTCAGTTTGCGCCATAGCCATTCCACCGGTCCCTGGGCGAAGTAACGCAACCACAGGTTAGAAAACAACAGGTTAGCCAACCAGACCAGCGGCACAAACGCCAGCAGTTGCAGGCGATCGAACTGTTGATACAGGCCAAAGCGATAGAACAGCGTGGTACAGATCAGCGTTTGCAGCAGGTAATTACTCAGTGCCATGCGCCCAACCTGCGTCAACCCATGCCCAATACGCAGCCGCGACAGCGTCGGCCAGAAACCGTAACACAGTGCCAGATAGCCCATGGCCTGCAGCGGAGCGCCCAGTTCGCGCGGTACCTGTAATAAAAAGCCGCTCCAGCGGTAGTCCCAGTGAAGATGCCATTGCAACGCCACCGCCGGCAGTTGGATCAGCAATGAAAGCGGTATCAGCCAGGCGGCCTGACGGCGATAGTAACCCGGCGAATAGGTGCCACGCAGCCAACCGCTGCGCATCAGTCCGGCACCAAACAGCATCAGCCCCGCCAACTCCCAGCCATATTGCGCGCCAATCGCCAACAGGCTGGACGAGAGCAGATCGGTACGGCTACGCCAAGCCTCCATACCGCCCTGCAGCTTCCAGAATTTTTCATACTGCAGTTCCGCCACGCCGGGCTGCCAGAAACCGCCCGGCTCACCGTGCGAGATAAAGCCCAGCAACAGCAGAACCCCGACGCCGATCAGGTAGAGCACTACGCCGGTTTTCAATAGCTGATAGGTTTCTTTGGCATCGCGGATCATCCGCCAGCACACCAGCCCGATCAGGCCATAGGCCAACAGGATATCGCCGTCCCAAAGGAAAATGGCATGCGCCAAACCAAACAGCACCAACCACGACAGCCGCGCACGTATCCAGCCCTTGCCGCGCCGCAGCAGCATCTGCAGGCCGGCACCAAACAATAAGGCAAACATCGCCAGAAACTTGGCCTGGGCGAAAATATCCAACAGCGCCCAGGTCCAGGCGTCACGCGATGATGGCAGCCCCAGATAGGCAGGATTCAGGTAGGCCGCCTTCGGCAGGCCAAAGGCGCTGATATTCAGCAGCAGAATGCCAAGGATGGCGATACCGCGCACACAGTCCAGAGTGGCGATGCGTGGCAGCGGTGTGGTCGAAGGGTTGCTCATTATTTTATCGCTGTATTCCGGCCATTAAAAAGGCGCCCGCAGGCGCCTGTTCTTATTCGTTAACCCCGTATCACCCCTGGTGATGTCGCACCGCACGCAGGAATTCCTGACGGGTGTTCTGGCTGGACTTGAACAGCCCACCCAGCGAGGTGGTGGTGGTGGCGCTGGTCGCGTCGCGGATACCGCGCGCCTTAACACAATAATGGACCGCATCAATCGATACTGCCACGTTATTGGTGCCCAGCAGGGTTTGCAATGCCACCAGGATCTGTTGCGTCAGACGCTCCTGCACCTGTGGGCGCTGGGAGAAAAATTGCACGATACGGTTGATTTTCGACAGGCCGATCACCGCATCTTTCGGAATGTAGGCCACGGTCGCTTTACCGTCGATAGTCACGAAATGGTGTTCACAGGTGCTGGTCAGGGTAATGTCGCGCACCGTCACCATTTCATCTACCTTCATCTTGTTTTCGATGACGGTAATTTTTGGGAAATTCGCGTAGTCCAGGCCGGAGAAAATTTCATCGACATACATCTTGGCAATACGATGCGGGGTTTCCGCCAGGCTATCGTCGGATAGATCGAGATTAAGCAGCTGCATGATTTCCGTCATGTGCTCTTTAATACGGCGCTTGCGCGTCTCGCGATCCAGCACTTCACCACGCAACGGGGTTTCCAGGCCACGCTCTTCGAGCGCCGCATGAACCAGAACAGCTTCTTTACTTAATGATGTCATTTCATCTCTCCAACGGACCTGAACTCGCCAATCCGGCTGCTTTACCGAGCAGACTGGTGAATTGCATACTCTCCTGACGGCAGAGGTTTCCGTCATTGGTAACGTGAACCCGGTCAAGATTTTGACCCCACTCTAGATGAGAGTGAGGGGATTATCCAGCGATTGTGCTTCATCCGCAGGTGAAATATTCGCATTTAGCACAATCAGGCCCGCTGCGGCTATTCCACGTTTTTTGTACGGAATTTAATCACAGCGCCGTCGGTTTTCGTGCCAGCTCGCGCGTCGGGGTATTCACCACCAGCAGGCCGGCAACGATCAGCGCCACCACGGCGACATATAACGCCGGTTCCAACCGATGGGTCAAGGCAGTGGACAGCGCCGACAGCGTCGGGCCGACCAACTGACCAATCGCATAGCCGGTGGTCAGCAACCCCGCCATGTAACGCGCATGATTAGGTGCCAGTTCCCTGCCGTGCTGGATCGACAGCTGCACTACGCTGAGGAAGCCACCGCCGGTCAACAATGCCCCCAAGGCCAGTCCGGCCACCCCAGGCACGATTTCCGCACTCAAGACCCCCAGTGCCTGTACCCACAGAGTCATGGCCAGACGCGTTTGGGTGGTCAGCTTGTGACGGGTCAGGATGCCAATGACAATCCCCAGCACCGCCGCACCGCCGAAGACAGGCCAGACAAATTGCGCGAACACGCTACCGGGAAAACGTGCGGCGGCCATTTGCGACAGAAAGGTGGCCGGCAGGATATAGCCGAAGCCCGCCAGGCTGTAGCTCAATACCAGCCGCTTCAGCGCCGGAGTCAACAACAGAGGCTCCGGTGCCACATCAGGACGATGCAATTCACCGGCCTTAGGCAGGTTAATGCTGATTGCGCCAATCAATACCAGTGCCAACATGCCATACACCAGCCAGGCCTGAGACGCCGTCAGCGCCAGGCTGTGAATGCCTACCGCCAGCATGCCGCTGATAAAAATCCCGGCCCCCGGCCCGGCGAAGACCGCCGCACTGAGCGCCGGCCGGCCATAGTGAGCCAGCCGTTCGTTGGTCCAGGCCGCCACCAGCACCATCGCCCAGCCGCTGGCCCAACCAATCAGGAAACGCACGGCACCGTGCCACCATTCGCCCTGCACCCAGGCCGAAAGCAGCGTCAAGATTACCGCCCCCCACACGCCCAGCCACAGCCGACGTTCAACATGTCGGTTGGCGCGCATCGCGTCATAGGCACCACACAGATAACCCAGGTAGTTAATGGCCGCCACCAGCCCGGCCCCGGTCAAGGTAAACTGGTGCTCGGCAATCATCAGCGGTACCTGTGGGGTAAAGGCGAAACGACCAATTCCCATGGCTACGATCAATGCAATAAAACCACTCAGGGCAATTCTTAAGGCCATGTAGAGTATCCAGACTGTTAAAAGAAAGTTGCCAGTATCATGCCGCAGTATTACACTCACAAAAACTGAATAATACTCATCAAGTTCATCACGAAAAGAGAAGATAATGGATCTCACCCAGCTCCGCATGTTCTGCAGCGTCGCCGAAACCGGCTCCGTTGCCCGTGCCGCCGAGCAGTTGCACCGCGTACCTTCGAATCTGACCACCCGCCTGCGTCAGCTCGAACAGGAACTGGGCACCGATCTGTTCATCCGCGAAAAACAGCGCCTGCGCCTTTCGCCGATGGGCCATAACTTTCTCTGCTACGCCAACCGCATTCTGGCCCTGAGTGAAGAAGCGATGAGCATCACCCATGCCGGCGAGCCGGCAGGTAACTTCGCCATAGGTTCGATGGAAAGCACCGCCGCCACCCGCTTGCCAACGTTACTGGCAGCCTATCACCAACGTTTCTCACAGGTGTCACTGTCGCTGACCACCGGTACTTCCGGCGAGATCACCGAACGGGTACGCGCCGGTACGCTGGCGGCGGCACTGGTCGATGGGCCGGTACAATATGACGAACTCAATGGCTGTATCGCTTTCCCCGAACATATGGTGGTGATCTCATGCCTCGATCACCTGCCGATCCATAGCGCCAAAGACGCCAAGGGCGAAACGCTGTTTGCCTTCCGCGCCAGTTGCTCTTACCGCCTGCGGCTGGAGTCCTGGTTCAAGCGCGAAGGCGTATTGCCGGGCCAGGTGATGGAAATCCAGTCTTACCACGCCATGCTGGCCTGCGTAGCCAGCGGCGCCGGGCTGGCGATGATCCCGCATTCGGTGCTGAGCCTGCTGCCGGGCCATGAACGGGTAAAAGTGCATACTCTTCCGGACGACATCGCCCAAACCGCCACCTGGTTACTGTGGCGGCGTGATGCCTTCGGCCCGAACGTTCGCGCCCTGAAAGAATTAATTATTGAACAGGCAGAAACCCCCGCGGTTGAAAATACTGCCTGCGATTTACCCAATGCTATCGACATAGCCTGATTAAAAATAGACCACTGGAGACTATGATGGAAATGATCAAAACCCGTGCCGCCGTTGCCTGGGGCCCGAACCAGCCGCTGAAAATCGAAGAAGTGGATCTGATGCCACCGCAAAAAGGTGAAGTGCTGGTGCGGATCGTCGCCACCGGCGTCTGCCATACCGACGCCTACACACTGTCCGGTGCCGATCCTGAAGGCGTATTCCCGGCGATCCTCGGCCATGAAGGCGGCGGCGTGGTAGAAGCCATCGGTGAAGGCGTGACCAGCGTAGCGGTTGGCGATCACGTGATCCCGTTGTACACGCCGGAATGCGGCGAGTGCAAATTCTGTAAATCCGGCAAAACCAACCTGTGTCAGGCGATCCGTGCTACCCAGGGCAAGGGACTGATGCCGGACGGCACCACCCGCTTCTTCAAAGACGGCAAGCCTATCTTCCACTACATGGGCACTTCAACCTTCTCCGAATACACCGTAGTGCCGGAAATCTCACTGGCAAAAATCAGTAAAGAAGCCCCGCTGGAAGAAGTCTGCCTGCTGGGCTGCGGCGTCACCACCGGCATGGGTGCGGTGATCAACACCGCCAAAGTGCAAAAAGGCGATACCGTGGCCATCTTCGGCCTCGGCGGCATCGGTCTGTCGGCAATCATCGGCGCACAGATGGCGGGTGCAGGCCGCATCATCGGCATCGATATCAACACCAGCAAGTTCGACCTGGCGCGCAAACTGGGCGCCACCGATCTGATCAACCCGAAAGACTACGATAAACCTATTCAGGACGTGATCGTCGAACTGACCGACGGCGGCGTTGATTTCTCCTTCGAATGTATCGGCAACGTCAACGTGATGCGCTCGGCGCTGGAATGCTGCCACAAAGGTTGGGGCGAATCGGTGATTATCGGCGTTGCCGGTGCCGGTCAGGAAATTTCTACCCGTCCGTTCCAACTGGTGACCGGCCGCGTATGGCGCGGTTCCGCCTTTGGTGGCGTGAAGGGCCGTTCGCAACTGCCGGGCATCGTCCAGCGTTATATGGACGGCGAGTTCGCGCTAAATGACTTTATTACCCACACCATGGGGCTGGAGCAGATTAACGAAGCGTTCGATTTGATGCACGAAGGCAAATCCATCCGTTCCGTTATTCACTTCGACAAAAAATAAGCCAGGAGGCAGAGATGACCTTGTCATTAGAACTTCTCGAAGAGCACCGTATGTTCGGCGGCTGGCAACAGCGTTATCGCCATGCGGCGCAGAGCCTGAATTGCAACATGACTTTCAGCATCTATCTGCCGCCCCCGCGCGATGATAACCCGCCGCCAGTGCTGTACTGGCTGTCGGGGCTGACCTGCAATGATGAAAATTTCACGCTGAAGGCCGGCGCGCAGCGTATCGCCGCCGAGCTGGGGTTGGTGCTGGTGATGGCCGATACCAGCCCGCGTGGCGACGATGTGCCCAATGATGAAGGCTACGATTTGGGCCAGGGTGCCGGTTTTTATTTGAACGCCACCCAGGCGCCGTGGGACAAGCACTTTCGCATGTATGATTACATCAGCGACGAGCTGCCGGCGCTGATTAATCAGCATTTCAGCGTCAGCGATCGCCAGTCGATCTTCGGTCACTCAATGGGCGGCCACGGCGCACTGGTAATGGCGTTTCGCAATCCGCAGCGTTTCCGCTCGGTGTCGGCCTTTGCGCCCATCGTTAACCCCTGTCAGGTTCCATGGGGACGTAAAGCCTTTGCCGCCTATTTGGGCAATGATGAAAGCCAGTGGCTGCAGTATGACAGTTGCCACCTGCTGGCCAACGGCGCAGAAAAAATGCCGGTGCTGGTGGATCAGGGTGACGACGATCAGTTCCTGGCGGATCAACTGCAACCGGCGAAGCTGGCCGAACTGGCGCGCCAGCGCGACTGGCCGCTAACCCTGCGCATCCAGCCAGGTTACGATCACAGCTACTTCACCATCGCCAGCTTTATCGAAGACCACCTGCGCTTCCACGCCGAACATCTGTTCCGCTGATCGATAAATCCGGGCGGTTACCCCGCCCGGATTTAATCAGATACCGTCGAGAAGAAAATCTATTGCGGCTTTAACCTCGGTCCGGTATTGGGTAGCATCGCAAAATTCAGCGCCCAAGGCCCGAACGGGAATACTTGCCATCTCATGTGTCATAACGGCGTACTCCTTGTCATCCACCAGCCTGACCAAAGGGATCAAACGTTCCGGGCGAGTGTTACCCGGGTATTTTTCAATGGGCAATAACGGGATCACGACTCGACGATTTAATTGCCCGATGATATCGCTTGTCACATCAAGCAACAGCGGGTAAACAACGCTTTTCCCTGTGTTGGCGTATACCGTAAATTGCATCGTTAAAACGTCCTGTATTCGTCGCTGAAACAGCCATGTTCATCATGAAAACGATTCAGCGCCTCAATGGCCTCTCGGTTATCTTCCTTCCATTTTCTCATCTCATGCTGACGCAATTCGGCATCCAAAGCAGCGTTCAGCGTAGCACTGAGGTTAATACCCGCCTCACGTGCACGGCTCAACAAGCTACGTTCTACCGTCATGGTAACGCTTTGCGTCGTTCGTTGTTTTACTGGCATCAGTACCTCCCACAATAGCCTTCGTGCAAGCAACACGGCTTATTGAACGGATAGTAACACCAGGGAGCGGTGTTAGCCCATTCAAATGTGCTCCACTCGTCACGCCGAACATCTGTTCCGCTGATCGGCCCTAACCACTTGCGATAGTCAGTATCGCAAGCGGTTATTCTTCCTGATAACACACTCAGTTAACGCTCTCGCCCAGTGAACCAATAATAAACATCTTCAAACCAGGTTAATAAGGCTTTGGTGCCGATCACTGTAATCA
Organism: Serratia quinivorans; assembly: GCA_900457075.1. NCBI lineage: Bacteria > Pseudomonadati > Pseudomonadota > Gammaproteobacteria > Enterobacterales > Yersiniaceae > Serratia > Serratia quinivorans. The sequence continues at coordinate 580,713 of UGYN01000002.1, forward strand.
CCGCAATTGCAACATCCACATAACTATTACATGGTTTCATAATTAGCAGTGATGAATACTCGATTAAAGAGAATGAAATAAATATCCAAAGGGCTATAAAAATGCAGTCTTTCATTTGCACGTCCATGTGAAATTATAATAACACCAAGAAAAACAAGGTAACATCACCCCATTGCAAATAAAATAGAAATAACCATTAATTATAGTGATATGACTAGAATAATAATTATATTAACGTATTCGGTTGATTTACCGAATACATTAAACTGTCAAAGTTAATTAAACGATTAACACTCCGCATATTAACCGCTATTAATTTTACTTTATTCTATCCTTTTAATTTCGGATCCAGCGCGTCGCGCAGCCCGTCACCCAGCAGGTTGAACGCCAGTACGGTGATGAATATTGCCAGACTGGGGAAAATCGCCACGTGCGGTGCCATCACCATGTCCGCCCGAGCCTCATTGAGCATCGCCCCCCACTCCGGCGTTGGTGGCTGCGCGCCCAGGCCGAGGAATGACAGGCTGGCGGCGGTAATGATCGAGGTGCCGATACGCATGGTAAAATACACCACAATCGACGAAATCGTCCCCGGCAGTATATGTCGCAGGATGATGGTCCAGTCGGAAGCCCCGATGCTGCGCGCCGACTCGATATAGGTCAGGTGCTTCAATACCAGCGTATTGCCGCGCACCAGCCGGGCAAACGCCGGAATGCTGAAAATCGCCACCGCAACGATCACGTTGGACATACCGCTGCCCATAATCGCCACCACGCCAATCGCTAATAAAATACCGGGAAAGGCAAACAGCACGTCACAGATGCGCATGGTGATACGGTCCCACCAGCCCTCATAATAACCGGCCAACAGGCCCAGCAGCGTGCCGATCAGCCCGCCGACCAGCACCGAGAACACCCCGGCGGCCAGCGAAATACGAGCGCCCATCAGAATGCGGCTGAAAATATCTCGCCCAAGGGAATCTACCCCCAACCAGTGCACCAGCGAAGGGCCTTCGTTCAGGCGGTCATAATCAAAGTAGTTTTCCGCATCAAACGGCACCAGGTAAGGTGCCAATAGCGCGGCAACCACCAGCAACAGCACCAACAGCCCGGCGACCAGCGCCACCCGTTGCTGGCGGAACCGCCGCCAGAACTCATGCCACGGTGTGCGCACCGCGTTAGGGTTAATCGTCGGCATCGCCTTCATTGCGGCGTTGCGTCGCCAATGCTTAATCATCCCGCGTCCTCATTTGTAGCGTATCGCCGGGTTAATTGCCGCATACAGCAGGTCCACCAACAGGTTAATCAGAATAAACTCCAGCGAGAACAGCAAAACCTCGGCCTGGATCACCGGATAGTCGCGCATCTCCACCGAGTCGACCAGCAGCCTACCCAGCCCTGGCCAGTTGAAGACCTTTTCCACCACGATCGAGCCGCCGAGCAAAAAGCCGAACTGTAGCCCCATCATGGTGACCACCGGGATCATCGCATTGCGCAGGCCATGCTTCACCACCACCAGGGTTTCCGGCACGCCCTTGGCTCGCGCGGTGCGCATATAGTCTTCCTGCAGCACCTCAACGAACGAGGCACGGGTAAAACGCGCCATCACCGCTGCAACCGCCGCCCCCAGCGTGATGGAGGGCAAAATATAATGCCGCCAGCTGTCGGCGCCCACCGTCGGTAACCAGCCCAGATTGACCGAGAACACCTGCATCAGCAGCATACCCAGCGCAAAAGCGGGGAATGAAATGCCGGAGACCGCCAGCGCCATACCAATGCGATCCGGCCAGCGGTTACGCCAAACGGCAGACAGCATGCCGATGCCCATGCCGAAGAGCGTCGCCCACAGCATGCTGGTCAGCGTCAGCCACAGGGTCGGCAGAAAGCGCGAGCTAATCTCTTCGCTTACCGGCCGTTTGGAGACCATCGAGGTGCCAAAATCCCCCCGCAGAGCATTGACAAAAAAATGCACAAACTGCTGCGGTAGCGGCTTGTCGAGCCCCAGATCCTTACGCACCAGTTGCACTACCGCCTCGTCGGCCTCCGCCCCCGCCGCCAACCGTGCCGGATCGCCAGGCAGCAGATGGACAAACAAAAACACCAGCACCGCGACAATCAGCAGCGTCGGGATCAGGCCCAGCAGCCGTTTCAGAAAATAATTAAGCATCTCGGGTGAATCCCCTCACCCCGCCCTCAGTGAGAGCGGGGATTGGCGCCTTATTTAAGGTCAGCGTTATCAAAGTTGAACGAGGTATCCGGCATCACATAGAAACCGCTCAGCTGCTTGTTATTGGCCGACAGCAGGCGTTCGGTTGCCAGGAAGATCCATGGCGCGTCAGCCCAGATGCGATCCTGCGCGTCCTTATACAACTTCTGCTTTTCGGCGCGATCGGTAGTCGCCAGCGCGCCGGTCAGATCCTTGTCCACCTGCGGGTTACTGTAGAACGCGGTGTTGAACTGCTTGGGGGGCGCCGCCTGAGTAGAGAACAGCGGCGACAGCGCCCAGTCCGCCTCGCCGGTCGACGCGGACCAACCGGTATAGAACATGCGCACACCGGTGTCTTTCACCCCAACGCTTTCAACCTGTGCCGCACGCTGACCGGCATCCATCGCGGTCAGCGTCACTTTCACCCCAACCTGCGCCAACTGCTGTTGGGCAAACTGCAGCACTTTCTGCGCGGTACTGTGGTTATGGGACGACCATAAAGTGGTAGTGAAACCGTTCGGATAACCGGCCTCTTTCAGCAGTTCGCGCGCTTTGGCCGGATCGTATGGCCAGGGCTTATAACGCGTGGCGAAGTCAATCGCCGGCGGCACCGGGCCTTCTGCCGGTACTGCGTAGCCGGCGAACGCTACCTTGATCAGCGCATCTTTGTTGATGGCGTAGTTCAGCGCCTGGCGTACTTTCAGGTTATCAAACGGCTTCTGGGTGACATTCAGGCTGATATAGCGTTGCAGAATCGACGGCGCAGCCACCAGATCAAGCTTGGCATTACCTTCCAGCACCTTGGCCTGCTCATAAGGGATCGGGAAGGCAAAAGTGGCCTCGCCGGTCTGCAACATCGCCGCACGGGTATTGTTATCGACGATCGGGCGCCAGGTGATGCTGTCGAGCTTCGGTAACCCCGGCTTCCAATAGCCGTCAAACTTCTTCACCTTAACGAAATCGGTCTGGTTCCAGGTCACAAACTGATAAGGGCCGGTGCCCACCGGATGGAAACCAATCTCTTTGCCATACTGCTTTAGCGCCGCCGGGGAAATGATCGCCGCCGCCGGGTGCGCCAGGTTGTTGATAAACGCCGAGAATGGCGCTTTCAGCACGATTTTCACCGTAGTAGCATCCACCACCTCGGTTTTATCGATCATTTTGAACAGGTTGTAACGTTTGAGGTGGTTGTCCGGATTGCTGGCGCGATCCAGGTTCACCTTCACCGCTTCGGCGTTAAACTCGGTACCGTCATGGAATTTCACCCCCGGATGCAGTTTGACGGTGTAAGTCAGGCCATCCGGACTCACCTCATAGCTGTCTGCCAGCACGTTCACCAGCTTCATGTCCTTGTCGAAACCGAACAGACCCTGATAGAAAGATTTGGCCACGGCCTGCGACAGCGTGTCGTTGGCATCATAGGGGTCAAGCGTGGTGAAGTTGGATGCGACGGCGATCACCGCATCTTTCGCCGCCCAGGCCGGGCCTGCGCCCACTGCCGCCAACAGCACGACGGCCGCCAATGCCTTACGTTTGAATGTGTGCTTCATGGTGCTTGCATCTCCTGAGGTCATTAAAAGGCACCGGCGATCGGATGACGGGCAACAAAGTGCCCGGGGCCAACCTGCACCAGCGGTGCGGTAACGGGTTCATCGCCCAGCGCACGGATCGGGCTGGGAATTTCATCGACCAGCAGCGGCTGGCGTTTATGCGCATGGGCCGGATCGGCCACCGGCACGGCCGCCATCAGCTTGCGGGTGTAGGCATGCTGCGGGTTATCAAACACGGCGCGGCGCGGACCAATTTCGACAATCTGCCCGAGGTACATCACCGCAACGCGATGACTGATGCGCTCCACCACCGCCATATCATGGGAAATAAACAGAAAGGCAATGCCAAGCTCCCGCTGTAAATCGAGCAGCAGATTGACGATTTGCGCCTGAATCGACACGTCGAGCGCCGACACCGATTCGTCGGCGATCACCACTTTAGGATTGAGTGCCAGGGCGCGCGCAATGCAGATACGCTGCCGCTGCCCACCGGAAAACTCATGCGGGTAACGACGTGCGTGTTCGGGTTTCAGCCCGACGCGTTCCAGCAGCCAATCGACCCGCTCTTGCGCCGCCTTGCCGCGCGCCACGTTATGCACCAGCAAGGGCTCCATAATCGAAAAGCCGACGGTCAAACGCGGGTCGAGCGAAGCGTAAGGATCCTGAAAGATAAACTGGATATCCCGCCGCAGGTGCTGCAACGCCGGGCCTTTCAACTGATTAATCTGGCGGCCGTCAAAGGTAATGGCGCCGCGCTGGCTATCCACCAGCTTCAGCAAGGAACGACCAGTGGTGGACTTGCCGCAGCCGGATTCCCCCACCAGCCCCAAAGTTTCGCCGGGGTAGAGGTCAAAACTGACGTTTTCCACCGCGTGCACCCGGCGGGTAACCCGGTTGAGGATGCCGCTACGCAGATCAAAGCGCGTCACCAAATTCTCCACCCGCAGGATCGGCGCCGCACCGGGCGGGACGGTATCCTGCGGCCCGCCATTGTCCGCACCGTTCGGCAGCGGGAATTTGGCCGGAAAGTCCTGGGTCGCCATCGAACCGAGTTTTGGTACCGCGGCCAGCAGTGCCTGGGTATAGGGCTGTTGCGGGGCGGCAAACAGCTCGCGCACCGGCCCCTGCTCCACCCGTTCCCCCTGACGCATCACCAATACCCGGTCGGCAATTTCTGCCACCACGCCCATGTCGTGGGTGATGAAAATCACCCCCATCTGCATTTCCTGCTGCAGCACGCGGATGAGCTGCAGGATCTGCGCCTGAATGGTGACGTCCAATGCGGTTGTAGGTTCGTCGGCAATCAATAGTGCCGGCTTGCAAGACAGTGCCATGGCGATCATCACTCGCTGGCGCATACCGCCAGACAGCTGATGCGGATAGCGGTTAAGCACGTCTTTGGCTTCGGGAATGCGCACCAGATCAAGCATCTGCAAAGCGGCCTGTTTGGCGGCCCGATGGTCCATCGCCTGATGCAGGCGCAGAGATTCGGCGATCTGCTCGCCCACCGGAAACACCGGGTTCAGCGAGGTCATCGGCTCCTGAAAGATCATCGCCATATCGGCGCCGCGCACCCTGCGTAGCGTACCCTGATGGGCTCGAGCCAAATCGAGCACCTCGCCGTTACGCCGACGAAAAGACATGGTACCGCTGACGATGTTGCCACCGCCCTGTTCGACCAGCCGCATCAATGCCAGAGAAGTGACAGACTTGCCCGAACCGGATTCACCGACGATCGCCAGCGTTTCACCGCGATCGAGATCGAATGACAGGTTGCGCACCGCATCCAGGGTCTCGCCCTGTTGTTGAAATTGGACGCTCAGATCGCGCACCGACAGCACGCGCTGCGGCGGCAATAATAGCCCGGCGTCGGCCGCAAGCGGCATTAAGGCATCGGTCATACACCCTCCTGGCGATCGGTTAGCGGTATACCCGTCATCTTTCAAGTTGCAGCGTTGTTATCTGCGCTCGCTGCAACTTGAAAGCTATAGGGTATAAATCCCTACGGACGGCGCATCGCCGACATAACCAAAACCGCGGTACATCCCCTCGCTGTTAAACGGCAGCGCCACGTTGCCCTGGCTGTCGATGGCAATCATGCCGCCGCTACCGCCCATCGCCAGCAGTTTTTCCATTACCACCCGGTCGCTGGCCTGCTGCAGGCTGAGGCCGGCGTATTCCATCAGCGCGGAAACGTCATAGGCCGATACGCCACGCATGAATATTTCGCCGGTACCGGTGCTGGACACCGCCACGGTGGCATTGTTGGCATAACAGCCGGCGCCGATGATCGGGGTATCGCCCACCCGACCGGCCTGTTTGTTGGTCATGCCACCGGTCGATGTCGCCGCCGCCAAATTGCCCAAAGCATCCAGCGCCACCGCACCGACGGTACCGAACTTCCTGTCGGGATCGATCGGCTCAGCGCCATCGTGATCGAGCAATACTCGGCCCTGCTCCGCCTGAGCGCGGTGCAACTGGTCAAAACGTTGTTGGGTAAAGAAGAAATCGGGGGTCACCATTTCAAGACCGTGGGCCGCGGCGAACTTCTCCGCCCCCTCACCGGCAAACAACACATGCTGGCTGTTTTCCAGCACCGCGCGTGCGGCCAGTATCGGGTTGCGTATCCGGCTGACGCCCGCCACCGCGCCGGCATCACAGGTGCGCCCGTCCATCACGCAGGCGTCCAGCTCATGGGTACCCTGATGAGTAAACACCGAGCCTTTGCCGGCATTAAATAACGGGCACTCTTCCAGCAAGCGCACGGCTTCGGTCACCGCATCCAATGCGTTGCCGCCCTGGGCCAGGATCTGCTGACCTGCGGCAACAATGCCGGATAACGCCTGGATATATTCCTGTTCCTTTTCCGCACTCAGCGCCGAGCGGGTAATTGCGCCCGCGCCGCCATGAATGGCAATCACTGGTTTGCTCATATGCCTGACACCCTGTGTTAATCCCGTACCCTTCCGGGCTGATAATTAATTATTTTTTCTTTTCCCGACTATATTTAGCCCTGCATTCTATGTAAAGCATTAAGTCAACGCTCAGCATTCAGCGTAGTTCGCTTAGATTATTTCGCACATTGAAATAGCTTAATGGAATAAAAACAGAGAGTTACAACAGCATAAAAAAACCATAAATAACGATTGGGATTTTTGGTAAAAGCAGCGAGTGGATAGACAACTATTACCCTGAGAAATAACCGATAGCTCTGAACATTTAACTTTCACAGGTTCAACCTGCTGTTTTTTAGCAGGCTGAACGCAGATGATAATATTTAGAACCCGGAACCCGGCAGCAACAGAAATGCCTCTTCTTCCGCGGTTGAGACACGACCTAATATCGCATTACGGTGCGGGTAGCGGCCAAAACGGTCAATAATGGCCTTATGCCGCAATTCAAACTCCAACTGGTCGCCATTATCCAGCTCGGTATACAACGCCAGCGCCTGCTGATGGATCAGCACCGATTCCGAATGCATAAACGGCAAATAGAGAAAGCCCCGTTGTTCCTTACTGAGTTGCTCACACTGCCCGCTGCGGATCGCTTCTTGCGCCAATACCAGCGCCATGCAATCACTGGCAAATGAACGCGGCGTGCCACGGAACAGGTTGCGGCTGAACTGGTCGAGCACAATCACCTCCGCCAGTCGCCCCTCAATGGTTTCTCGCCAGTGCGCCAACTCCCCGGCGGCGGCGGCCTGCCAGATTCTGGCCAAAGCGCGTATGCAGCAGGCGATCGAATTCATCATCCTTTTTGAACCACAAAGCCGGTTCGATCTCGTCAAACCAAAAGTCTAATACCTGTCTGTGCATCACTGCCTCCTGTTGTTTACATCAGCATAGCATCCTTCATAATACCCCCACATTGCCGCTATTTATCGCGCACCCTGATTACGGAGTTCCCCCGATGGATCATTGCCATACTTCCGATCTCATTTCCCTGGAGCAGGCGCTGGAGAAGATGCTCAGCCAGCTCTCCCCCCTGCAGCAGACCGAATCCATTGCCCTGACCACCGCCGCAGGCCGCATTACCGCCGCACCGGTCATTTCGCCGATTGACGTGCCGCCGTTCGCCAATTCGGCTATGGACGGTTACGCCGTGCGCCTGGCCGATTTGCAAGCCAATGCGCCGTTGCCGGTGGCGGGCAAAGCCTTTGCCGGTGCGCCATTTGATGGCAACTGGCCGGCCAATACCTGCATACGCATTATGACCGGCGCCCCTGTCCCGGTTGGCGCCGAAGCGGTGATCATGCAGGAACAGGCCGAGCTGAGTGATGCAGGCGTGCGCTTTACGGCCGAAGTACAAGCCGGGCAAAATATTCGTCTGGCTGGGGAAGATATTCGCCAGGGCGCAGGCGTGTTAGCCGCAGGCATCAGGCTGGGTGCCGCGCAATTGCCGCTGCTGGCCTCGCTCGGCGTTGCCGAAGTCCAGGTGATGCGCAAACTGAAAGTCGCGGTGTTTTCCACCGGTGACGAGTTACAACCGGTCGGCCAGCCGTTACAGGCCGGGCAAATCTACGATACCAATCGCTTTGCGGTGCGCCTGATGCTGGAACAGCTGGGCTGCGAGGTGATCGATCTGGGCATTATCCGCGACAATCAAGAAGCGCTGCGCGCCGCTTTCGAGCAGGCGGACAGCCAGGCCGACGTGGTGATCAGCAGCGGTGGCGTTTCGGTCGGTGAAGCCGACTACACCAAGCAGATGCTGGATGAACTGGGCGAAGTCAGCTTCTGGAAGCTGGCGATCAAACCGGGTAAGCCTTTTGCCTTCGGCAAGCTGAAACACGCCTGGTTCTGTGGCCTGCCGGGCAACCCGGTTTCTGCCGCCCTGACCTTCTACCAACTGGTGCAACCGCTGCTGGCAAAACTGGCCGGCCACAGCGACTGGCAGTTGCCACCGCGTCTGCAAGCACGCGCATTGACGCCGTTGAAGAAAGCACCGGGCCGTCTCGATTTCCAGCGCGGCGTCTTTAGCAGTAACGCCTATGGCGAGTTGGAAGTCAGCAGCACCGGCCATCAAGGCTCGCACATCTTCAGTTCGTTCAGTCAGGGTAACTGTTTTATCGTACTGGAGCGCGATCGCGGTTCCGTAGCGGTGGGTGAAAAGGTGGAAATTGAGCCTTTCAACGCCCTGCTGAGGAGCTAAGCATGCTGCCGGAATTAACCGATGCCGAAACATTGCGCTATAACCGCCAGATTATCCTGCGTGGTTTCGACTTCGACGGTCAGGAAAAGCTGAAAGCCGCACGGGTAATGATTGTTGGCCTGGGTGGCTTGGGTTGCGCCGCCGCGCCCTATTTGGCTGCCGCAGGGGTGGGTCATCTGACGCTGGTTGATTTCGACACCGTTTCGCTCTCCAACCTGCAACGCCAGATCCTGCACCGCGACGCGCGCATTGGCATGGCGAAGGTTGATTCGGCGCGTATCGAACTGAGCGCCATCAATCCGCATATCCATATTGATGCCGTTGACGGGCAACTGGACGATGAACAGATGGCGGCACAGATTGCCGCCAACGATCTGGTGCTGGACTGTACCGACAACGTGGCAACGCGCGATCTGCTCAACCGCCTGTGCCATGCGCAGCGCAAACCGCTGGTGTCCGGCGCGGCGATCCGTATGGAAGGGCAACTCAGCGTCTTCACTTACCAGGCCAATGAACCTTGCTACCGCTGTCTGAGCCGGTTATTCGGTGATAACGCCCTGACCTGCGTCGAGGCCGGTGTGATGGCACCGCTGGTGGGTACCATCGGCACTCTGCAGGCTATCGAGGCCATCAAACTGCTGACGCAATACGGCCAGCCGCTCACCGGCAAACTGCTGATGTTTGACGCCATGACGATGCAGTTCCGTGAGATGAAGCTGCCGAAGGATCCGCAGTGCGAGGTGTGTGGCGGGGAATAGCAGACACAAAAAAGGCGGGAATATTCGCTCCCGCCTTTTTAATGCCGTAACAGAAGTTACACGATACCCTGGCTACGCAGATAGTCTTCGTAGTTGCCGGTAAAGTCGATAACCTTGGTCGGCGTCATTTCCAGTACGCGGGTCGCCAGCGAGCTAACGAACTCACGGTCGTGGGAAACGAAGATCAGGGTGCCTTCGTACATTTCCAACGCCATGTTCAGCGACTCGATGGATTCCATATCCAGGTGGTTAGTCGGTTCATCCATAATCAGGATGTTAGGGCGCTGCATCATCAGCTTGCCGAACAGCATACGGCCCTTTTCACCACCAGACAGCACCTTAACTTTCTTCTTGATGTCGTCCTGGCTGAACAGCAAACGCCCCAGCACGCTGCGAACGGCCTGCTCGTCGTCTTTTTCCTGCTTCCACTGGCTCATCCAGTCGAATACCGTCAGGGTGTCATCGAACTCGTATTCGTGATCCTGCGCGTAATAACCGATCTTGGCGTTTTCAGACCATTTCACGCTGCCGCTGTCCGGCTGTGCATCGCCAACCAGGGTTTTCAACAGGGTAGACTTACCGACACCGTTCGGGCCCAGCACCGCCACTTTCTCGCCCACTTCAACCATCAGGTTGAGCTTGCTGAACAGTGGACCGTTGTCGAAACCTTTGGTCAACGCCTCCACTTCCAGTGCGTTACGGAACAGTTTTTTGTCCTGATCGAAACGGATGAACGGGTTCTGGCGGCTTGAAGCCTTCACTTCTTCCAGCTGGATTTTGTCTATCTGGCGGGCGCGTGAAGTGGCCTGTTTGGATTTGGAGGCGTTGGCGCTGAAGCGGCTGACGAACGACTGCAGTTCGTTAATCTGTGCCTTCTTCTTGGCGTTATCCGCCATCAGACGTTCACGCGATTGCGTGGCCGCCGTCATGTATTCGTCATAGTTGCCCGGATACACGCGCAGTTCGCCGTAGTCCAGATCCGCCATGTGAGTACACACCATGTTCAGGAAGTGACGGTCGTGCGAAATGATAACCATGGTGCTGTTACGCTCGTTAAGCACCTGCTCCAGCCAGCGAATGGTATCGATGTCCAAGTTGTTGGTTGGTTCGTCGAGCAGCAGGATTTCCGGATCGGAGAACAGGGCCTGCGCCAGCAACACACGCAGCTTGAAGCCCGGCGCGATTTCGCTCATCGGGCCATAATGCTGTTCGACCGGGATGCCAACACCGAGCAGCAGCTCGCCGGCACGCGCTTCGGCGGTGTAACCGTCCATTTCGCCGTAAGCCACTTCCAGATCGGCCACTTTATAGCCGTCTTCTTCGCTCATTTCGGCCATAGCGTAAATACGGTCACGCTCTTCTTTCACTGCCCACAGTTCATGGTGGCCCATGATAACGGTGTCCAGCACGCTGTATTGCTCAAAAGCGAACTGATCCTGACGCAGTTTACCCAGACGCTCGTTCGGATCGAGGAACACGTTGCCGCCGCTCGGTACCAGATCGCCGCCCAGGATTTTCATAAAGGTGGATTTGCCGCAGCCGTTGGCCCCGATCAAACCATAGCGGTTACCGCCACCAAATTTTACAGAGATGTTTTCAAACAGCGGCTTACTGCCAAACTGCATAGTAATGTTGTTAGTGCTTAACACAGCGCTCGCTCTTCATATCATTAGGAATGTGATTTGGCGCGCATTATGCCATAACGAGGATAAGAGATCGCGGGAAGTTTTGGTGACAATTTGAGCAATGGTGCGGTGGCAGAAAAAGCCAGACACTGCGCGGTTCCTTGAGGCCGGAGGCAGTAAATCCCATCCGGCGGATTAAGGGGAATGAATACATTCACCAGCAGCCATGTTTTAAGATATTGAAATAGACCTCTTTAAACTTTTCTGTCCTTAAAATATCCCCTTTCAATACCGAAACCTGTTTATCCCACTCTTGGGCGAAATCGGCTTCGCCGTTATTGTTATTTAGTTTTTTTAAGCCACAGGCAGCATAAAGTTTGGCTTCTGGCGTTGCCTGCGGATTTTTGGCAATACGCAAGAAAATGTCCCCCGCATCCTGATAGGTTAGGATTCTTATTAGCTCGGTCTCGCCAACGCTGCCAATGCCAACAAACCCATTCATTCCCAAAGAGAAATCGCTGACTTTGGATAAAACATTTTCTGTCTCTTCGCGGCTTTGCTCAGCGGCGTAGCCGGAGAGGGAACAGAAAGAAACAACAAGCAAAGCCACAACGCGCAAAATCATTTTCATAAAAATTTCTCTATTCAAGCTCTTTTATACCGGGTTGGCATGTGTCGACATAAAAGCCTGCTGATGTAAAACTGCAACAAACGCCTGCGATGCCGCGCTGCGGTAAGCGCTTTTGCGTTGCAGTAATACCGCCCGACGCGCTGGCAGGGCAACGGCAAGTTGTACCGACCGCAACTGCGGATCCGCCTGGGCGATCGCCGCCGGTAGAATGGTGGCAAGCTGACCACGGCGCACAATCTCGAGGATAGCACCAATCGCATTGGCTTCTACCGCCACCCACGGGCAGATACTCTGCTGGCGACAATAACCGTCGATGAACTGACGGGTAGCAAAATCTTCGCTCAGTAAAGCCAGGGGTTGCCGTTCAAGCTCTTCCGCCGTCAAAGGATGTTGCCGTTGGGCCAAAAGATGATCTGCGCCAACCACCATATTCAACGATTCACTAAACAGGTCGTTGGCCTCGATATCTGGCGACTGCGCCTGGCCAAAAGCAATACCCAAATCCAACTGATCCTCCGCCAGCAACGCCTCGATTCTGTCCTGAGTCATTTCTTGAATACTTAGCGATATCCCCGGATAACGCCGATAAAAGGCATCGATAACCGGGCCAACCAGGTAGGCGCTAAAGGTCGGCGTCATTGCCAACCTCAGATTGCCACGCTCCAGCGTCGCCACATCATGGATCGCGCGCGCACCTTCGTCCAGATCCTGTAATGCCCGGCGGGCATAGCGCATCCAGGCCGCACCGGCATCGGTCAGGCGCACGGTTCGGCCACTGCGATCCAACAGCAGCGTACCCAGCGTTTCCTCCAGCTGTTTGATTTGCTGTGACAGCGTGGGCTGCGAAACGTGCAGCACTTCGGCAGCGCGTGTGAAGTTGCCCTGCTCGGCAACGGCCAGAAAATAACGAATATGTCGCAACAGCATAGCGCCCCTACTATTAGTAATGCCTATAGCTATCATTATAAATTGGTCTTAGACCCTATAGCCAGAGCGGCGCAAGATACGTCCATCGCTTAACAGCACCCAGATGGAGGCAGTATGAAAGAGGTTATTGAAGGCTTTTTGAAGTTCCAGCGTGAGGCGTTTGTCGAACGCACGGCACTGTTCCAGCGGCTGGCGACCCAGCAGAGCCCACGCACCCTGTTTATCTCCTGTTCCGACAGCCGTCTGGTGCCGGAACTGATTACCCAGCGCGAACCGGGCGACCTGTTTGTGATCCGCAATGCCGGCAATATCGTGCCTTCGTTCGGCCCGGAGCCGGGTGGCGTCTCCGCATCAGTAGAATATGCCGTCTCTGCACTCGGCGTTGAAGATATCGTGATCTGCGGACATTCCGACTGTGGCGCAATGACTGCCATCGCCACCTGCCAGTGTCTGCAACATATGCCGACCGTGGCTAACTGGCTGCGCTATGCCGACTCCGCCAAGGTGGTCAATCAGGCTTATCAGCATGCATCCGAAAACGAGAAAATCAGTTCGATGGTGCGTGAGAACGTCATCGCACAGCTGAACAATATCAAGACCCACCCATCGGTGGCACTGGCGCTTGAACAAGGGCGGTTGAAGCTGCACGGTTGGGTGTATGACATCGCCAGCGGCGGCATTGAAGCGCTGGATGGCGAAACCCGCCGTTTTATTCCGCTGGCAACCAATCCTGAGGTCACGGCAACCCCTGCCGTATCTCGCTTTTAATTTCATTTATAAGGAAACAATATGACTCAGTCACTGCACTACTCATCCCCGCGCGAAACCCTGACCGACACCATTATGATGGCCAAGATCCGCAAAAACCTGACCTTCGAAGCGATTAACCAGGGTACTGGCCTGAGTCTGGCGTTCGTCACCGCCGCCCTGCTGGGCCAGCATCCGCTGCCGGAACAGGCCGCCCGCGTGGTGGCAGAGAAGCTGGATCTGGATGAAGATGCCATTCGCTTGTTGCAGACCATTCCGCTGCGCGGCAGCATCCCCGGCGGCGTGCCGACCGACCCGACCATTTATCGTTTCTACGAAATGGTGCAAATCTACGGCTCCACGCTGAAAGCCCTGGTGCATGAGCAGTTTGGCGACGGCATTATCAGCGCAATTAACTTCAAGCTGGATATCAAAAAAGTGCCGGATCCAGACGGCGGCGAACGCGCGGTGATCACCCTCGACGGTAAGTACCTGCCGACTAAGCCATTCTAAGTCGTTAAGCCGCAAAGTAAGCTGAATTAACATTGATGACTAAAGTGGCAATGTTGCTGATTTGGTAAAAAACGTACCAACCCTTGCTAACCCATTGATTATTCAGATGGGTGCAGCATGTCCGATGAGAGTTTGTCAGTACTCTCAATTCAGCGTCTGATGACAGACGCTGAATTTCATCCCGGTTCATACGGCAAACAACTGCCTGGCGCCAATCAGTGCATCGTCATGACCAAGGTAGCAGATGCTGTGAAACTGCCGGTAATCGCCTTAGTCACATCCCTGATCACCGGAGCCACCTGTAACTCATCTTGCCCAACACCGTTAAGTAGAGTAGTAGCGAATTTTTGGTTCGGTTTGACTATTTGGCCGTTATATCTGACTGCTACCCCAATGTCATCAGGCAGCGTGGTGGCAATAAATTCGGATGAGAAAGCCGCTGGGGTCGCAATAAGATTAATATCAATATTTTGCGTCACCGCCGTGTTGCAACGGTATTGCAGCGGGACGATTTTGACATAACGACTCCCATCACTACTGATCTGTGTATTATCAAGATCGCCAAAGTCCACCTCAATCGCGGCACCGTTATTAATGGTACACACTAGGGGGACCGGAATAAATTGCCCTGTTGTCGAGACACTCATGACAGGGGTATTACCAAAAACACTATTACGCCATGGTACTTGATAAGCCCGGAATAATTCTATATTGGCTGGGATTATCACCATGCCACCTAGCTGATCGCGTCGCAAACGCAGTGTCACGGTATTGACCCATCTTCGGCTAGCAAACTGTGAGTAAAATGATTGAATTCCAACAGGTACCGTATCGTTTCTTCCTCCCCAGGAGCCGGTTTCGTTAGGAATTTCATGAAGCAACAGCGAACTGGTAGACATTTTTACGTCAATATCTTCATTAAACTTATAAAAACCACCGCCGAATTCTGATGGTGGAAAATTCGTCTTGGACTGAAAATACCAATCAATAGCGGGTGCCAGCCCAGTAATCGGATGTAATTCATAGTCTATCCAACAGGTTACAGAATAATCAAGTGGCACACCACTGTAACTAAATTTTGCCGTTGCACCCGCCTTACTGCTCAAAAAAACCCCATTGGTAAGCGTAACGTTGAAATTATTATTACCACTCGTTGGCCAACAGGTCTTTGGGATTTGGCTAGCGTTAACCACTGTTGGTAGCAGAAGTAATACAGCAAGTATCATTTTCAGAATCATAGTCGCCCTTATCTATTTTTATAAAATTTTAATGAAGGTATTACTGATAATAAACCACATCCTTTTATCATATTAAAACAACCCAATCATTTCTTTGTTATTAATAATGAACGAATAGAGTTCCTGATTACTTTTCAGGTTGAGCTTTTTCATTGCTGATTTTTTCTGCGTAAAAACGGTTTTTACACTTTTCTTTAAAACATAAGATATCCGTGTCAGTGAATACTCTTTAGACAGCAGCTTAATCACTTTCATTTCATTCGTAGAAAGTCTAAGCCTGCCACAAACGCAGCATGATTTCGTCATGATACTGTCATGCTCAACATGTTTCACTCTGTCACGACACTCCAGTTGACGAACCACTCTATCTACCACCGTGCCTAAAGGTTCATCTCTGAATATGATAGGAAAGTGCCTTAAGCATTCGCATACCTCATTTTTCCCTTTCTCATTTGTATCACGCTCCACAATGGGGAAAAAAATGCCCTTGAAACCCTGCTGGATATAAGGTGTTGCCAGTAAGCAATCTGTTCCTGGATCGATTTGTTGAAATATAATATCGCAGCACCATGCGTCATCGGCAAAATCAAAATATTTAACCGTCTGTGCGCATGAAGAAAACGCTTGCTCCAAACCAAGTCGCAGCCCCAATGCATAGGCGGCATTATTATCCTTTATCATTATCCCCAGCATAATTCCCTCAACAAAGCTAAAGTCTGGAATAACTCCACAGCAGTTTTTATTATTTATAATCAAGGATAATACAAGGTAAATGCCACGTTCGCGGTAAAATCACCCTCAACAATCCCTTGGTGTTCAATTGCAGTTTCTGATGCACTGACATAAGCGCCAAAATTCAAAGAACGAGTGCCGTCATGGAGTAAATAAGATTCAATCGTCTTGTTTATCTCCAGCCGTTTTCCCTTCTCGGTTTCTAATCCTATCGCGATACCTTTTGCCATCCCGTTTACTGCAAGCAAACCAGGCTGTTGCAAGTCCTCAATGCCATTGAAACCGATCTCAACGCTGCTCCCCATGCTAATATCACAATCCTCCAATTCAATGGAGAAATTATAGCTATGCGTACGTTGATGTAGATAAAGCGTATTCTTAATGACATTACCTAATTTAACGGTCTGATTAACCGATACCATACTTAGCGTACAGGGTTCTTCAACCAATTCGCCATGTAGAGATATATTATAATCCTGTGCCGCGGGAGTCCGCCCCCCCCCCTAATAACAGACAGAAAATTAACACCACACGATAATACATCCTGCTCTCTTCCACTTAGAAATAGCTTGATACCAACGTTGCAACGGCATTGAACTGCCCTGTCCCCAAAGGGATTGCCGTATCCTTTTTTACTGGCACTGCAATAAAGCTGAACGTCTTTTGGTCTACCGCATCAAAAAAACGGTTTAAAAAAATCGGCCCCCCGTTGGCATCCTGGATAGCAATACCCAGGTTGGCTATATTGGTGGTCAATATATTCCCCCCCACCAACTGTGGCTTCGCCTTGCAGCTGCAAACGTAGTTTTTTACCCAGGCTTTCTTTACAATTTAGATTGACCACGGTGAATTGTGAATATTTCACGCCGTCTACCTTTTTAATCCCCCACCTTACCAAAATTGACATCAATGGTTTTGCCACCGTTAAATTCACAGGCGGGTTCGAAAATGCGCCCCTTGAAATTCATAGCCGTTCCACCGTCAGCCTGTATCTGCGATACGCAAAGCACCAGGAATAAGGGGGCCGCAGCCAAAGATTTACGTAACATATAGCCTCCACTAACACGCGAGATCACGGACTGGCTAGTCATAATTCAATTGAAAATTAACGGCCGCGTAAAAAGCCCCGGTAGTCAGGGGATCGGCTGTACGCTGCGGGATAACGTAAAAGGTTAAGCGGTTATCACCCGGCGTTAATATCTGAGCCTGGCTCCGCCCCCCTGGCCGTAACTGACGATGTTGTTCATCCTCAAGCCGCAAAGCCAATCCTCGGGCCTGACCTTTTACCGCCACCAGCCCTCTCTGCTGTTGCTCACTGCTAAAGGTGATAGACACCGTTTGCTGGCCTGGCACCCACGTCAGGTTATTGCCATGCGTCGCGTCGCGAGTACCTCCACCCCAACGTCCGCAATCACGTAGCCATAAATGGAAAGCGACGGGTGCAGCTTCGTCAGCAAACCGGCTTAAGGTATGACGGGCTATGCCCTCCATACTGACGGTTTGATCTTCAGAAACCATATCCAGCGTACAGGCTGATTCAACGAGAGTGCCTTTCACTACCAATGAGGCAAACGTGCCGTCCACCTGGGTCTGGCTCTCTGCCAACGTAAACACAGACCAACTCCCCAAGAGACTCACCACTCCCCACTTTAGGCAAACCAAGGCTCTCATCACTGTGTACCATTGACGCTACAGCGCTGCTGTACACAGGTAAATGCCAGTTCAGGGCGGCCACCGTAGTCGTTGATATAGGTGACAACAGGCGTGTCAAAGACTGTTGATTTCACGTCGGTACGGCTTTTCGGCGCCAGAGTTACCGGCACAAAGCCGTTGTCTTCACGCCCTTTTGCCCGCGCTGCAATCCCCGTCACGGTGATGTAGTAAGGTGTCGGGTTTCCAATCTGGTAACCCGTCGCGGTTTTATGCAGCACCAACTGGTTTTGCCAGACTGCACCTGGTTTAGTCACAATGGATGCAGGGCGATAAAACAGCTTCACTTTGGTCTGCAAGGCGATTTGCATCACATTGGGTTTATCACTGCGCGGAGGAATTTCGCGTAAATTAAAATAGAACAATGTTTCGCGATCCTGTGGCAATGCTTTAGCCTCTGGCAACGTCGAAATTCTCACCATACTTTTCGCCCCCGGCTCAAGGCGCTGAATTGGTGGAGTGACGATTAACGGCCCTGCAACTTTCTGCTGCTCCTGATCTTCAATCCATGCCTGAGCCAAATATGGCAATTGCTTATTTTCGTTACTGATATTTAGACTAATGGCTTTGCTGCCACCCTCATAAATCACCCGGGTACGATCAAGTGCAATCGCGGAAAATGCCGAATTAATCGATGTAATATTCAGAACAACCAGTATTATGAAACCTAATTTACTCATAGCGTCTTCTCTTGATTACTTAATATATTGGCAGGGTAATAATAAATTCCCTTGGGTCGGTATTTTATTGGGTAACGACACCTGACATTGTTTATTGCCATTCCAGTTCACAATGAGTGATTCTCCAGCATTGATACCCGATAAATAGGTCAGGCCACCGTCACTCACTATGGCCAGCTCTCGTCCTTTGGTATTCATCACGCTCGCACCAAAGGGGGGATGTTTGCCCTCCGGCAACACTATGACCGACATCGCTTTTTCGCCTTTCAGCAAGGAAAAACGTCGATAGCCAATGGCCCCTTCCGTTAACGTCGATTCCACAACGCCTTTACTGACCTCAACGTCATCAGCAAGCTGATTAATATCTACACTGGTGTCAGTGCGGTAATAACTATTCACGTTCCCCAAGACTGCGATCCCGAAACGGTTGCTGCGAACTGCGCCCCCTTCTATCGGAACACCAGAAATGCCCTCGGTGCTAAGCATCAACCGAGTACCACCGTTAATTCCCACAGGATGCAGTGCCGCACCTTTCGTCGTCGCAGTTAACCCACCTTGCATGGAGAGCCCGGCAGAGGTGGTACTATTTTGGTAGTAAGCCGCATTCAGGCTGATTTCTGCGTTTTCACCTCGGTGGGTGTAATAGCCATTGACCTGTGTGGCCTCTTGTCGCCCCAGGTTATTGACCCCTGCAGAGACCCGATAGTTATTATTAATGTCGACGTTATTGGTATAACTCAGCGCCTGATTTAAGCGATTATTCGAGCTCTGTCCGCTGTACCCCAAACTCTTGCCGCTATCCAACGGCACTGACAGGCTGACATAAACCGTATCGTTATAACGTTGCTGATACTGACTGCGGCTGGCCGACACATTTAGCGAGAGACTTTTGTGGCTCATGAAATCAAAGTAACGACTTACCGATAGACTGTAGCTGTCCTCCGGCTGGCGGTCCCAATAGCTTTGATGGGTATAAGTGGCGTACAGGCTCAGTTGGAGATCCGTAAAGCTCTTATTGGCGCTAATGGTATACATCTCTTTGCTGTGCGCGACGGTATTCCCCCCAAAGCGGGCATCCAAATATTGCCCCATCGACATAAAATTGCGTTCAGAAAAACGATATCCGGCAAACGTAACCTCACTATCAAACTCATCAAACCGCTTGGAATAGCTGAGACGGTAGGACTTGCCTTTTTTTTCGTCCGCCTGCCCCGGCAACCTGGCGATCGACTGGGTAGCATCGAACGACAGCGCCCCAAGCATAAATAAATTGCGCCCTAACCCGATCGAGAATGCCTGGTAATTATCTGCACCAACACCACCGCCATAAAGAGACCAATTGTTGGCCACGCCCCACGAAAACTCGGCGCTGCCGAATAAGGGCCCTTCTATATGATGCTGATAGGTAGAAGGGCGGCCCACTGCGGTTTTATAGCGCACCGTTCCTGGCCGCGTCAGATAAGGCACATTGGCGGTATCGACAGTAAAGGTTTGCCTGCTGCCATCTTGTTCACTCACTTGCACATCCAGCCTGCCACTGACAGCACGGTTCAAATCCCGTATGCGAAACGGTCCCGATGCAACGGTAGTTTCATAAATCACCCGCCCTTGTTGTGAAACCGTCACCGTGGCGTTGGTTTTGGCAATACCGCGGACCTCAGGAGCATAACCACGCAGGTTAGGCGGCAACATGCGTTCATCACTTGCCAGGCCCACCCCGGTAAAACGAAATGAGTCAAAAATATCCGAATAAAAGTAGTTTTCACCCAACGTCAGTGTTGCATCTAGCCGAGGTATCGCCCGGTATGCGTACCAGCGGCTCCAGTCAAAATTGTGCTGAGCCTTACGCGTTGAAGAAGAGAATTCATAGCTCCCCTGATAGTCGCCCCGCAGTCGCCAAGGCCCACTGTTTACCCCCGCGGTCCCACTCAGGCTGGCATTTTTTGATGTCCCCCCCTGATGTACCCTGCTGGCTGAGGCATTAAAGCTATAATCCAGCAGCATCCCCGGAATGCCATTGTCCCAACGAGACGGCGGTAACCAATTGGGATCGTTGTACTCCAGAAAGGCCTGAGGCGCGCTGATGTATAGCGTACCGCTTGCGATGTCGCCCTTCAGCATCAACCCCTTCAATGCAGAGAAATCCGCGCACTCTTCCTGATGCCAAAAGATAACTTTGCCGAGAGCCGCTTCCGTCAGGCCCAATCGTTCGACCAGCCCGGCGGGAAAGCAGAGCTTGGTGGTATTGGCAACTTTCTTGTCAGCATAAAATGGGATTGTTTGCTCACGATCGGCAATATTCTGCTCGTTAAGATAAACGGCCATAATATAATTGCCCGGCATCACATAGCCTGCCTGCGAGAAGCGCGTCAAATCGACGTTACTTCTATCTTCAGAATCTAATACGTCGAGGTTGAATTCTATTGCTTGCGATAATTTACTGAACCCCAAGAGTGACAGACAAATCGCCAGAGTAATCTTATTGATTCCATTCATAATTCAATCCAGAAATAAAAGCCCGCTCTTAAATATGCATAAGATTACTTTTAAGGGAAAAGCGCTAATTATCGATAGCTAACTAAAATATTTATGGTTGCGTAATAGTTCCCTGCGATCACTTGTTTTCCATTAGCCACTAAAAAAATACTGTATTTCAGTATCATCTCTCCCTTATGAATAGGAATATCGGACACAGGGATCCCTGGTGTGATCTGATGACCGTTCCCGTCTCTTACCATTAGAGTAAACCCACTGTCTGCCAAAGCATCAGAATATCCATAACCGAACCCGCCAAAGGTGACTTCCATTGATTTCTGTCCACCATCGACATCATCGGAAAAAAGGCAATTAATCAGCTTTATTTTAAATGGATAGGCCTGGCTGATACCATTTCGCTCAAGCGTTTTTAGCGGAATAGTTCCCAGTTCAACCGTTTGATAGACATTATCAGGAGATATTGCACATGCAGACTCAAGGATGGCCCCCATTAGTTTAACCGTGCCCTGCGCCCATACAGCCGTATTAACGTAAAACAAAGACGCAAACAACAGAACCTGGGTTAGTTTCATCATGGTAACCCACTGTTAATATCAGCCAGTTCATTGATATAAAAACGAAGCATAGGGTATAACCCCTATGCTTCGGGTCTATTAAGGGTAAGCCAGCGTAAAGTTGGCAACGCTGGTAAATTCACCCGGCGTTACGGTCCCATCAATTTTATTGCCCTGCAGATAAGCAGAGAAATTCAGCTTGTTATTACCCGCCAACAAACCACGAGCAGCAGAAGCTTCACCCAGCGTAATTTGAGTACCGCTACCGTCGGTTAAGGCAACACCAGCACCTTTAGCTGTACCGGTAATCCCCAGCAACTTATCATTCACACTATCTTTAGAACCACCGAAGGTGATGATGACGTTTTTCTTCGTCGTGGTATCACATTTTTCTAAATCAATGGTAAAATTGCGTGGCGTAGAAGTTCCCGCTTTTGCCAACAACGAATTCGATACCTGGCCAAGATCTACAGTTTGATTAGAGCTCTCAGGCGTAATTGAACATGGTGCATCAATAATGGAACCCGTAAAGGTAATGTTACCGCTACCCTGATCGGTAGCTTTAACCGGCTCATCCGCAGCAACCGCGCCAAACGTAGCAATACCTGAAGCCATTACCATCGCCAATACAATTTCATTCATCTTCATAACTATTTCCATTCAGTTAATTTTGATTTAAATATTAATTTTCTAAGTTACGCAGTTACTACACCACCTTACTCAGCGAATACATCACAACTATGATAATTACCTACAAGGTTGCGATGGGGAGTATATTAACCATCTAACAAGCGAACATTTAAATGAAGTATGCTTAAAAAACAAAAAATAAGACAAGATATATAAAAAACAATTAAATCAATAACATAAGAATAATAAAACCATCTTAAATAACTATCTAATGCTATTTAAGACGTCAAAAAAAGGCCGCACAAGCTGAATGATGTGCGGCCTAAAATAAAGAATTGTAGATATTAACAATAACGAGCGAGATCGGTCCTACTTGGCAAAATGGCACAAAAGTTGAGGAAGAGGATTCGTTGAGATAAGATATCCATTTTCCCCATTACGCTGAATACTCATATTCGTCCAACCCTTCTCCTCTCTCAGATAGCCGTAGAGGTATTTTTTAGCCAAAGCCGTAGGAAGAGTATCAAAAGGGGCGATACTGAGCTTCTTTGTAACAATAAAAAATGAGTTGTCATTTTTCACCTTGTAATTCACTTCAGCATCTCGCCTTAACGTATAGACATCATCTTGATCGGTTAGCGTTCCGCTATAAGAAATAACACCATGCCCGTTAGACAAAAAGAAGAATATTCCAGCCTGTATTACAACAGTCTTTTTATCCGAGACATAATCATATTGAATCTGTGAGTAACAACTAATACTATCCTGGAGCTGTCTTTTATTCTTATAATCAATATAATAGACATAAGCAATAGCAGTTAACACCAACAAAACGACATAAATAAGAAAAAACAATTTTCTTTTCATTATTAACTCTCAATAAAATAACGATATCTTGATCTGCATTTTGTTCCTTCATTCAAAATGTCACCATCACAGATAAAGAAAGATTCTCGTGGCAATCCAACATAGAGTGATATATATACGCGTTCTTTATTGTCACAATGCAATTCAGCATTGAAGGGAATCCCTCCTCCATTACTCTTCACTTTTTTTCTGAAGTAGTCATCAACGTATAACTGGCATTGATTATAGTCTCGCCAATACGAGTAATGATATAATCTACTTTTTGTTTTGAGATATTCTTGGTAGATACAATTAGCAGATATAGCGATAAGAGAAAAAAATAATGTGAAAGAGAATAAAACAGCACCTATCTTTTTAATCTTATAATGCAACGATTTATTGTCCAAGTCATCTGGTTTTCCAGGGGTATGATCATACAGCGTGGTATTGACCTGCAACTCCCCGTGATCGGTGACCTTATCCTGACTCTCAACATAGTCAGTAATAACAACCGTCTCTGCCACCAGCATCCCGCGTCTGGGTATGGTAACAATAATATCGTCCTCAATACCTAACTGCCTAAATGCCTTTCGTATCATTGCTATATTTTGATACAGCGTATTCGCATTAATAGGAATGCCGTATTTTTCCCACACCTCTTCAAACAGTTCTTTCTGCGTAGTAATTTCAGGTTTATTGTTTAATAGAATTAACAAACAATTATTTGCAGGCGTGGTAAGAATAATCTCATCATACTTCTTCTCGATATCTTTCAGAGAACCTGAGCTTTTATCATAGATGATACGATGATTTAAGATAATTTTACTGCTCATGTGCATTCTTCTATATTATTAATTTAAGAATTTAACTTATACACATATAGAATAAAATATAGCCATAGATTAATCAATAATTTCATAGGAAAATTCTTAGTCATTCACCAAAAAACCATCACTTACATTACAAATATAACTAAAATCAATCATATAAAAAAACAATAACTCGTTGTTATTAACATAAAAAACAAATAATTAAAAACCACTCTAAAACGTCTTATACGCATTGGAAAATAGTGTTTTTTCCGATAAATAAATCAAAATGATGAGTTTTCAGTCAATGAATAAAAAATTAAGACGGCGTGCTCCTGCAACACCGCCATAACGTTTCAATCCCAAACGTATTCACTCACCGTATCTGGCAATGGTCAGTCGTTCCTCCTGTGCTGGAGCGACAAAATATAGCGTGAGTAAATCGAATTCCGCCTCACTAAGTACAAATGGATGGTCGCCCTGCTCATTTCTGAGCTTTATCCGGCTTTTGCATAACGCATCACTAACATCGATAAAATGCAGACAGTGCTCAACGCCAGCCAGCTCGGCTAATTGCCTTGCCCACAGCCGCCGATCGGGCGTATTCATCGGAAAATCCAACACCACCGACAGCCCGTGACTCAACAGTTGTACAATATGCTCACTCAACGCTTGGCGCAGTCGGGCTGAATAACGCACGTAGTCTTGCAGAGTCGTCATCTGCTGTTCATACAATGTCGCCAGCCAACTGTCTTCAGCCAGTAACAATGTGTGGGGTTGCTGCGAAAGGTTCTTCGCCAATGTCGACTTGCCGGAACCGGCTTTACCGCACATCAAGTGTAAAACGGCGGGGGGATGGTTCTTCATAAGTGCCTCCTGGGGATATTGCCAGTCGGAGGACCTTTTGCCCCGCCTGACTGGCGGGGTTTCGCTTAAAACAGACGCGCTATCCCACCACTCTGTGAATGGTGATAATAATCTGCGCGAATGCAAAACGGTTTCTGTTCATCTGTTATCAATAAGATAAACCCCAGGGGCTGTCAACCGGCGTGATAGCCACAGCTGTCCTGCGGCACCTGATCCCGCTGATCCAGACCATAATCCCGTACCACCTCCGCGACCCGCAGGCGGTACTGTGCCAACACCCCATGGCGACCACGCTTTTGTGCGGCGCGGTGCTGTTCGATGTTCCGCCACTGCTGCACTGCGGCTTCATCACGCCAAAAAGACAGTGACAGCAGCCGCTGCGGATCGGCCAGGCTTTGGAAGCGTTCAATCGAAATAAACCCGTCAATTTCTGCCAACAGCGGCTTCAATTCGGCCGCCAATTCAAGATAGGTTTCGCGCTGGCCGTCGGCGGCCTGCAATTCAAAAATAACGGCAATCATAGGAAGCTCCTGTCAGAGGGATATCACCTATCCTAACGCTAACCCTGTTGCCATGCTTCGTCTAATTGCCGCCGGGAAGAAAGCGCTGAAAGCACATTTTGACCTCACGGTTTAACCTCACAACAGGTTAGTTTTGGTGCAATACTCAATAGGCAAACCGTCAACCCGAGGACTCGTCATGCTCGACCAAACCCAATTTCCGATCGTCAAACGCTGGCCCGCTCAGCACCCGGAAAGACTACAACTTTACTCATTGCCAACGCCCAACGGTGTCAAGGTCTCCATCATGCTGGAAGAAATAGGTCTGGCTTATGAACCGCACCTGATCGATATCGGCAACAACGAAACCTGGACGCCGGAATTTCTGTCACTGAACCCGAACGGCAAGATCCCCTCGATCATCGATCCCAACGGCCCGGACGGTAAGCCGCTGGCGCTGTTTGAATCCGGCGCTATCCTGCTGTACCTGGCGGAAAAAAGCGGCAAGTTCCTGCCGCAGGATCCTGCCCTGCGCTACGAAACCATCCAGTGGGTATTTTTCCAGATGGCGGCGGTGGGCCCGATGTTCGGTCAAGTCGGCTTCTTCCACAAATTCGCCGGTCGCGAATATGAGGATAAACGTCCGCTGGAACGCTATAAAAATGAATCCAAACGCCTGCTCGGCGTGCTGGAAACCCGGCTTGAAGGCCGTGACTGGATCATGGGGCAGGATTACAGCATCGCCGATATTTCATTGCTGGGCTGGGTACGTAACCTGATCGGCTTTTACGAAGCCCGTGAGTTGGTCGAGTTCGATAGTTTCCCGCGGGTAGGACAATGGCTGGAGCGCGGTCTGGCCCGTCCGGCAGTACAACGCGGCCTGAATATTCCCGCCCGCAGCGAATAATGGATAGCCTGGGATAGCCGCCCGGCTATCCTTTTACCCCCAATTACCGTCATAAAAGTGTCACACCTCTGCACTACTCTCCCTGCGTAACAAACTGATGCTATTTATATTTTTTATTACGACAAGGAGCTTTCCCATGCTGCAGCCAGTTTCTTTGATCGCCGGCGCCGTGTTATCCGCCTTACTCTGTTCCGCCGCCTTCGCCGATGAAACCCCGGTCAATACCGCCAGCCTTTACGAACGTGCGGCACGCGGCAACATCGTAGAGCCCGGTGGCGCACGCCGGTTGAGTGGCGATCAAACTGCCGCGTTGAAGGCTTCTTTGTCTGACAAAACGGTCAAAAACGTGATTTTATTGATCGGCGATGGCATGGGTGATTCGGAAATCACCTCGGCGCGTAACTACGCCGAAGGGGCGGGCGGCTATTTTAAAGGCATTGATGCCCTGCCGCTGACCGGTCAATACACCCATTACTCACTGGACAAGAAAACCCACAAACCGGATTACGTCACCGACTCCGCCGCCTCGGCGACCGCATGGTCAACCGGTGTAAAAACCTATAACGGCGCACTGGGCGTTGACGTCAACGGCAAAGACCAGCCAACACTGCTGGAAATCGCCAAGGCCGCGGGTAAGGCCACCGGGAATGTGTCCACCGCCGAGCTGCAGGACGCCACGCCGGCGGCGCAAATTTCCCATGTCACCTCGCGCAAATGTTACGGCCCAGAAGAAACCAGCGAAAAATGTGCCACCAACGCGCTGGAAAACGGCGGCCGTGGCTCCATCAGTGAGCAGTTGCTGAAGGCTCGCGCCGACGTCACGCTGGGCGGTGGGGCAAAATCCTTTAATCAGCTGGTAAAAAGCGGCGAATGGCAGGGAAAATCGCTGAAAGAACAGGCAGCCGCTCTGGGTTATCAGTGGGTCGAAAACCTCGATGCCCTGAACGCCGTCAGCGTGGCCAATCAGCAAAAACCGCTGCTCGGGCTGTTTGCCGCCGGTAATATGCCAGTGCGCTGGCAAGGGCCGAAAGCCACTTATCACGGCAATATCGACCAGCCTGCGGTGACCTGTGAAAATAATCCGGCACGCACTGCGGATATCCCGACGCTGGCGGCGATGACTGAAAAAGCCATCGACCTGCTGAAAACCAACCAAAACGGCTTCTTCCTGCAGATTGAAGGCGCGTCGATCGACAAACAGGATCATGCTGCCAACCCGTGCGGCCAGTTTGGTGAAACTGTCGATCTGGATGAAGCGGTTCAGAAAGCCCTGGCATTCGCCCGCGCAGATGGCAACACCCTGGTGATAGTCACCGCCGACCATGCCCATTCCAGCCAGATTATCGCCGCCGACGCCAAGGCCCCAGGCCTGACGCAAACGCTGACCACCAAAGATGGCGCACCGATGACCATCAGCTACGGCAATTCAGAAGAAGATTCACAGGGGCACACCGGGACTCAATTGCGGGTGGCAGCTTACGGTCCACATGCCGCCAACGTGGTTGGCCTGACCGATCAGACGGATCTGTTCTATACCATGCGTGATGCGATGGCGATTAAGTAAGTTAATAACCTGGTAACTGATTAAGCCGACCCTATTCATCCCTGCTCTTGCAAGTGATGAATAGGGTTTTCACCGCTTCGCCCAAAACTGCTATATTGAAGAGCTCGCACTTACCGCAATAATTCTCCGCCCCCGTTGAGAAACCAATGTAAACCCAGCCAAAACAAGGATGAGCACTTGCATTTGATTACCCTGCCCTTTACCAGCGAACGTCTGCACCTACGCCGCTTTACGCCTGCCGATCTCGATGCGTATGCGGATTATCATCGCATACCGGAGGTCTATCGCTATCTGTACGCACCCACACCGGACGAAGCACAGTTGACCTCCCTGTTTTCCCAGGCGATAACCTCGCGCTTCACTGAGGACGGCGACATACTTTATTGTGCCGTTACCTTGAAAGACAGTGGAGAGTTGATCGGTGAAGTGTTGCTAAAACTGGCCAACGGCGCAGCATTGCAGGGGGAGATTGGCTACATTTTCAACCCGGCGTACGCCGGAAAGGGCTATGCCGCGGAAGCCGTAAAATCGGTACTGGATCGCGGGTTTGCCGAATCGGGTTTTCATCGCATATTTGCCCGCCTTGATGCCGCCAACCAGGGTTCGATCGGCGTGGTCGAACGCCTGGGAATGCGTAAAGAGGCGCACCTGCGGCAAAACGATCGTTTCAACGGCGAATGGGGCGACGAATTGATTTATGCCCTGCTGCAAGAAGAGTGGCGTCAGACACGGGAGCAAGAGCGCCTCTAGGCTTCCGCCAGCATCCTGGCCGCCATTTGCTTATAGCTCGCGACCAGATCGCGGCCCTCATCCGGGCCGGTACTCACCGCCAGTCGCATGGTCGCTTCCCCCAAATGCATCAACAGGAAAGCGGCATTTTCCACCGCCGCCGGGTCCGACTGCGGCCGTAACCGGCGTATTGTCGCTGCCAGCAATGCACCGTTCAACCGGCTTTCCGCCACTTCTTCTTCACGCAGCGTTTTATTGGCCTGGGTCGCCGCCCAGATATCCCGCATCACCGGCTCAGCCATAAACAAGGCGTAATATTCGTCAATCAGGCAGTTAAAAGCCTCGATCAACTGCGGTAATGTCTGCACCTGAATCAACCCTTGCTCGATGCATTCACGCGCCTCCTGGTTATAACGTTGCGCCAGCACACGCACGATAGCGGTTTTATCCGGGAAGTACTGGTACAGCGCTCCTATCGAAATACCGGCATTTTGCGCCACTTCACTCATACGCATCGCGTCACTGCCCTGCTGGGCTATCAGCGCAGTTGCGCAGTCCAGGATCAGCTTCACCTTCTCACGGCTACGCGTCTGGCTGGGTTTACGCCGCAGGGCGGCAATATTTTTTTGCTTATCATTCATCATGCATCGTCCTTTGAACAAAAACTGCCTTGACAATAATACGAGGGTTTATCATATTTACAAAACATGAGCAATACTCACATTTAGAGAGACACTATGAGCAGCAACGAAAAGGGTTCACCCATTCTGGTTTTAGGCGCTACCGGAAAAACCGGTAGCCGTGTGGCAGCACGTTTACAACAGCAGGGCATACCGGTACGTGCCGGACATCGTAGTGCCGCCATCCCTTTCGACTGGCAGGACAGCACCACCTGGCAACCTGCCTTGCAGGATGTGGAGAAAATTTATCTCAGCTTTCAACCCGACCTGGCCGTTCCGGGCGCCACCGAAATCGTCGAACGTTTTTGCCGACAGGCGGTAACTGGCGGCGTGCAAAAAATAGTGTTGCTCAGCGGGCGCGGCGAAGACGAGGCCCGTCAGGCGGAAGAGGTGGTTGAACGCAGTGGGGCAGACTGGACGATATTGCGCGCTAGTTGGTTTATGCAAAACTTCAGCGAGAGTTTTATTCTTGATGAATTGCTAAACGGCGCAGTCTATTTGCCACCGGGCGAGATCCCAGAACCTTTTATTGATGCGGAAGATATTGCCGATGTTGCGGTTGCTGCCCTCACCCAGCCCGGCCACAGCAATACGCATTATGAATTGACCGGCCCGCGCCTGATGACCTTTGAACAGGCCATTGGCGAGATTGCCGCCGCCGCTGGGCGTGAGATCCACTATCAGCAGGTGCCGGTGGCAGATTACGTCGGATACCTGCGCGAGGCGCAACTGCCGGCGGAAATGGTCACGCTGCTGGAGTATCTATTCAGCACGGTGCTGGACGGACGCAACGCGTCATTGACCGATGATGTCCAGCGTAGTCTCGGGCGTGCACCGCGCGATTTCAGCACTTACATCGCCGACACCCTCCCCAGCGGAGTTTGGCAAACGCGTTGACCGGTTAATGGTCGCCCTGCGCGGCGGCCATTTTCTTTTTGTTACCGAGGACATTTGCAATTGTTCTATAAATATTGTGTGATAGCTGAATATCGTTTAAATCCGCGGCAATTAAACCCTTTGAATATAGCGGTTATATTTAGATGAAAATAACAAATGAATTATTCCTGCCTTTAATCCGCTTTTTTTAATTACAAAAGTAGTTTTTAACAATATTGCAAACAATAATATCCCCTCAGTAACCAGAGTTGAACAACCTGTCCCCAGGCAGCCTGTAATAATCCACTTTTCGTTAAAAAAATGATTAACAAAAAGACATTATCACTGCAATCCGGTTTTGCCGGGCGGGTTGATTTCACTTATTTCCAGGGTAACTCCCGATAAATTCTTTCACCTGCAATGATTAGAATTTACATACAAGAGAATTGATTTAATGAGAAAAATACTCGTCCTGATTTTCTGTCTGAACCTGTTTGGCGTCACGCAACAGGCAGCAGCAGAAGAGAATAAGACCGTTGATGTGGTTCTGATCGGCGGCGGCATCATGAGCGCCACTTTGGGGACTTACCTGCATGAGCTGGAGCCAAACTGGTCCATCGACATGTATGAACGCATGAATGGCGTAGCGGAAGAAAGCTCCAACGGCTGGAATAACGCCGGTACCGGCCACTCCGCCTTCGCCGAAATGAACTACACCCCAGAAAAAAAAGACGGCAGCATTGATATCAGCAAAGCCGTGGTGGTGAACGAGTCTTTTGAAATCTCTCGTCAATTCTGGTCTTATCAGGTTAAAAATAACGTCCTGAAAGATCCAAAATCCTTTATCAACAGCGTGCCGCACATGAGCTTTGTTTGGGGTGACGATAACGTTAACTTCCTGCGCAAACGCTATGCGGCGCTGCAGCACAGCACCCTGTTCCGTGGTATGGAGTACTCAGAGGACGCCAACCAGATTAAACAGTGGGCACCGCTGGTTATGGACGGTCGCGATCCGAAGCAAAAAATTGCCGCCACCCGCATGCCGCTGGGCACCGACGTTAACTTTGGCGTGATCACTCACCAACTGGTGGATACGCTGACCAAAAATCCAAACTTCAAGCTGAACCTGAGCCATGAAGTGCGCGATATCAAACGCAACGACGACAATACCTGGCGTGTAACCGTGGCCGATCTGACCCGTGACGGCAAAGAAACCACCGTTAATGCCAAGTTCGTGTTTATCGGCGCGGGCGGTGCTTCACTGACGCTGCTGCAGAAAACCGGCATTCCTGAAGCCGAAGGTTACGGCGCCTTCCCGGTCGGCGGTCAGTTCCTGGTGACCACCAACCCGGAAATCGCCAACCAGCATCTGGCCAAGGTTTATGGCCTGGCCAGCGTAGGTTCACCACCGATGTCGGTTCCGCACCTGGATACCCGCATGCTGGATGGCAAACGCGTTCTGCTGTTCGGGCCGTTCGCTACCTTCTCCGGCAAGTTCCTGAAAAACGGTTCACTGTTCGATCTGCTGCATTCCCTGAGCACTTCCAACCTGATGCCAATGACTCACGTCGGCCTGGATAACTTCGACCTGGTGAAATACCTGGTGGGCCAGTTGATGATGAACGACGACGACCGTTTCGCCGCGCTGAAAGAGTATTTCCCTGAAGCCAAACAGGCTGACTGGAAGCTGTGGACTGCCGGCCAACGCGTGCAAATCATCAAGAAAGACGATGAAAAAGGTGGCCTGCTGCAGTTCGGTACCGAAGTGGTCAGCGCTAAAGACGGCAGCATTGCCGCCCTGCTGGGCGCATCACCGGGCGCATCTACTGCCGCACCAATCATGCTGCACCTGATGGAAACCGTGTTCAAAGATAAAGTGGCGACGCCGGAATGGCAGAGCAAGCTGAAAGAGATCATTCCGTCCTACGGCCACAAGCTGAACGGCGATATTGAAATGACCAACAAGATCCGTGGCTACACCAGCAGCGTGTTGCAGTTGGACTATATCGAAGTGAAGCCGGAAACTAACTGATAGCCGTTTCCCTACTCGCTTTAAGGCCGCCTCGTGCGGCCTTTTTAATTTCTGCGCGACGGTAAGAGCACTTTTAGCCACCTTTAGCACCCTAGTTAACACTTGCGTAACCCGGTGTTGCGGCCTATTATCAAAGAACAAGCTTGGATAATTACTCTTACCTACACTGACCTGAATGTCGTACTGCGGGAGAACTCAAACATGGATCGCGTCAATATCATTCACGATTTGCTGGACTGGATTGAAAGTCATCTGGATCAACCCTTGCTGTTAGACAACGTGGCAGCCAAGTCAGGCTACTCCAAATGGCACTTGCAAAGGATGTTCCGCAGCACCACCGGCCACGCGCTGGGCAGCTATATCCGCGAGCGTCGTCTTTCGCAGGCGGCACAGGCGCTGCGTTCAAGCCCTCGTCCTATTCTCGACATCGCCCTGCAGTTCCATTTTGATTCCCAACCGTCATTTTCACGCGCGTTCAAAAAACAGTTCGGCAAAACGCCGGCGGTGTATCGCCGTACTACCCGCTGGGATGTCGCAGAAATGCGACCGCAGGCTATCGAACCACTGAACGGACATCGCCATGAGTCGCCGGGAGTGCATCTGTGGTATGCGGGTAAATCTCTGGACGGGGTCTGCACCAACTGGGTTGGCCAGCACTGAGATAAATAGGCATTAAAAAAGGGGTTCAGCCTGCGCTGAACCCCTTT
Source organism: Serratia quinivorans (assembly GCA_900457075.1). Classification (NCBI taxonomy): domain Bacteria; kingdom Pseudomonadati; phylum Pseudomonadota; class Gammaproteobacteria; order Enterobacterales; family Yersiniaceae; genus Serratia; species Serratia quinivorans. The sequence continues at coordinate 613,375 of UGYN01000002.1, forward strand.
TTTTTTACTGCCAGCTCTTACTTAAAGGTGACGTCGATATTTGCCGATGCGGTGAATGGCCCAACCTGTGGATTGGTATTCAGCCATTTCAGGCTAGCCAAAAAGTTCTTTTCAACGATGGTACCGTTGACCAGGCCCAGATCAACCGGGGAGTTCATCATGATCGGCGTGTTTGGCGTTGCTGCCTGCGAAATCAAAATACCGAAGCCGCTATTGCTGGTTGGCATAATAACGCTGTTATCCTGCAATGGATAAGTCGTGCTGAAACTGGCCTGCAGGGTTTCGCCTTTACAGTCCTGACCCGTGGTTGGATCCGACATATTTGCGCTAACCGAGAATGGCACCTGCTTTTCGATTTTGCCGGCCACCGCATTTTGACGCGGTATGGTGCCAAAGTTTACGGTAGAACCGTTGTTAGCCACCACGGTGATTTTCGGGTTACAGGAGATAAACTGGATATTGCCCAACCCGGAAATATAGGCGTTAAAGTTACTGTTAGGACGGCTATTCAAACCACCAACCCCATCTACCTGGAATACCGAATAGGAATTGCTGTCGTTGATCTTGCCGCCTGCCGGAGGCGCCTTACCGGTGGCTTTAATGTAAATGGCATAGGACACCGTAACGGAAAGCGATTTTGCCGGTGGCCGGCAGCGGCCACCTGAACGGTTACATTCTGTGCCTGGACCGACGTCTTGTCTCACGTTCTTAACGGGTTTGACATCAACGCCCTTATAAGTCACGCCAACTTCAATCGAGTTATGAATCAGACTCATACGAGCCTGAGGATCCCAATACAAAAACGCATTCTCGCCGTTTGGCATGTTATCGGTATCAGTACATTGGAAAGTCGAAGTAAAGGTCTGCGAACGCCATAACAATGCCCCAGGGGCAGTATTGGCCGTCGATACCTTAATCGCTTTATCCAGCACGATATCCTGACGAATGCTGCCATTCTGTTTACAAGACAACGCAAAGCTGCTCTGCGAGAACGTCCCCAGTGTGACCAGCAGTCCTGCCGCCAGCCCGAGTTTTTTGTGTTTTAACAACAAAGAAGACATATCCATTCCTTTTACGGTTTTCCGCAGGTCAGCGAAAGTTCCTGATAGCCCATCAGCTGTTCGGTCGCCGATTTCAGTTCCGGCACCACTAACGAGCAACTGTCGCCGGCATCGCTGCCCCATTTAACCAACAGGCGATCCCCTGCGGATGCCCCGGAGATATAAATATCCCCATTGGTACCTACGGTACCGTTGTTCTTGCCGTCAGCGCTGAACACGTTGGCGCCGATTGGCGGTACGCCGCCGTCCAACATTTTACTGTGTACCAGCAGGCTTTGACCGGTATGCGTTTCAAACTTCACGCGGGTAATTGCGCCGTATGTCGGTACCACATCACGGGCTGCCATCGGGATATCCAGGCCGTTGCCGATATCTTCGGTACGCAGCGCCACACGGTTGTGACGGTATGGCGACGCAGAAGTCATCACCGCGTAACCAAAGCGGTCAATAGCCACACCCGGTTGGTTTTCCAGACGAACGCCTTTGGCGTCTTTGGCTTCAACCAGCACGAAAGTGTTCTGTAATGGCTGAGTCAACGTCACACCACCGGAGTGCGCCACGATACCGCCCGATACGCCCAACGAAGACTGCTGGTAATCATTGCTGTAGCTGTAACCGGCATTCACCGTACCCATGCTGCCCTGATAACCCACGTTAGCCGAGGTGGTTTGCCCAGCGTAACGATCGTGACCGCTCTGCACCGCGTAGTTCAGACGGTTATCGTCCAATGCGGTACCGCTCAGGCCGGCGCTATAGGTATTACCGCTCTGCTTGCTGTGCCCAGCGTTGAAGCTGGCCGTCATATCAGAGGAGTCTCTGCTGAAGAAGCTGAACGGAATAGATACAGTCATGTTAATACTGCGATCTTTATAACCGTAGTTGCTGCGGCTGTCTTGATAGAACACGCCGTAGCTGATGTTTTTATAGCTGCTGTTAAAGCCGGTTTGAACCGTACGATCCTGGCCAGAACCGCCCCAGTATGACTGGTTGCTGACGTTGGTATACAGCGTTGAGTTACCGGCGATACGCTGATTGATCGACAATTCTACACGCTGGCGTTTATTGTTGAACTTGCTGGTGTAATAAGTCCGGCGACGTGATTCAGCCCAGTCAGGTACACCCTGATTACGGTCATTTTCATCGTAGTAATCATTGCGGTAGTAGCCGTTTTCATAGCGATCGCGTTCCGCAACCGCATCTGAGAAATCATAGTAGCCGGAGGTCGAATAACGGTAGCCGGCGATCTGGAATTCAGTACCCCAGTCGTTGAGCGACTTGGAGTACAGGAAGCGGAAGCTCTCACCCTGCTTGTCATCACCGTTGACCAGGTTGGTGTCGGAATAGGACATGTCAAAAGAAACCGCCCCCCAAACACCCATGTTTTTACCCATACCCAGCACCGCAGAACGGTAGTTTTCTGCCACCAGCACACCGCCGTAAGGCGTAATGTCATACCCCATACCGTGGGACAAGGTGCCTTGCACAAATTTTGGCTGGTATTTGGTCGTGCCGTCATGATACTTACCGGCAGTCATCTGATAGTCCCAGATCCCTTCACGCAGCATGTTCGGCACGGAAGAGAATGGCACCACGAAAGTGGTTCTCGAACCGTTGGCCTCAATGACCGTTACGTTCAGGTTACCGCTCAGGGTACTTGGGAAAATATCCGTCAGCGCAAACGGGCCAGGCGGCACGTTGGTGCTGTATATGGTGTAGCCGTTTTGGCGGATCTCGACGCGGGCGTTGGTCGACGCCACGCCACGCACTACCGGCGCATAGCCGCGCTGGCTTTCCGGCAGCATGTCGTTGGCGCTGGAAATCTGCACGCCGCGGAACTGGATGCTGTCGAACACGTTGTTGTTGGTGTTGGTCTGGCCAATCACCATGCGGCTACGCAGGGAAACAATATCAGTTTCTGCCCAGCTCGAAACGGTATTCCAATGAGTACCGGCACCCGACTGCTGGTTCAGCGTCGAGTTATTGCGCAAACGCCAATTACCAATGTTGAGACCGTTGTTCAGGCTCAGGAAGTAATAGTCTGATGTTTTATCGTTGGCGTTATTGCTGTAATTATTGTGGTTGCCGCTGAAGTTATAGTTAACGAAGCCGGCGTTAATCCCGCGATCGTAAACCTTCGGCGAAATAGCCCCTTGCGGACGCGGTTCCAGAAACACCTGCGGCACTTCCAGATCCATACGCTGTATAGCGGCGTCATAGCTCAGCTTGGCACCCGAGATTTGCTGTGACAGCGCATAACACTGCGCGGTACCTTCGGTTTTCATATCGCCTGGCAGTTTAACGCCGTAATCCTGGTAATCCTGCGCTGTCAGGCAAGGCATTACCGGCGTGTCTTTGGTATCTTTTTTGAATTCGATTTCGCGGTGATCGATACGCTGACCATTCAGGTAAATATCAAACGGATATTTGCCTGGCAAGATATCATCGCCGCTGGACAACGCTGCCACCTGGGCAATGTTGTCGTCGCCATGGATGAAGGAGGTGTTGAACTGCTCCTCCGCCATGGCCATATGAGAGAATGAAAATGGCACCGCAGAAAAATAAATTACACCATTAATCAGCCTGACCAAACGTTTTGGCGTGAGGGTTGTTATTCTTTTATGTGCCATTTCTTGTTCATTCCTTGAAGGGCTTAAATCAATTTAATGCAACGTTCTTAATCTCGGTGTGGCCGCCGTAATCGTTGATATAGGTAAACGACATACTGCCGGCCGACTGCGCGCCCTGTGGCAGAGCAATTTTCAGGCTATCTTGCGGTTTCACCATATCGGCATTCACTTTCCAGCTCTTGCCACCGCTTTTCAGCGTCAGAACGCCCAGCGTCACATACAGCGGACCGTTGTTGGTGACCACCAGATTGCCGCCCTGGCGCTGCCATTTCAGCGCTTCAGCCTGCTGTTGCAGGTTGGCCTTCAAGGCCTCAGGACGGTAGAACAGTTTGATTCGGGTACGGATCGCCACCTGCAGCACGTTATCTTGCTTAGGCGTTGGCGGTATTTCCTGTACGTTTACCCAGAGCAGACTTTCTCTGTCCTGCGGTAACCCGCTGCCGGAATAGATAAAACGCAGAATGGCGTCTTTCTTGGCAGCCAGTTTTAAAATAGGTGGAGTGACCACGATCGGTAAATTCTTCGGCATCTGGCTTGAATCACCAGTATCCAGCCAGGTTTGCACCATATAGGTGTCGTCGCTGTCATTGCTGATTGAGAGCGATGCGGATTTACTTCCGCTGTTATAAATTACGCGCGTTGAATCAACTTGAATGCCGGCAAAAGCATTAACGGAAAACGCGAGTAAAATACAAGAAAGCACTTTTTTCATCGGAATATCTCAACTCTCAGAATTTAGCCGTCCATGGCCAATAGCTCTATCTATCCTGCCAGCGAATTAAATTATTTGTATTCGATGGTGAAGGTAGCGTTAGAGTTTGCCTGACCCGCAGTTACCAGATCCTGGTAAGATTTATAACGAGCGCGCAGGTTGAAAGTCGCAGAACCTGGGTTGTCGCCATCAGCAGCAACAGAAACGGTAGCTGGAGTAGCAACTTCCTGAGAGATTGGCAGAGTTGCGCCGTTGTTATCCAGGATTTCAACGCCAACGCCGTTAGCGCCGCCAGTTACAGCCAACAGCTCTGGGTGACCAGCTGGGGTGTTACCGTCGAAACGCAGGGTGTAGTTACCTGCTTCACATTTCTCCAGGCTAATATCGAAAGCTTTAGCACCGCTGGTAGAACCAGAAGTTGGGAATGCGGTAGTAGGATATTTACCCAGGTAAACTTCTTTATTCTGGTCTTTATCAACTACTTTACAGGTAGACTGTACGATTTCACCGGTGAATTTAACGTTGCCGCTTGCAGCAGTAGCGTTATAAGCAGTAGCAGACAATACCAGCGCGGCCAAAGGCAATAATACTTTTTTCATTTCCAGCTCCATAGAAAAACAATAAAATAATCGATTCAGTGACAGATGAATATATACCGACCCGGCACTGAGCATACACTCAGCGATAGCACTCCTTGCTTAAAAGGAATGTTGCCTCGATGAACCCATTGCCGGACGAAATATAGACTAAGCGCATTCTTATTGTTAAATCGTTTAAAACATTCATAAGCCCTCTCTTGATAGGAATAAACTATCAACAAATACCTATCGATCGATGTTGACGATTTAATCGAATAGGAATAATCTGTGTTTGGGAAAGCCCTGTAGTTGGACATTTTGACTTAAGGCCTGATTAACAGCACATTATTCTAAATATTTACACTTTGTTACCTTTTGAGTGATTTAGACTTCGCAACAAATTGCACGTTTAATGGTCTGTAAGCGGCATTGCTCTTCCTGACTGCATTAAATAAGATTCTTACCCATAAACAGACTGATTTTATTTTATTTTCGTTATAAAACAGCTATTTGTATATCAATCAAAGGATTGAGGAATGCACAGTTCTTTTAGAGAGCAAAATAACGGAATTAATTATGTTTTCCAGCCAATGTTCGCAAAATCCGGACAATTGCTGGCCGTTGAGTGCCTGTCACGATTCACTTTTAATAGTGAATATGCACATTTCTCTCCTGAACAGTTCTTTCGCTCTGCTGATAGCGCCACCCGGATTGAGATTCTGTTAGAGCAGGTCAGTCTGATAGAAAAATATAATCACTGGTTTCGTAAGAATCAGGTTATAGCCACATTAAATGTGGACGATCATTCGCTGAGATCTTTGGCTAATAGTCATTTTGCAGAAAGAATTAACGCTACTCGCTGTATTCATTTTGAAATCAGCGAGAACTCAACCCGATTGGTAAAGGATCGCGTCCACGGCGATCCCTCTCTCAAGAGTTATTCATTTTGGCTCGATGATTTTGGTTCTGGCTATGCGGGTTTTTCCGCATTGTATAACAGTCAATTTCGCTTCGTTAAATTGGACCGTTTTTTACTATGGGACTTTATGAAAAAGTCCGGCGGTGAAGGTTTAATGCGCGCTTTATTGCGCTTTTTTCACCTTAATCATTACAAGGTGATTATCGAAGGAGTAGAAACTCCCGAACATAAAAAATGGCTGGACGAAATGCCATATTACGCACTGCAGGGAAAGCTGTGGAAGGAATCCGACATCAAGGATTTGAACTCGCTTCTTACAGCTGAATACTTTTAACTCATTATGGGTGTTTGCCATTATGTCTAAAAACAATGTCCTTGTTATTAGTGAGTGTAAGTACAGCTATGTCGGCCTTTCGGTATTATTGAAAAAACATTACGGCAAGTACGATATCAGACTGTTTTCGGATTTTATGCACGGTGGCGCCAAGGCGGAGAAAATAATCAAGCACGACATCGCGCTGATTTTCACCTCACAAAATCTGGAACAAAGCGTCAATGTCATTGAAAGCCTGGTGTCTTTGCATCAGCAATACAACTCAAAAACACGCCTGCTGGTGTTTTATGACGATGAGCGCGTAGTGAAACTGTTGTCGATTCTGGGTATTTCCGTTGAGCTGGTCTCTACCCGTATCCCTCTTTATTCACTACAGGAAAAGATACAAACCCTGTTGGAAAGCAAAGAGCCGGGCGGGATAAAAATGCAGAAAACCCGGGAGCTCAGCCCAGCGGAAAGTGACGTTATTTTCAATTTGCTGCGTGGCGATAGCCTGCTGCACATTGCCCAAAAACGCGGCACTCACCCCAAAACCATTTTTTCTCAGAAGTACAGTGCGATGAAAAAACTGCGTTTGCGCAGCATGAGCACCATCTTCGTCGCCAGTAAGTAACCCTTCAGGCCGCCGCCCGGTGGCCTGTATTCCGCTCGTTACGTTAAATAAATGTAACAATAAGCGATAAAGCAGTAACAGCCACATAACACTCCGGCCTATTGGTTAGGATCCAACTACGGAAATTTCCCGTGAGTCATGTCGTCTGGATCAAAATCAAAAAAAACATCAGGAGATGTTATGAAGTCGTCCTTATTCAGCCGTTATACCTGCTTTGTGTTGAGTCTCTTGTTGACGCTGACATCATTGGTACTGTTGTCGCACCACCCCTGGTTTTGGCTGCCGGCGATCATTTTTGGCGGGCTGAGCGCACTGGGGATTTACGATTTGACCCAGCAGCGCCACGCCATCTGCCGCAACTACCCCATCATCGGCCGCCTGCGCTTCTTCTTCGAATTTATCCGCCCGGAAATACGCCAGTATTTATTGGAAGAAGATAACGCTCAGATCCCGTTTTCCCGTACTCAACGCACGCTGGTCTATCGCCGCGCCAAAAACGAGATGGGTGACAAACCCTTCGGCACTCAGTTGGACGTCTATCAAACCGGCTATGAATGCATCGGCCATTCCATGTGTCCGGTAGCGGTATCCGATCCGACCAGCTTCCGCGTGGCGATCGGCGGCCCCGGCTGCAGCCAGCCCTACTCCGCCTCTATCTTTAATATCTCCGCCATGAGTTTCGGCGCGCTGTCGGCCAATGCCATTCGTGCCCTCAATCTGGGCGCGGCCAAGGGCAATTTTTATCATGACACCGGTGAGGGCAGCATCAGCCGCTATCATCGTGAGAACGGCGGCGATCTGGTGTGGGAACTGGGAAGCGGCTATTTTGGTTGCCGCACCAGCGATGGCCATTTTGATCCGCAGCGCTTTGCCGAGCAGGCTAAAAACCCGCAGGTCAAAATGATTGAAATCAAACTCAGTCAGGGCGCCAAGCCGGGCCATGGCGGCATTCTGCCGGCGAAAAAAGTGGATGCGGAAATTGCCGCGACGCGCGGTGTACCAGAAGGGATCGACTGTATTTCGCCGGCCTCACACAGTGCCTTTAGCACCCCGGTGGAAATGATGCACTTCATTGAGCAGTTGCGCGAGCTGTCTGGTGGCAAACCCGTGGGCTTCAAGCTATGTATCGGCCACCCCTGGGAGTTTGTCGCCATCGCCAAGGCCATGTTGCAGACCCAAATATTGCCGGACTTTATCGTGGTGGACGGCAAAGAAGGCGGCACCGGGGCGGCACCGCTGGAGTTGTCCAACTATATGGGCATGCCACTGCGCGAAGGGCTGTTGTTCGTACATAACACTCTGGTTGGCTGTGGATTGCGTGACCAAATCAAAATAGGTGCCAGCGGCAAGATTATCAGCGCCTTCGACATCGCCAGCGTATTGGTACTGGGTGCCGACTGGGTGAATTCAGCGCGCGGCTTTATGTTCGCCGTAGGCTGCATTCAATCGCAGAGTTGTCACACCAACCACTGCCCGACCGGCGTCGCCACTCAGGATCCGCTGCGACAGAAAGCGCTGGTGGTGCCAAACAAGGCGGAGCGCGTCTACCATTTTCACCAGAACACGGTGAAGGCGCTGGCGGAAATGTTGGCAGCGGCCGGGGTCAGCCGGCCGGAACAGCTGACTTCACACCATATGCTGCGCCGCATTACCTCAACGGAAATCAAGGTCTATGCCGACATCTATTACTACCTGAAACCTGGGGCGCTGTTGCAAAAAGAGATTGAAAGCGATTTCTATGCGCGCATGTGGCGTATGGCGACACCAAACAGTTTCGATCAGGCGATCGCCCTGCCGGTTTAAGCGGTGGATTGTCCCCTCGCCTCAGGGAAGGACTTTGGAGAGGGGGTTGCTTGCTACAGCAGCCCTCCCCCTCGGTGGCGAGAGGACATGTTGGTTACTGTTTACGCACCGGGGCGTTACCGGCCACGTAGTATTCTGCAGTGCTGCGCGGCAGCGGCGTGCGTTGGCGGATACGGTCGGCGATTTTCTCGGCGATCATGATAGTGGTGGCATTCAGATTACCGGTAATGATCAACGGCATAATTGACGCATCCACCACCCGCAGCCCTTCCAGGCCGTGCACCCGGCCCTGACCATCCACCACCGCCATTTCGTCTTCACCCATTTTGCATGAGCAGGAAGGATGGAAGGCGGTTTCGGCATGTTCACGAACAAAAGCGTCCAACTGCTCGTCGGTCTGCACTTCCGGCCCTGGGCTTATCTCACGACCACGGTATTCATCCAACGCCGGCTGCGCCATGATTTCACGCGTGATGCGGATGGCATCGCGGAACTCCTGCCAGTCCTGCTCGGTCGCCATATAGTTGAACAAGATGCTCGGGTGCTGGCGCGGATCTTTGGATTTGACCTGCACCCGGCCACGGCTCGGGGAGCGCATCGAACCGACGTGTGCCTGGAAACCGTGCTCTTTCACCGCATTACTGCCGTTGTAGTTAATCGCTACCGGCAGGAAATGATACTGAATGTTCGGCCAGGCAAACTCTTCACGGCTGCGGATAAAACCACCGGCTTCAAACTGGTTACTGGCACCAATACCGCTGCCATTGAATAGCCATTCCGCACCGATTTTAGGCTGGTTAAACCATTGCAACGCCGGGTACAGCGACACCGGTTTTTTACAGGCGTACTGCAGGTACATTTCCAGATGATCTTGCAGGTTTTCACCCACCCCCGGCAGTTCGTGTACCAGATCAATATCCAGACGGTTCAGCAAGGCGGCCGGCCCCACGCCGGAGCGCTGCAGGATCTGTGGCGAGGCGATCGCCCCGGCGCACAGCAGCACTTCCCGACGCGCACGGGCACTGGTGACATCCTTTGCTTCACCCTGCAAGTAGTCAACGCCCACCGCCCGCTTGCCGTCGAAGCGGATGCGATCGGTCAGCGCGTGGGTCACAATCTTCAAATTAGGGCGAGAACGCGCCTGATCCAGATAACCGCGAGCGGTGCTGGCACGACGACCTTTCGGCGTGACGGTACGATCCATCGGGCCGAAGCCTTCCTGCTGGTAGCCGTTCAGATCCTCGGTACGCGGGTAGCCTGCCTGAACGCCAGCCTCCACCATCGCGTGGAATAATTCGTTGTTACCGGCTTTCGGCGTGGTAACGCTGACCGGGCCATCACCGCCGTGAAAATCGTTCGGCCCGATATCGCGGGTTTCCGCCTTGCGGAAATACGGCAGACAATCCAGGTAGCTCCAGTCTTCCAGACCCGGTGCCTTCGCCCAGTTATCGAAATCCATCGCGTTGCCGCGGATGTAGCACATGCCATTTATCAGCGATGAACCGCCCAGTCCCTTACCACGGCCACATTCCATGCGGCGATTGTTCATGTGCGGCTCAGGGTCGGTTTCATAGGCCCAGTTGTAACGGCGGCCCTGCAGCGGGAATGCCAACGCCGCCGGCATCTGAGTGCGAAAATCCATCCGATAGTCCGGGCCGCCGGCTTCCAGCAGCAGCACGCTGACGTCAGCGTCTTCGGTTAAACGGGTGGCTAATACGTTACCGGCCGAGCCGGCCCCGATAATGATGTAATCGTATTCCATCGATTATCTCCTGATAGGCAATGCGCCTGACGCGGACGCGCCAGGCGAAAGAAAGAAAAAGCGGGGATAGTTAAAATACCGAGGCGTATTCGCCCAGCTCGACCTGCACTGATTTGATCTGGGTGTAGTGCTCCAGCGTCATCAGGCCGTTTTCTCGACCGACGCCGGACTGCTTGTAACCGCCAACCGGCATTTCCGACGCCGATTCGCCCCAGGTGTTAATCCAGCAGATGCCGGCTTCCAACTGGTGGATCACCCGATGGGCGCGGGTCAGATCATTGGTCACGACACCCGCGGCCAGGCCGAAGGTGGTGTCGTTGGCGCGGCGTACTACTTCCTCTTCACTTTGATAGCTGAGGATGCTCATGACCGGCCCGAAGATCTCTTCGCGCACAATTTCCATCTCGTCACGACAATCGGTAAACACCGTCGGCGCCACATAAGCACCCTTGGCAAATTCACCTTCAGTGACACGCTCGCCACCGCACAGCAGACGCGCACCGCTGTTCTTGCCGCTTTCGATAAAGCGCAGCACCGATTCCATATGCGCGAAGCTTACCAGCGGGCCAAAGTTGGTTTGCGGATCGGTTGGGTCGCCCAGACGGATACGTTTTACACGCTCGAGGATTTTGGCTTCAAATTGTGCCTGCAACGCTGCGGGAACAAATACGCGAGTGCCGTTGGTACACACCTGGCCGGAACTGTAGAAGTTGGCCATCATGGCGATATCAGCGGCGCGATCCAAATCGGCGTCGTCAAAGATAATCAGCGGCGATTTGCCACCCCAGTTCCATGGTGACTTCTTTCAGCGTCGAGCCGGAGGCATTAGCCATCACTTTCTTGCCGGTTTTCACTCCGCCGGTGAACGACACCTTGGCGATACCTGGATGATCGGTCAGGTACTGGCCCACTTCTGCGCCGCTGCCGGTGACCACGTTGAATACGCCGTCCGGCAGGCCCGCTTCGGTGTAGATCTCTGCCAGCTTCAGCGCCGTCAAAGAAGTCACTTCACTGGGTTTGAAAATCATGGCGTTGCCTGCCGCCAATGCGGGGGCAGACTTCCATAAGGCGATTTGAATCGGGTAGTTCCAGGCGCCGATACCGGCCACCACACCCAAGGGTTCGCGGCGGGTATAAACAAAGGAGGTATCGCGCAGCGGGATCTGCTGCCCCTCAATGGACGGGATCAGGCCAGCGTAATACTCCAGCACGTCGGCACCGGTGACAATATCTACCGCCGTGGTTTCCGACATCGCCTTGCCGGTATCCAGCGTTTCCAGCGCGGCCAGTTCGTCGTTACGTTCGCGCAAGATATCTACTGCACGACGCAAAATGCGAGAACGCGCCATCGCCGTCATTGCCGCCCACACCTTTTGTCCGCTGGCTGCGCTGGCCACCGCACGGTTGACGTCTTCAGCGCTGGCGGACTGGATTTCGGCAAGGACTTCGCCGTTCGCCGGGTTCACTGCGTTGAAAGTTTTTCCATCGGTACTGTCTACATAGGCGCCATTAATATAGAGCTTCTGTAAGCCAAAACGGGACATAGGTTCTCCTTGGGTTGTCCTCAGGGTGGCGTGTGCCCCCGGAGTTGAAACGTAATGTAATCGGTAGTGAGCGCTATCGCCTGCGCCTGATTAAATGCCGCACCGCGCAACGCGCTGCGCAACCACAGACCGTCGATCAACGCCGCCAACCCTTTGGCTGCCAGCCGTGCCTCCGCCTGCGGCAACACCCGGCTAAATTCGGCGCACAGGTTGGAATACAGACGACGACCATTCACCTGCTGCAGCCGATTGAGCTGCGGCTGGTGCAGACTGCTGGCCCAAAAGGCCAACCAGGTTTTCATCGCCGCGCTGTTGATCTGGCTGTCGTCGAAGTTGCCGGCGACGATCGCCTGTAGCCGCGATGCCGGGCTGTGGTCGCTTAGCGCCTGCAGCCTTAGCTTCACCGCTTCGCCCAGATGGCTAATCAAATAGCGCATCGTGGCCTCCAGCAGGCCGTTCTTGTCCTTGAAATAGTGGCTGATGATGCCGTTGGAAACCCCCGCCCGCCGCGCTATCTGCGCAATGGTGGCATCATGCATTCCAACTTCATTGACTGCGGCCAGCGTGGCATCTATCAACTGCTGCCTTCTGATCGGCTGCATCCCTACCTTTGGCATAATTCGACTCTCACAAAACCGACTTCGGCCTCGTCTCAGCGGCGGAATTTCACTGCCTTTCCACCTGCTGAACTTGGTCTTCATGCTAACTATTAAACTTTTTTTTGATTGAACGTTCAATAAAAATTGAATATATTTTATTGCCGATTGGTTATAAATATGTATTTTTCGGTTGTGGAACTGGCTGATTTTTGTGAGGTATTTAACGAATCTGACCAAAATCAGTGTCTGTAAGCGGTTCCCACCACGAAGCGATTTTCCGCTTCGTAAACAAGCAAAGCGGCAATCTTTGGCAAGCAATAGTGATTGTCGCGGCGTTCTTATCCGCACTGTTTCCGGGCGACACCCGCGTGTCGTTCAGGCTGGTGTGTGGGCACGATTTTACTCAGTTGTTAAAAAACAGAGGAAGACGATGACAACACGCGAAACCTCCTCAAAACCGCAAAAGGATGGCCTTAATCCTGTGGTTTTCTTTACCTCGGCAGGGCTGATTTTGGCCTTCTCGCTGATGACCATCTTTTTTACCGATTTCTCCGGGCGATGGATCACCCGCACCCTGAATTGGGTTTCAACCACCTTCGGCTGGTACTATCTGCTGGCCGCCACCCTGTACATCGTATTTGTGGTGTTTATCGCCGCTTCGCGCTTTGGTTCGATCAAGCTCGGGCCTGAACAATCAAAACCCGAATTCAGCCTGATGAGCTGGGCGGCGATGCTGTTTGCCGCCGGTATCGGCATCGATCTGATGTTCTTCTCGGTCGCCGAACCGGTGACACAATATATGATGCCGCCGGAAGGCCAGGGTCAGACGCTGGAAGCCGCACGCCAGGCAATGGTCTGGACGCTGTTCCACTACGGCCTGACCGGCTGGTCGATGTACGCGTTGATGGGTATCGCCCTCGGCTATTTCAGCTACCGCTATAACCTGCCGCTGACCATCCGCTCTGCCCTGTACCCGATTTTCGGTAAACGCATCAATGGCCCGATTGGCCACAGCGTAGATATCGCCGCGGTGCTGGGTACCATCTTCGGTATCGCCACCACGCTCGGTATTGGCGTAGTGCAGTTGAACTACGGGCTGAAAGTGCTGTTCCACATACCGGAAAACCTGACGGTTCAGGCCGCGCTGATCCTGCTTTCGGTGATCATGGCCACCATTTCGGTGACTTCCGGCGTCAATAAGGGCATCCGTATTCTGTCCGAGCTCAACGTGCTGTTGGCACTGGGGCTGATTTTATTCGTGCTGTTCTTCGGCGATACCGAGTTCCTGCTCAATGCGCTGGTGCTTAACGTCGGTGATTACGTCAACCGCTTTATGGGCATGACGCTCAACAGCTTCGCCTTCGATCGCCCGGTGGAATGGATGAACAACTGGACCCTGTTCTTCTGGGCCTGGTGGGTGGCCTGGGCGCCGTTTGTCGGCCTGTTCCTGGCGCGAATTTCACGTGGGCGTACCATTCGCCAGTTTGTGGTCGGCACGCTGATTATTCCTTTCGTGTTTACCCTGCTGTGGCTGTCAATCTTCGGTAACAGCGCGCTGTACCAGATTATTCACGGCAACGCCGCCTTCGCGCAGGAAGTGATGCAATACCCGGAACGGGGGTTCTATAGCCTGCTGGCACAGTATCCGGGCTTTACCTTCAGCGCTTCGGTGGCCACTATCACTGGGCTGCTGTTCTACGTCACCTCGGCGGATTCAGGCTCGCTGGTGCTGGGTAACTTCACCTCACGCCTGAGTGATATCAATAATGACGCCCCCAACTGGCTGCGTATTTTCTGGTCGGTGGCGATTGGCCTGCTGACCATAGGTATGTTGATGACCGACGGCGTGCCTGCCCTGCAGAAAACCACGGTGATCATGGGCCTGCCGTTCAGTTTTGTGATCTTCTTCGTGATGGCCGGGTTGTATAAATCGCTACGGGTGGAGGACTACCGCAAGGCCAGCGCGCTGAACACCAATGCGCCCATGCCGGTGTCCAGCAATGACGTGCTGAACTGGAAACAGCGCCTGTCGCGGGTAATGAATTATCCGGGCAGCCAATACACACAGAAAATGATGGATACCCGCTGTCGGCCGGCGATGCAGGAAGTGGCGCGTGAGCTGGAATTACGCGGCGCCAAAGTGGAGTTCAGTGAAGTGCCGCCAACCGAAGATGAGCGTTTAAACCATCTGGAGTTGCTGGTGCATTTAGGCGAGGAGCAGAACTTTATCTATCAGATCTGGCCGCAGCGTTACTCGGTGCCGGGCTTTACCTATCGCGCCCGCTCCGGCAAGTCGCACTACTACCGGCTGGAAACCTTCCTGATGGAAGGCACCCAGGGCAATGACCTGATGGACTACAGCAAGGAACAGGTGATCGGCGATATCCTCGATCAGTACGAAAAACACCTGAACTTTGTGCACATCCACCGCGAGGCACCGGGTAACACCCTGACCTTCCCGGATATGTAAGCGCTAATCCGCTGTTAAACACCAAAGGCCACATCGCGTGGCCTTTGGTTTTCAGGGTAGCCGGAGCCTGCGCCACTTATTTCCCCATGGCGTCCTTTTTCATTTCATCTTTCTTCATGCCGTCTTTGGCCATACTGTCTTTTTTCATGCCGTCATGTTTCATCGCATCCTTACTCATGCTGTCTTTCTTCATGCAATCCTTGCCCATGCAGTCTTTCTTCATGGCGTCTTTTTTCATGCCGTCTTTAGCCATGCCGTCATGAGACATCTGGCCCATATTGTCCTTTTTCATCGCGTCTTTGCTCATGCTGTCTGCAGCATTGGCACCGATAGAACCCAACATCAACGCGCTGCACATCATCACTGCGAATAACTTTTTCATGGTATTTCCTTCTCTCATTTAAAAAGCACCTGTGTGCCGGGGATAGTTGTGGCCGCCTTTAGCTGCCGCCAAACCAGTTGTAACCTTGATCTTCCCAGTAACCGCCGGGAAAGCGGTTGGTGACTTCAATCACCTGAATATGTTTCGGATTCTTGTAGCCGAGCTTGGTCGGCATACGCAGCTTCATCGGATAGCCGTATTTTCGCGGCAGGATCTGGCCGTCGTAGGTCAGCGCCATAATGGTTTGTGGATGCAGCGCCGTGGCCATATCGATGCTGGTGTAGTAATCGTCGGCGCATTTGAAACTGACATATTTGGCGCTCAGGTCCGCACCGATCGCCTGGAGAAACTCCGTGAACGGCACCCCGCCCCATTTGCCGATCGCACTCCAACCCTCTACGCAGATATGGCGCGTCACCTGACTGATTTGCGTCATCTTGTGCAATTGCGGCAGCGTCCAGGGCTGCTTATTCAGCACCAGTCCGTTGACCTCCAGCCGGTAGTCGTCGCCATTGATCTCCGGTGCCTGCTCCTCGGCATAAAACGCGTTGAACGGGAACGGACGAGTGATCATCGACTCGGCATACACCGGCGCCAGATGGTCGGCATTGAACAGCCAGCCCTGTACCCGATCGTTAAAGCGTGAGATGCGGCTCAGCGCCTGTTCGACATTGGTGTTGTCGCTGATGTCACACCCGGTGAGCATGGCAATTCCCCCCAGCGTCAGCCCGTTGCGCAGGAAGCGCCGCCGCGAAGAAGACTCCAGCTGGCGTGCCAGCAGTTGCTGCGCCTCTCTGACGATCTCTTGCCCTTCACTCAGGCTTATTGGCTGTTTCTGTGTTTTCATCAGGCTCTCCTTAACGTCCACGCAGCATGGCCAACAGCGTGCGTGGCACCAACGCCACCATCACCAGATGCACCACCACAAAACCCACCAGCCCCGACATGGCGAAAAAGTGGATATAACGCGCCGCTTCATAGCCACCGAGCAGTTCACGCAACAGTGGAAATTGCACCGACTTCCACAGCACCAGGCCGGAAAGCACCATCACCACGCCCGCCACCATCACAAACAGGTAGGCTGCCCGCTGCACCATGTTGTAATGGCGTAAATCGTTATGGCCGAGCTTGCCCCGCAGCGCCGCCAGCAAATCGCCGAGCAAGGCTCTCGGGCTGAGCGGCCAGAATTTGCGTTTCAGCCGGCCACTGAAAATATTAATCAGCAGATAACACAGACCGTTAATGCCAAACAGCCACATGCCGGCAAAGTGCCACTGCAACGCGCCGCCCAACCAACCGCCCAGCGTCAGCTCATTGATAAAACTGAAGTTAAACAACGGCGAAGCGTTGTAGATGCGCCAGCCGCTGGTGACCATAATCAGCATCGCCAGCGCATTCAGCCAGTGCGTCAGGCGCAGCCACAGCGGATGGATCACCACCGGTTTCTCCGGTGTAATGGACATGGCCATGAGGCTTTCCTTGGGTGGCGTTTCGATGCGCTGAGTATCCGCCTGATTTGTTCCCCAAGACCTCACGCAAAGTTAAATAAAATGTGATAACTCCGGCACTGAGGGTTGTGTAGACTTCAATCAGGTCTGGCAATAGCGGTGAGAAGAGTGGAAAAGCCAAAGAAAATTTTAATCGTCGAGGACGACGGCAACATCGCCGAGCTGCTGCAATTACATCTGCGCGATGAAGGCTATGACATCGGCCATGCCGCCGATGGCAATCTGGGCATGGCGATGCTGGAACAGGGTGGCTGGGATGCACTGATCCTCGACCTGATGCTGCCGGGCATTGACGGGCTGGAGATCTGCCGCCGCGCCCGCAATATGACGCGCTACACGCCAATCATTATTACCAGCGCGCGCTCCAGCGAAGTGCATCGCGTTTTGGGGCTGGAGCTGGGGGCGGACGACTACCTCGCCAAGCCCTTCTCAATGCTGGAACTGGTGGCCAGGGTCAAGGCGCTGTTTCGCCGCCAGGAGGCGATGAGCCGCAACCTGCGGATGGACGCCGGCACGCTCAGTTTTGACGGGTTGACCATCGACCCGATTGCCCGTGAGGTGCATTTGAACCAACAGACCATCGATCTGACGCCGCGCGAATTTGACCTGCTGTATTTTTTTGCCAAACACCCCGGCAAGGTGTTTTCCCGCCTCAGCCTGCTCAATCAGGTGTGGGGTTATCAGCACGAAGGCTACGAGCACACCGTGAATACTCATATCAACCGGCTGCGTATCAAGATCGAAACCAATCCGGCGGAACCCGAGCGCATCCTCACCGTGTGGGGCATGGGCTATAAATTCGCGGCGGTGCCGCAAGAGTGAATCATGAAAAACCTTACGCTAACGCAACGTCTGACCCTGATCTTCGCCCTGTTGATGGTAGTCAGCTGCGCCATCTCCGGCTGGATGCAGGTGCGCAGCAGCACCCAGTACAGCCAGGCGGTGATCCAACGGCTGTCCGGTAATCTGGCGCAGCACATTGCCGACAGCAACCCGCTGTTGGGGCAAAACGGGCTGAACGCGCAGTCGGTGCAAAACCTGTTCGGTCAACTGATGGCGGTGAATCCCAGCGTTGAGGTGTACCTGCTCGATAAGCAGGGCGAGATTATCGGCGATGCCGCACCGGCAGGTCACCTGAAGCGACAAAAAGTAAGCCTGCAGCCGCTGCAGGCGCTCTTCAATGGTGCCAGTATGCCGGTTTACGGCGATGACCCGCGTAATCCGGATGCCAAAAAAGTGTTCAGCGCCGCGCCCCTGAAGGTCAACGGTCAGGTTGAAGGCTACCTGTACGTGGTTTTGCTGGGCGAGGATTACGACGCGTTAACCAGTCATGCTTTGCATAACTCCGCGGTCTCCATGGCGCTGTGGACCTCGGGACTGATGGTGCTATTTAGTCTGGTTGCCGGTGGTTTTGCGTTTTATTGGGTGACCCGACCTATCCGCCGTTTGACACGTCAGGTCAGTGAGTTGGACAGCGGTGGCATCGCGGCAGTACAAGCCTATGCGGCACTGCCGGCCGACAGCGGCGGTCGCGATGAAGTCAGCCGACTGCAGCAGGCGTTCCGCAGCATGGCGCAGCGTATCGCCGAACAGTGGCAGACGCTTTCGCAGCAGGATCAGCAACGCCGTGAGTTTATTGCCAACATCTCGCACGATCTGCGCACTCCCCTGACGTCGTTGCACGGCTACCTGGAAACCTTGTCGGTAAAATCGGCCAGCCTGAGCGACAACGATCGTCAACGCTATCTGGAGATTGCACTGGCGCAGAGCCGTAAGGTCGGCCGATTGGCGCAGGAACTGTTCGAGCTGGCGCGACTGGAGTATGGCGTGGTGAAACCGCAGAAGGAGCCGTTCTCACTCAGCGAATTGGTGCAGGACGTGTTCCAGAAGTTCGAATTGGCAGCAGAGGCTCGCCAGCAAAGGCTGCTGGCGGATATTACCCCCGGCATTCCGTTGGTGTTTGCCGATGTCAGTATGATTGAGCGGGTACTGACCAACCTGCTGGACAACGCCATCCGCCACACGCCGCAGGGCGGTGAGATTGAAGTGCGCCTGTGGCAACAGGCAGGCAAGGTGCTGGTGCAGGTTAATGACAGCGGCCCGGGCATCCCGCAGGAACTACGCGCCGATCTGTTCGTGCGCCCTTCGATTCTGAGCAGCGCCCGCCGCCATGCCAGCGGGCTGGGACTGATGATCGTTCGGCGCATTTTGCTGCTGCACGACAGCGATATCCAACTGGTCGAGCGGACGCAAACCGGTGCCTGTTTCCGCTTTTCGATCCCGCTGCGTTAGTTAATGCAGCTTTTATCGACGCTGATAAATTTGTCGTTATAAATAATAAATTTCTGCCCTTTCAGCCGAATGCCTGCATGGGTCAGCGTATCACCCGGGCGCAGGTATTCGGTGATCCCCTCCTCGTCGGTACTGTCACAACCGGGCTTGAGCAGAAACTTGAAGTAGGTGTTGCCGGTATTAGTGAGCGTGCCACGCTGCGGATCCAACCGATAGGCGAAATGACTCTGGCGTGGGCGCACCACCAAAATGGTGTCCATCACCACTATCGGCTCCAGATTGACGCCGGCAGTTTGACGCTGCGCCGGGTCGAAAAGGCGGGTGGGAATTTCGCGAAATGATACCCGGTAATAACGCTCGCGATCGTCCTGCGGGCCACGGTAGAAGAACTTGTAATATTCGCCCTGCCCGGCCTGCAGTTGCAGCTGGCGCGGGGCAAACAGCAGTTCGCCGTCCGCCGGGCGGCTGCGTGTTTCTTTCTCCCCCGGTCTGTCGATGGCGCGCACAGTCACCTGATAAATACGCGCGCTGCGGTTGTTGTTCAGCACCCGCTTGGCGGTGAACGATTGGTCTTGATCCATCGCAAACGTCAGGGTGCCGACGTTTATCGCCGTCGCGCCAAATGGCCAACACAGTAGCCAGAACAGCCAGCTTCTCATGGGTTGTTCCTAGTTAATGTTGCGCCAGGTGGCTTCAACGTGGATCTCCCCGGCGGCGCTAACGTCGCCATACCAGCCGTTACCCGCGACCGTTTTCAATGAGATCGGGTTATTCATCGGAATGCTGAACTTGACCCGGGTTTTGTTCAGCACCCCTACCTCACCGGAGATGTCATTCCACGGCGTGCTGCTCCATAACGCATTGGTCATGTCATGCCACTGTCCGTCGCAGCCTGCGTCATAGCTTTGTTGGCCGTTGGTGCTGGTAGTGATACTGAGCATGGCCGGGAAAGGCACCTGACTTTGGTTATCCGCCGAGGAAAAAATACAGTAATTAATCCCGTTGATCACCTGCGTTGGGCCGGTGGCCATCACTCGCACCTGGTCGGCGGCGGTCTTGCCGCTGGTGGTGACGATATAACCAAACTCCAGCGAAGGCTCCGCCGGGCCGACGTAACCTTCGCGGTGTGGCTGGTTATCGTAGTCGTCGGAGATAATGCTGATGCTGAAATCACGCGGTTTGATAATCAGTTGGTTGGAGGTGGAAAACTCGTACCAGCCAGACTCGGGTGAGGTGGTGTTCTGGAAGCGGAAGTTGATCAGGTCGCGAGTGCCGCTGTCGGAAATCCCCAGTTTCACCATTTGCTTGAAAAAGTTGCTGGCGAAGAACACGTAAATCACATTACTGCTCTTCAGTTGATTAAAGGTGTAATAGCTGCCGGTTCCCGAGGTGTTTTTCCAGCTATTGCCATCCAGGCTGAACTGCAAATCGGCGGCGTTGGTCGCCGACGTTAACGCCGCATGGTTGATCGCCGGGAACACGTGAATCGAGGTATTGCTGACGCTGCCGTCGGTCTGCAGATCGTAACTGACCATTTTACAGGTGATACCGGAGCGTGAACCGATAGTCTGGTTTTTACAGTCGGCATTGCCCTCACCGATGATCGGTACGCCATCACTGTTAACAAACACTTCCGACACCGCATTGGTGTTGATAAAACGCAGATGCGCCGCCTTGCTGTGGGTTACGGTGCGTTTATACCAGCTACCTCTGCTCTGATTCTGACAGCGCCCCCCGCTACTGGCATCGTAGACATCCGCGGTTTGGCAGGCATTAATCTGCATGCTGAATGCGCTGCCTGGGGCCATTTGCTGCAAGTATTGATAGAAACTCGGCGACATCATGCCGTGCATCCATTTAGCCCCACCCGAAGTCACCACCGCACCGTAAAAGCCTTTCTCGTCGGTAGCCTGCGGCAAAATCAGGCTGGTATCCATATTGCAGCCGCCATACCAGTTAATGCAGCGCAGCCCGAGAAACGGGTTCTTGATCGGCGTATTTTCCAGCCACATGTCAAAACGATTGTTGGCTGACAGGCCGGTATTGTAGCCGTTATCCACATAGCCGAGGCTTTGTTGATAGATGGTGCCGGAGCCGCCGTATTTTAGCCCAGTCCACTTATTGGCGCCGGTCATGCGCGGATCCAGCCCACCGGCCGGCGTAACAAAAAAGTTGTCATCGGCGTTATTCTCGACAAACACGAACTTCATCGTCGCGGCATCCGGCCAGTTGGTGACGCTCACCGCCGCGCGCAGCGGCAAGGTAACCCACAGCATCAGCAGCAGCGTAAACTTAGCCTTCATTGATCGTCTCTCCTGTCTGCAGGTTACCCGCGTAGGTTTGCAGTCCGCTACAAATCACGTCGCCGACCCATATCGCCCCCTGTGCCTTACTCAGGTCCAGACTCACTTCACAGCTCTGGTTACCCCTGTAGGTGAAGTCGATCACCGGGAACTTCTTATCGACGTCCATAATGAATTCGCCTTTTTCATCGGTGCGGGTGCGGCCGATATGGTTTTTGATATAGGCGTTGGCCAGCAGTGTGCCGTCTTCCGCCTTGATGCGGCCAAATACCGTCACCATCTGTTTAATTTCCGGCGTGATCACCGCCACATTGCCCGGATACAGCGTTAACTTGCTCTTGCGCCTGGTGACGATATCGAAGCTTTCCGCCGAGTTTTTATTGTTCATCAACTCAACTTCGTACTGGCCGTACGGCGACAACGGCACATAGTTTTTATTGCCGGTCAGCTTGACCGTCCGGCCATCAACCCGGGCGGTCAGCATGCCGTCATTTTCAATGCCGGTGTTAAAGATGATGCCCGCATTGCCCTCATTTCTGCCGCTGGCGGCAATATCACGCCCCTGCCAACCTACGCTGCCGCTGGCGGTCAGGCTGGTGTTAACGTAACCGTCGGCAGAGCTGCTGACGTTGACCGTACCGGCGGAATATTTGGTGTCAAAGCGCGCATAGGCCCCTCCGTTCATACTGTTGTCGCCCTTGGTGTCACCGGAGATCGCCCGTGACAGGTTGGCACCCAGGGTGCGAATGGGGCCGTCTTGAATGTCTTTACGCGCGGCCAGGTTGGCCGTGGTATAGCCGTTCTGATTTGAAACCCCGGCGCTGAGCCAGTTGCCCATTGGCAGTGAGAAATCGAGTGCGATGTATTTACCGGTATTCGAACTGTAGCCACCGTTGTTGTAGCGCTGTACGCCGGCACGCACGCCAAGCGTGCCAAAACGACCGGTGAAAATATTTTGGTAATAATCAGCGTTGTAGTAGTGACTGCCATTCTTTTTATCGTCGTTATAACTGAGGCTTAAACTCCCCAACGGTGACCAAAGCGCGCCAAAATTCATCGTGCCGCCGATGGCGCGGTTATGCGCATCGTTTTGCAGCAGTTTGTCGCCGATCACCGTTTTTTCCTGATTGACCCACAGGCTGCTGAAACCGCCGGGCAGCGCAGCACTAACGCTGTTGATCAGGCTCCAGGAATGGTCAGAGGCCACCATGTTCTGCACGTTGAACTGAATCGACTGACTGAGTGGCACGCTGATACGGCTTTCACCCACCGCGTTGCTGTCAAACGAGTAACCGGACAGCGCCCAGTTCAGCGTCCGCAGGTTACCGGTGGCCGACGCGCCGATCAGGTAAGAATCCTTGGCCTGCCGCTGGCGTTGATCATCACCGCGCCAGTCATCCATGCGGATCATGCCGCCCCAAAATTGCCAGGCCAGCGGCGCATTGGCGCCGCGGTTAGGGCTGAACAGCTTATTCACCCGCTGCATGCGTTTATCCACCACCCGACCGTTGACCACCACCTCAACCTCAACGTCATAAATACCGTAAGGCAAGTTGCCGGTATCCACCTCATGGTTGCCCATGGCAAAGTTCTGCACGCTCAACAGTCGTCCCTCGCGCGACAGATGCACTTCCCCCGCCGAGGGGAAGAACGCCACGATCGGCGTCAGCGATTGGCTGTTATCAAATACGGTGGAGTTGGCGCGGTTACCATAAGACAGACCATAGATCTTGCTGGAGTTGATGGTAGTGACCGGCCCCAGCGACTGTAGGTTCCAGCTGTCCAGCATGCCAGCGGCAAAGCGACGGCCGGCGAAATCACGTTCGTACATTGCCTTATACAGCGTGGCGTTCTCATCGCCGCTGCCGATGCCATAAACGGAACCGTTAACTTCCACATGATGCTCACGCAGGGCAGTGACGCTGTTGAGCGACAGGTAGCTGGAAGTATTGCCCTCGCTGGCCCGTGTGCGGTTATCATAAACCCCGAGGTTATAATCCAGCGTACTGCTGACGGCATCCACGCTGGAAACGCCGATGTCGCTGGAGCGAGCACGCAGCAGGGTCCCCATCGCCGCCTCCTTCACCACCAGCTGCAAATTAAGCTGGCGGAAATCCAGCGCCAGCCAGGCGTCATCCGTCAGTGCAATGCGCTGTTGCTGGTCAAACTTAGCCTCCTGCAACGCCTGCAATTGCCTGATGGTTTCTGCGGTCAGCGGCGTGCCATCGTCCCCGTCTTCCAGCGTGATCTGGCGGATTTTCAGCCGATCGTTATCCAGATATAAAAAAGCGTGCCCAATGCGGCTGTCATCTTTTACACCGCTGTTTTTTTCAAAGTGCAGCAGCAGTGGAATACTCATGCCTTCGCGCAGCGCCAGGCTGAAGGTCTGCGGGATCAACACACCGTCAATTTGGGTCAGCCCGGCAGCGATCGCCGTCTGCCCCGGTAGCAACACCGCAGGGATCGCCATCACCCCGCCGGCCAGCAGCGTTTTCAACAGCACAGCCTTCACATGCCACTCCTTGCTTTAATGTGGTGCATTCCGTTTCATTGCAGACAAGCTGCTCTATTTCACCGGGATAAACTGGTCGCCATGCCATAACGCCACGCGACCTTTCTTGTCGTTGACGTCTACTTTGCTGAACCCCCGCGCCTTGCCCGGCATCACGAAATAGTTTTCCTTGCAGTCATTGCCGTCTTTCTTGTTACGACAGTTGCCGTAGGCCACCACCTTGAAAGTGGCGTTGCCGGTGTTTTTGATCTGGCCGGTGGCAAACTGGTAATTGAATTGATCCTGCCGGGGTGCCACCACCAAAATGGTGCCGATTCGTGCAGAGGTGGTCGCGACGGCATTGCGCTTGGCCGAGTTTTGCCCCACGTCGCTCAGTGCCTGATCGAACCAGACGATGCGGTAGTAGCGCTCCTGGCCATCAGTTGGCCCTTTGTAATAAAAGCGAATCACATCGCTGGCGTTGGCCGGCAATATCAGGCTGGCCGGTGATAGCAACATTTCATCTTTGCTGCCCATCGGCACCACCGCACCCGATTCCAGCGGGCTGGAGATACGCTCGATTTTGATGTTCACCAGGCGACCACTGTCGGTGGTGTTCTTGATTTCTTTACTCAGACGCGCGCTATCGCTGTGCATGAACGAACTGATCTCACCGACATCAAGCGCGAAAACAGGGTAAGACAGCGATAACAGCAGGAGGGCGGCGAGAGAGAAAGGTTTCATGACGGTATTCCAGTAGCGTTCTTCAGTAGCGGTGAATAACAGGGGGTTACCCCCCTGTTTTACAGCGGTCACTCAGGGGATTAGGCGGTCCAGGTGGCGTTGAACTCAACGCTCACATCACCGCTCCAGATCCCTTCCGGCAAGGTGCTAAAATCAGTCACTGCGGTGGTGCCGTCAGAGGTGGCGCCAATGATGGTGAAGGTGAACTGGTCTTGAGCACTGGTACGAACGGCCTTGTTATAGGCGTTAGACAGCGCGCTCAGGTTGCCACCCAGAATGCCGGCAGAGGTATCAATCATGGTGGTCTCAGCGGTTTTCTCTACGGCCTCGCCGTTGTAGTTCACACCCACGTTCAGGGTAGAACCAGAGGTGTCGAGCTGAGTCAGGGTGTTGGAAACCAGTTTGGAAGTCAGTTTGAATGCGGTAGCGGTGGCATCCCCTTCCACAGTCACGTCAAACAGACCTTTCTGGCTGTTAAAGCCCTTAATACCTTCCGCGTAGTTGAAGGACAGGCTGCCGATTGGGGTAACAACCAGTTTGCTGGTGGTGTCTTTCTTTGCGGTAGCAGACCAGGTGGCCAACGCCTGAGCGGTGACGTCGGCGGCTTGTGCAGTGCTAACCGCAGCGAAGGCTGAAATGATGGCCAGTGCCAGTGTAATTTTCTTCATGGTAAAACTCCCTTCAACTTTAAATATGATTGTGCGTCCATTAGCGTGACCTGCTTTAGCCAGTCTGCTTGACGAGAAGGAGAGTAACCGCATCAAATCAAAAAAGAACCATTAACTACCAACACCTAAATATTTAGATTTTAATTCCATAATTAACGTTTACCCAACCAGATTTAAGCTTTAAAACCCAGATCATGCTCACAGCAAGAACAAAATCCCTATTATTTTCCATGCCAATAAAACGGCCAAAACAGCATATGAAATGCTCAATTACGCCAGGCGTAAATGCGGCCATTTGAATTATTTTTGTAGGATATTTAAATTGATCTAAATCAATTCTGGCGAAATGGTAAGTGGCGAGAAAAATAAGCGATCTGAGGTGGTTTTATTAAGCCGCCGATCTGACTGGTAACAAGACAGACCGACGGTTGATTTTCAGGCAGGGTGCTGAATGCGGAAGGCCAGAATCAGACGCATAAACCCTGCCTGATTAAGACCAAGTTTGCGCATGATATTCAACTTATGGGTACTCACCGTTTTGTAACTGCGATGGGTGACACGGGCGATGCGCCGCGGATCGCTGTCGGTAATCATCATCGCCAGTATAAGCCATTCGCTGCGTGAAAGAGGCTCCACGGGCTGGGTCAGCGCCGCCTGAATACCCGGGCTGCGAAACCCCACTCCCGTGTCGGCAACGGCAACGGCTTCGAGCAGACAATCCAGCGGATCGCCTTTTGCCACCAGGGATAAATGCGTCTCTGCCGCCAGCATCGCCAGTATGCTGGCGTTAGTCACTTCAGTAAATATGATCAGCGGTGTCTTGGGCCAGAAATCATTAATCGTCAGAATGAAGCGTAATACATCATACAAATTCTCACTTTCATTATACAACTCCATAATGAGGATTTGTTTCTCATTCTCCTTCAGCACAGCCTCTATTTCTCTGATGCTGTAGACAAATTGGTAGCGCGTTGGCTCGGGTTCAATAAGTGCCCGTAATCCTTTTCTTACCCAGGGATTGGGTTCAAAAAAGAGAATAGCCTCTTTGAAAGGAATATTCGTCATAATCTATTACCGTAATTTAGGTATAAAAATAGCGATTGAGGCGGAAATGCTGCATTAGTAGCCAAAAGGCAAAGCTTAAGTTATTAATATCAAGGTGATAATATTGGCGGCATATTCCTTTCCCCCGGGGTGGTGTTCATCCTGACACCGAGTAATGATTAATTGATAATTGCTGCTTTGTCGCTTTCAAGACCAGAACAAATTTCGACCCTGTGCTCACGCAAAATGCGACAACGCAGGAAAAATAGCCGGGAAATACCGGAAATGTAGGAGCGCACCTGGTTACTACGCACCACCAACAAGAACTCGTCGCCGCTGCACTCTGCCGTCTGCGGGGCGGCATAGGCCAGAATGTCACGACTCAGGCCGGCACTGACGGCAACCGCAGCGCCGGGCATCGACATGAAAACCTTACAGCTGTTGGCCTTACCCAAATAAATCTCCTGCCGGGAAACCGAGCCGGTGAGGTAGCAGCTAATCGCCACCACCAGCATAATCACCCCCAGTGCGACGATGCTGGCTATCGTCCACCAACGTCGGGAATAGCCGGCATACACTGTCCCGACGCTCCCCGGCTTCCCGGCCGATGATGCTATTTCCGGTTGAACAGAGGCATGCGGAATAACAGACGTTTCTTCATCGGTGAAGCTGTTTTCCGGCCCGTCACAGTGTTCAACTATTATTTCATAGCGCAGCATAAAACCGACCTTGGGTACGGTGGCGATCACCTCTTCCTCAATGCCCAGGTTTTTAATTACCCGACGTAGCTTGCTCACGCACTGGTTAAGATTATTGTTACCAGAAACCATGCCATAATCGTCCCAAACCTTCTTGAATATCACTTCCCGGCCAACTGCCTCACCATGATGGGTAATCAATAGCAGCAGTAGTCGCTTTGAAGGATTGGAAATAGAGATGGGGTCATCAGAGAGCTCCGTTAGGCTCAGGGTGCCCGTATCCACATCAAAAATGATGTGATCGTTTAATCTATATTTCATTTTTTAGAGGTCACTCTAGTGATTATTTATCGCCGTCGTTAAATGTTAATAAAATATTAAGCAATATTTAATCAGGTTAATCAGTAATTCCAGTCTCCAATCGCAATGAAAATCAATTAACGCCACAGAATGGATGTTTCTCGCCTTACTGTTTTCGATATAAGATTTTTCTCATAAACCATAACCAAAGATTATACAAACATCACAATCATTGATATATTTATATGTAAAAGTTCTTAAAGTTAGTTTTTTGTTTTGTAAATTATCGCCTTTAAGCTAAAAATCCTTCCCGCTCATTTAATGCAAGCATTTTTAATGAAAAAATAATAATGCATAATTTTTGATGACACTATATTTAACCAAAAATCAAAGGGTAAAGCGTAAAATAGACGCAATTTACGGCAGGATTAATCTTTTGATTCGGGGGTTATAGAGACAATAACGGGGAAAATGAAAGTAAATGGTTACGAATACATTGGCGCCAATAATACCCTGCGTCACTATATTAGTGATGCAAAGATTAGTCTCAAACGGCGGGATTAAATTAATCTGCGGCGGGAAATATCAGGCTAAAGGTGATCCGGGCGGAGTTATTCCCTCCGGAGCAGTGGGCACGAGTGACACCGCCGTGCAGCGTCATGATTGCGCGGACGATCGCCAATCCCAGCCCGCTGGCATGGCTGCCGGAACTGCGGGCAGCATCCGCGCGGTAGAAACGGTCGAACAACTTATCAAGATGGGCTGGAGCAATAGCCGGCCCCTGATTAACCACCTGTACAACCACTTCCCCAGTCTGCTGAGTGAGGGTCTGCAGTAATATCTGGCTGTTCTCATCGGCATAACGCACCGCATTGGCCACCAGATTGCTCAGTGCACGTTGGAACAACATGGCATCCGCCAGCAATTGCCCTCTGCCTGCGCAAACCAGCGTAATACCGCGCTCTTCCGCCAGGCCTTCAAAATAATCCGCCACCCGTTGCAGCTCTTGCGCCATATCAAGGCGACTGACGTTCAGCACCGCTTGCCCTTCGCCGGCACGCGCCAGAAACAGAATATTTTCTACCATGCGCGAAATGCGTTCCAGTTCATCCATGTTGTTCGACAGCAGGGTTTCATACTCCTCCACGCTGCGTGACTGATACAGCGCCACCTGACATTGCCCCATTAATGCGCCCACCGGAGTGCGGATCTCGTGCGCCAGATCGGCGGAAAACTGCGTCAGCCGTTGATAGCCTTCGTTCAGGCGATCGAGCATGGCATTAAACGAACGAGTCAGTTGCTGCAATTCCTTCGGCGCCCCCTGCTCGCTCAGGCGAGTCGACAGCGTATTCGGTGTGATCACCGCCGCCTGCGCTGCCATGCGCCATAATGGCTGTAAGCCACGGCGCATCACCCAATAACCCAGCAATGCGATCAGCACAAACGCCACTATCACCGCGGCGACAATTCGCCAAAGATAACGCGCCAGCATCTTCTGTTCATTGAACATCACATGGGCCGCCGAGATCTGCAGCAGGTTACCGTCCTCCAGTCTGACCAGCGCCGAGACCGCTCGCAATGGCACGCCTTGCGCCGTCTGCCCGCTCTGTACCGCACTCAACCGCTGCGGTGTGCCAACCGGCGTCGGGATCATCGGCGGCAGGCTCAGCCTGGCCGGGTTAACGTTGATTAACGGCTTTTGCCCCGGTTGCTGAAAAATCAGCACGTCCTGCTCGTTCCCCAGCATATTTTCAAACAGGCCGGTGTTCGCCATCAGCCGCTCGAGGGGAAAACGCCGGCTCAGTAAATTACGGTAATACTCCACCCGGCCGGTGACCTGCAAATCGCTGCGGAGGGTCATCTCCTGACGCATTGCGTCGTACAGGTACCATCCCGCACCGCTGACGACCAACGCCGCCACCAGCGCAAACAGCATAGCGCTGCGCAGCGTCAACGACAGCGCACGCCAACGCTGGACCAGAGCCTTCATGAACGCGGCTCGCAAACGTAGCCGATACCGCGCACGCTGTGGATCAGCTTGACGTCAAAGGGCCGATCAATCTTGGCACGCAACCGCTTGATCGCCACATCCACCACGTTGGTATCGCTGTCAAAGTTCATGTCCCAGACCTGCGAGGCGATCATGGTGCGTGACAACACTTCCCCTTCACGACGCACCAACAGATGTAACAACATGAACTCTTTGTTGGTCAGCGGGATCACCTGCTCCTGCCGTACCGCTTTGCGGCGCAGAACGTCGAGCTGCAGATCGGCAATGGCATAGTGGTCGGCCTCACGTACCGTGCCGCGCCGCAATAAGGTGCGCAATCGCAACACCAGTTCAGTGAAGGAAAAAGGTTTGATCAAATAATCATCGGCCCCCAGTTCCAGGCCATGAATACGATCCTGCACCCCGTCGCGGGCGGTCAGAAACAGGATCGGCACATCGCTTTTCTTGCGCAGTACCTCAATGATCTGCCAGCCATCCAGCCCTGGCAGCATCACGTCGAGCACAATAGCGTCGTAAGCATCCTCAAGCGCCCGAAACAGGCCGTCGGTGCCGTTACGCGCCAAATCGACGCTGTACCCGGCCTCGCCCAGCCCTTTCTTCAGGTAATCACCCGTACTGATGTCGTCTTCAACTACCAATATCCGCATTGTCGCCACCTCATTACACCTGCGGAAATACTAGCAGCTTCGGCAGACATGCTTGATGACATTAATGTCATTAAACCGACATGGTGCTGTCCCTGTTGTTCAACCATGCTTAACCGGCAACCTAAACAGAGGAGAACATTATGATTACCCGTCATCGTTTTGCCGGTTTACTGCTGTCCACCCTGATGCTGTGCAGCGGAGCCGCCGCTGCGGCTCAAACGCCAGGGAAAGTTATTGCTCCACTGCGCGGCACTATCAGTCAGGTGACCGACAGCAGCCTGCAAATTACCGACCGTAAAGGGGAAAAGGTTAATGTGAAACTCAACGACCAGACGAAGGTGCTGAGCGTTTCAAAAGGCACGCTGGACGACATTAAACCGGACAGCTTTATCGGCACCGCCGCGGTACCCCAAGCGGACGGCAGCCTGAAAGCGCTGGAAGTCCACGTGTTCGCCGCCAGCCTGCGCGGCACCGGTGAGGGCCATTCGGCCTGGGAATCTGCCGACGGCAAGGTGGATACCATGACCAACGGCACCGTCGGTAAACTGGTTAACTCCAACGGCCGCACTCTGACCGTGACCTACGGCAACCAGCAGAAAACCGTTAACGTGCCGGAAGATGTGCCGATCGTGACTCTAGATCCCGGCGATCGCAGCCTGCTCAAACCCGGTGCGCACATCGTGTTGTTCTCCGCCACTGACGATAAGGGCGAACGCGTCGCCACCCGTATTTCTGCCGGCAAAGACGGCACCGTTCCGCCGATGTAACTCGGGAGTCGATGATGAAAACCAACGCGCCACGGCCGGTGCACCGCTGGCCGGTACGCATTACCCATTGGATTAACCTGTTTGCCATGGTCTGCATGTTCATGAGCGGCTGGGAAATCTACAACGCCTCACCGCTGTTCGGCTTTCGCTTCCCGCCGCAGATCACGCTCGGCGGTTGGCTGGGGGGCGCAATTGGTTGGCATCTGGCGGTCATGTGGCTGCTGGCAGGCAACGCGCTGTGCTATTTCCTTTGGAGCCTGTTCAACGGCCATTTCCGGCAGGATCTGCTGCCGCTCACCGTCGGTACGTTAAGACGCGATATCTGGCAGGCGTTAACGCTGCGGCTAAAACATCAGCACGGCCGTTATAACGCCATTCAAAAGCTAATGTATCTCGGCGTACTGATTCTCGGGCTGTTGCTGGTGCTTTCCGGGCTGGCAATCTGGAAACCGGTGCAGCTACAAGGGTTGGTAAGCCTGTTTGGCGGTTTTGATATCGCGCGTTATGTGCACTTTTTCGCTATGTCCGGCATTGGTTTATTTGTGGTGATCCACCTGCTGATGGTGATGATCGTGCCGCGCACGCTGTGGGCAATGATTACGGGTGGCAAGCATGAATGATAAAAAACAGCGCCCCGCGGCACCGACGCTGGAGCCGGCGCAAAAGAAACAATTGGTCAATCTGCAGCGCCGCCTGATGTTGCGTTCCGGCCTGACGCTGGGCGGCATCGCCATGCTGAGCGGCTGCAACCTGCAGGACGGCGATCAGGTCGATAAAGTATTGTGGGCAATGTCACGCTGGAACGATCGGGTGCAGGCCTGGCTGTTCAGTGGCCAGAAGCTGGCACAAACCTATCGCCCGGACCAAATCACCAATCCCTTCCCGTTTAACGCGTTTTACCCCGAGTACAACGTGCCGGAAGTGGATTTGGCCAGCTATCAACTGGAAGTCTCCGGCAAGGTAGAGAGAAAAGCGCCCTGGACGCTGGAACAGCTGCAGCGCCTGCCGCAGCAAAGCCAGATCACCCGCTTGATCTGTATCGAAGGCTGGAGCGCCATCGGCCAATGGGGCGGCGTGCCGCTGCGTAACTTCCTGCAGCACGTCGGGGCGGATCTGAACGCGCGCTATGTTGGCTTCAAATGCGCGGACCGCTATTACTCCAGCATCGACATGGCCACCGCGCTGCATCCACAGACCATTCTGGCGCTGGATTTCGGCGGCAAGGCGCTGCCAGCGGATTACGGCTACCCGCTAAGGCTGCGGGTACCCACCAAGTTGGGGTTCAAGAACGCCAAACATATCGCCGCTATTTTTGTCAGCGATACCAACCCCGGCGGCTACTGGGAAGATCAGGGTTATAACTGGTTCAGCGGAATTTAGTTTTCTGCGCAGCGCTGCGCAGGATCCCCGCGGACGGCTGGCACAGATATCCCGTCGCTGCTAATAATTCACCATTAACAAGGAAGATAACTATTGGAAAAGTAATAATAAAAAGGATTTTATCATGGAGATTGATGCTACGGAGCGCTATACGCTACGGGCGGGTGAATTCAGATATCAGATAACAGTAAGCAAAAGTGACGAAAAAACTGCAGAATATTATCTGGATTTCAAAAAGATCACTCAAGAAATGCGAACATGGTTTGCGCATGTTTATACCGACCCAGACTTTTTAGATAACGCTTATGCCATAGAGTTTTATGATATCAAAGCACTAAGTCTTGCCACCAGACAAGGACGCTCCGCATTCGATACCTATACCCCCATGGGGTATACATTTTCTGAACGTGAGCGCCTTTTCGTCGATGGGATAGGTAAAACTATTATCGTCTTCGTTACCCAATATCAGGCAAAGCTCGTTTTTAGCGTACCTTTAAGACCCGCCCTGGCCAAAATCTATGATTCACTATTGAAAAAACATGCTCAAAGAGTACAGTATTTATACAAAATGGAATTCATAAAGGACGGTTTATATGTCATCGAAATCTAACGTCTTGGATCAATCACAGGAGCAAAGCTCGAATTTTTTGAGTATTAAAGAACAGCGCTTGCAGGCCTTACAAGCTTTCCATGATGCCTGGTGGGAACAAAGATGCCAGGAGTGGCGTGAACGAGGTTGCCTCGGTACGCCAGGGCGGGTCATCAGCCGCTACCGTTCCAACGAAACGTCATAACCCCCATTTGGGGGTTTTCTGTTTTAGCCAATCACTCCCCGGTCGTCATCAGCGTAATATCCGCCTGCTGGATCGCCTCGCGCGCGGCGGCGGGCAGGTTGTCATCGGTAATAATCGCGTCAAATGCCGTTATCGGCAGTGCCAGATAAGTGGCAACTTTACCGTATTTAGAGGTATCGCTGAGCAGAATGCAGCGGCGGCTGGCATCCACAATGGCTTTCTTCACCATCACCTTGTCTTCGTTCGGCGTCGACAGCCCACGCATGCCCCATGACGAAGCGGAAATAAACGCCAGATCGATAAACAGCCCGCGCAATGCCTGCGCTGCCGCTTCCCCTACGCAGGAGCGATTCTCACGGCAGACGGTGCCGCCGGTGTGAATGATTTTGCACTGGCTGTGTTCAATCAGGTAACCCGCAATCACGAAATCATTGGTGACTACCGTCAGGTCATCGCGATCGCTAATGTGCCTGGCCAGCGCCAGCGTCGTGGTACCCGCATCCAGATAGATACAGCTGTCAGCGGGGATCTGCCGGGCAGCCAACTGACCGATGGCCGCTTTCTGCTGGCTGTACATCCCTTCCTTGTCCTGATGCGAAGGCTCAATCGCCACCCGTTCTGCCGACTGCACGCCACCCGACACCGCCAGTACCGCGCCCTGCTCCTCGAGCTTTTGCAGATCGCGGCGAATGGTCATGTGCGACACCCCCAGCCGTTCGGTCAACTCAGCAATGCTGACCACCCCGCGTTCTGATACCAGCGCTAAAATTTGTTGATGGCGTTCTACAGGTATCACGGTTCCCTCTCTTTACCGCAGTGATAATAATTGTGATTTTACGTCAATTTTCGTTCGGTGAAAGCCTGCTGTTTTCAGGCCGTGAAGTCGCTCATGTTATCGGTGATTTTATTTTAATTTTTTAAAACAAATAGATAGAGCAAAATTTATATTATTGACTGATGTGAACCTTATTCGCCCACTGTTAATAATTGTGACAACGATCGCTGATGACACACGACAAAGCGCTTATATTTAACACAACAAAACAAATTATCACTAAAATTAACAAGAGGTGCGCTATGACACAGCCAGCGGATTTTGCAGTTTGCATCGTAGGATTAGGTTCAATGGGCATGGGAGCGGCGAAGTCGTGCATTAATGCCGGACTGGCTACTTACGGTGTCGATCTTAACCCGCAGGCGCTGACCACCTTGCAACAGGCCGGAGCAAAACAGGCGGCTACCCGTGCAGACGACTTTGCAGCCGAACTCGATGCCTTGCTGCTGCTGGTGGTCAACGCCGCGCAGGTGAAACAGATCCTGTTTGGTGACAACGGCCTGGCCGCGAAGCTGAAGCCAAATACGCCGGTGATGGTGTCTTCCACCATTTCCGCGGCCGATGCCAAACAGATCGAACAGCAGTTGCTGGCCCTGGGTCTGAGCATGTTGGACGCCCCGGTTTCTGGTGGTGCCGCCAAGGCTGCCGAGGGCCAGATGACGGTGATGGCCTCCGGTGCCGAATCCACTTTCCGGCAGTTGCAACCGGTGCTGGACGCCATTGCCGGCAAGGTCTATCGCATTGGCGAAGAGATTGGCCTGGGGGCTACGGTGAAAATCATCCATCAACTACTGGCCGGGGTACATATCGCCGCCGGGGCCGAGGCCATGGCGCTGGCCGCCCGCGCCGGCATCCCGCTGGACGTTATGTACGATGTCGTCACCCACGCCGCCGGTAACTCATGGATGTTCGAGAACCGCATGCGCCACGTGGTCGACGGTGACTATGCACCTAAATCGGCGGTTGATATCTTCGTGAAGGATCTGGGGTTGGTGGCGGATACTGCCAAAGCGCTGCATTTCCCACTGCCGCTGGCCTCAACCGCCTTCAATATGTTCACCGCCGCCAGTAATGCCGGTTTCGGTAAAGAGGACGACAGTGCGGTGATCAAGATCTTCGCCGGTATCGACCTGCCGCAAAAGAAGGAGAACGCATAATGCTGCTCGGCGTCATTGCAGATGATTTTACCGGAGCCACCGATATTGCCAGCTTTCTGGTAGAAAACGGCCTGCCGACGGTGCAGTTGAACGGCGTGCCGCGGGATGACCTGCCGGTTGAAGCGCAGGCGGTGGTTATCAGCCTGAAGTCACGCTCCTGCCCGGTGGCGCAGGCCATTGAGCAATCGTTGCAGGCGTTGGCCTGGCTACAGCGCCAGGGTTGCCGGCAATTTTACTTCAAATATTGTTCGACCTTCGACAGCACCGCGCAGGGCAATATCGGCCCGGTGACCGACGCCCTGCTTGATGCGTTGGGCGAAAGCCAGACGGTGATTTCACCCGCGTTGCCAGTTAACGGTCGCACCGTATATCAGGGCTATCTGTTCGTGGCGGATCAGTTGCTGGCAGAGTCCGGCATGCGCCACCATCCGGTAACGCCAATGACCGACAGTAACCTGCTGCGGCTGATGGAAGCACAGGCTCAGGGACGCTGTGGACTGGTGAACGCCGCAGAGATGGATCGCGGTGCCGGGGCGGTGGCTGAAAAACTACGGCAATTGGCACTGCTGGGCATGCGTTACGCCGTGCTCGATACGCTGAATGAACAGCATTTGCTGACCCAGGGTGCGGCGCTGAAAGATATGAAGCTGGTGACCGGTGGCTCCGGCCTGGCGATTGGCCTGGCACGCCAATGGGCGCAACCGGGGCAAGGCAGCCCACAGGCCGCAGGAGCGCCGCAAGGAGCAAAAGCCGTGGTGTTGTCCGGTTCCTGTTCCACTATGACTAATCAACAGGTGGCACGTTACCGTCAACAGGCGGCCGCTATGGCGGTCGACGTGGCGCGGTGCCTGAATGATGCCGAGCGCACGGCCTATATCACCGAGCTGGTCGACTGGGTGCAACAGCAGGCGAATGCTCCGCTGGCCCCTCTGCTGTACGCCACCGCAGAGCCGAAAAAACTGCAGCAGGTGCAACAGCAGTACGGTATGGCCGCCGCCAGCCAGGCGGTAGAGTCGCTGTTCGCCGGGGTGGTCAAACAGCTCCAGCAGCGGGGTTTCAGCCGCTTTATCGTCGCCGGTGGCGAAACCTCTGGCGTGGTAACGCAGGCTCTGGGTATTCGCGGTTTCCACATTGGCCCCTGTATTTCTCCCGGCGTGCCCTGGGTGCGTGCCATCGATCAGTCTATTTCACTGGCCCTGAAATCGGGCAATTTTGGCGACGAGAACTTTTTCGCCCGGGCGCAAACGGAGTTCCCTCTATGACACTGACCACCGAACAACAGGCGCGTGAAGAAATGGTACGTCTGGGGGCCTCGTTCTTTCAGCGTGGCTACGCCACCGGGTCTGCCGGTAATCTTTCGCTGCTATTGGCGGACGGCACGCTACTGGCCACCCCCACCGGCTCCTGTCTGGGTGAACTGCAGGCCGATCGGTTGTCGAAAGTCAGCCTGAGCGGCGAATGGTTGTCCGGGGATAAACCGTCAAAAGAGATCAGTTTCCACCGCGCGCTGTATCTGAACAACCCGGAATGCAAAGCGGTGGTGCACCTGCACTGTACCTATCTCACCGCCCTGTCCTGCCTGCAGGGGTTGGACGTGGAGAATGCCATCAAACCCTTCACCCCTTATGTGGTGATGCGCGTCGGTAAGGTGCCGGTGGTGCCTTACTATCGTCCCGGTGATTTGCGACTGGCGGAGGATCTGGCCAAGCTGGCACCGACGCACCGTGCTTTTTTGCTGGCCAATCACGGCCCGGTGGTTACAGGTAAGAGCCTGCGTGCCGCGGCGGACAACACCGAAGAGATGGAGGATGCGGCGAAGCTGATTTTCACCCTCGGCGAACGCCCGATTCGTTATTTGACCGATGATGAGATTGCCGAGCTACGGAGCTGAATCATGCCAAAATTTGCTGCCAATTTATCGATGATGTTTACCGAACTGCCGTTTCTGGAGCGATTCGAGGCTGCGGCCGTCGAAGGGTTCACCGCGGTGGAGTTCCTGTTCCCCTATGAATATCCGGCCGAGTTACTGGCGGAAAAGCTGCGCCGCCACGGCCTGCAGCAGGTGCTGTTTAATACCGCCCCCGGTAATGCCGATGCCGGAGAATGGGGGCTGGCGGCGGTTCCTGGCCGCGAACAGGCCGCGCGTGCCGATATCGACAAAGCTCTGGCCTATGCCATCGCGCTGAACTGCCCCAGCGTACACGTCATGGCCGGTGTGGTTCCGCCCGGCGAAGATTGGCAACGCTACCGCGATACCTTTATCGGTAATATCCGCTACGCCGCCGACAGCTTCGCCCAACACGGCATCAAGGTACTGATCGAAGCGCTCAGCCCGCAGGTTAAGCCCAATTATCTGTTCTCCAGCCAGCATCAGGCAGCAAAACTGGTCGAAGCCGTCGATCGCCCGAATGTGTTTATCCAGTTCGATTTTTTCCATGCGCAGTTGGTCGACGGCAATATCAGCGGTCTGATGGCTGCACTGGCCGGGCGCTATGCCCATATTCAGATAGCTTCAGTACCAGAACGCCATGAACCGGACGACGGCGAACTCAATTATCCCTGGCTGTTCGCCCAACTGGACCGCCTCGGTTATACCGGCTGGATTGGCTGCGAGTACAAACCGCGTGGCGATACCCGGGCCGGGCTGGGGTGGATAAAGCCTTACCTGTAACAGGCCGATCCTGCGTACCTGACAGCAACAATATAAAAATTAAACGCACCCGTATCGCCAGCCGGCGATCGCGGTGCCTGACTCTTACCCGATTAAAGGCTATCCCATGTCCACTTCCCTGCTTTTGATAATTGCCGCATTAGGCGTAGTGCTGCTTCTGCTGATGGTGATCAAGGCCAAGATCCAGCCATTTGTCGCCCTGCTGGTGGTTAGCCTGCTGGTGGCGCTGGCCAGCGGTATTCCGACCGGCGAAGTAATGAAAGTGATGACCGCCGGAATGGGCGGTGTGCTGGGCTCGGTCACCATTATTATCGGTCTGGGCGCGATGCTTGGCAGAATGATCGAGCATTCCGGCGGGGCCGAGTCGCTGGCCCAGCGTTTCAGCCAGGCTTTAGGGCCAAAACGTACCATCGCCGCGCTAACCATCGCTGCGTTTATTCTCGGTATTCCAGTGTTCTTTGACGTCGGCTTTATCATTTTGGCGCCGATCATCTACGGCTTTGCCAAGGTGGCCAAAGTTTCCCCGCTGAAATTTGGCCTGCCGATGGCCGGCGTAATGCTGACGGTGCACGTCGCGCTGCCGCCGCACCCTGGCCCGGTGGCCGCTGCCGGGTTACTGAACGCCGACATCGGCTGGCTGACCATTATCGGCATGGCTATCTGCATTCCGGTCGGGGTTATCGGCTACTTCGCGGCTAAATGGCTGAACCGTAAGCCCTATCCGTTGTCGATTGAAGTGCTGGAGCAGTTGCAGCTGGCGGCCCCCGAGCCGGCTCCTGCAGGCAAAGCGCCGTTAAGCGATCGCATCAACCCTCCGGGGGCCGGGCTGGTGGCCGCGCTGATCGTCATTCCTATCGCGATCATCATGCTGGGTACCGTTTCCGCCACCCTGCTTGAGCCAGGTTCGGTACTGCGTGACACTTTATCGCTGATCGGTTCCCCTGCGGTGGCGCTGATGATCGCCCTGCTGTTAGCGTTCTATTTCCTGGCCATCCGCCGCGGCTGGAGCCTGCAACACACCAGCGACGTAATGGGTGGCGCGCTGCCCACTGCCGCGGTAGTGATCCTGGTAACCGGTGCCGGTGGCGTGTTCGGCAAAGTGCTGGTGGAGTCTGGCGTGGGCAAGGCATTGGCGGAGGTTCTGACCACCATTGGCCTGCCGTTAATCCCGGCGGCGTTTATTATCTCACTGGCTCTGCGTGCCTCACAGGGGTCCGCCACCGTGGCAATCCTGACAACCGGAGGGTTACTGTCGGAAGCGGTCAGCGGACTGAATCACCTGCAATTGGTACTGGTTACCCTCGCCACCTGCTTCGGCGGGCTGGGGCTGTCGCACGTGAATGATTCCGGCTTCTGGATCGTCACCAAATATCTCGGTCTTTCAGTGGCTGATGGGTTGAAAACCTGGACGGTGCTGACCACTATCCTCGGCCTCAGTGGTTTCCTGTTCACCTGGTTGCTGTGGCTGGCGGTGTAATTTCTCTGGCATACTGCACAGACCCTTTTGGCTCTGTGCAGGAAAAAAATAATGCCCCTTATCACCACCGCCCCGCAGTTGCTTACCGAACGTTTACGCCTGGATGCCCATACGCTGGACGACTTTGACTCATTGGCCGCCATGTGGGCCGATCCTGAAGTGGTGCGCTATATCGGCGGCACGCCGAGAGATCGGGAAGACTCCTGGGGCCGACTGATGCGTTACGTGGGGCACTGGGCGCTATTAGGTTATGGGTACTGGGCGGTGCGCGATAAAGTCAGCGGCGCTTACCTCGGTGGCATCGGCTTTTCTGACTTCCAGCGGCATATCACCCCGGCGCTCGACGCCCCGGAAATGGGCTGGACATTAGTGACATCGGCGCAGGGCAAAGGCTATGCCACCGAAGCGTTGCGTGCGGCCCTGGCCTGGGGAAAAGAGCATTTACCGGGCGATAAGGCGGTCTGTATTATTTCACCGGAAAACCAGCCTTCAGTGGCGCTGGCGAAGAAGGTCGGTTTTAGCGAAAGCCACCGCAGCGAGTACCATCAGAACCCGATACTGGTGATGCACTGCCCGTTGTAAACCAGGCCGTTAACGCACCGACGCCGCGGCCAACGCAACCTGGATAAAATTATCCCGCAGCGCATCAGCCTGCTGCGGGTTCCAGGCAATGCCGACCTGCCACTCGGTCTGTTCACCGCTGAGCGGCAGAATATCGATACCCGCCGGAATAATATGGCTGACGCTGTGCGGCAACAGGGCGACGCCAATGCCGGCGGCAACCAGCGCCAACAGCGTCTGGATATCCCCCGCCTGTTGCACCACATTCGGCACCAGTTGATGGGCGGCAATAAAACGTAGCGACTGTTCACTCAGGCCGCGTCCGCGTTTTGGCGTCAGCTGCAGCAGCGGCAGGGTGTTGAATTGCCCGATGATCGCCTCCGCCTTCAGCGCCAACGCTGCGGGTGCCGCCAGCACCAACCGATCGCTCAGCAGCGCGCTGGCCCGCAGCGGTTTGCTGACCGGCAACCGCACGAACCCCACCTGTAACTCTCCTTGCAATAACAGTTGATACTGCCGCTCCGAAGGCAAATCCTCCAGCCCCACGGCAACCTCGGGAAAACGCTGGCGGAAGGCGGCAACCAGTTGCGGTGCCAGGTGAAAACTGGACAGCCCAAATCCAATTGCCAACCGCCCCGCCTCACCTTGCACGATCCTCAAAGCACGCTGTTGAAACTGTAAATGCTGCCCCACCAGCGCCTGTGCCTCGGGGTAGAGTCGCTGTCCGCTGGCGGTGAGCTGTGCCCCCTGGCGACCACGGTTAAACAACCGGGCACCCAGCAGCGCTTCCAGCGCCTGGATCTGTTTGCTCAGTGCCGGCTGGGTGATACACAGCCGTTCTGCCGCCAGGTGATAATTGCCCTGTTCAGCCAGCACCACAAAGGCGCGCAGTTGTCGAATATCCATTCCGTTTGGTTATCAAATTAAGAATTTAATTGATTATACAGTAATCAATAGCTTTGCTGTAATCAACGCCAGACAACGACCAAAGGTAACCTTATGACAAACTTTCTGCGTGCCGCGACGGTGCAGTTCCAGCATCGCGCCAACGATAAAAATTACAACCTGTCGGTGATCGAGGGCTTTATCACTCGCGCCGCCGCCGAACAAATCCAGGTGCTGACCTTCCCGGAGATGTGCATTACCGGCTATTGGCACGTGCGACACCTCAGCGCCGGCGAAATTGGCGCACTGGCCGAACCCATTGCCACCAGCCCTTCGCTGGCGCGTATTCGTCCGCTGGCGGAGCGCTACAACATGGCGATCGGTGTTGGGCTCATCGAACAGGGTGAAGACGGCAAATATTACAATGCCTACGCGGTTTGCCTGCCCGACGGCAAGCTTCACGTACACCGAAAACTGCATGCCTTTGAGCACCCGGCGATAGCCAGCGGCGACAGCTTCACCGTGTTTGACACCCCATGGGGGGTTCGGATGGGAGTATTGATCTGCTGGGACAATAACCTGGTAGAGAACGTGCGTGCGACCGCTTTGCTGGGGGCTGAAGTCCTGCTGGCTCCGCATCAAACGGGCGGCACCCATTCCCGTAGCCCGCATGGTATGAAGCCAATACCGTTGGAAGTCTGGCAGCAGCGGCAGACAAATCCTGCGGCGATAGAGGCAGCATTTCGTGGCGAACATGGCCGCGGCTGGCTGTTGCGCTGGTTACCGGCTCGCGCTCATGACAATGGCCTTTTTGTTCTGTTCAGCAATGGTGTGGGGCGCGATGACGACGAGGTCCGCACCGGCAATGCGATGATCCTCGACCCGTATGGCCGTATTTTGGCGGAAACCTGGGCGGCGGAAAATCAGATGGTCACGGCGGAACTGGATCTGTCGCTGATCCCGCTCAGTACCGGACGCCGCTGGATCCACGGCCGTCGGCCCGCGCTGTACGGTATTCTCACCCAGCCACAGGGCTATGAGCGAGATGCCCGCAGCGCACGCTTTTCGTCAGAGCCGGCACAGAAACTGGGTAAGTAGCTACCCGCGCCGAATGACAGGCAAAAAAAATCCGCCCGAGGGCGGATTTTTATCTGATGCGGCCAATTGCGCCACACGCTCACACCCGTAGGCGTGGAGAAATCTTAGAAACGGTAGCCTACGCCAACGCTCCAGATGCCAACGTCAACGCTGCGGATACGGCTCTGCTCGTAACCCACGTCCAGAGCTACGTCCTGGATTGGGTTGAACTGCAGGCCAGCACCGTAGGTGAAGCCGTAGTCGCTGCTGCCGTTACGGTCAGAACCGTTTTGGGCGTTGTCGATGTTTTTGCCGTAGCCAACACCAACTACACCGTAGATGCTTGCCCAGTCGTTGAAGCGGTAAGCTGGACCAGCAGTGATAGAGTTGTACTGAGCTTTACCGTAGTAACCGTTCTCAGAACCGTTCTTTTCCACGTGGGTAAAGGAACCGATCACACCCAGTGGGTTGTTGTCGAACTCGTAACGGTACTTCAGGTTGAAACCGTCGGCTTTGTTGGCAACGCCTTGGAGATCACCCTGCGCATAGCCTGCGGATACGGTGCTCTGGCCAGCGAATGCGGTACCTGCGGTTACTGCTAATACACAGGCTGCTACTGCGGAAAGACATGCAATTTTTTTCATAACCACCTCAAACGCGTTATATTTTTAAGTAAATCCATTTGTTCATGCATTGAAAATATAACAAAAATTAGCGTGAAACTCTGCCTTAAAATGAGTGTCTAATGCTTTATATCGTGTAACATTAGATTTCAAGAACAGTGTATCTTCTTCTTTTCGCTCTATTTTCGAGCCGTATTCTACGCGTTTCTGTGACAATAATCACCTATTTAAAATCCAGATGATTCTTAAAAAAAGCGCACTTTTTGAGCATAAAACCTAGTCGGCCGTCCTAAATCTGGCGCTTTTCTCCGTTGCGAACGCTTTTCTCAGACACATTTACCTCATTTCATTTACACTGCCATCATCCGAATATCGACGGTCTTCCCTGGTAGTGGGAAACCCATAAAAGGCTCTTAAGGATGTCCTCGTCTGCAACCGCTAAAGCGTCTTCCACGCTGGTGCCTGTCTGTTTATTAATTATTGC
The DNA here is from genome assembly GCA_900457075.1 of Serratia quinivorans. Taxonomy (NCBI): domain Bacteria; kingdom Pseudomonadati; phylum Pseudomonadota; class Gammaproteobacteria; order Enterobacterales; family Yersiniaceae; genus Serratia; species Serratia quinivorans. The sequence goes on from UGYN01000002.1 coordinate 656,196, forward strand.
CATGGTGTCGATTCAGACCGGTGCCTCACTGGCTAAAAGCCTTTTCCCGCTGGTCGGCGCTGAAGGCATCACCACGCTGCGCCTGAGTATCGGCACGCTGATCCTGTTCATTATCTTCCGCCCATGGCGCATGCGTTTCGCCGCCGGCAGCCGTCTGCCACTGTTTATCTACGGCCTGACGCTGGGTGCGATGAATTATCTGTTTTATCTTTCTTTGCGCACCCTGCCGCTGGGCATCGCTGTCGCCCTGGAGTTCACCGGGCCGCTGGCGGTCGCCATGTTCTCGTCACGCCGTCCGATCGACTTTCTATGGGTCGCATTGGCGATTGCCGGATTATGGTTCCTGTTACCGCTGGGTCATGACATGGGCAGTATCGATCCCATTGGAGCGGCCTGTGCGTTGGGTGCCGGTGCCTGTTGGGCGGTTTATATTATCTGCGGCCAAAAAGCAGGTGGTGACCATGGCCCCGGCACCGTGGCAGTAGGTTCCCTGATCGCCGCCGTGGTGTTCTGCCCGATAGGTGCCTGGCAAACCGGCAGCGCGTTGCTGAATGTCGACATCCTGCCCATTGCATTAGCTGTAGCCATTTTGTCTACGGCGCTACCCTATTCCCTGGAAATTATTGCATTGCCGAAAATTCCGGCGCGCACCTTCGGCACCCTGATGAGCCTGGAGCCTGCACTGGCAGCCCTCTCCGGCATGTTATTCCTTAATGAACACCTGACAACGGTACAATGGCTGGCACTGGCAGCGATCATCGCGGCCTCGATGGGCGCTACCCTAACCATCAAGCCAAAACCGCAAATCGAAAAGCTGTCCTGAGGATCGGCTACGCCTGCATTTGCCAAAAGCGGAATGCAGGCGGGTTAACTGTTTTCACAATGGCAAACAGGCATACTTTTCCGCGCAATATCCCCACGTTTTTATGGAAACGAACCCGACAGGGTTCAACACATGGAGAATTAAAGTGATTTATAACACTCTGTTTAACCCACGCTATGGCCGTGGGCTGTCACCGATACTGAATGAAACCCTCACCGCCCTTCGTCAATACGATCTGCCTGAGCTGGCACTGGGCCGGCATGAGATTGACGGTGAAAAAATTTTCATGGAAGTGATGACGCTAACCACCGGGTTGGCAGAAACGCGACGTGCAGTGCTGCATCAGGAATATGCCGAAATACATCTGTTAATCAGCGGTGAGGAACGTATTGATTACGGCATGCTGGGGGACTGGCAAAGCGAATTGCCCTATGACGAAGCTCAGGATCTGCAACTGTTGGACATCATCCGTCATCGCCAGACGCTGACGATGTTTCCGGGCATGTACGCCATCTTTTTCCCTCATGAACCGCATCAGGTCGGATGCCAGTTGAATGCGCCGATGCCGATCAAAAAAGCGGTGGTCAAGATGCATTACACCCTGTTGCTGTGACCGGTGAGCCGGTCGATTCGGCCGGCTCTCTCGTCACTCTATTGAGAGCTGCAACACTGGAGCTTAAATTTAAAAACAGATTCATCCGAATAAAATAAAAGTGAACAATGTAATAAATTACATTTATAAATTATTACACCCGCAAACAGCCAGTCAAACACCAAAAATTAAAAGAAATAAAAATCAATACCTTAAATAAAAAACAATTTATACTCGTTAAGTTTCTCTTATTATTTATCATTTTCAATTCGTTACTCCCTATTTATCCAATAGCCATTTTCGGCCTGAAAAAATTCATATCATTGCTATAATTAATCCCGTACCAAAATAGGACTACGTCACAACAAGAGGAGATCTGATATGAGTACCGCTAAACTGGTTAAAACGAAATCTTCTGAGCTGCTTTACACTCGCAATGACATGGACGAAAAAACCAAGCTGGACGCCATCAAGGCGCTGAACCGCCAGGTTATCCAGTTTATCGATCTGTCGTTGATCACCAAACAGGCCCACTGGAACATGCGCGGCGCCAACTTTATTGCCGTTCATGAAATGCTGGACGGGTTCCGTACGGCCATCATCGATCATCAGGATACTTTTGCTGAACGCATCGTACAGTTGGGCGGCGTCGCCTTGGGCACCGTGCAGGTTGTGAACGATAAGACCCCATTGAAAAGCTATCCGACCAATATCCACAGCGTGCAGGAACACCTGAAAGCGCTGGCCGATCGTTACGGTGCCGTGGCCAATGACATTCGCAAGGCCATTACTGAAGTGGCGGATGAAGATACCGCGGATATGTTCACTGCCGCATCCCGCGATCTGGACAAGTTCCTGTGGTTTATCGAGTCCAACATCGAATAAACCCGATAGTACCAATCAAAACGGCCCGCATCGCGGGACTCAGCAGGCTGCGGGCTTTCGCCCCGGCCTGTTTTTCTTTTCACGTGGCTTGAATTGCTCAAAAAACCGCCCATAGTAGATAAAACAGGCGATGAGCAGCAGAGCAGCACCACAAAAGTGAGGTGACTATGGCAAGCGGATGGGCGGCAGAAGGTGCCGTGCAGGATCAAATCGACTCCACCGTGGATGACGCCGTACAGCGTGCCAGACAGGCGCTGGGCCGGGGTGAAAGCGAGCATTATTGCCAGGAATGCGGAGAAGAAATTCCTTTAGCCCGTCGGCAAGCGCTGAAAGGCGTGCGCTATTGCCTGGCCTGCCAAACCGAGCTGGATAAAAAACAGGCGGCAAGCAGCTTATATAACCGCCGCGGCAGCAAAGACAGCCAACTGCGTTAAGCCGATGGGCACAACGTGCCACCACAAAGCCCTTTCAGTGAACACTCCTGCACCAGATGCAACAGCCTTGCGGCACAAAAGTTAGAGTTAGTTATCAGTATTGAAGCGAAACTGTTAACTATCGGTTGTTTCAGCCCCGTTATTTGGTTAATGATAGGCCAGTGCACCAACAGGCAACCCAGAGCACTATTTTGGGGCCTCAATTTGGTGCATAAAAATAATAATTCGATCTTCAAACACAACATCACACCACAACTCTTTGTTTTTATAGTAGTTGAAAAGATGGCACGATTCTTTCATGGCACCAACTGCAATATAAAAAATGGGTAATCCGCAACCTGTACAGGAAATTCCTCTCATGAAGTCAATTTTTAAAGTCTCCCTGGCCGCCCTTTCGCTGGCCTTTGCCGTTAGCTCCCACGCAGCAGATAAACTGGTCGTCGCTACCGATACCGCATTCGTTCCCTTTGAGTTCAAACAAGGCGATAAATACGTTGGCTTCGATATCGACCTGTGGGCCGCTATCGCCAAAGAACTGAAACTGGATTACACCCTGAAACCAATGGATTTCAGCGGCATCATCCCGGCACTGCAAACCAAAAACATCGATCTGGCGCTGGCCGGTATCACCATTACTGAAGAACGTAAAAAAGCCATCGAATTCTCCGACGGCTACTACAAAAGCGGCCTGCTGGTGATGGTTAATGCCAACGACAACAACATCAAGGGCATTGACGATCTGAACGGTAAAGTGGTGGCGGTGAAGAGCGGCACCGGTTCCGTTGATTACGCCAAACAACACATCAAAACCAAAGACCTGCGTCAGTTCCCGAACATCGATAACGCCTATATGGAACTGGGCACCAAGCGTGCAGATGCGGTACTGCACGACACGCCAAACATCCTGTACTTCATCAAAACTGCCGGCGCCGGCAAGTTCAAAACCGTGGGTGAATCACTGGAAGCTCAGCAATACGGCATCGCCTTCCCGAAAGGCAGTGACGAGCTGCGCGTGAAGGTCAATGGCGCGCTGAAAACGCTGCGCGACAACGGCACCTACAACGAAATCTACAAAAAATGGTTCGGTACCGAACCTAAATAACGGATGAAGTCAGTCACTGATTCACTTGAGCACAGGGGTGGTGTCTTAGCCCCTGCGCTTTGTTGCATCTGATTCCCACGTTTGGGATCACCGGGAGAAAACACCATGCAGTTCGACTGGAGCGCCATCTGGCCCGCCATCCCCATCCTGTTAGAAGGCGCCAAAATGACCCTGTGGATTTCGGTCCTCGGTCTGATTGGCGGCCTGATCATCGGCCTGGTTGCCGGCTTTGCCCGTACCTACGGCGGTTGGATTGCCAACCACGTGGCTCTGGTATTCATCGAAGTTATTCGCGGTACACCAATCGTGGTGCAGGTGATGTTTATCTACTTCGCCCTGCCGATGGCGTTCAGCGATTTACGCATCGATCCTTTCAGCGCGGCGGTGGTCACCATTATGATCAACTCCGGGGCCTATATTGCGGAAATTACCCGTGGTGCCGTGCTGTCGATTCATAGCGGCTTCCGCGAGGCCGGCCTGGCATTAGGCCTGTCACGCCGTGAAACCATCCGTTATGTCATTATGCCGCTGGCGCTGCGCCGCATGCTGCCACCGCTGGGTAACCAGTGGATCATCAGCATTAAGGACACCTCGCTGTTTATCGTGATCGGCGTGGCGGAACTGACCCGTCAGGGGCAGGAGATTATTGCCGGTAACTTCCGCGCGCTGGAAATCTGGAGCGCCGTGGCGGTTATTTATCTGATTATTACCCTGGTGCTGAGCTTCGTGCTGCGTCGTCTGGAAAGAAGGATGAAAATCCTGTGATTGAATTTAAAAACGTCTCCAAGCATTTTGGGCAAACCCAGGTGCTGCACAACATCGACCTGAAAATTAACCAGGGTGAGGTGGTGGTGATTATCGGGCCTTCCGGCTCCGGTAAATCTACGCTGCTGCGTTGTATCAACAAGCTCGAAGAGATCACCAGCGGCGATCTGATCGTCGACGGCCTGAAAGCTAACGATCCCAAGGTTGACGATCGGTTGATCCGTCAGGAAGCCGGCATGGTGTTCCAACAGTTTTACCTGTTCCCACACCTGACCGCGTTGGAAAACGTCGCCTTTGGCCCTATCCGCGTGCGCGGACTGAAAAAGTCGGATGCGGAAAAGCTGGCACGCGACCTGCTGGCAAAAGTTGGCCTGGCTGAACGTGCGCACCACTATCCTTCAGAGCTTTCCGGTGGCCAGCAACAGCGCGTGGCTATCGCCCGTGCGCTGGCGGTGAAGCCGAAAATGATGCTGTTCGATGAGCCAACTTCTGCGCTTGATCCGGAACTGCGCCATGAAGTGCTGAAGGTGATGCAGGATCTGGCGGAAGAAGGCATGACCATGGTGATCGTCACCCACGAAGTCGGCTTTGCCGAAAAAGTGGCGTCACGGCTGATCTTTATTGATAAGGGACGGATTGCGGAAGACGGCAACCCTCACGAGTTGATCAACAACCCGCCAAGCCCGCGTTTGAAAGAGTTCCTGCAGCACGTTTCCTGATTTATCCTGTTCAACGGCGGGCGCACTCAGCGCTCGCCGTTTCTATTTAGCACGCGTTCCCACTCCCCGCCTCGTATCATTTCCTACTATATTGCTTGTTTTTATTAACATTTGTCTTTAATCCGCCGATTTACAGAGCCCCAAGAGAGGATAAATGCCCGCAACCGCATACTCCCGATTAGGTTCTCATCTGCGAGAACGCTGGTTTCCCCTGTTACTGCTGCTGATAGCCTGCACAGTTTCCCCATTGGCGATGGCGCAATCCGCGCAGAAAACCGCCCCCGTTGACCAAAGCCAACAGCAAAAAGCCTCTTACGCCGCACTGGCGGATATTCTGCAAGACGATAAGGCCCGCGCCGCGCTGATCGGCCACCTCAGACAGGCAGCAGATCAATCTGCCAACGGCCCGCCGAAAACAGAAGCGTCAGAAACGCCAGAGTCGCTGAGCGACAATCTGAGCAATCTGGCACAAGGGGGCATCAGCAGCGTTAACCAAAGGCTGAACTCGCTGCAAAAGCTGATCGACTCGGGGCCAAAACGCAGTTTTAATCCCGACAGTTTTTTCCGCGCCCTGGGCTACTTTCTGCTGACGGTCGCGGTGACCTTCGCCATCTTCCATCTGATCCGTCGGCTGATGCACCCGCTGTACAAACGCATGGGCAGTTGGGGACACAACGCCAAATTGCAGCAGGGGCCGTGGTATAAATTGCCGACGGCCATCCTCGGCGCTTTCGCCGTCGATCTGCTGGTATTGCTACTGGCGCTGGCGGCGGGCAACCTGTTTGCGCGCCATGTTAATGCCGACAGCGCGACCATCCTGCGTTTGCAAACCCTGTTTCTTAGCGCCTTTGCGGTTATCGAATTCTTCAAGGCGATACTGCGGTTGATTTTCTCGCCCAACTTCGATTATCTGCGCCCCTTCCCGTTTAGCGATGCCAGCGCCCACTACTGGAACCAGCGTCTCGCCTGGCTGAGCGGCCTGATTGGCTACGGTCTGATGGTGGTGGTGCCGGTAGTGGCGACGCAAATCAGCTATCCGGCTGCGGCGGCCGCCAATCTGATTATCATGCTGGCCCTGACGCTGTATGCGGTGGCACTGATCCTGCGTAACCGCAAACCGATACAACGGCAAATCAACCTGCTGGCCGAACGATCCATGGCATTTTTCAGCATTATTTTGCGCGGTCTGGGCCACGTCTGGCACCTGCTGGCGATCGCCTATTTCCTGGTGTTATTTGCGCTGTCGCAGTTTGATATCGGCAACAGCCTGCGCTTTATGATGACCGCGACGGTGAAAAGCCTGGTGGTCGTTGGCCTCGGCGCCCTGCTTTCCGGCATGCTGACCCGTTGGATTTTCCGACGAATCTCACTGCCGGATGACGTCAACCGACGCTACCCAATGCTGGAACGACGCATTAACTCCTATATTCCCAATGGGTTGAAAATACTGCGGGTGATAGTGGTGTTGGCGGTGACGCTGCTGCTGTTTGACGCCTGGCATCTGATCAATTTGTACCAGTGGGCCGGCAGCGAAAACGGCGAGAAAATCATTGGCGGGCTGGTGCATATCCTGCTGATTGTGGTGATTGCCGTGTTCAGCTGGACGCTGATGGCCAGTATTATCGAACACCGCCTGGCATTGGAACTGAGCAACGGTATTCGCCCTAGCGCGCGTGAACGTACCTTATTGACGCTGTTTCGCAACGTACTGGCCATCGTTATCAGCACCATTACCATCATGATTGTACTGTCACAGGTGGGGATTAACATTGCGCCCCTGCTGGCAGGTGCCGGAGCACTGGGGCTGGCTATCAGCTTTGGGGCGCAAACGCTGGTGAAAGATGTGATTACCGGCGTATTCATCCAGTTCGAAAACGGCATGAATACCGGCGAATATGTCACCGTCAGCGGTATTACCGGCACGGTGGAGCGCATGACTATCCGTTCAATCGGTCTGCGGGACGACTACGGCGTGTATCACATCGTTCCCTTTTCTTCGATCACCACGCTGGCCAACTATGCCCGCGAATTTGGCGTCTACCGAGCCAATTACAGCGTTAGCCGCGACGAAGACATCGATCATGTCCATCAAGTGCTGCATCAGGCCGTTGATGCATTGAAACAAGACGATCAGGTGAAACATTTTCTGGTCGGCGAACCGGTATTCAACGGCGTGGTCGCGCTGGGTGACCGTTCCTTCACCACCCGGGTCACCGTTCGCACCCAGGCGTTGAAACAGTGGGTGGTGCAGTACGCGCTCGATCGCCTGGTAAAAATGCATTTTGACCAGGCCGATATCGCCATGCCACAACAGGCCATGCAGCTTTCTTATGCTCCGAACGCGGGAACGCCGCCGGAAACGTCCTGACAATCATCACCGCGGCGTGCAGGGGTGGGCGGCAAGGAACGCCGCCACATCCTGCAGGTAAGCGTCATACTGTATCGATCGCGGCGCAAACAGGCCGACAATATTGATCAACGACGGGTAACGGACAAACAGCGGTTTGACCATGGCATGGTCAGCCTGCTCGATGCGCATCACCGTCAACAGATCGGCGGAGATGACTTGCCGGTAAACGCGTTCAGTTTCGTTCGCGTCAACGTTAATGTCACGCCCCCCCACCATCAGGTGTACCGGTGTTTTGTAATGGCTCAACCCCGCAGTGGCATCACTGGCCATGTTGGCTCGAATAAACTGCCAGCGATCGGCACTCAAGGCCGCCGCAGCACCATACTCTCTGCGGTACTGCGTGTAACCGTCCGGCTGTTTTAACAAGGACAGCACGCGCCTCCCCTGTGCTTCGCGTTCCTGAATTCGTTGCTCATCAATACCTGCAGCCTCCATTTCCGCTCGGGTGTTATATTGCCCTTGCGTTAACCAGTTGATCGCCGGAGACATCACCAACGTAAAAACGATATCGGGCCGCAGTCGTGCAACTTCTGGCATCACCCAACCCGCCTGGCTCGCGCCCCACAACCCGACACATTGCGGGTTAAAGCGTCCGTCTTTTCTGGCCCAGTCAATAATATCCGCCGTTTCTTTTGCCCGGTCATTCATGGTTTGGTGCAACCAATTACCGGAAGAGCCGCCGACACCCGGTTTATCAAAAGATAAAACGGCATAGCCCTGTTCAGCCATGCTTTCCCAAATACTGTAGTAGGCTTCGTCACGGCTGGCATTGGCAGGGCCATCACCATGAACAAAGACAATCACCCCCGGCTTCCCCTGCATGTTCTTCGGCAGCACCAGCGTACCGGCAAGTGAGTTCCCACCAGCGGCCAACCGAACCGGTTCTGTGACATATTGATAGTCATTGACGTTGAGAACCCAGCCTAACGCCACCACAAACAGTGCCAGTAAAGAAACGACTATTTTTTTCATCGTGTTTCCCCGATGCGCTTCTCCATGAACAGCCAGTTTGCCTGGCGAAACAGCAACCACAGCGAAGCATGTCTCTCCCGCCGACCGATGTTGAAACCACATTGTTGATACAGCCGCCGTGCGCCGGTATTTTGTTGGCTCACGTGCAAACGTAGCCAACGGTTAGGCCGCTGTGCCGCCGCATACTCCGTTATCCATTGGATCAACATTTTCCCCACGCCTTTGCCCCGCTGCTTTTCATCCACCGCCAGGTAGGAGAGATACAGTTCACCGCCAGCAGGATCATGCTGTAACGTCACGATTTGCAGGTACATGCGCCAAAAGTTCAGCATGCCGTAACGGCGGCACAAACGCAGGATTGGCAACGGGCGTTCCCTTAACGCAGAATTACCCAGTCGCCCCGCTGACTTGAGCCCAAATGCTGCCACTACCTTACCCGCTCGCCTAACGACAAAGCTCTGTTCCTGACTGGTGCTCTGTTTCCAGCTCCACAGCCAGTAAAACAACCGCCATTGTTGACGTGCGCTCAGCCCGCACTGGCGTTGAAATTTGTCATCGAAGGCAGAGTAAATCAACGCTGCCGTCTGTAATCGGCAGGATTCGCGGTAAGGCTGTATATCAAGCATTTTGCCCCCCATTACCCTTGCGTGAAAATCAACTGTTCCAGCAAGTGATTGGCCACCGTCGACGCCTTGCGAGGGAAAATCGCCTGCCGCCAGGCCTGGCCTTCAATCACGTCCAGAATCAGTTGGGCAAGCTCGCGCGGATCCAACGCTACCGCAATCTCGTCAGCCTGCTGCGCCAGAACGATAACCTGCACCAGTGCATCCATCAGTTGCTGCTGGTTGGCATCAAATCGCTCCGCCAGGGTGGGATTACGCGCAACCTCCGCCACAATCTCTGCCGACAATTGCACGCTGTCCGGTGAAGACACAAAAGCGTGATAAGCGTTGAAAAAGTCGGACAGCGCCTGCTTTGGTCGATGTTTCCCTGCGGTCAACTGTGCGGCAAACTCGCTGAAAAACGCATTCTCCAGCAACGCGATTTCACCAATCAAATCATTCTTACCAGCAAAATGATTGTAAAGATTGCCCACGCTGACGCCTGCTGCCAGTGCGATATCTCGCATACTGGTCTGGTGAAACCCCTTGTGGGTAAAGCTATGCAATGCGGCATCAACAATTTTTTCTCGGTTTCCCATGGTTCTGTCTCGCGGTTGAAATGTGGCTAGCGATGTTCAAAACAACTAAAAGTGAACGAACGAACGTTCGTTCACTTTTAGTTGTAGCATACAGAGTGTCAAACCGGCGAGTTTGAACCAAAGATAAACAATCAGGAGAATAGTAAAGCGATAAAGGCGCTAACACCGTTGCCAGGGCTAGCGCAGGGGCGATCAGTGCAATGCACCTTCTTGTTTAACCGACGTGAAAGTCTGCATAAGTTTCACCACGTCCTGCATGCCCACATTCACCTGATTGATCACCTCACCGGCATCATGCGTCAGGGCAACGCCACCGCCCGCTTGCTCCACACAAACCGCCATTCCGGTAATCGCCGCTGCCACGCCCTGTTGAATCGCTTTGGTAATCCTTTCGATTTCTGTCGCCGCCTGGCGGGACTGTTCTGCCAGAGTACGCACTTCGTTGGCGACCACGGCAAAACCGCGCCCGTGTTCCCCCGCGTGCGCGGCCTCAATAGAAGCATTGATTGCCAGCAAATTGGTTTGAGAAGCAATTTTACGGATTGACTCCACCATGGCACCAATTTGCTGTGAACCTTTGCCCAGTTCGCTGACCACGGCGGAAGTATCGCGTGCGGCCGCTTCCACCTGCTGCATGCCCGCCACCGCCTGCTGCACGATCACCGCCCCCTGCGCCGCGGTTCTGTCGGTATCCAAAGAAAGATGGTGCGCATTGCGTACCATCTCTTCCTCATGCTGCTGCTGGATCATCAGCCGGGTAATGTCCTGAGCGATTTTCACCACTTTCACCAGCCGTCCATCTTCGTTGAGGATCGGGTTATAACTGGCCTCCAGCCAGACTCGCTCCCCACGACGATTTACCCGCTCAAAACGCCCGGTGATAAACTCGCCGCGTGCCAAACGCTGCCAGTGCTGACGGTAATCGTCAGAGGCGGCAAATTCTGGCGGGCAGAGCACCGCATGCGACTGTCCGCGCGCCTCCTCCAGCCGATAACCCATCAGATTCAACATATTGTCATTAGCGTCGAGGATCTTTCCCTGTGCATTGAAAGTGATCATCGCCATAGATCGATTTAACGCTGCCAGTAAACTTTGATGTTCCTGTGCCTGGGTAATGCGTTCGGTCACCACGCTGGCAATCTTGACGATCTCCATCACCCGCCCCTGCTTGTTCAATACCGGGGTATAGGTACCCTGCAGCCATACAACTTCACCGTCTTTGCGAATGCGCTTTATATTGTCGGTAATCGGCTTGCCATGATTTAACATTTCCCAGTGCTTACGGTATGCCGTACTCGTAACATATTGCGGGTCACAAAAAATACGGTGATGTTGGCCGATCACTTCCTGGCGCTGGAATCCCATAGTTTGCAGAAATAAATCATTGGCTCGCAGCACGGTGCCGTCGGGTTTAAATACAATCATGGCAACGGCATTTTCTATCGCGTTCAATTCCGCACGGCTGTGGGTGTTTAACTGACTGAATCGTAACAGCATAGGGTAAAAATCCTTCTGGCAGATGATTTAGCGAACAACGGCTTCTCATTTTATTTTTACGCACGCCGCGCCCACACGCAGGCGCGCATCAACCAGAGAAACAGGCAGGCCTAATTCTCCAGACAGATAACGCTAACCGGGATAAATATATCAATTCAGTAAAGTAACTATTAATTTTTGAATAAATAATTAAATCAGGATTTTTATTATGGTAACCGCATTGAGAATAACGCAAGTTGAAGAAATTGAAAGGAAAACGCGAAGTATTATTGGCGCCGGTTAAATAACCGGCGCCTGCGGACATTAATACGACAGTCAAGACTCAGGCGACCAGTAATTCCTCCGTCGATGCCGTAGCGGTGATAGTAACCTCCGGTGGGAGATAGCGCAGCTCACTGAGCAGCATCTGGTGATCCTGGCCCAACAGCAGGATCACGCTGTCAGCCGCATCCAGCCGGTGATCGTCGTTATTGTCGACAATAATATAACTGCTGTTTTGATCGGCCAATACGCTGCTCACCCCCACCTTAGCGCTGAGAGCCCCCGGTCTGCCCAGATCCAGCAGTGCCGCCAGCAGTTGGCTGGCGCTGCCCATCTGTTCATCCCCCAACACACCAATCCGGGCTTCAATATTTTGGCCGTCGCTGGTGCCGTAATCCGCTAATGAGCGACCTCCGGCATCATGGGATAAGCGCACTCCGGACAAAACGTCAGTAATGCTGTCTTGCTGCAGTGAAAAACCCTTGAGTGTGACGCCGGAAGCCGCCGTGCTTGATTGCAGAGTTACGCTGTTCTGCCCTGCACCTGCGATTAGTGTGGTATCTCCCTTGATGTTGAACTGGTCATTGCCCCCTCCACCTTTGACTAACAGTTGCTCACCCACCAGCCCCAATTCGGCCAATAACGGATCCAATTTGGCCTGGCTGGCACCGCTGAGCGGCAGTAAATCCAGCATCTGGATCAGAGTACCGTTTCCGCTGCCGCCATGGGCCGAATTCAGGGTGAACGCATTACCGGCAAAGGCGGAAGCGTCAATCAGCCCCACGTTGTGGTAGCCCTCCTCCAGCGTCAGGTTAAAGCTCGCTCGACCCGAAAGCACAATGTCATGCACCTGGTCATTGCTGCCGGTCAACGTCAGTGCGCTACGCCCCCAACCCGTGGCATTGATGGCAATCAGCTCCAGCGGATTTTCACTGCCGTGAGAATCCAGCGCCAAAGACCCGACGTTTCCGCTGCCGGAAAATAACAGATCGACGCGGTGAGTGGCATTCGCCAGAAAATCGATTTCGAGCCGGCTGTCCGCCTGATCGCCCACGCTGCTGATTTCAAGCCGTGCAGCAGTCGCATTAGCGTTAATCACTTTGACATTATCCGCCCGATCGGAAAGCAACAGTCCCCCGCTACCCAGATCGTTCGCAGCCCGATCCTGGACGACATACCCACCCCGAGTTCCCTCTACCGTCGCGTGACCATTTAGCACGCCATAGTCAAAAACGTGGGCTTCAGTCGCCAGTTTTTCTGTCTTAATCCCACTCCAACTGACCTTATTCAGAGTCGCTTCAGCCTGGCCGATATAACCAGCCAGATCGAGCTGTTCAAAATGGCTGAAGTTGGCAGCGTTGCTGCTCACCGTGCTAACACGCATTCCCCAAAGATCGAGTGTAGAAGTGAGTTTGACGATCAGGTTAGCAGACAGGATGTCCATGCCCGCACCGCCGTCGGCTCTCAGCGCCCAACCGACATGGTTTGCCCCTCCAGTGGAGTTCCCGGCCCACAACAGGCTGTCATTGCCCTCATTGAGATTAAAATTCCCGCTGGCGGCAGCCACATCGGCCAGCGCCGTTAACTGTACCTGATCGCTACCGTAGGTACCGTCGAGAGTGACGTTGGCGTTATTTACGGTCACCGCCACGCCATATTTAACGTTCGGGTTATGATGCAACTGAATGGCCGCAGCCCCATCCCCATTAATAGTCAAATAGGAAAGCTGGGAGGCATAGCTCAGATCCACAGAGACATCCTTATCTGCATTGAGGAAAACCCGGAACAGTACGGCAGTTTCCGCGTTGCTCAGCGAGTGTCCGACATGGGTGTTTACCGTCCCGTAAGCATTTCCACCCTCTTCGCTAGTGCCAAGTGAAGCCGTGGTTTTATAGGCCAGGCTTTGGCCAATCTCACGGGCAAACACCCATTGCTCACTCTGAGTCACTCCGCCAGTGACGTCGTTAGTCATCAGATCCTCAACTACCGCCTGCGTAATCACCCCCTTGTCGTCACCCAAAGTCCGATAATGTGCCAGTTGCTGCTCATCCGCGGCTCTGCCATGAACGGCCTGATACACGTGTTGAATAAAAGCATCCCCCTGCAAATCACCAATCTGTCCCTGAAACTCGGGGGTTGCCAACAGGGCAGCGACCAACTCCGGATAACTCAGGGTGCCGGAGGCCAGGGTTTTGCTCCAGGTTTCCAGTGACGCGGCATCAATACTCCGTTCAGGAATAGCGCGAAACAGCGCTGCCACTTGCTCCAAATAAACCGGGGCAGGCAGTTCCCCCGACGGATATTGATAACCGGCATCATTGAAATGCTGCTGCGCAACCTGATCTTCCGGTGCCACTTCGCCACGTAATTGCTCAATCATGGCAACCAGCAGATCGCCACGCGTCGCCCCTTCCGCCAGTTGATTTTGATAATCGGTCAACTCAGACGCCGTTGGCGGGCGCTCAAAACCCTGTTCGAACAACTGCAAAATAAAATCGCCGTCCGAAAGATTATTTATTGGCAACGTCTCTATTTTTTCCTGCGCCAGAACGCCCAGGTCGGCCCCCTGATTAAGCTGACGGCCATAAGAATTGATTTCGTCAGTCAGCCAAGGGGCTTTCAGTAGGTAGAACATGGCGATGGCATCAGCGGCCCCTCCGACAGCATCATCGGCAACGGACGGGAATAGCCCCTCGGCAATCCTTTGATCCAATGCGTCACGCTGCGCGAGGATAGCCGGATCGTCCCCCAGATAATTAAAAAGACTGATGACCACACTGGCGATCGCGCTATTGAAATGGCCCTGCGTAAGCAGCTCGTTGATATAATCCGGGTCGGGGTAGGCGTTATAAACCGAAAGGTAGACTGAGGTGAGAATATCGTATTCGCTCTGGCCGTTCATCCAGTCGGCATCAGGCTGACTCATTAAAATACTGGCCATGTAAGCCGGTGGCTGGCTGCTGATATCAAATTGACTGTCGTAATAGTCAATTTCAGAAACCGTCGGCAGACGTCCAAAAATCCCGATGATCAGAGCGCCGACTTCTTGTTGCGTAGATAAAGGAATCATAATAACTCCCACTAATGTGTCGAATGAAAGATACGGCACATCAGTGCCGCAACCTGTCTCCAACTGCATGGAGAGAGACGATGCACACTGCTGGGATAGCTATTATTGGTATGGCTACAGTTAAGGAACCTTAATGGGATATGTCAAGAAAGGGTGTCAAGCCTAAAGTCGGTATGGGAGCTGCCTCCCATACCGGCAAAAATCTGTGCAAACTCCGAAATTAGCGCCAGCGTTCTGCCGCCCAGGCGGCCTGCTGCTCGGCGTCATGGAAGGTCCAGGCGACAAAGCGGCTGATCTTTTGCCCCTGCGCCATCTCGATAGTGCGCACTTCCGCCACCCCGGCCAACTTCGCCGCGTGATAAATCGACGGCAAAGTGGTGTGTTTGGATATCAAAGAAGTGAACCACAGGCAGTTCTGCGCCTTGCTGACGCTTTCTTCGACCATTTTACGCACGAAGGCTTCTTCGCCGCCTTCACACCACAGTTCGTTATTCTTGCCGCCAAAGTTCTGTACCGGCTTGTCGGCCACTTCGCCCTTGCCCAACTTATGCAGTTTGCGGCGGGTGCTGGCCTGCGCTTCCTGCTCGGAGCCGTGGAATGGCGGGTTGCACAGCGTAGCGTCAAACTTCTCTGCCACACCGATGATGCCGTTAAAGATAAACTCCGGCTGTTTTTGCAGGCGCAGGCGCACGCTGTTTCTTAACGTCGGGTTCATTTCGACGATCATTTTGGCCGAATTGAGCGACACCGGGTCAATCTCTGAACCGGTAAAACGCCAGCCGTATTCGCGCAGGCCTACGATCGGATAAATGCAGTTGGCACCAATCCCCACGTCAAGGATCGCCACGCCTTTGCCACGCGGGATCTCACCGTCGTTGCTGGTCGCCAGCAGATCGGCCAGATGGTGCAGGTAATCGGCGCGCCCCGGGATTGGCGGGCACAGGTAATCGGCGGGAATATCCCAGTGCTCGATACCATAGAAGTGTTGCAGCAACGCACGGTTGAGCATTTTAACCGCCGCCGGATCGGCAAAATCTACCGAAATATCGCCCCAGGCGTTCGGCTTGACGAACGGCTCCAACGCCGGGCAGCTGGCGATCAGCGCCGGAAAGTCATAGCGTGAGCGATGACGGTTACGCGGGTGCAGTCCGCTTTTCTGCTGCGGGAAGCTTTTCTTTTTTTCCACCGTGACGGGCTCTCTTAAAGGTATTTCTGGCGCGTAAGATACCATAAAGCGAAGACAAACTTGCAGGCGGCGGGAAACACGTCAAAATATTAGCTCTGTTTCCCCTATCTCAGGCCACCTATGAGCAGTGAGTCCCGTTATTACTATGAACCCGCCGCCGGCCATGGTTTGCCGCACGATCCGTTGAACGCCATTGTCGGCCCGCGCCCGATAGGCTGGATTTCCTCGGTCAGTGTCACCGGCCAACGCAACCTGGCACCCTACAGTTTTTTTAATTGCTTCAATTATCGTCCGCCGATCATCGGCTTCGCCAGCAGCGGCTGGAAAGACAGCGTGGCGAACATCGTCGAAACCGGGGAATTTGTCTGGAATCTGGCGACGCGTCCACTGGCCAATGCCATGAATAACAGCTCCGCCAGCCTGGCGCGCGGTGAAGATGAATTTGCCTTTGCCGGCGTGACACCGCTGCCCAGCCGCCTGGTGAAGGCCGAACGCGTAGCGGAAAGCCCGGTTAACTTTGAATGCCGCCTGTCGCAGTGCATTCAATTGCAAAGCGCCGCGGGTGACAAGGTGGATACCTGGCTGGTGCTGGGGGAAGTGGTAGCGGTGCATATCGATCCGGCGCTGCTGGACGAACACGGCATCTATCAGACTGCCGCCGCCGAACCAATTCTGCGTGCCGGTGGGCCGAGCGCCTACTATGGCATCTCCGAACAGCACCGTTTCGACATGACCCGCCCGGATGCGCAAAAGCGCTGATCGCTCACGGGTGGTGATAAAAAGCCCGCCGGTGCAGACACGCGGCGGGCTTGTTCAGCGATTTCAGGCCAGACGTGCGTTAATCGCTGCGGCGAAGTCACGGCACATCTTTTCATCGCCCTCGGCGTTATCCGCCAGCACCTGCTCGCCATCCACCACGCGGATATGCGCCGCCAGGTCGAAGTCCGCCGCCGGTTGCGGCCGGGCAGCGGCAGCAGCGATGGTCTGCTGAGCATCCTGCCACGCCTGCGCCACCGTCTGGTTACAGGCCTGCGCCAGATAGTCCGGGTTAAAGCCTTCGCCGGTCAGGCTGCGTAGCGTCTCATCATGGCTGACACCGTTACCCGGCAGCCAGTAGTGGTGCGCCAGATCCGGGCCAATCGCCGGGTTATCGGTAAGATAGCCGTCACGCTGCAAGAAGAAATGGCGCGTCTGTTCGACCGCCATCAGTGCCAGCAGATACCCCTGATAGGAACAGGCTGACTCCAGCGACAACAAATGCGGGATCGCCAGCGTCGGACGCGGGCTGCCGCTAATGCCCAGAATTTTGTGCTCAACCTCGCGCGCCAGTGCGGTAATCGCCTCTGGTGTCAGCTGTTGCTCATCCCACTGATACAGCGCCCACTCAAAGTAAGGCACCAGCAGAATATGACGTTCGTTGAACGCACGCATCGGCTGGCGTGCCGCAATACTGGCCTCAATCAATTTATCCGGCACCGGCTCACCGGCGGCGTTTTTCGCATAGCGTTTCAGCCAATCGGCGTCGTCCAGCAGGCTGTCACAGAACATCGACTGGGTTTCCGCATAGGCCATTGAGGTCGGAGGGAACTCCTGCGAGAAGCAGGGTGCGTTCTGGCAGATATTGGCAAAGTGCGCGGCATGCCCGCCCTCATGGAACAGCGTATTGAGCCCATGAGCGCCACTGCCCACCTGATCCGGCTGCGCCAGACTGGTGAAGTTAATCCGCGCCGGCAGCCATTTCCCCTGCTGGATAAACGGCGGTACCGGGCCGTGCATAAAGCCGTTTTCATACTTGCCCTGACGCACCAACAGATCGAGATCCATCTGCGCGCCACGAAAACCGATGTGCAACCTTTTGAAGCTGTTGATCCAACGTTCAAGCGACTGGGCAAACGGGAAGTAAGGATCCAGTTGTCGGGTCACGTCACCGGCACTGGCGAAGCGCACGTTCCAGGGTTGCAGCGCCTGCTCGCCCTTTTGCGCCGCCAACTGCTGCAGACTGCGTGAATTGGCCTCGCGGGTTTGCTGCTCAAAACGATCCAGAATGGTGAACAACTGCTCCGGCGTCATGCGCTCGGTTTTGTTGACCTTGTAGTCGAAATAGTTGCGAAAACCCATCTGGCGCGCAAAGCGGTTACGCAGGCTAATCAGCTCCGGCAAACCGTTGTGCAATAGCCACTGTTCCAGCTCACGCAGCGCATTCTGCGAACTGCGGCGGTAGTCTTCGTTTTCATTGGTGGCCTGGTTGGTCAGCAACTCACCGAGCGAGGCGTTCACCCGCTGCCCGGCGGCATTCAGATGGCTGACCGGGTTGGCCTTGCGCCGGGTATACAAGTCCGCCTCGGCACTGATGATTTGATCCAGCAGCGTCTGAGCCTCGGCATCTTCAATGGCGTTACAGTCAAAGAAACGCAGCCAGCCATTCAGCCCATGTTGCAGCGCATCGCGCTGTGCGTCCTGCGGCAGAACTTCCAGCCCAGCCAGCAACTGACGAATTTCCGCCAATCGACGCGGTTCGGCGATAAAGCGTTTATAAGCGCTTTCCGCCGCCGAAAAACCTGCTGAAACATCGTCACCACCGGTGCCCATATAGTTGTGCCAGAACAGATCTTCTTTGGTGCGGTGAACCTCAAGATAATCCTGATTCAATTGATTGAAGTAATCGAGAGCCTGTTGCATAACCATCCTTTCAGCCGAATAGCGAAGTGTTCCAGTATAGCCAAGGGATTTACGCGCTGCGTAAACGTTCCAAACCCTGTTCCAGGGTGTCAACCTCACCGGCGGCCAGCAGACAGCAGGCAACCTGGAGTTGGATCGCCAGCGGGATCGCCACCTCACCCGCCAGGCAACGTTCAGTCCAACGCGCGGTGGTCTCGGCATCTTTTGCCGCCGGCAGCTCGGGAATTTCATCCTGCACTGGTCGTTCCAGCAGCACCTGCTGCTCGCCGTTAACCATGTAATGGATCTGTGGGCATCGCTGCGGGTTGGCATAGGCCTCGCCTTCGGTACCGTGCATCAGTAGCCCACGAGCGCCGATTTGGCGGAAAAACGAGGCCACACGGCCGACGTATTCCGGGTGCGACACGCTGGCAATACGCAGCACATCCTGCTCGGCAAACGGGGTGGCCAGTTTGGCCAGGGTATGGGCGCTGTTACGCACCCCCCATGCGCCAGCGCAGGCCAAGTTGACGCTCCAGAGGGGCAGACAAGGTGGAAACCGGGATAAACACGACTTCACCTGCATCCAGGCGCTGCTGCGCATGAGCAACATCTTGCGACCAGGGCAGGCCCAACGCCTGGAAGGTTTCGGCGCTGGTGACGCGGGTGCTGTCATCGAGCACGCCATGTACCACCACCGGCAGACCGACGCGTTTGAGCAACAGCGCCAGTAGCGGCGTCAGGTTCGCCTGTTTGCGCGCGCCGTTATAGCTCGGCAACACTACCGGCATCGGTCGCCCAGACGGAGCCTGCAGGCGGATCACCTGCTGTTGCATCGCCTGATAAAAGCCGAGCATTTCCTCTTCGGCTTCGCCTTTAATCCGCATGGCAATCAGGATGCCGCCCAGTTCCAATTCGCCAACCTCATCGGCCAGCATCTTTTGATAGAGCTGAAAGGCGGTTTCCCGATCCAGATCGCGCGCATGGTTCTTGCCACGGCCGATCTCTTTAATGATTTTGGTGTAATCCATGGTCTGCTTTCCCCTGATTCAGTCTGGAGCCAGCATACCTTATCCACGCCGCCGCTCAACCTCATCTGCCAGTTGCTGCTGGTCAACATCACCGGCTCTCAGCGCGGCGATCACCCCCTCGACATCTTCGGCGTTGCGGTTCTGGCTCATCTTCCATTTGCCTTCGCGGTGAGTCACGGCGATCTCGATACCGACTATGCCCCGGATCTGTGCAGCGATATAATTGGCCGGAGCATCGCCGATATGCCAGGGTTCAGGCTGGCGGCCTTCCTGCAACGCCGTCAACCCGTCCAGCTGTTGTCGCAACCAGCCCGCGTCCTCCGTTACCCGCGGCACACCGCTCAGTTGCACCACGCTGTAATTCCAGGTCGGCACCACCTTGCCGGTCTGACGCTTGGTTTCATACCAGCCCGGCGAGACATAGCCCTCACGCCCCTGAAACACTACCAGGCACTCCGGCACGGTCTGTAGCAAGGACCAATGGGGATTGGTGCGGGACAGGTGCGCCCGCAACACAATATTGCCCTGCTCATCGGCGTCAATCAAAAACGGCAGCGGATCCGCTACCAGTCCCTGTTCACCGTGGCTGATTAACATGCCCAGCGGGTGGGCACGTACCAGAGCAATTTGACTTTCCAGGCTGTCATCGCGAAATGAGGCGGGTTGGTACATGACGTCAGGCATCCTTCAACGTTATCGGGTGGATGAATAGCAATAACACCCGCCACAGCTTTACTAAAGATCCACTTTGCGCTGTTGTTGGATGATCCACCTCAGCAGCACCAAGGCAACGGCCATCGCCAGCAGGTTGTAAACCATGGCCCCGGCAAACGCCCGCCCATAACCCTCTGCGCCCGCGCCGCCCGCCAACAAGGGAACAAAAAACGCGCCGCTGGCGGCAATCCCCAACGCCCCACCCACCTGTTGCACAGTAGAAATCACCCCGGCCGCCATCCCCGCCTGTTGTTCTTTTGCCAGTCCGAGCACCAGGTTAAGCAGCGGTGTCATACTCAGTGCCTGACCAAAACCCAGAACAACCAGCCCCGGCAACAGCCACAGTGGCTGAACCAGCGCCGCGCCCCACAGCACCTGCGCCACCAGCAGTGCCATCCCGGTGGCGTAAATCACCACGCCAAGCGCCAGCACGCCGTTGCCCCAGCGCTGTACCAGCGTCGGTGCCAGCAATGAGGCCAGCATAAAAGCCACGCTGGCGGGTGCAAACAGGCTGCCGGCCTGAAACGGCGTCAGGCCAATGCCCGCCTGCAACAGCAGGGCAAAACACAGAAAAAACGAAGAGGCGGTCGAGTAAATCGCCAGCACCACTGCCACGCCCGGGGTAAAACTCCCCTGCCGCAGCAATGCCGGATCCAGCACCGCGTCCCCCGCACGCTGCGCCAACCGCCGTTCCCAGCGGATAAAGGCCCACAGCACCGCTACGCCCAGCGCCAGCGTAGGCAACACCCACCAGGGCCAGCCACGCGACGGCCCTTCCAGCAGCGGAACCAGCAGCAACAACAGCCCGGTTGCCGCCAACAGCAGGCCAACGCCATCCAGCCGCTGCGCCTGTGCGAGGCGTGATTCGGGAATACGCCGCGCCGCCAGCATGGCCAGCGCTCCCACCGGCAGATTGATCAGAAAAATCATTCGCCAACCGCTGCCGAAGATATCGGCTTCGATAATAAAGCCACCGAAAATCTGACCAAAAATCGCCGCCAGCCCCAGCGTCATGCCCAGCCAGGCAAAGGCCCGTCGCCGCTGCTGCGAGCTGTACAACACGCGCAGCAACGCATAGATCTGCGGGAACAACAGCGCCGCCGTCGCCCCCTGAAAAAAGCGCGCTACGATCAACATGCTTAGAGAGGTCGCCAAGCCACACAGCGCAGACGTTAACGTAAAGCCCAACATGCCGAGACTGAACATGCGACGACGACCAAAGCGATCGCCCAACCGCCCACCGGCAATCAGTAACACGCCGAATGCCAGCTCATAACCGGCAATAATCAAACCCAGGCCGGCAAAATCAGCTGCGAATTGTTGCTGGATCACCGGCGCTGCCACGTTCACCACAAACAGGTCGAACACCGTGACAAAACCGCCCAGCAACAACACCGGCAACCCCGACAGACGACGATCGTCCCCCGCTAATGACTGTTCCATAATGACCTCCAGAGATTGGGATGGCGGCAGTATGGAACATGTCTTAAACTGTTACTATATAGCCAGTTATACTATTACTAACAGCAACAGGACAGCCACTATGCCGCCGCGTACCCTCAACCGCACCCGCCAGGATCTGGCGGATTTTCTGCGTCAAAAGCGTGAGAAATTATCGCCGCAGGCGGTAGGTCTGCCGAGTGGTACCCGGCGCAGAACTCCGGGGCTGCGCCGGGAAGAAGTAGCCGCTCTGGCAGGCGTCGGTCTCACCTGGTATACCTGGCTGGAACAGGGGCGGGAAATCAACGCCTCGGTGGATTTTCTGGAGAATCTGGCACGAGTGCTGAAGCTGGACGCGACCGGGCGCTACCATCTGTTTTTGCTGGCGCATCAGCGCCCGCCGGTACCGGTCGGTCATCAGTGGTGTCAGGTTTCGCCGCTGGTGCGCCGCCTGCTGGACGACCTGCAACTGCGGCCGGCTTACGTCATGAACCTGAGCTGGGACATCATCGCCTGGAACCCGGCGGCGGATTTGCTGTTCGCCATCGGCGATCGCCCGGCGGAGCAGCGCAACATGCTGTGGATGCTGTTCGCCGATCCGCAACTCAACCAGCGCCTGGTGGAATGGCAGGCACAGGCGCCTCAAGTTCTGGCCAGCTTTCGCCGCGACTACGCCCGCGCGCCGGAAGACGCCACCATGCAGCAACGGGTGCAGGCACTGGAGCAGGTTTCGCCGCAGTTCCGCCAACTGTGGCAGCAGCATGATATTCACGGTCGTTGCCAGGGGCAGCGTACTTTCAAGGTGCCGGAGGTCGGCCAGGTGACTTTTGAACATGCTTCGTTCATTGTCGATGAGGAAAATCATTTACGACTGGTGATGTACAGCGCGCTGGCGCAATGCCCGGCCAGCGCGGCATTTGAGGCGTTGTTGCTGGAATAAGGCTATTTACGACTGTCAAAAATCAGCTTGCAGGCCAGCCCGGCAAATCACTGTTCAGGTGCCTGCTTGCCGCCTGGCGCAGCCGTTAGCCGCACGCGGCGCTCACCCAGCAGGTTCATGCCTGCGGCTGCCAGCAGGATAATGGCCGCACCGGCAAACTGCAGCGCCACCAAGCGATGGCCAAACGCCAGCCGGTCTACCAGCATGGCGGCAATCGGATAAATAAACGACAGCGAGCCGATCAGGTTGGTCGGCAGCTTTTGGATCGCGCCGTACAGCAACACGTACATGAACCCGGTGTGCAATACCCCGAGCGTCAGCAGTATGCCCCATTGCCCGGCATTGGCCGATGCATGGAAATCCACCAGCGGCAGCAGCATCACTACGCCGACCGTCACCTGGATCAGCGCAATCAGATGTGGCGGCGTTCCCTTTAGCCGTTTGGCGGCCAGCGCCATCAGGGCATAGAAAAACGCCGCCCCCAGCGCCAACAGAATACCCATCAGGTAGTTGTTCTGTCCGCCCGCCTGCTTCGGCTGCGCCAACACCACCAGCATCATGCCGATAAACGCCAGCACCAGCCATAACAGTTTACGGGCAGTCAGTTTCTCACCGAGGAACAGCGCGCCCAGCGCCACCAGCATAAACGGCTGGGTGTTGTACACCGCGGTAGCGATGGAGATCGACGCATAGGAATAAGCGGCAAACAGCAGCAGCCAGTTGACCACCAGCGCAATGCCACCGGCAACCGCCACCAATAGCGTGGTGCGGGTCAAACTGTCACGCCGCAGTTGGCCCAGCGCCGCGCAAATACCCAGCAATACCAGCGCCCCCACCGCACAGCGCCAGAACACCACATTCACTACCGATTGGCCCGACATCAGCACAAACCAACCAATGGTGCCGGAAATCAGCATCGCGGCAACCATCTCCAGCGAGCCGCGTTTTATCTCTGCGTTCATCGTTGTTTCCTCAGGATAACTCAATACGCTTAGCTTGCGACTTTCTCGTGCCGGTTTCTATGGCATAAAAAAGGCAAACATGCTTAACTGCCTTTTTATTTAAGGCATAAATCCAAATTAACCTAATGAGGAACTTATGGATGATATCGATCGCCAAATACTGACCCTGCTGGCGGAGGACGCACGGGTGTCACTGAAAACGCTCAGCGCCAGAGCCGGGCTGTCTTCACCCAGTACTTCAGAGCGCCTGCGGCGGCTGGAAGAAAATGGTGTGATCCAGGGTTATACCCTGAACGTCAACTTACAGGCATTGGGCTACGCTTTTCAGTCGCTGGTGCGCATCAAACCGCTGCCGGGCATGCTCAAGAAGGTCGAACAGTTGATCCAGGATATCCCGGAGGTGATTGAATGTGACAAGGTGACCGGCGAGGACTGTTTTATCGTGCGGTTGGTGGCGCACTCGATGGAGCAACTCGACCAGATCCTCGATCGACTGGCCGAGCGCGCGCAGAGCAACACTTCCATCGTCAAAACCACGCCGGTGAAGCGCCGCCTGCCCCCGCTGCTTTGATTAACGCGTACGTCGGCGGGCGAACGGACTCTTGCGCTTTTTGTCTTTTTTCTCCGCCGCAGCGGCAGATTTAATGGCGGCCAGGTGTGCCTTGTCGGCCTCCGGCACTTCCCGCTGTTCGATAGGAAATACCGGCAGTGACGCCAGCAAACGCGAACCGTAGCTTTTGGTCAGCAGGCGGCGATCGTAAATCACGATCTCGCCGTGGCATTCATTACTGCGGATCAGTCGCCCCACCTGTTGGATCAGGTTGAACGAGGCGCTTGGCAGGCTCTGCACTTCAAACGGATAACGCTTCAGCGATTTTAGCCATTCACCCCTCGGTCAGGATCACCGGGCTATCAATGGGCGGGAAGGCAATCTTGTGGATATGCACCTGGGTCAGCAGTTCACCTTTTAGATCCAGCCCTTCGGCAAACGACTGCAGGCCGATTAACACGCTGGCCGTGCCCTTTTCGACCCGTTTACGGTGTTCTTCCACCAGCCGGTAGCGCGGCTGATCGCCCTGTACCAGCAGCATCAGGCGCAGATCGGTCACATAGCTGAGGAAGGTCTGCATCGCCCGGTGGCTGCTGAACAGGATCAGCATCCCTTTGTGCTTGCCAGTGGCCTGCTCGGCGCGGAAAAAGCGCGCCATCTCTTCCAGATGTTCGGCTTCATTGGCCATCGACGGCTCAAAGCGCATATTCGGAATAACAATCTTGCCCTGTTCCACATGATTAAACGGTGAAGACAGGGATTCAAAGCGATCGCCGGCCTTTTCACTCAGGCCGCTCATTTCCTGCAGCCGCGCAAAGCTGTTCAGCGAGCGCAACGTCGCCGAGGTGATCACCACGTGCGGCACCTTGCGCCACAGCAGCTTTTCCAGCTGATCGCTAACGCGAATGCCCACCACAATGCAGGTACAGGTGGGTCACGTTATCACGCAGATCGCGCGTGACCCATTTGGAGATCGGTGCGTTGGAAGATTTATCCAGCGCGGCCAGCCGCCACAGTTTACTCATCGCCTCCAGATAGCCCAGGGTGCGGCTCATCTGAATGATCGAGCGGTGCAGCCGCACAATGTCGTGCTTGCCGGTCTGTTCGCTGAGATCGTTGACGATAAACTCCGCCAGCCCGCGCAAGGCGTCGGTAAGCTTGAATAATCGTGCGCAGGTTTCTACCATATCCGTCGGCAGTTCCCCCATTTCAAATCGATGTTCGGCGATGACCGTATCGGTCGGCAGATAGGCGCTGACCTGATGCTCGAAGATTTGGATCAGTTCGCGCAGTTCTTCACAGTGGTTCTTCAAACGTTCGTTGTTTGCCAACCCCGGCGGGCTTTTCGGCCGGTATTGCGTCATGCACAGCTCAACCTGGCGCACGATCATGTCCAACTGCAGATTGGTCGACAAGGCGGTGATTTCGCCTTCAATCTCCAGCGCGTCACGCGCTACCTCCGGCAAATGATGCCCTTCGTCCAGCACCAGCAGCAGCTCTTTCGGGTTCGGCAGTACCGACTCGGTTTCCAGCGCCGCCATCACCAACGCATGGTTAGCCACCACCACGTCGGCGGTTTCAATCTCTTTACGCGCGATATAAAACGGGCATTCACGAATGTAATGGCAGTTACGGCCCAGGCAGTTGGCTTTATCGGTGCTGAGCTTGATCCACAGCGGATCGTCAATCGACAGTTGATAATGGTCGCGCAGCCCGTCCCACTCATGGCGGCTAAGCGCCTTGCTCAGCTTCTGGCACAGCGCCTGCTCTTCGCCGCTCGAAGGCGCAAGTTCGTCACCCAGAAACAGCATCAGGTCGCCCTGCTCGCTCACGTCAGTGCAGAGCGCCGCCAGGTTACGCGGGCAAACATAGCGCCCGCGGCCAAAGGCACCGGTAAATTTCAGATCGGGTATGATCTTCTTCAGCAGCGGCAAATCCTTGCTGTAGATCTGATCCTGCAGTGCCACGTTGGCGGTGCTGACCACCAGAGGTTTACTCTCTGCGCGGCCGACGGCGATCCCCGGGATCAGGTATGACAAGGTTTTACCTACGCCGGTCGGAGCCTCAATCGCCAGATGGCGCGGGTAATCACCGGCCAGCGTTTTTGCCACTTCGGCGATCATCTGCCGTTGCGGTGCACGGGAAATAAAATCCGGTATTTGCTGCTGCAGGGCTTTGTACCACTGGCCAATCTGATCTTTAACTGCGGGGGAGAGCGCCATTCAACTCTATATCTCTACGAAATGATGGCGCTATTGTCCCACAGACCGTCGGCCACGTCAGCCTGGCCTTCAATCATTGAGGCGCGTCCCGCACTGAACGACCACTCATCCAATTGAGTGGTGGTGATCACCACCATCACATCCTGCGGACGCAACTGGAGATTCTCCGCCAGCAACGCCGCCAGCCGTTGATAAAAACGCTGCTTGGTGGCGGTATCACGCGGACGGCCTATGGTGATGTAGAACAGCACATAGTCCGCTGAACGCGGGCCGCCAAGATAGTCGCGATCGTAAATCAATTCGCCGGGGCGGTATTGATCGATGGCCTGAAACTTATCGGCTGCCGGAACAT
Organism: Serratia quinivorans; assembly: GCA_900457075.1. Lineage (NCBI taxonomy): Bacteria > Pseudomonadati > Pseudomonadota > Gammaproteobacteria > Enterobacterales > Yersiniaceae > Serratia > Serratia quinivorans. The sequence continues at coordinate 682,982 of UGYN01000002.1, forward strand.
TGAAGGTTTCGACCAGCGCCTGGTGCAGACTGTCAGACAGGGTTTTCAGGTATTGCGCTGATTTACCCTGGTGCAAAGCGATGCGGCTGAATGGCATGAGACTACTCCTGTTTCAGTTCGCGCAGGCGCGCCACGGCAGAGGCCGCCGCAGGCCAGCCGGCATAGAACGCCAAATGGGTGATCAACTCGGCAAGCTGTTCAACGTTCACGCCATTGCGTTGGGCCAATTGCAGATGAAACGGCAATTGCTCCACACGATTAAGCGCCACCAACGCCGCCACGGTGATCAGACTGCGCTCACGCGGAGTCAGTATTGGCCGCTGCCACACGTCGTCGAATAATACGCTGTCGCTCAGTTGCGCCAGCTTGGGGGCGATGTCGCCGAACGCCTGCTGCCCGGCCTGTTGGGAAGGTTGCATCATTTTCTCCTGTCGATTTAGCAATAGCCTGAAACTACCCGCAATCACGGCAGGTAAAAATCGGGATTTTTGATATTGAAGGTCCACAAAAAACAGGATGGTTAAAACAGAGTAACGGCGCGCAAGGTAGCCCAATGTATAAATCTCACACATGATTCCTCCAGAAACCTGGAGCGACATTGTTAGCAATAAACCGACCACCAACAGTTGTCCGAAGAAGAAATTCATTCTTCCCGCAACTTTTTTAATCGTTCGACATGGAAATGAATATTTTGTCATAAATAGATCACATAACTACGGTAAAAAACCTGCGCTGCAAACAAAACGGGCGGCACAGTGAAACAGCAGTACAACTGATGATAAGCGTCTTTCAATCGAATAAAGCAGGGTAAATCATGAAACGTAATCTTCTGGCCGTTATTATTCCGGCACTTTTAATTGCGCAGACAGCACAGGCAGCAGAAATCTATAATAAAGACGGCAACAAACTTGATTTTTACGGCCGCGTAAAAGCACTGCACTATTTCTCTGACGATGCCGGTAATGATGGCGATAAAACCTATGTGCGTATCGGTTTTAAAGGCGCTACTCAAATTAACGATATGCTGACTGGTTATGGCCAGTGGGAATATCAGATTTCAGCTAACCATTCTGAATCCGACAGCGCGAAAGACACCAAGACTCGTCTGGGCTTCGCCGGTCTGAAATATAAAGATATCGGTTCATTCGACTACGGCCGCAACTACGGCATTATCTATGACGTCGGCGCCTGGACGGATATGCTGCCTGAGTTCGGTGATGATGCCTACGTCAAGACCGACAACTTTATGAACGGCCGTACCAACGGCGTAGCCACCTACCGTAACAACGACTTCTTCGGCCTGGTTGAAGGTCTGAAATTCGCGGTTCAGTACCAGGGCAAAAACGAAAACGACGGTCGTTCCAACAGCAAGGCGAATGGCGACGGCTGGGGCCTGTCTTCCAGCTATGAAATCATCGACGGCCTGAGCGTCGGTGCTGCCTACGCCTCTTCCAACCGTACCGCCGGCCAAAAAGCAGGCACCTTCGGTAAAGGCGATAAAGCGGATATCTGGGCCGGTGGCCTGAAATACGACAATAACGACGTTTATTTGGCAGCGACCTACTCGCAAAGCCGTAATATCGCGCCTATTTCCGGCACCGCGACCATCAATAATAATTCTACCTCCGTTAGCGGCTTTGCCAATAAGGCGGAAGGTCTGGAATTGGTTGCGCAATATCAATTCGACTTCGGTCTGCGTCCATCGCTGGGTTATGTTCAGCAGAAAGGCAAAGATATTGAAGGCATCGGCGACGCCGACCTGGTGAAATATATCGACGTTGGCGCTTACTACTATTTCAACAAGAACATGTCGACCTACGTCGATTATAAAATCAACCAACTCGACGGCGATAATAAGCTGGGTCTGAAAGACGACAACGTCATCGCCGTCGCCCTGACCTACCAGTTCTGATGTGATGAATAACCACCACTGCAAACCTTAGCTTCACTTGATACCCAGAGTCATTTCGCCGGGCGGCAACGCCCGGTTTTTTCATTTGGTGCCCTGGCCGCCCTTCGCCTCTCATCGCCGCATCAGGAAACTTGCCTTACAAAACAAACGGGTCTACATCTATATGTTGCGCAAATCAACCTGGATGACCTATGCCAAACACTTCCCCATTCGAATACCACTCAGCGTTGCGCTACAGCAGTGATGAGCTGGCGCAGATCCTTTGCCACTGTTTTGAAAACTACATCGTGCGCTTCGTCATTGATGGTGACACCTTCGCCCGTCGTTTCGGTGCCGAAGACCTTAGCCTGAATGACAGCATTATCGTCACGCACCAACAGCAACCGGTAGCGCTGGCGTTGATTAGCCGCCGTGGTTTGCACAGCCGGGTATCGGCGCTGTCCATCCGACCGGAAATGCGCGGCAAAGGGTTGGGAAAAGCGCTGATGAAACGCATTGTCGCCGATGCGCGTGAGCGCGGTGACCGCCAGCTGTCGCTGGAGGTGATCGAAGGCAACGACCCCGCGATTACGCTGTACCATCAGGCTGGGCTGCAAATCGTCCGCACGCTGACCGGGCATCTGGCAGGAGAGCAAACGGCTGGCGACATTGTGCCGCTGCAGGAAATTGATCCGCTGTTCGTCTCCCACCGCCTGATTGCCGATGGCGCCACCGACCTGCCTTGGCTAATCGCCCCGGAATCGCTGTTCAAACTGCCCGGCAAGCCCTATGCCTTTGCCCTGGAACAACACCAGGCCTATGCGGTGGTGCAGGTCGGCGCGGATAAGTGCTTTTTACGCATGATTTACGTCCCGCCGCAGCACCGTCTCCAGGGGCATGCCCGGGCGATGCTGGCCGCGTTACAGACGAAATTCGCGTCGCTACCGCTGACGGCCAACGTTTACGTTCCCGAAGTGGCTGCCCCCTTCTTCGCCAGGCTCGGCTGGCAGCAGGACGCGTTACGCCAGTTTGAAATGACGATGACCTTAGGCACACCACAATAACAAGCAGAGAGTGATTCATTTATGGCAGGAATAAATAAACAGAAAATGGCCCTTGGCACGGCGATCGGTATGGCGCTACTGACTCTGGCCGGCTGCGCGCAGCCACCAAAAACCGATCTGCAGGCCCAGCAACGCCTGGCAGATCAGTCCGTGCTGGCACTGAACTGGTTCCAGCAGTCCGGAGAATATCAGGCGCTATCGCACCAGGCGTTCAACAGCGCCAAACTGGCCTTTGATCAGGCCAAGGCCACGCCGGGCAAAAAGAAAGCCGTGGTGGTAGATCTGGACGAAACCATGCTGGACAACAGCCCGTATTCCGGCTGGCAGGCGCAGCAGGGCCAGCCTTTCGCCGCAGCCACCTGGGCCAAATGGTCGCAGGCAGAGCAAGCCGGTGCGGTTCCGGGTGCCGTGCAATTTGCCCGTTACGTCAACAGCCATCAGGGCACCATGTTCTACGTTTCCAACCGCAAGCAGTCTGAATACGCCGCCACGGTGGCTAATATGCAGAAACTGGGCTTTACCGGCATGTCGGAAAAAACCGTGCTGCTCAGTGGTGATACCTCCAACAAGCAGCCACGCTTCGACGCCATCAAAAACGCGGGTTACGATATTGTGGTCTACGCCGGTGACAACCTGAACGACTTCGGGGCCGCGACCTACCACAAGGATAATGCACAGCGCCGCGCGTTTGTCGCCGAAAACCAAAGCAAGTTCGGCACCGAATACATCGTGCTGCCGAACCCGCTGTACGGCGACTGGGAAAGTGGCATGGCGCCGGACTATAACAAGCTGACGCCGGAGCAAAAACTGCAGATACGCCAACAGGCTATCAAGGCCTGGAACGGGCAGTAATCCCTGCTCACCCGCTAATCTTGTAGGGGCGCCGCATGCTGCGCCCGGTATTCGCCCCTACGGACGACGGGGCAAAGTTACAACAACTTATACATATAACTGGTGGCATCCAGCGCACTGCCGTTGCTTGCGAGGGCGTATTGCGGAATGCTACCCGCCAGTTGAAAACCCAACTGGCGATACATGCCCTCCGCCGTATCGCCGGTCAGGGTATCGAGCACCAATAAATGCCGATGCTGCTCAAGTGCGCTTTGCTGCACCTGCAACATCAGGCTACGGGCAATACCCCGGCGGCGAGCGTCCGGGTGCACCATCAGTTTTAGCACCTCGGCCCGGTGGCGACCGTTGTCCGGCATCGCCAGCAGCAGCTGCACCGTACCCACCACGCGCCCGGCATCGTATGCCACCAGCAGCAACCTTTCCCCACGCTCAATCGCCGGTAGCAGGCCACGCCAGAACGCCTGCGCCTGCTCCAGTGTGAACGGCATGATAAAACCAATGCTCGCCCCCTGGGAGACGCTGGCTTGCAGCATTTCGGCCAGTTCCGGGATCGCGTTTTGTGCCGCTTCGGCATTCAGTTGCTGTATCTCAATCATGATTAAGGCCTGCTGATAACAAGGGTGTAGTGGGCCGGCTCAGGGCCGGAGGCATGAAATTTTGAAGCGCCGAACAGCCGATAACGCAGACAGTCACCCGGCTCAAGCTGGAAGGTGCGCCCCTCCAGCGTCAGTTCTAGCCGCCCTGCCAGCAGCCACAAATGGTGCTCAAGCGCATGTATCGAGGGCGCGTCATAGGCAATCACCGCCCCGGCCTCGAGTGTGCATTCAATAAACTCGGCCTTATACAAGGCAGCAGGCGGTGATACCGAACGGCGATGAAAACCGCTGGCGCGATCCACCCATACCGTCTGCTGCTCACGATGCAGCAACTCCGGCGGCTCGTCCTCAACCTCGCTCAGCAGCCGCGACATGGTCAACCCATAGGCCGAGCACAGTTTGTTTAACAATGAAGCGGTCGGGCTGGTTTCAGCGCGTTCGACCCGCGACAACGTCGCCCGGCTGATGCCGGTTTGCTGCGCCAATTCCTCCAGCGACCAGCCCTGCTGCTGGCGTAAATCAGACAGTCGCTGCGCCAGTCTGAGATCGGCACTTTCCAATCCGTTATCCATGATTAAGTCTCTGATACAAAAAAATCCCATATAAGAGAAATAATCTCAAATACGGGATTCGTCAACCAGATTTTTAACTGGCACTACAACTTGGCGAAAAGTCTTTCGCTGTTATGACGGCAGAGCCGACGACTCTGGTACCTGCTTGTCGCTGTCGGCAACCGGCGGTGCGATCGCCGCGCAACGCCAGGCACTGAACACCGCCAGCAGCGGCGCCAATGCAAACAGCAGGAACAGCCAGCGAGCAGCGGAGGCTGCACCCTGCGCACCACCCGGCACATTCAATCCGGCCAGGTTAGCAATCATCCCGGCCAACGCAGCCCCAAAGGCGGTCGCAAACAGTTGCACCGTGGTGATCGACGCCCCGGCAATATCCTTATCGGCCTCAGGCGAAACCTGCAGAATACGCGTCAACAGATGCGGCCAGCCGAAACCAATACCAAAGCCCACCAGCGTCAGCGCAATCACAATCGGCGTCAGCCCTGCCCAATGGCCGCCAGAAGGTATCGGCATCAGCAGGCCCAATGCCAGTAGCCCCACTAACACCAACATCGGCCCGCTGACAATGGCCCGGCGGATGCCCGCACTGCGCCAGCCGGAACTGAGGATTTCCGATAACGTCCACCCCGCAGCCATAGTGGCCGCGATATAACCGGAAATCAGCGGGGACTGGCCGTGCAGGGTTTGCAGAAAATAAGGCACGAAGATTTCACTGGTCATGCCCACCACCAGCAGAGAGACGGTGATATACAACGAGGCCAGCGGCGAACCGCGGCGCAAAGCCCCCTTCGGCAGCAATCGGGCACGGGAGTGCGCTTCACGCTGTATCAGCCAGGCCATCATCAGCACGGCCAACGCAATGCCGCCAAGATTGACCCACGCGCTATCCGCCAGGCTACCGGCGGACACCACCATTACCGCCGTCGCCAACAACAGCAACTGAGCCAACGGTAGCGGTGCCGCCTGTTGCTGCGGTTTGCCTTTTGGCAGGATCAGGAAGGTAAACCCGGCGTACAGCACCATCACCGGCAACAGAATGCCAAAGGCCCAGCGCCAGGCATTCAGTTCGGCAAAAATGCCGCCCACCGCCGGCCCTACCAGGGTCGCGATGCCCCACATTGCCGAGATCAGCGCCATCGCCCGCGGCCATAGTTTTTGCTCAAATACCAGATTGATCATGGCGTACGAAAGCGCGAAAATCAGCCGCCGCCGAAGCCTTGCACGGTTCGGCCGAGCAGCATCACCGGCATTGACGGCGCCAACGCGCACAGCATCGCTCCGGCAATAAAGAACAGTGACGCCACCACGTAGGCACTGCGAGCCCCGTAACCGCTGAGTAAACGAGCCGATAATGCCGAACCCAGAATCGACGCCACCACAAACAGCGTCGTATTCCAGGCATACAGACTCAGCCCGCCGATATCCTGCACCACCGAGGGCAGAATGGTGGTAGCGACCAGAATATTGATTGCATGCAGCGCTACGCCGAGTGAGAGCGCGATCGCACTGGCACCATTTTTGCCGGAAAATAGATCGGCCCAGCGGCTATCATCGTTGGTTATCACAGTTGTCGTCCTGTTTTCAGAGGAATGGCATTGAGTTAAGAGTGATATTGCGTTAAATTTAACAAGAATTATCTTGGAATAAGAGTAGGGCGAGGCGGAGAAATATGTCAAGAATAAACTTGGAAAATGGCGGTAGCCCCGCACAATCGGTCAGTGACCGTTTGCTGACACTATTGAAAACCCGCGGCCCACAGCAAGCGTCTGATGCAGGAAAAGTCCTTGGTACCACCGGCGAGGCCGCGCGCCAGCAGTTCGTCAAGCTGGCGAAAGATGGGCTGGTTGAAGCCGTGGCGGAAACCCGTGGCGTCGGCCGACCAGTGCAGCTCTGGCACCTGACTGCCGCAGGCAATGCACGCTTTCCGGACACCCATTCCGAACTGACGGTACAACTGCTGCGCACCGTTCGCGACAAGCTGGGCGAACAGGCCATCGAACTGTTGATCGACACCCGCGAGCAGGAAACGCGCATTAACTACAAGCAGGCGATGGTCGGCGCCACCGATTTGCAGGAACGCGTAGCGCGCCTGACGGCGATCCGTTGTCGTGAAGGCTACATGGCCGAATCGCGCCTGCAGGAAGACGGCTCTTTTCTGCTGGTAGAAAACCACTGCCCTATTTGCGCCGCCGCCACCGTTTGTCAGGGGTTCTGCCGCGCGGAACTGAGTGTTTTTACCGAGGTGCTGCAGGCTCAGGTTGAACGCTCAGAGCATATTCTGGCCGGTGCGCGCCGCTGCGCCTACCGTATTTCACTGCTGTAACCGACATCCGGCACAAGGCAGCCCACCGGCTGGCGTCATCCGATGAGTCACCACCGGAAAGCCAGCCCATTGTTCGCTTAAAAAAGTACTGAAAAGCGTTGCTTATCCTCTGCCCGATCGGGTTTACTGGGTCCTCTAATAATAACCTTCCCTACAGAATAAAAATCCATGCTAAGCCAAAGTAGTCGTAACGTCCTGCCGTTAATCGGGGCGCTGTTCACGTTATATATTGTCTGGGGTTCGACCTACTTCGTTATTCGTCTGGGCGTAGAGAGCTGGCCGCCGCTGATGATGGCCGGCATCCGCTTTCTGGTCGCCGGCATTGTGCTGTTTGGATTTTTAGCACTGCGCGGCCACGCATTGCCGACGGCAAAACAGTGGCTGGCTGCCGGCACCATTGGCATTTTGTTGTTGGCGGTAGGTAACGGCCTGGTAACCGTGGCAGAGCATCAGCACGTGCCCTCCGGCATTGCCGCTGTGATGGTAGCGACGGTGCCGCTGTTCACCCTGTGCTTCAGCCTGCTGTGGGGCATGCGTAATACCAAACTGGAATGGGCAGGCATTGGGCTGGGACTGGTGGGGATCGTGCTGCTGAACACCGGCAATAATCTGGTCGGCAACCCTACCGGCGCACTGCTGATCCTGCTGGCCTCCGCCAGTTGGGCTTTTGGTTCGGTACTGGGATCGCGTATTTCACTGCCGGCCGGGCCAATGGCCGGGGCAGCCGAAATGCTGGTGGCCGGTGTGGTGTTGCTGGTCGTCAGCCAGCTCAGCGGTGAGCGTTTGACGCAAATGCCCAGCGCCAAAGGCTTCTTCGCACTGGGTTATCTGATTGTCTTCGGTTCGATGCTGGCAATTAGCGCCTATATGTTTTTGCTGAAAAACGTGCGCCCGGCGGTGGCAACCAGCTACGCCTACGTCAATCCGGTGGTGGCAGTGCTGCTCGGTATTGGCTTTGCCGGCGAATCGCTGGCCCCGCGTGAATGGGCAGCATTGGTGATTATCGTCGCGGCGGTGGTGCTGGTGACGCTGGGCAAATTCCTGTTTGCGCGTCCGACCAAAGTTCAGCCGGTCGGCAGCATTAAAGAGTGACCAAAATGGCGGTCTGCGGGCCGCCATTCAAAACGATTCTTGTTTCGTCCGTTGAAGAGACTATAATTCCCGCTGTTCCGGGCAACCTGCGAAATTATCCCAATGCTTAAAAAATCGTTCATTATCGTTATCTTTCTGTGTGCCTTTGGTTCACTCGGCGGCGTCTTCCTGGCCGGGCTGAATATGTACACGCGCTCCACCACGCCAAGCGAAGAAACCACCACCTCCAGCGAAGCCGCCGCTACTGCTACTCCAGCAGAGAATATTCAGGCCAAGTGATGGTAGCATGTAGCAATACCAACCTGCCGACGGCGGCGGGCGGCTGTAAGCTTAAAGCGACGTCACCCCAAGCGCGGCCGCCTGTTGTTCCAACCCGGCGATTTTTTGGTATGCCGAACGCGGCACCGGGCTGAAATCACCGATCAACAGGCTATCGCTCACCGCTTCACCCAGCATCGCCCTGGCCCCGGCGCGCAGTATCTCCAGCTGTTCCGGCGGGGTTTGTCGCGAGGTAATCAGCGGCAACCCCGGTACGCTGGCCGTTCGTCCAATAATTTTTAGCCCCGCCAGCGCCTGCGGCTGTGCCCGTTTCAACAGTTCCAGACTGACACAGTCAACGGCGGCAATATCCGCCTGCCGATTCTGGATCAGCTTAATCGACTGATAATGCGCACCAGAGGCAATGGCGGCGCGGAAGAATTTTCCCTCCTGAGCCAGGGGGGCAATCAACGCCCGCAGGCTGTTATGGCCTGACTGCGAGTCGGTACTGTTATAGGCCGCAATCCGGCCGCGAAAATCCGCCAGCCGTTCGCCGGGCTCATCATCGCGCACCACCAGCCAACTGCTGTAATCCGGCCCTTCGCACCCCTCAACGCGATAATGATAGGTGCCAACCAGTTGCACCTGCGGCAGGCTGATGGCCAGCGGATAGCCACAGGTTTGGCTGAGCAACAAGTCATCGCGCTGCCAGTGCTGCGCCAGATCCTGTGGCCAACTGAGCGACTCGGGCGCTTGCGGCAATCCCAGTTGCAGTAACTTGCCGCGCAGTACCCGCCAGAAGGCTTCCGCCGGTTGATGTGTCACGCCGTACATCGGTAAAGATACCTGCATCATGTTCCCTTATCCGGCAGAAGAAGAAGTCACCAGCGCCTGCTGACGCCAGGCGGTGAGATGGCGTACCCAGCGCTCAAACAGCATATCGGTAATGATCGCCAACAGGGCCACCACCACCGCGCCCTGGATCACGTAGGCAGTATTAAAGCCGCTCAGGCCAATAATAATCGGCGATCCCAGGGTTTTGGTACCAACGGTAGAAGCTATCGCCGCTGTGCCAATATTGATGATCACCGAGGTACGAATGCCGGCGACGATCACCGGCGCCGCCAGCGGCAGTTCGACGCGCCACAGGATCTGTCGGGGGCTCATCCCTACTCCCTGCGCAATCTCGCGGGTAGCGCTGGGCACAGACTCAATCCCCGCCAGCGTGCCCTGCAAGATCGGCAGTAAACCGTACAGCACCAGCGCGATGATCGCCGGCTGCTCACTAAAGCCCATCACCGGCACTGCGATCGCCAGTACCGCCACCGGCGGAAATGTCTGCCCCACCGCCACCAGGGTTTCCACCAATGAACGGAACTCCTTACCGGCGCGGCGCGTTACAGCAACGCCGGCGCTGACGCCAATCACCACGGCAACCAGGCTGGAAACCGCCACCAGCAACAGATGCGCCCACACCAGTGAGATAAAGCTGTCCTGCTGATACACCGGCCGCTCCAGTTCGGGAAACCAGGCGGCAAACAGGCCGTGTAAATGATTCATGCCGAACACCAGTGCCAACAACAGGGCAAAGGTCCAGGGCAGCGGATCGCGCAGCCAGCGCAGGGCCCGAAGCGCACTCATGACAGCGCCTTTTGGACTATCAGATCGCTGAAATGCAGCACGCCAAGCGCTTCGCCCTGTTCACCCGTCACCGGCAAACATTCGCAGCCGCGTGCCACAAACACCGACAGCGCTTCGCGCAGGCTCATGGCGGCGGCAATAGGCTCCCCTTCCACATGGCCAGGCCGCACCCGTTGCGCTACCGTTTCCAGCGACAGCAGCTTGATACCGCGATCGCTGCGGCCAAAGAAATCACGCACAAAATCGTTGGCCGGTGCGGTCAACAGTTCCAGCGGCGTGCCCTGTTGCACGATGCGGCCCTGATCGAGCAGCACGATGCGGTCCGCCAGTGCCAGCGCTTCATCAATGTCGTGCGTCACCAGTACGATGGTGCGTCCGGAAAGATGGTGGATACGTGCAATTTCTGTCTGCAGTGCCGCACGGGTCACCGGATCCAGTGCGCCAAAAGGCTCGTCCATCAACAGCACTTCTGGGTCGGCGGCCAACGCACGCGCCACCCCAACCCGCTGCTGCTGCCCACCAGAAAGCTGGTGCGGGTATCGACGGCGAAACAAATCCGGCTCCAGATGCAGCAGCTCCAGCAACTCGGTCACCCGATCGCGAATGCGCGCACGCGGCCATTTCAGCAGTTGCGGCACGGTGGCAATGTTCTCTTCCACCGTCCAGTGCGGAAACAGGCCGATCGACTGAATGGCGTACCCCATGCGGCGGCGCAGATCCTGCGGTTTGAACTTCTGGATCTCTTCATCGGCAAAGTAAATTTTGCCCCGATCGTGCTCGATCAGTCGGTTGATCATTTTTAACGTGGTGGATTTCCCTGAGCCAGAGGTGCCGATCAACACGGCAAATTCGCCCTTGGCAATCCGCAGCGTAAGATCGTCCACCGCCGGCTTGCCCTGAAAAATCTTGCTGACCTGATTAAACTGAATCATCGGCGTGACACTTCCAAAATTGAAACCAAAAATTTAAACAGTGAATCGACGATTACCGCCATCACGATCACCGGGATCACCCCCAGCAGCACCAGATCCAGCGCGCTGCTGAGCAGGCCCTGGAAAACGATGGCGCCAAAACCTCCGGCACCAATCAGCGCCGCCACCACCGCCATGCCGACGGTCTGCACCGCCAAAATACGCACGCCAGTCAGGAACAACGGCAATGCCAATGGCAGCTGCACGCGCAAGAAGATCTGCCCACGCGTCAGCCCCATGCCACTGGCGGATTCAATCACGCTGGCCGGCACGCTCTGCAATCCGGCCACTACGCTGCGCACCAGCGGCAACAGCGCATACAACACCAGGGCGACAATCGCCGGAGCCATGCCAATACCGCTGACGCCGTGTTCTGCCAGCCAGGGCAGCGCCTTCGCCAACCCGGCTAATGGCGCGATCAGCAAGCCGAACAGCGCAATCGACGGCACGGTCTGGATAATGTTCAGAGTAGAAAATATCGGTGTTTGTAAGCGCACAGAGCGAAAGCACAGCACCCCGAGCGGAATACCAATCACCAACGCCGGCACCAGCGTGGCCAGCAAGATGGTCAAGTGCTGCAACAGTGCGGCGTCAAATACGTCCTGCCGGTTGTAGTACTCTTTCAACAGCGAAAGCTGATCCAGCTGATGGCTAAACAACAGCACCAACGCAGGCAGCACGACCAGCAGGTTGCCCAGAATGCGCCACAAATGCGAGGCGGTAACGCGGGTCAGGGCGTCGGCGGCCATCAACAGGCTCAGCGCCAGTATCAACCAGCAGCCACTGCCCCAGGAAGTGCGTGCCAGTCTGGATCCCTCCGACGCCAACTGTTGGGCCGCATGCCCACTCAACCAGAAGGTCACTGCCAGCAACACCGAAGCCGTCAACGCGGTAAGCAACGCATTGCGCCTGACGGGTGCCAACAGGCTGAGTACCGCCAGCACCAGCATGGGCACCAGCAGCCACAGCGCCGGGCCGTGCAACAGGGAAATCAGGGAAATGCTCTTGCCCGACAGCAGGCGATTGGGGGCATAGCTGAGAAACGGCAGGCCAAATGCGGCCAGCAGCAACAGAATAAGCAGCGTCAGTAATACGCGGTTTTTTACGGCAATAATCAAAGAAACTCTCCAGCTCCATTTTGGCCCCCAACGGGGGCCAGCGGCGTTACCCCTTAACCAACCCTTTCTCTTTCAGATAGGCGGCCGCCACCTGTTTGGCGTCCTGGCCTTCCACTGCAATCTGCGCATTGAGTTTTTGCAGCGTTGGGCCGTCAAGTGTTGCAAATACCGGCTTCAGCAGTTCGGCGATGTTGGCATGTTGTTTCAGCGTTGCCTCGCGGATAATCGGTGCCGGTGCGTAAATCGGCTGTACCCCTTTTGGATCTTCCAGCGTTATCAACCCCAGCGCCGCCACCGGGCCATCGGTACCGTAGGCCATGGCCGCGTTGACGCCAGAAGTTTGCTCCGCCGCCGCCTTGATGGTCACCGCCGTGTCACCGCCGGCCAGTGACAGCAACTGGTCCTGGTTCAGCTTAAAGCCGTAAGCGTTCTGGAACGCAGGCAGCGCATCCGGGCGTTCGATAAACTCTGCCGAGGCTGCCAGCTTGAACTTGCCGCCGCCGTTGATCCACTTGCCCAAATCGGCCAGCGTTTTCAGGTGATTGGACTCCGCCACGTCCTGACGGATAGCAATGGTCCAGGTGTTGTTGGCCGGAGCCGCATCCAGCCAGACAATTTTATTCTTGTCATAATCGAGCTTCTTGACCTTTTCGAAACCGGCCTGGGCATTTTTCCACGCCGGGTCTTTTTCATCAGAGAAGAAAAATGCGCCGTTGCCGGTGTATTCCGGATAGACGTCAATTTCGCCGGAGGTGATCGCCCCACGCAGCACCTTGGTGGTGCCGAGCTGTAATTTATTGGTGGTTTTGATGCCGTTGGATTCCAGCACCTGCACGATAATATTGCCGAGCAACGAGCCTTCGGTATCGATTTTGGAGCCAACGCGCACCGTGTCAGCCGCCTGTGCCACGCCGATGCTGGCAGCGAGTAAGCTCAGTGCCAAAGCTAATACGCGACCACGTGAGGGGGTGATTGCCATATTTTTTCCTCTTGTTGTGTATTTTCCGGCTATTTGGCCAGATCGATTGGAAAATCTTGAGAAGCGCGCTTCCATCGCACAATAAATGTCTCTGCCGGCCAGGCTTCATTTTCGCCCTGAGTTTCCCCTGGCAGCACGCCGGCATTGAACGGATGAACCTCAACGGCAACCGGGGTAAACGCGTATTCACTTACCCACTGGCCATAGCCTGCCACCACAAATCCCTGGCTGCGCTGCCGGTATTCATCACGCTCCGCCAGATACACCTGCCGTAAACCGTACCACGGTAAGCCGGGGAGATCATGGTGAACTAAATGATAGTTCAGATTAAGAAACAGCAGCCGCCACGGCCAGGCTGCCTCATTAATAATAGAACGTGCCTGCGGAGCTTCAACGGCACGATGCTCAAAAAACGATCTCACCTTGGTCAGTGCCAACGCCGGATAGCTGATGGCCAGCAGGTAAAACGCCACGCCAATGCCGTGCTGTTGTAGCCAGCTCAATACCCCCGCCAGCAGCAGCAAATGCACCAGCCACATCGTCAGAGTGCGTAATTCACCGGCGGCAATCGCTTTGGCCGCATTAGCCCCGGTGGCGACGATATCCAGTGCCGGGCCTAACAGCACGCGCCCGCTCAACGTATTGCGTACCCTGGCCAACAACGGGTACAGCCGTGGGAAACGCTGCCATTGCGCCTGGCTGAAGTAATAGCTTTCGGGATCTTCATGCGGAATGGTCAGATGTTCATTGCGATGGTGCTGAATATGCGTATCGCGATACAAGCCGTAGGGGTACCACACCGCCAACGGCAGCAGGCCGAATAACTGATTGAGCCGCGGCCAGCGCGTGGGATGACCGTGGATCAGCTCGTGTTGCAGCGACATATACCAAGTGGTCAGCAGGATTAGCAATGGCGTACCCAGCCACGGCCCCAGCGTCTGCCAGTACTGCACCACGCCAAACCAACCGCCGTAAACCGCCGCCATAATGCCCCAGGTCGGCAGCTCCAGCCGCCAGGACCAACGCTGGTTAAGCTGCTGTATCCAGAGGCGTTGGGCAGGATGCAAATAGTGGCTGTGGCTTTTGGCTGAGGACATGCTCTGGCTCGCTGTATGAGATTTTCCTCAGTATCAGCGAGCGGCAGGAGCGCTCAAAATAACGAAAGCGGCATAGCAAAGTTAAAAATCAGCTAGTTGCATCAACGGCCGGCGACACCACGATGAAACTTTCTCAGGATCGGCGGTTTTTCATCGCGATCTGGGGTGACACCGTGCCGCAAAGAGGCATTCGTTACCTAATTAAAGCGTGGTGCGGCGATGTTTTCCGTTCGAGAAACCGTTGTCGTTTTCCCCGTTCAATGCTGCGCCCCTTACGCCAACCCAGGCAGTGGTGGGCTGAATGATAAAAGTGACGTGACTCCTTCACTAACCCACACTGAATGAATAGTTAAACAGCCCTTAACATGATGATTTTTCAACAACCTTGGGTTGTATGCTTATAACCAGAAAGAATTGGTGAGCGCCTGTTACCCGCCGTTATGCTCAGATTTTTGCTTATTAAGTAGAAATATCATGTCCAGTTATATTGCGGCCTCTGACGCCGCTAATTCGGCAGGGAATACTGATTTACCGACCGGTGAAGTCGTCACCCTGCGCAGCGCTGCCGACGTCTCCACGCTGGTCAATGGCGGTGCAGCCAAAAGCAACAATGCCCGCATTGTCGTAGCGATTGCACTCGGCGGCGTCTTTCTCGACGCCTACGATCTGGGTGCACTGGCTTTCGGCATCAAAGACGTGGCGCGTGAATTCAATCTGTCGCCAACCGGCACCGGATTGATCGCCTCTGCCATTACCTTCGGCGCGATTATCGGTGCATTTATTGGCGGCTACCTGACCGATAAAATCGGCCGTTACCGGGTATTTATGGCCGATATGTTCTTCTTCGTGATAGCCGCCTTCGCCTGCGCCTTTGCCCCCAACGAGTGGGTGCTGGGCGGCGCGCGTTTTGTAATGGGGCTGGGAGTCGGCATCGATTTACCGGTGGCCATGGCGTTTTTTGGCCGAATTTTCCAAACTGTCAGGTCGTGGTAATAAAGCAGCACGTATCGCCATGTGGTGCCCCACCTGGTATGCCGCAATCAGTATCTCTTATTTGCTGGTGTTGCTGCTGTATGCGGTACTGCCAGAGAGCCACACCGACTGGCTGTGGCGGCTGATCCTCGGCTTCGGAGCCGTTCCGGCGCTGGTGATCATCGCCATTCGCAGTCGCTATATGAGCGAATCTCCAGTGTGGGCCGCCAATCAGGGCGACCTCGACGGCGCTGCTGCCATTTTACGTCGTTCCTATAATATCAACGCCGTGGTGGCGAAAGATGCCGAACGGGGTAAACCGATGCAGGCGCGGCGTGCCTCATGGCGCAACTACGGCACGCTGCTGCAAGGGGTTTATCTGCGGCGCACGGTACTGGCCACCGTTATCGCCGTCGCCTCGTCGTTCGCCTATAACGCCGTGGCGTTCGGGTTGCCGGTGATCCTATCGAGTTTTCTGGCGCAGTCGATGCTCAGCACGATTCTGGTATCGCTGGCGCTGAACCTGTTGTTCGCCTTTGTCGGCGGGCTAATTGCTGTGCGACTGGTGCCGACGTACGGCGCGTGGAAGATGACGGTGCTGGGTTACGCTTTTCAACTGGCGGCGCTGTTGGGGTTGGCGCTGATTGGTCGGCCGGACAGCGGCACAGAGGCGGCGGTCTCCATCGGTATGTTGGCGCTGTTCCTGCTGGGCCAGGGATTCGGGCCGGGGTCGCACAGTATGACCTTCGCCTCGCTCAGTTACCCCACCTCGCTGCGTGGGGTAGGTGTCGGCTTCAACCAAACGCTGATGCGCTCCAGTTCGACCCTGTCACTGTTCTTGTTCCCGGTGCTGTCCGCCGCGCTGGGTACCGGCGTTTTTTGGGTGATTGCCATTGCCCCGCTCGCCGGGCTGATTGCGCTGTTGTCAATTCGCTGGGAGCCGTCGGGCTACGATGTGGATGCAGAAGACTTCCCGCCGCGTTAAGTAAAACGGGCTTCGTCATGAAGCCCGCTGTCCGCGCTACAGCCGGCCAGTAACTTACTTAGTTATTAAGTTACTGGCTTAGTAAGTTAATAGATTGTGACGTTCTCAACTTGTGGGCACCAAAGCCCCTCGCCTCAGTCGCGATTGATTTCCAGCCAGCGGCGCTGTTCGGCGGAAGCGGCAATCGCGTCCAGCACGCAGGAGACTTTCCAGCCTTCTTCAAAGTCCGGCCACATAGGGTCACCGGCGGCAATGCCGTTCACCAGGTCACGGATCTCTACCGTTTTCTGATCGTTAAAACCGATGCCATGCCCGGCGCTAATACAAAAAGCGGCATAATCCGGATGCTTTGGCCCCACCAACAGGGTTTTAAAGCCCTGGCGTTCTGCCGGTTCATCGTGACGATACAGCTTCAGTTCTGCCATCCGCTCCTGGGTGTAACTCAGCGTGCCCTTGGTGCCGGTGACCACATAGGTCAGCCCCATTTTGCGCCCGCAGGCAATACGTGAGGTTTCGATGGTGCCCATCGCCCCGCCGGCAAAGCGAACCAGCGCACTGGCCTGATCTTCATTTTCCACCTGATGCATCAACGTGGGGTCTTTCGCATCCGGACGCTGTTTAATGATGGTCTGCATATCGCCGGAAACCGCCACGATGTCCCCCACCAGATAGTGCGCCATATTCACGATGTGCGCCGCCAGATCGCCCAGCGCCCCCAACCCGGCCGTGGCCTTGCGGCAGTGCCAGTCGATCGCTGTACGCGGGTCGGCGAGATAATCCTCGTTGTGGGTACCGTAGAAATGCACCACTTCGCCTATCTCGCCATTGGCAATAATTTCACGCGCCAACTGGCTGGTCGGGTTCTTCATATAGTTGAAGCCCACCAGCGTTTTGACCCCTTTGGCCCGCGCGGCCTGCACCATTTCGGCGGCGTCTTTGGCGTCCAGCGCCAGCGGTTTTTTCAGAATAGACATGTTTGCCATGGCGGATCGCCTCCAGCGCCATCTCTTTATGCAGGAAGTTGGGGGCGCAGATATCCACCACGTCTATCGACGGATCGGCCACCAGTTGACGCCAGTCACCGGTAGAACGCGAGAAACCAAATTCTGCCGCGCGCTGTTGCGCCAGCTCCGGCGTCACCTCCGCCAGCATTTCCAGCACCAGTTCCCCTTTCAGTGGAAATACCGTGGCTGCCTGCGCATAAGCAATAGCGTGGCAGCGCCCAATGTAGCCGGTGCCAATTAAACCAACGCGTACCTGTTTCATTACTCCCCTCCCCCGTTACCGATCCCATAACCTGCCAGTGTGCACAATGAAACACACCATCTGATAAATGTTTATATGGAATATAAATTTCAATAACAAGTAGGGGACAAAATAAAGATGATATTCGTGATAGCGTTCATAAAAGCTTGCAGGCTTGGATGAAACGATAAAAGGCCAGGCAGGCAACAACCGACCCAGCGGGGGTAAATGAATTTTTTATTCTAAAAAATCACCATCCGTGTTTAGCCTCGCCAGAAAGGCTTGCGCCCTTCTCGCCATGCCTGTGTCCGTGTCAGGCCTACATCCGCCAACTGCTCGTCATCCAACAACAACAAGGATTGGCGGGTAAGATAACGCTGCCAATAAAGTCGCCCAAGGAGAATTAATCGGGTCTGACGGGGTGCGGGTACGTCGCCAACAAGAACAGTCATCATTCAATCTCCTTCGATTTAGCCTGAGGTTGATGATGCTGCACAGGCGAAAAACAATACAGATTCAAGCCGGCAGTATTTTTTCCATACAAAAACTGTCTCCGCCCGTCTGAATGGTCTAATTTAACTTCATCTGTACCGGTCTTTTCCTCACTCACTCTTATTTGAGGCATCTGTATGACACGCTACGCCACGCTGGCCGCCATCCTCAGCCAACGCATTGAACAGGGGCTTTATCCGGCAGGCGATCGCCTGCCTTCGGTGCGTATGCTAAGCCAGGAGCACGGCGTCAGCATCAGCACGGTGCAGCAGGCTTACCGTCTGCTGGAAGAGGGACAACTGGTAGAGGCGCGGCCGAAGTCGGGTTATTTTGTGCAGACGCGGCGGACTTTGGCCGAACTGCCCACCGTGACCCGCCCGGTGCAGCGACCGGTGGATATTTCGCAGTGGGAGCAGGTACTGGAGCTGATCCGCAACAAGCCGCGCGAAGACCTGATTCAACTGGGCCGAGGCATGCCGGATATCAGTGAACCCACGCTGAAACCCCTGATGAAAGCGCTGGGGCACACGGGCCGCCACGGCGACCTGCGTAGCCTGCACTACGACAGCATTCAGGGCGTGCTGGGGTTGCGTGAGCAAATCGCCCGCCTGCTGCTGGATTCCGGTTGCCAGATTGATGCCGACCAGTTGGTGATCACCACCGGTTGTCACGAAGCGCTGTCCGCCGGGCTGCGCGCCGTATGCCAACCAGGGGATATTGTGGCGGTTGACTCCCCCTGTTTTCACGGCACCATGCAGACCTTGAAAGGCTTGGGCATGAGAGCGCTGGAGATCCCCACAGATCCGCTGACCGGCATCAGCCTGGAGGCGCTGGAATTGGCGCTGGAACAGTGGCCGGTCAAAACCATCCTGTTAACCCCCAACTGCAATAACCCGCTGGGTTACATCATGCCGGAGGCGCGCAAAAAGCGTTTGCTGACGCTGGCACAGCGCTTTGACGTGACGATCATTGAAGATGACGTGTATGGGGATATCGCCTATCAATATCCTCGCCCACGCACCATAAAATCCTTCGACGAAGATGGCCGGGTGCTGCTGTGCAGCTCCTTTTCAAAAACGCTGGCCCCCGGTCTGCGCATCGGCTGGATCGCCCCCGGGCGCTATCTGGAGCGCGTGCTGCACATGAAATATATCGGTACCGGCTCCACGGCTACCCAGCCGCAGCTGGCGATTGCCGAATTTATTCGTCACGGACACTACCTGCAACACCTGCGGCGTATGCGTTCCCGCTACCAACAAAACCGCGACGTGATGACCGGTTGGATTATGAAATATTTTCCGCCCGGTACCCGCGTCAGCCAACCCCGCGGCGGCTTTATGCTGTGGATTGAGCTGGATGAAGAGTTCGATACCCTGCGGCTGAACCGTCATCTGGAGAAGCAGGGTGTACAGATCGCGGTCGGCAGTATTTTTTCCGCCTCCGGCAAGTACCGTAACTGTCTGCGCATCAATTATGCCTATGCACCTAAACTGATGCCCGAGATTGAACAAGCGGTATTGCGGGTCGGCGCAACCATCCAACAGTTAATGCTGACGTTCGAAAACACATTGGCGCAATCGGATTAACAGTTGGCGGGATCGGATTATCCGCACAGCATCTAACCTTCTAGAGTGAGACCTCACCCCATGAACAGGTAAGAAAGGTTTTATGTCGCAATCTCAGGTGTGGTTAATCACTGGCAGTTCACGCGGTCTGGGCTGGCTCGTCGATAACCGGTAAATCATAAGGAGTAACAATGAGCAGCGATCAGATAGCCCTGCCCAGCGCCCTGTCGGCCCGTCTGAGGACGCTGGGGGTGGATATCGAACGGGTCGGCCAGTTGGCCGGCTTGCCTGAAGGGTTACTCAGCGAGCGACATGAGAAGGTCAAGCTGTCCACCCGGCAGTTTTTCGATATCTGGCGTGCCCTCGGCCAGGTGAGCGACACCAGCTTCGGCCTGCGTCTGGGCGGCGAGGTGCCATCAGAGCATTATGATATTGCTTCGGTCGCTGCGCTGCACTCCGCCACCCTCGGCGACGCATTGCAAAAGGTTGCCCGGTACAAACGTCTGCTGTGTCCGGAGGAACTGATGCTGGTAGAGGATGGCGACAGTATCCGCCTGTACACCCGCTGGACCATGGCCAAAAGCCATGCGCCGGAATTGCTGATTGATGCCATGTTTGCCTCGATTATTACCCTGTGCCGCCGTGGTACCGGTCAGGCGATACACCCACGAGCTATCGAACTGACCCGGCGGCCGGATCCCTCCTCACCGCTGCCGCACTACTTCGGTTGCCCGGTGCATTTCAATGCCCCGCTGGATGTGCTGGTGTTTGACCGTGCGCTGATGCACCAACCCTTTATCACCTACAATCAGGACATGCTGACGGTACTGTTGCCGGGGCTGGAAGTCGAACTGGCCAGATCATTGCAGGGCGACAGTCTGCCGAACCAGGTGATGGCGATCCTGGGCCGCAGCATGCGCGGCCAGCGCCCGAGCGTTAACAGCGTGGCCGCCGAGCTGTATGTCAGCCCGCGCACCCTGCAGCGTCGCTTGCAACAGCACGGCTACAGCTACCAGCAATTGCTGGATAAAACCCGCCACCGTACCGCCTGCCAACTGTTGGCAGACACCAGTCTGGAGCTGGGGGAAATCGCCTTCGTACTCGGATTTGAAGAATTGAATTCGTTCAGCCGCGCCTTTATGCAGTGGGAAGCACAAACGCCAAACCGCTGGCGCAACCAACGCCTTACCGGCCCCAGGGAGAACAGAGCATGAAAGTCATTATATTGGGCGCCAGCGGCATGGTCGGCCAGGGCGCGCTGTGCGAATGCCTGCATGACCCGCAGGTAACGGAAGTCCTCAGCATCGGCCGCAGCGCGCTGGTGCAGAGCCATGCCAAATTAAGACAGTTGACGCTGCCCGACCTGAGTGACTTATCTGCCATAGAGGCACAGCTTGCAGGTTACGACGCCTGCTTTTTCTGCATTGGCGTCTCCTCGGCCGGCATGAACGAAGCGCGTTACCGCACCCTGACTTACGACCTGACGCTGGCCGTCGCCCGTCCGCTTGCGCGGCTGAACCCGGCGATGACCTTTATTTATGTTTCCGGCGTCGGCACCGACAGCAGCGAACGTGGCCGCAGCATGTGGGCCAGAGTCAAGGGCGCAACCGAGAACGCCTTGCTGGCACTGACTTTCCACGCCGTGATGTTCCGTCCCGGCGCTATCGTGCCGCTGCACGGCATCCGCTCCAGAACCCGGCTGTATGATCTGCTGTATCGGTTATTTAAACCGCTGTGGTTTGGCGCGCTTCGGCTGTTCCCCCAGCAGGTCACCACTACCGAACGCGTCGGGCTGGCGATGCTGGCAGTAGCACGCCACGAAACGGCGCTGCGGATCATCGAACCGGCAGAGATCAATCGTCTGACGCTGCCATCGGCGGGATGATTCTGCTATGTTAAAGCCGCGCGCGTGGGCCGCCTGCCCCACGCTTTCGCCACTGTGACAGAGACAGACTTCATGCCGTCAAAGATTTTATTCAGCGCCTGCCTGGCCGGTTTTAAAGTTCGCTACAACGCTTCCGACAAACCTTTGCTCAACGCCACCTTGCTGCGCTGGCAGCGCGAAGGCCGCCTGGTGGTTTGCTGCCCGGAGCTGGCCGCCGGTTTTTCCACCCCACGCCCCTCGGCAGAAATCACGCCAGCCGCTGAAGGCGCCACGGTACTGGCTCAACGGGCAAGAGTGATTGAAGTCAGCGGCAGTGACGTCACCGCCGGCTATCTGCTCGGCGCCCATCTGGCGCTGGAGACCGCACAACGGCACGACTGCCGCTTTGCCCTGCTCACCGACGGCAGCCCATCCTGCGGCAGCCAGTTTATCTACGACGGCTCTTTCAGCGGTCAAACCAAGCCCGGCAGCGGCGTCACCGCCGAACTGCTGCGCCAGAATGGCATTGAAGTGTTTTCCGACCGTCAGATCGACGCGCTGATCGCCCGGATTGAAGCGGTGGAACAGACCTAGCGCTGCAGATGCTGCGCCAGCCGTTGCTGCAGGTGCGAAATGCCCTGCGGATGCTGAATAAAGCGCTCGATGGCCATCATCTGCCAACGCTGCCCTTCTTCGCCAAAGCAAATGGCGGCTATCTGCTCCGGCGTGATGTGACCCAGCATAAACCAGGTCGGCGGGTAGCCGGGGAAAATCCCTTCGTAACGCTGCCGTAAACTCACCTGCTGTGCGTCAATCTGCAAACCGAACTCTTCCAGCGTTTCCCGCTGCACGCATTGCAGCGGCGTCTCATCCCCTTCGCGCCCGCCTCCCGGCAAATCCCAGCAGCCCGGCCAGGGAATATCCGCCTTGTCATCACGCTGGTAGGTCAGCAAGTGGTTACCGCACAACAGCGCGATTTTCGCGCCGCCAAAGTATGAGTCATCAATTTGTGACATCTTGAACCTCTTAAAGAACGGCATTTTACACCTGTCCTTACCCGTTTGACTCCTCTGGTCACGGGTTACCATGGCCGATTATTTGTTTAGCCGAACAGGACAAGGTTTTTTGCCGTGGTGAAACCCTTTTTACGCAGTGGCAGTTTAGATGATGTGCTTGCATTGGGCGAAAATGGGCAACCGGTTTACGCCTGCGCACTGCAATTGCGAGAAACATTGCGCATTCGCCAACAGCAACAGGCGGCCGACTGCCTGGCTGTCCCGCAGCCGAACGAAACGGGTACCCGCATTGATTGGTATTCCCCTTTCCCGGGGAAAGTGACCTCCTGGCTGGCAGCGAGTGATGCCCAACGCGCGCAGGCCTTACAGTTGCTGGAACAAAGTCTGGCGACATTTCGTGATCTGGTCGCAAAGACGCAGGCCAACCCACACCCCAGCCACCGTCTGTTTGGCGCATTGCTGGCCAGGGCAATGCAAATCCCCGACCCAAACCATATTTATTTGGTCGATGGCAAACCGGTATTGACCTTCTGGGGCTTTATCAAGCCGTCGGCTCAGAGTCAGGATGACCCGCTGGCATGCCTGCGCCCGGCCGAAGAAGAAAAACCGACGCCTATCGCTGCCGCGCCGCGTCCGGCGGTTATTCCTACAGCCAAACCCGTACCAGAGCCGGTGATTAAGCCGCCTGCTGCCACTACGCCGGTGCAAGCACCTCGCCAATGGCGCCACTATCGCTGGATGTTGCCTGTGCTGATGCTGATTGCCCTACTGGTTACCTGGCTGAGCCGCCCAAGCGCCCCACTTGCTGAGCCTGTTGTCGCACCGCCACCGGCGTCGGCGCAACGCGCTGTAGCACCCGCATTCAAACTGCAACTGCCGTTAGCACCGGCGACGCTGATGCCACCCGCTCCGCTCCCCATTGTCATGCCGCCGGCGGACAAACATGCGCTGGTGCTACCTGCCGACTCGGTCAAAGCCGGTTCAGTTCGTTTTCTGAACGGTAAATGGCGTGCCACTGTGGCACTCAAAGATCTGCCAACCGGTAAACGTCCCAGCCTGCAATACCGCATCAAGGAAGGCAAAGGCACTGCAAGCATTACTTACGGTGATGGCATCACCTGCCGGGTGCCGATCGAAGCCGGGCTGATGCAGTCCGGTAATCTGGTGATTAACAGTCGCACCAAAGCACGCTGCAGCGACGGCAGCCGCTACCAAATGCCGGAAATTACCTGTACGCAAAATGAAACCGGCCCGGCAACATGCAGCGGCCGCTACGATACAGATACCCTCTATCCCATGATGTTAAAGCGCGAGAGTAAATAATGCTGGCCCCCCTAACCGATTACCCACGCAGCATGACGCTGGTTCAGGATAGTGGCATTCAATTTTTGGACTTCGCCCTGACGCCGGTTCTGGATGATGAGTTTCCGGGCAAGTTTGTTCGCCAGACCGCCAGCGGCCCGCTACTACGCCTGCAATGGGATGCCGACAGTGGCAAATACCTGTTGCCCGCCCAACCGGGGCAGAGTGCTGAAGTGGTTCGGCCGGAGTTCAGCCATTCTCTGCAACAATCGCTGCAACTGCTGAATAAAACCTGGCTGCCGCTGCCTTTCTTTCGTTGTACTTCATCAGGGGTATTTTTATCAGGGCCGGATAACTGGGCCCGCATGCAGACGCTGTTACTCGATAGCCCCGACCAGGACGGCAACCTGCTGCGGGTGGTCCTGGCCTTTGATACCCGGCTCGCCGCCGCAGGCCAGGAGGCACTCGCCCCAGGCGAAAGCGATATCAATACCGGGATCGGCTTCTCGCTGGGCCATCAAAACCATGAGCTGGGCGAGTTTCTTGATCTGACCTGGGTAGACAGTTGGCTACGTGAAGTCTTTAGCCAATCCGCGAGCAGCCTGGAACTACGCAGCGATATGGAAATAAACGCCGGGCTGAAAACCTTCGAATATCAGGCGCACTACCTCAACCTGTTGAACCTGCTCGGCAGCCAATTAACGCTGCCGCAGATAAAAATCATCGGGGAGACGCCGCAACAGCCCGCGATCAACGTAGATCTGATTTTGGATGTCGGCAATTCACACACCTGCGGGGTGATGGTCGAAGATCATCCGCAAGAAAATAATGGCCTGAAACAGACTAATGAACTGCAGTTACGTTCGCTGTCTGCGCCGCATTGCGTTTACAACGAGTTGTTTGAAAGCCGGGTAGAGTTTGCCCAGGCGTCATTTGGCAAACCCCACCTCTCATACCAAAGCGGGCGTGATGATGCCTTTGTCTGGCCTTCCATCGTCCGCGTAGGCCGGGAGGCCGCGCAACTGGCGCTGCGGCGGGAAGGTACCGAAGGCACCACCGGCATTTCCAGCCCACGCCGTTACCTGTGGGACGAAGAACGCTATGCGCCCGGCTGGCGTTTTAACAGCCAACAAGAACCCATGGCTGCCGCCGCGCCATTAAGCTCACTGCTCAACGACGAGGGTGTCCCCCTGTCTGCGCTGCCGGTAGAAGAGCGGTTGCCGGTTTTTGCCGCCCACTATAGTCGTAGCGCGGTCATGGCCCTGATGCTGACCGAGCTGCTGGCGCAGGCATTGATGCAAATCAACAGCGCAGCCCAACGCACCAGGATGCCGAACACTGCGGCCCCACGGCGTCTGCGTACCATCATCCTGACTTTGCCTTCGGCGATGCCCAAGCCGGAGCGTGAAATTTTCCGCCGCCGCATGCAGGAGGCGATTGGCCTGATATGGAAAGCCATGGGCTGGCACCCGCTGGATGCCCCGTTCAGCGCTGGGCAAGCCCGTATGCCGGTGCCACTGGTGCATATGGAATGGGACGAAGCCACCTGCGGCCAGATGGTTTATCTGTATAACGAAACTCAGGTCAATTTTGCCGGCCGCACCGATGCCTTTTTCGCTGCCATGGCCAGGCCGGACCGACCGCCAGTACCGGGAGAACAACCGGGAAAATCACTGCGTATCGCTTCAATCGATATCGGCGGCGGCACTACCGATCTGGCGATTACTCAATACCGGCTGGATGATGGCGTAGGCAACAACATCAAAATCAATCCGCGTCTGTTGTTCCGTGAAGGATTTAAGCTCGCCGGCGACGACATTTTGCTGGATGTCATTGGGCAATTTATCTTGCCCGCCGTACAGCAGGCGTTCGAACAGGCCGGAGTCAGCGCCACAGCGGCGACCATGGACAAGCTGTTTGGCAACCAGGGGCGTATGGATGGGTTTTCCACCCTGCGCCAGCAGGCCACGCTGCAGATTTTCATGCCCGCGGGGCGTGCGCTGCTTAGTGCCTATGAGGATTACGATCCGCTGGACAGCCACGCGGAAATCGCCGCCACGCTGGGCGAACTGCTGCCACAGATGCCCACCTTGCAGGTACTGGCATTTATCAACGATGAGGTTCAGCGCGGATCCGGCAACGCCGCCTTCGACATTCTGCAGACCCCACTGGTCATCCGGCTGGGTGCCGTGCATGCCGCTTTCCTGTCCGATCGGATCGGCATCAGTCACTGCCTGCGCCTATTGTGCGAAGTGGTGGCGTTGTATAGCTGCGATGTGTTGTTACTCACCGGCCGCCCTGCCTGTTTCCCGGGCGTTCAGGCGCTGTTGCGCCACCTGCAACCCTTGCCTGCCAGCCGAATTTTGCCGCTTGAGGGTTATCACACCCGCAGTTGGTACCCGTTTAACCAAGGCGGACGCATTGACAATCCCAAGTCAACCGCCGCCGTGGGCGCCATGCTATGCCTGTTGGCTATCGACCTGCGGCTGGAGAGTTTTTATTTTAACGTCGGAGACTTCCAACCCTATTCCACGATTCGTCATCTGGGCATGCTGGACAGCAATAACATGCTGGCAGACGATAATGTCTACTATCGCGATATCGATCTGGACTGCGCAGACTTTGCGCTGGATCCCGACAGCTATTTCCAGCTACGTGGCCCGCTGCGTCTGGGATTCCGTCAGTTGGATAACCCGCGCTGGCCGGCATCGCCGCTCTACACCCTGACTATTACCGATGCCGCTCTGGCGCGCAAACTGGCTGGCGATGCGGTCATCAGCCTGCGTTTGGTCATCACCGGCAATGATGAGCAAGGAGCCGAAGGCGTCAGCATTGCCGAAGCCCGCCTGGCCGACGGCACGCCGGTGCCCGCAGATAGCCTGCAACTAAAACTCAATACCTTGGCTGCCAGCGCCTCTGGCGCAACCCATTATTGGATTGACAGCGGGAGCATTTATCAGCAATGAAACCTATCACCTCCGACCGGCCCGAGCCGATAAACAGCCCTGGAAACAGCATTGCGCAGGCGATTGACTGGGTGGCGGCCACCCGGCAGCAGTCCACTCGGCTAAACCGGGAAGCCGATAACCTGACTGTCCGTCTGCGCCGCAGCTATAACCGGGCCAGGCAGTTGGACAGCGCCATGCATCAGCCTCTGGCCATCGGCCTCTATGGCCATAACGCCGCGGCCAAGGCCCACTTGTTGGCCGCACTGGCACCCGGTGCCAGGCTATTGAGCGAAGATGCCACGCTGGCGGTACGCTACAGCCGTTGTGACACCCAAAATCCTGCGTCTTACCCTGTTGCCGTTTCCCTGCTCGATGAGGCGCAGTTGGTTGCCATGATGATCGGCAGCGCATTGATGGGCGGTTTTCGTCCGGATTGGAATGCCGGTGCCATGGCCGCACATTCGCACGCACTGGAGCGTCTCCGCCAGCCGATGGCTATCGGCGGGCTGGACAGCAACGCGATGGTGGCGCTGTGGGACCACCTTGGTCATCAGGGCGGTAAATGGCAAACGCCGTTGGCGAGACACTTCTGGCCACATGCCATCTCACTGGCACCCTATTTGAGCGTTGACGACCGTGCCAGGCTGTTCGCGCCGCTTTGGGGCGAGGACCCGGCACTGACAAGTTGTTATCGCCAGTTGGCGCATACCCTGCACGCCCTGGGCCACTGCGAGCGCCTGTACGCCCCCCACCAGGTATTGAGCCAGGATGAGGGGATTGAGCATGCCCAGACAATCAATGCATCGGCCGGGGAAAAACTGACCGTGCTGACAGAAAATGGCGTCGAGGTAGCGATCGCGCTGGCCGATCTGGCGTGGTTGGCGGCCTCGGTCACGACAACCTTGCCAGCGAGGGGAAACGTCGGGTTACCGAACAACATCGAGCTGCTAGACCTGCCGGCCGCCAACCCATGCCCGGGTGCTGGGCTGATACAACGCATGCAGCAGGCAAAACGCGCCAATCTGCTGACTCTTGCTGCCGATGGCCTGCACGCCAGTCTGCTGCTGGTAAGCGATGCGGCCCTTACGCCACAAGATGCCGGCCGTACGGGCAACGCGCTGGCCTACTGGGTCAGACAAACCCAGGGGGAAACCGTGGAACTACGCAGCCGCCGCAAACCGGGTTTAATCTGGGCAATCACCGCGTTCGACTCACGTCAGGAAGGGAAACCGCGCCCCGACGACGCCGTTCAACGCTATGTCGGCGAACCGGGCGAAAGTTGGGCCACCCTGCTGGCGATCGATGAAAGCGACTGCCAGCGCATGGTGGCTTGGTTGGCGACGCAGGCGTCCCCGACATTGAAGCAGGATCGCATCCTTGAACAACAGCAGGAACTGCAACGCGAACTGACTGAGAGCCTGCTCGGCAACTGGCTGCACGCCGCGGACACGCCGTTAACGCAGCAGCGCACCCAGCAGTTACTGCGCAAATTGCAGGCACAGGCAGGAATACACGGTGAACTGCTCGAGTGGCTGCTGCCGCAGTGCGATACCCTGCGCCAGCTGTATAGCCAACACAGTAACTTGTCCGCGCCGGTGGTCGCTGCCCCGGCGTTTGATGTTGAGATCGATCTGTTTGACGAGGGAGATATGGCCTGCGTGGCCCCCATCGGGCAAAACAATGATTCGTTTGCCCAGCGCGTATTTGCCGATTGGATAAACCATCTGCGCAGCCTGCCGGACAATAACCAACTGCTGGCATTGCTGGGTGTCGGCAAGCAGCATCTGGAGATGCTGGTCGACGCATTAATCACCGCCGCCTGCCGCCTGGAAATTGCCGAATCACTGGAGCGCGCATTGACTGCCGGAGCACTGCCTGAACAGGCTGAAGACAGGCAGGTCAGCCAGGCGTTAGCGATATTGGGAGATTTCGTCACCTGGTTGGGCTTCCAGCAGCGCGAGGCGAGGTTACGCCCCGCCAGCCGAATCAATCACGGCCAACCCATATTTACTCCTCCACCGCAGCCCGCCGTGGACTGGAGTAGCCAACAACGGTTAACCAAACTGGCACCGACGCCGGCGAGAAACACCGCGTTTTATATCTATGACTGGTTGGTTGGCCTGCAGGCGCTGTTGGCGGAGAATGTGGCAACCAAGGCGGAAGGCACAATCGATGAAGCTGCACATCGGGCTTTGGCCGCCATTGTCGCCCCCCTGAACGCCGAGGCAACGCCAATGATTTAAGGTATAGTGAAAAACCGTTTTCACCACAGGCGAATAATAACGATGAACTCTCCGTTTCTGGTTACTCCGCAATGGCTTGCGCAGCATATCAACGATGAAAACCTGGTAGTGGTTGATGTCAGGATGTCCCCGGTCGGCCTGGTGCCGAAAAAAGACATGCTCGCCGAATTTGAACGCGGCCATATCCCCGGCGCGGTGTATTTTGACATCGATGACGTCGCGGATAAAAACACCGCATTGCCGCATATGCTGCCGACGGCAGAGGAATTCAGTGCGGCGGTGGGTCAGTTGGGCATCAGCGAACAACAGACCATCGTGTTTTATGACGAAGGCAACCAGTTCTCGGCCCCGCGCGGTTGGTGGACCTTCCGCAACTTTGGCGTGCAGCAGGTGTATGTGTTGGACGAAGGCCTGAATGGCTGGACAGCACTGGGCCAACCGCTGGCTACCGGCGCGGCTCAGCGCACGCCGCAAACCTTCAACGCCCGCTTTAATGCGGACGCGGTAGTCAATCTGCAGCAGGTGGAACAGGCGCTGAACAGCAAAGTGCAAATCCTTGATGCGCGCGCCGCACCGCGTTTTTACGCCGAAGCACCAGAACCGCGCCCCGGTCTGCACCGCGGCCATATTCCCGGCAGTATCAATATTCCTTACGGCGAACTGCTGGAAAACGGCCGTTTCAAATCGCTGGAAGCACTGAAACAAACCTTCAGCGACAAGGGCGTGAGTCTCGACGGACCCATCATCACCAGCTGCGGCTCCGGCGTCACGGCAGCGGTGCTGGCTTTCGGCCTGCTGTCACTCGGTGCACCGCAGGTGAAACTGTATGACGGTGCCTGGACCGAATGGGGTGCGTTAAGCGGTAAGCAGCCGATCGAGCAGGACTAGCTGTTGATCCGATCGGCGACGATCTGCGCCAGACGCTGGATCGCCGCCGAGGGGTTTTCTTCGGCACGGTGCAGCACCACAGCTAACGGGTTTAGCGCCGGCAAAGCGTCGGGTGGCAAAAGGGACAGCCCCGCCGGCAACCCGGCGTCGGTACGCACCGTTACCCCCAATCCGGCGCTGACCGCCGCCCATACGCCATTCAGGCTGCGACTGGTGAAGACGACACGCCAGGCAATACCGGCACGATCCAGCGCCTGAGTCGCGGCGCTGCGCATCAGACAAGGGGCATCAAACATCACCAGCGGCAGAGGTTCATCCCCCTGGCGCCAGGAGGCCAGTTCAAAATGCGGGGAGGCGATCCAGTGCATCTGCCGTTGCCCCAGCGCCTGATAAAACGGCGTGCTGATACCACCGTCCCACGCCAGCGACAAATCCAGTTGTCCTTTCAACACCCACTCGATCAGTTCAGCATTACGGGCAATACGCGCTTCGATACGCACGCGCGGATGCGCTCGGGCAAAACTGCCCAAGACCTGTGGCAAAAAGGTTTCACCGAAGTCCTCCTGTAGCCCTAACCGCACAATGCCCTGTAGATCCAAGCCACGCACTGCGGTCGCGGCCTCATCATTAAGCTCCAGCAAGCGACGCGCGTAGCCCAACAGCGTTTCGCCGGCTTCGGTCATTACCATGCCGCGTCCGGACTTACGCAGGATGGGGATGCCAACCTGCTGTTCCAGCTTTTTCAGATGCGCGCTGACCGCCGAGGTGGATCGCCCCAGCCGCTCTGCCGCTTTAGCGAAACTGCCCAGCTCAATGCCTGTCACGTAACTGCGCAGATCGTCGAGATCGAAGGTGACTCGCCCCATACTAACCATCCCGTTTTTAAGAACCATCAGTCAAAATAATGCCGATATTACTCACAAAGATGGCGTGTCATGCTCAGCCGGTCAATCGCTTTCAGGAGAATCACCATGCTTGCCATGCAATACAGTTTCACCCTGCCCGCCGATTACGATATGGCTATTATTCAGGATCGCATCAGCCGTTTCGGCCATCTGCTGGACAATGCCCCACAGTTGCTGATTAAAGCCTATCTCTACGCACAGAAAGGGGAGTACAGCGAGGAAAATCTGTACGCACCATTTTATCTGTGGAACAGCAGCACCGGCATGAGTGACTTTCTGATCGGTGAAGGTTTTAAAGGCCTCAGCCGGGCCTTTGGCTGGCCACAGGTCAGGCAATGGCTGCCCTGGGTGACGCATTTTGACCGCCTGCGACTCTCTCAAGCTACCTGCGCCACTCGCCAAACATGGCCGATTGCGCCCTATAGCGATCTGAACGTACTGCAACAACGACAGTGGGTGGCTCCCGGTGCTCTGGCCAGCATCGTTGCGTTTGACCCTACCTTCTGGCAGTTAGTACGGCTGGATTTATGGCAAGCACTACCGACAGAGATCGCACCAAACGCCCAGTGTTACCGTATTGGCCACCTTTCCACCCCCTTTGACCACACAGCGCCGCGGGTTGACAGCCTTACTCAATATTGATAATCATTATCAATATTGAGTTTTCAATCAGGATCGGCAGGATGCGGATCCTTGAGGCCAACCGCTATGTCACAGCCACCGATCACACCTTACACTACCGCCTGCTGCATCGTTGGCGGTGGCCCCGCCGGGCTGATGCTCGGCTATCTGCTGGCCCGGACGGGGATAGAGGTCATAGTGCTGGAAAAGCACGCCGATTTCCTGCGCGACTTTCGCGGCGATACCATTCACCCTTCTACCCTGGAAATCATGTATCAGCTTGGCCTGCTGGAGGAGTTGCTGGCACTGCCGCACCAGCGCGCAGAAATGCTGCATGCCGAAATCGCCGGGCGTGACATTACGCTTGCCGACTTCACCCACCTGCCGACGCGCTGCAAATTTATCGCCTTTATGCCGCAGTGGGAGTTCCTTAACTTTCTGGCGGAAAAAGCCGCCGCCTTTCCTGCGTTCAGCCTGATCAAATCGGCGAAGGTACACCAGTTATTGTACGATCGCGGCCAGGTCTGCGGGGTGCTGGCAGATACGCCGGAGGGTCCAATCCGCGTCCGCTGCCAACTGGTAATCGGCACTGACGGACGTAACTCGGTGGTACGCGAACAGGCGGCACTCAGCAGTCACAGTTTTGGTTCGCCGCGCGATGTGCTGTGGATGAAGATCGCTAAAAAACCCGGCGATCCAGCCTGGTCGATGGGGCACACCGGGCCAAAACAAAACTTCATCATGATCGACCGGGGTGAATACTGGCAATGTGGTTATTCAGTCGACAAGGGCAGCTTCGAGGCGATCCAACAGGATGGGCTGGAAAAGTTTTTGCTGCATCTCGCCGAGGTCGCCCCCTTCCAGGACCACCGCCTGCAGGAGATCCTCAGTTGGGATCAGGTGAAGTTATTAAGCATTCGTATCGATCGACTGGATCAATGGGCCAAACCGGGCGTGCTGTGCATTGGCGACGCCGCACACGCCATGTCGCCGATTGGCGGCGTCGGGGTGAATCTGGCGATTCAGGATGCGGTTGCTACCGCCAACGTGATTATCCCTCCGTTACGCAGCCACAGTTTGCAGCTCAAGCACCTGTTGCGCGTGCAAAAACGCCGTAATTTCCCCACCAAAGCCACCCAGTTTCTGCAAATAAAAATGAGCCAGCGCAGGCCGAAAAAACGCCGAGGTGGCAGCGGATCCAGTCTGATGACTCGCGTCGGTAACAGCCGCTGGCTGCCACGCTTATTTGGTCGGATTATCGGACTGGGATTCCGGCGGGAATCGCCGAAACATCTTGCAGATTGAGGGTTTGCTGCGGTCAAAAATACGTAATGGGCAGAATCGATACATTAATCATCTTCCAGCAGGGTAATACCCATTTTATCCATGCTGCGCTCCCGCCTTTTCTATAAGAGCGGCATGTAACACCGCAGCAGGATCTTGCTTCATCAGATCTTTGGGTTTTTTACCCTCCAACCAGCTATTGGCCGTGCCCATCCAGCTAGCAATCGACCAGGCGCTGGTGCTGTCACCAAAAACGGTCAATATGTCTTTGAGGATTTTTAGCGGCTGGTAAGCCTCATCCAATGCATAAGCCGGATAGCGGTCGTGCCCCTCAACGTTGATCGCAAAAATCTTCCCGCGCTGCTTCCAACCGTTTGGGCCTGCGCTACGGTTGCGATTTTTAAAACCTGCCCGGTCAGAGAGTTCGGTAGATGTCAGCCAGTTGGCATCTGCCAGAAGGTACTGGCGAAGGTCCTGTTTCCTTTCTTCATTGCGGGCCTGAAACTCGGGAAAACCGGCAAAGATACTGGCGGCAGGCATAGCGTTATCGACATCCACTCGGGCCGCCGGTATCTTCCCTGTTGCAGACTTGGCGACCCTATCCCAGGCAATCTCCAGCATTTGCATCGCCGCTTTGGGATCTACTGCAGGATCATTGATCATGTCGGTAAGCTTTTTTCTCAGGGCGCTATTGCCGGCGTCATTGTTACGATCCGAATCGGTGGTATGAGCATCGGGATCAATTTCAATCACCAAAAATCGCGCCGAAGGCTTACTTGGCTTAAGCTGTTGCAGCTGATCGGCAGTAAGCATTTGCATAACAGTACGATGTCCCTGACGACGATGGGTTTGCTGTTTGAGTGTCATACTTCCTCCGGCATGCAGATATTGCGTATATTGAGTATATCTCGTATGCATTGGGTTGTCTAAATCTTCACCAGTGGTGGTTTCCTTTCAGGTTGGCCGCCGTTTCTCATTTATTACCAAGAGGTCCCTATGTTCAGTATCCGCCAGGCTTTGAGCGGTGATTTAGCGCAGGTTCGTGATGTGGGCATTCGCACCTATCAGGCCCATTTTGGCGAACTTTGGCACCATAAAACAGAGTTGGACGCTTTTCTGGCGCAAGATTTTGCGGTTGAGGCATTGGAACAGACGCTGCAGGACGCGGACGTGTGCTGGTTACTGGCTTATGAAAATGACAATTTGGTGGGCTACGCACGGCTGAATTTCAACAGCCTGCTGGCGCCGACTCAAACAAGCGGTGCCGAACTGCAGAAAATCTATTTCCTGCCGGAATATGCCGGCCAGGGTTATGGCCAGCACTTTTTTGAGCACGTACAGCAACGGGCGATCGAACGTAAGCAACAAACGCTGTGGCTGGAAGTGTTGCAGCGCAATACCAGCGCCCAGCGTTTTTACCAACGCCAGGGGCTGAGTATTTGCGGTGAAACCTGCTACACCAGCGCCCAGGGTTCCATCGGCATCTGGTATATGTCAAAACCACTGTAACCGCTAGCCCGAAAACTCCAGCGCACCGCCATCGCTTTTTATACCCCAGGGAAATTGGCAAGCAGCTTATTGAAGCTGCGATTTTCGGCGTAGATCACCACCACATTTTTCACATGACGCCGCAGTTTTCTTAAAAAATCCTGCGGCTTTATCGGTTAGCGGACGTCGCGTTGCAGCATCAAAAATATCAGCGCCAGCGTATTGGGCACCATATACAGCATCGCACCCAGTTGCACCGCCAGCGGGTGTTCCTTTGCCTGCCAGGCCATAAACCAGTCGCCTGCGACTACCATAAAACCGAGGCCCCATACCGCGATCGCACAGAGCGCGCCCAGC
Organism: Serratia quinivorans; assembly: GCA_900457075.1. Classification (NCBI taxonomy): domain Bacteria; kingdom Pseudomonadati; phylum Pseudomonadota; class Gammaproteobacteria; order Enterobacterales; family Yersiniaceae; genus Serratia; species Serratia quinivorans. Next base: position 717,611 of record UGYN01000002.1, read on the forward strand.
ATGGCCCAGGCTTTCCCCTGGCAAAAGCCGCGTAAGAATGGCCCAGATGTTTCAACATCAGCACCACGCCAAAGCCCGCGGCGATGCCGGCCACAGACTCCAGCAAAGTGATCATCGCCAGCCCAACCTGCCCGGCCCATTCAACGTTGATAGCACGCCACATTAATCCAGGAACCTGATAGGTATCCTGCATGGCCAGCAGCGGGGCCACGGCATGTTGGGCAGTCCCGGAAAAATCGGCGGTATTGTTCAGCAGACTAAAGATCCCCCAAAGAGCCGGGAACAGTGACAGGACGATACAACCCAGACGTGACATAGTAATTTCGTTCATAATTATCCCTAATTTATGGTGATGTATAACCCTGGATTCCTTGTATTGCAGCAGTTTAACTCAGGGTAGCTAAACGGCCACTACCGTTCCACCCAACAAAGTGTTCTGAGAATCATTGCCCTTTCACTGCCCAGCCTTGAACCTTATATCGCCACCAGCCCGCGCACGCCGTCTTGCTCCATCGCGCTGCCTGCACCGCGCTGGACGATACTGCCGCGCGACATCACCAGATAGCGGTCCGCCAGCTCGGCGGCAAAATCATAAAACTGTTCCACCAGCAGGATCGCCATATCCCCCTGGGCCGCCAACTGTTTGATCACTGCACCGATCTCTTTGATCACCGAAGGTTGGATCCCCTCCGTCGGCTCATCAAGGATCAACAGCTGCGGTCGGCAGGCCAGCGCACGCCCAATCGCCAATTGCTGTTGTTGGCCGCCGGAGAGATCGCCGCCGCGCCGATCTTTCATCTGCAACAGCACCGGGAACAGTTCATAGATATGAGCCGGTACCTTGCGCGCCTGGCTGCCGGAAAAACGTGCCAGCCCCATCAGCAGATTTTCTTCCACCGTCAGGCGACCAAAGATCTCACGCCCCTGCGGCACATAGGCCACCCCGGCCTGCACCCGTTGGTGTGGTTTTCTGCCGTTAAGGCTTTCCCCCTGCCAACTGATGCCGCCACTTTTGGCCGGGATCAGCCCCATCAGACATTTCAGCAACGTGGTTTTCCCCACGCCGTTGCGCCCCAACAGGCAGGTCACTTCGCCGATATGAGCTTCAAACGACAGGCCGCGCAAAATGTGGCTGCCACCGTAATATTGATTCAGTTCATTCACTTGCAACATAGCTGCTCCTAGCGCCCTAAATACACTTCGATCACCTGCTCGTCGGCCTGTACCTGCGCCAATGAGCCTTCCGCCAACACCTGGCCCTGATGCAGCACCGTGACGTGGTCGGCAATGGTTTCGACAAACCCCATGTCGTGCTCCACCACCATCAGCGAATGCTTGCCCGCCAGCGAGCGGAACAGTTCGGCGGTGTACTCGGTTTCCGCGTCAGTCATACCGGCCGCCGGTTCATCGAGCAGCAGCAGGTGCGGTTCCTGCACCAATAGCATGCCAATTTCGAGAAACTGTTTTTGCCCGTGGGACAACAGCCCGGCGGGACGATAGCGTTCATGGCCCAGCCATAGGGTTTTCAGCATTTCATCGATACGGTCGCGTTGTTCGCTGCTCAGTTTGGCGCGCAGGCAGGCCCATACCGACTTCTGAGTTTTCTGGGCGATCTCCAGATTTTCGAACACCGTCAGCGCCTCAAACACCGTGGGCTTTTGGAACTTGCGACCGATGCCGGCCTGGGCGATCTGCATCGGATCCAGCGCGGTCAGATCGACGGTTTGATCGTAAAACACCCTGCCGCTGTCCGGCCGGGTTTTGCCGGTGATCACATCCATCAGCGTGGTTTTCCCCGCGCCATTTGGCCCGATCACGCAGCGCAGTTCACCCACACCGATCTGCAACGACAGATCGCTCAGTGCACGAAAACCGTCAAAACTGACGTTGATCTTGTCGAGCAGCAGCACCGGATCGGTTTGCTGGCGATATTTATCGGCCGGCAGCGGCTGGGTGAACAGCTCTTCGGTCATTTGCAGCGAATTCATTGTGATTTCCCTCTGCGCAGCAGGCCGATAACCCCTTTCGGCAGGAACAGCGTAACGACGATAAACATCAGGCCAAGAAAGAACTGCCAGTATTCCGGAATGGCCATGGTGAACCAGCTCTTGGCGCCGTTGACGATACCCGCCCCCAGCAGCGGCCCCACCAGCGTGCCGCGTCCGCCGAGCGCCACCCAGATGGCGGCTTCGATCGAGTTGGTCGGCGACATTTCGCCCGGGTTGATAATGCCCACCTGCGGCACATACAGCGCCCCGGCCAGCCCGCATAGCACCGCCGATAGCGTCCAGACAAACAGTTTGAAGCCTTTCGGATCGTAGCCGCAGAACGTCAGGCGGTTTTCCGCATCGCGCACCGCCGTCAGCACCCGACCGAATTTGCTGCGTGCCAGAGCAAAGCCGATTGCCAGACTGGCGGCCAACAGCAGCACCGTCGTCACGAACAGCGCCACCCGCGTGCCGATGGCGGTGATCGGAAAGCCCAGCAGGGTGGTGAAACCGGTAAAGCCATTGTTGCCACCAAAGCCGGTTTCGTTACGAAAGAACAGCAGCATACCGGCGTAGGTCAACGCCTGAGTCATGATGGAGAAATACACCCCTTTGATCTTTGAGCGGAAGGCGAAGTAACCGAAGACGAAGGCCAGCACGCCGGGCACCAACACGATCAAACACAGCGCCCAGGCGAAATACTGGGTGCCGCTCCAGAACCACGGCAATTCATTCCACGAAAGAAACGACATAAACGCCGGCAGGCCATCGCCCGCCGCCTGGCGCATCAGGTACATGCCCATGGCATAGCCGCCGAGGGCGAAAAACAGCCCGTGCCCCAACGACAGCAGCCCGGCGTAACCCCACACCAGATCAAGCGCCACCGCCACTACTGCATAACACAAAATTTTACCCACCAGCGTCAGGGTGTAAGTGGAGATCGCCAGCGGATGGTCTGCCGGCAACAATGCCAGAAACGGCATGATCAACAGTACCAGCAACGCCAGCCCGCCGATGCCCAGCGCCAGTCGGGGTGCCTTCTGCAGGCCGGTTACAGTCAATGGTTGGCTCATCAGTCAATCACCCTGCCCTTGAAGGCGAACAGTCCCTGAGGACGTTTTTGAATAAACAACACGATCAGCGCCAGGATCAGGATTTTACCCAGCACGGCCCCAATCTGCGGTTCAAGGATTTTGTTAAGAATACCCAGGCCAAACGCCGCCACCACGGTCCCGGCCAGTTGGCCAACGCCGCCGAGCACCACTACCAGGAACGAGTCGATGATATAACCCTGGCCCAGCTCCGGCCCGACGTTGCCCAGCTGCGACAACGCCACTCCGCCCAGCCCGGCAATGCCGGAACCCAGGCCGAACGCCAGCATATCGACGCGGCCGGTGGGTACGCCGCAGCAGGCGGCCATGGCGCGATTTTGCGTCACGGCGCGCACGTTCATACCCAGGCGGGTTTTATTCAGCAGCAACCAGGTGAGCACCAGTACCAGCACCACAAACAGGATCACCGCGATCCGGTTCCACGGCAGCACCAGATTGGGCAGTAACTGAATGCCGCCCGACAGCCAGGCCGGGTTGGCAACCTCCACGTTTTGCGCGCCGAATAGCACCCGAACACATTGGATCAGCACCAGGCTGATGCCCCAGGTCGCCAGCAGGGTTTCCAGCGGCCGCCCATACAGATGGCGGATCACCGTGCGCTCCAGCGCCATGCCAATACAGGCGGTGATAGTGAATGCCACCGGCAACGCCACCAGCGGATACAGTGCCAGCCACTGCGGCGCAAACTGCTGAAACAGCCCCTGCACCAGATAAGCCGAGTAGGCACCGAGCATCAGCATTTCGCCGTGCGCCATGTTGATCACCCCCAGCAGGCCGTAGGTGATCGCCAGTCCAAGCGCCGCCAACAGCAGGATCGAGCCAAGCGACAGGCCGGTAAACGCCTGGCCAATCAGATCGCCGATCATCAGCCGGTGTTTCACGCTGGTCAGGCTTTTCAACGCCTCGGCTCGCACGGCGGCGTCCGGTTCATGAGCGGCGTCGGTCATCGCCTGCAGCCGGGTTTGGGTTTCCGGCGCACCCGAATTGCCGAGCAGCCGCACCGCATTGAGACGCACTTTGGCATCGGCGTCAGTCAGTTGCAGATTGGCCAGCGCGATGCGGAGCGCCTCATGCACCCGGTCGTCTTTTTCCTGCGCCAGGCGCTGGGTCAACAGCGGTAACTGGCTGTTTTTCGCCTCCTGCTGCAGGGCCTGCGCCGCCTGTAAACGCAGCGCCGGATCTTCACTGACCAGCTGCTGTGCCGACAACGCGTTGGCGATCAGGATCCGCAGCCGGTTATTCAGCCACAGCCTCTTCGGCGTACCGACCGGGGCAGCGCTACCCTCCAGTGGCTGATAGCGATCGCCCTGCTGGATAAAGGCATGTTTGGCCTCGTCGATCATCAGGTTTTCCTGCTTTAACGCCTGCAGTAACGGCAAACGCGCAGCGTCCGGCGCGCTCGCCCACGCCTGCAATAATTTGGCCTGCTGCGTACGGTTGGCCGCAGCAAAATCATCGGCCGGCCCCGCCTGCGCGAACATGGGCAGGCAGCACAGCAATAACCACAGATGCCTGAGATGGCTTAAAGATAAAAGTTTCATCAGATGTCTCGTCGCAATAGGGCATGGCTCAGTCAGCCCCCGCCGTAACGGGGCCGGGCATTCTTGCCTAATGCTTGTCAGTTAAGGTGATCATGTTCCCTCTCCTTTGGGAGAGGGTTAGGGTGAGGGGATGCACTCCGACACTAGCCCCTCACCCCGGCCCTCTCCCTCGGGAGAGGGGGACGCCCACTTAAACAACGTCATACATTTTTAGAACTTTGCTTAACTGACCGGCATTAGGTGTTACTTGCCGCCTTTTACCGGGCTTTCCGACTTTTTGTCGTTGCCGGCAATGTACGGGCTCCACGGCTGGGCGCGTACCGGAGCATCGGTTTGCCACACCACGTTGAACTGGCCGTTGCCTTCAATCTCGCCAATCATCACCGGTTTGTGCAGGTGATGGTTGGTAGCATCCATAGTCAGGGTAAAGCCCGACGGCGCGGCGAAGGTCTGCCCGGCCATCGCCGCACGAACCTTATCCACGTCCGTGGTTCCGGCCTTCTCTACCGCCTGCGCCCACATGTGGATGCCGACATAGGTGGCTTCCATCGGGTCATTGGTCACGGCGGTAGCATAGTTCGGCAGGTTGTGCGCCTTGGCATAAGCGCGCCATTCGCTGACGAACTGCTTGTTGGTCGGGTTATCCACCGATTCGAAGTAGTTCCAGGCCGCCAGGTTACCCACCAGCGGTTTGGTGTCGATGCCGCGCAGCTCTTCTTCCCCTACCGAGAAGGCGATCACCGGCACGTCGGTGGCCTTGATGCCCTGATTGGCCAGCTCTTTGTAGAATGGGACGTTGGAATCACCGTTGATGGTGGAGATCACCGCCGTTTTGCCACCGGCAGAGAATTTCTTGATGTTGGCGACAATGGTCTGGTAGTCGCTGTAACCAAACGGCGTATAGACCTCTTCGATGTCTTTATCCTGAATGCCTTTCGAGTGTAAGAAGGCGCGCAGGATCTTGTTGGTGGTACGCGGATAAACGTAGTCAGTGCCCAGCAGGAAGAAGCGTTTCGCCGATCCGCCGTCTTCGCTCAGCAGGTATTCCACCGCCGGGATCGCCTGCTGATTAGGGGCCGCACCGGTATAGAACACATTGGGCGACATCTCTTCCCCTTCATATTGCACCGGGTAGAACAGCAAACCGTTCAACTCTTCAAACACCGGCAACACGGATTTACGCGATACCGAAGTCCAGCAGCCAAACACCGCCGCCACCTTGTCCTGGCTCAGCAACTGACGCGCCTTTTCGGCGAACAGCGGCCAATTAGAGGCCGGATCCACCACCACCGGTTCGAGTTTTTTACCCAATACGCCGCCCTTGGCATTGATGTCATCAATGGTCATCAGTGCCACATCCTTGAGCGGCGTTTCAGAGATGGCCATGGTGCCGGACAGCGAACTCAGGATGCCGACCTTGATGGTATCGGCGGCCTGCACGCTCCAGGCCATCCCCATACCGATCATGCTGGCAGACAGCGCGAAAGCTTTTATAAAGTGACGACGTTGCATAGTTCAAACTCCTGATGTGTGTTGGAAAACAGGTTCAGAAAAACTCACGTAGGACTGTCTGGTTGCTGGAGGCGGGCTTGATGCAACATATGCAGGGTTATTTTTCTGACCTCAGCCTTACTGACGGCAATATGGTTACTGAGCAGCGTTTGCGCCTCCCCGGTTTGCTGTTGCAGGATCGCCCGCAAAATGGCGGCGTGTTCGTTATAGGTCGCCTCCACCCGGCTGCCCTGGGTGAAGTCCAGCCGACGAATGATGCGAATTTTCTCGGTCAGGTCGCGATGAATGCGTGCCATTTCGCCGTTGCCCGCCGCCGCCACCAGCGCCATATGGAACTGTTCGTCGTGCAGCGAAACAGTTTTGCCGTCTTCCAACCGTGGCTCGTCGATCCAGAAACTGCCGAGCGCCTCCAGTTGCAACGGCATTTCATCCATTGGCCGTGCGCACAGCCGTTTAACCGCCTCACACTCCAGCACGATGCGCAGGTCATACAGCTCCTCGAAGTAGGCAAAATCGAACGGTCGCACCTGCCAACCGCTACGGAAATGCACTTCGACATACCCCTCGCGCTCCAGCCAAAACAAAGCCTGACGTACCGGCGTGCGGCTGACGTCCATGCGCAGCGCCACTTCGTTTTCGCTAAAGCGGTCGCCCGGCAGCAGCTGAAAATCAAAAATATCGTCCTTGAGCTGCAGGTAGATGCGCTCCGCCAGCCCCTCCGGCCGCGCCTTGTTGCGGTTATTGGTGATTTGCATCGCATTCCTCTCTGCGGGTGCAGCCTGCCGCGCCCCGACGATTAAACAGGGTTAACTGGCGTGCTCCAGCCACAGCAGGGCGTCGCCCGGCCCGACCGGCCGCCCCTGCTGACAACTGATGCGTTTGATGATCCCGGCGCGCGGCGCGGTGACCGCCAGCTCCATTTTCATTGCCTCCACCACGATCAGTGGCTGGCCGGCTTCGACCTGCTGCCCCGGAGTCACCAGGATCTTCCACACGCTGCCGTTCAGGTCGGCGCTGACCAGATAACCATCAACCTCTTCTTCATCATCCTGTGGCGGCAGCAACTGGGCCTCGGCTTCGCCCTCCTCTTCCTGCCAGCGCGTCACTTCATGGCTGAACGCCTGCTGCTGGCGCTGCTGGAAGGCGCTGATGTCTTCGGCGTTGTCCGCCAGGAAACGGCTGTATTCGGCAAAATCAAACTCGCTGTTCTCAATACGGACCTGCGCGCGCCCTTCGCGGAACGCCTCGCGCTGCTCATCCAGCTCCTGTTCGCTGACCGGATAGAAACGCACCTGATCAAAGAAGTGCAGCAGCCAGGGCTCACCGACGCTGAACTGCGGATTTTTGAGGAATTTGTTCCAGATCGGCAGCGTGCGCCCGACCAACTGGTAGCCCCCCGGTGAGTCCATGCCATAGATGCACATGTACATGCCGCCGATGCCGACCGTGCCTTCGGCGGTATGGGTACGCGCCGGGTTATATTTGGAACTGAGTAGCCGGTGACGCGGGTCAATCGGTACCGCGCAGGGTGCGCCGAGGTAAACATCGCCCAGCCCGAGGATCAGGTAACTGGCATCAAAAATGATGTCGCGCACCTGCTCACGCGTGCTGAGCCCGTTGATACGTTGAATAAAATCGACGTTGTTTGGTAGCCAGGGCGCGGACGAACGCACCGTCTGTTGATAGCGTTCCACCGCCCCCAGAGTGGCAGAATCTTCAAACGCCATTGGCAGGTAAACCGTGCGCGTCGGCACCTTCAGTTGGCTGACATCGCCCAATGCCTGTTCGCGTGCCAGCAAGCGCGCCAATAAATCGGCCTGGCCCAGAACGCGGCTGTCATAGCGGATCTGCAGCGATCGCACGCCGGGTGCCAGCTCCTCGACGCCGGGGATCGCGTCCTGCTTGAGCGACTGCATCAGCAGATGAATGCGTAGTCGCAGCGCCAGACTGAGCACGTTGTCGCCATATTCCAGCAAAATGTAGCCGTCACCGGCCTGGCGATAGACCACTGCCGGGCGGCTGTCGGTCGCCGGCAGTGCCGCCAGGATAGCGGCAGAAACCGTGGCACCCGGCGTCAGATCCGGTGCCGGCAAGGTGATGGCCTTCACCGCCGCCAGCGCTTCGATACTGCCAAGCTGCGCCTGTTCCAGCGATTGCGCCTGTTTGAAACCAATCGGATGGAAGCGAATGCGATCGCCTGGTTTCACCTGGCCGACCTTCCACAGCTCGGCCCTGGCAATGGTCACCGGGCAGACGAAACCACCGAGGCTCGGGCCGTCACGGGTGAGGATCACCGGAAAATCACCGGTGAAGTTAATGGCACCGATGGCGTATTCGCAGTCGTGTACGTTGGACGGATGCAGCCCTGCCTCGCCTCCGTCCTGCCGCGCCCACTCAGGTTTTGGCCCGGACAGGCGCACCCCCAGCCGGTTGGAGTTGTAATGCACCTGCCACTCGGTGGCAAAGAAACGGTCGATCGACTCTGGGGTAAAGAAGTCCGGTGCGCCGTGCGGCCCATACAGCACGCCGATGTTCCACAGATTGCCGTACTCTGGGATCAGGCTTTCATCCATCGCCTGCGGCGCGGCAATCGGTGCCGTCGTGGTGGTCGCGGCCAATGCCGGTTGCGACACCGCCAACATATCCGCCACCCGCAGGGTCCGTCCGGCGTGACCGCCAAACTGTCCCAGAGCAAAGGTCGAACGGCTGCCCAGATAGACCGGCACGTCAAAACCATTGCGCACCGCCAGATAGGTGCGGCATCCGTGCCGGGCGCGGCCCATCGTCAGTACCTGCCCGGCCCGAACCGCCACCGGCTGCCAGTAATTTAGCGCTTCGCCATCCAAATCTGCCGGGCAGTCCGCACCGGTCAGCGCAACAGTGGCGTCGCAATGAAAACGCAGGGTTGGCCCCTGCAGGGTAAACTCCAGCCCGGCGGCGCTGGGATGATTGCCGACAATGCGGTTGGCCAGCCGGAAAGCAAAGTCGTCCATCGGCCCGGACGGCGGCACGCCAATATCCCAATAGCCGACGCGGCCGGGATAATCCTGCACGCTGCTGTAAGTGCCCGGTTGCAGCACTTCGATACTGCTGGGCTGGAAGCGGAAACTGTCCAGCATGCGGGTCCACACGCTACCGGTCTGGAACTCCGCGGTGGCAATCACCTGCCGCAGGTAATCCAGATTCGTCGCGATGCCGTGCAGCCGGGTGGCATCCAGCGCCAGGCGCATTTTCTCCAGCGCCTGTTGGCGATCCTCGCCGTGAACAATCAACTTGGCGATCATAGGGTCGTAAAATGCCGACACTTCACTGCCGGTGGCGACCCAACCGTCCACCCGTACCCCATCAGGGAAATGCACCTCGGTCAGTACGCCCGGGCTGGGCTGGAAGTTTTTCAGCGGATCTTCGGCATAGATACGCACCTCAATCGATGCCCCCTGCGGTGGGCGTTGCAGCGCCGCCCCAGTCCAGCGCATCCCCCGCCGCCACCTGCAGCATGCATTCGATCAGGTCCAGCCCGGTCACACTTTCAGTCACCGGATGCTCCACCTGCAGACGGGTGTTCACTTCGAGGAAATAAAACTCGTCGCGCGCGCCGTCGTAGATAAACTCCACGGTGCCGGCGCTGCGATAATTAACCGACGCCCCAGTGCCACCGCCGCCTGATGCAGCGCCTGACGGGTGGCCGTCGGCAGGTTCGGTGCCGGGGTCTCTTCCACCACTTTCTGGTTGCGGCGCTGCAATGAGCAATCGCGTTCGCCGAGGGCCACCACCCAGCCCTGGCCATCACCAAAGATCTGCACTTCGACATGACGGGCCTGATCGACAAAGCGCTCGATAAAGGCCCCAGAATCGCGGAAGAACTGCTCACCCAGCCGTTTCACGCTGTCGTAGGCTTCACGCAGGGCGGCTTCGTCATCGCAGCGCGTCAGGCCGATACCGCCACCCCCGGCGGTGCTTTTCAGCATCACCGGATAGCCAATCTGTCTGGCGGCGTTGACCGCCTGCTCAACGCTGTCCAGCAGGCCAGTGCCCGGCGTCATCGGCACCTGCGCCAGCGCCGCCAGCTCACGCGCCCGGTGTTTCAGGCCGAACTCGCGAATTTGTGCCGCCGTCGGGCCGATAAAAGCGATGCCCGCCGCTTCGCAGGCGTCGGCAAACTCAGCGCTCTCGGAAAGGAACCCGTAGCCGGGGTAGATCGCCTGCGCGCCGGTTTCTGCCGCCGCCGCCAGGATCTTGTCGATACTCAGGTAGCTGTCGCTGGGTTTTTCACCGCCCAGCGACACCGCCAAATCGGCTGCGGTGACGTGCGGTGCATTGCGGTCGGCGTCGGAATAAACCGCCACGCTGGTCACTCCCAGTCGTTTCAGGGTGCGGATGGCGCGGCAGGCAATTTCGCCACGGTTGGCAATCAGTACGGTAGAAAACATGATCAAGCCCCCTTCAGGCTGGCGACATAATTGCGCCAGCCGCCAAATTCAGTGATATCCGTGGCCCCCTGCAGCGCCCAGGGTTCGCAGATAAAGCCTTTCACCCGGCGACCATCCGCCAGTAACAGCGTGCCGATACCCAGCGGCGCCGGGATCTCCGCCACCAATTCGCCAAAACGCGCCAGCGGGATTTCCCACAGTTCCACGCGGATTGCGGCACCCTGCTCGGTTTTGACCAGCCCCGGTTTTGGCGGCTGAGTATTGGCCAGCGCGTACAGCCGGTAGCAGGGTGCGGTGGTGGTTTGCTCCAGCAAAATCGCGGCACGCTGAGTGAGCTGGAAATTCAGCGGCATCCCGCTGAGGTGAGCGCCGACTACCGCTACCTGCACGTGCTGAGCCGACGGCGTCAGAGAATTCAGCGGCGGTAGCGCGCGGCCGGTCGCGCCCAACGGCAGAGCCTGAGCCTGTTGCCAGCGCAGCCCGAACGCCGCCAGCGCCCGATCGTGCCAGGCCGGAGCAACCAGCGTGATACCGGCAGGCAGGCCGTCGTCGCGCATCGGCGCAGGCAGTGCCAGCGCGCTCAGATCGGCCAGATTGGTGAAATTGGTGTAGGTGCCAAACTGCGAGTTGAACAACACCGGCTCCTGCTCCATTTCCGCCAGTGTGCGAATGGTCGGTGAGGTCGGCACCACCAGTGCGTCGAAGGGAGCCAGCCGTTGTTCAATCTGCCGCGCCAGCTCGGCACGCAGATATTCCGCTTTGTAGGCGTCACAGGCGCTGTACTTCAGGCCGTTATTGACGATGCCGCGCACCACCGGATTAATCGCCTGTGGATTGGCACTCAATATCTTCTCTACCGCCACGGTGCGTTCCGCCACCCAGGGGCCGTAATAGAGCTGATCTGCCAGAACGCGGAACGGGGTAAAATCGAGGGTTTCCAGCGTTACGCCGCAGCTTTGCAGCTGCTCCAGCGCCCGTTGAAATGCCTGCTCGGCCTGGGTATCGCCGAAAAACTCGAGCTGCGCCGGTACTGCAAAGCGGGGGGCCGCGGGAAGACTCGCCGGGGCGGTATGGGGATTGATGCGGGAATAGGCATCGGCTGCGTCATAGCCGCCAGCCAGTTCGGCCACCAGCGCAGCGTCTGCCACCGTCAGGGCGAATACCGACACCGTGTCATTGAGCCGACAGGCGGGTACCACGCCACGGTTCGACAGCCAGCCCTTGGTCGGTTTCAGGCCGACAATATTGTTGAATCCGGCCGGGACGCGCCCTGAACCGGCGGTATCGGTTCCCAATGAGAACGGCGTCAGACCGCGCGCCACCACCGAGGCCGAGCCGGAGCTGGAGCCACCGCTGACATAGCGACCGTCGAAACTGTTCACCACTGCGCCGTGCGGCGAACGGGTGCCGACCAGGCCGGTAGCGAACTGATCGAGATTGGTTTTACCGATCACCAGCGCACCGACGGCGCGCAGATTGGCGACGACGGCTGCATCTGCCGTCGCCTGATAGGCAAACTCCGGGCAGGCGGCGGTAGTCGGCCAGCCGCCGACATCGATATTGTCTTTGACCGCAAAAGGCACACCAAACAGCGGCAGGCGGCTGATGTCCCCGGCGACGGCTTCAAGCCGTTGGGCCAGTTGTTGGTACTGCCCCTCCAGTTGTTCAGCGCTGGCAAGATACAGCCAGGCATTGTCATCCGCTGGCAAATTGGCCAGCAAGGCAACCAGCGTGGCACGCACGCAGGCCATGCGCTCGCCGGCCGGGTGGGTATGATAATGATGCTGCCATTCGCTGAGGGTGAAACCGCGTAGGCTAACGGACTGAGTCATTGGCAAAATTCCATCTGGTACACAAGATGGGATTCATAGAGCAACCGGCGTGCCAATTTTTAATCGGCTGATTTCAATAAAATATAAGAAAAACTTATAGTAAAACGGCAAAAACCTGCACCAGCCGTGGGCAAATGGCGAACAAAAAAGGTGCACTAAATAGCATTATGGCGATATGCCAAAATGGATCTCATTAATTAACCCTAAACTCTATGCGTATAATGGAATACCCATTTACGATTAATCAGAAATCATTAGCCTGTGGATATAATAAATTATTTAGTTACTAAACAATGTGATTGTCTGATTATTCACACAAAAACACAAAAGGATAATGAATTGAATCATTCACCAAAAACAACAATTAAACACTAATAAAAATCAATAATGCAAAATTAAAAACCAATAAATAATGGGAATATATTTATAACATAATGGAATTAAAGAGCCTTACCATCAACCCAGCCACCTTAATATAGAAAACCTTACACAAACACCGCTTATCATTGGCAAAGTGATTGGACTAACCTTGGACAGGAGTTTTTTGCTAGTGGCGACGGCCTGCACGTCAGCGCCGAACTTTCTCGCTGCCAAATCCCCTGACCCAAGGAGCTTTCATGACAACGATTAATCATCTGCTGGTAAAAAACCGCAGTTGGGCAACTCAGCAACAATCCCGCGATCCCAATTTCTTCCCGCAGTTGGCACAGGCACAGAAACCGCACATTCTGTGGATTGGCTGCTCCGACAGCCGGGTTCCCGCCGAAACTATTGTACGTGCGCAACCCGGCGAGCTGTTTGTACACCGCAATATCGCCAACGTGGTCGAAGAGCAGGATGATAATTTGATGAGCGTGGTGCAATACGCGGTCGAACATCTGGAGGTCGGGGCCATCGTGATTTGCGGGCATTACGGTTGCGGTGGGATCCAGGCGGCCCTGAGCAGCCGTAACACCCCCAGTAAGGACTCACTCACACGCCGTCTCAATTCGCTACGTGCCAAACTGGAGCCACATTTGCCGGCTGAGACCGATACCCATGACGACGACCTGAATAAAGCAGCCCACGCCAACGTACAGCTCCAGCTCAATACCCTCAGCAAAACCCAGTTAATACAACGCGCCTGGCGACACAATGCCGGGTTAACGCTGGTCGGTTGTATTTACGACATGCATACCGGCTTCTTAAACGTACTGGAACAGCGCAACGCTGCAGGGAGGGTGACATGAATCGTGCCGATCTGCGTTTTGACCTGCCCGCCGGGCTGGTGGTGTTTCTGGTCGCCCTGCCGCTCAGTCTGGGCATTGCACAAGCCAGCGGCGTACCGCCGTTCGTGGGCCTATTGACCGGAGTGATCGGCGGTATTGTCGTCACCCTGCTCAGCCCTTCCCCCTTTTCGGTCAGCGGCCCGGCCGCCGGACTGGTGACCATTGTCACCGGTGCCATGTTGACGCTGGGCGACTTTTCCACCTTCTTATTCGCCCTGCTATTGGCCGGCATACTGCAACTGGCTTTCGGCCTGCTGCGCGGCGGCAAACTGGCAGCACTGATCCCCGGAGCCGTGATCCACGGCATGTTGGCCGCCATCGGCATTTTACTGATCCTGCAACAGTTGCCGCTGGCAATGGGTTATCCGTCCGGGCATGGTCTGAGTGAAACCCCCTCCACCGAGCAACTACGTGGGGATATTGCCCCAGCGGCGGTCATGCTTACGCTGGGTGCACTGCTACTGATTGTTTTTTGGGGGAAGTCATCGCTCAAACAGCGCCTGCGGCTGACGGCATTGCCTGGCCCGCTGGTCGCGGTGCTGTGGGGTTGTCTGTTTGTCTGGCTGGGCCAGAAGATTTGGCCCGCCATCGGCACGCTGCCACGAATTGAATTACCGGCGGTCGACAGCGTCGAAGCGCTGCAAGGGCAATTTTCACTGCCCAACTGGCAGGCATGGCGTAACCCGGCGGTCTATCTGGTAGCCATAACTCTGGCGATTGTTGCCAGTCTGGAAACCCTGCTGAGCCAGGAAGCGTTGAAAAAGATGGCGCCGATGATGCCGGAACCGTCGCCCGATAAAGAATTGCGCGCGCAGGGGGTGGGGAACTGCATTAGCGGGCTGCTGGGCGGCCTGCCGATTACCGCCGTCATTGTGCGTAGCTCTGCCAACGTGCAGGCCGGTGCACGCAGCCGGGTATCTATTCTGCTGCATGGCGTGCTGTTGTTGCTCAGCGCCTTGCTGTTTGCCGAACTGCTCAACAGCATTCCATTAGCCAGTCTGGCTGCAATCCTGATCTACACCGGTTTTAAGCTGGCGCACCCGCGTATTTTTATCACTCTGTGGCGCCAGGGACTGCAACAGTTCGTCCCCTTTGCCGCCACCCTCGGCGGTATTCTGGCGTTTGGCATGCTGGCGGGTATAGCCATCGGCCTGGTCGCGCAGCTGCTGTGGAGCCTGTATCAAAGTAACCGTCACGCCCTGCGGCTGACCCGCTACGACGACCATTACCTGCTGCAGTGCCAGCAAAATCTGACCTTCCTCAATAAGATGCGGTTGAAGCATTTGCTGGGGCAGATTGAGCACAACAGCACGGTGATTATCGATTGCGAGGGGATTAATTATCTGGACGACGATATCCGCGCGATGCTCAACGATTATCGTCAAACGGCGGCGGATAAACAGATCAACATCAGTCTGCATCCACCGAGCAACATTCTGGTACGCAATATCTAAGCTAAAACGGCGCCGGGGATAACCCCGGCGCCATGACCGGAAATCGGCAATACGACTGAACTGGTCTGCCAGATAAAATACAGTTTGGAACGCAGCTCCCATTGATTAAGCGGCTTGGCTTTGGCGACATAATCAGTCATTTTCTTTTAAACTGAGATGATATTTCCGCAACGGTATAACCAACCGTCCTTAAATTTACGCTCACCGAGCATCACACTCTGATAACAGGCGACATAAAATAGCAACGGGAAAATACATTCTCTTTAGCACAAGGATCACTGTTACGTTATCAATGACCTTTGTAACACAGGAACCAGAACATGTTATATTTGTGTTTAAATTAAAAACGTGAAGTTAAAAACACCGATAATATCGACATCAGACTCAAACAAAAATTAATCGCTAAAGTTTTAGCGCAGCCTGCCGAAAACAAACAGCACTTCTCGCGGCAAAAAAATACTATTTGCCGCACTGGCATCTCATTGAAATTTCAGGTTGTACTATGTTTGAACGATTAAAAATCTCCCACGGATTAATGGGGATTTTAACCCTGTTCTGTATTATTCAGATATTCTCCGGCGCGTGGAGCATTCTGGATGCCTCCGGTACCAATAACCGCCTTACACAAATATCCTCCGGCTTTAATCAAATCATGGCAATGGATAATGCCTACGCTTCCGTTACCGAACTCCGCGAAGAAGTGCTTAAAGACGCACTGATGCTCACCACGCAGCCGCAAAGTAACGATACCAAAAAGTCCCTTGGTGAACTTCGTCAGCGCCTCGCAGAGGTGGATAAACTGATGGAAAAATTTTATCGGCTGTCGCTGTCTGAGCAGAGTGAAAACAAGCGCACCAAGAACGTCAAAAATCTGTATGAAAAAGCGCGCGGCGATCTGCTTCAATTAATTGTCAGCCTGGAAGATGGTGATATCCCCCGTTTCCAGTCAATTATGCACAATAGCTCGTCAACATATTTTATGTCTGCGCTTGACGATACTTCGGCCTACGTTGCCAACGATATTATTACTCCAGCAGCCGCTGCGGCACAGACCAGCTATCGCCAAATGGTGCCTTTATCGCTTGCGTTCATTTTCATCTTTATTCTGCTGACCGGTGCGGTTCTGGTGTGGATCAGAAAATATGTGCTGAACAAGATTAATCAGATTATCGACTATCAGGCCGAAATTTCGAACAGGAATTTGGATATTGAAATTAATGCCGGTGGAAATAACGAAATAGGCCGACTGATTAACGGTCTCATCAATATGCGTAATGAGCTGGCTAATACCGTCTGCACCGTCCGGGCAGGAACGCAAAATATTTATACCGGCGTGCAGGAAATTGCAGCAGGTAACAACGACCTTTCAAGCCGCACAGAAGAACAGGCGAGTTCGCTGGAAGAAACGGCGGCCAGCATGGAGCAACTTTCTGCTACGGTGAAAAACAACGCAGATAGTGCCGCTGCTGCCACCTCGTTGGTGAAACGCGCTTCGCAAAGTGCAATCAACGGCGGTGAGATCACGCGCAAAATGGTCGTCACCATGAGCGATATCGCCGATAGCTCACGCAAAATTGGTGATATCACCAGCGTCATCGACGGCATCGCCTTCCAAACCAATATTTTGGCACTGAATGCTGCGGTGGAGGCGGCTCGCGCTGGTGAACAAGGCCGCGGCTTTGCCGTTGTCGCCGGCGAAGTACGTAACCTTGCTCAGCGCAGCGCTCAGGCGGCCAAAGAGATTAAAACGCTGATTGATACATCGGTGCTGCGTGTCGATCAGGGCAACGATCTGGTGGAAAACGTGAGCGGAGCCATGACGGAAATTGTTACCGCCATCGGTCAGGTAACGGAAACCATGCAAGAGATCTCAAGTGCTTCTGAAGAGCAGAGCCGTGGAATTGCACAAATTGCGCAGGCAGTTAACGAAATGGATAAGGTGACCCAGCAGAACGCCGCGCTGGTCGAACAATCGGCTTCCGCCGCCAGTGCGCTGGAAGATCAGGCCAATCACTTGAATCAAACCGTCTCCCTTTTCAAACTCGCCACACACGCGTCCGCCGGGGCCCACGTTCAGCCACCGGCGATAGCCGCACCGAAAGTGGTTGCTGATGATAACGGTGAGAATTGGAGCCGTTTTTGAGGCGCTAATAGATAAGATTTGAGTTTGATTTGTTGGCACCGTGCAGGTTTCGTTTACCTGCCCCGCCTAACGGCACTGATGGGTTAACGTCGCTGGTAGAGCAACGCCAACAGAATGTTGGCGTCAGATTGCTGACAAAGTTCTTTGCGCTTAAAAGTCTTGATTTGGGGGCTAATAAAAACAAAGGATTATGTCTTCTGATTTACCCCAAACATCCGAAAACCACGTTTTTCGGGTGTTTGTCATCAGACTAACGCCAACAGAATGTTGGCGTTGGAAAGCCGGTGCCATAAAGAGCGGCGTGACTTATGCGCCGCGCAGGCGTTGCGCTAACCCTTTGAGGAAATAGCGCAGCATCTGATCGCCACAAGGGCGGAAGTTTTTGGTGCCTTCTTTGCGGAACAGCGCGCTCAATTCCGGCTTGGAAATACGGAATTCCACGGCGGTGAAGATCTGGTGCATGTCGGTATCTTTCAACTCGAAGGCTACACGCAGTTTTTTCAACACCAGATTGTTGGTGATTGGCAGCTCCACTTCCGGCGCCGGGAACTTGTCGTCCTTGCCACGTTTGAAGAACACCAGACCGTTCAGGAAGTGCGCCATCACTTCGTCAGGGCAGTTTTCGAACCCCGGCTCGCCTTCCTTGATGACGTAAGTGCTCATTGCCGAGACCGCAACGTCGAAATTATCCAGCTTGATAATCTCAACCATTTTCGCGTCGTTGATACCCAGCATGTAGCGCACGCTGCGCAGCACGTCATTGTTGATCATAGAATTGCCTTTAGCTTGTAAACCGGAAGGCGCGCACATTGTAATACCCTATACTGCTACGCCTTGAATATGTGCGGCAGTATAGGGATCAGAGCGGGGTTTCTCAATCGATTTGGCTTTTTTGCTGATACAGCGGGATCTCTTCGCCAATAATGTATTTATTGCGCAGGATGGATGACACTTTATCCATTATCATCACCACCACCACCAGGATCAGGGTGATAAACATCACCACGTCCCAGTTCCACAGCCGCATGTTCTCCGCATACACCAGGCCGATACCGCCGGCACCGACAAAGCCCAGCACCGCCGCAGATCGGGTGTTGGATTCAATCTGGTACAGGCTGAGCGCCAGAAAAGTGGGGAACGACTGGGTAAAGATACCGTAACGGTGCTTTTGCAGGCCGTTGGCACCGACCGCCGTCAGGCCGCGGCTGGGGGATTTATCCACCGCTTCATGCCCTTCGGCATAGAGTTTGCCGAGGAGCCCGACGTCCTGCATGACAATAGCCAATACCCCGGCCAACGGCCCCATGCCGACGGCACGAACAAAAATCAGCCCCCAAATGGCCATGTCGATACCGCGCAGAATATCCAGCAAACGGCGCACCAGCACCGAAATCGGCCTCAACAACGGCGTCGACATCACGTTGCGTGCGGCAAAGAACGACAGCGGCAAGGCGATCAACGAAGCGGTAATGGTGCCGGCAAACACGATGCCGATGGTGATAAATATCTGCTGGAAATAGTACATAAACGGCCAGTTAACAAAATCATGCCAGACAAACATACGCATGAAATAACGGCCAAGCTGATGACAGCCGTTAATAAACTGCGGCCAGGCTATGCCAAAGAACTGGAAGAAGAACAGGTAATACAGTGCGATAGCCGCTGCCACAATGCCGATGGTGCGCAGGTAGCGGCGTTGCTGTGAGAAGATCTCCGGGTGCTGCTGTTTAAGCGTTTGCAGCTTTTCCGTCGAAATAGTGGGTGCCGTTATCATTTTTTCCCCTCCACGACGCGTTTGCGCAATTCACCTGAGGTGTAATCCAGCAGCGAAACTACCAGGATAATCAGCAGCAACGTCATGCTGACCTGATCGTAGCGATCGAGCTTGATATTGGTCATCAGCTCCTGACCAATACCGCCCGCCCCCACCAACCCCAGAATGGTCGACTGGCGGAAGTTGATTTCCAGGCGCATAAAACTGTACGAAAGAAACACCGGTTTCACCTGTGGCCACATGCCAAAACGCATGCGCTGTAACGGTGTCGCTCCGCAGGCCGTCAGCCCGCGCACCGGCTTGTTGGAGGCGGTTTCAATCGACTCATAAAACAGTTTGGTCAGGCTGCCAATGGTATGCAGCGCCAATGCCAGAAAGCCCGGAATGGCCCCGATACCGAACGCCATCACGAACATCACCGCCCACGCCAGCTCCGGCATGGTGCGTAAAAAGGCCACCAGCGTGCGGATCGCCATGCGCAACGTTGCCGGGCTATGGGTGTTGTTGGCCGCCAGAAACGCCAGAACGCCCGCCACCAGCACTGAAAGAAGGGTCGCCGCCAGCGCCAGTTGCAGCGTTTCCCAGATCAGCGGCAGTTGAATGTTCAGCCGGTAACCCCAGTAGGCCAATGACCCCTCGGTGTGCCCGTCAGCGAACAGTAAGCGCCAGTGTAAGGTCGGGATGGTTTCTGCCAGATAATCAAAGAAATGAGGGATCGACAGCCACACGGTGTGCAGGTTGAACTCGGCGATATTGCCGGCGCCCAGGTAGAGCGCCACCAGACCGAGCGACCAGATCAGCGTCTCGCGTTTTTGCTTGCTGCGAACCTGCTGGTAATAGTGCGCAAAATCTTTATTCAAAATAGATTTCCATCTTATGGAACAAGGGGTTCAGCACGCTGAACCCCTTTGGATCGATCAGGACGTAATCCGATGATTAACGGTCGCCTTTGGTCAGCTCACGCTTCATATCGATGATGTTCTGGTATTCCGCCAGGGTGGTCTCGCCGATGTGCTGTTTGCCGCCCATCGCTTTGATAAAGCACTGGTGATCGTCCTTATCCAGCTTCTTGATCGCGGTGACGACTTTGGCTTTAAACTCTGCCGGCAGCGCGTTGCTCACCAGGATTGGACCGTTCGGGATCAGCGGCGACTGCCAGATAATGCGGATCTGCTTCATCAGGTCCGGGTGATCCATACGGATCATGCGGGTGAACGCGCCGCTGGTATAACCGGTGTTGTAGTCGCCGATCATCGACGCCCAGGTCACTGCGCCTTCAAACTGACCGTTCAGTACGCCGAGGACGTCCTGCTCATGGCCACCGGAGAAGGTCACGCTGGAGAAAGTATTGTTGTATTTGTTGTCTACCGTGCCGCCAAACAGTTTCTTGAATTCCTGGTTCGGGATCAGGAAGCCGGAGGTAGAATCCGGATCGGCGAAGCCCACGGCCTTGCCTTTCAGGTCTTCCAGCTTTTTATATGGACTACCGGCTTTAACGATCACCACCGAGTGGTAACCACGGGATTGGTCGACGTCATCAACCGCGATACCGACGATATCCACCGCTTTCGGATCCTTGATGTACACCGAGGCAAACGACGACGGCGACATGCTCAACACCAGGTCGATCTTGCCGCCCAACAGGCCCTGAATGACGCCGGAATAGTCGGAGGAGTTACGCAGTTTGGTGTCAACGCCAAGCTCCTTGTCCAGGAACTGTTTAACGCATTGGTTATCACCAATTTGCTGGGTGGCGTTTTGCCCACCGAGAATACCCAGATTCAATACTTTGGGTGCGTCCGCTGCAGTAGCGTTAAATACCATCATCGCGCCGGCCATCAGGGTGGTCAGACTCAATACTTTTTTCATTACGCTGCCTTGTGTGTAAAGGTAAAAGTGAAGAAATACTCAATGGATTTGATTGGCTTCCTCGCCATACAGCTGGTGCAGTATCCGTTCGTTCAGTTGCGACGGATGACCGTCAAACACAATTTTGCCCTGGGCAATACCAATCACCCGGGTGCAATATTCTTTCACCAGTTCGACCGAGTGCAGATTCACCATCACCGCAATGTCGTTTTCACTGACTTTTTGCAGCGCATCCATAATGCGACGGGTGTTTTTCGGATCGAGTGATGCCACCGGCTCATCGGCCAGCAGAATTTTGGGGTTTTGCATCAGCGCACGGCAAATCGCCACGCGCTGCATCTGACCACCGGACAGGTTCTCGGCGCGCTGCAACGCATGCGGCAGCATATTGAGCCATTGCAACAGTTCGATGGCGCGGGCGCGGTCGGCGTCATCAAACAGTTTGAAGAAGGATTTCAGGGTAGAAGTGTGGCTCAGACGACCCAACAGCACGTTGGTTATCACGTCCAACCGTGGTACCAGGCAGAAGTCCTGGAAGATCATGCCGCAACGGGCACGCCACTGGCGCATTTGGCGGGCGCTCAGTTGTGCGATGTCCTGTGCCACACCGTCATCTTCAAAGTGCAGCATCTCGCCGCAGCTCGAAGGAATGGTGCCGTTCAGGGTGTGCAGCAGAGTAGATTTACCGGCGCCGGAACGGCCGATCACCGCCACGAATTCGCCAACGTGCAGGTCGAAATTGATATCGTCCAGCACCCGTTGCTGTGATTTATAAGCTTTGCCCAAGCCTTTTACCGATAACACCTTGCGGGAGGATAGCGGTTGTTGCCCTGGAAAGTCGGTGGTTGCTAGTTTTAACTGTGCCTGACCCATATGATTTCTCTGGTTTCAGTGGCTAATCATTATGGGCACCTATTAACGAATAACTTTGTGACAACGGGATGATGGTTTTATGGCCGGGAAATGACGAATGCCGTCATTTCCCGCCGGGGTTAAAAGCGAATAAGGCCTTTAATCAGCTGCTGGTTATTGATCACCTGTTCTTCATAATGCTGCGCCAGGCTGTCGAAGTCGAACTGGTGGGACAGCATCATCCGGGCGGTGATCGCCCCTGCCGCCATCAAACGACCGACCTTGGCGAAATCCTCTTCGGTCGCATTGCGACTGCCCATCAGGGTGGTTTCTTTTTTATGGAACTCGGGGTCCGAGAATTGCAAATCCCCCTTGAACAGCCCAACAAAAACGATGCTGCCGCCGTGACGGATCAGGTTGACGGCATTGTTCATCGCCTGTCGGCTGCCGGTGGCGTCGATCACTTTCGCCGCCAGCATACCGCCAAACTGGCCACGCAGTTGGGCTTCAAACTGCCCGTCCTGCGGATCGAGCGTCGGCAGTTGCAGCACCTGCTCGACATGCCGCCGCCGTTCGGCGCTGGTATCAACCACCACCACCTGCGCCCCGTCAGCCTTGGCGATCGCCGCCACGCCCAGGCCGATGGCCCGGCCCCCACCACCAATAGCGGATCGTCCGGCGCTATGGCCGCACGGCGAACCGCATGAGCGCTGATGGCAAACGGCTCAATCAGGGCCGCGGCCTCTGGCGCCACGTCGTCCACCGCCAGCAGGTTGCTGACCGGCACGCTGAGATACTCGCAAAAGCCGCCGTCCTGATGTACGCCAATCACCGAAATATTCTCGCAGCAGTTGGTTTTGCCACTCTGGCAGGCACCGCAATGATGGCAGGCAAGATAGGGCATCACCGTCACGCGCTGCCCTACCCGCCAGCCGGCCGTCTGACTGCCGAGACTGACAATTTCGCCGCATATTTCATGGCCCAGGACCCGCGGATAACTAAAGAAAGGTTGCTGACCGGACCAGGCGTGAATATCCGTGCCGCAAATGCCCACGGTAATCATTTTGATCACCGCTTCGGCCTGCGCAGGAATAGGTGCCGGACGCTGCTGATAAATTAATTTCGTTGGTTGCTCGAGAACTAATACTTTCATTTTTTTATAACCTCCCCTTTATTTATGGGAAGAGTTATTAAATAAAAGCGCCGCCAGGCATGAAGTCGGAAGCGAGATCTGTGAAGCAGTACAAAATAAACCGCTTTAAATTGGTTTTAAATAGATAAAAAACATCCGAGGCTCGCATGAGCAGAACCCAGAACCTGCGCCACAATGTGGTTAACCAGATGATTGACGGTATCAATAATAACCACCTGCGCTCGCCGCTGCCCTCCCAGGCCGCATTGGCCGAAATGTACAATATCAGCCGCACCACGGTGCGCCATACGTTGACGCATTTGTTCCAACGCGGCGTGCTGGAAAAGGTCGGCGACGACTATGTGATTTTACGCCAGCCACAGCCGGAAGACGGTTTCGACTGCCAAAGCCCTTCCCTGGACGAACAGGGAAAAAGGTTCGAAAAAGCGTTCTACCAGATGATTAATCAGAAACAGCTGCGCGCCGGGGACAGCTTCAGCGAGCTGCAACTGGCGCGCGCGGTCAATGTAAGCCCGGTGGTGGTGCGGGAATTTCTGCTGCACTTCAGCCGTTACAATCTGATCGAAAGCAGCAAGCGCGGGCAATGGCGCATGAAGCAGTTTGACCAGCGTTATGCCGAACAGCTGTTTGAGCTGCGTCAAATGCTGGAAACGCACGCCCTGTCCCACTTTATCAATCTGCCGGCGCATGACCCACGCTGGCTGCAGGCCAGGGAACTGCTGAGCCGCCACCGCCAATTACGGGAATATATCAGCGACAATTATCGCCTGTTTTCCCAGTTGGATCGCGACTTCCACCTGCTGATCCTTTCCGCCGCCAATAACCCTTTTTTCAATCAGTCGCTGGAGATCATTTCGGTGATTTTCCACTTCCATTATCAGTGGGATGAGACCGATCTTAAACAGCGTAATATCATTGCCATTGAAGAACACATGACCATTCTCAGCGCGCTTATTTGCCGTAACGATCAGGAAGCCATCAACGCGCTGCACCGCCATTTGGATACCGCCAAACAGTCGATGATCCGCTCACTCAATCAGACCATCGCCTGAGCCACAGGGTGTTTTTTATCGATAAAAAACACCCTGCCGTCATTTAAAACCGATAAAAAGCAGCAAAATACTGGCTGTCGCACGGAACCGTAACAAAACCCACCGCCTAAAATATTTCGCCCTCTAGGCTTACTGCCGACCACCTGCTAATACCTTCATTAAGACACCACCCAGGGGAATACCCGGAATAATAAATATTATTAATGCGAAATTCTGGAGGATGAAATGGAAAGAAGTCATACGATTAATACCGGGAAGGAACAGGGTGAACCCTATTCCGATCACATAATTCCGATGCCGCCGGAGGGAATGCTGGTTCGTTCGGCCAGAATTAAAAAAATTCAAACCACGGCCATGTTGTTGTTATTTTTGGCAGCCATAATCAACTTTCTTGACCGCAGTTCACTCTCGGTGGCGAACTCCACCATCCGGCAAGAAATGGGGCTGAGCGGTACCGAAATCGGCTTGTTGCTGTCGGCATTCTCCCTGGCCTATGGCATCGCCCAGTTGCCCTGCGGCCTGCTGCTGGATCGTAAAGGTCCACGCATCATGCTGGGGATCGGCATGTTTGTCTGGTCGGTATTCCAGACGCTGTCCGGCATGATCCACAACTTTACCCAATTTATCTGGGTACGTATCGGGCTGGGAATTGGCGAAGCCCCCATGAACCCGTGCGGCGTAAAGGTGATCAACGACTGGTTCAATATCAAGGATCGCGGCATGCCGATGGGTATTTTTAATGCCGCTTCGACCATCGGGCTGGCGATCAGCCCACCGATCCTCACCGCCATGATGCTGGCCTTCGGTTGGCGCGGCATGTTTATCACCATCGGCGTATTGGGTATCGCACTGTCCATCGGCTGGTACATGCTGTACCGCAACCGACAGGACGTCAGCCTGAGCGCTCAGGAACAGGCCTATTTGAATGCCGGTAGCGTCAGCGCCCGACCTGAACCAATGAACTTTCGCGAGTGGCGAGCGCTATTCAGGAACCGTACCATGTGGGGCATGATGATTGGCTTCAGCGGCATTAACTACACCGCCTGGCTGTACCTGGCCTGGCTGCCGGGTTATCTGCAGACCACTTACCATCTGGATCTGAAAAGCACCGGACTGCTGAGTGCCATTCCGTTCCTGTTTGGCGCCGCCGGCATGTTGTCGAACGGCTTCGTCACCGACTTTTTGGTACGTCGCGGCATGGCACCGCTAAAAAGCCGCAAAATTTGCATCGTCGCCGGTATGTTACTGTCCGCTTCCTTTACCGCCGTGGTCGCTCAGGCCACCACCACCTACAGCGCGGTATTGTTGATCGGCATGGCGCTGTTTTGCATTCACTTTGCCGGTACCTCCTGCTGGGGCCTGATCCACGTGGCGGTGAATTCACGCATGACCGCTTCGGTCGGCAGCATTCAAAACTTCGCCAGCTTTATCTTTGCTTCATTCGCGCCAGTGGTCACCGGTTGGATCCTGGATACCACCCACTCTTTCAGCCTGGCCCTTACCCTCTGCTCCTGCTTTACCGTCATCGGCGCGCTGTCGTATATCTTCGTGGTTAAACACCCGATCGTTGACAGCGCCGCCTGACGCTCACCCAACAGAGGGGCTGGCACTCAATTGAGGGTAAAGAAATCCAGCCCCAATGCGGCCTTCACCTGCCCCAGCGTTTGCCGACTGACCTGGTCGGCGCGTTGGGTCCCCTGACGCAGAATGCGCAACAGCTCGCCCTTGTCGGCCAGGTATTGCGCCCGACGCGTGCGGATCGGCTCCAGCAGGCTTTGCAGGCAATCTTCCAACAGGCGTTTGATTTTCATGTCGCCCAACCCACCACGGCGATAGTGCGCCTTCAGATCCGCCACCAGCGCAGCGTCCTCGCAGAAAGCATCCAGATAGGTGAACACCATGTTGCCCTCCACCTGACCAGGATCCTTGATATTCAAGTGGCCCGGATCGGTAAACATGCTCATCACCGCCTTATGCACCCGATCGGCGTCGGCGCCCAGGGTGATGGTGTTACCGCGTGACTTCGACATCTTGCCCTGCCCGTCCAGCCCCGGCAGACGGCTGACGTGACTTAACAACGGCTGGCACTCCGTCAAGACCTGTCGGCCGACAATGTGATTGAAACGCCGCACAATCTCGTTGGTTTGCTCCAGCATCGGCAGTTGGTCGTCGCCGACCGGCACGTGAGTGGCACCAAAGGCAGTAATGTCCGCCGCCTGGCTAACCGGGTAGACCAGAAAGCCGGCCGGCAGGCTGCGGGAAAAGTCTTTTTCGATGATTTCACTTTTCACCGTCGGATTGCGTTCCAGCCGCGCCACGCTGACCAGGTTGAGATAATACATGGTCAGTTCGGCCAGCGCCGGCAGCGCGGATTGCAGGCAAATCGTGGTCTTCTGCGGACAGATACCGACCGCCAGATAGTCGGCGACCAGATTAAGCACGTTGGTGCTGATTTTTTGCGGATTATTGCCGTTATCGGTCAGCCCCTGCAGGTCCGCCACCAGCACCGTTTGCTGATGGTGTTGTTGCAGCTCAACGCGCTGGCGCAGTGACCCGACGTAGTGACCTAAATGCAGGGAGCCGGTGGGACGATCGCCGGTCAGAATGGTATAGCTCATTGCCTTGCTCCTGAAAGTAAATACACCACCGGATCAACGCAATAAAAATGCCGCCAGAACCGGCGGCATTGAAAAGAGGTGTGAATACCCGTGCCGCCTTTAGAAGAGGCGCCACCAGGACTGATTGAGTGTGGATTGCATCGGTATATTCATGCTTTTAAGGTATCCCCCAGTATGGGCGTTGTCAATCACCGCAGGTTGCCAAATTCAGCGCCTGTTCAGCGGCAATACGACAAAAAGCGTCAGTCAGCGGTGAAGCCGTGCGCCACGCCAGCGCCAGCGTATAGGCTACCGGGCTGCCTGTGCCGCTCAGTTCACGGAACACCACGCCGGGGGATTGCAGTCTTGCAAACAGGGCCGGCATCAACGCGATCCCCACACCGCCCGCCACCAGCCCGCCGATAGTCTGCATCTGCCGTGCCTCCTGCACGATACGCGGACTGAATCCCGCCACCGCACAGGCCTGCAGGATCGCCGTGTGCATACCGGGGCCGTAATGCGCCGGAAACAGCACCCAGGGTTGATCGGCCAGGCTGCTCAACGTCACTTGCTGCTGCGTCGCCAGCGGGTGGTTTTCCGGCAATGCCAACACCATGCGATCGAACAGGAAAGGCAAGATCTGCAAGCCCTCTTGCGGCGTCACCGGCAGCACCACCATGCCCATGTCGGCGCGGTCATCGCGCAGTGCGATCAATTGCTCGGCGGTCGTCGCCTCCTGCAAATGAAACTCCGCCTGCGGATGCGCCTGACGAAACTGCCGCAGGATGCCCGGCAATAGAGCGTTTACCGTGCTGTCGACGAAGGTCAGGCGCAGCGATTCGGTCAAACCGCGTGCCGCACGGCGGGTATTGCCGAGGGTGCGTTCAAACTGCGCCAACGTTCGCCGCGCCTCAATCAGAAACACTTGCCCTGCTTCGGTGATCCTGGTGACGCGGTTGCCGCGCTCCAGCAACAGCACGCCCAGCTCCTGCTCAATCTTTCGGATAGCGGCAGTCAGCGGGGGTTGTGCCATATGCAAGCGCTCGGCGGCGCGGTGAAAGCTCATTTCTTCCGCGACGGCAATAAATTGCCGCAGTTGGCGTAGTTCAATCACGCAATACCTTTTTCGTATTTTGAAAGCATAAATAGAGTATTGGATGTATCAATAGCAAAAGCCAATACTTTCCCGACCGCACAGTGCTGCGCCATTCCGGTGCACCCGGCGAGAAAGGAGAGCAGTTATGACGCAACGTACAGCGATTGTTACCGGCGGTTCCAGCGGTATTGGGCTGGCCATCGCTCAACAACTGGCGCAACAGGATTACCGCATCGCCATCGTGGCGCGCGACCCGCAACGCCTGCAGCAGGCGGCGCAGCAAATTGGCCCCGCTACCCGCTACTATTCGGCGGACCTGAGCCGCCGTGGGCCGGTGGAAGACGTCGTCGCCCAGTTGGCAGCCGATCTCGGCACGGTGGATGTCCTGATTAACAACGCCGGATTTACCCGGGTGATTGCCGCCGATACGCCGTTGGCGCAGGCCGAACAAGAATGGGACGCGGTGATAGAAGGGAACCTGAAAAGTACCTTCCTGTTTACCCTGGCGATGTTGCCACACCTGAGCAAACCGGGCGGCCGCATCATTAATCTGAGCTCAATTGCCGCCCAATGCGGCAGCGGCAGCGCGGGTGCATTAGGTTATTCCGCCGCCAAAGCCGGGGTGCAGGGTTTTACCCTCAGTCTGGCACGCGAACTTGGCGAGTTGGGGATTACCGTCAACGCCATTGCGCCAGGGTTTATCGCCGATACTCGCTTCTTCGGCGCCGGGCTACCGCAGGATCGCATTGACGCCATTGCCGCTGAAACGCCGATGGGCCGCACCGGCCGGATGGAAGACATCGCCAGCGCCGCACTGTGGCTGGCGTCAAAAGAAGCCTCGTTCGTCACCGGAACCATCACCTCGATTAACGGCGGTGCGCGGGTCGGTTAAGAAAACAGAGCTGGCCAAAGTGGCAGCACGCAGAGCGGGATTGAAATAACGTTAGCGGGCCCAACGCATATATCGGGCCCGTTTTTTATCTGGCGATCAGAAGTGAATTTCCGCCGTCGGCAGCGCGTTGATCAACACGCCGTAGCTTTCAATATTCGATAGTGTGGCGTTGTGATGGGCGCGGATCTGCAAGCCAGTCGCGTGGGCTTTGTCATGACTGGTATGGGCATCGGCGGCCAGCGTCACCGGATAGCCTAACCCGGCGGCACGACGAGTGGTGGTGTCGACGCAAAACTCGCTGGAGTAGCCACAAACCACCAGGTGCGAAACACCGTTAGCCACCAGCAACGGCCCCAGTCCGGTCCGCAGGAAGGAGTCCGGCGTGGTTTTCTCCACCCGATGATCGCCGTCTTTAACTTGCAAACGGCCGTCAATCTGCCAGGCATCGCTGCCGTGCGCCAGCTCATCGTCCGGAGTCTGGTGCTGGATAAAAATCACCGGTACTCCAGCCCGACGGGCAGCAGTGCTCAAACTGTTAATGCGATCAATCGTCGCTTCGGCGTCGGCCGGCGGCGGCGTAAATAACCCTTGCTGCACATCAATAATTAACAGAGCGGACGTCATGATAACTCCCGTGAATTTAATCGGCGATCAGCATAGCGGTTGGCGCGGACGGAAGATATGGTCAACGCCCTGCTCACGCAGTTTATTCACCAGATCGTGACCACCATTCGGTGTCGCGTGCGCCAGCAGGCGCTCGGCCTCAAATACCGGGCTGGCCCAGAAGATATTCACCGGGTCGCCATACTGTTTCGGCAGGTTCAGGTGCTCGCTATACGGGTAAAACGACGAGGAAAGCACGTAGCCCTCATAACCCTGCGGAGCCACCTCAGATTCCAGAGTATGACCTTCGCCAAACCAGGTAATCTTAGCCCATGGCGCATGGGCGAACCCGGCCAGTGCGCTGGCCATCTGCACCGCGTTCTCTTCGGTCATGTACTGCCCGTCGATGGCGATGCCCATTTCCATGCGGCGGTAACGGGAAGCGTCGTCATTAAACAGGATCTCTACCCACGGCATTGGGCGGATACTGACGCCCATGGTGAGAAAATAGTAGATGCCGTCGCGCTCATGTTGGGTGATGGCCATTGGTGGCCACTTGCCCTGATCGATCGCGTAGTATTTCACCGAAGGGCCAAAATGCTGATCGTAAATCGCCTGATAGTCGTTCTGCATTTTTGGCCATGGGTTACCCTCTTCCCGCTGCCAACTGCGCCAGAACTGGCGGGTGTTTTCCGCCAGCGCATACTGGGTATTGGTAGAGGCGGATCCCAGCGGATAAGCCAATGGACTTTCCTTGATGCAACTGGCGGAATAGCACACCGAGTGGTCGATATACAGGCTCCAGCCGGGGATCACCGCCAGCAGTTGGCCGTAATACCACAGCGCCGCACCGTCGTCACTTTCCGTCCAGACTACCATCAGCCCTTCCGGGTTCAGTGGCGCTTCCCCCTCCAGATTGCGGCAAAACTCGGCGGCCAGCATCGGTGGCAGTCCCAGTGCCAATGCCGCGCTGTCTTCCTGCTGCGGCGCGGCCGCCAGGTTACGCAGCCAGCAAGCACGTACCTGAAAACGTTCGCTATTTTCTTCTGAAGGATAAATATAAAAATAGGCAGCCCGACTATCTTGCTGAACCACCGCCACCAGCGTCTGGTTCTCATTACTGACTTCAGCAAGTACGTGTGACTCGTTCATATAACCTCAAATAGGGTCAAGGCGCAGAATAACGCTGCACGCTAAATAAAATGGAAATTGGCTTTTGCCCAGTGTAAAGCGCATTAGCGGTCGGATCACCCGTAAAAGTCTCAAAAGTGTCCCTAAACATTGGGTTATTGGTAAGAATTATAGCGTGCGCGGATTCAGACTGGTCGGCCAATTCGCCGTAGTGCACGTTGATAGGAGCCGTTGCGCATCGAGGCTCGCAACACTTTACCTACGCCACCGACACCGGCGCGCACCAGTTTTTGCCGCAGGACGCCGGGAGAAAAACCAAACTGCTGCTGCGCCCACTCCGGTAGCAGATCTATGCCCGCCTGCATCACCAATATGCCAAAAGGTCGTGCCAGCACGCTCGGTGCCGGGGCCGCCAACAGAATACGAGCCACTTCCTGCGTGCGCTCATCGCACACCAACTGCGACCGCATGCGCTGCAGGTAATCCTCGACCGCCGCACAAGAGATAGGGATATCGCGTGCCCCCAGTGCAGCGGCGACTCGCGCCGTCTCACGGTAATAGCCGTCCTGCTGTTCGCGGGAAAGATGCGGATTGCGGTAGCGTAAATGGCTGGCTAAAAAGCAGCTGCTTTCCACCACGTGCACCCAGGTGAGCAAGTCAGGATCGCTGGCGGCATAAGGCCTGCCGTCGTTGCTGACGCCGTTGACCCGCAGGTGAATGGCTTTGACTTTGGCGATCAGCCGTTCGGCCTCGGCGGTGGGGCCAAAGGTGGTGACGGAGACAAACTGGCTGGTGCGGCGCAGGCGGCCGAGCATATCGTCGCGGAAATTGGAATGATCCCAGACGCCAGCCAGCGCCAACGGGTGCAGCATCTGCAGCAGTAAGGCACTGACGCCCCCGCACAGCATGGTGGTGAAATCACTGTGTACCTGCCAAATGACCGACTGCGGCCCATACAGGCCCGGATCGCCCGGCGGGTTTTCAAAATCAACATCGCCAAGCGCCAGCCCGGTCAGGCCGATCACCTGTTTTTCTATCGCCGCACGTATCACTTCCATCCTGACTGCCCCCCATTATCGCCTGGCGGCCAGTGTAACATGCAGCGGAAGGCCGCTTTTAACTCTGCGGGTCGCGATCGCCCAGCAGCACAATCTTGCCGGCAAAGCTGCGATCCTCCAGCCGGCGGTGAGCGGCCGCCCCTTCACTGAGCGGGAAGGTTTCGATATGGGGCACGGCAAACTCGCCGTTCTGCCAACTGCTGAACAGACGCTCGGCCCTTTCTCGCCTTGCCCCGGCGCTATTAAGGTAGGTCCAGAGGTCGCCACCGACCACGCCTTTGGAATCCATCATCAGGTCGTAGGCGGAAATAGCGGGTGTCTCGCCACCTGCCATGCCGAAAGTGACCACCCGACCGCCGGGACGCAGCGCGTCGATGCTCTGTTGCAGCGTGATGCCCACCGAGTCAAAACCGTACTCAACGCCACCGTCGGTCAGGGCGGCAATTTGCGCGACCCAATCCTGCTGATAAGTGAAGGCTGCCGCTGCGCCGTTGTTCAGTGCGATCTGCTGTTTGTGCGCCGAAGACACCACGGCGTAAACCTGTGCGCCACGCGCCACCAGCATACGCGTCAGAATTTGTCCGACACCGCCCGCCGCTGCATGCACTAAAGCGCGATCGCCCGCTTTCACCTGCACGCTGTCATTAATCAGGTACTGCGCCGTCAGCCCCTGCAACAAAATTGAAGCGGCTTCGACGTCGCTCAGTGCCTGTGGCAGCCGCAGTGCATGCTCCACCGGCACGTTGATTCGCGTGGCGTGGCAGAATGGGACATCAGCGAAACCAATTCGCTCCCCCAACTGCCAGCCATCGACCCCTTCGCCCACGGCGATAATGGTTCCCACGCCTTCGTAACCGCCGATATGTGGCGGATTGCCGTGCAGCACGTAATTGCCCTTGCGGCGGTAGATATCAGCGAAATTCAGCCCGGCGGCCCCCATACGCACCTGCACCGCACCCGCCGGTACCGCTGGCGTCGGCAGCTCAAGATATTCGAGCACGTCCGGCCCGCCAAAATGTTTAAACGCTAATGCGTGCATGTTGTTGCTCCGAAAAGTTTCCGCCAATAACACACTGACGGTCGATAGAATGATTATCGCAAAGCGCTATAATCAGGAGAAGTGGCCCACAGAGCATTCAGAAAACACCAGGGGTTTATAATGGACCGATTAACCAGCATGGCGGTGTTTGTGCGGGTAGTGGAAAAAGGCAGCTTCGTTGCCGCCGCCGAGGAGATGGCAATCTCCCCGACCATGGTCGGCAAACACATCCGCTACCTGGAGCAACGGCTGAATGCGCCGCTGCTGAACCGTACTACCCGCAGACAGGGGCTGACCGAGACCGGCCGGGTATTCTACGAACGTTGCCGCCGTCTGTTGGCCGACGCCGATGCCGCCGAAGCCAGTGCCCGGGCGCTATTGAGCTCCCCCAGCGGCCTGCTGCGCATCAGTGCCCCCGTCACTTTCGGCAACCGCGTACTGACGCCGATCCTCACCGAGTTCCTGCAGCGGCACCCGGAGGTAGAAGCGGAAGTGGTGCTGTCGGACCGCAAGGTAGACTTGATTGAAGAAGGCTACGAGGCGGCGTTTCGCATCGGGCCGGTGGCAGACGATGGCCTGGTGGCCCGCGCCCTGCCCGATTACCGCATGACGCTGGCCGCCTCACCGGACTATCTGGCCCAGCAGGGTGTGCCAACCCAGCCGGAGCAACTCAGCGCACACAGCTGCTTTGGTTTTAGTCAGTGGGACGGCAACCATTTCTGGCGCTTGCAGGGACCAACGGGGGAAATCAGCGTGCCGGTCAGGCCGCGGCTGCGGATGGACTCTGGCGAAGGGGTACGTCGGGCGGCGCTGGCCGGTTTCGGTATCGCGCTGCACGCCTGCATGCTGCTGGATGAAGATATTGCCAGCGGCCGATTGGTCCGGGTGCTGCCGGATTATTCACCGCTATCGCGGCCAATGCATCTGGTCTATCTGCCCGAACGACGGCAGTCCCCCAAGCTGGAAGCTTTTATCGCCCTGACCGTCGCCAGACTCTGGGGTCGCGTTTAAAATAAGTAAATCAACACAGGAGTTTCCATGATCACTATCCGAGCACGCGCAGCACAAGACAATGCGCAACTGGCGGAGATTTGGCAGCGTTCGGTACGCGCCACCCACCATTTTCTCACCGAAGAGAATATCGCCCAACTCTACCCGTTGGTGCTTAACGACTATTTGCCGGCGGTTGACGTTTGGGTTGCGGAAGACCGGCCCGGTCATCCCTGCGGTTTTATCGGGCTAAGCGGCAATAAGGTAGAAATGCTGTTTATCGATGCGGAGCAGCGTGGAAAAGGCGTCGGCAGAGCGCTGCTGGCCCACGCCGAAACGCTGCATGATGAGTTGCAGCTGGATGTTAATGAACAGAACCCGCAGGCCAGCGGTTTTTACCGCCACTACGGTTTTGAAATTACCGGCCGTTCGGCACTCGACGGTCAGGGCAATCCTTTCCCGCTGCTGCACATGAAGCTCGACAAGCGTTAAATGCAATAAAGCGGCTAAAGCCCCGTTGGCCGCGGTTTCACCATCACCTCTGCTCATCACTTTATATATCAAATAAGAATATCTAATAGAATCTATATTCTTCCTGTCACTATAAACCCCCGGTAGGATTGCCCTGTATTCACCAGCAACAGATATCCCGCCTGCCCTTATTCCAGGAAGCCGAACACTGCCTGGCGTTACGCACCCTGGGCGGAATTCTGTGACGTATTAATAAGGATCAACTTCGCTATGATCGTTCTTTCGAACGTTTGCAAAACTTTTGACAGTGCACAGGGCCGCGTCGTCGCGGTGGATGATGTCAGTCTGGCCGTTGAAGCCGGGCAAATCTACGGCATTATCGGCTACAGCGGAGCGGGTAAAAGCACCCTGATCCGTTTGCTTAACGGGCTGGAGGCACCTACCAGCGGCAACATTCAGGTCGAGGGGTTCAATATCGCCGGAGCCAGGGGCGACCAGTTACGCCAGGCACGCCTGAAAATCAGCATGGTGTTTCAGCATTTCAACCTGCTGTGGTCACGCACCGTCAGCCAGAATATTGCCTTCTCGATGCAAATAGCCGGCGTACCCAAAGCGCAGATCAACCCACGCGTGGCAGAGCTTATCGCACTGGTTGGCCTGCAGGGGCGTGAGGATGCTTATCCGTCGCAGCTCAGCGGCGGACAGAAACAGCGCGTCGGCATCGCCCGCGCCCTGGCCAATAACCCTGGGGTATTACTGTGTGATGAGGCCACCTCGGCGCTCGATCCCAAGACCACCGACTCGATTTTGGATCTGCTGCTGGATATCAACCGCAAACTAAACCTGACCATCGTGCTGATCACCCACGAGATGCACGTAGTGCGCAAAATTTGCCACCGCGTGGCGGTGATGGAAAACGGCCGCATCGTCGAAGAAGGCCCGGTGATCGATGTTTTCACCCGGCCGCAGCAGCCGATTACCCAGCAGTTCGTTAAACAGGTTTCGCAATATCAGGAAACCGAGGAAAACTTTAACCCTTTACTGGCTCAGCATCTGCCGGGCGCAATTTTCAAGCTGACCTTTGTCGGTGTGCAAACCCATCAGGCGGTGATTTCCGACGTGATCCTGCGCTACAAGGTGTGCATTAACATTCTGCACGGCAAAATCAGCCAGACGCTGAACGGCTCCTTTGGCGAGCTGTATATCCACGTCGAAGGCAACGACCTGCAAATCGACAGCATGCTGAAATTATTGAGAGAACAACAAATCGCCGTTGAGGTGATTAAACATGATTGAGTCATGGTTCCCTCATCTGCGTATTGACCAGTTGCTGAACGCCACCTGGGAAACCCTGTACATGACCGGCATCGCCGGGTTGGCCACGCTGGTGCTTGGCATCGTACTGGGCGTACTGCTATTTCTGACCTCTCGCGGCCAACTGTTGCAAAACCGCGCCGTCTATTCGCTGATTTCAGTGCTGGTCAACGTATTCCGCTCCATCCCCCTTCATTATTCTGATCGTGCTGCTGATCCCGTTCACCAAGACGCTGATCGGCACCATTTTGGGGGCCGATGCCGCGCTGCCGGCGCTGATTGTCGGCGCCGCGCCCTTCTACGCCCGGCTGGTTGAAATTGGCCTGCGCGAGGTGGACAAGGGAGTCATAGAGGCAGCACGTTCCATGGGAGCCAAAACCAGCACCATTATTTTCCGCGTGCTGCTGCCGGAGTCTTCCCCGGCGCTGGTTTCCGGAATTACCGTCACCCCTGATAGCACTGGTGAGCTACACCGCCATGGCCGGAGTGATCGGCGCTGGCGGGCTGGGCAATCTGGCCTATCTGGAAGGTTTTCAACGCAATCACGGTGACGTGACGCTGGTGGCGACGCTGACGATCCTGCTGATCGTTTTCGTTATCCAGTTCATCGGCGACACCATTACAACAACGCTCGATAAACGATAAATAACCAGGGAATAATGATGATGAAAAAGCAAATAATGATGCTGGCTTTCGCCTCACTGACCGCGTTGAGCTCCTTTGGCGCCGCCGCGGAAACCAGGCTGGTGGTGGGCGCGTCCAACGTGCCGCACGCGGAGATCCTCGAGCAGGCCAAGCCGATTCTGGCGAAGGAAGGCATCGATCTGGTGATCAAACCTTTCCAGGACTACATCCTGCCGAACACCGCGCTGGCCAGCCACGATATTGACGCCAACTATTTCCAGCACGTGCCCTACCTGAATTCGGTGCTGAAGGACCATGCCGGCGATAAGAGTTACGACTTTGTCAGCGCCGGGGCTATCCATATCGAGCCGATCGGCATTTACTCCAAGAAATATAAAAGCCTGAAAGATCTGCCGGACAACGGCAAAATCATCATGCGTGATGCAGTGGCGGAAGAAGGACGCATTCTGTCTATCTTTGAAAAGGAAGGCGTGATTAAGCTGAAACCGGGCGTGAGCAAGGTCGATGCTCGCATTTCTGACGTGGTGGAAAACCCGAAACACCTGAAGTTCCTGGCGAACGTGGAAGGCGCGCTACTGCCGCAGATGTAACAACAACGATGAGGGCGATGCGGTGGTGATTAACGCCAACTACGCCATCGATGCCGGACTGAACCCGACCAAAGACCCGATCGCGGTCGAAAGCGGTGAAAACAACCCGTATGCCAACATTATCACCGTGCATAAGGCCGACGTGAACAAGCCGGAAATCGTAGCGCTGGTGAAAGTGCTGCACTCCAAGGCGATTCAGGACTTCATCCGCCAAAAATACCAGGGCGCGGTGATCCCGGTTAACCAGTAATGCCCACTCAGGCCGCAGCAATGCGGCCTGATTTCCTGCCGAGTGCCCTGCCCTAGACTTTATTGCCCACCTGACTCAGCCGCGGCCAAACCAGCATCAATGCATCGAGCAAGCGATATAAATCCTCGCGGCTGGCCCCTTCACGCGCCTGAACCGACATCCCTTCAATGGTACAGACGATATATTTCGCCAACAACGCGGTATCGGTTTTCGCCAATAACTCCCCCTGCTGTACCTTGCGGTCAAAACAGGCTCGCAGGCTGGCTTCATTCGAATGATGTTTTTTACGCAGCATCTCGGCCACTTCATCGGAAGACGAAGACAGCGCAGCAGAGGCGCAGACCATAAAGCAGCCGGACGGCGTATCCGGATCGGTAAACACCTCCGCTGAAGAGCGAACGTAGGCCTCAACGATTTCCGCTATCGGCAAATCCCGCTCCAACAATTGATTGGTGCAGGTGGTGTATTTTTGCAGATATCGCTCCACCGCCGCGCGGAACAGCCCTTCCTTGTTACCGAACTCGGCGTACAGCGTTGGTGCTTTGGCACCGGTGACCTCTACCAGATCGGCCAGCGACGTAGAGTCATAACCGTGCCGCCAGAACAGATCGAGCGCGCTGTCCAGCGCACGGTCGCGATCAAACTGCTTCGGTCTGCCACGCGTTTTTTTGGCGCAGACTTCTTCATTGATACTCATAGACCCTCTCTTATCCCGCTCCGCAGCAGGGCTTGGCAATTAAATTAACGATCATTATAAAAAAAATATTGCGCTGCCGTCGAGAAGCGATTAACATTTAGTTATCGATCGTTAAGTAATTATGACGACAAAGATTAACCAACCCAATTTACGCTTCTGATATAGGAATTAACATCATGAAAAACTTAAAAATTACTCTTGCAGCTATCGCACTGGCCTCTGCTTCTTTCGGTAGCTTCGCCGCTGACCTGGTTCACAACCAACCGGCAGATCAGCAAAAACTCGGCGTGATCACCGTCAGCGGTGCTTCCGATATCAGCTCGCTGGAAGCCGATTTGGCAGCCAAAGCAGATGCAGCCGGTGCAAAATCATTCCGCATCATTGGTGCCGGTGGCAACAATCAACTGCATGGCACCGCGGTAATCTATCAATAACAATAAGTTAATCGTCAATTACCCGGCTGGTAGTGAACGTTACTCCTCCGGTTAACGACTAGAACAAAAAAATTAATTAACGAACACTAAAAAAATAGTTGCAAAGCGCCGAAGTGGCGTCTAACATTAAATTATCGATCGTTAATTAATTTAACGACCCCAATAAAAAACATTGTACAGAATACCAAGATAGGAAATAAGACTATGAAAAACCTGAAAATCACCATCGCCGCCATCGCACTGGCTTCTGCATCATTTGGTAGTTTCGCCGCCGATCTGGTTAACACCCAGCCGGCCAATCTGCAAAAAGTCGGTGTGGTTACCGTTAGCGGGGCTTCCGACCTGACCAGCCTGGAAAATCATCTGGCTGCCAAAGCGGACGCCGCAGGTGCCAAATCATTCCAGATCATCTCAACTACCGGTGACAACAAGCTGCACGGTACTGCGATCATCTACAATTAATTGCTGAATCAGCAATTGTGCAAAGAGGCGGCCCTGGCCGCCTTTTGTTTTATTGCCCCGCCGAAAATCGTTCTGCTCCACAAGTAATATTCAGTCGTTTTGCAAATCTTTCAGCATATAGATATCGCAGCCGTGGTGGCCGGTATTGCCACGCTTTTCCGTCAGCAAAGTGAAACCCAGCGCATGATATAACCCCAGCGCTTCTTTGAGTTGCTCGGTGGTTTCCAGATAGCAGTAACGGAACCCCGCCGCACGTGCTGCTTTCAGCGCCTGCACTACCATATAGCGCGCCATTCCCAACCCCCGTACACAGGGTTTAAAAAACAGTTTTTGCAATTCACAGTATCCGGCATCTCCCCCCTTCAGAGGTGCAATGCCTACGCCCCCCACCACCTCCCCATGTTGTTCCAGTACCCAATACTTACCGCCGTTATCCTGGTAAACACCGGTCAGGCGATCCAGATCGGGATCATGCAGACTGACGCCTTCCATTTTATCCATAGCGTACTCGCGAAATACGCTACAAATAATGCCGGCCATCGCGGCGTCATCACTCTGGGTTATCGGGCGTACCAGCAAAGCGGCATCGCGCTGCTTGCGTGCGCTGCGTAATGCCGCAGTCATCTTTTTCATTGCCGCTGTCGTTGCGGCCAATTCATCGTCGTCCAGCTGCGCCAACGCGTCTTGCATAAAACCGTCGGCGTTGGCTTCAATTGCCGCCAGCGTTTTGCGTCCCAACTTGGTCAGTTGATTCAGGTTATGCCGTTTGTCATGCGGATAATCCACCGCTTCAACCATGCCTGCGGCAACCAGGCTGCGTACCGCCCGACTGGCGCTGGCCTTATCGATGCACAGTCGGGCCGCCAGTTCGGTAATGCCCAGCGGCAATCCATTGACCTCAATCAGAATGTGGATCTGCAACGGCGAAAAACGGGTCCCGTTACTTTGTTTATTCAACATGCCTAGTTCTCTGACCAGGTTGCGCGACAATGCTCTGAAATCTCTGATGTTCACAATCGATGTCCCCGTTGGTACCAGCGCTGAAACACATCACTTAGTTGATAGTGTTACCTAATATTCATTACCATAACGGATTTTTAAGCGGCGTGAAATCTCAACCTGACGAGACACCTGCAGCAATCTGTCGCCTCACGCAGAATTACATTCTTTGCCGACTTAAATTTAAAAAATAAAAAACCATAAAATATATACTTTACAAATAATAAACCCATCAAAAAACGGATAATTCAGCAAACCAGATAAAATACGAATGATATCCTTACACAATCCATTGTATTTGAATGAGTTATTTAATCCCCAATAGCGCCAATTATGTCGATATTCAGTTGTATTTTGTTACATATCCATGGCAGGATTGCCCCGTTTAAATAGCACCTATTATTTCCCCTGCTGTTTAAATTCCTGGCGCAAAACGGTCTGTCTTGCGCGCTTTTATAATCATGGAGAGATTGTATTCCGATGAAAAAATCACTCGTTGTCTGCTCAGTCGCCCTTTCTGTCAGCATGCTGGCGGGCTGTGCCACCGAATCCTCACGTTCTCTGGAAGTGCCTAAAGTAGCGTCCTACAACACCAATTACCAAGGCCAGCGCAGCCCTATCTCCGTCGGCAAGTTCGATAACCGCTCCAGCTATATGAACGGCATCTTCTCCGATGGCGTCGATCGCCTGGGTAACCAGTCCAAAACCATCCTGATCACCCATCTGCAGCAAACCGGCCGCTTCAACGTGCTGGATCGCGCCAATATGGATGAGTTGAAAACCGAAGCCGGCATTAAAGGCAAAACCCAGACGCTGAAAGGTGCCAACTATGTGATCACCGGTGATGTTACCGAGTTCGGTCGTAAAGAAGTGGGTGATCACCAGCTGTGGGGCATTCTGGGACGCGGTAAAACGCAGGTGGCCTATGCCAAGGTCAATTTGAATGTGGTCAACGTACAGACCTCAGAAGTGGTTTACTCCACCCAAGGTGCCGGCGAGTACCAACTCTCCAACCGTGAAATCATCGGCTTCGGCGGCACCGCCAGCTACGATTCCACCCTCAACGGCAAAGTGTTGGATCTGGCCGTACGCGAAGCGGTCAATAACCTGGTTGCCGGTATCGAAAGTGGCGCATGGCGCCCTGCTAACTAACGGAATAGAAGCAGCAATATGATAACTAAAAAAATGGGTGGGGCGCTGTTCGCAGCGACCCTGCTGGCCGGCTGCGCCGCGCCAAAAACGATCTACAACTGGGATGGCTACCAAACCTCGATTTACCAATATTACCAACAGGATGGTCAAAGCCCTGAACAACAGATTTTGACGCTAAAAGAAATTGCCGAAAAATCTCGCGCCAAGAATAAAGCCGTGCCGCCGGGCCTGCATGCACAACTGGGGTTGCTGTACAGCAAAACCGGCAATACCGGCCAGGCAATGACCAAGTTCAATACAGAGAAAACGCTGTTCCCGGAATCAGCGCCGTTTATGAATTTCCTGATGGCCAAGGATAAAGGGAGTTTTAAATGAAGCGTGCATTAGCTTTCTTCAGTATTGCTGTCACCCTGCTGCTGAGCGGTTGCGCCAAACAAACTGCTTACGATTATGCGGCGTTCCACGAGAGCAAACCGAAATCAATCCTGGTGCTGCCACCGGTCAATCAATCGCCGGATGTCAAAGCCAGCCACAGCGTCCTTGCCAGCACCACGCTACCGCTGGCTGAAGCTGGCTACTATGTGCTGCCGGTCGCCGTGGTTGAGGAAACATTCCGGCAAAACGGTTTGACCAATGCCAATGACATCCGCGCCGTCAGCATCCAAAAGTTGCATAAGATCTTCGGCGCTGACGCAGTACTGTATCTGGACGTCACGCAATATGGCACCAGCTATATAGTGATTAACAGCGAAACGCGCGTCACCGTAAAAGCCAGGTTGGTCGATCTGCGCAACGGCAAGCAACTTTGGGCCGGTAGCGCCACGGCATCCAGCAACGAAAATAACAACAACTCCGGCGGCGGTCTGCTGAGTATGGTGATCAGCGCCGCTATCGCGCAAATCGCCGATACCATCAGCGACAAGGGCTTCGATGTCGGCGCTATCGCCAATACCCGCCTGTTATCGGCAAACGGTCAGAACGGCGCCATTTTGTATGGCCCGCGCTCGCCGCATTACGCCAGTCAGCGTTAATCCTCCAGGGCGGCACATGCGCCGCCCAAACCGAGTTTCCCTTTTGTCAAAACTAGCCCATGCTGTAACAGGATGGATGAGCCACGGCTCATTTCGCACCTCTTTCTGGCAAATAGGGCGGCTTGCTCATGACGAAAAAAACTACCTTGCTGCAGTTTTTCCATTGGTATTACCCGGATGGCGGTCAGTTATGGCCAGAGGCAGCCGAACGCGCCACGCAAATTGCGCAGTTGGGCATCACCGATCTGTGGCTGCCCCCCGCCTATAAGGGGGCTTCCGGCGGCTATTCGGTGGGTTACGACAGTTATGATCTGTTCGATCTGGGCGAGTTCGACCAAAAAGGCAGCCGCGCCACCAAATACGGCGACAAAGAAGCTTTGGCAAACGCCGTGACTACGCTACGCGACAACGGCGTGCGGGTGATTTATGACGTGGTTTTCAACCATAAACTTGGTGCCGACGAAAAAGAACAGGTTCACGTCTATAAGGCGGATGCCAACAACCGCAACGATATCAACGGCCAGGGCTTCGACGCCCTGGCCTACACCCGCTTCACTTTCCCCGGCCGACAAGGCACCTATTCCAAATTCATTTGGGATTACAAATGCTTTGGCGGGGTTGATTACGTTGAGCAGCCCGATGAAAAAGGCGTGTTCAAAATCGCCAATGACTACGGTGACGACGGCTGGAACGATCAGGTCGGTGATGAGAAAGGCAACTACGATTATCTGATGGGGGCCGACGTCGAATTCCGCAACCCGGCGGTGGTGGAAGAGCTGAAATACTGGGCGCGCTGGCTGCTGGAAACCCTGCCCTGCGATGGCTTCCGGTTGGATGCCGCCAAACACATTCCGGCCTGGTTCTTTAAAGAGTGGGCTGACCACGTGCGTGACAGCGCACAGCGCGATCTGTTTATTGTCGCCGAATACTGGTCGCACGATTTGGCCGCGTTGCAACAGTATATTGACCTGGTCGAGGGCAAAGTGATGCTGTTCGACGTAGCCTTGCACCTGAAGTTTCATCAGGCATCGAAACAGGGAGACGGGTTCGACATGGCGCAGATTTTCACCGATACCCTGACCGCGGCCGATCCGGCCCATTCGGTCACGCTAGTCGCCAACCACGACACGCAGCCGTTACAATCGCTGGAAGCACCGGTCGAACCCTGGTTCAAGCCGCTGGCCTACGCCCTTATCCTGTTGCGCGAACAAGGCGTGCCCTGCGTGTTCTATCCTGACCTGTACGGTGCCAGCTATAAAGATAAAGGCAGCGACGGCCAGGAATACCAGATTGATATGCCGGTCATCCCTGAGCTGGAAAAGTTGATTCAGGCGCGACAACGTTTTGCCAACGGCGTGCAAACCGATTATTTTGATGATAAAAACTGCGTGGCCTTCAGCCGCAGCGGTACCGCCGACGCCCCTGGTTGCGTAGTGGTGCTCACCAACGGGGGCTGAAAGTGGCAAAGCGGTTTCGCTGGGCACTGAACTGGCACATAAAAACTGGCGCGACCTGCTCGGTAACCGTCAGGATGAGGTCACCACCGACGAACAGGGGA
Source organism: Serratia quinivorans (assembly GCA_900457075.1). Lineage (NCBI taxonomy): Bacteria > Pseudomonadati > Pseudomonadota > Gammaproteobacteria > Enterobacterales > Yersiniaceae > Serratia > Serratia quinivorans. Next base: position 760,600 of record UGYN01000002.1, read on the forward strand.
ATGCCACTTTCCCGGTTAACGGCGGCAGCGTCAGCGTTTGGGTACTGGCAGAAACCCTGTAGCGGGTGCGCCGTTACGATCATGTATCGCAGCGGCGGCAAACTAAATTTTGCCTTTCGGGTCTAAATTGAGGTAACACCTTAGCAAACCATTCACACCGGAGCCTAAATAGGGTACAAGGCTGCATGAAAATTCCAAAACGACTCCAGCCATTGGTAGATGATGGTTTAATCGACGACGTCATTCGCCGTTTGAAAAGTGGCAAAGAAGCCGACGTCTTTATCGTGCGCTGCGGCGAAGAGATCCGCTGCGCCAAAGTTTACAAAGAAGCAGACAAGCGTAACTTCAAGCAGGCAGTGAACTATCAGGAAGGCCGCAAGGTGCGTAACAGCCGCGATGCGCGTGCCATGAGCAAAGGGTCGAAATTCGGTCGCCAGCAGCAGGAAGAAGCCTGGCAGAACACCGAGGTCGACGCGCTGTACCTGCTCGCCAAAGCGGGCGTGCGTGTGCCGCAACCGGATATCTGTCTCGATGGCGTGCTGCTGATGGAACTGATCACCGACGAAGAAGGCCTGGTAGCACCACGTCTGAGCGATGTTACCCTTACGCCGGAACAGGCACGGGCCGATCACGCACTGATGATGAATTACGCAGTGCGCATGCTGTGTGCCGGTCTGGTACATGGTGACTTGTCGGAGTTCAACGTGTTGATGGACAAAGATGGGCCGGTGATTATCGATCTGCCACAGGTGGTGGATGCCGCAGCCAACAACCACGCCAAAAGCATGTTCGAACGTGATATCAACAACATGTCGCATTTTTACGGCCAGTACGCGCCGGAACTGCTGGGCAGCAAATACGCCAAAGAGATTTGGGCGCTGTATCAGGAAGGTAACCTGACGCCGGCCAGCGTGTTGACCGGCCAGTTTGTCGAAAGCAACAAACACGCCGATGTCGGTTCAGTGCTGGAGGAAATCCAGGCGGCCAGCGAAGAACATCAACGCCAGTTGATGGCCCGCAACGAAGAAGATTAAAAGCCCCCCGGTCATCTCTACGTGGCCGGGGCTTATTCAATCCTGAAGACAGCCAAACACATTAAAAATCATCATCCGCATTCCCTCCCACGCTCATTTTACGCTATAACAAGCTAGCCCTGTCGTCTCTGAAAGGAAAGCTCATGACCGCTACCGCGCCGCAATTCTGGCGTGATCCGCAGCTCCCTTTTGTGGAAGCTCGCGCCATTGAAGATGGCCGCAAAGTTTGTTACGCCCTGCATAGCCATGAAATTTTCTCCATCGGTGCTATCACCGGCGGTACCAGCATTTATATTAACGGCCACCAACAGCGACAGGTCAGTACCGGCGACGTGGTGATCATTAACCCGCAGCAGGCCCACGCCTGCAACCCCATCGGCGACCAGCGCTGGTCATACATCATGTTTTATATTGATGCCACCTGGCTGGGTAATCTGCAGCAAGAGATCGTCGGTGGCGACGGTGGTTTTATCCCATTTGATCAGGTCATCAGCCGTGCCCCTGCCCTGTTCAATGGCCTGAACCGGCTTTATTCCCTTTTGATCGACCCGCAGCACTGCCAGTTGGAAAAACAAATCGCCCTGGTGGAATACTTCACCGAGCTACAAATCTGTCAGGGCGATGTTCGCCTGCCTGCCGCCGAAGCCGAGCATCCGAGACTCAAGGCGGCGGCGACCTTTATCAGCCAACATTGCACTCAACCACTGACGCTGGAAGCCATCTGCCAGGCGGCAGCACTCTCACCCTCCTACTTGATTCGCGCCTTTAAGCGACGTTACGGCATGACGCCGCACGCCTACCTGGTCAATCAGCGCATTCAGTTCGGCCATCGTCTGCTGAAACGAGGCTATCCGATCGCCGCGGCTGCCAGCGAAAGCGGCTTTGCCGATCAGGCGCACTTTCAACGCACCTTCAAACTGCTACTGGCTGCCACCCCCGGCCAGTACCAAAACCCGCGCTAAACGCCGTCGGCCAGCAGATAGCAGGCACTGGCCGCCAACAGCAACGCCATCAAACGATTAAAACGCTGCACATTGCGAGCCTGTTGCAATACCCCGCTCAGCATCGCGCCGGTGTAGGCCCAGCAGGCCACCGAGGCATAGCAGATGACAAAATAAATCACCGCGAACTGCCATAACAGCAAGCGGTCACCGTCGGCGACAAACGCCCCCAGACTGGCCACCGATGCCAACCAGGCTTTAGGGTTCAGCCACTGCAACAAGGCGCCATACCAGAACGAAGGCGCTTGCGACTGGCTGCCATTGCCCAGCCGTCCGTCGTCAAAGGCCAGTTGATAAGCCAAAAACAGTAAAAACGCGATACCTGCCCACTGGATCACCTGAGTCAGCACCGGCCACAGCGTCAGTAACTTGTGCAGCCCCAGCCCAATCAGAATCAATAGCAGGGTAAAACCCAGCGTGGCGCCAAAAACATGCCGCAGGGTGGCGTTAAAACCAAATTGCGCCCCGGCGCTCAGCGCCACGATATTGACCGGGCCGGGGGTGATGGAGGAGGCCAGCGCAAAAGCGGCCATCGAAAGATAAATATTCATTACGAGCACCTGAGAAAGAGTTCACAGATGCCAGACTGACGGCCAGAGTAAGCAATGTATTGAATAAAATTACCCTGGCGTACTGGCCTAACCCGGCATCAGGCCGATAAAGCTGGTTTTCTTGCGCGGCCCGGTCATCAACGCCTCCAGTTTTTCCACGCATTGCAGATAGTGCGGCGTCTTTTTGTGGGCGGCGACGGCCTGCTCGTCCCGGTAGGCTTCATAGATATAAAAACGCGTCGGGATGGTTTCATCCTGCAACACGTCAAAACGCAGATTGCCCGGCTCTTCGATCGCGCCCAGATGATTGGCGCGGAAGACCTCAATAAACTCGTCGATTTTGTCCTGTTTAACGTTAATTTCTACCAGAGTGACGTGCATGGTGGCTCCTTGTTTCACCTTGAAGGTCTATACCCTATAGCTTTCCAACCATAGGTTTATTCCCGCTGATTTACCCCCCGCAACGGCAATTTTGCAGCACAGTTCACAAATCCTGCCGGCCTCGCCATTTCCCTCATCGGTACAAAGTACAGGCCATCTATAGTTAAGATCCCAACCCCAGAGAGTGTGAGCTATGGATAACTATTTGATGGCGCTGGACGCAGGTACCGGTAGCATTCGCGCGGTCATCTTCGATCTAGCAGGCAATCAGATCGCTCAGGGCCAGGCGGAATGGCGACATCTGGCGGTGCCGGGGGTGCCCGGCTCGATGGAGTTTGACCTGGCCCATAACTGGCAACTGACCTGCCAGTGCATTCGCCAGGCGCTGCAAAACGCCGGTATTTCCGGCCAGGCGATCCGTTCCATCGCCTGTTGCTCAATGCGCGAGGGCATAGTGCTTTACGATCGCGACGGCACGCCGATCTGGGCCTGCGCCAACGTTGACGCGCGCGCCAGCGAGGAGGTCAGCGAGCTGAAAGAGCTGCATAACCATAATTTCGAACGTGAGGTTTACCAATATTCAGGCCAAACGTTGGCGTTAAGCGCCATGCCGCGCCTGTTGTGGCTGGCGCATCACCGGCCGGATATTTACCGTCAGGCCGCGACGCTGACCATGATCAGTGACTGGCTGGCGAACATGCTGAGCGGTGAACTGGCGGTCGATCCTTCCAACGCCGGGACTACCGGCATGCTGGATTTGGTCAGCCGTGACTGGCGACCAGCGTTGCTCGACATGGCCGGGCTACGCGCCGATATGCTGTCACCGGTGAAAGAAACCGGCACTGTACTGGGGCACGTCACCGAACAGGCGGCCCAACAAAGTGGCCTGCTGCGCGGTACGCCGGTAGTGATGGGTGGCGGCGATGTGCAACTGGGTAGCCTTGGGTTGGGGGTGGTGCATGCCGGGCAAACTGCGGTATTGGGGGGGACCTTCTGGCAACAAATCGTCAATCTGCCGGAGCCGGCCACCGATCCGGAGATGAACATCCGTATCAATCCGCATGTGATCCCGGGTATGGCGCAAGCAGAGTCGATCAGCTTCTTCACCGGATTGACCATGCGCTGGTTCCGCGATGCCTTCTGCGCCGAAGAAAAACTGATGGCAGAACGACTGGGCGTGGATGCCTACAGCCTGATGGAAGAGATGGCTGCACGTGTCCCCCCGGGGGCCTACGGAGTGATGCCAATCTTCTCCGATGCCATGCACTTCAAGACCTGGTACCACGCTGCGCCTTCGTTTATCAATCTGTCGCTCGACCCGGAACGCTGCAACAAACAAACGCTGTTTCGTGCCCTGGAAGAGAACGCCGCGATTGTTTCGGCTTGCAATCTGGAGCAGATCGCCCGTTTTTCCGGCGTACAGGCACGTTCACTGGTGTTCGCCGGCGGTGGGTCGAAGGGCAAGCTGTGGAGCCAAATTCTCAGCGACGTGACTGGCCTGACGGTGCGCGTGCCGGTGGTGAAAGAAGCCACTGCGCTGGGCTGTGCGATTGCTGCCGGCGTGGGAGCCGGGCTGTATGAGTCGCTGGCACAAACCGGCGAGCAATTGGTGCGCTGGGAGCTTGAGTATCAGCCGGATATGGCCAATCATCAGCTGTACCAACGACAAAAAGAAACCTGGCAGCAGGTCTATGCCGACCAGCTAACTCTGGTAGACCATGGCCTGACCACTTCGATGTGGAAGGCGCCGGGATTGTGAATCTGGTTTGGGCACAGCCTGCTGCGCCCATCACATAAGCTTATGCCAATTAAGCATTTTACCGGCCGATTGGCTGCCAACCGCCGCTATGCTTGCCTCGCGTGATTATTCCCCCACAGAAACAGTGTAACTACCGCAAACGGATTTATCCGCCGCCAATGCCTGCGTAAATTGTGATCTCTGTCACTCCGCGCCCTGAGCGCGGTTTACACCTTGAACTGGGACGAGCGGTATTATGCTGAATAATAATGATAAACCTGCACCATCAGCCTGGCTGGCGATTTTCTCACTGACGGTCGCCTGCTTTGTGATGGTCACCACCGAGTTTCTACCGATCGGCCTGCTAACCAACATCGCGCCGTCGCTGGATGTCAGCACCGGCAGAGCCGGCCTGATGGTGACCGTGCCCGGCATTATCGCGGCGATCGCCGCACCGGCACTGAGCCTGGCAGCCGGTCGGCTCGATCGTCGCCTGCTGATGCTGGCGCTGAGCGTACTGCTGGCCATCTCCAATCTGGTTTCCGCCCTGGCGGTTAACTTCCCCATGATGCTGCTGGGCCGCGTGTTACTGGGTATCTGCGTCGGCGGCTTTTGGGCTTTCGCCGCCAACTATGGCCGCCATCTGGTGCCGGAAGCCAGCCAGGGACGCGCCACCGCGCTGATCCTCAGCGGTATTTCGGTGGGTGCCGTATGCGGCGTCCCCGCCGGGGCCTTGATTGGTGACCTGTTCGGCTGGCGTGCCGCCTTCTTTGGCAGCGCGGTGCTGGCCGTCGGGGTATTGCTGGCGCAACTGCGCCTTTTGACCTCGGTCCCCCCTACTCGCCCGGTCACCGCACGCGATCTGCTGTTACCGCTGCGCCTGCCGATGGCACGTACCGGGCTGATTGCCATCGTGCTGTTGTTTATCGGCCATTTTGCCGCCTATACCTACCTGAAACCGCTGCTGCAACAGGTGTTTGTCCTCAGCCCGTCGGCGATATCACTGCAACTGCTGGCCTACGGTGCCATTGGCCTGCTGGGCACCTTCCTCGGCGAACGACTGGCTGAACGCAGCCTGCGTGCCACCTTTATCCTGATCACCGCCATGTTGGCGGCTATCCTGATTGTCTCGCCGTTCCTTAGCGGTATCGCCGGTGCCACGCTGATGGTGATGGTGTGGGGGTTGGCGTTTGGCGCCGTGCCGGTCTGCGCCACCAACTGGATGTTCGCCGCCGTGCCACAGGCACCGGAAGCCGGTCAGGCACTGCTGGTCTGCGTGATCCAGATTGCGCTGGCCTCCGGTGCGCTACTGGGTGGTGAAGTGGTCGACTGGCAGGGCGTCAGCAGCGCCATGCTATTTGGCGGCGCGCTCACGCTGTCCGCCGCGCTGGTTTTCGGCCTGACCTTGCGTTCCGGCATGATTGGCGCTAAACAGTCATAATCATTATTTATCTACAGAAACACACCCCGGCCTCTGCCGGGGTTTTGCACTGAGAGCGCTATGGATCATCATTTACTCGCTATCCGGGTGTTTAACCGCGTGGTGGAAACCGGCGGCTTCACCCGCGCCGCAGATTCACTGCGGATGCCCAAGGCCACCGTCACCAAGCTTATCCAGAGTTTGGAAGATCATCTGCAAACCAAGCTGTTTCAGCGCACCACCCGCAGCGTGTCGGTCACCGCCGAGGGCGAATGCTATTACCAGCGGACGGTAAAGTGGCTGGCGGAGCTGGAACAGATGGAAGGCAGCATGACCGAGTCGCAGAGTGCGCCACAGGGCGTGCTGCGTATTGATGTCGGCGGATCCACCGCACGCCAACTGCTGCTGCCGGCGCTGCCGGACTTTATTGCGCGCTATCCGCAAATCCAAATTGATCTGGGCGTAGGCGACCGACTCATCGACCTGATTAACGACAGCGCCGACTGCGTGATCCGCAGCGGCCCTCTGGCCGATTCCAGCCTGATTGCCCGCCGGCTGTTCGAACTTGAATGGGTCACCTGCGCCACCCCAGCCTATCTGGCGCGCCACGGCACGCCGCAACACCCGTGCGATCTGGAACAGGGCTATCCGCTGGCGCACTACCGCCATGCGCTGAACGATCGCATCCAGCCGCTGCACTTTGTCGATCGGGGCAAGGAGATTGATATCCAGCACCGCTACCACGTCAGCGTCAACGAGAGCAATGCGCTGCTGGCGGCGGCATTGGCCGGGCTGGGTATGATCCAGACCTTCCGCTTTATGGCGCAGCCACATCTGGACAACGGCGAACTGGTCAGCCTGCTGCACGACTGGCAGCCCCCCTCGGAACAGATGTACGTGGTCTATCCCTCCAACCGCCATCTTAGCGCCAAGATGCGCGTGTTTATCGATTGGGCGATCGAGACCTTCAAGTAAGCGAAAACTGCCGCTATAGTTGGCTGTCATTGGGCAAAAAACGAACCGAATCATGCATATTGAACAACTTTCTGCGTATCGCCAGCGCATTGATGAACTGGCTGCATTACTGCATCAGGAGTGGCAGGATTTTCCCCCGTGGAGCTGCCGCGAAAAAATCAGCCGGCGTCTTGAACAGCGTTGCGAACCGCAGCACCCTGGCATGACGCTGTTGGCTCTGTCGCCGCAACAAGAGATCCTCGGCACTGCCAGCCTGATCGTTTACGAATTGGCGGATAAACCGGAGCGAAAGTTCTGGCTGGGTGAAGTCTTTACTTCCCCCCAGCACCGCGGTCAGGGGGTGGCTCGCCGCCTGATCGATCACTGCGTCGCCCACTGCCGCCAGCAACAAATCGCCGAATTGTATCTCTACACTCCCGATCAACAGTTGCTGTATCAAAAACTGGGCTGGCAACCGGTTGAGTTGCGGGAGGTTTGTGGCGAAGACGTGACGGTGATGTGCCGCACGCTGTAACCCGGCACGTTGTGGTATTATTTAGCGTATTATTGTTATCACCCGACGGGCAAACACCATGGCATATATCCCAAAAAACTACGCGAGGCTGGAGACCGGCTACCGCGAAAAAGCATTGAAAATCTTCCCCTGGGTCTGCGGGCGTTGCTCGCGCGAGTTTGTTTACTCCAACCTGCGCGAACTGACGGTCCACCATATCGATCACGACCACAGCAACAACCCGGAAGACGGCAGTAACTGGGAAATGCTGTGCCTGTATTGCCACGACCATGAGCACTCCAAATACACCGAAGCCGATCAGTACGGCTCCACGGTGATTGCCGGTGAAGACGCGCAAAAAGACGTCGGGGTAGCCACCCATAACCCGTTCGCCAATCTGAAGTCGATGTTGAAAAAGTAACCTTTTCCGCTCAGTCATCATTAGCAGCTTAATAACTTATTAAGCTGCTAAATTAAAAAAACTCTCTCCTCGCAGCCACTTCCCAGAGCATTCCTACTTACCCAGCTACTAAGTTAGCAGCAAAATAAGCTGTAAAGTTAACCGCATACTGGCTTGGCAAGCCGCCGTCGTTGGTGCATATTGTTCAAGCGTTGTTATTGTTAACCTGTTTAATTACCAACCCAATAAGTTGTTAACTTAATAAGCTATCAACTTAATAACTTGAGAGATGGCAGCATGATTGTTTTGATTGGCTCGCAAAAAGGTGGCGTAGGGAAATCGACCAAGGCGGTCAATATCGCCGGATATCTGATCCTCAAACAGGGCAAAACTGCCATCATCGTTGATGCTGACGATCAGAAATCAATCATGACCTGGTACAACGACCGTCAGAATGCCGAAGGCCTGCCGCATATCCCGGTGGTGGCTGCCTCGGGCAAAATCAAAGAGACGCTGTTGGAGCTGGATCGCCATTACGATTACGTGATTGTCGATACCGCCGGCCGTGACAGCGCCGAGCTGCGTTCCGGTCTGCTGGCCGCCGATCTGTTCCTCTCCCCCCTGCGCCCATCACAGATGGATCTGGACACCGTCGGTTATCTGTCGGAAATGTTTGCCACCGCGCAGGAATATAACGAGAAAGTGAAAGGCTTCATTGTGCTGAACATGTGCCCGACCAATATCTTTATTAATGAAGCTAACGAAGCGGCGCAGGTGTTGAGCGAATATCCGGAGTTGCAGCTGGTCAGTAACCGTCTGTGCGACCGCAAGATTTACCGCGATGCCTGGGGCGAAGCCATCACCGTGCATGAGGCGAATAACCTAAAAGCGCAGGCGGAAATCGAAAGCCTGGTGAAGGAGGTGATCCTGTGAAAAAACGCACCCCAAGCCAGCGTATGTCGGAAGACGAATTCATCAACAGCGCCACTTCCCACACCTTGCTGGCCCCCGCCCCGGAAGCCAAGCCGCAGGGCCGCAAACGCACTTATAAAGCTATTTCGGTCAGCCTGACCGATAACCACGTCGACGCCATTGATGAAATCATTGTGCAGGCAGCACGAAACGGCGTGGTGCGCATTACCCGCTCCGACATTATCAAGCTGGCGATCGACGGCCTGGCCGAGAAGAGCGAAGACCACCTGCTGCAACTGCTGAAAAAACTGTAATAGCCTCACAACCTGCCAACTTGATAAGCTACTAACCTATTCTGTTGGCAGGTAAAAAGCCCTGTTCCCTCAGTATCCCCTGCCCCTGCTCCGCCAGAATAAATTCGGCCAAGGGCTGCGCTCGCGCATCCAGCAGGCACAGGCCATAGTCCGCTTCTATCGCCAGTGGCGTGGGTAACTGGCGCACCAACAATTCGGGATAGCCCCCCAACGCTGCACCATAGCTGGCGTAACCGAGGAAAATATCCGCCTGTCCGCTATTGAGCAGGTACTCTGCCGCCAGTCGATGCGGCGGCAGCGGCGCGGAGTCGGGCCCGCCTACCAACGCCAAAGCCCGCTGCTGCAAAGCGACGCCCTGCCCCGGTGCCAACAGCTCAATACGCTCGAACAGTTGCTGCGCATAGTCGCCGGAAGGGTCAGCGCCCGGCGTTGATGTCGCCACCCGCCAACGCGAGTCCAGTAAGACCTCCAGCAATGGCGGTTCGGTTAAGCCGGCAATATTACGCACCGTGGCGCACAGCCGGTTGCGAGCAAAAGGCTCAACTCGTGACGACAGTTGCAGACTCACCAATCGCTGCGGATGCGCCAGATTGGCCGAAGCGAAAATATGCGGTCGCTCCCCGGTTTCGATTCGCTGGCGCAACAGGCCCGCCGGGCCAAATACCGTCTCCACCGCTGCACCGGTTTGCACCTGAAACGCAGCCAGCAACGGACCCCATGCCCCGCGCAAGCTACCGGCGGCAAACAGCAGAATATTACTCATTTTCACGCTCCCGTTGGCTGCGATACACCGGCACCAGGGTTTCGAACTGCCGACCGTCAATTTGCAATGCTACCCGCTCAATCGTTAAATCGAACAGCGGCGACAGGCTTTCGGCCGTCAGCACCCTGGCGCAAGGCCCAATCTGATGCTGTCCTGCGGCCCCTAACAACAGGGCGCGATCGGCCACCGCATGCGCATGATTGGGCTGATGAGTAGAGAACATCACCGCCATCTGCCGCTCCCGTGCCAGCTGCGAAATCAGGCTCAACACCCGGTCCTGATGATGTAAATCCAATGCCGAGGTCGGCTCGTCCAGCATCAACACTTCGCAACTCATCGCCAGTGCGCGAGCTATTAATACCAATTGCCGCTGCCCGCCGGACAGGCTGCCAAATTCGCGATCGGCAAAGCCCAGCATATCCAGCGAATGCAGCGCCTCTTTCGCCAGTCGGTGATCCTCCGCCGACGGGGTACGGAACAGACCCACGTAACGTGCCCGCCCCATCAGCACAATATCCAGCACCCGATAAGCAAAGGGAGCGCTGAAATGCTGTGGCACAAAGCCGATGCCGCTACCACGCTCAACCGCCCCCTGCTGCAGGGGTAAGGGGCCGAGCAGCAACTGCATCAAAGTGCTCTTGCCACGCCCGTTGGGGCCAAGCACCGCCAGCACCTCACCGCGCTGTAACTGCAGATCCAACCGGTTAAACAACGGGGCCTGACCGGGCCAGCCAAAGCTCAAATCCCTGACCGTCAATAGCGTCTCAGCCATGCCAACCTCTCAGTTGCGCCCGGCGCAACAGCAACGCAAACAGCGGCGCACCAATCAGCGCAGTCAGGATCCCCAATGGGATTTCGCTGCTGCTCAGGGTACGCGCCAAATCGTCTATCAACACCATATACAGCGCCCCAAGGCACATAGAGGCAGGCAGCAGGCGACGATGATCCGGGCCGACCAGCAACCGGGCAACATGCGGTATCACCAACCCGACCCAGCCTATGCTGCCACTGACCGCCACCTGTGCCGCGACAATGGCGGCACACAGCGTCAAAATCAGCCAGCGGGTTCGTTCGACATTGATGCCCAATCCTGCGGCGTCCTCATCCCCCAGCGACAACAAATTAATACGCCAGCGCAACGCCATCAGTAACCCACCGGCCAGCAGCAACGGCAGGAACAGCATCAACAGTTTGTTATCGTCGGCGGTCGCGAAGCTGCCCAGCAACCAGAACACGATGCTCGGCAGTTTCTCTTCGGTATCGGCCAGATATTGCAGCAGGCTGACGCAGGCGGAGAAAAAGCCACTGAGGATCACGCCGGCCAGCACCAGCGACAGAATATTGCGCCGGGCAATGGCGCTGGTAATGGCAAAAATCAGCAGCAGGGCCGCCATGCCGAACACGAAAGCAGACAGCAACAGCGCCACCATCGGCAGGCTGAGTAATATCGCCAGCGTGCCGCCAAATGCCGCACCGGAGGAGACGCCGATAATATGCGGATCCACCAATGGGTTGCGAAACACGCCCTGCAGCGCCGCGCCGCACAGGGCCAATGCCGCCCCGACGCCCATCGCCAACAGCACCCTGGGCACGCGCACCCCGAGGATCACCTGACGTTGTACCTCATCAATGCCACCGTGCGGACCGGTCAGCGGCTCCAGCAGGATCATCACGCTGTGAGTCGCCGATACCGGGTAGCGACCAATGCCCAATGACAGCAATGCGCAGAGCAACGTCAGCAGGATAAGCCAGCCCAGCCTCATGGCTCACTCTGGCAGCAGCTACTGCGGTAATACTGCCGGTAGTATGCATCCACCCGCTGTTGTAAATTAACGTCGCTGAACCGCTGCGAATAAAGCTTTTTCGCCATCCATAATTCGCCCAGCGCCAGCGCTTCCGGCATCGGGTAACCCCAGGCCTTGGCGTATTCCGGCATCAGATAGACGCGCTTATTTTTCACCGCATCAATCCCCTGCCACTGCGGTGAATTGAGGATTTGCTTTACCACCTCGGGGTAGCGCTCCTGTACGAAAATCACCGCCGGGTTCCACTTCAGCACGTCCTCAATCGACACCTGCTTAAAACCTTTAATCTCCTTCGCCGCCACGTTGAGCGCCCCGGCATGCTGCATCATCAGCCCGGTGTATTTACCCGACCCGTAGGTGGTTAAGTCAGGGTTAGCCATATAGACCCGCACCCGCTGATCCTCCGGCAGGTCGCGCAGCCGGTCCGTCACCAGCGCCCGCTGCTGGAACACGTCCTGGATCAGCGCCTCGGCCTGTGGCTGGTGGCCCATTACGCTGGCGATCAGGCGAATGCCATCCTGTAAGCCCAGGTTATAAGCCTGATCTTCATCTTTCAGCACCGGGTTCATTTTCCCCGCCTGATCCGCCGCCTCGCGGCGCAGTGAAATGGCCACCACCGGGATACCGGCCCTTTCAATCTGGGCAATCATTTCCGGCGGCGCATAGTTGGCGACAAACACCACCTGTGGATGCAGGCTAAGCAAACTTTCGATATTTACCGAGGTAAGATCGCCCGGCATCGGCATGTTCGCCAGCCCAGGTGCCAGGCGCAGATAATTCGGGCCCAGTTGCTTCTTCCAACTGCTGAGCACGCCAATCACCTGCGGCAGAGCGTCGAGCTGCACCAGCAGGTTCAGCGTCTGGTGTTGCAACACCACCGCGCGGGTGATGGTATCGGGCAGCGTGACCTGTCGGTTGAGTTGGTCGGTCACCTGACGATCCGCCTGCGCGGCACAAGAGAAAAGGACAAAAAGCAGCAACAGCCGTGGGAAGCGTTTCAACATGGGGATTTCCGGTGAGTTATCGTTATATACAAAATAATATAGCGATAGCCATGGCGAAACAATCAGCGGGATCAACGATTGAGGAAATGAGGGGAGATAAACAAGAAGTGTTGGCCTTGCACGCCAACAAAACCCTCCCCCGCGGTAGCGAGAGAGGGTCATCAGATATTACTTCAGCGTAAAGCTCTGCGCCTGTACGTCGTCGGAATCCAGGCCGACAAACACATTAAACTTGCCCGGTTCCGCGCCCCATTTCAGGCTGGCGTTATAGAACTTGAGATCCTCTTCGGTAATAGGCAACTCCACCTTCTGCGCCTGCCCCGCTTTCAGCATCACCTTTTTAAAGTTACGCAGCTCTTTCACCGGGCGGCTGACCGAAGCGGTCACGTCCTGCAGATACAACTGCACCACGGTGGCACCATCATATTTACCGGTGTTCTTGAGCGTGACGCTGGCGGTGACCTTGCCGTTGCGCGCCATCGTCGGGCTGGAGAGTTTCAGATCCGAGAGGCTAAAGCTGGTGTAGCTCAGGCCATAACCAAACGGATACAGCGGGCCGTTCGGTGAGTCGAAGTAGCGGGAGGTATATTTACCCGGGTTTTCCTTGCCGAACGGACGGCCGGTATTCAGGTGGTTGTAGTACATCGGGATCTGCCCGACCGAACGCGGGAAGGTCATCGGCAGCTTGCCCGACGGGTTGTAGTCGCCAAACAGTACGTCGGCCACCGCATTGCCGCCCTCGGTGCCGCTGTACCAGGTTTCCAGCATCGCATCCGCCTGCTGACTTTCCCAGCTCAGCGCCAACGGTCGGCCATTCATCAGCACCAGCACCAGCGGTTTGCCGGTTGCTTTCAGCGCGGCGATCAGATCACGTTGGCTTTGTGGAATGGTAATGTCGGCGCGGCTGGAAGCCTCGTGTGCCATGCCCTGCGATTCCCCCACCACCGCCACCACTACGTCGGCTTTCTTCGCCGCCTGCACCGCTTCGTCAATCATCTGCTGTGGCGAGCGGGTATCAAACACTACCGCCGGCTCATATTCATTCAGATAGTTGATAATGCTCTTGTCCTGAGTGACGTTGGCGCCCTTGGCGTAGAGGATTTTAGCCTTGTCGCCCACCGCACGTTCCAGCCCTTCGCGCAGGGTGACCGACTGTTTAATCACCCCGGCCGCCGACCAACTGCCCATCACATCACGCTGGCTGTCGGCCATCGGCCCGACCAGCGCAATGGTCGCCTGCTTGCTGAGCGGCAGCGTCTGCTTGTCATTCTTCAACAGCACCATGGTTTTACGCGCAACTACGCGCGCTTCAGCACGATGCAAACGGCTTTCGGCGTTAGTGTCCTGCGGATCGGAACCGACCGGCCCAAAGTGGGTGTAAGGGTCTTTAAACAGGCCCATATCATATTTGGTATTCAGCACGTCGCGACAGGCACGGTCGATGTCACTTTCCGATACCAGCCCGTCCTTCACCAGCCCCGGCAGGTATTGGTCGTAATATTCGTCGCTCATGCTCATATCGACACCGGAGGTGATCGCCAGGCGTACCGCATCGCGCGCGTCTGCGGCCACGCCGTGTTTGATCAACTCTTTAATCGCACCGTGGTCACTGATGGTGATGCCCTTGAAGCCCCACTGGTCGCGCAGCAAATCTTTCAGCAACCAGGAGTTAGCGGTAGCCGGAATGCCGTTTATCGAATTGAGCGAGACCATCACCCCACCGCTGCCGGCGTCAACCGCGGCCTTATAAGGCGGCAGGTAGTCCTGGTACATTCTCAGTGGACTCATATCGACGGTATTGTAATCGCGACCGCCCTCGGTGGCACCGTACAGCGCGAAGTGCTTCACGCTGGCCATGATTGAGCCGGGCTTGGACGGATCGCCATTCTGGTAGGCATCCACCATCACTTTGGCAATTTTGGATACCAGCCAGGTATCTTCGCCGAAGCCTTCCGAAACCCGGCCCCAGCGAGGGTCGCGGGTGATATCGACCATCGGCGAGAAGGTCATGTTCAGGCCGTCATCGCTGGCTTCCTGCGCAGAAACCCGGCCACTGAGAGCGATGGCTTCGAGATCAAAACTGGCCGCCAGCCCAAGGCTGATCGGGAACACGGTGCGTTGGCCGTGCACCACGTCGTAGGCAAAGAACAACGGAATTTTCAGGCGGCTGAGCTGCATCGCCTGATCCTGCATGGCGCGAATATCCGGCCGGGTGACGGTATTGAAGATGGCGCCAATCTGCCCCTTGCTGATGCCGTCGCGGATCGCCTCTTTCGGATTATCCGGTCCGACGCTGATTAACCGCAGCTGGCCGATTTTTTCTTCCAGCGTCATCTGTTTCATCAGGTTGCTGACAAAGGCGTCGCGCTGCTGGGCATTAACGCCCTGGATCACGGCGCTTTCCTGCGCAAAAACCGGGCTGATGGCCAGACCGGACAACATACTCACCACACAAAGCCATTTCATATTTTTTAATCTCAGGCATGTTCCCGCCGCAGGCGGCGACGGAGATGATTTATCAATGTGAAAAGGCAGTGTGCCATACTCCTTTTCGGCGCAGAAATAATTTGTAATGTTAAAAGTTACAAGCTGTTAGCGGAGGCTGCTCGATAATTTTGCAGCCGGCTACGGCTTTGCGCCGCTTCATCGCTGAGGAAATTGACCAGTTCGGTTAATGCCTGCGGCACCACCGCCCGTTCAGGATAGACCAAATAATAGGCTGCGCCGCTGGCCACGCTGAGCGGGAACGGCGTGACGATACGCTGCGCCTGGATATCTTCCTCCAGCAGACACAGGTCGCCGATGGCGATGCCAAAGCCTTGCAGCGCGGCACTCATCGCCAGATCCAGCGTATCGAAATGCTGCGCCTTGCCGGATGGCAACGCCTCCTGCCCCACCGCCTTCAACCACAACAACCAGTCGCGGCGATCGCGCGTGGGGTGCAGCAGGGTTTTATCCGCCAAATCGGCCGGCGTGGGTGGACGTGACAAGTCGGGCAGGTAAGACGGCGTGCAGACCGGCGTAAGAATTTCATCGAACAGGTGATGCACCCGCAATTTTTTGCCCTGTGGCTGACCGAATACCACCGCGGCATCAAAATGTTCGGCGCCAAAATCCAGCCCGTGCGACACCGAGGCGGTCAGCTCAATATGCATTTCCGGCCGTTCATTTTGCAGCCGGATAATGCGCGGCAGCACCCAACGCATGGCGCAGGTCGGGCACTTGATGCGCAGAGTGCCCGGTTGCGCCCCAACCCGAGCCAGTGCCTCGTCCAGTTGCCCCAGCGCCTGCTGTACCGGCACCAGCAGCATCGTGCCCTGCGGGGTGAGCGTCAGGCCGCGCGCCCGTCGGCTGAACAACGGGTAACCCAGTTGCTGTTCCAGCCCGAGGATCTGCCGACTGACGGCGCCCTGCGTCAGATGCAGACTCTGGGCGGCATGGGTGAAATTAAGCCGCTGGGCCACCACCACAAAGGTTTTCAACACGTCGAGCGAAGGTAAGGATAACGACATAGTTAGCTCCTTTAGATGCCAGAAAATGGTCGGGACGAATATATGCGTCCCCTACGGCGATCCCGCATGGTAGGGGCGCTGCATGCTGCGCCCGTGGCGATGAGCAGAAGATAACAGCCATGATCTCTGTGCATGGCGAGTATGACAAACTTTCCCTTGTTGGCCCACCCTCCGTGATGCTTAATCAAGCGATATCTCCCCCATTTCCCTGGAGCCACTCATGCAGAGCGCCTGCTCACACCGCTCGAAGTTGCCGGACGTCGGCACCACTATTTTCACCGTTATCGGCCAGCTTAGCGCCGAACATCAGGCGTTGAACCTGTCGCAGGGCGCACCGAACTTCGCCTGTGAACCGCAGTTGGTTGAAGCGGTGGCGCAAGCCATGCGCAACGGTCATAACCAGTACGCACCGATGAGCGGCGTGGCGGCATTACGCACTGCACTGGCGGATAAAGTTGAACGTTTGTATGGCGCACGCTATGACGCCGACGAAGAAATCACGGTGATTGCCAGTGCCAGTGAAGGATTGTATTCCGCCATCAGCGCGCTGGTGCATCCGGGCGATGAGGTGATTTATTTCGAACCGGCGTTCGACAGCTATGCGCCGATTGTACGTCTGCAGGGGGCAACGCCGGTCGCCATCAAACTGTCGCTGCAGGATCTGCATATTGACTGGGACGAAGTCGCCGCCGCCATCAACAGCAAAACGCGGATGATCATCGTCAACAGTCCGCACAACCCGACCGGCAGCGTGTTTGGCGAGCATGACATCGAACGGCTGACCGCCCTGACGCGCAACACCGATATCGTCATCCTGTCCGACGAGGTTTATGAACACGTGGTGTTCGACGGCGATATCCACCACAGCATGGCGCGCCACCCACAGTTGGCAGAACGCAGCGTGATTGTGTCGTCGTTTGGCAAAACCTATCACGTGACCGGCTGGCGTGTCGGCTACTGCATGGCGCCGGCAGCGTTGATGGACGAGATCCGCAAGGTGCATCAGTTTATGGTGTTCTCCGCCGATACGCCGATGCAGTACGCCTTCGCCGAGGCGCTGGGCAATCCGCAAAGTTATCTGGGTCTGGCAGACTTCTATCAACAAAAGCGTGATTTACTGGCGAGCGCGCTGCAGGATTCGCGCTTTGAATTACTGCCCAGCCGTGGCAGTTTCTTTATGCTGGCCCGCTTTAGCGGTTTCAGTAACGAAAGCGACAACGATTTTGCGGTGCGCCTGATCCGCGAAGCCAAAGTTGCGACGATCCCGCTGTCGGCGTTTTACAGCGACGGCACCAACACCGGCATCATTCGACTGAGTTTTGCAAAAGACAATGAGACCCTGCTGGAAGGCGCACGCCGTCTGTGTCAGGTATAAGAAATTTATTTTTGCTTTGACCATGGGAAAAGGGCTCCAACTATGAAATCACTGAAAACGTTGATCGCCGCAGGCTGCCTGCTGGCCGCCGGTTCCACGCTGGCGGCGGAAAACACCTTGCGCTTCGGGCTGGAAGCGCTGTACCCACCGTTCGAATCCAAATCGGCCAGCGGCAAGCTGGAAGGTTTTGATATCGATCTGGGCAACGCGGTGTGTGCCGCCGCCCAGTTAAAATGCAGTTGGGTCGAGACCTCGTTCGACAGCCTGATCCCGGCGCTGAAGGCGCGCAAGTTCGACGCCATCAATTCGGCGATGAACGTCACCGACCAGCGTCGTCAGGCAATAGACTTTACCGATTCAATCTATCAGGTACCAAATCGCCTGATCGCCAAGGCCGACAGCGGTCTGCTGCCAAACGCCACCTCGCTGGCGGGCAAGCATGTCGGCGTGCTGCAAGGCTCGATTCAGGAAACCTACGCCAAGGCCCACTGGGCGCCGCAGGGTGTGGACGTGGTGTCCTATCAGGATCAGAACCAGGCTTATCTTGACCTGACCGCCGGGCGGCTCGACGCAACGCTGGTCATGGCACCGTCGGGCCAAAGCGGTTTCCTGGCGCACCCGGACGGTAAGGGTTTCGCCTTTGTCGGCGATGCGGTCAGCGACGACAAAATTCTCGGTGAGGGCATTGCCTTCGGCCTGCGTAAGGGTGATGACGCGCTGAAGAAAAAACTGAATGAGGCGATCGTCAAAGTGAAGCAGCAAGGCACCGTGAGCGAGCTGGCGAAGAAGTATTTTGGCGATATTGACGTGACGGTGAAGTAAGAAACCAGCTTCAATCGCCATTGACTATAAAACAGACTGAGCGGTTTGTAATCAAACAAAACACCGGGTACACTGAAAAAAGGATGACAAGTATGTGCGACACAGCTCTCTTTTAGAGCCGATAATAGAAGAACCAGGCCACCAACCTGGTTCTTTTTTTATGCCCGCTTACCGGTCAAACACCGAGCTGTTCAAAGCGCGATCCTGCTGATGGCGTTCCATCGCCAGCTCAATCAGGCGAGTGATCAATTGGCTGTAGCTGACACCGCTGGCGGCCCACAGTTTGGGATACATGCTGATATTGGTAAAGCCTGGCAGCGTGTTGATTTCGTTGATCACCACGTTGTTGTCCGGCGTCAGAAATACATCGACGCGCGCCAGCCCGAAACACTCCAGCGCCCGAAAGGCTTTTAGCGCCACGTCACGGATTTTATCGCTCACCTCCGGCTCAATCGCCGCCGGCACTATCACCTGAGCGCCCTGCTCATTGATGTATTTGGTGTCGTAGGAATAGAAGGCGTCACTCAGCACGATTTCGCCACACAGGCTGGCCTGGGGTTCGTCGTTGCCCAATACCGCGCATTCAATCTCACGGCCGACAATCGCCGACTCCACCAGCACCTTATGATCGAAGCTGAACGCCAGCGCCACCGCAGCCTCAAAACCGGCGCGGTCCTGTACCTTGCTGACGCCTACCGAAGAGCCCTGGTTGGCCGGTTTAACAAACAGCGGCAGCCCCAGACGTTCGCTAAGCTGCTCAAAATCGAATTTGGCGCGATTGCTGCGGGTCAGCGTCACAAACGGCGCTATCGCCAGCCCGGCATCACGCAGCAGGCGTTTGGTCACGTCTTTATCCATGCTGACCGCCGAACCCAACACGCCGGCACCGACGAACGGCAGATTAGCCATTCGCAACAGCCCCTGCAGCGAACCGTCCTCACCCAATGTGCCGTGTACGATCGGGAATATCACATCCAACTGGCCCAGTGCGCCCTGGCTGCCCGACTCGATCAGCTGCTGTTTCTCCTGACCGGGGATCAGCGCCACATTTTTATTTGAGCGGTTCAGCGCGATCAGCGCCGGGTTTTCCGCATTCAGCAGGTAATTGGACGCATCGTTAATGTGCCATTGCCCCTGCTTGTCGATCCCCAGCAGCGTGACGTCAAACTTCTCTTTGTCGATTGCATCCACAATATTTTTTGCCGACTGCAGCGAAACTTCATGCTCCGCCGATTTACCGCCAAAGATCACCCCAACACGTAATTTGCTCACGCCCTAAATCCTTCTGAAAAATCAGTGCAAAAAAGTCGTTTATCACAATAAACGCATTGCCGGGCGGCGACAATCATTGTGACCAAGAATATTCCCATGCCACAGAAAGCAAAATTTGCAGCATCCAAACCATATACACTCTGTATATAAATCACTAATGGAACAGACGATGGGCATTGTGAAAATTTCTGACGCGCTGCATGACGATCTGCGCCTCGCCAGCCTGACGATGACGCGTTCGATCAACGCGCAGGCGGAATACTGGATCAAGATTGGTATGTTGGCGGAGTTCCATCCGGAACTGACCTATCCCCAACTGGTAAAAAAAATGATGAAAGATAACGCGCTGACGTTGAAGGAGATTGTCGGGTGAAAGAGATTGTGATCAAAACGCCGGAACAGATTGCCAAAATGCGTCACTCTGGCGCCCTGCTGGCGCAGGTGTTTGCTATGCTCGATCAGGTGATTGTCGAGGGCATCTCCACTATGGAGATCAACGACCGCGCCGAGGCCTTTATTGTCAATGAGCTGAAATCGCGCCCGGCCAGCAAAGGGCAGTACGATTTTCCTTATGTGCTCAATACGTCGATCGACGACGTTATCTGCCACGGCATTCCGTCGGTCAGCAAAATCTTGCGTTCCGGCATGATTGTTAACGTCGATATTACGCTGGAAAACGACGGCTACATTGCCGACTCCAGCAAGATGTACTGCATCGGCCAGACCACGCCGGTCGCCAAACGCCTGGTGAACAACGTGTATGAGTCGTTGTGGCAAGGCATCCGGGCAGTAAAACCGGGGGCGACGCTGGGTGATATCGGCCATGCAATTCAGCAGCACGCCGAACAGGCCGGCTACAGTATTGTGCGTGAGTACTGCGGTCACGGTATCGGCCGGGATATGCACGAAGAGCCGGCGGTGCTGCACTTTGGCCAACCGGGAACCGGTATGGTGTTGCAGGAAGGCATGGTGTTTACCATCGAACCGATGATTAACCAGGGCGACCACCGGATTAAACAGAAGAAAGACGGTTGGACGGTGGTAACGCGCGACAAGAAACTTTCGGCCCAATGGGAACACACCGTGGCAGTCACCGCCGACGGCGTGGAGATCCTGACGCTGCGGGACGAAGAACGCCAGGCCGGTTTTGCAGAGCGTTATTAAGCCACCAGGCTAGCAACCTAATAAGTTAGTAATTCAATTCATACCCTATAGCTTTCAAGTTGTAGCTAGGCGGCCAACTCGCTCATCCCCAGGCGCTTACTCGAGTAAGTAACTGGGGTGAGCGAGTGCAGATAACAACGCTGCAGCTTGAAAGATGACGGGTATATTCGAAGGGAGATCGGCATGACGCAGTCCAACCAAGCATTTCTCAATCAGTTGAAAAGCATCGTCGGCGGCCCACAGTTGCTGACCGGCGAACGCAGCACCGAACGCTACCGCAAAGGCTTCCGCTCCGGCGTTGGCCAGGCACTGGCGGTGGTGTTTCCGACCAGCCTGTTGCAGCTCTGGCAACTGCTGGAGGCCTGCGTCGCTGCTGACAAAATTGTCATCATGCAGGCGGCCAACACCGGCCTGACCGAAGGCTCAACCCCCAGCGGCAACGACTATGACCGCGATGTCGTCATTATCAGCACCCTGCGCCTCAACCACGTGCAGGTGCTGGATAACGGTAAACAGGTGGTCGGTTTCCCCGGCAGCACCCTCAATCAGCTGGAAAAATTGCTCAAACCTTATGGCCGCGAGCCGCATTCGGTAATCGGTTCCTCCTGTATCGGTGCGTCGGTGATCGGTGGCGTGTGTAATAACTCCGGCGGTTCGCTGGTCAAGCGCGGCCCGGCCTACACCGAGATGGCACTGTACGCCCAGTTGGGGGAAGACGGCCAACTGCGGCTGGTAAACCATTTGGGGATTAACCTCGGCGATACACCGGAGGAGATCCTCACTCGCTTAGAGAAAGGCGATTACCGGCCGGAGGATGTCGAGCACGGCGAACTGCGTGCTTCCGATAACGAATATGCCAGCCGGGTGCGCGACGTCGATGCCGATACGCCTTCCCGGTTTAATGCCGACAAGCGCCGCCTGTACGAGGCCTCCGGCTGTGCCGGCAAGCTGGCGGTGTTTGCGGTACGGTTGGACACCTTCGAGAAAGAAGGCAAGGAACAGGTATTTTATATCGGTACCAACGATACCGCCGTGTTGACCGAACTGCGCCGCCATATGCTGAGCCAGTTCGACAACCTGCCGGTGGCCGGCGAGTATATGCACCGGGATATTTTTGATATTGCCGAAGTGTACGGCAAAGATACCTTTATGATGATCGACAAGCTCGGCACCGACCAGATGCCAAGCTTCTTCACCCTGAAAGGCCGTATGGATGCCAGCCTTAACAAACTGCCATTACTGCCGCACAACCTGACCGACCGGCTGATGCAAGGCCTGAGCCATCTGGCCCCCAGCCACCTGCCGAAACGGATGAAAGACTACCGCGAACGCTTTGAACATCACCTGCTGCTGAAAATGGCCGGTCAGGGCGTTGAAGAAGCGCAGCAGTACCTGAAACAGTACTTTGCCCAAGCCGATGGCGAGTTCTTCACCTGCACCCCGGACGAGGGCAAGAAAGCCTTCCTGCACCGCTTTGCCGCCGCCGGTGCCGCCGTGCGTTACCATGCGGTGCATGCCGACAAGGTAGAAGATATTCTGGCGCTGGATATCGCGTTGCGCCGTAACGACACCGACTGGTTCGAAACCCTGCCGCCGGAAATCGACAGCCAACTGGTGCACAAGCTGTATTACGGCCACTTTATGTGCCACGTATTCCATCAGGATTATGTGGTGAAAAAAGGCGTCGACAGCCACGCATTGAAAGAGAAAATGCTGGCGATCCTCGACCAGCGCGGCGCGGAGTACCCGGCGGAACATAACGTCGGCCACCTGTACCCGGCCAAGCCCGATCTGCAGGCGTTCTACCGCAGCGCCGACCCGACCAACAGCTTTAATCCGGGCCTGGGCAAAACCAGCAAGCGGAAAAACTGGGCCGACAATTAACTTCGTCAGGCCTAAAAAGCAAAAGCCCCCCACGCCAGAGCGGCGTGAGGGGCAATATCAAAACAGAGTTTAGAATAACCAGGAACCATACCCCCACAGCAATACCGTTACCCCCAGCAGCAGCTCAAGCAGCAAGATGCCAATGGCAAAGGTAGAGCTGGAGAAGATAAACCCTTCTTTACTGTCGATATTCAGGAAGTGCGGGATACCCAGATTCAGCAGATAGCCCGAATAGCACAGGCCAATCACGCCGACAAACAGGCACAGCCACACGACGGGATACAGCGCCACGATACCGCTAAGGAACATTGGGGTAGCAATATAGCCGGCAAACACCATGCAGCGATGCAGACTCGGACGCACTTCATAACGCCGTGCCATCCAGTGGATCACTTTCCCCATGATCGCCACACCCGCCAACATCAGCAGGTAGAAAGCCACCGCGGTATAAGATGCGGTGAACATGTCGAGCCGGATAGCCTGTCCTTCGCCGGAGAGCCAGCCCAGTTGGGTGGTACCGATAAAGGCGCAGACAACCGGTATCAACGCCAGCAGCAGTACATGATGGGTGTAAAGGTGCGAGACGCTTTCATTCTCGCTTTTGATCTGTTCGAACTCGGTGCTTGGATGCGCCAGAAGTCCCCAAACATGACTAACCATGAGACACCTCCTCCATCGCCGTAGGTCGCGCTCGGCGAACGAATTTACCCCTCTGACGGATTGCTACCCGTACGAGGATTGCGGCCACGGGGCTCTCTCCCCTGTACTAATTATAGTCTTTCGCTGAAAAAACGTTCGGAAAGCACAGACGTGGCGACGGTTTGTTTTATAATTCCCCCCTGCGTCACCGCCGTGAGGAATGTCATGTCATCCGCCATTCGTGTTCTTCAGGCCGGTATTGTCGATGTCGATGCCGGTCAAAATGTCACCCTGGTCCAGCCCTGCAATCTGTATGGCTGCCGACTCGGCGATGGGGTGTTCGTCGGGCCCTTTGTCGAGATCCAAAAAAACGTCAGCATTGGCGCCCGCAGCAAAATTCAGTCACACAGTTTTATCTGTGAATATGTCACTATTGGCGCGGACTGCTTTATCGGCCACAACGTCACCTTTGCCAACGATCTGTTTAAAGATGGCGCGCCCAATGCCGATGCCAGCAGTTGGGGCCGCACGCAAATTGGCGATGGTGTTTCCATCGGCTCCGGCGCCACGGTGCTGGCGGTGGAAATTTGCAGCGGTGCGGTGATCGGTGCCGGTTCGGTGGTCACCAAAAATATCACCCGTAAAGGGATCTATGCCGGTAACCCGGCGCGTTTGCTGAGGGAGCTTGCACCATGAGCCAGGCGATCCAAATTGCCCCGGTCAGCCGTTTACCCGACGGCTACCTGACCAGTTGCGACTTTAGCTTTCACATCGCCCACTACGCCCAGCCGGTTTTTGATGCGCCGGTCGACAGTTGGCCATTGCTGCCGGTTACCCCCTTTCGCAAGAACTACCCGCTGGCCCCGTTCGTCAACGATGAAAGCGACACCTTTCTGGCCCGTTATCGCGGCGAGCCGGTCGGCCATATCACACTAAGCAATAACTGGAACGGCTATGCGCTGATTGAAGAAATCGTGGTCAGCGCCCACGTGCGCCGCCTGGGGGTTGCCAGCGCATTGCTGGAAACCGCCCGGCACTGGGCGCAACGCCACGAAACCGCCGGGCTGATGCTGGAAACGCAAAACACCAATCTGCCCGCCTGCCACTGTTATCAGCACTTTGGTTTTATCCTTGGCGGCATCGACCACCTGCTGTATCGCGCCCAACCGGACATCGCCGATCACGAAATCGCCCTGTTCTGGTACCTGCCGTTCAACAGTGAAATCGGTTATTAAGTGTTAACCGAACGTTGAGGCTATGTTTAAGCATTGCCCCTCCAGGCGATAGTGAGAGCTGTTATCATTTTCGCCACCACGTGCCAAAACCATCGGGAGGGGAAAATGTACAAGGTTGTTTCATTGATATTGGCTATTGCGCTCAGCGGCTGTGCAGATAAAATTCCCGTTGGGCAAACGCCTGAAGCCATTATTACCCCACCCGCAGATCTCAAGGCCAGCATGGATAACCAGACGTTAAACAAACTCAATCAACTTCTCGCCCTGCGTGCCGCCGCGCCAACAGAGCAGCAGCAGGATAGCGGCCAGATGATCGATCTGCTGTCCCGCCCCTTCCTCGGTACGCCTTATGTGGCCAACATGCTGATTGGCTCGCAGAATACACCGGAAAAACTGGTGATCGACTTCCGTGGTTTGGACTGTTTTACCTATATCGATTACGTCGATGCCCTGCGCCAGGCGAGCAGCCAGGCAGATTTTGTCCAGCGGCTGACCCATATCCGTTATGCCAGTGGCGAAATCAGCTTCCTGCAACGCAAGCATTTCTTTAGCGATTGGTCACACCAGGCCAAAACCAACGTCACGGATATCACCGCCACACTCAGCCCGCATACCGTAACGCTGGTGAAAAACCTGAACCAAAAGTCAGACGGCAGCAGCTATCTGCCGGGGGCTGAAAAAACGTTCAGCGCAGTATCACCTACCTGCCCAGCGATTTTATTGACGACAAGGTGCTGGCCCAGTTGCACACCGGCGATTACATCGGCATTTATACCCATTTGGCCGGGCTGGACGTCACCCATACCGGCATCTATATCATGACCGAAAACGGCCCGGTGCTGCGTAACGCTTCTTCACGCAAAGAAAATATGCAGGTGGTGGACTCGCCCTTTATGGATTACGTGCTGGCCACGCCGGGCATCGTGGTATTTCGCGCCAAATAATAAGGGTGCGCTAAAACTTCCTGTTATTAGTTAGAAGCCTTTGTGCTGAGCAGGGGTTTGACTTCCCCACGGGTTCAGGCTTAGCTAGCAGCACAAAACCAACTGATTTCATTGTTTTTTTCAGGGAGAAGTCGATGTCCAAAAACTGGCGTTATACCCCACTGCTGGCGGCCTTCGCCGCCGTACTGGCGCTACAAGGCTGCGACCAAAAAACCGATCAGAATCATATCAAGGTCGGGGTCATCAATGGTGCAGAGCAAGACGTGGCGGAGGTGGCCAAACAGGTGGCCAAAGAGAAGTACGGTCTGGAGGTTGAACTGGTCGGTTTCAGCGGTTCGCTGCTGCCCAACGACGCCACCGACAAAGGCGAACTGGACGCCAACGTCTTCCAGCACCGGCCGTTCCTCGAACAGCAGAATAAAGATCACGGCTACAAGCTGGTGGCCGTGGGCAATACCTTCGTATTCCCGATGGCCGGCTATTCGAAAAAAATCAAATCACTGAAAGAACTGCAGGACGGTGCGGTGATTGCCATCCCGCTGGATCCCACCAACCTCGGCCGCGCACTGCTGCTGCTGGAGAAAACCGGCCTGATCACGCTGAAACCGGGCAAAGGGCTGCTGCCAACCTCGCTGGATATCAGCGCCAACCCGCATAACTACAAGATTATGGAACTGGAGGGCGCACAGCTGCCGCAGGTGCTCGATGACCCTAAAGTCACCATCGCCGTCATCAGCACCACTTACATCAACCAGACCGGTCTGACGCCAACCAAAGACGGCATCTTTATCGAAGACAAGAATTCGCCGTACACCAACATCATCGTGACGCGTGAAGACAACAAGGATGCGCCGAACGTGCAAAACTTCATCAAGGCCTACGAGTCGGATGAAGTGGCCAAGGCCGCCGAGAAAATCTTTAATGGCGGCGCGGTAAAAGGCTGGTAATCAATCCATTGATTTCAATTGCGGGTTCTATTAATGGAGCCCGTAACTTTCCCCGAAAATATCCTCCCCCTATTGACCCTCACGCCACGTCAGGCTTTAGTATTCCTGCACGCACAAGGGAGGAGTACACCACATGTTATTGAAAGTTGGCGAACTGGCCCGCCGTTCCGGCATCACCGTCAGGACGCTGCATTATTACGACAGCATTGGTTTGCTGGTTCCTTCTGCGCGTTCCGATGCCGGGTATCGCTTATATAATCGGGCTGATATTAGCCGCTTGCACCATATTCAGGCGCTGCGCCGAATGGGGATCCCGCTGGCGGAAGTCGGGGCAATTCTGGCACGTTCGGGGATGACGCTAACGACGGTGATTGAGCAGCAAATTGCCATGCTGGAGCAGCAACTGGCCCAGACAGCCGCACTGCGCGATCGTTTACAACAGATGCATGCACAACTCACCGCCGGAGATGAGCCGGAACTGAACGACTGGCTGACGACATTGGAGTTAATGACCATGTACGACAAATATTTTACCGCAGACGAACTGGCGCAATTGCCTTTCTATCAGGCCGATCCCATGCGTAATCAGCAATGGGGCGATCTGGTCGCTAGCATGCGCCAGTTGATCGACAGCGGCGTCACGCCGCAAGCATTGGAGGCGCAGACTCTGGCACGGCGCTGGATGCAGATGCTGGAACGCGATACCGCTGGCAACCCGGCGTTTCTCACCCGGCTTAACGCCATGCATGCCGACGAACCCTCCATGCGTGAACAAACCGGCATCACCCCGGCGATGACCGACTACGTGACCCGGGCCTTTGCCGAAACCAAGTTATCAATTTATCAAAAATACCTGTCGGAGGAGGAATACGCCCATGTGCGCCAACACTATTTTACCCGCTTGCAGGAATGGCCGGCGCTGATCGCCCGGTTCCATCAGGCGCTGAATGACGGCGTACCGCCGGAGTCAGGGCAAGCGAAACAGCTGGCGGCGCAATGGCTTGAGCTGTTCCAGTCCTATGCCGGTACCGATCCTGCAACCCAGATGAAAATTCGCCAGGCGATGGAACGGGAACCCACGCTGACCGAGGGCACCTGGCTGACCCCGCCACTGTTAAGCTATCTGCAGCAGGCGGTGGCGCATTTGATGCGCGGTGCATGACAAACCCAGATGGCAAGACCATAGGTTTTTCTTATATTCAGCATAAGAAAGCCCAATTTACCTTGTCGACGGGCGCGGCGCATAATGTGCTTATCTTCTGATTTTCAAGGTAAACAGGAACCGTTATGACCCTTTCCGCCCCGTTAATGCTCACCGATGCCACGGCAGACGACATGGCCGCCGTGCAACAGATTTACACCCATCATGTGTTGTACGGCGCGGCGTCGTTTGAAGAAACGCCACCGACGTTGGAAGAAATGCAGCAGCGTCTCAGCAAGGTACAGGAAGCGGGTTTACCCTGGCTGGTCGCCAAGCAAGCCGATCTCGTGGTGGGCTATTGCTATGCCACGCCTTATCGACCGCGCCCGGCCTACCGGTTTACTGTGGAAAACTCTGTCTATATCGCCGAGGGTCAGCAAGGGAAAGGTATCGGTAAAGCGTTGTTGTCCGCACTGATCGCACGCTGCGAACTTGGCCCTTGGCGTCAAATGCTGGCTACCGTTGGCAATGCCAAAGAGAATCAGGGTTCGCTGGCCTTGCATAAGAAACTGGGGTTTAGCAGCGTAGGCACGCTCAGGGCGGTGGGTTTTAAATTGGGCGAGTGGCGCGACACCCACATAATGCAACGCACCCTGGGCGAAGGTAGTGATGGGCTGCCGCACAATGGATAAACCGGGTGCAGAAGATGCACCCGGTGAAATTATCAGGCTTTTAAACGGCCACGAATGGCACCGAGAGCCGAAACCACCAGCAGCACCACGCCGCCGGCAATCAGGCCAAACACCACGTTGAGCAAAGCAGGAATAACCCCCTGCAAGATCTGGCCGAAGGTCGGCACCACGGTGGCATAGGACGCCCAGTCCTCAAACAGATGATGCACCGGCGGCAGCCCGTGGGTCAGGATACCGCCACCGACCATAAACATGGCGATGGTACCGACCACCGACAGGGTCTTCATCAGGTAAGGCGCGGCGCTGACGATGCCGCTGCCGACAGAACGGGCTAACGCGCTGCTTTTACGGCTCAGATACAGCCCCAGATCGTCGAGTTTGACGATGCCGGCCACAATGCCGTAAACCCCCACCGTCATCACCAGCGCGATGCCGCACAGCACGATCACCTGCTGGCTGAAGGTCGCTCCCGCCACGGTGCCCAGCGTAATGGCAATAATCTCGGCGGACAGCACAAAGTCGGTGCGGATAGCGCCCTTCACTTTGCGTTGTTCGTAGGCCGCTACGTCTTCATTGGCGTCCAGCGCCTCTGGGTTATCCTCCCCGGCCTGCTTTTTGTGAGTGAGGCTATGAAACACCTTCTCAAAGCCTTCGTAGCACAGATAGGCGCCGCCCACCATCAACAGCGGCGTAATTGCCCAAGGGGCGAATGCACTGATCAGTAACGCCAGCGGCACCAGGATCGCCTTGTTGATAAACGACCCTTTGGCCACGCTCCACACCACCGGCAGCTCGCGATCGGCCTTTACCCCGGAAACCTGTTGCGCATTCAGCGCCAGATCGTCCCCCAGTACCCCGGCGGTTTTTTTCGCCGCCATTTTGGTCATCAGCGAGACATCGTCCAGCAGTGAGGCGATATCGTCGATTAACGTCAGTAAGCTACTTCCGGCCAAAGCGGTTCATCCTTTTCATATTCATCGGTTGTCACCTGTTTAGCATAGCGGCAACTGTGCCCAAATATCCATTCTGATGGTCAGGCAGAGGCATTTTATTAGGATCCACAGTCCAAAATCGGACCTCATTCTCGGTGAAGCCTGGCCTCGTTGCTGTTTCAATAGAGGCAGACAAATTACCTGCCCCCTCGTCTGCAGTCAGAACAACACGCCAGACACGATGGGGAAAATTGACTCAGCCCAAAAGAGGAAGACTTATGTTCTGTAAAACAACGATCCGAACGCTGACCCTGATCATTGGCTTGTTGAGCGTTATTGCCACCGCGGCAATGGGATTTGGTTCCGCCGTCGAAACCTATGGCTGGGCGTTCAACCAAGGATACAACCCGGTTCACCTTGAACATTGCCCGATGATTGCCGGCACGGCACTGCTGTTGGCCACTTTCGCGTTCACCCTGTTCAATAGCCGAAGAATGCAATGATCGCGTGGCGAAAACAAAAAAGGTGGGCTATAGATAAACCACCCTAATGAACCAGAATTCAAGGATGTATGATGATAAAAAGAATAGTTTTAATCACTGTCTCGACATTGTTATTTTCATGCCATGTTTTTGCTCAGGACAATGTTATTCCCGGAGTTGAAAAACAATTCATTAATGTCGTGAACAGTGCAGCGACCAAAGCGAACACAACTCATAATAATGTGTATCGCGCTAATACAAAATTAGCTCGTGATAATTCAATCTGCCAAACGCTGAACGGCCAACCCATTAAACAGTGGGTCGGTCAGGTGGAAAGCAGCCAAATTAATGGCCATGAAGATGATTTCATACGGATAAAACTCGCCGACCACATAACCGTTCAATCGGCCAAAATACCGACATCATCAGGTAAGCTGGAGAATACGCTACCGCAAAACATTGCAGCCGAAAAACTTAAAATAGGTGACAAAGTGACCTTTTCCGGAAAATTTTCCCCGGGAACCAATGCCTGTATCTGGGAAACCAGCGTCACTTTGGATGGCGGCTTGTTTAACCCTAACTTTGCCTTCAAGTTCGACAATATTTCCGCAATGCCATAAACACCAACAATATGCCTCGGGTTAATATTGATTTAATTTTTAAATTAATAATAAACCCCGAGGCTTTTATCCTGATCAAACCACATCCCCTGCCGGTACATTAAGCTGCCAGGACAAACCGAATCGATCGTTTAGCCAACCGAAGCGCGCGCTGAAGCCATAATCATCAATCGGCATCAGCACCTTGCCGCCTTCTGCCAGACGGGTGAAAACCCGCTCAAGTTCGGCTTCATTGGCCAGATTAACAAACAGGGATATTGCCGGGGTGAAGCTGAAATCATGGCTGATTGGGCTATCGGTAAATACCAGACTCTGCCGATCAAAGTCGATGAACGCCTGCCTGATCCGCAGTGGCCCATCATTACTGTCATCATAATGTTGCACCTGCTGAACCTTGAAACCGGCGAACAACTCACTATAAAGATCAATAGCCTGTTGGGCATGGGCATTACCCTGGAACATGACAAAAGTGGAAACCTTGCTCATGGGATGCTGTCCTCACGACGATAGAGTATTCATTAATGATAGCGGATGGATTAGCACCGCGGCTCTACCCAAGGTAATTGGAGATGTTGCTGACGGCAAGGACAAGGCGGCTTTAGGGAGAGACGCGGCCTGCAGAAAAACTCCGCAGGCCGCAGAACGGGTTTATTCGGTTTCGTTCTTCGCCAAACGGGCATCTTTCTGACGGCGGTAATCACGGGCCGCCGCGGGGATCGGCGTCACCTTACCGGTTTCGATCCAGGTGCGCAGGCGGTTGGCATCGGCGAAATGGGTGTACTTGCCAAAGGCGTCCAGCACCACCAGCGAGACCGAACGGCTACCGATCATGGTACGCATCGCCAGGCAGTGTCCCGCTTCGTTGGTAAAACCGGTCTTGGTCAACTGGATATTCCATTTCTGGTTATATACCAGATGGTTGGTGTTGCGGAACGGCAGCGTGTAGTTCGGATCCTTAAAACTCGCCATGCGTTCGGTAGTGGTGCTGAGCTGGCCAATCAGCGGATATTGCTTGGTGGCAATCAACAGCTTGGTCAGGTCGCGCGCGGTCGAAACGTTATGAATCGACAGCCCGGTCGGCTCCACGTAACGCGTGTTGGTCATCCCCAGCGATTTGGCTTTGGCATTCATCGCTTTGATAAAGGCGCCGTAACCGCCCGGATAATGATGCGCCAGACTGGCGGCCGCACGGTTTTCCGACGACATCAATGCCAATAGCAGCATATCTTTACGGCTGATTTCACTGTTCAGACGAACGCGCGAGTAGACCCCTTTCATCTCCGGCGTCTGATGTATGTCCACCGACAACATTTCATCCAGCGGCAGATGGGCGTCCAACGTGACCATCGCGGTCATCAGCTTGGTGATCGAAGCAATCGGCACCACTTCATCCGGGTTACGCGCATACATCACCTTGTGGGTCTGCATATCCACCACCATGGCACTGCCGGAAGCCAGTTCAGGCTCGGCGGCACGGGTTATCGCGTTATTTTCGCTGGCTAGCGCGCGCGGCGCGATGCCTGCTCCTGCCTGCAAAGCGAGCAGGGTTAGTACCAAAACACGTATTTTCACATGCATTACTCTGTGACGAAGAAGATGAAGGTCTTATTTGGCCGAATTATATGTGAGGGATCTGAAGTTGGCACTGGGATTGTGCAAGCCGATTTGTGACAAATTCTGTCGAACAGAAAATTGCGCAAACCGCGAGCGCTCTGGGATAAGCGCCCGCGAGAGAAAAGTTACAGCGCCGGCTGCCAGGCCGACTGCGGCAACAGATATAAACCGGGCTGCTGCCGGGCACCGTCACCGACAATATGACCAATGCCCGCCGCCATCACCGCCAGCGTCACGTCAAAGGCATTCAGGCTGTCGCCGTAGCCCGCCGTCAGGTTGAACATCGAGCCGTTGGCCAGTAAATACAGGGTTTTATCTTCCAGTTGGTAGGCGTTTACAAACGGCATAGGCTCGCTGTGCGGCAGGTTTTGCAGGAAGCCAACGTCAATTTCCGCCGTCACATGGCCCACATTGAGAATAAACACCCCGTCCTTCGCCTGCTGCAGATGCCGCGCCGACAGCACGTTTTTTGCCCCGGTGGCGGTAGCAATCACATCGGCCTGGCTCACCGCACTGGCAAGACTGACCACTGCCCAGCCGTCATAGCGTGCCTGCAGCGCCCGCGCCGGATCGATTTCCGCCACGATCACCTGCCCGCCGTAGGCTTTCGCCGCCGCCGCGACGCCCTGCCCAACCAAACCATAACCGATCACCAGCACGCATTTTTCATGCAGCGTCAAATGGGTGGTCTGGAAGAAAGTGTGCCAGGCGGTCAGGCCGACCATATGGCGGTTATGCAGCCCTTCTTTTACCGGCAGGTCATCCCAGTTGAAGATCGGATAGCGCGGCGCCATGCCGTTTAACCTACTGATGCCGGAACCGGTGGCCTCCAGCCCGGCGATAATTTGCGGGCCATCGACTGACTGATGCAGGCGGGTGGTCAAATCCGCCCCCATTTCGCACAGGTGGGTCGGCCCCCAGGCCAATGCGCGGTCGAACGATGCCGACCAGTCGGCGTCGCTCATATCACGCCAGGCGTGAGCCTGTGCTCCGCGGCGTTCCAGCCAGGCCACCACGTCATCCTGCACCGTAGTTGGGTTGCAGGTGGTCAGATAAATCGCCGCGCCCTTGTCCAGCAGGCCAGCCACCAGCGGTGCCATTTTCAGATCCAGATGCATATTGCACGCCAGCCGCACGCCACTTAAATCCGGCAACGCTGCTACCGCCGCCCGGGTGCGTGGCATATGGCGCATCGCCCAGTCCAGTTCGCTCTCAAAATCCTGATACATCTGTTGCTCCTCTAAGGCTGCGTCGCGCCGACAGGGCGCGGCTGACTGACAGAGAGTATACTGACCCTTATGTATTAAAGACATAGGGGATCAGGATGGCGGATTTGGCCCACTACATTACGGATTACGGCTACTGGGCGCTGTTTATCGGCTGCCTGGCCGAAGGCGAAACCATCACTCTGCTGGGGGGGATTGCGGCGCACCAGGGGTTACTGCATCTGCCCTGGGTGATTGCGGTGGTGGCATTGGGGGGCACATTAGGGGATCAGATCCTGTATTTCCTCGGTCGGCGCTTCGGCGGAAAGGTGATTTCACGCATGAAGAGCCAGGAAAAGCGCATTGAACGCGCCAGGAAGCTGATTGCCCGCCACCCGATGCTGTTCGTGATTGGCGTGCGGTTTATGTATGGTTTTCGCATAATTGGCCCGGTGTTAATCGGTGCCAGCAAACTGCCGCCGTCGCGCTTTGTCCCGTTGAATATTCTGGGCGCCATCCTGTGGGCAACAATCTTTGTGTTGCTGGGCTATTTCGGCGGTGAAGCTATCGCCCGGTTTATCTCGGGCTTCGACAAACGGCTGACCAGCGTGCTGTTCTGCGCACTGGTGATCGCCGTTATCTTGCTGCTGCGATTTTGGTGGCGCCGCCGCCATGCCGACTAGGATTATCGGTTTAACATCAATTTCAGGCCGAGCAAGGCCAGCACTCCGCCGCCCAACCGATCAAACCAGGCTTTAAACCGCAGATAGGTGCGGCGCGGGCGCGGTGACGACAGCACAAAGGCCACAAAGGCGT
Organism: Serratia quinivorans; assembly: GCA_900457075.1. Classification (NCBI taxonomy): domain Bacteria; kingdom Pseudomonadati; phylum Pseudomonadota; class Gammaproteobacteria; order Enterobacterales; family Yersiniaceae; genus Serratia; species Serratia quinivorans. Next base: position 794,687 of record UGYN01000002.1, read on the forward strand.
ACCACAGCACATCGATAGTCAGCGCGATCAGCGGCAACACAAGGTACATCACCGGTGATATTTTGTGGCTGAGCAACGCGGCAAACACGCTGCCGAACACAATGGCAGTGTTGGGGTTGCCCAGTTGAGTCAACAGGCCGGTGGTAAACGCCTTGCGAAAGCCCAGATGCTGCTCACCGACCGCTTCCACATTCAGCGGCTGAGTGGCCCCGCGCAGCATTTTGCAAGCCAGATAGACAAGATAAGCGCCTCCCAGCATTTTTAACGTGGTGTAAAGCCACGGCAGCGCCAGCAGCAAAGATTGCAGCCCCAACAGGGCAATGAGCGCAAAGATAAAGCAGCCGACGCCCATACCCAACGCAACCGCCATACCGTCGCGACGCGAAGAGGCCACCGCGGTACGCGCCACCAGAATAAAGCTTTGCCCTGGACTCATTGCCCCCAGCGTAATCGCCCCGCTAATGCTCAGTACCGATAATGCCGTCTCGCTTAACATGCTAGCTGCCCCCATAGTGATCCCATCACTCAAAGTAGCTCAGCGAAGAAAATAAAAGCAATGCAATAGCGGGGATTATTCCGCTTGCGGCCTGTCCCGCATTAACGCCACCAGTTCATGGGCGGCCTTCTCCAGCGGCCTGTTTTTCAGCCAGATCAGGTGCATCGGCAGGCGCAGTTCGTTTTTGGTGTTTTTGAATTTCAACCTGACCAGCCGTTGCTGCGCCAACAAGGGCGCGGTCAACGACAGCGGGAAATTCCCCCAGCCCAAACCGGCCTCCACCATGCTCAGCGCCATCGGCAGGCTGTCGGTACGCCAATAGGACTCCGCCACCTGCGGCCGCAAATCGGTAATCGGCAAATCGCGGCTGGCCACCATAATCTGCCGTACGTTAACCAGATCTTCGAGAAACAGCTCGTCTGCCACCCCGTTCAGCGCCGGGTGTGAAGGTGAGAGAGTAGCAACCAGTGATTCAGCGCCGACAAAGTGGAACTGCTCCTGGCTGTTGATATTGAGCCCACCGAACGCCAGAGCAACGCCAATCCTGCCCTGATGCAGCATATGCAACACGTCGTCCTGCGGGGCGGTCAGCACTTCGATATTCAGCAACGGGTAGCGTTCCGCCAGCGTTTTGACCGCAGCCAACAGGCCGCTGCTGTTGATGTCCGAGGCGACACCGACCGACAGAGTGCTTTCCAGCCCCTGGGATAATTCGATGGCGTGGTTCTGTAGTTGTTTTAGCTGATCGGCGATCAGCCGCGCATGCGGCGCCAGTGCCAACGCCAGCGGAGTGGGCAGCGGTTCCCGGTGTGAGCGATCAAACAACTGAAACCCCAGTTCCGCCTCCATGTTGGCGATCCCCATGCTGACCGCCGAAGGGACACGCCGCAGCGAGCGGGCAGCAGCGGAAAACGACCCGCGATCCAGTACCGCCAGAAACAGCTCAATGTTATCGCTGGAAAAGTTCATTGCATCACCTGTCAGCAAAACTGACAGCTCCTGACTTTTTCTATCAATATGATTGACGGTATCTTACTCGTCAGACGGCAAAAGGTCACCCGACCACCAAGCCAAAAATCAGTCAGGAGATGAGTAATGCAAGGCGTTAAACGCAAACTGGTGTATGTCACCGCCTATGAAATTATCGGTATGGCGATCTCCGCACTCGGGCTGGCATTGCTTTCCGGCACCGCCCCCAGCAGTACCGGGCCGCTGGCGGTGATCATCACCACCATCGCAGTCAGCTGGAACTTCATCTATAACTCACTGTTTGAGCTGTGGGAAAGCCGCCAGGCAACGCGTGGCCGTACGCTCAAGCGTCGTATTTTGCATGCCATAGGCTTTCAGCTGACGCTGGTGATGTACCTGATCCCGCTGATCGCCTGGTGGATGGGAATTACGCTGTGGCAGGCGCTGCTGCTGGATATGGCGCTGATCGTCATTATCCCGTGCTACACCTTTGTGTTTAACTGGGCGTTCGACAAAATATTCGGTTTGCCTGCGTCGGCCCTGCCGGTCGGGGAATCAGCCTAAAATCGCCCCCTTCCCATGATGTTCTTCGCCTGTGGCAATATCGCCGCAGGCGAAGTGAAGTTTATTACCCCCACCTTTTTTCTCATCGCGAATAAATAAGCAAAATCCCCTGTAGTTTGCACGGTAATTATTATTCTGTGATTTTCATCACCTTTTATTACTCGTTATTTCCGTCTTGATAAAATCAATCATCTTATTGAATAATATGTTCTTTTGTATATGGAACAAAAAATAAACACACTTGTTCACGATTTATACGCAGGATTTTTTGCCACATTTCCAGAGAAAAGGTAGCATGCCTCGCCGTTATTTAACGGCAGCTGTTCATATAATATACGCTATGAATTTCATTGCTGAAGATCGAAACACGACGGGTATAAACAACAGAATGATGCCATGACCTCATTCTCATCACGGTTGGAAGTAGCAATCGTTTGCTCCGAAACTGGGGCAGGATAATTTTACAGACGGGTAAAACAGGACGAACGATGCAATCACAAAAAAAATCGGCGCATGAGCAACATGCAGCCAGAAGACGATGGTTAGACTCCCACGAATCCGGTTATCACAAAAGTATGGGCAACCGGCAGATTCAAATGATCGCCATCGGCGGTTCAATAGGTACCGGCCTGTTCCTCGGCACCGGCGGCCGGCTGGAACTGGCAGGGCCGGCGCTGGCGCTGGTGTATCTGGTCTGCGGTATCTTCTCTTTCTTCATTCTGCGGGCATTGGGCGAACTGGTTTTACACCGCCCTACCAGCGGCAGCTTTGTTTCTTACGCCCGCGAGTTCCTCGGTGAAAAAGCCTCTTACGTCGCCGGCTGGATGTATTTCCTGAACTGGGCGATGACCGGTATCGTCGATATCACGGCGGTAGCGCTGTATATGCACTATTGGGGTACCTTTGCCGATGTGCCGCAGTGGTTGTTTGCCCTCTGCGCCCTCGGGGTGGTCGCCACCATGAACATGATCGGCGTGAAGTGGTTCGCCGAAATGGAGTTCTGGTTCGCCCTGATCAAAGTGGTCGCCATCGCGCTGTTCCTGGTGGTCGGCGTGGTGTTACTCGGCACCGGCACCCCAGTGGCGGGCAACACCACCGGCCTGCACCTGATTACCGAAAACGGCGGCATGTTCCCGCATGGCCTGCTGCCTGCGTTGGTGCTGGTACAAGGGGTGATCTTCGCCTTTGCCGGGATTGAGCTGATCGGCACCGCCGCCGGCGAGTGCAAGGATCCGGCCAAAATGCTGCCGAAGGCTATCAACAGCGTTATTTGGCGCATCGGCCTGTTCTACGTTGGTTCGGTGGTGCTGCTGGTGTTGCTGCTGCCGTGGAACGCCTACCAGGCGGGCCAAAGCCCGTTCGTCACCTTCTTCAGCAAGCTGGGTGTGCCCTATATCGGCACCATCATGAACATCGTGGTGTTAACTGCCGCGCTCTCCAGCCTGAACTCGGGCCTGTACTCCACCGGCCGTATTCTGCGTTCGCTGTCGATGGGTGGCTCGGCGCCGAAATTTATGGCCAAAATGAGCGGCCAGCAGGTGCCTTACGCCGGGATCCTGGTGACCTGCGGTATCTACGTGATCGGGGTGGTATTGAACTATCTGGTGCCTTCACAGGTGTTTGAGATCGTGTTGAACATCGCTTCGCTGGGCATTATCAGCTCCTGGGCATTTATCATCGTCTGCCAGATGCGTCTGCGTAAGGCGGTGCGTGAAGGCCGTGCCAAGCCGGTCACCTTCAAGATGCCTGGCGCGCCGGTCACCTCCTGGCTGACGTTGGCGTTCCTGCTGGCGGTGGTGGTCATGATGGCGTTTGACTACCCGAACGGCACCTGGACCATCGCAACCATTCCTGTGCTGGTCGTGCTGCTGGTGCTGGGCTGGTTTGGCCTGCGCAAGCGCGCGCAGGAAGTGAAACTGGAACAGCAGGCGCACGAAGAAGCCCATCACTGAGTTTTTAAACTGCCCCAACCGGGGTAATGCTTGTAAGTTAAGGTGATATGGTTCCCTCTCCTTTGGGAGAGGGTTAGGGTGAGGGGATACATACCAACGCGAAAGCCCCTCACCCCGGCCCTCTCCCTCGGGAGAGGGGGTCGCCCACTTAAACAACGTCGTACATTCTTATTCAGAACTTTGCTTAACTGATCGGCATTCCCCCAACCGGGGCAGTTTTATTCTCCTTACACCCGGCCGTAAAAGGTCATTCTGGCGCTTTCCGACAGCGCGATATCCGGTTGTGCATTATAAGCCAGCACCACCAGCATGCGGGTGATGTCACCTTCGGTCGGCGTGACCCGATGCATGGCGTTGCGGCCACGGAACAGCACCAAATCCCCCTCTTCCATCGCCAACGGCTTTACCGCTCGTTCACCGTCCAGCACCTGAGAAACCCCGGCGTAATTCATCTCGCCGCGGTCGGCATCGCGCAGGTTTTCCACATATTCAAAGCGTCCACCGGCCTGCGGTTTCTGGATCAACAGCGTGATGGCGAACGACGAGTTGTCGAAATGCCAACCCAGTTCCTGCCCGCGATGGGCATAGTGCAGATTGATCGACGACAGGCGATCGGCGTAGGGATACAGACACTGTTCTTCCAGCACCGCGCAGAGAAAATCGCGGAACGGCTGCGCGTCATACAGTGTGCGCAGCGGTGATTGCGGTGGGATCTCCTCATCGGTAATGCAGCCCTTGGACGAGACCACCAGCCGGTTGCGTGCATGATCGGCCGGCAGCGTTTCATCCTGCGGCCTGAGGTAGACGTTATGCTTGCTGGCGGCATAAAACGCCGCATGGCTGTGCTCCGCCCCTTCCAGACGGATAGTCGCCAGCGCCGCCGCCGTCAGAAAGCCCGGCAGCACCAGCGCGCCCGCCGTATCCAGCGTAGTTTTGCATTGCACCCGAAAGGCCGGATCACCAATCGGGTTGGCGGTTAAATCAACGATATGAGCAAGTGGCTGCATCAGAGACTCCTTAGGCATAGCGGCCGGATAACCCACTGTAGCGAATGCCGGATTGCCGTAATAACAAAAATACGTTAAGGATGAGCTAACCATTTCTTAGCGATAAGCGCCATGAGCCCAACTTCCCGTCCCCGGCTGCCCAAACTGAACGCCATTCTGGCGTTTGAAACCGCCGCCCGCACCGGCAGCCTGGCCAAAGCGGCAGACCAGCTGGCATTGACCGCCGCCGCCGTCAGCCAACAGATCCGCCAGCTTGAGCAGCAGCTGGGTATTGTGCTGTTTATCCGCGCTAAAAGCGGCGTGACGCTGACCGAGCAGGGAGCGGACTACCTGGCCTACGTGCAACAGGCCTTCGAAACGTTGCGCGTGGCACAACAGCATGTCGATCGCCAGCGGGGCAAGGAAACGCTGACGGTATTCGCCTTGCCGGCATTGGCGTCAAAATGGCTGAATCCGGCGATCGGCGATTGGCTGGCCCGGCATCCACAGGTGGATATCCGCCTGCATGCCACCCATGCCGAAGTCGATTTCGCCGGGTCGGCGGCGGACTTTGCCCTGTGTTTTGGCGATCAGGACTACCCGCTGTTGGAAAAAGTGCGGCTGTTTCAGGACTGCGTGCAGCCAGTTTGCAGCCCGCAATTGCAGGCCGGCGGCGACTGGACCCAACGGCCGCTGATCCATGTGGATTGGGGCAAGGAAAGTCAGTTCCTGCCGGGCTGGCATGACTGGTTCAGCGCCGCCGGGTTGCCGCCGCCACAGCGGCGTGGCCTGACCTATAACCTGACCTCACTGGCGATTGACGCCGCAGTCGAGGGCCACGGCATTTTGCTCGGCCAGCAGCGGTTGATCCAGCGCGAACTGGCCAGGGGGACGCTGGTGCCGCTGGCAGAACCGGCACTGCCGCTCAGCAAGCCCTACTACCTGGTTTATCCGCAACGCACGCTGGACAAACCCAAAGCGGCGGAGTTTCTAAGATGGTTGCAAAGCATCGCGCCAGTGGACAGTGACCGCTAAAGGCTGCAACAACCACTACCCGGCTTTGGACATCATCTCGCCCAGCAGCAGGTTGGTCGCACGCGGCAGGTAAACCTCGTTGCCCGCGCCGGGGGTCAGCGTCAGTTCACCAATGTAGATTTGCTCGCGGGTGAGATAGAAGTCGACGCGGCAATAGTCCAAATCTGCCGCAACGGCTTTCGCCACCCGGATCATTTCATCCCAGAACGCCGGTTTTTCATACAGTGTATTGACCTGCGGGATATCCGCCTGGGTAAAGAAACAGTGATGCGCATGCTCGTCCAAAAACTCCAGTGAGGTCGGCTCAGGCCCGCCACGTAACAGCTCTACGAATAAATAAGCGTGCCGGCCGTTAAAAACATGCACCTTGTAGTCAATCAGCTCACCTGCAGTTTCTATATCCAATAGCTGTTCGACGATAATTTTCTGCGGGATACTGTCGTAGTGTTTTTCGCGAAACCTTTTCCAATAGGTTATTTCAGACCATTCATTAAGAATCTTCGCAATATCGGAGAAAGTAACTTCGTTTTTATCTTTGACTATCTTTACCTGTTGCGATGCATTATTGGTTTTGATAACAAACGATTGAGGCAATGAAAGGTAATCTTGTTCGGTAAAATTATCACTGATCATAATGATGGGGGTTAGGTACTTTTCCGATACCCGCTGTGAAATATAGTCTCTGACTGCCACCTTATCCGCTAACATACTGAAATCACGGTATGGATAGCGCATGCGCCGATAAATTTTCTCTGAAAATGTCTTGGGGGATTTGAAGTTAACCCAGGCGCCATGGGCAAGATAGTGGCTGACTTGATAATAGATAAAATCGGGCGCGGCCCGATAGAGTCGTTTTGCGAGTTTTCTCATTCTTCTCTTTCTTCCATGAATCTAGCATAGGGATAAATGCTGCTGACATTCCGATTATTGCATCTTAATTATAAAACCCTGTGGGTCATTCCTTACAGAGGGTAAGGAAATAATCGGATGATTCCTATTATAAGATGCGACAGGGAAAGTCCCCATGAAATTAAAATTCATAGATATCAATATCGTGAGAAATGCGTTTTGGATGATATCCGAAAAAATGGTGTCTATCCTTGGCGTTATTTTTATCACCGCCTATATGGCGAGATATATCGGCCCGGAAAGCTTTGGCAAAATCACCTTTGCCACCGCGATTTTCGCCATTACTCAAACGCTGGCGCTGCTGGGCTCTGATACCGTACTGTTCAAGCGGATTAGCCGCAACCCAGCCTCGGGAACGGCATTGATGTTTTCCACCAACCGGCTGCGTCAGGGCTGCTTTGTGCTGTTCTCTGCGGCAATATTGATTTACACCGGGCTACGGGAAGATTTCATTACCTTCTACTTTTGCGCCGCCACCTTTGTCGCCAGCTTCTTCTCACTCAGGGACGTCTTCACCATTTATCATGATGCCCGGCTGGAATCGCGCTTCAATACGCTGGCCAACGTCAGCGGACTGGGCAGTGCGCTGCTGGTGCGTTATCTGATCGTTTATTTTGACCTGCACCTGTATTACCTGGCGATCCCGATCGTGATGGTTTATTTGATCCCCTACCTGATCCGCCACCATATCTATCACCGCCGTAATCCGCGCTTTGTCGCACCAGGGCGCGTTCGCCGCAAATACGTGCGCTATCTGCTCGCCAGCGGCCTGCCCCTGGCGGTTTCCAATGTCTCCATCGCCATCTACACCCGGCTGGCACAGTTGTTCCTGATGTGGTTCGTCTCCGCCGAAGCGCTGGGAATTTACTCCGTTGCCATTACGCTGGCCACCGCCTGGATGTTTGTCACCGATGCGGTGATCACCTCGTTTTTCGCTAAAATATTCGCTTATCAACGTGATGACGCCATGCGCACCGCCGCCAAACTCAATGGGCTGGTGCTGGCGATTGCCGCCGCGATCGTCGCCGGCATCTTTTTGCTCGGCAAACCGGTGATTGTGCTGCTGTACGGCGAGCAGTATTTAGCGGCTTACCCGGCGATGGGGGTGTTGGCGGTTGCCACCCTGCTTTCCGCCCTGGGCACCCTGGCCTACAAATACATTGTGATTTTCTCCGGCTACGGCTTCTTGTCGAAGAAGATGTTCCTGGTATTTATCATCAATATTCCGCTGTCGTACTGCCTGATCCGCCAATACGGCATGATGGGCGCGGCCTACAGCACCCTGCTGACCGAATTGTTGTCGCTGACCCTCCTCAACTACTTCTTCCGCCGTGGCACCGTATTGCAGATGCACCTGCGCTCGCTCAATCCTTTGACCTATATCCGGCGACCGGTTAGTCACATCAACGGCTAGCTCTCCAGCTCGACCACCCTTACGTACAGGGCCGCAAGTAGCGACAGGTCAATCAACATGGCAAAAGCGTAGGGAAAACCCGTTATTCCGCTAAAACTCGATTGGATCAGCAGGACAGCCGCAACCGCGAGGATACTCCCTGCAATCAGCAGCGCGCGTCGGCGCAGTCCATGGCCGTCGTTGTGGGTGCCTCGACGTATCGCGGCGCTGTAAACCATCCCCTGACCCAAGCCGCAAATAGCCATTGCCGAAAACAGCTGCAGGTCGTTTGGCAGACCATGCAATACCAGGATCAGCAGCAAGGTGCCGACGGCACTGATGACAAACCCATGGCGTACCAGGCTGAGGCGACTTTTGCTCTGGAACACTTTCAGCTGCATTAAAAATACGGCCAAAACAAAGGCAATACTCAAGCAGGCCAGCAAAGCGATCAGCAGCAGCGGGTTCTCCAGCGCATAGAGTTTCAGTAACAGTGCAACTTGCGCTACCAGCCCACTGACTAAAAGAATACCGGCATTGGTTTGCGCCTGCTGTTGCGCAGACGCGGCAAAAGGGACGGATAAAGGAGACGTGCTCATAATGATCCTCACTATATAAAAGCGGCGATAGAAAATTTATTTCATCCTTACAAGGAGGTATGTTGAGCCTATCGCATATATAATCAGGCAATCAAAGTCAGAGTTTTCACCCATGGATGAAAATAACTCATCATGAAATCTTCCCGTTTACCGCCGCTGGGTGCACTGCGCGCCTTCCATGCGGTTGCCGATTGCCTTAGCTTCAAGCAGGCTGCCGGGCAACTGAATGTCAGCGCCACCGCTGTCAGCCATCAAATCCGTTTGATTGAATCCATGCTGGAATGCCGCGTGTTCGAACGCAACGCGCAGGGGGTGAAACTGACCGAGGCCGGACACTTGCTGTATACGGGCACGCAATCTGCCTTTACCGCCCTGGAAGAGTCGGTAAAAAAAATAGATCAGGCCAGACAACCTCCGGCGCTGACCATCACCACCACCTCGAACTTTTTGACCAATTGGCTGGTGCTGCGCCTTGAAAGCTTTAAGGCGCAATTTCCCGAGATTGATTTACACCTGCATACCAGCGTGCAAAGCGTCGACTTAACGCAGCGTACCGTCGACGTAGCCATACGTTATCGTGAAACCGCTGAAATAGGCCTTCACAGTACCTTGCTGTATGAGGATCGGTTTATCGTGGTTGCCAGCCCGGCACTGGCCTTGAATACCCTGAGCGACCTGCACCGCACGACGCTGTTTCACGTCGAGAACAGGCATGTTCCTGCCGAAAACCCTGACTGGAAACACTGGCAGCAAGGTTACGGGCCGGAGAACCTGAATATTTCAAGAGGCCTGTATTTCAGCGATGAAACCCATGCGCTGCAAGCCGCCGTGGCAGGGCAAGGGGTGGTTATTGCCAGTAAGTTGCTGGCAGAGGATTTAATAAAACGCAAAATGCTGGTGGCACCGTTCGATCTGTCTTTACCCGGCGCGAATTATTATCTGGTGACGCTGGAGGACACTGCCGATCGCCCCGACGTCGTGTCATTACGCAACTGGATGCAGAAAAATATGCACCCCGGCACGTTGGAGTAAGGACTTATTGACTGAGCCTGGAGCTTAATGCCAATGCAGCACCACGGCACCGGCCAATACCGTTAACACGCCCAGCCACTGTAGGGCGGCAAGGCGCTCACGTAGCAGCAAAGCGCCCAGCAGCGCGGCAATACCGCCAGACAGGGTGCTAAGCACCGTTACCACCGCCACCGATCCGCCACCGGCCCCTACGGCAAAGGCGCTGAAGCCCCCCAGGTTGAGCAAACTGGCGGCCAGCAGTAGCCCGCCCTGCCGCCAGCCTGGGCGTGCCACCAACGCACGCCGGTTAGCGCTCAGCGCCAGCAGAGCCGTCAGCCCCAGCGTATAGCCGAGCCACAGGCTGACACTCGGCCCCAGCACCGGCAGCGTGTATTTCCCCTGCAGCCAAAAACCGGTGCCATAACAGCATGCGGCGATCAGCGCGCAGGCTATCGCCGGTAAGGTCGACGAAGAGTTTTCCGGCTGCCGCGCAGGGCTGACCGCGGTCAGCATCACCCCCAGCACACAAATAATCAGCCCCGTCAGGGTAAGCCCCGCCAAAGGTTCGCCACTTAGCCACGACAACAGCGTGGTAACCGCACCATAGCTGGTGACCAGAGGGGCCACCATCGCCGCCTTGCCAATAGCGAAGGCCTGTGACAGCGCCAGTGAACCACCTACGATCAGGGCAGCGGCCAGCAATGCCAGCCCCCAAACCACGCCGGAAGTCGCAAAGACAGGAACCACCGTTGCCGGTAATAAGGCAGTAAAAATCACAAAGCCAATCGCCTGCGAAAAAAATACCGCCCTGCGCACCCCCACCGATCGGGCGTTGATACCGACCAAAAAATCCGTGCCGCCCCAGCACAGTGCGGCAGCCAGCCCCATCACAATGTCCACACGATACTCCCGTCGAATATTTGCCCTAAAAGTAAGCAAAAAATCACTTGTGGAACATCGATAGATTGGCAATATGGTTGAATGAAACTCAAGCTGAACGCTCAACCTCGCCTGCCCTCCCTGAAAGCCTTGCACACTTTCGAGGTGGCGGCGCGCTGCGCCAGTTTTACCGAGGCAGCGGAGGAGTTGAACGTCACGCTGGGGGCGGTCAGCCGCCAGATACGTCATTTGGAAAATGAGCTGGGCGTCGAGCTGTTTCACCGCAAGGGGAACGCGGTGGCGCTAAACGACACCGGCAAACAACTGGCCATCGACGTGACCCGCGCACTGACGTTGCTGCAAAAAGCCAGCGATCGCGTCCGGCCAGAGCAACAGCAAACGCTGAAGCTGACCTGCACGCTGGGCATTGCCAGCCATTGGCTGGCGGCACGACTACCGGCACTGCGCCGTGCCGATCCTGATGTTTCACTGGTGCTGGACGCCAACGAAAGCCTGCGCGATCTGGCCAGCGGTGAAGCAGACATCGCCATCCGTTACAGCCCCACCGCCAATCCGCCGCCGCACTCCCGCGAACTGCTCGCCGATGCCTTCGCGCCGTTAGCCAGCCCGGCCTTTCTTGCCGCGCACCCTCGTCACATTACGGTCACCGATTTGGCGCTGTCGCAGTTGATCCACTCGCCGTGGAAGGATGGACAGAAGATGGGTGTCGCCGGCTGGCAAGACTGGTTCGCCGCCTTTGGCGAAGGCACCCCGGCACCGCGCGGTATTCTCACCTTTAACAGCGTCGGCCATGCCCTGCAGGAAGCGATAGAAGGTAACGGCATCGTACTCGGCAGCCTGGCAGTCGCGCAGGATGCCCTGGCCACCGGTAAGCTGGTTCGGGTGTTAGGCGACGACCGACAACTGCCCGCCGCCTACCACTACCGCCTGTGCTGGGCGGACAGCGCGTTCGTTAGCGCCACCACCCGCCGCTGGGTGAATCTGCTGCTGCAGGCGGCAGACCAACCCCCAGCGTTCTGACGCAGCACGTATTGCGCCCACAGCAGTGAAAAATCCAACTATTTTATAATCAATTTTTTTGCTGCGAGACACACCGTGGACAGACAACGCTACCTGCAACATATTGGATTCGCAGGCATCCCCAAGCCCGACCTCCTGACGCTGCAACAGTTACACCGCTGCCATATGCTGAGCGTACCCTTTGAGAACCTGAGCATTATTTATCGCCAGGGGATTCATCTGGAGGAACCGGCGCTGTTCAATAAAATTGTCGAACGCAACCGCGGCGGCTTTTGCTATGAGCTGAACCGGCTGTTTGCCGCGCTGTTGAAGGACATCGGCTTTAACGTGCAGTTTATTTCCGGCGAAATCCGCGCGCGCGACGGCAGCTTCGGCGCGCCCTTCGACCATATGGCGCTGATGGTGGAGCTGGATCAGCCGTATCTGGTGGACGTGGGGTTTGGCGATTCGTTCCTGACGCCGCTGAAGATCACCACCACAGAGCAGCAACCGCAGACCAGCGGCACCTTCCATTTAGAGCAGGAGGGCGAGACTTATTACCTGGAACGCAGAAACGGCGATAATCGCTCGCATGCCAAAACCCTGTACCGTTTCACTCTGCAGCCCCGCGAGCCGAGTGAGTTCGACGGCATGTGCCACTACCACAGCACCTCGCCGCAGTCGCATTTTACCCAGCGGCTGGTGTGTTCGCGGCCAACGGAAAATGGTCGGGTGACTATCAGCGAGAACAAACTGATTATCACCGAAGATCACCAACGCCATGAATCGACGCTGCATTCCGAAGACGAACGGCGTGCTGCGCTGATGCGGTATTTTGGTATTGATCTGGAAAGTTGAGAATATCACCGTGGCGGATGAAGCGCTTCATCCGCTAAATAGCAGCGCCTAATAGTGCTACAGATGAAGAGTGTTCAGGTTATGCGCCAGGCTTTCCATTCTGTTCAGCTAGTAAAATGCGCGCAAACACGTTTTCCATTTCACTCACTTTTTTTATAAATTCTTCCGGTGAATACACTACCCCGGCGTGTGCAATATAGTGCAGCGCCATTTCACGAGATTATTGCGTCACCCATTGATTTCTTAACATACTCATATCCTTAAATAATAAAATTCGATCCGCCGCCATTCAGACAGCAGACTTTCGGTATAAAATTAATTAAATAACTTAGACAGCTTAACCAAAGAATAGGGCGTATTATCTAAACCCAACTTCTTCAGCGCGTTGATTTTTTGGCTGCTGATGGTTTTTATGCTCTTGCTTGTTCTGCAGGCAATTGCCGTTGGACTCAAGCCTGACAAGGTAAGTTTCAGAACGTTATATTCTATAAAAGATAAAATCTCGCGTTTCCCTTCAATGCCAGAAAACGCCTCTCCCTCTATGACTTCGCGCTCAAACACCTCAACGCCGGCCTCTTCCTCAATAAACCTAAGCGTTTTCATGGATAAATATTCCATAATTGCGATAACCCGCTTTTGCGCAATGAAGATGATATCCCGATGTCCGTAAAAATGCGCATTCCTTAGCAAGGGTAAAATGGTTGGGTAGTCGTCATCTGTAATATGAATTAAAACTATCGCCTGACCAACATCACCCCCGCTAAAATAATCCGGCCCAATAAATGCCATTTCATAGCCTGTTTTATTTTCAAAAACGGCCTTTAATGCCAGCCTGGTGAACTGGCATTGACTCATCAATAATATTTTTTTCATTTCGGCCAATACGCTAAAGAGTAAAAAGATTTCTGGAGTAGACAGTTATTGCCGTCAGAAGCTTGAGCGCGCAAACCGCCTGTCATGAGGAAACAATAACGCCGCCTCGTACCGCAGTTCATCGGCCCGAACATATTGTTGCTGTTGATACAAGATAACCAACAGGTTGGCGTAAACGTTTTTATCAATGCGGTGATTCAGATAACGCTGCGCCCATTGGGCATAGGTTTCCAGCCGCTGCTCGTCACGAGTTCGGTTAAAGGCGAGCAAGACTGCCAACTGGCGATCAAACTGCAGGCGATCGTCATGCATCCAACTCGCCCAGCCCGGCAAGGCGTCCACCTGCCGCATATCCTGCAACCCGCCGCGCTCCGCCTGGGTCAATACCAACCCGCTGTAAAACCCAGTCGCCATAACGAATAGCGCCGCCAGTGACAGGGCCAGCATCGGCAGTCGCCATCTTTTCAACCCTGCCTCGGTGCCAAGGCGCGGACTGACCAGCCGATCGAGCATTGCCAGCAACAACAGGAACACCAGCCAGTGCAGTGCCGACAGGTAAAACGGGTATTCGGTTTGGCTATGCAATGCAATCGGCAGCAGCGCCACGCATAGAGCCAACGCCTCACCCGCCGATGCCTTACCGCAGGCAAAGGCCCGCTTGTCGCGCCAGCGGGCGTGGGCCAGCAGTTTGATGCCCGCCCGCACCAAGAGCAACGCACCCAGCAGCGCGACCACGCCCCCTTCCACCCACCACAGCAGCAATTCGTTATGCGGATGACGGGCGATTTCGGTCACCGCCGTGGGCGGGGTTTGGTTAATGCGAAAATGCTGAAAACTGTACTCAAAACCGCCGTAGCCCCAGCCAAGCAGCGGCTTTTCGGCGATCATCGCCAGCGTATCGCGCAGCATGGTGTAGCGCGCATGGTTGGAGCCGGCATGGCTGGCGTAGCGCAACGCACCGCCCAGCTCACTCCCCCACCACAGCACCAGCACGCCCACCAGGGTGCCGCCGGCAACCAGCAGTGAGGCAATGGCGACAGCCTGCGGATGACGGCGGCAAAAACACAGGATAAACAGCCCCAGCACCAGGGCCCCCGCCAGCCAGCCGGTGCGGGATTGCACCCACACCAACACCATCGGCAGCAGCACCAACGCCGCGGCCAGGGCGCGGCGACGCCAGCTTTCTGCACGCGGATCCAGTCGCTGGAACCCTGGCAGCACATACGCCGCCAACGCCAGCGCCAACCCGGTGGCAATAAAACTCGCCAGCACGTTTGGCTGCTGGAATATGCCAAAGGCGCGCGAGCTGCCGGAGGGGATCCAGGATTGTGCAATTGCTGGCGCAAACAGCTGCAACAGCACGATTAATGCCTGAAGCACCGCCGCCGATAAAATCAAATACAGCACCGCATGGCGCTGGCGTGCGGTCATGCGCACCTGCAGCCAGGTGAAATAGAACGCCGCTCCGGCAAATAAACCAGCCAGCCGCCAAACGGCGGCGCTTTGCCATTCGGGCCGGGTAAATATCACCGGCAGTGCCAACAGCAAACCGGCGGCTATTATTGCGCGACAGGTCGGCGTTATCACAACCCGGCACAGCGGTGTTGCCCGCCAGCAAACACCCATTAATAGAGCCGCTCCGCCGTAGACCAGCAGATTAAACGGCAGCGCCAGCCCCGCGCCACCGCGATTGGGGATATAGATCGCCAGTGGTACAAAAAGTAAAAAGACAAATAGGAGAAAAATACGATCGAAGATCATTGGCATTACCGTATTAAAAATTGGCGAAAACATAGCATGCGTAATTCGGATTTGAGCTTGATTCCCCCGTGTCTATTTCAGCCAGCCCCGTTTATCGGCGGTATGTGCCCATCATGACGGGCAGTATACCGGTGTCCGGCCCCCGCCGCCGGGGTGTCATGGCTCGGGTGGGTTGGTGACATCCAAGTCCGCACAATATTGGGTTGGACCCGTCACCAAATGATTAGTTGTACGACACGTTGACTATCGCGCTGCCCGTAAATTGACCGGCACCAAGCAAATCGAGACTCACGCCCCGTACACGCAGCGGGAGTTTCTCAGCGACGTTGCGGTGCGCCTTGACGGTTTTGGGTTTCCCAAATCCGGCGCCCCAGTCGAGGAGCGCATAGGAGTCCGAAGCCCCCCCCAGGGGGATCCGTTCCCGGCTATTCGTCTCGATCAACACAGAGGCCTCGTCGGTACAGGTCAGGGTGACGTTGTTTACATTTACTGTAGGCGCGGTACCCCCGAGAGCGGCATGCAGATCCACGTTGATGTTGTTTGGTTTTACGTCACAAGTCTTAGCCTGTACTATCCCCTTTGCGCAATTTGATACGATCGTCCCCTCGATCATCTCCCCGGAAATGCCGGCTGCTAGCACTACACACGGGTTATCCCCTAGTCCCGCCGGAAGGTAGTCCGACCCATTGCGGTTTTTGTCACGCACCGAATTCCACCACTCTTCGAGTGTGGGGTAGCTATTCGGCGGTTTTGATGATGTATATCCTTCGACGTCGGCCGTCACATATCCGCCCCGGCCTGCGGGGAGCCAAAGTTCATCAATCGTATAGAGGCTTAGCCGGCAAAGATTACCGTAAGCCCAGCATGGGTTGTTCTCGCCGGGTGACGGACCTCCCACAACTCGAGCAGTGAAATATCCATTCACTGTTTCAGGTACGGTGATAACGGAAATGAGCATGGTCGCACTCACATACATGGGGGATAAATATAGAAGGGTCGCGAGCAGATGGTTCTTCATAAATATGTCTCTGTATTTTCTCTATCCGGCAGATACCGCTAAATATCATCCAATGAATGACCCAGTATTCCTTCTGCCCATATTGCCCACCGTGCCTCGTACGTTCGCACCCGCGATTCAGTCTCTGTCGATGACAGCCCCTGTCGGCGAGCCTGCTCATAAAGCCGCGCGCGTCGTGCACGATGGTTTTCCAGCGCTCTGGGCGCTATGGTGGACCCCGTGGGGGTAAACCATACCCCCAGCCAGTCAAAACCCTGTGCAATCCTGCCCAGTTGGGTTTTGTCCGGGTGGGTTTCAAACCCGCCCAGGTCAAAAAATTCATGCAGCCGCTTAACGCTGCGCCGCAGTTGCCAGCGGGTGCGGGTAAACAGCAAAAAGTCATCCATATATCGCGCATACCACAGGCCCTCCTGGGCGTTAAAAAAACTGTCAACATGATGCAACAGGCTGCCGCCAATCAGCGGGCTCAGCGCACAACCCCGGCAGATGCCGCTGGGTGGGGTATAAAACTCACCGCCGTCTTCTACGCTGTAATGCACGTATTGCTGAATCACATCAAACAACACCGGGTCGGCCACATGCCATTTCAGCTGATTGATCACCTGATGCTTACGGATATGCCGGTAGTAACCGCGAATGTCCGTTCGGTAGACAAAGGCATATTCTCCGCCGGTCAAGGCAGCCCGTACTTCCGCTACCGAAACCACGCTACCGCCATGCCCGCGCAAGTGCATGCAACGGGCAGGTTTTGGCAGCAGGGGCTCCGCCAGCAGCGCAGCCCACTTCAATATCAGCGCATCCTGCGCGCACCACTGCACCCAACTGCGGCTACCACGCCGCAATACCTGCATCGGTGCCAGCCGGTAATCCCCACTTTGCAGTTGCTGATACAGCCGGTCGTCCTGCTGCGCCCAGTGAAAGCGCAAATGCCAAATGTCGGCATTGGGTGGCGCGTGGCGGCGACGTTGGCACAGCCAGCGCCAGGCGGCTTGCCATGCCGCCGCGCGGTTATTCATATTCCAGGCTAAAGGTCGCCACCGCGCTGAACGGCCCGCGTTCAATGGTTTTATGCTTCAACGCGTCCGGTTCACCCTGCACATAAGCCTGTGCCGTCAGGGTGTTGGCCCCGCTCACCAATGCCTGTGCCTTGCCTTGCTGGTTAATGGGTAAGGGATCACCCTGCGGGGTTTCCATACCGATGGCGATGCCGCTGGCCTGGCTGGCACCGTTTAGCGCCAGCAACCCCGGCAGCGCGGTGCTTTCATTACCGCTGAAGGTCACCCTGACCGTTTTGCCCAGGCTGAGATCGCACTGCGCCAAATGCAGCTTGAAGGGTTGGCCGTGGGTGCGGGTGTTCAGATACAGGTACTTGTCGATTACCGTGTCAAAATCCAGCACCACCGTTTCATCGCCCGGCGGGATCACGCAGGGTTCGGCCACCAGCGCGCCATGCAGGCGCATATTGTCCGCCGCCAGACTCAACGGGCTGCACAGCAGCAGCGCCGCAGTTGCGCACCAACCTGCTTTATTCACCATGGTTCTTCTCCGGCTCATTGGTACACCGCCAGCAGGGTGGCCGTGGCCTCAAATGCTCCTTCCTTCAGCGCTGCGCCCGGCCGTTTGACCGGCACTGCTTCCAGTGTGGGCGGCGCGTTCAGCTTGATGGGGATCGGTTGATTCAACGTAAACCGCTTGCCGTTTTGCAGCAGGCGAACGGCCAGATCGTCCACGTTGCTCTCGATCGCCGCCTCGTCGTAATCCGCCGGGGTGCCGACCACTTCCAGCGTCATGCTCCATGCCCCGGCACCGGGGCCGCAGGTGATCCGGTAGTTCACCGGTTGCAGGTAGTTAACGCCATCCACCTTGGTGACCCCGACTCGGTTGCCGAAATCGACATCCACCTCGCCGCCGTCGTTGATGGTGCACGGCGGCGGTTCGATCAGCGTGCCGGAAAAACGCATGTTGTCCGCCGCCACAGCCGGGCCGCCGAGGGCCATTAACAGAAAAATGCTGCCGTATCGCGCCATTGCCTCAGCCCCTTTCACTGGTATTCCACCTTCATCGTCGCCCCGGCAGAAAACGCCCCACCGCTCAGCGTCGCCCCGGCCTGCTTGACCGGCACCACCTCAAACGTCGGCATATTGGGGTAGGTAAAATTCACCCAGGTGTTGATCGGCTGCCGATTACCGTTGCGCAACAGCGCCACCCCCAAATCATCCTTGTTAGTTTGCAGTACATCGCTGTCAAAACCGGCGCCGGTCCCCTGAATTTGCATTTTCATTGCATTGTTCGGCGCATTTTTGCACTCCACCGAGTACACCACCTGCTGTTTCTTGTAACTGCCGTCGATGCGGGTGGTCATCACGTCGTTACCGAAATTCACTTCGATCAGGTTATTGTTGTTAATCACGCACGGCGGCGGCGCGACGATGGTCACTGTCACTTTGATCGTAGTGACCGCCTGCACCTGCTGGCCGTACAACAACACCAACGCCGCCAACCCACAGCCGGGTAAACACTGTCTAAACCTTGCCTTCATGCCCATTCCCTTAGTCCATAGCTGAGCTGGAAATCCACCACCGCCGCATAAGGGCCGGGCAGCAACGGTGCGCGGGTGCGTTCCGGCGTAATGCGGTAGTTCAGCACGTTCTGTCCCACGGCCAGGGCCAACGGTGCCCCCCCGGCTGCCAAGGCGGATATCCCCGTCGCGCTCATCACTAATGCGCAATGCCAGCCCGGAAGCACCATGCACTTTGACCAGCTCCGGGTTATCGGCGTCCGCCGGGGCGATAAAACTGACCGACACCGCCGGCTGCTGGGCGCTCCACAACAGGTTGCCGGTGCGCTGATCCCGGTTGGCGGCCGGACCGCGCAAGCAGTCGCGCAGGTGCAGCTGCACATTTACCGGCACGCCACGATCCCCCGCCTTCGCCAGCTGTGCCGTAGCGGTACTGCCCAGCCACACCGCCTGATACGCGCTCGCCATCTCCAGCCGGCAGGCGCTTTCGGTCAGCTCGCCGCGCACATGCAGCACGCCATGGGCGCCTTCCACCTGCCAGTTATCCGCCGCGATGGCTGACGGCATCAGCCATAACATTGCGCAGACGCACAATGGCACCATCAACGCCGCTGCGGTAATCACCAGGGCATACAACCATTCATGGCGGTGGTAACCGCCGCCGTTCCATCGCCGGGATGTTGTTCGCATCGCTTATCCACCTGTTTTTCAGTGAGCCTTATTTGCTGCCCGCCACCGCCTGGCAGCTCGCGCCGTTACAGTTAAAACTCAGCTGCGGGCGGCCGCCGTAGTCGTTGACGTAGGTCAGCACCGGCGCGTTGCCCAGTGCAGACGCAGCAACTTTCAGCGGCGCACTGCCCTTGGGCGCCACCATCAAGGGTTCGAAGCCCGGCGCGCTGGCACCATCTTTTTTGCTGCTGGCGTCAACCAGCGTCACGTAATACGGCGTCGGGTTATTCACCTGGTAGCTGTCGCCCTGTTTGGTCAGGGTCAGTTTTTCCTGCCACGGCGCGCTGGCTTCCGGGTTGACTATCGCAATCGCCTTCGGCCGGTAGAACAGCTTGATGCGTGTTTGCAGCGCCAGTTGCAGCGTATTCGGCTTGTCGCTCTTCGGCGGGATCTCGCGCAGGTTGAAGTAGAACAGCGTTTCGCGGTCCTGCGGCAGCGTATTGGCGGCCGGCAACCCCTGCACCTTCACCTGGCTTTTGGCCCCCGGCTCCAGGCGCTGCACCGGCGGCAATACCGTCAATGGGCTGGTGATTTTTTTGCCGTTGGCGTCTTCGATCCAGCCCTGCGCCAGGTAAGGCAGCTGCTTATTCTCGTTGCTGATGCTCATGCTCACCGACTTGTCGCCGCCGCTGAAAATCACCCGGGTGCGGTCCAGCGCGATGGCGGCCGTTGCCTGTTGGGCGCACAGCAGGCCCGCCAGGCCGCCGGCAATTAATGTCACTAGATTATTGGTTTTCATTGTTCTCTACTCTTTAACAGTGTTTAACGCCTTGCCGTTGGCCACCGGGCCGCAAGGCAGTAACAGATTGGTTAATTCGCTCGGCGACAGCGTCTGCGGCAGGGTAAGGCCGCACTGCTCCGCGCCGCCCCAGCTCACGCTCATCGCTTCCCCGGCATTAATACCGCTCAGGTACACTTCGCCGTTGTCATTGATAATGCCCACCTCCTGCCGCTTGCCGTTGCGCACCGTGGCGCCAAACGGCGGGGCAGAACCGTCCGCCAGCCGCACGACCGCCATCGCCTTCTCGCCGGCGATCACCTCGAAGTGCCGGTAGCCAATGGCGCCTTCGGTCAGGGTGGCCTGCGCCACGCTCTGGCTGACGTCGGCGTTTTCCGGCAACGCATTCAGATCGATACTGAACTGGTTGCGGTAGTAACTGCCGACGTCCACCACCACCGCCTTGCCGAACGCATTTGTCAGCGTCGGTGAGCTGTAACCGCGGATCGGGATCCCCGGCACGCCGTCGGTATCCAGCAACATGCGGGTGCCCCCACTGATGCTGCTCCGGTGCAAGGCCGCGCCTTTCAGGGTGGCGGTCGCGCCGCCCTGCATCGACAGCCCCAGCGAGCTGTACTGCCCGGCCTGGTAGCTGGCGCTGGCGTTCACCTGGCTGAGATCGCCGCTGTGGCTGTAGTAACCGCTGGCGGTCGCGCCGCTGCGCGCAGTGCCGGCGCTCACCTGATAGGTGTCGCGCTCATTGAGCCGGTCGTAATACCCCACCTGATGGGTGTTATCGTTGCGGTTGTAGCTGCCGCTGTAGCTCAGCGAGCCGTTGCTGCCCCACGGCAGCGACAGCGACAGGTACATGCCGTCGTCGTTGGTGCCGTTATATTTATTGCGATAGCCGGTCAGCGACAGGCTGATATTCCGGAAACGCCCCAGATCGAAATAGCGCGACAGCGTCAGGTTATAACGGTCATTGGCCGGCCGGTCCCAGTAGGTCTGGTGGTTGTAATTGAGGTAGGCACTCAACCCCAGGTCACGGAACTGCTGGTTAAAGGTGATGGTGTACATCTCCTTGCTGCTGTTGGTTCGCGTGCCGTCGCGACGGGCATCCAGGTATTCGCCCATCGACATATAGTTACGCTCCGAGAAGCGGTAGCCGGCAAAGGTCACCTGGCTGTCATAGTCGTCAAAGCGCTTGGAATAGCTCAGGCGGTATGAACCGCCGCTCAGCGTGCCCTGTTGCGGCAGATTGGCGCGCGACTGGGTGGCGTCGAACGACAGAGCGCCAAACATCATCAGGTCACGCCCCACCCCCAGCGCCAGCGCGTTGTAATCGCCGCCCGCCACGCCGCCGCCGTACAGCGACCAGCCGTTGCTCACGCCCCAGGAAAACTCGCCGGTGCCGAACATCGGCCCGTCGCTGTGGTGCTGCCAGTCAGCCGGCCGACCGGCCGCTACTTTGTAACGCACCGAGCCCGGTCGGGTCAGGTACGGGATGCTGGCGGTGTCCATCTTGAACTCCTGCACGCTGCCGTCCTGCTCTTCCACCCGCACGTCCAGCTGGCCGCTGACCGCGTCGTTGATGTCCTGAATGCGGAACGGCCCCGCCGCCACCTGGGTTTCATACAGCACGCGCCCTTGCTGGCGGATTATGACTTTCGCATTGCTGCGCGCTATCCCCGTCACCTCCGGCGCATAGCCGCGCAGGTTGGGCGGCAACATGTTGTCGTCGGTCACCAGGCTGGCACCGGCGAAGCGGAAACTGTCGAAGATGTCGGAATTTAAATAGTCCTCACCCATCGTCAGCCTGGCACCCAGCTTCGGCAGTGCGCGGTAGGCGTAGTAACGGCTCCAGTCCCAGCTGGTGCGAGTCGGCTCGCCGGAACCGCCCTGGTGATCCAGCCGCGATTGCCAGTCAGCCCGCAGTCGCCAGGCCCCCAGATTGCCGCCCAGCGTGCCATTGCCGCTGAGGTTATAGCTCTGCGTGCCCTGCTTTTGCTGGCGCTGGCTTTGCGCATTCAGGTTGTAATCAAACAGCACCCCCGGGATACCCTCGTCCCAGCGCGAAGGCGGGTCCCAGTTTTCTGCGGTGTATTCCAGGTACGCCTGCGGAATATTCAGGTACAGTGCCGCCGCGCCTAAATCGCCGCGCACTTCCATCCCCTCCAGGCTATGGGGATCCAGACACTGGTTTTGGTGCCACCAGGTCAATTTCAGTAATGCAGATTCTTTTAACCCCAGTTGTTCAACCAACTGCGGCGTAATACAGGCTTCACTGCCTCTGGCATCGTCATCCGGCGGATAAAACGCCACTGGCTGATCGGTTAATGTCTGTTTATTAATGTGCACGGCAAACAGATAATCACCGGGCATAATAAAGTTGCCGCGAGAAAACTGCTCCAGGTCAATATTGGCGCGATCCGTCACATCCAGTACGTCGGTATTGAATTCAATATCAGCAGCTACAGCGCAGGCAGCATTCCCCGCCAGAATAAAGGCGATCAACAGCCCCAGAATTCTCGGTCGTATCTTCCCTATACAGCCATATGACGGAGTAGTTGACATCCGCAGACCCTTATCAATAATTATTTAATTCGCAGTGACAACGTTCAGACAGGTTTAGTAGTAATCCATTTTAAAGCGCACGGTGGAGTAATAACTCCCGGCCTTCATTACCTGATTATTGCCCATCAACCGCAGGCCATAATTAAATTCCATGGTACCGGGTTGTAATTCATTTTTTGCCATAGATATACCCGGTGCGGCGACATTCCCCCGCTTATCGGATATTTGCAGGGCAATGCCCTTGGCGTTTCCGTCAATACCAAATAACCCGGCATCTTCTCTGCCATCAAAGGTCACGGCAAAATATCGCCAGTCATCCAACGCAGGGTTGAATTTCTCCAACGTGCAGTTCACCAGTTTAATATTGAATTCATGCAACTCACCCTGGCCATCACGAATAATCTGGCTGACGGGTAATGTCGCCAGGGTAATGGTTTGATCAAGGCTTTCGGTATCAATGGCGCAGGCGGAGGCGATAATTCTACCGTTCACGGTAACCTCACCACGCCCTTGGTTGGCAGCGTGCGCCAAAGAGGAACACAGCAACAGATTAACTAACACCGCGCGCCGTAATATCCTTTTTCCACGCTGTGAATGCATACTCCCTCCCCACATAGCAAGTTAATAAGCAGCATGCGGGTACCCCGCATGCAATTAACTGTGCGAATTAATCGCCGTGGGCTTATTGATACGCCAGGGTAAAGTCAGCAACAGAGTTGAATTCACCCGGGGTGATGGCAGCAGAAGCGCCGTCGCCCTGCAGGTGGGCGCTGAAGCGCAGAGTAGACTCGCCGTCTTCAATTTTCACCGGTTTACTGGCTGTAGTCAGCGGCAGCAGTTTACCGTCAACGTCGTTGATGGCGATGCTGGCACCACGTGCAGAGCCTTTCATAGCCAACAGGCCTGGCGCTGCTTCAGACTCGCTACCGGTAAATGTGGTAGTTACATCTTTAGCGGTTTCAACATCACAACCCACCAGCTTGATCAGAATATCCTGCGGCGTAGACTTGCCGCCGTTTTTCAGCTGTGCAGAGGCGATATCGCCCAGTTTCACAGTTTGATCCAGGCTACCAGGTTCAATAGAGCATGGTGCATCAATGATTGAGCCTTTAAAGGTTACGGAGCCGCCACCCTGGTTAGCCGCGTTAGCCATAGAGATAGTACCCAGAGTCATTACCGCAGCCAGCATGATTTTGTTCAGTTTCATTGTGTTAATTCCATATATACAATTAGTTTAATAAAGAAAGTGTCCTTGTGCTTACGCAGCCACTAGCCACTCTTATTTTTTCGCCGCTACAGAGAATCTTGCTAGCCCCCTGTTTTGGCGATGTGAAAATGATACCCCTACCAGAAACTAAACAGCAAAATAAACTAAATAACCATAAATCAACAACATTAAAAACCAAAAAACATCAATAAATTATATTTTTAAACCGATAATTATCAAATCAATGGCATCAAGAAGATTATTACACCAGAATAAAAATAATAAATTATCGCCACTGGAATTTTCTTATGTATGAAATGAGATTTTTCTTGAAAACCAAGTAATCTTCGCTAGGATAGCGGCTAACGACAACACCTGCTCATCCACATAAAACTTATAAACATGAAATACATCATAAATAAAATCGTTGTTTTTAACTCTGACGAATTGACACTATTTCTCTACGAGAATAACCAGATCGTCACCAAACTGACTAAACCGGCAAGCCGGTTGTTGTTGGAACTAATACAGAACAACAAGAAAAACATTACCCGGGATGACCTCCTCGAAAGGGTATGGACCACCTATGGTTTCACCGCTTCTAATGCCGGATTAAATAATTACATCAGCGAACTGCGTAAGGCATTCGCACTTTTGGGCCTGGTGAACGAAATTATCGTGACTATTCCTAAACTGGGGTTTCGCTTTGAAGCCGATATTGTTCTTACAGAAGCCATGTTGCTGCCCTCAGAGCCGATGGACAGCCAGGGAGACAACCCCAATAACAAAGTAGAAGTAGAAGTAGAAGTAGAAAACAAAATTATTGAAAAAGGAGCTTCAAAAAAAAGCTTTCATCCGCGCTCATTCACAAAAAACAAAAAAATCACCGTTTTTATAATACTGGCCGTAGGGGCATTACTGATAGCAATACTGATATCCAGGTATAAAGAGCATCATAATTACGCCCCCTACACCAAGGTGTCTGAGTTGAGTAACTGTGAAATTTACGTTATTGGCCATGCGGAAACAGATACCAGCAATACAAAAAAAGTAATAGACGTGCTTAATGATAAAAAGATTGATTGTGTAAGCAGTGAGAAGGACGTTTTTTACTCAGAAGACAAATTTGATAGCAAATTACAAAGAGCAATGCTGATTTCAGTTTGCAGTAAAAACAACGAAAACCATTATGATAACTGCTTAAACCTCAAAATACAGAGAGACGCATTAAAATGAAAAATATACTCATAGCCTTTAATGCCATTCTTTTTTTTGTATTTTTTTCATTATCTATTCGCGCCGATGAACCTTTTAAGTGCGCATCGCAATACCAATTGCTGATAGAAAGAGATAATGACTTCACCTCATTTATTGGACGGGTGAATTTGTTTCTAACGGATGATACGGAAGGTTTTTTCAACATCATTGGCACCGTTAAGACGAAAGAACGTAGCTACTGGCTCTCCAGAAGTAGCTACTTCTCGCTTTCGCCTCTCTCCAGAAGTAGCTACTTCTCGCTTTCGCCTAATGAAACCAATAAGTTTAAAACCATGAAAATAACCAAAGTAGTCAAACACTCCATAGACTCGACCCCAGAGGACATCTGGTCAAGGGATATCTTGATCGACTCACCTGGCGTTGAGTTTCATATAGAAATGGCACACTTAAAAGATAATGCGATACTGATAAAAAGTATCAATACTCCGCATCTTATTTGTGCAAAAAAATAATCTTTTCTATCAAAGAGATAAATTAGCGCGGGTTATCACCGAGGTAACCCGCCGCTTTTGTCACGTCAGCGACAAATCACCCGCGCAATGTCCTTCGAGTTGGTCAGCGCACGCACTTCGCCGAACAACTCGGTGGCCTCGGCATACTCTTTGCGCAAATACCCCAGCCACTGTTTAATCCGCGCCACGTGATACAGGCCGGTGTCGCCCTGTTTTTCCAGGTGAACGTATTTTTGCAGCAGTTGCACCACCTGCGGCCACGGCATGCGCGGTTCGTTGTATTTCACCACCCGGCTTAGGTTCGGCACGTTTAATGCGCCGCGCCCCAGCATCACCGCATCACAGCCTGTGGTTTGCAGGCAGTCTTGTGCGCTTTGGTAGTCCCAGATTTCGCCGTTGGCGATCACCGGAATGGTCAGCCGCTTGCGGATCTCGCCAATCGCCGCCCAGTTAATGCGCTCGGCCTTGTACCCGTCCTCTTTGGTACGGCCATGCACCGCCAGCTCGGTGGCACCCGCCTGTTGTACCGCGTCGGCGATTTCAAAACTGCGGCTGTCGCTGTCCCAGCCCAGGCGTATTTTTACCGTTACCGGCAAATGGGCAGGCACCGCTGCACGCATCGCTTTGGCGCCCTGGTAAATCAGCTCCGGGTCTTTGAGCAGCGTCGCCCCACCGCCGCTGCCGTTAACCAGCTTGGATGGGCAACCACAGTTGAGGTCGACACCGTAAGAACCCAGTTCCACCGCGCGAGCGGCGTTTTCTGCCAGCCATTGCGGGTATTGACCGAGCAATTGGATGCGAACCAGCGTGCCGGACGGGGTGCGGCTGGCGTGATGCAGTTCAGGGCACAGGCGGTAGAAAGACTTGGCAGGCAGCAGTTGATCAACCACGCGCAGGAATTCGGTGATGCACAGGTCGTAGTCGTTCACTTCGGTGAGCAGCTCACGCACCAAAGAATCGAGAACGCCCTCCATCGGAGCCAATAATACGCGCATGTTCACCCCTGCTAAAAAAGACGCGCAATGATACGGGGGAATGCCCGCAGCAGACAAGCATCTCTGGGGAATAAAACCGCGCTACGCCAATTGACGCAGCGGAACACCGGCGATAAAGGCCTCGATGTTTTCGATCGCTTCGCGGAAATAGATTTGATAGTTGCTGTCGGCCACATAACCCAGATGCGGCGTCGCCAACACGTTGGGCAGTTGGCGGAAGATGTCGTCGCTCGGCAAGGGTTCAACCTCAAACACGTCCAGCCCGGCACCGGCGATCTGCCCTTGCTGCAATGCGTCAATCAACGCGCTGCGATCGACAATCGCCGCACGCGAGGTATTGATCAGATAAGCAGTTTTCTTCATCTCCTGCAGCTCTGGCCGGCCCACCAGCCCACGGCTACGCTCACTGAGCACCAGATGAACCGAAACAAAGTCGCTCTGTTCAAACAGCGCCTGTTTAGATGCTGCCAGCGTCACCCCCACCTCGGCGGCCCTTTCTGCCGTCAGGTTTTGGCTCCAGGCCAGCACCCGCATACCAAACGCCTGCGCCACCACCGCCATTTGGCTGCCAATCTTGCCCAACCCCAGCAGGCCCAGCGTCTTGCCCTGCAGGGTCACGCCAACCGCTTGCTGCCAGGGGCCGTTATTACGCAGGCCGTGATTTTCCACCAGTAAATGTTTTGCCAACCCCAGCAGCAGTGCCCAGCTTAGCTCCATCGGTGCTGCTGAGCCGCTGGCGGTGCCGCAGACAATAACCCCGCGCTGTGCCGCCGCCGCCAAATCAATAGAGGCATTGCGCATGCCCGAGGTGATCAACAGTTTTAACTGAGGCAAACGCGCCAGTAGCGAAGCGGTGATTGGCGTGCGTTCACGCATAATCACCAAAATATCGCAGTCCTGCAGATGCACGGCCAGTTCCGCTTCATCACTAAAATGCTGACCGATGCTGAACACCTCAACCCGATCGCCGAGGGCAGACCAGTCGGCCATGCTGAGCGCGACCTGCTGATAATCATCAAGAATGGCACATTTTAGTTTCATCTTCGGCTCCGGGATTAGGCAAAATCAGTCGGCACGCACGTCAACCAGCACCGGGCAATCGGCGTTCTCAATCACCAGGGCGCTGTGCGACCCATTCAACAAACGTCTAAAGGGGGAAAGATGGCGTCGTCCCATAATAATCATCGTCGCATTCAGTTCTTTCGCCTGGGCAACAATGGTTTCTGCCGGTTCACCGGCCACCACCCGCCCGCGCGCATTGACCCCTGCCGCCTGGAGTTCGCTCAGTGCCCGGTGCACCACGGTCGCGGCGGCCTGTTGTTCATCCTGCGCGCAACCGAAATCTGCCGGATCTTCACCCGGTTCAATTTCAAACGGCCCCGTTACGGAATAGCTAAGATCGACACAACAAAGCACCACTAGCGCCGCCTGTTGCGCCAATGCCTGTTCGGCAGCCAGTGAAATGACCTTACGAGCATTAGCGGAATTATCAACCGCAACCAACAGCGTTTTCATTATCTTCTCCGGTTAATCTCGCGACGCCACCTTGCCAATCTCATCGATCAACGCGTCTTTACACTTAAGGATCTCCTCGCGGAAGCGAGCTTCATTCTTGGCCAAACGGGTGCTGGGCACTAACAGACTGATGGAGAAACGCCCCAGAATGGTGTCGATAGCCACCGCCATGGTAGAGACGCCTTCCAATGTTTCTTCCCGATCGAAGGACAGGCCGGTACGGCGTATTTCGGTCAGGTGCTGCAGCAGTGCCGGAAAATCACGCACCGTCAGATCCGTCACCGCCCTATAGGCCTCACCCAGTAAATCCCGGGCCGCATCGTCGCTGTTCAACGCCAGCAGCGCTCGCCCGCCGGAGGTGCTGTACAGCGGCAGATTCATGCCGATGCGTGGCACCACCCGCAGCTCACGATCCGCCACAATGTAGTGCACTACCGCCAGTTGCAAACCGCTGGCGCGCCCCAGCGATACCGTCTCGCCGGTGGCGTCACATAAAGCCTGCAACCAGGGGGTCGCAATCGACACCATTTCGGTATGTACGCTGGCAATCAGCCGCAGCAACGACGGCCCGAGGCGCACACCACCGGCACCGCCGCGCACCAATTGCACGGAGTCCAGCGCGTTGACGATACGTTGCACGGTGGAACGCGGCAGATCGACCGCCAGCGCTATTTCGCCCAGGCTCATGCCATTGGGCTTGGCGCCCAGCGCATCGAGGATTTTAGCCGCACGGGTAATGACCTGAATACCGCCGGCTTTTTCATCATCACAACATGTTGAGGGTTCAGACATGGAAGGCTCTTTTCCTTGCTTTTGACCACACTGTAACATTTTTTCCGGTCAGGCGGCACGATGTACCACATTGCAATACAGTGCATCACAATGTAGCATGCGTCACAATGTATCGCTATGCAATACAGTGCATCGTAAGTTTCGTTTCTGGAGTCATACTATGAATGCTCAGCCTGCGCCTGCCGTCGCTGCGCCGCATCCTTTTACCCTGCGTCTGGCTGTGGGGTTGGTGGGTGTGCTGATTGCCGCCCTGACCTCAGGACTCAATGATCGCATCAGCGATTTGGCGCTGGCGGATATCCGCGCGGCTATCGGTATCGGTTTCGACCAGGGGAGCTGGATCACCTCGGCCTATCAGGCCGCGGAAGTGTCGGCCATGATGGTGGCCCCCTGGTTTGCCGTGACCTTTTCGCTACGCCGTTTCGCCCTGGTGATGATCGGCGGTTTTGCCGCCGTCGGCGTACTCCAGCCGTTAACTGCTGATCCCACGCTGTTTATTGCTCTGCGGGTGGTGCAAGGCCTGTTTGGCGGGGCATTGCCGCCGTTGCTGATGACGGTGGCGCTGCGTTTTCTGCCCCCGACCATCAAACTTTACGGGCTGGCCGCCTATGCGCTCACCGCCACCTTTGGCCCCAATGTCGCGGCACCGCTGGCGGCGCTGTGGACCGACAGTCTGGGTTGGCAGTTTGTCTTTTGGCAGGCGATCCCGCTGTGTCTGATAGCCTCCTTACTGATCGGCTGGGGGTTGCCGCAGGATCCCTTACGGCTGGAGCGTTTCCGCCAGATCGATCTGTTCGGCATGCTCACCGGGTGCAGCGGCATTGCGCTGTTGATCCTTTCTCTGACTCAGGGAGAGCGACTCGACTGGTTCAATTCGCCGCTGATTAGCCTGATGTTGCCGGTGTCTATCGCACTGCTGGTGACGTTTTTGATCAACGAGTGGTTCCATCCGCTGCCACTGTTAAAACTGCAATTACTGCAGCGCATCAATCTTTCTTATAGCCTGCTGACGCTGGCCGGCGTGCTGCTGCTGGCGCTGTCAGGCTCAATGCTGCCGTCGTTCTACTTTTCACAGGTGGAGGGTTTTCGCACCGTACAATTTGCGCCGCTGGCGTTAGCCGTCGGCCTGCCGCAGTTGGTGATAGCGCCTTTCATCGCCACCCTGCTGAATCTGCGCTGGATAGACGCCCGCTGGGTACTGACCCTCGGTGCCGCGCTAATCGCCGTTTCCTGCCTGCTGGGAATGCAATTGACCGACGATTGGGCACGAGAAAACTTCTGGCTGATCCAAGGCCTGCAGGCATTTGGCCAGCCGATGATGATTTTACCGGTGTTAATGACCTCTACCAGCGTGATCCTGCCACCAGAAGGGCCTTTTGCCTCGGCAATGTTTAACACCGTGCGCGGTTTTTCCGCCGTGGCGGCGGGCAGCCTGGTTGAGAATTTTATTAGCCACCGGGAGCAATTTCACTCTCATGTGCTGGTTGACCGGCTGGGCAATCGCCCGTGGCTGATGACGGCAGAGAGCTCAGAACACGCCAGCGGGGCTATGCCGCTGTTACCGGACGGCTCGGTCAGTTCAGCGGAAAATCTCGGGCATTTTTCGACGCTGGTAAAGCATCAGGCGGTGATCCTCAGTATCAGTGACGCCTACCTGCTGATTATTGGCTGTGCACTGCTGTTGGTGTTGCTGACCGCCTGGTTGCCGAAGCGTGTCTATCCGCCGCAAACGCTCTTACCTCTAGTTCCAAAAACATCAGGATCATAACCATGAGCTTCACCCCTGCAAAACGAACCTTAACCCTGGCGTTGCTGCTGTTAATCCTGCTGGCGATTGCTTTTTTTGTCCGCTCATCGCTCAATCGCCACCATTTGCGTACCGATGATGCGGTCGTGAGCGCCGATTACACGCTGGTGGCCCCCAAGATTTCCGGCTATATCCGCAGCGTCAACGTCAGTGACAACCAGCAGGTAAAAGCCGGTGAAGTGCTGGCCACCCTCGACGATCGGGATTACCGCGTGGCGCTGGAAACGGCACAGGCCAATCTGCAGATTAGCCAGGCCAAATTGTCCAGTATTCAGGCGCAGCTGGATCAACAGCAGGCCAATATTGCCCAGCAGGAAGCCGGCGTCAGCGCCAGCCAGGCCACGCTCAACTACGCCGGGCAGAACGCCGATCGCTATCGCCGGTTGCTGAAAACCGGCACCGCCACCGCTGATGAGCAGCAGAAATCGGCCTCCGTGATGCAGACCGCCGCCGCACAGCTAAAGCAGAATCAGGCGGCGGTGGTTTCGGCACGTAAAGAAGTTGGGGTGTTGCAGGCCAGCCGCAAACAGGCCGAAGCGAATATTGCCGCCTCGCAGGCCAGCGTTGATCAGGCGCGTCTGAATCTTTCCTATACCCAGATTATTGCGCCGATTGCCGGCAGCGTCGGCCAGCGCGCGGTACGCCAGGGTGCCTGGGTCTCCGCCGGTACGCGTCTGCTGGCGGTGGTGCCGCTACAACAGAGCTACGTGGTCGCCAACTTCCTGGAAACCCAGTTAGCCAACGTCTCTGCCGGCCAGCCGGTATCCATCACCGTCGATGCGCTGCCCGGCGTGACGCTGCGCGGCCACGTTGACAGCATCGCCCCGGCCACTGGCTCGACCTTTGCCGCCATCAGCGCCGATAACGCCACCGGCAACTACACCAAAGTGGTGCAACGCCTGCCGGTGAAGATCCTGCTGGAACCCAACCAGCCGGAACTGGCGCGACTGCGCGTTGGCATGTCGGTGGTGCCGGAGCTTGAGATGCGCTGATTTTTACGTATAAAAAAGGCCACCCTAAAGGTGGCCTCAGACGGCTGACAAAGTCATTTGTAGCTAAAAGTACTGTTTTAGGTACTAACAAAAACAAAGGATTAAGTCTTCTGCTTTACGCCAAACATCCGAAAACCACGTTTTTCGGGTGTTTGTCACCAAACTAAGGCCACCCTAAAGGTGGCCTTAGACGGCTGACAACAGCGCAATTTACTCAGCCGGGCGGCTGCGCGGACGGCGCGGAGCACCTGAACGCGGCTTGCCATCACCCTGCTGACGAGCACTGCCGCCACCGCGGTTTTCACGCTGACCGCCATTGCCGCCACCGTTGCCACTGCGCTGGCCGCCACCGTTACCGGAGCGTTGACCACCGCCGTTGCCGCGTGGCGCACCGCGCCCGCCAGCCTGACGACCGTTGATGATCGGCTCGGCCTTGATGCTCGGATCCGGCTCATAGCCTGGCAGAGCAATACGCGGGATCTCACGTTTGAGCAGGCGTTCGATATCGCGCAGCAATTTGTGTTCATCCACACACACCAGCGAGATCGCCTCACCGGTACGTTCAGCACGACCGGTACGGCCGATGCGATGCACGTAGTCTTCCGGCACGTTAGGCAACTCGTAGTTCACCACGTGTGGCAACTGGTCGATGTCCAGACCGCGTGCCGCGATGTCGGTAGCTACCAATACGCGAATTTTGCCGTCTTTAAAATCGGCCAATGCGCGGGTACGCGCGCCCTGGCTTTTGTTGCCGTGGATCGCTGCGGCAGTGATGCCGTCTTTGTTCAGCTGTTCAGCCAGGTGGTTGGCGCCGTGTTTGGTGCGGTTGAACACCAAGACTTGCTTCCAGTCACCTTCGCCGATCATCTGGGACAACAGTTCCCGCTTACGCTTCTTGTCAACGAAGTGCACGCTTTGCTCAATCTGCTCGGACGCGGTGTTGCGGCGCGCCACTTCAACCGATGCCGGGTTGTGCAACAGTTTGTTGGCCAGCCCTTTGATGTCGTCGGAGAAGGTTGCAGAGAACAGCAGGTTCTGACGCTTGGCAGGCAGTTTGGCCAGCACGCGGCGGATATCATGGATAAAGCCCATATCCAGCATGCGGTCTGCTTCGTCCAGCACCAGAATTTCAATTTT
Organism: Serratia quinivorans; assembly: GCA_900457075.1. Taxonomy (NCBI): domain Bacteria; kingdom Pseudomonadati; phylum Pseudomonadota; class Gammaproteobacteria; order Enterobacterales; family Yersiniaceae; genus Serratia; species Serratia quinivorans. The sequence continues at coordinate 827,724 of UGYN01000002.1, forward strand.
GGACAGGTCAACCGCGCGCTGGTGTTCCAGATCCAGCAGGCGACCCGGTGTTGCCACCAGCACGTCGACGCCGCCGCGCAGTTTCATCATCTGCGGGTTGATGCTCACGCCACCAAATACCACCAGCGAACGCAGGCGCAGGTATTTGCTGTAGGATTCGACGTTTTCGCCGATCTGCGCAGCCAGTTCACGGGTAGGCGTCAGGATCAACGCACGTACCGGACGGCGACCTTTGACCGCATGGTCATGCTTACTCAGCAGCTGTAGTAGCGGCAGGGTAAAGCCAGCTGTTTTACCGGTACCGGTCTGGGCGCTGGCCATCAGGTCACGACCTTCCAATACGACAGGAATAGCCTGGCGCTGAATTGGCGTAGGTTCGCGATAGCCCTGTTCTTCAACAGCGCGCAGAATTTCAGCACTTAAGCCGAGGGTTTCAAATGACATAAAGAGAAAAACTCCAGATCCCCCCTAACCTAACAGTGTTCGGTGCAGTTTCCTGGGAGGATTATCAGACGGGACATTTTGCATGACCACGAGGGATTGGCACAAACTGCAGTGCACCAAGCGGGCGAGTGTAGCAGAAGTCGAACAAGAAAACGCAAATTAAGTGACGCAGAGCACAATATGCCGACAATTCAGCCAAATCCGAAAAGATACCCTTAAATAAACCGCGGTTACTGATTGCATTTCGTGCAATCTGGCATAAAGTTAATCATATGATTGATTAACTTTTATGAGCGCCATCAATAATGCCAAATAATCAGACTGCCGGCCGGGCACGGGGCGAGCAAGCGCGTCAGCAGTTGATCGCCGCCGCCATCGAAATGTTCGGTGAATACGGCATTCAGGGTGCCACCACCCGCGATATTGCCCAGCGTGCCGGGCACAACATCGCCGCCATCACCTACTACTTCAATTCCAAAGAGGGCCTGTATCTGGCCGTCGCCCAGTGGATTGCCGATTTTATCCAGCAGGCGTTTCGCCCGCTGGCCGAAGAGATTGACCGCTTCTGGCAACTCCCGGAAGCCGAACGTCTGCCGGAGCACTACCTCGAACATCTGAAACGCGGCCTGCTGGCGTTCAGCGATCTGATGACTCAACCGCAGACGCTGAACCTGAGCAAAATCATGTCGCGCGAGCAGCTCTCCCCCACCGACGCCTATCCGCTGATCCACCAACAGGTGGTGGCGCCGCTGCATAACAAGCTTTGCCGCCTGCTGGCGGCCTACACCGGCATCGATCCGCAGTCGACCAAAATTGTGCTGCATACCCACGCGCTGATCGGTGAAGTGTTGTCGTTTCGCGTGGCACGGGAAACCGTCCGCCGACAGGCCGGTTGGCAGCAGATCGACACTGCCGAGGCAGAACAAATCAGCGAAGTACTGGCTGAACATATTGAGATTCTGGTTAATGGGCTGCGCCAACGCTATGGCGCGTATACCCTATAGCTTTCAAGTTGCAGCTAGGCGGCCAGCTCGCTCATCCCCAGGCGCTTACTCAAGTAAGTAACTGGGGTGAGCGAGTGCAGGTAACAACGCTGCAACTTGAAAGATGACGGGTATAAATTCAGGCAGGGAGAATTATGAATAAAAAACGCAGTGCCTTTTTGGTGGCGGTTGTTGTGCTGATCGCCGCGGCCGTTTACGGGGTCTGGTATTACCAACAGCATCAGGATAAACCGCTGACGCTGTACGGTAACGTGGATATTCGCACGGTGAATTTGGGCTTCCGCGTCGATGGCCGTCTGGCGTCGCTGACGGTGGATGAAGGCGATACCCTGCAACCGGGGCAATTACTCGGCAAACTGGACGACGCGCCCTACATCAACGCGCTACAGCAGGCGCAGGCTAACGTCGGCAGTGCCAAAGCCAAGTTGGCGCTGCTGATGGCCGGTTACCGCGCCGAAGAAATAGCCCAGGTACGTTCGGAAATGGCGCAGCGCCTGTCCGCCTTTAGCTATGCCGATAGCTTCCTGAAGCGCCAGCAGGGCCTGTGGGCGAAAAATGCCACCTCAGCCGACGCACTGGAAGATGCCCGCACCTCACGCAATCAGGCGCAGGCCAACCTGCAGGCGTCGAAAGACAAGCTGGCGCAATACCTGAGCGGTAATCGTCCGCAAGAAATAGAAGAGGCCAAAGCCAATCTGGCGCAAAGCGAGGCCGCACTGGCTCAGGCCCAGCTTAACCTGCACGACACCACTTTAGTTTCCCCGTCCGCCGGCACGGTGCTGACGCGTGCGGTCGAGCCGGGCACCATGCTCGGTGCCGGTGGCACGGTGTTCACTTTGTCGCTGACCCGTCCGGTGTGGGTGCGTGCCTATGTGAATGAAACCAGTCTGAGTAAAGCGACACCCGGTACCGAACTGGAAATCTACACCGACGGCCGGCCAGACAAGCCGTATCACGGCAAAATCGGCTTTGTCTCACCGACCGCCGAATTCACGCCGAAGAGCGTCGAAACCCCGGACCTGCGTACCGACCTGGTGTACCGCCTGCGGGTGATTGTCACCGACGCCGATGACGCGCTGCGCCAGGGGATGCCGGTCACCGTTCGCTTTGCCCAACCTTGAGGGAGCGGTGATGGAACAGGTCATTGAGCTTGAGGCGTTGGAAAAGCGTTTCCCGTCACTGGCAAAACCGGCGGTCGCCAGCCTGACTACCCGGCTGACCAGCGGCGCGGTCACCGGGCTGGTTGGCCCGGACGGTGCCGGTAAAACCACCCTGCTGCGGATGCTGGCCGGGCTGCTCAAACCCAGCAGCGGTACGCTGCGCGTCGCCGGGTTGGATCCGATCGCTCAGGATCGTCAGTTGCATGCCATTCTCGGCTACATGCCGCAAAAGTTTGGTCTGTATGAAGATCTGACGGTGATGGAAAACCTAACGCTGTATGCCGATCTGCGCGGCGTCACCGGCGATCTCCGCAAGCAGACGTTCGATCGCTTGCTGACATTCACCGATCTCACCCGTTTCACCACCCGACTGGCGGGCAAACTTTCCGGCGGCATGAAGCAAAAGCTCGGGCTGGCCTGTACGCTGGTCGGGCAACCGCAGGTGCTGTTGCTCGATGAGCCGGGGGTTGGCGTCGATCCGATCTCGCGTCGCGAGTTATGGCGCATGGTGCATGAACTGGCCAACGACGGCATGTTGATCCTGTGGAGCACCTCTTATCTGGACGAAGCCGAACAGTGCCGCGAAGTGCTGCTGCTTAACGAAGGGGAACTGCTGTTCAGCGGCGCACCGAAAGATCTTACCCAGAGAATGGCCGGGCGCACGGTGCTGATCGCGCCACCGGCCGGTAGCCACCGCGCCCTGCTGCAACGGGCGATCTGCCTGCCGGCGGTCACCGACGGTGTGATCCAGGGGAAATACCTGCGGCTGATCCTCAAGCAAGGCGAAGATCATCGCCAGCTACTGCAGGCATTGGATCTGCCGGATGCTGAACTGAGCGAAGCGGAACCGCGCTTTGAAGATGCGTTTATCGATCTGCTCGGCGGCGGGCCAAACAGTAAATCGGCGCTGGCGGAGATCATGCCAACCGTCGAGGGAGAAAACACGGAAACGGTGATCGAAGCGCAAGGGCTGACCAAGAAATTCGGCGACTTTGCCGCCACCGGACCACGTGGACTTCAAAGTGCAGCGCGGCGAGATTTTCGGCCTGCTCGGCCCGAACGGTGCCGGAAAATCCACCACCTTTAAAATGATGTGCGGGTTGCTGGTGCCCACCGAAGGCAAGGCGCTGGTGCTGGGTATGGATTTGAAAACCAGCTCCGGCAAGGCACGCCAGCATTTGGGTTATATGGCGCAGAAATTCTCGCTGTACGGCAACCTGACGGTGGCGCAAAACCTCAAGTTTTTCTCCGGCGTTTATGGCCTGAGCGGCAAGGCACAGCGCGATAAAATCAGCGAGATGTCCAACGCCTTCAACTTTGGCCCGATCCTCAACCAGACGCCGGACTCGCTGCCACTGGGCTTCAAACAGCGGCTGGCGCTGGCCTGCGCACTGATGCACGAGCCGGATATTCTGTTTCTCGACGAACCGACCTCGGGCGTCGATCCCCTGACCCGGCGCGAATTCTGGCTGCATATCAACGGCATGGTGGATAAAGGCGTGACGGTAATGGTCACCACCCACTTTATGGACGAGGCGGAATACTGCGACCGTATCGGGCTGGTGTATCGCGGCAAGATCATCGCCGCCGGCACGCCGGACGATCTCAAGCACCAGGTCGCCAGCAGCGATAACCCCAATCCATCAATGGAACAGGCGTTTATCGAACTGGTGCAGGGTTACGATCAGGAGGAAAAAGCATGAACAGTCAAACCGCCACCCGCGACGACAGTGGTTTTTCCTGGCGACGGCTGCGCGCGCTGTGCCTGAAAGAAACGCGGCAAATCATGCGCGACCCAAGCAGCGGGCTGATCGCCTTTGTCATTCCCCTGATGCTGCTGCTTATCTTTGGCTATGGCATCAACCTGGACTCCAGCAAACTGAGGCTGGGCATCCTGATGGAACAGCAGAGCGAAGAGGCGCGTGATTTGGCCAATGCCTTTGCCGGTTCGCCCTATATCGAGCCAACCATCAGCGACAACCGTCAGCAGTTGATCCAACTGATGCAGGCCGGACGCATCCGCGGGCTGGTGGTGATCCCCAACGATTTTGCCCAACGTATGGCGCGGCCGCACGACAGCGCACCGATTCAAATTATCACCGACGGCAGCGAGCCGAACACCGCCAACTTTGTTCAGGGCTATACCCAGGGGGTGTGGCAAGTCTGGCAACAGCAACGCGCCACCGACCGCGGGCGCGAGGAAAAACCCTTAATCGACGTGCAAATGCGCTATTGGTTCAACCCGGCGGCCATCAGCCGGCACTACATCATTCCCGGCGCTATCACCATTATCATGACGGTGATCGGCGCTATCCTCACCTCATTGGTGATTGCCCGCGAGTGGGAGCGCGGCACCATGGAGGCGTTACTTTCCACCCAGGTGACGCGTACTGAGCTGCTGCTGTCCAAACTGGTGCCCTACTATTTCCTCGGCATGATCGCCATGGTGTTATGCATGGCGGTATCGGTGTGGGTGCTCGGCGTGCCCTATCGCGGTTCGCTGCTGATTTTATTCGTTATCAGCAGCCTGTTCCTGGCCAGTACGCTCGGCATGGGGCTGCTGATTTCGACCATTACCCGCAACCAGTTTAACGCAGCGATGGTGGCGCTGAACGCCGCTTTTCTGCCGTCGATCATGCTGTCCGGCTTTATCTTCCAGATCGACAGCATGCCGGCCATCGTACGCGCCGTAACCTATATCATTCCGGCGCGTTATTTCGTCAGCACGCTGCAAACGCTGTTCCTGGCGGGCAACGTCGGTACGGTGCTGATGATTAACCTGCTGTTCCTGATCGCTTCGGCGGTGGTGTTTATCGGCCTGACGGCCTGGAAAACCCAGCGGCGGCTGGATTAAGGGGAAAGACGATGTTTCACCGTCTCTGGACGTTAATCATAAAAGAAATGCAGTCGCTGCTGCGCGATCCGCAGACCCGCGCCATTCTTATTTTGCCGGTTATTCTGCAGGTGCTGCTGTTCCCGTTCGCCGCCACGCTGGAGGTGACCAACGCCACCATCGCGGTCTACAGCGAAGACAGCGGCCATGCCTCGGTCGAACTGACCCAGCGCTTCGCCAAAGCCAAGGCCTTCTCGCATGTGCTGCTGTTGCGTAGCCCACAAGAGATTCAAACCACCATCGACAACCAAAAAGCGCTGCTGCTGATCCGCTTCCCGGCCCAGTTCTCGCGTGATATCGCGAGCGGCAATACGGCCCCGCTGCAACTGTTGCTTGACGGACGCAACTCCAACAGCGCCCAAATCGCCGCCAACTACGTGCAGCAGATTGTGCAGGACTATCAGAATGAGCTGATCGGTAACCGTGCCAAACCCAACAACAGCGAACTGGTAATACGCAACTGGTATAACCCGAACCTGGATTACAAGTGGTTCGTGGTGCCGTCGCTGATCGCCATGATCACCACTATCGGTGTGCTGATTGTCACCTCGTTGTCGGTAGCGCGAGAACGTGAGCAGGGCACGCTGGAGCAGTTGCTGGTGTCGCCGTTGACCACCTGGCAGATTTTTATCGGCAAGGCGGTACCGGCGCTGATCGTCGCCACCTTCCAGGCCAGCATCGTGTTGCTGATCGGTATCTTTATCTATCAGATCCCGTTCGCCGGTTCGCTGCTGCTGTTCTACGGCACCATGCTGATTTACGGGCTGTCTTTGGTCGGGTTCGGCCTGCTGATTTCGTCGCTGTGCGCCACTCAGCAACAGGCGTTTATCGGCGTTTTCGTGTTTATGATGCCGGCGATCCTGCTTTCCGGCTATGTCTCGCCGGTAGAAAATATGCCGGTGTGGCTGCAAAACCTCACCTGGGTGAATCCCATCCGCCACTTCACCGACATCACCAAACAGATCTACCTGAAGGACGCCAGTTTCGGCATCATCTGGCATAGCCTGTGGCCGTTACTGGCGATCACCGCCACCACCGGCAGCGCCGCTTACGCCATGTTCCGCCGTAAAATTGCATAAAAAAAGACTCTGCGATCTCGATCGCAGAGTCTTTTTGATCTCCGGATACCCTATGAATTTCACGCTGCAGCTAGGCGACCAGCCAGCTCATCCCCAGGCGCTTACTTGAGTAAGTAACTGGGGTGAGCTGGTGCAGGTAACAACGCTGCGGCTTGAAAGACGACGGGTATTATCTGCGGTTGCCGAAAATTCGCAGTAACATCAGGAACAGGTTGATGAAATCAAGGTACAGCGTCAGCGCGCCAACGATGGCGTACTTGCGGAAACTGTCTTTGTCATCGGCGTTCAACTGTTCGCCCATCGCTTTCAGTTTTTGGGTGTCGTACGCCGTCAGGCCAACAAACACCACCACCCCGATATAGGTAATCGCCCACATCAGCGCGGAGCTTTTCAGCCAGATATTAACCAGCGAAGCCAGCACGATACCGATCAGCGCCATAAACAGCATGCTGCCGAAACCGCTCAGGTCACGCTTGGTGGTGTAGCCGTACAGGCTCATGGCACCGAACATGCCGGCGGTCACCACGAAGGTACTGGCGATCGAGCTGTAGGTATAGGCGATGAAAATGCTGGAAAGCGTCAACCCGGTCAGCGCCGAATACAACATAAACAGCGAGGTGGCGACCGTGCCACTGAGACGATTGACCATGCCGGAAATCACGAACACCAGACCCAACTGCGCGATAATCAGGCCGAAGAAGGTGATCTGGCTGGAGAAGATAAAGTTAAGGATCGCGGGCGTGTTGGCCGCGTACCAGGATACAAACGCCGTCAACAGCATGCCACAGGTCATCCAGCCGTATACCTGCGCCATATAAGCCTGAATGCCGCTGTTGGCACGTTCGACGATTGAACCATTAGAGCGTGGATATCGGTCCATGACGGTTACCTTTTGCGTGTGGAACAAGATTTGAGTCCCATTTTGCGAGACTCGGCCTGCTATAAGCGTATCACAGAAAATATAATGGCAAAGCGGCAAAGGTATTGATTTGTTTCTGCTGTTTACACCCGTCGCCTTTCAAACTGTAGCGTTGTTACCTGCACTCAGTTATGTGGCCCGTCCATGGGCCACACCCCTTCGGGGCCGCTGCAAGCAGCGTTCAAATCTGCTCCTGGCAGATTTGTCACCCCAGTTACTTACTCAAGTAAGCGCCTGGGAATGAGTGAGCGGGCCGCCTAGCTACAGCTTGAAATTCATAGGGTGTACAGATCACTTAATGATTTTATGCCAGCGTTCCGCCGCCTGACGATCGCTGTCGCGTGCGTCAACCCAGCGGTCGCCCTGGCCAACGGCTTCGCGCTTCCAGAACGGGGCGCGGGTTTTCAAGTAGTCCATGATGAACTCGCTGGCTTCGAATGCCATGCTGCGGTGCGCGCTGGTCACGCCGACAAACACAATCTCATCGCCAGGGAACAGCTCACCCACGCGGTGGATCACCGTCGCGCGCTGCAATGGCCAGCGGCTGCGTGCTTCGTCCACGATTTCCGCCAGCGCTTTTTCGGTCATGCCCGGGTAGTGTTCCAGCGTCAGCGCACTGACGTTATCGCCCAGATTATGGTTACGTACCTTGCCGGTAAAGGTCACCACGGCACCGTCGTCGTCGCACTGCGCCAGCCACTGGTATTCTTCGCCGACGTTGAACGGCGCTTCCCCCACGCGGATACGGGTATTTTCCACCATTAACCCCCGGTTACCGGTGGAAAGAAAGCGACTTCATCACCGGCACGCAGCGGATGTTCCGCCGCCACCAGGGATTGGTTTACCGCCGTCAGCAACTTGCCTGACTCCAGTGCCAGCGCCCAGCGATCGCCACGTTCGCACAGCGCCTTACGCAGCGCCTCTACCGTTGGATAATCCGCCGGCATCGACAGATCGCCGGTGCCGACCAGCTCGCGTACCTGGGCAAAAAACAGAATGTTAATCATAGTTCCACCTTAAAATCACCGGATTTACCGCCGCTTTTCGCCAGCAGCCGCACCGGGCCGATCACCATGTCTTTTTGTACCGCCTTGCACATGTCGTAAATGGTCAATGCGGCCACCGAAGCGGCGGTCAAGGCTTCCATTTCGACGCCGGTCTTGCCGGTCAGCCGGCAGCAGGTTTCAATCCGCACCCGGCTGTGTTCCGGCTGCGCTTCCAATTGCACTTCGACCTTGCTCAGCATCAGCGGGTGACACAGCGGGATCAGCTCCCAGGTGCGTTTCGCCGCCTGAATACCGGCAATGCGCGCCGTGGCAAACACATCACCCTTGTGATGGCTACCCTCGATAATCATCGCCAGCGTGGTCGGTAGCATTTCAACAAAGGCCTCGGCGCGCGCCTCGCGCACCGTCTCTGCCTTGGCGGAAACGTCGACCATATGGGCTTCGCCCGCGGCGTTAATGTGAGTCAGCTGCGTCATAGTTTTTATTTCTTCAAATGTGGCAGGAAGTTGCACGGGCGGTGACGCGCGTCCAACTGCTCTTCAATAATGCGTTCCCAGGCGGTGCGGCAGGCACGAGTCGAGCCAGGCATGGCAAAAATCACCGTCTGATTGGCCATTCCGGCCAGTGCACGCGACTGAATAGTGGCGGTGCCAATCTCTTCATAGGACACCATGCGGAACAGTTCGCCGAACCCTTCCACTTCACGATCGAACAGCGGCAGCAGCGCTTCCGGGGTATTGTCCCTGGCGGTAAAACCGGTGCCCCCGGTGATCAGCACGGCCTGAACCTGCTCGTCGGCGATCCACGCGGAGATGCGTGCACGGATTTGATATTTATCGTCTTTGACGATGGCGCGATCCACCACCTGATGCCCAGCCTCAAGCACCGCTTCCTGCAGATACTGGCCCGAGGTGTCTTCCGCTTCACCGCGACTGTCCGAAACGGTCAGAATAGCGATATGCGCCGGAATGAATTCACTGCTGGCATGACTCATTGCTTGCTCCCGTGCAATTGGAAAAATTTATCCGCCGATAAACGACAAATTCTGCGTGATGCCACTGTTGCCCTGATGCAGGAAGTGGGTTTGCTTTTTGGTCCGCAGCCCGCCCTGAATGCGATCCTTCAACTCTTCAAGCTGGCCGTCATCCGCCAGCAGATCGCGCAGGTTAATGCCCTGCTCACCGAACAGGCACAGGTGCAGATTACCGATGGCGGAAACCCGCAGTCGGTTGCAGCTAGCACAGAAATCTTTTTCGTACGGCATGATTAAACCCACTTCGCCCTGGTAATCCGGGTGGCTAAACACCTGCGCCGGGCCGTCGCTGCGGCCGCGCGGTTGCAGTTGCCAACCCTGCTGTTCCAGTTGCGAACGGATCACTTCGCCAGACACGTGGTGTTTGCGGAACAAGTCGCCGCCCTCACCGGTTTCCATCAGCTCGATAAAACGCAGTTGGATCGGACGGTCTTTTATCCAGTGCAGGAAAGCGCCCAGTTGCTGATGGTTAACGTCACGCATCAGCACCGCGTTGACCTTGACCTTGCTGAACCCGGCGGTAAAGGCGGCGTCGATGCCCTCCATCACCTGGCGGAATTTGTCCTGGCCGGTAATGGCGTGAAATTGACGGGGGTCCAGACTGTCGACGCTGACGTTGATCGCCGTCAGGCCGGCGTCACGCCAGCCGGCAACGTCGCGCGCCAGGCGGTAGCCATTGGTGGTTACGGCAAGCTGGCGAACGGCCGGATTTTCACGCACGGCGGCAATGATCTCGGTAAAATCGCGACGCAACGAAGGCTCACCGCCGGTCAGGCGCACCTTTTCGGTGCCCAGCTCGGCGAAGGCGCGGCTGACACGTCGGATCTCATCGAGCGACAAGAAGGTTTTCGGGCTGCCGTTAGGGCGATAGCCATCCGGCAAACAATAGGTGCAACGAAAGTTACACACGTCGGTGATCGACAGGCGCAAGTAATAGAATTTGCGCTCATAAGCATCAATGAGTTGCGGCACCATAACACCTTCCAAAGTCGGGAGATGCGAGCGTTTCCGCTCTGCACCCTGGTGGCTGACTTCGCCACGGCCCAAGCGCCATATTGTTCACAAGAACAACGTAGGCCCAGAGGCTAGGAGTTTTGGTTTCAGTTCCCGCTGCCTGAGTAGCCGGAACGAAACCGTGGTTTTCTCCAGAATTCTAGCGCTAAACAAAGGCGATAGCCAACGCCCAATTTCGCTATATAATTGTGTATACAGCGTTTTTATGCGCTTCTGAATCGGGTAAACCATGATAAACGTCCTTTACGCAGACGAATTGACCGGAATCACGCAAATCACACTCTTTTTCGCGTTTTTACGCCAAATCCGCTACTTTATGCGGGCAGTTAAGCCCCTTTGTAAGGAAATTTATGCGTAATCGTACCCTGGCCGATCTCGATCGGGTGGTGGCATTAGGTGGTGGTCATGGTCTTGGCCGCGTGATGTCTTCCCTGTCGTCTTTAGGATCCCGTTTAACCGGTATTGTCACCACCACCGATAACGGCGGTTCCACTGGCCGTATTCGCCGCTCGGAAGGCGGCATTGCCTGGGGCGATACCCGTAACTGCCTGAATCAGTTGATCACCGAACCGAGCGTGGCCTCGGCGATGTTCGAGTACCGTTTTAGCGGCAATGGCGAACTCTCGGGGCATAACCTCGGTAACCTGATGTTGAAGGCGTTGGATCATCTCAGCGTGCGCCCACTGGAGGCGATCAATCTGGTACGCAGCTTGCTGAAGGTCGACGCGGCGCTGATCCCGATGTCTGAGCAGCCGGTGGATCTGATGGCACACGACCATGAAGGCAACCACGTCTATGGTGAAGTGAATGTCGACCAACTGACTGACATGCCGCAGGAACTGATGCTGTCACCGCGCGTCAATGCGACACGCGAAGCGCTGGATGCCATCGCACAGGCCGACGTGATCCTGATTGGGCCAGGCAGCTTCCTGACCAGCCTGATGCCGCTGCTGCTGCTCGATGACCTGACTCAAGCCTTGCGCCGCAGCAGTGCCAATATGATTTATATCGGCAATCTGGGGCGCGAACTGAGCGTCGCGGCAGCCGCCTTGACGCTGAAGAACAAGCTGGAGCTGATGGAAGAAAAAATTGGCCGCCGGATGATCGACGCGCTGATTGTTGGGCCGACGGTAGATGCCAGCGAAGTACAGGATCGGGTGGTGATTAAACAACCGCTGGAAGCGACGGATATCCCTTACCGCCACGACCGTCAGTTGCTGCGCCAGGCGCTGGATCAGGCATTGATCGAGTTGGGTGCCCGCGGTTAAGGCTTTACTGGCCACCGCGCAACCACGGGTTATCGCTGGCGGCCTTCTCGACCATATCGATATAAAGATCTTCCACCTGCTTGCGCGCCCACGGCGTGCGGCGCAGAAACTTCAGGCTGGATTTAATGCTGGGATCGCTGCTGAAGCAGTTGATGCGAATGCGTTCAGCCAGCCCTGACCAGCCGTAGCTCTCCACCAGTTTATTTAAAAGTTGTTCCAGAGTGACGCCGTGCATCGGGTCTTTGGACTGGTGTTCGGTCATGGTCTGCGGCTCGTAGTAGTCAATTGGCCGCACACCATAATCAGCTTTGGCGGAGGCGACAAGGATTTTATGTTTGGCAGCGCCACCCCTGGCGGCGCCCCAACCGGTCACGAAATAGCGATAAACTGCTCGCGCAGCTGGTGGATCTCATCACGCAAGCCTGCCGCCAACTCGAACTCCAGATTCTGTGCGTGGGTATACATCTGCGCTTCCAGCTCGCGGATTTTTTGATCCAGGGCTTTTGGCGTGAGATTTTTGTATTGCCCAACGTTTTCCGCCGCCTTGCCCTTCCCTCTGCCCTTGCCGCGATTACCCGGTTTGCCCAGCTGCAATACATCGGAAACTTTCTTGTTCAGGCCCTGCGGCACGATGCCATTTTCTTCGTTGAACGCCTGCTGTTTGGCGCGACGACGTTCGGTCTCGCTAATCGCCCTGGCCATCGAGTCGGTAATTCTGTCACCGTAGAGGATCGCCTTACCATTGAGGTTACGCGCCGCACGGCCAATGGTCTGGATTAACGAACGTTCGGAACGCAGGAAGCCTTCTTTATCTGCGTCCAGAATCGCCACCAGCGACACCTCAGGCATGTCCAGCCCCTCACGCAACAGGTTGATACCCACCAGCACGTCAAACTCGCCCAGGCGCAGGTCACGAATGATTTCGACCCGTTCCACGGTATCGATGTCCGAGTGCAGATAGCGTACCCGCTCGCCGTGCTCTTCGAGATATTCGGTCAGGTCTTCCGCCATGCGTTTGGTCAGGGTTGTGACCAGTACGCGCTCGTTGATTGCCACCCGCTTGCGAATTTCAGACAGCAGGTCATCCACCTGGGTGGTCACCGGCCTGACTTCTATTAGAGGATCCAGCAAGCCGGTAGGGCGCACCACCTGATCGATAATATCGTCGCCGGACTTCTCCAGCTCATATTTGCCCGGCGTGGCAGACACGTAGATCGTCTGTGGGGCCAGCGCTTCGAACTCTTCAAAGCGCATCGGGCGGTTGTCCAGCGCCGACGGCAGGCGGAAACCGTATTCCACCAGCGTCTCTTTACGCGAACGGTCGCCCTTGTACATAGCGCCGATTTGCGGAATGGTGACGTGGGATTCATCGACCACCAGCAGGCCATCCGCCGGTAAATAATCAAACAGCGTCGGCGGTGGCTCGCCCTCTTTACGTCCGGACAAGTAGCGCGAGTAGTTTTCAATGCCGGAGCAGTAGCCCAGTTCGTTCATCATCTCCAGATCAAACTGGGTGCGCTGCGTCAGGCGCTGCTCTTCCAGCAGTTTGTTATTGGCCAACAGCACCTTGCGCCGTTCGGCCAGATCCACTTTGATCTCTTCCATCGCCTGCAGGATCCGCTCACGCGGCGTCACGTAGTGCGACTTCGGATAAATGGTAAAACGCTGGACCACCTGTTCGATCTGGCCGGTCAAAGGATCAAACAGCGAAAGCCGCTCGACCTCCTCATCAAACAGTTCAATGCGCAGTGCCAGCTCGTCCGACTCTGCCGGAAAGACGTCGATCACCTCGCCACGCACGCGGAAGGTCGCGCGCTGGAAGGCCTGATCGTTACGGGCATATTGCAGCTCCGCCAAACGACGCAGGATCGAACGCTGATCGATGATCATGCCCTTGGTCAGGTGCAACATCATCTTCAGATACAGATCAGGATCGCCCAGACCGTAGATCGCCGAGACCGACGCCACCACGATCACATCGCGGCGCTCCAGCAATGCTTTGGTCGCGGAAAGACGCATCTGCTCGATGTGTTCGTTCACCGCAGCGTCTTTTTCGATAAAGGTGTCGGAGCTGGGTACGTAGGCTTCCGGCTGATAGTAGTCGTAGTAAGAGACAAAATACTCGACCGCATTCTCGGGAAAGAACTCTTTCATCTCGCCGTACAGCTGCGCCGCCAGCGTTTTGTTAGGGGCCAGCACCATGGTGGGCCGGTTCAGATCGGCTATCACATTGGCGACGGTAAATGTCTTGCCCGACCCGGTAACGCCCAGCAGCGTCTGGTGTGCCAGGCCGTCTTCCAGGCCCTCTTCCAGCTTGCTGATGGCCTGCGGCTGATCGCCGGCCGGTTTGAATTCGGAATGCAGTTTGAAAACTTTACTCATGGACTCGGCTACCCTGTGGAGATGTGCGCGCTCAGGCGGCCATAGAGCTAATGCTCAATTGATGGCCTCTAATTATGGAAAGCCCCGGCGATTTTTGCCAGTGCCCATGATACTGGATATAAAACCAGCTTCAAGCGATTCGTCGCTTTAGCGTGCGTCAAATCAGGCTGAATGCACCGTCGGGGTTACAGCCGCGTGACATTTTTATTGTCAATAACAGATTTATCCCCAAAATCCGTCACGAATTAACTTATTGATAGCACTGCGGCCAAAAATCATACATAGAGACTTCATCAATACATTGGCCGCTTGATTTTAGTTAAAATATTGATAATTAATGACTTTACAAAAAAGACGAGATTGCGGACAAAGCGAACACAACCCGCGTCCGCTCTCGCTTTAAACCGGTTTTCTCAATCTAATGCACAAGGTTATCCACAGGAATGGTGGATAACTCTCACCACCCCGCCCCGGCTGGGAGTTGCAGAAAGAGCGCTTTTTGCCGTTTCTGTCCGCCAAGAAGGCTTTTTTAGTTATTTTTTCACAATAATATCGCTTTGGTTATGCCGATTAATGCTAAAAATCCCCATTGCCAAAAACGGATTTATCTCATTGTTGCCGTCACCCGATGCATCTTGCTACAACCGACGAAATAGTTTGCACCATAAGCATTCTTCGCAGCACTGGAAGAGTGCAAAAATCGTCCGCGTTAACTTTCCCCTCTATTTTCACTTGGTCCGCCAGCCCTGTCCTGGCGCGAAAAACCGTTAACAAGGCAATAACAATCCTGTTTTTTAACGGTTTTATAAAGTTGGCCCAAGGGTTGCATTACCCTTGGGTGGCAAAAGTACGATCGGGATAAATATCCGGGATGTAATGGCGGAATTATCCGCTGTCATTTAGCGGACAGACGGAAGTAAAACAACCGCTCTTTACTTGATAAAGACCAAAGAGCGCGGACAATCCGACAATAACTGCGATTTTTGCCTATGTATCACTTGTTTTACCAGAATTTAAACTGCCTGGTAAAAGGCAGTCATTCGGCACTTTATTCTGGACATTAAAGCACTCGGGAAAGAAACCGCTACTGTGAAAACGGTGGCAAGGAGTGGAATACGATTCTTTGAGGAGAATGCCGGATGTTGAGTTTAAGGTCAGTGAATCAGTTTTACGGGCAAACCCATACCCTGTGGGACATCAATCTGGAATTGCCGCGCGGCCAGTGCACGGTGCTTATCGGCCGTAACGGCGTGGGCAAGACCACGCTGGTGAACTGCATCATGGGCCATTTGCCGGTGGTCAGTGGCAGCATGACCTGGCAGTTGGCGGATGAACCGCCACAAAATCTGCTGCAGCAACCGGTGGAAACCCGCACCGCGCTGGGGATCAGCTATGTTCCGCAAGGACGACAAATCTTTTCGCAGCTCAGCGTAGAGGAAAACCTGCAGGTAGCGCTGATGGCCGGCCGCGATAAAAACCGCCGCATTCCGCCTTTGATTTATAACCTGTTCCCCAACCTGCGAGAAATGCGCAGCCGCAGAGCTGGAGATTTGTGCGACGGTGAGCAGCAGCAACTGGCGATTGGTCGCGCCCTGGTGCTGGAGCCAGAGTTGCTGATCCTCGATGAGCCCACCAGCGGTGTGCAGCCCACGATCGCGGCCGATATCGGTAACGTGATCCGTAAGCTTAACCGCGAACTGGGTATGACTATCCTGCTGGTGGAGCACAAGCTGCCGTTTGTCCGTCGCGTGGCGGACCGTTTTTGCCTGATGGACCAGGGCCGCAGCGTCGCCGATGGCACGCTGGAACAGTTGGACGAGGAATTGATTAATGCCTATCTGGCAGTTTGACTGGCAGGGGTGTGCAATATTGCACACCGCTCTCATGGCTTATCCCAGACTAACGCCTTCAGAACCGCACCACTCATTTCGCCTTGTGTTGTATCAGCGAAGACCAAACTCCGTTTGTTGGAAATGACCAAACGCTCCCTCCATATTCAACGAGTTTTCACAACCGTTAACTTGAACTGAGGGATAGACCATGGCCGATAACGATGCAAAATTTATCCAATATAGAGACCTGAACGGGAAGGTCTGGACTTTGCAAGATCGTCTTAATGTTGAGGGGATTTACGTCAAGTCTCGCGATGAGCTGCTCAAGGCACAAACCTTTATTACAGGCACATTAAAAAGACCAACAATTGTAAAATTCACCGCGCCGTTTGAGGTGTGGACGGCTCCCAAGACCGATATCGATGTCGGCTACGTTTATATTGACGGCAACGGTGTAAATATCACCACTAATATCCCCAACGGGACCGAAAACGACCACAACTACTTCCTGCGCTGCTATACGTCGGCTGAAACACTGGATATCGGGATCCCCATTCGCCCTGCACCAATCTTAAAGAACTTTACCGTCAAGGGGATTGGGGCAACTCAGTCTGAAGTGCCTGGTCAAAAGACAGCATATAACTTTATAGATGGGATAGTGTTCCAATCACCAGAAAGCCTGTTGGGAAATTTTTCCGTTAATAACGTATATATTTCCGGTTTCTATTACGGCATGTATTTTGGCACCAACGCGTACATTGGGCATCACTATGGCTGTGAGATCGTCCGTTGCTATGAGTGCGTGCATATGCCAGCCGCTAAAACCACTAATGTGCCACCATCACAAACTGGTGATAAAGATCCTACCGATCATAACTTTGGGGAAGGGATCAACTTCTTCGGTGGCACTCTTGGCAACTCTCAGGGATTGGCTATCGGCAATCAGAACCAAAATGGCGCATTTCGTTTCTTCGGCACATCAATAGATTATGCGGGTGCGATTGTAAATGTAGAAGCTGGAAGCGTTGAGTTGCACGGCTGCCATATTGAGTTCGGTAATAGTAATAGCCCACTCTCTGATTCCCCCTTCCGCTGTAGCGCCAACCAGAATGCGTCATTACTCATTCAGGGTGGGGAGATCATTACGCTGCAAACCACTCTGGCCCAAGACTACTGTTTTTACGCCGAAGCAGGCAGTAGCGGAATTATCGTAGACAACGTTAAGTTCTATGGGGTGCGAACAGCGACCGGCCGTTATTTTGGCGGTACTGGCGACTTTGTGATTAAAAACAGTCGGCTGGATGGCGGCGGTGGCGGCAAAGGCATTCAGACTTTGACCACCGCCAATAATAACAAGCTTAAAGACGGTAATTTCTCGTTTACGACCAAGCCGATAGGTTGGGAAGTTTCCGGTGGAAACGTTAGCAGCCCCTTTATCTCAGACGCCATTACCCTGACTATTGAGGCCGGCGCAGGCGTTAATGGCAGCAATGCGCTAAAAGTGACCAAACTGGGAAATACCAACTCCAGTGCCGGAGTGCGGGTAGTGGTTCCGGTATCGCAATATGAACAGTTGGGAGCCTGTTTTACCCTGAAAACGTTGAATGGGGGATCAGGGAATTTATTCGCCTCGCTGCGCTATGCCTGTATTCAGGAGGTGGAAAGCAACGGTGTATCGATCGTCGCTAAATCAGATGTGGCCGCCTGGGATGGCACTCTCAATGCCAGTGATTATGCCGAGTTTAAGGAATACCGTTTTAACGCCAACCGACGAAAAGTGCCGGCTTGGGCAACCCATGTCATTTTGTCTTTCAATTTGTATGCCTTAGCGAAAAACGGGGTACTTTACTTCGACAATGCTTGCATCACCGCCATGTAAAACAGCAAGTCAGGTTATCTCCGTCCACGGTGAGTCCGTGGACGGAGGATTTAACGCTCAAAGGGATAAAACGCTTAAATCCAGATAATGCCCCAAAGCCTGCCGTTCAGGTTCGGGCAAGTGTGGGATCTCACCAAGCAACGGTGCCGGTAACATACGGCTCAGCGTGGCCAGATATTCCTGATGACGGCGGCCCGGTGGGCTAACGTCATTGGCGATCCAACCGACCAACGACAACCCCGCCTGTTTGACAGCCTGTGCAGTCAGCAGCGCATGGTTAATGCAACCCAGTTTGATACCCACCACCAAAATCACCGGCAGTTGCTCCTGCTGTACCCAGTCGGCAAAGGTATGTTGCTCAGAAAGCGGCGTAAACCAGCCTCCGGCGCCTTCGACCAGCAGCCAGTCGGCCTTCTGTTCCAGGTGGCGTAATCCGGCGGAAAGTTGGGCCAGTTCGATCGGCCGCCCTTCATCGGCGCTGACAATATGCGGCGAGGTCGGTTCGGCGAAAACGTAAGGGTTTACTTCCTGGTAACTTAGCGCAACTGAACCGTTAGCCTGTAACGCCAACGCATCACCGTTACGCAAGCCTTCGGCGGTCATCTCACTGCCGGAGGCCACCGGTTTGTAACCGGCAGTGCGGTAACCCGCCAGATTCGCCGCCTGCAACAAGGCGCTGCTGGCCACGGTTTTGCCCACTTCGGTATCGGTGCCGGTGACAAACCAACGCTTAATCACGATAAATCACTCCATAAACCAGATGATAACTGAGCGGGAATTGCCCGCGCCGGCAGGGGTAAGCCGCCTGCAAGGCCGCAAGCCGTCGGCGCGACAGCAGCCCGGCATCACGCCCCTGATGTAAATGGGTCGCCCCGATCCCCTTGAGCGATCGCATCAGCGCCATCACATCCGGGTAATTCAGGGTTTGCCACTCCACTTCCAACTGGTGCCGATAATCGGCGCAGGCTGCGCTAATCTGCGCCAGCGGCAGAAAATCATTCACATGGCGTTCACCGTCCACCTGCTGCCAGGCGTCACCCAGTTCGCCCAGCGATCCTTGTGCCAGCGTAGAAAACAGGATCACACCGCCGGGGCGGGTAACCCGATATAGCTCCGCCAAGGCGCGCTGCAGGTCGCTACACCATTGCACTACCAGACTGCTGAAGCAGATATCCACCGCAGCGTCGGGCAAGGGCACATTTTCGATATCCCCCAGCAGATAATGATCCGCCGCCTGCTGCTGACGGGGCAAACGCCAGCATGCCGGGTGCCAGATCCAGTGCAGTAACCTGTTTGCCGAGTTCGCGCCAGCGGCGGCTGAAATGGCCGGTGCCACAGCCCGCATCCAGCAGTTGTTCACCCCGGTGATCCCGTCCCATCCCCAGCAAGCGCTCACCAACATCACGCTGCAGCACCGCCGCCGCATCATAGCTGCCAGCGGCACGGCTGAAGGCCGAGGCCACCGCCTGCTTATTGATCGGTTCAAACGCTGACGTCATGCAATACCTCCAGCAGACGATCGATATCCTGCGGCTGATGTGCCGCCGTCAGGGTAATACGCAAGCGCGCACCGCCCGGTGGCACCGTTGGCGGGCGGATAGCACTCACCCACAGGCCCTGCTCGCGCAGGTTTTGCGCCAGATCGAGCGCTCGTTGGTTATCGCCCACCAGCAAAGGTTGAATGGCGGTCACCGACTCCGTCAGGGTCAGCGACAACTGGGCCGCTCCCTGGCGGAAACGCTGAATGTTATCCTGCAGCCGGGCACGTAATTCGTCGCCCTGCCGAATGCAATGCAACGCTGCCTGCAATGCGCTGGCCTGTGCCGGTGGCATCGCGGTGCTGTAAATCAAATGGCGGGCAAACTGCAGCAAATATTCGGCGGTAGAGTCATCACACAACACTGCGGCACCGCTGAGGCCAAAGGCTTTGCCGAAAGTGACCACCAACAGTTCGGGCCGTACGCCCTGCTGCCAGCAACTGCCGCGCCCCTGCTCGCCGTGCACACCGATACCGTGTGCGTCATCGACCATCAGCCAGGCCCCCGCCGCGCGGGTCAAACGGTGCAGCTCCGCCAGTGGCGCACTGTCGCCGTCCATGCTGAATACCCCTTCGGTCACCGCCAACATTTGGCCGTCGCAGGGTTTGGCAAGCAAATCAGCCAGCGCCTGGGGCTGATTATGACGAAAACGACGCAACTGGGCCGGTGAGTGGGCAGCCGCCTCCAGCAAAGAAGCATGGCTGAGCCGGTCGGCTAAAATGCGATCCTCGGCCTGCATCAGAGCCGCCAGCAGCGCCTGATTGGCGGCATAGCCAGAGATAAACAGCAACGCACGCGGGTAGCCAAGCCAGTCCGCCAGTTGCTGTTCCAGCACCTGATGTGCCGTAGAAAAACCGGTAACGTGGCCAGAGCCACCGCTGCCGACCCCATACTGCTGCGCGCCCTGCTGCCAGGCGGCGATCACCTGGGCATTCTGGCTCAGGCCAAGGTAGTCATTGCCGGAGAAATTCAGGTAATGCTCGCCATTAAGCTGAATATGGCGGCCATTGCCGCCCTGATTCACCTGGCGACGGCGGTAAGCGGCGCTCTGTTGCCGCTCCTCCAGCGCTTGTTCAATGCGTTGTTGCCAGCTCATTACAGTGCCGCGTTGTAAAACTCAGCGGTATCCGCCTGCATCAACTGCGCAGCCAGCGCCTGCTGTTGCTGGTTGTCGCCGTGCTCGGTTTCGGTCTGCTGCGGGTTCAGGCCCAGTTTGCGGAACAACTGTAGGTCTTTGTCTTCTTCCGGGTTTGGCGTAGTCAGCAGTTTGCAGCCATAGAAGATCGAGTTGGCACCGGCCATAAAACACATCGCCTGAGTTTGCTCGTTCATCTGCTCACGGCCAGCGGACAGGCGCACGTAAGAAGCCGGCATCATGATGCGTGCCACCGCAATGGTGCGGATGAAGTCAAACGGATCGACGTCTTCGTTATCGGCCAGCGGCGTGCCTTTGACCTTCACCAGCATGTTGATCGGCACGCTCTCCGGCGGCGTCGGCAGATTGGCCAACTGCACCAGCAGCCCGGCGCGGTCACGCACCGTTTCACCCAGCCCGACAATGCCGCCGGAACAGACTTTAATGCCCGCGCCGCGCACTTTACCCAGGGTATCCAGACGTTCCTGGTAGCTGCGAGTGGTGATGATATTGCCGTAGAATTCCGGCGAGGTGTCCAGGTTATGGTTGTAGTAATCCAGCCCGGCATCCGCCAGCCGTTCCGCCTGCGTACCATCCAGCGTGCCCAGCGTCATGCAGGTTTCCATGCCCATCGCCTTCACCCCTTGCACCATCTGCTGCAGGTAAGGCATATCGCGCTCGTGCGGGTTTTTCCACGCCGCCCCCATGCAGAAACGGGTCGATCCATTCGCCTTGGCCTTACGCGCCGACTCCAGTACCTGCTCAACCTGCATCAACCGCTCCGACTCCAGGCCGGTTTTATAGCGCGAGCTTTGCGGGCAGTACTTGCAGTCTTCCGGGCATGCGCCGGTCTTGATTGATAACAGCGTGCTCACCTGTACCTGACGCGGGTCAAAGTGCTGACGGTGAACCGTCTGGGCTTCAAATAACAATTCGAGCAAAGGTTTATCAAACAGGGTCTGGGCAAGACCCACTGTCCAGTGAATGCGATCGGCCATCACGGCGTCTCCAAAATGAAAAAAGTGTCGTCAGTTTAGATATTGTGGATATACTGTCAACCATTACGAATATGATTTGGTTTACAAGCATGTCTATCACTGCCTCTGACCTTGAGTTCGACCAACGCCATATCTGGCACCCGTACACTTCCATGAGCCACCCGCTCCCCTGTTACCCGGTAGAAGCCGCCAGCGGCGTTGAATTGCAGTTGGCCGACGGTCGGCGACTGATTGACGGCATGTCCTCCTGGTGGGCGGCAATTCACGGATACAATCACCCGCAGCTAAACCTGGCCGCCACGCAACAGTTGGAAAAAATGTCGCACGTGATGTTCGGCGGCATTACCCATCCTGCGGCCATTGCCCTGTGCCGCCGTCTGGTGGCAATGACACCGGAGGCGTTGCAATGCGTGTTCCTGGCGGATTCCGGCTCGGTGGCGGTAGAGGTGTCGCTGAAGATGGCGCTGCAATACTGGCAGGCTCGCGGGGAAAGGCGACAACGCATTCTGACCCTGCGGCACGGCTATCACGGCGATACCTTTGGCGCGATGTCGGTGTGCGATCCGGACAATTCGATGCACAGCCTTTATCAGGGTTATCTGGCGCCGCACCTGTTCGCTACCGCGCCGCAGTGCGGTTTCGACCAGGTCTGGGATGAAAATGATATTGCGCCGTTCGCCGCGCTGCTGGAGCAGCATGCCGGAGAAGTGGCTGCGGTGATCCTGGAGCCGGTAGTCCAGGGCGCAGGCGGCATGCGCATCTACCACCCGACCTATCTCAAGCGGGTGCGTGAGCTGTGCGATCGTCATCAGGTGCTGCTGATCGCCGACGAGATCGCCACCGGTTTCGGTCGCACTGGCAAGCTGTTTGCCTGTGAACATGCCGACGTGGTGCCGGATATTCTGTGTCTGGGCAAGGCGCTGACCGGTGGCTATATGACGCTATCCGCCACCCTGACCACGCGCCACGTGGCGGAAACCATCAGCAACGGGGCCGCCGGCTGCTTTATGCACGGACCAACCTTTATGGGCAACCCGCTGGCCTGTGCGGTGGCCAACGCCAGCCTGTCGCTGTTGGCGGAAAACCACTGGCAGCAGCAGGTCGCCGCTATCGAAAGCCAACTGAAACAGCAGTTATTACCGCTGAAGGCGCTGCCAAAAGTGGCGGATGTGAGAGTGCTGGGGGCGATTGGCGTAGTAGAAATGCGCGAGTCGGTGGATGTGGCGCAGCTACAGCGTGGCTTTGTCGAGCGCGGCGTGTGGATCCGGCCCTTCGGCAAACTGATTTATTTGATGCCGCCGTATATTATTGAACCTGAACAGCTCAGCCGTTTGACCGCCGCCGTAGCGGCCGCAGTAGAGTAATTGCTTACCAATGCTGGTCCAGATAACGGGCCAGCCACACCAGGCACCCCACCCACAACAAAATGATCATCACCGCCGCCATCCGGCCGGTTGGATTATCGATGCGCCGTTGTGCCTTCTCACGAAACTCCACCATCAGCGGTTTGGGGATCAGCCGCACCGCCAGCATGATGCCCAGCGGCACGATAATCACATCGTCCAGATAGCCCAATACCGGAACAAAATCCGGGATTAAATCTATCGGCGACACCGCATAACCCGCCACCAGCAGGGCGACCAATTTGGCATACCAGGGCGTGCGACGGTCACGAGCTGCCAGCCACAAAGCATAAATGTCGCGCTTGATACCCCTGGCCCAGCGGCGCAGCCAGCCAAACCACGGCGTGCGTTTTTTGAATGAAATCATGATTAGTTTATATCGAACTGTGAATGATAATTATCGCGAATGTGGCTTCACGGTTAATTATGGTAACCCATAGATAAGGCTACTGGCGAGATACAATGCTGCTTGTATTGTTGCGGCAAAACGGTCTAGCTTAGGGTTCTGCTTTTACCGACAACAGGGAGTCAGCATGACTTTTCGTTTGTACAGCAATGAGTTGCAGGACGGCGCAAAAATGCCGGAGCGTCAGGTGTTTAACGGCATGGGTTATCACGGCGATAATCTGTCACCGCATCTGGCCTGGGATGGCGTGCCGGAAGGCACCAAGAGCTTTGTGATTTCGGTTTACGATCCCGATGCCCCGACCGGCTCCGGCTGGTGGCACTGGGTGGTCGCCAATATCCCGGCGGCAACGCGTGAACTTCCGCCGGGCGCAGGCTCCGGCAAAGGTGGCTTACCGGCTGGGGCTATCCAGACTCGCACCGACTTTGGTTCCGCCGGTTACGGCGGCGCGGCGCCACCGCAGGGTGAAAGCCACCGCTATCACTTCACCGTACATGCGCTGGACGTAGCAAGCATTGAGGTGGATGAAGGCTCCAGTGGCGCACTGGTTGGTTTTAACGTGCACTTCCATAGCCTCGGCAGCGCTACGCTGACGGTGAAGTACAGCTGATTTTTGGCAAACTAAGGGGCGAATGTATTCGCCCCTTAGTTTTATTTAGCCAGGATGCTTACCCACATCGGGCCTTTACCCACCGGGTACCTTGCCAGCGTGGTCAGCTTGCCGCTGGCCTGATCAATCTCATACACCCCGATATGACCGGACTTCTGGCCGGACGAAATCACAAAGCGGCCGCTGTGGTCAATATTGAAGCCGCGCGGCTGCTCTTCGGTCGGATGATAACCGACCACCGACAAGGTACTGCCATCTTCGGACACGCTGAAAATAGTCAGGATACTGGCGGTACGGTCACTGGTGTACAGGAAGCGGCCGTTCGGCGTGATATGAATATCCGCCGCCCAGCGGGTACCGTTGAAATCGGCCGGCATGATATCCAGCGTTTGCACCAGAGTATATTTGCCGCCGTTTTCGCTGATGGTGAACACGTCTACCGTGCCATCGAGCTCATTCACGCAGTAAGCATATTTGTCGTTATGGTGGAATGCCATATGACGCGGGCCTGCGCCGCTGGCCGTCGTCACGGCTTCCTGGGCGTGCGGCGTCAGTTCACCTTGCAGATCCAGATTAAACAGGCGGATGCGATCTTCTTTCAGACAAGGCACCAGCAACAGTTGATTGGTCGGATCGATATTGGCCGAATGCGGCGCGGTCAAACCGTCGATCTGCTGGATAGGTGCTACCACCACGCCGTCATGGCCGATAGGGCTAACGCTGGCACAGTTACCGCTGTAAGAAGCGGAAAACAGATAGCGCCCCTGCAAATCGGTAGAAATATGGGTTGGGCTACCTGGCAGCGGCGCCATACCGGCCTGTTGCAGTGTGCCGTCCGCCTCAATGCGATAGCTGACAATACCGAAAGCCGGGCGCACACCCACGTACAGATGCGTTCTGTCCGGGTGGATCGCCATCGGTTGCACCTGCCCCGGGGCCTCGACGGTCTGCAGCAACTCTAACGCACCCGCGTCGCTTAACTGCCATACGTGAATTTGTTGGCTTTCCGGGCTGGCGACATAAACGATTTGCTTCATGAATTCTCCTTGCATAGGGTAAAAGAGAAACCGGTTTCAGGTTTTTCGGTTTCCCCTAGCTTACCTCACATCCGTGACGCGTTGCAGATGAAATCTGTGCGGTTTTATCCGTTGCTTATCCGGTGTACCATCAGTTTAATTTTGTTGCTAACTATAATGAGATCCCTATGAGCTACCGCGTCATTGCCCTCGATCTGGATGGCACCTTGCTGGACAACCAAAAACGCATTTTACCGCAGTCGCTGGCAGCCCTGGCCCAGGCGCGTGCCGCCGGCGTCAAAGTAGTGGTAGTCACCGGTCGCCATCATGTGGCGATCCACCCGTTCTATCAGGCGCTGGAGATAGACACCCCGGCAATCTGCTGTAACGGCACCTATTTGTATGACTTCCAGCAGAAAAAAGTGCTGGCGGCCGATCCGCTGGAAAAAGCTCAGGCCAAGCTGGTGTTGCAGATGCTGAAACAAAGCGACATTCATGGCCTGATGTACGTGGACGACGCCATGCTGTATCAGGAGCCGAGCGGCCACGTCACCCGTTCATTGGCCTGGGCAGAAACCCTGCCGCCGGCGCAACGCCCAACGCTGTTGCAGGTCAACAGCCTGGCTCAGGCAGCCGATGAGGCGCAGTCAATCTGGAAGTTCGCCACCTCGCACGCCGATATTCCTGCACTGCGCCGCTTCGCCGAAACGGTAGAAAAAGAGCTGGGGCTGGCCTGCGAATGGTCGTGGCACGATCAGGTCGATATTGCCAAAGGCGGCAACAGCAAAGGGAAACGCCTGCAGCAGTGGGTGGAGTCACAGGGTTTAAGCATGAGCCAGGTGGTGGCCTTCGGGGATAACTACAACGATCTCAGCATGCTGGAAGCGGTAGGCCTGGGTGTCGCCATGGGCAACGCCGATGACGCCATCAAACAACGCGCCGATCTGGTGATTGCCGATCACCTGCAGCCGGGCATTGCCGAAGTCATCCGCACTCGAGTCCTGGGTCAGTAATGCCATTGCCCTCCCTGCCGGGAGGGCCGAATTCAACGCGCCTCGCGGCTGATTGACACGCTTTTGACCTGCGCATACAGCCACTGCCCCGGCCGGATCGCCAGTTCGTCTCGTGCCCACGGCGTAATACGCGCCCAGAGTACGCTTTCTCCTACCGCCAGTTTCACCTCCACCTGCCCATCAACCTCCAGGCACTCGGTCACCCTGGCCGGCAAGACGTTGCGGATACTGCTGTTGACCGGCGGTTGCAATACCAGCGAAACATCGGCCGCGTTGATGCGGATACGCAGTTGGGCACCCAGGGCGGCGTCGACGCCGCTGACCCACAAACGTTGGTCGCCCAACGCCAACGCCGTCATCGCATAACGCTGGTGATGTTCAATCACGCTGACGCGCAGCACGCTGCTTTGATCCTCTCGCTGCAACCAGGGCCGCAACGCGCTGCTGGCCCACACCTCCTCCAGCCCGCCGAAGGCCCTCACCTGGCCGTTATCCAGCACCATCACCTGCTCCGCCAGGCGCAGAATTTCGTCCATGCTGTGGCTGACGTAGAGAATGGGGATATTAACGTCCTGCGCCAACCGTTCCAGATAGGGCAACAGCTCGCGCTTGCGCGGCAGGTCCAGCGAGGCCAGCGGCTCGTCCATCAACAGCAACTCCGGCGCGGTCAGCAGGGCGCGACCAATCGCCACCCGCTGTTTTTCGCCACCGGACAGCGTCAACGGCAGACGATTAAGCAACGGACCGATGCCCAGCAGCTCGACAATGCTGTCAAACTGCGCGCGCATACCGGCCGCCATACCGTATTGCAGGTTGCCGCGCACCCGGTAATGCGGGAACAGACGCGCGTCCTGAAACACATAGCCAATACGACGTTTTTCCGGCGGCAGGCACAGGCCACGTTCGGTATCCACCAGCGTGCGGCCATTGAGCACGATCCGCCCCTGTTGCAAGCGCGTCAGGCCGCCGATGGCGTTGATTAGGGAGGTTTTACCGGCGCCGGACAGGCCAAAAATCGCGGTAATGCCCTGAGCAGGCAGATCGGCGCGCACATTGAGGTTCAGGTCGCCAAGGCATTGGGAAAAATCCAGCTCCAACATTTATACGCCCATCCGTTTGCGTCCCCAGCGGGCCAGCCACTCGGAAACCATCAGTGAAACCAGTGACAGCACAATAGCAATCACGCACAGGCGTGCGGCGGCGGATTCCGCCCCCGGCGTTTCAATCAGGGTATACATTGCCGACGGGATGGTACGCGTCTCGCCGGGAATATTGGAAACAAAGGTAATGGTGGCGCCGAACTCACCCAGCGAACGGGCAAAACCCAGCACCACGCCGACGATCAATCCCGGTAACGAAAGCGGCAAGGTAATGGTGAAAAACACCCGCCATGGGTTGGCACCAAGAGTACGGGCAGCCTGCTCCAGACGGGTATCTACCGCCTCCAGCGCCAGCCGGATGGCGCGTACCATCAGCGGAAACGCCATCACTGCGGAAGCCAGCGCGGCACCGCGCCAGCTAAAACTGAAACTGAAACCGAACCAGTCATACAGCCATTCACCGACCGCGCCGCGCCGCCCCATGGAGATCAGCAATAAATAGCCCACCACCACCGGCGGCAGCACCAGCGGCAGGTGAATAATACCGTCCAGCAGCGACTTGCCGGGAAACTGACAGCGGACCAACACCCAGGCCATCAGAATGCCAAAAGGTAAGCTGAACACCACCGCCACGCAGGACACTTTCAGGCTCAGCTCAACCGCCTGCCACTCGTACTCGCTCAAAATCATTTACGCGGGGAGAATCCATAATGTTTGAAAATAGCCGCCGCTTCCGGGCTCTTCAGGTAGCTGTAGAACGCGCTGACGGCCGGTGTCTGATGGCCTTTAACGATAGCCATCGGGTATTCAACCGGTTTGTGGCTGTCTTCCGGGAAAATAGCCACTACGCTGACTTTATCACTGGCCACCGCGTCTGAGCCATAAACAATGCCCAGCGGCGCTTCACCACGCTCTACCAGAGTCATGGCACTGCGTACGTTGTTGGCACGCGCCAGTTTAGGCTCCAGGGCTGTCCAGGCCCCCAGATTTTGCAGTGCTTCCTTGGCGTAGATACCGGCCGGTACGTGATCCGGGTCGCCCACCGACAGCCGGCCGCCATTGAGTAATTTCGTCCAGTCTGTCTGCTTATCGAGCGTGATTTTAGCCTGTTTGGCATCTTTGGCGGCGATCAGCACCAATTCGTTACCCAGTAAGGTATAGCGGGTATCTTTAACCATCTGCTGTTTGTCGATGGCATAATCCATCCACTGCTGATCGGCGGAGATGAACAAATCGGCCGGAGCGCCCTGCTCTATCTGGCGTGCCAGCGTGGAAGAGGAAGCGAATGAAGAAACGACCTGAACATCCTTGCCCTTCTGATACTGGGTCGCGATGTCCTGCAAGGCATTAGTCAACGACGCTGCCGCAAAAACGGTCACTTTTTCCGCCGCAGAAGCCTGCATAACCATACCGGACATCAATACGATACCGCCGACCCACTTGGTCCATTGCTGTTTCATTGTTTTCTCCGCAAGTTAACGTGCATTATCACTCTTCGTTATATAAAAAATAATATAACGTCACGCAGAAGCTTGTCATGCGGTTTATCGGCACGGTGGGAGATAACTTGAGAAACACCCACCGAACGATGCCGGCGGGTATATACCCGTCATCTTTCAAGCTGCAGCGTTGTTATCTGCACTTGCTCCCCCCAGTAACTTACTCGAGTAAGCGCCTGGGGATGAGCAAGCTGGTCGCCTAGCTGCAACTTGAAAGCTATAGGGTATTAATAGAGGAAAGGTGGTGCTAGGTGCGGTTCTCTTTAGAATGACCCACTTTGGAGAAGACGTTGAACACCTCACCCAAACCGTAGATCAAACCGAGGATGATGGCCATGACAATCGGCACCATCACTACGGCGAACAGCAAACTTATCAATAATTCCATCATGGTAGCCTCACTTAACTGCCATTGAGCGGTAATGAACACCGCCACGTAATCTTTACTTTAAACCAAAATACACACTAAAACGTGGTTATTTTAAAGACCGTACGAAATTTGTAACCGGCCAAACGTGCCATTTGTGCCGAACGGCCTAATCCTTACGATCAATGAACACTATTGGGCAGGGTAATAGATCAGTGGTGCAACATACTTCTCGACCGTCGCCAGCCGAGCCTCCACACCATATACCTGGTCAATAACCTCCGGCGTTAACACCTCCCTCGGTGAGCCAAATGCGTGCATATTCCCCTGCTTTAACAGCATCAGACGGTCGCAGTAACAGGCCGCCAAATTCAGGTCGTGCAGTGACACCACCACGCTGATGCCCAGACGTCGCAGTAAGGCCATAAACTGTTGCTGGTGAGCAATATCAAGATGATTGGCAGGCTCATCCAGCAGCAACCACGGGGTTTGCTGTGCCAGTGCCCGCGCCAAATGAACCCGCTGTTGCTCGCCACCGGACAATTGATGCCATTCCCGTTCGGCAAGCCGCGAAATGCCCACTTGCTCCATCGCCAGCCCGGCAATGCGGTAGTCTTCTGCACTAAACCCCGCCCAGCGGCTGGCGTAAACCAGGCGCCCGAGCAGCACCACGTCTTTAACCGGTATAGCAAACGCACCCGGCCCGGACTGTTCGAGGAAAGTCATACTTTTGGCACGTTCACGCCCTGGCAGGCTGGCAATGTCGGTATCTTGCAGATAAACCCGCCCGTGCGCCGGAGGGATCAATCCCGCCAACAGTTTAAGTAAGGTGGATTTTCCGCTGCCGTTGACGCCAAGCACGCCGGTAATTTCGCCGGGACGGGCATGGAAGCTAAGGTTATCCAATATCCTTTTCTCCGGTGTAGACCAGCCCAACCGTTCGGCACGCAGCCCCGGTAAACCCTTTTCAGCCGTCATGCGTTTATTTTCCGATACAGCAATGCCAGAAAAATCGGTACGCCCAACAATGCCGTCAATACCCCCACCGGCAGCTCACGCGGCGCGAACAGGGTTCTGGCCAGAGTATCGGCCGCTACGGCAAACAGTGCGCCGCACAATGCGCTGGCCGGCAGCAGTACCCGATGGCGTGGCCCAACCAACAGCCTGGCGACATGCGGCACCGTCAGGCCGATAAACCCCACCGCGCCGCTGAACGCGACAATAACGGCAGTCAGCGCCATAGTGATGGCATACAACAACAGCTTCAGCGGTGCCACCGCCACCCCCAAAGAGGCTGCCGTCAGGCCGCCGAAGGCCAGGGCATCCAGTTCCCCCGCTCTCATCCAGCAAACCAGCAACGCCAGCGCCAGCAGCAGCGCAACCAAACCGACCTGCGGCCAGCGAGCGTCACTGAAGGATCCCAACAGCCAGAACATCACGCCGCGGGTGGCATTGGCATCCGCCTGCCACAGGGTAATCAGCGAGGTCAGGGCTGAAAGCAACTGCGTGACAGCCACCCCGGCCAGAATAAACAGCGTTGATTCCGCCTGCAGGGACCGCCCGGCAAGCAGCAAAACCAGCGCAAATGCCCCGGCCGCCCCGAGAAACGCCCCACCGGGTACCGACAGCAAGCCACCACCCAGTCCCAACACCAGAACCAACACCGCCCCCACCCCGGCCCCAGAGGAAATCCCCAGCACCCAGGGATCGGCCAACGGGTTACGCGTCAGTGACTGCAAAATAGTGCCGGCCAGTGCCAGCCCGGCACCCGCCACCGCCGCCAGTAAGGCTCTCGGCATTCTCAGTGACCAAATGATTCGTTGATAAACCTCGGTGTTTTCCTGGGCATTAGCGCCACCGGGGTCAGATAAAATATGCCACGCGTCATGCAGCGATATTGGTGCCGGTCCGTACAGCGAAGCGCCCAGCAAAAACAGCAGCAACGCCAGGATCAGCAATAACAGCCAGCCCCCGGAGCGCCCCGGCAGCAGAGTAAAATGGCGGCGTACAGACCCGTCCATGCTATTTCCAGCCTGCAATCACGTAGTCATCCAGCAACTGCCAGACCGGCCCCGCCTCGGTGAAACCCGCCTGCATCAAGCTGGCAACCTGAAAGTCCAGCGCGGTCGCCGGGGGATCGGCCGCCCGGCAAACAGGTTCTCGCGCGCTTGTCGATATTGCGCCAGCTCCGGCAACTGCTGCACTTTGGCAAACCACCGATCCCAATCCTCAACACCGTTCTGCCAGGCCCGTTGTTGCGTCTGTTCGTCGTGCCGTTCAGCCAACGCTTTACTGCGCAGGTGCCGATGATCGTAACGCTGATGATCGGCGTTCAGAAAAATGCCGCCGTCAGGCAACAGTTCAGCGATATTGCCGGTACAGAACCCCCAAATGCTCCGGCATGAGCCAGTGCAGCGCAGTGCTGGAAACCACCGCCTGCGGTGCCGGATCGTCGAGCGATGAAAGACAAGCGGGATCGGCAAGATCGGCCTGAATGATACGGATCCTGTCACCGTATTGCGCCAGTGCACCCCGCGCGATAGCCAGCAATAACGGATCGAGATCCACCGCCGTTACTCTGGCCTGTGGAAAGCGCTGAAGAATTCGCAGGCTAAGCGAACCTGGCCCACAGGCCAGATCCAGCACCTGAAAATCCTGGCCCACCGAGAGCTCCAGCACGTCGAGCTGGGCATTGAAACGCGCCTCTCGCTCGGCGATGTAAGCGCCCTGTTGTTGATCCCACGAGGTCAGCAGTGAAGAGAATGATAACGAGGACATATCAGGGTTCCTTATTGGGAGTGGGTAAACGTAAAGCCTGCTGCTGCAGACCCGTTATTAAACGGTGCAAGGACGCAACCGTGCGGGCTGAGGGATCCAGGTCATAGCCGGGCAAAATCACATAGTTTTTTTGCCGCACGGCACGCAGGGTGGCGGTCAGTGGGTGATGCTCTAAAAAATGGATTTTGTCTTTTGCGCTGTCGCCGAGCCCGCCACGAGGCAAATCGCCAAGCACAATCAGGTCGGGATCGCGGGCAGCAATGGTTTCCCAGGAAACGGTGGGCCAAAGCTCGGGCAGGTCGCCAAACAGGTTTTCGCTGCCCACCTGCTTGGTCAGCAATGCCGGTGCGCCGCAACATCCCGCCACATAAGGGGTTTGAGTGTCGGCATACCACCAGAGTATTCGTCGATGAGGGAGTGATGCCGCCTGCTGCCCCAGATCGCGCAGTTGAATTTGCAGCTGCTGAATTAAAGTTTCGGCGTCGCCGGAAACATCAAAAATGCGGGCGATATCCCGCAGTTCGGCAAAAATGCCGTTAAAACTGGCCGATGAGCTTGCAGCACTTTGCTGACCTCCGCAGACATTAGGCGAGAGATAGGTGGCGATCCCCCACTCTGCCAGCCGATCGCGGCTGGGCGTTTCCGGGCTGTTGAACCAGTAATAGCTAGCCGAATAGATAAAATCCGGGTTCAACAACAGCAAGGGCTCCGCCGACGGTGGCGCAGTGGCCGACAGTTGGCTCAGTACCTTGCCCCATCCCGCTGGCGTCGGTGAAGGAGCCGTATCCCGCGCATAGTCATAGCCGATAACTCCGACAATGTGCTGAGCCAACCCCAGAGCCAGCAGGTTTTCCAGCGCGGGGTTGGCGTACACCAGTATACGTTTCGGTACCGCCGGGTAATGGTGTTGTTGGCCACAGTTGTTGAACACAACAGCCCCGGCCTGCACCAGCGCACTAAACAGCAGCCCCAGTACCAGCAGCAGGTGAATTATCGGCTGCATGGCGCTATCAGAACCTCACCGAAATAAAGCTTTCATAAGTCCGCGACGGCGCAATCAGCACCTGATCCGGGTAGGTCCGCTGGTAAGCATAGAGTTGATTGGTGGCGTTTCTGATGCGAACCCCCCACGTCGACCACCGGCGTGAGCTGGTAGTCTGCAGCCAGATCGAGTGTGGTATAGGCCGGCATTTTGCGTTGATTGGCATCGTCGTTATAACTGCTGCCCACGTAGCGCAGCGATGACGTGAGCCCCAGTTGCTGGGTCGGTTTGTAACGTGCGGTGAGGTTAGCGGTCCAGTCGGGGATGTAAGCCGGACGGTTGCCGTTATAGCTGCCTACCGGGCTACCACCGCGATATTCATCATAGCGGGCGTGGGTATAGGCCGCATTGGCAGCCAGCTCCCATTGCCAGTTGGGACGTAGCATCAGGCTTAACTCTACGCCGCGCGAAGTTTGTCGCCCGACCGCATTCAGCGTATCCGGCTGCTGCGCATTGGGCACGAACAGGTTGTCCTTGCGCAGCTCGTACAGTGCCAGCGTGGCCTCTCCCTTGTTATCCCAAAACTGCCCCTTGGCACCGATTTCCCATTGGCGTACCCGGGTGAGCGGCAGGCTGGTTTGCGCCGGGCTTAAAAAGAACAGGTCGTTGCCAGGCTCCTGGCCGGTGGTGTAGTTGGCATAGATATTGAGATTGTCGGTTAACGCGTAGCTGGGGCCCAGGCTCCAGACACTGAAGACGTAGGTGTGCTCATGGGTTTCCTCTTGTGGGCTCTGGAAATGCCAATCCATCTGCATATGGTTGTAACGTAGCTGCCCCAGCAGGGTTAAGCGGTCAGTCAGGCTAAAACGGTCTTCCAGAAAATCCAGCGTACTGGTTTTGCGTGACGTGGCGAACCGGGGTGCGCTGGCGGTCCGTTCCCTGTGAAAAATCTTCTCTGACCGGAGCCAGCAAAGGCACCTCTTCAGAGCCGGGAAAGCCGTTGGAGTAGTACTGAAAGCGCCGTTTGCTCACATCAACGCCAACCACCAGCCGGTTGTCAAAACCGCCCAGCGGCCGGTCGAACACCAGGGAGCTGCGGTTGCCGATCAGGTCATCATCGTGGGCCAATGCCCCGAAAGAATCGCGGTTGACGTAACCGGGCTGAGTCGCCGCCGAGGCTCGAAAGCGTTCTACATTGCGCCACTCACGAAAACCACTGTAGTAGTAGAACTGGTTATGCAACTCGATTTCCGGCGTGGTGTACCAATCCAGACTGGCCTGGAACGAGGTCGCGTTGCTCTGGATCCGGCTGTCGGTCAGGTTGTTGTAGTTAATATCGCGCAGCTCTCGGGCAATCTGCCCTTCCACCAACGGCGTGCCGTAGTAAGGATTGGTGGTGCGGTTGAGCATGCGATCCAGGCTCAACGTCAGCAAGGCATTCTCCGTCAGCTTAAGCAGCAAGGCGCCGGACACCCGTTTCTGTTTGTCGCGCTCATATTGCACATTGGTGCCGCTGTCGCTACCGCTAACATCCAGCCGATAAGCCGCCACGTCATCCAACAGCGTTCCCCGGAGCCAAAGTGCAGGCGCTGGCTGTTGTAACTAGACAGCCCGTAGTCGAGCTCAACGGGCTGACGGCTGAAGGTCGGCTGGCGCGAGATCAGATTGACGCTGCCGCCGGCGGCGCTCAGGCCATTCAGCACCGAGCCGGGGCCACGCAGAACCTCTACGCCGTCGTAGTGGGATGGGTCCGCTAACTGGAGGGTACTACCGGGAGTTTCGACACCGTTATACAACCAGGATACCGGCCGAAAACCACGGAGCGAAAAGTCATTGCTGAGCGTCGGCGAGGCCACACCTGACATACCGGGCGCATGCTCAACCACTTCGGCCAGCGTCCGGTCCCCACGCTGCTCAATAGCCTGCTTGCTGATAACATCGACACTGCGCGGCGTTTCCTGGCGGGTCAAGCCCAGGCGTGAAGCCGTCTGGGTGACGGTATTTAACCCGCCATAGGGGCTTTGCGGCTGGGTTGATGCCTCAACGGTAACGCTGTCTTCGCAGCGCGGTGAGTTTCCGGTTTTATTGCAGTCCGCGCTGGCCTGTACGGTACCCGACAGGCTGAAAAACAAAGCCGAAGCCAAATAATAAGGTGGTTTTTTGGGCGTGACGAAACGCCGACGTGCAGCACTCATTTACAGCATCCCTGTGGTGAAATAAAAACCCGGCACGGCCGGAAGACCGTTATTATATTTTTTGTTATGTTATAACATATCAATAATCAGGTGCCAGTTTTTATTGTCCCTGTGTAACCGCGCCTATCACGGTTGGCGACGCATCATTTGGCGCTTTCGCCACAAATCAGCGACAATAACCCTTTTGCAGCCGACAGGACGTGTTATGCAGGCCGAAATTCTTCTTACTCTAAAAACTCCAGCAAAAACTGTTCGCCGATCCGCGCCGTATCGCGCTGCTTAAGCAGGTCCGACACACCGGCTCCATCAGTCAGGGGGCTAAATTGGCAGGCATCAGCTATAAGAGCGCCTGGGATGCAATTAACGAAATGAACCAGTTGGCGGAGCAAACGGTGGTGGAGCGCGCTACCGGCGGCAAAGGTGGCGGCGGTGCTCAGGTAACCCATTATGGTGAACGGCTGATCCAGCTTTACGACCTGCTGGGGCAGATCCAGCAAAAAGCCTTCGACGTACTGCAGCAAGACAACCTGCCACTCGACAGCCTGCTGGCGGCCATCTCACGCTTTTCGCTGCAAACCAGCGCGCGCAACCAATTTTTCGGTACGGTGATCGAACGCGACCATCAGCAAGTGCAGCAACATCTGGATATTTTACTGAACGACGGCAAAACCCGCCTCAGTGCAGCCATTACCCAACAAAGCGCCGATCGACTGCAGCTCTCGCCCGGTAAGGAAGTGCTGGCGCTGATTAAAGCCCCGTGGGTAAAGCTGAACACCGATCCGGCACTGGCCGGCGCGGCGGACAACTCGCTGGCAGGCGTAGTGGCCAGCATCCAGCCAGGTGCCGATCACAGCGAAGTTTTGGTCACGCTCACCGGGGGCGAAACCCTGTGCGCTACCATAACCAACGCAGAACTACAGCAGCTTAAACTGCAGCCCGGCAGTGCGGTGTATGCCTTGTTCAACGCCGATCGGGTGATTGTCGCCACGTTGTGTTAAACGCAACGTAACGTTGCATTTTTGCCGATTGACATCACCCTGCAATGCGCCTATTTCTAAACAAAATAATTGCATAAAAAGGAACAGGTGATGTCGTCGTTGCACATTTCGCAAGGTTCATTCCGCTTAAGCGATACCCGCACCCTGACGCTGGATGCGCTGGATATTCAGGCCGGCGACAGCTGGGCCTTTGTCGGCGCCAACGGCAGCGGTAAATCTGCGCTGGCTCGCGCACTGGCCAATGAGCTGGTGTTATTGAGCGGCGAGCGGCGCAGCGATTTCCGCCATGCGGTACGTATTTCTTTCGAACAGTTGCAAAAACTGGTCAGCGACGAATGGCAACGCAACAATACCGACCTGCTTAGCCCTGGCGAAGAAGATACCGGCCGCACCGTGGCGGAAATCATTCAGGAAGAGCTCAAGGACCCAGCCCGCTGCGCGCAATTGGCCGAACAGTTCGGCATCACCCCGCTGTTGTCACGTCGCTTCAAATATCTTTCTACCGGCGAAACACGCAAAACCTTGCTGTGTCGGGCGCTGATGCCGCAACCCGACCTGCTGATCCTCGATGAGCCTTTTGACGGGCTGGATGTCAATTCACGCGCCCAATTAGCTGCGCTGCTGAGCGACCTTTCAGGGCATGGCTATACCCTGGTGCTGGTACTCAACCGTTTTGACGAGGTGCCGGACTTTATCCGTCAGGTGGGCGTATTGGCGGACTGTACTTTGGCAAGCCAGGGAACGCGGCAGCAGGTACTGGTCGCTCAACTGGCCCACAGTGAAAACCTGGATGGCCTGGCGCTGCCGGAAACCGAAGATCCAGCGCAAAAAACCACGCTGCCGGCAGACCAGCCATTAATCATCCTGCGTGATGGCGTGGTCAGTTATAACGATCAACCGATCCTCAATCATCTCGACTGGCAGGTTAACCCCGGCGAGCACTGGCAGATCGTCGGCCCGAACGGCGCCGGTAAATCCACCCTGCTCAGCCTGATCACCGGCGATCATCCCCAAGGGTACAGTAACGATCTCACCCTGTTTGGCCGCCGTCGCGGCAGCGGGGAAACCATCTGGGATATCAAACGCCATATCGGCTACGTCAGCAGCAGCCTGCACCTGGACTACCGCGTCAGTGCCAGCGTACGTACCGTGATCCTGTCCGGTTTCTTCGATTCGATTGGCATTTATCAGGCGGTGTCCGATCGCCAGCGGCAATTGGCCGACCAATGGCTGGCACTGCTGGGGCTGGGTGGCTCAAAGGGAGAAGCGCCGTTCCATAGCCTGTCCTGGGGGCAGCAGCGGTTGGCATTGATTGCCCGCGCACTGGTCAAGCACCCGGCGCTGCTGATCCTCGACGAACCGCTACAGGGGCTGGATCCGCTCAATCGCCAGCTGGTACGCCGTTTTGTCGACGTGTTGATCGGTCAGGGCGCAACCCAGCTGTTGTTTGTTTCGCACCATGCAGAGGACGCGCCACAGAGTATTACCCACCGCCTGAGCTTTGTGCCTGACGGCGACGGCTATCGCTACCAGCACGATACGCTGAACTGAAAAATCCGGATGGGGGCTTTGCCACTCATCCGATGACATATCCGGCAACACTTCCCCGGTAACACATCACATTTGGCCTTTTATCATAAGGGGAAAGGATTCGTTTCTGGAGACACTATGTCCGCCGCACTGATTATTATCGATCTTATCGACGATTTGATTGGCCCCAAAGGGCGTGCAAATCATTGCCGTGAACAGGTGATCGCGCAAAATCTGATTGCCAACACCAATGCCGCAGCGGCTTACGCTCGGGTACGCAAAATTCCGGTGATTTGGGTGCGCGTCGGTTTTGCCGATGACTATCACGATATTCCCGCCCACTCTCCGCTGTTCAACCACCTAAAACAGATCGGCGCGCTGCGTTTAAGCAGTGTAGGTTGCCAGTGGGAGCAGGATTTGCAGGTATTACCTGCGGATTTTCAGTTCGAAAAGAACGGTGTTTGCGCCTTTGCCGGTAACAATTTGTTAGCCTGGCTGCAGCAGCATCACTGCCATCATTTGTTGCTGGGCGGCGTCAGTACCCCGCTGGCAATCGAGAGCACCGCCAGACAGGCGCACGACGCCGGTTTTCAGGTCAGCATCTTGCAGGACTTGTGCGCCGCACCAACTCTGGAGATGCACCAGCAGAGCCTGGATATTCTGCAGAATCTGGCGGAAATCACTCGTTCATCGGCCTGGATGAAGGGCTGAACGCACTATTTCACCCACTGCACCGACCTTTACTGTCATTTCACTGTGCTACTATCCAAAATAGTGCCCAACTCACCGATCATCAGCACACCGATAAAGCAATGATTGCCTTCGGTAATGGGCACCGTGTGCATATTTTAAAGGGACATAGTTATGTGGGGCGTACTGGCTACGGCGTTATTCTTTTTGCCATTTAACCGGCTTATTGCCTGGGTAATTTTGGCCGCATCGGCAGGAATGGGGATGTACCATGGAGTACTGACCCCGCTCAGCCTGGCGTGTTTATTAGGTATTGTCGCTCTTGCAGGATTGCGACACCATTTTCGTGCTCGGCGCAATCTGGCGGTTGCACTCGAAGTACTGGTGGTTGCAAGCTGTGTGGCGTTATTCCTGCATTGGGTGCCGGGGTTCCATAACCAGTTGATGATTGACGGTGATAAAGCCGGCCCGTTGAGCGCGCCGTTCACCATGTATTACAACTTCGACAAGGCGCTGGTGCCTTTCCTGCTGTTTGCCTGTTTGCCTACGTTGTTTACGGCGCAAACCGGTAAAAGCGCTAACAAATCCGGTTGGATCGCGCTGATTATCAGCGTCCCGGCCTTGCTGCTGTTGGCGGTGGCGCTCGGCGGCCTGAAGATTGAATTGCATGCCCCAGCCTGGATCCTGGCATTTATCATGGCCAACCTGTTCTTTGTCTGTATGGCCGAAGAAGCGCTGTTCCGTGGCTATCTGCAGCAACGTCTCAGCCAGTGGTTAGGGGCCTGGCCGGCATTGATTATCGCCGCACTGATCTTCGGCGCAGCGCACCTGGCCGGCGGTATGCTGATGGTGGCTTTCGCTACGCTTGCCGGGCTGATTTACGGTCTGGCGTGGATGTGGAGCGGCCGCCTGCGGGTGCCGATTCTGTTCCACTTCGGGCTTAATCTGACCCATCTGCTGCTGTTCACTTACCCGCTGTACCAGCACCCCTGATCCTCAGAACCGGCAGGCAAATCCCTGCCGGTTATGCCGCTGAAAGCGCTATCACTCGCCCCTGATTGTTACTTTTCCTGCTTTCTTTCCCCTGCCGTTCTAGCGGTATTCTTGCTTGTGTCACGCCGTGTAAACGATTCCATTTTTCGCTCTGGATCACCTTTTTACTCCAAAGGACATGCTATATTTTTGGCCATAGTTATCCATTTACATGAGTCAAATGGGCGTTAGCGGTAGGTGAAAGCGATTACACACAGCCGCAGCGACCAAGAAAAAGGAACCGTCATGACGGATTTTAATCCCATCGATCATCCCCATCGCCGCTACAACCCGCTGACCGGTCAATGGGTATTGGTATCACCGCACCGCGCCAAACGTCCCTGGCAGGGCCAGCAGGAAGCCGCACAGCTTGAAACACTGCCGCAGCACGATCCGGACTGCTTCCTCTGCCCGGGGAATACCCGCGTCACCGGTGATAAGAACCCGGATTATCAAAACACCTATGTGTTCACCAATGACTTTGCCGCGCTGATGACGGACACTCCGCTAGCGCCGGAGAGTCAGGATCCCTTAATGCGTTGCCAGAGCGCACGCGGCACCAGCCGGGTGATCTGCTTCTCCCCCGATCACAGCAAAACCCTGCCGGAGCTAACGCTGCCGGCCCTGGAAAGCGTGATCGCCGCCTGGCAGGAACAGACCGCCGACCTGGGACGCCGCTATCCGTGGGTGCAGGTATTTGAAAATAAAGGCGCGGCGATGGGCTGTTCCAACCCGCATCCGCATGGCCAGGTTTGGGCCAACAGTTTCCTGCCCAATGAAGCTGAACATGAAGATCGCCTGCAGCACGAGTATTTCCAGCAGCACCAATCCTCAATGCTGCTGGACTACGTGCAGCGCGAACAGGCTGACGGCAGCCGCACGGTGGTAGAAACCGAACACTGGCTGGCGGTCGTCCCCTACTGGGCCGCCTGGCCGTTTGAGACGCTGTTACTGCCGAAAACCGCAGTGCAACGCATTACCGATCTTGACGCCGCACAGAGCAGCGATTTGGCGCTGGCACTGAAAAAGCTTACCAGCCGTTACGACAACCTTTTCCAATGTTCCTTCCCCTACTCCATGGGCTGGCACGGCGCACCGTTCAATGATGCGGATAACCGCCACTGGCAGCTGCATGCCCATTTCTATCCCCCACTGCTGCGTTCCGCCACGGTGCGTAAATTTATGGTGGGTTATGAGTTGCTGGCGGAAACCCAGCGTGATTTGACCGCAGAACAGGCCGCAGAACGTCTGCGTGCCGTTAGCGATATTCATTACCGTGAAGCCGGAGCCAAAAAATGAGTTTGAAGAACCTTACCCACGCCCTGTTTACCGAACGTTTTGGCTACGCCCCCACGCTGACTATTCAGGCCCCTGGCCGGGTGAATTTGATCGGCGAACACACCGACTATAACGACGGTTTTGTGCTGCCGTGCGCCATTGACTATCAGACGGTGATCGCCTGCGCCAAACGCGACGACCGTCAGATCCGGGTGATCGCCGCCGATTACGAAGGTCAGCAGGATCAATTCTCACTGGACAGCCCGATCGTCAGCCATCCGGATCAACGTTGGTCCGATTATGTACGCGGAGTGATCAAACACCTGCAGCAGCGTAATGCCGATTTTGGCGGCGCGGATCTGGTGATTTCCGGTAATGTGCCGCAGGGCGCCGGTCTCAGTTCTTCTGCCTCGCTGGAAGTTGCCGTTGGCCAGGCCATGCAGGCGCTGTATGCCCTGCCGCTGGATGGCGTAGCACTGGCGCTCAATGGTCAGGAAGCGGAAAACCAGTTCGTCGGCTGCAACTGCGGGATTATGGATCAGTTGATTTCCGCACTCGGTGAAAAAGACCATGCGTTGCTGATCGATTGCCGCACATTGGAGACCCGGGCGGTATCGGTGCCGGAAGATATTGCCGTGGTGATCATCAATTCCAATGTGAAGCGCGGGTTGGTGGACAGCGAATACAACACTCGTCGCGAGCAGTGTGAAGAGGCCGCACGCTTCTTCGGCGTCAAGGCGCTGCGCGACGTCAGCCCGGATCTGTTTTTTCCCGATCCAGCATGAACTGGATCCGATCGTCGCCAAACGAGCGCGCCACGTGATCAGCGAAAACGATCGAACCCTGGCCGCAGCCGATGCGCTGGCCGCCGGTGATATGAAACTGATGGGCAAATTGATGGCAGAGTCACACGTCTCAATGCGCGATGACTTTGAAATTACCGTGCCGCCGATTGACCGGCTGGTAGAGATCGTTAAATCGGTTATCGGCGATCGCGGCGGTGTGCGCATGACCGGTGGCGGCTTTGGCGGCTGCATTGTGGCCTTGATGCCGCTGGCGCTGGTAGAACCGGTTCGCGCAGCCGTGGCACGCGAATATCCGTTGCAGACCAACGGGCTGAAAGAAACCTTTTACGTCTGCAAAGCGTCAGAGGGGGCCGGTACATGCTAAGCGACAGCCAGACGCTGGCTCCGGACGGCCAGCCTTATCAGTTAACCCAGTTGAAAAACGCCGGCGGGATGACCGTCACGCTGATGGATTGGGGCGCTACCTGGCTTTCCGCCGTACTGCCGCTGAAGTCAGGCAAAACGCGTGAACTGCTGCTGGGTTGCCAAACACCGGCGGATTATCTGCAGCAGGCAGCCTACCTGGGGCTACCGTCGGCCGCTATGCCAACCGCATCGCTAACGCCAGCCTGTTGATTGATGGCAAGCCGCATCCGCTGGTGGCCAATCAGGGGGAACACCAGTTACACGGCGGGCCGGAGGGCTTCAACACCCGCCGCTGGCGGA
Organism: Serratia quinivorans; assembly: GCA_900457075.1. Taxonomy (NCBI): domain Bacteria; kingdom Pseudomonadati; phylum Pseudomonadota; class Gammaproteobacteria; order Enterobacterales; family Yersiniaceae; genus Serratia; species Serratia quinivorans. The sequence continues at coordinate 869,717 of UGYN01000002.1, forward strand.
TTGTTCAGCAGGATGAACAGCAGGTGAGTTACGCGCTGCATTCGCCAGACGGCGACCAGGGGTTTCCCGGTAACCTCGACGTGCAGGTCAACTACCGCCTCACCGCCGATAATCGCCTGGAAATCAGCTATCAGGCGCGGACCGACAGCGCCTGCCCGGTCAACCTGACCAACCACGCCTACTTCAACCTGGACGGTGCCAGCACCGATGCCCGTCACCAGCGGCTGCAACTGTTTGCCGACCGCTATCTGCCGGTCGACAGCGAGGGGATCCCCAGCGCCTCCCTAACCCCGGTGGAAGGCAGTGGCATGGACTTCCGCCAGCCGAAAACCCTGCTGCAGGATTTCTTGAGCGATCGCGACCAACAACGGGTAAAAGGCTACGACCACGCCTATCTGCTGCACCGTACCTGTAGCGCACTGGATTGCCCGGCGGCTCACCTGTGGTCGGCCGATGGCCAGGTGCAAATGAGCGTGTTCACCAGCGCACCGGCGTTGCAACTCTACAGCGGCAATTATCTGGGCGGCACCCCGGCACGTGATGGCGGCAGCTATGCCAATTACGCCGGGGTAGCGCTGGAAAGCGAGTTTTTGCCAGACAGCCCTAACCATCCGGAATGGCCACAGCCCGACTGTTGGTTGCAGCCAGGGCAGCAATATCTCAGTGCCACCCATTATCAGTTTTATCCTATTTGACCCGCTACGCCCCTTGCCAAGCGGCAGGGGGCCGTTTGTTATAAATGCTTACCTTTTTACCCCTCCGCGCCGCAGGCCGCTGCCTTTCCTTATTCCAAAGTGCACACTAGAATCAGGCTACGGTGATAAGCACAACACCTTGTGTAAAATCACAAATTTCGGCCACCCCGGCCGGTCAATAGCTGAAGGAACACCTATGCGTCTGATTACTGCACTTCCATTACTGGCGGGTTTACTGCTGAGCACCAACCTGATGGCTGCCGAAACTGCAGCAAAAACCCCGTCACCGGCGCAGGCTGCACAGCAGAAACGCATGACCGATTGTAATCAACAGGCCTCTGGCAAAGCGCTGAAAGGCGCGGACCGCTCCACCTTTATGAGCACCTGCCTGAAATCCGAAGGCACCGCTGCGACCAAAACCTTGACCCCGCAGCAGCAGAAAATGAAAACCTGTAACGCCGACGCCAAGACCAAAAGCCTGACTGGCGACGCACGTAAAACCTTCATGAGCACTTGCCTGAAAAAATCGGCCTGATCCCCTGCTCCTACGGCACGGCTGAATTCCCTTTAGCCGTGCTGCCTTCCCTTTCGGCGCCCGCCTGAACGATTCAGCTTTTCCTCGGCACAGCACTTACTTTGCGGCAAGAAATTGGCTATGGTTAAACACTATCGATTGCCGAGCCACCGGCCGCGGCAATATAATGATTTTCGTTATCATTGAAATGTCAGATTATTAAGGAGTTAAGCTATGGCTGTAACTAAGCTGGTTCTGGTGCGTCACGGCGAAAGCCAGTGGAACAACGAAAACCGCTTCACCGGTTGGTATGATGTTGATTTGTCTGAGAAAGGCCGCACCGAAGCGAAAGCTGCAGGCGAACTGTTGAAAAACGAAGGTTTCGCTTTTGACTTTGCTTACACTTCCGTACTCAAACGTGCTATCCACACCCTGTGGAACATTCTGGACGAACTGGATCAAGCCTGGCTGCCGACTGAAAAATCCTGGAAACTGAACGAACGTCACTACGGCGCGTTGCAGGGTCTGAACAAGGCTGAAACCGCAGAAAAATACGGTGACGAGCAGGTTAAGCAATGGCGTCGCGGTTTTGCCGTAACACCACCAGAGCTGACCAAAGATGACGAGCGCTACCCAGGCCACGACCCACGTTACTCCGCGCTGACCGAGCAAGAGCTGCCGCTGACCGAAAGCCTGGCGCTGACCATCGATCGCGTGATCCCTTACTGGGATGAAGAAATCCTGCCACGTATCAAAAGCGGCGAGCGCGTTATCGTTGCGGCTCACGGCAACTCCCTGCGTGCGCTGGTGAAATACCTGGATAACCTGAGCGAAGACGAGATCCTCGAACTGAACATCCCAACCGGCGTGCCGTTGGTGTATGAGTTCGACGAGAACTTCAAGCCAATCAAACGTTACTACCTGGGCAATGCCGACGAGATCGCTGCTAAAGCGGCCGCCGTGGCAAACCAGGGTAAAGCGAAGTAATCTTCACCCGTTGATCTAAAAAGCCCCCGGTTTTTGGCCGAGGGCTTTTTTATGGCGCAAAGTGGGGCTTTACTTGTTGCGACGCACTTTCACTGCTTCCGCCAGTTCACGCAGTACAGTTTCGGTGTCTGACCAGCCGATGCAGGCGTCGGTGACGCTCTTGCCGTAAACCAGCGGATCGCCGCTTTCCAGGTTCTGGTTGCCTTCCACCAGATGGCTTTCGATCATCACGCCCATAATCGCCTTTTCACCGCCGGCAATCTGTTGGCAGACGTCTGCGTTCACTTCCAGCTGCTTTTTGAACTGCTTGCTGCTGTTGGCGTGGCTAAAATCGATCATCACCTGTGCAGGCAGACCCGCTTTAACCAGGCCTTCTTTGACTTGTTTCACGTGCGCCGCGCTGTAGTTCGGCTCTTTGCCGCCGCGCAGAATGATGTGACAGTCGCCGTTACCGCTGGTGTTAACAATGGCCGAGTGGCCCCATTTGGTTACCGACAGGAAACAGTGCGGCGCGCTGGCGGCGTTGATGGCATCAATCGCCACCTTAATGGTACCGTCGGTGCCGTTTTTGAAGCCGACCGGGCAAGACAAACCGGAAGACAGTTCGCGGTGCACCTGAGATTCCGTGGTGCGTGCGCCGATCGCGCCCCAGCTCATCAGATCCGCCAGATACTGCGGGGGTGATCATGTCGAGGAATTCGCCGGCAGCCGGCAGGCCAGAATCATTGATATCCAGCAGCAGCTTACGCGCCAAACGCAGGCCGTCGTTGATCTGGAAGCTATTATCCATCTGCGGATCGTTGATCAAACCCTTCCAGCCCACGGTAGTCCGCGGTTTTTCAAAATAAACGCGCATCACCACTTCCAGCTCACCGCTCAGTTCCTGACGCAGCGCCAGCAGGCGACCGGCGTACTCTTTGGCGGCTTTGGTATCGTGGATCGAGCAAGGGCCGATCACCACCAGCAGGCGATCGTCGCTGCCGCGAAGGATCTGATGAATGGCATTGCGTGCCTGTGACACCGTCTCTGCTGCACGTTCAGTGGCCGGAAACTTTTCTAACAGGGCCACCGGTGGCAGGAGTTCCTTAATTTCTTTAATACGTAAATCGTCATTTAGGTAATTCATCACTTTTCCATTCGGTATCGAGAGGCGTTATTTCGCAGAGCGTAGATCTGACCAATTTAGCCTGTGAGGATAACGCTGTAAATCACCTTTGCCGCCTGCAGAATGAACGTCCTGATTAACAGTAGATTGTGCTGTTTCATCAGCAGAGCACAGTGGCTCCTTTTTGGTTATGCTAACGGCCAGGATCCGTTACTCGAGCCAAGCCATGCCCTCATTGTTATTAGTTGATGACCACCCGGTGGTTCATGTCGCACTGGAAGCGGCGCTAATCAAGTCTTCCCGCTCCTATGTTCTACAGGCGGTAGAGGATGACGTACAGGCGCTGGCCCAGTTGGCCGCAGCCGACTTTGCACTGGTGATCCTCGATATCGGCCTGCCGCAGGTAGACGGCCTGCAGCTGCTGAAAAAGATTCGCCGCCATTACCCGCAACAGTCGATCCTGATTTATACCGCCCAGGAAGAAGAGATTTATGCCCGTATGGCCTATGCGGCCGGTGCCAACGGCTTTGTTCACAAGGGCAGCCGACTGGAACAACTGGTGCTGGCGATTGAAACCGTGCTGGGCGGGGAACTGAGCTTTCCCGCCGCCGCGATGGCAGAAGAAACCCAGCCGACAGAAGGCTCACTGCTGACGCCAAAAGAACTGCAGATTCTCGGGCTGCTCAGTAAAGGGTTGTCCAACCTGCAAATTGCCGAGATGCTGAGCATCAGCAACAAAACCGTCAGCACCCACAAGAAGAATATTTTGCGCAAGACTGGCGCCAGTAACCTGCTGGAGCTGGTGGCGGTGTTTAAAGAGCTGACGCCATGATGCGTGGAGTCCTGTTGCTGTAAACCCTGCTGCTGAGCCTCGGCAACGTCACACAGGCAGCGCAGCCGGTAAGTTATCGGTTGGTCAGCAACCTGAATATCCCGCTCGATATGCTGATCGCCAGTGAGAAAAACCCCTGGCGCGATACCACGTTGCGTGTCGGCATCATCAGTGAAAATACCAGCCCCTATAACATCATTGTGGATGACGATTTGTACGGCTTGAACGCCGACTATCTTGGTTATGTTCAGCAGGTTACCGGCATTCACTTTCAGATTTACGGCTTTGCCGATCTGGCGCAGCTAGAGCAGGCGCTGCATGACGGGACTATCGATCTGGTGTACGGCATTCCGCAAAACGAAGCCCTGCACGGCCTGAAAATTTCGCAGCCTTATTACGTCAGTAATCTGCGTGTGCTGCGGGATCGCAGCAATGACCGCCAGGTGATGCTCAATTCCGCCAACGCGCGGGTGGCGATCAGCACCCTGACCGATATGCAGGCCGGTCAAGCGTTGCAGGCGGTGTCCTCTCACGTGCAGCGTTATGACAACAACCTGCAGGCGGTGTATGCCTTGCTCAACGGCAGCAGCGACTACTTTATTGCCGACGAAGCCAGCGCCAGTTTTATTATTGACCAGTTACAGCTCGGCCAGCTTTATCAGATTGAAAGTACCGTCAATCTCGGGAATCTGTCATTCGTATTTGCCTCCGCCAACCCGACGCTGATCGACACCCTCAACCTGGCCATCGCCGATACCCCGATGGAGTTTATGAACGCCATTCAGAGACGCTGGAGCAAGAAGATCCCCAGCTATCTCGATACCGGCAATGCCGATCTGACCCAGATGGAAAAACACTGGGTGGCGACCCATCCCACCGTTTATTACGCTGCCATCGAGAATAATTTTCCGTTCGCCTACCGGGGTTCCGGCGGGCAGGCACGTGGATACGCAATCGACATTCTGAATATCATCGCGCAGAACACCGGGCTACGCTTTATGCCGCTCTGGGCGCGCAACCCCGAGCAGGCCGACCAATTGGTGCAATCCGGTCAGGCCAGCTTCCGCACCGCCCTGCCTTTGGCACGCGGCGTTAAAGCCCGCTACAGCGCCAGCATGCCGATCCACCGTTCGCTGTGGGGGGTTTATGTCGGTCAGCAGGCCAACGGCATTTCCACCTGGAGCGATTTGGCCGGTAAACGCATCGGCGTGCTGCAGGGCGACCTGGCACAGAGTCTGGTGCCGGCCAACGAAGAGTTGATCCGTTTTACCGACGGCAAGGCCATGTATGACGCCCTGGCCAACGGCCAGCTGGATGCGCTGGTGGATAATGTGATCTCGGCAAACTTTGTCGCCCTGTCACGTTATTCCGGCGCGATAAAACTGGCGTTCGCGGCCAATAACATCGCCTACCCGGTAGCATTCGGCGTGCGGCAGGATCAGCCGCTGCTGCTGGCTATCCTCGATAAAAATCTGATGCAGATCCCGTCCGAAACGCTGCAATCGCTGCGCGATGAATGGATTGTCGATCGCAGCAACCTGATTGATGCCGTAAATGAAAACCGCATGCAGCCGCAAACCACCTGGCTGCTGGCGCTGTTGGCGGCAGCGATCCTGCTGCTGCTGGGGCTGACCCTGCGGCGCTTCATCCTGCAGCGTAGGGAAAAACGTGAGCGTGAGGTCATCGAGCAGGCTCGTCAGCATGCCGAAGCCGAGAACCGGATGAAGAGCAAGTTTCTGGCCACCGTCAGCCATGAACTGCGTACGCCAATGCACGCCATTCTTGGCCTGCTGGAACTGGAGCTTAAACGCCAGCCGACGCCGGAGGGCTTACCGGTGATTTACAGTTCGGCGTCGTCTTTGCTTAACCTGCTCAATGATTTGCAAGATCACGCGCGCCTGGAAACCGGTTCGTTGACGCTGGTCGCCCGGAGCGTGGCGCTGCAACCCTGGATAGCCCACATCAACGCCCTGTATCAACCGCTGATCGGCGAACGCCCGGTGACGCTAAACGTCAGTGCGGCCGACAACCTGCCCGCCGCTGTTCTCATTGATGGTGAGCGTTTACTTCAGGTGGCTAACAATCTGATAAACAATGCGATTAAGTTCACGCCACACGGCACCATTCAGGTGAATATCGGTTGGCATGAGCAGGTTCCACCGCAGGGGGAACTGTGGCTGACGGTGGCCGACAGCGGCTGTGGTATCGCCGCCGATGAGATAGATAAACTGTTCCAGCCGTTCTATCGCGCACGCGGTGCACAGCGCGTATCCGTTCAGGGGACCGGGTTGGGGCTGTCTATCTGTAAAGAGATTATCGAACAAATGGGCGGTCGAATTGCGTTGCAATCGCAACCCGGCCTCGGCACTCAGGTGACACTGTCCGTGCCGGTAAGGCAGGTCGCTGTCGATCCCACGACTCAGCAGGCCGACACACCACTCATTCTGCCGCCGCCAACCCTGCACGTAGCCCTGATCGACGATCACCCCACCAACCTGCTGTTGATGGAGCGGCAACTGCGCCACTTCGGCCTGCAGCCGACGTTATTCGAGCAGGGCCATAAGCTGTTGAAGGCCCACCGTCGGCAGCCGTTCGATCTGCTGTTTATCGATTACAATATGCCGCGTCCGGACGGCCTGACGCTGGCGAGGCTGATACGCCGCGACGAGCAACGCCATCAGCGCCCGGCCTGCCAGATCATTCTCTGCTCGGCCGACGTGCAGGAATTTACCCGCATCCCGCCGGGCCTGGTGGAGATAGATCGCTTTTTAACCAAGCCAATTGCTCTGGCCGCAATAGCCCAGACGCTACCGCAGCAACCCCAGGCGCTGGAGCGGCAGTTAGTCCTTACTGACCTGCAGCAAACCCTGGTCGATATGGCCGGTAATGAGCGACCGATGATCCTGCGTTTGGCAACAACGCTGCAGGCGACGCTGCGGCAGGACCGGCAACGGCTTGAGCAGGCGGCACAGAATCAGGACTGGCCAACCCTGGCGCAAACCGCGCATCGCATCAAGGGCAGCCTGCTGATGCTGCAACTGCCTGCAGCGGCCAGCCTGTGCCAACAACTGGCGGACAGCGGTCGTGAAGGAACATTCATTCAGGCCGCCTATACTGAATTGAGTACGTTAGTGGAACAGATCCTGATAGAACTGGATAATCTGGTCAGCACTGACGAGTCGTATTTTGCTATGGATAAGGAAGAATAATGTCGGACGCCCCACACGTACACCAGCCAAAAGACAGTAATAGTAAACGCCTACTGACCGCTTTTTTAGTCACCGCGGTCTTTATGGTCGCCGAAGTGGCCGGCGGGTTAATTTCAGGTTCACTGGCGCTGCTGGCGGATGCCGGCCATATGCTCACCGACGCCGCCGCGCTGCTGGTGGCCTTGATGGCCGTCCACTTCTCACAGCGTAAGCCCAATGCGCGCCACACCTTCGGTTATCTGCGTCTGACCACCCTGGCGGCCTTCCTCAACGCCGCCGCGCTGTTGGTGATCGTGGTATTCATCCTGTGGGAGGCGATACGGCGTTTCTTCGAGCCACAGCCGGTGATGGGTACGCCAATGCTGATTATCGCCATAGCGGGGCTGCTGGCCAACCTGTTCGCCTTCTGGCTACTGCACCGGGGCAGCGAAGAGAAGAATATCAATGTGCGCGCTGCCGCATTGCATGTGCTGGGGGATTTACTGGGGTCGGTGGGTGCCATCGCCGCCGCCATTGTGATCCTGACCACTGGCTGGACGCCGATTGACCCGATATTGTCAGTGCTGGTGTCTTGTCTGGTGATTCGCAGCGCCTGGCGACTGCTGAAAGAGAGTTTCCATGAACTGTTGGAAGGCACCCCACAGGAGGTGGATATCAACAAGTTGCAAAAAGACCTGTGCCTGAATATTCCGGAAGTGCGCAATATTCATCACGTCCATGTGTGGCAGATTGGTGAACAAAAGTTGATGACGCTGCATGCGCAGGTGATACCGCCGCACGACCATGATGGTTTGCTGCGCCGTATTCAGGCCTATCTGCTGGAGCACTATCGGATTGGTCACGTAACCATTCAGATGGAATATCAGCACTGCGATACACCCGACTGTGGGATTAACCGGGCCCCCGAGCCGAGTGACCACTCACATTCACATGTGGGACATCATCACTAGAAGCCACTGGGGCGCCTTATTCGGCGCCCCAGCGTTATTATGGTGCAGAAGATAATGGCCGCGATTGATTGTTGCCGGCGCTTTTGATCCACAGCCAGGAGCCGTTCAGCGCAATCAACGTCAGGATCACGTATTCCAGCGCCATGGCATAGACGCCCTGGTAGGCGAATATCGCCACGCTGATCACGTCAATCACTATCCACAACAGCCAGTTTTCCACGTACTTGCGCGTCATCAGGATCATCGCCACGATCGACAACACCATCATGGCCGAATCCCAGAATGGGAAGGCATCCGGCTGCAGCTGCGGCATTTGCACGCTCAAACCAAGCCCCTGCATCACTGTCACCGCTGCCTGCGTCAACCAGGCAAACACGCGGTCAATGTTGAACGTCATCAAGGCTATGCCGATAACGCACACCGCCGCCCAGCTCAGCGCCTTCGGCAGTGACAGCCAACGTATCTTCAGCTCGGCCTGGTTATCCTGAGTCTGACGGCTCCAGGCGTACCAGCCGTAGATATTGGCGACAAAAAAGAACAGCTGCAGCAGCAGGCTGGCGTAAAGCTGGATTTGAAAGAAAATCACCGCAAACAGCGTGACGTTAATCAGGCCGAACAGGTAATTGATAATTTTCTCTTTGCTGGCATACCAAATGCACAGCAGGCCAAACAAGGTGCCGATAGCCTCAATCCATGACAGATCGTAGCCCCCCGCTCCCAGCGGGATATGCACCAGGATATTGCTGGTACTGAAAAAGCTCATTTTATCTTCCTTATTAAATGGTTAAGCGTTCCCTTTAACCTGCACCCTTAACTCAGCGGCGAAATCCAACATCCGGTTCAACGGGATCAGCGCCTTCTGACGCAACGCGGCATCGACATGGATCTCATGCAGTACACCGCCGTGCTCCAGCCCATCGGCGATAGCCTTCAGGCCATTCATCGCCATCCACGGGCAGTGTGCGCAGCTACGACAGGTGGCACCTTCCCCGGCGGTTGGCGCTTCGAACAACTCTTTGTCCGGGCAGGCCTGCTGCATCTTATAAAAAATACCGCGATCGGTGGCAACAATCAGCTGCGAATTAGGCAGGGTTTTCGCCGCCTGAATCAATTGGCTGGTTGAGCCTACCGCATCGGCCAGGCTGACCACCGCCTGTGGTGACTCCGGATGCACCAGTATCGCCGCGTTCGGGTACAAGGCCTTCATCCGCATCAGGGCCTGGGTTTTAAACTCGTCATGGACGATACAGGCACCCTGCCAGCACAGCATATCGGCACCGGTTTGCTTTTGCACATAGCTACCCAGGTGGCGATCCGGCGCCCAGATGATTTTCTCACCCAGGCTGTCGAGATGTTCAATCAGTTCAACAGCGATACTGGAGGTAACCACCCAGTCCGCCCGCGCTTTTACCGCCGCTGAGGTATTAGCGTAGACCACCACGGTTCTGTCCGGGTGGCTGTCGCAAAAGGCATTGAATTCTTCTTCCGGGCAACCGAGATCCAGCGAGCACTCCGCGTTCAGCGTCGGCATCAGCACCCGTTTTTCGGGGCTGAGGATCTTGGCGGTTTCCCCCATAAAACGCACCCCGGCAACCAGCAGGGTCGAAGCCGGATGATTGCTGCCAAAGCGCGCCATCTCCAGCGAGTCCGCCACGCAGCCACCGGTTTCTTCCGCCAGCGCCTGGATCTCCGGATCGGTATAGTAATGGGCTACCATCACCGCATTACGCTGCTTGAGCAGGATTTTAATCTTCTCGCGGTAAAACGCCTTCTGCGCGTCGTCCAGCGGTACCGGCTTGGGCGGGAACGGGTACACCGCCGCATTAACATCAAACATTTCACTCATCGCTGCAATCTCTGTGCTAGGCTGGGTGTCTGCTGCCCGGGTATCACCCCATCGCAACCCCCTTCGTTTTATATACTAAACAAAATACCTTTATTTGTGCGAAAAGTCCGCTGATATTTTATATTTGCGCGGAAGGTGTTTAATTCATTAAAAATTTGAAAGGATAAAGTGCAAAGAAAGAGAGGGTTCCAGGTACAACCAGGTACTAAAAGAGATAAACGGATAAAACGGATAAAACGGATTGAAGATGCTGGGGGCAAACCGGGGATACCGTGCGGAATTGATTCGGCCTTTGGCCTCACCCTTCGGGCAACGCTATGCGTTGTCGTATCGCTGCGCGATGCTCGAACCTGAACGCAGGGTCTCACCCACACGGTTCGTGCGTTATGCGATACTCAAGTTTTGGGAAAAGTGCTGAAGTACTCTGTGAAATGGTGGGCCGTGCGGGATTCGAACCTGCGACCAATTGATTAAAAGTCAACTGCTCTACCAACTGAGCTAACGGCCCACTGAGGGGATACTGCTGAACCGCGTAAGCAGGAGAGGAACTCGCTGCAATAATGGTGGGCCGTGCGGGATTCGAACCTGCGACCAATTGATTAAAAGTCAACTGCTCTACCAACTGAGCTAACGGCCCACTGACGTGGTTTACTGCTGAACAACCAATACAAAACCGAAGCTCGTATTGCGGAAAAACCATTCTGAAATGGTGGGCCGTGCGGGATTCGAACCTGCGACCAATTGATTAAAAGTCAACTGCTCTACCAACTGAGCTAACGGCCCACAGCAGTGGTGGGTGATGACGGGCTCGAACCGCCGACCCCCTCCGTGTAAAGGAGATGCTCTACCAACTGAGCTAATCACCCACTAGTGTGGTTACTGCTACTACTTCAGAAATTGGTGGGTCGTGCGGGATTCGAACCTGCGACCAATTGATTAAAAGTCAACTGCTCTACCAACTGAGCTAACGACCCAATTTCCTTGCTGCTTTAACATCTTGCAAGATGTCTTGGCAACGGCGGCATATATTACTAATTTATCTTGGCAGCGCAACCTAAATTTATAAACAACAGGTTCAACTGCTTGTTCTTCACACGAATGAGCCCAGAAATCGGTCAAATCGACTAACTTCTGGGCTCATTTTTTTACTGACTAACCTGCTACTCGACTTTTCGCCTGTTTGGCCGCAGCACTGGTTGGGTATTGTTTAATCACCTGCTGGAACACGGCTTTGGCTTTATCGGCCTGCCCTTTTTCCTGCATGATGATACCTACCTTGTACATTGCGTCCGGTGCCTTAGGTGATTTTGCGTAATTCTTCACCACCACCGCATAATAGTAAGCCGCATCATCTTTCTTACCCTTGTTGTAGAACAACTGGCCGAGCCAATAGTTGGCGTTGGGCTGGTAAGTTGATTTTGGGTACTGTTTTACGAAGGACTGAAAAGCGGAAATAGCCTGGTCATACTGTTTTTTTTCCAGCGCCAATGAAACAGCGGCGTTGTAGTCGCTGTTTTCATCACCCGTACTGGCCGGCGCTGCGGCTGTAGCGCCCGCAGAGGCGCTCTCAGCGCCGTCAGTGGACGCAGCCGCTGCTGCCCCACCTGCGGCACCCGCTGCAGCAGCGGAGCTCTGAGCGCCGCCCTGGCTGATGCTATCCATCTGTTGATAGATCTGCTTTTGGCGTTCAACAACCTGATTCAGTTGATATTGGTTTTCCTGGATTTGCCCGCGGAGAGAGTCAATATCGCGCTGGTTGTCAGAGAGTTGTTGCTGGAGTTGGTTTAAAAGCTGGCCCTGAGCATTGCTGATGCGCTCAAGTGAGGTGACACGGTCTTCGACCGAGCCGGAGCCGACATTACTGATTGGCGCTTGGGCAGTAGCGGCCCATGGGACCGCTACGCCAACCAGTAACGACAGACTCAACAAGTGACGTCTGAAGTTACTGTTCATGCGATTCTCTTAGTAAACCAGAACTGCACGACGGTTTTTAGCATAAGCCGCTTCGTCGTGGCCCAGTACTGCTGGTTTTTCTTTACCGTAAGAAACGATAGAGATCTGGTCAGCAGAAACGCCTTTACCTTGCAGGTACATTTTGACTGAGTTAGAACGACGCTCACCCAGGGCAATGTTGTATTCCGGCGTACCGCGTTCATCCGCGTGGCCTTCAACGGTCACTTTGTAAGACGGGTTGTTACGCAGGAATGCAGCGTGCGCGTCCAGCATCTGAGCGAACTCAGAGCTCACGTCATACTTGTCCAGGCCGAAGTAAACAATGTTGTTCTTCTGCAGTTCTTGCATCTGCAGACGAGCTTGTTCTTCAGAAGACAGGTTGCTGCTGCCATTTTCTGTACCAGTGCCAGCGCCAGCGCCCATACCAGATTGGTCGTTGTTTGCGCTTTTGTTAGAACTACAAGCCGCTACAGCCAGAACTGGCAGTGCCAGCAGAAGCCCTTTCAGCACTTTGTTCAGTTGCATTTCTTTAATCCTTTTATAGTTTGCCATACATATTTACACATGCATCACAGATACGGCGACCAGGCAGGGAATTTGACCTGTCCATCAGTTGCCGGAAGACGCGCTTTAAAACGCCCATCAGTCGATACCAGTTGCAGCACGGAGCCCATACCTTGCGTGGAGCTATAGATCACCATGGTGCCATTTGGCGCAATACTAGGCGTTTCGTCCAGGAAGGTGCCGGTCAAAACTTGAACCGCCCCCGATCCGAGATCTTGTTTGGCGATATGCTGAGCACCACTGTTAGAGCTCACCATCACCAGGAATTTACCATCAGAGCTGACTTCAGAATCCTGATTCTGAGAGCCTTCCCATGTCAGACGCTGTGACGCACCGCCACTGGCACTGACTTTATAAATCTGTGGTCTGCCGCCCTGATCGGAGGTATAGGCCAGAGACTGCCCATCCGGGAACCAGGTCGGTTCGGTATTGTTGCTGCGCCCGTCGGTGATTTGGGTGATCTGGCCAGAGCCAAGATTCATCACGTACAGGTTCAGGCTACCGCTTTTAGACAGCGCAAACGCCAGGCGGCTGCCGTCCGGTGAGAACGCCGGCGCACCGTTGTGACGCGGGAACGAAGCGATCTGACGGATAGCACCGTTAGCCAGGGTCTGCACAACCAGCGCAGAACGGCCGCTTTCAAAGGTGACGTACGCCAGTTTGCTGCCGTCCGGCGACCAGGCCGGGGACATCAGAGGTTCTGGTGAACGATGTACCGTAAACTGGTTGTAGCCGTCGTAATCCGCCACGCGCAGCTCATACGGGAATTTCCCGCCGTTGGTCTGCACTACGTATGCGATACGGGTACGGAATGCGCCCTTGATACCGGTCAGCTTCTCAAACACTTCGTCACTGGCAGTGTGAGCAGAATAACGCAACCATTGTTTGGTCACTTTATACTGGTTCTGCGCCAGAACGGTGCCTGGTGAGCCCGAAGTGTCCACCAGTTGATAAGAGATCAGGTAGCCGCCGTCTGCACCAGGTTGCACCTGGCCGACCACGACCGCGTCAATGCCCAATGCAGTCCAGGCCGCCGGCGTCACTTCAGACGCGGTGGTAGGTTGCTGAGGCATACGCGCCACGTCAATTGGGTTGAATTTGCCGCTGTTGCGCAGGTCTGCGCCGACAATTTTGCCAATATCTTCCGGAGGCGTGCCTGGGCCAGCCCATTTAAACGGCACCACGCCAATCGGACGAGCGGAGTCGACCCCTTGGGTGATTTCAATGCGAACTTCCGCGTGAAGAACGGATGCCCACAGTATTAAAAAACCTAGCGCTACTCGAAATGCCTGCTTCATCTCATCTCCCTTATCCAGGCGGAATGCCTGCGATAAATTAGCAGAATTTTAACAAACCAACTCAAACAAAACTACATAATCCCTGTTGGTTACCTTAGTACATCCCTGTCACGACTCAGTAAGAACAACACTTATTGAGGTTTGAATTCAAGTATAGAACTCTTAAATTGCTGATAAACGGCATCACTCGGCGGTTTAGGAATATTTGCCGATTTTGCCGCAGCAACCGCTGCCTGACATAATGCAGGATCACCGCCTGCTGCCTGAACACTGATCAATAAGCCATCGGGAGCCAGACGGATGCGCAGATCGCAGGTTTTTCCACTGTAATCCGAGGCACCGTAAAACTTGCTCTGGATAGCAGCCTGTATCTGGCTTTTGTAGCCGTTGATATCAGCACCACTGGCACCCGCAGTCTTGGCATTGCCCTGACCGGCCGGTTTACCGTCACCCTTCTGCTTGCCGCCGCCTTTCGGCGCGTTTTTACCGTCCGCCAGGCCACCAAACAAATCATCAACTTCCGAAGACTGCTCAGCTGCGGCTGCAGCCGCTTTCTTCTTGGCATCTGCGGCTTTCTTGGCTGCGGCCTTTTCAGCAGCAGCAGCTTTTTTCTCTGCCTCTGCGGCCGCTTTCTTCTCGGCATCAGCAGCCGCTTTTTTCTCAGCCTTCTCAGCTTCTGCGGCAGCCTTCTTCTCGGCGTCGGCAGCGGCTTTTTTCTCTGCAGCTTCAGCGGCAGCGGCTTTCTTCGCTTCTTCCGCCTGTTTCTTGGCGGTAGCCGCGGCGGCAGCTTCTTTCTTGGCTTCAGACTCGGCTTTCTTCTGCGCGTCTGCCTGTGCTTTAGCGACCTTATCAGCTTCGGCCTTGGCCTTGGCGGCAGCGGCTTCCGCTACTTTCTGTTGTTCTTTGGCTTTCGCCGCGGCGTTCTCGGCCACTTTTTGCTGTTCAGCTGCCTGCTTTTGTTGCTCCGCCGCTTGCTTTTGCTGCTCTGCGGCCTGCTTCTGCTGTTCAGCCTGTTCTTTCGCGTCCTGGGCCGCTTTTTCCTGCGCGGTCAAACGCTCTTTCTCCAGCTCTTTCAGGCGCTGTTGTTCCGCCGCCTGCTTCTGCTGAAGTTCTTCGGCCTGCTGTTCCGCTTTTTTCTGGCGCTGCTTTTCAGCACGCTGCGCGTCGTTACTCTGCTGCTGCTGGCGGTTGTACTGCTCCACCACTGCCCCGGGATCGACCATCACTGCACCGACGACCGAACCGTCGCCGCCACCGCCGGCACTCATTTCGACGTTTTCTTGCAGCGAGCCCCAAATCAGCAGGGCAATCAATACAAAGTGCAGAACGACCGAAACAATAACGGCGCGGTTCAGCTTATCGTTTTGCTCAGTTGCCTTTACCAAAATAGATTCCCAAAAACTGGTGTTGCTTATACGGGGTTCCTGCACCGCAGCGCAGGAACCGGGTTGCCACTGACCTTAGGGTCAAATTGGCTGGGTCATCAGCCCCACGGAAGTGACGCCCGCCTGATGGAGAATATTCAATGCCTTGATAATCTCATCGTACGGAACTTCCTTCGCCCCACCGATCAAAAAGACCGTCTTGGGGTTGGCCGCCAAACGCGACTTGGCTTCGGCTGCAACCTGCTCCGGCGGCAACAGTTCCATGCGGTCGTGATCCACCACCATGGTGTATTGGCCCACGCCGGAAACCTCGAGGATCACCGGTGGATTATCACTGCTGGAAACCGCTTTGGAATCGGTGGCGTCCGGCAGATCAACCTCAACGCTCTGGGTGATGATCGGTGCGGTTGCCATAAAGATCAGCAACAGCACCAGCAACACGTCGAGCAACGGAACGATGTTAATTTCGGACTTCAGCTCGCGCCGATTACGTCCACGAACTCTCGCCATGCTACCTCCTACTTATTTGCTGTCGCTGGAGAAGGCCTGACGATGCAGAATAGCGGTGAACTCTTCCATAAAGTTGTCGTAATTCTGCTCAAGCTTGTTGACGCGCTGGTTGAGGCGGTTATAGGCCATAACGGCCGGGATAGCGGCGAACAGACCGATGGCGGTTGCGATCAGTGCTTCGGCGATACCCGGTGCTACCATTTGCAGCGTGGCCTGTTTCACCGCACCCAGTGCGATAAAGGCGTGCATAATCCCCCACACGGTGCCGAACAGGCCGATATACGGACTGATCGAACCCACGGTGCCGAGGAAAGGAATGTGGTTTTCCAGCGTTTCCAGTTCGCGGTTCATCGAGATACGCATGGCACGTGACGCACCTTCGATCACCGATTCCGGCGCATGGTTATTAGCGCGGTGCAAACGAGCGAACTCTTTGAAACCAGAGTGGAAAATTTGCTCTGAGCCGGTCAGGCTATCGCGACGTGCCTGGCTTTCCTGATACAAACGGGAAAGCTCAATACCGGACCAGAATTTGTCTTCAAAGGCTTCGGCGTCACGCGTGGCCGCATTAAGGATGCGGGTACGCTGGATGATGATCGCCCAGGAGGCCACTGAGAAGCATATCAAAATCAACATGATAAGCTTAACCAGCAGGCTGGCCTTCAAGAATAAATCTAGGATGTTCATCTCATTCACTGCTTAAACTCCGCGACAATAGACTTAGGAAGCGCTATCGGCTTCATTTGGTGTGGATCAATACATGCAATCAACACGTCGGCCTGACTCAAAAGAGTTCCGTCAGAATTGACAATGCGTTGAGCAAACGTAAGAGAAGCCCCGCGCATTGAGGTGATTTCACTCTGGACTTCCAGCTGGTCGTCAAGACGAGCAGGAAGCAGATAATCAACCGTCATGCGCCGGACAGCGAAGGCGACATTTTCACTGAGCAGCTGCTGTTGATGAAAGTTATGATGACGCAGCATCTCGGTGCGCGCTCTTTCAAAAAAAGCCACATAGCGGGCGTGATAGACCACACCACTGGCATCGGTATCTTCGTAGTAAACGCGAACCGGCCATCGAAACAACGTATTACTCACTCTACTTCCCAGCAATGCAATTTAACGGTGCTACTATACGCAAGACGGATCGGGTTGGGAATGGGTTACAAGATGGGAACGAAAATAATTATGGGCCGCGATGGCCCATAACTTGGGGGTATAGCGGAGATTATAAAGAAACGTAAAGTAATCCTGCGGCCAGGATCACAATTGCCGGAAGTGGCGCAAAAAAAGCTCGCCACAGGGTGCGTTGCGGTCGGAACCCGACCCCATGAACCACCCCGGCACAGACTGCCCAAATAAGCAGCAGCCCTTCCCAAATCTCCAGCGAGCTGGTCTTCGCCGCAAAGCGGGTCGGATCCCAGAAAATACAGCCCGCCAAAATCAACGCCAGCACCAGTGAAAGGGCCCGGACCGGGCCCTTGTCGGTGATAGCGTACAGCTTGTCAGTCAGTGACAAACTCATCACTTATCGTCTTGCTGTGCTTTTGAATCTTCGTGGTGCTCAAGCGCCAGCGCCGTGATGATGCCGAAGGCACAGGCAAGAAGCGTTCCGAGAATCCAGGCAAAATACCACATGGTTTAGCTCCCTATCCTTAATACAGCGAATGCTTGTTGTTCTCGATGAAGTTCTTGTCGAGACGGCCGAACATTTTGTAGTACGACCAGCTGGTGTACGCCAGAACGATAGGCACGAAGATCGCCGCGACAACGGTCATCACTTGCAGCGTCAACAGGCTGGAGGTGGCGTCCCACATGGTCAGGCTGATGTTAGGCACGGTGCTTGACGGCATCACGAACGGGAACATGGTCACCCCGGCGGTCAGGATCACACAGGCAATGGTCAGCGACGAGGTCACGAACGCCAGCGCGTCTTTCGACAAGCGCGAGAACAGCACCGTGAACAGCGGCAGCACCACGCCCAGTGCAGGCAGTGCCCACAGCAGCGGATACTTGTTGAAGTTGATCAACCAGGCACCGGCCTGATGAGCCACTTCTTTACGCATCGGGTTAGACTCCGCCATGGTGTTCAGCGTCGAGGTAATCACATAACCGTCGATGCCTTTGACCAGCCAGATACCGCCCAACAGGAAGAACACCGCCATCACCAGCGTGGAGATCTGCGCCGCAGCGCGAGCACGCAGGTGAATTTCACCGCTGGTACGCATCTGCAGGTAAGTTGCCCCCTGGGTCACCAGCATGGTCAAACTGACCACGCCCGCCAACAGACCAAACGGATTGAGCAGTTGGAAGAAGTTGCCGGTGTAGAACAGACGCATGTATTCATCCATGTGGAACGGCACGCCCTGCAACAGGTTGCCGAACGCCACGCCGAATACCACCGCAGGCACGAAGCTGCCGATAAAGATGCCCCAGTCCCACATGTTGCGCCAGCGGCTGCTCTCCAGCTTCGAGCGGTAGTCAAAACCGACCGGGCGGAAGAACAAGGCTGACAGCACCAGGATCATGGCAACATAGAAACCGGAGAACGCCGCCGCATAGACCATCGGCCAGGCGGCGAACAGTGCACCACCGGCAGTGATCAGCCACACCTGGTTACCGTCCCAGTGTGGTGCGATGGAGTTGATCATCACCCGGCGCTCGGTATCGGTTTTACCGATAATGCGCACCAGGATGCCGACCCCCATGTCGAAACCGTCGGTGACGGCGAAACCGATCAGCAGTACGCCAATCAGGACCCACCAGATAAATCGCAGTACTTCATAATCAAACATACGTGGACTCCTGTTTAGCGCGCTTCCTGCACGGCGGCAGTCGGTTGTTCAAAGTGGTAGCGGCCAGTTTTCAGGCTGCTTGGACCCAGACGTGCAAATTTGAACATCAGGTACATTTCAGCCACCAGGAACAGGGTGTACAAGCCGCAAATCAGCCCCATCGAGAACAGAATGTCGCCTGCAGTCAGTGAAGAGTTGGCGACCGCAGTCGGCAGCACCTCACCAATCGCCCAAGGCTGACGACCGTATTCAGCCACAAACCAGCCGGCTTCGATCGCGATCCACGGCAGCGGCAGGCCATACAGCGCCGCACGGTGCAGCCATTTTCTCTGGCCGACACGGTTGCGGATCACGCTCCAGAACGACAGACCGATGATCAACAGCATCAGCACGCCACAGGCCACCATGATACGGAAGGCGAAGTACAGCGGTGCTACGCGTGGGATCGAGTCTTTGGTTGCCTGTTGGATCTGCGTTTCCGTCGCGTCGGTGACGTTCTGGGTATAACGCTTCAACAGTAAGCCGTAGCCCAGGTCCTGCTTGGCTTTATTGAACTCGGTGCGTACCGCCGGTCAGTATTGCCGCCGCGCAGCTCTTCCAGCAGCCCATAGGCTTTCATCCCGTTGCGGATACGCACTTCATGCTGCGCCATCAGATCTTTCAGGCCGGTGACCTGGGTATCTGTTGAGCGGGTAGCAATAAGGCCAAGCGCGTAAGGGATTTGGATCGAGTAGGAGTTTTCCATTTTATCCTGATTCGGAATACCGAACAGGGTAAAGGAAGCCGGTGCCGGTTGCGTGTCCCACTCGGCTTCGATGGCGGCCAGTTTGGTTTTCTGTACGTCGCCCATTTCGTAGCCGGATTCATCACCCAGAACGATAACGGACAGCACGGCAGCCATACCGAAGCTGGCGGCAATAGCGAAGGAGCGTTTGGCAAAGGCGAGGTCACGGCCTTTCAACAGGTAGTAAGAGCTGATACCCAGAACGAACATCGCGCCACAGGTGTAGCCGGCGGCCACGGTATGCACGAACTTCACCTGCGCAACCGGGTTGAGCACCAGTTCGGAGAAGCTGAGCATCTCCATACGCATGGTTTCGAAGTTGAAATCCGAGGCGATCGGGTTTTGCATCCAACCGTTGGCGACCAGGATCCACAGCGCAGAGAAGTTTGAGCCCAGTGCCACCAGCCAGGTAACGGCCATGTGCTGCACCTTGCCCAGACGATCCCAGCCGAAGAAGAACAGGCCGACCAGCGTCGATTCAAGGAAGAACGCCATCAGACCTTCGATGGCCAGCGGGGCCCCGAAAATATCACCGACGTAGTGGGAGAAATATGACCAGTTAGTCCCGAACTGGAACTCCATGGTCAAACCGGTGGCCACACCCAGGGCAAAGTTAATTGCAAATAACTTGCCCCAGAATTTGGTCATATCTTTATAGATTTGCTTGCCTGACAGTACATATACCGTTTCCATAATTGCCAGCAAGAACGCCATACCCAGCGTTAATGGGACAAATAAGAAGTGGTACATCGCCGTTAAAGCAAACTGTAAGCGCGACAGTTCGACAATATCAAACATCTTGACTCCTTGCTCCTCGCAGGAAGACTCCGACATGCGGTTATCGATATGACTTCGGGTGAAGCTACCGGTAACGCCCCGCAGTGAATGCCCTTAAACACAACAAAAATTTGATCCAGCCTCTCCGCTTTCAACCATGCATTCGACGCGGGCCTGACTACTGGCCAGTGCACAAAACACACCACTGAAAACCGACAACGGGTAACAAATGCAACAAGATCAACCATCCATATTCAGCATGGATGATACTCGCCCAATCCCACACAATAAATAGGTTTTTACGTGATGTGGGTTAGACTTTGGGTTACAGGTCAAATTTTCCCCCAAAGAGGTATTCAGGCGTAATTTGATCTGAAACAATTTAAGCCTATCCGGATTTTATTTCCAGATTCAGCTCACAATTTCTCATAATTATCTTGTGGTTATGTTACATAATGGTTTCGTAGTCTATGTAGGTACTTTTTGTGTTAAATAGATGTGATATTTAATGGCTAGCTGTATTTAAATGAAGTCTTGAGTGTGAATGATGTTAACGTTTATTAACCTACCAATAGGACAAGCTTAGCTTATTTTTTTACTCTGATAATTATAGGCAATAAAAAGAATTATTATCGATAAAGCAGCGCTTAAATACGCCTGCCTCATCCCTCCGACGGGCAAAAAAAAAACAGGGCCAGACGCGTGGTCTGACCCTGCTTGAGCACGGACTACCGCAGGTTAAATTAGCGGTTCAGAACCGCTTTGACTGCCTCGCCGATGTCAGCCAGGCTGCGCACGGTTTTAACCCCTGCCGCTTCCAGCGCCGCAAACTTCTCGTCTGCAGTCCCTTTGCCGCCGGCAATGATGGCACCGGCATGGCCCATACGTTTGCCTTTCGGCGCGGTAACACCCGCGATATAGCCAACCACTGGCTTGGTCACGTGCTCTTTGATATAGGCTGCCGCTTCTTCTTCAGCGCTACCGCCGATCTCACCGATCATGACGATCGCTTCAGTCTGCGGATCTTCCTGGAAAAGTTTCAGGATATCGATGAAGTTAGAGCCAGGGATCGGGTCACCGCCGATACCCACACAGGTAGACTGGCCCAGACCGGTATCGGTAGTTTGTTTTACCGCTTCGTAGGTCAGGGTGCCAGAGCGGGAAACGATACCCACTTTACCCGGCAGGTGGATGTGGCCAGGCATGATGCCGATTTTGCACTCGCCCGGGGTGATAACACCTGGGCAGTTCGGGCCAATCATGCGCACGCCGGCTTCATCCAGCTTCACTTTCACGGTCAGCATATCCAGCGTCGGGATGCCTTCGGTGATGGTGATGATCAGTTTGATGCCTGCATCGATTGCTTCAAGAATGGAGTCTTTGCAGAACGGAGCCGGTACATAGATAACGGACGCGGTAGCGCCGGTCGCTTCTACGGCTTCACGCACGGTGTTGAACACCGGCAGGCCCAGATGCTCGGTGCCGCCTTTGCCCGGCGTTACGCCACCGACCATTTTGGTTCCGTAAGCGATAGCTTGCTCGGAGTGGAAAGTCCCCTGGCTACCGGTGAAGCCCTGGCAAATTACTTTGGTGTTTTTATCGATTAAAATGGACATTATTTGCTCCCCACTGCCGCAACAACTTGCTGAGCCGCATCAGTCAGGCTGGTCCGCAGCAATGATATTCAGACCGCTGTCCGCCAGTTTCTTGGCGCCCAGCTCGGCGTTATTCCCTTCCAGACGCACCACCACCGGGACGTTAACGCCCACTTCGGCTACTGCGCCAATGATACCGTCAGCGATCAGGTCGCAACGCACGATACCACCAAAAATGTTAACCAGAACCGCTTTCACCTTGTCATCAGACAGGATGATTTTGAAGGCTTCAGTCACGCGCTCTTTGGTTGCGCCGCCGCCCACATCGAGGAAGTTGGCCGGTTCGCCGCCGTGCAGTTTAACGATGTCCATGGTACCCATCGCCAGGCCTGCGCCGTTCACCATGCAACCGATGTTGCCGTCGAGAGCAACATAGTTCAGCTCCCACTGTGCCGCACGGGATTCACGCTCATCTTCCTGAGAAAGGTCGCGCATTTCACGCAGCTCAGGCTGGCGGAACAGGGCGTTGCCGTCAGCGCCCAGTTTGCCGTCCAGACAGATCAGATCGCCCTGCTTGGTCACCACCAACGGGTTGATCTCAACCATGGCCAGGTCACGTTCCAGGAACAAGGTCGCCAGACCCATGAAGATTTTGGCGAACTGGCCGACTTGCTTACCGGTCAGACCCAGTTTGAAAGCCAGTTCACGGCCCTGGTAAGGCTGTGGGCCTGCCAGTGGATCGATGGTCATTTTGTGGATCAGTTCCGGAGTTTCTTCCGCAACTTTCTCGATTTCAACGCCACCCTCGGTGGATGCCATGAACACCACGCGACGGCTGGCACGGTCAACAACCGCACCCAGATACAGTTCTTTATCGATGTCGGTCGCCGCTTCTACCAGGATCTGGTGAACCGGTTGGCCCAGTGCGTCAGTCTGGTAGGTCACCAGACGCTTGCCCAGCCAGGCTTCAGCGAAAGCACGGATGTCTTCCTTGCTGTTAACCACTTTAACGCCGCCAGCTTTACCGCGACCGCCAGCATGAACCTGACATTTAACCACCCACGGGCCGGAGCCGATTTTGGATGCGGCTTCTTCCGCTTCACGCGGTGTGGTACAGGCATAACCGGTTGGTGCCGGCATACCATACCGAGCAAACAGCTGTTTTGCCTGATATTCGTGTAAATTCATGATGTTCTATCCATTCAGTTCTGAAGGTTTTAGCCGAGCCATTTTGGCGGAAAACCGCATGACTTTAGTCGGCCACATAGCACAGAGTGTGGGCGCGGCGTACCGCGCCCATCAGGGTTATACGTCCAGCAGCAGACGAGCCGGATCTTCCAGCATCTCTTTAACCGTCACCAGGTAACCCACGGATTCTTTACCGTCGATCAGGCGATGGTCATAAGACAGTGCCAGATACATCATCGGCAGGATCACAACCTGGCCTTTGACCGCCATTGGGCGATCTTTAATGGCGTGCATGCCCAGGATGGCGCTCTGCGGTGGGTTGATGATCGGGGTAGACATCAGTGAACCGAATACGCCGCCGTTGGTAATGGTGAAGTTACCGCCGGTCAGCTCTTCCACAGTCAATTTGCCATCACGGCCCTTGACTGCCAGCTCTTTGATTTTCTTCTCGATGTCCGCCATGCTCATGCTGTCTACATCGCGCAGCACCGGGGTCACCAGGCCACGAGGAGTAGATACCGCAATGCTGATATCGAAATAGTTGTGGTACACCACGTCGGTGCCGTCGATAGAAGCGTTCACTTCCGGGAAGCGTTTCAGCGCTTCAACCACCGCCTTGATGTAGAAGGACATGAAGCCCAGACGTACACCGTGGCGTTTTTCGAAGGCTTCACCGTACTGCTTGCGCATGTCCATGATCGGCTGCATGTTGATTTCGTTGAAGGTCGTCAGCATCGCAGTGCTGTTCTTCGCTTCCAACAGGCGCTCGGCCACGCGCTTGCGCAGACGGGTCATAGGAACACGCTTCTCGCTGCGGCCGCTCAGAGCAGGCTGCGGAGCGGCTTCAACGGCGGCCGGCTTGTCGGCTTTCTTGCCGTTGGCCAGGTGCGCTTCCACGTCTTCGCGGGTGATTCGTCCACCCACGCCGCTGCCTTTGATGGCAGCTGCATCGAGGTCATGTTCGGCAATCAGGCGGCGGATAGCCGGGCTGAGTGCGTCGTTGCTCTCTTCTTCCAGGCTGGCGGTTGCGCGCTGGGCTGGAGTGGCTTCTTTAGCCTGG
Organism: Serratia quinivorans; assembly: GCA_900457075.1. NCBI lineage: Bacteria > Pseudomonadati > Pseudomonadota > Gammaproteobacteria > Enterobacterales > Yersiniaceae > Serratia > Serratia quinivorans. The sequence continues at coordinate 893,763 of UGYN01000002.1, forward strand.
CTTTTTTCTTCGGTCGGCTTGCCAGAGCTGTCGCCCGGACGAATACGGCCAAGGATCTGGCGAGAAAGCACGGTTGCGCCCTCTTCTTCCACGATCGCATCCAGAATGCCTGCTTCGCTGGCCGGAACTTCCAGCACCACTTTGTCAGTTTCGATTTCAACCAGAACTTCGTCACGCTGGACGCTGTCACCTGGTTTCTTGTGCCAGGTGGCGACGGTCGCATCGGCAACCGATTCAGGAAGGTCAGGAACCAGAATATCTACGCTACTCATTTAGCTTTCCCTTAATCTTTAACAATATTCAGCGCGTCATTAACCAGAGCCTGTTGCTGCTTCTGGTGTACGGACATATAACCCACTGCCGGAGAGGCAGAGGCTGGACGTCCGGCGTAACGTAAAGAAGCCCCGAACGGCACCACTTCACGGAAGTTGTGTTGGCTGCAGTACCAGGCACCCTGGTTCAGCGGCTCTTCCTGACACCAGACGAAATCATGCACGTGAGCATACTTCTCCAGCACCGCCTGAAGGGCCTGATGCGGGAACGGGTACAGTTGCTCGATACGTACGATGGCCACGTCTTTCTGGTCGTTCTTGCGACGCTGTTCCAGCAGATCGTAATAGACCTTACCGGAGCACAGCACCACGCGTTTGACCGCTTTCGGATCCAGATCGTCAATTTCGCCAATCGCCGGCAGGAAGGTGCCGTTAGCCAGCTCATCCAGAGACGAAGTCGCCAGCGGGTGACGCAGCAGAGATTTCGGTGACATCACCACCAACGGACGGCGCATACCGCGCAGCGCCTGACGACGCAGCATGTGGTAAACCTGTGCCGGGGTAGACGGGATGCACACCTGCATATTCTGCTCGGCACACAGCTGCAGGTAACGTTCCAGACGCGCAGAGGAGTGCTCTGGACCCTGGCCTTCGTAACCGTGCGGCAGCAGCATCACCAGGCCACACATACGGCCCCATTTCTGCTCGCCGGAGCTGATGAACTGGTCGATCACCACCTGAGCGCCGTTGGCGAAGTCACCGAACTGCGCTTCCCAGATGGTCAGGGTGCGAGGTTCTGCGGTGGCATAGCCATATTCGAACGCCAGAACGGCTTCTTCAGACAGTACGGAGTCCCAAACTTTGAACTCGCCCTGCCCGCTGTGGACATTGGCCAGTGGCACGTAGACCGAACCGTTTTTCTGGTTGTGCACTACCGCATGACGGTGGAAGAAGGTACCGCGACCGGCATCTTCACCGGAAAGGCGGATTGGAATGCCTTCATCGACCAAAGTGGCATAAGCCAGCGTTTCCGCCGCGCCCCAGTCGAACGCCTTATTGCCTGCAGCCATCTCTGCGCGGTCACCGTAGATTTTCGCTACGCGTGACTGCATTTCAATAGCTTCCGGCGCGGTGCTGATGCGACGGGCCAGTTCCTGCAGGCGCTTCATTTCAACCTTGCTTGGGTACTCTTCGTCCCACTCGTGGTTGAGGTACGGCGACCAGGTAAAGGAATGCAGGTTCATCGGACGCCATTCTTCAACCACGCAATCGCCGCGGTCGAGTGCATCACGGTACAGGTTGACCATTTCCGTGGCATCTTCCAGGCTGGCGACTTTTTGTTCGGTCAGCACGTCAGCATAAATCTTGCGCGGCGTTGGGTGTTTCTTGATCTTCTGGTACATCACCGGCTGGGTTGCACTTGGCTCATCGGCCTCGTTATGCCCGTGGCGACGGTAGCAGACCAGATCGATCATCACGTCACGTTTGAAGGTGTTACGGAAATCCAACGCCAGACGGGTAACAAAGGCCACCGCTTCCGGATCGTCAGCATTAACGTGGAAGATCGGCGACTGCACCATCTTGGCGATGTCAGTACAGTATTCGGTAGAACGCGCATCCAGCGGGTTGGAAGTGGTGAAACCAACCTGGTTGTTGATCACGATACGTACCGTGCCGCCCACTTCGTAACCGCGAGCCTGCGACATGTTCAGCGTTTCCTGAACCACGCCCTGGCCGGTAATGGCGGCGTCACCGTGGATGGTGATTGGCAGTACCATGTTGCTGCGCGCTTCGTCCAGACGGTCACGACGGGCACGTACAGAACCCATAACTACCGGGCTGACGATCTCCAGGTGCGACGGGTTAAACGCCAGCGCCAGGTGAACCATGCCGCCTTCGGTTTCTACGTCGGAGGAGAAGCCCTGGTGATATTTCACGTCACCGGTGCCGAGGTGTTCTTTATGCTTGCCGGCAAACTCGTCGAACAGGTCGGCAGGTTTTTTACCCAGCACGTTGATCAACACGTTCAGACGGCCGCGGTGGGCCATGCCCAACACCACTTCGCGCGTGCCGTTCTTACCGGCGTGGCGCACCATCTCTTTAAGCATTGGCACCAGCGCATCGCCACCTTCCAGCGAGAAGCGTTTTGCCCCTGGGAATTTGGCGCCGAGGTAGCGTTCCAGACCTTCCGCTGCGGTCAGCTCGTTCAGGAAACGGCGCTTCTCGTCATGGGTAAAGCTGGCGTGCCCCACTACCGATTCAATGCGCTGTTGGATCCAGCGTTTCTCTTCGGTATTGGTGATGTGCATGTATTCCGCACCGATCGAGCCGCAGTAGGTCTGCTTCAGCGCAGCGTACAGGTCGCCCAGCTTCATGGTTTCTTTGCCGATGGCGAAAGAACCCACGTTGAAGGTTTCCTGGAAGTCGGCTTCGGTCAGGTTGTGGTAGGCGGGTTCAAGGTCAGGAACTTGCTCACGCTGCCACAGACCGAGCGGATCGAGGTTGGCATGCTGATGTCCGCGGAAACGGAAGGCGTTAATCAGCTGCAGTACCTTGACCTGTTTGGCGTCGGTGTCTGGATCGTTGATGGTGGTGTTGTAACGCGCGGAGTCTTTCGCCAGGCGGCGGAAGTAGTCACGCGTTTGAGAGTGAAGCTGATCGGGTTTTACACCCGCGGTTGGTAGCTGTTGAAAAATGGAACGCCAGCTATCTTCAACGGAGCCCGGATCGGTTAAGAAGTCTTCATAGAGCTGTTCTATGTAAGACTGGTTCGCGCCCGCCAGATAGGAGGAATCCAGCCAGGCCTTCATTGCGCCGTTCTGCATCATGATCCCTTAAGCTTTGAAGCTTTAGTTTTCGCCGTGGTTAACATAATTACCGTGATGGATACGGTTTGCCGTAGAAACGGTTCACTCGACGTACTTTTAGCCAAAAGAAAGGCTCGGTACGTTCTGCTATGGACCTTGCGGTCCCTTACAAGGAACCTCTAAAAACCGGCGGGCGAACCAGGCTGCTTAGCGCCGCAGCCGCGGGTCAGTTTTTAGAGGCTCCCTCCTTTGTGATGTGCGCCGGAAACTGCCCGGCGCAGCATCTCATTCCATTTATGCGCCGCGTTGCAGCAGCATAGACTTGATATGACCGATTGCACGGGTCGGATTCAAGCCCTTAGGGCATACACTGACACAATTCATAATGCTATGGCAGCGGAAAACACTGAAAGCGTCGTCCAGATCGTCTAAACGTTCTTCCGTTTCCGTGTCACGGCTGTCAATCAGGAAGCGGTACGCCGCCAACAGGCCAGCCGGGCCGATAAACTTGTCAGGATTCCACCAGAATGACGGGCAAGAGGTCGAACAACAAGCGCATAAAATGCACTCGTACAGACCATCGAGCTTGGCACGCTCTTCCGGCGATTGCAGGTGCTCACGCGCCGGCGGGTTCTTGCCGTCGTTCTGCAGGAAAGGCTTGATCTTTTCATACTGGGTGTAGAACTGGCCCATATCGACCACCAGATCGCGCACTACCGGCAAGCCTGGTAACGGACGGATCACAATCTTTTTATTGCCTTTGGTCAGCGACGACACCGGAGTGATACAGGCCAGGCCGTTTTTACCGTTCATGTTGATCCCATCGGAACCACAAACGCCTTCACGGCATGAACGACGGAACGACAGGCTTGGATCTTTTTCTTTCAGCTGGATCAACGCATCCAGCAACATCATGTCGCGACCTTCTTCCGCTTCCAGGCTGTAGTCCTGCATGTGCGGAGCATCGTCAACATCCGGATTGTAGCGATAAATTGAAAATTCGAGTTTCATCAATCGATCTCCGCAATTAGTAAGAACGCACTTTCGGCGGGAATGCCGGGCGCAGCTTCGGTTGCATGTTCACTTCACGACGCGTCATGCTTTCCGATTGCGGCTGATACAGCGAGTGACACAGCCAGTTGGCATCATCACGTTCCGGGAAGTCGAAGCGGCTATGCGCGCCACGGCTCTCGGTACGGAAGTTGGCCGACACAGCGGTGGAAAACGCGGTCTCCATCAGGTTATCCAACTCCAGGCATTCGATGCGCTGGGTGTTGAATTCGCTGGAGGTATCGTCCAGACGTGCATTCTTCAGACGTTCACGGATCTCTTTCAGTTCTTCCAGCCCTTTCGCCATCGCATCACCTTCACGGAATACCGAGAAGTTGTGTTGCATACAGGCTTGCAGCGCCTTGCGGATTTCAACCGGATCTTCACCTGAACGGGTGTTGTTCCAGCGGTTCAGACGATCCAGCGACGCTTCTACATCGGATTCGCTCGCTTCACGGCTGGCGCCCTGCTCGAGGATAGATTCCTGCAGATGCATGCCGGCGGCGCGACCGAACACCACCAGATCCAGCAGCGAGTTGCCGCCCAGACGGTTGGCGCCGTGCACCGATACGCAGGCAATTTCACCCACGGCGAACAGCCCAGGGATCACTACGTCTTCACCTTTCTCATTCACGGTCAACGCCTGGCCGGTCACTTTGGTCGGAATACCGCCCATCATATAGTGGCAGGTTGGGATAACCGGGATAGGCTCTTTCACTGGGTCGACGTGCGCGAAGGTGCGCGACAGTTCCAGAATGCCCGGCAAGCGGGATTCCAGCACTTCTTTACCCAGGTGATCCAGCTTCAGCTTAACGTGCGGGCCCCACGGACCGTCACAGCCACGGCCTTCGCGGATTTCAATCATGATCGAACGGGCTACCACATCACGGCCCGCCAGGTCTTTGGCGTTCGGCGCATAGCGCTCCATGAAACGCTCACCGTGTTTGTTCAGCAGATAACCGCCTTCACCACGACAACCTTCGGTCACCAGAACCCCGGCACCGGCGATGCCGGTCGGGTGGAACTGCCACATTTCCATGTCCTGCACCGGCACGCCGGCACGCAGCGCCATGCCGACACCGTCACCGGTGTTGATATGGGCGTTGGTGGTGGACTGGTAAATACGGCCTGCACCGCCGGTCGCCAGCACGGTGGCTTTGGCTTTGAAGTAAACCACTTCACCGGTTTCAATGCAGATAGCCGTGGTGCCGACCACTGCGCCATCTTGGTTTTTCACCAGATCCAGCGCATACCACTCGGAGAAGATAGTGGTGTGATTTTCAGGTTCTGTTGATACAGGGTGTGCAGCAGGGCGTGACCGGTACGGTCAGCCGCCGCAGCGGTACGTGCTGCCTGCTCGCCACCGAAATTCAGTGACTGGCCGCCGAATGGGCGCTGATAGATGCGGCCATCGTCGGTACGGGAGAACGGCAGCCCCATATGCTCCAGCTCCAGAACTGCTTCCGGGCCGGTTTTACACATATACTCAATGGCGTCCTGGTCACCGATATAATCGGAACCTTTCACCGTGTCATACATATGCCATTCCCAGTTATCTTCGTGGTTATTACCCAGGGCTACGGTAATGCCGCCCTGTGCAGACACGGTATGGGAACGGGTCGGGAATACTTTGGACAGCAGGGCACAAGAAGAACCCGCTTGAGAAATTTGCAGTGCCGCGCGCATACCTGCGCCGCCTGCACCGATAACTACAGCATCAAACTCTCTGACCGGCAGTTTCATCTTACGCACCCCACACTACGATTGTTCCGTACAGTAAATAGACCAGCAACACGACAACGATCGCCAGTTGCAACACCAGACGTACCGCTACCGGCTTGACGTAATCCGTCAGCACCTGCCACAACCCGATCCAGGCATGAGCCAGAATCGACAGCAGCGTCAGCAGCGTGAACACTTTCGTAATAGAAGTGGCGAAGAAGCCGCGCCAGATTTCGTAGGTGAGATCCGGAGCCGTGACAAAGAAGCCCAGGATATACAGAACATACAGGGTGATGACGATAGCGGAAGCACGCAATAACAACCAATCGTGTACGCCGTTGCGTCCTAATGCAGAAACATTGTTTACCATACGAGGACTCCAGCCAGAACTGACAGCACGACGGTCAGACCGATTGCCACTTGGGCAGAACGGGTACCGGCGGCTAAACTCTCTTCGATATAGCCAAAATCCATTAACAAATGGCGAATGCCACCGCAAATGTGATAGGCCAGCGCAGTGAGGATGCCCCAGAATATGAATTTGACAACGAAGCTATTCATGATGGCAGCAGCCTGCATGAAACCCTCTTGGGAAGAGAGTGACAGGCCCAGCAGCCAGAGGAGGATACCCACGGCAACGAAGGTAATTACGCCAGAGACTCGGTGTAAGATGGACGCTATCGCAGTTACGGGAAACTGAATCGTTTGCAGATCCAGGTTGACAGGTCTTTGTTTTTTCACGTTTTTGCCCACACAGCTCTTATTATTTTCCTTCCTCCGGCCTGGGCGGGGATCAGACAGCGTTAAGAGCCAAAACCCTCACACGTCACGCGCTCAAACAACAACATCCTCTGTGCTTAAACGGCGCGTAGTTATAACGCTGGGTGCTCCTACTTCAGGGTATCCCGGAGACCTGGCGGCAGTATAGGAGGATCACATTCTGATTACAATTCCCATACAATCCCTTTGGTAACATTTCCCCCGAACAGTGATTTAGATCACGGATTTCACAATTAGCATAAAATTAATTATCTGATTTGACAAGAGATCAACAATTCCATTACATATAGGGGCACAAACGGCCCTATGATGCGCAATAGGTCAGCAGATACACTTCCCCCGATGTTCAGGATATGCAACAGTGTATTTGAAAGAACCTATCCCAATGGCGGTTTTTGCCGGTCACGTTTGCAGCCCATCACCGCAGACGAGAACAAATAAGGCATATAAAACAGTTTATTGGGATAGGTTCAACCACCCCCGAACACGTCGTAGGTAAGATTAACAGAACATAACGAATTCCGATGAATCGTTAACAACTGGTCACCCACCTCGTTCGCCTGGTTAGCACTCTGTACCCTACCCGCGCATTTGCGCAGTCGCTCACAGAGTTAGCGTCCGCTCCATTTTTTGCGGGCAACCTGAGGAGAATTAAGGTATTTCAGTTGTTAGAGGTTTTTAAAATAAGGCGCAAAGGAGACTGTAAATGACTGATAAGAAAGCGACGCTAACCATTAACGATGGTGAAGCTCCAATCGAACTGGGCGTATTAACCCCGACACTGGGCCCCGATGTCCTTGATGTCCGCGCCCTGGGCTCCAAAGGTTATTTCACGTTTGATCCCGGCTTTACCTCTACCGCTTCCTGCGAATCCAAAATCACTTTTATCGACGGTGACAAAGGCGTATTGCTGCACCGCGGCTTCCCGATCGAACAGCTGGCGAAAGAGTCTTCCTATCTGGAAGTGTGCTACATCCTGCTGTACGGCGAAACGCCGACCGCAGAAGAGTTCGAGACCTTCAAAACCACCGTAACCCGTCACACCATGATCCACGATCAGATCACCCATCTGTTCCGTGGCTTCCGTCGTGACTCACACCCAATGGCGGTGCTGTGCGGCGTGACCGGCGCCCTGGCTGCGTTCTACCACGATGCACTGGACGTCAACAACGAGCGTCACCGCGAGATCACCGCGTTCCGCCTGCTGTCCAAAATGCCTACCGTGGCGGCCATGTGTTACAAATATTCACTGGGTCAGCCGTTCGTTTATCCACGCAACGATCTGTCCTATGCCGGTAACTTCCTGCATATGATGTTTGCCACCCCGTGCGAAGAATACGTGGTGAACCCGGTGCTGGAACGCGCAATGGATCGCATCCTGATCCTGCACGCCGATCACGAGCAAAATGCTTCCACTTCTACCGTACGTACCGCAGGTTCTTCAGGCGCTAACCCGTTTGCCTGTATCGCTGCCGGTATCGCTTCACTGTGGGGCCCGGCACACGGCGGCGCCAACGAAGCCGCACTGAAGATGCTGGAAGAGATCAAAACCGTTGAGCACATTCCTGAGTTCATCAAGCGTGCCAAGGACAAGAACGACTCGTTCCGTCTGATGGGCTTCGGCCACCGCGTGTACAAGAACTACGACCCACGCGCCACCGTGATGCGCGAAACCTGTCACGAAGTGCTGAAAGAACTGAACAAGAAGGACGACAACCTGTTGCAAGTGGCGATGGAGCTGGAACACATCGCGCTGAACGACCCGTACTTCATCGAGAAGAAACTGTATCCGAACGTCGACTTCTATTCAGGCATCATCCTGAAGGCGATGGGGATCCCTTCTTCCATGTTCACCGTTATCTTTGCCATCGCCCGTACCATTGGCTGGATTGCACACTGGAACGAAATGCATGACGAAGGCATCAAGATTGCCCGTCCGCGTCAGTTGTACACCGGCTATGCCGAGCGTGACTTCAAGTCCCAAGTGAAAAACAAATAACGCCGCTTTACCCTATGTATTGCAGCAAGACGCCGCCCCCCAGGACGGCGTTTTTTTTTGCCCTCTCCCTGGGGAGAGGGTCGGGGTGAGGGGAAACATTGGATAACCTATTTCTGGCAACCTGGGCACCAATAAAAGGGCCTTGAAGACAGCGTCGTGCGTTCGATCATCGCACCACAACGCTCGCAAGGTTCACCACTGCGGTGGAACACCTTAAAGCTGAACAACGTGCCATGATGGCGGTTCTCATCCACCTGCCCACGCGTCTGATAAGACAAGCGCGGTACCGCCAGCAACGCCTCCGCCAAGCGCTGCAAGGTTTCCGGCGCCAGATCCTGTGGCTTATGCTGGGGCGCCAGCTCTGCCTGCCAAAGGATCTCGGCCCGCAGGTAGTTGCCCAACCCGGCGAGAAACGCCTGATCGAGCAACATGCCGCCCAGTTGCCTGCGGCGAAATGCCGGTGACAGCAGCCGTTGCTTCACCGCGGCCACCGTTAACGTCATATCCAGCACGTCAGGGCCGATACGTTGCAAGAACGGATGCTGCTCAATTTCCTCGCGCGGCCCGACGGTAATCTCCGAGGCGCTGTACAGCAAAATCGCCCGATCCGCCGTTTCCAGCCGCACGCGCAGATCCCGTTTGGTTTCCGGCGTCTCCCCTGCTTTAACCACTTTCCACACGCCATACAACTGGTTATGGCTATATAGCGTCAGACCATTGGAAAAATGGGTCAGCAGTGCCTTACCCCGTGGTTCAATAGCGATAATACGCTCGCCGATTAACCGGTCGCGGTAATGTTTAAGCTGGGGAAAGGCAAAACCGACTTCGGTCAGCGGCTGGTCGATCACCGCCGCCGCCAGTGCATCCGCCGCCCGGCGAATTTCCGGTCCTTCCGGCATATGAAAACTCCTGAATGGACCCCGGTGCAGCAGGCCGCACCGGGGAATAACTGCGATTAATGCGTCGCGCCACCGACTACTTTCAGGTCGTGTTCAACCTGTAACGCAATAGAAATGGCCAGTTCCAGGGCGAACAATACCGTGGTCGCCGCCATACTCGGTGCGCCAGGGTGTGCGGCAGCCTGTTCAGGCAGATAAGGAATATGAATAAACCCGCCCTTGATTGCCTGCTGGCTGTTTAAACGGTGCAACAGACCGTACATCACATGGTTGCAGACGTAGGTACCGGCCGTTTGCGATACCGAGGCGGGAATACCCGCTTCGCGCATCGAGTCGACCATCGCCTTGATCGGCAGCGTGCTGAAATAGGCCGCCGGGCCGCTTTTAACGATAGGTTCGTCGATCGGTTGCTGCCCCTGATTATCGGGGATACGGGCATCATCGACGTTGATCGCCACCCGTTCGATGGTGATGTCGGTGCGCCCCCCCGCCTGGCCGATCGCCAACACCATCACCGGCTGCACTTCATCAATCGCCGCATTCAGGGCTTCCAGCGACGCGCCAAAAACACAAGGCAGTTGGCGCGCAATAATGCGCGCACCGGCCAGTTCCATATCATTGAGTTGCTTTACCACTTCCCACGAAGGATTAACGCGTTCGCCGCCAAAGGGCTCAAAGCCCGTGATCAATACCTTTTGCATGCGTTCTCCTTACAGGAACATCAGGAAATAAAGCAGGAATACGTTGACCAACAGCAGCAGCACCCCGGTCGGGATCTGCGCCTTGATCACCGCATTCTTGTCCGGCAATTCCAGCAACGCCGCCGGTACAATATTAAAGTTAGCAGCCATTGGCGTCATCAGCGTGCCGCAATAGCCGGAAAACATGCCGATGGCCGCCATCACTGCCGGATTACCGCCGTGCTGCAACACCAGAATCGGAATACCGATACCGGCGGTGACGATAGGGAAAGCCGCAAAGGCGTTGCCCATAATCATGGTCAACAGCGCCATGCCGATGGCATAAACCGCCACTGCGATAAAGCGGTTATCGACCGCCAGATACTCCTGGGTCAGATGAGAAATGGCCGTACCGACACCGGCAGCGGTAAACAGCAGGCCCAGCGTGGCGAGGATTTGCGGCAGAATAAATGCCCAACCGATAGAATCCAGCAGGCGACGCGCTTCCTGAATCGGCTGTAGCGCTTTTTCGTGGGTCATTTTCACCGCGATAACCAGGCCAAGCAAACAGCCGACGGTCATCGAGAACAGGGTAATCAGGGTGGCGTGGTTGCCGCTGCCGAAGACCGCGGTTTGCAGCGCCGGAATATTATTGAACAACAGCACGCCAACCACCGTTACCACCGGGATCGCCAGCGCAGGAATAAACAGCCGGTTGCCCAGGCGTTTGGCGCTCTCTTCACGCTGCTGTGGGGTACGTTGGTGATAGCTGCCCAGACGTACGCCGCCGAAACCGGCGATCAACGCCATGATCACCACCACCACACCGACGATGATATGCAGCATGCGTTTCTCATTGCTGCCCTCACCCAGCACGTCGCCCAACAGGCTATAGGTCCAGTCACCGACCAGGAAAATCAGGCCGTACAGCGCCCAGAACAGACCCGTGGTGACGCGGCGCGGATTGGCGCGATCGCGGAAAGACATCACCGCCACGATCAACAGCACCACGCCCGCCAGCCAGTAGAGATATTGTTGTTGGAAAGTCATTGGGCATCTCCTTTGGCCTGCAGCGCCGCCTGGTTGAGCTGCGAAAGTTCGGCACTGAGCTGTTTATCCATCCGGTAAAGCCGGAATGCATGGATCAGGAAGGCAAAGATGGCGGTAGGAATGCCCCACAAGGCGATATGCAGCGGTTCGGTCTGGATGCCGCCGGATTCCAGCATAAAGTTGTGCATGAAGATGATCGCGCCGAAGGCGACAAAAATATCTTCGCCAAAGAACAACCCAACGTTATCCGTGGCGGCAGACATCGCCCGCAGGCGGTGGCGCGTACGCTCCGGCAGCTCGCCGTAACGGTTTTCCGCTGCCCCTTCGGCCATCGGTGCCAACAGTGGGCGCACCATTTGCGGATGCCCCCCCAGGCTGGTCAGCCCCATGGCAGCGGTAATTTCCCGCACGAACAGATAGACGATCAGCAAGCGGCCGGCGGTGGCACTTTTGATCTTGGCGATCCACGCCTGCGCACGCTCTTTTAGCCCGTGACGTTCCAGCAGACCTATTACTGCCAATGGCAGCAGCAGGATCAGCGGCAGATTGCGGGTATTGAGGAAGCCTTCACCCAGTTTTTCCAGGATCGTATCCAGCGGCATCAGCGCTGCCAGCCCGGTGATAATGCCGGCGGCAATCACCACCAGCACAGGGTTAAAGCGTAAAACAAATCCAACCACGATGGCGGCGATGCCAATCAGTGGCCATAAGTTAACGGCCTGTTCCATAGTATTCCCTCGGTAATTTCTAATAGTTTTTGTTGTGTTGTGTGTTGTGTATGTACTGCCTTACTGAGCGCTGACGCTGATGCCTTCCAGGGCAAAACGTTCGCGCAGCGTGCGCGCATATTCCAGCGCATGTTCACCGTCGCCGTGCAGGCAGACGGTTTCGGCCTGAACGGCGGCCCAGGTGCCGTTCAGGGTACGAACCCGATGATGACGCACCATTTCCAGCGTTTGCGCCAGTGCCAGTTCGTCGCTGGTAATCAGCGCCCCCGGCTGACCACGTGGCACCAATGTGCCATCGGCCTGGTAGCCGCGATCGGCAAACACTTCCTGCCGTGTCACCAGCCCCTGTTTTTCACCGGCGCGGATCAGCTCACTGCCCGCCAGCCCCACCAGCCGCAGCGTCGGATCAACCGCTTTAACCGCCCTGGCGATAGCCTGCGCCAGTTCCGGCTCCACAGCCGCCTGGTTATACAGCATACCGTGCGGCTTGACGTGGACCATCACCCCGCCTTCGGCACGGGCAATCGCGGCCAATGCACCCAGTTGATATACCACCTGGGCATAGACCGTTTCCGCTGGTAGCTGCATACGGGTACGGCCAAAGTTCTCGCGATCGGGAAAACTCGGGTGCGCACCAATAGCTACGCCGTACTGCAGTGCCCAACGCACCGATTGCCGCATGGCTTGCGCATCCCCGGCGTGGAAACCGCAGGCAATATTGGCCGAGCTGACCAGTTGCAGCAGCGCCTGATCGTTGGCGCAGCCCTCGCCGAGATCGGCATTTAAATCAACGATCATCTAACCCCCAGGCAATCTGTTGGATAAAGTGCTCCTGCTCGACCCTGGCGCGTTGCGCCTCGGCCAAAGTACAGGGAACAAAGTGGATGGCCTCGCCCAGGCGGATCTGCGCCAAATGGTAGAGATCGGCCTCGATCACGCAGGCAATACGCGGGTAACCGCCGGTCGTCTGTGCATCGTCCATCAGCACAATTGGTTGGCCGTTATGCGGTACCTGCACCACCCCCGGTAACAGGCCGTGCGATAACATTTCGCGGTCAGTGGTGCGGTTTAACGCATGGCTGCCGTGCAGACGATAACCCATGCGGTTACTCTGCGGGCTCAGTTGCCAAGCGGTGCGCCAGAAAGCCTCTTTCGCCTCTTCGCTGAATTCATCATATTCCGGCCCCGGTAACGCACGGATGCGGTTGTTGAACAGCGGTTGCTTCACACCAAAACTCTGCTTTGGCAAGGAATGGCTTTGCCCCAGCGGCAGGCTGTCGCCATCCCGCAGATTACGCCCTTCCAGCCCACCAAAAGCGGCTTTGTTATCGGTGCTGCGCGAGCCGAGCATTTCCGCTACCGCGATGCCGCCACTGATCGCCAGATAGGTGCGCATACCGCGTTTTGGCGTTTTCAGTATCAGCTGTTGGCCGGCATTAACCGGATAGCGCCAGCCGGTCCACAGCGGTTTGCCATCGAGTTGCGCATCGCAGCCGGCACCGGTCAGAGCGATCCAACCTGACTGAGTAAATTCGGCGCTAAATTGCCCGAGAGTGATTTCCAGCCCGGCGGCGTTGGCAGTATTGCCCACCAGCAGGTTGGCGATCCTCAGGGCAGGTTCGTCAAGCGCCCCACTCTGGCTAACGCCCAGACGACGGAAACCGTTACGGCCCAGATCCTGCACCGTAGTGTAAATGCCCGCACGCAGGATCTTCAGCATACGCCCTCCTTCTGCGGCACAAACCGCACGCTATCACCGGGGCGCAGCAAGGTTGGCGGCATTTCATAGGGATTAAACAGCGCCAAAGGAGTACGGCCAATCAACTGCCAGCCACCGGGGGTGACCAGCGGATAAATCCCGGTCTGGCTGCCGCCGATGCCAACGGAGCCTGCCGCCACCGACAAGCGCGGTTCAGCACGGCGCGGCGTCGCCAACTTTTCCGGCATGCCGCCCATGTAAGAAAAACCGGGCTGAAAACCGAGGAAATAGACCACGTAGGCCGCCGAGGAGTGGCATTCCACAACCTGCTGCGGCGTCATGCCGGTGTGGCGTGCCACTTCATCCAGGTCGGGACCGTCCTGACCCCCATAGATCACCGGAATATCCACCTGGCGCGATTCCGGCACCAGGATTTCCTTGCTGTCCCAGCCCTGTTGCAACAGCGTCAGCATTTGTTCTGCGTCGGCCTGCGGCGTATGCAGCAGCAACGTAAGATTGTTCATGCCCGGTATCACTTCACGCACATCGGGATGATGATTCAGTTTTTCGGCCAGCGCCCAGATCCGCTGCTGGCTCGGCAGCGTCACCGGTGGCGACAGCTCAAGCACTACCGCTCTTTCACCTAATAGGTAACATCGTGCTCGTTGCACCCTTTTCTCCTTATTATTATCGCGATGAAAACACAACAGTTATGCGCGACGACGCTCTGGCTGTCAATAGAACAACCTTTGAGAAAATAAGGGATTAGGCTATTAAAAGGATTCAGCCACGGTAAAAACCGGGCTGGATCCTGGGGGATAATCAGGCGGGATTGGGGATGTCAATAAAGGTCACGTCAAAGCCATGCTGTTGGGTCAGCCATTCACCGAGCGCCTTAACGCCACCGCGCTCAGTGGCATGGTGCCCGGCGGCAAAGAAGTGAATACCCATTTCGCGCGCGCTGTGGATGGTTTGCTCAGAAACTTCACCGCTGATAAAGGCATCAACGCCAAAGCGTGCGGCGCTGTCAATAAAGCCCTGACCGCCGCCGGTGCACCAGGCTACACGGCGGATATGCGCCGGTGCGTTATCGCCGCAGTGCAACACCGCACGGCCCAGACGGCTCTCGATGCGCTGTTGCAGTTCAATACCGGTCAATGGCTGCTCGAATTCGCCGTGCGGCACCAGCGGCTCCACTTCGCCAATCACCCGGATCCCGAGCAAATGTGCCAACTGCGCGTTGTTACCCAGCACCGGATGCGCGTCCAGCGGCAGATGATAAGCGTACAGGTTGATATCATTACTCAGCAGCGTTTTCAGCCGGTTGCGCTTCATACCACGCACCGAAGGCGCTTCGTTTTTCCAGAAATAGCCGTGATGCACCACAATGGCGTCCGCCTGATGTGCCACTGCCGCATCCAGCAGCGCCTGACAGGCGGTCACGCCGGTGACGATACGCTGCACGTGCGCTCGCCCTTCCACCTGCAGGCCATTCGGCCCGTAATCCTGAAACGCGGCGGTGTTCAGTTCTGTGTTGATCAACTGTTCCAGATCGAGGTTACGCATAGAGTTCTCTCTTCAATTCAAAATGTCTGCCGGTCGCCCTGTTCCATCAGGATATATTTTACGCCCAGGCTGTTACCCTGTTCCAACTGCTGTTTGATGGTCGCGCGCACGTCTTCGCCCTGCTTCAAGCTGGGCTTGATATGGCTGATCACCACCGGAAAATCTTTCAGCGAGCCTTCGCCGCCGCTGTACTGAGTCAGATTCTTCAACTCTTTTTGCAGCCACGCCGGTGTCAGGTGGCCATACAGGTTTTTATCTTCCACCTCATTGGGATAGGAGGTTTCGATAATCATCCCTTTCAACTTTTTCTGCTCAATCAACGGCCCCCAGCGCACGCCAGGCGCTATCGAGATTGCGCGACTGCTCAAGTGCGTCCGCTCCGGTATCACCAAAATAGGCGAAAGAGCCGCTGCGATCGGACACCAGCAACATCGAAGAAGGGTAGCGGTCATGACTGAGCGGATACATCACGCCACTCAAACCAGTCATGCCCAGAGTCACGCGCTGCTGTGGCCGTACCGTTTGTAATCGGTAAGTCCCCAGTCGCGAACCGTTGCCGGAATCAGTGAAGTTGGGCCAGGCCTTCCAGTTAAAATAATGATTACGCAGGGTCAAAATGGTATCGACCTGGGCATAGATATTCTTTTTACTGTCTTCCGGCGAACCGATAATCAGCCCGGCCACGTGGTCCAGATGACCATGGCTGATAAAGTAAGCGCCGATTAACTGGCGGAAGATATAGCCCTGCGGGGTATAAGGCGCAGCCAGTTCAGGGGTGACCTGCGGGAAACTGCCCTTTTCCAGCCCTTTGGCGATGCCCGGTAGCAGTGAGCCGGCATCCAGCGCCAGATACTGCGTCTGATTGTCGCTGCGGATCAGGTAGGAGGTCAGATTGCCGCCCCCCACGCCGCCGTCCACGCCCAGCGCCACCACGTCAAAGCCGGCCTGCGCCAGGGCGCAATAGCCGCTCAGGCACAGGGCCAGCACCTTTTTCATCATTATTTCGCTCCTTGCTGTTGCCTTAATATTCCCCGCGCTTCGCCGCTTCAAAGGCCGCCAGCGTCTCCAGCCGCGCCTGTTTGTGGTCGACGATCGGCAGCGGATAATCCAGCACACGCTGCTGTTGTTCTGCCCAGCGATAGGGTTGATGGATAGCATTGTCCGGTACATCCGCCAGCTCGGGCAACCATTTACGGATAAAAGTGCCTTGCGGATCAAAACGTTCGCCCTGAGTGGTCGGGTTAAAGATGCGGAAGTACGGCGCAGCGTCAGTGCCGGTTGAGGCCGCCCACTGCCAGCCGCCATTATTGGCCGCCAGATCGCCATCCAATAACTGTGACATGAAATAGCTTTCACCGGCACGCCAGTCGATCAACAAGTCTTTCACCAGAAAGCTGGCGCTGATCATGCGTAATCGGTTGTGCATCCAGCCGGTGGTATTCAATTGGCGCATGGCTGCATCGACAATCGGATAACCGGTCGCGCCCTGCTGCCAGGCCTGCAACAGTTCTTGGTTATCCTGCCAGCGTACCCTATCCGTCCATTCGATAAAGGGACGGTGCTTGCATAACGCGGGATAGGCCACCATCAAATGCCGATAAAACTCGCGCCAGATCAGCTCATTGAGCCAGCCGAAGGCACCGCTGTCATGATTTTCCAGCAGTTGCGGACATTCAGCTCGCAGGCGGTTAAAACATTGGCGCGGCGACAACACGCCAATTGCCAGATAAGGCGACAGGCTGCTGGTCCCGGCAATGGCGGGCAAATCCCGCTGCTCGAGGTAATCCTGCACCTGCTCACGGCAAAAGCTGCGTAGTCGCTGTAGCGCCGCCTCTTCCCCGGCGGGGAAATCCTCGTTCGGCTCTGCCGGCGGATAATCAAATGCCTCTGGGATAGCGGTTACCGGTAATGCGCCGCCTGCCCGTGGTTTAGGCGCAGGTAAGGATTGAATGTCGGATTCAGTCAGACGCTGGATAAAGGCTTTACGAAACGGCGTGTAGATTTTATACATTTCGCCGCTACCGGTCTGCACGCTACCCGGCGGTAATAGCAGGCTGTCATCAAAACTCTGGCAAATCGCCTGCCCGGACAAACGCTGTTCCAGCCGTTGGTCGCGCTGGCGCTCATTGATTTCATACTGGCGATTGTAAAACAGCCTATCCACCTGCTGCTGCGCGCAATACGCCGTCAGCCAGTCAACCGCGGCGGCAAAATCATCACACTGGTGGTAGCCAAGCGGAATGCCGCGTTCGGCAAGAGCCTGCTGCACCTGCAGCAGGTTGGCATGGATAAATGCAGCCTGGCGGGGGGCCATTTCGTGCTGTCGCCATTGTTGCGGGGTGGCGATAAACACCGCCAGCACGCGGGCGTCGGGATCGCTGCAAGCGGCATGCAACGCTTTGTTGTCGGTAATACGCAGATCGTTACGCAACCAGACCAGATGCGTGGTCATAAAACTCCTTGTCAATTAATGGCCATAACGCAGGCGCAACGCCTCGGGATAGGGCTCGAAATAACGCTGATCGGCCAGATAGCGATCGGGGTATTCGGCCATGTAATGTTTGAGCAGAGTAATCGGCGCCAGCAGCGGCTGCACGCCCTGCCGATAGCGGTCGATCAACTGCGCCAGTTCCTGACGCTGCGCGGAACTCAGGTGACTGCGAAAATAACCTTGTACGTGCATCAGCACGTTGGTGTGGTTGCGGCGCGTCGCCTTATGCGCCAACAGTCTCATCAGACGGCTGCGGTACTCAATGGCGAACGCCTCCAGCGACTCCCATTTATCCACATCAGCCACAAAGCGCCCCAGTTCGCGGTATTCCGGCTGTGAGTGCGCCAGCAGCGACAGCTTATAACGGCTGTGGAAGGCGATCAGCCCACCACGAGTCAGCCCCTTGCGCCACAGCATGTTCAACTCATACAAGGCATAAACGCGTTCGACAAAGTTTTCCCGCAGCGTTGCGTCATTCAGACGTCCGTCTTCTTCCACCGGCAACCAGGGCATTTGGCGCTGCAGTTCGGCAGTGAACAACCCGACGCCGCTTTTACGCGCGCCTGCACCGCTCTCATCATACAGCCGCACCCGTTCCATGCCGCAGCTTGGCGAATTGGCGCAGACAATGTAGCCGCACAGATGCTGCAAAGCAGCAATACGCTGGGTGGAAAACTGCTGCATCTGGTCGGTCACATCGATACTGTCGTCGTTGCTGTAACGCAGGGCGACATGATGTTGTTTTTTGATCAACCGCAGCGCCGGGCGCGGGGTCGACAGGCCGATCGCCATTTCCGGGCAAATCGCCTCAAACCGCACATAGGGCGCCAGTTGTTCCACCGCGAAGGCCAGCCGTTTATGGCCGCCGTCAAAACGCACCTTTTCACCCAGCAGGCAGGCGCTGATCCCGACCGGAATTTTGTCACTCATCATGGGCTCCCGCAGCGTTGGATGATGTTAAAAGTGTAGAGGAATTTCCCTCTCAGGACGAACCTTACCAACACAATGACCGAACCGCGGCCATAAAAAAACCCCCGCTGCGAAGCGAGGGTTTCAGGGGACAACGGCGGCAATCAGTAAAAATCGCAGGCCGCCAGTTCCGCCTGCTGCAGCCAGACCGGTTTATCGCTGGTTTTTGACCAGACGCGGTGCAAATAGCTGTAAAAACGAGCACGGTCACTGCGGAAAAGCATTACCGGTAAAGCCAACACACCTGCCAGGATCACTGCGCTGCGACGCAGGAGAATCCGATGCAATGAATAAGCTGGGTAGATAGACATGCGAACCTCCTTAAAAACGCCCGGCCGTTGATTTGTCTTGCAAACAGCACTGGCGTAAACCATTAAAACGGGATGATTTGGTAACTGGACAAAATTTTAGCGCAATTGATGAAAGTTTACTACTCATCCGACCACTAAACTGGTCAAAAAATCGCAATTAAATGCGTCATCACGTAATTTTGTTACACGAAAGTTAATAATTAACTAACCACCGGTTACATTGTGGTTATTTACACCCTGTTTACGCAAACCTTCATCTTCACGCCCCCAAACAGGAGTCCAACTGCGCTACGCACCCCAAAATCGAGGCTAAAAAGCCATTTTCTGCTGTAATTTCAGCCATTTTTATACTTTTTTTACACCGGCCAGCGCTATTTTTTCATCTTCTTTCTACCGCCCTCCCTACACTCGCTCTATCAAAAACTACACCTCTGGAGGTGTCCTGTGAGTATCAGCGTTATTGGTGGTGCGCTGTTGGTCCTGCTGCTGTTGGGCTATCTGGTTTATGCCCTGTTCAATGCGGAGGATTTCTGATGGCAGCTTCAGCCTTTTTATTGATTGCCAGCTTTATGCTGGTGCTTTTGCTGCTGGCCCGGCCGTTAGGCAGTTTCCTGGCGCGCCTGATCGAAGGTGAACCTTTACCCGCGCTGCGTCGGGTGGAGGCCGCCGTCTGGCGTTGCTGTGGCAATACCACCGCTGAAATGAACTGGTGGCAGTACGCGCTGGCAATCTTGTGGTTCAACCTGCTCGGCCTGGCGCTGTTGTTTGCGCTGCTGATGACGCAAGGCTCGTTGCCGCTAAACCCGCAGGGTTTCCCTGGCCTGTCATGGGATTTGGCGTTCAATACTGCCGTCAGCTTTGTCACCAACACCAACTGGCAGGCCTACAGCGGTGAAAGCACCCTCAGCTACCTCAGCCAGATGGCCGGGCTGGCAGTGCAGAACTTCCTGTCTGCCGCTACCGGTATCGCCGTGGCCTTTGCGTTGATCCGCGCCTTCACCCGCCGTTCCAGCACCACCATTGGTAATGCCTGGATCGACGTGTTCCGTATAACGCTGTACGTGTTGCTGCCGATCTCGCTGCTGATCGCGCTGTTCTTCGTCAGCCAGGGCACGCTGCAAAACTTCCTGCCTTACCTGCATATCAGCACGCTGGAAGGCGCGCAGCAGACGCTGCCAATGGGGCCGGTTGCCTCTCAGGAAGCGATCAAGATGCTCGGCACCAACGGCGGCGGCTTCTTCGGCGTCAACTCGGCTCATCCGTTCGAAAACCCGACCGTACTGACCAACTTTGTGCAGATGTTGGCGATCTTCCTGATCCCTTGTGCGCTGTGCTTTTCCTTCGGCCAGGTGGCCGGTGAGAACCGTCAGGGCCATGCGCTGATCTGGGCGATGTCGCTGATCTTCGTGGTGGCCGTCGTAGTGGTGATGTACGCCGAGCTGGCGGGTAACCCGCATCTGAGCGAATTGGGCAGTGCCAGCAACATCAATATGGAAGGCAAGGAATCGCGCTTTGGCATTCTCGCCACCAGCATGTTCTCGGTGGTCACCACCGCAGCGTCCTGTGGGGCCGTCAACGCCATGCATGACTCCTTCACCGCGCTGGGCGGCATGGTGCCCATGTGGCTGATGCAGATTGGTGAAGTGGTGTTCGGCGGCGTCGGTTCCGGCCTGTACGGCATGCTGCTGTTCGTGCTGCTGACGGTGTTTATCGCCGGGTTGATGATCGGTCGTACCCCGGAATATCTGGGCAAAAAAATCGACGTCTATGACATGAAAATGACCGCGTTGGCGATCCTGGTCACGCCGACCCTGGTGTTGCTGGGCAGCGCACTGGCCATCTCTACCGACGTAGGCCGCGCCGGCATTCTTAACCCGGGTGCGCACGGTTTCAGCGAAGTGCTGTATGCCCTGTCCTCCGCCGCCAATAACAACGGCAGCGCCTTTGGTGGGCTGAGCGTCAACACGCCGTTCTACAACCTGCTGTTGGCCTTTGCCATGTTCGTCGGCCGCTTCGGGGTGATCCTGCCGGTGCTGGCAATTGCCGGTTCGCTGTGCGCCAAGAAACGCCAGCCTGCGGGCAACGGTACCTTGCCAACCTACGGGCCGTTGTTTATCGGCCTGCTGGTCGGCACCGTGCTGCTGGTGGGCGCATTAACCTTCGTGCCTGCGCTGGCGCTGGGACCGGTGGCTGAGCATTTGCAACTTTGGCTGACTAAATAACCGACGCATTCCCGTCGCCTTTCGAGCCGCAGCGTTGTTACCTGCACTCGCTCACCCCAGTTACTTACTCAAGTAAGCGCCTGGGGATGAGCGAGTTGGTCGCCTAGCTGCAGCTCGAAATCCATAGGGAATGAAATAGGAAGAGAGAATAAAAGATGACTCGCAAACAACGCGCGCTGTTTGAACCGGCACTGGTCCGTACCGCGCTGATCGATGCGCTGAAAAAGCTGGATCCGCGTACCCAGTGGCGTAATCCGGTGATGTTCGTGGTGTATATCGGCAGCATTCTGACCACGGCCATCTGGCTGGCGATCCTCGCCAAACAGACCGACGGCAGCGCCGCCTTTACCGGCAGCATTGCCATGTGGCTGTGGTTCACCGTGCTGTTCGCCAACTTTGCCGAAGCGCTGGCCGAAGGGCGCAGCAAAGCTCAGGCGGAAAGCCTGAGAGGCACCAAGAAAACCAGTTGGGCGAAGAAACTGGCCGGACCGCGCCGTGAGGGTGCCACCGAGAAAGTTTCCGCCGAGAGCCTGCGCAAGGGTGACGTGGTGCTGGTCGAGGCCGGTGACACCATTCCCTGCGACGGCGAAGTGCTGGAAGGCGGTGCATCGGTGGATGAAAGCGCCATTACCGGTGAGTCCGCACCGGTGATCCGTGAGTCCGGCGGCGACTTCTCATCGGTCACCGGCGGTACCCGCGTGCTGTCCGACTGGCTGGTGGTGCAGTGTAGCGTCAACCCGGGCGAAACCTTCCTTGATCGGATGATTGCCATGGTCGAAGGCGCAAAACGCCGCAAAACCCCGAACGAGGTGGCGCTGACCATTCTGCTGGTGGCACTGACCCTGGTGTTCGTGCTGGCGACCGCCACGCTGTTCCCGTTCTCGCAATACAGCGTCGACGCCGCCAACGGCGGTTCGGTGGTCAGTATCACCGTATTGGTGGCCCTGCTGGTCTGCCTGATCCCTACCACCATCGGTGGTCTGCTGTCCGCCATCGGCGTGGCCGGGATGAGCCGGATGCTGGGCGCCAACGTCATTGCCACCAGTGGCCGTGCGGTGGAAGCCGCCGGTGACGTGGATGTACTGCTGCTGGATAAGACCGGCACCATCACGCTGGGTAACCGTCAGGCATCCGAATTTCTGCCGGCACCGGGAGTGAAAGAACAGGAACTGGCCGACGCCGCGCAGCTGTCTTCACTGGCGGATGAAACGCCGGAAGGCCGCAGCATTGTCGTACTGGCCAAACAGCGCTTTAACCTGCGCGAACGTGACCTGCAGGCGTTGAACGCTACCTTCGTGCCCTTCTCTGCCCAGACGCGCATGAGCGGCGTCAACGTGCAGGATCGCATGATCCGTAAAGGCGCAGTGGATGCCATTCGCCGTCACGTGGAGTCCAATCAGGGTCACTTCCCGCAGGCGGTAGACGACCTGGTGGCCAGCGTGGCACGCACCGGCGGTACGCCGCTGGTGGTGGCAGAAGGGCCACGGGTGCTGGGGGTGGTGGCGCTGAAGGATATCGTCAAAGGCGGTATCAAAGAACGCTTTGTCGAACTGCGCAAAATGGGCATCAAAACGGTGATGATCACCGGTGATAACCCACTGACCGCTGCCGCCATTGCCGCCGAAGCCGGAGTGGATGACTTCCTGTCGGAAGCGACGCCGGAAGCCAAGCTGGCGTTGATCCGCCAATACCAGGCTGAAGGCCGTCTGGTGGCGATGACCGGCGACGGCACCAACGACGCCCCGGCGCTGGCACAGGCCGACGTGGCGGTGGCGATGAACTCGGGTACCCAGGCCGCCAAAGAGGCGGGCAACATGGTCGATCTGGACTCCAACCCGACCAAGCTGATTGAAGTGGTGCATATCGGTAAACAGATGCTGATGACGCGCGGCTCGCTGACCACGTTCAGTATTGCCAACGACGTGGCCAAGTATTTCGCCATCATCCCGGCGGCGTTCGCGGCAACCTATCCGCAGTTGAACGCGCTGAACGTGATGCATCTGCACTCCCCCGCTTCCGCCATTATGTCGGCGGTTATTTTCAACGCCCTGGTGATCGTGTTCCTGATCCCGCTAGCGCTGAAAGGGGTGAGTTACAAGCCAATGAGCGCCGCTGCGCTGCTGCGTCGTAACCTGTGGCTTTATGGCGTGGGCGGTCTGCTGGTGCCCTTTGTCGGTATCAAGCTGATCGACCTGCTCCTGGTCGCGCTGCATATCGCCGGTTAATCATTAAGAGGAAATGAAAATGTCTTATTTACGACCTTCACTGGTGATGTTGATCCTGCTGACGTTGATTACCGGTATCGCCTACCCGCTGCTGACCACCGGGCTGTCGCAGCTGTTGTTCTCCGGCGCGGCCAACGGCTCGCTGCTGTACCAGGGCGACAAAGTGGTAGGTTCGGCGTTAATCGGCCAAAACTTTACCAAACCCGAGTATTTCTGGGGCCGCCCTTCTGCCACCGCTGATTCGGCCTATAATGCCATGGCGTCTGCCGGTAGCAATCTGGCCGCCACCAACCCGGCGCTGGATAAAGCCATTGCCGAGCGTGCGGCACAGCTGCGCCAGGCTAATCCGGCGATGAAAGGCCCGATCCCGGTCGATCTGTTGACCGCGTCCGGTAGCGGTCTGGATCCGCAGATCTCTCTTGCGGCGGCACAGTATCAACTGGCGCGGGTGGCTGCGGCGCGCCAACTGGCACCGGAACAAATCGCCAAACTGATTGATGAAAGCACCGATCAGGCCACCCCCAACTTTATGGGTGAGTCGGTGGTGAACGTGCTGAAATTGAATCTGGCACTCGACGCATTGAAATAATGCCCCGCGTGTTAGTTAAAGGATAAGTAACGGGTCCGGCGTGCCGGACCCGCTTTACGTTGCTGCAAAAAGGAACTCCGATGGTGGAAGAGGAACAACAGCGCCCCGACCCTGACAGCCTGCTGGCGCTGGCCAATGAAAAGCCCCGTGGCCGCCTGAAGGTGTTCTTCGGCGCTTGCGCCGGGGTAGGCAAAACCTACGCCATGCTGCAGGAAGCCCAGCGGCTGCGTGCCCAGGGGCTGAACGTGCTGGTCGGCGTAGTGGAAACCCATGGCCGCAGCGAAACCGCCGCGCTGCTGGGCGGGCTGGATTTGCTGGCGCAAAAGCGCATTCAGTATCGCGGCAGAATGGTACAAGAGTTTGATCTCGACGCTGCATTGGCTCGCCACCCGGCATTGATCCTGATGGACGAGCTGGCGCACAGCAACGCCCATGGCTCGCGCCATCCGAAGCGCTGGCAGGATGTCGAAGAGCTGCTGGATGCCGGTATCGACGTGCTGACCACCGTCAACGTACAACATCTGGAAAGCCTGAACGACGTGGTCGGCGGCGTGACCGGGGTACGGGTACGTGAAACCGTGCCCGATCACGTGTTCGACGAAGCCACCGAGGTGGTGCTGGTTGACCTGCCGCCGGACGATCTGCGCCAGCGTCTGAATGAAGGCAAGGTGTATATCCCCGGTCAGGCCGAACGTGCCATCGAGCACTTTTTCCGTAAGGGCAATCTGATTGCCCTGCGCGAACTGGCATTGCGCCGCACCGCCGATCGGGTCGATGACCAGATGCGCGCCTTCCGCGACACTCAGGGGCGTGAACGCGTGTGGCATACCCGCGACAGTATCCTGCTGTGCGTCGGCCATAACAGCGGCAACGAAAAACTGGTGCGTATCGCCGCCCGTCTGGCGGCCCGGCTGGGCTGCCACTGGCACGCAGTCTATGTCGAAACGCCCAAATTGCACCGTTTACCGGAGAGCCAGCGCCGGGCAATTTTGCGAGCGCTGCGGCTGGCGCAGGAGTTGGGGGCCGAAACCGCCACCCTGTCCGAACCTGATGAAGAACGCGCGGTGCTGCGTTACGCCCGTGAGCACAACCTGGGTAAAATCATTATTGGCCGTCGCAGCGAACAGCGCTGGAAACTACGCGGCAGCTTTGCCGATCGCCTCGGCAAGTTGGGTCCGGACCTCGATCTGGTGATTGTCGCGCTGGAAAACGACAGCCCCCCGCAGCCAGGCAAAGAACACGACAGCCGCAACTTTGGCGAGAAATGGCGTATGCAACTGCGTGGCTGTGCCGTCGCCGTCGCACTCTGCGCCCTGATCACTCTGCTGTCCCAGTGGCTGCTGCCGGGGTTCGACCAGGCCAATCTGGTGATGGTCTACCTGCTTGGCGTGGCCATTGTCGCGCTGTTCTTCGGCCGCTGGCCGTCGGTGCTGGCGGCGGTGATCAACGTCGCCAGTTTTGACCTGTTTTTCGTCCAGCCGGAATGGTCGTTTGCCGTCAGCGATATGCAATATCTGCTGACCTTCGGCGTGATGCTGACGGTCGGCATCACTATCGGTAACCTGACAGCCGGCGTACGTTATCAGGCGCGGGTGGCGCGCTACCGCGAGCAGCGGGCTCGTCATCTGTATGAGATCTCCCGCGGGCTGAGCCAGGCGCTGACCACCGAAGACATCGCCAAAACCAGCCGCCACTTCCTCTCCAGCAGTTTCCAGGCCAAAACCGTGCTGCTGCTGCCACAGGAAGACGGCAAGCTGCAGCAAATGGTAGGGGAAACCGGCGGGCTGCTGTCGGTAGATGAGGCTATTGCGCGCTGGAGTTTCGACAAGGGCATGCCGGCCGGAGCTGGTACCGATACCCTGCCCGGCGTTCCCTATCAACTGTTGCCGTTAGCCACGTCGAAACAAACCTTTGGCCTGTTGGCCATCGAGCCCAGCAACCTGCGTCAGCTGATGGTGCCGGAACAACAGCGGTTGCTACAGACTTTTGCGGTATTGATTGCCAGCGCGCTGGAACGCTTGCATTTGGCGCGCAGCGCCGAGGAAGCAAAACTGGACGCCGAACGCGAACAACTGCGCAACTCGCTGCTGGCGGCGCTGTCCCACGATTTACGCACTCCGCTGACGGTGCTGTTCGGCCAGGCGGAAATTCTGACGCTCGATCTGGCGGCGGAAGGCTCCAACCATGCGACCCAGGCCAGTCAGATCCGCCAGCAGGTGCTGAGCACCACCCGGCTGGTGAACAACCTGCTGGATATGGCGCGCATTCAATCCGGCGGTTTCAACCTGCGCAAAGAGTGGCAATCGCTGGAAGAGATCGTCGGCGCATCGCTGCATATGCTGGAGCCGCTGATGACTCAGCATCAAATCAAGGTTGAGCTACCGGCGGAGCTGGTATTGGTTAATTGCGACGGCAGCCTGCTGGAGCGCGTGTTCACTAACCTGTTGGAAAATGCCAATAAATATGCCGGCTACGATGCTACTATCGGTATTCGTGCCCATACTCTGCCAGAGTGGCTGGAAGTCGAAGTCTGGGACGATGGGCCGGGCATTCCCGAAGGGAAAATGCAGCTTATTTTCGATAAGTTTTCTCGCGGCAATAAAGAGTCGGCGATCCCCGGCGTGGGTTTGGGGTTAGCAATTTGCCGTGCCATTATTGAAGTGCACGGTGGCCGTATCTGGGCCGAAAACGGTGCCAACGGCGGTGCCAGCTTCCGCTTTGTATTGCCGCTGGAGAAACCGCCAGAAATAGACAGCGAAGCCTTTGATCTTTAATCAAGTCCCGGGAGTCTTGTGAGCAACACGCCAACCAATATTCTGATTGTTGAAGATGAAAAAGAGATCCGGCGTTTCGTCCGTACCGCCCTGGAAAGTGAAGGCCTGCGGGTGTTTGAAAGCGAAACGCTGCAACGCGGGCTGATTGAAGCCGGCACGCGTAAACCGGATCTGATTATTCTCGATTTGGGGTTGCCGGACGGCGACGGGCTTAACTATATCCGCGATTTACGCCAATGGAGCGCCATTCCGGTCATCGTGTTGTCGGCACGCAACGCAGAGGAAGACAAAATCGCCGCGCTGGACGCCGGGGCGGATGACTATCTCAGCAAGCCATTTGGTATTGGCGAATTGCTGGCGCGCGTGCGGGTCGCGTTGCGACGTCATTCCGGTAGCCTGCAGGAAAGCCCGTTGGTCAGCTTCTCAGAAATCACCGTAGATCTGATTAATCGCCGGGTGCTGCGCCAGGGGGAAGATTTGCATCTGACGCCAATAGAGTTTCGACTGCTGGCCGAGTTGCTGGCCAACTCCGGCAAGGTGTTGACCCAGCGGCAGCTTCTTAGCCACGTGTGGGGGCCGAACTACGTCGAACACAGCCATTATCTGCGAATTTATATGGGCCATCTGCGGCAGAAACTGGAGGCCGACCCGGCCCGGCCAAAACACTTGCTGACCGAAACCGGCGTCGGTTACCGCTTTATGCCTTGAAGTTAATGGGCGCAGCATGCGGCGCCCCTACTGTTGTGGGCCTTTCTTCAACCCTATCATAAATTCCTTGAACGCTTCGCGCAGCGGTGCAAATACCGGATGCTTGCGGTTTTCGATCATCACTTCGGAAAACAGTTTCAGGCCAACGGCAAAGGCCGCACTGTTGTTCTCGCCAAAGTTCAGGTCTTCACGCGCTTTGATGCGCTCAACGATTCCAAGAATGTCGTCGTGGTTTTCTACTTCAAAACTCAGTGGCGCTTTCTCTACCGGCTCACCTTTGCGATCGCTTAAGGCTTCAACGGTGATGCGGAAACGGTGGCCTGGCATTATTCATTCTCCTGTGCCGTCGGGGTAATGTTCATTTCGCTTTCAATCGCCGCCACGGCGGTCAGCAACGCAGCATTGATGCGTTCCACCTGCTGCGCGGAAAGATCGGCACGCATCACGTTGCCGCGTAGCAAACTGCGCAGGCGGTTCATGGCATCAGAGATGCCCTCTGCCAGATTGCCGTGATGATGATGACCGCGATCGGCACCGGCCAAACGGGCCAGGATCACGTCGACAACGGCCTGGTGCTTTTGTAATTCATTCTGGCCCAGTTCAGTGATCTGATAACTTTTACGGCCGTTACTGCTGGTGATTGGCTCGAGGAAATCCTGTTCTTCCAACAGCGTCAGGGTCGGGTAAATCACCCCCGGGCTTGGCACGTACAGACCGGAAGAAGCCTCATCAATGGCCTTGATCAGTTCATAACCGTGGCTCGGTTTGCGTGCCACCAGCGCCAACAGCACCAGTCGCAAATCGCCATGTTCAAACATGCGGTGACGGCCACCACGACCGCCGCGTCCGCCCCGGCCATGCTCTTCGCCGTGATCGCCGCCAAAGTGATGACGTCCGCCGCGGCGGCGATGATGATGACAGAGCCCTTCTTCGTGCTCAGGATGACCGCCGTGACGACGGTGTGAATCTAAACGGTGAAACATAGCTATACCTCTCAATAGATAGTTAGTTGACGAGGCGGTTTAGATATATCTAAACGACTTCGATATAGCTAATCTAGATCGATATATCTAAATGCGCAAGCGCTGTTCGTAAAATAGATATATCTAAATTGCAGACATAAAAAAAGCGCTGTAAAAACAGCGCTTTCATCGGGAGTGGGGAAAACTTACTTGGCGGAAGCCAGCACTGCGCTGACGATTTCGACCGCTTCGTGCTCGATCTTTTCGCGATGTTCGGCCCCCAGGAAGCTCTCACAATAAATCTTGTAAGCCTCTTCGGTACCGGAAGGACGCGCTGCGAACCAGCCATTGTCAGTCATCACTTTCAGGCCGCCAATGGGTGCGCCGTTGCCCGGTGCTGCGGTCAGACGTGCGGTGATCGGATCACCCGCCAGAGTATCGGCCTTGACCATTTCCGGTGACAGCTTGGACAACGCGGCTTTCTGCGCTGAGGTTGCCGGCGCCTGAATGCGGTTGTAGCTCGGTGCGCCAAAGCGTTTGGCCAGATCTTCGTAGTGATTTTGTGGGTTTTCACCGGTGACTGCGGTGATTTCCGCCGCCAACAGACACATAATCATGCCGTCTTTATCGGTAGACCAAGGTTTGCCGTTGAAACGCAGGAAGGATGCCCCAGCGCTCTCTTCGCCACCAAAGCCCAGGCTGCCATCGTACAAGCCATCGACAAACCATTTGAAGCCCACTGGCACTTCCACCAGTTTACGGCCCAGAGAGGCGACCACGCGGTCAATCATTGCACTGGAAACCAGCGTTTTGCCCACCGCCACATCGGCGCCCCACTGTGGACGATGCTGGAACAGGTAGTTGATGGACACCGCCAGATAATGGTTCGGGTTCATCAGGCCCTTCGGCGTAACAATGCCGTGGCGGTCGTAATCCGGGTCGTTGGCGAACGCCAGATCGAACTTGTCACGCAGCGCCAGCAAACCACCCATCGCCGGCACTGACGAACAGTCCATGCGGATCACGCCGTCGTGGTCCAGGTGCATAAAGCGGAAGGTCTGATCGATAGAGTCGTTCACCAGCGTCAGATCCAGCTTGTAATGCTCGGCAATACGCTGCCAGTAGGCAATGCCGGAACCGCCAAGCGGATCGACGCCCAACTTCAGGCCGGCACGCTGGATAGCAGGCATATCGACAATATCCACCAACCCTTCGACGTACGGCTGCACCAGATCTTGTGCGTGCACGCGGCCGCTGTTCCAGGCCTTGTCCAATGACTGACGCTGAACGCCTTGCAGCTGCAAAGACAGCAGTTCATTGGCGCGCTTTTCAATCACCGAGGTCAGATTGGTGTCGGCCGGGCCGCCGTTGGTCGGGTTATATTTGATGCCACCGTCTTCCGGGGGATTGTGAGACGGGGTAATAACGATGCCGTCGGCCAATGCCCCACCGTTGCGGTTATGGCACAAAATGGCATGGGATACCGCAGGGGTTGGCGTGAAGCCGTTATTTTCCTGCACGACAACATCGACGCCATTGGCGGTCAACACTTCCAGTACAGAAATAAAGGCAGGCTCGGACAGCGCATGAGTGTCTTTGCCCACGTAGCATGGGCCGGTCACCCCTTGCTGATGGCGGACTTCCGCAATCGCCTGCGCAATAGCGAGAATATGGTTTTCATTAAAGCTATGACGCAGAGCGCTGCCGCGATGGCCCGAAGTACCGAACTTCACCGCGTGTGCTGCATTGCCCGCTTCAGGTTGCAGTACATAGTACTGCGACGTCAGCTGGGCTACGTTGATCAAATCGCTTTGCTGAGCCGGTTGCCCGGCACGTGGATTATTCGCCATCGACATATCTCCCTATCCCTGTCCTGCGGCCTGGCAATATGTCGCTCACGGCCACCATGACGGGCTGTTCGCTAAATTAGATAGTGCCGCAAACTTTTTCTGTCAGTTCCGCTGGGAACTGCATAGCCTGCATGATGTGTTCCACCATGCTGCGTTTACGACCGGTATTGGTATTGGTGATCACCCAGTAAGGGGTGCCTGGAACGTGCTTTGGTTTGGTGTGCGTTCCGTTTGCCAGCAGGGTTTGCTGATCGCCGGCAAAATAGGTGCGGGTACGGCCATGTAACGCCTCGGTCGCCGTGGCAAAACCGGCCGCGTCGAGGGTATACAGGGTGGAGAGTACCAGCATAAAACGGTTCACCGCTTTGTTCTGCTCGGCATATTCATCCGACAACAGCAGCTCACGCACGGCACGTACGCGATCGCGCGGGCGCGACGCGGCAACAATTTTATCCTGTTCAGCGCTCTGGGCACTGGCTGCCGGCACCGCACGTAACGGCTGACCTGCGGTAAATTTCAACATGCGGCGCAAAATATCGGACGCGCTCTCACCAATATGTTGCGTGTGGCTGGCAATATAACGGTAGAGCTCTTCGTCGACTTCAATAGTTTTCATCTTTATCCAGTACTGTTTTTTTCTACTTAGAACCTGAAGCCAGATCCTGCATTCAAGCCATGGGATTATAAGGTTAAAAGCGCAGATGCGAACATCACAATGTGCCTCAACACGGCAAAAGCAGACAATTACCTAAAGCCTGCCTGGCATCGGCTCTGCCAACCCATCACCTTACCATGAAAAATCCGCGTTATACCCTATGGATTTCAAGTCGCAGCTAGGCGACCAACTCGCTCATCCCCAGGCGCTTACTCAAGTAAGTAACTGGGGTGAGCTAGTGCAGGTAACAACGCTGCGGCTTGAAAGGCGACGGGTATTTTCATCGTGTGTTTTAATCATGATACCCTAATCTGAATCTCACTCAGTATGAACTTCGCCATGAAATTACATTATCAACTGCTGGCCTGCGAGTCCGATGCTCTGCCGGTTGTCCTGATCCACGGGCTGTTTGGCAATCTGGACAATCTGGGCGTGCTGGCGCGCGACCTGAACCAACAGCACAGCGTGATTAAAGTCGATCTGCGCAACCACGGCCTGTCGCCACGTTCAGAGGTGATGACCTACCCGGAAATGGCGCGTGATCTGCTGACGCTGCTGGATGATTTGCAGTTGGACAAGGTCATTGTGATTGGACCACTCGATGGGCGGCAAAGCGGCGATGGCGCTGACGGCAATCGCACCTGAGCGAGTGGAAAAACTGATCGTTATTGACGTGGCACCGGTGGATTATCAAACCCGTCGCCACGACGAGATTTTTGTCGCCTTACAAGCCGTAAGTGCGGCCGGTATCACCCAACGCCAGCAGGCGGCAGAACTGATGCGCGACTACCTGAAGGAAGAAGGAGTGATCCAGTTCCTGCTGAAATCCTTCCACCAGGGCGAATGGCGCTTTAACCTGCCGGTGCTGATCGAACAATACGAAAACATCACCGGCTGGCAGGAGGTTCCCGCCTGGCCGCATCCCACATTATTCATTCGTGGTGGTCTGTCGCCCTACGTGCAGGACAGCTACCGCGCAGATATTGCCCGCCAGTTCCCGCAGGCTCGCGCGCACGTAGTCGCCGGCACCGGGCACTGGGTTCATGCGGAAAAACCGGAGGCGGTGCTGCGCGCAATTCACCGTTTTCTCGGCGAAGCCTGAGTCGACCAGACCTTTAGCCTGATGCGTACAGCCGCCTAAAACAATCATCTGGTGAAAAAACGCGCTAAAGATAACGGCTTAGCACGTTTTCGGCTCAGTTAAGCATTGTCGTTGCTCCACCTGCTGGGGTAATATGGCGCGCTATAATTTTGCCGCCGTGTCGAGCGTGTTGATTAACGCCTGGCTGGGGGTGAATTTGGGTTAGGGTTTATTGGCCCGAAGTGTGTTAACCGAACCATCCAGAAGCGTCTACGCGCTTTTAGATGCAAACTCCCTTGCAGTACCGCTACCTATGGCAAAAGAACAAACGGATCGCACGACGCTGGATCTGTTCGCAGATGAACGCCGTCCGGGGCGCCCGAAAACCAACCCGCTATCCCGAGATGAACAGCTTAGAATCAATAAGCGTAATCAGCTTCGACGCGATAAAGTCCGTGGCTTACGGCGTGTGGAACTGAAGATCAACGCGGATGCGGTGGACGCTCTGAACAAACTGGCGGAACAGCGGAACATCAGCCGCAGCGAGCTTATTGAGCAAATGCTGTTGGCACAACTGGCGGACGACCAGCCAGAACATTGATCATTGCAGCCGCACATGCGGCGCGGCGTTAAGGATGACGCCCGATCAACATCATTTTATTCCACCCGGTATCGCATAAACGTGATAAAACCCCGGGGTAAATTTCTGGCATGATACGCAATTACCGGTGAGGGCTCCCCTTGCCATGGCATCATTTTAATCGGTGTTATCGTGGTCAGCGCTAACATCGTGTAATGCAATTTATTGAATTTAAAGGTTATACGCGATATGGCTAATGTAGGCATTTTCTTTGGCAGCGACACTGGCAATACCGAAAACATTGCCAAGATGATCCAGAAAATTCTTAAGCAACAGTTCGGTGACGATGTGTGCGAAATTCACGACATCGCCAAAAGCAGCAAAGAAGACCTGGAAGGCTTCGACATTTTGTTGCTCGGTATTCCAACCTGGTACTACGGCGAAGCCCAGTGTGACTGGGATGACTTCTTCCCAACGCTGGAAGACATCGACTTCAACGGCAAGCTGGTAGCCCTGTTTGGCTGCGGCGATCAGGAAGACTACGCAGAATATTTCTGTGATGCGATGGGCACCATCCGCGACATCATTGAACCGCGTGGCGCTGCCATAGTCGGCCACTGGCCAACCAAAGGCTATCATTTCGAAGCCTCGAAAGGTTTGGCAAGCGACAGCCACTTCATTGGCCTGGCGATTGACGAAGACCGTCAACCTGAACTGACCAATGAGCGTGTTGAAGGTTGGGTAAAACAAATCGTCGAAGAGCTGAGCCTGGCCGAGATCGTCGGCTAACGCCAAAGGTTGAACAAAAGCCCTGCAAAGTGCATAGTGTTGCCGGCAGGGCCATCATTGGCAGTACTGATTACTGCAATCGAAGATACATATTTGTAACTTCCCACATCGTCAAGGTAGACTGAGTTATCGGTTTATCCCGCCCATCAAGACGTTGCGTGTGTAACATGCAATAGTGCAATTATATCTTTGTTAACAACCGGCGGTTTCTATTTAGGTCAACCGGTTCTATAATGAGACGCAATTAACTCTTTGTGCCGACCGATGCCACAGGCGAGAACGCCTCAACTTGATTAGCATAGTAACAGGACTGAATCCGCATGACTGACAACAACACCGCATTGAAGAAGGCCGGCTTAAAAGTCACGCTTCCGCGACTCAAAATCCTGGAAGTACTGCAAAATCCGGAATGCCATCACGTCAGTGCGGAAGATCTGTACAAAAAACTGATAGATATGGGCGAAGAAATTGGCCTGGCTACGGTTTACCGCGTACTGAACCAATTTGATGATGCCGGCATTGTGACCCGTCACAATTTCGAAGGCGGCAAGTCCGTATTCGAACTGACCCAGCAGCATCACCACGATCACCTGATTTGCCTGGACTGCGGCAAAGTGATCGAATTCAGCGATGAATCTATCGAAGTTCGTCAGCGTGATATCGCCAAGCAGCACGGCATCAAGCTCAGCAACCACAGCCTGTACCTGTATGGCCACTGTGAAGCCGGTGACTGCCGCGAAGACGAAACTCTGCACGATAAAAAATAATGCCCTCAACCGGCATTGAGAACCGCCTTCATGGCGGTTTTTTTATGCCCATAGCCCGGTGACGAACAGATAAAAAAATCCCCGGACAGGTCCGGGGAAAGTTCACAGCTTGAAATACAACAATTGCAGCGGCACTTCTCTCTCGCTTCCCACTTACACTCACTTCACCGTCAACTCACCCGCCGACACGCGGGTGGGCAAACCTCTTCACAGCTCATACTCAAGAAACAACAGCCGATCAAAAAATAACGACCAGGCCTGATCGAACACACCTCGGACACGGAATCCCTTGTTCAGATAGATTTGGCTGGCCTCACTGCTTTGCCATACGCACAGCACGATATTTTTCGCCTGTTGCCGATCTGCCTGCTGCTTTATCAGGGCAAACATCTGATTAAAATGCCCTTGCCCGCGGAATTGGCTCTCAATTGCCAGGCTGCAGATAAAATAATCGTCAGCAGCGCACTGGCTTTGCACAAAGCGATCGTATGCCTCATCAAGCGGCCTCATTTCATCGCGATAAAGGTAGTCCGCTTCTATGCCATACAGTTCGCTAACGGTGGCCGCGTTGAAAAAGCCGACAAACGCTCCACGCCGGTCGTAAGCCACCGTGATCAACCCCAGATAAGGCTCAATATTTTGCGCCTGCTGTAACGACACCAGATCCAGCCCGGCCCGGTTGCCAACAGAACAGTACTCCAGGTAACTGGTACTAAAAATCAGCTTCGCCATGCGAGTTTTATCGGCTTCACTGGCCTGCCGCCCCGGTAGAAAATGCAAAGCCCCGCCCGGATCCGGCACCACCGCTTCCCCTATTCCAGCAGTCGGACACCAGTAATTCCCCACCGCAATCTGCCGTCGGTTATCAGCAATCAGGTATTCCCCAAAAAGCTGGTTTACCCGATCAAGCGTGCGGTCATGGGAAAGCACGGAATAATAGTGGTAATGGTCGATATCGGAACGGATCTGCGCTGGATAGGCCATACGCGGCACTTCATCGACGGTAAATATTTCCGCATAACGAGCCAGATCCAGCGGCTGTTCAAGCTGCCAATCCAGCTGTTCCAGGCGGCTGACGCATTGCTGGTAGCTAAACTGTTCCTCCTGCGACAGCGGTAGCCGCTCATTGGTGATCACATCTTCCAACAGACGCATACCGCGAATACCACAGGTGACTGCCTGTGGGTGCGCATCATAATGGACGCCATAATCCTGACAGAAGCGGTCGTGACTGAGGAAGGACCGGCCTATGTGGCGACTCCACAGCTGATAAAAGGGATCGAACAATTTCCGCTCATAAACCGAATTCTTGTCCGGCACTTCACCGCTTTGCGCCGCATAGATCTGATCCAACCCCGCCAACATCCGGCACAGCGAGATATCTCCTTTGCGGCTGATAATCATGCCGGTCTCATCGAGAAACAGATTCAACCAGCTAACGTGGCTGACTTCCCCTGCGGGCAGAAACTGAAGATAATCCGGTAATTCTGGCTTGGTCAAAAACAGCGTCGCCGATCGATGAGGAAGGGTATCGATATCCATGTACAGCCCCCCCATCTCGATCAAAATCAGAAAACGGAAGTAGTCGGAAAGCGTGGCGTAATAGCGCTTATCGTGCAGTTGATGGATAAAGCGCAGGTTGTCGCCGACCCTTTTTTGCGCCAGTTCGCTCAACGAATGCACCTGCAGGCGATGATTACCGGCATCATACTCCCCCAGGTAGCCGCCTTTTATCACCGGTACGGGGATGAAATATGCATCCCTTGCCAGTTGCTGCGCTTCCCAAACCCATAACATGCCGACCCAGTCATTCGTCTCGGCGCTAGCCACCACCTGCTGTGCGTCGCCCCACTGGGAGATAACCTCTCTGGCATCGTCAGGGATAGCCCCCCCCCAACCAGATACGGTGCAGCCGTTTTTCGCTCGCAGCCAGCGGGCGAGTGGGCACGCAGAACAACGAAGAACAGCGTTCGGCATTGAATAAATGCCCGTGCGCTGCCCGCCACTCGCGCAGTTGAGCGACACCGCGCTGAAAACTTTCCAGCCGCGCCGGTGAAGTCTGGCGCTGATATTTAACGAACTCAAACTTCAGCTCGCTGATCCGCGCTTCGTATTCTGCCCGGAACAGATCATCCTGCAGAACACCCAGATGCCCGTCGTTAAGCTTCATCGGCCAGCATCCTTATCGATGGCATCGTTGCACAGCGACTGTAACCCTGCGGATTTTTGCTTTGCCATGACCAGGCATCACACACCATTTTTTCCAGACTGCGTTTAGCCTGCCAGCCCAGCTTTTCTGCCGCCAGCGATGGGTCGGACCAACACTCGGCAATATCTCCCGCACGCCGGGGATTAAATTGGTAGGCGATTTTGAAGCCACAGGCGCGTTCAAACGCCCGAATAATCTCCAGCACCGAGTAGCCTTTGCCGGTGCCCAGGTTATAGACGTTAAAACCTGGCTGCAGGTTATCCAGCGCTTTCAAATGCCCTTCGGCCAAATCCATAACGTGAATGTAATCACGTACCCCGGTACCATCGCTGGTAGGGTAGTCGTTGCCATACACCGGCAACACCGCGAGTTTGCCAATAGCCACCTGCGCCAGATAAGCCAGAAGATTATTGGGAATGCCGGCGGGATCCTCACCAATCAAGCCGGACTCGTGCGCCCCGGCCGGATTAAAGTAACGCAGCGCGGTGATCGCCATCTGCGGGGCCGTGGAAGCGAACTCCGCCAGGATCTGCTCGACAATCAGCTTGGAAGTTCCATAAGGATTGGTGGTCTGCCCAACACGGCAATTCTCCGTCAGCGGGGTATATTCCGCCGGTCCATAAACGGTGGCCGAAGAGCTGAAAATAAATTGCTTAACGCCGGCATGGCGCATTCTGTCCAGTACGATCAATGAGCCGGAAATATTATTTTGATAATATTTCAGCGGTTCTTCGGTAGATTCCCTGACCGATTTCAACCCCGCAAGATGAATAACCGCATGAACATCATGCTGACGAAATATATGATCCAACAAATGGTGTTGCTGGATATCTCCATGATAAAAAGTCACTTTTTTACCGGTTAATCGCTCGACCCGAAACAAAGACTCTGACGAACTGTTGGACAGGTTGTCCAGTACGACAACTTCCGCCCCCCTTTCCAACAGCGCCAACACCGTATGCGAGCCGATATAACCGGCGCCGCCCGTCACCAATATAGCCATCATATTTCCTTGTTTATGCTTAAAAATAAACGATTCACTCAGAAACCACCTAAACTTCCCGGGTTTTAAAACCGACAGGTAAAGCAATACAAAGCAGTAATATGGCTAACAGATAAACGGAGGAATGCGGCCCGTATTCGGTCAGGATCCCTTGTAATATTCCGGCCAGGATCACACCGGTGGAAATACTGTTGGTGAATAAAGTGGTGGCCATGCCCGACCGCTCCGGCATCAAGTCCTGGAAATACAGCATGCCGACGGTGGCAATAATGCCGATAAATATCGCGTTGAACAGCTGCCAGACCAGCAATCCGGCGGCCGAGGTAAACCACAGCATCCCGGCATAAAACAGTATGCCGGCCACCAACGCTCCCGCCATCATCAGGCGCTTGCCCACCCCGGTTTACGTAGCGCCCTACCAGGATCATGATCGGGATTTCGATCGCGGCGGCGACGCCCATCATCCAGCCGGTCAGACTTTGCGGCAAACCCAACTCGGCAGTGATATACAACGGCACATCAATCAGATACATGGCGCTGCAGGTCCACATCAATACCGAGGCGAAAAACAACCGGCTAACGTCTTTATCGAAGACCGTTTTTTTGCGGTATGGCGATTTCATTACCCACAGGCGGGCGAACGACCTCGGGCAATATCCACCAGGCTAGCAGCGTGACCAGCAGGAATATGCCGGCAGCAAACATAAACATGGCCGTAAAGCCATAATTCACCACCAGCATAAAAGCCAATGGCGGGCCAAATACCCAGGCCAGCGAAAGTTGGGCGCGCATGATAGCGCTAAACATAGCGACGTTTTGCGATGACCGCTCCCCATACTCACGCGCCAGAGCGAATAATTGCGGTATCGCCGTATTGGCTATGGCAGTTAACAACACGCCAGCGGTAATTAACGTCAGATAATTGCGATTAAAAGCAAATAACAGACAGTTTCCCGCCGCCAATAAATAACAGATTAAAATCAAATGGCGCCGGTCACGCTGGCGATCTGATTTTTTTGCCAGCAAAAAACTGACAATAATACCGACCCCGGCGTTTACTGCATAAAAAAAACCGACCCATAATGACGTCACCCGCACCTCGGTGGTGAGGAACAGGCTCAGGGTCGGTATTTGCAGCGCCCCGGCAATGCCGGAAAAAAAAGCAACGACCATAAAGGTCAGCCGTATCGAATTCATCGCTGATTACCGCCGGTCGCTGCTGTTAACGATCAATAACGGCCCACCTGCGAACAGACGGGCCGTGGTTTATGATTTACACTTTCTCGGCGCGGCTATAACGCTTGCCGTCCGGACTGACCGCACGGACCAGCACCTCGCCGCTGACCCCAGGTTTAGCCTTGGCATCGTAGCGCTGCCATTGCTTACCGCCGTCGGTGGAATACTCAATGCCCAGACCCGGCAACGAGATATTGGCCTCCAGCTTGCCACCCCACTACACGGGCGCCTGGTACCGGCAACCGATAGCTCACGCCGCCCTTGTCCAGTTTCGCCAACTCGCGCTGGCCAAGAATATTGGCAAAGCGCAGCCAGTCGCGGTCCAGTTTCCCGCTATCGATAAAGTGGGTTTCGCCGCCTTTATATTCACGCCCCGCCTGATAATCCTGCTCCCAACTCGCCCGGTGCCATGCACGCTCGGCCACCGACAGTGAACGCGGGAAGATCATGTATTCCATTTGATCGTCGGTACGCTGAGTTTCACTCCACATTTGGGCAGAAATGCCGTAAGCACCCGGC
This sequence comes from Serratia quinivorans, assembly GCA_900457075.1. NCBI lineage: Bacteria > Pseudomonadati > Pseudomonadota > Gammaproteobacteria > Enterobacterales > Yersiniaceae > Serratia > Serratia quinivorans. Next base: position 932,955 of record UGYN01000002.1, read on the forward strand.
CACGGCTTGTCACTCTTGGCGGTAAAGTGATTGCCATCGCGGTCAACCGAGGTTTCGGCGTTCTGCGGCAGGTTGTTCGGCGCGAAGCTGAACATTTTCTGCTCGTCACTGAAACGGGTGCCCCAGTAGTAACCGCGCTCGTCCGGGTTCACCTCATACGGGAAGTCCATATAGACGTAATCCGGGTTGGAGAGGATCACTTCGTAGCCTTTGTTCGCCCAGTCATTGGCGCTATCAAAACCGCCCCAATACAGCGTATCCCAGAAGTTCACCCCAACACGTTGAGTGGCGAAGGCCTTGGCGTTTTTTCGCATCTTTCAGGCCGTCCTGCCAGGCCTGCATTCTGTCGATGCCATGCGCTTTCACCAGTTGACTGACTTCCACGCCAAAGTAACTTGGCAGATGTTCCATATCGGCGACTTTGCCGTCTTTGATCATCTTTTGGCACACCTGGGATTTCGCCCAAGGCTTATCTTCTTTGCTCTGATCGATGATGCCTTTGCCTGCTTCTGGCTTGGTAAGGTCGGTATAGCCTGCCCCCAGGCGAATGTTTTTCGCTTCGTCGCCGCCAAAGTGCCAGGTGCGCAGCGGCTGCCCGGCCTCTTTATGCATCTGGGCAATTTCACCAATCACCTTATCGACAAAGCGCTTGGACGAATCCAGGCAAGGGTTAAGGTAACTTTGACGGTTAAAATACTGCACCGAGGTGGTATTGGAAGTATCGGTCGGATCCACCAGGCGGAACTCATTGGCCTGCTGCTCTTTACCGGCGGCATGCAGCTTTTTATAGCGTGCCTCCATCGAGACCACGGCGGCACGGGCATGTGCCGGCATATCGATTTCCGGGATCACTTCAATCTGACGCGCCTGGGCGTATTTAATGATCTCGATGTAATCCTGACGCGAGAAGAACCCGCCATACACCTCTGGCCCCTGTCCGTACTGTGGCAGCAGGCAGTTAGTTTCGCTCAGGTCATGACAACGCTGGCCCCCGACTTCGGTCAGTTCTGGCAAGCCTGGGATGGCAATACGCCAGCCTTCGTCGTCGCTAAGATGGAAGTGGAATTTATTGAGCTTATAAGCCGCCATCTGATCGAGTAAACGCAGTACCGCATCTTTCTGATGGAAGTTACGTGCTACATCAAGGAAGATGCCGCGGTACTGGAAGCGTGGTGCATCCCTGGCCTCCAGAGTGGCGATTTTAGCGCTGCCGTCGGTCGGAACCAGCGACAAAATAGACTGCAGGCCATAGAACACCCCGGCCTGATCGAAGCCGATAACTCGCGCTTCCTTATTGCCAATTTTCAGCTCATAGGCTCCCGGCACGGCCAGTTCACCTTTAAATTTACCCGGCTGAATATCGGTTTTGATCGGGTAGCCCGCCGCGTTATGGGTTATGCCCAACAGTGCAAAACGTTGAATGGCTGCGTCCGCTGCCGGTTTGGCCAGCGCACTCAACTCCAGCGCCACGCCGTTGTTCAGACTCACATCTTGTGGATGTACTTTCACTTGCAACGGCGTCGGCACGATCTGGCCGCGCAGCGAAGCTGCAGGCAAGGTTTTCAACTCGGCGTTTTTGGTAAAGCGGGAGGCCGGAGTCATCAGGATATTGTTGTCATCCTTGATGCGCTTCCATTGATCGCCACTAAAGGGGGTCACAAACTGGCTGAGATCTTCGGTATCGGTATTGACCAGAATTTTTGGCTTGGCATCGCCAGAGGTGGCGTACCAACGTGGTACGAAGTCGGTTTTAAACAGTTGCCAATATTCGGCAATAATCGGGATCTCAACCGTTTGACCGGCCGGGAAGCCGGTAAATTTATCGGTAGGTTCCAGTTTGTACAAGTCACCGGTCAAATGAGCTATTTTGAACTGATCGTTATCCACCCGCATGGTCTGACGGGCGCTGTGGAAGTAAATCGCCCAGTCGTGACCTTTGATCTCCTGATGATCGTTGGTCAGGCTGATCAACACCTTGTTGCAGGCCGCCCAGTCGGCACCCAGCTTACCGCAATCCAGGCCGCTGTCGGCGGCCCGGTTATCGACCATTTTCAAATTCAATTTTAACTGGCTCAGTTGATCCACCAGCGGCTGATTGGCCAGCGCATTCCCCGCGCTGCCAAATAATCCAACGGTTGCCGTTAATGCGGCAAGCGTACTCAATTTGAATTTGTTCATTTTTAACATCATCCTTAATTATTGTTATCGTGGATCTCTTGCCAAATTTTGCCGCACTGGGCGTCATAAGCCTGACCGTTACCACTGTGAACCGCCTGAATGCAGTTCTGATAATCCATCACCCGCACCGTTTCTTTTTCGGCAAACTGCTGGTGTTGCTTCTCTTGTTTCAGCACGTTCAGCACCGCCTGGCACGACTGCAGTTTTTCCGGTGAGCCTTCTGCGGTATTAATGCAGGCGCTGTAGGCCTGTTTCAGCTTGGCATCTTCCGGTGGTGCGGTTGGCTGTGCGCAGGCGCTCAACGTGACGACCGCGGCTAACATCAGCATGATTTTTTTCATCGTTATATTCCCGTTAAGTTTCAAAAACGCTGTCCCCCGGCGCTGCCGCCGGGGAACGCATCAGAAAATGGTAAATGGCGCGATAACCATGAATTTGACGTCTTTCTCATCCTGGAAGATGTTGCCGTAACCGCCACCCCAGCTTGGGATGTTGGTGTGGTTGTCATACTGGGTGTAGTGCAGTTTCAGCAAGGTGCCTTTGGCGCGACCTTCCTGAATGGTGTACAACGCGTCCAGGCTCCAGGCGCTCTCTTTCAGGCGCTGGCTCTGGTCGTACATCGGGTTGGTGCTTGGCTTGGCATCCCAGGCGTAAACGTAAGAACCGCCCACCGCCATGCCCGGCAGGTTCCAGTTGCTCAGGTCGTACATTACCCCGGCGTAAACCGCTTTTTCGCCGTTGGCGTTGAAGTCGGAACGGTTATCCCACCAGACGTCGAGACGACCGTTGGAGGAGGCGTAAGTTGGGGTCATACGTTGCAGGAAGTAGCCCTGGTTGCCCTCGGCCTTGACCATGGTCCCTTCAAGGCGCCAGTTGAACTGACCAGTGGTGTAACCGAAGGTCAGCGCCTGCAGCCAGGCCAGGCCGTCGTAAATGCTGTTTGGGTCGTTCTTGTCGCTGATGCGATCTTCGGTACCATAGAATTGATAGCTGGTGGTCAGCGGGTTGCCCACCAGATCGAATTTGTAAGATGCCTTGGTGAAGTACTGATTCACATAACCTTCGGCCTGACCAAAAGCGGCCTCCAACACCAGGTCGTTTTTAAAATCGTACTTGGCACCCAGTGAGTGCAAATAAGAAACGCCGGTGGTTTTATCGTTCTGGCGGAAATCATCCATTTCGATATGCCATGGCGCTTTGTATTTATCTGTCCACATGTAGGAGAAACTCAAAGCACCGGCATCGCCGTAGTCAAAGTTTGCTCCCGCTTCAGCACCCCGATAGGTACCCGGCATAAAGCTCCAGTGTGGGGCAATCAGCGTTTGCCCGCTTGGCTGGATATAACCGGCGCGTGCCCAGACGGGGCCATACTTGAATTTACCGGCGGCCTTGTACAGGCTGATGCCGCCTTTGTCGCCGGAGTAGTCTTCATCATAGGTACGGTTTTTGGAGGAGAACGCGATTTCATTCGGGTGGCCGCTGGCGCTGGATTCGGCCAGCTCAATGGCGGTAAAGGCTCCCACATCCAAACCGAACATGTCCCAGGCATAGCCCGAGGCGAAATCCAGGCTCAGGTTGGCGGTCGAGTGTGACAGGTTGGTAGTGTATTTATTGTAATCGTCACTGGTCGGGTTGAGATCTTTACGGTCACGTTCACGCTGCCAGTAATACACACCGCCGGTCATCGTGGAATCATCGATAAATCCTGCGGCTTTCGCCTCAGGGGCCATGGCAAACCCTGTTCCCAACAGCGCACCCGCGACTGCGAGCGCCAGCGTTTTACGCTGAGCACCGTGCGTACCCATAATGAAATTCCTCTTTGACTTAACTTTAAAAGTTGCAGTCGCCCGTGTTCACCACTGCCCTGCACGACCGCTAATAAAAAACCCAATCGGGTAAAAAATATTGCTGACGGGTTAAAATCCCACAGCACTTATTGCTACAGACAGACTATTTTTCGCGACGCGAATTATCAAATGAATTATGAGAGAGATTTGTCAAAGTATGACAAAGAGCACATATCGATGAGATTATGTTACGTGGCTATGCAAAGAGGCTGTCGAATAAAAAATTCAATAAAATCAGAATAAAAATTAATATCAGGTCAATCAGAGACGATTAATGGTTTCAGCCTATGCAAAAAGGTCAGCCAAAAGAAAAAACATGAGAGCGCTCTCTAAATGACATTAATTCGCATCACGAATATATAAGGCAATGTTATATGACTAATGATTTTTATCAAGAAATTGCTGATACAACCCTTCGATAAAAAATTAAAAATAGATTGAGGAATTAAAAGCATTAACGGGGAGAAAAACCGGGCTGGCGGACAAAAAAAGCGCAACCGAAGTTGCGCTCAGACTACTGACAAAGCCCGTTATTAGGGAGAGCGTGCCGAAGGGGTCGTAGCGGCTTGCCCGCCGGAGCGCCCCTCGGTGCGCTAGGCCCGGGTATCTCGGATTCAAAGACAACTTTGTCATCAAACTCAGCGCAACCGAAGTTGCGCTTTATCGCATTAGCTTTTGATCAGCACTCAGGCGCCAATTTTAGCCCAGGTATCGCGCAGGCCCACGGTGCGGTTAAACACCAGATGCTCGGCCGAAGAGTGACGGTTGTCAGCACAGAAATAACCTTCACGTTCGAACTGGTAGGCTTTTTCCGGCTGTGCGGCCGCCAGACTTGGCTCAACAAAGCCGTGCTTGATAACCAGTGATTCCGGGTTAATGGTGGTGAGGAAGTCCTCTGCCGCCGCCGGGTTTGGCACGCTGAACAGACGGTCATACACGCGAATTTCCGCCGGCAACGCATGCTCGGCAGACACCCAGTGGATCACGCCTTTCACCTTGCGGCCATCGGCAGGATCCTTGCTCAAGGTATCTGGATCGTAGCTGCAGAAAATAGTGGTGATCTCACCTTCAGCGTCTTTCTCAATGCGTTCCGCCTTGATCACGTATGCATTGCGCAGGCGAACTTCTTTACCCAGCACCAGCCGTTTGTACTGCTTGTTGGCTTCTTCACGGAAGTCGGCGCGATCGATATAAATATCACGGCTGAATGGCACTTCACGGCTGCCCATTTCCGGCTTGCTCGGGTGGTTAGGCATGGTCACCATTTCCACGCCGGTGGTCAGGTTTTCAATGACTACCTTCACAGGATCCAGCACGGCCATCGCACGTGGTGCGTTCTCGTTCAGCTCTTCACGAATACAGGCCTCAAGCGCCATCATTTCGACGTTGTTATCCTGCTTGGTCACACCGATACGCTGGCAGAATTCGCGGATTGACGCAGCGGTATAACCACGGCGACGCAGGCCGGAAACGGTCGGCATACGCGGGTCATCCCAGCCCTCAACGATTTTCTCGGTCACCAACAGGTTCAGCTTGCGCTTCGACATGATGGCGTACTCAAGATTCAGACGCGAGAACTCGTACTGACGCGGATGACAAGGGATGGTGATGTTATCCAGCACCCAGTCATACAGACGGCGGTTGTCCTGGAACTCCAGCGTACACAGCGAATGGGTGATCCCTTCCAGCGCATCGGAAATGCAGTGGGTGAAATCGTACATCGGGTAGATGCACCATTTATTGCCGGTCTGGTGGTGTTCTGCAAATTTGATACGGTACAACACAGGATCGCGCATCACGATAAACGAGGAAGCCATGTCAATCTTGGCACGCAGGCAAGCGGTCCCTTCGGCGAATTCACCGTTACGCATTTTTTCAAACAGCGCCAGGTTCTCTTCCACGCTGCGGCCACGGTACGGGCTGTCTTTACCCGGCGCAGTCAGGCTGCCGCGATATTCACGGATTTGCTCAGGCGACAGTTCGTCGACGTAAGCCAGGCCCTTGTTGATCAGCTCCACCGCATAGTTGTGCAGTTGATCGAAGTAATCCGAGGAGTAACGAACGTTGCCGCTCCACTCAAAGCCCAGCCACTCGACGTCATGTTTGATTGACTCAACGAACTCGATGTCTTCTTTCACCGGGTTGGTGTCATCAAAACGCAGGTTGCATTGGCCCTGGTAATCGCGAGCGATACCGAAATTCAGGCAGATGGATTTCGCATGGCCGATATGCAGATAGCCATTTGGCTCCGGCGGGAAACGGGTATGGACTGACTTGTGTTTCCCGGACGCCAGATCTTCATCAACGATCTGACGGATAAAATTGGTTGGGCGGGCTTCAGCCTCACTCATTTCACTATTCCTCAATGCAAAGCGCTACTCATAACCGCCTATGTTCCAACAAGCCACGCCCGGAAACAACCGTTTGTTTCACGAAAAATGCGGAGCATTGCACCACAACAGGTCAGGGCACCCTGACCGGACAACCGCTGCCCATAAAAAAGCGGGAAGAGATTGCTCTCTTCCCGCCAAAGGTAGGGTGCGTTCCGTCATGACTCGTTAAACACCCCGGGTACTACTCAGGTAAAACGGTTTATTTCTGGATCTCGAACAGTTTGGTCTGGCCGGCTACTACAGAACCGGTCGCCAGCGCCGTCAGGCCAGCGTAATCGTCAGAGTTGCTGACCACTACCGGGCTTATCATCGAGCGGGCATTGGCGTTCAGGAACTCCAGATCCAACTCAAGGATTGGCTGGCCGGCTTTCACCTCAGCCCCCTCTTCAACCAGACGTTTGAAGCCCTGACCGTTCAATGCCACGGTGTCGATCCCCATGTGCACCACAATCTCCGCGCCCTTGTCGGTTTCCAGACAGAAAGCGTGGTTGGTGTTGAAGATTTTCACGATGGTGCCATCTGCCGGTGCTACTACGGTTTTGTCGGTCGGGCGAATCGCCAGGCCGTCGCCTACCGCTTTGCTGGCAAAGGCTTCGTCAGGCACCTGATCCAGGGCCACGACTTCACCGGTCACCGGGGCCACCAGCGACTCGAAGGCCACCTTCGGCGTATTAGGCACTGCCTGCGATTTAACCGCAGCCACGCCTGGAGCCGGTGCCACTTCTGCCGCAGGCACCGGGCCGGCAGCAATCACCGCACGCATGCCGTCAGCAATGGCTTCGGCTTTAGAACCCACGATAACCTGAACGGTTTGCTTGTTCAGTTTCACCACGCCTGATGCACCCAGGCGTTTACAGCTGGCATCCAGCACTTTAGAAGAGTCTTTAACGGTCAGGCGTAAACGGGTGATACAGGCATCAATGCCGGTCAGGTTGTCAGAACCGCCGATGGCACCAATATAGCTGCGGGACAGTGCGCGCAGGCCTTCATCGGTATTGCTGTTGGCTTCAGGTGCGACGACATCGTCAGACGCATCTTCACGGCCCGGGGTTTTCAGGTTGAATGCACGGATAATGACGGAGAACAGGACGAAGTACACCGCGAAGGCGACCAGACCCATCAACACCAGCATCCAGACGTTCTTGCTCGCAGCCGGCAGGTTGTACATCAGCACATAGTCGATGGCACCTGCAGAGAAGGAGAACCCGGCGTGAATACCCAGCAAGGTGGCTACAAACAGGCTGATACCGGTCAAAATGGCGTGGACCAGATACAGCAGCGGAGCCAGGAACATGAACAGGAATTCAAGCGGCTCGGTCACACCGGTCAGGAATGCGGTCAGCGCAACGGACAGCAGCATACCGCCAACCATTGGGCGACGTTCTTTCGGCGCAGCGAAGTACATGGCCAATGCCGCACCCGGCAAACCGAACATCATGATCGGGAAGAAGCCTGACATGAACATCCCGGCAGTACCGTCACCCGCGTAGAAGCGGTTGATGTCGCCATGGAAGATGGTACCGGCAGCGTTGGTAAACTCACCAATCTGGAACCAGGCAATGGTGTTCAGAACCTGATGCAGACCGGTTGGGATCAGCAGACGGTTAACGAAGCCGAAAATACCGGAACCGATAGCGCCCATCGAAACAATCCATTCACCGCCTGCGTGGATCGCATTTTGTACCGGTGGCCAGATATAACCAAAGATGGCAGCAAGGATTAAACAGAAAAAGCCGGTAGCGATTGGGACGAAACGCTTGCCGCCGAAGAAGGAGAGGAACTCGGGCAGTTTGATGCCGGACCAGCGGTTATAGACCGCACCGCCCACCAGGCCGGTAATGATACCCGCCAGCACACCCATATTGATCGCCGGGTTAATGGTGACCATTGCCTTGGTCAGGATGAAGTAACCCACCGCGCCCGCCAATGCGGCTGAACCGGCATTGTCTTTCGACCAGGTTGCCGCCACACCGATAGCAAAGATTAACGCCAGGTTATCGAAGATTGATCCACCGGCCTGTGCGATGAATGAAATATTCAGTAAATCAGGCTGGCCGAAGCGTAGCAAAAGCGCCGCAACGGGCAGTACTGCGATTGGCAGTTGTAACGACCTGCCCAATCTTTGGAAAAAGCCGAGTATGTTCACCTTAATATTCCCCCTAATGCCCTTTAATGAGCTTTATCATATTTTACGCAAGCGCCATCACACACTGCGATTAACTCTGGACGAACGACAACACGTGGAGTGTAAAAAAATTATTTCGTATCGCAAATTAAAACCTCCTTTTTTGTGATTTACATCACCAAAAAGCAGTCTTAAGCTGCCACATTGCTAGCCATCACACAAAACTTATTTTATCATTAAAAAAATCATTGGACCTGAGACATCACGTGAGAATCATAAAGCTGGGTTAGGCTTAAGACTCTCGTTCAGGCTCGAACCAGTATAGCTTTAGTTTACTTACCCCAAGAGGTGTTAGATGAGACTTATCCCACTGAAAGATACTGCACAAGTCGGCAAATGGGCCGCCCGCCATATCGTCCAGCGCATCAACGCATTCAAGCCTACTGCGGAGCGTCCGTTTGTGCTCGGCCTGCCAACCGGCGGTACTCCGCTGGAAGCCTACAAACATCTGATTGCGATGCACAAAGCAGGTGAAGTAAGCTTTAAGCATGTGGTGACTTTCAACATGGACGAATACGTTGGCCTGCCGCAGGAACACCCGGAAAGCTATCATACCTTCATGTACCGTAATTTCTTTGATCACGTTGATATCCCAAGTGAAAATATCAACCTGCTGAATGGTAATGCGCCGGACGTTGACGCCGAGTGCCGCCAGTACGAAGCGAAAATCAAATCCTACGGCAAGATCAACCTGTTCATGGGTGGCGTTGGCATCGACGGTCATATCGCGTTTAACGAACCGGCTTCATCGCTGGCATCCCGTACTCGCATCAAAACCCTGACTGAAGATACCCGCATCGCCAACTCCCGCTTCTTCGGCGGTGATGTCAGCCTGGTGCCTAAATTTGCCCTGACCGTGGGCGTGGGCACGCTGCTTGATGCAGAAGAAGTGATGATTCTGGTGACCGGCCATGCCAAGGCACAGGCACTGGAAGCCGCAGTGGAAGGCAATATCAACCACATGTGGACCATCAGTTGCCTGCAGTTGCATGCCAAGGCCGTTGTGGTGTGCGACGAGCCATCCACCATGGAACTGAAAGTCAAAACCGTTAAATATTTCCGCGAGTTAGAAGCGGAAAGCGTTAAGAGTCTTTAATTCTTGCAGGGGGCTACGATGTTCGCTTTAACCCACGGCCGTATTTATACCGGCCACGACGTACTTGACGACCACGCAGTTATTATCGCTGATGGGCTGATTGAACGAGTCTGCCCGCTGGCTGAACTGCCGGCCGGCATTGAAACGCGCGATCTGGGTGGCGCTATCCTGGCCCCCGGTTTGATCGACGTGCAGCTTAACGGCTGTGGCGGCGTGCAATTTAACGACTCGCTGGAGGCCATTTCGGAACAGACGCTGGAGATCATGCAGCGTGCCAACGAAAAATCCGGCTGTACCAGTTATCTGCCGACGCTGATCACCAGCAGCGACGAATTTATGAAGCACAGCATCGAAGTGATGCGCGCTTATCTGAAGAAACATCCCAATCAGGCGCTTGGCCTGCATCTGGAAGGGCCGTACCTTAGCCCACTGAAGAAAGGCACCCATAATCCGGCGTTTATCCGCAAACCGACCAGCGAGATGATCGATTATCTGTGCGCCAATGCCGATGTGATCACCAAGGTCACGCTGGCGCCGGAAATGGTGGAGCCGCACTTTATCAAGCAATTGACCGAAGCAGGCATCGTGGTGTCCGCCGGTCACTCGAACGCCACCTACGATCAGGCCCGTATCGGTTTTGCCGCCGGTATCACCTTCGCCACTCACTTGTATAACGCCATGCCGTATATCACCGGGCGTGAACCAGGGCTGATGGGCGCGATTTTCGACACGCCGGAGGTCTATACCGGGATTATCGCCGACGGCCATCACGTAGCCTGGGCGAGTATCCGTAACGCCAAACGCATGAAAGGTGATAAATTGGTGCTGGTCACCGACGCCACCGCGCCGGCAGGTGCCGATATCGACCAATTTATTTTTGCCGGTAAAACAATATACTATCGTGATGGGCTGTGCGTGGACGAAAACGGCACCCTGAGCGGCTCAGCGCTGACCATGATTGACGCGTTAAAAAACAGCGTTGAGCATGTCGGTATTGCATTGGACGAAGCACTGCGCATGGCAACGCTGTATCCGGCGCGCGCTATCGGCGTGGACCACCGTTTAGGCACTATCGAGCCCGGTAAAGTGGCGAACCTGACTGCCTTTACCCGTGATTTTAAAATCACCAAAACGCTCGTTAACGGTAACGAGGTTTAATTTAATGAACAGCGAGTAAAATTATTGATGAGTACTGGCGGACAGGCACAGATAGGGAACGTTGACTTAGTCAAGCAACTCAACGGCGCAGCGGTTTACCGCCTGATCGACCAACAGGGTCCGATTTCGCGCATTCAAATAGCCGAACTGAGCCAGCTAGCGCCCGCCAGCGTCACTAAAATTACTCGCCAGCTGTTGGAGCGCGGGCTGATCAAAGAAGTCGATCAGCAAGCCTCTACCGGCGGCCGCCGCGCCATTTCCATTGTCTCCGAAACCCGCCATTTCCACACCGTGGCCGTGCGCCTCGGTCGTCACGACGCTACCATCACCCTGTACGATATGAGCGGCAAGTCGCTCGGTGAAGAACACTACCCGTTGCCGGAACGCACCCAGGAAACACTGGAAAACGCGCTGTTTATCGCCATTGCCCAGTTTATCGAAAACTACCAGCGCAAGCTGCGTGAGCTGATCGCCATCGCGGTGATCCTGCCAGGCCTGGTTGACCCGGCGCTGGGCGTAGTGCGTTATATGCCGCATATCAGCGTCAACAACTGGCGCTGGTAGACAACCTGCAGCAACGTTTTAACGTCACCAGCTTTGTTGGCCACGACATCCGCAGCCTGGCGTTGGCAGAGCATTACTTTGGTGCCACCCGCGACTGCGAAGACTCTATTCTGGTGCGCCTGCACCGTGGCACCGGTGCCGGTATTATCGTCAACGGCCAGATTTTCCTGGGCAACAACGGCAACGTCGGTGAAATCGGCCATATTCAAATTGACCCATTGGGCGAACGCTGCCACTGCGGCAACTTCGGCTGTCTGGAAACCGTCGCCGCCAACGCCGCGATTGAACACCGTGTACGCCAGTTGCTGACCCAGGGCTACCCCAGCAAGCTGACCCTCGACGACTGTAGCATCTCCGCCATCTGCAAGGCCGCCAACCGCGGTGACCTGCTGGCCAGCGAAGTGATCGAGCACGTCGGCCGCTACCTCGGCAAAGCCGTGGCGATCGCCATCAACCTGTTCAATCCACAGAAAGTAGTGATCGCCGGTGAAATTACCGAGGCGGAAAAAGTGCTGCTGCCGGCGATCCAAAGCTGCATCAATACTCAGGTGTTGAAGGACTTCCGCAAAAATCTGCCGGTGGTCACCTCCGAACTCAATCATCGCTCGGCGATCGGCGCTTTCGCCCTGGCCAAACGAGCGATGCTCAACGGCGTGCTATTGCAGCGATTGCTGGAAAGCTGATCCGCCGCTTCAGGCAGGTGTGCTATCTTCGCGTTTTGCCTGCCGCAAATCATGAGAAACAGCAACAATGACAATCAAAAACGTTATATGTGATATCGACGGCGTGCTGCTGCATGACAACACGCCGGTACCCGGCGCCGATCTTTTCCTCGCTCGCATTCAGGAAAAGGGCATGCCGCTGGTAGTGCTGACCAACTATCCGTCACAGACAGCGCAGGATCTGGCGAACCGCTTCGCCGCCGCCGGACTGGAAGTGCCGGAAAGCGCGTTTTATACCTCCGCGATGGCCACCGCCGATTTCCTGCGCCGCCAGGAAGGCAAAAAAGCCTATGTGGTCGGTGAAGGTGCGCTGATTCATGAACTGTATAAAGCCGGTTTCACTATTACCGACATCAACCCGGACTTCGTCATCGTCGGCGAAACCCGCTCCTACAACTGGGACATGATGCACAAGGCCGCCTACTTCGTGAATAACGGCGCGCGCTTTATTGCTACCAACCCGGATACCCACGGCCATGGCTTTGTTCCGGCCTGCGGTGCGCTGTGCGCCCCAATCGAGAAAATCACCGGCCGCAAACCATTTTACGTTGGCAAACCAAGCCCGTGGATTATCCGCGCTGCGCTGAACAAAATGCAGGGGCATTCGGAAGAAACGGTGATCGTCGGTGATAACCTGCGCACCGATATCCTGGCGGGCTTCCAGGCGGGTCTGGAAACCGTCTTGGTCCTGTCCGGCGTCTCAACGCTGAACGATGTCGAAACCATGCCGTTCCGCCCGAGTTATATCTTCCCGTCCGTCGCTGATATCAATATTTTCTAATCCCTGCGGTGGCTATTACGGCCACCCTTTAATTTTCCCATCTTGAATTAAATTTATTATTGCCCACCAAAGGTTTCACCCCGGCCTCGTTAAAAAGTCGCACTATATATTTACGCCCCGTCAAGAATAAACATTGACGGTCAGTGGAAATAATCTTACCTACAATAACGAGGTTACCATGAGCACCAATAATATTATCAATGCACAAGCAGCAGATGACGCCGCTATCATGCCGGATATGACCAATAAAAAAATCATGATGGGTTTTTGGCACAACTGGGCCGCCGGTGCCAGTGACGGTTATCAGCAAGGCCAGTTTGCCAATATGAATTTGACCGACATTCCGGCCGAATATAACGTGGTCGCCGTGGCCTTTATGAAAGGCGAAGGCATCCCAACCTTCAAGCCTTACAACCTGTCTGATGCCGAGTTCCGCCGTCAGGTTGGCGTGCTCAATAGCCAGGGCCGCGCAGTGCTGATTTCACTGGGTGGCGCAGACGCGCATATCGAATTGAAAACCGGCGACGAAGACAAGCTGGCCAACGAGATTATCCGCCTGGTGGAAACTTATGGCTTCGATGGGTTGGATATCGATCTGGAACAGGCCGCTATTGGCGCAGCCAATAATAAAACCGTGTTGCCGGTTGCGCTGAAAAAAGTAAAATCGCACTATGCGGCCGAAGGTAAAAACTTTATTGTCAGCATGGCGCCAGAATTCCCTTATTTACGCACCAACGGCACTTACCTGGATTATATTACCGCGCTCGAAGGCTATTACGATTTTATCGCGCCGCAATATTATAATCAGGGCGGTGACGGCATCTGGGTTGATGAAGCCAACGGCGGTAAAGGCGCCTGGATCACCCAGAATAACGACGCCATGAAAGAAGACTTCCTGTATTACCTGACCGAAAGCCTGGTTACCGGCACCCGTGGCTACAGCAAAATCCCGGCAGCCAAATTCGTTATCGGTCTGCCAACCAATAATGACGCTGCCGCCACCGGTTATGTGGTCGACAAGATGGCGGTCTATAACGCCTTCGCACGTCTTGACGCCAAAGGTTTGTCGATCAAGGGCCTGATGACCTGGTCGGTAAACTGGGACAATGGCCGGAGCAAGGCCGGCGTGGCATATAACTGGGAGTTCAAAACACGTTACGCAGCCCTGATCCAGGGAGGGGTCATTCCGCAACCGGGAAAGCCTGATGCGCCAACGGCATTGAACGCCACCGCGATCGCTGCAACGTCTTTGACGTTGAACTGGACGGCTTCCAGCAGCGTCAATCCGGTTAGCCAATATACGGTTTACCGTAACGGTAGCGCTATCGGCCAGACCGGCGGCCTGTCGCTGCAAGACAGCGGCCTGACTCCGGCAACGCAATACAGCTACTTCGTTACCGCCACCGATAACCAGGGCAGTACCTCACTGCCGAGCAGTGCGCTGGCGGTGAAAACCGCAGACGGCGGCACACCGCCCGATCCTACCCCAGGCGAGTGGCAGAACAACCACAGCTATAAGGCCGGCGATGTAGTGACCTATAAAGGCAAGAAGTACACCTGTCTTCAGGCACACACCTCTAACGCTGGCTGGACGCCGGATGCGGCCTTCACCCTGTGGCAGTTGACCGCCTGATAAGCGGCAATGAGTTGCCGGAAAAACTGTCCGGCAACTCATCTATTCAGTAAAAAATTGCACATTCGTTAATTTAAACCTCCATTAACTGAACATTCGCTAATATTCACCCTATCCCAAACAACTATTTTTCGGCGTAGCGCTAAAACGCTTGCATCCCCTGCCGCTTTTGACGCATTTTCATAAACACAACGCAGCAAAACCGCGCCATCGCTGATGAGCCAACCATGCTGCCTATAACAACCAAAACAACATCACAGTCTAAAAAAGTCGTTAGGAGAGTCGGTATATGTGTTCTATTTTCGGTGTGCTCGATCTGAAGTCCGATCCCGTTGAACTGCGTAAGAAAGCGCTGGAGCTGTCCCGTCTGATGCGCCATCGCGGCCCGGACTGGTCCGGCGTTTACGCCAGCGATAAAGCCATTCTGGTGCATGAGCGCCTGTCGATTGTCGACGTCAACAATGGCGCCCAACCGCTGTACAACGCTGCGCACACCCACGTTCTGGCGGTTAACGGTGAAATTTACAACCACCAGGCGCTGCGCCAGCAACTTAGCGATCGCTATGAGTTCCAGACCGGTTCCGACTGTGAGGTGATCCTGGCGCTGTATCAGGAAAAAGGCACCGACTTCCTCGACGATCTACAAGGCATGTTCGCCTTTGCCCTGTACGACTCCGAGAAAGACGCCTACCTGATTGGCCGCGACCATTTGGGCATTATCCCGCTGTACATGGGGCATGATGAATTCGGCAACCTGTATGTGGCTTCTGAAATGAAAGCGCTGGTGCCGGTTTGCCGTACCATCAAAGAATTCCCGGCGGGCAGCTACCTGTGGAGCCAGGACGGTGAGATCCGCGAATATTACCAGCGTGACTGGTTTGATTACGATGCGGTTAAAGACAACGTCACCGACGCCAACGCCCTGCGCAACGCACTGGAAGATTCAGTGAAAAGCCACCTGATGTCCGACGTGCCGTATGGCGTGCTGCTGTCTGGCGGTCTGGACTCTTCGGTGATCTCCGCCATTACCAAAAAGTACGCTGCACGCCGTGTAGAAGATCAAGAGCGCAGCGAAGCCTGGTGGCCGCAACTGCACTCCTTCGCCGTCGGCCTGGAAGGTTCACCGGATCTGCGCGCCGCGCAGGAAGTGGCTAACCACCTGGGCACCGTGCACCATGAAATTCATTTCACCGTGCAAGAAGGCCTGGACGCCATTCGCGACGTGATTTATCACATCGAAACCTATGACGTTACCACCATTCGCGCCTCGACCCCGATGTACCTGATGTCGCGCAAAATCAAGGCGATGGGCATCAAGATGGTGCTGTCTGGTGAAGGTGCGGACGAAGTGTTCGGCGGTTACCTGTACTTCCATAAGGCACCGGATGCCCGTGAGTTCCACGACGAAACCGTGCGTAAACTGCTGGCGTTGCATATGTTTGACTGTGCGCGAGCCAACAAGGCGATGTCCGCCTGGGGTGTGGAAGCCCGCGTGCCGTTCCTGGATAAAAAATTCCTCGACGTGGCGATGCGCATCAACCCGAAAGACAAAATGTGCGGCAATGGCAAAATGGAAAAACATATCCTGCGTGAATGTTTTGAGTCCTATCTGCCGGCCAGCGTGGCCTGGCGCCAGAAAGAGCAGTTCTCCGACGGCGTTGGCTACAGCTGGATCGACACCTTGAAAGAAGTCGCTGCCAAGCAGATCAGCGATCAACAGCTCGAAACTGCACGTTTCCGCTTCCCGTACAACACGCCGAGCTCCAAGGAAGGCTACCTGTATCGCGAAATCTTTGAAGAGCTGTTCCCACTGCCAAGCGCGGCCGAGTGCGTGCCTGGCGGCCCGTCAGTGGCCTGCTCCTCAGCGAAAGCCATCGAATGGGATGAGTCGTTCAAAAAGATGGACGATCCTTCTGGTCGTGCAGTCGGCGTTCACCAGTCCGCCTATAAATAATCGCCGGACGTTTTATTCCCTGGGCGGACCTTCGGGTCCGCCTTTTTGTTGATGTTTTCAACCATTAATTGTCTGAATTGATGATTTTATCGCCATACTGTTCACAACCCAGACAAACAACACATCCGGTCGCTTTTTCGGGAAAAAACTTGTTGACGCAAAACGGCCATATACGCATAATGCGCCCCGCAACGCCGATGAAGGTTGCGCGAAAAAAGATGGCTACGTAGCTCAGCTGGTTAGAGCACATCACTCATAATGATGGGGTCACAGGTTCAAATCCCGTCGTAGCCACCATCTTTTTTTTGCGGGAGTGGCGAAATTGGTAGACGCACTAGATTTAGGTTCTAGCGCCGCAAGGTGTGCGAGTTCAAGTCTCGCCTCCCGCACCATTTCTTATCATCGGGTTGCAGGCATCAGATGGGGTATCGCCAAGCGGTAAGGCACTGGTTTTTGATACCAGCATTCCCTGGTTCGAATCCAGGTACCCCAGCCATTTTTTAAATGGTTGGATGCAGTAAGAAGAAGTTGAAAATTTGTTGATGGGGTATCGCCAAGCGGTAAGGCACTGGTTTTTGATACCAGCATTCCCTGGTTCGAATCCAGGTACCCCAGCCATCAACATCATTGACTTTTAAAGTAAAATATCAAAAAATGGCTACGTAGCTCAGCTGGTTAGAGCACATCACTCATAATGATGGGGTCACAGGTTCAAATCCCGTCGTAGCCACCATATTTTACTGTTTTACAATTGGGGTGTCGCCAAGCGGTAAGGCTCTGGTTTCTGATACCAGCATACCCAGGTTCGAATCCTGGCACCCCAGCCACATTTAGAAAAGCCCGCTTCGGCGGGCTTTTTGCTGTCTGTCATTCGGCAAATGACCGGGCCCAGCAAGCTGAACCCGTTCAGGTTATAAACCCAGCGCGTACTTCAACGCATTTTCCTTTAGCTTGCCCGCCCGTTGTGCCGCCATCAACGCAAGATTGCGTGCCACGCTTAACGGTGCCAAATTATTGCTAAAGGCGGTGTAAAACAGATCCATGCCGCTTTGCATCAGCAAATTATCGGTACGGCGACGACGCTGATAGCGCATCAGCACCGCTTCACTGCTCCAGTCCTCACCCTGTTCCCGCGCCTCACTCAACACCGCCAGCAAGGCGTCCACATCGCGATATCCCAGATTCACGCCCTGCCCGGCTAACGGATTAATGGTGTGCGCCGCGTCACCGAGCAACGCCAGCCCCGGTAACACATAGCGCTGTGCGTGGCGACGCGCCAGCGGGAAAGATCCGGCGGCATGTACCTTCGCCGTTCCCAAACGTGCAGGAAACGCCTCAGCGATTTCGCGCTCAAGCTGCGCCGGCGGCATCGCCTGCAACTGACGAATACGCTGCGGGCTGTCGTACCACACCAGCGAGGCCCACTGATCATACAGCGGCAGGAAAGCGCGTGGGCCTGAAGGGAAAAATTGCTGCCAGGTTACATCCTGCTGCGGCGCACCGGTCTCAACGGTGATCAGCATGCAGGACTGACGGTACTGCCAGCCGCTGGTGCCGATAGCCGCCAGATTACGCACCTGCGAGTTGGCCCCGTCAGCCCCGACCACCAGACGCGCCTGAAGCGTCTCAGAAGAGTCCAGTGTCACTTGCCAATGGTCATCGCCCCGTTGCAGCGAACGCAGCCTGGCGGGGCAATAGAGCGTCAGATTGTCGCACTGCTCGAGTTGCTGCCACAGCGCCAGTTGCAAAATGCGGTTTTCCACCATAAAGCCCAGCTCCGGCAGGCCGAGTGAAGCGGCGTCAAACGCCACCCGTGCCGACGCCCACTCCCAGGTTTCCAAACGGCGGTACGGTGCGGTGCGCATCGCTTGCACCGCCGGCCAGGCACCGAGCTGTTTGAGCAACCCTACCGAGGTGCAGCCAATCGCGGAAATACGCAAGTCCGGCGGGCTTTGCGCATCAAACGCTTGCGGCGCCTGATGTTCCAGCAATGCCACCGACCAACCGGCCTGCGCCAGCCCCAGCGCGGCGGCCGCGCCAACCATGCCACCGCCTACCACCACCGCGTCATACCGTTTTTGAGAAGTGTTCATATTGTTGGCTATTTTTTCTTGGTTAATTATCGCCATCCCCACCGGCATGGCGTTTGGCATCAGTGTAACGGATTTTTAATTTGGCTTCAGGTCGCATGCCGTTTTCCCCGCGCTGGTCACAACGGCGTCAAATGTTTACAATAGCGCCCTGCATGTCGCGTATCGCAACTTTCGCTCCGCACTGAGTAATGGCAAGTCAATGACCAAAAAACTACATATCAAAACCTGGGGCTGCCAGATGAATGAATATGATTCATCAAAAATGGCGGACTTACTGGGAAGCACGCACGGTTATCAATGGACCGACAACGCTGAAGAAGCGGACGTGCTGCTGCTCAATACCTGCTCGATCCGCGAGAAAGCGCAGGAAAAAGTTTTCGCCATGTTGGGCCGCTGGAGGCTGTTGAAAGAAAAGAACCCGGCGCTGATTATCGGCGTGGGGGGCTGCGTGGCCTCGCAGGAAGGTGAACACATCCGTAGCCGTGCGCCCTGTGTCGACGTGGTGTTTGGGCCGCAAACCCTGCACCGCCTGCCGGAAATGCTCAATCACGTGCAGGGCACCCGCAGCCCGATCGTCGATATCAGCTTCCCGGAGATCGAAAAGTTCGACCGCTTGCCGGAACCCCGTGCAGAAGGCCCGACCGCCTTTGTCTCCATCATGGAAGGCTGCAACAAATACTGTACCTTCTGCGTGGTGCCTTATACCCGCGGAGAAGAAGTCAGCCGCCCAAGCGACGACGTGCTGTTTGAAGTCGCCCAACTGGCGGCGCAGGGCGTGCGTGAAGTCAACCTGCTCGGCCAGAACGTCAATGCCTACCGCGGGGCAACCTACGACGGCGGCATCTGCTCCTTTGCCGAACTGTTGCGCCTGGTGGCGGCCATTGACGGCATCGACCGCATCCGCTACACCACCAGCCATCCGATTGAATTCACCGACGATATTATTGCGGTATACGAAGACACGCCGGAGTTGGTCAGCTTCCTGCATCTGCCGGTACAGAGCGGTTCAGACCGCATACTGACCATGATGAAGCGCGCGCACACCGCACTGGAATACAAAGCGATCATTCGCAAACTGCGCAAGGCGCGGCCGGACATTCAGCTCAGCTCTGATTTTATCATCGGCTTCCCAGGGGAAACCCAGGCCGACTTCGAACAGACCATGAACCTGATTGCCGAGATCAACTTCGACACCAGCTTCAGCTTTATCTACTCGTCACGCCCAGGTACCCCGGCGGCCGATATGGTGGACGACGTCAGCGAAGACGAAAAGAAACAGCGCCTGTATATCCTGCAGGATCGCATCAACCAGCAGGTGCTGCAGTTCAGCCGCCGGATGCTCGGTACCGTTCAGCGCATTCTGGTGGAAGGCACCTCACGTAAAAGCGTGATGGAGCTGGCGGGGCGTACCGCCTGCAACCGTATGGTAAACTTTGAAGGCACGCCGGATATGATTGGCCAGTTCGTGGATGTGGAAATCACCGAAGTCCTGACCAACTCACTGCGTGGCGCAGTAGTGCGTACCGAACAGCAGATGGATCTGCGCGTACATGAATCCCCGCAGTCGGTGATCGCCCGTACCCGCAAAGAGAATGCGCTGGGTGTCGGCATTTACCAGCCCTGACGCTGTTTTAGCCTGGCGCTAACCGTGGCGGCCGCGCTTCCCGCCGCCACGATAACGATGATCCTTATTATTTCTCTGTCGGGCCACGCGCCCGGCAATTTTCTTTTTTTTATTTTTTTGATTGAAGAGGCGACATAGCATGCAACTCCCACACTGCCCGAAGTGCAATTCCGAATACACTTATCAGGACAACAATCTGTTTATCTGTCCTGAGTGCGCCCATGAGTGGAGCGACAGCGCCCCGGCGGAAGACAATGATGCGCTGATTGTCAAAGATGCCAACGGCAACCTGCTGGCCGACGGCGACGCCGTGACCGTGGTAAAAGATCTGAAGGTCAAAGGCAGCTCTTCGATGCTGAAAATTGGCACCAAGGTGAAAAACATTCGTCTGGTGGAAGGCGACCACAACATCGACTGCAAAATTGATGGCTTTGGCCAAATGAAACTGAAGTCCGAGTTCGTGAAAAAGAACTGATCCCAGCTTCCATTCTCAAGTCATTACGCGGCTGTTTTGGCCGCGTTTTTCCTCCCCCTACCCTTGAAATTCAGCGCCGACGCACAGATAGATCATGGGTAAACTTGCGCCCATGCGTCGCACCATGAATAATTCAGGGTAGAGAACCTCAGGGTTTGCCCTGAATGCGCGTACCGAAAATCAACCAGGCCCGATATGAGCCTTGAGGAATAGTTTGAACGTCGCAACACAAGAAATTTTGTTAGAGCCGGCAGACAATCAGCGATTGCTCAGCCTGTGCGGCCCGTTTGATGACAATATCAAACAACTCGAACGCCGGTTGGGCATTGAAATCAACCGCCGTGATAACCGTTTCAAGCTGGTTGGCAAAAACCTGTGCGTGGTTGCCGCCGCCGATATCCTGCGCCACCTGTATGTGGACACCTCGCCCATCCGCGGCGTGATCCCGGATATCGACCCGGAACAGATCCATCTGGCCATCAAAGAAAGCCGGGTGTTGGAACAGGTTGCCGACAGCGTGCCGGATTACGGCAAAGCGGTCACCATCAAAACCAAACGCGGCATGGTGAAACCGCGCACGCCGAACCAGGCGCAGTACATCGCCAATATTCTCGACCATGATATTACCTTCGGTATTGGCCCGGCCGGTACCGGCAAAACCTATCTGGCGGTTGCCGCTGCGGTAGACGCGCTGGAACGTCAGGAAATTCGTCGCATTATGCTGACCCGCCCTGCGGTCGAGGCCGGTGAGAAACTGGGCTTCCTGCCGGGAGATCTGAGCCAAAAGGTCGATCCTTATCTGCGCCCGCTGTACGACGCCCTGTTTGAAATGCTGGGCTTTGAGCGCGTGGAGAAACTGATTGAACGTAACGTGATTGAAGTGGCACCCCTGGCCTATATGCGCGGCCGTACCCTGAACGATGCGTTTATCATTCTTGATGAGAGCCAGAACACCACCATCGAACAGATGAAAATGTTCCTGACGCGCATCGGCTTCAATTCAAAGGCAGTGATTACCGGTGACGTGACGCAGATAGACCTGCCGCGCAACCAAAAATCCGGCCTGCGCCATGCCGTGGAAGTGCTGTCGGACGTCGAAGAGCTGAGCTTCAACTTCTTCCATAGTGAAGACGTGGTACGCCATCCGGTGGTGGCCCGCGTGGTCATCGCCTATGAAGCCTGGGAAGCCGCCGAACAAAAGCGCAAAGACGCCATTGCCGAACAACGTAAACGCGAGGCGACCCTCGCCTCCGAGCAGGAGACACCATGAGTCAGGTGATTTTGGATCTGCAGCTGGCCTGTGCAGATAACAGTGGCCTGCCGGATGAAGCCACCTTCCAGCGCTGGCTGGAAGGCGTGCTGCCGCAGTTTCAGGAAGAAGCGGAGGTCACCATTCGCCTGGTGGATGAAGCCGAAAGCAATGAACTGAACCTGACCTATCGTGGCATGGACAAACCGACCAACGTGTTGTCATTCCCGTTCGAAGCTCCCCCGGGTATCGAGCTGCCGCTGCTTGGCGATCTGATCATCTGCCGTCAGGTGGTTGAACGGGAAGCCGCTGAGCAAGACAAGGCGCTGGAGGCCCACTGGGCGCATATGGTTGTCCATGGCAGCCTTCATCTGCTAGGGTATGACCACATCGAAGACGATGAAGCCGAAGAAATGGAGTCTTTGGAAACCGAAATCATGCACGGACTGGGTTACCCGGACCCGTACCTGGCGGAAAAAGACCCCCTCTGACGTCAGCTGATTTCCCCGCAGCCCCTGTATGGGGCTGTCGCTGACTCCCCTAACTCTGACATGAGTGATATTAACTAAAACGCCATGAGCGACGACCATTCACAAAGCAATGACAGCCCCAGTCCCAAGAAGGGGTTCTTTACTCTTATCCTTAACCAGCTGTTCCACGGCGAACCAAAAAACCGTGGCGATCTGGTAGAGCTGATCCGTGATTCCGAGCAAAACGACCTGATCGATCCCGATACCCGTGACATGCTGGAAGGCGTGATGGATATCGCCGAGCAGCGCGTGCGCGACATCATGATCCCGCGCTCCCAGATGGTGACGCTCAAGCGTAACCAAACGCTGGAAGAGTGCCTGGACGTGATTATCGAATCCGCCCACTCGCGCTTCCCGGTGATCAGCGAAGATAAAGATCACATCGAAGGCATTCTGATGGCCAAGGATCTGCTGCCGTTTATGCGCGCAGAGTCCGAGGAATTCAGCATCGACAAGGTGCTACGCACCGCAGTGGTGGTGCCGGAAAGCAAGCGGGTCGACCGGATGCTGAAGGAGTTCCGCTCCCAGCGTTATCACATGGCGATTGTCATTGACGAATTCGGCGGCGTGTCCGGCCTGGTCACTATCGAAGACATTCTGGAACTGATTGTCGGCGAAATTGAAGACGAGTATGACGACGAGGACGACCTGGACATCCGCCAGCTCAGTCGTCATATGTATACCGTGCGCGCACTGGCGCCGATTGAAGACTTCAACGAAGCCTTCGGCACCCACTTCAGCGACGACGAGGTCGACACCATCGGTGGCCTGGTCATGCAAGCCTTCGGCCACCTGCCTGCACGTGGGGAAACCATTGAAATCGAAGGTTACCTATTTAAAGTTGCGATGGCCGACAGTCGACGTATCATCCAGGTTCATGTAAAAATTCCGGACGATTCTCCGCAACCGAAACTGGAAGAATAAATCGAACATGGCTAAAGCCTCTTACCTTGATCGCCAGTGGGTTCGCGCCCTACTGGCGCTGTTGACTGGTGCCAGTGGCACGCTGGCGTTTTCCCCTTACGATATCTGGCCGGCGGCCATTGTCTCCCTGATTGGCCTGCTGGCCGTTACCCTGAACCGCACCACCAAACAGTCCGCCCTGCTCGGCTTCTGCTGGGGCTTTGGCCTGTTTGGTAGCGGGATCAACTGGGTTTACGTCAGTATCGCCGACTTCGGTGGCATGCCGTTTTCCGTCAATATCTTCCTGGTGGCGCTGCTCGCCGCCTATCTGTCTCTGTATACCGGGCTGTTCGCCGGCTTGCTGGCACGCCTTTGGCCAACCACCAGTTGGTATCGCCTGGCCATTGCTGCGCCGGTGCTGTGGCAGGTCACCGAGTTTTTACGCGGCTGGGTGCTGACCGGCTTCCCCTGGCTGCAATTTGGCTACAGCCAACTCAACGGCCCGTTGAAAGGCGTGGCGCCACTGCTGGGGGTAGATACCATTACCTTTATGCTGATGGCGATTGCCGGGTTGCTGGTGTATGCCGTCAATCAACGTCGCATCACGCCGGCGGTGGTGGCGGTTGCACTGCTGCTGTTGCCGTGGCCGCTGCGCCAGTTGCATTGGTACACCCCTCAACCGGACAAGGCGGTCAACGTCGCGATGGTGCAGGGCAATATCGCTCAGTCGATGAAGTGGGACCCGAAAGCGCTGGTCAGTACGCTGCAAACCTATCTGGATGAAACCCGTCCTTATATGGGCAAAGCGCCGATCATCATTTGGCCGGAATCTGCCATCCCGGATTACGAAGCCAGCCAGAACGGCTTCCTGACCATGATGGACGATCTGATGCGTGCCAAAAACAGTAGCCTGATCACCGGCATTGTTGACGTTCGTGCCACCCCACAGGGCCAGCAAATCTACAACAGCGCCATCGTGTTGGGTGAACCGACGCCATACGTTTATCCGGCCAAAGACCGCTACAACAAGCACCATCTGGTGCCGTTCGGCGAGTTTGTTCCGTTGGAAACCCTGCTGCGTCCACTGGCGCCGTTCTTCGACCTGCCGATGTCCTCTTTCAGCCGTGGCGATTACGTCCAGCCTCAGCTCAGCGTGAAGGGCTACAACCTGACGGCGGCGATTTGTTATGAAATTGTCCTTGGCCAGCAGGTGCGCGATAACTTCCGCCCGGACACCAACTTCCTGCTGACCATCTCCAACGATGCCTGGTTCGGTCATTCCATCGGCCCGTGGCAGCACTTCCAGATGGCGCGCATGCGTGCACTTGAGTTGGGCAGACCTCTGTTGCGCAGCACCAACAACGGCGTGACAGCCGCAGTGGATGCTAACGGTGAAGTGATTGCAGAGATCCCGCAGTTCACTCGCAAGGTGCTGGAGGTGAAAATGACCCCCACCACCGGCATTACGCCTTATGCCCGCTTTGGCGCCACGCCATTGTGGATAATCACCTTGCTGCTCGGCGGCCTGGCGCTGTTCCTCGGCATGCGTCGTAAATAATCCCCCGGGGCGTGGCCATCGGCGCGCCCCGTTGTTTTTCCCTCCCTGTCAAAAATCATTGCCAAATCAACGCTTCTGGCACACTCCTTGCTTTACTTACTCCGTGATTTAGAGCCGATTTACTTTTGCTGACGTTTCGTCGTATTTGTGCACAACTCGAGAGCATCACTGGCACCATCAAGGTGCATTGGGGTTTTGTTGCATTAATTTGGTGCGCGTGGCGTCTCAAAAAAAGAAACATTTTAGTTTCAATCTGTTCACAATCGGCTATTTTCTAACGGTTATCTGTTCTAAGACTATCTTTATACTTGAGCAATAAATCTCCATTTAGAATCTGATGCTCTTTGAATTTGAGCCACCACAACAGCAAAGGAGTTGGACCATGCAAATGCGTAAATTGGCGTTATCGTTACTGCTGATCGGTACGGCGGCTAACGTAGCCCATGCGGAAGAACTGACCGGTACGCTGAAGAAAATCAAAGACAACGGCGTGATCGTTGTCGGCCACCGCGAATCGTCAGTGCCGTTCTCCTACTACGACAACCAGCAGAAAGTGGTGGGCTACTCCCAGGACTACTCCAACCAAATCGTTGAAGCGGTTAAGAAAAAACTGAACGCCCCGGACCTGCAGGTCAAAATGCTGCCGATCACCTCTCAGAACCGTATTCCGCTGCTGCAAAACGGTACCTTTGACTTCGAGTGCGGCTCGACCACCAATAACCTTGAGCGCCAGAAACAGGCCGCCTTCTCCGACACCATCTTCGTGGTCGGTACCCGCCTGCTGGTGAAAAAAGGCTCTGACGTTAAAGATTTCAAAGATTTGGCTGGTAAACCGGTCGTAGTCACCTCCGGCACCACTTCGGAAGTGCTGCTCAATAAACTCAATGACAGCGGCAAAATGAACATGCGCATCATCAGCGCCAAAGACCACGGTGATTCATTCCGCACCCTGGAAAGTGGCCGAGCAGTCGCCTTTATGATGGATGACGCCCTGTTGGCCGGTGAACGCGCGAAAGCCAAGAAGCCGGACCAATGGGAAATCATCGCAACGCCGCAGTCAAAAGAAGCCTACGGCTGTATGCTGCGTAAAGACGATCCTGAGTTCAAAAAACTGGTCGATGACACCATCGCTCAGGCCCAGACTTCAGGTGAAGCGGCAAAATGGTTTGATAAGTGGTTCAAACAGCCAATCCCACCGAAGAACCTCAACATGAACTTCGAACTGTCAGACGACATGAAGCAACTGTTCAAAGAGCCTAACGACAAAGCACTGAACTAATAAAACAAAGTCCAGGGTAACCTGGTCTTGTTGATGGCTGGGACAGACAGGAATGCGGGAGGCCGTTCCCCTCCCGCACTTTCCCCTTAACGCACCACCGATGCCGCACAGACAGGTCAGCCCGACTGGCCGCGGTACTTTCGGCGTGAATAGTCATCAATCTTTAGGCGCTCTGCGCCCGCTTAACGGAGTTTGTTATGTCAATAGATTGGAACTGGGGTATCTTCCTGCAGCAGGCCCCGTTTGGGAATACCACTTACCTCGGCTGGATTTGGTCCGGCTTTCAGGTCACGGTAGCCCTCTCCGTCTGTGCATGGATTATCGCTTTCTTTGTCGGTTCGCTATTCGGTATTTTGCGTACCGTACCCAACCGCTTTCTTTCCACCCTCGGTACCTGTTACGTCGAACTGTTCCGTAACGTGCCGCTGATCGTGCAATTCTTTACCTGGTATCTGGTGATCCCGGAACTGCTGCCGGCCAATATGGGCATGTGGTTCAAAACCGAACTCGATCCTAACGTGCAGTTCTTCGTTTCCTCGATGCTGTGCCTGGGGCTGTTTACCGCCGCCCGCGTATGCGAACAGGTACGCGCTGCCATTCAGTCACTGCCACGCGGTCAGAGAGCCGCCGGACTGGCCATGGGCCTGACGCTGCCGCAAACCTATCGCTATGTGCTGTTGCCGAACGCCTATCGGGTGATTGTGCCGCCGATGACCTCGGAAATGCTTAACCTGGTTAAAAACTCCGCCATTGCTTCCACCATCGGGCTGGTCGACATGGCTGCGCAGGCCGGCAAACTGCTGGATTACTCCGCGCATGCCTATGAATCCTTTACCGCGATTACGCTGGCCTACATCGCCATCAACGCCGTGATCATGCTGTTTATGCGACTGGTAGAGCGAAAAGTGCAGTTGCCTGGCAATCTGGGGAGTAAATAATGTACGAATTTGACTGGGCATCAATTGTCCCAAGCTTCCCTTACCTGCTGCAAGGTCTGTTGATCACGCTGAAGATCACCGTGACCGCTATCGTCTTCGGTATCCTCTGGGGCACCATTCTGGCCGTCATGCGTCTGTCGCCATTCAAGCCCATCAGCTGGTTTGCCGCGCTGTACGTCAACCTGTTCCGTTCGGTGCCGCTGGTGATGGTGCTGCTGTGGTTCTATCTGGTGGTTCCAAGCTTATTACAACAAGTTCTGGGGCTGTCGCCGAAAACCGATATTCGCCTGATCTCGGCTATGGTAGCCTTTTCCCTGTTTGAAGCGGCCTATTACTCGGAAATCATCCGCGCCGGTATTATCAGCATCTCGCGCGGCCAGTCTTCCGCCGCGTTGGCGCTGGGCATGAGCCACTGGCAGTCAATGAAACTGGTTATTTTGCCGCAGGCGTTCCGCGCCATGGTGCCACTGCTGCTGACTCAGGGCATCGTACTATTCCAGGATACTTCTCTGGTCTACGTACTGAGCCTGGCTGACTTCTTCCGTACCGCCTCAACCATCGGCGAGCGCGACGGCACCCAGGTTGAAATGATCCTGTTCGCCGGCTTTGTCTACTTTGTTATCAGTCTCGCCGCCTCGGCGCTGGTAAGCTATTTGAAGAAAAGGACTGTTTGATGATATCCCTGAAAAATGTTTCTAAGTGGTACGGTCACTTTCAGGTTCTGACCGATTGCACCACCGAAGTCAAAAAAGGTGAGGTGGTGGTAGTCTGCGGTCCTTCAGGCTCGGGAAAATCTACCCTGATCAAAACCGTCAACGGCCTGGAGCCGATCCAGCAGGGCGATATCCTGGTGAACGGTACCCCGGTCAACAACAAGAAAACCAACCTGGCTCAGTTGCGTTCCAAGGTCGGCATGGTGTTCCAGCACTTTGAGCTGTTCCCGCACCTGTCGATCATCGACAACCTGACGCTGGCACAGGTAAAAGTGCTCAAGCGCGATAAAGCCGCCTCACGCGAGAAAGGCTTGAAGTTACTGGAACGCGTCGGCCTGACCGCTCATGCCAACAAGTTCCCCGGCCAGCTTTCCGGTGGCCAGCAGCAGCGTGTGGCTATCGCCCGTGCGCTGTGCATGGATCCTATCGCCATGCTGTTCGATGAACCCACCTCGGCGCTCGATCCGGAAATGATCAACGAAGTGCTCGACGTGATGGTCGAACTGGCGAATGAAGGCATGACCATGATGGTGGTGACCCACGAAATGGGCTTTGCCCGCAAGGTCGCCAACCGGGTGATCTTTATGGACGAAGGCAAAATTGTCGAAGACCGCAATAAAGACGACTTCTTCAACAACCCCGAGTCTGAGCGTGCCAAAGACTTCCTGGCAAAAATCCTGCACTGATTTATCTGATGCGCTCGTGCCCGTTATTAGGGAGAGCGTGCCGAAGGGGTCGTAGCAGCTTTAGCTGCCGGAGCGCCCCTCGGTGCGCTAGGCCCGGGTATCTCAGGAGAAAAAACAACGCTTGCCTTAATATGCATGCGCTCCATTCGGGGCGCATCTCCCCCTTCCCGGCACTAAAAACGCTTGTTTCTCCCTGGTTTTGATCCGATGCTCGGAACACAACTACAAGGAGATCTCTATGCCTCGCCCTATCATTATCGATTGCGATCCCGGCCTCGACGACGCCATTGCCCTTGCTATGGCACTGAGTTCACCGGAACTTGAAGTGAAAGCCATTACCACCTCTGCTGGTAACCAGACGCCGGAGAAAACCCTGCATAACGCGCTCGGTCTGCTGACGCTGATGAAACGCGAAGACATTCCTGTCGCCGCCGGTGCCGCGGCCCCGCTAATGCGTGAGCTGGTGATTGCCGACTATGTGCATGGCAAAACCGGCATGGGCAATACCCATCTGCCAACGCCCACCATCAAGCCGGTAAAACAAAGCGCCGTCGAACTGATCGCCAGCCTGCTGCGCAGCAGCCCGCAGCCCATCACTCTGGTGGTTACCGGTCCGATGACCAATATCGCCCTGCTGCTGGCTCAACACCCTGAGCTGAAAGGCAACATCGAGCGTATCGTCTTTATGGGCGGCGGCATGAACGCCGGCAACACCACCCCGGTGGCGGAATTTAATATTTTCGTCGACCCGGAAGCCGCCGAAATGGTACTCAAATCCGGCGTGCCGCTGACCATGGCGGGTCTGAACGTCACCCATCAGGCGCTGGTACTGCCGCAGGATATCGAACGAATCCGCCAGATTGACAACCCGGTCGCGCAGGCGGTAGCAGAAATGCTCGACTTCTACCTGCCGCTGTATCTCAGCCACCCGCGCGGGTTGCCCGGCGCCGCGATGCACGACCCCTGTACCATCGCCTGGCTGTTGGCACCACGGCTGTTTGGCAGTATCGAACGCTGGGTCGGTGTAGAGACCAAAGGAGAGTACACCCAGGGGATGACGGTGGTGGATATCTTCGGACAAAACGGCAAAGCGGCCAACGTGGAAGTGCTGACCGATATCGATCGTGAAGGGTTTATCAATCTGCTGGCCGAACGCGTCGCCCGTTACTGACCCGCTGGGACACCAACATAGTCAGCATTCAGTTTTTTTGATTTAACTCAGCGAATTTTTACGCTATCACTGGCCCAGGCTTGCCTCTAAGATGCTTTAAACGCACAGCGAACGCTGACAACCTTAGAGCAAGCCTGGAGATATCTGCATGAGTCGTATACTGGTCCTGAAATCAAGTATCCTGGGCGATTACTCCCAGTCTGGAAAATTAGTCGATTTTTTTGTTCAACAGTGGAGTGAAGCACACCCAAGCGACAGTTTTACCTTCCGCGATCTGGCCAACCCAACCTTGCCGGAGCTGGATGGTGAAGTGATTGGCGGCTTTAGCGCCGGTGATAAGCCCTTAACGCCACATCAGCAAAAAAACGCTGGCGCTTTCCGATGAGCTGATTGCCGAGCTGAAATCGCACGACACCATTATCATCAGCGCCCCAATGTACAACTTCAATATCCCGACCCAGTTGAAAATCTATTTCGACCTGGTCGCGCGTGCCGGCCAAACCTTCCGTTATACCTCCGAGGGTTCCGAAGGCCTGGTCACCGGTAAAAAAGCGATTGTGATCTCCAGCCGCGGCGGTATCCATGCCGAGACACCAACCGACCTGATCACGCCTTACCTGAAGCTGTTCCTGGGGTTCATCGGTATTACTGACGTGGAGTTCGTGTTGGCGGAAGGTTTTGCTTACGGGCCGGAAGCGGCAGAAAAAGCAGCGCAGGACAGCCGCATAGCGGTTGCGCAGAAAGTGCCTGCGACGGTATACGCCGCCCTCGCAAGCCAGCCTGAACTTGCCACAGCGCCGGCCGGCGGGGGTTTCCTCAGTAACCTGATGAAAAAACTGTTCGGTTAATCACGATCTCCCTGCCCGGCCCTTTCCGCACAGGAAAAGGCCAGGGTGCGGGAAAACTCAAGGTTCGAAAGGCCGACGCTGAAACTGGTCATGGCCACATTTCGGGCATAGCGGCAACACTTCCGGCGTGTAAAACGCCAAATGATGATGACACTGCTCGCACACCAGATTCCCCAGGCCGACCACCTCACCGCTGTGGTAAACGCCATGGTGGCTGACGTCCTTGAAAACTTCGCGCCATTCCAACTGGGTTTTGTCGGTAATGTCCGCCAGCTCCTGCCACAGGCTCTCTTTAATCACCCGCATAAAAACGCTGTCGGTAAATTCGTCCCGGCTTTCCTGGTAACTGCGTGCAAACTCTTCCAGATCGCGCCGTACCGCCAGGGTCACCTGCTCCACTTCATCGCGCGTCAGCTCACCGGCTTCGTTCAGCCGTTTTTCAGCGCTCGCCACCAGTGAATCAATATCACGTTCGCCATTTTTCAGGCGTTCGGTCAGAGATGCCACCAATTCGCGGTAGTACTGAGCAACCTTGTTCATAATATCTCCTCGATGAACTTACGTGACGGGGCTTACCTCTTCAAAGTAGCTCTTATCATTTTAGCGGTAAATTGCTGATGTCACTTGGCAAGGCACGGGATCCTCAAGATGTGAGTCATATCATGGCGAAGATTTTTTAAATACGCCGAGTCGGGCGCTTGGTGTTGTTGCCGAGAGGTCTTATCAGCTATGCTATGCGGATCTATAAGTACTCAACAGAATGCTACGGATGTAGCTGTTTTACACCTACAGGACCACCAGCCGCCATGCAAGAGCAATACCGTCCAGAAGACATAGAATCGAACGTACAGCTTCACTGGCAAGAGAAGCAGACTTTCAAGGTTACCGAAGACGCGAGCAAGGAAAAGTATTACTGCCTATCCATGCTGCCATACCCATCAGGCCGTCTGCACATGGGGCACGTTCGTAACTACACTATCGGCGACGTGATCTCGCGCTATCAGCGCATGCTGGGTAAAAACGTACTACAGCCGATCGGCTGGGATGCGTTCGGCCTGCCGGCGGAAGGCGCCGCGGTTAAAAACAACACCGCGCCGGCCCCGTGGACCTACGACAACATCGAATACATGAAGAACCAGCTAAAACTGCTGGGCTTCGGCTACGACTGGGATCGCGAGATCGCTACCTGCGATCCGGATTACTACCGTTGGGAACAATGGTTCTTCACCAAGCTGTACGAAAAAGGCCTGGTCTACAAGAAGACCTCTGCGGTCAACTGGTGTCCGCACGATCTGACCGTGCTGGCCAACGAACAGGTTATCGACGGCTGCTGCTGGCGCTGCGACACCAAGGTCGAGCGTAAAGAAATCCCACAGTGGTTTATCAAAATCACCGACTACGCCGATCAACTGCTGAACGATCTCGATACGCTGGAAAGCTGGCCAGAGCAGGTGAAAACCATGCAGCGCAACTGGATTGGCCGTTCCGAAGGGGTGGATATCACCTTTGACGTGGCGGGCAGCGACGAGAAACTGACCGTTTACACCACCCGTCCAGACACCTTTATGGGCGCGACCTACGTGGCCGTTGCCGCGGGTCACCCATTGGCGCAACAAGGCGCGGTGAACAACCCGGCGCTGGCTGAATTTATCGAAGAATGCCGCAACACCAAAGTGGCCGAAGCCGAAATGGCAACGATGGAGAAGAAAGGCATGCCGACCGGCCTGTTCGCCATCCATCCGCTGTCCGGCGAGCAAGTGCCGGTTTGGGTCGCCAACTTCGTGCTGATGGAATACGGCACCGGCGCGGTAATGGCCGTTCCGGCTCACGACCAGCGTGACTGGGAGTTCGCCACCAAATACGGTTTGCCGATCAAACCGGTAGTGCTGGCGCTCGATGGCAGCCAACCGGATGTCCAGGCCGAAGCCATGACCGAGAAAGGCACGCTGTTCAATTCCGGCGAGTTTGACGGTTTGGACCACCAGGACGGTTTCAACGCCATTGCCGACAAACTGGTCGCCAAAGGCGTCGGCCAGCGCAAGGTTAACTACCGTCTGCGCGACTGGGGCGTTTCCCGTCAACGTTACTGGGGTGCGCCAATCCCAATGGTCACGCTGGAAGACGGCACCGTAATGCCGACCCCGGAAGACCAACTGCCGGTGATCCTGCCGGAAGACGTGGTGATGGACGGCATCACCAGCCCGATCAAGGCCGATCCCGAGTGGGCGAAAACCACCGTTAACGGCCAGCCGGCGCTGCGTGAAACCGACACCTTCGACACCTTTATGGAGTCTTCCTGGTACTACGCACGCTACACCTGCCCGCAGTACGACAAGGGCATGCTGGATCCGGCCGCCGCCAACTACTGGCTGCCGGTCGATCAGTATGTCGGTGGTATCGAACACGCCATCATGCACCTGATGTACTTCCGCTTCTTCCACAAGCTGCTGCGTGACGCGGGCCTGGTCGATTCCGACGAGCCGGCAAAACGCCTGCTGTGTCAGGGCATGGTGCTGGCAGACGCCTTCTATTACAGCGGCAACAGCGGCGAACGCGTCTGGGTTTCCCCAGCCGACGCCATCGTTGAACGCGATGACAAAGGCCGCATTATCAAAGCCACCGATCCACAAGGTCGTGAACTGGTCTATGCTGGCATGAGCAAAATGTCGAAGTCGAAAAACAACGGCATCGACCCGCAGGTGATGGTTGAGAAATACGGTGCGGATACCGTGCGTCTGTTCATGATGTTCGCTTCGCCGGCAGAAATGACGCTGGAATGGCAGGAATCCGGCGTGGAAGGGGCAAACCGCTTCCTGAAACGCGTGTGGAAAC
Source organism: Serratia quinivorans (assembly GCA_900457075.1). NCBI lineage: Bacteria > Pseudomonadati > Pseudomonadota > Gammaproteobacteria > Enterobacterales > Yersiniaceae > Serratia > Serratia quinivorans. Next base: position 966,365 of record UGYN01000002.1, read on the forward strand.
TGTCCTACGAACACCTGGAAAAAGGTGCTGTACAGCCGCTGAACGTAGCAACGCTGACGGAAGACCAGAAAGCGCTGCGCCGCGATCTGCACAAAACCATCGCCAAAGTGACCGACGATATCGGCCGTCGTCAGACCTTCAACACCGCCATTGCCGCCGTGATGGAACTGATGAACAAGCTGGCCCGTGCTCCGCAGGAAAGCGAGCAGGATCGCGCTCTGCTGCAGGAAGCCCTGCTGGCAGTGGTCCGCATGCTGTATCCGTTCACTCCGCACGTGTGCTTCTCACTGTGGCAGGCGTTGGGCGGTGAAGGCGATGTGGACACCGCAGCCTGGCCGCAAGCCGACGAGCAGGCGATGGTCGAAGACTCCAAGCTGGTGGTAGTACAGGTCAACGGCAAGGTCCGCGCTAAAATTACTGTGGCAGCTGATGCAACCGAAGAGCAGGTGCGCGCGCGCGCCGCTGAGGAACATCTGGTCGCTAAATATCTGGACGGGGTTACGGTTCGTAAAGTGATCTATGTTCCGGGCAAATTGCTTAACCTGGTTGTGGGTTAACACAAGGAGGAATTGTGCGACAACGTATTCTGACGCTGTTGCTGGGGTTGGCGGTGCTGGTCACCGCCGGCTGCGGTTTTCACCTGCGTGGCACCACGCAGGTGCCCTCGGAAATGAAAACGCTGATTCTGGACAGCTCAGACCCTTATGGTCCGCTGACCCGCGCCGTGCGTGAGCAATTACGTCTGAGCGACGTGACCATTGTCAAAGATGCAAAACGCAAGGATCTCCCTTCCCTGCGCATCATTGGCGCCACCGAAAGCCAGGATACCGCCTCTATCTTCCAGGACGGTAAAACCGCTGAGTACCAGATGGTGCTGACGGTCCAGGCACAGGTGTTGATCCCGGGTCACGATCTGTATCCGCTGAACGTGAAAGTATTCCGTTCGTTCTTCGATAACCCGCTGACCGCACTGGCAAAAGATTCCGAACAGGAAATTATTCGCCAGGAAATGCGTGAGCAGGCCGCCCAGCAACTGGTGCGTAAACTGCTGACGGTGCACGCGGCGGAAGAAGAAACGCAGCAGAAAGCCGCTGCGGCCGGTGAAAAAGCGGCCAGTCGCGTAGATCAATGATCCGTATTTACCCTGAACAACTTGCCGCGCAGCTCCGAGAGGGGCTGCGCGCTTGTTATTTATTGAGTGGCAATGAACCGCTGCTGTTGCAGGAAAGTCAGGATCTGATCCGCCAGACGGCACAGCAGCACCAGTTCACCGAGCACTACAGCATTTCGCTTGATGCCCATACCGACTGGGACGCCATTTTCAGCATCTGTCAGGCGATGAGTCTGTTCGCCAGCCGTCAGACGCTGTTGCTGATCTTCCCTGAAAACGGGCCGACCGCCCCGATAGGCGAACAGCTGATCAAGCTGGCTGCTCTGCTGCATGACGATATTTTGCTGATGCTGCGTGGGCCGCGCCTCACCAAAGTTCAGGAAAACAGCGCCTGGTTCAAGGCACTCAGCCCGCATGGCGCTTACGTCAGTTGCCAGACACCGGAGCAGGCGCAGTTACCCCGCTGGGTAGCCCAGCGCGCCAAAACCATGAAGCTGGAACTGGACGACGCGGCCAATCAGTTGCTGTGTTACTGCTATGAAGGCAACCTGCTGGCGCTGTCGCAGGCGCTGGAACGACTGTCGTTATTGCATCCGGATGGCAAGCTCACGCTGCCGCGTGTCGAGCTGGCGGTCAATGACGCCGCGCACTTCACGCCATTCCATTGGCTGGACGCCCTGCTGGCGGGTAAGAGCAAACGCGCCTGGCATATCCTGCAACAGATGCAGCAGGAAGATGTCGAACCGGTGATCCTGCTGCGCACCCTGCAACGCGAATTGCTGCAATTGCTGAACCTGCAACGGCGCATGGCGTCAGTGCCGCTGCGTACGCTGTTCGACCAGTACAAGGTCTGGCAAAACCGCCGTAACCTGGTCACCCAGGCATTGCAGCGGTTATCCGGTGCCCAGTTGCGGCAAGCGGTTCATCTGCTGACGCAGATTGAAATCACCCTTAAGCAGGATTACGGCCAGTCGGTCTGGTCGGAACTGGAAACCCTGTCGATGCTGCTGTGCGGCAAACCTCTGGCCACGAGTTTTTCCGATGCCCACTAATTCGCAAGACACCACCGTCCTGCACGCCCTGTTTGGCGGCACCTTTGACCCAATCCATTACGGCCATCTGCGCCCGGTGGAAGCGCTGGCGGCGGAGGCAGGCCTGAACCGGGTGACGCTGTTGCCGAATCATGTGCCGCCACACCGCCCTCAGCCCGAGGCTAACGCTCCGCAACGGTTGAAGATGGTTGAATTGGCGATCGCCGGCAACCCGCTGTTTGCGGTTGACGATCGCGAACTGCACCGCACCACGCCCTCCTATACCATAGAGACGCTGGAAGCCATTCGTAAAGAACGTGGCGCTGCATTGCCGCTGGCGTTTATCATTGGCCAGGATTCGCTGCTGACGCTGCACAAGTGGCACCGCTGGCAGTCGCTGCTGGATACCTGCCACCTGCTGGTGCTGGCCCGTCCGGGCTACAATGACCGAATGGACACGCCGGAACTGCAGCAGTGGCTGGAACAGCATCAGGTGACCGATGCCGCGCTGCTCAGCCGGCAGCCACAGGGCTATATCTATCTGGCCGATACGCCGCAGCTGGAAATTTCAGCCACGGAAATCCGCCAGCGTCGCCACCAGGGCCTCAACTGTGACGACCTGCTGCCGCGTTCGGTACAGCGCTATATCGAGTTACAGGGTTTATATCGCTAGCGAGAGCCGCATGATATACTGCGCCGCTATTTTTCAGGTATTCGCTGAAAACCCCGGAAACCTTAGCTGGCCGGGCAGTCACCAGCTGGCTTTCAGCGGCATCCTGCCGACTTATCATTGATTCAGGCCGCAAAACGGGCAGTTGCCCGCCGCAGTCGAATGAACAGAACACTCCCGAGGGGGAACCTTTGCAAGGTAAAGCGCTCCAAGATTTCGTCATCGATAAAATTGATGACCTGAAAGGCCAAGACATTATCGCTCTGGATGTCCAGGGTAAATCCAGCATCACCGATTGCATGATCATCTGCACCGGTACCTCTACCCGTCACGTGATGTCGATCGCCAACCACGTGGTGCAAGAATCCCGTTCTGCGGGCATGGAACTCTATGGCATGAAAGGCCAGGAAGCTTCCGACTGGATAGTGGTTGATTTGGGCGAAGTGATCGTCCACGTGATGCAAGAAGAAAGCCGTCGTCTGTATGAGCTGGAAAAACTCTGGAGCTAAGCGGTGAAACTGCAACTGGTCGCTGTCGGCACTAAAATGCCAGACTGGGTGCAGACCGGCTTTATGGATTATCTGCACCGCTTTCCGAAAGACATGCCGTTTGAGCTGACCGAAATCCCGGCGGGCAAGCGCGGCAAGAATGCCGATATCAAACGCATTCTGGAAAAGGAAGGCGAACAGATGCTGGCGGCGGTAGGCAAAGGCAATCGCATTGTCACGCTGGATATCCCCGGTACGCCGTGGGAAACGCCGCAGTTGGCGCAGCAGCTCGAACGCTGGAAGCAGGACGGCCGCAACGTCAGCCTGCTGATTGGTGGCCCGGAAGGGCTGGCCCCGGCGTGCAAGGCCGCAGCCGAACAAAGTTGGTCGCTCTCACCTTTGACATTGCCGCATCCTTTAGTGCGCGTCCTGGTGGCTGAAAGCCTCTATCGCGCCTGGAGTATTACAACAAATCATCCTTACCACCGGGAATAACCGGTGGTAACCGTGACAGAGTGAAATAAAGCAGCGGGATGAAAATAGAACGTAACCCTTTTCGCGACTATACGGCTGAATCCGCCCTGTTTGTACGCCGCGCCCTGGTGGCGTTCCTGGTCATCCTGGTGCTGACCGGCACCCTCATCGCCAATCTGTATAACCTGCAAATCGTCCGCTTTGAGGATTACCGTACCCGCTCCAACGAAAACCGCATAAAACTGGTGCCGATCGCGCCCAGCCGCGGCATTATCTACGATCGCAACGGCACCCCGCTGGCGCTCAATCGCACCATTTATCAACTGGAGCTGATGCCGGAAAAGGTCGATGACCTGAAGGCCACGCTACAGGCACTGCGTCCGGTGGTCGATCTGACCGACGAAGACATCACCAACTTCGAGAAAGAGCGTAAACGCTCACGCCGCTTCGTCTCCATTCCGGTGAAAACCGCCCTGAACGAAGTTCAGGTGGCGCGTTTTGCGGTTAACCAGTTCCGCTTCCCCGGCGTCGAGGTCAAAGGCTACCAGCGTCGCTACTATCCTTATGGCTCAGCTCTGACCCATGTCATCGGCTACGTATCGAAAATCAACGACCGCGATGTCGAACGTCTGGATAAAGACGGCAAACTGGCCAACTACGCCGCCACGCACGATATCGGCAAGCTGGGCATCGAGCGCTATTACGAAGAAACCCTGCATGGCAAAACCGGCTACGAAGAGGTTGAAGTCAACAACCGCGGCCGGGTGATCCGCCAACTGCATGAACAACCCCCTTCCGCCGGTCAGGACGTTTACCTGACGCTGGATCTCAACCTGCAACGCTATATCGAGCAGTTGCTGGTCGGCAGCCGTGCAGCCGTGGTAGTGAGCGATCCGCGCACCGGCGGCATTCTGGCGATGGTTTCTAACCCCAGCTATGATCCGAACCTGTTCGTTGATGGCATCTCCAGTAAAGATTACCAGGGGCTGCTCAACGATCCGAACCGGCCGTTGATTAACCGCGCCACGCAGGGGTTATATCCACCGGCTTCTACGGTTAAACCCTACATTGCCGTCTCGGCGCTCAGTGCCGGGGTGATCACCAAAAACACCAGCCTGTTCGATCCCGGCTGGTGGCAATTGCCCGGCTCGGAAAAACGCTTCCGCGACTGGAAAAAATGGGGCCACGGCCGCCTGAACGTCACCAAAGCGCTGGAAGAGTCAGCGGATACCTTCTTCTATCAGGTCGCCTACGACATGGGTATCGATCGTCTGTCGACCTGGCTGACCAAGTTCGGTTACGGCGATTATACCGGTATCGATCTGTCCGAAGAACGTTCCGGCCTGATGCCGACCCGCGACTGGAAATTCAAGCGCTATAAAAAACCCTGGTATCAGGGAGACACCATTCCGGTGGGCATCGGCCAGGGCTACTGGACGGCAACGCCGATCCAGATGGCCAAGGCACTGACCACGCTGATTAACGACGGCAACGTCAAAACGCCACACCTGCTGCAGAGCACCAGAATCAATGGTGCGCTGGTGCCCTTCACCCAGGAAGAGAGCAAGCAGATCGGCGATATTCATTCAGGCTTCTGGGAAATTGCCAAAGACGGCATGTATGGTGTAGCCAACCGTCCGAACGGGACGGCGCGTAAGTACTTCTCGGATGCACCTTACAAAGCCGCGGCGAAATCGGGTACCGCACAGGTATTCGGCTACGAAACCTACAACGCCCACAAACTGGCGGAACACCTGCGTGACCATAAATTGATGACCGCCTTTGCTCCGTTCAACAATCCAACGGTATCGGTCGCCATCATTCTGGAAAACGGCGGCTCCGGTCCGGCGGTCGGGACGATCACCCGTCAGATCCTCGACCATATCTTGCTGGGCGACAACAATACGCAATTACCATCTGAAGCCCCACTGCCACCAGGCGTAGAGGGTGATTAAGGTAGAACATGACTGAAAGCCAACAAAAGGGCTCGATCTGGACCAAAATCCATATCGACCCCACATTCCTGCTATTAATTCTGGCCCTGCTGGTCTACAGCGCGTTCGTGATGTGGAGCGCCAGCGGTCAGGATATTGGCATGATGGAGCGCAAGATCGGCCAGATTGTCATGGGGCTGATAGTGATGGCCGTCATGGCGCAAATCCCGCCGCGGGTCTATGAAAGCTGGGCGCCGTATTTATATATTTTCTGCGTGATCCTGCTGATACTGGTAGACGCTTTCGGCCAGATCAGTAAAGGCGCGCAGCGCTGGCTGGATCTTGGCTTCGTGCGTTTCCAGCCGTCCGAGATCGCTAAAATCGCCGTGCCGCTGATGGTGGCGCGCTTTATGAACCGTGACGTCTGCCCGCCTTCGCTAAAGAATACCGCGATTGCGCTGGTGCTGATTTTCCTGCCGACCCTGCTGGTCGCCGCGCAGCCCCGATTTGGGGACTTCGATTCTGATTGCCGCCTCCGGCCTGTTCGTGCTGTTCCTGTCCGGCATGAGCTGGAAGCTGATCGCCGTAGCCGCCGTGCTGCTGGCGGCCTTTATCCCGGTGCTGTGGTTCTTCCTGATGCACGGCTATCAGCGCGACCGCGTGATGATGCTGCTGGATCCGGAAACCGACCCACTTGGTGCCGGTTACCATATTATTCAGTCGAAAATCGCCATCGGCTCAGGCGGCCTGTCCGGCAAGGGCTGGCTGCACGGCACTCAGTCGCAGTTGGAATTCCTGCCGGAGCGCCACACGGACTTTATCTTCGCGGTCCTGGCCGAAGAACTGGGGCTGATTGGGGTACTGGTGCTGCTGGCGCTGTACCTGCTGGTTATCATTCGTGGATTGATGATTGCCGCCAAGGCGCAAACCACCTTTGGGCGGGTGATGGTCGGCGGTCTGATGCTGATTTTGTTCGTTTATGTGTTTGTTAACATTGGTATGGTCAGTGGCATTTTGCCGGTAGTTGGCGTACCTTTGCCTCTGGTCAGTTACGGGGGTTCGGCGCTGATTGTGCTTATGGCTGGGTTCGGCATTATCATGTCGATCCACACGCATCGAAAAATGATGTCCAAGAGTTTATAAGGGGTGAGTAATGCGTAAGGAATGGCTTTGGGTCGGCGTTGTCGCGGTATTACTTTCCGCCTGTACCGCCCCGACCACGGAACAGCAAGCGCCACCGCAGCAGCCGTATAACGGCCCCGTGGTGGAGATCGGTGGCGTTGAGCCTCAATATGAACCCTATAACCCTAATAACATGCAGGATTATAAGGTTAATGGCGACACTTACCGCATCGTCAAAGATCCGCAGAACTTCTCGCAGACCGGTCTGGCCAGCTCCTACGGTGAAGAAGCCCGGGGCAATACCACCGCGCTGGGGGAACAGTTCGATCCTAATGGGTTAACCGCCGCGCACCCAACACTGCCGATCCCAAGCTACGTACGCGTGACCAACCTGGCCAACGGCCGCCAACTGGTAGTGCGAGTAAACGATCGCGGGCCTTACACCCAGGGCCGCATTATCGATTTGTCGAAAGCCGTCGCCGACCGCCTGAACCTGTCCAACAACACCAAGGTCAAGGTTGATTTCATCAACGTGGCCCCGGACGGCACTCTAAGCGGCCCAGGCACCATTGGTACTACCGTTGCCAAACAAAGCTACGCCCTGCCCGCACGTCCGGAACTCGGCTCCAGCAACATGGGAACCCCAATGCAACAGGATGTCCCGGTCCCCAACGGTGCCGCAGTGCACCCGATTGACAACAGCAGTTTGAACACCGGCGACAACGCCCCGGCAACCACCGCAGGCAATAGCCGCAGCGGTTTCCTGGGTGCGCCAAGCGCCGTACCGGCCGGCGTGCTGGAAGGCTCAGAGCCTGAACCTGCCGTCAGTGCCGCAGCCATTGCCGCACCGGTCGCGGCCTCCGCCGCCGTTGCCGCCAATGCTTCTGCTGGTGGTAGCTACGTGGTGCAGGTCGGCGCACTGAGCAGTGCCGAACGCGCGCAGAGCTGGCAACAAAGCCTGAGCCAAAAGTTTGGCGTACCGGGTAAAGTGGCCGCCAACGGCAACGTCTATCGTGTGCAGCTGGGCCCGTTCAGCAGCCGTCAGCAAGCCGCCGAACTGCAGCAGCGTCTGGCCAGCGAAGCGCAGCAACAATCTTTTGTCACTGCCGCACCTTAAAACAAATATCCGGCAGGCGAACGCGGTTGATAAGCGTTCCTTTAGCTGAAACATTTTCTTTCAGCTAAAGCCAATAAAGCGCGATTAGTCAGAGCATTGGCTAATGCCTGCCGGGATCTCATCTGTTATAGTGTGGCTCGTTTTTAATTTTACCCTCATGGATGTTGTAGTCTCGATCATGAAACAAGTAACTTCTTTTCGCTTAATCAAGAGCATAGCGCTCGGCACCGTTATCGCGATGAGTGCAACCTCCGTTGCGCATGCCGATGACGTTAATATCAAGACCATGATCCCAGGGGTACCGCAAATCGATGCGGAATCCTACGTCCTGATTGATTACAACTCCGGTAAAGTTTTGGCGGAAATGAACGCCGATGCCCGCCGCGATCCAGCCAGTCTGACCAAAATGATGACCAGCTACGTCATCGGCCAGGCGCTGAAAGCAGGTAAAATCGGCCAGGAAGACATGGTTACCGTGGGGCAAGACGCCTGGGCTACCGGCAACCCGGTATTCAAGGGTTCTTCGCTGATGTTCCTCAAGCCAGGCGACCGCGTACCGGTCTCCAAGCTGACCCGCGGCATCAACCTGCAATCCGGTAACGACGCATGCGTGGCGATGGCCGACTACGTAGCCGGCAGCCAGGACGCGTTCGTTAACCTGATGAACACTTACGTCAGCAAGCTGGGCCTGCAGAATACCCACTTCCAGACGGTACACGGCCTGGATGCACAGGGTCAGTACAGTTCGGCGCGCGATATGGCGTTGATCGGCCAGGCGCTGATCCGCGACGTGCCGGACGAATATGCGATTTATAAAGAAAAAGAGTTCACCTTCAACAATATCCGCCAGATGAACCGTAACGGTCTGCTGTGGGATACCAGCCTGAACGTGGACGGCATCAAAACCGGTCATACCGATGCGGCAGGCTACAACCTGGTCGCTTCTGCGACCGAAGGTCAGATGCGTCTGATCTCTGCGGTGTTGGGCGGTCGTACTTATAAAGGCCGTGAGACCGAGAGCAAGAAACTGCTGACCTGGGGCTTCCGCTTCTTCGAAACCGTTGCGCCACTGAAAGTGGGCAAAGAGTTTGCGTCTGAACCCGTCTGGTTCGGCGATGCGGATCGCGTTGAGTTGGGCGTAGACAAAGACGTTTACCTGACCATCCCACGCGGCCGGATGAAAGATCTCAAAGCCAGCTACGTACTGAACACGCCGGAAATTCATGCACCACTGGCGAAAAACCAGGTTGTCGGCAGCATCAACTTCCAGCTCGATGGCAAAACCATCGATCAGCGCCCACTGGTGGTGATGAACGAAGTGAAAGAAGGCGGTTTCTTCAGCCGTATCGTGGATTACATCAAACTGATGTTCCATCACTGGTTCGGTTAACAGTTGAAATGGGCGAAATCGCCCCCATATACTGATTAACATTAACTCCCGCTCCGGCGGGAGTTATAATTTATAGAATCGCTATACCGATAGCCGCACTCTGGAGCGCACATGAAAACTAAACTGAACGAACTGCTCGAATTCCCTTGCTCATTTACCTACAAAGTAATGGGCCTGGCACAACCCGAGCTGGTGGACCAGGTGGTTGAAGTGGTGCAGCGCCATGCTCCCGGGGATTACAACCCACAGGTTAAACCTAGCAGCAAAGGCAATTACCACTCCGTGTCCATCACCATCACCGCCACCCATATCGATCAGGTGGAAACCTTATATGATGAGTTGGGCAACATTGAAATTGTCCGCATGGTTCTGTAATTACAGCACAAAACCCTGCTTTTCAGCCCGGGCCAGAGCATCCTCTGCCCGGGTTGCGCATTTTTGGTCAGCGAAATGCTGGCCGCGGGCCAGAGCGCCCGGTATAATGGCGACACCACTTCTGTAACCTGACGATGACTCTTTTGCAACCAGACAAGATCATTTTGCGTCAGCTGGGGTTGCAGCCCTATGAGCCTGTATCCCAAGCCATGCACAACTTCACCGATCGCCGAACCGAAACCACGCCCGATGAGCTGTGGCTGGTTCAGCATCAGCCCGTATTTACCCAGGGCCAGGCCGGTAAAGCAGAGCATCTGTTAATGCCGGGCGACATTCCGGTTGTCCAGAGCGATCGCGGTGGCCAGGTAACCTACCATGGGCCGGGTCAGCAGGTGATGTACGTGATGATCGATCTGAAACGCAACAAGGTTGGCGTTCGCCAACTGGTCACGGCTATCGAAGATACCGTTATTAACACCCTCGCCCACTTTCACATTGAATCGCGCGCCCGTCCGGATGCGCCCGGTGTTTACGTGGGGGAGCAAAAAATCTGTTCGTTGGGTTTGCGGATCCGTAAAGGCAGTTCATTCCACGGCCTGGCCCTGAATGTGGCCATGGATCTCAGCCCCTTCCAGCGTATCAACCCTTGCGGTTACGCCGGCATGCAGATGGCGCAGGTCAGCGCGCTGGCACCCGGTGTTGGCATAGAAGACGTACACCCAGTCCTGGTACAGGAATTTGTTCATTTACTCGGCTACCCGAAGGTCGAGCTTCGTAACTGGAACCTGCACGATTATGAGTAAACCAATTCAGATGGAACGCGGCGTCAAATACCGCGATGCAGACAAAATGGCGTTGATCCCGGTTAAAACGGTGGTCACTGAACGGCAGGAGCTGTTACGTAAACCCGAGTGGATGAAAATCAAACTTCCTGCCGACTCTACGCGCATTCAGGGCATTAAAGCCGCAATGCGTAAAAACGGTCTGCATTCGGTGTGCGAAGAAGCTTCCTGTCCGAACCTCTCTGAGTGCTTCAACCACGGCACCGCCACCTTTATGATCCTCGGTGCCATCTGTACCCGCCGCTGCCCATTCTGCGACGTGGCCCACGGCCGCCCGGTGGCACCAGATGCCAACGAGCCGGAAAAACTGGCTCAGACCATCGCCGATATGGGTCTGCGTTACGTAGTGATCACCTCGGTTGACCGCGATGACCTGCGTGACGGTGGTGCCCAGCACTTTGCCGACTGCATCGCGGCTATCCGCGCTAAAAACCCGACCATCAAGATTGAAACGCTGGTACCGGACTTCCGCGGCCGTATGGATCGTGCACTGGAAATCCTGACCGAAACGCCACCGGATGTGTTCAACCACAATCTGGAAAACGTACCGCGCGTCTACCGCCAGGTTCGTCCGGGCGCTAACTACGAGTGGTCATTGAAGCTGCTGGAGCGGTTTAAAGAAGCGCATCCGCACATCCCAACCAAGTCTGGCCTGATGGTCGGTCTGGGGGAAACCAATGCGGAAATCGTTGAAGTGATGCGCGATCTGCGTCGTCATGGCGTCACCATGCTGACTCTGGGCCAGTACCTGCAGCCAAGCCGCCATCACCTGCCGGTACAGCGCTACGTCAGCCCGGCCGAGTTCGATGAGATGAAAGAAGAAGCGATGGCGATGGGCTTCACCCATGCTGCTTGCGGTCCGTTTGTCCGTTCTTCCTACCATGCCGATTTGCAGGCAAAAGGGATGGAAGTGAAGTAATTCTGGTAATGGATTGTTACCATTAAAGTGACAGACACGGCAAAAAACGGATGTCCTTGCGGCATCCGTTTTTTATTGCCCGGCAGAAAGCGGAATTAAACGTCTTTCTTTTCGACGCTCTGCGGGTTGGACTGACTTTCTGCCGTATTTGCCGCTGGCGGAGTCGTATCGTCACCCACCGCCTTTTTGAAACCCTTCAGCGCAGCACCCAAGTCCGCGCCCAAAGTACGCAGTTTGCTGGTACCGAACAGCAAGATGATCAACACCGCAATCACCAGAAGTTTGGTAATACTGATCCCTTCCATACTCACCTTCTTATTCATATAGCGCTGCGGATGCAGCGAGAAAACAAACCTTGCCTGAGGATATTTACCTACTTTCCCAGATTCAAAACAACAGCAACATGTAACAGAGTAAGATCCCACGCCAATATGCAACTTTAAATCGGCTGGTTACGCTTCAGACTATTCTGAGTTTTTAACCCGCATGATACGCTGTTCCCCTGCTCATCATGGAGTTGCCGGATGTATACGCCATCAGTGATTGATACCAGACGTTCCGGCCTTAGCTTCGCCAGACGCACTTATCTGCCACGTGTCGTCGGCCTGGGGATCGGTTTTATCTGCGTGTTCTCAGTATTCTATACGCAAAAAACCTCATACTGGGTCTGGGGCCTGCTGATTTTCCACGGTTTTATCTGGCCACACCTTGCCTATCAATGGGCGCGCCGTTCCGCCATGCCCTTCAAGGCTGAAATTCGCAACCTGCTGATCGATTCGTTTTTCGGCGGGTTGTGGGTAGCCATGATGGCATTCAATGCCTTACCGTCAGTCGTTATCCTGTCGATGATGAGCATGAATAACATGGCTTCTGCCGGCAAATCTCTGTTCTTTAAAGGGTTGGCGGTACAGGTACTCAGCGCCCTGGCAATCAGCGCTCTGCTGGGCTTCCCTTTCCAACCGCAAAGCACACCGCTGCAGATCTATCTGTGCCTGCCGATGATCTATTTCTACCCTATCCTATTGGGATTAGTGACCTACCGCACCGCCAAACGGCTGGCGGAAAAAAAACAGGAGTTGTTGCGCATCAGCATGCGCGACGGCCTGACCGGGCTGTACAACCGCCGCCATTGGGAACATTTGCTGCATCACCAATTTGACAGCTGCCGCCGCTATCAGCACAGCGCGACCCTGATCCTGATGGATATCGATCGCTTTAAAACCATTAACGACACCTTCGGCCATGCGCTGGGTGACGAGGCGCTGGCGGTACTGGCAGAGGAATTGCTAATAGGTTTGCGCGCCGTGGATATTGTCGGACGCTACGGTGGCGACGAATTTGGGGCCGTGTTGCCCAACACCAGTGCCGAGCAGGCCAGCATAGCGCTGTTGCGCATTCAGGAACGGTTGAACGAGATTGTTTTCCGCGAAGCGCCGCAGTTACGGCTGAACATCAGCGCCGGCATTGCGGATTATCACGGCGACATGAGCGGCTATCTGGACTGGTTAAAAGCCGCCGACAACGCGCTGTACCGGGCGAAGAACAACGGTCGCAATCGCCTGGAGCTGGCGGTACCCGGCCACTGAGACCGGAGGAACAATTTCAGTTTCCAGTCACTTTTGATACTACAAAATAGGCAGCGCCGGGTGTAAGATCCCGTCTGCGCGGCAAACAGCGGCGTCGAACGACGGAGATGACATTCCTCCTTAACCGCCTTCACGGGCTGATGATGTCTACGTAACCTCTCGGAGAGGTGCGTAGCATTGCGCCTGAACCTTTCTGAGCTTGTCCCCCATTTAATGAAAGGCAGTTTCGACCATGTTGAGTTCTTTACTGGCAGTTTTTATTGGCGGCGGTATGGGTAGCGTTCTGCGCTGGGCCATAAGCATGAAGATGAATCCGCTTAACGCGCACATCCCGTTGGGGACGCTGGCAGTCAATCTGCTGGGCGGCTTTATTATCGGTTTGGCTATCGCCATCTTCAGCCGTTTGACGCACCTGGATCCCACTTGGAAGTTGCTGATCACCACCGGTTTTTGCGGCGGGTTAACCACCTTTTCCACCTTCTCTCTGGAGGTGGTGTATTTGCTGCAGGATGGGCGTTTCATATGGGCGTTGGCCAATATGCTGCTTAATCTGGCGGGATCGCTGGTGATGACCCTGCTGGCGTTTATGCTGGTGGTGTGGATTAACGGCCAATAATTTAATTTCGGCGTCTTAATGTTTCCTTAATCTGCCCTGAGCATAATCTCATCCAGTACCCCACTGGATGAGAACTCAGATGTTGAGCCTGCCAAAAACTGCCGCTGAAGTGGCCGCCACCCTGCTGTGCCTGCTGATTGTTGGTGCCTTCATCAGGGTTTATCTGTTCGCCTGAAGTCCGCCCCTGCAAAAACCATCTTTACCGTTGCGCTCTTGCCAATTGCCATTGTTGCATTACAATTGAGAATGAACGTTCGCACCCAGAAAGCGAACCGCATTTCACTTGGCAAAGGATCGGGACATGATATCCACCAGCGACAGCAGGCAGGCCAAAGCACAGGCCCGCCGCGATCAGATTGTCGACGCCGCAAAACTCTGTTTTCGTCAGCACGGTTTTCACGCCGCCAGCATGGCGGAAATCGCGCAGGGTTCCCAGCTTAGCGTCGGTCAGATCTACCGCTACTTCGACAATAAAGATGCGATCATCGAAGAGATCGTTAACCGCATCATCGCCAGTAAAATGCGGCGGCTGGAAGATCTTGGCGATCATATCAACCTGATCGCCGGTACCCTGGCGGCGCGCGCCCTGTTTCAACAGCCGGGTGAAAGCGAAACCGACCATATGCTGATGCTGGAGGTCACCGCCGAGGCCACACGTAACCCGATAGTGGCCAAAATGCTCAGCGATGCCGAAACGCGGTTATTCCACCATGTTTGCCAAAACCTGCGGCGGATCTACCCTCACTTCAGCGAGCAGGAGATCGCCGCCAGAGTAGAGTTTATCGCCGTATTAAGCGAAGGCACCGGTTACCGCATACTGACCACACAAAAAGCCGACGTCAGCCTGCTGAACGGCCTATACCAACAAGCTATCTCTCACCTGTTCAGGAAACCTTAATCCCTATGACCAGACAACTTGCCAGACAACGTCTGGTGTACGCGCTCGTGCTTGGCCTGCTAGCCTCACTGGGGCCGCTGTGCATCGACCTCTACCTGCCCGCCCTGCCGGAAATGGCCGGCGATCTGAACACCTCTACCGCTACCGCGCAGCTCAGCCTGACCGCCGGCCTGCTCGGTTTGGGCGTCGGCCAGCTGATTTTTGGCCCCTACAGCGACAAGCTCGGCCGTATGCGCCCGCTGTTACTGTCGCTGACGCTGCTGCTGGCCGCCTCGCTGTGGTGCGCCCTGGCCCCCCAATATCGATCAGTTGCTGATTGCCCGTCTGTTGCAAGGGCTGGCCGGTGCCGGCGGTGCCGTCATTTCTCGCGCTATCGCCCGTGACCTTTATTCCGGACACGAACTGACGCGTTTCTTTGCCCTGCTGATGTTGGTCAACGGCCTGGCACCGATCATTGCGCCGGTGTTGGGGGGCGCCTTGCTGCAGTTTATGGACTGGCGCGGGATTTTCGGCGTACTGGCGGCGATTGCCGTGCTGCTGTTCACGCTCGCCAGCCTGAAGTTAGATGAGTCATTGCCTGCCGAACGCCGCAGCCAGGGCGGTATTTTTGCCATGTTGCGGTCACTGGGCGGATTGCTGACCCAGCGTCAGTTTATGGGCCTGTGTCTGACGCAAGGTTTTGTGATGGCCGGGATGTTCGCCTATATCGGCGCCTCGCCTTTCGTGCTGCAGCAGATTTATGGCCTCAGCCCGCAGATGTTCAGCCTGTGCTTCGCCATCAACGGCGTCGGACTGATTATTTCCGCGCAGATCGCCAGCCGCCTGAGCATACATTTTGGTGAAAGGAAGGTATTGAAAGGCGGATTGACCCTGGCAGCGGTTTCTTCGCTGCTGTTACTGTTGGCAGCCAGCCTGCACGCGCCGCTGGCACTGTTGATGGTGCCGCTATTCTTCTCGGTGGCCGTGATCGGTATTGTCGGCCCGACGGCATCATCATTGGCGATGCAAAGCCAGGGCGACAAGGCGGGCAGCGCCTCTGCGCTGATTGGCGTGAGCATGTTCGCACTCGGTGCCTGTAGCGTGCCCTTGACGGGGCTGGGTGGCACTTCCAGCGTATCAATGGCACTGACCATCGTCGGCTGTTACGCCGTCGCCATCACACTGTTTAAACTGCTGGTACGCAAAGCTCAGGCATAAAGCGACGGAAAAAAGGCAATAAAAAACCCGCTCAGTGAGCGGGTTTTAAGAATTTCGGCTGTAGCATTAGATAGCGATAACGTTAGCAGCAGATGGGCCTTTGGCACCTTGCGTGATTTCAAATTCTACGCGCTGGCCTTCAGCAAGAGTTTTGAAACCATTGCTAGCGATGGCAGAGAAGTGAACGAAAACGTCCTTGCTACCATCTTCCGGAGTAATGAAGCCGAAGCCTTTGGATTCATTAAACCACTTAACGCTACCTTTAATCTTAGACATCAAACTTACCTTTAACGTGAATGAAAGACACTAAACATGTGTCCAATACAGTACAGCAATTAGACGGGATTTTGTCCACAACCTGGATCACATAAAATCGATAAAGAGTGAAAAAATCCGTGTCCTTCGGTGTAAATCGCTTGCCCCCCCTTGCCATTGTCTCTGCAGGTAGTCCAATCCTCTTCAAACTCCGGCGAACAGCGGTCGAACGCCTGTTTCACCCGCCGTCAGCCTGCCTTGCCGGCGTGATGCAGACAAAATCGCTATGAAATATAACCAGATAGTCTTTTTGCTTCCGGCCGCCCTGCACTAGGGTTAGAGCTTACTAACCACTGTGAGCCAAGACTATGACCAGCCAACTGGCCGAAAAAATCGTCGCCTACCGCCGTGAACTGCATCAGAACCCTGAGCTGTCCAACCACGAATTTGCCACTACCGCCCGCCTGACCCACTGGCTGGAAGAGGCCGGTATCCGTATTCTTCCGCTGGCGCTGAAGACCGGCGTGGTGGCCGAAATCGGCAGTGGCAAGGGGCCTGTCATTGCGCTGCGCGGGGATATTGACGCCCTGCCGATAGAAGAAATTTCCGGCGTGCCGTTCAGTTCGCAAAACAGTGGCGTGATGCACGCCTGCGGACATGATTTTCACACCTCGGTGATGCTGGGCGCGGCGCATTTGTTGAAAGCACGCGAAGCCACCCTGCCCGGCACGGTACGCATTTTCTTCCAGCCGGCGGAGGAAACCTTCAACGGCGCCCAGCACCTGATCGACGCCGGAGCCCTGGATAACGTGGCGGCGGTATTCGGTCTGCACAACGCGCCGGAGCTGCCGACCGGTACCTTTGCCACCCGCGCCGGGGCGTTTTACGCCAACGTCGATCGCTTCCAGATCCTGATCACCGGCAAGGGGGCGCACGCCGCCAAACCGGAGCAAGGGGTGGACACCATCGTCACCGCCAGCCAGATTGTCAACGCGTTGCAAACCCTGCCCAGCCGCAGCTTCAGTTCGCTGGAGTCGTTGGTGGTGAGCGTCACGCGCATTGAGGGCGGTAACACCTGGAATGTTCTGCCACAGACCGTAGAGCTGGAGGGCACGGTCCGGACCCATAGCGATAAGGTTCGTCGCCAGGTACCGGATAAAATCCGCCAGGTGATTAACGGCGTCGCCGCATCCCTTGGCGCACAAGCGGAGCTACGCTGGCAGGCCGGCCCACCGGCGGTAGTCAATGACGCACGCTGGGCAGCCTTCAGTAAAACCGTCGCCGCCGAAGCCGGTTACCGGGTGGAAGAGGCTGAGCTACAGATGGGCGGGGAAGACTTTGCGCTTTATCTGCACCACGTGCCGGGCGTCTTTGTCAGTATTGGCTCGGCAAGTGAATTTGGTCTGCATCACCCGCGCTTCAACCCGGATGAACAGGCGATTTTCCCGGCCTCGCAATATTTCGAACTGTTGGCTGAGCGCACGCTGCAACAATTAGTCACCACACCGGAAAAAGCCACCAGCAAGGCATAGAACTCCCCCGGTTATTATTCGCGGCGCGGTGTATTCTGCGCTGCGAGTTATTATTTCCCCCTCGGTTATATTTGCCAATTTCAACATTAGAATATGCTGTTTTGTTGTTTTACATCCTGAGGGTGCTCGTCAATAGTGGGGCTCTAAAGATAGCGCCACACCGGCACTTAACAGGGTGAAAGCAATGAGCAACAGTGCGAAAGAACCACGACAATTGCGCCTTGGCGCCATTTTGCATGGCGCATCGGGAAATATGTCTGCCTGGCGACATCCGGACGCCACTGCCGATGCCAGTATTAACCTCGACTTTAATATTGCCACGGCAAAAAAAGCCGAACAGGGTAAATTGGATTTCGTGTTTGTGGCCGACGGCTTATATATCAATGAGAAATCCATTCCCCATTTTCTCAATCGTTTTGAACCCTTAACCCTGCTCGCTGCACTGTCCGCCGCCACCGATAAAATCGGGCTGGTGGGCACCTTATCCACCTCGTACAGCGATCCCTTTACCGTTGCGCGCCAGTTCGCCAGCCTCGATCACCTCAGTAAAGGCCGAGCCGGCTGGAACGTGGTGACCTCGCCACTGGAAGGGTCGGCAAAAAATTTCTCCCGCACCGAACATCCGGAGCACAGCCTGCGCTACCGCATTGCCAGCGAATACCTCGACGTCACCAAAGGACTGTGGGACTCGTGGGAAAGCGACGCTTTTGTGCGGAACAAGAACAGCGGTGAATTTTTCAGCGCCGGTAAACTGCATACCCTGAATCACCAGGGCGAGTTCTTCTCGGTGCAGGGGCCGCTGAATATTGGTCGCACACCACAAGGGCGGCCCATTCTGTTCCAGGCCGGCGCCTCGGAGGACGGCAAGCAATTGGCAGCCAAACACGCTGACGCCATTTTCACCCACCATGAGAGCCAGCAACAGGCACAGGCGTTTTATCAGGACGTTAAAAAACAGTTGGTGGAGCAAGGCCGTGAACCGGATGACCTGCGGATTTTTCAGGGCGTCAGCGTGATTGTCGGTGACGACAATGAAGACGTGGAGCGTCAGTATTGGGAAACCGCCCGCCTGGTCAGCATCGAAAACGCACTCAACTACCTTGGCCGCTATTTCGAGCACTATGATTTCGCCCGTCATCCGCTCGATGAACCCTTCCCGGACGTCGGTGAACTGGGTCAAAACAGCTTCCGCAGCACCACCGACGCCATCAAGCGCAATGCCCGCGAACGCAATCTGACGCTACGGGAAGTCGCGCTGGAAGCCGCCTCACCTCGCCCGGTCTTTGGCGGCACGCCGGAAGCGGTGGCGGACGGCCTGCAAAACTGGTTCGACACCCAGGCGGCGGACGGTTTCATCATCAGCGGCGGCACGCCAAATTCATTCGGCCACTTTGTCGATCGCGTGGTGCCGATCCTGCAGCAGCGCGGCCTGTTCCGCAGCGATTACAACGGTGACACCTTGCGTGACCACCTGGGCCTCAAGCTGCCTGCCAATCAATTCACTCAATAACAACAATAATTTCTCAGGGATATCCGCTATGCGAACAACCTTTAGCGTCCTGCCCAGCCAACGTAACGATCTGGGCGATTAGGAGCATACAGATGGCAAACGACGTTTTTATCCAAACGCTGCCAAGCGATCCGTTGGTCCAGCCGGTGATCGCAGGGCTATTCGGTGAATATCGCCAACGCTACGGCGACTATTTTGGTGACCAGGAACAGGAAGCGCTGGATTTGTACGCCCCGCCGCAAGGCGCCTTTATCGTGCTGTTACGCGCCGGGGAGCCGATCGCCATGGGGGCCTTCAAACGCTACGATCCGCAAACTGCCGAGCTGAAACGCATCTGGACGCGAACCGATTTACGCCGCCAGGGCCTGGCACAACGGGTATTGCAGCAACTGGAAACGCTGGCGCAGCAACAGGGTTATCGTCAGCTCTACCTGACCACCGGCTTTCGCCAGCCAGAGGCGGTGGGCTTGTATTTGAGCAACGGCTACCAGCCGCAGTTCGATACCAGCGTCGATACTGAAGTCTACAGCCGCCCCCCTTACGATGGCCGGCTGCCATTTCGCAAAAGCCTGATAACAGCGGACGCATTCTGTTGCGCACCGGAAAGGAAGATTGCCTAGGGGATGTTCCCCCTTCTCACCCTTTTATCTGTTTCAGGAGAGTAGTGATGTCCAAACAAGAAGTCTTAAAAGTGGTTCCCGCACGTTACCCACTGCGGCTGGCAGGTGCGTTGTTCTCGGTGTTTATTCTGGCGGCGATCCTCCAGTCTGTGGCGACCAACGAACGCTGGGAATGGGGGGTATTCGCCGAATGGTTCTTTGCCCCGGCGGTGCTGTCGGGTCTGGGAAAAACGCTGCTGCTGACGCTGCTCGGCACGCTGTTCAGTATCATCTTCGGTACGCTGCTGGCCCTGGCGCGGTTATCGCGCTCCTACCTGTTGGCTTCGCTGGCGTGGGGTTATATCTGGCTGTTCCGCTCGCTGCCGCTGATCCTGGTGCTGATCGTTCTGTATAACTTCTCTTATCTGTACGACTCCATCTCACTGGGTATCCCCTTTACCTTGCTGGTGTTCGCCAGCTATCCGACCATCGATATCCTCAGCCAGTTCTCGGTGGCGGTGCTGGGGCTGACGCTGGTGCAGTCGGCCTATACCGCAGAAATCATCCGCGGCGGCATTATCGGGGTCGAGTACGGCCAGCATGAAGCGGCTGCGGCACTGGGGCTGCCGGGCTATCGCCGCACTTTCCGCATTATTTTGCCCCAGGCGCTGCGCTCGATCATTCCGACCGGCTTCAATGAAATTATCAGCCTGGCGAAGGGCACTTCGATTGTCTACGTGCTGGCGCTGCCGGAGCTGTTTTATACCATTCAGGTGATCTACAACCGCACCCAGCAGGTGATACCGCTGCTGATGGTCGCCACCGTCTGGTACCTGTTCATCACCACCGCACTGTCGGTCATTCAGTATTACATCGAGCGCTATTTCGCCCGTGGCGCAGTGCGCGAACTGCCGCCAACGCCATGGCAGAAACTGGCCGGCTGGTTAAAACGTTAGGAGGATCCCATGTCCGAAGCCATTGATTACTATGCCCTGCGCGAAGCGGCGGTACACAGCATCGTGCCAGTACCGGCGCGCGGCCTGATTGAAATCAGCAACGTCAGCAAATTTTTCGGTAAGCACAAGGCGCTGGACGACGTCAGCCTGACGCTGCAACCGGGCACCGTCACGGTGATCCTCGGCCCTTCCGGTTCCGGCAAGTCCACCCTGTTGCGGGCCATTAACCACCTGGAGCGTGTCGATGAAGGCTTTATCCGCATCGACGGCGACTATGTCGGCTACCGGCGCAAAGGTGACAAGCTGTATGAGCTAAAAGAGAACGCTATTCTCAAGCAGCGTATCAACGTCGGTTATGTGTTCCAGAACTTCAACCTGTTCCCTCACCTGACGGTACTGGAGAACATTATTGAAGCCCCGATAGTGCATAAAATTTACTCGCGGGCCGAGGCCAAAGAGGTGGCTTATCAACTGCTCGATACCGTCGGCCTGCGCCACAAGGCAGACGCCTACCCGCGCCATCTGTCCGGCGGGCAACAGCAGCGCATCGCCATTGCCCGCGCGCTGGCGCTGAACCCGAAGGTGATTTTGTTTGATGAACCGACCTCGGCGCTCGATCCAGAGCTGGTCGGTGAAGTATTGGACGTCATCAAGGGGCTGGCAGATCTTGGCGTAACGCTGGTGGTGGTCACCCATGAAATTGGCTTTGCCCGTGAGGCAGCCGATCAGATTGTCTTTATGGTCGATGGGCAAATCGTCGAACAGGGCGATGCTCGCCGGGTACTGAACCACCCGCAACACCCCCGCACCATCAACTTCCTCAATAAAGTGCTGTGATCAGCGGGGCGTCAGCGGCGCCCCGCTCTGTTAGAGCAACGCGAAACGGCGTTTTTCAGCGGTAAAATCCAGCGGTTTGATGCCTCGCTGATTACGATCCTGTTCGGTCAGTAGCTCGGGAGGAATAAACCAGGTCACTTCAAACAGTAACCCATCCGGATCGTGCCCATAGATGCTTTTGTGCACGCCATGATCTTCTTCCAGACCAAGAATGCCGCGCTGCGCCAACTGGTCGCGAATGCGCTCAAGTTCGTCCAGGCTGTCGACCTCCCAGGCCAAATGGTACAACCCGGCCGGCGGCTCGTTTTCCGCCGGTGGCTCACCGTTGGCGCGAAACACTCCGGCCCGCTGTTGCCCCAGGTTCTTGCTGAACAGCGCCAGATCGTGATCGTTATCCGAATCGGCCGCCTGGGTAAACACCGCTTTCTCGGGGCTGCCTGAGGGCTTGAGCTTAAATCCCAGTACCTGATGATAAAAATCCGCGCTCTGCTGCACATCGCTGACATACAGCACCGCATGGTTTAGCCGTTTAATACCCATCGGTTGTCCCTTTCAGAAATGAATAAAGTCAGAAAGAAAATAGCATGTGGCGACAACCCCGCTAAATGCCGTAATCGCATTATCAAATGCCGGGCACGCAATCTGTCACTGCAAGGCATTCCGCGCTATCATATGCACTGTATTGAGCGACTTTATGAGAATGATGATGAACGGCAAGATAACGACTTTTTTTGAAGACAAAGGCTTCGGCTTTATTACCGATGAGAACGGGGAAAATCGTTATTTTCACGTGATTAAAGTGCAGAACCCGGAGCTGATTAAGAAAAACGCGACGGTGACTTTCGAACCGACCAACAACACCAAAGGCCCATCGGCGTTTGCGGTCAAGGTGCTGGCGTCGAGCAAGTACATCATCATCGCCAACGAAAGAATCAAGATCACCAGCATCAAATCCTTCAACACCTTCACCAAAGAAGTGCCGGTGAAAGCGGACGTGGATAAAGAAAATACCGTGCTGTCGGTCGGCCTGTTGATGAACCGCATTCGCCCGCAGTCCGAAGAAGCGCCGCAAACCATGCAGACGCTGCGCATGCTGACCATCACCACCTTCCAGAACGACACCCATACCTTCTCAGAACATGAGATCGACATGGATGAAACCCTGAAAGTGCTGAAAAGCCTGTAATCCCAACCACCGCCAGCCGCATATACCCTATGAATTTCGAGTTGGCCGCTCTGGCGCGTCCATGCGCTCGCGGCATTTGTACATCCCTGTACAGCACAGCTAGGCGACCAGCTAGCTCATCCCCAGGCGCTTACTTCAGTAAGTAACTGGGGGGAGATAGTGCAGGTAACAACGCTGCAGCTTGAAAGGCGACGGGTATAAAACATTCTAAGCAATTTGATACCACCTGTGTTAGCGTGGGTTTTCACCTGACACAGGCCATTTTATTATGTCTGATACCAGCAGTGTTAAAGGCTTTATCAACCGTTCCACCAAAATCGCCTGCCCCAAATGCGCCTACGTCACCACTCAAAAATGCTCGATGCTGCGGCAAAATGTCATGCTGATCTGCCCAAACTGCGGTACCGAGTTTGAACCCAAGCAGAACTGATACCCTTATTTAAACATGATGTGGCCAACGCTGTTGCCACTTACCGCGTTAAACGACTCCACCCGGTTACGCCCCTGCGACTTGGCGCGATAAAGCGCGATATCCGCCATATTCATTAACTGTTCCAGCGATTTAACTTCGTTCATCCCCAGACTGGCGACGCCAACGCTGATGGTGATGTTCAACGGCACCTTGCCAGTGGGGAGCAAATCGGCTTTTTGTACCAATTGCCGCAAATGCTCTGCCAGTGCCACCCCCTGCGCCGCCAGCGCCCGCGGCAGCATAATGGCAAACTCTTCCCCACCCAGACGGCCAAACAGCTGATCGTGACGCAACTCGCGCCGCACAATATGGGCGAATGAAGCCAGTACCTGATCGCCCACCAGATGCCCATGGGTATCATTGATCTGCTTAAAATGATCGATATCGATCAGCAGCAGCGACACCGCCTCCTTCGATTTATGCTTGTGCTCCAGCAGTTCGCCAGCCTTGCGCGTTAGTGCATTACGCGCCAGTACGCCGGTCAGAAAATCGTGATTAGCGCTGTGCTCCAGCCGCCGCAGCAGCTTACGGTTAACGGCAATTGAACTGGCAAGGATCAGTGGCCCCATCACCAGCATGGCGATCCCCAAACGGGCTGACATCAGCGTATCGAGGAAGGCAATGTGGTTGTTAGGCGTTTCATACAGCATCAGATTGGCGGAGATACTGCTGATCTCGGTCATCCCGGTCAGCAGCGTCAACAAGGTTACCGTGAACAGTTGGTAGCGCACCGCACACCACAGCAGCGCCGGAATGGGGAAGGCAATCGCCCCCGGACCGCCGATATACACACTGAACACCAGTGAAAACAGCAACGCCAGCAGCGGCATACCGGCACGCAGTTGCCAGTTGATCTGCATACGCAACAGCTGTTTGAGACGCGGTGCCGCCAGCAGCACCGGCAACAACAGCAGATTGGTCGAGAACTGCTCGCTGAACCAGGCTAACCAGGCGATAACGGCCGTGTTGTTGTACAGGCTGTCATTACGCAGTATCGATAAGGTCGACGCCACCGCCGCGCTACTCAGGCTGGCGGTAAACATATAAAGGGTAGTCTGGGGTTTACCCATCCGGCGTTGCGACTTTGGCAGCAGCGACATCACGCCGTAACCGGTAGCAATCAGCGACATATTGCAGGCGTTCAACCACATCGCCAGCGACAGACTCTCACCGTTGGCCAAATCTGCGGCGATCATCCCAATATAGATAGCCAGCCAACCGGCCGGACTGGCATAGGCAGGTTTGCGTAATAGCAGACCGAGTAAAATCGCATTCACCGGCCAAAACAGAGAAAGCGATCCTATTGGGCGGGTAAAAATACCCAGCAGGGAAAGCAAAAATGCCAGCAGAAAAAGCGTAATCAGCTGGATAGCCACAGGCAAGCCATGTTTGTCGCTTATTCTGGCGTTCATCGCCTTACCCATATATTTATAATAACCAGAGCAATTCTATGCATATTCCCTCGCCCGGCATAATGAAAATGACATAAAAACCAGAGGCAGACTTAAAAAATACAGGCAGATCAATCACAAAGATACATTCACTTTTATTTAACGGAATGTTCTTAACCCAAGTCGTCAACGTGATGCTTCATGATGAAACGAATTTTCATCCTTGCGAAAATAATATTCAAGGATATCTAACAGCATAGCGTAAAGCAGCACTCATCAGCACCACGCAAAGGCCATAATTATATAAAGGGTATTTTACTTGCCGCCCAAAACTGGTCTGCCGGCTATTATTTCCCGGTAAGTCATGTTCGACAGCAATTAGAGGCAACAAAAAACCCGGTCTAGGAACCGGGAATGTTTGTACGAAATGCAGTGTTAGCCCAAGCAGGCTAATAACATTCCCCACTTTACGCTGTAATTGTGTAGAAAAAATGAGCGCAAGGGGAATGGCTATTAAGCCAGTTTGGCAGCAAAGCCCGCCACGCGCTGGCCGTAAAGGCTGGCGGTTTCCAAATCACCCGACAGCATTTCATCCACACCGGCATCGGCGGGTGTCTGCACCAATAACCCTACAGAACCGCCCAGGTTGTTTATATCGGTACGCTGCGCCGACTTGGTATTCGCGGGCATCAGCCCCAGGCTGACCCACAGGCCACCATGCTGCGAGGCCAGAGTTTGCAGAGCGATCAGCGTAACCTGCTTGTCACCGTTCAGGCTGGCGCTGTTGGTGAACCCACCGAAAACCTTGTCCTGCCATTTACGGCCAAACCAGGCTTTAGAACTGGCATCGGCAAACTTTTTGAATTGCCAGGACGGGCCACCCATATAGGTCGGCGAACCAAAGATAATGGCATCCGCCTCATCGAGTTTCTGCCAGGCTTCATCGCTGATATTGCCTTCCTGATCGATAGCGATCAGTTCCGCTGCCGCGCCTTCGGCAACAACCTTTGCCAAACGCTCGGTGTGGCCGTAGCCGGAATGAAAAATAACCACTGTCTTCGCCATTAGGAACTCCCAGATCGTTGCAGTAGAGTGCCGACGGCACCCGAGGATATTCTTATCCAATCTAATCAACTGACCCTGGGGTGAATACCAAATTTATCTGACAGAGTTATTCAAAAAAACCGGGCAGCACTCATGCGCCAATGGCCTGTGGGCCCTGCTGCCGGGCGAAATCAATAAACGCACGCAGCGGACGCGGCATTTGCCGGTTGGCGGGGTAATAAAGATAGAAACCGGGAAACGGTGGCGTCCAGGCCGCCAGCAACGGCAGCAATCGGCCGTCGTTCAATGCCTCTGCCACCTGACTCTCAAACAGATAGGCAATCCCCAATCCATCCGCAGCGGCACGCACCAGCACCTGCGGCTCATCCACAATTAACGGCCCCTCCACCGCGATTTCCTGCTTTTCGCCACCGCGCTCGAATTCCCAACGATAAATACTGCCATTGGTTGGCCAGCGAGTATTCAGGCAGCGGTGCTGACGTAGCGCATCGGGGGTTTGCGGCGTGCCATAACGCGCCAAATAGGCTGGCGAGGCTACCACGCACATTCGTTGCTCGCCCCCCAGCGCGACGGCCACCATATCCTTCTCCAGTCGCTCATGCAGCCGCACACCCGCGTCAAAACCCGCGGCTACCATATCCACCAGCCGATCCTCCACGCTCAGATCCACAACAATATCGGGATAATGCGCATTGAACGGAGCCAACAGCGGAGCCAAATAATGGATCGCCGCCAGGCCGGATGCATTAAGCCGTAGGGTGCCCGCCGGCTGCAAACGCAGCGCGGCGGTCTGCGTCACGGCGGCTTCAATCTCGGCCATTGCCGGTGACAAACGCGCCAACAGCAATTCCCCCGCTTGGGTCAGCGCAACACTTCGCGTGGTGCGATTCAGCAGACGTACACCCAGCCGGGTTTCCAGATTGCGCTGCGTCTGACTAAGCGCTGAGGCGGAGATGCCCAATTGCGCTGCGGCACGGGTAAAGCTGCCATGCTCAACAATGACGGCAAAAGCGCGTAATTCCGCGAAATCACTTCCTCTCATTATGCCCCCTGCACTTAATAATTCATGAAGATTATAGCGTATTCATTACACTCCCGGTGGGGCCTATGCTTGAACAAAACCACAGAGGAAATACCCCATGCTGACATCACTGGCCCTGAACCATTACCGCCTGCTTGGCCGCTCTGGCCTGCGCGTTTCGCCGCTGGCGCTCGGCACCATGACCTTTGGCACCGATTGGGGCTGGGGCGCAGAACAAGCGGAAGCTCGTCGGCTGTTTGACGTTTATGTAGAACGTGGCGGCAATTTTATTGATACCGCCAACCGCTATACCGAAGGCAGTTCCGAACGATTTATTGGAGAATTCGCCACCGGACGCCGCGACCGTCTGGTGATCGCCACCAAATACACGCTCCCCATGCAGCCCGATAACCCAAACTCTGGCGGTAACCACCGTAAAAGCATGGTGCGTTCGGTGGAAGAAAGCCTGCGACGCCTGAACACCGATTATATCGACCTGCTGTATCTGCACGCCTGGGACGCCACCACCCCGACGGAAGAGATCATGCGCGCCATGGACGATCTGGTGCGTGCCGGCAAAGTGTTATATCTGGCCGTTTCGGATCTGCCAGCCTGGCAGGCCGCCAGAATGCAGACACTGGCGGATTTACGCGGTTGGTCACCGTTGATTGGCCTGCAGATTGAATACAGCCTGTTGGAACGTACCGTGGAGCGAGAACTGATACCGATGGCGCAAGAGCTGGGCCTTGGCGTCATTCCATGGTCACCGCTTTCCGGTGGCATATTGAGCGGAAAATACAGTCGGCAGGATTTGCAGGTGCATGAGGAAGAGAACGGTACCCGACGTGCCATGGTTCGCGACAAGGGTATGCTGACCGAGCGCAATATTACCATTGCCGAAACGGTATTGACGCTGGCCAGGGAGACAGATTTTAGCCCTTCTCAGGTAGCCCTGGCCTGGACGCTGCGTAACCCGGCAGTGACGGCCCCGATCATCGGTGCACGCACGTTGGCACAACTGGAAGATAACCTGGGAGCGCTGGAGGTCAGGCTGACAGAAGAGCAGTGGCGGCGTCTGGATACGGCAAGCGCCATTGAACTGGGTTTCCCCCATGATTTTCTGGCGCTACAAGTTACGCGCGACATTATGTTTGGCGGTTTGATGATTGAGCGCAGATAAAAAAAATCCCGCACGAGGCGGGATAAACTTAACAGGGATGGGGTAATACACTACAGGGAATGGATAACACACAACATCATCGGGTAGGACTACACTAACAATCTCAATGTATAGAACTGTCATCCCTGAGTAAGTTTGCTCCGGCAGATGTAACGCCGGATGGAAATGTGACATTTTACCGCGTACTTCCTTACTCCAGGCCACCATAATCCCCGCGCCGCGCTCACAAAAATGATTAATAAACAATCAATAAAGGGCTATTGCCAATACCGAATGGTAGAATGAGGTTCCCTACATCTATCCGGTGAAAGATATGTCTATCTTTGATGCCCTTAAGATGTTCAGCAGCACAACGGTTAAAGTGAAGTGTCCAGAATGCGCTCACATGTTTGAACAAAATAGCCGCAAAGTGCGTAAAAACATCACCCTGATTTGCCCCAAATGCGGCCACTATTTCCTTCCTGACGAAAAGTAGTGCCTGCAACGCCTCACCGCCTTTAGTGCGAAAGCTGAGTGGTATAGTTGGCGGCAACCTAGCGAAAGCCGTTGCCCTCGGCGTTCACGTGCCCCAGCCCGGGGAGTGAGATATGGGCTGCGGCCCCCCAATCCCCCTCGCGCGCCACCTGTGCCAGAATACCCTCTCGGGTTTGCACTGCCTGCTGCTGGTTCACATCAAAATGGATCGTCACCTCAGGGGCCGGCATTTTGTACATCACCAGTGCCATGGTCGCAGCGATGATCAACATCCCCATCAGCGCATAGATGCGCGCTTCCTGACTGTAGCGCACCGCCATCGGCATCATTGCCATCAGGCTACCGGCCACTTTCATTGTCCAGCCAACGGGTTAGTTTGATTACCAGCGCCACCGTAACGACGCCAAACAGCATGCTGAGGGATCGCACCGCCAGAATGCTGTCGCCATGCTGGCAAAACGGATGTCATTGCGCCGACGTCCAGCATCACCTATAAGCGAGTATCAGGGCTTGGCAGGGTATCTCTAGCAACTATCCGCTTGTAGCTTCCTGTAGTGATTGATATTTGTACTCTGTGAGCATGCCGTATCAAGGTCATTAAATGTGTATTTCTCTTGATTTCACAGGGCAATTTTTTTATGTTATCGGACATGGCGACAATGATAAACTCTACTGGTTTTAAAGGTTATTCCGGGCTCATGAATGAGCTTGGCGTTGATCCATTGCCATTGTTACGTAAACACGGACTGCCTGTAGATTTAGGAGAGGTGGATGATGCTGTTGTACCGATAATACCGGTAATGCAGCTAATGGAAGAAAGTGCCTTGGTAACGCAGCATCTCGATTTTGGTCTAACATTGGCGGCGCGACAAGGGATTGATATTATAGGGCCTCTTGCTATGGCCATCCAACATTCGAAAAATGTGCGTGAAGCGATGGACACAGCCTCGCGGTTTCTGTATGTACACAGCCCCGCAGTACAGCTTTCGATTATTGATCCCAGTCCCTTAATTCCAGGCGCTGTTGAAATTCGCCTCGAGCAAGCAGTACCTAATGCCCCTTTGTTTCGGCAGACTATCGAGCACTGTTTAAGCCGCCTTCATTATTTGCTAAAATCTTTTGCAAAAGATAATTATCACTTGCTAGCAATAACATTTCCTTACGGAGATGTTTCTAATTTTAGTGACTACCGACGGTTTTTCGGACCGGCTCAAGTTTGTTTGGAACACGAATTTAGCGGATTACACCTATCGCCGAAAACGCTGAACAGCAAACTAGATAATGTTAGTTCATTGCTAAAAAACATCGCTCTGGACTACCTGCAGAGGCATTATGGAAATCCTGAATTATCAATGACCAGTCGTGTACGTCGCGCATTGCACTGCACTATAGGGGCAATGGGAGGAAGTAAATCATCAATTGCTGAATTATTGTTTTTACACCCCCGTACGATGCAGCGCAAATTGGCTGAAGAATCAGCGACGTTTGAAGGGATCCGTGATGGAGTACGGCAGGAAATCGCATTACGCTTCCTCACACAAACACGTATCCCGTTGGCGCAATTGGCGGCCATTCTGGGTTTTTCCGATCAATCTGTTCTTACTACTTCGTCTCGGCGATGGTTCGGCATGTCCCCCTCAAAAGTCCGTGCTGCGAAATCATCACTTCGACTCTAAGCACAGTCATAGCGTTCTCTTCGGAGAAGTGAACTTTATTCTTATCAACGACAGCCGTAAATAACCTGCTCCCCTTTACCATCTATCTTTCTTATTCATTAATATATATGAAATAATGTTTCAAAAATCATTTTTATTAATCTTTTTTGCATATTCTAACGGAGGAGAACACACCCGTTTATATACATCAGCGTTGCCATACACTCGGCCTGCACGTAAACCAAAAACCTTGATTGTCATTAGATTACAACTATCGCACAATCTACGTTCCGCCCAGTGTACTTTAATCCCATTTTTGAATGCAGCGGAACGAAGTATATCAGGCTGAACAAACTCAAAATAGAGTTCATCTGCAGCCTCGTAACTATAATAAGGGAATAGTCCTCCGCCCAAAACCCCCTCAAAATTCGCCTCATGAAAACGTCCAGTGACATTTGACCACCGAGAAGTAATAACCAACCAATCTTCGCTATCCAGAGAAACTTCGTAAGTTCCATCACGAGGAGAGATCCCGAACTCATAATTCGAAAGCTCGGGTTGTAATCTCCAAATGCCCGAGAAGGGAAAATCTTCTGGAGCGGATACTCTGTGTTCATTGGTAAGAGCTTGCATCATTATTTTTTTATTTCGCAAAAACCGTCTTTGCACATTTCGTCATCCTCCGATGCAGGCTCTGGTCCTGCATCTATGCCAGTTTGCAAAGCCAGCAAATCTGCTTGTTCGCGTAAAACATTAATAAATACCTCGACATCACGCGCCCCTGATATGCTAGCCTGATCGTTGAACACAAAGTATGGTACGCCACGAATCCCCCGGTTGCGTGCATCCAATTCGTCGGTGCGAACCTCATCGGCGAAACGGTCGCTGCTCAAAACCCCATCAATCTCTTGAGGAGGCAAGCCTGTCTCAATTGCTAGGGCACGAAGAATCTGCGGGTCCCCAATATCTTTTCCTTCCGTGAAATAGGCTCGAAGAAAACGCTCTTTTACCTCATTTTCAAGAAGTCCGTAATGTTTGGCTAAATGAATGAGGCGGTGTGCATCAAATGTGTTGCCTGGTTTCGCTATACGCCACTGGAAATCTAACCCTACACGGCGAGCTTCCTGCTCTTCATGGTTCAAAATCTCCAGAGCACGATCCGGGCTGATTCGGTAAAGCTGACTCATTAATTCTTGCAATGGAACCCCATAGTACCTAGGAGAATCTGGATTTAGCTCGAAACTGTGCCACTCGATTTGCGCCTCAATGCCGGTTTGCTCCAGAGCGGCTTCCAGTTTGCGTTTTCCGATATAGCAAAATGGACAAATAACATCTGACCAAATATCAATCTTCATCTTGGTATCTCCTTGCAGCAGCGACTGCATCTATTAATTGATTACAGCAATAAATATGAGTAAACGGGCTAAGCCTCTATATTTTTTCCGCGTAAAAGCACTTTACCTGGGCCATGTTTAGTACCAATCGCTTGCTCAATATCATCTAGATCATAGATGGCAGCTACTGGCAGGCTAAACCCATCCCGTAAAGCCATTGTCATAATCTCCGATATCATTCGTAATTTATATTCGTTGTTCAAGGCAGCGAATTTCCTCAGCCCCCAGAAACCGCGAACTGTAGCCTGCTTGAAAATGACATCCTGAAAATCAATGCGCAGGGGGTGGTTGCTCAATGCACCGAAGACGACCACCGTGGCGTTATCATTCATGACACTCAGCATCTCTCCGGTGAGTTCCCCTGCAACTGAGTCCAGACCATAAAGTAGTGCCTCGCCGTTCAACGCAGTTTTTATGCGTTGCTGCCAACCGTCCTTTTCTGTGTTTTCTACCAAATCCACACCAAGAGCTCTAAGTTCTTTAACCTGAGAGTCCCGATTGACCAGGCCAATAACACGTATCTGACGGGAGGCTGCCAACAGTGCCAAGTTTTTACCTACAGCGCCTGCCGCTGCACTCAGCACCATCCATTGACCGCTTTTTACTCCTAAATCGTCCAGTACTACAGTTGCACTTGCTGGCATAACCAACAGTTGGGCAGCCAATTCATCACTGATGCCATCAGGAATAGGCAGTAGTTGATCCGCAGGCGCCACAAAAGCATCAGCCCAAGTACCAAATGCCCCCGATGCAGCAACTCTCTGGCCAATTTGCAGATCCTTCACTCCTTCCCCAACCTCAAGGACGCGGCCGAGAGCTTCGGTACCTGCCCTGGCAGGTAGCGTTGGCTTGGTGCCGTAGGTACCAGATATTTGCATCAGATCATGATTGTGGATAGGTGAGAGAACCATTTGTAACAACACCTCACCAGCTTTCAGTGTTGGACGAGAGGTCTCTTGAATACTCATAACCTGTTCTGGCTGACCCAGAGATTCGTGTACAGCAATACGCATAATTTCGACTCCTTTGTGCTTAATTGATTGCGAAAATCATACGTTTCAACTCAACTTGCTTCTTGATTTAATGAGACATTATTTTTATCTTACGAGACACTTCATCGCGGATTCAGGAATAGTACGAGAGGAGAAAGCCAGCTATCGAAAAAGAAGCGTAAATCAAATAACCAAAAATAATCGGACACTTTTTGAAAATAGCCAACAGGCCGCATTCAAGGATAAATTGGCACCATATAATGTTTAACTCAAGTCAGTGCATATTGCATATAAAAAAATCAACTCGAATAGCACAGCCACAGATAAGGGAAACCAATCCTTAAAGATAGTACGATGTCGGAAGGCCGATAAAAAGAAAAGTATATTTTATACTATGCAGATGTTTACTAGCCTGTAAACTTGACATTATCTAATTTTCATTAATTAAAATATCAGAAGCATGCCATATGTAAGATGTACGATTAAGCAAAAAAGCCCAACCGTTTGAATAAAAAACAGTCGGGCTACGTCAATACCGCTGCTGGTCTTAACTCAAGGTTGGATAGTCGGTATAGCCTTTTGCCCCCCCACCATAGAGGTGTTCAGCGTCAATTTCAGATAAAGAGGAACCGCTTTTAAATCTTTCTACTAAATCTGGGTTACTGATGAAAAACCGACCAAAGGAAATCAAATCAGACTTATTCTCTGTAAGAGATATATTTGCCAAATTCAGATCATACCCATTATTTGCAATGTAGGTATTTTTGAAGTTTTGACGCAGAGTGTCAAAATCAAACGGTACATCATCACGTGCCCCGCCAGTTGCGCCTTCTACAACATGAAGATAAACGGCGCCTAACTTACTGAGTTCAGTAGCGATATAATTAAACTGAGCCTGAGGCTCACGGCTAACAACATCATTAATAGGCGAGACGGGAGAAATACGAACCCCAGTACGATCAGCACCAACCTCTTCAATCACGGCCTTCGTCACCTCTAGCAACAAACGGGCACGGTTTTCAATTGAACCACCATAAGCATCAACACGGTTATTGGCATTATCGCGAACAAATTGATCAAGTAAATAACCATTAGCACCGTGAACCTCAACACCGTCAAATCCAGCAGCGATCGCATTTGCAGCGGCTTGCCGGAAGTCATCCACGATACCGGGTATTTCATCAATACTCAGAGCTCGCGGAATTGAAGTTTGCACTAAACTGTTATTTATAAACACCTTCGCATTTGCCTGAATTTCAGAAGGTGCTACCGGCGCCGCACCATTTTTTTGAAGCTCTACATGTGAGATTCGGCCAACATGCCAAATCTGCAGAAAAATAACACCTCCCTTGGCATGTACCGCATCAGTGACTTTTCGCCAACCCTCAATTTGATCCTGTGTATATATTCCTGGCGTATCTTGATACCCTTGCCCCTGTTGAGAAATCTGAGTGGCTTCCGCTATTAAAAGGCCGGCAGATGCACGCTGACTATAATAAGTTGCCGCAAATTCGCCAGGGACAAAACCTTTACCAGCCCGACTGCGGGTAAGAGGTGCAAGGACAATCCTGTTGGAAAGGGTGATCTGACCAAGCTTATATGGACTAAATAGTTTTTTATTTGTCATGACTGACCTCTATAAATTTATATTTCCGACTATATAAAATAAAAATAACGCCTAAATTTAACAGGTGTAATGTGAACTTAGAGTAATGCAAAAAAAATATTACTCATTGCTTTAGCAAGCTCCGCATATTTCAATAAATACGCATAAAGTAAATTTTATTTCAGTTTAACTATTCAACTTTATGTAGAACAAAGAAGTATGTGAACATATCGTTCCGCGCATCCATAGCGCCCAAAATCGTCTCTGCATCAACTCGACGAAAGTGGTCGATTATAGGAAGTTGATCGTAAATCATCGCTGCGGAAGTTTTACCACGGTAGTTAACCAACCGCAGCCTGGCTGTTGGTTGGTCTGTTTCTATTTCTTGTTGGCGATCTGCCGCTTTTTGCTGTGAACCACCACCTGAACGCAGTTTGATCGGATCAGCAGCAAAAACGCCTCCGTCATGAGTATAGAAAAGCAATGGATCAACCGTTTCAACATCTGTGAAACGCTTTCCAAACCAACCGGTGGCGGTTAGGCTTCCATCGGCAGGATGCCCAGAAATTAACTCACTGCCCTTCCAATTCCCGAATATCTCTTCCGGCTGGACAATTGAAAGGCTGTCAAATATCTGGAATGCCTGTTCTTGCGTAACCTTACCGATATTGATCGCCTCTTGAAAATTCATGGCAGGCTCCTTATTTTTATTAAAAATAAAACATCAAGATGGTATTAATACTGGTTTAACGACCAAGCCATTTTTCATATCATCAATGGCAATATTTATATCTTCTAACGGGTAAGTTTTGAGCAATTTATCAAAGGGAAATTGCCCCGAGCGATAGAACTCAATCAATTTAGGAATAAATTCCTGAGGATCGGCATCTCCTTCTATAATCCCTTTGACGGTACGACCACCCAGTAAATCTAATAATTTTATTGATGCCGTAGCTTCAGTGCTGCTCATACCAAGTAAACCACACACGCCGGTAGGACGCAGGGATTCTACGGCTTGTTCAAGGAGTTTCGGAACGCCAACACATTCAAGAGAAAATGCGACTCCCCCCTCGGAGATACGTTTTATTTCGCTAACCGCATCACTTGTTGCACCATTTATAATATGAGTTGCTCCAAGTTGTTTTGCTAGTTCGAGTTTCTCCGGGACGATATCGACAACAATAATAGGATTAGCACCAGAAATCTTGGAAGCCATCACTGCAGCAAGACCAACCGCGCCTAAACCAAAAATAGCGATACCCTGGTTTTCCCCAACTTTAAGAGCATTAATAACGGCACCGGCCCCCGTTTGCAAACCACAGCCCAATGGCCCCATCAAAGCAACCGGTAGAGTCTTGTCTATCTTCACCGTATTGTTCTCGTGGGAAATGGCATAGTTTGCGAAAGAGGATTGATAAAAGAAAGAACCTTTGCCAGGCTTACCGTTGATTTTAATAGGAGTAGATCCATCTACACGCCCCCCACTTATATTGGCAGCCTCCATATTATCGCAGTATGCAGGGTGTCCATCCAAGCAAGTCTCACAATGGTGGCAAGCAAAGTAACTAAGGACAACATGGTCACCGGGAACCAGGCGGGTTACGGCAGCTCCCACTTTTTCAACCACTCCCGCACCTTCATGCCCAAGAACTCCTGGAGCATAGTGACCTATTTTCTTGAAGCTCAAATCAGTATGGCAGATACCTACACCTTTGATGCGAACCAAAACTTCATAATCCTGTGGATCTTCAAGTTCAATATCGCAAACAGTAAAAGGTGTATCAGCAGATTCGGTCACAGCAGCTATAGCTTTTATCATTTCAATTTCCTCTGATATATTTACCCTACACTTACCATTGTTTTCCAGACTCTACTTCACACTAAAAAAATAAATTAACTCAATTTCATTCAAATAAATAAAAAAATGATTATTAACATTTAAAATAATCAATAATAACCTGCCTATGTATTTTGATATAAATTATAAAACTCACCATTGAAAAGTTCCCAGACGGATTATTCTCACCCAGCAACCACCGAAGTTAATTAAAGAGTGGTGTCAACTTAAAAATTCAAGGTCAGAGTTAAAGCAATCTATTTTAATTCAGAAAACACTGATGAATATTATTTAAAGAAATAATATATCACCAAAAACTTGAAAATCTAACAAGCCTATTTTAAATAGGCTCTGGAACAATAAATTTCGATGGATTTTTTAACCTATTACTTGTTACATTTTATTCTATTAAATTTCTTCTGAAACTTTTGCTCTGCTCAACTGCAAGAAGCATACTTCTGATTTCAATTCACTTCTTGATTTAACGAGACATTGTTTTTATCTTACGAGACAGAGTAAGCGAGTTAGGTGACCGAAAAGGAGAGGCTTTGATTACCAGTTTATGCCCTACAGGGCTCGAACCTGTGACCTACGCCTAGAAGTTCCTAGAACCACATTTTAATACAGTCAGTTAATCCAATCTGGCGTCCCACTTTCAGCTCTGCAAGAAATGGGGGGCTGGGAATCAATTGAAATGGTACGCAGGTATGCGCATCTGGCCCCCAACCATCTAACTGAGCACGCACGAAAAATTGACGCACTGATGCACTGATGCACTGATGCACTGATGCACTGATGCACTATTGGGTGTTAACGACACAAGAAGGAAATCAGGCAGGGCTGAGAATAGCGCCCTACAGGAGTCGATAAAAAGAGGTAAAATACTATTTTGTATTGATATTTTTAAGTTCATTATCAATACATACCCCCAAATATACCCCCATATGTTTTTGCGTACCTGGTTTACGCTTAGAAAACACCCAAATAAATTGGCGTGCTAACTTACTTTTCGTTTCTTATTGCTACTTAGTAATATGTCGGCGGATCGCCGGTCTTTGTCTCTCAATCCAGTGGTCTACCGCTTCGCGGTTGTACATGATGGGACTGTTCATCTTTGGATTAAGGTCTGCCGCAACATGCCGATACTCCCGACCCTCCAGCCATGTTGTGCGCCTTGCATGCCGGATCATGCTCTTACTCATGCCACTCAAGGCCGTCAGTAACTGCTCTGAAACCCATTTGTTTGGTACAAGTTGAAATATGCAGTTCTCATCCATATCTATCTCCCAATTCATTAGTGGTAGGAATAATGCGTTGCTCCTATTGAAACTCATCACGTGGGGCTTCTTGGAGCGTCTATACCTGTCGCATTTTTCATCGAAGAGATCCAGCTCAGAATGCCAAAAGCATCGAAAATGAGCCGTAGCCCAACTCACGAAACGTGTATATATACAGAAAATGTGTCAGTTCAGTTGGTTCAGTTGGTTCACGGGCATCTAGCCCTTACCACGCCTGGGTTTGACTGAACCAACACACACGAAAAAATGTTGGTTCAGTCGATGAAAATGTTGGTTCATTGCCCATGCAGCTTTTTACTCAGGCAATGTCACCAAGGCTCGTCAATCCGTCAGAGGACTGTAACTTGCCGCTGTCTATACCACTGCGGAATTAACCGCAAGTACGGAGATAGCACAATGAAAGCAGCAATTGGTAAACAACAACTCCTGGCAATGGTGCCATTGAGTTGGTCAACCATCAACGCGCTGGAGAAGGCCGGAGAATTTCCTAAACGATTTGCCATCACAGAGAGTCGCGTAGCGTGGAATAGCGATGAAGTAGAGGTTTGGCTTGATTCCCGCCAAGAGACTGGCACCGGAAAGCAGCCAATAAACATGCCAGATGTTAGGCAACGCAAGACGCGCCCTGTGTCAAAGTGATAGCAATATAAGCCATGGGAAGAGGTAGTCCCGGCCCTACTCAGTGATGAGCACAACCTGCAGATCGCCGCGCTGGTTGAAGAGCTGGCAAACAATAGTCATAACGTTGCCAGCATCGTGCGTTGAATTGAAGATGCGTCCAAGTTTGGGGCCATCCCACGCAATTGTATCGAGGTCGACTCAACTTTGAGTTGGCCAATTCCAGACCCATGCCCGCTACATCGACCACGCGATCGGTAAGTTGTACCCCATACCGCACCGGTGCTCTGCCGGCGCTCATACTCCTAAATGTTTACTGCTATCTTGCGGATTGCTCAATAATGAGTCAGGATTACCACTAAGGTAATTCAACTGTGCGTTGAATTTGGGGGGAGTATCATGAACAAAAACCACGTATTCACTGTAATGGTCAGCCATGAAGACCGCATGTGGACGGGGATCTGTGATGAGTTAGGCTTGGTTACAGAGGCCAAAACTTTTGCACGACTTGCACAGCGCGTCCATGATATAGCCCCGGAATTAGGGCAACTTAATTGCGACCTTCGTCCAGATGAAGTGCAAGTAGAATTTGTCAGTGATAAGTCGTCTTCATTACCATTCATGGCATAAAAAATGGGGCGAGGATTTTATACCACCATTGTTCAAATACTTGTGAAGAATAAATGCAAATTCGTCAGGCAAGGTAAAGGTAGCCATGAGATATGGTTCAGCCCACACAATGGAAAACACTTTCCTGTTTCAGTTACTGTTGTTTCAAAACTTACCGCAAACGGAATATTGAAGCTGGCAGGTCTGGCAGAAAGAATTTAAGCCCGCATAGCGGGCTTTTTGTTGGGCTACAGCCAGCAGTGTTTTTTTGCTTTCACCTAGAATGCCTGACCACGAGGACGAACCCTAACGCTAATGCGGCAAACAGGAATTTTGCCCCATCGATTCCATCAGCAGCGACCATAGCTGTCAAACTGCCGGCCATCGTCAGGAATTGTTTGTCTTCAACCAATGCTTGGATACGATTCATATGGATCTCCACACTTTAGATAGGGAAAGCGGAATGCCCTCTCTGCTCCATAATCTATGGCTATCTGGTGGGTAAACCTAAAAAGAAAGGAGACGCTTTGAGGGGGTAAAAACCGATTGCGCATTTTACCCGCGAGGGGCTTAGTCAACGATGGTAAAACCTTTAACATGCGCCATCCCCTTACCGTAACCTTACCGCCGTGCATTTTTGCACTCAGCCAAAAATCTAACCGTAATCTTGCGCTACTCGTGGGGTAAGTATTTTAGAAAGAGCATTTTCAGTGCGTACCTGCTTGCGTACCTCTTGCTTGCGTACTAGCTGCGCACCAATTGTGCGTACTTCGCTGCGTACCATTCCACGAAACGCCGAGCTGTGTCTAAGTAACCACTGCGAACTGGTTACCAGTCTGTAGGAGCGCACCTTCTGACCAATTTTTTGTTTTACATGCTCCGCCTTTGGGTGGCCCTATAAAGCTGACCAAAGGCAAGGTGTAGAAGAGTTTAGCACTACCGATAACGCGCCATTGGCCACCACCACGACAAACATAATAAAAGTAATCAGGTTGAATTATTGCTTTACCAGACCCACAACGTGAGATGGCTAATCAACACCCTAAGGCCCAGGCAATGGGAAGTTTACACACTTACGGTGATGTTATTAGTGGTCGCAGGATGACAATCTAAATAAAGCTAATCGGGCCAGTTTATTTAAGACGGGCTTAATCGTTTTATGACGCTATCAAAATCACTCGGAGCCAAGCGGAGCACGGGTTTGGAGTTGTTGATGTTGCTTCGCTTGGTGTTCATTCTGTCTTAAGCAGTCCAAAATTTAGTGGTCCACGGTTGCCACACTGAAACCCTGTTTTCGGTGGAAACCTGTTTGGCAACCTCACGCTTGGCAACCAAGTTTTCAGTGCGAACCGCCAAAAGGTATGCTTTCTGTGCGTACCGATCTGCGTACCTTAGTGCAAACGTAGTATGGCATTAGGGTGGTTTTGTTGCGTCCAACCAGATGAGGCGTGAGTTTTTAGACTCCATAAAAAAGACGAGTTCCCCCTTCGCTTCCCTCATTCCGGATCACTAACGACCAAAGTGAAAAGTCAGGTTTTGTGAGGTTCTTACCCAAAGCTTTACATGTACTCGAGAATGCTTTTTTATGGCCTCCGAAAACTCGCCCTAACCTTGCCCTTATGTTACCTATATTAATGCCATCAGCACCGTGTGACACATTACAAGCCATCGCCAAATAGAGTTGTAATGAAAAGCTCAATGAGGCAACTACTCAGACTAAGAAAGCATGTATGGAACGACAGTCACATAGAAAAATATCCCACCTCACAATATTGCCAAATGGTTGTATAACGATAGTTTGTTACTGTGGTATGTTCCCTATAAACAAGACGATAACGAGTACTGGAGTAAGGTTAATGAATGATAAAAAAAACCCGCGACCCTCGGGATAGAGAAGCCCCTCAACAGCCCAAAAAATCCGGAACCTAATCCTAACAATGGGGATGTTGAGAAACGGCACACAGATAGCGTACGCCCCGTCCGTCCGAGTCAAAAATAACTATCGGAGCCAGTCATGGAACGTTGGGAGATTGAACACTCTATCTTTCTATCTCATTACAAAGAAAAAATGTTCGGAACACTAATGGGCAGGCTAGATAAAACCATTAGTTTCACTCTTCTGTTGTCTGGCTCCGCTGTTTTTGCTGATCTCGGCAATAACAAATTTTTTGGTATTTTAGTTGCCTGCCTGTCAGCATTGTCTTTTATCGGTGAGTTTGGGAAAAAATCCGCAAACGCGATAAAAACATTCCAAAGAATATCATGATCTTATGATAAAGAGAGACAATTACGAAGATGTCGAAAGTTTAGAAAAGGTTTTTATTGACCTAAATAAAAATGACTCCATGGTATGGAATAGCCTTTCAGTAGCAGCGAGGAATCGTACTTACCTTGCGTTGTATGGAGTAGATGAAGCACCAACAAAAGAAAAATACTCGGTATTTGAGGCTATCCTCTCATGGCTGGCCGGTGATAAACCTTAGCTCATCGCCAATACAGATAGGATTACCGTGCTATCACATAACAAAAAACTGTCTAATTTTAGAAAATTATTTCATCTATGAGGCGCTCGTTTCTTCCACTGGTATGTCGGTGCGCTCATCCTCTGGCGATGCCGCTCCTTCGCTGCCAATGTCATAGCAACCCTTGTGCGCAGCTCTAGCATGTCCTTCCTATCCAGGTTGACGCCGTTCTCTTTGGCCAGATGGACAATGGTCTGTTCTATAGTTTTATGGTCTAGCATGGTGTACCACCTTTTGCTTTCTTAGCTTCTAACCAGCGATAGAAGCCCTCTAACTGCCTCGCCTTACCATCGACAGTCTTTGCGCCAGTTGAGAGGCCGCCATGGAGCTTGCATCGTCCATTGGCGTATATAGCGCGCATCTTGCATGGGTGTGCCTGCTCGCGTTTTTGCACCACACGTCTGCTCTGCCAGTTCTGTGGGAAATTGGCACGCTGGTGGCGGTGGATAGCGATAACCGCGATCTGCCCACGCCTGAAATTCTGCCTCTTTTAGCTCGAACCACGTATTCCGACGCTTTAGTCGCTCTGCTTTGTCACTCATGGAAACGCCCACCAACGTTAACTTTTATCAACATCTCATGGGGTAGGCTCCAGACAGAACCATTCCCCCTTCCAGCCTGCAGTTAGATCCCGGAGGTTTGTGCCTTGCTGATCACCCTCTGGTTGTAGTTATGGACGGTAATCAACTCCAGGAAATCCCACAGGTCCTCCGTACCATAGATAGTGTCGAGCTCGTACTTTGTGGCGAGTCTGAGTTTGTGCTCGAGGATGGCACTGATCGTCTTGGGAATGTTAACGCACTCAATCAAACCAGACGGACCATCACTCATCATTGGCGGAATGTCTAAGCGACAACACCGCTGATATAGCTGTTGGGAGCCGCAGGCTTGACCCGGTAAAAATAAGTGCTGGTGGATTTGATGCGTAAAGGCACGTCCGGCATCTGGTTGTAATCGACAAAGGCATCGTAAATTGTCCCTTGATAAATCTGAGTTTGTTCGTTCTCCGCCCCCGCCAGTACAGAAACAACAGCATTGGTAATTCTTGGCGTACTGAACCCCTGGCCGACTATCATCTGAGTCAGATCCTGGTTAACGTTGAAAATCGAAAGGTCGATTTGGCTTTGACTCCTACCGCCAGCATTACTCATTGACAGGGCACAACGATAATCAGAAAGGCGAACCGGCTCCTTCTGGTTATAGAGTTTAAACTCGACGGTGATCAGCTTTTCAGAGTATGTGTTCATTGCCATTCCTCTTAAGCCACCGGCTTCCCAGTATTAGAACCACCAGACTCCACACCACCATGTTCATGATCAGACAGTGGGATCCCCTTACCCGTCACTTCGCCAATAGCGGTAACATCACCACTCACACTTAAATTGCCCACCAGCTCGACCTCAGGAGCCCTCAATGGTGACTTTTGATGGAGAGTGAATGACGATCCCCCCATTTTTGAACCATAGGTATTGAGACGGCGTACCATTGAGGAAGCCGCCAACATAAAGCCCATCAGAGAAGTGATTACGGCGCTTTGAACCAGGCGCACCAGCTTGACGAGTTTCTTTCACAACCGAGATATCTCGATCGGCGAATATCGCCACACCGATATCACCGACAACCGGATCAATCACCACAGCATTAACTCCGCCCTGCAGGCGAAAATATGGAAGGTTGTAGATTTTGTTATGAGGCATCACTACCTCATCCGCCTGGACCTGATGAACCATCGGTTTAACTGTCACCATACCGGACTGGCGACAGGTCGTCTGGCACGGTAATGGACTCCACAACTACCAGCCCAGAGAAGCACTTCTGGCCGATGAAACGTCGCATCATGGCAAAGAGCACGTTCTCTTCAGTAGCCATGTCTTCGACACTCAACTCACCCTGGAAACTTTCCTGATCACTCATGATTGCCCCCGTTCATCGCGCCAATTAGCGGATTCTTACCCAGTTCCCGACGAGCATCGTGAACAATGCCTTGGGCGTCTGTAGCCTGGGTGTAGATATTCAGATTCCCGATATTGGTTTCGGTTTGAACATTGCCCAAACCTCGCGTATTAGTACCACCCCAGGCTGCGCCTGCGCCTAACTGAATACCGCCTGCGATATCGTTGTCACTGACAGTATCCCTTCCCATTCTCATGGTTGATGATCCCCTTCATGAGGCTAAAGATTGTGGTCATGTCGTCTGAGCTCAGTAACTCGTTAGCGCCCTTGCCGGTGGCTTTAACAAGTGACTGGATATAGGCAGCAACGTTATTGTTGTCACCCTCCGGCGCATACTTTCTGACGATCTCGTCAATGGTGTCCGTACCACGCTGGAAAATACATCATGAGTTGGCGATAGAGCGCGGCAACCCCTTCCGTCATCGACTGGAATACAGCAAAGCGACCATTCGGGCCCTCTTCTTTCGTAGCTCCACGCTGCTTTGCATAATTGAGATTACCCGGGTTGTTATTACGCACACCCCCGCGGCAATGCTTTGTCTGGAAGGCGCTGCCAGTTACCCTGGGCATCTTTAGAAAGATGATTTTCACCGTTAAGAGAATCCCAGAACTCCCCCCAGTCTTTTGCCGTACGGACGTTCTGGAACCACTGATTCTTACCAAAGGCCGCATTCATGGCTTTATCAATATAAGGTTCGCTTAGGTAAGCCGCCGCGCCAGCACCCCCTGCTTTACCGATAATCCCGCCACCAGCCCTGGAGGGCAATACTGTTCACCATCCCCGTCAGCGCCACACCAACACCCACCGATGCTAGAGATGAGCCCTGACGCCCAACTGGCCAGAGAGAAGCCAATCAGGATTTTTATCGCGTTGCCCCATCCGCCCACAGCCTCGACGGCTTTCTCGATATCTTTTTCAAGCTCATTAAAAAACGGTGGTGATCTCCGCCTGGTGTGCGTTAACCCAGTCGCTAAATTTCCCCAACAGTTTGTTCAGAGATTCCAGTACAGGCATTAAACCGATGAGGATTTTCTGCTTAGTCGCATCAAAACGCGCAGCCAAGTCAGCCAGCTGCTGCTCGTACTTTTGCGCTTTCTTCGTCGACTCATCAGTGGCGTTGGAAAGGTTGGTGTAATGCTTCACCTGCTGAGAAACAGACTGACCGCCTTGCGACAGCATATTCACCATTTCTGGGGATAAGCCGATATCACGGCCATACATGGTGCGTGTTGCCGCATCCATGTTTTTAAAACGCTCCGCCAGCTCCAGGTAGATGTCCTGGACGTTTTTGAACTCTCCCTTGGCATTCTGCAAGTTGATGCCAAGACGCCCTGTCAGACTGACCAATCCTTCGCTCAGCTGGCCTTTGTTGCGGAACAATGCCAGATCGTTCTGCAGACTCAGCATTGAGCCACGAACCTGTTCTGCTGAGGCACCAAAACGGGAAAAACGATTTCTGCCAACCATCCAGTTCTTTCGAACTCATCCCTAAGGTCTGGGATGCATAACCGAGCTTGCTGAGCGAATCTGCTGTGCCGGTAATGAAGTTTTTCACTCCCTGAGCAGTTAACGCAACGCCTGCAAGAGCCAAGATTTCATTACGGATAG
Organism: Serratia quinivorans; assembly: GCA_900457075.1. NCBI lineage: Bacteria > Pseudomonadati > Pseudomonadota > Gammaproteobacteria > Enterobacterales > Yersiniaceae > Serratia > Serratia quinivorans. The sequence goes on from UGYN01000002.1 coordinate 1,010,706, forward strand.
AACCAAAGAAGTTGGCAGCACGTTTACCAGCAATCTCCATATCCTTGCCGGTTTTGTCTGCATCCTTTTTGGTCTTATCAAGACTTTCCCGAGCCTGCTCTTGCCCCTTCTTAAACTCAGAAGCATCAAGCCCAAGCGTGACTACCAGAGCGTCGATAATGGTCGCCATTATCTAGCCTCCAGAACCAGCGCCTTGTTCATCAGCTCACGGGCTATGGCGTGGATGCTTGGAGCCAACCCAAGTGGCGAACTCTTCCGTTCTCGCTCTTGGATTTCACGCAGAATCTCTATCTGCTCGGTACTGAGTAGTACTGGCTTCATATTATTTTTAGTTGTCACAGCCACCACCTTACTGATTATTTATACAGCAATCATTATTTCACATATAGGGATAATTACAATTTATATTGCATTTTTTGAAATGATATTTTTCGATCGTAACGATCGAGATTGCTGGTGGTTTTTTGGAGTTAACCAGGCGGAAGAAAAGAAAAATACACTACTTAAGTGCAAGCCAAACCTTGGTGGTAAAGACTTTATAGACGAGTGGAGATAGCTTTTCTAAGACCGTCATGGCAAAGCGAAAAGCTCTGGAGCGACTTGTTTTTACTTGAACCTGGTAAAGGTCGGGTAGAAGCAAACTAAATATAGGGGGGAGCAGGTCAGCCCGGACATCATAGAAATAACCGGGCCTTTTTAAAAGCGAGTTACTTGTTAAAATTACTGAGTACCTTGTACCGAATCGACTGATTGGTAGCCTCTAATACTTCTAGCCTCGCCCCTTTATAACCAATGACGTTTGACTCAGAGAGATCATACTCGACATCATTGTTGAAGGCTGGCCTCGCCATGCTGCTGCTAGACTCGCGATAACCAATATTGATTTTTTTACCAACCCTGCCGTTGTAAAGCAATGTTTGCTGAAAATCACTGTCAGCACTCATGTTCAACTTTATGCGTTCAAACGGCATCCCATTTTCACATGTGGAAGCAGAAAACACAGTGATAACACAGAGTGTCTGAGAGCCTTTCTTGGCCATAATAGCCTGCCACATATCCGCCAACACAGCTTTGTCGACACCCCCAGAAGAAGTGCCAGGAGTCGGCATGTAGAATTCATTCTGCCCATCCTCTCCAATCTTCTTGAACTCACCAGGAGTTATTGTATACCCCCAAGAAACTCGGGCAGGAGCCGTGACCTTAATGCCATCCACTCGTGCAGAAATCCCCTGCCTTAACAAAGAGTCCCCCACATAGGCTGTATTGGTACTACCGATAGGTGGCTCGCTAATTTGCTGTATAGCTGGTGTGTAGTTGTATTTTGGTGATGTGCATCCTGCAAGCACAAGAGCTGCGGCACATACAATAGTCATTTTTTTCATTTTAAGGTTATCCCCATAGATCAATAACAAGCCGTTCCATCGAAAATTACCCGCTGGACAAATCAATGAAAAAACCGCCCAGCAAGCAAGCGGAAAAGTGATGATAAGAAGATTTGTAAACGTTACGAAGGTAGCCACAAGGACGCTATCGGCCTATATGTGACAAATTCAGGTTATCTCCAGCATGAAACGCAAACAAGGGTTACGGACAGTTACATACTGAAATGAGATTTTCCTCAGACAAAAAGAGTTCCAAAGCGAGGTAGGATATCAAGAAAGGTTGGGTTTGAAACTGGACGGTGGGTATGTATTCGAGGACTGTTGATCTTGATGATGATATTTATTTAGCCATTGGGTGTGGTATTTTTGAAGTGATGAAGGCTCCATCGAGCACCAAACAGGTAACGGGCATGATGTGTCTATGGCTGAAGACATACTTGAATTGATAGCTTACATATAAAACAAAAAGTAGAGCAATTCATTTTTTAGATGGGGTAACCGGCCGGAGCCGGATAATTGCTAGATTAATGTGCTCGGATTAGGAAGCCTCATCGGGGGATGGCTCCCATAATGGACAAACCTTGCATTATTTGAAGTCTGTACATTTTGATAGTGAACTACATGACTTGATGTCCAATCGCCAAATGATTTGCTTTGATCATACTGGCTGTGTCCGATATGGTAGTGCCAAAGCTCATTGGTAATAGCATATTGGATTAGTTTCACTCGATTTACATGCCTTAAGCTAACCCCGGTAGAAGGTTTGTTTCGACCAGGTAATTTAGAAAAACCTGAAGTTTGTAACATTGTTACAAAGTCACCAACCAACTTTAACTCTTTTACAGACAGGGATTTCATTAAGTTTATGAAAGAAGTGGAATATGTAACATTTACTGACATCACACTTCCTTATTCATTGACTGAATCCAAGCCACAAAATCATCTCCATCTTTCACCCAGTCTGGGTGGTGGATAGTATCTGACTCTATTGATTCCGACATTGCTGCCATATCGATAGAGAAGTTATCATCAGATTGCGTTAGATGTAGTGTAACGAGATGATAGAGTTCTTCAGTGATTTGTTTGTACTCACCAAAAGCCTGCATAGATTTTCTTTTTATATAATGCAGATGCGGTATGTGAGGCCCCCAAGCTGGGTCTGCTTCAGCTTTGAAAAAGCTATAAGCCAAATGATTATTCCCAGTAGTCAATGCTGACAATAGTGCCTCAAGAAGATGCTCTGAGCCTTCTTTCAGCTCTAGTTTCTGCAATTCATCTTCATTACCATTTCGGAGGGTACTCACCATCTCCGCACCGCTCAATACTTGAGCATGCACCTCATCAATGATGCTGTCAGTTTTTTCAACGGCTAATCGAACTTGTCTCTTGCTGATAGATTTGCTATGGCTGCGATCAAATTCATCCAATGGTCTCTCAACTGTATGAGAAACCTCTGAAAAAATCCCCTTAACCTTATCTAGATCGGGGTTGATGAAGGCCGCAGCCTCAAAAACCTATCATATCTCTCATCCCATGAGTGTATGGGTAAAACAAAACGGAGGCAAATTCTGCACGAAGTTCCATGAAGAGGCAACAACCGCTCAGAGAATCTTGGCTGTTAACTCAAGATTAGTGCTTACGAGATAAAATTCAACCCACCCCTAGCCAAATTTTAACAACCAGGGAGTCCAGGAGCATCTATTCGCTATGCTCAGCAGGCGCTCACATAGCTATACCAAAGTGATCAGCATTTGATCAATGCCAAATAAACAAAAAGCCCGCTAAAAAAGCAGGCCCCATCAGATAGTTAGCTAATATTTTACAATCAATATCATTCAGTATTCATCTATTATTACTATCTGCTCAAAGCACTCCACAGCCTCTTTGTAGCGGTCCTGGTTACCACCGTGAATAGGACTCCCTTCGATCGCCCGAACTATAGAGATGAAGAGACCCTTGATGGTTAATACCGATGCGACTTTTTTCGCATCGCTTAAAGCCTGAACAAATCGCTGAAAGATGTCTTTGAGATCAAGCGGAACGACGGGAAAATCGCTTAGTACTTTCGTGCAAATGTTCAGCTGGTTTGACTTTGGCTCGCTGGCTCTCCGCAAGCTGCCATTCTGCAACTTTCGATGTAAACCACTTATTCGCTTCGCCGACTCCATAAAAGTCAGGCTCCGGGAACGGGTTTACATCCCGATGGCGCAATCGATGCATGGATGAGTTTGATATTTTCAGCAGCGAACGCACATCTTTTACTCGTTAACATTTCTTCGGCTTTCATATCCACCTCTCAACAGTGATTAGTTGTCAAATCAGGTGGGATCTCACCAGAAAAAAACGATAAAAACAGAGGTCAAAATCATAATCTGAGGGAGGGAGTCATGAAACCGTTGGTTCAAAATCGGCATTTGTTGGTTCAGCGTTGGTTCAATACGGAAAATAAATATCTTATAAAACAAACGATTTTATATATTGAACCAACTGAACTGACTGAACCAACACACTTACTACGTACGTGAGATATTACTCTTCTGCTTGTTTCTCTTCGGGCATGTAGTGCAGGACATAGACGTTAACCTGTTGGCCATTCACTCTTGGAGACTTCCTCTGGTAACCACGACCACTGCTTGGTGGTGTAAGCATGCCGGATTCCAGTAAAACCTTGGCAAAGTGCTTCGCATTGAACCCGGCCGCAATCTCCTTCTCAAACGCAGATTTGAAGGTATGGAATACCATCTTGTCTGCGTCGTGCTTGCCTCGCTCCCTGTAGCCAGCCATATCGCGAATCATCAGACTTTGCGGATCATAGGGCACCAGTGTCCCGCTGTTGGCGGCTGCTTTCAAAAGACAACGGACATTCATGGGAAGTCATGAGCCATGAGCGCTACAACAACCAGATAAGGATTTAAAATGAGCAACTTTGAAATAATTGAATGGCTGATTAAAGACGGTGGGCACTATACCCGAGAACAGCATATCTCTTTGCTGCAGGTGAATTTCCCTGATGCTGACATCACTGAGACGAAAGTAACCTCGATCCGGCAGTCCATGACGACTTCACGATTTGTGAAAGTAGATGTTATTGAAACAAAAAACAGCGGCAGATTAGTAAAGGCTCTTGCCGTAGACCCCGAATACAAACGCTATTCACGCATACGTAACCGGGAACCTGAGATCGTCCCCCGAGCATGGTTGAACGACGAACCGAAGTGCGTCGTTGATTGCATCAAACGTGTTCAATGGTTCAACCAATTATTAGCCCCTGTTACCCACCACCGCGCCTACTAACACCGGAGCATCATCATGACATTTGGATATAAAAACTTAGCGCACCAGGCCGCTGAGGCAGAACGCCGTGCCCATTATTCCGACGCGGCCAGTATTTGGCTTAAAGCATTCGAAGTGGCTCGGGCAGTCGATGTGGTGTGGGTACAAATCCGCATCGATTTTTGTGTCAACGCCGCATCGCGCAACTGGGGTAGATAAATGCATCCTGTCGCTGATACCGGCAGCATTCAGAAAAATCTTCTCCGTAGCACAGCCAGAGAGCTTCTAAAAGATTTCGACTCCCCCACTAACAAACTCACCTTTCGACAGCTACTCGATAAACACGCAGTGAAAATCGCTCCCTATTGGCCTAAGCATCCACCGGCATGACTGCGGCTTAACTGTGAGGTTCATCGGGTGCGTGAAGGAAAATAGCCGAGGCATTCAATGTCAGAAATAAATATCAACGATGTGCCATTCACGCTCGCCGAGGCCGCCGCGTACTTAAAAAAGTCCAAAAGAACAGTTAGAGGCCTGATTAAGTCAGGCTTGCTAACGGCGCGTAAAAGCGGGCCGAACGGCAAAGGACATTATGAGATTCTCAAATCAGAGTGCCTTGCGTATTACGGCAGGGCAGCACAAAATCAGGCCGTGAATGCAGACGGCCATCAACAGAAAGGTAACAGCAGATGGCCCTTAAACAACGTTACGGCAATTGGTACTGCGACTATGTCGAACCGGGTAGTGGCAAAAGAGTTAGGCGCTGCCTTGACACGACAGACAGGAAACAAGCGCAAGAACTCTACGATCAGTTAAGAGCAGAGGCGTGGCGGGTAAATAAATTGGGGGAGATTGCTGAGCATACTTTTGATGAGGCCTGCTTGCGCTGGCTTACGGAGAAAGATGAAAAGCGCTCATTGGACGATGACCGCACGAAGATAGAGTTTTTCCTTCAGTATTTTTCTGGGAAAAACCTTTCGTCGATCACGGAGGATAGAATTATGGCGGCGGTCGCCAAGATGCCCAACAGAAAGCACCGGCAACGATGGGAATTGAAAAAGAAAGCGGCCGAAAGGCGCGGTAAGCCAGTTCCAGAATATGAACCAAAACCAGTATCAGCGGCAACACGCAGCCAGCACCTATCTTTCATGCGCGGGCTGATGAAGATCGCAGCCGATGAATGGAAGTGGTTGCGAAAAGCTCCGGTGATCAAGGTCAGGAAGCCAGTGAGCAAACGAGTTCGGTGGCTGACTAAGGATGAAGCGACCACCCTGTTAAAATGCATGCCTGAGCAATTTCGCCCTGTTGTCGTGTTCGCGCTGGCAACAGGTCTTCGTCGCTCTAACATCATTGATCTGGAGTGGTCGCAAGTTGATATGCAAAGAAAGGTTGCCTGGATACACCCAGAGAACGCCAAAGCAGGGAAAGCCATTGGTGTTGCTCTAAATGATACTGCCTGCAAAACGCTACGGGATCAGATTGGTCGCCACTCCCGGTATGTGTTTGTGCATACAACTGCGCGTAAACGCCCAGGCGGAGGTATGACACCCGCAGTCAGGAAGATGCGCGTTGACGATAACTCAGCATGGAATACAGGTAAGCGGCGAGCAGGAATAAACGATTTTCGATTTCATGATCTTCGGCATACCTGGGCAAGCTGGTTAGTTCAAGCAGGGGTGCCACTTTCAGCGCTACAAGAAATGGGGGGGTGGGAGAGCATAGAGATGGTTCAGCGTTACGCTCACCTTTCCCCTTCCCATTTAACCGAACATGCGAGAAAAATTGACGAAGTCTTGGCAGGCAATGTCACTAATCTGGCACTTTTGGAAAATGTGGCCGTTGGGGAATAAGCGTAAGTCATTGATTCTAAATGGTACGCCCTACAGGGCTCGAACCTGTGACCTACGGCTTAGAAGTGCGAAGGCAATACACTTCTAAGTATCTAAATAACCGCAATATATTTATTATAATCCAATTAAAACAATATGATAAACAAAAAATCTCATAGACGAAAATTGATGAGTGTTGATCTTTATAGCCTCAATTTACTTACACCAGCCGTTACATTAGCATCTGGTGTAAGTATTCAATAAGGACCTACAAATGGCGTCTTCGAGACAAAAATTCACCTTCGAACGATTACGTAGATTTGAACTAACTGAAGGAAAATCGCAAGAGTTTCTTTGGGATTCAGATGTAACAATGCTGGCCTGCCGTGCAACTAAAGGGACAAAAGCATTTATCTTCCAGAGTGTGTTTCTAGGGAAAACTCTGCGCATGACGATTGGCAAGATTAGCGACTGGAAAATCGATGATGCACGTACTGAAGCACGAAGACTTCAGATGCTTATTGATACAGGGATCGATCCCCGCATTGCTAAGGCAGAGAAAATTGCTGCCGTAGAATCACAACAGGCTGAATCACGCAGAGGGAAAGTTATGTTCTCTACTGCCTGGGAAGAATATCTCAAAGAACTGAAAACGGGCATCAGCGCCAAAACTAAACGCCCTTACTCACCACGCTACCTTACGGACCATATCAGGCTTTCTGATCGTGGGGGGAAGGCTAGAAAAGTCGGTGATGGTTTAACTATCGCCGCACCATTAGCATGTTTCCTTGATTTACCTTTATCAGAAATCACCCCAGTGCTCATTACTGAGTGGCTGACAAGGGAGAGACAAACCCGCCCGACGGTCACAGCCAACTCATACCGCATCCTTCGAACATTTTTGAAGTGGGTCGAGGACCACAAGCAGTTTCAGAGGATTATTCCTGTTGATCTCACCCAAGACCGTAATGTCAGAAAAATGGTACCCGTATCTGCCAGTAAAGCAGATGACTGCCTTCAGAAAGAGCAGTTGAAGAATTGGTTCACTGAAGTAAGACGGTTAAGCAATCCTGTGATTTCAACCTATCTTCAGGTTCTTTTGCTCACGGGTGCACGACGAGAGGAAATAGCATCTCTACGTTGGACCGATATTGATTTCAAATGGTCCAGCATGCGGATCAAGGATAAGGTTGAGGGCGAACGTATTATCCCACTGACACCTTATGTCTCAACTATTCTGGCTGAACTGGCTAGAACGTCAAAAAGCGATGTTAGTGAAGATCGCTGGGTCTTCACCAGTAATAGTAAGAGTGGGAAAATTGTCGAGCCCCGAAAGGCACATAACCAAGCATTAGACCAGGCAAACCTACCCCATATCAGTTTGCACGGCTTACGTCGGAGCTTTGGAACACTGTCAGAATGGGTGGAAGTACCAACAGGCGTTGTAGCTCAAATCATGGGGCACAAACCGAGCGCACTTGCGGAAAAGCATTACCGCCGACGCCCTTTAGATCTTTTGCGAAAATGGCATGAAAAGATTGAGACATGGATCTTAAAACAGGCTGAAATTAACAATAAAAACAGTGTTGACTTGCGTTGATTACTGTAAAAATAAATTAAAATCAATGACTTGTATTTTTTCAAATCTATTGACAGGAATGGATTTTCAGGTAAGAATTCCAACCGCATCCTTCATAACCACTTTTTAAACAGGAGATAAACATGATGATAGATTCAAGTATTGATTCCACAGCACTAAGCCAGGAGGCGATCAGAGCTCGATGGGGGGTCAATCCAACAGTGTCACATCAGACTGTCAACATCTCAGAATCTTGGGAACAAGTTATCCAGCATCTGAAAGACGTTAGGTTTGGTTTTCATAAATCTGTGGCGCGTGCCAAAGCAAAATGTTCATTGCTCAGGAAAAGAATGCGCAACATTACGCTGTATAATGTTGTTGCCCGTATTGTGCCGTTCAAAAACCAGACATCAAGATCACATCAAAGTACAACAAAATCGGTAAAAAGTACTTCGCCTTCAGGATCAAGTGATGGTAGTGACCCCGATCCTGAAACTGTTTCCTCCTCGCTCAAAGTAGCTTCTTTCAAAAAACTCCTCCAAAAATTAATACAACCCAATGCTTTCTTTGCCCACATCTTCAACAATGAGGTGGCAAAATGAACGCATTCGAACTCTCAGATACCACCCAGCCACAACTCATTTCAACAACTGAGTTAGCTAAAATCATTAGCTATGAATCCCAAACCATTCGCAAATGGCTTTGCCAAGATAGATTACCTGAAGGGTTGCCTCGGCCAAGAAAAATCAATGGTCGCCATTATTGGCTACGTAATGAAGTCGCAGAATTTATTGCTACATTTTCTGTGCGAGGAAATCTGTAAGCACATAAATCAGGCGGCTACTCTGCATCAACAGATGCAGAGTAGCTCTCCCTTTATCGAACCCTGACAACTCTGGAGTTCACATGGCAAAGAAAATAACATCCCTGAATATCAGCAATGTATCAATAGAAACGGCTGACACGATTGGAGCCGCTTTAAATATATCACGCTCCGCTGCTTTTGATTACGTAATGATTGCGTATCGCCCCTTTGCTAGTCGAGTTAGCCATCACCATAATGAAGTAAAAAAACTCGGAGAGTTTTTATTAAATCAATCGGTGGATGCGCATTTATCATCCATACGAGGCATACCAGAAATCACTCGTGAGGAATTTTTTTTGGCGGGCTGGAAGAGCCATATCAAAAGCCAACTTAACATACCCAGCTTTGAACATTATCGGCATAACACCAGTGATGGGACAATGAGCAAAGGCGAGAAAAAAATTATAGAGGAACAGCTTGAAGGCTTTGTTGATACTTACCGAATGAGAGGAGCTATTCACATTAAAACCGATCGTATCGTTGATAAAAACAGTCCTAACGTCAAAGGGTACTCCAACACAATACTCATTAAAGATACTTCGTGGAATGGTTATTTTTTTGACTTTAACAATATAGTACTCCTACCTATTTCCGACCTTATCACTCATGGTGTCAAAGAGGTTTTAAAACGAAAAAAAATTTATTCAAATGCTCCTTACATTTGCTGGATAAACATTTACCACACCAATGAACTGGCAGTCATGGTTCCAATCATTCAAGAAGATGAGGTATCAGATCACCGTAAAAATGAAAAAGTGATTATTGTCATCAATCCTTTTACAGGAGTGTAAAAAAATAATTAATGACACCCAACTTATTAAAAATCGGCATTACTATTAGTGAGTTTAGACTAGCCACCAAGACAAATGATAATTATTTGCAACAACAAAAGTGAGGATCGTATGCTCTGCATGCAATCACCTTTGTCACGGAGATCATAGATGTGATTTTTTTCCACTATCAGTTATGCAAAAACTCACAAGAAGCAAGAGAAATAAAGAAACATCCTAGCTACCTAGAGATCAATAAGGAGTTTGCAATTCCAGAGGGAAATGTGGCAATTGAGATTGCTGGGTATGGGCGGCGAATATTAAAAGAACTCATAAACAAAATAGGCAAAGGAGACACACTCGTTCTGACAGATTTAAACAGTCTGGGAGATACTATTGATGATGTGTTGGGTACGCTGTTTTCTTGCTTCAAGAAAGATATCAACGTCTACTGTTATCATCCCTATAGCAGAATTGAACCATCTGCTGAAAGCTGTATGTCTTTTCTAATATCGGTACAAACAGGGATAGATATTCAGAATCTTAAATCAAGCAGAAGTAAGCATAGAAGAATCAAGAAACCGCTTGGACGAAAAGAAGGCAGTCAGCATAAACTCAGTATCTACACACTCAAGTTGAAAGGGTATAAACAATCAGAGGTAGCAAGAGAATTAGGAGTCAGCTTATCCACAGTTAAACGACATTGGAATAACGAAATTTTCGGTTAATTAAGCAAGCTAATTGCAGAGTAACTTTTAAACAGTCATCGCAGGCTGGGGCTGCCCTCATCTCAATTTTAGATGTTGGATAGGTATTATAATGGCTATCTACTCTTAGTTCTAACTAATAACCATCTAAGGGTAGAATTACTTAACAAGTAATTATCAGTTCACAACAGTATACCCATACTAAGAACTGATGCCAGTATATACCCCTAACCTTGGGTAAGTATAGCCCTGCCTGCGTGGCAATAACTAATACGGTTTCTGACAGACTGTAGGCCCAACCACATAGGTATATTGATATGAAATATGTACAGCTTTATCGGACGAAAATTAATGTGTTATTGAATGCCCTGACGAATAAATATCCACGAGTTACAGCGGTAAGGGTGGATTTCCACTTTCCAGGTATCGTCGATGATGGTGATAACATTTGCTGTTTCCCTAATCTGGAACCGGGAGTAATGTCGCGGATGCGCGGCTCCCTAAAGGCTAAGTTGGAAGCGGACAAGATTCGTAAGCAACGAGAAGGTAAACGTATTTATCGCTGCCCTATGTTTATTATATGGGCGAGGGAGTTTTCTGAATCAGGTAAATGCCATTACCACATCTGCCTGTTATTCAACAAGGACGCCTACTACCACCTCGGTGATTACAATCAGGAAGACAATCTGAGAGGAATGATTACAGCGGCATGGTACAGCGCTTTAGGGCTGGAACGGGACGACCACCAAGGTCTAGTGCATTTTCCAGATGACTGCCGCTACGTGCTGGACACTAACAGCCCTGACTTCAACGAACATTACCAAGACCTGCTTGAGCGCCTGGACTACCTGACCAAAGTCGATACTAAAGTTTTTGGGAAAGGTGATCGTAATTTCGGTTGCAGTCAAATCGATTTATAACTCACCAGTGGCCTTCTCTGCGTGAGAAGGCCATATTGCGTCAGGGATAAGTAAATAGCCACTCCTTTTCATAGGGGATTGGTACGCATTACACGTTCTTCGAAAGCAATATAGTCAGTAGTTTATCTGCATGCCCTGAGTATTCGTTAGTGAACGTGGAGCACTTACTGGCTCGAAAGCAAAGCGGCAATCATCAAATCACATGATTCTGGCACAATATTCGTAACCAATAAGCGCATACCCTGAGTCACTATAAGTGTAACTCTCAGAGTACGAATGACTATATCTGGTACGTAGCAGCCCTTCACTACAGCCTACTATTGTCCGCAAGAAACTGCGTATTCATCTAGACAATCATAATGGCACTGGGCTACCCTCCTCAGCATGAGGGACTTCACGCTTCACCCATTTTCGTAGGGACCCTGACATGATCGACGAACTTCAAGCCAGCAAATCTTGCTATTTCTACCGCCAAAGAGCTCCGATCACAACAGTCGCGATCACGACCCTGTTCCGAGCTATCAGAAAGGCGCAAACGTCCCCTTCTAACAACCTTTTCTCTTTCATTCGGCAGTCCCACGGAGCGTCAATTTGGTCTGCTTTGTGCTTTCAATTCGACAAGACACCGGCTTTCCTGCCTGGCACTGAAGATGTGATCGATCGGGTAACCGGATATTTGCTGATCGTCGAGCATCGCGATTATGTCGCTATTTTCAAATCTCAGATAGACGTGCCTGCTGATTTCGCCAAGCGGCACTTGCAACGCATCGGCGCCCAGGATGTCGACCGTGGACTGACCAGCAAGGACTCGGTATTTGCCCGAGTTCGACTGAGGCATATGACTCTCTCCCGCTTTGCATTACGCAGCAAGACGCTTGAAGGCGAGAACCTCCAGAACAACGTGGGTATGGCATCCTCGGCTCGATTTGCCCCACTGGGTTACAGCTTCACTGAGGTGGACGAACACTTTTCAACGACACCGCGAACAGGGCGAATCTCGCTACGCGCGGACCGTGCTGGCTATTTGGAGCTAGTTGATTATGCCTGCCGTATTATCGATCGCTTGCACCCTCGTCCCGGAAGACCATCTTCCTCGCCTTTCCTAGCAGCATTCGCGCGACCACTGGAGCTATCAGATCTGAAGGCTAGCCCAACCCAATTTGCGGTTGATACCGCCATCCTCGGACAGGCCATCTTTGATGACAAAATCATCCGATTGGTCAAGCGTGATGGAAGGAGCTATCGAGAGCTGCCAAAGGCAGAGGTCGATCCGATACTTGCAGAGCTGACAAATATCTTGTGCGTTGCAAAAAACGCTACTGGCAAGCTGCTGCTGTCTCAGTCAACAACAGGCGTAGAGGTAGGTGAGATCGCTATCAACAAAACGCGAATCGCCTTGAAACGCCTTACGCTGCCTCTGCTCGCAGATGTATACGTCGAGGACACTCAGTTCGCACTTGGTGCGGACGATGACCGCGCCCCACTTAAGCAGTTCATCGACAAACAGGACACGTTCATCGTCTTGTTCGACCAACCGCGATTTGCCTATCTAGACGGCAGTCTTTACCAAGACGACTCTTTGGTCAACGGTGGCACTCAGTTCTTGGGCTATCTCTTCGGTAATGCGGAATTAGCAACCGTCACAGATGAGAAAGGTACCTTTACTGCTGCCCATCGTACGTTTGATCCAGACTCTACGTTCGGCGCGGTACTGTCGACGATCGCCCCCGAAGACGATGTCATAGTCTGCGATGATCTCGGTGATGAATGGGCTGATTTCGTTGGTTTTCGAACGGATCCTGCTTCCCCAAGAGTCACCTTCTATCATGCAAAGCACGGTGAGCTGACTCTCGGAGCTGGCGCATTTCACATTTCTGTAAGCCAGGCTATCAAGAACTTGGGCAACCTCACATTGCCCGCTCCGGCCATGAGCAAAAAGTTCGCTCGGTGGGGGCTGCTTTACATCAACAACAGGGTAAAGACAAGTATTCATCGCACATGCCGAGGCACACCTGCTGATTCAAAGACTGCGGTGGAGTTTTGCAGGAACGCCCCTCACACCTTCAAACGGGTGGCCATCGTGACCTCATCACTGAGCAAGGCCGCAGTTGAGCAAACATTTAAGGACATTGAAGCGGGCCATACTGCCAGTCCTTACTTCGTCCAGCTTTATTGGTTGCTATCGTCCTTCTTCGCTGCCTGTACTGAGGTCGGAGCCTTCGGGTGCGTAATATGCCAGGAATAAATAAGCGGGATTAGAGGCACCTACTCATTGCGTCATTCAGTCCCATCACTGACCATATTCCAGAATGTCAGTACCAATTTCCACATCAGGTGTCGCTACCGATGTAAAACTGCCCCACCGGGATCACTTTTACATCGTTGGTGACACTATCTGCGCACAGATGAAGGCTGGCTTTACCTTGCGGTCGTGATCTACCTGTGGTCGCGAGCAGTTATTGGCTGGTCGATGTCACCCCGGATGACAGCGCAGTTGGCATGCGATGCCCTGCAGATGACGCTGTGGTGTCGAAAGCGCCCCCGGAACGTGATAGTTCACACTGACAGTGGCGGGCAATATTGGTTCAGCGGATTATCAGGCGTTACTGAAACGCAATAGTCTGCGCGGCAATATGAGCGCAAAAGGCTGTTGTTATGACAATGCATGTGAGGAAAGTTTTTTTCACTCGCTGAAAGTGGAATTTATTCACGGAGAGTAGTTTGCCAGTCGGGAAATAATGCGGGCAACGGTATTTAATTATATCGAGTGTGATTACAATCGCTGGATTCGTCACTGTGCCTGTGGTAGCCACAGCCCGGAACAATTTGAAACCAGAACCTCGCTTAGGGCTATGTCCACATTACGTGGAGAGGATCAGTGGGCCCTCTGGTAGCTCGTTAAGTTCAGACAAAGAACTCGCTGTGGTTCAGCCACCATTTTTGCTAGACTCTGCAGCTTAAATTTTGCCAGAACATCCGACTATGAAACTGCTAAACACCTATGATGACAAAGATGAAGCCGAAGAAGCACTGACAAAGCTCCTAGGTGAAAAACGCTTGGCCAGTGAACGAGATAGCACTGTGGTGATCTACAACCTATTTGGCCAACCTACCTGGGGTAACTTCCATCGTCTTGGCATGTTCAACTTGCCGGAGCTGCAGAAGATGCTGGAGCAGCGCAAGGCAGGGCATGTCATTGACAAAGCCAGACACAGCGAAATTTTGAGTATGCTGCGCTATGCCGTCCAGTCCTTCGAACTCACCATTCCGCAGCATTGGATGTAAAAAAGGCCGGAAAACCCAGCCTTCATTTTTTTGCTTTTTACTCTTCAAATTCAGCATTACCAAACTTCAGCATGCTGCAGTTTTCTTTGATAGCTCGCTGTAAATTTGCATCAAACCCTTTCTCAGAGCGTGCATTAATCTCAATGGAGATCTCTACCTCTACACCATATTGGCTAGCAAAATTTTGCACCACCTCGTCCATGATATTAGCAAAATCCATTTTGGCTCTGATGGCATCAAGTCGCACTGAACCATAAAACCGTGTTTTCTGGCTCTCTGTTACAGTCGGTTGGGGACTCACTGAACCAGTTCCAGAACCAGTGCCCGTGTCCTTGCCGCCATCCGATTCGTCCTTAACGGTACCATCGCGGCCGTCTTTATCCGGATAAACCCTCTTACGCTCTTCTTCACTCTTTTCACGGGCTTCTTGCTCTAGCGTGGCTTGATAGCGTAGCGCAGCATCCCGGCTAATCAGAACGCTGTTCTCATCCAAAAACACGGTGGATGATTTTCCAAAAGCAAACCCTTCAAAGCGATCGTCACGCATTCCGGATGCAAAAGCGAAGAAATCGGTACTCTTGACCGCCTCTTCTACACTTCGACGCAATACTTGGTCATTAACCAAACGAGGCATATAGAGGTAATGACAAGCATCTTGCCAGACCTTCACTGCACTGACTGACTCTGCCCCGTTGGCAAAATAGTATTTTTCCAACAAATTGCGCAGATGAACCGGTGACCACTCTTTGATCAACCACTCCTCTTCAGCTAGTTTACTTTCAATTTCCTGGACTAATTTAGGTGCGCTGGAAGAGATTTGCGACACCTCCCACTCCAACTGTTTACCGGGATCCTGCAGTGGCGCCAGTAGCCACTTATAAGTGTCGCGGACTAAGCTATCAAACTGCTTCTTCGCCGTATCGCGATTCCCCTTAGCTTGGGTCAAATGCGCCAGATCCTGATTCAACACTCCGTTTTCGATATCGATTACGATAGAATGCCAGGCCAGATACGTTCTCCCCTGATCTTTCAAACGGTTCAGGCTGTCATAATCGGCAGCGAGAAAGATCAGCCGATTTTGTTTCACACGTGGTTGCTCACCACGTTTAAACAAGATCACCTCAGCTGCTTTGAATGCCTGGTTAGTACTGCTACTACGGCTATAAGCTGAAAATGCCGACGGCTCCAATACTACCAAACGCGGTCCATTGCCGTATTCATCAAGCACATCGCTGGAAGGTGTGAAAACATGTATCCCGGCAAAACAGTGCTGGGAGCCAAAACACGCAGTCACTGACTTCTTAAGCAGCGGCGTCAACTCTTCACGTTCACCGACTTTACTCTTACGGGTTTCCATTTCCCGACGCAGATTAGGCTTAGTATCCAGCCAAAAACGATCTTTATCGCCATAAAGGTAGGTCAGACGATCTCGCAGCCGAACCAACACATCCTTAAAGGTGGCCACTGTTTGCCCGGGCGAGCAGGCGCCCAGCATAATCCGCTCAGCCAGCAGGCCGCGATGCATCTGATCGCCTGTACTGGGTGCACTACCCAAAAACAGGGTACGCATCACCCTGCGAGCGGCGTGGAATTGGCCAAAACGGGTATCTTGATTATCGATATCTGCCGCTTCAGAGCGCGAGCCATCCACCTCTTTTTCGATGACCGGTTCCCAGCCTTGTGGCAAATAATGAATGCTCTTGCCACGCACATTGCTGTCATCAAGGGGCAACGACCCCGGCATGATCAGCGCATCGCGGTTATCCGCGACCCACAAGCGATGGATCACTATCGCCATATATTGCAACACCCCACGGGTGCGCTGAAACTTGTCCAGCGTCGACCAATCCTCATAAAGTCGGTCAAATACCTCCGGGTGGATCGGGTATGACTTGCACAGTCGGTCGTAATAGTGGCTGGATTGTGTTTCGTTTGGGAACTCTTGCGCATGCTGGCGATAGAAGTCAGCATACTGCTGCGCAATACCCTGCACCTGAGCGGCATCACCAGCCGACTCAAACAAACGACGGCGCACAATCTCAAATGCCTCTTCAGTGGCTACCGGCTTCCATACCGACTCAACCCGAGCAAAATATTTCTCCAGCGAATCCAGCGCCTTCTGCCCCATAGTGCCACCCACTTCCAAGGCCGACTCAGGCAAAGAAGCCAACAACATGGCATTGGGTACCGACTTCATCGCTTCAGTCAATGCCTGAATAAAGGTGATATTGGAGTCGAAGGTTCCGGCATTAAACTGCTTGCCGACTTCCAACTGGCGCAAAAAAGCCACCAGCTCATCCATCAACACCACACAGGGTGCCGCCTTGGTCAGCAATTTAACTAACTGCTCTTTGCCCGGTGATGTGCCATCGCGGTCACTTTCCGCCACTAGCTCATAGCCTTCATCACCCAAAAGTTGCCAGGCTAGCTCCCCCCACAGAGTATTGGCATGGATCACACCGTGCGTGCGTGCTTGGCTCACCGACAAGTTAATCCCATCGATCACCGCCACTCGGGCACTGGGTAAGTCATGAATCCCTGCCGCATCCAAAATCGGCGGAATACCCTGCAAGCGATCCGTGGTCACTGTGCGTGAGGCTAAGTGATAAACCGCAAGCATAGTGTGAGTTTTACCGCCACCAAAAGCAGTTTGCAGTTGGATCACCGGGTCGCCGCCTTTGCCTGCCAGCCGCTCGGCGACCGACTCTAATAGCAAGCGCATGCCTTCCGTGATAAAGGTGCGCGCAAAAAACTGCTCAGCATTCTGATATTCTGCTGGCGCAGAGCCATTGTCGACCTGAGTAATATCTGCCGCAAATTCCGACTGTTTAAAGGTGCCTTCCAGTACATCGCGATGCGGGCGCGCAATCTCGCGCCAAGGTTTCAGGCTCATAATTTCATTATCCGTTTCAATCCAATTCAGTATTGGCTTGGGCTCCAAATTTATTGAGCAAAAAGGTGTCATCGCCTATCTGCTCAGGAATCTTCGACTTCTCACCTTTAGAGATCCAGGCTATAGCTTTCTCCCACTTGCCCACTGTTGGCCATGGCGCTTTGAATCGCCTCCCACGCGGTGACCAATTCGTTATAGGCTCGGGCTTCTTGTGCCCAACCTTTACGCTCGCAGAGGGTGTAGAGGCGATACGCCAGCGAGCGGATCGCATCGCTCTTGTCTGAGAGTCGCCCCAGCATGGCACCAGCACTGCTGGCGCCTTCGCTGTTCAGGATCCGGATCAGCTGATGCAGTCCTTCCCATACCGGGGTTCGGTTGTCTCGCTCTGGTGCCCAGTCGGAGGGCAGTTCGGTCCATTTGAGTAGTTGCACCTCACCCTGGCCGCTACTTATCACCCCGGCCTCTTGCAAGCCTGCCACACTGGTGCCCTTGGCGCGCGCTAATACGTCGGCTTCACCGAACTTACCCACACGCCAACCCTGCTGTTCAAACCAGTGCAGACAGAATTGGGTATCGTTGTCAAAGTCATCTTCTGCCAAGAAGCGGTTAATCAGTTGCAGTGCCGTCTTCACGCTCATCTTGCTGCCATCAGCTTCGAGCACCGCGGAATATTTACTGAAGATGCCCATACCGGGGCCAATAATGGCTTGCGACAAGTCCACCGGCGCCACCGCTGATTGGCTGATACCCAGGGCATCGATGCTGCCCTGGGTCATTTCATCCAACGCCTCCGGCAATACCCGGTTAAGTTCGCGGATAAACTGACGGCGGCTGATGCTATCGGCATTCGCCGCGCGCTTATTGCACACCAGCACTACGCTGGAGGCCAGCGCATTGGTGCCTAAAGCTATCATTCGTCCAGCACCTTCCGTACGAACAGGCCAAGTGCCGTTGATAGCGAATCCGGCGTCAATTACAGCCTGCAAAAAAGTCTCCCAACCGGCGCTGGAGGTGCCATCGGCCTTGGTTTCCGACTGCTTAAAGGCGTAATAAATGGTGACCGGGAAGGCCGGATGCGCCTGCTCCGCCAGTTGATGAATCGCCTTGCCCATGCCATCCAAAAAGAACGCCTCAGCGCCTTCTTTACCGCCATGGCGGTAGGGCGTTGCAACCAACTCTTCGACCTTCGGTACCGCCATAGAGGCATAGAGACCTGGGAAAATCGGACGCAAGGATTTACGCAGCCAAACATAGAAGAAATCAGACAGATCGGCATAACCGATATTATCGTAATATGGTGGATCGGAGGAAATAACTTTGTTACGACTGATAGTTTGAGTTTGCGCATCAGCCTGTACTACAAAACCTTCATTGTTTGCAGGTAGTGCATCGACTGACATGGCACCTTTGTCGATGGCCATACTAAAACTACCACCGCCATCGGTAAACGGATTTGACTCAGCAAAATCCCAAACCATTGGTATTGCTTGACGTGCAAATGTTTCTCTAAATGCTCCTCTATCACTCATCCAAGAAGCAATAGAAGAGCCTATATTTGCTACCTTGCTTATTGCAGAGGCCAAATAAACCCCAACCGCCTGGGCATAGGCTGTCGCGCCAGTGCCACCGGCATCGAGGCCTGTGCCATCATCGGACATGCCCGCTGCAAGCGCATCGTCTCGGCAGCGAGCAATGGTTTCACCAACCAAGTCGGAGAAGGTATTCAATGCTACCAATTGGCGGGGGGTGAATAGATCGCCGTATTTCTCCAATCCGTAGCTTAATGTCCAAAAGTTGCGAGGATCATCTGGCAACGCATTTTCTGGCTTCCATTGCGGTATGGCACTGTTTGCAACAACCTGCTGTTCGCTTAAAGGTGACAAGTAAACTCGCCCTTTCTTACCTTCAGCAACAATTGCCATCAAACGCTGACCTAATCTCCCAGCAATACCTTCGGCCTTAACATGCTTACCCTCGATTGGCGCCTTTGACAGTAGGCACTCAAAATTCGCCCCTCTTGCTAACTTAGTGCCATTTTTTGCCGATAAGGGTGGCGTGCCAACTTTAACGGTAAACTGGTAGCTATCCCCTTGCACCACTGGCTCGACATAGGCCTCTTTGCCGGTCTTGGAGGAGAGAATAAAGGTGGACGCCAATGGCACCTCGACATGGGCAAAAGCCGGGCTGGGGCTTTTCACCGTACGCGCCCACAGCCAGGCAATCACTGTCAGCTCGTCGCCCAAGTAAAGCGCTAGATCTGGTCGTTCAGCGACCATTGCCTCGGTGACCAAGACCTTGGGGTAAAGATGGCCAATGCGTTTTAGTGCCTCTTCGCGCATCCAGGCTCCATAACGGCGCACATCTTCGGCCAGCCCTTTGGCCCCCGACCAATCTTCAAAGGCATCTTTAGTGGCCTTTTTCTTGCTGATTTTATCGGTGACCGGCTCTGGTCCAACAGGTGCACGGCCGGCAAATTTGGGCGGGATCTCAATCATCGCCTTGTTGATGGTGACAGCCACTGGATTTAAGTCGGAGGCATGGGATTCCAATCCTAAGCGCTGGGCTTCGAGTGGCAGCGCGCCGCCACCGGCGAAGGGGTCGTGAAAGCCGGGCAATTTGTTGGGATTAAACAGTTCGGTCGCATCTGGGTGGTCTTTGTTAAGGGCACAGATTTCGCGCCAGCTCTCCATGATGGCCTCGCGCGCCTGATTGAGCACAGCCTCGTTATTGGTATTTTCCCACTTCACCAACTCGCGCAAGATATTAAACAGCTTTTCGCGCTTTTTGGCAGCTTCTTGCTTGTTCACACCATACTTGAAACCGTCCCCCTGCTGGTAGCCAGGGTCGTTCACCATCTGGGCAAAAATCACCGCTCGTGCGGCAGCTAGGGGGCGACGCGCCCACCACAGATGCAAAGTGGAGGGATGGCCGTGGCGTATGGACTTCTCACGCGCCGCTGCGGCGTTGATATCGTCCAGCGGCAGGGCCACTTCGATCAGTTTTTTGGGGGATTTGATGGGTGTCATGGTTATTCCAACATTAAATGGATGCAGCTATCAGTGCGCGAAATGGCGCTGATTGCAAAAATTGGTCAAAATCGTCTGGCGCCGTTTTTAGCACAGTAACTGCTTGGGTGAACCATTTTTTCCGTTCACTGACCAGATTGGGATCCTTATTCAACCCCAGCATATCGCGCGTTTGTACGACAGGATGACGCTGCCTTCTGGTCAGTGTGGGTAGCGGTTCAACCCAACCGTTGCTACTGGCTATGGCCCATTGCTGATTGCAGCCTGGGCCGGGCTTGATGGGCAACAAGCCATTCCCTTTGCGCTGGCCACAGGTCTGGTTATTGATGCAGCTATGGGCATAGTTGTGATAGTCAAAACAGAGATGAGGATGTGCATTTGCCCCCGCTTTGGGCTTGATATGCTCGACTTGCCCCTCAGTTGCCTTAAGATGCTGTTCACAATAGACACACAGACCACCTTGGTCTTGATGCAGATCGGCTTTTACTGCATCTTTCACCGCTTTAAATGCAGTGCTATCAAAATCTGCGGCTGTGGCTGCCGGGTTATCTGTGCGGTATAGCGTCAACGCCGGGGTTGGCATCGCACGATGCTGAATTTCTATCATGGGTTACGACCCTTTTGCTGCCAGCTTACGCTGTGCCAAGAATCGCCAAGTGGCCAGATCGCTCTCATGAAACTGATATCCCGCCTGCTCAAGGGCTGCCAACAGAGTTGTTGCGCGTTCAGATGTTTCCTCCCCTGATCTAACCAGTAATTCGTATTCACTAATGGTCTCTTGCAGCGGTAGGCTTGGCTGGCTATGAGTTTCCATAACCTTTGCCAGTGCATCGCTGTTGTCATGGGCCAGCGGGCTAAAAGGCGGCATTCTGGCATAGGCGCCGTGCTCATCAGAGCCAAGTTGACGAATATTCTCTTTGGCTACTGTGGTGAGAACCTGCGGGCTATGGGTGGTGACAATAAATTGCAGCAAGGGAAATGCCTCTTGTAGCGCCCCAAGTACTTGCTGCTGCCACGCCGGATGCAGGAACATATCCACTTCGTCAATCATCACGATGCCTACAGTTTTCTGTGCAGCTTCATCCTTCAGATGAGGATTCAGCTTGATACAGCGAAAAGCGATATCCGACACAGTGGCTACTATATTGCGCAGACCATCACTGAGCATCGCGAGCGGCATGTAGCCATGCTGAGAGTGTTCCATCACCAGTTGCTGCCCCATGCTGGCGCGGTATTGCAGGTCGTGCCAACCGGTCAGCGAGCTCGTGAGAGTATTGATGGCACGCTGCACAACCTCAATGGCAGCGGCAAAGTAGGCCAACGAGCTCTGATCCTGGAGCTTGATCTGATTTTCCAACTGACCAATTTGCAGCTCGCGATAGCTGCGAAATACCCAGCCATACCAGGATTCAAACTGCTTATAGCTCGAGGTCGCCGTCAGGCAGTTTTGATAACCCCAAAGACGAGAAAATACGCTGGCATCGAGCTTTTTATCCTCCGCTTCTGAGGTATAGCGCCCCTGATACCATAGACGGCCAGTACCTAAATAGACAATCAAGGGTAACTCGATAGTATCTGCTTCGGCTTGCTGCCTCTTGTAGATGACAGACTGGTAGTTCTTGGCGAGCCTGGTCAGAACTTGTGTCGACCTATCACCTTTGCTTTGAGTTCGTGGCTTGACTTGCTCGCGGACCTGTTGCCATTCGAACAGATGTGGCTGTTTTTCACGAATGGGGATACCTGTGGCCTGAGCTGTAATCTGGCAGGGTAATATCGGTTCCATCTCTTGCTCGCGGCGTTCAAGACGCACATCTTCAATCTGAATGGTGGCTGACTTGCCTGTTTGGCTACTCAGATCAAAGCCTTTGACAAAGGGCCATAACGCAATGCGAACTGCATCAAGGATCGTCGTTTTGCCCGCACCATTGAGGGCGGTTAACACCGTCAACTGCGGGTGGAAAGTCACATCTAGTTGCTCAAAACATCGGAAGTTTTTTAAGCTAACTTGTTCAATTTTCATAAGCTGCCTTCAGCATTGGTGGAGCGTGCCAACAAATCCGCTAAGTCGTAATTGATGCTCGCCACGCCCAAATCCGGCTCTTTGGTAAAAGGCTGGCGAATGTAATACGGGCCTTCAGCCTTGTCCCCCTCTACCAGCACGATAGCCAGCAAAAATTTGTCTGCCTGGTTAAGGGCATAGAGGATCTCGTTACGGCTGACGGTGATGGTGATCTGTCCTTTGCTGCGGCCTTTCACTTCAATGTGACGATCTTGTGGCAAGGAGCCATCACTTTTGAGTGGCGGGCGCGCGGTGATATCCCACCCACATTTATCCGCTGCTACATCGATAACCATGTGGCCTAAAGCCTGTTCAGCATCGGTTACCGCCTGCATTGCGACCCGTTCTATATGGGCGCGGCTGGCCGCATCGGGGCTAAACATGACCTCCCCCTTACGTTTGGCCAATAGCCCTTGCGGGATCACCAGAGCACTACCAATGACCACCGGGGTGCTGGAGACCACTTGCTTGAGCGCGGTGAGTTCAGTTGTGCGCTGCTGTAAACGGGCGGTAAGTTCATCAACACGCCGACGCGCGTTTTCTGGCTGCATTCTGGGCTGCTTGCCAGACTTCACATCATCACTGAGTTTGAGATAGCGGTCTTGCCAATAGTTGATTTCTTTGATCAAGCGCTCGTGTACTGCTGCCAAGGTTTTGTCTGCCTGAAGCTCACGCCGGGTTTTTACTTCAGCAAAATGCTCTGGCACCAGTTTTTCAGAGGCCAGCTGCAGTGCCAGTGGTTCCAGTGGTTGGGATAACCAAGGGGAGCAGAGAATATCTTGTACTAGTGCCAAGTCCCCCTCGCTGATGGGCACCAAGTCCAAGTGTGGTGCCCAGCCTGCATAACTGGCCTGACAGGCTCTATCTATCGCAACAAATTGTAAGCGGCGGGAGGCGATACTTTTTGCTTGTTCCGCCGTTTCTCTGACCGAGTGTTCCAACATAATGATTAGGCGGGGTTCATCGCCATCATCAGCCGGATCAACCAACACGGCGCCCTGTTTCAGTTTGCCGCGATGGGCTTGCAAGGTGAGGTCCAGCACGGAGTGCATCAGAGGATGCACAGGGTGCAACAGCTCAGCTAACACCTTGCCAGTAGGACGAGTTAACTGCTTTTCGAAGCAAACCCGCTCGTAACGCGGTAGTACCGGCGTACGGCTTTCCCCTATGGTGCGATCTCGCTCGCGGATAACCGCTGGGACATGCCTGATCTCGTATCGGCCTTGTTCGCGCTCGCGCAAATCGCCCCCCAACATTTGGAAGGCCTCCTGAAAGAAGGCTCGGATAAAAAAGGGCTGCAAACGGCGCGCTTCGGCTTTTTCCATCTGCTCTTTGATGGCGTATAGCCCTTCCATTCCCATGTGGGATTCCACTAGGGCGTTGCGGCGCATGATCTCCTTGAGGTGGTCGCTATCCAGTGCCCCCTCAATTGCTTGGTCCATTCTGGCGCGCACAGCAGGATCTTCACCATAGCGAATGGCATCCATTAGCAACTGTTTGAGTGAAACGTTGTCGAACGCCTCCCCCAAGATATCGAATACTTTGCCGCCAAGTGCTTGTTTCTCAATTTCTAATTTGGCGAACAGTTTTTGGAATACTTCACCTTCACGGGTTTCATTGGCGACAATGTTCCACAGGTGGCACACCTCTTTTTGGCCAATTCGGTGGATCCTGCCAAAACGCTGCTCCAGTCGATTGGGGTTCCATGGCAGGTCATAGTTGACCATCAAGTTTGCGTTTTGCAGGTTGACACCTTCACCCGCAGCGTCGGTGGCAATCAGTACCAACACAATGGGGTCACCGCGAAATTCACTCTGAATTTTACGTCGGTCATCACGGTTGGTTCCGCCGTAAATCACCCTGACAGCGTTTGACTGGCCAAGCAGATCACTGACTCGCTGACGTAAATAATTGAGCGTGTCTTTATGCTCGGTAAAGATGATCAGTTTACGACGGCTACCATCGCGGTTTTTCATTTCCGGCGAGTCTTGCAGTAAAGCGGATAGCTGTTCCCACTTTTTATCATTGCCTGATTGCACCAACACCAGAGCTTGTTGTTCCAGGGCCTTGAGTGACTCGATTTCAGCGTCGAGCTCTAATATGGTCTCGGCTGCAGTAGCCTGATCTGCTACTTGCTCAGCGTAAAGCTCGTACTCTTCAGCGCTTAAGTCTTCATCCAGTTCGTCCCAATTATCCGGTAAATCGAGCTGTTTAGTCACTGTATAGCTACCCAGCGTTTCAGCCACACCTGTTTGTTTCGCCTTCTGGCCACGGGCCAACAGCTTCATTTCTGCAAGCTTGTCTTTAAGACGATTACGACGCCGTTTTAACGATTGATAGATCGCCTCCGGGCTGGATGCCAATCGTCGTTGCAATTGTGTTAGTGCAAAGCCAACTGTGTTTTTTTTCTTGTTGTCGAGTTTGTCGGCTCGATTCATCTCTTCTCTTACATAAGTGGTGACCTGCTCATAAAGACTTGCTTCGAGAGGAGAGAGATCGTAGTTGGCTGTATAGGCCCGACGCTCAGGGAATAACGGTGTGCCATCAAAGGTCAATAGCTCTTCTTTCACCATTCTGCGCATCATGTCAGTAATATCGACTTTATGGGCGCCTTCGCGAAACTTGCCATAGAACCGATCACTGTCGAGCAGTGACATCCAAACTTGAAAGTCTTCTTCCTTGCCGTTGTGTGGCGTGGCTGTCATCAACAAGAAATGGCGGCAAATAGACCCAAGCAGTTCGCCTAGTGCGAAGCGCTTGGTCTTATTGATTGTGTTACCAAAATAGTTCGCTGAGAGTTTGTGCGCTTCGTCGACAATGATCAAATCCCAGTCGGTATTGCGCAGCTTTTCTTGTAGCTCTTCGCTTCGGGAAAGCTGGTCCAGACGGCAAATCAGGCGATCGGTTTCGGTAAAAAAATTGCCCGTTGCACACTGCTCCTGCTTTTCTTTGCTGAAGATTTCAAATTGCAGGCCAAACTTTTCAAATAGCTCGTCTTGCCATTGTTCGGTCAGTGAGCCAGGCGATACCACCATAATCCGTCTGGCATCAGCTCGCAGCAGCAGCTCAGAAATGAACAAGCCAGCCATAATCGTTTTGCCCGCGCCAGGATCATCGGCCAAGACATAGCGCAGCGGCTGCTTAGGTAGCATATATTCGTAAACAGCTGAAATTTGGTGCGGCAAGGGGTCAACATTGGCCATGTTGACAGCCATCATCGGATCAAACAGAGCAGCCTGTGATATCCGATATGCTTCCAGCCCCAGTTTGAAATCGCCTCCGTCAGCATCAAACGCCCATGCTCGGCCCACTGTCGCGAGCTCAAGCGCCATCTCATCACTTCGAAACAACATGCGTTCTGCCAATACACCCTTACTGTCTTTGTAGTAAACCGTCAGAGCGTGCTCACCGATCTGCTCCACTGTCACCACGCGAACCACTTGCCCTTCGACAATGCCGCGGACCTGAGCATCTTTCTTGATCTCTTCGAGCTTGAGCATGTTGTTCCTTAATAACTTGCTGGTTTATAAACCGGTTTTCGCGAAGTTGAACGATATTAGAGTTTGTAGGTATCGAGCCCAGCAAGCTTTAGCCGAGTGGTAAGATTACGCATCTTGCTGAATTCGGTACCAAGGCTCTCTTTGAGCCCAACCCCTTCACAAAACTCCCGCGAAGTCACGTGTTTAAGCTCATCTGCATATTTGAGCATTTGCAGATGTAGCTCGACTGTATATTGGTTGCGAGGTGCAACTGACAAGGCTTGCTTGATCTGCTGATAGATCTCTTGTTCAGACACTAATGACTCCAAGTAAACTAATACAGCTAATTTAGCTAAATTAGCTACTGAATACCGTCAGTGCAAGCATCATCAACCTTTGGCGTTACTCAACTGACTGTTTTTTGCACTACCGATTATTCATTACTCAGTAAACATTCGTACCTTCCCTAAACCTCGCGCAAATCAAGTGACCATTTCCCCATCAACCACGAGGGAGGCCTACTATCATCGGCACGCTTCAGACGGGCCAACGTATCGATTCTGCAAACTGTCCCGTCAGACGTTCGCAGATTACCTAGGCTAACCCCACGCCAAGTAACCTGCTCTCCGGTTTTATCCGCACATTGCCCAGCGCAACCTCACTGTAAGTCGTGCTATCACTATCCTTAAGATTATCTGGACAACCGGCACCAAATGATTGCCCATGAGAGGCTCTTAACCGGCACGATTAACTGCACCGAAGTTCATCTCCGGGAATTGGTTAAACGCGCCCTGTGCTTCAACGCGGCGGCGGTGATACTCGCGCATAACTATCCTTCCGGCCACGCGACACCCAACCAGACCGATAAATCCCTTGTATATTTAAAATCACTCCCGTGACTCGTCATTAGACGAGTCACGGTCGGGTTGAGGAGCTGCAAAGGGATGCGAGTTTAAACATGAACAGTAGTATAAAATTGACGCAGACTAAGCTACAGTTGAAGGCTTTCTGCTTGTATTCCAAATATTTTTAGACAGATATTATCTCCGTGCCCTCCCCCGCATCCTCAATGGTTCGCGGGGATTTTTATTTTCACGCTGAGATATCTGTATGCGCAAATCTGACGGCCTTCAGGCCATCGAGAAACCGCTGGCTTCGCTTCCAGCAGCTGTTCGAAATCTTATCCTCGACCGCATCCACAACCTTACCCGATACGAACCCGTAATTGGCATCATGGGTAAAACGGGCTCGGGTAAAAGTAGTTTATGCAACGCACTGTTTGCCGGAGAAGTGACACCAGTGAGTGATGTCAAAGCCTGCACACGCGAAGCGCTGCGTTTTCGTCTTTACAGCGGAGAACACAGTCTGGTACTGGTCGATTTGCCTGGTGTTGGCGAGAGTGAAATGCGCGATGAGGAGTACGAAGCTCTGTACCGCAATATTCTTCCTGAGCTGGATCTCATCCTGTGGGTTATCAAAGCCGATGATCGTGCTTTCTCCGTCGATGAACGTTTCTACAGGCGAGTGATGACGGGCTACCAACAGCGAATACTGTTTGTCATTAACCAGGCTGACAAAAGCGAGCCATGTCATGAATGGAACGCCACCAGCAATGCACCATCACCGCACCAGTTAATTAATATCGTGTCCAAGCGGGACTCCATTCGCCAGCTGTTTTCACCGAGCCATCCGGTGTGCGCCGTTTCAGCCAGAACAGGCTGGAATCTGCCATCAATGGTAGAAACCATGATGCGTTGCCTGCCTGACCGTGCCACCAGCCCTCTGGCGACGCAACTGCACGGGAGGTTATGCAGTGAACCGGTAAAAAAGCAGGCGCGTGAGGGTTTTGGTCATGCGGTTGGAGAAGTGTTTGATTCTGCGGAAGTGGCATCATTTATTCCCGCACCACTAAAAGCGATCATTCGTACCGTCCGCGAGGCCGTGGTATCCGTTGCCCGTGCCGTCTGGGACTGGGTTTTCTTCTGAGCTGGCGTACCTGCCGTTATCTTCGGGACATACCCTGTCCGTTATGACGTTTTATAAGCTATCGAATTTGGTATGTTTTCTCACTAAGCCCCTTCACGGTTGATTTCGGCAACAGTAAAAAATACGTCTTCTTGTGTCCATTCCCTGTCCCAGCACCTCGTTAAAATAACTGTTTTATTTTCAGATAATTATCTCAATGGAGAACCTGTCTCATGACTCAGGCTGAACGCCGTCATGACCGGCTTGCCGTCAGGCTGTCGTTAATTATCAGCCGTCTGGTGGCGGGCGAAACGCTAGATTTGCGAACGTTGGCAACTGAATTTGGCGTGTCGGTTCGTACCCTGCGCCGGGACTTTCGGGAACGGCTGATGTATCTGGATCTAGAGTATCGCAAGGGTCAGTGTCGCTTGTTGTCCGGCGGCCGCCAGAGAGAGCTGGCTGTGATGACATTTGCCCGCCAGTCGGGCGTTGAAGCACTGTTTCCTGGTATGGATAACCATCTGGTCGCTTCACTGTTGAGCGGTCCTGGTGAGTCTCCCTGCCTTATCTGGCAGGGAGTGGCCCAAGCGTCATCCCCAGACTTGGGCGTGTTCACACGACTGGTGAGCGCAGTATCGGAACACCGGAAGGTGACGCTACTGGGAAGCGGTTGTCGCTGCACAGACCTTGCTCCCTATCGCTTGGTTCTGCGTGAGGGAGAATGGTATCTGACGGGTGAGCATCAGGCCCGGATTGCCGTTTTTCCCCTGACCGATATTCGGGCGGTCACGCTCCATAACGGCAGCTTCACTCGAGATATAGCGATGCGCGACATCCTCTCTCACCCGGATTTTCTTCAGGCTTTACCCCACTTTCGCTTTTTCCATTCATTGCTTGTCGCAACTGACGGCGGGCTTATACCTCAGAAGGAATAATCACAATGAAATTGCTTACCACTACAGTGCTGGCCGCCAGTTTTTGCCTGGGTGTTGTGTTTCCGGCTGACGCTGGAAACACTGTCGGCACAGTCAAAGCCTGGCAATACATGCAGGCTGACGGCTGGAAATCTGCCGATGGCATGGATGACAATAAGCTGCACAACATGCTCTATCAAGCCAGCGTGATTGATAACTACCCGTGGACGAAACAGTTTCTACTACGTGTCCGTGGCGGCGGCGCGATTTTCCTGGCCGACAAGAAAACCCACACCATTCGCCAACTAAAACTGAATCCACTTAGCGGTAATTACAACGATATTGAAACGGTCTACCAGGGAGAGAATAACGCAAATGGATGTTATTTCGCCATTATTGATAACAAATTCTGGGCAAGAGATGAGGCCGAGCAGAATGTTCTCTATGGCTATCCTCGCGTCGAAAATGTGGAAAACGAGCTGGCTAAAATCAGGCAGCAATTCAGCCCACAGGTAGTTATGGTCATGCCGGATAACTGTGTGAATAAACAGCAACAAGCGGCGCTGGCGGCTAAACGCTCGAAAGAGGATCGGAAACTGCAGCAATGGGTAGCGCAGCAAAGCCTCGCTGAATTGTGTCGTCGCACCGGTAATTGTTGAACCACTTCCCGAAAGAAGAGTGAATATACCCGTCGTCAATGAAACTGCAGCGATGTTGGCTACGCTCGTTCGCCCTAGTCACATAGCTGTCTATGCTCCTAGGGACTCACTCCCTTGCCGCCTAGCTGCAACTTCATTGAACTTGGGTATATACCAGTAACGTCTTCGGGCCGGGCTTCAGATGGCTATCCCACTGAGTAATTTCTCCGGGCGACACCGGGGTTTCACAGATAAGGAAATCATGTTTTCGCAAAATCGGGGTAGATACTGCGGCTTTTGGCAAGCTGGCCTGGCTGGTCCCATTTTATCTGTGGTGGCGGGCTAAAACGCTTGGGCAGAAACCCACGTATTTCTGGGCCTGGTTGGTGATGTTGGTACTGATCATTCTGACCTGATGTTAATTAACATCTGACAAGAATATATCAAGAGATACATAGGCTTATTACAAATAATGCAGATTGCAAAAAATTCAATTTACTGATTTAAGGACAGAATTATGCGTCTACCTCTCGCAGTGCTGATGGTGTCAAGTCTGGTGTCAGCAACAACCGCTCAGGCTATACCGAATATGTGGACCAGTGGTTTTGGTCAGGGTGTAACAGAATACCTGATCACCAATTCGGAAAATGTCGTTTTTAATCTTAACTGCACTATGAACCCGGATGAGCAGAATACCTTACAGCATAATGTACTCATCGACTTGTCTGACGGTACTCGCGTGGATTCACGCGATGATAAAACTGCAATAACGGTTGTGACCGATGACCAACAGTTTCCGTTACCCTCTTCGCTGGGTTGGCGAAATGGGGATAACGCCTGGATCCAGTTTATTGATGCCCTTGGTCACGCCGCAACGTTCGATGTTTATGTAAATGATAAAAAAGTAGGGAGCTTTACTCCCGGTATTAAGAATACGAAAAAAGAGCTGGATGACCTTAGCGAGTGCAGGAATACCGCTGGTTAACTTTCTTTATCAGCAACCAATCGATCATCTTACGGGCCATGCCTCCTTCGGGAAGCATGGCCTTTCGTTTTTAATCTGCGAATAAGGACTTTGTAGTGTTACGCCAGCCAAACCTCGCGTGAGCCGTCATCATAAGTACTCACTGACTTTTCTGACCCTTCTCCAACGTACAGGCCCCTCGGTTTTTCCGGTGGGGGCTGTTTTGTTATTTATTTCATTCAGATGGATATTTTTCATGAATACACATTCTACCCCGCCTACGGCCTCCTCTCAGACAAACACACTGACCGCCACTGCTGTGCCAAACCGCCAGCGCCTCCGTTTCTGGCCACAGCACTTTGGCAACATACCGCAATGGCTCATTCTGGAGCCGCACGTCTTTGGCTGGATGGATCGCCTGTGTACTGATTACAACGGGGGCTCCTGGCACTTTTATACGCTGAGCAATGGGGGAGCCTTTATGGCACCAGAAAGCGATGAGCGGTGGTCACTGTTTAACGGTATGAATGGTAACGGCGCCGAGATGAGTGCTGAGGCCGCAGGGATCACCGCCTGCCTGATGGCCTTCAGCCACCACGCTTGCCGCACTGAGAGCGAAGCGATGAGCGACCATTTCTATCGCCTGCGGGAATACGCGTTGCACCATCCCGACAGCCGCGCCATTTTCTCCCTGATTGACTGAGCAACAAGGTACTCTCAACATGAAGATAACGTTATCCCCAACTGCGGCTGAAATGTCACCTGGCGAACAACGTACCATCCGACGCGCCCTGAACCTGCTGGCAAAACAGTTGCGGGAGCCCGGAGTGGCGTTCACCTCCACCAGCGTGACCCGCGACTGGTTGCGCCTGCATCTGACCGGGCTGGAACGTGAAATATTCGTCGTGCTGTGGCTCGACAATCAAAACCGTCTGCTAGCTCAGGAGACGCTGTTTACCGGCACCATCAACAGTACCACCGTTCACCCCCGTGAGTTGGTGAAGTCTGCCATGAAGCACAATGCGGCGAGTGCCGTACTGGCGCACAATCATCCGTCCCAGTTGGCCGAGCCCAGTCAGGCTGATCGACAAATCACCGACAGGATAAAGACGGCCCTGGAATTGGTTGATGTGAGAGTGGTGGATCACCTGGTTGTGGGGGGGCTCGATATCGTGTCATTTGCCGAACGTGGCTGGCTGTGATGAGGACAAAATGATCACCACTACACCGCTTTTACGTTTTGGTCTGCAATGCAGTTCGGCCCATATCAGCGAGGACGACAATACGGTGCTGTACCGGATCTCCCACTGTCAGGATGAATTCAGCGACGGTGAATGGATCTCGTTTTCGGGCACCGGCTATCTGCTGAGATTGGATGCGTGGACCCACCCGGTATTGCAACTCAAACGGCTGGGACTTTCCAAAACCTGTCGCCGGTTGGTCACCACGCTGATGAAACGCCATCAACTGAGTTACCTGCATATTGATGCCCTGGGTGAGGTGTTGCCCGGCTTTACCACCTTCGACTGGTAATACCCTCCAAGTTTCGCCTTCGCATTATCTCTTTCATTTCAAAGGACACTTTCTCATGAACACGAGCCTATCGCCCGTGCCTGGCGTATTCCATTTTCTCCAGCACAACAACGTGACATCGCAAGACTGGCAAGCCTTATGCCAGGCGATTACCGCCGCTTACCAGCAACTGTGTCAACACCCCGACACGCTGGGTTTAACCACCACGCCGGTTATCTGTGAATACACTGGCAACCGCCTGTATAGATTCGACGACAGCCTGATGGGATTGGGCATGATCGACTTTAACGGTGAGCGGGCTACCCATCAGGCAGGCGATCCGTTCATTCTCTACCAGCGCCAGACACCCTATACCCTGATCCGCTGCGATACGCGAGGCTATCCCTACCAGTGGCTGGTCATGGCTGCACTGTTGTTGGCCAATACGCAGTGCCCCACTACCTGGACGATTGAAGCTGATGTCCCCGTGAAGCACTGGCGAAAGGTCGCTCACTGGTTGACCCACCACTGTCAGTTACCTGTTTCCCCACTTTCTTAAGGAACTGCCCGTATGAAGACCCTCGATAAAATACCCCGCATCACGCCCAACGCCAAACAAGCACGAACCGAATACCAACAGTTGCTGACCTGGTTGTTGGCTCACTGTTACGGCCTGGAGCTTAACGACACGCCCTACCACGACGATCAAGCCATTGCCCAACAGATTGAGCATGGCATCACGGTACGGGAAACTATCAATGAACTGGTGGAGAAATTTGACCTGGTACGCATTGATCGCCCCGGTTTCAACCTGATGGCACAAGACCCCACCCTGAATGGTGGCGATATGTTACGCGCCCGCAGTGCGCTGGGACTACGCAGCCCGGTCATTCGCCGCCTGGCCTGACCATGCCCACTGACCTCACCATCATCTCCATACGCCAGACTTGCCGCTGGCGTTGTACATTAATAAGGACATTCAGCCATGAAAGACACCGTTCCTGATACCGATAACCACGCCAAGCTAAACACCAATGAAGATGGCATTCCTTCACCTGTCTGGGGCCTGCAATCTACTATCACACCACGCCTGGGAGCCCGGTTGGTCCAGCAGGGTAATCACCTGCATTTTCTGGCAGACCGTGCCGGTTTTGTCGGTACGTTCCCCCCTGATGCTCTTAAAAGGCTGGATGCCGCTTTCCCGGAGTTGATCGAACAGTTGGAGGCCTGTCTGCGGTCTGGCGAACTCGATCAACGCCGTCAGCATTGCGTCACCGTCCAGCATGCCGGTTTTAGCTGTGAAGCTGATTCTCTCGGTAGTTTTGGCCACATCTATATCGCTGTTTATCAGACGGTATCCCCCTCTACTGGTGCGCACTCATGAGTATGACGTTAACCACTGAGCAGGGACTGGATATCCTTATTAGCTGGCTGCAAGACAACATTGACTGTGGCTCGTCACTTATTTTCGATAACGACGAGAATAAAACCGATTCCGCCACCTTGCTGCCTCTGGTTCAGCAAGCGCGGAACGCGGTTTGGGATCTTCGCCATCTCGGGCTGTTGTAAAACGCAACGTCTACCAGGCCCGTATTCAACTCTCACTCACATCAGCGCCAGCGCTTACCACCTGACGCTTGGCTTTTATATAAAGGAAAACAATAATGTCAGAACACATCGTTATTACCGAACCTGATGTATTGACCGGCCACACCGAGGTGATTTGCTCCACCAGCATTGAGCGCATCGTCACCAGTGGTACAGAAACCTAGAGAGCGATACTATCCCTACCATTAGCGAAGCCAACATACTCAGTACCTTTGAGCAACTGCATCAGAGCAAAGATGAGGTCTTTGAGCGTGGGGTGATCAACGTATTCAAGTCGCTTTCATGGGATTACAAGTCGAATCACCCTTGTCGGTTTGGCAAAAAAATTATTGTGTCCAATTTGGTCAGTTACAACCAATGGGGATTTACGCTGAATCACAGTTACAGGCGGGATCAACTGGCAGATCTTGAACGGATGCTGTTCCTGCTAGAGGGCAAGGCGATCCCGGACAACCGGAGGGATGTCACCGCTCGGCTATATGAGCATATCAGCGCCCATCGGCAAAAGACGGAAGTTTATGAAGATGAGTATTTTGCGATAAAATATTTTATGAAGGGTTCGGCGCACCTGACATTTAAGAAACCGGCGTTGATTGATAAGATGAACGATATCATCGCAAAACACTATCCAAGGACGCTAGCTACTTCACGATAATGTTGATTTGCGTCGATAAAATTTACTTACACCAGCCGTTACATAATTTTTAGCATCAGTAACTGTCGTTGATAAATTTATCGTAAGCTATTGATTTTTATGGTACGCCCTACAGGGTTCGAACCTGTGACCTACGGCTTAGAAGGCCGTTGCTCTATCCAACTGAGCTAAGGGCGCATTGGGATGCAGCAACCGGAGTTGCGGAGTGCGATTATACGGTCAGGGGTTACTGAGTCAATGCCTTTTCATGACCTTACGGCGTCAGCCGTGCTTTATGGTGATTTTTCAGCCATTGCTGCCGCCGTCCCTCGGCAAAACGTCTTTATTTCCCTTGTATTAGCTCCGGCAACAGACTCCCGCTGTAGTGAACCAGGCCGGATTCGGCCTGTTCGGGGAGCCGTTCCGATTGCTGTTGCCCTGCCGGGCGCTGCAGACAAATGCGGGCCGAGCGCACCACCGCATTGATATTTCCCCAGTCGGCATGCTCGGTAGTCAGCAGGTTGCAGGCGGTCACCAACGGTTGGTTTAGCGCGGCGCTGACCGGCGTGGCATTCAACGAGGCATGACCCATTTGCATCCACGCCAGCAGCATAAAACCAATCCCTCTGATATATCTCATACGTGCAACCTCCGGCACAGCGCACGCAGGCGTACTCGCCAGGAAGGCAGCGCTTTGTGCGCGGCGAGCTGGTGCAACGCCATCAACTGCGCCACGTCCGCCGGGTGCATTGATGAGTCGAACACCGTTTCGCCCACGTGTTTGGGCGGGTTAATCGGGCTGGCAATCTGCTGATGCCATGGGTGTAGCCGAGTGATGATCATCATGATTGTGGCTCCGTTAGCGCCTGCGGCTGGCGCGAATACCGCAGTGTGAATAGCCACAGCTTAAGTAGCGCAAGATAAAAAAGGCGTAGAGGATCATTCTGTTGGCATAAAAAAAGCGTAAATCCCCTCCGGCAAACAGCGTCGAACACGATTCAGCGCCTGACAGCGCGCTCCGCTTCTGACAAAATAGCGCCATCCCCGCTTTTCTTAATTGATGGATTTCCTCACTGATGTCAGCAAAGATTATTGATGGTAAAACGATTGCGCAGCAGGTTAGAAACGAAGTGGCTGAGCAAGTTAAACAACGTCTGGCCGCCGGCAAACGCGCGCCGGGCCTGGCAGTCGTGCTGGTTGGCGAGAACCCGGCCTCACAGATTTACGTCGCCAGCAAGCGCCGCGCCTGTGATGAGGTGGGTTTCCTCTCTCGCTCCTACGATTTGCCTGCCACCACCAGTGAGGCCGAATTGCTGGCGCTGATCGACAGGCTGAATGCCGACGGCGAGATCGACGGCATCCTGGTCCAGTTGCCACTGCCTGCCGGCATCGATAACGTCAAAGTGCTGGAGCGTATTCATCCGGATAAAGACGTTGACGGTTTCCACCCTTACAACGTCGGCCGTCTGTGCCAACGCTCGCCTAAACTGCGCCCATGTACCCCACGCGGCATCGTGACCCTGCTCGAGCGTTACAACATCGATACCTATGGTCTGAATGCCGTTGTGGTTGGCGCGTCCAACATCGTTGGCCGCCCGATGAGCATGGAGCTGCTGCTGGCCGGTTGCACCACCACCGTGACCCACCGTTTCACCAAGAACCTGCGTCATCACGTTGAAAATGCCGATCTGCTGATCGTCGCGGTCGGTAAACCGGGCTTTATTCCGGGTGATTGGATCAAACCAGGCGCGATCGTGGTGGATGTCGGCATTAACCGTCTTGAAAGTGGTAAAGTAGTCGGCGACGTAGAATTCGATGCCGCCAGCGAACGCGCGGCCTATATTACTCCGGTTCCGGGTGGCGTTGGCCCAATGACCGTTGCTACACTGATCCAAAATACCTTGCAGGCCTGCGAGGTTTATCACGACGTTCAACCTAAATAAGTAAGGCAGTATGGAAACTTTTAATCTGGATAATCACCCGCACGTCGAACTGTGCGACCTGCTCAAGTTCCAGGGCTGGTGTGAAAGTGGCGGTGCCGCCAAAGAAGTCATCGCCGATGGGCAGGTGAAAGTAAACGGCAAAGTAGAAACGCGCAAGCGCTGCAAAATCGTCGCCGATCAGGTGGTGGAGTTTAACGGCGGCAAGGTTGTAGTTAAGCCATAAGCCGTGCTCCATAAAAAAGGCGCTGAGTTAACCCTCAGCGCCTTTTTTGCTTTTCAGCCTAAAGCGAATTACTTACGGCGCCAGGTGGTTCCCTGCGGACCATCTTCCAGCACAATGTTCATCTCGTTCAAACGGTCGCGCGCGGCATCCGCCAGCGCCCAATCTTTGGCTTTGCGCGCGTCATTGCGCTGTTTGATCAGTGCCTCGATCTCCGCCACTTCACCGTCGTCCGCCTGTGCGCCGCCCTGCAGGAACAGTTCCGGTTCTTGCTGCAACAAGCCCAGCACCTTCGCCAGCTTACGCAGTTCCGCCGCCAGGCCGTTGGCTGCAGTCAGATCTTCCGCTTTCAGGCGGTTAACCTCGCGTGCCAAATCAAACAGCGCCGAATAAGCTTCCGGGGTATTGAAGTCGTCATCCATGGCTTCGCGGAAGCGAGCTTCAAACACTTCGCCACCGGCCGGTTGAGCGTTAACGTCGGTACCGCGCAGCGCGGTGTACAAACGCTCCAGTGCGGTACGCGCCTGTTTCAGGTTCTCTTCGCTGTAGTTCAGTTGGCTGCGATAGTGGCCAGACATCAGGAAGTAACGCACGGTTTCGGCGTCGTAGTAACCCAGCACGTCGCGGATGGTGAAGAAGTTATCCAGCGATTTCGACATTTTTTCTTTGTCGATCATCACCATACCGGAGTGCATCCAGTAGTTGACGTACGGGCCGTCGTGCGCACAGCTGGACTGGGCAATTTCGTTCTCGTGATGTGGGAACATCAGATCGGAACCGCCGCCGTGGATGTCAAAATGGGTGCCCAACTGCTTGCAGTTCATCGCAGAACATTCAATGTGCCAGCCCGGACGGCCTGCGCCCCATGGCGATTCCCAACTAGGTTCGCCCGGCTTGGACATCTTCCACAGCACGAAATCCATCGGGTTGCGTTTTACATCATCGATTTCTACCCGCGCACCGGCCTGCAGCTGATCCAGATCCTGGCGTGACAACAAGCCGTATTGCGGATCGCTGTCGATAGAGAACATCACGTCGCCGTTACTGGCCACGTAGGCGTGATCGCGATCGATCAGGCGCTGGGTGATCTCAACGATCTCGGCGATATGCTGAGTGGCGCGCGGTTCGATGTCCGGGCGTTCAATCAGCAGAGAATCGAAGTCGGCGTGCATCTCTGCCAGCATGCGCGTGGTCAGTTGATCGCAGCTTTCGCCATTCTCTGTCGCACGGCGGATAATTTTATCGTCAACGTCGGTAACGTTACGCACGTAGTTCAGCGAATAACCGAGGTAACGCAAATAACGCGCGACGACGTCGAAAGCAACAAAGGTACGCCCGTGGCCGATATGACACAGGTCATAGATGGTTACCCCGCACACGTACATGCCAACTTTACCGGCATGAAGGGGCTTAAATTCCTCTTTTTGACGACTCAGGGTATTAAAAATCTTTAGCATCGGGACATTCCGTGGTGTGCGTGATAACAAAAATAGTAATTAGGCGATTCACCCAGCAGCGTATTGAAACCCGAAGCCTGATCTAATGCAAGGTTAAGGCCGCGCTTTGCTAAGCTGAGAGGTGGAAAACGGTGAGAAATCAGCGATCGCCACTAATGTTATAATATAACAATTATCGTTTTACCACAGCCAGCGTGCGGTTTACCCGCTGCTGACTGATTAAAGGAGATATGTTATAACGGCGGTCTGATTGTTCACTCGATCCTTGTGACATCTCAATTCATCTTGTTAGGACTAAAACTATGGTTACTTTCCACACTAATCACGGCGATATCGTTATCAACACCTTTGCCGACAAAGCACCGGTTACCGTTGAAAACTTCCTGAACTACTGCCGTGAAGGTTTCTACAATAACACCATTTTCCACCGTGTTATCAATGGCTTTATGGTTCAGGGCGGCGGTTTTGAGCCAGGCATGACCCAGAAAGACACCAAAGCGACTATCAAGAACGAAGCCAACAACGGTCTGAAAAACACCATCGGTACCCTGGCAATGGCTCGCACCAACGATCCACACTCTGCGACCGCACAGTTCTTCATCAACGTGGCAGACAACGACTTCCTGAACTTCCGCGGCGAAAACGCGCAGGGCTGGGGCTACTGCGTATTTGCTGAAGTGGTTGAAGGCATGGACGTGGTTAACAAGATCAAAGCGGTGAAAACCGGCCGTAGCGGCATGCACCAGGACGTACCGGTAGAAGACGTCATCGTCACTAGCGTTACCGTCAGCGAGTAATCGCGGCTGCATGAACACGCTGTTCATCGCAGATCTGCATTTAAGCGCACAGGAACCGGCAATCACTGCCGGTTTTCTGCGTTTTTTGCGGCAAGATGCCATTCACGCCGACGCCCTGTACATTCTTGGCGACCTGTTTGAAGCCTGGATCGGTGATGACGATCCCGAGCCACTGCACGGCGAAATCGCCACGGCGCTGAAGGCGCTGCAACAGGCTGGCGTGCCCTGCTACTTTATCCACGGCAACCGTGATTTTCTGGTCGGCAAACGCTTTGCCCGTGCCAGCGGTATGCAACTGCTGCCGGAAGAGCAGGTGCTGAATCTGTATGGCCGAAAAATCCTTATCCTGCATGGCGACACGCTGTGTACCGACGATCAGGCCTACCAACAGTTTCGCCGCAAGGTACACAATCCGCTGATCCAAAAACTGTTTCTGGCCATGCCGCTGCGCTGGCGTCTTAAGATCGCGGCCAAAATGCGTGCCCGCAGCCAGCAGAGTAACCAGTACAAGTCGGACTCTATTATGGACGTCAATCCACAGGCGGTTGAGCAGGCGATGCTGCGCCACAAGGTTCACTGGATGATCCACGGCCACACTCACCGTCCGGCGGTGCATGAATTGGCATTGAGCAACGGCAAGGCCCACCGCGTGGTGCTGGGAGCCTGGCACGTTGAAGGCTCCATGATCAAAGTCAGTGCCGACGCCGTCGAGCTGATCCAATTCCCGTTCTAAGTTCCTGACTTGTCGCACAGGTAAAAAAATTCACGCTTTTGGCAATGAAAACCGGCGACGCAACCGTTTTCCTCGCCGTGCGCTCATGGTATGCTCTGTGCCCTCATTCGGCCTCCCGCCGCAGGCAACCGGCCGTCGTTTGTACAATACAGGAGCCTTACACCCATGGGAGCCAACGCCGCTTCAGCCACCCACGCTGGGGTTAAAATCGCAATTGTAATGGGATCGAAAAGTGACTGGGCCACCATGCAGTTTGCCGCCGAAGTCCTGACCTCGCTTGATGTCCCGTTCCATGTCGAAGTCGTTTCCGCTCATCGCACGCCAGACAAGCTGTTCAGCTTTGCCGAGCAGGCAACTGATAATGGCTTTGACGTGATCATTGCCGGTGCAGGCGGTGCTGCGCATCTGCCGGGCATGCTGGCAGCGAAAACGCTGGTTCCGGTGCTGGGTGTTCCGGTGCAAAGCGCCGCACTGAGCGGTGTAGACAGCCTGTATTCAATCGTGCAAATGCCGCGCGGTATTCCAGTGGGTACGCTGGCCATCGGCAAAGCCGGTGCCGCCAATGCTGCCCTGCTGGCAGCACAAATTCTGGCGCTGCACGACGCCGCGCTGGCACAACGCCTGGCCGATTGGCGTCAGGCTCAAACTGACGAGGTGCTGAACCACCCGGATCCGCGGGAGGAAGCATGAAGCCGGTTTGCGTACTGGGCAACGGCCAGTTAGGGCGCATGCTACGCCAGGCCGGTGAACCGCTGGGCATCGCCGTGTACCCGGTAGGCCTCGACGCCGAACCGGAAGCCGTGCCCTACCAGAACAGCGTGATCACCGCCGAAATCGAACGCTGGCCGGAAACCGCGCTGACGCGCGAACTGGCAACCCACAACAGCTTCGTCAACCGTGATATTTTCCCGCGTCTGGCAGATCGCCTGACGCAAAAGCAGTTGCTCGACCAACTTGGTCTGGCCACCGCGCCGTGGCAACTGCTGGCTGACGCCGCCGAATGGCCACAGGTGTTCGCGACTCTGGGTGAACTGGCGATCGTCAAACGTCGCGTTGGCGGTTACGACGGCCGCGGCCAGTGGCGTTTACGCCCTGGGCAAGAAGCCGAATTGCCGGCCGATGCCTATGGCGAATGTATCGTCGAGCAAGGGATTAACTTCTCCGGTGAGGTGTCGCTGGTTGGCGCACGCGGGCATGACGGTCAGTCGGTGTTCTATCCGCTGACCCATAACCTGCATGAAGAAGGCATTCTGCGCACCAGCGTGGCACTGCCGCAGCCCAACCCTGCCCTGCAACAGCAGGCGGAACAAATGCTGACGGCCATCCTTGATGAGCTGAACTACGTCGGCGTGATGGCGATGGAGTGCTTTATCGTTGGCGATCGCCTGTTGATTAACGAGCTGGCCCCCCGGGTACACAACAGTGGCCACTGGACGCAGAACGGCGCGTCTATCAGCCAGTTCGAACTGCATCTGCGCGCTATTCTCGCCCTGCCGCTGCCGAAACCGGTAGTGAGCACACCGTCGGTGATGGTCAACCTGATTGGCACCGCAGTGAATCCGCAATGGCTGGCGTTACCGCTGGTGCATCTGCACTGGTATGAGAAAGAGGTGCGTGAAGGTCGCAAGGTCGGGCACCTGAACCTGAACGATCCTGACGCCGCTGCGCTGCTGCAGACCTTGCAGGCACTGGCACCGCTGCTGCCGAGCGAATACCAAAGCGGTCTTGCCTGGGCGCAGCAAAAGCTGGCTTAAGCGTTTCCCCTTGCCAAAAGTTGTTTCATGGTAGGGGCGCTGCATGCCGCGCCCTATCATATAATCAACGGGTTAAGTCGGGGCGAACATGTTCGCCCCCTACCGGTTTAGCCTTTATGCAGGTTTGTTAACGGCGATAGCCCTGCGGATTTTTGCTTTGCCAGTTCCAGGTATCACGCATCATCACGTCAAGCCCGCGCTGCACTTGCCAGCCCAGCTCCTGTTTTGCCAACCCGGCATCAGCCCAGAAGGCAGGCAGGTCGCCCGCACGGCGCGGTAAAATCTGATAAGGAATGGTCACGCCCGAGGCTTTTTCAAACGCCCGCACCATTTCCAGCACCGAATAACCGACCCCGGAACCCAGGTTATAGGCTTTAAACCCGGCAATCTGCGCTAAATGATCCATCGCCGCCAGATGGCCCTGCGCCACATCCATCACGTGAATGTAGTCGCGCACGCCCGTGCCGTCTTTGGTTGGATAGTCGCCGCCAAACACGCTCAGAGTTTCCCGCTGACCGATGGCCACCTGCGCGATATAAGGCAGCAGATTATTGGGGATGCCACTCGGGTCTTCGCCAATCAGGCCCGACTCATGTGCGCCTACCGGGTTGAAGTAGCGCAGCGCGATAATCGAAAATGCCGGTTCAGCCCTGGCAAAGTCCTGCAGGACCTGCTCCACCATCCATTTGGAAGTGCCGTAAGGGCTGGTAGTGCCGCCAATCGGCATGTCTTCCCGGTAAGGTACCGGCGCATGTTCGCCGTACACCGTGGCGGAAGAGCTGAAGATAAACTGATGGACTCCCGCCTCGCGCATCGCCTCCAGCAACACCAAGGTACCGGCCACGTTATTCTGATAGTACTCCAGCGGTTTTTGGGTGGACTCCCCCACCGCCTTCAGGCCGGCAAAGTGGATCACCGAGGTAACGTTGTTTTCCTCAAAGATACGCTTCAGGCAACCGGCATCCTGTACATCTCCCCGATAAAACGTCGCGGCCCTGCCCGTCAGTTGCTCGACGCGGCGCAAAGACTCTTCGGACGCGTTGATCAAATTATCCAGCACTACCACATCTTCACCACGTTCCAGCAAAGCCAGCACCGTATGTGAACCAATGTAGCCGGCGCCGCCGGTCACCAGAATAGACATAATTTCCCCTTAATCAGTGTCAGGAGCGAAAGCCCGCCGTATCAGCGGGCCTCGCGTGCCTGGCTTACCGCTCAGCGTGAACCAATGTTACGTAACGGTTTACCGGCCATCAGATTGCGTTCGATATGTTCCAGAGAGATATTTTTGGTTTCCGGGATCAACGCCAGCGTGATGAAGATAAACACCAGGTTGAGCGCCGCATAGACCCAGAAGGTATAGGCGCTGCCCAGCGAATTAAGCATAGTCAGGAAGGTCGCCCCGACGATCATGTTGGCGATCCAGTTGGTGGCAGTGGAACAGGTGATACCAAAGTCACGGCCTTTCAGCGGTTGGATCTCAGAACACAGCACCCAAATCAGTGGGCCGGCGCTCATGGCAAAACCGACAATAAACATCAGCAACATGATAACGGCGAAGTATTGCTCGGCAGGCGAACTCATCCCCACATGCATCATCGTCCCCAGGGCCCCCATGCCCACCGCCATGACGATAAAGCCCAGCGTCAGCGTCGGTTTACGGCCCCAGCGGTCAACCAGCCCAATGGCGATGAAGGTGGCCAGCACGTTAACCAGGCCAACGATCACCGTACCCCACATCTGCTGTGCGGTACTGGCAAAACCCGCCAGACCAAAAATCTTCGGCGCGTAATACATGATGACGTTCATACCGGTGAACTGTTGCATCACCTGCAGCAATACGCCGAGAAAAACGGCACGACGGAAGTTTTTATTGTCTTTAAACAGCGACCAGCCGCTCTGTTTCAGCTTGAGGCTCTCACGAATTTCATTCAGTTCATGCTGCGCCTGGGCGCTGCTGTCACGCAGTTTCTCCAATACCTGACGCGCCTGCTCATGGCGGTTACGCGAAGCCAGCCAGCGTGGGCTATCCGGCAGGAAGAACACCCCAACCAGCAGCAGCACGGCAGGAATGGTGATCACCCCCAGCATCCAGCGCCAGGCACCGGTGTAACTGAACGCGGTATCCGACAGATAAGCCGCCAGGATGCCGATGGTAATCATCAGCTGATACATGGAAATCATGCTGCCGCGAATTTTTTCCGGCGCGATTTCAGACAGGTAAATGGGCGCCGTATAGGATGCGACACCCACCGCCAGTCCGAGCAGAATGCGCGACACCAACAAGACTTCAACGTTAGGCGCTGCCGCTGAGCATAAGGATCCCAGCACGAACAGCACGGCGCCAATCATCAGGCTGTATTTACGCCCGATGCGGAAGTTCATCCAACCACTGCCCACGGCACCGACCGCAGCGCCAAACATCATAGAGCTGACCACCCACTCCTGCTGGGAACTGGTCATATGAAACGAATCGGTGATAAACGGCAGAGCCCCCGCAATAACGCCGATATCCAGACCAAACAGCAGTCCGGCCAGTGCGGCCAAAAAACAGACGAAGAAAGTCATGCCTGCATTGCTTTGGCTATTCTCAGCCGCCGACACTTTGACGGTAGTACTCATACTGCCTCCAATCGATAACGTTCTTAAGTTGCCGTTATGATAGGAGGCAATCCGTCAGAGGTAAGTGAGTGCGATCACATTAGTGGAAACGATTACACAACTTTATCTTAATCAGCATAAAAGCCAGATCAACACAAAACAGTAAAAAACCCTTGATTAAGAAAGACAATAATCTCATTCACTGCTTTAAAATGAAGACAACCGCAACATATTATTACCATATTGCAGGGCGTCCATTTTAATAACCCCCAATTAAATGTAACCGATATCACACCACAAACGTCCGAACGCCGTGGATAAAAGATTGGTGATTGGGGGGAAACGAAGGTCAGATAAGAGGGAAATAGCGATCGTTGTTCGGCTGGCCCGGTAACCTGGGCCAGCTTGATATGTGAGTTAACCGTCGTAACTGCGGAACAGCGCCTGCCCGCGCAGCAAGCGCACGCCCAGCCAGCCACCGCACAGCGACAGCAACAACGCACTGAGTAGCGGCAGTGCCCACCACAGCACCGGTGTTGGCGCCCATGGGAAGTCAAATACCTGGCTTTGCAGCAACCACAGTGCCGCTTCTGCCCCCACTGCGGCGGCAATGCCCGCCACCAGCCCCAGCAGGGCAAACTCACACCACAGCGTGCTGCGCAACAGGCGCTTGCCGGCACCGAGCGTGCGGTACACCACCAGTTCCTGACGCCGCTGACGCATACCCACCTGCACCTGCGCCATCAGCAACAAACCGCCGCAGAGCACCACCAGCACCACCATCACCTCCAGCGCGCGGCTCACCTGCTGCAGCACACCGCCCACCTGTTTGAGGATCGAACCTATATCCAGCAGGCTGAGCGTCGGGAACTGGCGATTAAGCTGGGTCAGCATCTGCCCGTCCCCGTCGTAACGGAAACTGGTGAGCCAGGTTTGCGGCTGACCATCCAGCGCACCCGGCGGGAAGATGAAGTA
The DNA here is from genome assembly GCA_900457075.1 of Serratia quinivorans. Lineage (NCBI taxonomy): Bacteria > Pseudomonadati > Pseudomonadota > Gammaproteobacteria > Enterobacterales > Yersiniaceae > Serratia > Serratia quinivorans. The sequence continues at coordinate 1,055,488 of UGYN01000002.1, forward strand.
GAAGTTCGGTTTCAGGCTTTCCCAATCCACCTGGCGCAGGCTGGTGACCCTGGCGCTGAACGACTGGGTATCGCCGCTGAAGGTCAGCGTATCGCCCAGTTTGATTTTGAGTCGTCCGGCAATGCCCTGATCCATCGACACCTCGCCGGCTTTCGGCGGCCAACTGCCTGCCAGCAATGGATTGTGCGCCGGCAGCTCTGCCAGCCAGGTCAGGTTCAGCTCACGATTCACCGCCTCGCCGCCCGGATCGTCCTCATGCACCCGTTCGGTCGCCACCTGCTGGTTAATCTCGGCCAGGCGCACGCGGACAATGGGATAGTAGGTTTCCGGTTTAATTTGATGCTGTTGCAGGAAGGTTTTCACCTGTGGTACCTGCGCCTCAGTCATGTTCAGCAGGAAGTAATTCGGGCTGTCCGGTGGCAGTTGCTGCTGCCAACGCTCAAGCAGATCGCCACGCAGCACCAGCAGTAACGCCAGCAACATAAACGACAGCGAGAAAGCCGCCAGTTGGCTGACCGTGACCCAGGGTTGATGCAGCAGACGGTTAACCGCCAGTCGCAGTGCCAGATTCTTCAGCGTAATGCGTCGCAGCAATAACAGGCTGCCCCAGCCGATAGCGCCCAACAGCAGCGCCAGCACCAGAATACCGGCGAGGATCGACCACAGTAGCGTGCTGGCCCCCATCAATGCCGTCAACAGCGCCACCACAATCACCGCCGTTAGCGGCAGGAAATAACGCAGCGGCCAAACGTTGGCCACCACATCGCGGCGCAGCACCCGCAGCGGCTGGGTCGCCAGTAACTGCCGGTACGGCCGCAGCCCCACCAACAGAGAAATCATCAGCAATGCACCGACCGCCCACAGCCACGGCCAGGCCCCGGCGGCTGGCAGTTCCGCCGGCAGCACCGGTGCCAGCAGGCGGATCAACAGCGCTTCAAACCCCAGCCCGATAATGCCCCCTCCGACGGCGGCCAGCAGAATTACCGCCAGCCACTGGCCGACAATCAACTTACGCAATGCGCTGCGGCCGGCCCCCAGAGTTTTCAACACCGCGATCAAGTCATAACGGCTACGGCAATAATGGCTCATCGCCACCGCGACGGCGGCAATCGACAGCAGCAAGGTCAGCAGCGCCGACAGCAACAGGAACTGCTGCGAACGCTGCAACGATTTACCCAATGCACTACCGGACTCCTGCAAGCCAAACCAGCGCTGATCGGGGCCAAGCTGTGGCGTCAGGCGATCTTCATAACGCTGGATATCCTCCGCAGCCCCGGCAAACATATAACGGTAGGTCAGACGGCTGCCCGGCTGCACCGCCCCGGTTTTGTCCACGTCCGCCAGATTGATCATGATGCGCGGTGCCGTCTGGAAGGGGTTAAAGCCGGAATCCGGCTCCTGAATAATTTCACCGGCAATGCGCAGGCTGGTATCGCCCACGTCCAGCCTGTCACCGACCTTCACGTTCAACAACGCCAACAAACGTGGCGCCACCAGCACGCTCCCCGGCGTCAGTTTGACGTTGGCCGGGCGGGTCTCCAGCTTGCCGTACAGCGGATAGGCAAGATCGGTGGCCTTCACGTCTGCCAACTGGGGCCGATCGCCGGCATAGGTCATGGTGGTGAACGACAACTGTCGACTGACTTTCAGCCCCTGTTGTTGCGCGTCCAGCAGCCAGCCTTCCGGCACCGGCCGGGCGCTGCGCAGTACCCGATCGCCGGCAATAAAATCGCGGCTCTGCTGGCTCAGACCTTTGTCCATACGATCGCTGATACTGCCCAATGCCAATACGCAGGCCATCGACAGCGTCAGCGCCAGCCAGACGATCAGCAGTGACGGTGAACGCCACTCACGCCAAAACCAGCGCCAGATCATGCTTCCTCCCACAGCTGGCCTTCACGCAGGCGCAGCCGACGCTGGCAGCGAGCCGCCAGGGTTTCGTCATGGGTGACCAGGATTAACGTAGTGGCGAAATCGCGGTTGAGGGAAAACAGTAGATCGGCGATGCGTTCACCGGTCTGGCGATCGAGGTTGCCGGTGGGTTCATCGGCAAACAGCACCCGTGGTCGGCCACTGAACGCCCGCGCCAATGCTACGCGCTGCTGCTCACCGCCGGAAAGCTGCGCCGGCAAGTGGTCAAGGCGCTTGCCCAGCCCAAGCTGTTCCAGCAGCTGCACCGCCTGTTCGCGGCTCTGGCGATCGCTTTCCCCACGCAGCAACGCCGGTAACTGGACGTTTTCCAGCGCATTGAGCGTCGGTACCAACATAAAGGATTGAAACACAAAGCCGACATTTTTGGCGCGAAGCGCGGCGCGACCCTCTTCATCCAGCGCGGTCAGTGACTCGCCCAACAAATGCACCTCCCCTTCGCTACCGTCGTCCAACCCGGCGAGGATCCCCAGCAGCGTTGACTTGCCCGAGCCGGACTCGCCAATCAGGGCAATTGTCTGTGCGGGTTTGACAACCAGCTCGACTCCGGTAAGGATGGAGAGCTGATGCTCACCCTGACCAACGTGTTTACTAAGATGATGAACTTCAAGAACGTTTTCCGCTGGCATCTTCCCTTCCTTTTGCTGTTGGGATTATTCAGTTTACGCGCTGTCGCCGCCGATACCTTATTGATATTAGGCGACAGTTTAAGCGCCGGTTACCGCTTGCCGGTAGCGCAAGCCTGGCCGACGCTGCTGGCCGACCAATGGCAGAAAAAACCGGATGACCCGCAACTGGTCAACGCCAGCATCAGTGGCGATACCGCCGCTCAGGGGCTGGCACGTCTGCCCGAGCTGCTGAAACAACATCAGCCACGCTGGGTACTGATTGAACTGGGTGCCAACGACGGTCTGCGCGGTTTCCCGGCGCAGGATCTGCAACGCGACCTCAGCCAAATCATCACGCTGGTACAACAAGCCGGCGCGCAGCCGCTGCTGATGCAAATCCGTATTCCGCCCAACTATGGCCGCCGCTATACCGAGGCCTTCAGTGCGATTTACCCGCAGCTTGCCAAACAATTCGACATTCCACTGCTGCCGTTCTATATGGAACAGGTGGTGGTGAAAGCGGAATGGATGCAGGATGACGGGTTGCATCCCAATAAGGATGCCCAACCGTTTATCGCCACCTGGATGGCGGAACGCCTGGAACCTCTAGTAAAACATGAGTCTAACTAAATAGGGTTGTACACTAGGTAAAGTTATGCAAAAAGCAGTATTGATAACCGGCTGTTCCAGCGGGATTGGATTGATTGCCGCGCAGGATCTGCGTAACCGTGGCTACCGGGTGCTGGCCGCCTGTCGCAAGCCGCAGGACGTTGAAAATATGCGTCAGCTTGGGCTGGAAGGCATTGAGCTGGATCTGGACGACAGTGACAGCGTCGAACGCGCCGCCGCACAGGTGATCGAACTGACCGGCGGCCGCCTGTATGGCCTGTTCAACAACGGCGGTTTTGGCGTTTACGGCCCGCTGAGCAGCATTTCGCGGCAGCAATTGGAACGCCAATTCGCCACCAATCTGTTCGGCACCCATCAATTAACCCAGCTGCTGTTGCCGGCGATGCTGCCGCACGGCGAGGGGCGTATTATTCAGACCAGTTCGGTGATGGGGCTGGTGTCCAGCGCCGGGCGTGGTGCCTACGCCGCCAGCAAGTTTGCGCTGGAAGCCTGGTCCGACGCGCTGCGGATGGAGCTGCACGGCACGGGCATTCAGGTCAGCCTGATAGAACCCGGCCCGCTCACCACCCACTTTACCCAGAACGTCAATCAGGCCCAAAGCGACAAACCGGTGCACAACCCCGGCATTGCCAAGCGCCTCACACTACCGCCGGAAGCCATTTTGCCCAAACTTCGCCACGCGCTGGAAAGCCCAAGGGCCAAGCTGCGGTATCCGGTGACCCTGCTGGCGCACGCGCTCAGCGTATTACGTCGCATCCTGCCCGGCCGCTGTCTGGACTGGGTGTTACGCAGCAACGGTTAATTTGGCTGTCTGGGGTTGAAGAATGCCGTCCCGCCCCCATCTAAAAGCCAATGGCTCCGCAAGATCAGAGAGAAAATTACATGCTAGCTCAAGCTGTTGTTGATATTAACGAAACAAACCTGCACCAGACGCTGGAACAGTCAATGTCCATGCCGGTGGTGTTCTACTTCTGGTCGGATCGCAGCCAACACTGTCTGCAACTCACCCCGATACTCGATAAGCTGGCGGCGGAATATGCCGGCCAGTTCCTGCTGGCAAAAGTGGATTGTGACGCCGAGCAGGCCATCGCCGCTCAATTCGGCCTGCGCTCGCTGCCGACGGTATATCTGTTCAAAGACGGCCAGCCGGTCGACGGTTTCCAGGGCCCGCAGCCGGAAGAGATGATCCGTGAATTCCTGCAGCGTTTCCTGCCGAAGGAAGAAGACCTGAAACTGGCGCAGGCGACCGAGTTACTGGCAGAAGGCAATGCGGCAGAAGCGCTGCCGCTGTTGAAAGACGCCTGGCAAGCGAGCCAGCAACGCAGTGATATCGGTTTGACGCTGGCGGAAACCCAGATCGCGCTGAACCGCACTGAAGAGGCCGAAGCCGTGCTGGCGACCATTCCGTTGCAGGATAAAGATACCCGTTATCAGGGCCTGCTGGCGCAGATTGAACTGCTGAAACAGGCCGCTGATACGCCGGAAATTCAGCTGTTGCAACAGCAGGTGGATCAACAGCCGGAGAACGTCGATTTAGCCGTGCAGCTGGCGCTGCAACTGCATCAGGTTGGGCGCAATGAAGAAGCGCTGGAGCTGTTGATCGGGCATCTGAAGAAAGATCTCGCCGCCGCCAACGGCAGCGCGCGTAAAACATTGATGGATATTCTGGCCGCACTGGGCACCGGCGATGCGCTGGCCGCCAAATACCGCCGTCAGCTGTATTCGCTGTTGTACTGATAGTTCGGGGCGTAGTCCGCTGCGCCCCTCCCTTCTCAACGGTAAACCCGTGCCCCACCTTCAACGCCTTTCGGGCTGAACAACACCTGCCACAGTTGAATATCACGCGAGCGGAATGCTCCGGCGCAGGCGTTCAGGTAATAGGTGAACATCCGTTCGAAACGTTCAGAATAGCCCTCGGACAGCATCGGCCACGCCTGTTTGAAATTCTCATACCAGGCCATCAGCGTGCGATCGTAATCGGCGCCGATATTGTGCCAATCCTCCATCACAAAGCGCCCTTCGCTGGCTTGGGCAATATGGCGCACCGAAGGCAGACAGCCATTGGGGAAGATGTACTTGTTTATCCAGGCATCGACGTGAAGATTGGTTTGGTTGGCGCCAATGGTGTGCAGCAGGAACAAACCGTCGGGCTTAAGATTACGCGCGGCAACACGGAAGTAAGTGTCGTAGTTTTTCGGCCCCACGTGTTCAAACATGCCGACTGAAACAATACGATCAAACTGGCGGTTCAAGTCACGGTAATCCTGCAGCACAATTTCGACCTCAAGACCGGCGCAGCGCTCCTGCGCCAGTTTTTGCTGCTCGGCGGAAATGGTCACACCATGCACTGTTACGCCGTAGTTTTCCGCGGCATACTGCGCCAGCCCACCCCAGCCACAGCCGATATCCAGCAACGACATGCCCGGTTTCAACTGCAGTTTCTCGCAGATCATTTTCAGCTTGGCCAACTGCGCCTGCTCCAGCGTATCGGCCTCTTTCCAGTAACCGCAGGAATATTGCATATAGGGATCGAGCATCGCACGGAACAGATCGTTGCCGATATCGTAATGTTCTTTACCCACCTGCCAGGCGCGTTTGCGTGACTGAAGGTTGAACAGCCGGGTATAGGCGATGCGCGCAATGTCGCTCAGATTTTTTGGCAAGCGTTCATCAACGCCGGCCTGCAGGACGCGGGTAAATAATGCGTCCAACCGCTCGCAGTCCCACCAGCCGTCCATGTAGCTTTCACCGAACCCCAGCGACCCCTCCTGCAAAATACGTTTAAACAACGCCGGGTTGTGTACCTTGATATCGCAGGCACGGTTGCCATTGATGGCAATACCGGCAGCGGACAGTAATTCCTCCACAATGCGATACCAACGATCTTTTTTTGGGGCGAGTTCATCAACACTGATTGAGTCCATAACAATCCTTGGAGAAATGTCATTTCAAAAAGCATAGTCGCAAATAAAAATGACAAATATTCGAAGTGAAAAGCGGCAATGCTTTTTACTCTAGCCAAGACGGACAACGTCATGAAATGAATTAAAATTATTGGAAACATGCCAATTTGGAATGTTAATGGCACAACGCCTCTGATTATACCCTATAGCTTTCAAGTTGCAGCCAGGCGGCCAACTCGCTCATCCCCAGGCGCTTACTCAAGTAAGTAACTGGGGTGAGCTAGTGCAGATAACAACGCTGCAACTTGAAAGATGACGGGTATATTAGTCTTTGCACTCTAGCTGGCGTAATATCTGTTTACATATGTCTGACAGGAGGTTTGCCATGTTTACCCTTATTCCCATCGTGATTGTCGTCGCACTGATCATCGTATTCGCCGGCGTCAAAATTGTTCCGCAGGGGTTCCAATGGACGGTGGAACGCTTCGGCCGCTACACCAAAACGCTGATGCCCGGTTTAAACCTGGTGGTGCCGTTTATGGACCGCATCGGCAGAAAAATTAATATGGATGGAGCAGGTGCTGGATATTCCTTCGCAGGAAATTATCTCGCGCGACAACGCCAACGTGGCCATCGATGCGGTGTGTTTTATCCAGGTCGTCGATCCGGCACGTGCCGCTTATGAAGTCAGCAATCTGGAACTGGCGATCGTCAACCTGACCATGACCAACTTCCGTACCGTGCTCGGCTCCATGGAGCTGGACGAAATTCTCTCGCAGCGTGACAGCATCAACAGCCGCCTGCTGCACATCGTCGACGAAGCCACCAATCCGTGGGGCATTAAAATCACCCGTATCGAGATCCGTGACGTACGTCCACCGGCAGAGTTAATCTCGGCAATGAACGCCCAGATGAAGGCCGAGCGAACCAAGCGTGCGGATATTCTGGAGGCCGAAGGTGTGCGTCAGGCCGCCATCCTGCGTGCCGAAGGCGACAAACAGTCGCAAATCCTCAAGGCGGAAGGTGAACGTCAGTCGGCGTTCCTGCAGGCCGAAGCCCGTGAACGTGCCGCTGAAGCGGAAGCGCGAGCCACTCAACTGGTTTCCGACGCTATCGCCAGCGGTAATATCCAGGCGGTGAACTACTTTGTGGCACAAAAATACACCGATGCACTGCAAAAAATCGGCTCTGCCAACAACAGTAAAGTCATCATGATGCCGCTGGACGCCAGCAGCCTGCTCGGTTCCATTGGTGGCATTGCCGAACTGTTGAAAGACAATAAAGGCAAGTAATCATGCTCGAACAAATTGCAGCAAACCCGCACTGGTTTTGGCTTTCCCTTGGCGGGTTGCTGTTGGCGGCGGAAATGCTCGGTGCCAGCGGTTACCTGTTATGGAGTGGCGTATCGGCGGTGGTGGTCGGCGCCATCGTCTGGCTGCTGCCGCAGCTGGCCTGGGAGTGGCAGGGGGTGATTTTTGCCGTACTGACCGTGGTGGTAGCCTACCTGTGGTGGTACTGGCTACGCCAGCGCCCGGCAGCGGCTTCCAGCGGTTCGCAGGTGCTTAACCAACGCAATCGTCAGTTGATTGGCACCCGCGCTACGCTGACCGAACCCATGCACAACGGTATGGGTCGTATTAACATCGGCGACAGCAGCTGGCGCGCGCAGGCCAGTGAAGACCTGGCGGTGGGCACCGAAGTAGAAGTCATTGCCGTCGAAGGCATAACTTTGGTGATCCGTGCCATTGCCCGTTAATGCTTATGGCAACAGCCCGCCAGGTTGTTAATGATTGGGCACTCGGCTCCGTCATCACCCGGACATTGATCCGCCAGCGCCACCAAACGCTGGCGCATCTCACCGAGTTCGGCGATGTGCTTTTCAATATCCGCCACTTTTTGCAGCGTGCGCGCTTTCACATCGGCGCTGTGGCGGGCCGGATCGTTAAACAGCGCCACCAGCTCGCGGCATTCATCCAGATTAAATCCCACCTGCCGTGCCTGGCGCAGCAGCGTCAGTTCTTCGATGTGCTTCGGGCTGTAGCTGCGATAGCCGTTGTCGGTACGGATCGGCGCAGTCACCAGCCCTTTCTCTTCATAAAAGCGAATGGCCTTGCTGGTTAAACCGGTTTTTTTCGCTACGTCGCTGATATTCATTTTCACTCCTTGACCTTCCCCTTGCTGGAAGGTTTATCCTTCATTCTTAGTGAAAACAGGTAAAGCGGTCAACCTTTAAACACCGTTCTTGAGAGGAATCGAACCATGTCACAAATTACCGTACTGGCATTGCAGGGGCTGACCTGCATGCATTGTGTTGGTAGCACACGTAAAGCTTTAGAAGCCGTGCCTGGCGTTAGCGCCGTGGAAGTCGCCCTTGATAGCGCCAAAGTAACCGGCGATGTCGCGCCACAAATGCTGATTAACGCGGTGGAACAGGCCGGTTATCAAGCCACCCTTGCCTAACCTCCCCATAGGCCGAGCCAAGACCACGGGGCGCACATCAATGCGCCCTTTTTTCTTTGGGATAATTCCTTCACTCTTCAGACTTTCTTGTCTGCCTGATAGCGTTTAGCATGGGGTAAATGTTACGCCCCTCACCTTTCAAGATGAAAGGCGAACAAGTTATTCAGGAGCCACGCTGTATGGGTCAACTGTTACGCCGCATCGCCGCCTTTCTCGGTCTGATCTCTCCCATGACCTACGCCTATCCGGCGCTGGATATTCGACTGCCTGGCGATCGTCAGTTCCATCTGGTCGGCAGCATTCATATGGGTACGGTAGATATGTCTCCGCTGCCGGCCAAACTGGCCGCACGCCTCAAGCAGGCAGATGCCTTGATTGTTGAAGCCGATATTACCGGCTCCGCCTCACCGTTTGACCATATAGAACAACAAGCAGAACTTGATCAACGGCTCTCTGAACCCGAATTTCAGCAGTTACTGACGCTGTGTCAGGAACTGGGCACCGATGCAGCAACCTTTTCAACCCTGCCCGGCTGGCAGGTGGCGCTAATGATGCAGGCCCGCCAGGCTCAGCGTTTGGGGTTGCGCGCTGAATACGGGGTGGATTATCAACTGCTGCAAGCGGCCAGAGCACAGCATAAAAAGGTGATCGAGCTGGAAGGCGCGCAGCAGCAAATGGCGATGCTGGAGCAGTTACCGGAAGGGGGCATGGCCCTGCTGCGTGATACGCTGGAACACTGGCATACCAACGCGCGACTGCTGCAAACCATGGTGAGCTGGTGGCTGGACGCGAAACCCAGCGGTATGTTGGAAACCCTGCCAGCCACTTTCAGTGCCGATCTTTACGACGTGCTGATGCATCAGCGCAATCGCGATTGGCGACAAAAACTGGAGGCGTTACCGGCCGGCAACTACGTGGTAGCGGTGGGTGCGCTGCATCTGTACGGCGAGGATAATCTGCCGGCAATGCTGCAGGGGCAGTAAAAAAGTGGCCAATATCGCTACTGGCCAGTCAAAGAGGAATTTCTTGTATTGTAGTTATACGCATTGTAACCCTGTTAACGGTTACAATAGACAGGGTAGCAACCGAGTGAACATCTTGGCAACCCGCATTACGCTGCCGTTGCTCAGGTTGCTGTTACCGTTATATTTTTGTAATTTTGTTGCATCCCGTTGCAACCTTGAGCAGCGGGAGAAATAGGAAAACAAATGACACCCGCAGTGATTCTGCTAGAGAAACAAAAAGTCGCCTTTACTCTTCATTCCTATCATCACGACAGTGCCGAAACCAATTTCGGTGATGAAGCGGTGAAAAAGCTCGGACTGGATGCCGACCGCGTCTATAAAACGCTGCTGGTGGCGCTGAACGGCGATGCCAAACATCTGGCGGTGGCCGTCACGCCGGTTGCTGGGCAATTGGATTTGAAAAAGGTTGCCCGCGCACTGGGGGCGAAAAAGGCCGAAATGGCCGATCCCGTACTGGCGCAGCGCGTCACCGGTTATCTGGTGGGCGGCATCAGCCCGCTGGGGCAAAAAAAGCGCCTGCCTACGGTGATTGACAGCCCGGCACAGCAGTTCGCCACCATTTACGTCTCCGGCGGCAAACGCGGGTTGGACATTGAGCTGGCTGCAGAGGATCTTTGTCGGCTGCTGGCCGGCAGCTTCGCCGATATCGCCAAGCGCGACTGAATCGATAGGGGGAGACTTACGCCTCCCCCGCTGACGACTTACTGATAAACAATCTCGCCCTTCGGCTCATAGGCCGCCGCGTCCAGCGGAGAATGTTTCTCAATGTACTGTTTCAGTACTTCGGCATCGATAAAACCGGTGTTGACGTAGCTTGGCAAAGTATCCAGCTTCGGATAACCGTCACCGCCCAGCGCATTGAAGTTTAGCGTGGCCATACGGTAAGTTTTATCCGCCTGCAGCGGCTCGCCTTTGATTTTGACATTGCTGACGCCCTGCTTGCCGTCCGCCGTCAGGCTGACGTTGGCAAACTGCGCGTAGGCGCCGGAATCCACTTTCATATTAGCCACCACCGCCAGGTATTTTTCCACCTCGCTGCCTTTCATTTCGACGTAAACCAGCGTGTTGCCAAACGGCTGTACCTTCAACACGTTTTTATAGGTAATGTCACCGGCTTCAATCGAGTCACGTACCCCGCCACCGCTCATTACGGCAAAGTCGGCCTCGGCACGTTCCATCTGCGCTGCCAGCAGCACGCGCGACAGGTTGGTCTGAACAAAGCGCACCTTACTGCGATCGCCTTCCAGCTTGCCGTTGACGCTGCCAATTTTGACGTCCAGCTGCGCCTTGCCCTTTTCCTGGAATGGCGTCAGCAGTTTCATCATCGACGCATCTTCCGCGATCTGCTGGGTGTAATACACGCGCTCGCTGGTGCCGTCGGCTTTCTCTACCTTCTTCTTGAGATTGACCGGGATCAGCTGATAATGCACCAGCTTCAGTTCGCCGTTCCGGAACTGGAAGTCGGCACGGCCCACGTACTTGCCCCACTCGTGCGCCTGCACGATCCAGGTGCCGTTCTGACGATCCGGCGAGCACGGAGTGCCCGGCACATAATCCACCTGCTTGTGGTTTTCACCGGCCATACAAACCGGATCCTGCGAGTGGCCACCGACGATCATATCCAGATAACCGGCAGGCAGGCTGCGCGCCATTTCTACGTCACCGGGTGCATTGGAGCCATGGTTGCCGTCATCGTAATGGCCCATGTGGGTCGCGGCGATGATCACGTCCGGTTTCTCTTCCTTGCGCAATTGCTCCACCACCTGTTTGGCTTCCTGCGCTGGCACGTGGAACTCAATGTCGGTGAAATATTCCGGGTTGCCAATCTTGGAGGTGTCATCGGTAGTCAGGCCGATCACCGCGATCTTGATGCCCTGCTTATCGAACAAGGCATAGGGTTTGAACAGGCGCTGCTGGGTGCTTTTCTGATAGATGTTGGCCGACAGCAGTGGGAAAGTGGCCCACTTCTCCTGCTGGCGCAACACGCTGAGCGGATTGTCGAATTCATGGTTGCCGATCGCCATCGCGTCATAGCCCACCAGATTCATGCCGCGGAAGTCCGGCTCGGCATCCTGCAGATCGGATTCCGGTACGCCGGTATTAATATCACCGCCCGACAACAGCAACAGGCTGCCGCCCTTGGCCGCGACCTCCTGGCGAATGCTGTCCACCAGCGTTTTTTGTGCGCCCAGACCATATTCACCGTGGTCGTTCTGCCAGAAATGGCCGTGGTGATCGTTGGTATGCAAAATGGTGATGTCGTAGGTCTTATCCTTTTCCCAGGCGCTGGCGGCTCCCGACAGGAAAGTCAGGGACACGGCCAAAGCGCATGCGGTGGTCTTTAACGAAAAGCGCATGGCGGAACTCCATATGATATTTAACTGCTTTTTTGAGATGGCCGAAATTGTAGCGCGAAACAAAGGCAACTAATTTCAAATTTTTGCGATGTGCGTCAAATTATGTCGGATATGGTAAATATTGAACAACTTGCCTAAGATATCTGCTCTGTCCTCTAAAACTTACCAGGCTAATAATAAAATGACCGACCGTAGCGAAACCGCCCTGCCACAGGCCAAGGGCAGTGCGGTTAAAGGGACTGCTTTCTCGATTCTCGGTGCCATCAGCGTCTCTCACCTGCTCAACGACATGATTCAATCGCTGATCCTGGCGATTTACCCGATCCTGCAGGCTGACTTCAGCCTCAGCTTCGTGCAGATCGGCATGATTACTCTGACCTACCAGCTCACGGCGTCCTTATTGCAGCCGCTGATTGGTTACTACACGGATAAACATCCGCAGCCGTATTCGCTGCCCATCGGAATGGGTTTTACCCTGTGCGGACTGCTGCTGCTGTCCGTGGCCAACACCTTCCCGCTGGTGCTGTTGGCGGCGGCATTGGTCGGTACCGGCTCTTCGGTATTCCATCCGGAATCCTCCCGAGTGGCGCGGATGGCCTCCGGTGGCCGACATGGCCTGGCACAGTCACTGTTCCAGGTGGGCGGTAACTTTGGCAGTTCCCTCGGGCCACTGCTGGCGGCGCTGATTATCGCGCCTTACGGCAAGGGTAACGTCGCCTGGTTCTCCCTGGCTGCGCTGCTGGCGATTGTGGTGCTATTGCAGGTCAGTAAATGGTATCAACAACAGCATCGGGCAACAAAAGGCCAGCCTAAAACGGCCTCTTTGGTGAAACCGCTGCCGAAACGTACGGTTACCTATGCTATTGGCATCCTGCTGGTGCTGATTTTCTCCAAATACTTCTATCTGGCCAGCATTAGCAGTTATTACACCTTTTATCTGATGCACAAGTTCGGTGTTTCAGTGCAAAACGCCCAATTCCATCTGTTCGCCTTCCTGTTCGCCGTAGCCGCAGGCACCATTATCGGCGGGCCTCTTGGCGATAAGATAGGTCGAAAACGTGTTATTTGGGGCTCCATCCTTGGTGCGGCGCCCTTTACGCTTGTTTTACCCTATGCATCTCTGTATTGGACCGGCATTTTAACGGTGTTTATAGGGGTAATACTCGCTTCGGCGTTTTCTGCCATTCTGGTTTACGCTCAGGAACTGATCCCAGGCAAAGTGGGCATGGTTTCCGGTTTATTCTTCGGTTTTGCTTTTGGCATGGGCGGATTAGGTGCGGCAGTTCTTGGTTATGTCGCAGATTTGACCAGTATCGAGCTGGTCTACCAAATCTGTGCTTTCCTGCCACTGATCGGCATTATTACCGCATTGCTGCCCAATATGGAGCATAACTCACAATAACCCTGCTACAGGCCCGGTTTGAATTCATCGCCAAACCGGGTCATCCCCCACACAAATCCATATTATTTGGCTTATTAAGTGTTAAATCTCCTCATTGGCACACCAAAAGCGGAATCCTCTGCTTTTTCGCAAAATAGCTATATTTAGCTAAGCACGTCGCGAACAAATGCAATAAACTAAATGTATCTTTTCGTAACTCTGTTGCGTTTCCCCTCTGCTGCAATGCATAGCTAGAAGGAGTCTGGATGCATAATTCAACACCGTTAATCACCACCATTGTCGGAGGCTTGGTCCTCGCCTTCCTCCTCGGAATGCTGGCGAATCGCCTGCGCATCTCCCCGCTGGTCGGGTACCTTGCCGCAGGCGTGCTCGCCGGCCCTTTTACCCCCGGTTTTGTTGCCGACACCTCGCTGGCTCCGGAACTGGCGGAAATCGGCGTGATTTTGTTGATGTTTGGTGTTGGCCTCCACTTCTCTCTTAAAGACCTCCTCGCAGTAAAACATATCGCCATTCCCGGTGCCGTGGCCCAGATTGCCGTTGCCACCTTGCTGGGTATAGGGCTATCAAAACTGCTCGGCTGGGATTTGATTTCCGGTCTGGTGTTCGGGCTTTGCTTATCCACCGCCAGTACCGTGGTACTGCTGCGTGCGCTGGAAGAGCGTCAGTTGATTGATAGCCAGCGTGGGCAAATCGCCATCGGCTGGCTGATCGTAGAAGACCTGGCGATGGTGCTGACGCTGGTATTGCTGCCGGCGTTCGGCAATATGCTGGGCAATAACAACGCCAGCAGCGGCCAGTTACTGATTGAGTTGGCAGTGACCATTGGTAAAGTCATCGCCTTTATCGCGCTGATGATTGTGGTTGGTCGTCGCCTGGTGCCGTGGATCCTGGCGAAAACCGCCAGTACCGGTTCACGTGAACTCTTTACCCTGGCGGTGTTGGCATTGGCACTCGGTATTGCCTATGGCGCGGTGAAACTGTTCGATGTTTCCTTTGCCCTGGGGGCATTCTTTGCCGGTATGGTGCTCAATGAGTCTGAGCTGAGCCATCGAGCGGCCCACGACACCTTACCGCTGCGCGATGCCTTCGCCGTACTGTTCTTTGTCTCGGTCGGCATGCTGTTTGATCCGATGATCCTGATCAATGAGCCTCTGGCGGTGCTGGCAACGCTGGCGATTATCGTATTCGGTAAATCGGCGGCCGCATTCCTGCTGGTGAAAATGTTCGGCCACTCCAAACGCACCGCGCTGACCATCTCCGCCAGCCTGGCGCAGATTGGCGAGTTTGCCTTCATCCTGGCAGGGCTTGGGATCACGCTGGGCATGATGTCGGAGCACGGCCGTAATCTGGTGCTGGCCGGGGCTATTTTGTCGATCATGCTTAACCCGCTGCTGTTCACCCTGCTCGAACGTTATCTGGCCAAGACCGAGACCATAGAAGACCAAATCCTGGAAGAAGCGGTAGAGGACGAGAAGCAGATCCCAGTCGATATGTGCAACCACGCTTTGGTGGTCGGCTATGGCCGCGTCGGTAGTCTGCTTGGGGCCAAGCTGGCCGAAGCCGGTATTCCGCTGGTGGTGATCGAAAACTCACGGCCGCGGGTTGAAGCATTGCGTGAACAGGGCATTAAAACGGTGCTGGGCAACGCCGCCAATCCGGAAGTGATGGATCTGGCACGGCTGGACTGCGCGCGCTGGCTGTTGTTGACCATCCCAAATGGTTACGAGGCCGGTGAGATCGTAGCCTCTGCGCGAACCAAGCGGCCCAACATCGAAATTATCGCCCGGGCGCACTACGATGACGAAGTATCCTATATCTCAGATCGTGGGGCGAATCAGGTGGTGATGGGAGAACGGGAAATCGCCAACAGCATGCTGAATATCCTTAAGTTGGATACGCTGACTGAAGAAGAGAAAATGGGCGGCTGCCCGATTTGATGTGACAAGCGATGTAAAAAAGGTCCGGCTCGCCGGACCTTTTGCTTTTTACCGTTCCCAGTAAGACTCTTCCAGGCTGTCCTCTCGTTCCGGCAGGCCACGCGTCAGACGCGGTGAATGCTGGTTCAGTACCTGATAGCTGACGCGGTTGGCATATTTACACACCTGCGCCAACGAGGAGTAAGTCAGGTAACTACGAACGTGCTTGCTGGAGTTCGGCACGTTATTGCGGTGAAAACCGTTGGCGGCAATATCATGCAGCAGCGCTGACAGCGCCCCATCACCGGCACCGTTGGTGTTCATGATTTTTTCCGGCCCGCCCATATAGGGTGCAATGTGCGAATAGATGCGGAACGGGTTCTCGCAGCTTTCACGACGCATCGCGCGGCTGAACTCATAGCGGTTGAATTCGGCAATATGCCCCGGCAACAGCGGATGCTGAGTTTCTCGCTTGTTGGCCTCTTCGGTATAACCCGCCATATACAAACCACTTGGCCCGGCGGTACACAACACCAGATCGACCCATTCCAGCGCCATGTCAGAAGCGGTCAGCGGATCGCTCAGCCCGGTCAGCTCCAGCGCTTCATCTTCATTCATCGCCAGAATAGAAACGTGCTGTTTCAGGAAATCGCGCCACCACTGCGGGTTGTCGGCGATCACGTACTTGGTGCCAAGCGTCAGTACCACCGGTACATCGTGCTTTTTGGCAAACTCGATCGCCTGCATGGTCGCCGCCGGCATCGGCTCACCTTCCTTGCAACGCACCAGATAGGACGTCAGCACCAATGCCGAGGCACCGGCAATCACCTCTTCCGTCACGCTTTCCGGCCGCAGTTGATTCATCTGCCCTGGGCTGATGGCGAAGGTGCGCTCACCGCTTTCACCGATCAGCGTGAAGCAGCGACCAATAGCACCGTCAACCGCCTGCAGGTGGTTAAGATCGGTACGGCTGGAGGTATTGCACAGATAGCGGTAGGCGTAGCTGCCAATCTTGATATTGCTGCACATCACGCCGAGCAGCACCGAGCGGTCATCTGCCAGCACTGAATAGTTGTGCAAAGTATTGCCGATGGTACCGCCGGCAAACTGATGGGTGATTAAATTGTTGTCGATCAATTCCTGATACAGCGCCTCGGCGACGTCATCCTCGATCACCAGAGAATGCCCCAGACTCAGGCCATAGCGCTGGACGAAGCTGTCGTCCACTTTGGCTTCGATATCCACCAGCGTCTGGTCAATACCGACGACATAAGAGGTGCTGATTTCATTTTCGGGCTGAGCCTGCTGCAAGAGCGGATCGCGGGCGTTCACCGGAAAATAGTGTTTGGACTTACGTTTACCAGGAAATTTCATTTAATTGGCGGCAGTGGCAGTTAACAGGCAGAGAATGTTAGCACATTCCTGCCCGATTGATGATGGCCGTCACCATTTTGCGTTCTGAGGATCAGAAGCGCTGTGCCACCAGTTGCTGCATCATATCAATGTGCGCCGGCTCGTCGTTGAGCGCTGAAATGTACTCGAACTTCTCACCGCCGGCCTTAAGGAAGATCTCGTGGTTTTGCTCTTTGATCTCCTCCAGCGTTTCCAGGCAGTCCGCAGAGAAACCGGGGCAGATAAGCTGAATATGTTTAACACCCTGAGCCGGCAGGCCTTTGAGGGTCTCGTCGGTATAAGGCGTCAGCCAGGGCTCACGACCAAAGCGCGACTGATAAGTCATCATCACCCGTTCCGGTGCCAGCGGTAATGTCGCTGTCAGGGCACGTAACGTGTCCTCGCAACGTTGCGGATAATCGTCGCCCAGACGCGCATAGCGCTTGGGAATGCCATGGAATGACAACACCAGCCGATCCGGCTGACCATGCTCGGCAAACGAATGCTCAACGCTTTGGCGCAGCGCGGCAATGTAGGCCGGGTGCTCGGCATAGTCGCGGATAAAGCTCACTGACGGCAGGCGACGGTAGCCTTTCAGTATCCGGGCCACTCCGTCCCATACCGCGGCGCTGGTCGAGCAGGAGTATTGCGGGTACAGCGGCAACACCACCAGATTGGTCACGCCTTGCGCCAGCAGCTTGTCAATCGCCTCGGCCAGGCTTGGGGAGCCGTAGCTCATACCCAGTTCAACCGGCGTGTTGGGCATACGTGCGGCCAACGCGCGCTGCTGGCGGCGGCTGTAAACCAGCAACGGAGAACCTTCGTCCATCCATACCGACTGATACAACTTGGCGACCCGCGGTGAACGGATCGGCAAGATGGCGCCGTTGAGGATCGGCCACCAAATCAGGGGGGCCGTATCCACCACGCGGTCGTCACTGAGGAATTCCTTTAGATAGCGTTTTACCGCCGACGAGGTCGGAGCATCCGGCGTGCCCAGGTTCACCAGCAATACTCCGTGTTTCTCTTGCTTCATCACAGTTCCCCTTGGTTCCTTGCAAGCTAACCCCCCGTTCTGGGTCAGGGGGTTAACGTGAATTAATGGCACCTATTGTAACGGAAAAGCGCCTCATCGGAACCGATATCAGCAACAGGTAAAGGGTATGAACCTCAGGATTGCGCCAGCTTCCAGACCGCCGCCACATTGCGGGCCGTGACCTCAAGATTATCGGCCGCGTCAGTCAGGGCTTCTTCCAGCGTGACGACACGGTCAAGTACCGAAAAAGCGGCGTCAATGCCATGCTGGTGCACCACCTGATAATCTTTCGACAGGCTGCCGGCGATGCCGATCACCGGCAAGCCATGGCGTTTGGCAACCCTTGCCACGCCAATCGGCGTTTTGCCGTGGATCGACTGGCTATCCAGTCGCCCCTCTCCGGTGATCACCAGATCGGCGTCGCGAAGCGCCTCTTCCAGCCGCAAAGTTTCAATCACGATCTCAATTCCTGGCCGTAAGCGAGCGTTGAGCATGCCGAGCAAGGCCGCCCCCATTCCGCCCGCCGCTCCGGCGCCCGGTGCGTTGAGCACCTCGCGGCCGGTAGCCTGCTGCAGCAAACTGCCGAAATGGCTTAGTGCCGCATCCAACTGCGTCACCATCTCCGGCGTTGCGCCCTTCTGCGGGCCAAACACCGCCGAAGCCCCGTGAGGGCCACATAACGGGTTATCCACGTCACAGGCAGCCGTTACGCTCACCTGCTGCAAGCGAGGGTCTACCGCTGAAAGATCAATTTGCGCTAACCGGGCCAGTGCCGCGCCACCCGGCGGCAGCGGTTGCTGTTGGTCATCCAGCAGCCTGGCCCCCAGCGCCTGCATCATACCGGCCCCCCCGTCGTTGGTGGCACTCCCGCCGATACCCAGAATAATCGTCTTCACGCCGTGTTCCAGCGCCGCCAGGATCAGTTCACCGGTACCGTAACTGGTGGTAATACGCGGATCGCGCTGTCCCTTGGGCGCCAAATGCAGACCGGAAGCGGCCGCCATCTCGATAACGGCAGTTTCCCCCTCCCCCAGCAAGCCGTAAAAGGCAGAAACTGGCTGGCCCAACGGGCCGGTGACCTCAACCCTGACAATTTCTCCACCGGTGGCCGCCACCATCGAATCCACCGTGCCTTCGCCGCCGTCCGCCATCGGCAATTTCACATACTGCACCTGCGGGTAAATCTGGCGGAATCCGAGCTCGATGGCCTCAGCCACCGCCATCGCACTCAGGCTCTCTTTAAACGAGTCTGGGGCAATTACCACTTTTTTCAGCGTTTTCATCAGTATTCCTTATCCTGCCAGATTAAATACGCCAAACATCAACGCCGAGACGGCGGCAATGGTGAAGCCTATCAGGGTTTCATACGGCAGTAATTTCAGCCGTTGATGCACCACCATATTGACGCTGCCGCCGGTGGCGTGGAAGAAACTGCCGTGTGGCAGGTGATCCAGCACCGTGGCACCGGCATGGATCATAGCCGCCCCCGCCAACCCGCTGACGCCCAGCTCCAGCAAGGTGCTGCTGAATACGCCGGATGCCACGGCGGTACCGGCGGTGGTGGAAGCGGTCGCCATCGACATCAATGCGCCGGAGAGCGGGGCCAGCAGCCAGGCCGGCATACCGGTGTGGGTCAATCCGTTAATCAACGCGTCCTTCAGCGCCGAGTTGGCGATAATGCCCGCCAGCGTACCGGTGCCGAGCAGCATAATCGCCACCGGAGCCATGCGGCTCAGGCCAGAAACCATAAACTGATTACACTGGCGAATGCGTCCCATCAATAACGCTCCCACCAATCCGCCGGCCGGTAACGCAATCAGCGGATCGACGGCGATACCGGCGATCGGCCGCAGTGACAACAGCACAATGGCAACCAACGGCGCGCTGATCGCCGCCGCAAAGCCTGGGCGAGAACCCTCAGCATGCTGCGTCAGTTCCTCTGCCAACACCTTGTCCCCCTTGTTGCTCAAGCGCCGGGCCAGCAGATAGGCCACCACCAGCCCACACAGGCCAGGCACGATGCCGGCCATCATTACCGAGGTCAGCGGCACATGGAAGTTATCGGCGGCCGCAATGGTGTTCGGGTTGGGTGACATCACGTTACCGGCCTTGCCGCCACCGATCATCGCCAACAGGATGGCACCGCGTGAGATCCCGGCCTTCTGGGCAATGGAGAGAGCGATCGGCGCTACGGTGATCACCGCCACGTCGATAAATACCCCAACCGCCGTAAGGATCAGTGTAGCTATCGCCAGCGCCAGCAGCGCACGGGTTTCCCCGACCTTGCGGACAATGGTTTCAGCAATGGTGTGCGCCGCGCCGGACTCAATCAGCACCCCGGCCAATACCCCCGCGGCCAGAATGCGCATTACGGCGTTGGTGATGCCCTGAGCGCCGGTGATCATCAGCGTCACGGTCTGTACCAGATCGGCGCCGCCGCACAATCCACCGGCCAGCGCACCGGCAATCATGCCGTAGGCTGGCGGAACCTTGCGTAAAATCAGAACGATAGCGACGACCAATGCCACCAGCGCCCCCAATGTGGATACCGTTGTCATTATTGTTTTCCCCGTTGTTGGTGTGGGGAAAACATATCCTGAGCGCCGAACATTAGCGTGAGAGGAAGCCACAAAAACCCACCGGCTGGCGCGCCGTAAAGTTGTGGTTTTACACAACTCAGTGGTGCATCAGCATGCCGATGTATAACTGCAAGGCATCAGTTAACTGATTGATTTTCAATCCAGTAATAGCCTCAATGCGCTGCAGGCGATAGCGCAGGGTATTGACGTGAATATGCAGCTCAGTGGCAGTCTGCGTCTGATCACAATTCCGCGAAAAATAGTGCCGCAGGGTGCTGCGCAGTACGCCTTTTTCATCACTGGCCCCCAGGATCTGCCAGGGGCGTGAAAGCTCCTGCGCACGCCAGTCTTCCCCCAAATCGCACAGTAATGACGGCAGCGGGTAATCTTGGTAGAACAGCGTCTTGTGGCGCAGTTTCAACCGCTGCGCCATCGCCTGGGTGGCGCGGGCGGTCAGGTTAGAACGATGCAGCCCCGCCTCACCGCTAAAGAAGCCGCCGATAATCAAACGCAGGTTGAAACGCGACTGGAGCTGGCTTTGCAACTGCTGCGCCTGTTTGCGCTCCTGTTTCAAACTCCATTCCCCCTGCACCAGACTGGCGGGCCGCAGCAGGACCATTTCGTTGAGGCCGGTGATGGCGAGCAGCGCCTCACGCTGGCTGTGTTCCAGTTCCGCCAGCAGTTCACGCAATAAATTCGGCTGGGGATCCTGTAACTCCAGGATCCAGACGATACGCGGCAGTTGCAGATCCAGGCCCAGATAGGCAGCCATCGACTCCAGCGAGGCCGATGCCGGCTGCTGCTGCAACAACTGATTCGCCAGTTCCTCGCGATAACGCTTTTCCCACTGGTTTTGGCTCAATAATGCCGCCTGCTCCACCATCAGCTCAGCCGCCATTTTTACCAGTTCGGCATAGGCGCGCACCTGGGTGGGTTCGCCGGAAATGCCGATCACCCCCACCTGCTGGCTACGAAAGCTAAATGGCAGGTTAATGCCTGGCCGTACCCCTTTAAGATGCGCTGCGGTCACCGCATCGATTTCCACTACCCGGTTCTCGGTTAGCGCCAGCACCGCGCCCTCATGGCGCTGGAACAGGCGTGAGGGGTTACCGGAGGCAATGATGACACCGTTGCTGTCCATAACGTTGACGGAATGATTGATGATGCCCATCGCCCGCTGCACGATCTGGCGCGCGGTGGATTCTGCCAGCAAATTGGTGGATCTGAGCATCAGGAGAGTCCCCATGGGTGATTATGCAGGCAGTTATACGTCATTTATCGCGGCTGATTAAAGCGCACTGGCTCAACAAGCCACGGCGATCACAGTTCGGCTGGAAAATAGCAAAAAAAAACGCCAGACCGATAAGGCCTGGCGCTATACACCGCAATGAAAAACCGATCAGCCGAGGATGGTCGCCAGTTCAGCGCTCACTTCGGTCACTTTACGGGTGCCGTCGATTTTACGGTATTGGGTGTTGCCTGCTGCAGCTTCTTTGCTGTAGTAGGAAATCAACGGTGCCGTCATCTGGTGATATTCAACCAGACGTTTGCGCACGGTTTCTTCCTGATCGTCTTTACGGGTCGTCAGGTCTTCGCCGGTTGCGTCGTCTTTGCCTTCCACCTTCGGCGGATTGAATTTAACGTGGTACACGCGGCCAGATGGCGCATGCACGCGGCGACCAACGATGCGATCAACGATCAGTTCGTCCGGCACGTCGAATTCCAGCACATAATCCACGTTGATGCCGGCTTCTTTCATCGCGTCAGCCTGTGGAATAGTGCGTGGGAAACCGTCCAGCAGGAAGCCGTTACGGCAGTCTTCCTGGGTGATGCGTTCTTTAACCAGTGCAATGACCAGTTCATCGGTTACCAGCTTGCCGGCATCCATGATTTCTTTCGCCTGCTTGCCCAGTTCACTGCCGGCCTTCACGGCTGCGCGCAACATATCACCAGTAGAGATTTGCGGAATACCGTATTTCTCCATGATGAATTGAGCCTGAGTACCTTTACCAGCGCCCGGAGCGCCCAGCAGAATGATACGCATTGCGTAAATCCCCTTGCTATGTAGTTTTTATAAAATTGCGAAAACGCTCAACCATACCATTTCAGGGGGGGGCTGGCTCAAGGTACGCGAGGAAATCGATTGCGGAGCAGAAAGGGCAAAAAAGAGGGTAAAACGCTGAAAATCAGTGAGAAAAGCAAAAAAAAACGCCTCCAACCTTTAGGTCAGAGGCGTATAAGGTCGAAATTATGCGGACAACAGCTTATTCATGCGGCGGATAAACTGATTTGGGTCTTCCAGCGTGCCGCGTTCGGCCAGCAGCGCCTGATCCAATAACAGGTCAATCCACTCGGCGAATTGTTCGTTATCGCCCACATCGGATGCGCGTTTGACCAGCGCATGTTCCGGATTCAGTTCGAAAATGTATTTCACGGCCGGCGCTTCCTGGCCCGCAGCGGCAAACAGTTTTGCCATCTGGGTGCTCATTTCATCGGCGTCGGTGATGACGATAGCCGGCGTATCGGTCAGGCGGTGCGTCAGGCGCACATCCTTCACACGATCGCCCAGCAGAGTCTTCACGCGGTCAACAAACGGCTCCAGCTGCTTCTCAGCGGCCTTCTGCTCTTCGGTTTCATCCGCCAGTTTGTCCAGCGCGTCGTCCGCCTTGCTGACCGACTGGAACGGCTTGCCGTCAAATTCGGTCAGGTAGCTCATCATCCATTCATCGATACGGTCAGAAAGCAGCAATACCTCGATGCCTTTCTTGCGGAACAGCTCCAGGTGCGGGCTGCTCTTGGCGGCGGCATAGCTGTCGGCAGTGATGTAATAAATCTTCTCCTGCCCTTCGGCCATGCGGCCAACGTACTCTTCCAGCGAAACCGTCTGCGCCGAGCTGTCACTCTGGGTAGAGGCGAAACGCAGCAGTTTGGCGATGGTTTCTTTATTGTTCGCGTCTTCCGCCGGGCCTTCTTTCAACACCAGACCGAACTGCTGCCAGAACTTCTGGTAGCCTTCCGCGTCGTCTTTGGCCAGTTTTTCCAGCATCTGCAGCACACGCTTGGTCAGCGCGCCACGCAGGTTTTGCGTCACACGGCTGTCTTGCAGAATTTCACGCGAGACGTTCAGCGGCAGATCGTTGGAATCTATCAGGCCACGCACGAAACGCAGATAGTTCGGCATGAACTGTTCAGCTTCGTCCATGATAAACACGCGCTGAACATACAGTTTCAGACCGTGCTTGTGATCGCGGTTCCACATGTCCCACGGGGCCTGGGCCGGGATATACAGCAGGCTGGTGTATTCCTGCTTGCCTTCCACCCGGTTGTGGCTCCAGCTCAGCGGATCGGTAAAGTCGTGAGCAATGTGTTTGTAGAACTCTTTGTATTCTTCGTCGGTGACGTCGGCCTTGCTACGGGTCCACAGGGCCTGCGCCTTGTTGATTTTTTCCCAGGTGACGGTGCCGTCTTCTTCGTTTTTGGTTTCAATCTCAACCGGCAGTGCGATGTGGTCGGAGTATTTACCGATCACCGAACGCAGACGCCAGGCATCGAGATATTCATCTTCGCCTTCGCGCAGATGCAGGGTGATTTCGGTACCGCGATCTTCTTTGCTGACGTCGGCAATGGTGTAATCGCCCTCACCGACAGACTCCCAGAACACGCCTTGATCGGCGGCGGCACCGGCTGCGCGGGTACGCACGGTGACTTTATCCGCCACGATGAACGCGGAGTAGAAGCCCACGCCAAACTGGCCGATCAATTGGCTGTCTTTGGCCTGATCGGAGCCGATAGACTCCAGGAAGGCTTTAGTCCCTGATTTTGCGATGGTGCCCAGGTTTTCAATCACTTCTTCGCGGTTCATGCCAATGCCGTTGTCGGCAATGGTCAGCGTACGCTGGTCTTTATCGAAGGAAAGACGCACACGCAGCTCGCCGTCGCCTTCATACAGCTCTGGCGCGGACAGCGCGCGGAAACGCAGCTTGTCGGCGGCGTCTGAGGCGTTGGAGATCAGCTCGCGCAGGAAAATTTCTTTATTGGAGTACAGCGAATGAATCATCAAATGAAGCAGTTGTTTTACTTCAGACTGGAAACCACGGGTTTCTTGACCTTTCATACTCATTGATTACCTCAAAGATATAGCTACCAAAATCGGACAATGAGGATCAAGTGGGGGTCAGAGCATTGTTTTTCAAGCGACTGGGGGAATTTTTTTGGCAAAGTAACGGGGCCGTGATGGCCCCGCTAAGCATCAGAACTTGATAACGTGGCGACCGGCCAGGGAATGCGACAGCGTGGTGCCGTCGACCATCTCCAGCTCGCCACCCACCGGCACGCCGTGGGCAATGCGGCTGGCCACTACGCCATACTGACCACACATCTCGGCGATGTAGTTGGCGGTTGCGTCACCTTCCACCGTCGGGTTGGTCGCCAGGATCACTTCGGTAACGCTTTCTTTTTCCAGCCGTTGCTCCAGCCGATCCAGACCGATATCGCCTGGGCCAATGCCGTCCATCGGCGACAGGTGGCCCATCAACACAAAGTAGCGCCCGGCGAACTGGCCAGTCTGCTCGATGGCGTGAATATCAGCCGGGCTTTCCACCACGCAGATCTGGCCGTTTTGTTGACGGCGCGGATTGGCGCAGATGGTGCAGATATCCTGCTCGGTGAAGGTGCGGCAATCGGCACAGTGACCGATTTCCGACATGGCGCGGGTCAGCGCCTGCGCCAAACGCATGCCACCGCTGCGATCGCGCTGCAACAGTTGGAATGCCATGCGCTGCGCCGACTTAGGGCCAACGCCCGGCAGGCAACGCAACGCCTCCATCAATGTTTCAAGGAGCGGGCTGGTTTGCATCAGAACGGCATCTTAAAGCCAGGTGGCAGTTGCATGCCATTGGACACAGACGCCATTTTCTCTTTCTGGGTTTCGTCGATACGACGTGCGGCGTCGTTGATCGCAGCAGCGATCAGGTCTTCCAGCATATCTTTATCGTCTTCCATCAGGCTCGGATCGATCTCCACACGACGGCAGTTGTGCGCGCCATTGATGGTGACTTTCACCAGGCCGGCACCGGATTCGCCAGTCACTTCCAATTTGGCGACTTCTTCCTGCATCTGCTGCATTTTTTCTTGCATTTGCTGGGCTTGCTTCATCAGGTTGCCCAGACCGCCTTTACCAAACATAGTCGTCTCTCGTCGCTAGGGCCGCGCACTTTACGCAGCGTTTAAATGGGGCGAATACTCTCTTCATCCAGGTCCGCGTCGAAGAAACGGCGCAAAGTCTGAATATGGGTATCCGTAACGATCGACTGGCGCGCCTGCGCCAGTTTTTCTTCATAAATGGCTTGTCGCCACTCCAGCGGAGTTCGCTCCGCCGGATTATCGTCTTCCACCACGGTCAACTCAACCGGGCTACCGTACAGCTCGCTGAGCGCATCGGTCAGCACCTTCTGCGCCGAAGGCGAATTCAGGTGACGCTGCGACGACCGCAGGTGAAGACAAATCTTACCGGGTTCCAACTGTTGTTTAACCGCGTTTAATGCCAGTTGCTGCACCAGTTTTGGGATTTTAAGCTTATCGATTTCCGCCGCCCAGGCGTCGCGTTCCAGCGATTCAACCACCAGCTTCGCCGACAGCTCGGGCGTTTTCTCATGCTCGAGCGCGGTGCGCAACGCTTTCGGCGTAGCCAGCGGCTCCGGTTCTGCCTCCGGCTCGGTCAGTGCGCGCCAACGGTAAGCCTCCGGCTTGGCCGGTTTTTCCTGCACGATCTTTTCCGCCTGGCGCTGCTGGCTGCGCTCAGTCACGGAAGCCAATCGCTCCAGTGCCGAGTTCGCCGGCCGCGCTTTTCCAGGCGCCGCCGGTTCACTCTTTTTTGTTGTGGATGCTCCCTGCTGCCTCAGCAGTTGGGTACGCGCCTTTAATAATTGCGCGGTGGCATCCGGTAAATTCGCTTGCTGATTGTTCTGCGGTGCAACCTGCCCTAACGGCGGCGGTGCGTCCTGAAACTGTGGCGGCTGGGCCGCTTGAACCTGCGGCTGAGCCATCTGCACAGGTGCAGTCTGCACCATGGCTACCGGCTCGGGGATCATCGCCTTCGGATGAAACGCCAGCGCGCGCAGCAGGGTCATTTCAACCCCCATGCGGCGATCCGGCGCAAAGGCCAGTTCTTTGCGGCCAACCAACAGCGTTTGGTAATAGAGCTGTACGTCAGTCGGCGGCAAGGTACGCGCCAGCTCACGCAGCCGCTGTTCAATGGCGGCGTAATGATTATCCAACACCGACGGCAACAACTGCACCATCGCAATACGGTGCAGCAACGCCAGCGTCTCGATCAGCAGATTTTCCCAATCGACACCGCGCGAAGCAGCCTGCGCGACCTGCGCCATCACCTTTTCGCCATCGGCACTGACCAGCGCTTCGAGAATAGCCAGCGGCTGTTCATCGTCAAGCGTGCCCAGCATTTGGCTGACGGTGGCGGTAGTCACCTGCCCCTGTCCCATGGCAATCGCCTGGTCAGTGAGGCTCAGTGCATCACGCATGCTGCCATCGGCGGCACGCGCCAATAGCTGCAACGCACGCTGATCGCTGGTGATCTGCTCTGCCTGCAGCACCGTTTCCAACTGGCTGCGGATCTGATCGACGTCCAGCGCCTTCAGATGAAATTGCAGACAGCGGGACAAAATGGTTACCGGCAACTTTTGCGGGTCGGTGGTTGCCAACAGGAATTTGACGTGCGAAGGCGGCTCTTCCAGCGTTTTCAACAGCGCATTGAAGCTGTGACGCGAGAGCATGTGCACTTCGTCAATCAGGTAAACCTTGAAGCGGCCACGGGCGGGGGCATACTGGACGTTATCCAGCAGATCGCGGGTATCTTCCACCTTGGTTCTGGACGCGGCGTCGATCTCGATCAGATCGACAAAACGTCCCTGCTCAATCTCGCGGCAGTTATCACATTGACCGCACGGCGTGGCGGTGATGCCGGTTTCACAGTTCAGGCCTTTGGCCAGCAGGCGCGCAATGGTGGTTTTACCCACGCCGCGCGTACCCGAGAACAGATAGGCGTGATGGATCCGCCCCAGCGAGAGGCCGTTAGCCAGTGCCGTCAGGACATGTTCCTGTCCGACCACATCTGCAAACGTTTGAGGGCGCCACTTACGGGCTAGAACCTGATAGCTCATTAATACCGGAAAAGTCGAGTAATCTGGAGGGTCATGCTAACACAGCCCCGCGGCGATCCGCGAGGCCGTTGTGGTAATGCAGATCAGTGGCCGGAGAAGTTGACCAGGCTGTAGCATTCAATACCCAGGGTGTTTAAACGCGCTTCACCGCCGAGATCCGGCAGATTGATAATGAAGGTGGCGTCGGTCACTTCACCACCCAGACGGCGGATCAGTTTTGCTGTGGCTTCGATGGTGCCGCCGGTTGCCAGCAGATCGTCCACCACCAGCACTTTATCACCGGCGCTGATAGCATCAGTGTGGATTTCCAACTTGTCGGTGCCGTATTCCAGCTCATAGCTTTCGCTGAGGGTGGCACGCGGCAGCTTGCCCGGTTTGCGCACCGGTACAAAACCCACGCCCAGCGCCAACGCAACCGGGGCGCCAAACAGGAAGCCGCGCGCTTCGGTGCCAACCACTTTGGTGACGCCCGCTTCGCGGAAACGCTCAACCAGCAATTCAATGCTGGCGGCGTAGGCCAGCGGATTTTCCAGCAGGCTGGTGACGTCACGGAACAGTATGCCCGGCTTAGGGTAATCCGGGATGGTTTTGATACTGTCTTTAATAAACTGAAGCTGCTGCGCAGTAGCGGTCATAATTGTTGCCTGATAAAACTGCCTGATGACTTGCGCGCAGGTCATCTTAACCCGCACACGAAAACGGTCAAATTTATGCAAACTGGCGGACAAATGCAACCGACGGTGTGCGATCAGCGCTGTTTTTGTTGTGGCAGGTCAACAACCGGCAGCCGTGACATAAAGATCAGCAGAACGGCCAGCATCACTAACAGTAAGCCGCGCACCCACCAAAGCTTCACCAACCACAGCGAAACCGCAAACGTCAGCACAATCATCAATACGGCCTTCCATTTGGTCCCCGGCGGCAAGGCGCGGTGCTGTTGCCAATGGCGCAGATAGGAGCCAAACCATGAACGGTACAGCAACCAGGCGTGAAATCGCGGCGACGAACGGGCAAAGCACCAGGCGGCCAGCAGCAGAAAGGGTGTGGTGGGCAGCAGCGGCAATACCACGCCCAGCGTCGCCAGCACCACCGCCAGCCAACCGAGGATTATCAATAACCAACGCGTCATGGGGATCCTTGTCCATCAATCTGTCTGACGTCACTTTATCACCAGCCTCCCCAGCGTCACCAGTCGCAGCGGCCGGAATATGCGTGCAGCGCTTGTTTCACGGTGTGAACGCGTGCAAGCTGAGCCCACTATCCTCGTCATGGAGCCAACGTGAGTACTCAGCGTCTTTTACAAGTGTTAGAACAACAGATCACGGTGTTAGCCGGCGAAATCACACCGCAAGGCGACGCACCGATCCCTCAGGCACGCTTTGACGCTGCGTTATTTTCCAACCGCGGCACCCGGCTGCGCGATTACCTGACAGAAGTACAAAAGAACTTCGCTCAGTTGCAGACCGCAGCCAACGACAGCCGCACCACCCAGGTGGCCTTTCTGGCCGAGAGACTGGTGGCGCAGATCACCGCCCTGCAGCGCGAATTGGCGACCCAGGCACTGCGCCGAAAAAATCAGCCCAAGGAAGTGGTGGCGGCCGATTTGTACCATAAGCTGGCTGAGCATCAGGATTATGAGCGTCGGATTATTTCGATGATCCAGGATCGGGAAAGCCTGTTGGGCAGACAGACCACGCTGGCAGCGCAGCAAAAACTGCAGCATGAGCTGGCGGCGCTGGAAGGCCGATTGATGCGTTGCCGCCAGGCGTTGGCACGAATCGAGCGCAGTATTGAACGTAAAGAAAACGGTTTTTGAAGATTTATCACAATATTTTAATGATTCTTCCCCTCCGCGGATCTTGTTCACTATACTCAGCCGAAGCGAAGCATCACTCATTCATCTCAATTTAAACGTGGGTTTTATGTCTCTAGAAAATGCCTCAGCAGAATTGCAACTGGCGGTAGACCTGATTTACCTGCTGGAATGCAATGAGATCGATCCGGCCACCGCGCTGGCGGCGCTGGATATTGTCAAACGGGACTACCAGGAAAAGTTGCAACGCAACGGCGTAACCTCCCCTTACCTGCCTGTCGGCCATTAAACAGGGTTCAGCCTGCGCTGAACCCTTGCTTCTCATTCCATTATCATCCTGCCGACGTACCGCCTTCATCCGGCGATAATGTCCGTTTCACTTCCTGCACCTCGTTGCCCTGCTGATTGTGCAAATACACCTCAAGCTGGTTGAAGGCAATATTGATATCGTTCTCGCGGCACAGGCGTTCGATCGAGCGGTTCAGTTCGTCAACGGTATAGCTACGGTCACGCAACTCACGCACGTAAAGGCGCAGTTCGTGATCCAGCGTGCTGGCGCCGAAATTAAGGAAGAACACCTGCGGCTCGGGATCGGTCATCACCCGCGGGTTATCGCGCGCCGCCTGCAACAGCACCGCTTTCACCTTGTCCAGATCAGATCCGTAGGCTACGCCAACCTTGATCAATACGCGGGTGATGGTGTCTGACAGCGACCAGTTGATCAACCGCTCGGTAACAAACGCCTTGTTAGGGATAATCACTTCTTTGCGGTCAAAGTCGGTGATGGTAGTGGCACGAATGCGGATTTTGCTGACCGAGCCTGAGAAACTGCCGATAGTAATGGTATCGCCGATACGGATAGGCCGTTCAAACAGGATAATCAGACCGGAGACAAAGTTGGCGAAAATCTCCTGTAAACCGAAGCCCAGCCCAACGGTCAAACCGGCCGCCAGCCACTGCAGCTTATCCCAGGATACGCCCAGCGATCCCAGTGCGGTCACTGCCCCCACGGTGGTAATCAGATAGGTCAATATGGTGGTGACCGCATAAGAGGTCCCCTGCCGTAACTGCAACCGCGACAACACCACCACCTCCAGTAAACCAGGCAGGTTGCGCGTCATGACGTAGGCGACGATAACCGCCGCTATCGCTACCATCATGTTGCCCAGCGTTACCGCCTGCGCCACGCTGCTGCCGGCAACGGTAGAGGTGTAATGCCATAGCGTGATGCTGTCCAGATACGAGATCACCGTCACCAGATCGGACCAAATGGCATAAAAAGCGCTGGCGAAGATAATAAACAGCGCCATGGTGGTCAGACGCAGCGACTGCTGGTTGATTTGATCTAGCGCCAAAGGAGGTTCTTCAACCGGTTCCAGCCCTTCGGCTCCCTCTTTCTCTTTCGCCAGGCTTTGGCGACGGGCCAGCGCACGGCGGTAGGCCAGACGGCGCGCCGCGACGCTCAGCCCACGGATCGCAGTCAGATAAACAATATTCCACAGGAAAAACAGGTACAAACTGTCGATCCAGCGGCCGGCCAGCCGCAGCGTGGTGTAGAAGTAACCGGCAAACATCAGCCCAAGCAGGATCAACGGTGTGGCAGCAATGGCGGTAACAATCACCAATCGCACCGCGTGCGAACCTTTCTCTCGCCAACTGTCACGGCACATCGGGAACACCAGCACGGTCAGCAGTGCCAGCGTCAGCATGACCACCACCTGGCCGATCACGTCTTCCACCAGCCGCAGCGGCGCTTTCTCGCCCAGCACCGACCAGAAGATCAACGGCAGCAGCGCCAGGCCCAGGCGCACCGTCTGACGGCGGTAATGCGCACAAAGCTCAGGGGCAAAATTAAAGTGCCGCTCACAAACGCCGCCCACTGCCAGCATGCGGTAGGTGAAGCCGAAAATCAGCCAAAATAGCGCCAACTGCTGCGACAGCGCCCAAATGAAATCACTGAGGCCAATTTCGGCACGATCCCCCCAGAACCCCGCCCCCAGCAGCAGCGCCGAGCCGGGAACAACCTTCAGCAAGGTCAGTAAGATGGCTTTGGGTGTGTGCAGTTGGCCATCGCGCTTTAACTGCCCGACATCGTTGGCCAGCCGTTGCAAATGGCTGTCGATCAGCTTGTAGCGCCAGCGTAACAGGCCGAGCAGCAGCAACAGCGGGATCAGCACCACCAGCGAATTCAAACCGCCCTGCACTATTTTTCCAAGGTCTAATTTGAAATCGAGGGTGGCGAGCTGATCTCTGACCGCCCCCGGCAGAGCTTTCAACCACGCCAAATCAACCGGTTTGTTACTGTTAACCCAGAAAATCTGCTGGGTCAGCGTATCCCGCAGCGAGCTGTTAACGCTGGTCAACTGCTGCTGGTTGATCTGCAGGTTGATCGACTGCGCCAACTGATTGCTAAGCTGTTTGTTCAACTGATCCAACAGCTCACGCCGCATATCGACGATTTCGTTTAAAGCGTCCAGCACGTCCGCACTGGCTTTTTCTTTGCTGTCGGCAACCAGCTTATTGATGTAATCGTCGCCTTTGAACAGGTCGTCGCGCTGCTGGTTGATATCAAACTGTTCCAGACGCAGATCGGCGATGCGCGTGCCCATGTCTGCCACCAGCGTCCCCTGCGGCAGGCTCTGTTGTTGCTGATACAAAATGCGTGACAGCACCAGACTGCCTTTGAGCACCTGGATCTGTTCTTTCAGATTACGTTCCGCCTGCAGGCCACGATCGAGCCAGTTCTTCACCCGAATATTCTGCTGGAACAGCACGTTGCTCTCTTCGGTGGCGGCAATCAGCCGTTGGCTGAGCTGGCGGTTAACATCCAGCTCTTTACTGACTAATTGATCGTGCTGGATGTCCGTGGCATCTTCCGGATTCTGCGCCTCTTTGGCAGTTTTTTCCGACAGCGTCAGGCGCTTGCTGTTGACCACTTCTTGCAGCAACTGCACGCTGTGATCCAAAGCATCAATATGCCCGGTGGTGTAATCGCGCTGTTTCTGCAGCAAATCTTGCAGGGTGGTGTTGGCTTCTAGGCTTTTGCGCTGCAGATCAATTTGCGCATTGAGCAACGTCTGTTCGGTTGCCAGCCTCACTAGCTGGCTGTCGCGCAGTGAGTTTTGGCCCGGCGTCTGATCGTTGATTTGGTTACGGATCTCCTGCAGACGCTGCGAAGCGGTGTACATGCTGCTCTGCACCCGCTCCGGCTGGGTCTGCAGTGAAACCAGCTGGCTGTTATAGGTCGACAGGTTTTCCTGCGCAGTCTGCAGGTCGTCGAGGGTTTGATAAAGGCGGGTTTCCAACTGGCGCAGTGAAAGCTGCAGCAGTTCGGCCCTGGCGGCCGTGCCGTCTACCGGCGTCTTGAGTGCATCGAGATCGGCGGTTACCTGACGCAATTTGCCCGGCGCCAGTTGCAACTGTTGCTTAAGCTGAGCGCCATCCTGTTTAGTTCGTTCAATCGCGTCCAGCAGCTCAAGCGTGCGGGCCAAATCTTGTTGGGTGAGCTTATTGACCGGGGTCAGCGTCTTTTGCTTGTTCAAGGCTTCAATCTGGCCTTGAATTTCGCTACGGGACGGCAGGTCGCCATTCAGGGACGCATAGGCCACAGGTTGGCACACCGCACAAACCGCGATCAGTAAAAACAGGGCAAGGGTGCGGGAAAGGCCCACACTCAGGAACGAGGGGAACGCCAGAAAAGAACCTTTAGCTAACCTGCGATGCATGATTTGGCTTCGAATCAATAATAAAGAAGCCTAAAGATTATCACGATCGCAGATAGCCAAAGAATAAGAAAAGCATTGCTGGTGATGTACAGATGTCGCAGGATCAGAACGTCAGCACTTTTCCTGCCGCCAGCGTCCACTGCGCCAACTCGACCAGGGTTCCGATCTCTACCCCATCCGCCAGTGGCAATTGGCTCACGCCACGTGCGTCGGCGCAGGTCTTGCACAGCTTCACCGGCACCTGTTGCGCAGTGAGAATTTCCAGCATCTGCTGCAAATGGTAACCTTCGCGCGGCTGTTGGCCTGCCAGCCCGGCCACCACCGCATCGGACATCAGAAACAGTTTCAGGTCGAGATCGCTTTGCTGCTCTTTCAGGGTAATGGCCAGACGCAGGGCGTTAAACAGGGATTCGTGGCCATAGGCGGCGCCATTGGCAATCAACACTACGGATGACATGGTGTTTCTCCTATAAAGGATGGATTTCGACGCTGTGTGGCTGCGTCGCCAGTTCTTCCGGCTTGATTCGTAAGGCGGGACTGAATTGGACCATTTCGAGGAAGGAGTCGATCAGCGCCGTCGCTTCGGCTTTCAGATCAAAGCTCTCCGGCATAAACAGCCAATTCTCCATCAGGCCGGTAATATAAGCATGCAGGATAATTGCCGCGCGGCGGGTGTGCAAATCAACGGGCAGTTGGCCATGGGCCATACAGTCACGCAGCACCGACTCAATGCGTTCATAACCTGTCAGGTATAAGACTTTACGCGCCTCATGCAGCGGCATCATCTCACCGACGAATTCGCACTTGTGGAAAACGATTTCCATCAGCGCTCGTCGGCGGCTGTCATCGACCGTAGCCGTCAGAATGTAAATCAGAATTTCCCGTAAAATACGCAGTGGATTCTCGGGGAACTTTGCCTGATACTCTAGTTCCAGATCACCAATTTTTGACTCTGATAATTCCCAAACTTCATTAAACAGGTCTACCTTGTTCTTGAAGTGCCAATAAATTGCACCACGCGTAACTCCGGCAGCAGTGGCAATATCTGTCAGTGACGTTGCAGAAACGCCACGTTCAGAAAATTCTTGCACCGCAGCATCAAGTATGTGCTGTCGAGTTTCTAGCGCCTGCTGTTTGGTTTTTCGTGCCATGACGTTGTTTTTTCGGGGGAGTGTGATTTACATACATTCGCGTATGTATGTACCATAGCACGCACATATAATTAACGCAGCAATGGGTTTTAAAGCTTGTGATCCATTGATCATTTTGAAATCGGACACTTGAGGTTTTTCTATGAACAAAAACAGAGGGTTAACGCCTCTGGCGGCAGTTCTGATGCTTTCAGGCAGCTTAATGCTTACAGGATGTAACGATAAAGAAACCCAACAGCAAGGCGCCCAACCACCGGCTCCCGAAGTGGGTGTAGTGACTTTGAAGGCCGAGCCTCTCAATATGACTACCGATCTTCCTGGCCGCACCGCTGCGTATCGTATCGCCGAAGTTCGCCCTCAGGTCAGCGGTATTATCCTGAAACGCAACTTTGTTGAAGGCAGTGATATCAAGGCAGGCACTTCCCTGTATCAGATTGATCCTGCTACCTATCAGGCAAGCTATGACAGCGCCAAAGGCGATCTGGCCAAAGCACAGGCCAGCGCTTCTATCGCGCGCGTGACGGTCAACCGCTACAAGCCCTTGCTGGGCACCAGCTACATCAGCAAGCAGGATTACGATACTGCCGTTTCCAACCTGCAGCAGGCAGATGCCGCTGTGATAGCCGCAAAAGCGGCGGTTGAAACTGCGCGTATCAACCTGGCTTACACTAAAGTGACGTCCCCAATCTCCGGGCGTATCGGCAAATCTTCAGTAACCGAAGGCGCGCTGGTCAGCAACGGTCAAACCACGGCGCTGTCTACCGTGCAACAGTTGGATCCGATTTACGTCGACGTCACTCAGTCGAGCAACGACTTTCTGCGCCTGAAGCAAGAATTGGCCAGCGGTGCGCTGAAACAGGAAAACGGCAAGGCCAAGGTGAAACTGCTGCTGGAGAACGGCGCGCAGTACGCTCAGGAAGGCACGCTGGAATTCTCTGACGTCACCGTGGATGAAACCACCGGTTCAATCACCATTCGCGCCCTGTTCCCTAACCCGAACGATACGCTGCTGCCAGGTATGTTCGTTCGCGCCCGTCTGGACGAAGGCGTGCGCAGCGATGCATTGCTGGTGCCACAGCAGGGTGTAACACGTAACCCGCGTGGCGAAGCTACCGCGATGGTGGTGGGCGCTGACGATAAAGTCGAAATGCGCACGCTGAAAGCGGACCAGGCGATTGGTGACAAATGGTTGGTTACCGACGGCTTGAAAGCCGGCGACCGCGTAATTGTCACTGGCCTGATGAAAGTCCGCCCAGGCGCTCAGGTAAAAGTGCAGGAAGTTGACACTCAGGCGCAAAAGCAGCCGCAGTCTGAAGCGCAGAAGTCATAAAAAGGAGCCGGTAAGACATGGCTAAGTTCTTTATAGATCGCCCTATTTTCGCCTGGGTAATCGCCATCATCGTCATGTTGGCGGGTGTGCTGTCAATAATGAAACTGCCGATTGCGCAGTATCCAACTATTGCACCACCGGCGGTCAGTATTTCCGCAAACTATCCGGGCGCAGATGCAAAAACGGTGCAGGATACCGTGACTCAGATTATCGAACAGAACATGAACGGTATCGATAATCTGATGTACATGTCCTCCACCAGTGATTCCTCTGGTAGCGTTACCATTACACTGACGTTTAACTCTGGAACAGACCCTGACATCGCGCAGGTTCAGGTACAGAACAAACTGTCATTGGCTACGCCGTTACTGCCGCAAGAAGTACAGCAGCAGGGCCTGAAAGTTGAAAAGTCCAGCAGCAGCTTCCTGATGGTAGCCGGCTTTATTTCCGACGATCCGAGCATGACTCAGGACGACATCGCGGACTATGTGGCCTCTAACATCAAGGACCCGATCAGCCGTTCATCCGGCGTGGGTGAAGTGCAGCTGTTTGGTGCCCAGTACGCGATGCGTGTCTGGTTGGATCCAAATAAGCTCAATAACTTCCAGCTGACCACTACTGATGTGACGTCCGCCATTACCGAGCAGAACAACCAAATCGCCGCAGGGCAATTGGGTGGGATGCCACCGGTGCCGGGTCAACAGCTTAACGCCTCGATCATCGCGCAGACCCGTCTGACCTCTCCAGAAGAGTTCGGCAAAATTCTGCTGAAGGTGAATGCCGACGGTTCTCAGGTTCGCCTGAGCGACGTGGCACACATTGAGCGCGGAGCTGAAAGCTATGCGGTGACCGCACGTTATAACGGCAAACCGGCGGCAGGCCTGGGTATCAAACTGGCTACCGGTGCCAACGCCCTGAACACCGCTCAAGGTGTGAAAGACGCGCTGACCAAAATGCAGCCTTTCTTCCCGCAAGGGATGAAAGTGGTTTATCCGTACGACACCACGCCGTTCGTTAAAATCTCGATTAACGAAGTGGTGAAAACGCTGATCGAAGCCATCATCCTGGTATTCCTGGTGATGTATTTGTTCCTGCAAAACTTCCGCGCAACCCTGATCCCAACCATTGCGGTACCGGTGGTGTTGCTGGGGACCTTTGCCATTCTGGCGGCCTTCGGCTTCTCGATAAACACCCTGACGATGTTCGGCATGGTGCTGGCGATAGGCTTGTTGGTGGATGATGCCATCGTGGTGGTAGAAAACGTCGAGCGTGTGATGTCCGAAGAGGGACTGCCGCCGAAGGAAGCCACCAAGAAATCGATGGAGCAGATCCAGGGCGCGTTGGTCGGTATTGCCATGGTGCTGTCGGCGGTATTCGTCCCTATGGCGTTCTTCGGCGGCTCGACCGGTGCTATCTACCGTCAGTTCTCCATCACCATCGTTTCTGCGATGGCGCTGTCGGTACTGGTAGCGTTGATTCTGACGCCTGCACTGTGCGCCACCTTGTTGAAACCCGTAGCGAAAGGCGACCACGGGGTTAAAACCGGCTTCTTCGGTTGGTTTAACCGCATGTTCGAAAAGAGCACCCATCACTACACCGACAGCGTAGCCAACATTCTGCGCAGCACCGGTCGTTATCTGGTGATCTACCTGCTGATCGTTGTCGGCATGGCGCTGCTGTTCCTGCGCTTGCCTTCCTCGTTCCTGCCGGACGAAGACCAGGGTATTTTGCTGACCATGGTGCAGTTGCCTGCGGGTGCTACCGAAGCGCGTACCTCTAAGGTTCTGGAAGAAGTCACCGACTACTTCATGACCAAAGAAAAAGACAACGTGGTTTCGGTGTTTACCGTTGCGGGCTTCGGCTTTAACGGTAACGGTCAGAACAACGGTCTGTCATTCGTCAGCCTGAAAGACTGGTCTGAACGTAAAGGTGAAGAGAATAAGGTACCGGCGATTGCAGGCCGCGCAATGGGCGCGTTCTCGCAAATCAAAGATGGCCTGGTATTCCCATTCAACCTGCCGGCGATTATCGAACTGGGTACCGCAACCGGTTTTGACTTCCAGCTGATTGACCAGGGTGGCCTGGGGCATGAAAAACTGACCGAAGCACGTAACCAGTTGCTGGGCATGGCTGCCAAGCATCCGGACATGCTGGTGGGCATGCGCCCTAACGGTCTGGAAGATACGCCGCAGTTCAAACTGATTATCGACCAGGAAAAAGCCAAGGCTCTGGGCGTTAGCATCACCACCATTAACAGCACGCTGAGCACCGCGTTGGGTGGCTCTTACGTTAACGACTTCATCGACCGTGGTCGTGTGAAGAAAGTGTACGTACAGGCTGATGCGCCGTTCCGTATGTTGCCGGAAGATATCAATAAATGGTTTGTCCGCGGCACCAGCGGCCAGATGGTTCCGTTCTCCGCCTTCTCCTCGGCGAAATGGGAATACGGTTCGCCGCGTCTGGAACGTTATAACGGTCTGCCTTCCATGGAAATCTTGGGTCAGGCAACGCCAGGCAAGAGTACCGGTGAAGCCATGAACCTGATGGAAGAACTGGCCTCCAAGCTGCCGAGCGGCATTGGTTACGACTGGACCGGTATGTCCTATCAGGAACGTCTGTCCGGTAACCAGGCTCCAGCACTGTATGCCATCTCGATTCTGGTGGTGTTCCTGTGTCTGGCAGCATTGTACGAGAGCTGGTCAATTCCGTTCTCGGTCATGCTGGTTCTGCCACTGGGGGTTATCGGTGCGTTGCTGGCGGCCACCATGCGCGGCCTTAACAACGACGTTTACTTCCAGGTGGGGCTGTTGACCACCATAGGTCTGTCGGCGAAGAACGCCATATTGATTGTGGAATTCGCCAAGGACCTGATGGATAAAGAAGGCAAGGGTCTGATAGAAGCCACGTTGGAAGCGGTGCGTATGCGTCTGCGTCCAATTCTGATGACTTCTCTGGCATTCATCCTCGGGGTTCTGCCGCTGGTTATCAGCAGCGGTGCAGGCTCCGGCGCACAGAACGCGGTAGGTACCGGCGTTATGGGCGGGATGATTACCGCGACCGTGCTGGCCATCTTCTTCGTTCCGGTCTTCTTCGTGGTGGTTCGCCGCCGCTTCAGCAAGAAGTCCGAAGATGTGGAACACAGCCACCCGGTTGATCATCACTGATTAAAGTAGTGATCCCTAACCTCTGAATACCAAGGCCGCTTATGCGGCCTTTTTCTTTGGCTTCATCGGCTTAATGCAAACCACTCTCATTAATTTATCGGCAGATGCATTTTGTACTTGATCCGCCTTGCCGTGCGGCGCATAATTATTGTTATAGTATAACATCACATTGGAGCGCATCATGAAAGCAGGCATCCACCCAAACTACCGTACCGTGGTGTTCCACGACCTCAGTGCCGATACCTACTTTAAGGTGGGTTCGACCATTAACACCGATCGCACCATTGAGCTTGAAGGTGAAAGCTGGCCGTATGTCACTCTCGACGTCTCTTCCGCTTCGCACCCGTATTACACCGGCAAGCAGAAAGAGTTCTCTAAAGAAGGCAGCACTGCGCGCTTCCAGCAACGTTTTGGCCGCTTCTTTACCGGCAATAAGTAACAGGGGATCCACATGCAGGTTTTGAGTTCATTGCGTTCGGCGAAGAACCGCCATCCGGATTGCAAGGTCGTGCGCCGTAAAGGCCGTATCTATGTGATTTGTAAAACTAACCCACGCTTCAAAGCGGTACAGGGACGTAAGAAAAAGCGCTAAGTAAAGCAGTGCCATCTGTCTGTCGCAAAGCCCCGTTGCTGCTCAACGGGGCTTTTTTTATGGAGAAAGCTGAAACACCAAAAATGCCCTGCCTGACAGACAGGGCGAATGCGTTATTTCATGCTGCCGAGTAGAGTATCGACATTGTGCTCAAATGCCTGCTCGTAAGTGGCTGCTGGACCATTAGCTTTGGATAAGGCTTCCGGATACAGTTCCCCCCCTGCCTTGGCACCGGTGGCGGCGGCAATTTGCTTCACCAGGCGAGGATCGGTTTGGTTCTCAATAAAGTAGGCATTAACCTTCTCCTGCTTGATCTGTTTGATCAGCCCGGCCACGTCGCTGGCACTCGCCTCAGCCTCGGTAGAGAAGCCGACCGGGGCAAGGAAGGTGACACCATATTCTTGGCCAAAGTAGCCAAAAGCATCGTGACTGGTCAGCACCTTGCGTTTTTGCTGCGGCACTGCGGCAAACTGCGTTTTGGCCCACAGATCCAACTTCTGCAGCTGCTGGATATATTCCGCGCCGCGCTGACGGAAATAGTTGGCATCCTCAGGGTCAGCGGCAATCAGCGCGTTCATCACGTTGGTGGCGTACTGCACGCCATTCTTCATGCTGTTCCAGGCATGAGGATCGGTGACCTCTTTGCCGTCTTCATTCATCTGACGCGAGTTGATCCCCTGCGATGCGGTAATCACCTGCCCTTTGTAACCCGAGGCACTGACCAGGCGATCGATCCACCCTTCCAGGC
The DNA here is from genome assembly GCA_900457075.1 of Serratia quinivorans. Taxonomy (NCBI): domain Bacteria; kingdom Pseudomonadati; phylum Pseudomonadota; class Gammaproteobacteria; order Enterobacterales; family Yersiniaceae; genus Serratia; species Serratia quinivorans. The sequence goes on from UGYN01000002.1 coordinate 1,095,426, forward strand.
CCAGGCCACTGACGAACACCACGTCAGCCTGCGACAATAGCTTGCTGTCTTTCGGTGAAGGTTCGAAGCTGTGCGGGTCGCCGTCCGGCCCCACCAGCGTAGAGACATTGACATGTTCTCCCCCCACCTGCTTGACGATGTCGCCGAGGATAGAAAAACTGGCGACAGCGTCAACCGTCTTCGCCATAGCCAATGGACTGGACAGCAGAGCAGCGACTGCCAGCGATATAGGTAAACGTTTCATACTTTCTCCTTGCACTTGGCACTTCTCAACGGCGCGCCAGGGAATAAATCCCCCCACGCGTCCCAAACAAAATTGACCCAAAGAAAATCACGCTGGCGCTGAGCACAATCGCCGGCCCTGCAGGCAATGACGCGTAGTACGACCATTCCAACCCAATAAGGCTTGAAAGCATGCCGATACCCATAGCCACCGCCAATGTATGCGGCAAATTACGCGCCCAAAAGCGCGCGCTGGCGGCGGGAAGCATCATCAGCCCGACCGACATCAATGTGCCGAGGATCTGGAAACCAGCGACCAGATTGATCACCACCAACGCCAGGAACAATCCATGTATCAGCGCCAGCCAGCGCGGTGCGCTGACGCGTAAGAAGGTGGCATCGAAAGATTCAATCACCAGGGCACGGTACAGTGCGGCCAATGCCAGCAGCGACAAGCTGGCTATCGCCCCCACCATCACAATCGCATGAATATCCACCGCCAGAATCGAACCGAATAGCACATGCAGCAAATCAACGCTGGAACCACGCAGCGAGACTAAAGTGACGCCCAGCGCCAGCGAACCCAGGTAAAAACCGGCGAAGCTGGCATCCTCTTTCAGCGGCGTTCGCCGGCTGACCAGCCCGGATAGCATAGCCACCGCCAGCCCGGCAATAAAACCACCGACGCCCATCGCCACCATCGACATACCGGAAATCAGATAGCCTATCGCTGCACCGGGCAAGACCGCATGGGACAGCGCATCGCCGACCAAACTCATGCGCCGCAACAGCAGAAAAACGCCCAACGGCGCTGCGCTGAGCGACAGGGCAAAGCAAGCCACCAGCGCACGACGCATAAAACCGAACGAGGCAAAGGGATCGACAAGGAGATCAACCAACATCATTGCGTCACCGCCATTCGACACAGCGGCGAGCTGGCAATATTCAACGCTGGAATGTGTTCCAACACCCGATCTGCCGCCCCCCAGTGGCAACACTGTGGCGTCAATAACAAGGCCTGCGGGAAATGGTTCGCCACCATCGACATATCATGCAGCACCGCGATGACCGTCTTGCCTTGTCGATGCAACTGAGCGATCACTTGCAGCAATAGCCGGATAGTGGCGCTGTCGATACCGGTAAAAGGTTCATCCAGTAAAATCAGCGGTGCCTGCTGAACCAACATTCGAGCAAACAGTACCCGCTGCAGTTGGCCACCGGAAAGCTCACCGACCGGACTGCGGGCCATCGGAGTCATCCCCAGGGTATCCAGCGCCTCGGCTATCTGCAGTGCAGCTCGCTTATTTAGCCCTCGAAACATACCGATCTGCGGCCAACTGCCCATCGCCACCAGATCGCTGACCACCATTGGGAATTGGCGATCCAACTCGGCCTGCTGCGGTAAATAAGCCATACGCGGTAATTTATTTCCGCTAAAAGACAGGCTCCCACTTTGCAGAGGCAAAAGCCCGGCCAACGTTTTCAACAGTGTTGACTTGCCGGCACCGTTCACTCCGACGACGGCGGTCAAAGAGCCGGCGGTGAAGTGACCGCTGAGCGGTGGAAAAAGCGGGGCACTACCGTAGCCCACGACAGCCTGTTGTAAGGTAATCATGGCAGCGCCACCGCCCAGTAGATGCCTGCCCAGAGTATCGCCAGTAATAAAATGGCGATGCCACAGCGCAATCGGGCAGAGGCGGTGAACAATGAATTCAAGGACGGTATGGCACCATCTTGCGGTGTGGATGTCAGTTTCATGGCCAGACGGAAGGAAAGTTAAGTGTTATATTATAACATCACAAACATTTCACTGACTCAAGCCCCCACACTACGATTAATGCAACTGAACGTAACAAGGGATGCGCTACTTTCGTTGGCAATTCACCGCTTTGACAACGTCAGCGCTACTCCTTCCGGGATATACCGAGAAATATCAGGGTTATTAATCGATAAACAACGTTGAGATTCTGTAAAAAAGTCGAATGTTAACGAAAAGTTTACCGACGAATTGATAAAAAAGGAGTAAGATTAATAGATAGGATCGCTATACTGCCAGGCATTATATGCAAGTCACTCTTCGCTGCGACACAATGACGGAAGCACTTTCTGTTAAAAAACTAAAGAAAGTGATTAACGAAAAAATATCAGAGTTGGCACCAGCATTGACCAGCGGCCTGAGTTTTTATTCGGAAAGCGCGCGTTATGCTGAAGGTTCATTAGAAATACTTGATATTCAGGAATTGAGCAGCAGCCAGTATTCAATGAGTTACCGCTATAAATGGACAATTTTCAATGCCTGTCTGGATATCAGCGCCGAGGAATACATCAGCGACAGCGTCACTTTCAGCCTGGCCGAAGCAGGACTTATCTTTGACCTCATTGATAACTCCCGCCCATCTACCGCAGATGAATTGTAAGTTTACGTAATAACAGCAGGCCAGATGCGAAGAAATGATTTATATTCATTATACGGGAAGTTTATTTTATCATCATCTTTAAGCTACCTCTGTCCATGATGTAAATCAGCTTACTCACAGAGTGTTATCAACACCGAAATTAAGACTTACGGAGGGGATGATATGGATGAGTATTCGCCTAAAAGGCACGATATTGCTCAGCTGAAATTCTTGTGTGAAAACCTGTATGATGAAGGTATCGCCACGCTGGGCGACAGCCATCATGGCTGGGTGAACGATCCGACGTCTTCCGTCAACCTCCAGCTTAATGAGTTGATCGAACATATTGCTTCGTTTGTGATGAGTTATAAAATTAAATATATGGACGAAAGTGATTTATCGGAACTTGTCGAAGAGTATCTCGATGATACCTACACGCTGTTCAGCAGTTACGGTATAAATGATTCCGATCTGCGTCGTTGGCAGAAAACCAAGGCGCGATTATTCAGAATGTTCTCAGGAGAGGACATCTGTACGACAATGAAAACTTAGGGGATAATTATCCCCAAACTATTCTATTCGACGGTTTATAACACCAAAGGTTATCATGACTAAAATTGATTATCTGATGCGTTTACGTAAATGCACCACGATCGAAACACTGGAACGCGTTATTGAAAAAAACAAGTATGAGCTTTCAGATGACGAACTGGAGCTGTTTTACTCTGCAGCCGACCATCGCCTGGCCGAGCTCACCATGAATAAACTCTACGATAAAATCCCTACTGCCGTTTGGAAATTCGTAAGATAATCCAGGCTAAAAACGCGTTGAGCCGATACATTCGTCGGCCTCAATGTTACCTCTATCTTCCTATTTTTCTCATTGACTTACTGCACTTTCATTCGTTGTTGAAAATCCTGTAATAACAATTGGAAACAATCCTCAATTAACGCCGGATGGTTCCGATGCGCACTGCGCATTAACGCCACGGTGCGGCTAAGCATCGGCTGCTGTAGTTGAACCACGGTTAATTCATCATCGTTCAAATGTGTGGTGTAAAGTTGCGGTAAAATAGCCACCGCCAATTTCGAACGCACCAACCCATATAACGTCTCCAAAAAATCCACCTGGAAGCGGGCGGTTAAATTCAGACGATGGCTTTCCGCCAGCGCCAAAACCAACCGACTGATATTCCCCTTGGAGAAAACCGCGATATCTCGTCGGGTTAATTGACGCCATGGCAGATGATGAGATTCAGCCAGCGGATCGTCACGGCGCATAACCACCACGAACGGATCCTCCTGCAACGGATATATCTCCAGCGATTCCGGCACCGAACTGTCGAGCGCGCCAATGCCAAAATCGATCAACCCGTTCTCTAATTGCAATAACAATGAGTCATTGGTTTGATCGTGAAATTCTATCCGCAAACGCGGAAAATTTGCCGCCAGCAATTGCGGCACGGCCGGAAACAACAGCCCGCTGACCGAAGGCACCAGCCCGATACGTACAGTACCATCCCCGCCTGCCAGCATGATGCGCTGCATATCATCAAAAGCCGCCTGCGCCACATTCAGCAGTCGTTCGGCATGCGGCAAGATAGCTGCACCCTGTTCAGTCAGCGTCACTGCTGAAGCGGTACGGTTCACCAGCTTGCCACCCAGCACCGTCTCTATCTGCCGTAATGCGCTACTCAATGCCGGTTGGCTGATCGCCAGACGGTTCGCGGTATCGGTAAAATGCCGTAGCTGCGCCAGGGTGACGAAATATTGGATCTGCTTTAGAGAAAGCGCGGGTAATCGGCGCCAGGGTTCAGACATGTCAGCTTTCCGTCCGCTAAAAAGTAAACGTTTGCGACAGCATAAACGTTTCTTATCAGGCGATAAATTAAATCATCTGTGCAAAGCCAGTCCGCCGCCCTAGAGTAACAACCCTGTCATCATGCCGGGTAATTACCATGACCACTCATTGCATCAGCACGGGCGAACGCCAACGTGCGGTGAAGGCCGCATTGGGCCAACTTCCCTTTGATTTGCTGCTGACCAACGCCGCGTTAATTGACATGGCAACCGGCGAAGTCCGTAACGTCGACGTCGGCATCGTCGGCGCACTGATCGCCAGCGTCCATCCCTGCGGCACCCTGACCGAAGCCTTGCAGACGCAGGACTTGGCCGGTGCTTATCTGAGCCCAGGACTGATCGACACCCACGTACATGTTGAAAGCTCACACCTGCCGCCAGAACGCTATGCCGAGATTGTCGTCGCCCAAGGCACCACCACCATTTTCTGGGATCCGCACGAGTTGGCCAACGTGCTCGGCGTTGCCGGTGTGCGTTATGCGGTAGACGCCAGCCGCGGCCTGCCACTCAGAGTGATCTGCGCAGCCCCTTCAAGCGTCCCCTCCACTCCGGGGCTGGAAATGTCCGGTGCCGATTTTGCCGGCCAGGAAATGGAAACCATGCTGGCGTGGCCAGAAGTCGGCGGCGTCGCCGAGGTCATGGACATGCACGGCGTGTTGAATGGCAGCGAACGCATGCTGGAAATTCTCAATGCCGGGCTTAATAGCGGCAAATTGATCGAAGGCCATGCGCGCGGGCTGAGCGGCGCCGACCTGCAGGCCTATCTGGCGGCGGGAGTCACCTCCGACCATGAGCTGACCTCCGGAGCCGATGCGCTGGAGAAATTACGCGCCGGTCTGACGCTGGAAATCAGAGGTTCCCACCCTTATCTGCTGCCGGAGATTGTCGCGGCGCTGAAAACGCTGCCGCACCTGTCCTCACAAATCACCGTCTGCACCGATGATGTCCCGCCAGATATGCTGCTGGAAAAAGGCGGCATAGTAGCGTTACTCAATATGTTGATCGAACAAGGCCTGCCGGCGACCGACGTGCTGCGGATGGCCACGCTCAATGCCGCCATTCGTTTGCAGCGCAACGATCTCGGGCTGATTGCCGCAGGCCGCGTTGCCGATCTGGTGGTGTTTGATTCGCTGACTCAGCTTAGAGCGCAACAGGTCTACGTCGCAGGTAAATTGACGGCACAGCAAGGCAAGATGCAAAAGCCGCTCAAGGCCAACCCTAACGTGGCGGCACCGCGTGACACCCTGCGGCTGCAACCTTTGGCTGCCGGGGACTTTGTGTTGAAGGTTCCGGCGATCCGTCACGGCAAAGCCACTCTGCGCCACATAAAGGGCGCGCGTTTTACCCAGTGGAACGAGACCACGGTCGAAGTGCGTAACGGTGAAGTGCAGATCCCGCAAGGCTTTAGCCTGATCTGGGTGCAGCACCGCCATGGCCGCCATCAGGCCACACCGCAACTGGCATTGCTGGAGGGCTGGGGTGAGTTGCGGGGTGCCATTGCCACCAGCTACTCACATGACTCACATAATCTGGTAGTGCTGGGTCGTGATGCCGCCGATATGGCGCTGGCCGCCAACGCCCTGATTGCCAGTGGCGGCGGCATGGCCCTGAGTCAAAACGGGGAAATTCTGGCGCAGGTGGCAATGCCGATTGCCGGTATGCTCTCTGACTTGCCCGCCGCAGAGCTGGCACAACAGTTCAAAAACCTGCGCGATTTGAGCGCACGAATCGCCGACTGGGAGCCGCCTTACCGGGTTTTCAAGGCGATTGAAGGCACCTGCCTGGCTTGTAACGCCGGGCCGCACCTGACCGATCTCGGCCTGACCGACGGCTCAACACGTCAGATTGTCGATCCGCTGATCGCCTGCTGGGAAACCCCGGCCTAAAAATAATCATAATAACAATATGTACCCTATGGATTTCAAGTTGCGGCTTAAAATACGACGGGTAACGACGGAGAGAATTTAAATGGCTGAAAATTCAGTACCTGCTCCAACACCAGGGGGCTGGCTGCAACGGCGTTTTCAACTGCATGCGCGGCAAAGTAATGTCAAAACCGAATGTCTGGCCGGTATCACCGGTTTTCTGGCGGCCGCTTATCTGTTGGTGGTGATCCCAGGGTTGTTAGCCGTCGGCGGCATGGATAAGGGGGCGGCCACTACCGGCACCATTCTGGTGTTTGTGCTGGGTAGCTTGCTGATGGCGTTATACGGCAACCTGCCGTTTATCGTCGGACCGGGCATCGGCGGCTCGGTGTTGGTCGGCGTAACTCTTGCGGGCAGTGAAGGTATCAGTTGGCAGATTGGCCTGGGTATCGCCTGCTGGTCCGGTATTTTGTTTTTCGCCCTGACGCGGCTCGGGCTACGTGAGGTCGTTACCCGTTCGGTACCGCAATCGATCAAGCTGGGGCTGACGGCCTCTATCGGGCTGTTCGTGGCAATACTGGGGTTCCGCAATGCCGGGCTGGTGCTGGCCAATGCAAAATCCAACGCGTTGATGCTGGGTGACTTCACCGCGCCCGGTGCATTGATCGCCCTATGCGGCCTGTTCCTGGCGATCGCCCTGCAGGCCCGACGTATTCCCGGTGCTATTTTGTGGGCCATCCTGTTCGCTACTCTGGTCGGCATCCCGTTCGGCGTCACCCATCTGCCAACCAGCCTGGTGGCGATGCCGCATTCATTGGCCCCGGTGCTTGGCCATGTTGATCTGATAGGTGCATTGAATATCGCCTTCCTGCCCTATTTGTTCGTCTTTTTCGCCTCGGAGTTTTTCTCCACCATGGGCACCACGCTGGCCGTAGGCGGTGAAGCCGGCCTGCTGGACGAACACGGCAATATGCCGCACATCAACCGGCCCTTTATGGTGGACTCTATCGCCGCCGCGCTTGGCCCTATAGTCGGTATTCCTGCCGCCACCGCCCTGATTGAATCCTCTGCGGCGGCAGAAGCCGGTGGAAAAACCGGACTAACCGCCTTGGCCGCTGCGGTGATGTTTTTGCTGATGCTGCTGTTCACACCGATTGCGCTGATGATCCCGAAAGAAGCCACCGCCCCGGCGCTGATTTTGATCGGTCTGAATATGTTCAGCGGACTACGCAAAGTTGATTTGGCCAACTTCACCGACGGCCTGCCGGTACTGATGATGGTAATGATCACCCTGATCGCCAACAGCTTTGGTACCGGTATCGCTGGTGGATTGCTGTTTTATATCATTATCAAGGTGATTGCCGGTCAATGGCGCGAAGTACCCGCCGGGTTGTATCTGTTGGCGATCCCGCTGGCGTACTATTTTGCCACGCTGGTTAGGCACTGATCTAAAAGTGGTGCACTGATATTCTGTCAGCGCACCACTTTAATAACTCGAGTACAGAAATATATTCTCTGTCGCCCTGTAAAATAGACCACACAGGGAGATAACCGATATAAAAACACTTCTTTTACGAAAAATCCCATCAACCACTCCAAATAATACATAAACCCATAAAAACGTAAAATCAGATCAACAAAAATAATAACTATTTGATTTTAAATGATTACATCACAAAACAAAAACCAGCCAAACTAAAACCCCACTCCTGATATAAAAACCAACGCTATTTTGCCTAAGCACAACACTTTGTTTATTTAAACTTGCCGAATCTCAATCATCTATTACATTTAATACTTGAGTTACAAATCGTTACAAGGGAAATCACTGTTACTCATCATTCTTCATCTAACAACCAACGGGGATCCTAATGAAATTAACACCAATCATGAGAGGGCTGGCGTTAGCGGGAATGCTATCCGGCTTTGCTATTTCATCCTGGGCAGAAGTTGCGCCGAAAGAAGCAGCCTCCGCAACCAAACAAGCCAATGATGCGCTGTACGATCAGCTCCCCTTCTCAGATAACACCGATTTTGCCAACGCGCATAAAGGTTTCATAGCTGCCTTGCCCACCGAAATTATCAAAGGTGAAAAAGGCAATGTCATCTGGAATCCCCAACAGTATGCCTTCATCAAGGAAGGCGAAAAATCGCCGGATACCGTGAACCCAAGCCTGTGGCGCCAGTCGCAGTTGATTAACATCAGCGGCCTGTTTGAGGTCACGGATGGTGTTTACCAGATCCGTAACCTGGATCTCTCCAATATGACCATCATTGAGGGGAAAGAAGGCGTTACCGTGGTTGACCCTTTGGTTTCGGCAGAGACCGCCAAAGTGGGTATGGATCTCTATTATAAAAATAGAGGTAAAAAGCCCGTTGTCGCTATTATCTACACTCATAGCCACGTAGACCATTATGGTGGTGTGCGAGGTGTAGTCGATGAGGCCGATGTCAAGTCTGGCAAAGTGAAGGTTTATGCCCCCGCCGGCTTTATGGAGGCCGCCGTGGCAGAAAACATCATGGCGGGTAACGTCATGAGCCGCCGCGCCAGCTATATGTACGGCAATCTGTTGAAACCGGATGCCAAAGGCCAGGTGGGTGCGGGGTTGGGCACCACCACTTCGGCGGGTACCGTCACCCTGATTGCCCCAACCCACATCATAGAGAAAGATGGCCAAAAAGAGGTCATCGACGGCCTTACCTATGATTTCATGCTGGCGCCAGGCTCTGAAGCACCATCAGAAATGCTGTGGTTTATCGAAGAGAAGAAACTCATCGAAGCGGCAGAAGATGTGACCCATACGCTGCATAATACTTATTCCCTGCGTGGCGCAAAAATCCGCGAACCCCTCCCTTGGTCAAAATATATTAACGAAGCGATAGTTCGCTGGGGTGACAAAGCGGAAATCATCATGGCTCAGCACCACTGGCCAACCTGGGGTAACGAGAACGTAGTTAACCTGCTCAAGAGCCAGCGCGATCTTTACCGTTATATTAATGACCAGACCCTTCGCATGGCGAATGAGGGTCTGACCCGTGATGAAATAGCGGCGAAGTTCAAACTACCGGACAGCCTGGCGAAAACCTGGGCCAACCGGGGTTATTACGGTTCGGTGAGCCATGATGTTAAAGCGACTTATGTGCTCTATCTGGGCTGGTTTGATGGCAATCCTGCCACGCTGGATGAACTGCCACCGGAAGAAGCCGCGAAGAAATTCGTCGATTACATGGGCGGTGCCGATGCGATCCTCAAGAAAGCCAAAACCGACTTTGATCAGGGCAACTATCGTTGGGTCGCTCAGGTTGTCAGTAAAATAGTCTTTGCCGATCCGAATAATCAGGACGCGCGTAATCTTGAAGCTGACGCCCTGGAACAGCTGGGCTATCAGGCTGAATCTGGCCCATGGCGTAACTTCTACCTCACCGGCGCTCAGGAACTGCGTAACGGCGTGGTGAAAGGGCCAACCCCGAATACCGCCAGCCCGGATACCGTTCGAGCGATGACGCCGGAAATGTTCTTTGACTTCCTGGCGGTGCATATCAACGGAGAAAAGGCCGGCAAGGCCAAAGCCGTGTTTAACATTGATCTTGGTAGCGATGGCGGCAAGTACAAGCTGGAACTGGAAAACGGCGTGCTAAACCACACCGCCAACGCCGAAGCCAAAGATGCCGATGCCACCTTCACCCTTAACCGCGACACATTGAATAAAATCATCCTCAAGGAGGAAACGCTAAAACAGGCGGAAGATAAGGGAGAAGTGAAGGTAACGGGGAACGGGGCGAAAATGGACGAAATGTTAGGCTACATGGATAACTTTGAATTCTGGTTCAACATTGTAACTCCGTAACACCCATACCCTGCGGCTTTCTAGGTCGCAGGGTAAATCCGAACATATCGGAAATCCGCACGCCGCATTGCCATGCTCCCGCCCTGCTTTGGTATCCAGAGATTTTCCAGCAGTTCATCACCCGTTTCTGGAGCCCTACTTTTCTAGGTTGATTTTTACTTTATTGAGCGCTGAAAGAGTACTTGAGGGGATGGTAAGAAAAAGCAATGAAAGGCAGAAATTGGTGGAGGCCCTGCCAGCTACATCCCGGCACACACGTCACCTGCTACGGCTGCTTCCTTCCGGATCTGACCGAGTTCACAAGTTAGTGTTGCGGGAGAACCAACAGGGCCCCCATTGACGGCTTCTGTACTCTGAAGCGGTGGGCATTATCGGTGATGACCAGCCAAATAGCAAGCCAACCGGGGCCAACCGCTGTTTTCTTACCCACCTCGACTGTGGCACACTTTCATCCTTGGTTTTTGCCGCAGCAGGAAAACAGAAATGGAGCCAGAAGATGCCTCATTCAGCCAACGCGTGTTCCACGTGATAGCCGCTATTCCCTATGGCAAGGTCACGACCTATGGCGAAGTGGCGCGGCTGGCCGGTTCACCACGCGCCGCACGTCAGGTCGGCGGCGTATTAAGGCGCCTGCCAGAAGGTAGCAGCCTGCCCTGGCATCGGGTGATTAACCGGCACGGCCAAATTTCACAGCAGGGAGAGGACTTCCAGCGCCAGCGTCAGGCGTTGCTTGAAGAGGGGATTATCTTCGGCACGCACAGCACGGTGGATCTGCTGGTTTACGGCTGGCGCTGGTAATAAACAAAACAGCCTTTGGCCGAAGCGCAAAGGCTGTTGAAGGTTTACTCTTTCAGTGCTGCCAGCTTACGGCATGGTTGCCGGGGCTGCCTGAACCGCAACGCCCTGCACCGGGACCATTACCAGGTCAGCACGGGTGCCGTTACGGTTTACCACTTCCTGGATCGTATCGGTAATAAAGGTCATCTGCCCATTTACCGTAATTGCCGCACTCAGGATGATGCGTGCATTAGGCTGAATATCGGCCGGGTTGTACGGCAGGACAAAATTAAACGGTGCCTGTTTACCCTCGGTGCGAACCGCACGCTGGGCAATGACTTTAGACGGAGCATCCGCCAGCGAGGCATCAGAGAGCGTGACGGTCAGTACTGCATCCGGCGGCAGCGCAATGCGCTGGCGAATGTTAACCGAGCCAGTCACCGCTGGGCCCTGAATCTGCGTTTGCGCAATCGCCGGGTTTCCCGTTGTTGGTACAGGCACATTCGCACTCTTTTGGGCACAGCCCGCCAGGGTGAGGGTCAATGCAGCTGCTCCACCTACGATTTGCCAGAGTTTCATGGATCGCTCTCCTTTTTTATTATCAACATGTTGGTGGCTTTCACCACCGCACCTATTAAACTTAGCACAAAACACTGAAAAATCCATTTAGTCCTGCCTATTAATCACTTAGCCCTCTAATAACGCTCAGCATTCAGTCAATTTTCTCTGTGCCATAACGCAATATATTGACGTCTTGCCGTGATATTCCGCACACTGCGCAAAATGATTATTAAAAGGGTAGTAACTTTATGAGCCAGGCACTGCAAAACCTCCTCGATCTGCTGGATCTGGAGAAAATTGAAGAAGGGCTGTTCCGCGGCCAAAGTGAAGATCTGGGATTACGCCAGGTCTTCGGCGGCCAGGTGGTGGGTCAGGCGCTGTATGCCGCCAAGCAAACGGTGCCGGCTGAACGCAGCGTTCACTCGTTCCACAGCTATTTCCTGCGTCCGGGCGACAGCAGCAAGCCGATTATTTATGACGTGGAAATTCTGCGCGACGGCAACAGCTTCAGCGCCCGCCGCGTCAGCGCCATTCAGCACGGTAAACCGATTTTCTACATGACCGCCTCCTTCCAAAGTCCGGAAGAAGGCTTTGAACACCAGAACACCATGCCGGACGTGCCGCCGCCAGAAGGGCTGATGTCTGAGTCAGACATTGCCCAAAAACTGTCGCATATGCTGCCGGACAAGGTGCGTGAGAAGTTTATCGGCCAGAAACCGATTGAGATGCGTCCGGTCAAATTCCACAATCCGCTGAAAGGCAGTGTGGAAGAACCGCACCGCTACGTATGGTTCCGCGCCAACGGCACCATGCCGGACGATCTGCGCATCCATCAGTACCTGCTGGGTTATGCGTCTGACTTCAACTTCCTGCCGACGGCGCTGCAGCCGCACGGCGTCGGTTTCCTGGAGCCGGGCATGCAGGTGGCAACCATCGATCACTCCATGTGGTTCCACCGCCCATTCCGCATGGATGACTGGCTGCTGTACGTGGTGGAAAGCACGTCCGCCTCCGGCGCCCGTGGATTTGTACGCGGTCAATTCTATACCCGTGACGGCGTATTGGTTGCCACCACGGTACAGGAAGGCGTGATCCGCCAGCGCGAAGCCTGATAAACGCAGGCCAAAAAAAAGGGCGATGGTGACATCGCCCTTTTTGCATCATCATTATTTTTCGAGTTATTTTAGCGCACTGCCCTTCTTCAAGGCTTATTGGTTATAGGCACTCTCGCCATGGCTGTTGACGTCCAGACCTTCGCGTTCCTGCTCTTCCGGTACGCGCAGCCCGACGATGGCCCCTGCCACTTTAAAGGCGATAAAGGCTGCTACACCAGACCACACCAGCGTAATCACTACGCTCAACAACTGGATCCACACCTGATGGCCCATGGTGACGCCCTCGGCGTACCCAGTGCCGCCCAACGAGGCCGAGGTGAATACCCCGGTCAGCAGGCAACCGACGATACCGCACACGCCATGCACACCGAACACGTCACAGGTATCATCTACTTTCAGCCATTTCTTCAGCGTGACCACGCCCCACAGACCGGCGATACCGCCAATCAGGCCGATAATCAACGCCCCGCCAATACCCACGGTGCCTGCAGCCGGCGTGATGGCAACCAGCCCGGCGATCATGCCGGAACAGGCGCCCAACAGGGAAGGCTTGCCACGAACAATCCACTCGGCAAAGGTCCAGGAGAGGATCGCGCCGGCAGTCGCCACCACGGTATTCAGGAACGCCAGGGCCGCAATGCCGTTAGCCGCGCTGGCAGAACCGGCGTTAAAGCCGAACCAGCCGATATACAGGATGGAAGCCCCGGTAAACACCATGGGCAGGTTGTGCGGTTTGAAAGCTTCCTTACCGAAACCGGCACGCTTGCCCAGCAGGTAAGCGCCAACCAGACCGGCACTCGCTGCGTTGATGTGCACAACGGTACCGCCGGCAAAGTCCAACGCGCCATCAGCGGCCAGGAAGCCGCCGCCCCACACCATGTGGGCAATCGGCAGGTAAGAAATGGTGAACCAGATGGCTGCGAAGATCACCACCGCAGAGAAGCGGATACGCTCGGCAAAGCCGCCCACCACCAGCGCAACGGTAATACAGGCGAACGAACACTGGAACGCCACGTGGATCATCTGGCTAAAGGTCCCGGTGACGCTGTCGATGCCAATGCCTTTGAGCATCGCCGTCTGGAAACCGCCGAAGAAGGCGTTACCTTCGCTGAAAGCCAGGCTGTAGCCATAAAGCACCCACAGCACGCACACCAGGGCAAAGGTAACGGTGACCTGGGTCAACATGGAGAGCACGTTTTTGGAACGCAGCAAACCGCCGTAAAACAGAGCGACACCCGGCAGGGTCATGAACAGCACCAAAGCGGTGCAAATCATCATGAAGGCGTTATCCGCCTTGTCTGCGACCGCCGGAGCGGCCAGTGCCAAAGAAGGAACCATGGTTACCGTACTCAGGCCCAACATGGATAAAAGTTTTTTCATTATCAATCCATCCCCATTACTTTACTGAGCCAGTGATTACAGTGCTGCTTCGTCTGTTTCGCCGGTGCGAATGCGAATGACACGTTGCAATTCGGCAACGAAAATTTTGCCATCACCGATTTTTCCGGTGTAGGCCGCTTTACTGATAACATCGACCACTTCGTCTAACTGATCGTCGGCGATAGCGATGTCGATTTTTACCTTAGGTAAGAAGTTGACGCTGTATTCGGCTCCACGATAGAGCTCAGCATGCCCCTTCTGGCGACCAAAGCCTTTTACTTCGCTTACGGTCAGCCCCTGAATACCCACAGAGGATAGGGCTTCACGCACGTCCTCCAGCTTGAATGGTTTAATCACCACGGTCACCAGCTTCATATTGCCCCTCCACGAATTAAGCCCAAACTCACCCCTGGTACGAGTCTTATAAAGCAAAGGCTATGCCATAAATGGATTGGTACGCTAATTCAGCAAATTAACCGACCAGGCAGGGGTGTAACGCAACGCCGCTAGCCAATGGCAGGCTATCGCACAGGGAATTGATTAAATATTGCGCACTATTTTGGTGCGTGACGCGTCGTAAAAGTGCAGAGAAAGGGAATTAAAACGCAGCGATGCCTGTTTGTGGTGCGTGCGGGAAAAGAAAGAGGCCGCTCAAGCGGCCTCATAGATCATGCAGTTTGTGTTTCTTCGCGGTTGGCGGCTGCCAGCTCTTCACCCACCAGTTGCAGTTGATACATCTGGTAGTAACGCCCCTGCTGCGCCAGCAGTTGCTGATGGTTACCCTGCTCGACAGCCTGACCACGGTGCAACACCAGAATCGAATCGGCATCAACAATGGTCGACAAACGGTGAGCGATCACTACCAGCGTGGTGTGCTCGCGGATCAAACTCAGCGCCCGCTGAATAGCTTGTTCCGTACCCGAGTCAATGTTGGCGGTGGCTTCGTCGAGGATCAGGATCTTCGGCGCCTGTACCAGTACCCTGGCCATCGCCAATAGCTGCTTCTGCCCCACCGACAGGTTATTACCCTGCTCGCCCAGCCGGGTGTGAATGCCTTCAGGGAAAGAGCGAACCAACTCAGCCAGTTGCACCCTTTCCAATGCCTGCCAGACCGCCTCTTCACTGATATTGCGCCCCAGAGTGACGTTGGCCAGTACCGATTCGGCAATCACCACCGGATCCTGCTGCACCATAGCGATGCCCTGGCGCAGGGTAGCGTGTGAAAGGCTGGACAGAGGCCGTCCGTCGAGACGCACTTCCCCCTGATCGACCGGGTAATAGCCCATCAGCAGATTGGCCAGCGTGCTCTTACCGCTGCCGGTATGGCCGACCAGCGCCACAAAGCCGCGTGAAGGCACCGACAGCGAAATATGCTGCAGCACCTTTTTGTCATCACGGTAGGAAAAACTCAGGTCGTCAATATCAATACGGCCGCTCTCCAGCGGACGAGCATCCGTCCCGTAGCTCTGCTGGCAGCGATCCATCAGTTCGAAAATACGCTCACCGGCCACCACCGCCTGCTGCAAAATCGACTGTTGCGACGTCAACTCAATCAACGGCTCATTCAAACGCCCCAGATAGTTGATAAAGGCATACAGCACACCGACGCCGATCGCCCCCTCACCGCTGAAACCGAACAGCATCAGCAGGCCGCACAACACCAGCGCCGAAAACAGGCTGAGCAGCGGACGTAGCAGGAAACCGTCCAACCGCAGCGTTTGCATACGCGCGGTATAGTGGGAACGGCTGGCAGCGCTCATGCGCTCGCCGAAGCGGATCTGCTGGCGGAACTGCTGGATCACGCCCATGCCGTTAATCACTTCGTTAAAACCGTCGTTGATGTCGGCCAGATAGCTACGCACCCGGCGTACAATAGGGATGCTGTAGTATTGGTAAATGCCCATCACCACGAATACCGCCGGGAAGATGCAGATCGCCACCAGCGCCATGCGCCAGTCGAGGCTGAACATCGCCACCAGCATAGCGCCAATCAGCGCAGCGCTTTTCAGCACCGTAGACACCACCATCACGTACAGATCTTTGATCACCTCGGTGTCATTGGTCACCCGGGAGATCAACTGCCCAACCGGCTGAGTATCAAAAGCGCTCAGCGGCTGGCGTAATGCGGCATCCATCACGTCCGTTCGCAGACGTTGAACCACCCCGACCGCCGCCTGATTGAACAGCAACGCCTGGAAATAGTGTAGCGCCGCCGCCAACAGCTCCAGCAGGATATAGGCCGCCGCCAGCCCGCAGACGATGGTCAGCGGCAACTGCCCTTTGGCAACATAGTTATCGATAAAGTAGCTGACCAGGATCGGCCCGGCGACTTCCGCCGCCGCCGCGACCCACAGCATCAACACCGCCAGCCCCAGCGGTTTGCGGTACGGCGATCCATAAGCCAGCAACCGTTTCAGCGTCGGCCACAGCTTTTGCATCTTATTCATTGGCTAGTATCTCCTCGCCGCTTTCCGGTGCCTCGTCCAGCGCCGCTTCCAGTTGCTGATAGCGGTACATATCGCGATACCAGCCCGGTTGGGCCGCCAGTGACGCATGTTCACCACGCTGAGCCACGCCGCCGTGCTGGATCACCAAAATCTCGCTGGCTTCGGTCAATGCCGAAAGCCGGTGCGCGCTGATAATCACCGTGCGGTTTTGCCCCCAGCTGCGCAGGTTATGCAGGATCTGGTGTTCGGTACGGCCATCCACCGCCGACAGCGCGTCGTCGAGGATCAGGATTTCCGCGTCCAGCAACAGGGCGCGTGCGATGGAAATACGCTGTTTCTGACCACCGGAAAGCATCACGCCACGCTCACCCACCTCGGTTTCATAGCCTTGCGGCAGGCGCAAAATATCCTCGTGCACGCTGGCCAGGCGGGCCGCACGCTCAATCTGTTCCTGCGTCGCCCCTGGGTTGCCGAGCGCGATGTTGTTTGCCACGCTGTCTGAGAATAAGAACGGTGTCTGGCTGACCACGGACAACCGCGAACGCCAATCGTCGAGTTTCACCTGGGTCAGCGGCAGCCCCTGATAGCTGATCTGGCCGTCATCAACATCAAATTGGCGCTGGATCAGTGACAGCAGCGTCGATTTACCGGCACCGGTCGGGCCGCACAGGCCGAGCATTTGCCCCGGCTCCAGCTTCAGCACCACATCATGCAGCGCCGGGTGGGTATTGCCCGGATAGTGAAATGCGCGAATGTCGATTGCCAGATTGCCACGCCCAGCCGGTAAGGCTTGATCGCCATCCGTCACTGCCGGCGCTTCATCCAGCAGGCTGCGGATACGGCTATAGGCCGCGCTACCGCGTTCAACGATGTTGAACATCCAGGCCAGCGCCAACATTGGCCAAATCATCAGGCCGAGGTACATCACAAAGCTGGTCAGTTGGCCCAGAGTCAGAGTACCGTTCACCACCATCCAACTGCCGCCGCCGATAGCCAGCAGATTGGCGGTACCGATGGCGATATAAATCGTCGGGTCGAAACGGGCATCCACCCGCGCTACGTGCATGTTTTTGGCACCGGTCTGGGCGGCCACTTCGGCAAACTGATTGGACTGATGATCTTCCAGCCCGAACGCCTTGATCATGCGGATACTGGTCATGCTTTCCTGCGCCTGATCGTTCAGGCTGGAGAACGCCGCCTGCGCCGATTTAAAACGCTGGTGTAACTGGTCGCCGTAGTACTTGATGACGATCGCCATGATCGGCATGGGGATCAGCGACAGCAGGGTCAGCTGCCAGCTAATTTGGGTACTCATCACCACCAGCACCGCTAATCCCATCACCAGCGAATCCACCAGCGTCAGCACCCCTTCACCGGCGGCGAAAACCACCCGGTCGACATCATTGGTGGCGCGCGCCATCAGATCGCCGGTACGGTGGCGCAGATAGAAGGCCGGATTCTGACGGCTAAGCTGGCGGTAGAAGTTTTCACGCAGCTCCACGGCAAGCTGATAGGATGCACCAAACAGCAGAACCCGCCACACATAGCGCAGCAGGTAGACCACCACGGCAGTGCCGAGCATCAGCCCCAGCCACGCCATTAATACGCCGCCGGACATCTGTTTTTCGGTGACGCCATCCACAATGATCCCCACCAGCTTGGGCGGCAACAGTTGCAGTATGGCAATGATGATCAGCAGCACCACCGCCCCGAGGTAGCGGCGCCACTCGCGGCGGAAATACCAGCCGATTTGAGCAAATAGTCTCACGCAGTTTTATTCCAGGATGTAATGGTTTTTTCTCTCGTTCTGCCTCAGCAGAGTAGGATACCACCGTTACTTTGCCAATTTGGTGAACTTTTCACTCAGGAACCGGCAGTGCGGTGGTGTATTTGATTTTTTCCATCGCGAAGCTGGAAGTGACGTCGATCAGCCCCGGCACGCCGTTCACCAGGCGCTTGTAAAAGCTGTCGTAACTCTTCATATCCGCCACTTCCACCTGCATCAGGTAATCGTACTCTCCCGCCATGCGATAGAAGGCCAGCACCTCCGGCATCTGCTTAGTCAGTTGCACGAACTGTTGATACCACTCGCTGCTGTGCTGCTGAGTTTTGATCAGCACAAATGCCGTCAGGCCCAGGCCGAGCTTTTCGTTATCCAGCAGCGCGACTCGCCCACGGATATAACCTTCTTCTTCCAGCCGCTTGAGCCTTTTCCAGCAGGGTGTTGACGTCAGATTGACCGCGTCGGCCAACACCTGCAGCGGTTGCGTACAGTCCTGCTGCAGCATGCACAGTAATTTACGGTCCGTTTTATCTAACATATCGTCAACCAGGAGAATAATTTTCTCTCATTAGGCGATTAAACAGGAAAAATGGCAATCCTTTTTTCCTCACGGCAGGCTATATTATGCAACAAACAAGCCCCCTATTCTGAGGCCAGATGATGACAAATTCTTGGGTAAAATATGCTATTGGTGAAATAGAAGCGGATTTTCAACGCTCCGCCGATACTCACCTGATCCGCCTGAATCTGCCGGAATTTCCCGGCATCTGCCTGTACCTGAAAGATGAAAGCACTCACCCGACCGGCAGCCTAAAGCACCGGCTGGCGCGTTCACTGTTTCTGTATGGTCTGTGTAACGGCTGGATCACCGAAAACACCACGATTATCGAGGCCTCATCCGGCAGTACCGCGGTATCCGAAGCTTACTTCGCCCGGCTGATTGGCCTGCCGTTTATTGCCGTCATGCCTTCCTGTACCGCACGCCGCAAGGTTGAGCAGATCGCGTTCTACGGCGGGCGTTGTCACTTCGTCGACCATGCGGCGCAAATTTATGCCGTCTCCGAGCAGTTGGCGAAAGAGCTGAACGGCCACTATATGGATCAGTTCACCTACGCTG
The DNA here is from genome assembly GCA_900457075.1 of Serratia quinivorans. Taxonomy (NCBI): domain Bacteria; kingdom Pseudomonadati; phylum Pseudomonadota; class Gammaproteobacteria; order Enterobacterales; family Yersiniaceae; genus Serratia; species Serratia quinivorans. Next base: position 1,114,797 of record UGYN01000002.1, read on the forward strand.
AACGGGCCACCGACTGGCGCGGCAACAACAACATCGCCGACAGCATCTTCCGCCAGATGGAACGCGAACCTTTCCCGGTACCCAAGCATATCGTAATGAGTGCCGGTACCGGTGGCACCTCTGCGACCCTGGGCCGCTATATCCGCTATCAGGGGCACGACACCCGCCTGACGGTGGTCGATCCGGAAAATTCGGTGTTCTATGATTGCTTCCACCAGCATGACCGCACCCTTATCGGCAGTTGCGGCAGCCGTATCGAGGGCATCGGCCGCCCACGCGCCGAACCATCCTTTATTCCGTCGGTGGTCGACAGCATGATCCGCGTGCCGGATGCCGCCAGCGTCGCCACTATCCACTGGCTGGAAACGGTGCTCGGACGCAAGGTAGGGGCCTCCACCGGCACCAACGTGTGGGGTGCGCTGCAGTTGGCGAAGCAAATGCGGGAAAACGGCGAGCAGGGTTCGATTGTGACTCTGCTGTGCGACAGCGGTGAGCGCTACCTGGACACCTATTACAACCCGGAATGGGTCAGAAACAATATCGGTGATCTGACGCCTTATCTGGCGCAGTTGGCAGATTTGTAATCAGCAGGTTCAGACGAAAAAAAGCCGGGTAAGTCATACCCGGCCGGCTGCCAATAAAGCCTCATAATTCGGGGGAATAGGTGAGGTAAGGTGAACGCAGCCAATGTTGCAAATAGTGGGCCACCGCCTGCTGTTCGCAGTGGCCGATAACCTGTAGCTGTGGCAATAGCGACTTCAATTGTGGCAGAGCATTGCCCATCACCACCCCGTGCCCTACCGTCGCCAGCATTTCCTTGTCGTTCATCGCATCACCAAACGCCATACAGTCCGCCATCTTCAGCCCCAGATGGCGGCTTAGCATATCCAGCGCCGAACCCTTGTTGCAGCCCAGCGGCAAGACCTCCAGGCATTCATAGGCCGAGAAGCAGAGATCAACCCGCGCAGCAAAGTGCCGGCGCAGCTGCACCTGAAGTTTCAGCAGTTCCTCATGCGGCCCGGCAAAACAAACCTTGCTGTTGCCGAACGCCGGTAAACGCCGCAGTTCGGTAAGCTGATAATGGAAGCCGCTCAGGTGGTGGGCCTGCAACATTTCCTCCGGCACCGCAAACTCGGTCATCCAGCCTTCATCACGGAAGACGTGCATGCTGGCGTCGGTATGCCAGTGAGTATGCAGCACCTCTTCGGCAATATCGGCCGGCAAATCGGTAGCCTGCAGTTGTTGCCCCCGGTCGTCATAGACCCGCGTACCGTTGCCGGTAATCAGATAACCCTGCAGGCCCAGCTGCGCCATGATCGGCTGTGCATCAAGGTAGTGGCGCCCGGTGGCGAAAGTCACCACCATTTCCCGTTCAACAAGTTGCTTTAGCACCGCCAGAGTCTCCGGCCCGACCCGGTGATCCGGTGTCAACAAAGTGCCATCCATATCAAAAGCCGCCAGGCGATACATAAAAACCTCGTGAATGTGAACGCGATTACAGTCCGTGCAGTATGGGATGGTATTTACGGAAGTAATAGTGAACAATTCTGGAAAACTGTTCCGGATTTCCCATCATGCGCCTGACCCACCGCCTCAGCCAGTATCAACGCCTGTACCAGCAGCTCGGCGGCACGCCGGTCGCCATTACCGTTGGCGAACTGGCAGCGATGTTCTATTGCAGCGAACGCCATGCCCGCACGCTGGTGCAACAACTGCAGGATCAGGGCTGGCTGAACTGGCAGTCACAGCCCGGGCGCGGCAAACGTGCGCACCTGCACTGCCTGAAAACGCCGGATGAACTACGTGCAGCCCATCTGCAAAGGTTGCTGAAGGAAGGCGATCATCAGGGAGCGCTGGAAATGGCGCAGTTGGATCCGCAACATTTGCAGGAGCTGCTCAGCCCACATCTTGGGGGGCAATGGCAAGCCGGCAGCCCAACGCTGCGTATCCCCTACTACCGCACGCTCGAATCGCTGGATCCGCTGACCCTGACCGGGCGCGCCGAACAGCATTTGGTCGCCACCCTGCATGCCGGCCTGACTCGCTTTAATACCGGTAACTCCGAGCCGCAATCAGATCTGGCCCATCATTGGCAAATCAGCCATGACGGCCTACGCTGGCAGTTCTTTCTGCGCAGCCAATTGCGCTGGCACAACGGTGAGCCGCTGACCGGCCAGCAACTGCTGCAAACGCTGGAAAAACTGCAGCACCATCCTCGCAGCCAACCGAGCCTGGCCAACGTTGCCGCTATCAGCCTTCCCCATGCGCTGTGCCTGCAGTTTGATTTACAGTGTCCGGACTACTGGCTGGCGCACCGGCTGGCGGAGTTGCCTTGTCTGCTGACCCATCCGGAGGCTTCGGGCATGGGAGCCGGCCCGTTTAAGCTGACGCTGAACCAACCGCACCTGGTCCGGCTGGAGCAACACCCGTTTTACCATTTGCAACATCCTTTTCTTGAGAGCATCGAGTATTGGATCACACCCGAGTTGAACACCGGTGAGGCTTATACCAGTTGCCAGCATCCGGTACGCATTACCCTCGGTCAGCAGGAAGAGATAGCATTAGCGCGGCCGGTACAGCGCAGCATGAGTCTGGGTTGGTGCTATCTGGCGGTAAATTTGAAGCACGGCGTGCTCAGCGAGGCTCAGGGAAAAAAACTGCTGATGCTGATCCAGCAATCCGGCCTGTTGGCCAATCTGCCGGTGCCCAACAGCGTCATCACCCCCAGTAGTGAGATGCTGCCCGGCTGGGCAATTCCACAACATCAGGCCGGTGAGGATATTGCCCTGCCCGCTAAATTGACGCTGTTGTATCGGCCCCCGGTGGAACTGGAGACGGTCACGGTGGCCTTACAGCAACTGCTGGCGCAACACGGCTGCGAGCTGGAGTTGCGCTACTACGCAGGTAAACGCTGGCAAAGCGCCGAACAAATCGAACAGGCCGACCTGCTGCTGGCGGATAATCTGATTGGAGAGTCACCGGAGGCCACGCTGGAAAGCTGGCTACGGCAAGATACGCTGTGGCGCGGTATCCTGCCCGACGCCCGCTGGCAGCACCAGCAACAAACGCTGCAACAGATCCAGCAGCTCCCGGCGCAGCAAACGCGTTACCAGCAATTGAAAGACTATTATCAGCAGCTTATGGCGGCGGCGATCATCACTCCGCTGTTTCACTATCAGTATCAAATCAGCGCGCCGCCGCGCATTCATGGCGTCACCCTGACGGCCCACGGTTGGTTCGATTTCTGTCAAGCCTGGCTGCCACCGCCGGTAGAAAATACCACGCCTCCATCAACCGACTGAATTTGCCCGGCCCAGCGGTATGCCACCATTTCTGCTACCATTGCTGCCGCAACGCATTTTTATCTTACCGCCCGAATGTGTATCGGGTAGGGTCTCAGCAATAAATTGAGGTTATTTTATGAAGCGCGCGGTTGTCGTTTTCAGCGGTGGACAAGATTCCACGACCTGCTTGATTCAGGCATTGAAACAGTATGATGAAGTTCACTGCGTCACCTTCGATTACGGCCAGCGTCATCGTGCCGAAATTGAGGTGGCTCAGGAACTGTCAGTGGCCCTGGGGGCCAAGGCGCATAAGCTGTTGGACGTAGGCCTGCTCAATGAGCTGGCGATCAGCAGCCTGACCCGTGACAACATTCCGGTTCCCGCCTACGACAGCACGCAGAGCAATGGGTTACCGAGCACCTTTGTGCCGGGCCGCAACATTCTGTTCCTGACGCTGGCGGCGATTTATGCCTATCAGGTAGAAGCTGAAGCGGTGATCACCGGCGTGTGTGGAAACCGACTTCTCCGGCTACCCAGACTGTCGCGACGAGTTTGTCAAAGCGCTGAACCAGGCGATAGTACTGGGCATCGCCCGCGATATCCGCTTTGAAACGCCTTTGATGTGGCTGAACAAGGCAGAAACCTGGGCACTGGCAGATTACTACCATCAGCTGGAGCTGGTGCAGCAGGACACTCTGACCTGCTACAACGGCATCAAAGGCAATGGCTGCGGTGAATGTGCGGCCTGTCATCTGCGCGCCAACGGCCTGCAGCAGTACCAAATCAACAAGGCCGAAGTGATGGCGAGCCTGAAGCAAAAGACCGGGCTGGTCTGATTGAATAACGGCGGCACAGGTTGCCGCTCGTTGCTTTACCTATCTTCAAGCGGCGTGAGCACCTGCAGGTGTTCGCGCAGTTGCCCCTCGATCGGCAATGCCCGCTGGGTTTTCAGATCGACACAAACAAAGGTCAGCAGTGCATCCGCTACCGGAGCCCCGCTGGCATCCTGCGAGACCTTCTGGCTCAACACGCCGCTTTTGCCGTTTAGTTGTACCATCTGGCTGTCAATGCGTAACTTGTCGCCCAATACCGCTGGGGTGCGATAGTTAATGTTGATGTTCACCACGATAAAGGCGATGTTGTTTTCCGTCATCCAGCGGAAGCTTTCCTGGTTCTCCAGCCAATCCCATCGCGCCTCCTCCAGGAATTCCAGATAGCGGGCGTTGTTCACGTGCTGATAAACATCAAGATGATAACCACGGACTTTGATAAAGGTCTGGTGCATAGGTAACAATCGCTCCTGCCTGGTGATTACAGAAAGAAGGAGCCGCTAGCGACTCCTTCACCCATTTGGTCAAGGTGCCAAACTGGTAAGACCTGTAAAATGTAGCAGAGGAAAAAGGGCTGCATTATCACTTTGCCACGCAGCCGTGATCGAAATCACATTTTGAGCCGCGCGCGATTCCTTTCAAACAGTGCTGGCCCAATGCCCGGTACTTCCTGAAGCTGCTCAATCTGCGTAAAGGGACCATTCTGATCGCGGTAGCGCACAATGCTCTCCGCTTTTTTCAATCCAACTCCCTTGAGTATGCTGGCCAACTGTTCGGCATCGGCCTGATTGATACTGACCGATGCTTCATCATTGGCAGCCGCCACGGCCTCTGCACCCTGCCCGGCGTTAGCCGCCGTCACGGATAGCACCGGTTGCCCGGTAAGCGCTTTTTCTTCCGCGGCCAAAGATGGCCCGGTCAGGCAGAGCAGTGCTACGGTCAGCAAGGCTTTGAAGTTAAAACCACTCTCATTTACCGCTTTTATTACTGTAGGTTGCATGCTGTATCCTCCTTGTGTGTAACAGCAAGCTCACCTTGCCGCAGCGAAGAAACTTCAGCAATTGGCGGATTTCAGATATGGAAAAGGCCGCGAAAGCGGCCTTTGAGGATTGCATTGCGTTGCAGAAAACTGCGGCGCTTTACTGAGGTTGCTGCTGTTCAGCGGCACCCATGGTGATCTTGGCTTCTTTGCGCAGGCTGGCCAGCAGAGAGTCAAAGGACACGCCAGTCGCACCTTCTTCCATCTTGCTGACGAAGGTTTTCATTTCTTCAGCCGGCAAGGTGCCTGGCTTCACGGCATCCAGTGCAATCAGTACCACGTTGTCCTGACGGTCCTGCGACATGCCATAAACCGGCTTGCCTTCTTGCGGATGCGGCAGCGCGAACACGCTCTGCACCAGTTGGCTGTCTTCCGGCGCGCGCGCCATCTTCTGTACGCTGCCAAAGCTCAGGCCGGCGGTTTTCATCGCCTCGTCGCCCTTACCCTGCTTCAGCTCAACCAGCAGCTTCTCGCCCTGCAGTTTGGCTTCCTGTTCCGCTTTGTTGCGCTTGACCAGTTCTGCCACGCGATCTTTCACCTGGTCGAACGGCTCAATGCCCTCTGGCTTGTGGCCAGACACGCGGATCACGAAGGCACGGTCGCCATCAACGGTGATCACGTCGGAGTTGCTGCCCGGAGAGCCGCCTTCACCAATCAGGGAACCGTCGAAAATCGACTGAATGACCGGTTTGAAGTTCAGCGCTGCCGGGATGTTGTCGCGGGTAAACCAGTTGGTCTGCACCGCCTTCACGCCGGCGGCCTCTTCGGCCGATGCCAGAGACTCGTTATCGCTGGTAGCCGCTTCACTCACCTTCTGTTGCAGTGCGTAATAAGCGTCTACCGCTTTTTCCTGCTTAACCTGCTTGGCGATAGCGTCACGCACTTCGCTCAACGGCTTCACTTTTTCCGGTTCGATGTCGTTGAGACGGATCACCAGATAGCCTACTGAAGACTTCACGACGCCGGAAAGCTGGCCTTTTTCGGTCAGGTTAGCCTGCTTGAGTTCGTCTGCAGTGGTGTCCGGCTCCAGCCAGCCCAGTTCACCGCCGGTACGGCGTGAAATGATGTCGGTGGATTTGTCTTTCGCCAGGGTGGCAAAATCACCACCTTTCTTCAGTTCATCCAGTACCGCGTTGGCTTCCGCCTCGGTTTTCAACTGGATCACGCTGTAGTTCTTGCGTTCAGGCTGGCCGTAGCTGCTTTTGTGCTGGTCGTAATAGGCGCTGATATCCGCATCGGCTACCGTCACCTTGTCTTGCATAGCAGCGGCGTCCATTGGGATGTAGCTTACTTTGACCTGTTCTGGCGCAATAAAGCTGTTCTTGTTCTGGCTGTAGTAGTCTTTCAGCTCGTCGTCGGTCACGGTCTGCTTGGCCTGCAACGCTTTCAGATCCAGCGTAGCCAAGCGCACATCGCGCTGTTGTAGCACCAGTGCCGTCATGTCCTGAGCTTCGGCAGGCAGAATAAAGCCCGAACCGCCAAAGGCCTGGATCACCTGCTGGTTAACCAACTGCTGACGCATTGATTGTGCAAAGTTATCGGCGGTGTAACCCATGCGGCTAATCAGATCGAGATATTTCGCGTTATCGAACTGGCCGTTTGTCTGGAAGTAAGGTGCTTTACGGATAGCTTCTTTCACCTGATCGTCACTGACGCTCAGGCCTAATTTCTTGGCATATTGGTCCAGCAGCATGTTGTCGATCAGCTGTGACAGTGCCTGATGGCGCATCTGCTGCATATAGCCTTCGTTGCCCGCCAGTGCGGAGAACTGGTCACCCAACTGTTGCTGCATGCGGCTGCGTTCGCTTTGGAAAGCCTGTTCCAGCTGAGCACGCTCGATCACCTGGCCATTGACCTTCGCTGCATAATCACCGGCACTCCCCTGATAGCTGACCACCCCTGTCAAAAGAAATGACAAAATGATCAAGCCCAGGATGATTTTGAGCACGACGTGATTAGCTGCCGCGCGTAAATTGTCCATCATAGTGTGACAACACTCCGCTGTGATGTGGATTAAAAACACCCTTGTGCAGGCGCGTTCCCTGCGACAAAAATAAAAAAAGCGCATCAATCTGATGCGCCTTATATCTTACCTTACCAGCACCGTTGCGTCAGGTGATTGTTTATTACAAAGCCCTGTAACGCTAAACGGTTAGACGCAAACAATCAGTTTACTGCGTCTTTCAGCGCTTTCCCTGCACGGAAGGCCGGAACTTTGGCTGCCGCGATTTTGATCTCTTTACCGGTTTGCGGGTTACGACCGGTACGGGCCGAACGTTCACGCACGGTGAAGGAACCGAAACCCACCAGGGCCACGTCATCCCCTTCCTTCAAGGAGTCAGTAACAGATGCAATCACTGCATCTAAAGCACGTCCAGCTGCCGCTTTGGAAATATCAGCACCTGCGGCAATTTTGTCGATCAGTTGTGACTTATTCACTCTATCATCCCCTCTAGAATTCAATCGTCGCACCGAAAAATCCCTACGGTTGCGACAGCGCAGCTGTTATATCAATCCCATCGTGCCTTGGCAAGCCACCCTAAGCGTGACAAAACGCGGGCCGACAGCTGTCTAACTTAGCGGTACAAAAAAAGACTGGCAAGTCCGAAATGACTTGCCAGCATAAGTTTTATCAATGGTTTTTGCGATACATCACTATTTTGCCGCTACCGGCAGTGCACCGAAGGCCGGATTGAGCAACGCAAGGTCCAAAACTTCATCAATTCGCTGCACCGGATGAATAACCAGATCGGCAATAACATTGGCCGGGATCTCTTCCAGATCGCGCTTGTTTTCATACGGGATCAGCACGGTTTTGATGCCGCCGCGATGCGCCGCCAGCAGTTTCTCTTTCAGGCCACCAATCGGCAGAACCTGACCACGCAACGTGATCTCACCGGTCATCGCCACATCGGCACGAACCGGGTTGCCCGTCAGGCAGGAAACCAGCGCGGTGCACATCGCAATACCGGCGCTTGGGCCATCCTTAGGTGTAGCGCCTTCCGGCACGTGCACGTGGATGTCACGCTTCTCGTAAAAATCAGGGTTAATCCCCAATTTATCCGCGCGCGCACGCACCACGGTCAGTGCAGCCTGGATAGATTCCTGCATCACTTCACCGAGCGAACCGGTGTAGGTCAGCTTACCTTTGCCCGGTACGCAGGCGGTTTCAATGGTCAGCAGATCGCCACCCACTTCCGTCCACGCCAAGCCGGTAACTTCACCCACGCGGTTTTCGGTATCCGCACGGCCGTAATCAACACGCTGTACGCCCAGGTAATCCTTCAGGTTGTCGCCGTTGATCTCGATATGCTTGAGCTTCTTGTCCATCAGCAGCGTTTTCACCGCCTTACGGCACAGCTTGGAGATTTCGCGCTCCAGGCTACGCACCCCGGCTTCACGAGTGTAGAAGCGGATAATACCGGTAATGGCGCTGTCGTCGACCGTCAGTTCACCTTTTTTCAGGGCGTTACGCTCGAGCTGCTTCGGCAACAGGTGCTGCTTGGCAATGTTGAGCTTCTCGTCCTCGGTATAGCCAGACAGACGGATCACTTCCATACGATCCAGCAACGGCGCAGGAATGTTCATCGAGTTCGAGGTCGCCACGAACATCACGTCGGACAGATCGTAATCCACTTCCAGATAGTGATCGTTAAACGCCACGTTCTGTTCCGGATCCAACACCTCAAGCAGTGCAGAGGCCGGATCGCCACGCATGTCGGAAGACATCTTGTCGATCTCATCGAGCAGGAACAGCGGGTTTTTCACCCCGACCTTGGCCATTTTCTGGATCAGTTTGCCCGGCATTGAACCGATATAGGTACGGCGGTGACCACGGATTTCCGCTTCGTCACGCACGCCACCCAACGCCATACGCACATACTGGCGGCCGGTCGCTTTAGCGATCGACTGGCCCAACGAGGTTTTACCCACGCCAGGAGGCCCTACCAGACACAGGATCGGCCCTTTGATTTTGCTTACGCGGCTCTGTACTGCGAGATACTCAAGAATACGGTCTTTGACGCGCTCCAGGCCGTAGTGATCGATATCGAGCACTTCCTGCGCCTTGAGCAGGTCTTTTTTAACCTTGCTGCGTGCATTCCACGGCACCTGTAGCATCCAATCGATGTAGCCACGCACCACGGTTGCTTCCGCAGACATTGGCGACATCATTTTCAGCTTTTGCAGTTCCGCTTCGGTTTTTTCACGCGCGTCTTTCGGCATTTTCGCCGCTTCGATCTTGCGCTTCAGCGCTTCATGCTCGTCCGGCGCATCGTCCATCTCGCCCAGTTCTTTCTGAATCGCCTTCATCTGCTCATTCAGATAGTACTCGCGCTGACTTTTTTCCATCTGTTTTTTGACGCGATTGCGGATGCGTTTCTCAACCTGCAGCAGGTCGATTTCCGATTCCATCATCGCCATCAGATATTCAAGACGTTCGGTGATATCGAACATCTCCAGTACCGACTGCTTGTCGCTGAGCTTCAGCGGCATGTGCGCGGCGATGGTATCCGCCAGGCGCGCAGCATCGTCGATGCTGTTCAATGACGTCAGCACCTCCGGTGGAATTTTCTTGTTCAGTTTGATGTAGCCTTCAAACTGATTGATTGCAGTGCGTACCAGCACTTCTTGTTCACGCTCGTCAATCGCGGGTGACTCAAGATATTCTGCCTGGGCAGCAAAATGCTCGCCGCTGTCGGAAAGCGTAGTAATACGCGCCCGCTGCAGGCCTTCGACCAGCACTTTTACCGTGCCATCAGGCAATTTCAGCATTTGCAGGATCGACGCTACCGTGCCGACTGAGAACAAATCATTAATGCCAGGTTCATCCGTTGAGGCCTCTTTCTGTGCCACCAGCATGATCTTTTTATCGTGATCCATTGCTGCTTCGAGGCACCGAATCGATTTTTCCCGGCCAACAAATAACGGGATCACCATGTGCGGATAAACCACCACGTCGCGCAACGGCAACACGGGGATTTCAATGCGTTCGGAACGCTCAGGGTTCATAGAGCTCTCTCTTAAGTTTAACTTCCGCCAGGTTGAGGGGGAATCTCATGAGACGCAAGCATCAAACGTTTCATAAAATCTGGTTAATGAGTATATGGGGATGAATCTCTTACATTCAACGGCAAGAACGCAGGAAATAAAAATGGGGGATAAAATCCCCCATTTTGACATTAACTTTCTGGTTTGACTGGCGAATTATTCGCCTGAAGCCTGTGCTTCCGGTTTGCCGTAAATCAGCAACGGTTTGGACTGGCCGGCGATAACCGACTCGTCGATCACCACTTTGTCGACGCTGTCCATTGAAGGCAGGTCATACATGGTGTCCAGCAGCGCGCCTTCCACGATAGAACGCAGGCCACGTGCACCGGTTTTGCGTTTCATCGCCTTTCTGGCGATGGCGTTCAGTGCTTCTTCACGGAATTCCAGCTCCACACCTTCCAGATTGAACAATGCCTGATACTGTTTGGTCAGGGCATTTTTCGGCTCTTTCAGGATCTGGATCAGCGCATCTTCGCTCAGCTCACTCAGCGTGGCCACGACCGGCAGACGACCGATGAACTCAGGGATCAGGCCAAACTTGATCAGATCTTCCGGTTCAGCCTGCAGCAGCAGTTCGCCTTCGGTCGCTTTCTCAGACTCACCCTTCACGGTGGCGCCAAAACCAATACCGGAACCGGTATTAACGCGCTGACCGATCACTTTATCCAGGCCGGCAAATGCGCCGCCACAGATAAACAGGATTTTCGAGGTATCAACCTGCAGGAATTCCTGCTGCGGATGCTTGCGGCCCCCCTGAGGAGGAACGGCAGCAATAGTGCCTTCGATCAGCTTCAACAGCGCCTGCTGCACGCCCTCACCCGAAACGTCACGGGTAATGGACGGGTTGTCTGACTTACGAGAAATCTTATCGATTTCATCGATATAGACGATGCCGCGCTGGGCTTTCTGCACGTCGTAGTCACATTTCTGCAGCAACTTCTGGATAATATTCTCCACGTCCTCACCCACATAACCGGCTTCGGTCAGCGTGGTGGCATCGGCCATGGTGAAAGGCACATCCAGGAAGCGTGCCAGCGTTTCCGCCAGCAAGGTTTTACCGCTACCGGTAGGACCAATCAGCAGAATGTTGCTTTTGCCCAACTCGATACCGTTGCTGGTATCGCCGTTGCGCAGGCGTTTGTAGTGGTTATACACCGCTACCGCCAGCACTTTCTTCGCCGGTTCCTGACCGATGACGTAGTCATCCAGGTGGTGGCGGATCTCATGCGGCGTCGGCAGCGCACTGCGCTCACGATGCGGTGAAACTTCTTTAATCTCTTCGCGAATAATGTCGTTACACAGGTCAACACATTCATCGCAGATATACACTGACGGACCGGCAATCAGCTTACGCACTTCATGCTGGCTTTTGCCGCAGAAAGAGCAGTACAGCAGCTTTCCTGAACCGTCTTTGCGCTTATCTGTCATCAGTAAACCTCTTCTTTAGTCTTTGTCCCGCAGGAAAATCACGGCGGCCGTGCGCCCCGAATTCATACCAGGAATGCCGATAATGCTCACCAGAGCGAGCCACGCCCGCTCTGATTACTATAGTCTATCGGCTCGCACAATTACCTCGCCAGCCGCGTGGTGTTACTTGCGGTGCGTCAGAATGCCGTCAACCAGACCGTATTCTACCGCTTCTTCCGCGGTCATAAAGCGATCGCGCTCGGTATCGCGTTCGATCTGCTCCAGTGTCTGGCCGGTGTGTTCTGCCATCAGCTCATTCATACGCGCCTTCACCTTCAGGATTTCACGCGCATGGATTTCGATATCCGTCGCCTGGCCCTGATAGCCGCCCAGCGGCTGGTGGATCATCACACGTGAATTCGGCAGACAGAAACGTTTGCCCTTGGCACCCGCAGTCAGCAGGAAGGAACCCATCGAGCACGCCTGGCCCATACAAATGGTGCTGACGTCCGGCTTGATGAACTTCATGGTGTCATAGATTGACATGCCTGCGGTGATCACGCCACCCGGGGAGTTGATGTAGAGGAAAATGTCTTTTTCCGGGCTTTCTGCTTCGAGGAACAGCATCTGCGCCACAATCAGGTTGGCCATGTGATCTTCGACCTGGCCGGTCAGGAAAATAATGCGCTCTTTCAGCAGGCGGGAATAGATGTCGTAAGAACGCTCCCCGCGTGAAGTCTGCTCTACCACCATCGGCACCAGGGCCATGTTAGGTGCAAATTGATCTCGTTCGCCACTGTATGACATTACCGTCTCCTAATAGAAATTGCCTTGGCGGCCAGGGTTACACCCTATTACACCGATTCTACTTGAGAACGGTCATGATGACTATGCTCAAGCATTCGACCCACGCCACACGTACCCGACGGTTTTTTTATCCCGCGCACTCTGGCAAATCGCTTATATATGTACTTTTTACAGATTGGGGCCACAGACAGAATTTCAAGCCCGGCAGAGTATTTTTAGCGGTTATCCTGCATACCCTGACAGCAGGTGATAACCATCATGCCAGACTGTGCCAAGAGCAACAGTGTAAATATAGTGCATATTGTCACGCTTAACCTGAGATTAATCAGCAACGTGGCAAAAAGAAAAGCCCGCAACCGAAGGTTACGGGCTTTTTTAACGCCAGAGCCGGCAAGCCGGCCCTGAGAGCGCAACAAGTTGCGCTCTGGCGTACAGACATTACGCCTGTTGAGTCTGGTTCATCAGCTCGCTGAAGGTAGTGGCTTTCTCAGTCACTTTCGCTTTTGCCAGCAGGGCTTCAACCGCTTGTTCTTCCAGAGCAACGTTGCGCATGTTGTTCATCAGCTCTTTGTTTTTGCTGTAGAACTCAACAACTTCACTTGGATCTTCGTAAGCGGAAGCCATTTCTTCGATCAGCGTTTTAACGCGATCTTCGTCAGCTTTCAGATCGTTGGTGCTGATCACTTCGCCCAGCAGCAGACCGACAACTACGCGACGCTTGGCCTGCTCTTCGAACAGTTCGCGTGGCAGTTCCAGCGCTTGCTTCTCGTTGCCGCCGAAACGTTGTGCAGCCTGACGGCGCAGAACGTCAACTTCGCCGTCGATCAGCGCAGCAGGAACGTCGATTTCGTTAGCGCTGACCAGGCCGTCGATTGCCTGAGTCTTGATGCGGTTACGCACTGCGCCTTTCAGCTCGCGCTCCATGTTTTTACGCACTTCAGCACGCAGGCCTTCGGTAGAACCATCAGCCACGCCGAAACGTTTGATGAATTCTTCAGTCAGCTCTGGCAGTTCACGCTCTTCCACTTTCTTCAGAACGATAGCGAACTTAGCCGCTTTGCCCTTCAGATTTTCAGCGTGGTAATCTTCTGGGAAGTTAACGTCGATGGTGAACTCTTCACCGGCTTTATGACCGACCAGACCTTCTTCGAAGCCTGGGATCATGCGGCCCTGGCCCATAGCCAGTACGAAGTCAGAGGCTTTGCCGCCTTCAAACTCTTCACCGTCGATAGAACCAGAGAAGTCAACGGTCACACGGTCTTCAGCCTGAGCTGCGCGATCGGTTTCTTTCCAGGTCGCCTGCTGCTTGCGCAGGGTGTCCAGCATGGTGTCAACGTCAGCGTCGTTAACTTCAACCACCGGCTTCTCAACTTCGATGCCGTCCAGGCCTTTCAGCTCAACTTCTGGATACACTTCGAACTCAACGGCGAAAGTGAAGTCTTCACCTTCTTTGTACTCGCCCGGCACGTAGTTTGGTGCGCCAGCCGGATTGATCTTTTCTTTGATGATCGCATCAACGAAGCTGCGTTGCATCGCATCGCCCAGTACGTCTTGACGAACGGAAGCGCCATAACGTTGCTCAACGATGTTCATCGGTACATGGCCTTTACGGAAGCCATCGATACGAACGCTTTTTGCAGCGTTGATCAGCTCTTTTTTAATAGCCTGCTTGATTGTATCAGCGGGTACAGTAATAGAGAGACGGCGCCCAAGGCCTTGAGTGGTTTCTACTGAAACTTGCATCTTGTTACCTCAAAAAAATCACAGTGCTCGGTCAACTCCGTTCGAAGAACCAGGACGGCTACATTACAGAACCGAGTTTCCTGATGACAGAAGTGTCCCGAAACCATTCCGGAAAAATAAGACGCGACATTATAGCGGCGCAAGCGGAGCGAGTCGAGGAAAGCAAGGCAGCGGCGGCGCGCTAAAACTCACACTTTTGCCGATTTGATCGCCAAAAGGCCGCCGAAGCCGACCCGGCCTTGGCTGCATTGCGCATCGGCTGTGTCGTCGTCAAAAACAGAAACGGCCCGCAGGCCGTTCCAAAATTCGTCTGTAGTAATACCCCAAATCGTGGTCAAAGTTCCACTGATACCGCAAATTTAGCCGTCAGGCCAAGGTTCCGGCACCACGACAAGGGGGGGAAGCCGGCACGGTATCCTGCAGCCCTTCCCACTCTTTCAGGGTATAAGTGTGCAACGCCAGCGCATGTACACCATCGGATAACTCTTCCGACAGGACGCCGTAAATCGAGCGATGCCGCGTCAGGAAACGTTCGCCAACGAAGCGATCGCTGACCAACACCACCTTGAAATGACTTTCTGAACCCGCCGGAACGTTATGACGATAGCTTTCATCAACGACTTCCAGATACGCGGGCTCAAATGCCGCCCTTAACTTTGCTTCTATTTGCTCGCGAATCATAGGATCTCCTTACTACACCGGCAGAGGACCGTCCCCATCTATTTCAATATTAGCCTCTTTCTCCCCTTTTAGACCATTGCGCAGGTAAATTTCTCTTCTTTGCGGACAAAAAACGGCCAACATCCGCCGCCGCTTGAGGTTTTTCTGATTGAGACGGTCAAAAAAGCATGTTTTTATCAACGGCAGGTAAAAATTTGTCACTCCGGTGCGTTCTGCGCTTCCTCCGGCCGGCGGCGATGCTATGATGTCGACAATTTGTTGTTGGCTATCCCGCTCTGATTATTACAGAAAGCTTGCTCAAGCCAGCCTCTCTATATTGGGATTGGGCAGCTTAAAATCCATCGAGAATGAGACAGTAACTATGTTAAAGAAACTTTGCCTTCCACTGTTGGCCGCACTGCTGCTGGCCGGCTGTGCTACCAGCAGCAACACCCTGAACGTGACTCCAAAGATCGTATTGCCGCAGCAGGACCCGACTCTGCAAGGCGTCACCATCAGCATTAACGGCGCGGATCAGCGCAAAGATCAGGCCCTGGCCAAAGTTAACCGCGACGGCCAGCTCGTGACGCTGACGCCATCACGCGACCTGCGCTTCTTGCTGCAGGAAGTGTTAGAGAAACAAATGGGCGCACGCGGCTATATGATCGGTGCCGACGGCGCCGTTGATCTGCAAATCGTGGTGAATAACCTGTACGCAGACGTCTCCGAAGGCAACCTGCGCTACAACATCACCACCAAGGCCGATATCTCGATCATCGCTCAGGCGAAAAACGGCAATAAGCAGGTGAAAAACTACCGCTCAACTTATAACGTCCAGGGCGCCTTCACGGCAACCAACGATAAAAT
This sequence comes from Serratia quinivorans, assembly GCA_900457075.1. Classification (NCBI taxonomy): domain Bacteria; kingdom Pseudomonadati; phylum Pseudomonadota; class Gammaproteobacteria; order Enterobacterales; family Yersiniaceae; genus Serratia; species Serratia quinivorans. Next base: position 1,130,483 of record UGYN01000002.1, read on the forward strand.
TACTAACGCGGTCAATAGCGTGTTGGGTGACGTTATTGCCGATATGGCGCAGGACACCAGCGTCAACGACTTTATCAAGCAAAACGCGCGTTAATCCGCGAACGCCTTGCACCGCCCGGACAGTCGGGCGGTGCAGACAGGGAACTCATGTCGAAACACTATCTGAACCTCTTCACCCAGCGTAACTCCGCGATCCTGCTGCTGCTGGGCTTTGCCTCGGGTCTGCCACTGGCACTGACCTCCGGCACGCTGCAAGCCTGGATGACCGTCGAAGGCATCGATCTGAAAACCATCGGCATTTTTTCGCTGGTCGGTCAGGCCTATGTGTTCAAATTCCTGTGGTCGCCCTTTATGGACCGCTATACCCCGCCATTCCTCGGTCGCCGACGCGGCTGGCTACTGATCAGCCAGGTGCTGCTGGTAGTATCGATTGTGGCGATGGGCTTTATGCAACCGGCACAGCATCTGTGGTGGCTGGCAGCATTGGCGGTATTGGTGGCGTTCTGTTCTGCGTCGCAGGATATTGTTTTCGATGCCTATAAAACCGATCTGCTGAGCGCAGAAGAACGCGGCACCGGTGCCGCCGTTTCGGTTCTGGGCTACCGCCTGGCGATGCTGGTGTCCGGCGGGCTGGCGTTGTGGCTGGCGGATCGTTACTTCGGTTGGCAGTCAACCTACTGGCTGATGGCCGGACTGATGCTGATTGGCATCGCCGCTACTTTGCTGGCACCGGAACCGGACGACAGCATTCCGGCACCGCGTACCATGGAACAGGCGGTAGTCGCCCCGTTGCGTGATTTCTTCGCGCGTAACAATGCTTGGCTGATTTTACTGCTGATTGTGATGTACAAAATGGGCGATGCCTTTGCCGGCAGCCTGAGCACCACCTTCCTCATCCGCGGCGTAGGGTTCGATGCCGGGGAAGTGGGGCTGGTGAACAAAACTCTCGGCCTGTTCGCCACTATCGTCGGGGCGCTGTTTGGCGGCGTGCTGATGCAACGTCTCAGCCTGTTCCGCGCCCTGATGCTGTTCGGCATCCTGCAGGCGGTGTCTAATCTCGGTTACTGGATACTGGCCGTTACCGATAAAAACATCATGACGATGGGCAGCGCTATCTTCCTGGAAAACCTGTGCGGCGGCATGGGCACCGCCGCCTTCGTCGCGCTGCTGATGACGCTGTGCAACAAATCATTTTCCGCCACCCAGTTTGCCCTGCTGTCGGCGTTATCCGCCGTCGGCCGAGTCTATGTTGGCCCGATTGCCGGCTGGTTTGTCGAAGCGCACGGCTGGCCGCTGTTCTATTTATTCTCGATAGCTGCTGCCCTGCCCGGTCTGTTGCTGCTGCGCCTGTGTCGACAGACGCTGGAATATACCCAGCGCACGGATAACTTCATGCCGCGCACCGAATTCCGGCAGTTTTACCGCTGGGCGTTGCGTATGCTGACCCTGGGTTGCTCATTGCTGGGCCTGTGGCTGATTCTGCTTATCACCAACGCACTCGACTGGAGCGCCTTGCCAAACCTGGCCGATCGGTTACTGCAGATGGGTGCAGCGCTCAGCCTGGTGGGCATTGTCATGGGCAGCCTGTTGGACTATCTGGCGTTGCGGCGTACCCGGCTGGCCTGATATCGTCGGCCGGTGGTAACACCGGTCGGCAAAAATGCATCAGTGTGATGTATTTATTTAGTTAAAAAATATAATTCCCGTCCAAATTATTTTTTTATCCGAGTGTGGCGCTCGGGAAATAAAATTAAATTCACCTTTAAGACACAATTCTTTTACATTAAATAAACCTTTCATTCGTATTTCCAAAAAGCGTTTTTACCTGCTGGATTCATCATACCTTTAGTTTTCCTTAACATACGAATTGCCCGGCACGATTCAGCGTGCCAACGCTTTGTTGCCATTAGTAAATTGTCACGCAACGTGACATCTGTGACCCCCTTAACAGAAAGTGTCAACAAGGCGCTGACACTCCCTTAAGCATGTTTACAGTACTGCAACCTTCCCGTAAAATGCCCGCACACATGAAACGACAATAGAGCCTTTGTAATTGAGGTCGTTAGATGAGACTTAAGAAATACAATAAAAGTATTGGGATGTTGTCATTAATTGCCTCCACTGTAATGCTCAGTGGTTGCAATATGGTATTGATGAATCCCAAAGGAGCAATTGGTGTTGAGCAACGGACACTGATTATCACTGCTATCGCATTAATGCTGATCGTGGTGATACCAGTTATCTTTATGGCGTTCGCCTTTGCCTGGAAGTACCGTGCTTCCAACAAAGATGCCAAATACAGTCCGAACTGGTCACATTCCAACAAAATCGAAGCGGTCGTCTGGACCATTCCTATCATTATCATCGCCATCCTTGGCACCATAACCTGGAAGACTACCCACGAACTCGATCCGTTCAAGCCGATTGTCACTGACAAGAAGCCGATGACTATCGAAGTGGTGTCGCTCGACTGGAAATGGCTGTTTATCTACCCGGAACAAGGCATCGCAACGGTTAATGAACTGGCTTTCCCGAAAGACGTTCCAGTTGAATTCAAAATCACCTCTAACTCGGTAATGAACTCGTTCTTTATCCCTCAGTTAGGTGGGCAGATTTATGCGATGGCCGGGATGCAGACCAAACTGCACCTGATCGGCAATGAAGCAGGCAAATACGACGGTATTTCCAGCAGCTTCAGCGGTCGCGGGTTCTCCGGCATGAAGTTCACCGCCATTGTCACCCCAACCGAAGGCGACTTCGATCAGTGGGTTGCCAAGGTGAAAGCATCGCCGACTAACCTTAACGCCACCAGCGACTTTAACAAACTGGCAGAGCCGAGTGAAAATAACCCGGTTGAGTACTTCTCCAGTGTCAAACCGAATTTGTTCAAAGAAACTATTGGCAAATTTATGGGCGACATGAACATGCACAAGGGCGCTACCACGCACGAAGGTATGGACATGAGCCAGGGTATGGACATGGGTGAACATGCAGCTCACGCCGGAGCCGAGGAATAACTGATGTTGGGAAAATTAACGATTGATGCGGTTCCGTACCACGAACCGATCATCATGGTCACCGTTGCTGCAATTGTTATCGGGGGTCTGGCTCTGCTGGCACTGATAACCTATTTCGGCAAGTGGAAATGGCTATGGAGCGATTGGCTGACTTCGGTCGACCATAAGAAAATTGGTATCATGTACATCATCGTGGCAATGGTTATGTTGCTGCGTGGTTTTGCCGATGCCATCATGATGCGTAGCCAGCAGGCGCTTGCGTCCGCCGGCGAGGCCGGATTCCTGCCGCCGCACCACTACGACCAGATCTTTACCGCCCACGGCGTAATCATGATCTTCTTCATGGCGATGCCTTTCGTGGTCGGCCTGATGAACGTGGTTGTACCCTTGCAAATCGGTGCGCGCGACGTTGCCTTCCCGTTCCTGAACTCCCTGAGCTTCTGGTTCTTCGTGGTGGGTGTCGTCCTGATCAACATCTCTCTGGGGGTGGGTGAGTTTGCGCAGACCGGTTGGCTGGCGTATCCGCCGCTGTCGGGTAAGGAATACAGTCCTGGCGTCGGGGTCGATTACTGGATCTGGAGTCTGCAGATTTCCGGTCTGGGTACCCTGTTGACCGGTGTGAACTTCTTCGCCACCATCATGAAGATGCGTGCTCCTGGCATGCCTCTGATGAAGATGCCGGTGTTCACCTGGGCGGCGCTGTGTACTAACGTCCTGATCATCGTTTCTTTCCCAATTCTGACTGTTACCATCGCGTTGCTGACCCTGGATCGCTACCTGGGCTTCCATTTCTTTACCAATGATATGGGCGGCAACATGATGATGTACATCAACCTGATTTGGGCCTGGGGTCACCCAGAGGTGTATATCCTGGTTCTGCCAGTGTTTGGTGTGTTCTCTGAAGTCACCGCGACCTTCTCAAGAAAACGCCTGTTCGGCTATACCTCACTGGTATGGGCAACCATCGCGATTACCGTTCTGTCGTTCATCGTATGGCTGCACCACTTCTTTACCATGGGGTCCGGCGCGAACGTTAACGCCTTCTTCGGTATCGCCACCATGATCATTTCCATCCCTACCGGGGTGAAAATCTTCAACTGGCTGTTCACCATGTACCAGGGCCGCATTCAGCTCAACTCCGCAATGCTGTGGACCATCGGCTTCATCATCACCTTCTCCGTGGGTGGGATGACCGGCGTTCTGCTGGCAGTACCGGGCGCGAACTTCGTGCTGCACAACAGTCTGTTCCTGATTGCCCACTTCCATAACGTGATTATCGGTGGTGTGGTGTTTGGTTGCTTCGCCGGCCTGACCTACTGGTTCCCTAAATCCTTCGGCTTCACGCTGAACGAGACCTGGGGTATCCGTGCGTTCTGGTTCTGGATCATCGGTTTCTTCGTGGCCTTTATGCCACTGTATGCTCTGGGCTTTATGGGTATGACTCGTCGTATCAGCCAGAACATCAACCCAGAGTTCCACCCACTGCTGCTGGTCGCGGCTGGTGGCGCGGCTCTGATTGCCTGCGGTATCCTGTGCCAACTGATTCAGATTTACGTCAGTGTGCGTGACCGTGAGCAGAACCGTGATCTGACCGGTGACCCATGGGGCGCTCGTACGCTGGAGTGGTCTACTTCGTCTCCACCGCCGTTCTATAACTTTGCCGTAGTGCCGCAGATTCATGACCGTGATGAATTCTGGGACATGAAAGAAAAAGGCAACGCTTATAAGAAACCGGCGAAATACGAACCGATTCATATGCCGAAAAATACCGGTGCCGGTGTGATTATTGCTGGCTTCAGCCTGGTATTTGGTTTCGCGATGATCTGGGACATCTGGTGGATGGCGATCGCTGCCTTCGTAGGTATGATCGTGACCTGGATTGCCAAGAGCTTCGATGAAGATGTTGATTACTATGTGCAGGTTGATGAAATCGAGCGCATTGAAAACCAACACTATGAACAAATCAGCAAAGCAGGCGTGAAACATGTCAACTGATACTCTGACTAACCATGACGCAGCCCATGCAGAGCATGGGCACCACGACGCAGGTGAGACCAAAGTCTTCGGATTCTGGATCTACCTGATGAGCGACTGTATTTTGTTTGCGAGCTTGTTCGCGACTTATGCAGTACTGGTGAACGGGACCGCTGGCGGTCCCTCTGGCAAAGACATCTTCGATCTGAAGTTTGTTCTGGTTGAAACCTTCCTGCTGTTGTTCAGCTCCATCACCTACGGTATGGCGATGATCGGCATGAACAAAGGCAAGGTTGGCAGCGTTAATACCTGGCTGTTCCTGACCTTCCTGTTTGGTCTGGGCTTCGTAGCGATGGAAATCTATGAATTCCATCACCTGATCGTTGAAGGCTATGGTCCGGATCGCAGCGCGTTCCTGTCCGGCTTCTTCGCACTGGTTGCTACCCACGGTCTGCACGTGACTACCGGTCTGGTTTGGATCGTTATCATGATGATTCAGGTCAGCAAGCGCGGCCTGACTTCAACCAATAAAACCCGTCTGATGTGCCTGAGCCTGTTCTGGCACTTCCTGGACGTGGTTTGGATCTGCGTATTCACCGTTGTTTACCTGCTGGGGGTTATGTCATGAGTCATTCATCCCATGAAACTTCTCACGGCGGCGCAAGCCACGGTAGCGTCAAGACCTATCTGATCGGCTTTATTCTGTCGATCATCCTGACGGTGATTCCATTTGCGATGGTGATGAGCGGCACCGCCTCTCATTCAACTATCCTGGCGGTTGTAGTCGGCATGGCGGTAATTCAGGTAGTTGTTCACCTGATTTACTTCCTGCACATGAATACCTCATCGGAAGAGCGCTGGAACCTGGTGGCATTGCTGTTCACCGCTATGATCATCGGTATCGTTGTTGTGGGTTCACTCTGGATTATGTACAACCTCAACATCAATATGATGGTCGATTAAGAGCAGAGCTGGACGTGATGATTAAGCAATACCTGCAAGTAACTAAACCAGGAATTATTTTCGGCAATTTAATTTCTGTCGTCGGGGGATTCCTGCTCGCCTCTAAAGGGAGCATCGACTATCCCCTGTTTCTCGCCACCCTGGTGGGGGTCTCGTTGGTTGTCGCTTCGGGCTGTGTATTTAACAACTACATTGACCGTGACATCGACAAGAAAATGGAGAGAACGAAGAATCGGGTGCTGGTTAAGGGCCTGATCGCGCCGAGTGTAAGCCTGGTTTATGCTACCGCTCTGGGTATTGCGGGCTTTGCGTTGCTGTATATCGGTGCCAACCCGCTGGCCATGTGGCTGGCGGTGATGGGCTTTGTGGTTTATGTCGGTGTTTATAGCCTGTACATGAAACGCCACTCGGTATACGGCACGCTGATCGGCAGCCTGTCGGGCGCTGCGCCACCGGTTATCGGTTATTGCGCAGTCACCAACGAGTTCGATGCCGGCGCGTTGATCCTGCTGGCTATCTTTAGCCTGTGGCAGATGCCGCATTCCTATGCGATTGCCATCTTCCGCTTTAAAGATTACCAGGCAGCCAACATTCCGGTCCTGCCGGTAGTGAAAGGCATTTCGGTGGCGAAGAACCACATCACGGTCTACATTGTGGCGTTTATGATTGCCACCCTGATGTTGACCCTGGGCGGCTACGCCGGCTACAAATACCTGATCGTCGCTGCGGCGGTGAGCGTATGGTGGCTGGGCATGGCACTGCGTGGTTACAAAACCGAAAATGACAGCGTTTGGGCACGCAAGCTGTTTGTGTTCTCGATTGTTGCCATCACTTCGCTGAGCGTAATGATGTCGATTGACTTCAGCGCGACAGCCGCGCCGGAAGCGTTGATGACGTACGTCTGGTAAGCCAAATCGTCTGTGAATGGGCCGCTTTAGCGGCCCATTTTATTTGTCTCGCCCAAAAGCCGACGAACTGTAATATCTGTTAAACAACATTAGATTTACCCCCCCTGCCCTTCACACTAAAATGACGCTTCTTTCACAGAAGCTATCCCCTCAGGCGTTATCACCGATAACCTGACGGAATGGCTTTTAATGAGGTTTTAATGAACGATAATGCAATGACCCCGCTGGAGAGACGAGCGACCTGGGGATTAGGCACGGTATTCTCACTGCGCATGCTGGGCATGTTTATGGTGTTGCCGGTACTGACCACCTACGGTATGGCGTTGAACGGCGCCAGCGAAACGCTGATCGGTATCGCCATCGGTATTTATGGCCTGGCGCAGGCGGTGTTTCAGATCCCCTTCGGCCTGATATCCGATCGTATCGGCCGTAAACCGTTGATTGTCGGCGGGCTGCTGATCTTTGCGCTGGGCAGTGTCATTGCCGCCGCGACCGACTCTATCTGGGGGGTGATCCTCGGCCGGGCATTACAGGGCTCCGGCGCTATCGCCGCGGCAGTGATGGCACTGCTGTCAGACCTGACCCGGGAACAAAACCGTACCAAGGCAATGGCGTTTATCGGCGTCAGCTTCGGTATTACCTTCGCTATTGCCATGGTGGTCGGCCCGATCGTTACCCACGCCTTTGGCCTGCATGCGCTGTTTTGGATGATTGCCGTGCTGGCATTGGCCGGCATCGTGATCACTCTGGCGGTGGTTCCTTCCGCCAGCCACCACGTGCTGAACCGGGAATCGAGCATCGTACGCGGCAGCTTCAGCAAGGTGCTGAGCAACTCCCGGCTGTTGAAGCTCAATTTCGGCATCATGTGTCTACATATCCTGCTGATGTCCAGCTTCGTGGCGCTGCCGCTGGCGATGGAAAAAGCCGGCCTGGCGACGAGCGAACACTGGATTGTCTACCTGGTCACCATGTTGGTTTCTTTTGCTGCCGTGGTGCCCTTTATCATTTATGCCGAGAAGAAGCGCCGCATGAAGCAGGTCTTTATGGGTTGCGTAGCGGTGTTGTTCTGCGCGGAAGTGCTGCTGTGGCTGTCCGGCGCGCACCTGTGGGGCATCATTGCCGGCGTGCAGCTGTTCTTTATGGCGTTTAACGTCATGGAAGCCATTCTGCCTTCGCTGATCAGCAAAGAGTCTCCGGCCGGCTACAAGGGTACGGCGATGGGGGTTTACTCCACCAGCCAGTTTATCGGCGTGGCGATCGGTGGCAGCCTGGGTGGCTTGCTGTATGGCCTGCAGGGTGCGGGGCTGGTGTTTATCGCCGGGGCGGTGTTGGCGGCAATCTGGTTTTTGGTCAGCAGTACCATGCAGGAACCGCCTTACGTCAGCAGCCTGCGTATTACGCTGTCGGAACTGGCCGTGAAGGATTCGGCACTGGAAAGCCGCCTGAAAGCCCAACCGGGCGTGGCGGAAGCGATAGTGGTGCCGGAAGAGCGCAGCGCCTACGTGAAGGTCGATACCAAACAAACCAACCGCGGCCAATTGGAAGCGCTGGTGAATTCACTGTAAAGAAAAGGGCCAGCAAGCTGGCCCACGTTTGATAATAAAGTTGTTTTTAGCCCGAGATACCCGGGCCTAGCGCACCGAGGGGCGCTCCGGCAGCCAAGGCTGCTACGACCCCTTCGGCACGCTCTCCCTAATAACTGGCTTTGTCGGTGCTAATGAAACCTTAATCGCGGAAGTTCTTGAACTGGAACGGCTGTCCGAGATCGGCACCGCGCACCAGCGCCATCACGCCCTGCAGATCGTCGCGTGATTTGCCGGTCACCCGCACTTCATCACCCTGAATCTGTACCTGGACCTTCAGCTTGCTGTCTTTGATCAGCTTGACGAGTTTCTTCGCCTGGGCGCTTTCAATCCCCTGCTTCAGCTTGGCATCCACGCTGTAGGTTTTACCGCTGTGAGTCATTTCTTCCGGGATCTCGAGTGCGCTGCCTTCAATGCTGCGCTTGCTGAGCTTTTCACGCAGAATATCGAGCAACTGCTGCACCTGGAAATCAGACTCACTGGCAACTTTAATGCTTTCGTCTTTTTCGTTCAGCTCAAAGCTGGCCGGCACGTTGCGGAAATCCCAACGGGTGCCCAGATCGCGCGTGGCGTTCTCGACGGCGTTACGCACTTCCTGCATATCAATTTCGGAAACAATGTCGAAAGATGGCATACTTCTTCCTCCTGAATGAGAGCCTAATGGGATAGGCGATTTCGATGCCGAGCATGATAACCGCTTTAGCGTCTCAGGCAAAATCGGCTGAAGCTACCGGCGGATAAGCCGCCGAACAGCAGAAAAGTCTATAATTATAAGACAGTCATTGAGCGATATTCCCGTTACCCCAAGGAGTCTGGATGAAAATAACTATTCTTGGTTGCGGCGCGCTCGGACAACTGTGGCTCTCCCGGCTTTATCAGCAGGGTCACGATGTACAGGGATGGCTACGGGTGCCACAACCCTTCTGCGCAGTGAACGTGATTGAGCCGCAAGGCGCTTCGTTCAACCGTAATTTACCCACCAACGCCCCCGAACATTTAGCCCAGAGCGAACTGCTGCTGGTCACCTTGAAAGCCTGGCAGGTATCGAGTGCGGTCAGCACGCTGCTGCCAAAGTTGAACCCACGCTGCGCGATCCTGCTGCTGCATAACGGCATGGGCACCCAGGACGAACTGCCGGCGAACAACCAACCGATACTGCAGGGCACCACTACCCATGCGGCGCGTCATGACGGCAGCACTATTATCCATGTCGCCAGTGGCACCACCCATATCGGCCCGACCTCCCCGGCGGCACAATCACTGAGCCACCTGGCAGAAGTGCTGCACCAGGCCCTGCCTGACGTCGCCTGGCACAATAATATCGCCTCGGCGAACTGGCGCAAGCTGGCGGTCAACTGCGTGATCAACCCGCTCACGGCGCTGTATAACTGCCGTAATGGCGATCTGCAACGCTATCCCGAACAAATCGAGCTTATCTGCCGCGAGGTCTCCAGCGTGATGGAGATGGAGGGCTACCACACCTCATGCGAGGGTTTGCAGCAGTACGTCATGGAAGTGATCCAAAGCACTGCGGACAACGTTTCTTCAATGCTGCAGGATATCCGCACCCAGCGACACACCGAAATCGACTACATTACCGGTTACCTGCTGCGCCGCGCGCGTAGCCACGGCGTGACTCTGCCAGAGAACGCACGTCTGTTTGAATTGATTAAGCGAAAGGAAAATGAATATGAGCGTATCGGCGCTGGTCTGCCTGGCACCTGGTAGCGAAGAAATCGAAGCCGTCACCACGATAGATTTACTGGTGCGGGCGGGCGTTAAAGTGACTACCGCCAGCGTAGCGGGCGATGGCGACCTGACCATCGTCTGTTCACGCGGGGTAAAACTGCTGGCCGATGCGCCACTGGTGTCGATTGTGGATGAGCCTTTCGACGCCATAGTGCTGCCCGGTGGCCTGAAAGGTGCCGAGTGCTTCCGCGACAGCCCGCTGCTGGTGGAGAAAGTGCGTCAGATGCACCTGCAGGGCAATATTGTCGCCGCCATCTGCGCAGCACCGGCGCTGGTGCTGCAACACCACGATCTGTTCCCCATTGGCAATATGACCGGGTTCCCGGGGCTGAAAGAACAGATCCCGGCCGACCAATGGATAGAAAAACGTGTGGTGTTCGATCCGCGCGTTAACCTGCTCACCAGCCAGGGGCCGGGAACTTCAATGGAGTTTGCGCTGAAGCTGATTGATTTGCTGCTGGGGAAAGCCAAAGCGGCGGAGATCGCCGCTCAGCTGGTATTGATACCAGGAATGTACGATTTTCGCGATTAAATCACGGGGGCGCAGTGCGCCCCCTGAATTAATTATGGGCGGTAAACCTTAACATTGGTGAAGCCTTGCTCCAGCAGGTACAGCGCCTGCAGGCGGCTCATTACGCCACGTTCACAGTACAGCAGGTAGGTTTTGCTCTGATCCAAGTCGCCAAACTGGGTGCTGAGCTTGTAGAACGGCAGCGGTTTCACCTCAATCTGATCCAGCTTCAGCGGTTTATCTTCCTGCTCGTCGTTAGAACGAATATCCAGAATCACCTGGTCAGCATCGAACTCCGCCACGGTTTCGACTTCGGTAACCTGCTCCTGAGTCTGCTCGGCGATGGTGCGAATATCCACGTTCTTGGCTTCGCTAACCACACGGTCAAGAATGCTGAAATCAAAGTGCCCTTCTTCTTCTTCGATCTTGGCTTTAATCGCCTTCACCGTCGGGCTTTTCGAGATCACACCGCAGTATTCCGGCATGGTCTTGGCGAAGTCCTCGGTGCCGATCTCACGCGCCACTTTGATGATGTGCTCTTTATCGTGGGAGATCAGCGGACGCAGGATCAGCGTATCAGACGCGTTGTCGATCAGGCGCAGGTTAGTCAGCGTCTGGCTGGATACCTGCCCCAGCGCTTCACCGGTCACCAATGCCTGCACGCCATAACGCTCGGCAATCTGCGAAGCGGCACGCACCATCATGCGCTTGAGCACCACGCCCATCTGGCCGTCTTCGACCTTTTCCAGGATCTCGCCAACCACAGGTTCAAAATCGATAGCGATAAAGCGCACCTTGTGCGAACTGGCAAAGCGGTTCCACAGGTAGTGAGCTACCTGGCGCACGCCAATTTCATGCGCCGCGCCACCCAGATTGAAGAAGCAATAATGCACGCGGCAACCGCGGCGCATCAGCATATAGCTGGAAACACCCGAGTCGAAACCACCGGAAATCAGCGACAGTACGTCTTCCTGGGTGCCTACCGGGTAGCCGCCGATGCCTTCACGGCGGGCTTTCACCAGCATCAGCTTGTCGTTTTCGATTTCCAGGTTAACCGTCACCTGCGGATGCGACAGCTTAACGCGCGCGCTTTCAATATGCTGGTTCAGACCACCACCGACGTAACGCTCCACGTCCTGCGAATTGAAGTCCTGCTTGCCGCGACGCTTAACGCGTACACAGAAGGTCTTGCCTTCCAGTTGCTCGCGGTAGGCTTCCAGCGTCTGCTCGAAAATATGGTGGATATCGGTATAGTCGCGGTCTTCCACTTCCAGAATGTGGTGGATACCGGGAATGCGCGTCAGCGCGTCGGCAATCACCGGCCGCTGGTTTTCATCTTTGGCGCGAACTTCGATATGATCCCAGTGACGGACAACCGCCAGTGTTTCATCATACTGCTTCAGGACGTTGCGAATACTGGTCGAGAGGATCTTGATAAAGCGCAAGCGCACAGATTGGCTCTTGATGGTGATTTCCGGGAACAATTTAATGATAAACTTCATGGCGGTCTTTATTGTCAGAATTACGAGGAAAAAGGATTTACAATGTATATGCGATTGATAAAACCAACGGGGCTGCCGAATGTTTTATCAATCGCATTTGCGGCGCCGAGTATACCACTATCTGGTGGGGCTCGGTGCACAAAACCACACTTGTGCGCCATGATTTGCCAATCAAGACCCGCTAAGATAGGCTCTGGCGCCACTGTTCACATGATGATGTAAAAAGAAAATTATGCCAAAAAAACCTGCACAATCAGACAGTACAGAGCAAAGCGTCAGCTTTGAAAGCTCCCTTAGCGAGTTGGAAAGCATCGTCACGCGTCTGGAATCGGGTGAGTTACCGCTGGAAGACGCGCTCAATGAGTTCGAACGCGGCGTACAGTTGGCACGCCAGGGCCAGCAGAAACTGCAGCAGGCGGAGCAACGCGTACAAATTTTGCTTAACGACAGCGCCGATGATGCCGCGCTGACGCCTTTCACACCGGATGCCGAGTAATCACCATGTCCGAGACTGTCCAACAGACCGCCTTTTCTGACCAGTTGCAGGCTTTACGCCAGCGGGCCGACCGCACGCTGCTTAATTTTATCGCGCCACTGCCGTTCAATGATGGCAACATGGTGGCGGCAATGCGTCACGGCGCGCTGCTGGGCGGTAAACGTCTGCGTCCGTTCCTGGTGTATACCACTGGGCAGATGTTTGGCGTATCACTGAATAATTTGGATGCGCCCGCCGCTGCGGTAGAATGCATTCACGCCTATTCTTTGATCCATGACGATCTGCCGGCGATGGACGACGACGATCTGCGTCGCGGTCAGCCGACCTGCCACATCAAATTTGGTGAGGCCAACGCCATTTTGGCCGGCGATGCCCTGCAAACGCTGGCATTTTCCATTCTGGCCGATGCCGAGATGCCCGACGTGGCACTGCGCGACCGGCTGGCGATGATATCCGAACTGGCAACCGCCAGCGGCGTTGCCGGCATGTGTGGCGGCCAGTCGCTGGATCTGGAAGCCGAAGACCGGCAGATTGGTCTGGAAGCGCTGGAGCAAATCCATCGACACAAAACCGGTGCCTTGATTCGCGCAGCCGTTCGCCTTGGGGCATTAGCCGCCGGTGAGCCTGGCCGCGCCGCACTGGTACAGCTTGATCGCTACGCCGCTGCGATTGGCCTGGCGTTCCAGGTGCAGGATGATATTTTGGACGTGGTCGGCGAAACCGAAAAAATCGGTAAACGCCAGGGGGCGGACCAGCAACACGGAAAGAGCACCTATCCAGCTTTGCTCGGGCTTGACAGCGCGAAAGCAAAAGCGTGGGATCTCTATCAGGAAGCTTTAGCTGCATTAGACACTTTGGCAGCACAATCTTATAACACAGCGCCATTGCGAGCGTTAGCCAGCTTCATTATTGAACGCGACAATTAACGTGTGACGTTAACTCCTCTGATATGAGTATCGAATGAGTCTTGATATAGCCAAATACCCGACCTTGGCGCTAGCGGAAAATCCGGATGAACTCCGTTCGCTGCCAAAAGAGAGCCTACCGAAGCTGTGTGACGAACTTCGGCAATACCTGCTGGACAGCGTCAGCCGCTCCAGCGGCCACTTTGCCTCCGGGCTGGGTACCGTCGAACTGACGGTGGCATTGCACTATGTTTACCAAACCCCCTTCGATCATCTGGTATGGGACGTTGGCCACCAGGCCTACCCGCATAAAATTCTGACCGGTCGTCGCGACAAAATCGCCACCATCCGCCAGAAAAATGGCCTGCACCCTTTCCCGTGGCGGGCAGAAAGTGAATACGACGTCCTGTCGGTCGGTCATTCTTCCACCTCGATCAGTGCCGGTCTCGGCATGGCGGTAGCCGCTGCGCGTGAAGGCAAAAATCGCCGTACTGTCTGCGTGATCGGCGATGGCGCGATCACTGCCGGCATGGCGTTTGAAGCCATGAACCACGCCGGTGACATCGACCCGGATATGCTGGTGGTGCTGAACGATAACGAAATGTCGATTTCGGAAAACGTCGGCGCGCTGAACAACCATCTGGCGCAGCTGCTGTCCGGCAAGCTTTATTCCACCCTGCGTGAGGGCGGTAAAAAAGTGCTGTCCGGCCTGCCGCCGATTAAAGAGCTGGTCAAACGCACCGAAGAACACCTGAAAGGCATGGTGGTACCGGGCACGCTGTTCGAAGAGCTGGGCTTTAACTATATCGGCCCGGTCGACGGCCACGATGTCCAGGGGCTGGTTGCCACGCTGAAAAACATGCGTGACCTGAAAGGCCCGCAACTGCTGCACATCATGACCAAAAAAGGCCGTGGTTACGCCCCGGCGGAAAAAGACCCGATCAGCTTCCACGCGGTGCCAAAATTTGATCCGGCCAGCGGTACCCTGCCGAAAAGCGCCGGCGGCCTGCCAACTTATTCAAAAGTTTTTGGCGACTGGCTGTGTGAAACCGCCGCCAAGGACAGCTCGCTGATGGCCATCACCCCGGCCATGCGTGAAGGCTCGGGCATGGTGCAGTTCTCTCGCGACTATCCGCAGCAATATTTTGACGTGGCGATTGCCGAACAGCACGCGGTGACCTTCGCCGCCGGTCTGGCCATTGGCGGTTATAAGCCGGTGGTAGCAATTTATTCCACCTTCCTGCAACGCGCTTACGATCAGTTGATCCACGACGTCGCCATTCAAAAGCTGCCGGTGATGTTTGCCATCGATCGCGGCGGTATTGTCGGCGCTGACGGCCAGACTCACCAGGGAGCCTTTGATCTGTCATTTATGCGTTGCATCCCGACCATGGTGATCATGACGCCAAGTGATGAAAACGAATGCCGTCAAATGCTGTACACCGGCTATCACTATAACGAAGGCCCAAGCGCCGTGCGTTATCCTCGTGGCAATGGTACCGGTGCACCGCTGGAACCTCTCAACTCTCTGCCGATCGGCAAAGGCGTTGTCCGTCGTGAAGGTGAAAAGCTGGCGATCCTGAATTTCGGCACATTGCTGCCGGAAGCCGCGCAGGTAGCGGAAACGCTCAACGCAACGCTGGTGGATATGCGCTTTGTGAAGCCACTGGACGAACAGCTGATACTGGAACTGGCAGCCAGCCACGACGCACTGGTCACGCTGGAAGAGAACGCCATTATGGGCGGTGCCGGCAGCGGCGTGAACGAGTTGCTGATGGCCAGGCGCCGTGTGGTACCGGTGCTGAATATCGGCCTGCCGGACTTCTTTGTCTCCCAGGGTAGCCAGGAAGAAGTCCGTAGCGATCTCGGCCTGGACGCCGCCGGCATCCAGCGGCAAAATTGAGGTCTGGCTGGCGCAATAATCGTCGCGCCCGCTCGATCGACGCCTCCGCTTTGCGGGGGCGTTTTTATTTCTGTCATCCGAAAATCCGCTACAGTTAAAGTTCTGTGCTGACACCGGGAGGCAAGCATGAAGTATCTGAAACTGGGTAACACCGACCTGAACGTCTCACGTATCTGTCTGGGCTGCATGACCTACGGCGAACCCAGCCGTGGCAACCATGCCTGGACGTTACCGGAGGAAAGCAGCCGACCGCTGCTGAAACAGGCGCTGGATGCCGGCATCAACTTCTTTGACACCGCCAACAGCTACTCAGACGGCAGCAGTGAGGAGATCGTCGGCCAGGCACTGCGCGATTATGCCCGCCGTGACCAGGTAGTGATCGCCACCCAAAGTCTATTTCCCCCTGAGTAATCTGCAGCAGGGACTGTCGCGCGCCAAAATCATGCAATCCATTGACGACAGCCTCAAGCGGCTGGGCACCGACTACGTTGATCTGTTGCAGATCCATCGCTGGGATTATGAAACGCCGCTGGAAGAAACGCTCGAAGCGCTGCACGATGTGGTGAAAGCCGGTAAGGCACGCTACATCGGCGCATCGTCAATGTACGCCTGGCAGTTCGCCAAGGCGCTGTACACCGCCGATCTGCACGGCTGGACGCGCTTTGTCAGCATGCAGAACCAGTACAACCTGATCCAGCGTGAAGAAGAGCGTGAGATGTTACCGCTGTGCGCTGCCGAAGGCATTGCCGTGCTGCCCTGGAGCCCGTTGGCGCGGGGTCGCTTAACCCGCCCCCTGGGGGGAAACCACTGCGCGTCTGGTCTCCGATCAGGTCGGTAAAAATCTGTACGATGGAACCGAGGGCATCGACGCCATCATTGCCGAACGCGTGGCCAGTATTGCCGAAGAACGCGGTGTGCCCCGTGCACAAATCGCACTGGCGTGGCTGTTGAGCAAGCCAGTCGTTAGCGCGCCGATTATCGGTGCGTCACGCCATGACCATCTGGAAGACGCCGTCGCCGCCGTCGATCTTGAGTTAACACCGGAAGAGATTGCCGAGCTGGAAACGGCTTATGTGCCGCACCATGTGACAGGATTTGAATAACCTGGAGAGTTCAGGGGCGCAGCATTGAACTGCGCCCTCAAAATCAGAACAACCCAAGCGGCCAATGGTGACCAATCAGGTAGATGATACCGGCGGAAAGGACCCCGGCGACGATATCGTCGACCATGATCCCCATGCCACCGTGCACATTGCGATCAAACCAGCGGATCGGCCATGGCTTCCAGATATCCAAAATACGGAAAATCACGAAACCTGCCGCAACCCACTGCCAGTCGTTGACCGGCAGTGCCATCAGCGTGATCCACATCCCGACAAACTCGTCCCAGACGATGCTGCCGTGGTCGTGCACCTTCATATCTTTGGCGGTCTGATGGCACAGGTAGACGCCAATACAAATGCTGAACATCACCAACAGCGAATACAGTTGCCATGGCAGTTGGATCAACAGCAGCCAGAAGGGGATCGCCGCCAGTGAACCCATGGTGCCCGGCATCACCGGCGACAAACCGCTACCAAAGCCGGTGGCCAGCAGGTGCCACGGATTACTCATCCGTAAGCGGCGTTTAGCTTCATCCATGTTACGCCTGCCCTTCGCTGAAATGGTCGAAACCGTGCCACGGCAGTTCCACCACTTCATCGCTGCGGTAGAATTTGATGCCTTCGGAAAGCGGGCCAATCTGACCAATACAGGTATAGTCAGCGCCCAGATGGCTTAACGCCACCTCCAGTGCACCACGGTTGATTTCCGGTACGGTGAAGCAGAGTTCGTAATCTTCACCGCCGGTCAACGCCCAGCGCAGCGCCTGATCGGCATCCGTATGGCTGCTTAACGCCTGCGACAACGGTAACTCATCGAGATTGATGCGCGCACCGCACTCGGAGGCTTTCAGCACATGTTTCAGGTCAGAAATCAGGCCGTCGGAAATATCAATCGCCGAACTGGCCAGATCGCGCAGTGCCTGCCCCTGCAATACCCGTGGCTGAGGCCGCAGATGACGGCCAATAAGGTAATTGCGTACCTCGGCGTCCGCTACCTGCAAACGTTCCTGCAGCACAGCCAGACCGGCGGCGCTGTCACCCAGCGTACCTGTGGTGTAGATCCAGTCGCCGATACGCGCACCGCTGCGGGTCAATGCCCGCCCGGCCGGGATCAGGCCGTGAATGGTTAACGTCATGCTTAACGGGCCGCGTGTGGTATCACCGCCAATCAATTGCATACCGTAATAATTAAGTTGTTCGAACAGGCTATCGCTGAACGCCTTCAGCCAGGGTTCATTCACCTCCGGCAGGGTTAACGCCAGTGAAAGCCAGGCGGGATCGGCGCCCATGGCTGCCAGGTCGCTCAGGTTAACTGCCAGTGCTTTGTAGCCGAGATCGGCGGGATCGATATCCGCCAGGAAGTGAACGCCCGAAACGAGAGTGTCGGTACTGACGGCCAAAAGCTGTTTTTCTGCCACTGTCAGAAGTGCGCAGTCATCTCCAATGCCCAACTGTACATCCCGGCGCAGACTCTTAAACCGGTCAAAATAGCGGGCAATGAGGTCAAATTCGCCACATGCCATGGTCGATATTCCAATAGAAGAAATTAAGGCCGGGGATACCGGCCTTAATTTTTTATTTTTTCTTGCGAATGCTTGGTGCCACTTTATCCAGCACGCCATTCACAAACTTGTGGCTGTCTTCAGCGCCGAAGGTTTTCGCCAGCTCGATCGCCTCGTTAATTGCCACCTTGTAAGGCACATCCTCACGCATTTTCAGCTCATACAGCGCAATACGCAGAACGGCTCTTTCTACCTGGCCCAGCTCTTCGAGCTGACGCGACAGGACAGGTGCCATCAGGCTATCCAGCAGACCTGCATTCACCGCCACGCCGGACAGCAGCTCCCGAAAATAGACGATGTCTACATCTTTGACATCTTGCTCCGACAGGAACTGGTGTTCAACATCGGCAATGTCATTTTTAGACAACTGCCAAGAGTAAAGCGCTTGAACAGCGCACTCACGAGCGCGGCGACGAGCAGCAGGTTTCACGGAATTCCCCTTAACTAAATTCAGGCTTTAATAGCTTTGATAACATTAATCATTTCAAGTGCGGTCAGAGCCGCTTCAGCGCCCTTGTTGCCCGCTTTGGTGCCGGCACGCTCGATAGCCTGTTCAATGCTTTCGGTCGTCAGCACGCCAAAGGCAACCGGGATTTCAGTGTTCAGAGAAACACTGCCCAGGCCGGAGCTGGCTTCGCCCGCGACATATTCGAAGTGCGCGGTGCCCCCACGGATAACGGTGCCCAGTGCGATCACTGCATCGTATTTGCCGGTGTTAGCCAGCACGCGTGCAGTCAGCGGCAACTCGTAAGCGCCCGGGACCCAGACAACGGTGATGTTGTCGTCAGCAACCTGGCCAATGCGCTTAAGTGCGTCGATAGCACCTTGCAGCAGGCTGTCATTGATGAAATTGTTAAAACGTGCAATTGCAATCGCCACACGGGCATTTGGAGTAGCAACAACACCTTCGATAACTTTCATGGGCTTTCCTTAAAAATGGGTTCAATACCCCGCAGGGGGGCGGATTCTATCACATTCTTTATCTGCCTGCGCGGCGGTTTTGTAAAACGACAGCCGACCCGGCACGCAGGTTTTAAAATCAGTATTTTGCTTTCAGCCGCAGCCGCAAATCAGGGCCGATTTGCCGCACTTCGCTGAAGACGAATTCCGGTGCATCGGTCAGGTGTTCAAGGCCCGGCAAATGGCACAAACCGCGGCCATTATCACCCAACAGTTTTGGCGCGATATACAAAATGAGCTCATCAACCAGCCCGGCCTGCAACAAGGCACCGGCCAACTGCGCGCCGGCCTCGACCCAGATGGAATTCACCTGGCGTTTCGCCAGTTGCATCATCATCACCACCAGATCAACGCCACCGCCGTGTGCCGGGAAGGTCAGTTGCTCGACATCCTGCGGCCAAATTTGCTCATCCGGCTGCAGGCGCGCCAGCCAGGTTTGCCCCGGTTGTTGTACCACCCGGTGCTGTGGGGTGACGCGATTTTTGCTATCCAGAATAATGCGCAACGGTTGACGCAGGTTTTCACGCGGGTAAATGCTTTGCGTTTCGGCGTCCAGTTCATCCCAGCGCACCGTCAGTGACGGATCGTCAGCCAATACGGTGGCACTGGTGCTGAGAATAGCGGCGCTTTGCGCTCGCAGACGCTGCACGTCCTGACGTGCCTGTGGTGAAGTGATCCATTGGCTTTCGCCGGAAGCCATCGCCGTGCGGCCATCGAGTGAGGCGCCGAGCTTCAGTTGCACATAAGGGAAACCGGTGCGCATCCGTTTGAGGAAGCCCAGATTTACCGATTCAGCTTCGGCCAGCATCAAACCGTGGCGCACATCCAGCCCCGCCTGCTGCAGTTTATACAGGCCACGTCCGGCAACTTCCGGGTTGGGATCCTGCATCGCCGCCACCACACGGGCTACGCCAGCGGCGACCAACGCATCGGCACAGGGCGGCGTGCGGCCGTGGTGGCTACAGGGTTCCAGCGTGACATAAGCGGTGGCGCCACGCGCCTTTTCACCCGCCATGCGCAGCGCATGAACTTCCGCATGCGGTTCACCGGCGCGCAGATGGAAACCCTCGCCGACGATTTCGCCATCGCGCACGATAACGCAGCCGACATTGGGATTCGGTGCGGTAGTAAAACGCCCCAGTCGCGCCAGCTCAAAGGCGCGAGCCATATAAAACTCGTCGTTATGCATCAAAGCCCCTTTAGTCCTGCAGACGGGCGATCTCTTCGCCGAATTCGCGGATATCTTCAAAGCTGCGGTAAACCGAGGCAAAGCGAATATAGGCCACTTTATCCAACTTTTTCAGCGCGTCCATCACCAGGTTACCGACCAGTTTGGTCGGGACTTCACGCTCGCCGGTGGCGCGCAACTGGGATTTAATGTGGTTGATCGCGTTCTCCACGTCGTCGGAGCTGACCGGGCGTTTTTCCAACGCCTTCAGCATGCCGCGACGCAGCTTGTCTTCGTTGAATGGCTCACGCACTTCATCGCTTTTGATTACCCGTGGCATCACCAGTTCAGCCACTTCAAAGGTGGTGAAGCGTTCATTACAAACCAAACATTGGCGGCGACGGCGCACCTGCGAACCATCACCCACCAGGCGAGAATCAATGACTTTGGTATCAACGGCGGCGCAGAAAGGGCAATGCATAACACGTCCTGATAAACGTTTTCATAGTTAAGAACAGTTTACCCCGAAGTACGGTTACAACAAAGGCCGTCGGCTATTTGTTGCGGAGCGCCCCTATGAACGACGCCCCGGAAGGACAATCAACATGACTTTCCCCATCAGGCGGACTAAGCTGATAACAGGAGAAGTTGAATAGGAAATCCCCGCCATGACAACCCGTTACCCCAAGATTTTCCTGCTCAGCACACTGGTGCTGCTGGCAGGCTGCGCGCAAACTCGCGAAGTGCCCAAGCTGCGTAATCAGGTGGTTGAGCTAAATCAGCAATTAACCACCCTGACTAACCAGGCCACGGCGCTGGAACAGCAAAACCAGTTGAACAAAAACTCCACCAGCGGCGTCTATCTGCTGCCTGCAGCCAATAACGCCCCACGTTTGCAAAGCAGTCTCGGTGAACTGAGCGTGTCACTCAGCCACGTGAAAAGCGAGGCTAACGGCACCCAGGCCATGCTGCACGTTCGCACGCTATCGCAGGCCTCCCTGCCGGCGTTCAAGGCCATTGTCGAATGGGGCCAACTGGATGCGACCACCGGCAAACCACTGGCGGCTGAAGCACTTTCGCAGCCGATCGTGAGCCAGGACTCGCTCCTGCCCAAAACGGAATACAGTTTTGAGCTGCGTTTCAGCGGCCTGACACCGGATCAACTGGGCTATGTGCGACTGCACAGCGTAGAACCCACAACGGCAGCCGCCGCACAAAACTAACCAGGCCAGGCCCACGTTCCCCCCCTTAGAGAAAGTGGGCCACCTGCTTAACCCAGCCGTTGCAACCTTGCCGGTAGCCCCTGGCGCACCGCCGCCCCGCTGACCCAATCCAGCCAGCTATTGCTGATTTCTCTGGTCGGATCCGGCAACCCAAGGTCGTTTAAGTTGATTCCGGCGGCAATGCGCGCATCGGCAGCCAGTGGCTGACCATCCAGCAGGTGCGCACGCGCCCCCATCTCGCGATGGCCATAACCGTGCTCAATAGCAATCACGCCGGGCATCACGCCGTCGAGCAAGCTGATCTGCGCCTCAACGCTGCCACCTGGGGTTTGCAACTGCACCCGATCGCCATGTTGTAGTCCATAAAGCTCACCATCGGCCGGATTGAGCGCCACCAGGTTGACTGGTTTCACTGCACGCAGGCGATCAATGGGCGCCGTAGAGCTGCTCATCAGATGCGACTTGAACGACATCAGGCGGAACGGCCATGCCTCTGGCGGATAGTGCTCCCCAACATCGGAGCCGTCGGCAAAACGCGGGGGATAATAGGTCGGACAGCCGCTATAACGCTCTCCGGTCATGGCATGGCGATGACGCGCCACCTCTTCATTCCAGATATTCAGCCCTTTTTTCCACTGCGGCCCGGTTTCATTGCCTCGCCAGGCCTGCTCATAAGGTGCAAAACGCCCACCCCGAGCCAGCATATAGCCGACCCGCAACCGTTCATCCGCTTTCAGCACCTTATCCAGTGCGGGTTGCAGGCGATCAACACCGGTCAGCCGCAGTTCGCTTTTCGTCGCTTCGGGCAACGGCTCACCGGCAAAAGCCACGTTGGCTGCAGCACGCAGATAATAATCTTCGGCGCTGTGTAATCCAAAAGTGTTGCCTTGCGTATCTTGCAGCGCCGCATCGCCAAACCCCGGCAACCCCATGGCCTTCGATAAAGCAATAACAAAGCTTTCCAGCGCTACCGGCTGCCCATCGGCCGTGAGCGCGGTACGCGCCGGGACAATAGGCCAGCGCGCAGTACTCGCCCGCACCATCACACCGGACCAGGGAGCGGTAAAACCCCAGCTTTCGAAGTTGTGAGTGTCCGGCACGATGTAATCCGCCAACGCACTGGTTTCGTTAATAAAGGCATCTATCGCGATAAACAGCGGCAGTTGCCGGGGATCTTTCAACCGGCTTTCAACCACCTCTCGCAGACCGGCAACCCCGTACAGCGGGTTACCCATATGGCTGATCCAGGCTTTTAGCGGGTAGGGATATCCCATCAGCGCCGGGGCCAATTGCTCGGTGAACTGGCCCGCGACAAACGGGTACCAGGGACCGCGCGCCGGGTAAGGTTTGTCACCCTGCTCAATCTTGCGGCGATATTCGTCCGATTGTTCGTACGCCTGTTTGCTACGCGACAGCACCAACCCTTTCGGTTTCACCATGCCGGGAAATGTCTTCAGGTTATAGCGCGGCCCATCGGCAAACTCTTTGAACTTACCGCCGCCGACCGAGACGCCGCCCTTAAGATTCAGGTTACCGATCAGCGCATTGAGCATCATCACCGCCCAACTGTTATAGAAACCGTTGCCGCTCATCATGCCGCCATGGGCGATCACCGCCGCTTGCCGCTGATAGGAAGTAAACTCTTTGGCCAGCGCTGCAATGGTCTCGGCACTGACGCCACAACGAGTACTGTACTCAGCCAGCGTGAAGCGCTCAGCCGCCCGCTGCAGACAGAGAAAGCTCGAACGCACCTGGACCTGTGAACCGTCGGCCAGCCGCAGCTGTTGCTCCACCCGCAACGCGCCCTGTAGCGCCTGGTTAGCCGACACCGGTTCAGCCCGCTGCGTATCCCAGACCAAAGGCGGGCTTTCGGCCTCTCCGGTTGTGCCGCCGTCCAAATGCACCTGACGCAAAAACTGGCCGCACAACGGATGATCGTCATTCATCACCACCAGGTGCGTGGCATTGGTCCAGCTCTTTTCACCGGCCGCCTGCATAGCCGTCTCGCCGGGCAGCGCCAGGTAGTCGGCGTTATAACTCTCCTGTTCGATGATCCAGCGGATCATGCCCATCACCAGCGCGGAATCGGTGCCCGGCAACACCGGCACCCAACGGTTGTGATCGTTGGCCAGCGTAGTGGTCAACGGCAACGCCGGTGCCACCACCACGTAACGAAATTCATCACGCAGACGGGCGTTGGCCAACTGACGCCCCTGACGTTTAAATGGGTTGCCGGACTGTGCCGGCGAAGTGCCGAGGAACAAGCCAAAACGCAAATTGTCCCAATCCGGTTTAACGTGCGCATTGGTTTCCAAATCCCCCATTAACGCCCCGGATCCCGCACGGTAAGCCAGCCCGCAATAAGCGCCGTGATGGCCGAAATTACGTGTCCCAAAGGCATTTTGCGCAAAGCGTTTGATAAAAGCGTCCCGCCCTTCATCACCGGCATTGGTGACCAGCAACTGATTGGCCTTTGGCCCCAGCGAAGGTTGCTCAGGATCGAGCGGCGTCTCGAGATCGCGGATCGCCCGCAGCCCCTCAACCGGCCCCTCACCAAACAGATCGCCGCCCTCGACCACTTCGTGGATCAACTGTTCAAAACTGATGCGCTGCCACTGCCCGCTGCCGCGTGGCCCTACCCGCTTCATCGGTTCCAGCACGCGGTAAGGGCTGGTCAGCCCTTCCAGCAAGGTCGCACCGCGGGCGCAGGCGGTGGAACGCTGTTCAAGGCCTTCATCGCCCCCCAGACGGTTGAGTGCATCACTCACCGGCAAAGAGTAGGGAAAGTGGCGGTCGTGAGACAGCGGATGATAAGGGTTGCCCGCCACGCGTAAAATCTGATTACTGTCGCGATCCACCCTGACCCGCAGGCCGCACAGCGTCCAGCAGCCAAAACACTGGGTCATGGACACCGCCTGCTGTGGATTGGCCTGCCAACCTTCCGGGTGCCGATGGCCCTCTGTCGGCAGCGAGTTGGCGCTGATCCGGTCGAGCGTCAATTTACCGCTGCTGCCGTCACGCAGGCCGGTAAACACTTTCTGCACCATCTCGCTGTAACTGGCACCAAACACTGCCAATCCACCCAGGGCGAGCCCACCTTTCAACCACTGACGCCGCGTTGAATTAGCCATAGTGTTTTTTCTCCATCAGCCCATGCTGTAATTCACGAATTCCAATGATTAAAGCCATCCATAAACCCAGGGTGCCCAGGATCGCCAACAGCCCTTCGCTGCCGAGGGGTAACACATAGGGATTGGTCAATACGTTGAACTTGGGCAGCGTCTGGGTTTGCATCAACAGCATCCAGCGCACGCCCCAGCACAGCAGCAACGCCGCGGTAGATTGCGCCAGTAGCCCTTTCGTGCCCAACGGCCGATGGCGGGTGCGCCACGCCAGCGCCAACAGAAATAGGGTTAAGCCGACAAAGGCGATACCGGCCCACTGCCAGACCGCCCCCTGAGTCGAAAGCGAGCGCAACGCGACGGAAGAAGTGCTGCCATCCAGCCACCAGCCAAGACCGGAAAGGCACAGCAACAGCAGGCTGACGGCCTGATAGCGAGCCAGACGCGGCTGCCATTGCGGTTCCTGACGCAGCCAACAGGCCAACAGCGGCGGGACGGCCTGCATGGCGGTAAGCAACAGCAGCCAGGGTAACCAAAGGCTGTACCAAAGTGGCTGCGCCCGCAGCACTGAAACTTCGCGTCCGGTATAAAGCAGGATACTGACCGCAGACAGTAAATTGGCCAACGCTACCCAACGCAGCCATTTTTCTTCACGCCATGCCGGGCGGAACTGTAACCAGCGCGCCCAAAACGGCAAGGTCTTCGCGCGTAATTGCCCCCGTAGCAGCAGAACGAAATAGCTGACCACCAGCAGGGTAAACAGCGGTAAAAATAGCGAGCCGAGCGACATCCACGACCAGGGGGTAAAGTAGGCATAGAAATGCCAGATGCGGGCGGGCTGATGTAAGTCCGCGCTTAGGGCCATCGGCGCCACGGTGCCGCTCACCACCGCCAGCGAGACGGCGGCTAGCTCCAACCGGGATGTGTTCTGCGGATCGCGCCAGCGCAGCCAGACGGCAATCATGATGCTGCCGCATGCCAGGCCAATAAAGAAAAAATACTGCACCGCCCAGGGCAACCAGGCGATCTCCTGCGGGCGAGCCATAATTTCGCGGATCATGGATGCACCTCTTGCCACAGTGCCGGTTGTCCCCGGACGTGACTGACAAATGCCTCATCAAGCCCCAGATAGAACACCTGAGGATGTGTTCCCTGTTCGGGTTTCAGTACCTTGAGCTGTGCCTGATGCTCATCCAGAGCCCGCCTTAATGCACCTTGCCGATTGTTAAGATCGCCAATCATCCGCGCACCACCGACACAGGACTCGACGCAGGCTGGCAACAGCCCGGCATCCAGCCGATGCACGCAGAAAGTACATTTATCGGCCGTTTGAGTTTCATGGTTGATAAACCGAGCCTCATAAGGGCAGGCCTGCACGCAATAGGCACAGCCGACGCAGCGGGTATTGTCGACAACCACAATGCCGTCCTGACGCTGGAAAGTCGCCTGCACCGGGCAGACCGGCACGCAAGGCGGATTGTCACAGTGGTTGCACAACCGTGGCAGCAGCACGTTGGTGGTCGAGTCCTGCCCCGTCAGGCTGACCTGATATTGCAGTACGCTGGTGCGAAATTGCCCCTGCGGTAGCCGATTTTCCACCGCACAGCTAACGGTACAGGCCTGACAGCCAATGCAGCGGCGCAGGTCGATCAGCATCGCCATGCGCTTTTTGCTGTCACCTTCCCGCCGAGCCGGCTGCAACTGCCAGCCTGACTGCGCCAGCGGCACCAGAGCTGCGCCGGCAGTCAATGCACCGAGTCGTTGTAAAAACTGCCGTTTCCCACTGTCCATTGATTTCTCCCAATAAGTATCCGCCGGGGAACTGATACAAAGGAGTGTAAAAACAGCGACCGACCGCCAATATTGTGGTTTACCACATTCCCCACGGCGGCTTGATCTAGGACAATTCAACCCGGTGATGCGGATCATAAAAGTGGAGAAGAGGTGAAAAGAGCAGCGCTAATCTTGTTGCTGGGGGGTTGGTTAAACGTTGCCTGGGCGGGGCAATGGACCATCGCGGTGCTGGCGCTGCGCGGCGACGCGCATGCACTGGCCCAGTGGCAACCCTTGGTCGATCACCTTAATCGCCAGTTTCCCGGCGATCACTTCCAACTGTCGCCGCTAAGCCTGGCCGGTATGGATGAGGCGGTCCGTAATGAACGCGTGGACTTTTTGCTCACCAACCCGGCGCAATATGTCCAGTTGGATAACCGCTACCCGCTGCGCTGGCTGGTTTCGCTGCGTTCTTCCCAACAGCCGCAGCAGGCCTCAGGCAACGTGGTCGGCAGCGTCATACTGGTGCGTCACGACAGCCCAACCACTACGGCCAATCAGCTAACCGGTAAAAAGGTCGGTGCCGTCGCCGCGGACGCTTTTGGCGGCTACCTGCTGGGATATAAAGAACTGCTTGGCGCGGGCCTTGACCCGGAGAAAGACTTGCAACTGCATTTCAGCGGTTACCCGGCGGATGCCCTGCTTTATCAGCTGCGCGATCGGGCGCTGGATGCGGTGATTGTGCCGGTTTGCCTGCTGGAAAAAATGCAGGCGGAAGGGTTGCTGCAAGCCAGTGATTACCGCGCCCTGTTGGCAAAACACAGTGGCCAGCCCTGCCTGACCAGCACCGAGCTGTATCCCAACTGGTCATTTGCCGCCCTGAACCACGTCCCGGATCGGCTGGCAGATGAGTTAACCCGCCAGTTACTGCAGATGAACGCTCCCGGCCTGCCGGTTTGGGGCGCCCCGGCGTCATCCCGCCAGGTTAATCAGCTACTGCGCGATTTGAATATCCACCCAAGCCAACGCTCACTCTGGCAGGAGGTGACCCTTTGGGCACAGCAACACCTGCTGTTGCTCGGTGGCATCTTCGGGGGGATGCTGTTGCTCGGCGCTAACCACCTGTGGATCAGCCATCTGGTGCGCCGTCGCGGACGCCAACTCGAACAAATGCATCAGACGCTGCGCGCCAGAGAAACCGCGCTGGCTCAGGCACAACGCCTCAGCACTCTGGGGGAGATGGCGTCCGGCTTTGCTCATGAGCTTAACCAGCCGCTGGCGGCGATCCGGCACTATGCGGAGGGCTGCCGTATTCGTCTTGAGCGCAGCGATCGACAGCACGAACTGCTGCCAATCCTCGAACAAATTGGCCAGCAGGCGCAACGTGGTGCGGAAAGCATTGTCAATTTGCGACGCTGGGCCAGCAAAACGCCGCACCATGAAAGCACACGCCCCCTGCTGTTGCGTCCGCTGGTGGAACACCTGATTAAACTGATGCAAATAGAACAACAGTATCCGCTGTGCCACATAACCCTGGCCATCCCGGCTCAAAGCCAGTTGTATAGCCAGACGACGTTGTTGGAGCAAGTGCTCACTAATTTGCTGAGTAACAGCCTGCAAGCAGGTGCCCAACAAATCACTCTGCGGCTGGAAGTCGACCAACATCAGCAACGGTTGATCGTTGAGGACGACGGCGGCGGCCTGAACGCCGAGCAGCTGACGCTGCCGTTCGTCCCGTTTCGCAGCAGCAAACCGGAAGGCCTCGGCTTGGGGCTGGTGATCTGCCAGCGGCTGCTGAAGCACCAGGGCGGCGATCTGACACTGGAAAACTATTTTTCCGCTTCTCAACAGCAAGGGTTGCGCGTGACCCTGTACTTCCCCGTGATCCAACAGGAAACCTGCCATGGCGTTAATACATCTGGTCGATGACGATTTAGCCGTTACCGACGCCTGCCGCTTTTTACTCGAGGGGCTGAACTATCGGGTGCAGATCTGGCACGACAGCCAAAAGTTCGTCGACCAGGTCAGTCTTTATCAATGCGGTGTGGTGATGCTGGATATTCGGATGCCGGGCATGGACGGGCAACAGGTTCATCAACAACTGCGTCGGCAGGAAAGTACCCTGGCGGTGGTGATCGTCACCGGTCACGGTGATATTGCCATGGCCGTGACGGAGATGAAGCTGGGGGCCGTGGATTTCCTGCAAAAACCGATTGCCGCCGCGCCGCTGATCGAAGCGCTGGATCGCGGGATCGCCCATTCTCAAAACCGGTTGGAACGCCATCAGCTACAGCAGCGTTTCAGTGCGTTGACGCCGCGTGAGCGTGAAATAGCCCGCGCCGTGGCTGCGGGAATGACCAATAAACTGATCGCCGATCGTCACTTTATCGCGGTGCGTACCGTTGAAGTGCATCGGGCCAGAGTGATGGAAAAAATGCAGGCCGCCAGCCTGGCGGAGCTGGTGAATTCACTCAACCAATTGACGTTAACCGAACCCTCAGAGAGCGGAGTCAGCCGCCTGTAGGCAAAAAAATGCCGGTCGGAATAAGCCGACCGGCATCGTATTTCAACTCACGGGCAAATCACGGCATAATCGAAGGCTGATCTGCGCCCTCTTTTTCCACTTTCTGCTGCAGCATGTGCTCGCGTTTCATACCCAGTTTCAACGCCAGCGCGGACGCCACGTAGATAGAGGATATGGTACCGATAGACACACCAATCAGCATAGCCAGAGAGAAGCCGTGCAGCATCGCGCCGCCGAAGATGTACAGCATCAGAACCACCATCAGGGTGGTACCGGAGGTCATCAAAGTACGGCTCAGCGTCTGGGTCAACGACACGTTCATGATTTCGTAAGGCGTCCCGCGACGGATCTTGCGGAAGTTCTCACGAATACGGTCGGAAACCACGATGCTGTCGTTCAACGAGTAACCGATAACCGACATCAATGATGCGACGATGGTCAGGTCAATCTCGATATGGAACAACGACAGCACGCCCAGAGTGATGACCACGTCGTGCGCCAACGCGATAACCGCCCCCAGCGCCAGGCGCCATTCGAAGCGGAAACCGACGTAAATCAGAATACAGATCAACGCCACCAGCAGCGCCATGCCGCCGTTTTGCGCCAGTTCGGTGCCCACACTCGGGCCGACGAACTCAATCCTCTTCACCGTGGCGTTTTTATCGACCGAGTCGTTAATCACGCTGATGACTTTGTTACCCAGTTCCTGGCCTGCGGTGCCGATCGCCGGTGGCATACGCACCATCACGTCACGGCTGCTGCCAAAGTTCTGAATAATCGGGTCCTGGAACCCGGCTTTTTCCAGCGTATCGCGCATCAGATCGAGGTTGGCCGGTTGTTCCAGGCTGATTTCAATGACGGTACCGCCAGTGAAGTCCAGACCCCAGTTAAAACCACGCACCGACATAATGGCGATTGACGCGATCAGCAGCAACAGCGAGATGCCGAAGGCCACGTAATCCCAGCGCATAAAGTCATAGACTTTACGGCCGTAGTTGAGTTGTTCAACAGTATAATCCTGTGCCACAACGCACTCCTCAGATAGACAGCTTGTTAATGCGTTTGCCGCCGTAAAGCAGGTTGACGATGGCACGGGTACCGACAATCGCGGTGAACATGGACGTCGCCACACCGATTGCGGTGGTAATCGCAAAGCCTTTGATCGAACCGGTGCCCACTGCGTACAGAATAATCGCGGTGATCAGGGTGGTGATGTTGGCATCAACGATACTGGAGAACGCGCCTTTATAGCCCTCATGGATCGCCTGCTGAACGGAACGTCCGTTCTTCAGCTCTTCCTTGATACGTTCATTGATCAGTACGTTGGCGTCGACCGCCACCGCCAGCGTCAGCACGATACCGGCAATACCCGGCATGGTCAGCGTCGCCCCCGGCAACAGGGACATCACGCCGACAATCAGCACCAGGTTGGCGACCAGCGCCGTGGTAGCGATCATGCCGAACTTACGGTACCAAACCACCATAAACACGATGGATGCCACCAGGCCCCACAAGCAGGCTTCCAGACCTTGGGTGATGTTCTGTTGCCCCAGGGTCGGACCGATTGTCCGCTCTTCCACGATCTGGATAGGCGCAATCAGCGCACCGGCGCGCAGCAGCAGCGAGAGCTGACGTGCTTCGTTCGGGTTGCCGATGCCGGTAATACGGAAGCTGTTGCCCAGACGCGACTGAATGTTCGCCACGTTGATCACTTCTTCCTGTTTCACCAGGACTGCACGGCCGTTAGCGTCTTTCTTGCCGCTGTCCTTGTACTCCACAAACAGGGTCGCCATCGGCTTGCCGATATTGTCCTTGGTGAAGTTGGACATCGCGGTACCGCCGGCACTGTCCAGCGAGATATTAACCTGCGGCTGGTTGTATTCATCGGTGCTGGAGGTGGAGTCGGTAATGTGGTCACCGGTCAGGATCACGCGCTTGTACAGCACAACCGGCTGGCCTTCGCGGGTGTCTTTTACTTCGGAGTCACCCGGCACACGGCCGTTGGCTGCCGCAGTGGTATCCGCATTGGTGTTAACCAGACGGAATTCCAGCGTCGCAGTAGCACCCAGGATCTCTTTGGCACGTGCGGTATCCTGAATACCCGGCAGTTCGACCACGATGCGGTCAGAACCCTGGCGTTGTACCAGCGGTTCGGCAACGCCGAGCTGGTTAACACGGTTACGCAGGATAGTGATGTTCTGCTGCACCGCATACTCACGCGCTTCGCTCAGGCGGGCATCCGTCAGGTTGGCTTTCAGGGTGTTGGTGCCGTTGGCAGAGAACACCATGTCACGTTGGCGTGGGCCAAGGTAGCTGATAGCCTGATCGCGGGCAGCATCGTCACGGAAACGCACTTCCACGCCGTTGTTGTCCAGCTTGCGGATAGACGCATAAGGAATGCCCTTTTCACGCAGCTCGCTGCGCAGGGTGTCCATGGTCTGTTCCTGCAGTTTGCTCAGCGCAGTGTCCATGTCCACTTCCATCAGGAAGTGCACGCCACCGCGCAGGTCCAGACCGAGTTTCATCGGTTCGGCGCCCAGCATGGCCAACCAGGCCGGCGTGGCCGGGGCCAGGTTCAGCGCCACCACGAACTTGTCGCCCAGCTCAGCCATTAAGGCTTCACGCGCGCGCAGCTGAATATCAGGATTGCTAAAGCGAGCCAGGATGGCGCCATTTTCCAGCGCAATCGACTTGCTCGCGATCTTGTCTTTTTCTAATACGGTACGGACTTGGTCCAGCGTAGTTTCACTGGCGGCGACACCGCGCGCGCCAGTGATCTGTACAGCCGGATCCTCACCATAGAGGTTGGGAAGCGCATAAAGCAGACCGATGATGATCACTACGATCAGCATCAGATACTTCCACAAAGGATAACGGTTTAGCACGGCAATTCCCTTCGGGAAAACAAAATTACAGGGCCTTCATGGTACCTTTCGGCAGAACGGCCGCCACGAAGTCACGCTTGATCATCACTTCCGTGGTGTCGTTCAGCGCAATAGCGATGATGCCGGTGTCAGCCACTTTGGTCACGCGACCAATCAGGCCACCGGTGGTCAGCACTTCATCACCCTTGCCGATCGAGTCCATCAGTTTCTTGTGCTCTTTAGCGCGTTTCTGCTGTGGACGCAGGATCATGAAATAGAAAATCAGGCCAAAAACCACCAGCATAATGATCAGAGAGTACGGGCTTCCCTGAGACGGAGCTCCTGCGGATGCGACGGCGTCAGAAATGAAAAAGCTCATTGAAATTCCCTCATTAAGTTATCAATTATTAATTCAAGCGTTTAAAGGTGGAACCGGTTTACCGATCCGACCGTAGAAATCCGCAACAAACAGCTCTAATTTACCCTGTTCAATGGCCTCGCGTAAACCCGCCATCAGGCGTTGGTAGTGACGCAGGTTATGAATGGTGTTCAATCGGGCACCGAGTATTTCGTTGCAACGATCGAGATGATGCAAGTAGGCGCGGCTGTAATTGCGACACGTGTAGCAATCACAGTCTTTATCCAGCGGAGAAGTATCATCCTTGTGCTTGGCATTACGGATTTTTACCACACCGTCAGTCACGAACAGATGGCCGTTACGGGCATTACGCGTTGGCATCACGCAGTCGAACATATCGATACCGCGACGCACGCCTTCAACCAGATCTTCCGGTTTGCCAACGCCCATCAGGTAACGTGGCTTATCTTCCGGAATTTGCGGGCAAACATGTTCAAGAATGCGATGCATATCCTCTTTTGGCTCACCTACTGCCAAGCCGCCCACAGCGTAACCATCAAAACCGATATCCACCAGCCCTTTTACTGATACATCACGTAAATCTTCGTAAACACCGCCCTGAATAATGCCGAATAAAGCGTTCTTGTTATTCAGTTCGTCAAAACGCTGACGGCTGCGCTGCGCCCAGCGCAGAGACATTTCCATCGAGCTTTTGGCATAGTCCCAGTCTGCCGGGTACGGCGTGCACTCGTCGAAGATCATCACGATGTCAGACCCCAGGTCATACTGGATTTCCATCGATTTTTCCGGGCTGAGGAACACTTTATCGCCGTTAATCGGGTTACGGAAATGAACGCCTTCCTCTTTAATCTTGCGCATCGCGCCCAGGCTGAACACCTGGAAGCCGCCGGAATCGGTGAGGATCGGGCCATGCCACTGCATGAAATCATGCAGATCGCCATGCAGCTTCATGATCTCCTGCCCTGGGCGCAGCCACAGGTGGAAGGTGTTGCCCAGCAGGATCTGCGCACCGGTCTCTTTCACTTCTTCCGGCGTCATGCCCTTTACCGTGCCGTAGGTGCCGACCGGCATAAAGGCTGGGGTTTCCACCACGCCACGTTCAAAAATCAGGCGGCCACGGCGGGCGCGGCCATCGGTTGTGTCTAATTCGTACTTCACAAAGCCTCCAGCATCAGAGAAACAGTCTGATGTCGTTAAAACAGGGTTGCGCCAGATGCGCAGCCCAGGAAATCAGGCGCCGACGGATTCTTGCTCCGCCAGCGGGTTACGGCTGATGAACATCGCATCGCCATAGCTAAAGAAACGGTACTGCTCGGCCACCGCCTGCTGATAGGCATGCATGGTGTTTTTATAACCGGCAAAGGCGGAAACCAGCATAATCAGCGTCGACTCCGGCAGGTGGAAATTGGTCACCAGTGCGTCAACCACCTGATAGTGGTAACCCGGGAAGATAAAGATGCTGGTGTCGTCGAAGAACGGCGCAATCAATGCCTCTTTGCTGGCGTTGGCGGCGCTCTCCAGAGAACGCACCGAGGTGGTGCCGACAGCCACCACGCGCTTACCGCGCGCTTTGCAGGCCAATACGGCGTCAACCACCTCTTGCGGCACCTCTGCGTATTCGGCATGCATGACGTGCTCTTCGATGGTTTCCACCCGCACCGGCTGGAAGGTGCCCGCGCCCACGTGCAGGGTGACAAACGCCATCTCGATGCCTTTCTCGCGCAGCGCAGCCAACAGCGGCTCGTCGAAATGCAGCCCGGCGGTTGGTGCAGCTACCGCGCCCGGTTTTTCGCTGTAGACCGTCTGATAAAGTTCGCGGTCGGCGTCTTCGTCCGGACGATCGATATACGGCGGCAGCGGCATATGGCCAACGGCATTAAGGATAGTAAAGACGTCGCGTTCATCGTTGAAGCGCAGTTCGAACAGCGTATCGTGGCGCGCGACCATCGTCGCGGCGATGCTTTCGTCGT
This sequence comes from Serratia quinivorans, assembly GCA_900457075.1. Lineage (NCBI taxonomy): Bacteria > Pseudomonadati > Pseudomonadota > Gammaproteobacteria > Enterobacterales > Yersiniaceae > Serratia > Serratia quinivorans. The sequence continues at coordinate 1,164,642 of UGYN01000002.1, forward strand.
CACCCAGCAGCAGGTCGGTGCCCGGTTTCGGGGCCTTCGAGGCGCGGACATGCGCCAATACCCGATGGTCGTCCAGCACGCGCTCGACCAACACTTCAATCTTGCCGCCGCTGACCTTGCGGCCAAACATGCGTGCCGGGATCACCCGGGTATTGTTGAACACCAGCAGATCGCCGGCTTCCAGGTTATCCAGCAGATCGGTGAATACGCCATGCTTAAGCTCCCCGCTCGGCCCGTCCAACTGCAGCAAACGGCAACCGCTGCGTTCAGGCTGGGGATAGTGGGCAATCAGGGACTCGGGAAGTTCAAACGAAAAATCGGCGACGCGCATGGCTATTCACTTCTTCAATATAGGACTGGTTGGTAAAAAACAGGCGGCCTAGTCTAAAGCTGCGGGCGGTCAGCGGCAAGAAATAAGGAGGATTTGCATGACTTCAGGTATAGTTGCCGGATGAATTATCTCGCTCATCTCCATTTAGCCTCACTGGCGGAAAGCTCGTTGCTGGGCAATCTGTTGGCCGACTTCGTGCGCGGCAACCCTGCCGGCGAGTACGATCCCGCCGTGGTGGCCGGCATTATGATGCACCGTCGCGTCGATGTACTGACCGACAACCTGCCGCAGGTAAGAGCCTGCCGCGCCTATTTCTCGGAAGAACACCGACGCGTGGCCCCCCATTACGCTCGACGTGGTATGGGATCACTTTCTGGCGCGCCACTGGCAACAGCTGGAACCCTCCCTCAGCCTGCCGAGTTTTACCCAGCAAGCCCAGAGCCAAATCCTGCCGCATTTGCCGCTGACGCCGCCACGCTTTCAGAATCTGAACGGCTATATATGGCCGGAACGCTGGCTGGAGCGCTACGCCGAACTGCCGTTTATCGGTAACGTGCTGGCAGGCATGGCCAGCCGTCGTCCGCGTCTGGCCGCATTGGCCGGCTCCTTCGCCGACGTGGAGCGCAACTATCATCAGCTTGAAACACAATTCTGGCAGTTTTACCCACAGATGATGCAGCAGGCCAAAGACAAGCAGCTGTAAGGTCAAGCCAAAGCCTTTGAAAATGCGATGCTTTACAAGAAATTGCTTTTTAAGCCTTGCCCTTTTATGGGAAAAGGTTATTTTTAAAGACTGCTAAATTTAATCACCGACTTTGATAGGTGAAAGCTATCTCATTGATTGGTCTTTTACCCTTTCTTCACCAAGTCGTGGCCCCTATACTGGCCCTAGCTTTTACATCAACCCCTTAACACCTATTACAGGAGTAATTATGGTCCTGGTAACTCGTCAAGCCCCTGACTTCACTGCAGCTGCCGTACTTGGCAGTGGCGAAATCGTAGAAAACTTCAACTTCAAGAAGCACCTGAACGGCAAACCAGCCGTCCTGTTCTTCTGGCCGATGGACTTCACCTTCGTATGTCCTTCTGAGCTGATCGCATTCGATCACCGCTATGAAGAATTCCAGAAGCGTGGCGTTGAAGTGGTTGGCGTTTCATTCGACTCAGAATTTGTCCACAACGCATGGCGTAAAACCCCTGTCGAGAATGGCGGCATCGGGGAAGTGAAATACGCAATGGTTGCTGACATTAAGCGTGAAATTCAGAAAGCTTATGGCATCGAGCACCCAGAAGCAGGCGTTGCCCTGCGTGGTTCTTTCCTGATCGACAAAGACGGTGTGGTTCGCGCTCAGGTTGTTAACGACCTGCCAATCGGCCGTAACATCGACGAAATGATCCGTACCGTTGACGCGCTGCAATTCCATGAGCAACACGGCGAAGTGTGCCCGGCTCAGTGGGAAAAAGGCAAAGCAGGTATGGGCGCATCTCCAGACGGCGTGGCTAAATACCTGTCCGAGAACGCTTCCAAGCTGTAATTTCAGCCTGCAAGTGTATCAACCGGCCCTCGCGGCCGGTTTTTTTTGCTCTTTTTTAGGGCACATCGCCCCCATTGCGTGCTTCATTTGCTTGTTTCCGCTCACATTTCCCCGGCTATTTTCCGCACAATCCCTTAACTCTGGCTAGTATCAATAACGCTGGCCCGCTCTTTGCACGGCAGGAGGGGCAAGCCAAACACAATAAGAAAACTGACAGGGTAGGAATAACTATGTTTTTACAAAAATGGAGCAAGCCGCTGACCATGGCGGCGCTGCTGGTCAGCAGCAGTCTGTATGCCGCCTCCAATCCGGCGGTCGAAGCCAAAAACGGCATGGTGGTGACATCACAACATCTGGCCTCGCAGGTCGGCGTGGATATCCTGAAACTGGGCGGCAATGCGATTGATGCGGCCGTCGCCGTGGGTTATGCGCAGGCGGTGGTCAACCCGTGCTGCGGTAATATCGGCGGTGGCGGCTTTATGACGGTGCACCTGGCCGATGGCACCGACACCTTCATCAACTTCCGCGAAACTGCGCCGGCAGCGGCCAGCGCCAACATGTATCTGGATGCCGCCGGCAACGTGAAGAAAGGCGCCAGTCTGTACGGCTATCTGGCCGCAGGCGTGCCGGGCACCGTGCTGGGCATGGAAACCGCACGCAAGAAATACGGCAAACTGAGCCGCGAGCAGGTGATGGAGCCGGCAATCAAACTGGCACGCGAGGGCTTTGTGCTGACCCGCGCCGATACCGATATCCTCGATACCACCATCGCACGCTTTAAACAGGATCCGGAATCTGCCCGAATCTTCCTGCGCCCGGACGGCACGCCGTTGCAACCGGGCGATCGCCTGGTGCAGAGCGACCTGGCCAATACGCTGGCGGCCATCGCCAAAGAAGGCCCCGACGCCTTCTATAAAGGCAAAATACCCCAGGCGGTAGAGGCGGCAGCCAAACAGGGCGGCGGCATTCTGACGGCGGCCGATTTCGCCAATTACCAAGTCACCGAAACCCCGCCGATTACCTGCAGCTATCGCGGCTATAAGTTTGTTTCGGCTCCCCCGCCAAGCTCTGGCGGCGTGACGCTGTGCGAAATTCTCAACGTGGTTGAAGGTTACGATCTCAAGAGCATGGGCTTTAATTCGGCGGCGGCCATCCATACCATGACCGAAGCGATGCGCCACGCCTATATGGACCGTAACACCTACCTGGGCGACCCGGAGTTCATCAAGAACCCGATCGACAGGCTGGTCAGCAAGAGCTATGCCGAAGAGATCCGCAAGAAAATCGTCGCGGACAAAGCCACGCCGTCAGAGAACGTGCAGCCGGGCATGGAACCCCACGAGAAGCCGGAAACCACCCACTACTCGATTGTCGATCATCAGGGTAACGCCGTCTCCACCACCTATACCGTCAACGGTCGCTTTGGTGCCGTGGTGATAGCCCCGGGTACCGGCTTCTTCCTCAACGATGAGATGGACGATTTCACCGTCAAAGTCGGCGAGAAAAATCTTTATGGGCTGGTGCAGGGAACCGCCAACAGCATAGCCCCCGGTAAGCGCCCACTATCGTCGATGAGCCCGACGCTGGTGACCAAGGACAATAAAATCTTTATGGTTCTCGGCTCGCCGGGCGGATCGCGTATCATCACCATCACTCTGCAAACCGCCTTGAACGTGATCGACCACGGTATGGCGCCGCAGGAGGCCGTAGATGCACCGCGTATCCACCATCAGTGGTTACCGGATGAGGTTTACTACGAACAGCGCGGAGTTTCTGCCGATTCGCTGAAAATCCTCAGCGGCATGGGTTACAAGATGGTTGAGCAAACGCCATGGGGCGCCGCCGAACTGATTCTGGTCGGCCTGCCAGGCGCCGCAGGCGTCAGCCCGGCCAACTCCGGCAATGACTCCGCAGTTTCCGGCAGAGTGCGCGAAGGCTACCTGTACGGCGCCAATGACGTTCGTCGCCCGGCCGGATCTGCCGTAGGTTATTGATGATCCCTGCGTTGGCCCGGTATTGCGTGCCAGCGTTAGGCTATACTCCTCCCACTCTGTCTGTGACAGACCACGGTCGGCACCCGCCGGCCGTTTCTTTTCGAGGAGAATACCGTGATCAAATCACAACAGCACCGCAAACACCTCACCCGGGGGGAAGTCGGGCGTCTGCTGCTGCAAGCCGCCGCCGGCCGGGCGCCCGAGCGTGACACCTGCCTGATTTGGATGGGCTTCATTCATGGTTGTCGCGTCAGCGAACTCACCGGGCTGCGCCTCGCCGACCTCGACATGGACGACGGCTGCCTTTACATCAGCCGCCTCAAAAACGGCCTGTCCACCACCCACCCGCTGGAAACCACCGAAAAGCGCCTGTTGCAGCGCTGGCTGGAAAAACGCCAATTCTGCCGCAACCTGGACGACCAGGACTGGCTGTTTCTGTCACAAAAGGGCTATCGCCTGTCGCGCCAGCGTATTTTTCGCATGTTGCGTGAGTATGGCCGTCGGGCCGGGCTGGAGGTTGAAGCGCACCCGCACATGTTGCGTCATGCCTGTGGCTATGCGCTGGCGGATAACGGCGCGGATACGCGGGTGATTCAGGATTATCTGGGGCATCGCAACATTCAACACACGGTGCTGTACACCGCCGCCAATGCCGGACGATTCAGGGACTTATGGGAGGAAAAACGCCAAAAAAATGTAACACTTTGAGCCAAACTGACACATAAACTAAGAATTACCCGAAAAGAAGTCAATACCGCCGTCGTATTTTTTTTATCCCCCGAATAAACATCACATTATCAGTAAGATATATCCCACTCCGTTTACCCGTTCCTTTCCTGATAAAAACCCGGTCTCGCTCACTACCCTGTTTGTTTTTTACCCACTCCGCTCAGTGGTCACCATTCACCCAGATATAGACTCGATAAAAACACCGTCCATGGTGTTATCTCCTGACAATGCCTCTGTTTAGACTGTCTTTCAGAGCAATATGTAAAAAGTAACACTTTGGCTCAAAATGTTACCTTTTCTTCAACGGGTAACCCGCCGAGCCAGACCAAAAGGAACAACCTTTTCAAAGGGTTAATGGACATCCATGTGTGGAACACATATTGAAAGGAATATATCAATGAAAAAAACTCGACTCGCCACCCTTTTGGCCGCTGGTGCCGTTTTCTGCGCCTCATCCGCCTTTGCTGCCGACAGCGTAGACCTCAAGGTTATCGGGACTATCACACCGGTAGCCTGTACCCCAACCCTGAGCGGCGGCGGCACCGTAGACTACGGCACCATCAAGGCCGATACCCTGAAGGCGGACGATTACACCGTGCTGCCGGAAAAATCACTGGATTTCTCCATTACCTGTGACGGCAATGCCAAGGTCGCCGTCAATGCGTTCAGTGGGCGCATGGGCAGTACGGTGGGTGATGCCGAAGCCACCAACGGGGCATCTACCATTCCGGCCGGAATCACGCTTTTAGGAGACGTCACAACCGTACAGGCGTTTGGGCTGGGGCTGGACGGCACAAAAAAAATCGGTGGGTATAGCCTCAAATTCGACATTACAAGCACAAAGGCTGACGGTGTGGCCGTAGACATCATTACCCGAGCTGGTCTAACAGGTACATGGTTTAAGTCACCAACCGGCTCTCTTGTATCTAAACCCTCTTACCAACCCTCCTGGGCTGCCACCGGCACTTTGACCCCGGTGGCGTTCAAAACCCTGGCCAACAAGCTTCGAGTTCAAGCCTTTATCAACAAGGCCTCCGAACTGGATATCACCAAGCCGATCAAACTGGACGGTCTGGCTACCCTTGAACTGATTTATCTGTAAACCGGCGTGAATGGCAGCCGCAACCGCGTTGGAAAAAGATTTTGCCTGTTAGCAGGCAAATACCAAGGAACCCTCTCTCAAGGGGGGAATGGATATTTATGTGTGGAACACATGATGAAAGGAATATATCAATGAAAAAAACTCTACTCGCCACCCTTTTGGCCGCCGGTGCCGTTGTTTGCGCCTCATCCGCCTTCGCTACCGACAGTGTAGACCTCAAGGTTATCGGGACTATTACGCCGGTGGCCTGTACCCCGACCCTGAGCGGCGGCGGCACCGTCGACTACGGCACCATCAAGGCCGATACCCTGAAGGCGGACGATTACACCGTGCTGCCGCTAAAATCGCTGGATTTCTCCATCACCTGTGACGGCAATGCCAAGGTGGCCGTCAAGGCGTTCAGTGGCCGTATGGGCACTACGGTGGGCGATGACGAATCCACCAGCGGGGCATCCTCTATTCCGGCCGGGATCACGCTTTTAGGCAGGGACTCAACCATCAATACCGTTCAGGCCTTTGGGTTAGGACTGAATGGCACAAAAAAAATTGGCGGATATGCCATGAGAATCGCAGTGGCGGGTGCAAAAGCTGACGGTGTAGAAGTGGATTCCATAGCTCGTAATTTTGGTAGCGTATGGGCCAAGCCAGGGACTAACATCATTTCGGCTAAATCTGACCGAAATATTACCTGGGCAACCACTGGCACCCTGACCCCAGTGGCGTTCAAAACCCTGGCCTCCTCGCTAGATGTCCAGGCCTTTATCAACAAGGCCTCAGAGCTGGATATCACCAAACCGATCCAACTGGACGGTCTGGCTACCCTTGAACTGATCTATCTGTAAACCGGCCTGAAGCCCCGTTGCTGACGGGGCCTACCCAACCACAATCCCCTACCGGGCAGGTTACGAGGGTTGCCTGCCCGGTCCAAGAAAGAGTCAATTATGCCACACATTCCTTTTGTTCGTTACGGGGCGCTGGCCCTGTGCCTGTTTTCTGCCCTGGCTCAGGCCAGCGGCGTGGTGCCGGACAGCTCGGTGGTGATTGTCGAAGCCGCCGACGGCGAAGGCACCATCAATGTCCAAAACACCGATCCCTACCCGGTGCTGCTGCTGACCACCCTAGTGCCCCTGCCTCAGGACAAGGCGCCGTTACTGACCGTCACCCCACCGGCCGCCCGGGTTGAACCCGGCAAGAGCCAGAGCGTGCGCTTCTTGCTGACCGACAAAACGCCGTTAAGCACCGAGCGCCTGATGCGGGTGATCTTCGAAGGGGTACCGCCCCAGCAAAAAGATAAAAGTGAAGTCCGCATGACGGTGCGCCAAAAACCTGCCGCTGATTATTCGCCCGGCCGGTCTGGCGCGCGATCTCGCCCCCTGGAAACGGCTGGTCTGGCAGCGCACCGGCAACACCCTGAAAGTGAGTAACCCCTCGCCCTATGTGGTGCGCCTGGGTGAAGGGGTTCAGACCCTGCCGGGCAACGGCGTCTGGACACTGCCGCACAGCTATGTTTTGCCGGGGCAAATACTCACCCTGACCCAGAGCGGCACTAAACCGCTGAGTGCGGAGACGCAGGTGCGCATTGCCCCGGCCACCACCTGGGGGTTCAGCGTCGCCCATTATGATGCGCCCCTGACACCGTTGCCGTGAGGGGGATAACCGTGAGGAGTCTGTTCTGCTTTCCCCCCACTCGCCCGTTGCGCTGGCAGGCACTGGCGATAAAAGTGGCCCTGGCACCTCTGTTTCTGGTGTCGCCGGCCAACGCAGAGGGTTCCCCTTCTCGGCCGGAAGAAACCCTGTTTGACCCGGTCATGCTGCAGTCCCGGGGTATCGACCGCACCGTGGCGGACAGTTTCCGCCACGGCCCGCGCTTTTTACCCGGCGAAAATGCGCTGATGCTGAACGTTAACGGACGCGGCCGGGGGCGCATCACCGCACGCTTTAACCAGCAGGGGCAACTTTGTGCCGACGCCGCCTTCCAAAAACAGGCCGGTCTGGAGACGCCACCGGGCTTTACCGGCCGGGAACCCTGTTTTGACCTGCGCAGCGCCTGGCCACAAACCGAACTGCATCTGGACCCCGCTGAACGTCGGGCAGATCTGGTGGTGCCCGCGCAGGCGGTTTCCGCCCCCGGCTCGGCCGAGGGCAATTGGCAGCACGGTGGCATCGCGGGCCTGTTCAACTACGATGCGCAATACATGGACAGCGCCGGGAATACCGGTGGGGTCAGTTTTGTCCAACTGGACAGCGAGGCCGGTTTCAACGCCGGGGACTGGATCGTGCGTAGCCGCCAGACCCTCTCGCGCTTTGATGGCGAAGACAGCCTGCAACATCAGGCAGCCTATGCCCAGCGCAGCTTTGCCGGCATTAAGAAGGTATTTCAGACCGGGCAAATTAGCCTGGGCAACTCGCTGTTCGGTACCGGGCAGGTGATTGGCGCCCAGCTGTTTCCGGAGAGCGCCCTGACCGGCAATTCGGGCGGAGCCGGTCTGGTGGAAGGGATTGCCGACACGCAGTCGGTGGTGGAAGTCCGCCAGTCCGGCGTGCTGCTTTACAGCACCACCGTCCCTGCCGGGCCATTCCGCCTGCAAGGGTTCTCGCTGCTCAATACCCGTAGCGATCTGGCGGTCAGCCTGAGCGGCAGCAACGGCGAAAAGCGCCAGTTTACCGTCCCGGCCAGCGCACTGCTGCTCAACGGCAACAGCGTCGCACCCGGTCTGTCCGTCGGCGTGGGCAAGCTGGATCAACAGGGCAGCAGCGAAGCGCCCTGGCTGGGCACCCTCGCCAGCGGTTGGGTACTGACGCCGCGCACCACGCTTAACACCGGCCTGCTGGTTTCGGTGCCGTACCGGGCGGTGGCAGCAGCAGTGGACAACCAGCTTCCCGGCGCGGGGCAACTCTCATTGCAGAGCACCGTGGCGCAGGATGAACGCCATAACAACACCGGCACGCTGGTTTCGGTCTCGCTCGGCTACCCGCTGACGGAACGGCTGGGGGTCAGCCTCAACAGCCGCCAACAGACCCGTCAATACCGGGAATTGAGCGATGCCTTGCAGCGGGACACTCAAGATAGTCAGGGTCGTTCCCGCAGCCAGTACGGTGCGGGTATCAGTTGGGGAATGCCGTCAGTCGGTAATTTCGCCCTCTCCTGGGCGCAGGGCACCACCTTTGGCGGCGACGACACCCGCTACTTGCGCGCCGGCTGGAGCGCTCAGATTGTTCAGGCCTATGTCGGATTGAGCCTGGAACGCAATACCGGTAGCGGCGACAACGGCAATGAGGATCGCGCCTACCTGACCGTCAGTATCCCGTTCGGCGCACGCAGCCTCAGCAGCTATATCAATACGGCCCGTCACAACAGCCGTGCCGGGGTGCGCTACAGCGACCGCAGTAGCCAGGACCGGGGCTGGAGCTTATCTACCGAACATGATACCGGCAGCAGCCGAACCAGCGGTACCGGCACCCTGGACTGGGTCACGCCGGTCAGCCAGCTCAGCGGCAGCCTGACCCGTGACTCGAACGACTACACCAGTTGGAATGTCCGGGCATCCGGCGGCGTGGTGGCGCATGGCGGCGGGGTCACGCTCACGCCGTACTCCGTCGGGGACACTTTTGCCATTGCCCGGGTCGGGCAGGAAGGCGGGATCCGGCTGGAAACACCGGCAGGCCCGACCTGGACCGATGCCCGGGGTTACGCGGTATTGCCGTCGTTGAGTGGCTATCACCGCTCGACCGTCCAGGTCGACACGCGCAGCCTGCCGAAAAATGTGGATATCAGCAACGCCTGGCTGGAGACGGAACTGGCGCGCGGCGCGGTGGGACGGATGGATTTTGACGTGGTGCGTACCCGCCGGGTCCTGGTCAGCGTTAAGGATGCCCAGGGTGCACCATTGCCCCACGGCGCGGCCGTTTTCAATACCGAGGGGCAATTTGTCACCGTGGTCGGTTCGGCCGGGGCGGTATTCCTGCCGGACGCGGCACCGGGAATGCAACTGGAGGTGCAGAATGCCGGACGCCCACTGTGTTCGCTGACGCTCTCTCTGCCGGAACAGGCTGACAGCAGCGGTTTATATGAAACCAGCGCGGCAGTTTGCCGCTGAACAAGGAGTGTGAAATGAAAAGATTCATGGCGCTGGCGGGGCTGCTGGCCAGCCTGACGGCGCAAAGTGCCGAGCTGGAACCTGCGCAACTCATCCCGCATCCAGCGGAAAGCCGCTGCAGCGTATCGGCCAGCACCGACCAGATTGATTATGGCCGGCAGACCCGCTGGCAACTGCGGACTACGCCGGGTACGGCGTTGTTATCACCCGGGGAGCGCCCGGTAACCATCAGGGTAGCCTGCCCGTACCGCCAGACGCTACGCCTGAAGTTACAAGGGGAAACTGGCCCGAGTGGTCGGCTGCGCTACGGTGATCGCGGTTATCTCCAGGTCCGGCTGGATAGCGCGCAAATAGACGGCCATCCGGCAAATTTAACGCTGAGTCCTGCAGGAGAAGCGGAAACCACCGTGACGCTGCCCGCCATGATGCCAACCAATGCGGTGCTGACCGCCGGGGAGCCGGGGCGGGCTGAGATCGGCCGCAGCTTAAGCCTGCAAATATCGCTCACCCCTCTGCTGACCGAACAAGATAGCCGGGTCAGCGCTCAGACCGACAGCCGGGGTGCATTGTCGTTTGTACTGCTGGATTAATCACCCTCGCCCACCGGGCAAGGACAGTTCGCCGGAAAGGCGTTTAATCGGACAGGAGAGTCCCATGATGACCGTATTGTTGCCCCCGCATCTGGCAGAGAAATTAACGCCGAACGAACGCCAGGTGCTGCAGGCCCTGCTCAACGGGCAGGACCTGACCGCCATTGCCAGGCAGCGTAACCGCAATATCCGCACCGTCAGCAACCACAAGCAACGGGCGATGGAAAAACTGGGCCTGAACAACAACGCCATGCTGTACGCGCTGGCCGCCCTGCTGAGTCCGCCCTTGCCGCAGGCCTCCCCTCAGCAAATGCAGTCGCTCTCGCCGCGGGAGCATCGGGTGCTGGCGGGCCTGCTGCAGGGTAAAACGGTGGGCGCGATTGCCCGCGAGCAGCATAAAAGCATCAAAACCATCAGCCTGCAGAAACAACGGCTGATGGAGAAACTGAGGTTATGCAGTGCGGTAGACTTGTTCAGGTCTGCGCCCGGACAGGCGCAGACGCTGTTGGCCAACTGGGGGCAGGTTTTTTAAGGGGAGCCTGGCCAGATTAGCCTGTTAGCCGCCACAGGCTTACCGTCTCTTTGCCCAATTGCAGCGAGATCGCGTTTTGCGTGTCATTCAACTCGCCATCCCCTTCCAGCCGTTGCCATTGGCCTGCGGCCAGCAACGGGCTGTGTGGCAGGGTCACGCTGCCGTTACCGTCACGCTGTAACGCCACCAACACCTGTTCCTGTTGGTAAATACGCACAAACACCAGCGTTTCAGCGGCGGCATGCAGCACCTGACAACCGCCGCGGCGCAGCGCCAGACTCTGTTTGCGCAGCGCCGCCATGCGCTGGTACAGGGCCAACAGGTTCTGATCCCACTGGCTTTCATCCCACGGAAAAGGCTTGCGGCAGAACGGGTCGTTGGCCCCATCCAGACCAATCTCGTCGCCATAATATAGGCAGGGTACGCCTATCCAGCTCATCAGCCACACCGCCGCCATGCGCATCCGCGCCTGATTGCCCTGTAATAGCGTCAGAAAGCGCGCAGTGTCATGGCTGTCGAGCTGGTTGAACTGAATCAACTGACGGCCATGCGGCAGCCCGGCTCGATAACCGTCCATCCACTGGGCGCAGTCCGCCGCATCCATCTGCACCGGATGGTGCGCCACGTCCAGTCCGGCGAGGAACCCCCGCACCGGCAGGGCAAAGCCCATGTAATTCATTGCCGCATCTTCCACGCCGGCATGCAGCCAGCGACGAGCGTCGCCAAAATGCTCGCCCAGCACGTAGGCCTGCGGGTTTTCCTGTTTAACCGCCTGATAAATGCCCGCCAGATGCTGCAAATTGCCGGTAGCGCCCCCGTTCTCACCCAGCATGTGCACCACATCCAGCCGCCAACCGTCGATGTTGTACGGCGGCCGCAACCAATGGCGCACCACACTGGCGTCACCGCGATAAATCGCTTCCGCTACCTGCGGTTCAGCGAAGTTAAGCTTCGGCAGGCTGGCATTCCCTTTCCAGTCGAGCGCGCGGCCATCGGGGTAGAAATTGAACCAACCACGGTAAGGTGAATCGGGGTGATGGCAAGCGCCGTTATCCCCTTGCTGGTGGCGGTCAAACCACGGATGCGAATCGCCGGTATGGTTAAACACCCCGTCCAGCACCAGTTTCATCCCCACCTTGTGAGTACTCACTCGCAAACGCTGCAGGGCGGCGTTGCCGCCGAGATAGGGATCGACCTGGTAATAATCTTCGGTATCGTATTTATGTACGCTGGGCGCGGTGAAAATCGGATTCAGATACAACGCCGTCACGCCCAGCTGCTGTAGATAAGGCAGTTTTTGGCTGATGCCATCCAGATCGCCACCGTAGAAGGTGGACGCAGCATGCCGGTCTTCCAGCGGATGGTGCCAATCCTGACGCACAACATCACAACCGGCCGCATGATGACGATAGCTGCCGCTCTGAATGCCGTGTTCCCCCCCGCTACTGGAGAAGCGATCGGGGAAAATTTGATAGAAAACCTGATCCGCCACCCAGGCCGGGCTGCGGTCGGGCACGTCGACCGCAAACTGCGCCAACTGCCCCGGCGGCGTCAGCGACCAACCCTGGGGGCCGAACCATTGCTGACTGGCGGCCCAAACCAGCTTGAAGCAGTAACGACGGGTTGGCTCACCCTCATTGAGCGTCAAACTGGCCTGATAGCGATGCAGCCCGTCAATATGCTGCACTTTCATCGTCAGCAACCATTCTTCATTATCCGGCTCGGCGCGTAAAAACACCCGTTCGGGCACATCATCACCCTGTAACCACAGCGTGATATCAAGACGTTGCCCCTTCTTCACCACGAAGGGCGGGACCGGTTGATGCCAGGCGTTAAGCATGACTTTCCTCCTGCTGTACAAAACGAAATCGACGACGTTATTCAATGCCACGAACAATGCCACGTTGAGTGCCAGCCCCCCTCCTCTTTGGCCGGTAAACTCAGGGAGGAGCCGGGGGGTGGAGATAGTCGGTCAGCGGCAAGCCTATGTAAAAAAGGGTAAAAAGACGCACATTACGGCCCGCAGCCATTAGGCTAACGTGTTTTGAGTCTATTGGATATTTTTTGCACATTTTTTAAAGGAGCGGCAATGCAACAACAGATAACCCTGTGGCTGGAGAAGTTCGGGCTGGAATTTAGCGGGGTGATGTCTCTGCTGATGGTGCTGGGGCTGATCGTCCTGATTTCGGTGGTGATCCATCTGGTGCTGCACCGCGTAGTGCTGAGGGCAATCCAGCGCCGTGGCCAGCAATCGCAACGCGTATGGCAACAGGCAATCACCCAATATAAGCTGTTCCAGCGTATGGCGTTGTTATTGCAGGGGGTGATCATTAATCTGCAGGCGGTGCTGTGGCTGCACGCCGGTGGTCAGACGCAGGCGGTTATCGTCACCGCCGCCCAGGTGTGGATCATGGGCTTCGCCCTGCTGTCGCTGTTTTCCCTGTTGGATACGCTGTTGGCGATGCTGCGCCAAAGCCCGATTTCGAACCAGTTGCCGCTGCGTGGCATTTTCCAGGGGCTGAAGCTGGTAGCCGCCATCCTGATTGGCATCATGATCGTCTCCTTGCTGATGGGTAAGTCACCCTTGCTGCTGCTCAGCGGCCTGGGGGCGATGACCGCGGTGCTGATGTTAGTGTTCAAAGACCCGATCCTCGGTTTGGTGGCTGGCATTCAGCTTTCCGCCAACGATATGCTTAGCATCGGCGACTGGCTGGAGATGCCGAAATACGGCGCAGACGGTGCAGTCACCGACATCGGCCTGACCACGGTAAAAGTGCGCAACTGGGATAACACCGTCACCACCATCCCGACTTACGCGCTGATCTCCGACTCTTTTAAAAACTGGCGATCCATGTCGGAATCCGGCGGGCGGCGCATCAAGCGCAGCATCAATATCGACACCACCAGCGTGCATTTTTTGTCGGATGAAGAACAACAGCGGCTGAACCGCAACCCGCTGCTGCAACGCTATCTGAACGATAAAACGCAGGAGTTAAGCCAACATAACCAGCAGATTGCCGTAGATCTCAGTTCCCCCCTCAACGGCCGCCGCCTGACCAACCTTGGCACGCTGCGCGCTTATCTGGTGGCGTACCTGCGCGCCCACCCGAATATTCATCAGAATATGACGCTGATGGTGCGCCAATTAGCACCAACGCCGGAGGGCCTGCCGCTGGAGATTTACGCCTTCACCAACACCACGGTCTGGGCGGAATACGAAAGTATTCAATCGGATATCTTCGACCATATTCTGGCGGTGATTAACGAATTCGACCTGCGGGTACATCAAACGCCAACCGGCAACGACATGCGCAGCATGCTCAGCCAGATGCGCCAGGCGCCCGACCTTTCCTGACGCAGGTTGACGTAACTGTTTCTGCCGGTAATGACTCTCAACCCAGGGACAACGGATGTCTCGGTCCGCTTCTCTTTCGGCATAAAAACCGCGTTAATGCGTTGATTACCGCCCGCAGAAGGAAAAGAGGATTGCTGAAATCATTACGCCACCGGCTGTTTACCCTGCTGGCCACGCTGCTGTTTATTGGCTGCCTGCACAGCGCTTCGCTGGACGAAAGCCATATGAGTCGGACCTTGCAGCCGGCGCTGAGCGCCCTGAGCAGCAATATGCAGGATATCCGCGAAGTGCTGGCGCGCGCAGCAGGAGAAGGGAAGGAAGAACGGCTGAACGACAGCAGCCTGCGCATCGAAGCTCGCTCCTCCGGTGACGATGAGCCAGAGGAAAAACGTTAAAAAACACCGGCGCATAGCCGTAATGCCGGTTAGTTAAGCAAAATTCTGAATAAGAATGTACGACGTTGTTTAAGTGGGCGTCCCCCTCTCCCGAGGGAGAGGGCCGGGGTGAGGGGCTTTCGCGTTGGTTTGTATCCCCTCACCCTAACCCTCTCCCAAAGGAGAGGGAACAAGATCACCTTAACTTACAAGCATTACGGCGCATGGCCGGTGTTTTCATTTTCAATCCTGCTGCTGCGCCAGCACCGCCAGCTTCTTCTGGTGGTTGAGCTTGAAGTAGTAGCCCGCCAGCAGTACCACCACCCAGACCAGACCGGCGTACAGCGATACGCGGGTGGTTGGGAAGTAGCCAATCAGACCGATGATAAACACCAGGAAGACGATCGCCACTACCGAGGTGAACACGCCGCCACGCAGCGGGAAGGCTAGGTTTTTCACCTGATCTTTGCTCAGGCTGCGACGGAAGGCAATCTGCGAGAACAGGATCATGATCCACACCCACACGGTGGCGAAGGTCGCCAGGGAGGCAATCACCAGGAACACGTTTTCCGGCATGATGTAGTTGAGATACACCGCCAGCAGCAGCGCCAGCATCATCACCACCACCGTGACCCACGGAATACCGCGTTTGGAGACCTTGCTGAATATCTTCGGCGCGTGGCCCTGTTCAGCCATGCCGTGCAGCATGCGGCCAACGCCAAACACATCGCTGTTAATCGCAGACAATGATGCGGTGATCACCACAAAGTTAAGGATACCTGCCGCCACGGTAATTCCCATGTGCTGGAAGGTCAGCACGAACGGGCTGCCATTGGTGCCCACCTGGTTCCACGGGTAGATAGACATGATGACGAACAGCGTACCGACGTAGAACACCAGAATACGCCACGGCACCGAGTTGATGGCCTTGGGAATCGAGCTTTTCGGATCTTTGGCTTCACCGGCGGTGATACCGATAATTTCGATGCCGCCGTAGGCAAACATCACCAACTGCAGCGACAGGATCATGCCGATAAACCCGTTACTGAAGAAGCCGCCGTTAGACCACAGATTATGGATACCGGTCGGCTGCCCGCCGTTGCCAATCCCCCAGATGATGATGCCGATACCGGCAGCAATCATGATGATGATGGTGGCCACTTTGAAGAACGAGAACCAAAACTCCAGCTCACCGAACACCTTCACGCTCATCAGGTTGATGGCGCCAATCACCAGCACCACGCTCAGCACCCAAATCCAATGCGGCACCTCTGGGAACCAAATCCCCATATAGATACCGAACGCCGTCACGTCGGCAATCGCGACAATCAGGATTTCAAAACAGTAGGTCCAACCGGTGATATAGCCGGCCATCGGGCCAAGGTAGTCCTGCGCGTAGCGTGAAAACGAACTGGCCTGCGGGTTGTTGACCGACATCTCGCCCAGCGCGCGCATGATGATAAAGGCGACAATACCGCCAATCAGGTAGGCCAGCAAAACGCTCGGGCCGGCCATTTTAATGGCGTCCGCCGAACCGTAGAACAGACCGGTGCCGATAGCCGAGCCAAGAGCCATAAAGCGAATGTGACGCGTACTAAGACCGCGTTTCAGCTTATTGGCCGCAGGAGCGGCGGGTGACTGTTGTTGCATGAAGATAACCCGTGTTTTTTAAACGTAAAAAAGCCACGGACAAGTCCGTGGCCCAAAATTTAGCCGGGGAATTAGGAGTGCGCGGTCACTTCGGAGCGCGAACAAACCCGGTCATAAATTGCGACCAGCACCAGCATCAGCAGCGACGGCGGCAACCATGCCAACCCTTGATCCGCCAATGGCAGGTGATTGGTCCACTCCGGCAGGAAGTGCTGGAAGGTGGACGCTTTCACCGCGTCAAGGATACCAAACAACAGGCTGACTAACATCACCGGCGCGATGATACGCGGCGCGCTGTTCCACCAGCGCTGAGTGAAACTCAGCACCACCAGCACGATACACGGCGGATAAATCGCGGTCAGTACCGGGATAGAGATCTGGATCAGATGGCTCAGGCCCAGGTTGGAAACCAGCATCGAGAACAGACCCAAAATGAACACCAGCGTCTTGTAAGAGAACGGCAGGTATTGGGCAAAGAACTCGGCACAGGCGCAGGTCAGGCCAACCGCAGTCACCATACAGGCAATGAAGATCAGCGCGGCCAGGAAGAAGCTGCCCAATCCACCGAAGGTGTTCTGTACATAAGCATGCAGGATCACCGCGCCGTTGGTGGCGTCCGGTACCAGCACACCGCTGCCGGAACCCAGCTTGAACAGGCTCAGGTAAACCAGCGTCAAACCGACACCGGCGATCAGGCCCGCCAGAATGGTGTAACGCGTCAGCAATTTGGCATCCTTCACGCCGCGGGAACGCGCAGCGTTAACGATGACGATGCCGAAGACCAGCGCGCCCAGCGTATCCATGGTCAAATAGCCGTTAACGAAACCGGTAGAGAATGGAACGTTCTGATAGACCTCGGTGGCCGGAATTGGCGTGCCTGCAGGCCAGGCCAGCGCGGCAATACCCAATGCGCCCAGCGCAACAATTTTCAGCGGTGCCAGTACGTGGCCAACGGTATCGAGCAAGCGGCCCGGATACAAAGAGATGCCTATCACCAGCGCGAAATACACCAGGCTGTAAATAAACAGCGGCATGGCACCGTCACCGGTCAGCGGTGCAATGCCCACTTCGAAGGAGACGGTCGCGGTGCGCGGGGTGGCGAATAGCGGGCCGACGGCCAGATAGCAGACGGTCGCCAGCAGCAGACCGGCGCGACGACCAATTGGCGTGCTCAGGGCGTCAATGCCGCCACCGACACGAGCCAACGCGATCACCGTCATCACCGGTAGACCGACGGCAGTGATCAGGAAGCCGATAGCTGCAGTCCAGACGTGTTCACCGGACTGTAAACCGACCATCGGCGGGAAAATGATATTCCCGGCGCCGACGAATAAGGCAAAGGTCATAAAACCCAGTGCAATAATATCTTTTGACGTTAAACGATGACTCATACGATGTCGTGTTGCCTGTTCAAATGAAAAAAAGTGTCCGATACGTGGTGGCGTTATGCCCCACCCGGTTGCCGGCTTGCCATTTCATCGCGAGACCAAATAAGAGCAGAAAACGCATAACGTCCGGCGTTTTGTCCTTATTCGAAAGTGACCACTCATGATGATGGGCAGAGTTTTAGGAGTTATAAATGGAGGTTTAGTCCGACAACGGGGGCTAAGTTAAACGTTTATAGCGTTGAAAGGCAAGACGCATGACAAAAAGCAGAGTTATAGACCAGATAATCTTTCGGGGCCAGTCGATCATAGTGGCTATCAATAAATATACAATACATGATTTGTATAATTTTTAAGCGACAGATTCACAAAACGTGAAGGCTTTGGCTAATGACCGCGCGAAAACGCCAATAAACAGCCAGTTTTCGCGCAGTCTGAACGAGTTTTTCGCCGTTACCAAACCTGCCGGGCAATATTCACCACGCTTTGCAGTTTATTCCACTGCTGTGATTCACTCAGGCTGTTGCCCTCTTCGGTCGAGGCAAAACCGCACTGGGTACTGAGGCAAAGTTGGCTGTGGTCGACAAACTGCGCGGCCTCCTCAAGACGCTGTTTCACCTGCTCAGGGTTTTCCAGTTCACCGTTTTTGGTGGTGATCAGCCCCAGCACCACCTGCTGTTTACCTGGTTTGATAAAACGCAGCGGCTCAAACCCGCCGGACCGCTCATTGTCATACTCCAGGAAGAAGGCGTCGATATTCACCTGACCGAACAGGATCTCCGCCACCGGCTCATAGCCGCCTTCGGAGATCCAGGTGGAACGGAAATTGCCGCGGCAAACGTGCAACCCAATGGTCAGATCGTCCGGCTTGTCGGCGATCGCCGCATTCAACACATCGGCATAAATACGTGCCAGGCGATCCGGATCCTCTCCGCGCTCGCGGATCTGCCGGCGTTGTTCGTCTGAACACAGATAGGCCCAGACGGTGTCATCCAGCTGCAGATAGCGGCAACCGGCATCATAAAATGCCTTGATCGCATCGCGATAGGTTTGGGCCAGATCGTCGAAATAGGCGTTCAGATCCGGGTAGACCTGACTGTCGATGGCCTTGCGCCCACCGCGAAAGTGCAGCACGCTCGGGCTTGGAATGGTCATTTTCGGCACCGTATCACCGGCAATCGCCTTCAGGAAGCGGAAATCTGCCAGCATCGGATGCTGCGGGTTAAACCCCAACTTGCCGACCACCTTGATGCTGCGCGCCCGGGTTTGCACGCCGTTGAACTGGATCCCCTGCTCCGCGTCATAGCCTTCCACGCCGTCCAGCCCTTCCAGAAAATCAAAGTGCCACCACGCCCGGCGGAATTCGCCGTCAGTCACCACCGCCAGGCCGAGCTCTTGCTGTTTGGCCACCGCCAGACGGATCTGCTGATCCTCAACCGCCCGCAGCTCAGTAGCGTCAATATCGCCTTGTTGAAACTGTTGGCGAGCGGTTTTCAGCGCTGCAGGGCGCAACAGACTGCCGACAACGTCAGCGTGAAAAGCGTGGTTGCAATCGCACATATTATGACTCCCGGTAGCAGGTAAAAGATCGGGCCTTTACCTCAGTAATTGACAGTTTGAATTATTACGCCAGGTTATTATGGACATCCAGACGTCTAAAAAAGATAGAGAGCATGCTGTCATACCCACTGCCGGGCAGCAATAGAAGAATTTTCATCGGTAGTGAGAGAAATTCATGTTGAGGGCGAATCAACGCCCCGAGGGAAATTTATTGCAGACCCAACGCCCGGCGGGTTTTCTGCAAAGTAGCAGAAGGCAGCGGCAGATAGCCGTCATGGTTCACCAGATTTTGTCCGGTGTCGGACAGGACGCGATCGAGAAATGCGGCGGTCAGCGGCTCCAACGGCTGGTTGGGCGCTTTGTTAATGTAAATATACAGATAGCGCGACAGCGGGTAGCTACCGTTGCGCACGTTGGCATCGTTGGGGGTGACATAGTTTTCGCCGGACTCGGCCAGGGGCAACAGTCGCACGCCGCTGGCGCGAAAACCAATGCTGGCGTAACCGATACTGTTCAGCGAACCGGCCACCGCCTGCACCACCGAGGCAGAACCGGGCAGTTCATTTACCCGTGGCATAAAGTCACCGCCACACAGCGCACGCAGTTTGAAATAGCCGTAAGTGCCGGAGGCCGAGTTACGCCCAAAGCGTTGCAGCGCACGCTGCTGCCAATCGCCGTTCAACCCCAGTTCACCCCAGCGCGTCACCGGCTGATTTTCGCCACAGCGCAGGGTAGCGGAGAAAATTCGGTCAAGCTGCTGCAGATTAAGACCGCGCAGCGGGTTGTCCTGATGTACCAGCACCACCAGCGCATCGACGGCGACCGGCACTGCCAGCGGCGCATAGCCATAGCGGTGTTCGAATGCCGACACTTCCGCCGCCTTCATCGGTCGGCTCATCGGCCCCAGCTGCGCGGCCCCCGCAGCCAAAGCGGTCGGCGCAGTTGAGGAGCCCGCGGCCTGGATCTGCAAATTAACGTTAGGGTAATGCTGGCTGAAGTCCTGCGCCCACAGCGCCATCAGATTCGCCAGCGTATCGGAACCGACGCTCGACAGGTTGCCGGACAGCATGCCGTCCGGCTGCGCTAACGCGCCACGGCTCACCAGCAGCGCCAGGCAAAGCAACAGCCCTCGGGTCATTCGGATCATACCAGCCTCTCGCGCGTTAATTTTTCACCGCATTCTCTGATAAAGCTGCGGGAACAATCAACCGGTTAGGCAAGGTAAAGATGAATCGGGTGCCGATGCCCTGCTCACTGAGGATCTCCAATCTCGCGTCATGGTGGCTGAGCGCATGCTTGACGATCGCCAGCCCCAGCCCACTGCCGCCGGTCTGGCGTGAACGGGCCTTGTCGACACGATAGAAACGTTCGGTCAGGCGCGGAATATGCTCGGCGGCGATGCCCGGCCCATTATCACTGACCTGGAACTGCGCGCCGTTGGGCGTCTGTTGCCAGCTCACTTCAATATTGGTGCCCTTTGGCGTGTGATTGACGGCGTTGTACACCAGGTTTGATACCGCGCTGCGCAGTTGGTCGTCGTTGCCGAACACCTTGAGCTGTTCGTTCACCCGGAAGCTAATCCCATGGTTGCCGCCGCTCAACGACTGCGCTTCGCGTTGCAACACTCGCAACATCAGTGGGATATCGACCCGTTCGTTCATCTCGACGTTAGGCGCCGCCTCAATCCGCGACAGCGTCAGCAGCTGTTTGACCAGCCCATCCATACGCCGGGTCTGCTCTTGCATGGTGCCCAGCGCTTTACCGCGCAGCGAGCCATCCAGCTCTTCGTCGCTCATCATCTCCAGGTAGCCCTGCAACACCGTGAGCGGTGTACGCAGCTCGTGGCTGACGTTGGCGAAGAAGTTGCGTCGCGCGCCTTCCAGCTGGCGCATTTGGGTGACGTCACGCGCCACCATCAGTAATTGCCCTTCGGAATAAGGCATCACGCGGAATTCGACGTAGTGCTCATTGTTCAACTGCAGCGTCAACGGCCGGGTGAACTCCTGCTGTTGCAAATAGTGGCTGAACTCCGGATAACGCAGCAGGTTAAGGATGTGCTGACCATTGTCTTCCGGCCAGCGGAAACCCAGCAGATGCTGCGCCAAACCGTTACACCAAAAGATATTGCCTTCGACGGTAGTCATCACTACCGCATCGGGCAGCGATTCCGCGCCGCTGCGGAAGCGTTTGATCAACAGCGCCAGTTCACGCCGCCGGCGGCGATTACGCTGCTGCATCTGATACAGGCCGTAAAACAGCGGTTCCCAGCTCCAGCGCCCGGGTGGCGGCGTCATGCTGCGATCAACCCACAGCCAGTGGGAAAGTTTGAGTTGGTTGTAGAAATTCCATACCAGCGCCGCCAGCACGGAGGCCAGCAGCAACCAGGGCAGATAACCGAAAATCAGCCCCAGCAACAAGGCAGGCAAGCAGAAAAGGGCCAGCTCCAGGGCCAGCCTCTTCCAGGATAGACGTTCTAGCACGGCATATTCTCCAGCGCGTCGCGATCAGTAGCGCGTTGAGAATCGGTAGCCGGTGCCCCGAACGGTTTGAACCATTTTGTCATGACCACTGGTCTCTAACGCCTTACGGAGCCGACGGATATGCACGTCAACGGTGCGGTCTTCCACATAAACGTTAGTGCCCCAGACGTGATTAAGCAACTGTTCGCGGCTATAAACACGCTCTGGATGAGTCATAAAGAAGTGCAGCAATTTGAACTCGGTCGGCCCCATATCCAGCGCCTGCTCGTTGGCCATCACCCGGTGTGAAGAAGGATCCAGGCTCAGCCCTTGCATTTCAATCACTTCTTCCACCGCCATCGGTGAAATACGGCGCATTACCGCCTTGATGCGCGCCACCAGCTCCTTCGGCGAGAAGGGTTTGGTGATGTAATCATCCGCCCCGACCTCCAGCCCACGGACACGGTCTTCTTCTTCACCGCGTGCGGTCAGCATCATCACCGGAATATCGCGGGTCATCGCTTCACGCTTCATATGTTTAATAAACTGAATGCCGGAACCTCCGGGTAACATCCAGTCGAGCAACACTAAATCAGGGAACGGCTCAGACAGGCGCGTCACTGCGCTGTCATAATCCTCAGCTTCCAACGGTTGGTAACCATTCTGTTCCAACACAAAGCACACCATCTCACGGATCGGCGCTTCGTCTTCCACCACCAGTATGCGTCTTGCCATCGTCAATCCTGCCAATGTGTTAGCGATCACAGTTGATTGCGGGCGCCATTATGCGTCAGTTTTGTGACAGATTTATGAAATAAATAGCCATGAAATAAACCGGGTGTCATAGGCAGTAAGCATAGCGATTATTTCTAATAATACAGAAACATCATATTCCCTTTATAATCCCTGCCATTACTCTATCGCCCCGGGAGTGTCATGCGCCTGATCCACACCTCTGACTGGCATCTTGGCCAGTATTTTTTCACCAAGAGCCGCGCCGCCGAACATCAGGCTTTTCTGCGCTGGCTGATCGAACAGATCGAACAACAGCAGGTGGATGCGCTGATCGTCGCCGGGGACCTGTTCGATACCGGCTCGCCGCCAAGCTACGCCCGTGAGCTGTATAACCGATTCGTGGTGGATCTGCAGCGCACCGGCTGCCAGTTGGTGGTGCTGGGCGGTAACCACGACTCTGTGGCAACCTTGAATGAATCGCGTGAATTGCTTTCCTGCCTGAATACCACCGTGATTGCCAACGCACAGAGCGAAAGCGAACAACAAATTCTGGTGCTGAACCAGCGCGACGGCCAGCCGGGTGCGGTACTTTGTGCCATCCCTTTCCTGCGCCCACGCGATCTGCTCACCAGCCGCGCCGGCGACTCCGGAGTGCAAAAACAGCAGGCGCTGCAAGAGGCTATCGCCGACCATTATCAAAGGCTGTACCAAGCGGCCTGCGCGCGTCGCGATGCGCTGGGCTTAGCCTTGCCGATTGTTGCCACCGGCCACCTGACCACCGTGGGCGTCACCACCTCCGATTCGGTGCGCGATATCTACATTGGCACGCTGGACGCCTTCCCGGCCCAGGCCTTCCCGCCGGCCGACTACATCGCGCTGGGGCATATACACCGCGCGCAGAACGTCGCCAAATCCGAACATATTCGCTACAGCGGCTCGCCGATCCCACTCAGTTTTGACGAGTTGGGCAAAGCCAAAAGCGTGTTTATGGTGGATTTCAGCGCGGGCGATCTGCAACGGGTCACTGCGCTGGAGATCCCCAGCTTCCAGCCGATGCAGCTTATCAAGGGTGATTTGGCGCAGATCGAACAACAATTGCAGCAGTTCGCCGATTATCAGGGTGAACTACCGGTGTGGCTGGACATTGAAGTGGCAACACAGGACTACCTTAGCGACATTCAGCGCCGCATCCAGTTACTGGCCGATCAACTGCCGGTAGAAGTGGTGCTGTTGCGCCGTAGCAAAGAACAGCGGCGCCAGGCCATTGAACAGCAGGACAAGGAAACGCTCAATGAACTGAGCGTCAACGAGGTGTTCGAACGGCGGCTGGCGCAGGAGCCTGAAATGGCCGAAGAACGTCGGCAACGAATGAGCCAAATGTTCCAGCAGGTGGTCGAGTCCGTGCGGCACAACGACCAGGAGCCGAGCCAATGAAAATCCTCAGCCTGAGATTAAAAAACCTTAACTCCCTGCAGGGTGAATGGAAGATCGATTTTACCGCCGAGCCTTTTGCCAGCAATGGGTTATTCGCCATCACCGGGCCTACCGGGGCAGGCAAAACCACCCTGCTGGACGCCATCTGTCTGGCGCTGTACCACCAGACGCCGCGCCTTAACGTCACGCCGAGCCAGAACGAGTTGATGACGCGCCACACCGCCGAATCGCTGGCGGAGGTCGAATTTGAAGTTAAAGGGGTCGGCTATCGCGCCTTCTGGAGCCAGCGCCGCGCCAAAAATGCCCCGGACGGCAACCTGCAGGCACCGAAGGTGGAGCTGGCGCTGCGTGAAGACGGAAAAATTCTGGCGGACAAGGTACGCGACAAGCTGGATATGACCGCCGCGATCACCGGGTTGGACTTCGGCCGCTTCACCAAATCGATGATGTTATCCCAGGGGCAGTTCGCCGCCTTCCTCAATGCCGATGCCAACGATCGTGCCGAACTGCTGGAAGAACTGACCGGCACCGAGATCTACGGCCAGCTTTCCGAGCGGGTTTTCGAACAGCATAAGCAGGCCAGGGCCGATTTGGATGCGCTGCATCAACGCGCCAGCGGCATTGAACTGCTCAATGACGAACAGCGTCAGCAGCTTGAAAACCAATTAATTGAGCTGGGAACGCAGGAAAATACCCTTGGCGAACAGGCCCGCCAGCAGCAGCAGGCGCTGAACTGGTTACAGCAGTGGCAACAAACACAACAAAAACAACAGGAATACCAACGTCAACTGAACGCGGCACAGCAGGAGCAGGCGGCGGCCGAACCGCAACTGCAGCAGTTGGCGCGCAGCGAGCCGGCAGAAAAACTGCGGCCGCTGCTGAATGAACGTAACCGCTGCAGCAACGATCAGCAGGCGCTGCAACAGCAGATAAGCCAATTAACGCAACAGCAAGAGCAACAGCTAGCCCAGATGGCGCCGTTGCAACAGGCGGTGGAGCAGGCCCGTGCGCAACTGCAGGCGCATGTTGAACATCAGCAGGCGCAACAGCGGCTGATCGACGAGCAAGTCGTCCCGCTCGATCACCAGATTGCCCAGTTACAGAAAACGCAGGCCGAGCTGCAACAGGCGTGCGATAGCGCCGCACAACAGTATGCCCAGCAAAAAACAGCGCTGGAACAACTCGAGGTTCAGCGAAGCCAGTTGACCGCACAGGCCGGGCAGCATCAGGAAAAACTTAACGGCCTCACCGCCGCGCTGACGGCGCAGCAAAAACAGCAAAATACGCTGGAAGCCCAGTCGCCCCTGATGACACTGCGCCAGCGCCAGACCGAACTGGCCGAACTGCGCCCGGTACGCCAGCAGTTATTTACCCTGTCTTCCCTGTTTAGCCAGGTCAGCGAGCGGCTGGAGCAGCAGCGCAAGGAGTTTTCCGCCCGCCAGACGCAACTCGGCGAACATGAAAAACAGCTCGAAGAGACGCGGCAGCAGTATAAACAGCAAAAAGCCCACCAGGCAGACGTGGAGAAAGCCCTCGAGCTGGAACAGCGCATCGTCAGCCTGGAAGCCGAGCGCGCCCGCCTGCAAACCGGTGAACCCTGTCCGCTGTGCGGCTCCTGCAGCCACCCGGCCATTGAGCAGTATCAGGCGGTAAAACCTTCTGAAACCGCATTGCGCCTGGCCCAGATGCGCGCCACAACCGAGGCTTTGTATACTCAGGGCACCGAACTGCGCACCCGTTGCGAAAGCCTGAAAGAACAGCAACAGCGCCAACAGCAGCTCATCACGCAAGACGAGCAACAGTTGGCTACTCACCTGCAGCAGTGGCAAACCCTCAGTACACCGCTGGCATTTGACTTTACCCTGCAAGACGCCGACCGCCTGAGCCAATGGCTGAACGCCTGCGACAACGAAGAACGTCAGGGTCAGGCCGCCCTGTTGCAACACGAACAGGCATCGCACGCCGTGCAGCAGGCCAAAGACCAACTGGCCGCACTGCAAACGCAACAGCAGCAGGCGCACCAAGAGAAAGCGCGACTGGACGAGCGTTACATCCTGCTGGAGAAAAGCCACAGCGAAGGCCAACTGCAACAGCAGCGGCTGCAGCAACAGTGGCAGGACGGCGAACGAGTCCTTGGCGAGCAACGTTCGCAGCGTCTGGCCCTGTTTGGTGAACAGCAAATCACCCAGGTGCGCGAACAGTTACGCGCCCGGCAAACGGCCTGCGAGCAGGCCAGCCAGCAGGCGGCCGAACAGTGGCAGAAGGCACAAGAGCAACGCGATCGACTGAGCGGCCAGTTGGCCGGGTTACAACAGCAACTGCTGCAACAGACCGAGCGGCTGCAACAGGCGGAACAAGTGTGGCAACAGGCGTTGGCCGCCAGTGAATTCAGCGATGAAACCGCCTTCAGCGCCGCGCTGTTGGATGACGACCAGCGCCGACAGCTGCAACAGCGCAAAGAACAGTTGCAACAACGCCAGGTTGAAGCCAGCGCCCTGCTGGCACAGGCCGTTGACAGCCTGAAACAGCAGTTGCAACAGCGTCCCGAAGGGCTGGATGAGCATCAGACCGATCCCCAGGCCCTGAGCCAGAGTCTGGCAGCGCTGGCGCAGCAGTTAAAAACCTTGCAGCTACGCCAGGGCGAAGTGCGCAATCAATTAGAAAGCGACACTGCCCGCCGCATCAATCAGCAGTCGCTGTTTGAGCAAATCAGCCAGAGCCAGAGCCAATACGACGACTGGAGCTATCTCAATCAGCTTATCGGCTCCAAAGAAGGGGATAAATTCCGTAAGTTTGCCCAGGGGCTGACGCTCGATCACCTGGTGTATCTGGCCAATAACCAGTTGGGGCGGCTGCACGGGCGCTATTTGTTGCAACGAAAAACCAGCGATGCGCTGGAGCTACAGGTAGTGGATACCTGGCAGGCGGACGCGCTGCGCGATACCCGCACCCTGTCCGGCGGTGAAAGCTTCCTGGTGAGCCTGGCGCTGGCACTGGCGCTGTCCGATCTGGTCAGCCACAAGACCAGTATCGACTCGCTGTTCCTCGACGAAGGCTTTGGCACGCTGGATGCAGAAACCCTGGATACCGCGCTGGATGCGCTCGACAGCCTGAACGCCTCCGGGAAAACCATTGGCGTGATCAGCCACGTGGAAGCCATGAAAGAACGGATCCCGGTACAAATTAAGGTGAAAAAGGTCAACGGGCTCGGCATCAGCCGGCTGGAGCCGCAGTTCCGGCTGGAATAACCCAGCTCTGATTGAGAAAGAGGGTTGCAGCACCGGCGAAAGGGAGCCGGTGCCTAGTGAACCCCAGGGTTAACCCGCTTTAGCGCCGGGCGTCAAACACCCGGATGCCATACTGCGGAAAAGCGGCGTCGGCGGAAACCAACGTCAGCCCTTCGGCCTGCGCCTGGGCGATCAGCATGCGATCAAAAGGATCCTGATGATGCGGCGGCAACTGGCCCGCCTGCTGACCGTGAAAGGCCGCCATCGGCAACGGCAAAAAATCTTCTGCATCAATTATCTCGAAGATATCCTCCGGCAGCGTCAGCTTGCCCAACGCACGCTTAATCGAAATCTCCCAAATGCTGGCCGCGCTGACATACACCACATTGCCGGGATCGGCGATCTGCCTTCTGGCGTTCTCCCCCAGGCTGGGATCGTCTATCAGCCACCACAACAGCGCATGGGTATCCAGCAGCAGACGTTTCACTCGTCGCCCTCAAACAGTGCGGTGATGTCTGCATCGCCATCATTAAAATTGTCCGGTACGGTGAATTGGCCCCTGGCAGCACCCGGTTTGCGGGTTTGCCCCTTGATGGCCACCAGCTGAACATAAGGCTTCCCTGCTTTCGCTATAATCACGGTCTCTCCCTGTGCGGCTTTATCCGCCAGTTGGCTCAGGTTGGATTTGGCTTCGTGCATATTGGCCTGAATAGGCATACGCGATCTCCTTAGCTAAGTTAGCTAAATCATAGAGGGGAGTCCAGTTTTTGTACAGCAGATTGATTAAAGCGCGAGCAGGCCCGCGCTTTTTTTGCAACGGTAATTAAAGTTGCGGCCACAGCCACGCCGCGCCGCGCACGCCGCTGGAATCGCCGTGAACCGCCTTGCGGATCGGGGTTTCACATTCGCCACCGAACACCCAGGATTTCACCAACTGCGGCACCCGCTGGTACAACCGATCCACGTTGCTCATCCCCCGCCCAGCACCACTACGTCCGGATCAAAAATATTGATCACGTGCGCCAGCGATTTCGCCAGCCGCAGCTCGTAACGGCTGATGGCCTGCTCCGCCACCGCATCCCCTTGTGCCACCAACGTCATGATTTCATGACCTTTTAGCGGATTACCGCTCAGGCGAGCATAGTCGGTGGCAAAGCCGGTACCGGAGATAAAGGTTTCAATACACCCCTGCTTACCGCAATAACAGGGAACCTCTGCGCGAAAACGCAGCTCGTCATCATCCAGCCACGGCAGCGGGTTATGCCCCCACTCGCCAGAGATACCGTTCCCCCCCGAGTGCACCTGGCCGTTAATCGCCACTCCGGCGCCACAACCGGTACCAATAATCACCGCGAACACGGTTTGCTTGCCGGCGGCTGCACCATCGGTGGCTTCCGACACCGCCAGGCAGTTGGCATCGTTGGCAATACGCACTTCACGGGTCAGCATCGCCGACAGGTCTTTATCCAGCGGTTGGCCGTTGAGCCAGACCGAGTTGGCGTTTTTGACCAGCCCGGTATAGGGCGACAGCGTGCCGGGAATGCCGACGCCGACCGAGCCTTGCTGGCCGGTATTTTCTTCTGCCAATTTCACCAGACCGGTAATCGCATCCAGCGTTTGCTGATAGTCATGGCGCGGCGTAGCGATGCGATGGCGGAACAGTTCCTGCCCATCGTTGGCCAACGCGATCACTTCAATTTTGGTGCCACCCAGGTCGATACCAATGCGCACGATTTTTCTCCTCAATGCACAACAACGTTGCCACAGCCTAATATATTCGGTTGCCAGGATCACTCAATCAGCGCCGAGTGTGACGGTGATGGCAATTTCCGCATCAGACTCACACCGGCTGCCGCTTATTAATTAGCCATCGGGTACACTGCATTTAACCAGTTAACTTGTTGATAACATTTTCCGCATCCTAAAATCCGGAGAGCAGCGATGAAACCTGCCGTATTGATCGTCGACGACGACCCTGCCATTTGTGACCTGCTCTGCGATGTCCTCAACGAGCATGTGTTTAGCGTGCATGCCTGCCACCGGGGCAGCGAGGCGTTAACCTTACTCAGCCAGCAACCGGATATTGCTCTGGTACTGCTTGATCTGATCCTGCCGGACACCAACGGCCTGCTGGTGTTGCAGCAGATCCACCGTCTGCGCCCGGATCTGCCGGTGGTGATGTTGACCGGCCTGGGCTCCGAGTCCGACGTGGTGGTCGGTCTGGAAATGGGGGCCGACGACTACATTGCCAAACCCTTTAACCCACGCGTGGTGGTCGCCCGCGCCAAGGCGGTGTTACGCCGTACCGGTGCGCTGGCGCTGGAGCCGGCCACCGCCGGTCGGAACAAACCCGAAGGCTGGCAGTTCAACGGCTGGTGCCTGGACACTGCCCGCTGCACCCTACACAACCCGCAGCGACAACCGGTCGATCTGACCCAGGGCGAATACGGCCTGCTGCTGGCGCTGGTACAGCACGCGCGCAAAGTACTGACCCGCGATCGCCTGCTTGAGCTGACCCACAGCGAAACGCTGGAGGTGTTCGATCGCACCATCGACGTGCTGATCATGCGGCTACGACGCAAGATCGAGATTAATCCGCATCAACCCGAGTTGATCCGCACCATTCGCGGGCTGGGCTATGTTTTCGCCGCCGACGTCAGCCAGCCGGTGGCTGCCGCCTGATATAATCCTGCAGTTCCGACAAGGGGCGTGCGCCATCGATCGCGTTGGCGCGCAGTAGATTGAACCGCGCACAGGCATGCGCCAATTGCAGCGTCTCTGCCAAAGGCCAGTTTTCATGGCTGGCGTACAGCACCCCGGCGCAGAAGGCATCCCCGGCACCGACGCTGCCGACGATTTCAGTTTCGCCAACCTGCCACGACGGTTGCCAGCGCGCTTCACCGCCTTTCTCCAGTCCATATGCACCTTCCGGGCAGTGGATCACCACTCGTCGCCGCACACCGGCCAGCAATAGCTGTTCTGCGGCCTCGGCCATCAACTGCGGTTGTACCGCACCATTGGCCGCACGCAATGCCAGCCCGGTAAACTCACCGGCCTCCAGCTCGTTGATCACCAGATAATCCAGCCAGCGCAGCGCCGGTAGCACCAGCGGTCGATAGCGCGGATCGCCCTGGCGCGACACTAAATCCAATGAAGTTTGATAACCACGCTGCTGCATTTGCGCCAGCAGGCGGGCGCTGCGGGTGCCAAACTCCTCGTCCGGGCGATCCAGGCTGTCGAGCAGCAGCAGATAACCCAGATGGAAAATTTTATGTTCACTGTGCAGTTGGTCGAAATCGGCCAGATCCAACTGCCGGTTGGCCCCCGGCGCGTGAAAAAACGTCCGTTGGCCGCCCGGCTCGGTCATCACTTGCGACATGGCGGTCATCGCCGTTTCGCTGCGTCGAACGAAATCGCTGTCGACCCGGTGCTGCGCCAGCATTTGCAGAATGTAGTCACCGTCTGCGTCGCAGCCGATCAACCCGAGCGCCGCCAGCGGCAGCCCGGTCTCCATGCGTGCCAGCGTCAGCAGCACATTAAGCGGCGCACCGCCGGTAGCGCGCTGGCTATGTTCAATCTCAACCAGCCAGCCCGGCTGCGGCCAGTGCGCAATTTGATGCACATGATCCACCAGCATGTTGCCGGCCGAAACAATGCCACGCCGGCTCATCACAACCGCCCGGCGCTGCCGAAAATATGCATCTGCTGCTGCACCACTTCGCTGATCGACTGCTCCACCGCCAGCAACACTTCGGCGAATTCATCGTAAATCGCGTGGCGTTGCGTTATCCGCTGCTCCACCGCCCCCAGCGCCGCCTGAGACATGCCGGTATAGAAATTGATTTTGTGAATTCCCAGGCCAATGGCGCGTTTGAAATCGGCGTCGCTGATGCCGGAACCGCCGTGCAGCACCAGCGGGATCCCCGCCTGCTGCTGGATAGCCGCCAACCGCTCGAAATCGAGCTTCGGCTCGCCTTTATATTTGCCGTGCGCATTGCCAATCGCCACCGCCAGCGCATCAATGCCGGTCAATTCGACAAATTCGCGCGCCCGCTGCGGGTCGGTAAATTTGTTGCTGTCGGCCTCGCCGTACAGAGCGCCGCCTTCGTCACCGCCGACCGCCCCCAGCTCAGCCTCAACCGAGACGCCGACCGCGTGACACATGCGCACCACTTCCTGCGTCTGACGCACGTTCTCTTCGTAGCTCAGGCCGGAACCGTCGAACATCACCGAGCTGAATCCCAGCCGCAGCGCCTGCACCACCGCCTCGAAATGCAGACCGTGATCCAGATTCAACACCACCGGGATATCGTGCTGCGCCACTTCGCTTTTAATCGCCGCCACCAGCGACTCCAGCGAGACGTACTTAAAGTGCACTTCGGCAATATTGATAATAAACGGCGATCGCGCCGCCTGCGCCGCAGCAAACAACGCACGCAGGAAATGGCTGTCGAGCACGTTGAATGCGCCCAGCGCATAGCCGTGTTGGCGAGCCTGCGCCAACCCCTGCGCCAATGAAATTAATGCCATGCTGGTTCTCCTTAAGCGATAAAGCGCAAATATTCATGACACAGCAACCACTGCGGTGGCTGGTCCTCTTCAATCTGGCTAAAGCGGCTGAGCGGCTGCAGGAAACGGTTGTCGTTATCGTCATCGTTTACCGTCGAGACTTCCCCTACCAAAACGTCTCCGAAGCCCTCTTCGCCCCAGAAACTGTGATAGATACCCGGCGTGAGACAGATGCTTTCTCCCGGCGCCAGGCGCAGGCGCGAACCGGCAGCGTGGGTCTGTCGACAGCCATCCAGTGTCACGGTCACGGCGGTCTCGGCCAGCCCTTCCCGAGAGTCTGCGTTGTGCAGTTCAACGATCAGGTTGCCGCCGCCACGGTTAATAATGTCTTCCCGCTTACGCCAGTGGAAATGCATTGGCGTCACCTGAGCTTCGCGGCAATGCATGATTTTCTCCGCATAACCTTTGGCATAAGGCTGCCCGCCGGGTGAACCGTTGCGCAGGGTAAACAGCGTTAGCCCCTTGCGGGCAAAATCATCGTCGCCGAACGCCGTAACGTCCCAACCCAGTTTCAGGTCAAACACCTCCTGCCACGGCTGGCGATCGAGCTGCTGCCAGACCGAGGGGCTAAAATGGGCGAAGGGCGGCAGCTGGACGTCGAAACGGGCAAAAAAGTGTTGGGTTTGCTGCAGAATTTGATTCACGGCGGAACGGTTCATGGTACCTCCGCAAGCGGTAGGGGAATGAGGGGCCCAGTCTGGCTGGGCCCCGCCGATAGCAGGTTATTTCACCGTCCAGCCTTTGTAGCTGCCGATATTGTTTTTATCGATCATGGTTACCGGGATCAGCACCGGAGCGGTTGGCGCAGGTTTACCCTGCAGAATGTCGTAACCGATCTCGACCGCCTTGGCCGCCATCACCTGCGGATCCTGCGCCGGCGTCGCGACAAACAGCGATTTTCCGCCACGCTTGAGCGCCTCTTCACCGTCCGGCGATCCATCCACGCCAACGATAAAGAACTCGCTGCGCTGCGCCTGTTTGGCGGCCAGATCGGCGCCGATCGCCGTAGGATCGTTAATTGCAAACACGCCGTCGATCTTCGGATTGGCCGCCAACAGCGCGGTCATGATCTCCAGCCCGCCTTCACGGCTGCCCTTGGCGTTTTGGTTATAAGACAGCAGTTTGATCTCCGGGTGTTTCTTCAACTCGGTCATGCAGCCTTCGACCCGGTTTTGTACCGCGGACACCGGTGGCCCGTTGATGATCACCACGTTGCCCTTCTCTTTCAGGCGATCGCTGATGTATTTACAGGCCATCGCGCCGGCCTGGGTGTTATCCGAGGTGATGGTGGCATCGGCACCTTCGGCCGCCACGTCAACCGCCACTACCACGATACCGGCATCCTTGGCGCGTTTTACCGCCGGGCCGATACCCTTGGAATCCGCGGCGTTCAGGATGATCATATCGACCTTGGCAGCGATAAAGTTATCGATCTGCGCCACCTGCTGGCCGAGATCGTAACCGCTCGACACCAGCGTCACGTTGACCTTATCGCCGGCCAACTCACGCGCCTTCATTTCTGCACCCTTGGTGATCTGGACAAAGAACGGGTTGGCCAAATCGCCCACCGTCACCCCAATCGATTTCAACTCTTTTGCCTGCACCAACGAGGCACTGCCGAGCGCGGCAGTAACCAGCAAAGCGGTAATCAATGGCTTGAAACGCATAGTGTTTTCCTCATTATTTTCCGATCTACGAAAACCTGCCCCGGTGGGCGCCGACCTTTCTTTATCACTCACCCCGCAGCTTGAAAGACACCGGGTAAGTTAGTGTTGGTAATTGCGGGTGCGATATTTGTCGATTAGCACAGCTATGATGATCACCGCCCCCTTGATCACCAATTGCCAGAAGTATGAGACGCCCATCAGCGTCATGCCGTTGTTCAGGGTGGCGATAATCAGCGCCCCCACCAGCGTGCCGGTAATGGTGCCAATGCCGCCGACAAAGCTGGTGCCGCCGAGGATCACCGCGGCAATCGCATCCAGCTCATAGCCCATGCCGAGGTTGCCGTTGGCGCTGTACAAGCGTGAGGCACTCATTATTCCCCCCAGCCCTGACAGCAAACCGCTCATGCCGTAGACGAACAGCAGCACCGCACCGACCTTAATCCCGGTCAGGCGTGCCGCCTGCATGTTGCCACCCACCGCGTAGATATGTACCCCCAGCGTAGTGCGGCGCAGAATGAACCAGCACAGCGCGATCACGGCAAAGGCGATAATTACCAACCAGGGGATCGGCCCCAGATACGAGTTGCCGATCCATTCGAAACTGATATCGGAATTGATGATGGTGGTGCCGTCGGCCAGCAGATAAGCCGCGCCGCGCAGTGCGGTATAGGTCCCTAGCGTGACAATAAAGGGTGGTAAACCGGCGTAGGCCACCAGAAAACCGTTAAACAATCCCATGCCCAAGCCGGCCAGCAGCGCCAGTGGGATCGACAGCCCGGCCAGCCCCGGCATCAGTGAAACCGCCATCGCCACCACCGCCGTGGTGCCCAGCATCGAGCCAACAGAAAGATCGATACCGCCGGTCAGGATGATGAAGGTCATACCCGCCGCCAAAACGATGTTAATCGACGCCTGCCGGGCAATATTCAGCAGGTTGGCGTCGGTAAAGAAATTCGGTGCAACAAAGCCGAAAACGGCGACGATCAGGATCAATATCGGCAAAATGCCGACGGTTTGCATCATATCGCCCAACAATGCCCGTTTCAGCGTGGGATTTTTTGCGGCGGGTGGCAGCGGGTTCGAAGTCATGACAGGCTCCTTGAGCGTAGGGATAGAATTATTCATGGCTGGCCGCCTCCAGGGCGGGTTCGACGCCGGTGGCCAGCGTCATAATGCTCTCCTGGCTGATCTCTGCGCCGCTCAATTCCCCGGCGATACTGCCTTCGTGCATCACATAAACCCGGTCACTCATGCCAACCACCTCGGGCAGTTCACTGGAGATCATCAGGATCGCCACTCCCTGCTGCGCCATCTGACTCATGATGCGATAAATTTCGCTTTTGGCACCCACGTCAACGCCGCGAGTGGGCTCATCGAGGATCAGAATGCGCGGGCCGATCGCCACCCAGCGTGAAATCAGCAGCTTCTGTTGGTTGCCGCCGGAAAGCCCACCGGCCCGCACCTGAGCATGCGGCACGCGGATATTCAGCAGGCCGATGGCGTCGCTGGAAATACTCTGAGCCTTACGCCGATTCAGCAGGCCATAACGGCCGTCACGCTCCAGCGTCGCCATCACGATATTTTCATGCGCTGCCAGATCGAGAAACAGGCCCTGCTCTTTGCGGTTTTCGGTGAGAAAACCGATGCCCAGCGCAATGGCGTCACGCGGTGAACGGATATTGACCGGCTTACCGTCAATTTCCACCGTACCGCCGCTGGACTTGCGCACGCCGAAAATCAGCTGCGCCAGTTCGGAACGGCCGGCACCCACCAGCCCGGCAAGGCCGACGATCTCACCGGCACGCACCTGCAGGCTGACCGGTTTCACCTTCTTGCCGTCGGTCAGGCCATGCAGCGTAAGGCGCGGTTCGCCCACCGTAATGCCCTGCTCCTTGTTGAACAGATCGCTCAACGGGCGGCCCACCATCATGCGTACCAATTCGCTGGCGGACAGTTTGTCGCGCATCAGGCTGCCAACATACTGGCCGTCGCGCAGCACGCTAACGCGATCCGACAGCTCGTAGACTTCCGCCATGCGATGGCTGATGTAAATGATCGCCATCCCCTCATCGCGCAGGCGTTTGATCAACTCAAACAGCCGATGCGTCTCACGCGAAGAAAGCGCCGCCGTCGGTTCGTCCATCACCAGAATGCGGCTGTTGCGGTGCAACGCGCGGGCGATTTCCACCTGCTGCTGTTCGGCAATGGTTAATTTCATCACCCGATCGCCGGCGCTGAACTGCGCGCCCAAACGATCGATGACTTTCTGTGCTTCCAGCAACATCTGCTGGCGCTTCACCAGGCCGCCGCGCTGGATCTCGCTGCCCAGAAAAATGTTCTCCGCCACCGTCAGATTCGGTGCCAGATTCATTTCCTGGTAAATCAGCGTGATGCCCGCCGCCAGGGCATCTTTTGGCCCTTTAATGGCAAACGGCTGCCCATCGATAAAAATTTCCCCGCTGCTGGCGATATAAGCGCCGGCCAATATTTTCATTAAGGTGCTTTTACCCGCGCCGTTTTCACCCATCAGCGCGTGGATCTCACCGCTATAAACCGTCAGGTTGACGCCCTTCAGCGCGTAAAACTGACCAAAACTCTTGGCGATGTTGTGCATTTCCAGGATCGGGGTCGCGCTCATCGTCATACCTCGGGTTGCGGTTCGGATTGAGTGCAGTTAACCACGCATAAATAAATGCAAAATGTCAGCGGCCGTTCATCTTTGTCATATTGTTAATGGGACGGGGATTTATAATGCGGACAGTCAGTTACGGGGGATCCAATGCGCAGACTGCCTTTCCTTGCCGGTGCACGTGGGCGCCTGCTGATGTTCAACCTGTTGGTAGTGGCGGTGACGCTGATGGTCAGCGGCGTGGCGATCGTCGGCTTTAACCATGCGGGCAAGCTGCAGGAACAAGTTCAGGCGCAAACGCTAAATGAGATGAACGGCAGCATGGCGCTGAGCCGGGATACTTCGAACGTGGCGACCGCCGCCATTCGGCTATCGCAGGTGGTGGGTGCGCTGGAGTATCAGAGCGAGTCAGCCCGGCTGAAGCAAACCCAGCTGGCGCTGCAGGCCTCGCTCAGCCGACTGGCGGACGCTCCGCTGGCACATAGCGAGCCGGAGCTGGTTCAACGCATCATCAGCCGCAGCAACGCGTTGGAAACCAGCGTGACCCGCATGCTGGATCTCGGTCACGCACGGCATCTGCAACGCAACATTCTGCTCAGTGGGCTGTATCAGGCGCAGAGCACGCTGCGGCATATCGCCAGCCTCAACCAACGTAATAATCAGAACCCGCCCTCGCTGCCACTGCTGAGCCAGATCGACCGGCTGCTGGCGATCGCCATTCAAACCCCGACGCCCAAGGCCGCCGCCCAGCAACTCGACAGCGTGATGGCCTACTGGCCGCAGCACAGCCCGGATGCCTTGGTCGACGAGAAAATGCGCCAGTTTCGCGACAGCGAACAACGCCTGCTGCCCGAAACGCTGGAGCTGGAGCAAAGCGATCTGGCCCTGGCCTATTACACCTACCATATCAAAGCCTTAGTAGCGATGCTCAATGACGACATCAATCTCTACGTACAGAAGGTGGCAGACGAGTCGGAGCTGCGCACCCATCAAACCCATCGCGAACTCAGCTCCATCAGCTGGTTTATCGGCCTGTTCGCCCTGCTGGCGCTGGTGATTACCGGCTTCGCCGGGTGGTATATCTACCGTAATCTGGGATCGAACCTGACGGCGATCGCTGGCGCCATGACGCGGCTGGCGCGTGGCGAACGTGAGGTCAGCGTACCGGCACTGCAGCGCCGTGACGAACTGGGCGATTTGGCGCGGGCATTCAACGTCTTTGCACGCAATACCGCCTCGCTGGAGCAAACTTCTCGCCTGCTGAAAGAGAAAAGCACCCAGCTGGAAACTACCTTTTTGGCAATGCGCGACGGCTTTGCCCTGTTTGATAACGACGGCCAACTGGTGGTATGGAACCCGCAGTATCCGTTGCTGCTGGGGCTAAACGAACACCAGTTGCACCGGGGGCAACACTACCGTGAACTGCTGCAACACGTGACGCCCCCGGCGGGTCAGCGCTGGGAAGCGGTGCTGGCCAACCTGTCCAGTGAACTGCCGCAGCCGCAGGAACTGCGCCTGAGCGACGGCCGCACCGTCGAGCTGCGCTTCAGTCCGGTACCGAACCGTGGGGTGGTCAACGTGGTGTTGGAGCGTACCGAGCGCAAAGCGCTGGAAGAGGCGCTGCTGCACAGCCAGAAAATGAAGGCGGTCGGTCAGCTCACCGGCGGCCTGGCGCATGATTTTAACAATCTGCTGGCGGTGATTATCGGCAGCCTGGAACTAACCACCCAACAGACTCAGGACGCCCAAACCGAACAGCGTATTGCCCGGGCGCTGAAGGCCGCCGAACGCGGTGCACAGCTCACCCAGCGGCTGCTGGCATTTTCGCGTAAACAGGCGTTGCATCCGCAGGCCATCACGCTACAGACGCTGGTAGAAAACCTGCAGGAATTGCTGCGTCATTCACTGCCCACGACGTTGTCGCTAAGCATTGAGACTCAGCGGCCCGGCTGGCCGGCGTGGGTGGATGCCAATCAGTTGGAAAACGCGCTGATCAACCTGGTAGTCAACGCCCGGGATGCCATGGAAGGCCGCAGCGGCGTGGTCAAGATCCGTATCTATAACCAACGAGTGGTGCGCAGCGGTGGCAAAAAACAGGACATGGTGGCGCTGGAGGTGATCGACACCGGCTGCGGCATGTCGGAGGAAGTGAAAGCGCAGGTGTTCGAACCTTTCTTCACCACCAAGGCAGTCGGCAGCGGCAGCGGGCTGGGGCTGTCGATGGTTTACGGCTTTGTTCGCCAGTCCGGCGGCCGGGTGCAGATTGAAACCGCACCGGGCGAAGGCACTCTGGTGCGTCTGCAACTGCCGCGCGCCCCGGCACCGGCAATCGCCCAAGCACCGCCCCTGCCGCTCGAAGAAAGCGACGGCACCGACAGTCTGGTATTGGTGCTGGAAGATGAAAATGACGTGCGTCATACGCTGTGCGAACACCTGCATCAGCTCGGCTACCTGACGCTGGACTGCGCAGACAGCCATGAAGCGCTGGCGCTGCTGCGCCAGACGCCGGATATTGGGGTGCTGGTTAGTGACCTGATGCTGCCGGGCGAACTGGACGGCGTGCAGGTGATTGGGCTGGCGCGGGAGATTAATCCGCGCCTTACCGCGCTGCTGATCAGCGGCCAGGATATACGCCGTCACCACGAAGACACACTGCCCAACGTTGAACTGCTGCGCAAGCCTTTCAGCCAGCGGCAACTGGCGTTGGCACTGCAACGGGCACGCCGCTCAAACGCGGCCGCTGACGCAATTCGGAGGGAATGAGGCGATTTTTCGCCCCTGATTCGTTATTATGCCGCCCTGCTTTTGATGAATAAGCGTGCCAGATGCACGCCCAGCCAGGGATAACATTATGCTGTGGTTTAAGAATTTGATGGTTTACCGTTTGAGCCGCGAAGTGGCGTTAAACGCGGATGAAATGGAAAAACAACTCAGCGCTTTTGCTTTCACCCCGTGCGGCAGCCAGGACATGGCGAAAACCGGCTGGGTTTCTCCGATGGGTTCCCACAGCGAGTCACTGACACACGCGGTTAACGGCCAGATCGTTATTTGCGCGCGCAAGGAAGAAAAAATCCTGCCGTCGCCGGTCATCAAACAAGAGCTGCAGGCCAAGATTGAACGCCTGGAAGGTGAACAACACCGTAAGCTGAAGAAAACCGAGAAAGACGCGCTGAAAGACGAAGTGCTGCACAGCCTGTTGCCACGCGCCTTTAGCCGCTTTAATCAGACTTTTATGTGGATCGACACGGTTAATGACCTGATTATGGTTGATGCCGCCAGCGCCAAACGCGCGGAAGACACTCTGGCGCTGCTGCGCAAAAGCCTGGGTTCACTGCCGGTAGTGCCCTTGACCATGGAAAGCCCGATCGAACTGACGCTGACCGAGTGGGTACGCTCTGGCGAGCTACCGGCTGGCTTTATCATTCAGGACGAAGCAGAGTTGAAGGCAATTCTGGAAGACGGCGGCGTGATCCGCTGCAAGAAACAGAACCTGATCAGCGATGAGATTGCGGTACATATCGAAGCCGGCAAGCTGGTGACCAAGCTGGCGGTGGACTGGCAGGAGCGCATTCAACTGGTGCTGGCAGACGACGGTTCGCTGAAACGTTTGAAGTTCGCCGATACGCTGCGCGAGCAGAACGACGATATCGATCGTGACGACTTTGCCCAGCGTTTTGACGCCGACTTTATCCTGATGACCAGCGAACTGGCTGCGTTAATCAAGAACACCATCGAAGCCCTGGGTGGCGAAGCCCAGCGCTAAGTACACAAAGGCGCAAATCGCTGCGCCTTTGTTCCACATGAGTAGCGTTGCAACACAGATAGCATACCCAAATTAATTGGAGTTGCAGCTAGGCGGCAAGTGCGGGAATCCCCAGGAGCTTACTCAAGTAAGTGACTGGGGTGAGCGCACGCAGCCAACAACGCTGCAGCTTCAAGTAAGAAGGGTATGAGTTACTTACTTAAATAACGGCACAGATAGGCGGTCGCGTCGGCCACCTGCAGGTTGAACTCACTGTGTGCCGGTACGAAGAACTTCTCACCCGGCATAAACACCTGCCAGTCCGGCGAGCCCGGCAGCAACACTTTCAACGCGCCGGTAATCACGGTCATTTCTTCCGGCAGGGCGGTGGTGAAGGTGTACTCTCCCTCTTCCATGACACCGACGCTGGTAAGGCCGATGCTGCTACTATCGAAACCGATAGACTTCACTTTCCCGGCAAAATACTCGTTTACTTTCAGCATAGACTGACACCCGCGTAATCAACTTTATGGGAAATCCATATTGGGGGATTGCGGTTGATCTGTCACTGGTTTTTCTCGCGAAATGCGATCGTGGCGCAGAGTAAAACGCTGCCAAGCGGTTGACCGTCAGCCTGCCGTTCTGGGTGCACGCCCAAAAACACGCAGCACCGCCCCCGACACACCGCCATATAAGATTTTATTGGCTTTTTAATCAGTCAATTAGCTCAGCAGCCAGCTTGGCCACCAGCGCATTGGACAACAGCACCGGTATTTCCAGCCGAGCCTGCAGGAAATCACGGTGCTGCCGGTGATAACCAATGCAGTCGAGCACCACCACCTGCGCGCCCTGCCGCTGTAGCTCGCTTGCGGCCAACTCCAGCACCGCGTCATCCGCCAAATAAGGGCTGGCGACGGCAAAACAGGGTGGCGTCGCCAGTAACTGCCACTTGCTCGCCTGCTGGCTGATTTGCTCCGCCACCGGCACCACAATCCCCACCCGGTGTTGGCTGACAATGGCAGAAATCAGCGGCGGAATAATGCGGTCCGGCTCCAGCAACAGCGCCTGTTGTGCATGCAACTGGCCAAACTCGCCGGTGCACAACAGCAGGATCACCTCACAGCCCTCCGCTTCCAGTGCATTGATTTTCTGCTGCAACCCCCAGTTCGACCCGCGAGGCCGCCAATCTCACCTGTGTGCCGTCCAGCAGGCGTGAAACCAACACCTTCTCTCCGGCCTGCGGTGTATAACGCTCGTCAATCTGGCTGGCCTTCAGCCCGTCCAGCAACCCGACATGCCTCACCTGTTCCGCAGGCAGATAGGCAGACAGCAACGGCATAATGTCGTTGCGCGGTGCCTGACCGATAGTCAGCGTGGCAAATGAAGCATTCATCCGGTTATTTCCTTTTTTGCAGATGACTCAGGCTGCCGTACAGCGCCAGCAACTGTGCGTATTCGTCAGCCTGATAAAAATGACAGGTACCGCGACCAAACTCTTTCGCCACTTCCACCGCAAACTTGACGGTTAGCGCAATATCCACTTCATGGCTGGCACCGGTACCGCAGCCCGGCACCACCGACTCGGTGCAAATCGCCACGCCAACCACCGGCGCAGAGGTCGCGGTAGAGGGCTGCAGAATGCTGTTCAGATGGTGTACCCCGTTGCCATACGGCGTAATGTCCTGGGTAGTGATCGGGAAGGTCACCGCCGGACGGCCGCTGGTCATCTCCATAATCCGCAGCAGATCTTCCGCCACCCGCAGGATGTAGCCTTCTTTCACCGTCGGTGACAGCGCGTAGCCTTTGTGATTGATGATGCGGTTGCCCTTGGTAGTGTCGATGGACAAAATCGCATCGGCCTCCGGCACCACTTCATTATCGTTCATCGTCATGTCGTCGATCGGCGAATCCATAAAGTCGACCGGGTCGTGCGGACGGGTTGGCGCATCGGGACAAATATGGGTGGTGATGATCACATCGCCCGCCAATACATCGCCCTTGCGCTGCATTTCCGCCAGCTTCAGCGCGCTGGCAATAGCGGCGATAGCGCCGTCGCCGTCGGATACCAGGCCAATCCGCGTTGGCCGCGCACCAATACCGCCCAAGCGGCCGATAATGCCCAGCGTCGGCGCCTCCCCACCCTGGATTTTGCCGGCACTGCCGGGGATCTCAATGCGCACGAAGTCGGTCGCGCCTTTTGGCCCACTGGCACGCAGCGTACTGGCGCGGATGCCGGGATAGGACGTGAACAGATCGACAACCTGCTGACCGTTCACATAGGCACTATCAATTAATTCAAAAACCTGCAGCGTTTGTTGCAAACTCATAATCGGCTGACCTCACAATTTAACCGGATGGGTTATTTCCCTTTGCTGGAAAAAATGGAATTGAAAAAGTTATACAGCGCGTCTCCGGCGATAAAACCGGCCGCCATGATCTCCATCGGCGTGCGGCCCTTATCGCCCCAGCGGCGAATAATCAGGATGCGCAGCGCGATACCGACGATCACCGCCCAACCCGCCAACGCGTTGTTGATCAACAGGCCGGTGGCCAACAGCACGCCAAGCTGACGTTTTGGCCCGCCAATCCACTGCACAATGGCTCCTGGGACAGCCCAGACAAGCAGGCTGTAGGCAATGCCCGGCTGTGCACCTGCCTCGATGGTTTTGGCGTACACCCGCGCCACCGGCGGGATCAGGTCCTGCAGGAAGTAGCTGGTATAAGCGAAGTACACCACCGGGATGGCGATGACAAAGGCGATCAGCGCAGCAAACAACTGAATGCGGCGCCCCAGCAGCTCCTGCTGTAAATCTTTGCCGTAGCCGCGCAGAATGAATCCGGCTTTCAGATCAAAGCCCATATCGGCAAACGCCGGGCCGGTGGCGGCGGTAAACCCGGTCAGCACGCACAGCGCCAGCGGCGGGAAGCCAATCAGGATGCCGATAATCAGGGTAATCAGCGCCACCGCAAAGGCCGGGAACCAGCCCGAGTGCATCGCGGCGATGCCGACAATCAGTTCATGCACAAAGGCGGCAAACGCGGCGTAAATCACAAACAGCACCAGCATGCCCAGCGACATCTCGCTGTACAGTCCAGCGGCCAACGCCAACAGCGCGGCAATAACGATATATCCCACCGCGCCCAACCCGAGCGCTTTGCGCACTTCACTGTCGGCCTGGCTATAACCACTGGTATCCGCGCGCTTGCTGCGGATCACCTGAACCACCTGGATCAACGCCACCAGTCCGGCACCTACCATCACTCCGTGAGGAATGAAATTCGCATTGATATCAAAGCCTGCCATGGGTTCCGCGTAGGCTCGCAGCAACAGGCCGACACCAAACATGCCCAATGCCCAGATATTGCCGATAAACGCGGTGCCGAACGCCGCCATCGGGATTTTAAGCATCGAACCGGCGATGCCGACTACCACGCCCACCACCAGCAGCCAGGCTTGCTTGCCACCCCGGTCACCGGCCTTAATGGCTTCCGCCGCCGCGACACCCGGTGGCCAGGCATTGGCCGCAGGAAATATTTTGGTGTCGAACATGCGGTACAGCAGGTAGGCGTCGAGCAACATCGCGGCCGCCACCCCGCAGAACATCGGCAGAATTAGCTGCGGTTGCCCCATCACATAAGGCACGGCAATTGGCATCAGCAGCGAGTTGGCCGCGCCGAAGGTGGCGGAAGAGATCACCGTTTGCGCCAGGTTTTGCGTATGTACCGAACGGTAACGCTGGAACATTTGCAGTGGAATGCGCGCCAACAGCATGGCGATCAACGCGCCAATAATCGACGTGTTGGGCGTCACGCCCAGCGTGGTGATCAACTGCACGCCGATAATTGCGCCGACGATGGACAGCAGCACCATCACCAGCAGAGTACCGATATCTTTCAAAGGATTTATGCTGCTTTTTGGTTTCATAGTTTTCATTTCCCTGAATATTCCCTGGCGTCTGGCAACGTTAATTTCGGCATGAGGCGTCACTCACAGTTCCGAATATTGGAACTGTGAGTGCCATTAAGTATTTATTGCCCATAAATCCAAGAT
Organism: Serratia quinivorans; assembly: GCA_900457075.1. NCBI lineage: Bacteria > Pseudomonadati > Pseudomonadota > Gammaproteobacteria > Enterobacterales > Yersiniaceae > Serratia > Serratia quinivorans. The sequence goes on from UGYN01000002.1 coordinate 1,208,389, forward strand.
AGATAATTAAGAAATTCCCTGGTGTTGGTTTTCGTTAATTATCAGATACTGACAGAGTGTTCCGGTGCGTTATTTGATCTGTTGCCAATAATCATCACCGAGTTTTTCCGCCAATTGCCGGGATACTGTCATTAATGCTTCCAGCACAGCGGGTGAAAATGGCTGTTCTTCCGCCTGCGTAGGAAAAGACAAGCACAGACCGACCGTCTCATTGCGGTGTTTGTTGGTCACCGCTGTCGCCAGCGAACTGATGCCCTGCAACGTCTCATTACGTGCCAGAGACCAGCCCTGCTGCCGGACCTGTGCCAGCTTACTCAACAATGCTTCCAGCGTTTGCGGAGCGTTGGGTGAAGCCGCACGGTAGCCTGCGGCAAAACGCGCTATCACCTGCTCATCACTGTCACGCGCCAATATCGCCCGGCCTACCGAGGTTTCCGCCACCGGTGAGCGGCTGCCCGCCGGCGTCACCACCTGGAGAAAATGGCGACCGGGGAACATGCGCATCACCATAATTTCCTGCGCTTCCAGCACTGAAACATAACCCGTACAGTTAGTCTGTTGGCTGAGCTGCACCATACTGGCCGCCACGCTGTCGACCAACGGCGTCGACAGATAGTGGCTGGAGACCGATAGCAGCAAACGACCGATTTTATACAGCTTGCTGTCAGGATCGCGCTCCAGCATGCCCTGGGTTTCCATGGTCTGTAACAGGCGAGAGGCCGTGCTTTTTGGCAACGCCAATTGACTCACCACATCACTGAATGAAATACCGGCCTGGCCGTGCATCATTCGCTGTTGTGAAAATAACTTTAATACCGCAGCGGCATTTTCCAGAGTTGTCATCGCACGCCTTGTTCCATTATATGGAACTCAGTTCCTGTTTGATAATTAGAAACTAAAACTCGTACAACTTATCGTCAAGCAGTTTATTTTTTATTCTGCCTATTAATCGCAGCGGATGATGCTTCACTAAATTAAATGCAACGGCTAACGCTGATAAAATAGGCCGATTACCACGCAGTTATTCGACCATGGCGGTATAAACCAGCATGTCATGCTAATTTATCGTTATCGAGTGAGGTAATTAAAGCAGTAAGCGGAATGAATAAAGAAACCGGCCTGATGCCGGTTTCAGAGGGATATTATTTAATCTTCCAGCGCCGGATCTTCATAACGATGCTTGGCATCGAGCGCTTCCTGCTCGGTAGGATGCTCACTGAGTAGCGTATTGGGCTCAATGTCATCGGTGCGCACCTCAAAACGGTGCATATGCAAGCTCGGGTCGCCCCGGTCAACGGCGACCACTCGGGCAGTTCTCGGATAGCCAGGTCGGTTATTTTCGCGCATGCTGATCTCCCGTGTGATTCCACAAGTTTAAGTATAGCAGCGGTATCTATACCGACACGCGTGACCCCAAATCGCGATCGCCGTGTTCGCCTTCCAGCAGCTGCGTCAGCTCATCGCAGGCGCAGATTTTGCCGTCACGCACGGTGAAATGTGCCAATACCTTAACCAGGCTGCGGCTTCCGTCACGTTTTTCCACCTGAACCTGGTGGTGGGTCAGTACCGAATCCCCCTGCCCGGCTACGGCGACTATCTCCAGCGTCATGCTGCGGGTGAGTTGTTTCAGTAACGCCATATGCTGCATGAAATGGGCATAATCCAGCGTGTTGCCGTCCACCTGCTGGAGGTAATCTTCACTGAAAAACTCAGCAATCAGCAGCGGCTGGTGTTGTGGTGCCGCGACGACCCGTTGCAGGGCCTCGAGCACCAGGGCGGTTGGGGTTTGCAGGCTCATTTTTATCTCCAAAGTTAAACGTTGAGGAGATCATAGATCAGGCAGAGGATGGCATAATAACCGCAACTGGACATTCAATACGGTAAATCGGCCAATCAAGATGATCCTGCAAAGCGAACGACTGTGGCATGAAAAAAAGCACTTAACGCCCTGGCATCAACATACCCGCGGACAGCTCTATTTATTAACCCACGGCATGATTGCGCTGGAAACTCAGGAGCAACAATGGGCAATGACCGCCGGCAGTATCGGCTGGCTGCCAGCGAACTGCGCGCACCAGGCATTGGCCTGTGGCAACGTCGCCGGCTGGAGCCTGTATCTGCCTGGATCCCTATGTGCAGATCTGCCGAAACAACCTCATTTGAGCACGGCTTCCGGGTTGATTTTGGCGTTGGTGGAACGCCTTGCACAATTCGCAGGCCAAAGGCTGAACGCGCCGCAACGGCGACTACTACAGGTATTGCTCGATGAGATGTGCGTGCAGGAAAATACTCCGTTGCAACTGCCTCTGCCGCAGGACGCACGACTGCTGAAAATCGCCCGTGCGCTACTCAATGAGCCGGCCAGCGAACGCAGCCAGAGTGAATGGGCCGCCTGGGCCGGGCTGAGCGTCCGCACCCTGAGCCGGCATTTCATCAGCGAAACCGGCGTGACTTTCGCCCGCTGGCGCCAGCAAGCCCGGGTGCTCCGTTCGCTGGAGCCATTGTCACGCGGTGAAGCCGTCAATCAGATTGCCGGTGACTGCGGTTATGACAATGTCAGCGCCTACATTGCCGCTTTCCGTCAGCGTTTTGGTACCACACCGGGATTGTATTTTGTTCAGCGCGAGACTCATATTCGGGAGAAAAACGAGGCAGCCGTCAGGCGCAATTGACGGTGCCCCAAGAGAGAGCTTATTTTACCGTTTCCAACTGCAGGGCGGATAGGATCTGCTCAACCACCTGTTGCGGGCCACCGGTGCCGTCCATCACGTAGTGAGCGGCCTCCTGATACAGCGCTTCACGCGCGGCCAGCACCTCCAGCATTTCTTCGGCAATCGGACGGCCGGTCAGCGTAGGGCGCTGTGTATCTTGCGGGTACTCTTCCAGCCGCTGTGCCAATACTTCGGCGGGTGAACGCAGGTAGATGACCTTGCCATGCTGACGCATAAAGCGGCGGTTCTCCTCCGCCAGGATCGCACCACCGCCAGTGGCAACTACAGTTGACGGTTGAGTGACCGTTTGCAGAGCAATGCTTTCTCGGCGACGAAATCCCAGCCAGCCTTCTTGTTCGACCATTTCCGCCACGCTCATCTGCGTGGTCTGCTGCATAAACAGATCGGTATCGACGAATTGATAGCCCAGCGCCAGCGCCAGTGCGCTGCCCACCGTGGTTTTACCGGCTCCGCGCGCGCCTACCATGAAAATGGTTTGTGTCATTACGGGTTGTCCCTTATACGGTGACTTGAGTGCATTTGCTCGCCAGAACCCGGCGTGCTAAATCCTGCGATGGCGTGGTTGCTGCATCATACCGCCATCACTCTGTATTTCAATATTTACGATAGTGTAAATTCCATGGCACAGCGACTGCCGACGGCGAAGCCATCCGCCACCTCCTGCGCCAACCGAGAGCTCAATGATGCACTGAGCCGCTCAGGGGCTATCGGCCGGAAACCCAGCCGTTGGTAATAGGGTGCATTCCAGGGCACATCAATAAAGGTGGTCAGCGTCAGGCGCTGCGCGCCCTGCAACCTGGCCTGTGCTGCGACCTCGGCAATCAACCGGCGTCCAATGCCCTGACGTTGCCAGTTGGCGGCAACCGACAGTTCGGCGATATGCCAATCCTGCTGTTGCGCCATCACCGCGATAAGCCCGGCCGCCTCACCCGCGGTGCTTTCCGCCAGCCATTCCTGCCGCCGCTGAATAAAATCAGTATGCTGCTGCGCATCCATCACCGGGCCTTCGGCAATAAAAGCCCAGGCCGGTTGTTGATGAAATAACTGCGCGGCCGACCGTTCGACGGCGATCAGTTGAGCAATGTCCTGCAGTTGCGCCAAACGAATTTTCAGGCTCATCGGATCCTCCTTAACAACAGGCCGGCTATTTAACCAGATTTATCCGACGGCAGATACCTGCCGCCGGACTGGCTTCCCGGCCCACCAAATTAGAAGTCGACGCTGGCACGCAGCACCACTTCACGTGGTTCCCCCCACCGCCACACGCAAATTGCCGCCGCTGGAAGGATAATAGGTTTTGTCGAACAGGTTCTTCACGTTTAACTGCCATTTCACCCGGTAGCCATTGACCGGCATGATGTAAGCGGCGAAGGCATCGGCGACGGTGTAATTATCAAGATTAAAACTGTTGGCAGCATCGCCAGGGCGGCGGCCCACATAACGCGCACCGGCTCCCATGCGCAGGTTGTCTCCGCTGTATAGCCCTGGGGAGCCCAAATCCTGCGTCAGGAACAGTGAAGCCGTGTGGCGCGCCACGTTGGTCATTTCCTTGCCCTTGTTGTCCGGGTCGTCCACCACCCGCGCATCGGTATAGGCATAAGAACCGATCAGGCTCAGCGAGTCGGTAATATTGCCTGCGACATCCAGCTCCACCCCCTGCGAGCGCACGCGCCCGGCGGTGCGGGTCACGGTTTCGCCATTCACCAGTTCGCTGACCATCACGTTGCGTTTGGTGATATCGAACAGGGCTAAAGTACCGGTGACACCGTTCGGCAACTCAACCTTGCTGCCCACTTCCCAGGCCTTGCCCTGTTCCGGCGGTAGCGAACCAATCTGGCTGGCGATGGAAGAGTTTGGTTTGAAAGACTCGGTATAGCTGCTGTACAGCGACACATACGGCGTCAGCTTGTAGACCACCCCGGCGCGGGGCACCAGTTTGCCATCGGAGCTGTCGGTATTGGTGACAAACGGCCGCCCTTTGCCGGCAAACACGTCAAAGGCGTCGTAACGCAGTCCGCCCATCACCAGCCATTTATCGGTCAGCTGCACGGAGTCCTGCATAAACCAGCCGTAGCTGGTGAGGTTTTCACGCTGATCGCTGTCTTTGGCGCTGACGGCGTTCGAGGTAGGCATCTGGCCGTAAACAGGGTTGTAGATATTGAAATCGCTGTTCTTCTTGCCGCGGATCATATCGCCGCGGTAGGTGCGATTATCTTCAAAATCAAAGCCGAACAGCATTTGGTGGTTGATGCTGCCCCAGTCGACGTCACCGTTGAGCGTCAACTGCACCGCGTTGGCATGGCTGACCGCATGGGCGGTGGAGTCGGCCTGGCGCGACAGCACGCCGGTTTCAGGATCCAGAGCCAGCGCACGTGCCTGGTTGTCGCTGTAGCTGTTGCGACTGTAGGCGTAGGTCAGTGAGCTTTTCCAGCTCTCGTTCAACACCTGATCAACCTGCAGGGTAACGCTGTCCTGATCGCCACGCGTGGCGTTATAGCTTTCGTCGAAGCGACGATCGCGCGGCGTATTCACCGGTTTGCCGGTACGCGAATCGATGATGGTACCGCGATCGAACGGCACCAAATACTCCATATGCTCGTAGGCAACGCGCACCGTGGTGCTCTCGCCGAACCACATCAGCGACGGTGCGATCACCGTCTGACGGTTGCGGCCGAAGTTACGCCAGTAGTCGGTCTCGTCGTGATCGACAATCATCCGATAGGCGAATCCTGAAGTCCCCAGCGGCCCGGTCACGTCCAACTGGCCGCCACCGCCCTTGAAGCTGCTGCCCCAGCCTTCCACATGGGTGTGCTGCTGCAACTGCGGCTTTTTGGTGATCATATTGATCATCCCGCCCGGTTCACCCATGCCGTACAACATCGAGGCCGGGCCTTTCAGCACCTCAACCCGTTCGGTGGTTGGGGTAAAGTTACGTGCCTGCACCGAGCGCACGCCGTCGCGCAGAATTGAGCCGTCGCGGTTATCACCAAAACCACGCTTCATTACCGCGTCCTGAGTCCCCCCCAACGTATTCGCCTGGGTGATGCCGCTGACGTTATACAGCGCTTCATCCAGGCTGCTGACCGCCTGATCGGTAATCACCTGCTGCGGCACCACGTCGATAGCCTGCGGCACGTCCAGCAGGCTGGTTTCCGTGCGGGTGCCGGTCACGCTGGTCAGCGGCTGATAGCTTTGTACGCCATCGGCCTGTGCCTGGCCAACCACCACCAGGGTTTCGCCCTTCTCTGCGGTTTTGTCGGCACCGATCGCCGGTACACAGGCGCAGGCCGCCAGAGGCAGTGCACACCACCAGCCACGTTGGGTGTTATTCATTATTTAACTGACTCCAATAGGTCCCTGAAAAAGGTAACGGCAAAAATTGTTGATATAACTGCTTAAAGGTCTGCTGCGGGTTGATGTCTGCAAACAGATCCGGATAGAAGGTTTTGGCGAACATCTCAACCGCGACAACGTGATAAGGGCTGAGATAAAAGTTGTGCCAAATGCTCCAGGCCTGGTGATTTTTTATGGCTTTCAGGTTGGCGAGCATCGGTTGTTTTTGCATCACCCGGCTAAAGCTCTCATCGGCTTCCTGCTGGGTGACCAGCGGCCCAAGGCGCAGATCGGAAAAATGCTTGCCCTGCGGCCCGGCCATGCCGGTGGCGATGTAGATGTCAGGATTGGCGGTCAGAATGGTTTCCGGGTTCAGCTCACCGTAGACGCCTTTGATACTGGCGTTGGCAATATTGTCGCCGCCGGCAAAGGTCAGCAAGTCACCGAGGTTGCCATGGGCCGCCGTGGTGCAGCAGGTTTCGCGCCGCCCGAGGTGCAGGTGCAACATCACCTTGGGTTTCGGCCCCTGATAACCGGCCAGCCGCTGCTGGATCACCGCCATATGCTGTTGATAGAAGTTGATGAACTGCTCTGCGCGCGGCTGACGGTTAAGCACTTCGCCCAACAGGCGGACGCTAGGCACGGTGTTGTTCAGCAGATCGACCCGTAAATCGACGTAGATCACCGCAATGCCGGCCTTGCTCAACGCACTCAGCAATAAATCACTGTCACCCTCTTCCCGCGCATAGCGCGCGAGGATCACTAAGTCCGGCTTCAAGCGGATCAGGTTTTCAATATTTACCTGGCGGAAATTGCCCTTGCTGATAGAGGGGATCGCTTTGATCTGCGGAAATTTCTGCGTGTAGAGTTGCCAGCTTTGCGCATCGAAACGCGCCATATCTTCCGGCCAGCCAACGATACGTTGGGCGGGGTTTCCCGGTTCGAGCAGCGCCAGGGTATACAACATGCGGCTCTCGCCCAGCACAATACGCTGCGGATTGTCCGGCACCTCAACCTGACGCCCCGTAATGTCAGTGACCATTTTTGCCTGAACGCCAAAAAAGCCGAACAGCAGGGAAAGCAGCAGAAAAATGAGGGAATTGCGCATCAGTGAGCCGGATTAGCCAAAATATGCGCGCATGATAATCACTCTCATTAGCACTTTCAATCACAACAGGCAAAGAGCGAGTCAAATCCGCTGAATTACGCAGTTTCGTCACTGATGCGTGCAAAACCGCTATAAATACGGTTTTATTAAGTTAAAAAAGCGGTCGATAGTCCGCTAGCGGGTGAGCCAGATTGGCCGATAATTAAAGGAGGGGCAGAGATGACTCAACAGATTATTCCACTGACCGAGTGCCCAGAGTTTAGCGACGTTTGTGCCGCATGGGCCTTTGGCCAATGGGGTTCGCAGCGCGGCGGTTCTCTGGAACGCACGCGTCAACGCTTTGCCCAATGCGCGCAACCGAGTGAAGACTACACCACCTTGTTGATGCTTGAAGACGGACGTCCGCTGGGCATGGCCAGCCTGTGGCCGAGTGACGATCATCACCGGATGGACCTTTCCCCCTGGCTGGCTGGGGTGTTTGTTCATCCTGACCATCGCCGTCAGGGCATTGCACAGCGTCTGGAGGCCGCCATCGTCCAACTGGCACGCCAACGCAACCATCCCGTATTGCACCTGATCACTGATAAATCAGAACCGCTATATACGGGTTGGGGCTGGCAAACTATCGAACGTCGGCAGCAATATGATGGCCAGGTGGTGGTGATGGAGAAAAGGCTTTAGCTAACGCGGAGTACAGACGTACACCAGCGCCGGCGGGAAGTTACGCACTACCCGCAGTCGTTTCCAGTGGAAGTAGCGGGACAGTAATTTTTCCGACAGGTGACTGTACTGGAACAGTACCAGCGTGCCATTGCGTGCACGCAGGCACTGCTGCGCCTGCTGTAAAATACGGATGCTGATTTTAAGCGGAATTGACAGCAGCGGCAGGCAGGAGAACACCACGTCATAATCGCGAGCCATCTGTTCCGCCGATCGGTCCATTACCTGCAGGCGGCGATCGTCGATTTTCCGCAATTGATGGACAAAGTTTGATTGAATTTCAAAAGCTTCCAGCGAAGCATCGGCGCGCATGCGTCCCAATATGCGCTTGGTCAGCACGCCGTCCGCCGCACCCAGCTCCGCGATCGACAATGCGCCTGTCCATTCAATCTGATTGAGCATCGCCTGGCACAGCCAGGGGGAAGAAGGCGCCAGGGTGCCAATGGTGCGTGGCGAAGCCATAAACTGCTGGAGATAGGAAAAGTGGTTCTTCAGTTGCAGCCGTGTCGCATTTAACATTGGGGCCTCCTTAGGTTGAGTAGCCACCAATCTGAACTCAATTCCTTAAGTATTCATTAACATGTGTCCTAAAACCACCGACACAGTTGTAATAAAATGCAACTGACAACCGAAAAAAACGGCTGTGGATAATGATCATCGGGTTAGCCAATAATGGCCTTTCCGGTCAGATTATTATCCACAACCGTTTATTTTATCGGCCACTTATTTAAGTGACCGATTTTAATTTACTGCCTGATAATTACCGATAGATTTCCGCATTACCACGCCAGTTGCTGGAGTCCCCCGGGGTGTCCAGCCCAATAATACGCAGATGGCTGGCGCCATCCGCCTGAGCTTTTTCTTTCAGCGCGTGAACCGCATCAGCCGGTGAACCACTGACACCGGAAACCGATACTACGCCAAGGCTCTGCAGGCCACTGGCTTGTTCAGTGTTGACCTGTTTTACCGATGACAGCGGCGCTGCAAAGGAAGAAAACGAAGCGGCTGCCAACAGAACTGCTGCGATGCCAGGTAATAGTTTCATGATTAACTCCAGGTGTTTTTGTTTATTTCGTCGTATCAGTGGAGTTAATTATCCGCCAGGCAGTGAAAATGGACGTAATCCAATGTAAAGAACATCAATCATTGTGACGAAAATAAGGAGAAGGTGAGTGCAGATATGTCTTACAGGGAATAATAGCGGTCTACACAGCGACTCTACTCCCGGCGGATGACAATTAAAAGTCCGTTTGGTCAATCAAAAGATAAAAACCTCACTTTTAAGATTTCTCTCCCACCTGCAGGTGGCTGAACTACGCTATTGCTGAAGGTTACCATTTTGGAAGGACTCTCTATGTCACAAACCTTACTACGTGTACGCGATGGCCATGGCGCCTCGGTTTCGTTCTCGGAACTGTTGTTCGATCTGATCTACGTTTTTGCCGTTACCCAACTTTCCCACTATCTGCTGCATCATCTGACGTTAACCGGTGCGCTGGAAACCCTGTTGTTATGGTTCGCCGTCTGGTTGGCGTGGCAATACACGGCCTGGGTCACTAACTGGTTTAACCCGGATACTCGCCCGATTCGCATCCTGCTGTTCGCCATCATGCTGTTGGGGTTGTTCGCCTCATCCGCGCTGCCGCAGGCATTTGGTGAACGAGGACTGACGTTCGCACTATTTTACGTGGCAATCCAGGTTGGCCGTTCACTGGTAGTCCTGAATCTGTTACCGGCCCACCATCCGCTAAAACAAAACTTCCAGCGCATTCTCGGCTGGATGTGCATCTCGGCGATTTTCTGGATCCTCGGTGGCCTGACGGAGGGCAACCATCGACTGCTGCTGTGGGCCGTGGCGGTCCTGTGTGAATACGTTTCGCCGATGTTCGGTTTCCGCTTACCGGTGCTTGGCCGTTCCGACAGCAGCAGCGAATGGACGATTGAAGGCCATCACCTGGCAGAGCGCTGCCAACTGTTTGTCATTGTGGCACTGGGGGAAACCATTCTGATCACCGGTTCCACCCTCAGCGAAATGGAGTCCTGGACAGCGCCGGTGCTGATTGCGTCACTGGTGGCCTTTCTCGGCAGTCTGGCGATGTGGTGGGTTTATTTCGATACCAGCAGCAAAGCCGGCAGCCATGCCATCAGTCAGGCAGCAAACCCTGGCCAGTTGGGTGCCTATTTCCATTATGTCCATGTGGTACTGGTGGGCGCGATCATCGTCTGCGCCGTCGCCAATGAACTGGTGATCGCCCACCCTGACGGCCACATCAATAACGTGACGGCAGCGGTGCTACTGCTGGGCCCGGCAATTTATCTGCTCGCCAATGCGCTGTACAAGAGACTGGTGTATCGCCGTTTCCCGCTGTCGCACTTACTGGGGCTGATCGCGCTGGCGGTGCTGGCACCGATTGCCTATCTCACCGATTTATTGATGGTGAACGGCCTGACCACGCTGATTATGGTGGCCGTGGCGGTATGGGAAAGCATCTCGCGTGGCAAAGCGTCACAGGCTAACCGCGACGCTATCATATAAGGAAAGAAGCAGGGGGCCTCGCCCCCGGCCGTGATGCTTACTTCAGCGATTGCGGCAACGTCAAGACCCAGAGTTCGCTGAGCGACTCCGGTTTTTCCAGCGGCTGCAATTCGATACGGGTCGAGACGGTTTTGCCATCCAGGCTCAGCTTGCCCTGTTGATCCAACTGATAATCGCCGATTTTCTTCCCCTCCGGTTGCGCGTCTACCAGCTTGGCCTGCAGGCCAAAGTCATTATCGTTGATGACGACTAATGTGCGATCGTCAATCAACGACAAACCTTCCACTTTCTCCTGCTGCCAGCCCAATTTGCGCAGATCCACCACTTCACGCTTCTGGGCCAATTTCACGCCACGTTTGGCGAGATCTTTCGCATCGTCAAATTCCAACGCCTTGCCCTTGCCGTCAAAATTCGTCAGGTCGGTTGCCTGGCTGAGATCGACCAGATAGATCTTGTTGATCATCTGCTTGTCTTTGTCGCTGCCCTGCTCAACCAACAGGATGTGCTGATTATCGACCGCCACAATGTCGCCGACCTTGGCGTCTTTGGCCTTTTTATAGCTGTCGATATCGATCGGATAGCCGTACATCACCGTTTTACCGCTGGCGGGATCAAAACTGACCAGGCGGGTGAACTGCGCCTTGTTCTTGCTTTTACCCTCAACGTCGAGCGTGCTCTGTACCGCCGCTAAAATCCGTCCGTCCGGCATCCGGGTTATGCCCTCAAAGCCGCGATTCGGCTGGCGCCACTTGATGATATTCGGCAACCCACCGGCCACCGCCTGCTCGCCCTGTTCTGGCGTTGGGCCATATTTGGCAAGGATTTTGCCCTGGCTGTCGATATGGATCAGGAACGGACCGTATTCGTCACACAACCAGTAACCGCCCTTGCCGTCCGCAGTGATACCTTCGGTATCCAGCCCGCGCCGGTCGCTCTGCAAGGTTTTCAGCGTATCGCTCAGCGCCACTTCGTTGGTTGAACCAATCAGGCCCGCCGGCAGCGGCAACCCGCTGATCGGCCCTTGCTGGTCATGCAGCGGGCGTGAATTGCCTGCAACGGCCTTGCCGCCGCCGACGCGAATATCCATCAACAACGGAACAAACTCCGGATTGGCGAAAATTTTCGCTTCCTGTTCACCCACCGCAGGTGCATCGGCATTGGGGCCGCGATCGGTCAGGGTGGTCAACAGCAGATCCTGGCCTTCACGGCCATTGAATACCAGCCCCGAACCAATGCCTACAGGCAACCCCTGTGGGAAATTCCTGGCGAACGCGCCTTGATAGCTCACATGCTCGCCGCCGGGGAAGCTGACCACGTAGCGCGCCACCTCAACGTCGGTGGCGGCATAAGAAAACAGAGGGAACAACGAACTGATTAACAGCGAAACCGATTTTATTTTCATGGTTATGGCTCAGAGTTAAGGGGATGAAGTTGGCAGCTTGCTAAGGTATTAGTCCTGCATGACGATTTGATGACAAGACAGACCTAATGCCCTGAATTTTCGTGAAAATTAAATATAGCAAATAGGAATTAACAATTAACCCTGATAAACCCAATGGAAAAATCATATGAGAAATCGAAAATAGCCATGGCTATTTTCCGCCAGAAATACCTATACCGCTTAAGCTTAGGGTAAATTCTTATAACAGCGATAAAAAAATCAGCAAACGCACTGCAAAGCCACATATATAGCCGCATTCGCATAGACAAAGTTAATTAGCAGGGATTTAATATCTGTCGTTATTCAAGGTTCATTAAGAATAATCCTGATAGAAACCTGCATTAATTGAAAAAGGTGTTCTATAGTTTTTAGTGCTAACGCCCGTTAGTATTTTCCGTAGGATGGAGTCTATGTCAAAGCGACTTTTTGCCGAATTTTTTGGCACATTTTGGTTGGTGTTCGGTGGTTGTGGTAGCGCAGTATTAGCAGCAGCATTTCCACAGCTGGGTATTGGTTTTCTTGGTGTCGCGCTCGCTTTTGGTTTGACCGTGGTCACCATGGCTTATGCCGTTGGCCATATTTCTGGCGGGCACTTTAACCCGGCGATTACCGTGGGATTGTTTGCCGGCGGCCGTTTCGCCGCTAAAGACGTGATCCCCTATGTGATTGCTCAGGTTATTGGCGGGATTGCTGCAGCGGCGGTGTTGTATTTGATCGCCAGCGGCAAGGCAGGTTTTGACGCTACCGGCGGCGGCTTTGCCTCCAACGGTTACGGTGAACACTCACCGGGCGGCTATTCTCTGCAGTCCGCAATCGTAATCGAATTGGTCCTGACCGCATTCTTCCTGATCGTTATTCATGGTGTCACAGATAAACGTGCGCCTGCGGGCTTTGCTCCATTGGCCATTGGTTTGACGTTAACCCTGATTCACCTGATCAGTATTCCGGTTACCAATACTTCCGTTAACCCGGCGCGTAGTACCGGCGTAGCAATATTCCAGGGAACCTGGGCATTGCAACAACTATGGGTATTCTGGCTGGTGCCATTAGTGGGCGGTGTTATCGGCGGCCTGATTTATCGCTGCCTGCTGGAAGACAAAAAGTAATTTCTTACCTGGCAATATTCTGTCAGGGCAGCCGCTATATCCCGCGTGTTTCCGCTTGCCATTGGGAAAATGAAGGGTATATCGGCTGCCCTGAATTATTTAACCTCTAACGACTTCAAACATCATAATGTCGCTGGTGAATGAACCGTCCAGCTCGATGGCAAAATGCTGCTGCACATCTTCAGAGAGTCCCTGTTGCAACGCGCGAATCGCAGTGACGAAATGCTCTGGCGTACGCATGCGCTCCACCCAACTGCTGAACTCCAGATAAAGCCGATCCGACGTCACCTCCCGAACCAACAATCCAGACTCTGTCAGCAGACTCAGCCATTCACCTGGCGCGTAATTGCGCACATGTGAAGTATCACGCAGTACCTCTACGGTTTGCAGATAGATATCCAACAGCGGATGCCCCGGTGCAACCACATCCATAAAGATGGCCCTGCCGCCCGGTTTCAATACTCGTCGAACCTCGCGCAGCGCCTGGCCGACGTCATGCCAGTGGTGCGCCGAGTAACGGCTGATCACCACATCAAAACTGGCATCGTAAAACGGCAGCGATTCTGCCACGCCCTGCTGCACCTGAATGTTGTTGAAACCTTTATCCTGCGCCGCCTGGCTTACCACATCCAACATCTGCGCCGATAAATCATAGGCCACCACCTGCGCCACTTTAGCCGCAGCAGTAAAGCTGGCATGCCCTGCGCCACAACCCAGATCCAGTAATTTGGCGTTGGCATGGGGTTCCAGCAGTCGTGCCAGCCGCTGTAAATCCTTTCCCTGTGCATGCACTGCACTGGTCAGGTAGGCGCTGGCCTGCTCACCAAACTGGCGGTCGACCGCATTTTTATGGCTATTGCTGATGCTCATAGGTGCTCCCTTTATTGTATGGCTTGCGCCTGTGCCGGATGGCTTTCAATGACTATAATTGGCTTATTATACGGGTACAATATAAGCAGTTATCCTAGTATCAGGAGGTACCAGTCTATGCAATCAGAAGCCTTATCCGGCCCTAAAGCCCTGGGGGCCTTCCTGCGTGCGCACCGGGAACGCATCACACCGGAAATGTTGGGTTTACCCAGCGCCCCACGCCGTCGCACCAGCGGCCTGCGCCGTGAAGAACTGGCACAAATCAGCGGTATCAGCGCCACCTGGTATACCTGGATCGAGCAGGGGCGCGAAGTTTCCATATCCCCCCATACGCTGGCACGCATTGCCAAAGCGCTACGGTTGGGAGCAGCCGAACGTCACTACCTGTTTACCCTGGCTCGGGTAGCCGATCCCGAACAGGAACAGCATCAGGAAACGGCGAACAGCGCCGTGTTGCAAAGCGTTCACCAGGTAACGGTGCCTTGCTACCTGCTGGATATCACCTGGAATGTCGTTGCCTGGAACCCGCAGGCGGAAAGCCTGTTCAGCGGTTGGCTGGGTCAGGCCGCTACCCCCAACCTGTTGCACTTTATGTTCTTCCATCCGTTGGCCAAAACCCTGGTCAGCGACTGGGATGACCGAGCGCGACGCGTGGTCGCCGAGTTTCGGGCCGAAACCAGTCACCATCAGAACACGGAAGAAATGCGTGCTTTCGTGCGTAACATGACGCACAACAGTGAGGCCTTTAACCACTGGTGGAAACAGCAGGACGTGCTGGCACGAGAAGGAGGCGAGCGTGCGTTTACCCACTTGCAACAGGGGACATTGCGCTATCGGCAACTGACGTTTAACCCGGCGGAAAATAGCGGGTTGAAGCTGGTGATGCTGATCCCTCTGCCGTAACTGGTAACAAATTCATAAACAGGTTTACCTGCCATTTATTTATTGGTTCATATAAACGCGCTAGGGTGATAGCTACCGATGATATCCATCATCCAGTAACGTTATTCATCTCCTTGAGGTAATCCTATGCAATCCGAAGAACAACGTCTTATCGATGGTCTGTTTGGCCGCTTGAAAGAAGCCGAGACCAAGACGGGCCAGAGGGATCTCCAGGCAGAGCAGCAAATCAACCAGCACATCCGTGAACAGCCTTCCGCGCCCTATTACATGGCGCAGGCGATGATCATTCAGGAAGCGGCGCTCAAACAGTTGGATCAGCGGGTGAAAGATCTGGAGAGCCAACTAGCCCAACAGCAGCAAAATAACGCCAGCCAGCCAAGCAGCGGCGGTTTTCTGGCCGGGCTGTTCGGCGGCGGTAACCGCAGCACGCCAAGCCCGCGCGAGCAGTATCAGGCACAACAGCAAAATAATGCGGCGTGGAACAATCAGACACAGCCGGGCTATGCTCAGCAACAGCAGCAACCGGCTTACAGCCAGCCACAACAGGCAGCACCTTCACGCGCGGGCGTTGCAGACCGCTGCCGGCGTGGCAGGCGGGGTGGTATTGGCCGATATGCTGACCGGCATGTTCCGTCACTCGCAACCGCAAGAGATTGTGAACATTATCGACGAGACCCCGGCAACGCCGGTGGATGACAGCGCGATGAGCAATTTCGACGCCTCCAACAACCTCGACACCTTCAACGGTGGCGATAGTCGCTTCCTCAATCAGGACAACGGTTTCCAGAACGCGGATTATCAAAACGATGATAATACCGACTTCTCTGATGACGACTACAGCGACGACGATTCGTTTATCTGATGCCGCCCCCTCTCCGCCTGGGGAGGGGTTTAATGTTTCTTGTTCCGCGCATCCTGGTCTACAGTTAACCCTTGCCAATGACCGCAAGTGACGAGAAACCATGCCGCAAATTCCCTCTACTCCCCCTTTTGTTAGCGCCCGCATGCTGATGCGTCCGCCGGTAGCCGACGATGTTGCCCGCTTTTACGCTATTTTTGGCGATCCGGAAACGCAACGCTTTAACCCCGCCGGGCCTGTCGCCAATGAGCAGTTGGCACAGCAGGCGCTGTCGGAGCGGATCGAAAGCTGGCGGCAGCACGGCTATGGTTCCTGGGCGATTGCGCTGCATGAACGGCCGGAGTGGATTATTGGATTTGGCGGGATTTCCTGGCGGCCGCTGGGGGCCCAACGTACGGTGAATCTGGGCTATCGTTTTGACACACAGGTTTGGGGCCGAGGATTGGCTACGGAACTGGCACAAGCCGCGCTGGAATATGGTTTCGAACAGCTACGGCTGGCAGAAATTTCCGCGATTGTTCGTGAAAAAAATCTGGCCTCGTGCCGCGTGTTGGAAAAAGCAGGTTTACGTCGGGTTGATACCCTCGATGACGTGCCCGGCGATACGCCCAGCCTGGTCTACAGCATCACGCGCAGGGACTATCAGGGCTACTGAACCGGAGGTTCGTCGTTGATTTTCGCCAGTTCCCGGCGGTAGGACTTCACCTTCTGGCGTTTCTTCAGCCAGGTGGTGGTGGATACGATAAAAATCAGCCCGGACATGGTCAGTACGCCGATCGGATGGCCGTAAAACACCATCAGGGCAAAGTAAATGGCAGAAACAATCGCTACCCATTTCGCCGTATTCCCCATCGTATTCTTTTCCTGACTTAAACGGCGGATGTGCTCTTCTTCACTGATTCCCATACTCTCTCCCGATTGGCTGAACGTTCCATTATATGGGGCCGGAACGCTGATATTTCAATCGATTAAAGGGTAAAGAAGCGTAAAGCTCAGCGGGTTTATTCGCCACGACGATGCAGATAGCGCTCCGGCAGCTCAAGCCCAGGCAAGGCGCTGCCGTCGTTGCGACCAAACAGCCGATAGCGGTTACGCGCCACCGCATTGTATAACGCATCCGCCAGCCGTTGCGGCAGAAAGCGAGCCAACGCCAGCAGGCGAAATGGCCAACCAAGCTGCCGCAGTGCCTGAAAGAACGCCGCCGAGCGCAGCCAATGCTGGCCCTGTGCCAGGTAAACAATGGAGTCAAAACGATCGGTAGGTAACGCCAGCCAGCGCAGAATGGCCTGCCCTTCCTCGGATTGCACCGTGGCCAGCAGGATCTTGCCCTGCCGATCGGCACGGATCAAAAATCGCACCAGCCCGTGGCACAGATTACATTCACCATCGAATAACAGCACCCGATCACCGGGTTGCAGATAAGGGGGGAGTCCTGGCCGATTCATCCTGCCTCCTGAGGGGTTGCCACCAGACTAACGCGCATTCCCCCTCAGTGCCAGCAGGCCCGTTTAAGGCGCAGGCGGGGCCGGAGGGTTATCCGGTAATGCCACCACAGAGATACGCACCTCATAATGTTTGGCACTGCCGGCCGGGATCACCGACGTTAGCTTATTGATGGTTTCAGTTGGATTATCACTGGCGGAAGTCGCGCAAAATAGCTCGCCCCCGTGGCAGAAACCCGGTTTGGGCATATGCCCGCCAGGGAATGGCGGCAAGCGGAAGCCTTGCTCAGGCGGCGGTGGGGCATTTTTATCGGCCGGAGCCGGAGCGGAAAGCGCACTGACGCTGAACAGCGTCATGCCAGCCAGAAAAGGCAGTGCCAGTAGTTTGACGGTATTTTTCATGTTATTGACCTCATTTGCCGGGATTGGATTTAACCTACTCCGCCCCCGGCCCATGAGAAAGTCGCTTTTCACGACCTTTTCACCCCCGATGATCTTTGCTTACATACCACCGCTAACGTGATGAAAGCTTAAGGATTATGTAAAGAGTCATCGGGGGCTGCTTCCTGTATGACATTACTTGCCGCTGGTCAGCGTGCTGTAACTGGTCATCAGGTTACGGTAATCAGGGATATGATTGGCAAACAGCGCCCCCAGCCCTTCCACATCGTTACGCCAGTCACGGTGCAGCTCACAGGCAACGCCGAACCAGGTCATCAACTGCGCGCCTTCGGCTTCCATCCGGCTCCAGGCCGATTGACGAGTCAGTTCGTTAAAGGTACCGGAAGCGTCGGTGACCACAAACACCTCAAAACCTTCGCTGAGAGCAGACAGCGCCGGGAAGGCCACGCACACTTCGGTAACCACCCCGGCGATAATCAATTGTTTACGACCGGTGGCTTTCACTGCCTTGACGAAGTCATCGTTGTCCCAGGCATTGATCTGTCCAGGACGAGGGATAAAGGGCGCATCAGGGAATTGAGCTTTTAGCTCCGGTACCAGCGGGCCGTTGGGGCCATCTTCAAAACTGGTGGTCAGGATGGTCGGCAGGTTGAAATACTTCGCTAAATCACCCAATGCCAGTACGTTGTTTTTGAAACGATCGGGATCGATATCTCGTACCAGTGAAAGCAGTCCTGCCTGATGATCCACCAGCAATACGGCGGCCTGATCCTTGTCGAGGCGTTTGTAATTTGCAGTCATGGTTTACTCCTGTGGGGTTTTGATTGTTGCGGCTAAAGTTGCCCTTGGCCGATAAGGCCAGAGCGCAGAGATTGTCTTAAAGTGTAGAACCGGATCCGGAGCTGTTTTTCCGGATCGGTTCTAAAGTGTGGATAAGCGCTTAACCAGCCTGGTGCTCAGCTGCCATGCTGCCGAACTTACCACCGTTGAAGTCCTGGAAAGCCTGCTGGATTTCCGCGTCGCTGTTCATCACGAACGGGCCATAACCGACGATAGGCTCGTCGATCGGCTCGCCGCTCAGTACCAGCAAGCTGACATCGTTATTGGCTTCGATAGTGACTGAATCCCCCGCACGGTCAAACCTGACCATTTGGGTTTCGCGCACCACTTCCTCGCCGTTAACATGAATGGCACCATGCAGTATCACCAGCGCCAGCGTATGGCCTTCTTTCACCGTCAACGTGGTGGTATGGCCGGCGTTCAGCTTCATGTCCCAGACATTAAGCGGGCTGAAGGTGCGTGCCGGGCCTGCTGCGTCGCCGAAGCTACCGGCAATCACCCGAACCTGCCCTGCACCATCCGCCAGTGGAACCACCGGGATATCCGCATTCAGCAGCGTCTGGTAACCCGGCTCAGCCATTTTGTCCTTGGCCGGCAGGTTTACCCACAACTGCACCATTTCCATGGTGCCGCCGTTGCGCGAGAAGTCCCGTGAATGGAACTCTTCATGCAAAATACCCGAAGCGGCAGTCATCCACTGCACGTCACCAGGGCCAATCACCCCGCCGCTGCCGGTGGAATCGCGATGCTCGACTTCCCCCTGATAGACGATGGTCACCGTTTCAAACCCGCGATGCGGGTGCTGGCCAACGCCACGGGTGCCGGAGGCAGAGCGGAACTTGGTTGGTGCCGCGTGATCCAACAGCAGGAACGGGCTCATTTCCGCCCCCAGATCGTTATAGGAGAACAGCGAATTCACCAGGAAGCCGTTGCCGACCCAGTGGGCTTCAGGGCTGTTGTAAATACCGAGGATCTTTTTCATCTTGAACTCCTGTTTCAGGTCTCACGACCTTAGGTTGATGCCAGAAGTTTAATCCAACGCCATTTGCTGCAGTAGTAGGCAAGATGTACACTCAGCGTTCTATAAATGGAACGATAAGGACAGACGATGTTCACTGATTTGAACGATCTGTTTTACTTCGCCGCCGTGGTCGATCACCAGGGATTCGCCCCCGCCAGTCGTGCGCTGGGTATTCCCAAGTCAAAACTGAGCCGCCGTGTGGCACTGTTGGAAGAACGTCTGGGCGTGCGCCTGATCCAACGCTCAACGCGGCGTTTCTCCGTCACTGACGTCGGCCAGAACTACTATGCACACTGCAAGGCCATGCTGGTGGAGGCCGATGCAGCGCAGCAGGCGATCGAACAAACCCGCGCCGAACCCTGCGGCACGGTGCGCATGTCCTGCCCGGTGGCGATCCTGCATACCCGGGTCGGCAGCATGGTGGCGGCCTTTATGGCCGATTATCCGCAAGTCACGGTACACCTGGACGCCACCAACCGCCGGGTAGATGTGGTGGGGGAAGGGCTGGATCTGGCGATCCGCGTGCGGCCACCGCCGCTGGAAGACAGCGATCTGGTGCTGAAGATCCTGGCGCAGCGCACCTGGTGTATCGCCGCCAGCCCGGCACTGGTGCGCACTCTCGGCCCGGTGCAACGACCGGAGGATCTGCATAAGTATCCCACGCTCGATCTCGGGCCTGCGCGTGCACAGCATTTGTGGCAGTTGACCGGGCCGGACGGCGAAAAAGTGGAATGGGAACACAGGCCACGACTGGTTACCGACGATATGCTGATGTTGCGTACCGCGGCGATTGCCGGCGCCGGTATTGTGCAACTGCCGTCGATGATGATGCGCGACGACATGTTGCGCGGCGAGCTGGTGCAACTGTTACCCGGCTGGCAGCCACAGGGCGGCGTGGTACATGCGGTTTACCCGTCACGCCGTGGGCTATTGCCCGCGGTACGGCTGCTGCTCGACTATCTGGCGCAGCAGTTCGCGACTATCGAAGAAGAGTGATCAACCGGTGATTTCGATGGCGTTACCGTCCGGATCGCGGATGATCGCTTCGTAAAAACCATCGCCGGTCCAGCGTGGCGGCGCTTGCAGGATCCCCTCCTGCTGCGCACGCTGCGCCAGTTGATCGACCAGCCCCTCGTCGCCGACCGACAGCGCAATATGCGCCCAACCGACTCGTTCATTGGCCTGCTCCGTCGGCAGCAACTCCGGCAAACTCATGATCTCCAGCGTTGGGCCGCTAGCCAGGCTGACAAAACGGGAAACAAACCCCGGGCGATTCTTGCTGACGTACAACTCTCCGGCCACGCCGTTGAAGTAACGCTGCCAGAACGCCACCTGCGCATCAATATCACGGGTCCACAGGGCAACATGGGCTATTTTCATTTCACTCTCCAATAGGGGAATCGCTGTACAACACTTTGCCACCGCTGTGGGTCACCTGCTGTTCGAGCTGTGGGTGTCTGCCGGGAGGCGTCACCAGGTAATCAACGCGGCTGGCATCGAGGAAGCTGTAAGGGGCATAGGTATTAAGTTTGTCGCCGGTACAGAGCACCGCCACGTTACCGGAACGCGTCAGCAAGCGTTTCTTGAACTGGGCATCCTGATAATTCAGCGCCGAAAAAACCGCTGCCCGGCTCATAGGCGCAGATGCCGGTAAAGGCGATGTCGAAATAAAAACCGTCAATTTCCTGCACCGCTTTAGCGTCCACGCAACCACCGATGTCGGCATCCAGCTCACCGCCGATTAAAATAGTGCGAATCCCCGGCCTTTCCAGCATTTTGGCGGCGATACTCAGCGAATTGGTCACTACTGTCAGCCTTTGGTCAGATGGCAACAAATCGGCCAGGTAAAGGTGGGTACTGCCGGCATCGAGGAAAATCACCTGATCCTGCTTGATCAACGCCAGTGCGGCCAACGCCAGCGCCTGCTTCTCATCTCCGCTCAAATGCAGTCGTGTCTCGATCGGCCCGGTTGCCGGTGTCGGTGCCAGTGCGCCGCCGTAAATGCGCTTACACAGGTTCTGAGCCGCCAACTGGCGCAGGTCGCGCCGAATGGTGGCTTCGGTGGTGTTCAGGCGCTCGGCCATTTCGACCGCCAACACCTGCCCCTGTTGCTGCAGCAGGGTCAGGATCGCTTCATGGCGTTGGTTGGGGAGCAGTTTGGACATTCTGTCTCTCGGTGGCGAACAAGTGATCATGAATGTACACAAATGTGCATAAACGTACAAATAATTCGAAAACGGGGCTGGCGGGTTTTGTGGTTGCCGTCGTGGTGGACATTTACTGCTGCTGTTACTGGAAGAAGGGATCGGGTAAGCACGGGAATTTCATCAGACGCTCTCCTCAGCCCGAATGATTTGACTATACTGAGGCAAGCAACGTTACCGCAGAACGTAACGGCTTGGGCGCTAAGGGAAAAAGATGCTGTCAAAAGTGGTGAAGTGGCTGTTTCAATTGCCGGGCAGGCTGTTTGGGGGAATTTTCAGGAGTCGCCTGACGATTTTTTATCTTCTTTATGCTGATCGCCGTTGGGGTGTTCAGCGCCAAGCGCTATCTGCGCGCTCATCAAAAATGACGATGAGTTTGTCTCGGTCATCCCCACTGATTACAACCGGGCTATTCAGCGTGAAATGCCGCTGCGCGAGGCACGCGAACAGTGCGGTGGCCCCCTGCATGACAATGCAGGACAACCCTGGCCAACCTCAGCCGGTTTCTTGCACCAGGCGGAACACCAGGCCAACGGGCGCCTGCAGCAACTGACGCTGGACAATCAAAACAACGATTTTCCGGTGTTGGTCAAACTGGAAACGCCCGGCCAGCCGCAACAGCTGGCCGAAGTGTTTATTCCCGCGGCCGGCAGTTTCCATCTCAAAACCAATCCGGCCGGCGAGTATGTCCTGAAGGTCAGAAATATCAAAAGCGGCTGTAACTTCCGCTCCCGGCCTTTCACCCTCAACAGCCAGCAGAATTGGCGGCTGCCGCTAACCCCGCAAACGGACGGCAGCGTGCGGCTACAGCCGATCAGCGATCGTGAGTTTTAACCCGAGCGCTTATTTCTTCACCGGGTGATCGCGGCGAAACAGTTCCCAGCTTTCAATTTCCTGGCCATCAGGCAGGGTACAGGTGGAATACTGGCCGTTGGCATTTTGTTTGGCATTCAATTTGCCGCCAATCTCGGTGCAATAAACGTCTGCCGGATTGGCCATGCCGATCGGTTTCATTTTAGGTGGGGGTGGCGCATCGTTGGATTTCATGGTGCAGCCCTGTAGCATCGCCATCCCTGCGAACAGCGAGATCATCAGAATTTTTTTCATGTTTTCAGCTTATACAAATTAAAACGGCGGTGACTGTTATTAACCGCCGTTTTCACTATCAGGAAATAAAGGATGCGCCCTGCTTCAGTACCAGATCGCAGGCCTTTTGCTTCACTTTTTCGGTAATTTGCGAGGTGCCCAGGCTGTTCAGATCCAGGCTCTTGCCTTCGCCGGTTTGCAGCAGACCGCCCAGCCCTTGCTGGTAGTCCTGGCTCTTGGCGTTCTCAGGGCTGCTGATACCCAGCTTACTCAACAACTTGTCCTGTACCGCTTCAGTGCTGTTGCCTGACAGTACGTTGTTTTTCACACAGTACTGCAGGATGCCGGCGGCATTGGTCATGCTGTTGGAACTCAGCGCTTTATCACCGCCGTTCAACAAACTGGTTAGTGAAGACAGTGACGTGCCGCCAGTGTTGCCGCCTGACTTGCTCAGTTCACCGGCGGCGCTGCTGAGAGAATCCATCAGTCCGGCAGCCTGAGCCGCGCCACAGGTCATAGCGGTGGTCAATGTCAGTGCCAGCAGTAAACGTTGCTTGGTGTTCATTAGGGTAAAACTCCTGTTATCTCGCCATTCCTGCCTGCTTCCATTGCCCTGTACGGCAGGGGAAATCAGGCGGGCCTATCCGGTGCAATAAGCGCAATGCGCTGGGTCACATCTTCGGACGCCACCACCGGCGACAAGTTCCTTTTAACTGACAATGCCGCGAATTTTTCAGAATTGAGGTAATTTTTTGGCTGAATAATCAGCAACAGGGGGCAGATCGAACGACCCGCCGGTGATTAGAACTGCCAGCGGAACCAGCCAAAGAACACGTTCCCGTTATTGTAGGTGCCGGGAATATAGGTGGCCTGGAAGGTCAGTTGTTTGTAGCCGATAGAGGCCAACGGCAAGGGTGCCGGGATAGGGATGTAATTCCAGTTATCACGCGCGGTGATGCTGGCGGTAAAGCCCAGGCCAAGACGGAAATCCTTGTCCTCCAACGGCCGCCAGATCTTCTCATAAGCGTAACCGCCGATCGGTTCCCACTTATTGAACGAATCCTTGAATACCATCATATAGAGGCCATGCCAGTCGCCGTCGCTGTCGTAACGCGAGATACCATAGCCACCGCCCCACGGTCGCTCGTTGTACGAGTCGATTTTTTCCTGGCTGTAAGTCAGGCGGTTGTGCCAGGTAATTGCCGGCACATAGAGGTCTTTATTCGGCGAGTTGTTCCAGGTTTCGGCCACGTTACTAGTGAAACGCTGCCACAACCCCGGTTCTTCAGCCTGCGCGGAATTGCCATTTTCTGCACCAACCTCAGCGTAAGAAGGTAGTGCAGGAAATAGCAGCGCCACTGTGCAAGCCAAAATTGTCCGTTTAAAAAACATCATAAATTCCTGTAAAAAATAAGGCCGGGGATTCTTACCCATCACCTAATCAAGATCAAGCTGTATCTTATTTATCCAGCCTGTTTCTCCCCCCTCGTTGTCACTTGGTTAAGTTTAGCCGTCATCAGGGGCGAGAGCCGATTTCGGGCGCTCAGGCTATCCTTCCCTCAGGGCAGCGTCTGTCAGAATACTCCGCAATCGCCCCGCCACGCTGGCGGGTTCTGGCGGTTATAAAACCTGTGGGAAAACTTCTTTTCTACTCTGGGTGTAGCGAAATGTTTACTGCCGACCGGCAAGCAAATGTAACGGCGGTCACGTTTTTAATCGGGACTGAAAACCCGTTATATCGGCGATCCCATCCAGCTCAGGCCCCCGTCGGGCAGCGCCGCTGTAAATATGCAGTTACATCGCTGCAATAGAGGCCAATGTCGTCGATAACGGGTGGATGGCAAGCAGCAATTTAACCCGCAGGCAAAAGTACCGAACGTTCAACCAGCGGCCCATGATTTGGCTACACACGCCAAATTTTACATATCTATTACATTCAATGAAAAATACCAACATCAATAACCTTACATTTGATGGCTATTAGTCACAACGTAAACCCCCGAATACAAGCCACCGGCTCCCGATACCGCCACCGCAACTTGAACAAGCCGATAGTTTAAATAATTGTTAAAGCTAACCAGCGAAGCCCTGCTCATACGGGTTCAGCGTTATTTCATGGTTCGCGACACAACATCACCGGCAATTAACTTTGCCGTTCTCTGCCTGATAAAAGAAAGATAAGAAATCCGGAGAAATACATGAAAATCACTATTGGAGCCTTTATCCTGCAACAGCTCCGCACCCTGAACATCGATCGTATTTATGGCGTACCCGGCGACTATAATCTGGCGCTGCTGGAACTGATTGAACAGGATGACAAGCTGGAGTTCATTGGCAACTGTAATGAACTCAATGCCTCCTACGCAGCCGATGGCTATGCACGGCTAAAAGGCGCCGGAGCGCTAATCACTACCTATGGCGTCGGCGACCTGGCCGCACTGTCCGGCATTGCCGGTGCCTACGCCGAATCGGCCCCGGTGGTCTGCCTGTCCGGTACCCCGCCGCTGCATGCCATGAAAAATCACCTGCTGCTACACCACACGCTGGCGGACGGTAACTTTGATAACGTGATGAACTGTTTTAAACAATTCACCGTCGCCCAGGCATTAATTACGCCGGAAAATGCGGCAGTGGAAATTCCCCGCGTTATTTCCCGCGCCTGGACGGAAAAGAAACCGGTTTATTTGCAATTACCTTCTGATATTTGTGATGTAGAAATTGAAATCACTCAGGCGGTGGCACCACCGCAATTACCCGCCAGCGACAAATATAATGTTCAACTGGCGGCAATGGCGTTGCTTGCGCGGCTAAAACTGGCAAAAAAACCGATTATTCTGGTCGACCAAATGGTGGACCGCTTTCAGCTACAACAATTGGTGATCGACGTGGCGCATAAATTCGCCATCCCGCTCACCAACATGCCGACGGCCAAATGCATTATTCCAGAAACCACGCCGGGCTGGATCGGCGGTTACAGCGGTAATCTGTCACGCCCCGAACTCTATGAACACATGGCGCACTCAGACTGCGTGCTGAGCTTCGGCGTACGGTTGGTGGACTCCACCACCGGCTATTTCTCGCATCGCATCCCGTCCGACGCGCAAATCGATATTCAGCCGTTTTCAGTGAAGCTGGGAGAGACATCTTATCCGGCAGTGGCGACGACAGACCTGCTACAGGCGCTGCTAGCATTGGGTGAAGGCGTGGCAGATCATCAGCCGGCCGTGCTACCCGAAGCGCGCCATCGGCTGGCGACGCCGAGCGAAACCCCAATCGATCAGGCTTATTTATGGCAGCGCCTGCAACGCTTTATTCGGGCCGATGACGTGCTAGTGGTAGAAAACGGCACCTCGGGCGCGGCGATTGGCGGCATGCGGATGCCGGACGGCGTCCAGGTGGTCAATCAGCCGATTTGGGGCTCGATCGGTTATACCTTACCGGCGCTGCTGGGTACCATGATGGCCGCACCGGAACGGCGGCACCTGCTGTTTATTGGCGATGGCTCGTTCCAGCTTACCGCGCAGGAAGTTTCCACCCTGCTGCGTTACGATCAGAAGCCTATTATCTTCCTGATTAATAACGACGGTTACACCATCGAGCGTTACATTCTCGGCGAAAATTCGTCGTACAACGATATTGGGCCGTGGGACTACGCCAAGCTGCCTGCCGTGCTCAACACCCAGGCGACACCGTTTTGCGTGGCGGTAGAAACCACCCAACAGCTGGAGTTGGCACTGGAGCACGCCTCACGACAGGATCAATTGACCTTTATCGAAATAAAGGTGCCGATGATGGACACACCGCCGGTGATGAAGGAGTTCTGCAACCGCTGCAATAACTTTAACTTCGGCCTGACCAACCCGCGCCGCGCTTAGCTCCATCCGCCGTTGCTCAGGTAACGGCGGATTTTCCCAGAGCTTGCACCACCTGCTGCTGCAAGGTTTGCAGTATTGGGTGGTGCCGCCTGGCCCCCAGACGTAACGCATGCGCCACGGGTGGCAAAGGCAGACTGCGTTCAAAGTTGGCCTCGATCTGTACTCGCCGATCGACAGACTGCTGATTGAGCAGACCAATGCCCATTCCTGCAGAGATGGCCGCCAGCATCCCCGCCACCGACGGGCACTCCACCGACACCTGACAGGCAATACCCGCGGCGCTCAGGCGCTCTTGCGCCAGGCGGCGGTAAAAACAGTCCGGTCCGTAACTGACCAGTTTCACCCTGTCTCCGGACTGATAGCGCCAACCCGGTGGTACACACCAGTGAATACGCTCCGTTGCCAGCACCACATCTTCTGCGCTCAGCGCATCGCAAAACTGTTGGTGTAGCACCAGATCCAGCGTTCCTTGCTCCAGTGCATTACGCAACACCTGGCTTTGCTCAATGACCAGTTGCACATCCACCTGTGGGTGTTGGTGGGTGAATGCCGCCAGCAAGGCAGCCAACTGAGGTAAAGACATCTGTTCCGTGGCACCAAAACGCACCTTACCCTGCAATAATGAAGGAGAAAAATGCGCCAGTGCCCGATCGTGAGCCTGCAGAATCTGCCGTCCATGCGACAACAGTGCCTCGCCATCCGCTGTGGCAGTCAACGTCATGCCCTGACGATTGACCAGCGTGCGCCCCAACTGTTCCTCCAGCCGTTTGATTTTCCAACTTACCGCCGACTGGCTGAGATTTAGCTGTTGTGCCGCACGCGTCATGCTACCGGTATCGATAACGCTCTGAAGCGCCCGTAAAGCATCAATGGATAAGCGCTGGTTCATAGACACCTCATGACAAAAATCGGATTTACTCACCATAACTTGTCATTGGCGTCATAGGAAGACGATGAGTATGGTTTGCGTACAACACGGCAACCGGATAATCAACATGAACGGCTTAACATCTGTGCTTAATCAGCAGGTTATTGTTAATGGCCATCGTATTGCCACCGGCATACATGGCACCGGTAACCCCCTGGTATTGGTACACGGCACCCCTGCCCACTCGATCATCTGGCGGGATTTGCTGCCCAGCCTGACGGCGGCGGGCTTTAGAGTCCATATCTACGATTTATTGGGTTACGGCGCATCAGAACGCCCATTGTCGGCTGACACTTCAATTGCTGCACAGGCAGATTTACTGATCGACCTGCTGGACCATTGGCAACTGGAGTCCACCCACGTGTTTGGTCACGATATTGGGGGCGCATTGTCGCTACGCGCAGCGTTTGGGCACTCCCGGCGCTTTCGCTCGCTGACCATCGCGGATATTTGCAGTTATGATTCCTGGCCTTCGCCAAGCTGGCGCGGCATCCGCGATAATTATCATCAGTACGCCGTTATGGACGCCTCACAGCATGAGCAAACCCTGGCTCGCCAACTGAAAATGGCGGTGTTCAACAAATCGCGGATGTCCGGAGAGCTATTACAGCACTATCTGGCACCGATCGTCGGCGTGGTCGGTCAACCGGCATTTTATCAACATCAAATCGCCCATTACGACGCCCGCTATACTGAAGACTTCGCCCAGCGCCTGCCTGAACTACGTCTGCCGGTGCAAATCCTGTGGGGTGAGAACGATGAGTGGCAACCGGTCAGTTACGCCTATCGTTTGCAGGGCGACATTCCCGGTGCCAGGCTGCAGGTGATCCCTCAGGCGGGCCATTTTTTAATGGAAGACGCGCCGGAAACGGTAGCCCAACGGCTGGTGACGTTTATTCATTCACTTAAATCGGGCGAATAGGCTCAGGAGAACATGATGCAACTGATTGGCATGCTGGATTCACCCTATGTACGCCGGGTGGCAATTTGTCTGAAATTATTAGAGATAGAGTTTGAGCACCGCGCAATTTCGGTATTCAGCGGTTTTGAGCAATTCAAAGCCATTAATCCGGTGGTAAAAGCCCCGACGCTGGTACTGGCCGACGATCAAATCCTGATGGATTCCTCACTGATCCTGGAATACGCCGCCGGCATCACCCCCAGCGGTAAGGCTCTGCTGCCGACTGAGGGCACTGCGCGACTCTATGCCCTGCAACTCAATGGTCTGGCGCTGGCCGCCTGCGAAAAAACGGTGCAAATCGTTTATGAACAACAGTTACGGCCGCAGGAGAAACAGCATCAGCCCTGGTTGGATCGCGTTCAGGGCCAGTTGCTGGCAGCCTATTCCGAACTGGAAAAACAATTGGCGCGAGCCGGCACTGCACTCGCGGTGATCGGCAGCGCTGAGGTCAGCGTGGCGGTGGCCTGGAGCTTCACTCAACTCATGTTGCCCGAATTGATTAGCGCCGATAACCACCCGACGCTGGCGGCATTTGCCGCCCAGGCCGAGCGGCATCCTGCATTTATCAGCACCCCACAGGTTTAACCCGCCGAGGCGCGGGTCATACAACGTTGGCGCCGCTCATCCACCCGTTTGGCAAACCAGGCGGTGGTCAACTTGCGGGTTATTTTCGGGCTTTCCAGTTGAATGCCCGGCAGCATTTCCCTTGGCAGTTTCTTGCCGGTGGATTTCTCCGCCAGGGCATAGACTCGCTCATACAGATCGGTGTCGGCAAACTCAGGCAAATCGCCCTTCTCCAGCGCCCGACGAATCGACGAGTCGCTCATATTCAAACGCTTGCCGAGGGTGCGTACCGCCAGCTCGGTGGTGCCCGGCTTATCGGTACCGTAGTTAATCAAATCGCCGTCCAGCGCCAACGGAATACCCGACGTGCGGCTGACTGCGCTCTGGAAGGCCGCGTTGCGGCTGGCGTACCAACCAGCATTGAAGTCGGCAAAGCGGTAAATCGGTTGGCTGTAGTTGGCCGGATAGCCCAACAGGTGAGCGATACCGAAATACATGCCGCCACGGCGGCTGAATACTTCACGGCGGATGGTGCCGTCAATCGGGTACGGATAGCCTTTGGCATGGGCTTCGGCGAAGGCAATACTCACCTGCATCGGCCCGGCGGTATGCACCGGATTGAGGCTGCCAAACAGTTTTTGCCCCATCGGCACCGAATTAATCATGTCATCAAAGATATCGCTCAGATCTTTCTCGGTGCGCACCTTATCGAGCCGCTCGCTGTAGCTCTTGCCGCTTGGTGATTTAATCATCAGGGCGGTATGCACCAGGAAGTTGGGAATATGCAGCTGGTCGGCGCGGCGGTCGATCTCTTTCCAGGCGATTTTTGGCAGCCCCGGTACCGGCGGGTTGGCCTGGAAGGTAGACTCCTGCTCGGTGACGGCCAGCACCGAACACAGGTTCTGGTCGCTGGGTTCAATGCCCTGCGCGGCAAAAGCGGCGGTGATATCGGTGGCCCACCCCTGACGGTCTGCGGTGTTGGCCGGCATTAACCGCACCAGTTGGGCTTTGACGTCTGCCGGACGTTGCACCGGCGTAGTGGTCGTGGTTTTGGTGCTACAACCGGCCAGCACCAACAGTGCCCCCAGGCTCAATGGCTTGATAAAATGGCGAATTAGCATCTTTTCCCTGATCTTTTAGCATAAACTGCACTGACGTTAGCCCAGGCTGGGACGGTGATCCAGTTTAAATATGCCAATCCTCTCGTACGGCCACCAGGAAAATGCACTTTGATGATCTCAGGCATGTTCAAAGCGCCCTTAAACATGTATTTTATATGCAACATATAGAATCGTAATGCGGCAACGCAGAACCCAAGGAGTGATAGATGAACCAACTGCTTTGTTATAAAACCCTGCCTGAATGGAACAGCACCACGCTACCGGAAAGTTTCCAGCAAAAGCACAACACCCAGAGCGGCACCTGGGCCAAACTCAGGCTACTGAGCGGGACATTGACCTTCGCACTGATGAACGAACAGGGCGAAACTACCGAAACCTGGCAGTTCAGCCCCGAGAGCCAACCGCCGTTTATCGAGCCGCAGCAATGGCACCGCATCGTTTCATTCTCCGATGATATGACCTGCCAACTGGCTTTCTATTGCTCGCCGGAAGATTACTATCACAAGAAATACCAGCTGACGCGTACCCACTCCGAAGTGATTGAGGCCGTACAGCAGATCGCGCCCGGTAAGATGCTGGATCTGGGCTGCGGCGGCGGACGCAACTCGCTTTATCTCAACCTGAAAGGCTTTGACGTCACCGCCTGGGACAAACATGGCCCGTCGATCGATAACCTCAACGGCATCATCGATAGCGAAGGTTTGTCGCACATTCGCGCCAGCGTGCAGGATCTCAATACTGATACTTTCAGCGGCGAATACGACTTTATCCTTTCTACCGTGGTGTTGATGTTCCTCAACCCGGCGCAGATCCCGCGGCTGGTGAAAAACATGCAGGACAGTACCGTCGACGGCGGTTACAACCTGATCGTCGCGGCGATGGATACCCCGGATTACCCTTGCAGCCTGCCCTTCCCATTCACTTTTAAACCGGGTGAGTTGAAAGACTATTACGCCGGGTGGGAAGTGCTTAAGTACAACGAGGACGTTGGCCAACTGCACAAAACCGATGCCGCCGGTAATCGCATTTCGCTGCGTTTCGCCACGCTGCTGGCACGTAAGCCATAACCCCTGTCTGCCTGCGCGTAACTGATGGCGAAATACGGCAATCAACATGAAGTTTATTACGTTGCCAACCCGCCCCCGCGGCGTTAGGATCGCGCCCGGCTACGGGTGTAGCCAGTGTTATTGGCTGTCAGTTCCGCGCATGGAGAGGTTATTGTGTTAGAAAGTTTTGGCGTCCTGAATCTTTGGACCTATCTGGCCGGGGTGATTTTTATCATCATCCTGCCGGGCCCGAATACGTTGTATGTGTTGAAAACCGGCGTAACACGCGGTGTGCGGGCCGGCTATACCGCCGCGCTGGGCGTGTTTATCGGTGATGCAATCCTGATTTTCTGCGCCTATATTGGCGTGGCCTCGCTGATCCGCACCACGCCGTTTCTGTTTACCCTGGTGCGTTTTCTCGGCGCGATTTACCTGCTGTTCCTGGGTGCCAAGATTCTCTACGCCACCTTTATCCAGAAAAATGCCGAGCAGCATCAACAGATTGAAGGCAGCCACAGCATTCTGCGCAAATCGCTGACGCTCAGCCTGACCAATCCGAAAGCGATCCTGTTTTATGTGTCGTTCTTCGTACAGTTTATCGATTTCAACTATGCCCACACCGGTCTGTCGTTCACCATTCTGGCGTTGATCCTCGAATCGGTCAGTTTTATCTACATGACCACGCTGATCTTTTCCGGCGCGATGCTGGCGCACTTCTTTAACCACAAGAAAGGCCTGGCAAAACTGGGCAATGGTCTGATTGGCCTGCTGTTCCTCGGCTTCGCCACCCGCCTGGCGACCCTCAGCTCCTGATCCCGCCGATTAACGGCTGACTCATTCAGCCGTTATGTCACGCAGAGCAAACCGATTGTCAGGCAGACAAAAGTCCTGCCGCTGGGCCTGCTGTAGACTTTTAAGGTTAATGATAGCGACCTTTTTTGTCTGACAGGAGGGCGTATGCCTGACAACACCCTAGCAGTGATGGACAGCGTTTCACGTTTTCTCGATCGTCATCATGGGCTGTATATTGACGGCCAATGGTGCGAGTCCAGTGCCGAACATCGGTTGGCGGTATTTAACCCCGCTGACGGAAAACAAATTTCCTCCACCGCCGACGCCAACGCACAGGACGTCGCGCGTGCCGTACAATCTGCCCACCAGGCTTTCACCTCCGGAGTCTGGGCACAACGTTTACCCGCCGAGCGCGAGCGCATTCTACTGCGCTATGCCGACCTGCTTGAACAACACACCGAAGAGCTGGCCCAGTTGGAAACGCTGGAGCAGGGTAAGTCTATCAATATTGCCCGCATGTTCGAGGTCGGCTGCACGCTGAACTGGATGCGCTACACCGCCGGGCTGACCACAAAAATCACCGGCCAAACCCTGGACGTGTCAATCCCGATGCCGCCGGGCGCCAAATATCAGGTGTACACCCGTAAAGAGCCGATTGGCGTGGTGGCCGGTATCGTGCCGTGGAACTTCCCGCTAATGATCGGCATGTGGAAGGTAATGCCAGCGTTGGCGGCGGGCTGCTCTATCGTCATCAAACCGTCTGAAACCACCCCGCTCACCCTGCTGCGCATGGCCGAACTGGCTACCGAGGCCGGTATTCCGCCGGGCGTATTTAACGTGGTAACCGGCAAAGGCACCGGCTGTGGCAAGGCACTGACCGAACACCCGTTGATCGCCAAAGTGAGCTTCACCGGCTCCACACCGGTGGGTAAAGGCATCGCGCGGGCGGCGGCAGATCGCCTGACACGCGTCACGCTGGAGCTGGGCGGTAAAAACCCGGCCATCGTGCTGAAAGACGCCGATCAACAACAGGTTATCGAAGGCCTGATGGCGGGCAGTTTCCTCAATCAGGGCCAGGTGTGCGCCGCCAGTTCACGGATTTATATTGAAGCACCGATCTACGACAGCCTGGTTGCCGGGTTCGAGCAGGCGGTGAAGTCACTGACCGTCGGGCCGGGCATGGATGCCAATGCGCAGATCAACCCACTGGTCTCCAGCGATCACCGGAATAAAGTGGCGGCCTATCTGGACGACGCCAGATCCAAGCATGCGGAACTGATCAGCGGCGCAGCCGGACCGGACTCACAAGGGTTCTATATTCCGCCGACGCTGGTGATAAACCCGGATGATCAGTTGAATCTGGCACGCGAAGAAGTGTTTGGCCCGGTGGTGAATCTGATCCGGGTGGCGGACGCCGAAGAAGCGCTGAGCAAAGCCAACGACACCGATTACGGCCTGACCGCCAGCCTGTGGACCACCAGCCTGCAGGCAGCAATGGCTTATACGCCACGCATTCAGGCCGGTACGGTCTGGGTCAACACCCATACGTTGATCGACGCCAACATGCCTTTTGGCGGCTTTAAACAATCGGGTAGCGGCCGCGACTTCGGCCCGGACTGGCTGGATGCCTATACCGAATCCAAATCGGTGTGCATTCGTTACTAAAGAGCGCCTTCATCATCAATAGCGCCGTAGAAGGCGCTATTGATACTGCTTGCGATATTCGCTCGGCGAAACGCCAAAACGGCTTTTGAAGGCGGTGGAAAAGTGGCTGTGATCGGCAAAACCCCAGTCATAACTGATAGTGGCCAGTTTCTGTCGCTCCGGCGCGCTGCGTAACGCCTGTGCGCACAAATCCAGGCGGCGGTGCTTGATATATTGCGCCACCACCAGCCCCTGACGAGCAAACATCCGATACAGACTGCGCACCGAAACGCCAAGCTCATCGGCGATCCACTCCGGCCGTAACTGCGGCGACTGAATATGCGTATCGATAAACGCCAGCGTACGGCTGAAGCTGCGTGGAGGACTGTCTTCCCCCACCACGCGATCGACCAGCGCAGGACGCAACAGCGTCGCAACCGCGTTCAATATCGCCTCACTCTCTGGAGCGCTCATCTGTGTGTCTTGCATGCACCCCAGCACCAGTTGCCGGCTAAGGCGCACCAGGCTGCTTTGTGCATCCAGCCGCCGCACGCACTGTACATCGGACGCAGACTGCTCAAGATAGCTGCGCGGCATCAGCAATGAAATTTGGCGGGAGTCTTGTTGAAAGGTAAAGCTGCTGGTGCGCGAAGCGTCGATTAGCGTGACGTCACCGGCGGACAACACCGCCTGCCGATCGCCCTGCTCCATCAATGAGCTGCCACGTAGCTGAAATACCGTGAAAAAGTGCGAACCGTCGCTACGGGCAATCTCCTGTTGGGTACGATACAACCGGGTCTGAGCGGCATCCACCACGCTCAGGCGCAGCGCGTGGGCACGGAATTCCTGCATAGCACCGCTAAAGCCAGGCCCCAATGTCCTGGCGCAAAAGCGGCCGCAGGCGGAGTTGATTTTCGCCAACCACTCCTCGAAACCGGCCTCCCTGACCTGCGCGGAAATTGCCATGCTTTACCCCTTCACACATCAGCGACAAACGCTGTCGGCGTTGAACAGAAAATCAACATAACAACCCGATAACATACAAGCAATGCCGGAGCCGGGATCTGGCGCCGAGATCACAGATTGCGTCTTGCGCCACCCGATACGAAAAACCCGGCCGCAGCCGGGTTTGCCAGACAAGCTGGATCATAAAACGTTAAAGTTGATATTACCGATATATAATGATGCACCGGTCGGCAAGTTAGTCAGATCGATATAGAACAACAGCCATTGCTGGCTACCATCAGCAATATTACGCGGCGCTTGCCCGCTGCCTACATTGAAATCGCTGGCGTTACCGAACATGTTGATTGCCGTAGTTGGCGCGGTGGTCACATTGACCGTACCGAAGTTCCAGGTATCCTTAACGTTAGAGAAATAATAGCCGACCGGTGCGGTCACACTGCGGATCCCCTCCCCGGAAAATGCATAACCGGCGGTAGTAGTGAAGTCTACCGATCCCATTACCTGCACTCGGCAATAAGGTACCTTGCCAGACTCCATCGCCATCGGGATGGCAATTCGTTGGCTACCGGCAGTATCGGCCGTTTTTCTGATCTCAATGACCTTACCGCTAAAAGCAGAACCGGCAGGCGGATAAACGGTTTGTACCAGATAACTTGCGGCGGTAAATGCATAACCGTATAAAGTGGCCAAATAAGAGGTCACTTGCTCTGCCGTTTGCAACTTCAGCATTTTATTGTTTTTCGAGGTTAAGGGCTGTAACACGGGGCATTGATTTTGGTTAACCATAAAGCATCCCTGAGTTCTTAACTGCCCCTCCCCGGATAACAAGCTGCTGTGCCCAAAAGTGTTCTCAAACTCGCAGTCCTGCAGGATCACTTTGCTGTGGTATTGTTGGGCATCGAAGTAGGAAGGTGCAGTGATAGGGACATTGGTAGTACCGTAAAACTTGGTGCCAACAGCGCTAAAACTGCCGGTACCGGTAATCACCACACGGCTGTCGGTGATATTACTGTTAATTTCCATATGACCACCGAGCATACATACCCGGGCATTCTTAATCATAAAACCGAACTTTTGATAATCGACAGAGCAGTTGACAAAGTTATGCGCACCACCTTCCAGATTCAGAACGCCTCCATTGCCAAAAGTGCAGTTGGTATAGCTGAAGTTCTCCCCGGCGTCGGCGATACCTGCCGGGTAATAAACATCCCCACCTGAGTTTTGCGAGAAATAACAGTCATAGAAACGGATCAAATAGGCGCGCGCGCCGTATCTGACCGCTGGAGCCGTATGGAAATGGTAGAATTTTGCCTCGCGAACAACACATCGACAAAAACGGAAATCCCCCGCGACACCTTCACCTTCAAACAGCATCCCTGTCACACCCAGGTTAATGGTGCTGCTGTCGATACGGTTTGGACTGCATGAATACATTTCCAGTTTTTCTAGCGTGCATTCAATGGTCGGCCGATTTTTTCCGTTGTACAACTGCAACAGGGCTTTCGGATTGTTCACATCCTGGTTAAAACCTTCGTTGGCAAAAATAGCGCCACCGTTAGCGTACAAATTAATACGAGTGTTCCAAATAACGGTAGAGCCGAAACCATATTGACGATTACCTTTAAAGCGCACGCCTGCCGGTTTAGGAGTCCAGTTGATATAGGTGCCACCCGGCGCTGTACCCACAGTACCAACCAACCAGGCCAGCATGCTGCTAAATGCCGGGGCACTGTCATAACCATCGTTTACAAAGTTACCGGATTTATTACGGTAAAATGGTCGGGCTCCCCACCACTCAGGATCGACGCAGTCTTCAAAAACTCGCTCCCATATAACGTTATTGGCGTCTTTAATAAGCATTACGCCGTCGACATCCCAACGATCTACCGTCGGGCTAGTGACTTGCTTGATAAACCGACCGCCGGTATAGCTGTCCGTTACAACAATCTCTTCGGTATTACTGGTGTTTAACGCGACGTCATGCAGAGTGGCAACATAGTAAATGGTGCTCGATGAAGGTAATGGCATAGAGGGCTCCAGGATGTCAGTGGCAGAGGTCATTTAACGCCTGCGAAGGAGTCACAACTATATCGACGACAACAAGGTGGGGTTAGCGTAGCGCGTCCACTGGTAGCTGGCACAACAATCGAAGAATAAGGCACAGGGGAAGCCCCTGCACCCTCAGAAATTAAGGCTGGGTGGTCAGCAGATAGTGGACCACGGCGGCGTACTCTTTGGCATAGCCGTCAACGCTTTGGCTCGCCATTCCGGCATTGTCGATCTTGTACTTGCCGGAAACATAAAACGATGGAGTGGCGCGCACGTCCAGCGCTTTGACCGCTTCATTCTGTTTGGCGATCATGCCCTTCACCAGCAGGCTGTGACGCGCATTTTCATAGGTGGCCGCATCAACTCCGGCAGCGGCAAACACCCGCTGAATATCCTGTTCACTGTTGATGGCACGCTTCTTTTGCAGCTCGTCGAACAGCATGCCTTCGATTTTGTCCTCAATGCCCATCACCATCGCCACCGACCAGGCCTCGGTCAGCTCATTCCCCAGTTTGCCCATCAGGCCAACGTGGTATTTGGTCAGTTTGGTGCCCGCAGGCAATGCCTGGCTGACGGTGCTGCCCACATGGTAAGTCTCGGCAAACTGATAGCACGGGCCGCAATAGAAAGAGAAAAACTCCACCACCGCAGGGGCGGATGCCACCGGCTTATCCAGGCGAGTATATTGCTCGCCCGCGCGGTAATCCGCCGCCACAGCAACGGCAGGCAGCAATAACACCAGTAACGCACCGGCAAGCAGACGATTAACTTTAGCCAACATAACTACTCCGATTCAGATGAGAACATTGTCCCTAACGCCGGTGTTTATAATCAAATTATCGGGACAAGACCAGTTTTTATTACCTTATGTTTATGTGGGATTGACCCATATCAAAGGCGTGGGCCAGACGTTTGGTGGTGTTCTCCGACCCAGGCACTATGCTTAAAAGAAGGCGTTGACCGGTGCGTAGCAGCACCAGGAAATCGGATACCGAGGTTAAAATGACACCCATTAATAAGAATATTGGCGAATACGATTTCACTGCGGAAAAGAGAGCGGGCATCATCACCGGCACCATCAGCGGTGAATTCCCGGACAGCGATGCCAGCCTTCCTCTGCTGCCCTTCTCCGGTACCTTTGTCGCGCCTTCCGTCGAGGAAGCCATAAACGATATTACGCGGCAATTCCCTGACATAGAGCCGGCGATAATCGATTTATTGCGAGATGAAATGCTCAGGGCGGGATATTAACCCCTCCTACTACCGTAATAGTTCATACCCCGATTAGAATATTCTTACTTACAGAACCTTTTCGGTTTGCCTACTCTTTCCATATTGCTAATACCAACGGCGGAAGATGATACTAGCCATCTTAATTTAGAGATTAAAGGTTATATTATGCGTCGTATTATGATGTTCATCAGCGCGCTGGCGATTAGCACAATGATTTCCGGCTGTATATTCCCGCCTCCAGGCGGTGGTGGCGGCGGTGGGCGCGGTGGCCCTGGCTATCATTTTAACGGCCCACGTTAAGGAGTCAGCCCTTTGTCTGGGGCTGACCGAAAACACCACTGAAATAAATCAGGACATCATAATGAAAAAACTGATACTCATTATTACCGCCGTAATGACGCTAAATTGCACATCGGTATTCGCTGCAGCACCGGTTAATAAATATAATGACAGGCCGGTAGTTCATCAAAATAATAAAAAGCCGCACAGCAATAAAATGCAACCAAAATCACATCACAATAAACAAGCGCACAAGAAACCATATAAAAAAACGCCAGGAAAACGTGCGCCAGAGGCTCACCCCGCTCACCACAATTAATGCCGGTGACTGAGTCAGCGATGATTCAAATGCGGAAAGCTCACACCCACGCGCCTACCGCGGATGTGAGTGGCTGAAAATTATTTATAGGCTTTTTGCCCGCAGGGTATCGCCGCTGCGAATAAAATTGCCGGCCCCCAGATGATGGATGGTGTGCAACTGCGGATCGGCGTCGGTAAAGTTCCAGCGGCCACCCTGAAATACCCGTTCATCTGCGGCAGCGGCGACCACTTCGCCGAAACAGGTGTCATATTTCTGCTGAGCGCCACTCTCCGGTAACAGACGGCACTCCAGCCAGGCCACGCAGCCCTGTTCTATCAAGGGGACATTCAACGTCGCACTGGAGATCGTGGCAATATTGAAACGGGAAAACTTATCCTCTACCTCCTGCCCCGAGATATTGCCCACCGCATAGGTGGTGTCGATAAACATCGCAGCCGGAATGCAGATACCAAACACCCCGCTCTCTTCGATCATTTGTCGGGAATGCGCCGCCTTGTCGACCACAATGGCAATTCGCGGTGGCGTAAATTCAACCGGCATCGACCAAGCGGCCGCCATCACATTGCGCCGTGCGCCATCCTGACTTCTGCTGGTGATCAACACCGTCGGGCCATGGTTAAGTAAACGGCTGGCATGTTCCAGTGCAACGGGTCGAAAATGATTCATGGGAAGCCCTTAATGGAGGTATTTGGCTGATCAAATATCGGG
This sequence comes from Serratia quinivorans, assembly GCA_900457075.1. NCBI lineage: Bacteria > Pseudomonadati > Pseudomonadota > Gammaproteobacteria > Enterobacterales > Yersiniaceae > Serratia > Serratia quinivorans. The sequence continues at coordinate 1,247,480 of UGYN01000002.1, forward strand.
GGGAATGGCGATGCCTTCCGTCCAGCAGTGTAGATCTGCGTTGCAGTGGGGATCAATTGCGTTGGCCGTGAAGAAGCACAGAATGTGTATGCATGAGCTGGCGGCGTATTGAGGTCGGGCAGAAATACGCTGCGTCAGCCTTCACTGACGCAGCAGGATAAAACTAGTTTTTCGGCAGTTGAATACGCACCACGCTTTCCGGTTTACCGGCCTTGGTGCTGGCACCGTCATTTTTCACCGTCACGAACAGCACATTGTTACTGGTATCCAGTGCCAGGCTGTTAGGGTGCGGTGGCAAATCCAGCGTTTGCAGGCGTTTGAGGGTCTTCGAATCGAACACCGTTAACGTACCCGCGCCGTGGTCGACACGGACCCCATTGCGGTTGGCGACGTACACCCGCTGATTACGATCGTCCAGCAGCAGACCGATCGGCACTTCATCGGTCAGTTCGCTGGCCAATACCTTGCCGCTGTCCGCGTCCAGTGCAAACACCCGGTGACCACTGCTGCGCTTCACGTAGTCGCGCTCCAGATGAGTGTTGCGGTAGTTATCGCGATCGATTCCCTGATCCACCCCTAACAAACGGTTGTTCTTGCCGTCATACACCAGATTCAGCAACTGATCCGCCTGGATCTCTTTGGTGGAGGTGATCGCCAGCGTGTCGGCATTCAGGGTGATCAACTGTCCCTGCATGTTAGAGACAAATACGCGCCGTCCTTTTTCGTCGAGGGTGATCCCTACCGCGTTGTAGCCAAACCCTGGGATCATTTTCTCCAGTTTTTTGGTTTTGGTGTCGACCACAAACAGCACGCTATCCACCCCGAAGCCCAGCCCCGGCAGGAACAAGCGACCGGTCTGCGCGTCATATTTCACCTCGCGGATACGGTATTGATAGTCTTCGGTTATCTTGAAGCGCTTAAGCTCTTCGAGCAAAAACTCCAGTCGTTTACCGCTGATACCGGCGTCTTTGTAGGTTTTTTCCAGCATGCTCTTTTCGGTCACCGGGATGCTGGCCAGTGCTCGGTTAGTGGTGGTGTCGACCACGCCGACCGAGCCGTTGAAACCCTGTGTCAGATAGAGCCGATGCCCGGCATCATCCAGCGCCACGCCGAAGCCCTTCACCTGCAGCGGGATCTCCGCCTGCACCGCCAGCGTGGCCGGATCCAGACGCAGCACGCGGGATTTCGCCTCTTCCTTCCAGTCCGGCGCACTGACAAACAGTGCCTGCTGGCTTGGGCTGAAGGCCATTTCCACCACCGCCGACGATAAAGGCTGACGCTTGATATCTTCTGGCTTAATCCCGGCATCACGGGCCTGTGCCGCACCGGCCACCACCAACGACGTGGCGATCAACAATGACAATAAAGCGCGGGGTGTTCCTAAAGTTCCAGACATCCGTTTATCTCCATGAAAGTAATAAAGTCAGTTAGGGTGAACAGTGTCATTGCCGTGGTACCGGCGGCAGGGCTGCCAGCGGCATATCCCCGTCGGCCAACTGGGCAAAATGTGAAAACACGTGCTGAATGCTGCCGGCGATCAGCTCAGCCTGGTGCGCGGTGTAGTGATCGGTGCGGTAGGTCATCATCACGCGCAGGGATTTCGCGCCATCGAGGTTTTCTTCCATCACTTCAAACTGCAAACCGAGCAGCGATGCGGTTTTCTCCGGCTCTACCTGACGGTAGGCCACCCTGCTGCCATCCTGCAGGGTGAATGCCCCATTCAACTTGATGCGGCTGTGGATCTGAATGAACACTTCGAACATGTGATTCTTGCGATCGGCATCAACGCCAAACAGCCCTTCTTCCACCAGATCGATGGGGATATCGGTGTAGGGCATGGAACCGTTGATGGTGTTTTTAACCTGATCAATCAGGCCCGCCACCGTCAACTGTTCGGCGAAACGTACCCGGTGCACCACCACAGTGGTGAAGTAGCCGATGGTGTCGAAAAACTCGGCGTCGTTACGGCCTGAGGTGGAAGTGCCCACCAGCAGATCCGCCGGGCCACCGAGCAGGCGCAGGGCCGAGGTAATCCCGGCGTAGACCACGTTGAACAGTGAGGCGTTGTTCTTTCTGGCCTGCGCGTACAGCCCATCGGCCACCGCCGGGTCGACGTCGAACTCCAGCCAGCCGCCGTCAACGTCGGCGTCGGCCGGTACCGCAGGGTGGTGCGAAGGTTGCTGCTGGAACAACGGCTGACCGACCGGCGCGTCGCGCAGGTTATCCAGCCAGTAATCCAGGTGCTGCTGTACTACGCCGCCCGCCTGCTGCTGCCGGGCAAAGGCGTGAAACTGCGGGACTTCTCCGTTCCACTGCGGCGCCTGCCCCGCCACGCGCTGGCTATAGGCAACCCCCAATTCGTCCATCATCAGGTTCAGCGACCACTCGTCGAGTACCACATGGTGGAACAGCAGCGAAAGCAACTGCTGACCGGTGGCGGCATCCCGCAGGAAGGTCGCGCGCAGCGGCAGCTCGGCGGTCAGATCAAAGCGGTGATCCCCCGCCCTGGCCAACAACTCACTGGCATCACCGGCCGGTGTTTCATCGGAGAAATAAAACCAGCCGTAATCCAGCAGGTCAGCGGCTGGCACCACCTGTTGATATACCTCGCCGTCGCGGTCGATAAACAGCGAACGCAATACGCTGTGGCGGGTCATCACGTCGATAAACGCCTGACGCAGCGCGGTTTCATCCACCGGATCAAGGAAACAGATGGCGAATGGCAGGTTGAAGATTTCGTCGTGGCCAAAGGCCTCGTAGACCTTCCACAAGGAGTGCTGCGCCAGAGACAACGGCGCCTGAACCGCCTCCCCCTGTGTTTGCGCGGCAAGTTGCGGTGCGCTCGGTTCCGCCACTGCCTGACGTTTGGCATAGGCCGACAATCCACGGGCGGTCGCGTGGCTGAACAGATCGTTAATGTTGAGTTCGATGCGGTGCAGGCTGAGCAGGCGGCCGATAACCCGGGTAGCCACCAGCGAGTGCCCGCCGCGATCGAAGAAATCTTCATCGGCGGTCATCTCCGGTGCGACCAGCGCGTCACGGAATTCCGCCAGGATCAGTTGGGTAATCTCGGCATTTTCTGCTTGCGCGTCTTGCGTCGCCAAAACGCTCTCGTGCAAGGTTGACGGCTGCTCAGCGGCAGGAAGCAGCGCCGTGGTTATTAACCGTCCGGCGAGGAAAGCAACAAACTGCTCCAGCAGGAAAGGCGCGGCATGTGGGGTTAAACGGGGATCCGTAACCAGTTCCAGCACCACCGAGTCCGGATCCGGCAGGCTCAGGGCCAGCACCATTTCAAACGGCGTATGCAGTGGTGGCAGCAACAGTCGTTCGGCGCTGACACCGTCAAGCTGCAACGCCACCGACGAGTCCGCCAGCCAGGTCACCAACAGTTGGGCCAGTTGGGGATTAGCCCGTTCCGCCGTTTGCTGTGCCAGCAGGTGACTTTCCGCATCAGGATCCACAGGCCCCAGGGTCAGACGTTTGAGTTGCGCAGTGCTCATCCAGGCGTCCAGACCGCTCGCCTGCTGCGCATCGCCCTGCGGCACACTCAGTTGCACCGGTTGCCCGCCGGACTGGGCGCTGATAAAACGCGCAAAACGCACGGCAATCGCCGCCAGCAGCGTCGCCGGGTTGTCTGCAGCCGGCAAGATTTTGCGCGCTACGCGGGTCGCTATACGCACCCCGGCCTGAGCCAGCAGCTCATCCTGAGGGACGGAAGTCTGGTAATCGCGCAGGGCCGTCGCCTGACGCGGCCACGGCAGTGCCAGTTCGCTGGCTTCCGCCAGGGTCGGCACCGGAGGAATGATGGCAAAACTCGGCGTCGGCTCAATGCCGTTATACAGCGCCGACAGCGTGGTCAATAATTGCCGACAGGACAGCGTTTCCGCCAAAATATCGTGCGCCACTACGCCTAATATCGCTCCGGTGCCGGTGAACAGCAGGAAACGTATCGGTGCTTCTCGCGCCAGTTCGAGAGGAGCGGCCTGCGCCTGCAGCAAACGGCTAACCGCCTGTCGTTCGTCCAGCACCGCCTGAATGCTCACCGGGTTTAGCGTCGCGCTACCGCGCAGTTTGCGTAAGCCCTGTTCGTCATCGAAGTCATAACGAACGTCCAGTTCAGGCATCAGCCGCGTCAGGGCTTCCAGCGCGCTAACCAAACGGCCGATATCCGGCTCGCCACCCAGACGCCAGGCCATTGCCTGCTGGCTGCTGCCATCGCCCCGCTGCTGGTGCATGAACCACGCCAGCTCTTCCGCTTCACTCAAGGGTTGAGAGGCATCCGCCGCCCGCGCACCCAGCGTCTGGAACGCCAGATCCAAACGCTGGGCTTCGTCATCGCTAAGAATATTGTCAAAATAACCGCTCACTGCTCTATCTCCTTGCGCCCGGCCACGCCGGAACATCGGGGAACGCGAGTCATGAAAAGGGGCGTTGGTACGCCCCTTGTGCAGACTGGCTGCTACCGCATCAGAATGTCAGTTCAAGTGCCGCGCCAATCATGCGCGGGCGCTGTTGAGTCGCCGTGTACACGTCATTGCCGCTGACCATCACGCGACGCTCCGAGTCAAACAGGTTCTGTGCATACAGGGTGGCGCGCCCATAGGCGAAGGTGTACGCCAACTGGGTATTCGCCGACCAGTAAGAACCGATGCGCCCGCGTGAGTCGTTGTCGTACTGCGAGTAGTAGGAATCCGAGAACGCCACGTTGCCGCTCAGTTCCAGCCCGGCCATCAGTTGGTACTTGGCGCCCATGTTGGCGGTATAAGCCGGCGCACGCGCCAGTTCGTGCCCATCGACGCCGCTGCCCGAGAACTTCTTGATTTTGGTCTTCAACAGGCCAACGTTAGTGAACAACTCGAAGTCCCAACGCGGCTGCCAGGTCGCCCCCATCTCCGCACCGTAGGTTTCCACCTTGTCGGCATTGCGGATCACCGATGAGTTTGGCCCCAGGGAGTACGGCAACTGCATGTCTTTGTAGTCGTTGTAGAAAATGTTGCTGGTCAGAATGACGTTGGCGTCTTTCAGGTGGTGACGGGTGTAGAGCTCATAGTTCCAGACATACTCGGAACCGTAGGTGTAGTTGACCACCGGCGTGCCGATAGTAATGCCCGCGCCACCGGCGTTATAACCCCGCGCCACCTTGGCGCCGTAGGTCTGGGTATCCGTCGGTTTCCAGGCCAGATCCAGCTTCGGCAGGAACACGTCGTAGGTTTCGTCGAAGTCGATACGTACGGCCTTGCTGCCACCGGTACGCTGACGGTGCTCTCGCTCCAGGCGGCTGGCGGCGGTAAGGTCCACCTGTGGCGTGATGGCATAGGTCAGTTCGGCAAACACCGAATTGGTGTCGGTTTTATCCTTGAAGGTGGAACCACCGAAAATATTAACGAACTCATCCTGCTTGGCGTGGAAGTAACGCAACCCCGCCAACCCGTGCAGGCGGCTGCCCGGCCCGCCAAAGCGCGCCACCGGCTCCACATGCACCTCTTTGCCGCCGATATCGGCGTACGGCAAGGCATAAGCGGTAGGACGGTTGATATTGAAATCGGTGTAGATCACCCGGTTTTCCAGCGTCAGGCTGTCGGATTGCTCCCAGGCCAGATCCCAGACGCCGCTGTTGGTGTTGCTTTTAAATACCGCACGGCGCGGATCGTGACGCAGGCTGGTCGGGTGAACCAGCGGATTGAGGCTCTCGTTTTGCGGTGAGGTGCTGCCAAAATGGTTAAAGGTCAGCTTGGTGGTCAACTCGCGCATGCCTGCCGGGTTGAACAACAGTTTGGCACGGGCGGTAGTGGCTTCAACCTCGCGCGGATCGCCCACCGGTTCATAGGCGGGCAGGTCGACGTCACTACGGCGGCGCTGACGATCGACGCTGACGCGGAACGCCAGTTGGTCTTCCACCAGCGGGCCGGAGACCATGGCGGACAGTTGTGAAGAATGCTGGTTGCCCGCGCCCCCCTTGAAGGCACTTTCCCAGTCAAAGGTCGGATCCTTACTGGCCATCACGATGGCACCGGCAATGGCGTTGCGCCCCTGAATATAGCTCTGCGGCCCGAGGAAGACTTCTACGCGATCCAGATCCCACAGCGACTGCGGGCCGTAGGCCTGCTCGTTATAGGTTAATGAACGCCCATCCAATGACAGATTGAGACGTGGGCGGGTGCCGCTGAGGAAGGCATTGGCACCGGTATTCGGGCCGGAGCCATCGATACCGCGCACGGTCGGAAGGTCGTTACCGATGCCCACATCCATGACGTTGGCAGTCATCCTCAGTAAATCAGGGACCTGCAACGCATTGGGCATAGAGGCAATGCGTTCGCTGTCGAACACTTGCACGCTGGAGCCGGTATCAAAAATGCTGCGTTTGATTTTTTCGCCGGTGACCAGCAGGCTCTCGGAGTCCTGCCAGTTGTCGTTACGTTTGCTGTCTGCGGTTTCCTGAACCTTCTCGTCCACGGCGGCGGCGTTAACGCTGCCGACAGACAGAGAGCAAAGACCCAGAAAGAGTGAGGAAAATGCCCCGATGACCTGTAAGCCTGCTTTTTCCTTGTTTCCTACGATTTTATGCCTTTGAGCCGCTGAATGCTTGCTCATAGATGTATTCTCCTTTCATCCCAGATGCACAAAAATTTAATTGTTTTCACATAGGTAACGACGCTGCTTTTCACACTGACAATGGCATTGCGGCCTTCCTGACCTTGCTGTTGCATATCCTTGCCGCAGACAAACGCCCCACCCCCGATACGCAGCGGGTAGAGGCTGATTTTTGTCTGGAAACGTAAAGAATTGTTAATAATGATAATATTTTACATATTTTAATGCAAATCATTATCACTTGAGTGAATGAATGCCAGGAAAAACAATCAGAAAGGAGATCGGTAAAGCAAAAGAATCACATCACTAAAAAATCAATAATTTCATTTAAAATGAATATAAAACATAACCATATCAGAGTTAATAATTTATCCCCCTGAGTACCGCCCAGCATTAACCACATTATTCCTCTGCGTTATCATAATAAATATTAATAGTAATAATTTTCATTCCCATTAACATTGCAATATATTCTTACAGTCTCTAAATCTTGATGGAAACCCGATGAAAGCCTTGACCACGATGCAGGCCGCCTACTGGGTAGGCCGGCAATCCGCAGCGCCACTGGGGGGCGTCAGTGCCCACCTGTATGCGGAATTTAACTGCTGCGACCTGGATGTCGAACGACTGAGACAGGCCGTTGCCCTTCTTTACCTGCATCACCCCATGTTACGCCTGCAGGTCACCGCCGATGGCCAACAAACTATCGCCCCCTGCGGCCCGCAACATGGCCTGCATCTGGACGATTTTAGCCACGCGGACACTGCCGATGTTACCCACAGGCTTGCCGAAAAACGGCTGGCGAAAAGCAGCCAAATGCTGCCGCTGGAACAGGGTACCCCCTGTGATATCAGCCTCAGCCTGCTGCCGGGTGGCCACAGCAGGTTGCATGTCGATTTGGATATGATTGCCGGTGATGCCATGAGCTTTCGCGTGCTGATGGAGGATTTGGCGCGTTTTTATCATCAATGCCCGGCAGCACCGAGCGACAGCAGCATTGCCTACTTTGACTATCTGGAGCGGCAGCAAGCTGATACCGAGCTTCAGGCACACCGCACCCGCGCGCAGGCCTGGTGGCGTGAGCGGCTAACCCAGTTGCCGCCCGCACCGCACCTGCTGCGTACCCCGGATCGCTGCCGTAGCGATCGGCTGGCGCTGCAACTGAGCGCCACAGAAACCAAAGCCCTGGAGCAAGTCGCCAAAGCGCACCGCATCACGCTTTCATCGTTGTTTTTAGCGCTGTTCGCCGTCACCGTCGGCCACGGCTGGAGGCTGTCGCGCTTTCGGCTGAACGTACCGCTGTTCCATCGTGCCGAAGAAAACGTCGACAACCTGATTGGTGACTTCTCCAATTTGGTGCTGCTCGGCGTGGAGCTGGATCCGGCAGAAAACCTGCCCGCCTTCTGCCGACGCCTGATGTCGCAGTTGGCAGAATTGATCGCCCATGCCGACTATCCGGGCGTCAGCGTGATGCGCGATCTGTCGCGCCTGCAGGGCAGCATGCAGCCCTCGCCGGTGGTATTTACCGCCGGTTTCGGCATTCGCGGCAAAGCGCTGTTCTCAGACAATGTCACCCGCACCTTTGGTCCGCTGGAATGGGTGATTTCCCAGGGACCGCAGGTGGCGCTGGATGCCCAGGTGGCGCACGCCAACGGCGGCATTCTGATCAACTGGGACGTGCGCCTGGATGCCTTCCCGGATGGGCTGCTGCCACAGTTGTTTGCCACCTATGGCGCCTTGCTGAAACAGGCCGCCAACCAACCGGGCAGCTTCAATCTGCCGCTGGCGCAGTGGCTGGCAGAGTGTTCCACAGCGGCATTGGCCCGCCAAATGCCGGTGCGCCAATTGCTGCATTGTTTGCTGGCACGCGTGGTGCCGGACGCCAGGCTGACCGACGACGATGACATCAACGCCCTGCCATTGCCGCAGGACGGGCTGCCGGCATTACTGGCGGTGGTTAACAAATATCTGTCGGTGGCGCTGACCCCGGCGGACGTAGCGGCTAATCCATCCCCGGCGGCCCTTGCTGCGCTGATCTGCCGGCAGGCGCCCAACGCCGCCGAGGGGGCGCAAATGCTGCTGAAGGTACTGACACCCAAAGCCTGATATCAGTGACGGGCGCGTAGCCTCACGCGCTCCGCATTCTTTTCGTTGGTTAGCGACAATAGGGAAATACCATGGAGACACCATTAACCACGCTGCAGCAGGCTTATCTGCTCGGCCGCAGCGAACAATGGCCGCTCGGCGGCGTGGCAATGCACGACTTTCGCGAATATCACGGCCTGCGGCTGGATTTGGCACGGCTGGAAACCCGGCTGAGGGAGCTGGTACAACATTACGCGGCGCTTCGCACCTGCATCGATCCCCAGCGCTTTACTCAGCATGTTCGGCCGGAAGCCACGCTGAACCTGGATCGACAGGATCTGCGGGCGCTCGATCATCAGGCTGCACAACAACGTCTGGCCGACCTTCGCGAGCAATATTCGCACCAGCGCCACGATCCCGCGCAGCCGCTGTGGCGCATTGTAGCCATTCAATTGCCAGAGATGCAGGACGAGGCAGGCAACCCTTACGACAGTGTGATTTTCACCAGCTTCGACGCGCTAATTCTCGACGGCCAAGGCATCTCCAGCGTGATCGCCCGGCTGTTTGACGACGCCACGCTGCCGCCCATCGCCCCCACCAGCCCACCGGCCATCGCCACGGCAGAGCAGCGTCAGGCCGACGCCGCCTATTGGCAGACCAAGCTGCAGGACATCACCACCCCGTCGGCGTTGCCGTGGCGCACTCCGCTGGCCAATATCAAATCTTCGCGTTACCGCCGTGCCAACCTGACCCTGCCGCGCGAGGTACTGAAACAGTTCTCTCGCCTGGGGTCCGCCCATGCTCTGCTGCGCAACAGCAGCCTTTCGGCGCTGATCCTCGATACGCTGGCGCAATGGACCACCGACGGCGAGCTTTGCGTTGGGGTGCCGGTGGCATTTCCTGCGGCGGATGGCTCACTCAGTAACGCTTCCACCTTCGTGGCGGTACGTTATACCCGCCTGGGTGGCAGCTTTGTCAGCCGCGCGCAGGCGCTGCAAGACGACGTGCTGGGCGCACTCGACCACCTGACGTTTTCCGGCGTTGATCTGGCGCGGCAGCTACAAAGCCACAGTCAGGGATCTCCTGCGCTGCCGGTGATCCTCACCAACTGTCTGGGTTGGGAGACACTGCCGGCCAATGCACCAGTGCGTTATTTTGACGGCGTAACCCAGACGCCGCAGGTGGCGATAGATATCCGGCTGACGCAGGATGCCGACAAAAACCTGCTGCTGTGCGTTGACTATGCCGAGCAAGCGCTGGACGGCGAGCAGGTGCAGGCGATGCTGGACGCGCTGCAGCGCCGGGTGATGCTGATGTGCCAACAGGCCGAGTTGGAGATTGCGCCGTCGCAGTTTATCGATTACCGGCATTACCGCCATAACCACGACGAGGCGTCATTCAGTGCCTCCCCTTATCTTGCTCAGTTGGCGGAACGACTGTTTAACGATCCGCAGCCACGACCGGCGCTGATCTGCGATCAACAAACCCTGACTTACCCGCAACTAGGCGAGCAGGTCGCCGCGGTAATGGCCAACCTGCAACAGCGTGGTCTGGGGCCTGGCAGCGTACTGGCGCTGTATCTGGCGCGTAGCCCGGAGCATGTCACTATCTCGCTGGCCTGTGCGCTGTTGGGGATTATCTGGGTGCCGATCGACATTAACTCGCCGCCGGAACGCACCGCTTATTTGCTGACCAACTGTCGGCCGGATCTGGTGGTACAGCGTGGTGAACTGGAAACACCGAACGGGGTAACACCGGCAGAGCTGCTCGCCCCGTCAGCAAGCCACGCAGCATTGCCGGACCGCCAGACGCTGACCGAGCGCAGCGCCAGCAGCGAGGCCAGTTATTACCTGTATACCTCCGGTACCACCGGCAAGCCGAAGTGCGTGGTGCTCAACAACCGCGCCACCGCTAACGTTATCGGCCAGACCCTGCAACGCTGGGCGGTCACCGCCGATGACGTGATGATCTCGGTCACGCCGCCGCACCATGATATGTCGATGTTTGATCTGTTCGGCTCGCTCAGCGCCGGTGCGACCCTGGTGTTACCGGCACCGCATCAGGAAAAAGACGCCATCAGCTGGAACCAACTGGTGGAGCGCCATCGCGTCAGCCTGTGGTGTTCGGTACCGGCCATTTTGGAGATGCTGCTGACCTGTAAAACCGAAGGCAGCCTGCGTTCGCTGCGGCTGGTGGCTCAGGGCGGCGACTACATCAAACCGGCCACGGTGCAGCAATTGCGTGGCCTGCGCCCGGATATCAGCCTGTTCTCGCTCGGCGGGCCAACCGAAACCACCATCTGGAGCATCTGGCACCCGATAGCACCGCAGGACACCGGAACCGTGCCCTATGGCCAGCCACTGCCGGCCAACCAGTATTTTATTTGCCATGACGACGGCAGCCACTGCCCGACCGGTGTGATCGGCCGCATCCACACTGCCGGGGTGAATCTGGCATTGGGGTATCTGGAAGACGGTGATTTAAAACAGCATGATTTCGTCACGCTGGAGGGGCCAGACGGCCAACCGCTGCGCGCCTTCCGCACTGGCGACCAGGGTTACTATCGTGCCGATGGCAATATCCTGTTCGCCAGCCGGGTGAACGGCTACGTGAAAATCCGTGGCGTGCGCGTCTCGCTGCCGGAGATTGAAGACGTCTTGCGTGGACACGAGGCGATCCTCGACATCGTGGTGGTGGATTACCCCGGCGGAGATAACGGCGAAGCCACGCTCGGGGCGATGTACCTCACTCACAACGGCGAACCATTGTCGCTGGCGGCGATCCGCGCGTTCTCAACCGGTTATCTGCCCTGCACCCATATCCCGACGCGCTTTATCCACGCCGAAGCGCTGCCGCTTTCGGGCAATGGCAAGACAGACCGCCACCGCATCCGCGCCGCCTTCAGCGCCGAACGGGCGGCACCGGGGTTAAACGCCTGCGCCGCACCGTTGCCAGGCACAGCACCGGCCAATAGCGGCAAGATTTTAGCTATCTATTTGCAGACCATCGGCGCAACGCCACGCCCGGAATGGGGAGATGAAACCGCCTTTATCAGCATGGGGCTGAAACTGCCGCACATTCGGCAGGTGGCCGCACAGCTCAACGACGCCTTCGGCACCCGTCTGCCACCCACGCTGCTGATCCCCTGCAAAAATGCCCGGGAGGTCGCAGCGCTACTGGCGCGTTAACACTGTTTAAACATAGGGGCGCTGCATGCTGCGCCCTCTCACATCACCCAAGGGTAAATCGGGTCGAACGTGTTCGACCCCTACCTGCTCGGCATCAGGCGGGCACCGCCACCAGTTCACCGACCGCTGTCTCCAACGCCTCTTCCTGCAACGCACGCAGTAAAAACTCCTGCAGGGCATTGCCGTAGTCGGCAACCCCAGCCGTGGGGAACTGCTGCACGTAAATATCAATATCCAGATACAGATCGCCGGCATCAGTGCGGCCACGGAAGGTCAGGTTAGCGCCGTCGCCAGATCCGCCGGCCAGTACCCGCCGCGTGCTGGTGCAACCGCTGAAACCGGCCGGATCAAACGGCTGAACGTTGATAAACGGAGAGATAAACAAACGCGAAGCCGGCGTCACGCCGCGATCGGCAGCAATCTGCCGCAAGCGATAACCGGCGTGACTGCGCAGCTCGCGCAGCCTCTGCGCCATGTCTGACAGAAAACGCCCCAGCGTCTCCTCCCCGCGCAGTGATACCAACAACGGCAGCGTATTGACCGCCAGCGCCGGAGTATTGGTCGCCTGGCTGCTGCGGCGGTTCATCACCGGCATCCATAGGGTGCGCGTATCGCCTTTATCATGCGGCAACGGCGGTAAAGTAAAGAACAGCCAGGCGGCGGACAGTGCCAGCAGCAGATCGGGCCAGCCAATACCGCTGCGTTCCGACAGCTCACGCAACCGCGACGAAATCTCTTCCGGCAGAGCCGTGCTGGTGCTCAGGCATTTCACGCCGTACTCCCGGCCGCCTTTGCGCACCGTCGGCAAGGTCTGTGACGGCGGCAGATAGTTCTGCCAAAAAAGCCGATCCTTTGAGCAACGTTCAGAAGCGGCATAGGCCAGTTCATGATGCTGGAAAGCGCTGAAGCTGCCCAGAGCCTGCCCCACTGCGCCGTTGCCAAGGAAATGCGCGTATAGCGTGGCGCAGCGGTGTTCGACCAACGCCATACCGAAGCCATCGATCACAATATGATGGGTCCGCAGGTACCAGAGGTAGCGCGACGGCTCCAGTTTGATCAGCCATACGACCGCCACCGGTTCGCTGCGTAAATCTATTGGTCGTTCGACATCCGCCTGCATCAGCCGCATCGCCGCCTGATAAGGATCGGACTGCGCCTGCAGATCAATTTGCTGCAAGGCCGGCACCGATTGAGGGTCGTAACGCTGCAGCGGCGGGCTATCGCCAGTAGCGGCGCTAAACCGCAAGGCAAACGCCTGCGTTTCCGCCATGGTGAGCGTGATTGCCCGAGCCAGCGCCCGCTCATCCACCGCACCACGGAGTTCGGTGACGTGGGCGACGGTGGAAAAGGGCTGCCTGGGGTGCAAGGTAAATTCGTCCCAGAAGTCTAACTGCGCCGGTGTCAGCGGCAGCCATTCAGTAGCTAAAACAGTTCCCGACATGTTACCTACCTTTGAAAAGCCATAAACAAATGTTGAAACAACACAAGCCAAAACCCCGCCGCCGCAAATTACGTTTGATAGCGGCCAAAGCGGGATGAATGCTGGGCACGGCTGGGCGACCCGTTGGCAGACTGCCCGGCGTGTTCCTGCTTATTGTGGTTGGCGTGCCTGACCTCCCTGGTTCAGGTAAAAACGAGACGGCGTGGGCCACTAAAAACAACGGCCACAGCGCACTGAAGATGTTTCGATTCAGTTACAAATGAAAATGATAATAACACTTATTATCATTTTCATGAATATAGAACAACCTGTTCATACCGCAAACTTGCCTGACCAACCGGAGCATGACGAAGCAGCAGATCGGGAGAGAACTCTCATCCCCCAGTTCCCATATCTGCTATCAATCACTTATATTTAATTTGAGGGCTGCCTGAATGCCAATGCGGCGGCAGTGTCCTCAATCAACCTGAGGGAGCCATCCATTTTATGCGTTTAAAACCAAGCACTATGGGTCTGTTATTAGCGGGAACCGGCCTGTTGACGGCGGGCCATGCCCTGGCCGCCAGCGATACCCTGGTCTACTGCACCGTGGCCTCGCCGGAGTCTTTCAACCCGCAGCTGTCGAGCTCCGGAACCACTTTTATCGCCACCTCACAGGTGTTGTACAACCGCCTGCTGACGCTGCGTGAAAGCGATAAAACCCCCGCTCCCTCACTGGCGACCGAGTGGACCATCAGCCCGGACGGCAAGACCTACACCTTTACGCTGCGCAAGGGCGTGAAATTCAACAGCAACAAGTTCTTCACCCCAACGCGTGACTTCAACGCCGAGGACGTGGTGTTCACCGTGATGCGCCAAAAAGATGCCAATAATCCGTATCACAAGGTGTCCGGCGGCAACTACGAGTACTTTACCGACACCGGGCTGGACAAACTGATCACCAAAGTGGAGGCGGTGGATAACGACCACGTACGCTTTACGCTGAGCCAGCCTAACGCCGCCTTCCTGGCGGACTGGACCATGGACTTCGCTTCGATCCTTTCCGCTGAATATGCCGATGCCATGCTGAAAAAAGGCACGCCGGAGAACGTCGATAACTGGCCTATCGGTACCGGTCCGTTCGCGCTGCAACAGTACAAACAGGATTCACTGATCCGCTACATCGCCAACCCGCATTACTGGCAGGGCGAAGTGGCCAGCAAGCACCTGATCTTCTCCATCACGCCAAACCCGGAAACCCGGCTGGCGAAGCTGAAAACCAACGAGTGCCAGATTATCCCTGCCCCGCTGGCAGAACAGTTTGACGCCATCAAGAGCGACAAAAACCTGCAGCTGCACAGTATCGACGGCCTGAACGTCGGCTATCTGGCATTCAACACCCAGAAGAAGCCGTTTGATAACGTGCTGGTGCGCCAGGCGCTAAGCTACGCGGTGGACAAAAAGGCCATCGTCGCGGCGGTGTTTAAAGAAAGTGGCACCACGGCCAACTCGATACTGCCGCCGGGCATGCTGGGCTACAACGACAAGCTGCCGGAATACGCCTATGATCCGCAGAAGGCGCGGGATCTGCTGAAACAGGCCGGGCTGGAAAAAGGCTTTGAGACCGACATTTGGTCGATGCCGGTAGCCCGCCCTTACAACCCTAACTCACGCCGCATCGCCCAGATGATCCAAAACGACTGGGCAAAAGTGGGCGTGAAGGCCAAAATCGTCACCTGGGAATGGGGCCAGTACCTGGCCGGGCTGCGCAAAGGGGAACAGCAGAGCGCGTTGTACGGCTGGATGTCGGATAACGGCGACCCGGACAACTTCGCCACGCTGCTCAACTGCGCCGGCGTGCAGACCGGTGCCAATGCGGCCCGCTGGTGCGACAGCAGCTATGACAAGCTGATCCAGCAGGCAATTTCGGTCAGCGCCCCGGCCGAACGCGCCAAGCTTTACCAGCAGGCGCAGGTGATTTTTGCCAAACAGCTCCCACTGCTGCCATTGGCTAACGGCAAAGTGTTCTACGCCACCCGCAGCAACGTCAGCGGCTATGTGGTTGACGTTAACGGCAGTGACTTCGCCAAAGCCAAGGCTAACTGAGTCACAACACGCGCCGGATGATTTTCACATCCGGCGCTTTCCTCCTCTGTAACATTTGGTTACTCTCATCAGCACTGTGATTTAACATTCAAAGGCAACCCGGTGCAGAACTCTTATATGCCGATGCAGATCCGTCTGCACTGGCTGGTGGCGATCCTGTTGATCATCACTTGCACGACGATTGAGCTAAGAGGATTTACCATACCGGGCACCCCGTTATGGTACGTGTTGGTGGTGACCCACTTCAGCTGGTGGGGTGACGGTCTTTGTATTGATGATCGCCCGTCTATTCCTGCGCTGGCGCCACACCAGCCCTGCCATCAACCCGAAAACCGGCTAAATGGCAAACCGGCGCGGCGCATCTGGTGCACAGCCTGATTTATCTGTTGCTGCTGACGCTGCCAGTGTTGGGGGTTTATTCCCGCTATCTGGGCGGTAACGAGTGGTTTCTGTTTGGCCTGCCGATGCCCTTTGCCGAGGTCGCCGATCGGCCGCAGGCGCGGATGATTATCGGCTGGCACAAGACGCTGGCGGCCTTCGGTTATTGGCTGATTGGGCTGCATGCCGCCGCCGCGCTGTTCCATCACTATATCGTTAAGGACAATGCGCTGGTGCGCATGCTTCCGTGGCTGAAAAAGCCTTAGCTATAGGTGACAATACCAACAGTGTAATAATAAGCATGTATATATAAGCCAATAGATATAATCCATTGGCTTATTATTTTTATAGTTTATGACTATTAAAAATAAATTTATATCCGGCGATTTGTATCTATTCCAGTTATTGACTAAGGTTATTCATACAAATCATAAGCCCATGGGCTGACGAAGATCCGCAACCAATATTATTAACCACTGATTATATTCATCTTAAAAAACGCCAGTTATTTTTCGGGAGAGCGGTGTCATGCCCTGTGGCAACACAAGGCGATGCCGTGCCCTCATGATTTCATTAATTAAATTCCATCGGCTACACACACGGGAAAGTTAATATTACTTTTCCAAACATAAAAGTCAGGAGCAAAGTAATGAAAATAATAACTGGCGTTATTTTACCTACCGTTGCCGCCATCGCGATGGCCGGCATGGCGCACGCAGCAGACAGCAAACAACCGGTGACCGGCAAAGAGACGGTTACCCTGGAACACGTGCATGCCGTGCAGGAGAATGGCAGCCCCGCGCCACAACACGACGCGGCCTGTATGAAGGAGCTTTCTATGCCGACGTCCAAGTATGTCGGGATGAAAGTCACCAGCGAATACACCGTTAACCCCAGCTCGATGATGATGTCCGCGAAATCTATGCTGCCCTCCCCGATGGCCACGCAACCGCTGGAGTTGACGGTTGATTTATCCCCACTCGGTCTTGAAGGGGTTTATGCCTTTGGTGCCTTCAAACCCAATGTTCTGCCGCAGGACTATGTTTATTTCACCATCGGCAAGGATTTTAAAAACCCCGTTAGTACCTTTATGATTATTAATAAAGGGAAGGAATACAATTGCGTTATTTCCAGCTCAAACAAGGCGATGAGTAAAGAGGAACGTAAACACCTTATGGTTAAGAAATAATTTAGAATATGTATTAAATAATAATGGGGGTTGCGGATAGCATTCCACTACCGCGGCCCCCTTACTTAATAAGACGATAACGTCCGCCAGGTACCAGCCGCGTTTATCCATAATGATTAATCATCCTTGTTAACTTATTGCTCAACAATCCCTTTTTGGGATAATGGCAGATATTCGATTTTAGGATATCACTCGCGGAAAACGCCATGACTTCAGTTTATTCAACCGAGTATCAATTAGTTATAAGAATACTTCGGGATG
This sequence comes from Serratia quinivorans, assembly GCA_900457075.1. Lineage (NCBI taxonomy): Bacteria > Pseudomonadati > Pseudomonadota > Gammaproteobacteria > Enterobacterales > Yersiniaceae > Serratia > Serratia quinivorans. The sequence goes on from UGYN01000002.1 coordinate 1,264,698, forward strand.
CTCGCATAGAAAAAGGCATCACTCAGGCCAAACTGGCCGAAGCACTGGGTCGCCCGCAGTCGTTTATCGCCAAGGTTGAGAACGGCGAGCGCAAACTCGATGTGGTGGAGTTTGCTCTGATCGCTCGTTTGCTTGGAGTTGATGCCGGGGCTGTTATGGGGATAATTAGCATATAGAATAGAATGATCCGATTAACTATAGTTTTTTATGAAATATTTAGGCACAACTTCAACATTAGAAAAATATCAGTTACCTTTTTAAAATATGCCTCGCTAATTATAAATCCCCATTCATTACTTTCACAGCTAATGAACTCTCTCTCAATATTATATCACGAGTAGTCTGGAAAAAACTAGGATTCCCCGACTCCATCGTATAACTAAATTTTTAAAAGTCGTAATATCATCATTTTTTCTAAAAGAAGAAAAAGCCCTTTCAAAATCACGAAAAATTTCAATTCTAGCTAACTTCAATCTTTCACAGTTCAAATTGAAAATATCAATAGTTTTTTTCAACCAGCACTTCTGTGGATTCATATGCATTATTATTTATATTGATATCATTACAATATCTAGAGTTGGGTTTTATTTCCCCAGTAGCTCTTAAGAAGACAAAAAAATGATGTCCATGAGGTATATCAAGAGGAAATAACAATCTTCCCAACCAGTTTTTGTCGACAATATTATTTATAGTTTCATAATGTTCCTTATAAGCATCACAACTTAAATTTCTAGGTAAATCGAATTTATCTTTTAAATTAGAACCACCGAGGCATACACCTAAAAGGTTGTCCCAATCTAAGTGCCAATTATCCACATGAACATCGCAACCAGACTTTGATTTAAAGTGCTCAATCCTTCTTTCAAATACAATATTTGGAGGTAAAGAAACCTCGCAATATGCGCACAAATCAAATTGGTCCCTAAATATTATATTTTTTATGTTTTTATACACTTCACCTTGCTGATAATCTTTAAACTCATCCCAAGATCCAGTGGGATGCAAATTTTTATAATTTAAAAAAACAACATGTTCAATAGATTTACTTATCTTTATCAAAATCCCTCTCCCACTCTCTATTTTCTACATAAAGCTGCAACTCCACAAGGACGTCATAGTCTCTACCAAAATGCTTTGACAGCTCGTCGTTAAGAAATTCAGCCCTGGCTCCTTTATACTCATCGGAATACACTAGGTTCTTATACTCTTCTAACTTTTGAGTAAACTCATCATCAGAGGGACGGTCTGACACTTCAAATAAGTTCCTTAGTACCCATGATGATAAGGCTCCCCTAGTACCTTTAGGAGCTTTGGCTTTATATCCATTTTTAAGGAGATATATATTGCTACCATCTATTGTGTGGCATACTTGTGGACTATGTGTGGTAACAATAAACTGTATATTTTTAAATGTATTTTGCAGACTTTTAATTATTTTCTGTTGCCAAGATGGATGCAAGTGTAGATCTATCTCATCAATTAAAACAACACCGGTTCCCAAAAGTGGGTTTTCTAGACTTGGATTTAATAATGTTAACCTTCTAGCTATATCTGCAACTAATGCTAAAATTGTTTTTTTCACCTTGCGATAATTGCAATACACTTAGTGAAACACCATCTTTACTGATCAATAAATCCAAAGGAGAACGCTGTAATTTTAAATCGCTAAACCCCGGTAAAAACGAATAAATAGCGTCTTCCACCGTAGTTAGCGTCTTACTACTTATATTATAGTAATTATTTAATTTATTTTTCAAATTTATTATTATTTTATTGTGCTGTTCTATTAATGCCTTACTTGCATCAGAGTTCGGGCTTTCAGATATCAAGGCTTTTAAAAGAGGGTTATCCAACTCTTTCTCTTTATTTCTAATTTCAGCTTTAAGAAGCCTAATATCAGAATTATCAGAGTTTTCAACTTCGATAAGCTCTTTTACCCACCGAAAGAAAAGTCTAAAGTCTGCCTTCCCAGTAAGGCTTTTACTATATCCTTTAAACTTATCCCAAGTTTGTATTTCTTTTATTTCATCCGAATTTTCTATATCTTTAGTCGTTACATCATTAGCTCTTTCAACTGTATAAACGGCCAGTAATGGATAATTGAAATTTGGCTCAACAGTATTAGCCATCCTAAATAGTTGCCCTAACTCATTTATTCCAGAATAATTACTTTTCCCCTTATTATCATCAGTTAGATTGTCTTGTCCTATAGTCATGGGAAAATCTATATCTTTATATGTATAGACTAAGTTTATTCTTGAATATTCCTTATCTTTTTTTATTTCATATCTCTCAATAAGGTCTCCATTATGTGAGCGAGTAGAAAGACGTGAAACCACATGTGTCATACACTTTTGAATCGCGTCAAGAATTGTAGATTTCCCCGAGCCATTATTCCCGACGAAAATAGTTATTTTTTCTTTCAAAGAAAAATCCAAAGTGATATCTTCAAACCCTTTATAGTTTTCCAATTGTATTTTTCTTATGCCAAACTGCCCATCAACCATATTTTTAATACACAAACCTCTATAAAGTTCAGCTTTATGACTGTCAACATCATCTACACCATGTCCTTCATTATAAATTTTATACAATTGATATGATGAAGCGAAATCTCCGCCTTCAGACTTGCGAATAAACTTCCTAATATTGCTATTTACTTTTTTTTCCATTTATTCCTCCGAAGAATATTTATTAATTTCTTCAATTATTGACGGCCCATATTTTTTTTGTATTCTCAATAAAAAAACTGGCTCAATACTTCTAGCATAACCAATCAATCCCTTTAGACTTTGAATGTCATCGAAATCCAATTGTCCATTTTTAAATTTATAAACCAATGAAGAAATATATCTTTTTTTGTCCCTTCCCATGGAAAGTTTATCATTATTCGTCAATGTGATCCCTGTTATATGACGATTGTGAGCTTTTGAAGAATACACGATTTTAGATTGATTTATCAAAATTCTATTGCCGAAATACTCTTGCAATAACCCCTTAACTTCGTTATGAATAAATTTAAGAGAATCTTTTTCCTTTGTAGAAAAAGTCATGTCATCTGCATACCTTGAGTAATTAATCTTCTCAGCCAAACAAATACCATGCAGTTTTTTATCAAAACTATACATAACGACATTTGATATAAAAGGTGAACTAGGGGAGCCTACGCTTAATACTAATGCCCCATTCCTCTTTTTCGATCTATTCCAGAAGCATAATTGCTCAATTAAAAACTTGTCATTTATTGAAAGTGAAATTGATTGCCTTTCTAATTCTTTAAAGAAAAAATCAGGAGTTATACTATTAAAAAAATCCTCCAAATCCAATTTCAATAAATAGTCAGAGTCTTGATGTAGAGATGCGTTATATAAAATATTCCTTCCTTTTATATATGCAGTAGCGACGTCATGAACTAGAGCTATCTTAGAAAGATTTTCAACAATTATCCTTTGTACATCTTTTACTTTTTTTGTTGGTTGGGCAATTAACCTAAAACCAATCGTGCGCTTGGGGATTTTGTAAACTTTATAGTGTGTTGAGGGTCTTGACTTAAGCAATTGCTGCAGATCAGCAAATTTTTCTGTCAGTTCACTTTCTAAATCAATGCTCATCACAGGTTACAGCCCTAATTGTAAACCAAACAAAAAGGTTGGCTTGACTGAAGTATGAAGGATTATGGCTGAGAAATATTAACTATTTCCCAGCCATAAATTGCTCTTTACTAGAAGCCGCGGAACAACATTTCTGATCCGCAACTACGGCTGCGGCTCAGAAATGTTGTTCCGCAACTGTAAATGTAATCAATAAGTTAGAGTTCAGCGCATCGCCAAACTAGATTTAACCTTCAATGGTAAAACCCATACTACGCTAAAGAGCTCTAACACTTTAACTTAGAGCTTTTTATAAGTCAATTTGTCTTTATTATCATATAGCTACTATCATTTTTAATCATGTAACTATTTGAAATAGTGTTGTATGCAGTGCTTTTGCCACCTCTAGCGTTAGTGGCAACAACGAAATGAATCAGTAAGTTTTCATAGTAAAAGAGAGCGAGCCGATGATATTTACATTACTAATGTGCAGCTCTGCAAACAACGCAATATCGACTGTTTAGACAAAAATTTAGGGAAAAAGTCAGGGTGTGTATTAGTCAACAAATTGTTTTTACTAATATTTATTGAAAATCACTGTGGCATTTTTCCATTAATTGTATACCGCTTGCAAAAAATCCCCGAGCCTCAGATATAACAGGGGCGCAGCATGCTGCGCCCCTGCATTTTCTAAACACCGAACTAAAACTTAACTGCGAACCAAATCATCACCGTAGCCGATCCATTTGTAGGTGGTGAGTGCGTCCAGGCCCATTGGGCCACGGGCGTGCAGTTTCTGGGTGCTGACCGCCACTTCTGCGCCAAGGCCGAACTGGCCGCCGTCGGTGAAGCGGGTGCTGGCGTTGACGTACACCGCGCTTGAATCCACCGCACGCACGAAGTGCTCGGCGCTGCTCAGTGAACGGGTGAGGATCGCGTCGGAGTGGCTGGTGCCATGGGTGCGAATATGGTCGATGGCCTGATCGATGTCATCCACCAGCGCCACGTTCAAGTCCAACGACAGCCATTCGTCGTCGTAATCTTCCGCCGCGACCGCCACCACCGTTGCCGGGCCGTCTTGCAACATCGGCATGGCGTTCTCCGCCGCGTGCAGGGTAACGCCGACCGCCGCCATTTTGCTGCTCAAGGCAGGCAGAAACTCTACAGCGATATTGCGGTTCACCAGCAGCGTCTCCAGCGAGTTACAGGCGCTTGGGCGTTGAATTTTGGCGTTCTCGATCACCGTCAGTGCTTTGTCGAAATCAACGCTGTCATCAACATAGGTGTGGCAAACGCCGATACCGCCGGTGATCACCGGGATGGTTGACTGTTCGCGGCACAATTTATGCAGACCAGCACCGCCGCGTGGGATCAGCATGTCGACGTAGCGATCCAGGCGCAGCAATTCATTCACCAGTGCGCGATCCGGGCTTTCAATCGCCTGTACCGCTGCAGCCGGAAGGCCGCACTGTTCCAGCGCCTGCTGGATCACCTTCACCGTCGCCTGATTGGTGTGGTGGGTTTCTTTACCGCCACGCAGGATCACCGCGTTGCCGGTTTTCAGGCACAGGCTGGCGACGTCGATGGTGACGTTTGGCCGCGCCTCATAAATCACGCCAATCACCCCGAGCGGTACCCGGCGACGTTCCAGCTTCAACCCGCTGTCCAGCAGGCTGCCGTCCAATACGTGGCCGACCGGGTCGTTCAGGCGGCATACCTGACGCACGTCGTTGGCGATCGCCGCCAGACGTGCCGGGGTCAGTAACAGGCGATCGAGCAGCGCTTCGCTCATTCCGCTGGCGCGTGCCTGCTCCATGTCCTGTTCGTTAGCCTGTAAAATCACTTCGCTTTCGGCTTCCAGTTTGTCGGCAATCACCGACAGCACCTGGTTTTTCTTCGCCGTGCTCAGCACCGCCAGTTGCCAGGAGGCCTGCTTGGCGGCCTTCCCCATCTGCTCGAGCATGCTCACTCCTTAGCTGACAATCATATCGTCGCGGTGAACTGCCACCGGGCCGTATTCATAACCGAGAATTTCGCTGATTTCCTGCGAGTGGTGACCGGCAATCATGCGCATCGCGTCGCTGTTATAACGGCTGACGCCGTGCGCCAGATCGCGCCCCGTCAGGTTGCGGATGCGGATCACTTCGCCACGGGAGAAATCGCCTTTGACTTCGCGGATGCCCTTCGGCAGCAGTGAGCTGCCGCGCGCCATAATGGCGTCGACCGCACCGTCGTCGACGGTGATCTCACCGGCCGGGGGGGCGCCGAAGATCCAGCGTTTGCGGTTTTCCAGCGGGGTTTCCAGCGCGTGGAAACGGGTGCCCACCGGTTTGCCTTCAATCACGTCAGCCACCACGCCCGGCTTGCTGCCGGCGGCGATGATTACGTCGATACCGGCGCGGCAGGCCACGTCGGCGGCTTGCAGCTTGGTGCCCATGCCGCCGGTGCCCAGACCGGAAACGCTGTCGCCGGCGATGGCGCGCAAGGCGTCGTCGATGCCGTGCACTTCACGGATCAGCTCTGCCTGCGGGTTGTTGCGTGGGTCGGCGGTGTACAGCCCCTGCTGATCGGTCAGCAACAACAGTTTGTCGGCCCCGGCCAGGATTGCCGCCAATGCCGACAGGTTGTCGTTGTCGCCTACCTTGATTTCTGCGGTCGCTACCGCGTCGTTCTCATTGATTACCGGCACGATACGGTTGTCCAGCAACGCCGTCATGGTGTCACGCGCATTGAGGAAGCGTTCGCGGTCTTCCAGATCGGCACGCGTCAGCAACATCTGCCCGACGTGGATACCGTAAATGGAGAACAGTTGCTCCCACAGTTGGATCAACCGGCTCTGCCCGACCGCCGCCAGCAACTGCTTGGAGGCGATGGTGGCGGGGAGTTCGGGGTAACCCAAATGTTCGCGCCCGGCGGCAATCGCGCCGGAGGTGACGATAACGATGCGGTGACCCGCTGCATGCTGTTGTGCGCACTGGCGAACCAGTTCGACAATATGGGCACGGTTAAGACGCAGCGATCCGCCGGTCAACACGCTGGTGCCCAATTTCACAACCAGTGTCTGGCTGCCGTTCATAGTGTTTCTGCCGTGTAAGATGAGAAGAATAATACTAGGGACTTTGTAACAGGAGAGACGCGTTATGCCAACAGGCACAACGCGAAATCAGCAGAATACTTGCGGTCAAACGGGGTCAGGCGGAAAGTTTAATCAGTTTTTCTTTGAAATCAGCGGCGGGTTCAAGCGTCAGCTCCATGGTGGCCAGCAGTTCGCCCAAGCGACGATGGAAATCACGCAGGGTGGTTTCCAGCTTGGTTTTGACTTCAGTATCCTTAATCTTTTCCGGCGTCCACTGCCCTTTCTTATCAAACAGGCCAAACTGATACGAATAGGTAAAACGCGTATCTTCAGCATGCAGTTCGATCCACCAATCCCAAAACTCTCGCAGCTCTGGAGCAGGCTTAACATTGACGCAGACGGCTAAACAATCAAAGAAAAAACGGTCGTTCTCACATTGCCCTTCACGCAGATACGGCCCCAAGCTGGCGAAACGTTTCATTAGTCGGCTTTTAGGGTGACCACTCGGTAACGTCATTCTTAAGCTCCTCAATGTAGACCATTCTTTTTAACAAACTGTTAAAATTTAGCAACTAATTAACGCATTTTATCTTTCATCCAATGGGACATTTGCAGCAGCGCCTTGTGGAAACTGCTGTATACCGGCTTGCGCGGTATGGCGATCAGTTTGCCGTCCATCGAGGACGAAACGATCAGCTGCGACTCTTCTTTCGGGCTGAGCGGATCCTGCTCCCAGTAGCCGGCCAGCATCGGCGTCGGGCAACGGCGGCCCAACAGCCCCTGGGTTTTCAGCGAATAGCTGTTCAACTCGACCTTCAGCACATGATCCGAAGCGTTGGCCATGCCCATCCGGCTGGCCAGCACGTCCATATACATGTCCGGTACGTGCTTCTGGGTGCTGCTGTCGCACAGTAGGCGATGCACCACCGGCCCCAGGCAGGCCACGCCACGCAGCCGCTGTGGCTCCAGATAGGCCAGACGCACCGCCACATTGGCGCCAAAGCGGAAACCAAACGCGGTGACGCGCTGATGGTCAATCCAGGGCACTGTGGTTAACTGGGTCAGCACCTGCTGATGCAGGAAGCTGGAATCTTGCGTCAGTTTCCACTTGTAAGAAGAACCGATGGAAGGCATATCAATGGTCAGCATGGCGATGCCATGCGGTGCCAGATAATCGCGGAACAGGCGGTGATAGTCGGTCTGCAGGGTATCCAGGCTGCCGCACATCAGCACCGTCGGGAACGGCGCTTCGCCCTTCTCCGGCAAATGCAGGAAGCCGGTGATGCTGCTGCCACCTTCAATGCGAAACTCCAGCTCTTTCAACTGGTACGGCAGTAATAGCGCGGCCTCTTCGTAAGCCCGGTTGGACAACGCCTCCGCCTGCTCGGCCAACTCGTCACCTTTCAGATGCGGGTAGCCGGCAATGCTGTAAAAGTTGGCGGCGTTGAGCCAATACTGGCCGCCGGTCAGCGGATCCTGCTGTTCCAGCGCTCGCTGCTGCCAAAGCATGCCCTGATGCACCCATTCGTAGATCCAGTTGCCATTACGGTAACCGACCACGGTATCCAGCCATTTGTCGTTGGTGTGTTCCACATCCGCAACGGCAATACGGGCCAGCACTTCGTTGATTTCAATGGGATCGACACCGCGCCAGGCCCACAACAGTGGGTTGAGCATGCGGTACCAATTGCTGACGGTATTGCCCTCCAGCGTGGAATGCAGCTCGGCACTGATTTTACTGCGCGCGCGCAGTACCAGAGTTGAGGTCTCAGGGTGTTTAAATGAGGGTTTGAACAGGATTTCAGAAAGGTTGGCTTGTGCCATGGTAACAACAGCCTCCGTAAATCTGGTAATAGGCCGCAAACAGCCTAATCAACTGGAGGTAGTGTACCTAAGTCTGGCGCGATAAACCCGTCATACTTGAAACGGATCTGTGGGGCAGAAATCAGAAATGCAAACGCCCGGTGGAACCGGGCGTTTTGGCAGATCGGCGTGGCGAACTTAACGACCGCCGATCGGTGGCACGAAGGTCACCGCCATGTCCCATGGCTGCTCGATCCAGGTATCCTGTGGGATATCAACCACATAATCGTCTACCAACGGGCGACCTGCCGGCTTGGCGAAGATAGTGACGAAGTGCGCTTTCGGGTACATTTCACGGATCGCTTTCGCGGTGCCGCCGGTATCCACCAGATCGTCGATAACGATAAAGCCTTCACCGTCGCCTTCAGCGCGCTTGAGCACTTTCATTTCACGTTGATTGTCATGGTCATAGCTAGAAATGCAGACGGTATCCACGTGGCGAATACCCAGCTCACGCGCCAGTAAGGCAGCCGGTACCAGCCCGCCGCGGCTTACGGCAATAATGCCCGTCCATTGGTCAGCAGGCAGCAGGCGGTGAGCCAGTTTGCGCGCTTGCATTTGCAGCATGTCCCAGGTAACAACGTATTTTTCGCTCATAGAATGGTGTCCCAGCCAGCAGTGGTGCGGCTTACTCAGTAATCAGGGGAAAAAAGGTTGCGCGAGATTATAAAGACTGACCGCACCAAATGCCAGTTGTACCTTGGAATTCATAAGTATTTCGTCTGGTGATTGATGCTGAATAAATGAGCAACGACCAACCAAACTAGTGTGATCAAGCGCTTAAACAGCACAATACGGGACGGGCACCGCCCGGAATAAAGTGATATTCTCTGGAGATCGTGCCAAAGCCGCACAGATGCCCCTAACCCTAACCGAGCGGCATTCCCGCACTGCCGAGAATGCTGTTACAGGAGACTTATAGTGTCTGAATTGTCTCAACTTTCGCCACAGCCGCTGTGGGATATTTTTGCCAAAATCTGCTCTATTCCGCATCCTTCTTATCATGAAGAAGCGCTGGCACAGCACATCCTCGAGTGGGCCAAAGAGAAAAACCTGCACGCCGAGCGTGACCATGTAGGCAACATCCTGCTGCGTAAGCCGGCCACCAAAGGCATGGAAAACCGCAAGCCGGTTGCCCTGCAGGCGCACCTGGACATGGTGCCACAGAAAAATAACGACACCGTGCACGACTTCGCCAAGGATCCGATTCAGCCGTACATTGACGGTGAGTGGATCAAGGCGCGCGGCACCACGCTGGGTGCCGACAACGGCATCGGTATGGCCTCCGCACTGGCCGTGCTGGCCGACGACAGCGTCGAACACGGCCCGCTGGAAGTGCTGTTGACCATGACCGAAGAAGCCGGTATGGACGGTGCATTTGGCCTGCAGGCTAACTGGCTGCAAGCGGATATCCTGATCAACACCGACTCAGAAGAGGAAGGCGAGATCTACATGGGTTGCGCCGGCGGTATTGATTTCATCACCACCCTGCCACTGCAGCGCGAAGCCGTGCCTGCCGGTTATCAGACCCTGAAGCTGACGATCAAAGGCCTGAAAGGCGGCCACTCTGGCGCGGATATCCACGTTGGGCTGGGCAATGCCAACAAACTGCTGGCACGCTTCCTGTTTGATCATACCGCTGAGCTGAACCTGCGCCTGCTGGATCTGAACGGCGGTACGCTGCGCAATGCTATTCCGCGTGAAGCCTCTGCGGTGGTTGCCGTGCCGGCCGAGAAAGCCGATGCGCTGAAAGCGCTGAGCCAGGCGTTCCTGGCTACCCTGCAAAACGAGCTGGCTGCCAAAGAGAAGAACATTACCGTTTTGCTGGAGCCTGTCACCAGCACCTCGCAGGCGATGACCAGCGATAGCCAACAGCGTTTTGTAGCGCTGCTCAATGGCACGCCAAACGGTGTGATCCGCATGAGCGACGCGGTGAAAGGCGTGGTGGAAACCTCACTGAACGTGGGCGTGGTCACCACCAGCGACAGCGAAGCAGAAATCATCTGCCTGATCCGCTCGTTGATCGACAGTGGTAAAGACTACGTGGTCGGCATGCTGACCGCGCTGGGCCAATTGGCCAACGCCAAAGTGGCACCAAAAGGCGGCTACCCAGGCTGGCTGCCGGACGCAGACTCACCGGTGATGCATTTGGTGCGCGAGATTTATCAGGATCTGTTCAACAAGACGCCGAACATCATGGTGATCCACGCAGGTCTGGAATGCGGTCTGTTCAAAAAACCGTACCCAAACATGGATATGGTGTCGATTGGGCCAACCATCACCGGGCCACACTCGCCGGATGAGCAGGTGCATATCGAAAGCGTGGGCCTGTACTGGAAGTTGCTGACGGCACTGCTGAAGGCTATCCCAGAGCGCGCGTAATATTACAGATGACTTAGTGATTAAGCCAAGGGCGCAATACTGCATTGCGCCCTTGTTATTCCCAGGGTAGCAGCAGTTGCCGCTCCAGTTGCGGATCCAGCAGCGTCACGTGTAACCCAACCAGTCGCACCCCTCGCCCTTCACGCCGCTCACGCCATACCTGCCGTGCCACGTTGATTAAATCGTCTTTATTCAGTACCGGCCAAACGTGTTCCTGGGTGGTTTGCTGAAAATCCTGAAACTTCAGTTTTACCCCCTGCCGGGCGATGTGCAGATCCGGTTTCACCTTACGCAACCGCAGTTCCAGCTCGGGATAGAGTTTGTCGACAATCAACGCTTCGCAGTCTTCCCAGTCATGGATGTCCTCCGCCAAGGTTCGCTCCACCCCCACCGATTTACGCAACCGCTCTGGCGAAACCTCACGCAGATCAATTCCCTGACAACGCTCCCACAGCACCCGGCCAAATTTGCCGAAGCGCTTTAACAACGCCGCCAGATCGTACTGCTGTACGTCGGCGCAGGTGATCAGCCCCACTTCTTCCAGCCGTTTGGCGGTCACTTTGCCCACGCCGGGGATTTTACTCAGCGGTAACTGCTGTAAAAAAGCCGGCACCTGCGCCGGGGTGATGACGTATTGTCCGTTCGGCTTATTCAACTCTGAGGCAATTTTGGCGAGGAACTTGATCGGCGCGATACCGGCAGAAGCGGTAAGGTTGAGTTCATCGGAGATAGTCTGGCGGATTTGCTCGGCGATCAACGTCGCCGAGCCGTTGCACTGGCTGCAGTCGGTCACATCCAGATAGGCTTCATCCAGCGACAGCGGTTCAATCAGTGGGGTGTAGCGGGCGAAGATTTCGCGGATATGCTGCGAGGCTTCCTTATACGCCGCCATGCGCCCAGGCAGCAGCTTAAGGTGCGGGCAAAGCTTGAGCGCCATCGCCGTCGACATCGCACTGTGCACACCATAGCGGCGTGCAGGATAGTTGGCGGTGCTGATCACCCCACGCCGGTCGGCACTGCCGCCGATCGCCAACGGAATATCGCGCAGGCTGGGATCGTCGCGCATTTCTACCGCCGCGAAGAAGCAGTCCATATCGACATGAATGATTTTACGCATCGCGCCTCCCAATAACACTGTATAAGTATACAGGCAACAATGGAAAGCTCAAGCCTCGGCTCTACTCGGAGAAAACAGGCTTTCACCCAATTATCTTCGACTTGTTAAAAAAGCGTAATTTTTCAATAGTACGCTGTGGAAAATTAGTCGCCACAGTTACTGACAACAATAACTCTACGCACAGGATGGTGCCCTACATGAAAACATTATCGGTCTATTTGTTAGCCTCAGCCTTATCCCTGATATCCCTTGCTGCTACCGCCGCCCCCGCCATTATCGCTCACCGTGGTGGTACCGCCGACGCTCCTGAAAATACCCGCGTCGCCATTGAAACCGCACTGAAAAACGGCGCCGACGCCATCTGGATCACCCTGCAGGAATCCAAAGACGGCGTGATCGTGCTTTACCGCCCTTCGGATCTGAAAGCGCTAACCGATCGGCAGGGATTGGTTTCCGCCTTTACCGCTGCGCAACTGGCGAAAGTTGACGCCGGTTGGTCATTTGCCAAAGGTGAAACCCATCCGTTCCGGGGTAAAGGCATTGGCATTCCACGTTTGGATGAGATCCTCAATGCCTTCCCCGAGGTTAACTTCTATCTGGATATCAAATCCCCAGACGCAGACCCGGCCCAGTTCGGCAAAGTCCTGCTGGCAACGCTGGAAAAAACCAACAGCCTGAACCGCACCCGCGTGTACTCCACCGATGCCAAATATCTGCAGGCGCTGCCGCCGGCGATCAAACGTTTTGAGACCCGCGATGAAACCCGCGATCTGCTGGCGAATATCAGCCTGTCGCATCTGTGTGAGCTAAAGCCAGACCATCAGCAACCGCGCTGGTACGGGCTGGAACTGAAAAGAGAAGTGGAAGTGGTAGAGAAATTTACCCTGGGTGAAGGGCGCTCCAAGGCGTTTCTGACCTGGGATAAAGAATCGATCGACTGCTTCCGTTCGCAAGGCCCGGCGCACATCATCCTGTTCGGCATCAACACCCCGGCTGAATACCAGCAGGCGCTGGCGCTGGGTGTAGACGGGGTTATGGTTAACTCACCGGCTGAAGCCAGGGACTTTGCCAAGGCCAAATAACCGATTTAAAACGCTGTAAAAAGGGGCGCTGTATGCGCCCCAGTTATTCAGATAATCCGGTGTTTTTCCAACTGTTGCTGACGTAACGCCTCTTTCTCCAGACGTTTTTTACGCGCATCGCAGGGTTCTGGGCAGTCACAGACTTTATCCATCCCCAACGCCGTAATCCCGCCGCAACTGCCCTGCAGGCTTTTACGCTTGAACACGTACCCCAACGACATCCCGCCGACAATCAGCAGAAACAACACGAAGCTGGCGACAAATACTGTCAACATAGCGACCTCACAAGCTCTTGTTCAAATAGGGTTTGAACGCTTCGGAGTAGCGCTCTTCAAAACCTTTGGCGGTTTTCACAATCATGAACACCGGGATCCCCATCAGGTTCGCCAACGCCATGCCGCGCTCCGGCCCCAATACGTTCAACCCGGTCGACAAACCATCGGCGGCCATACAGGTCGGGCTCAGCACCGTTACCGACACCAGGTGATGATGGATCGGCTTGCCGGTAACCGGATCTATGGTGTGCGAATAACGCACGCCGTCCTGTTCGAAGTAATTGCGATAATCCCCCGAGGTGGCGATCGACATCTCGCCCGGCTGGATCACCAGTTGCGCCTTCTGCTCCATGCCGGCCGTCGGCCGTTCAATGGCGATACGCCACGGTTTTTTCTCACCGTTGTGGCCACGAGTACGAACTTCGCCGCCAATATCCACCATGTAGTTCTTGACCTGCTGCGACTGCAGATACTGGGCAATCACATCCACCCCGTAGCCCTTGGCGATCGAGGAGAGATCGACATACAGCTCAGGAATGCTCTTTACCAATGCATTGCCCTGCACCGACAGTTTGTCGATACCGGTCCAGGCTCGGCGGCGCTCCAGTTCGGCAGCGCTCGGCACCTTGTCCGGCCGCCCTTCTGGGCCGAAGCCCCACAGATTAACCAACGGCCCGACGGTCACATCCAGCGCACCGTCGGTGACGCGGTTAATGCGCAGCGCTTCCAGCACCACCTCGGTGGTTGCCGCCGATACCGGGAAGGGTTTATCCACTGCGCGGCTGGCGTTGAAGCGGCTCAGTTCAGAGCCCGGCCGGTAGGTGGACATTTGGTCGTTCACCAACTCCAGACGCTTGTCGATCTCCGCCTGCATTTTGGTGGCAGACGGCGTGTCGTCCCCGGTAACATAGCGGATCGAATAAGAGGTCCCCATGGTTTTGCCATCGAGATTGACCTGCTCCGGTCCGCAGCCGGTCAATAACAGGGTGGCGCTGAGCGCCACCGTCGTCATCAACCCCTTCATTGCCCATGCGCGCATTTAGCCACCAAAGTCATCAAGCATGATATTTTCGTCTTCGACGCCCAGGTCTTTCAACATCTTGATCACTGCGGCGTTCATCATTGGCGGACCGCACATGTAAAACTCACAGTCTTCCGGGGCCGGATGGTTCCGCAGATAGTTCTCCAACAGAACATTATGGATAAAGCCGGTGTAACCCGTCCAGTTATCCTCAGGCTGTGGATCGGAAAGCGCCACATGCCAGGTAAAGTTCTCGTTCTCTGCCTGCAGTTGGTTGAAATCTTCCTCGTAGAACATCTCACGCAGTGAACGCGCGCCGTACCAGAAGGTGATTTTACGCTTCGACTTCAGGCGATTGAGCTGGTCAAAGATGTGCGAACGCATCGGTGCCATACCGGCACCACCGCCGATAAAGATCATTTCCGCGTCGGTGTCCTTGGCAAAGAACTCGCCGAACGGCCCGGAAATGGTCACCTTGTCCCCGGCCTTTAACGACCAGATATAAGAGGACATGATGCCCGGCGGCACGTCAGGATCGCGCGGTGGCGGCGTGGCGATACGCACGTTGAGCATAATAATGCCCTTTTCGTCCGGGTAGTTGGCCATCGAGTAGGCACGTACCGTGGTTTCATTCACTACCGAGCGGTAGCGGAACAGGTTGAACTTGTCCCAATCGCCACGGTACTCGTCAGGCACGTCAAAATCGGCGTAGCTGATGTCGTGTGCCGGCGCTTCGATCTGGATAAACCCACCGGCGCGGAACGGCACGTCTTCCCCGTCAGGGATTTTCAGTTTCAGCTCTTTGATAAAAGTGGCTTTGTTATCATTGGAGATAACCTCGCACTCCCACTTTTTCACCCCGAAGATCTCTTCCGGTAGCTCGATTTTCAGGTTCTGCTTCACGTTCACCTGACAAGCCAGTCGGCAGCCCTCTTTCGCTTCACGCTTGTTGATGTGCGACAGTTCGGTCGGCAGGATATCGCCGCCGCCCTCTTTGATCACCACCCGGCACTGGCCGCAAGAACCGCCGCCACCGCAGGCGGACGAAACGAAGATCCCCTGGCTGGAGAGCATGTTCAGCAGTTTGTCACCCGCCGGAGCGGTAAAGCTCTTGTCGAGATCGCCATTAACTTCTACCGCAATGTCACCGGTGTTCACCAGCCTGGATTTGGCAAACAGGATGAGCAACACCAACACCATAACGATGCCGGTAAACATCGCGACGCCTAAAATAATTTCCATAAATTCTTCCCGCCTTTACAACTGAACACCGGAGAAGGACATAAAGCCCAACGCCATCAGCCCGGTGGTGATAAAGGTAATGCCCAGGCCGCGCAACCCTGCGGGGACATTGGCATACTTGAGTTTTTCGCGGATCCCCGCCATCGCGACAATCGCCAACATCCAGCCGGTGCCGGAGCCAAAGCCGTACACCACTGATTCAGCGAAGTTGTAGTCACGTTGCACCATGAAGGACACGCCGCCGAAGATGGCGCAGTTCACGGTGATAAGCGGCAGGAAAATACCGAGTGCGTTGTACAGCGACGGGAAGAAGCGATCGAGGATCATCTCCAGAATCTGCACCAGCGCCGCAATCACGCCGATAAAGGTAATGAAGTTGAGGAAGCTCAGATCAACGCCTTCCACCAGCGCACCATCACGCAGGATCAGGTTGTAGACCAGGTTGTTCACCGGCACGGAGATCCCGAGCACCAGGGTCACCGCGATGCCCAAACCAAAGGCAGTCGATACCTTCTTCGATACCGCCAGGAAGGTACACATCCCCAGGAAGAACGCCAACGCCATGTTCTCAACGAACACCGCGCGTACAAACAGGCTGATATAATGTTCCATCGGCCATTACTCCTTTTCGATCTGCGCTGGTTTCAGGCTGCGTAGCGCCCAAATCAGCAGGCCGATGATAAAGAACGCGCTCGGTGCCAGCAGGAACAGGCCGTTCGGTTGATACCAGCCGCCGTTCTGCACCGTTTCCAGCACCGGAATGCCAAACAGCTTGCCGGAACCGAACAGCTCACGCAGGAAACCGACCAACACCAGGATCACCCCGTAGCCCAAGCCGTTGCCGATACCGTCCATAAAACTCTCGATCGGTGGCGATTTCATGGCATAGGCTTCGGCACGCCCCATCACGATACAGTTGGTGATGATCAGGCCGACAAACACCGACAGCTGCTTGGATATCTCGAACGCATAGGCGCGCAGCAACTGATCGACCACAATCACCAACGAGGCGATAATCGCCATCTGCACGATGATGCGCACGCTGTTCGGGATATGGTGGCGGATCAGCGAAATAAAGAAGCTGGAGAACGCGGTGACCAGCGTTACTGCGATGGTCATCACCACCGCCGTTTCCAGCTTGGTGGTCACCGCCAGCGCAGAACAGACACCCAGCACCTGCAAGGCAATCGGGTTGTTGTCGAACAACGGCCCTAAAAGGACCCGTTTAATCTCTTTGGAATCAGCCATTTTTCAGCGCTCCTTCACGAACTTTTTGCAGGAACGGGCCAAAGCCGTGCTCGCCCAACCAGAAGTCAAAAGTATGCTGCACGCCGTTGGAGGTCAGCGTGGCACCGGATAAACCGTCCACCCCATGCTCATCCCCCTGACGCGCCCCGCCTTTCACTACGCGGATCGCCGGTTTGCCGCTGTCATCAAACAGCTTTTTACCGATCCACTGCTGACGCCAGCCGGCATTCTCAACCTCGCCGCCCAGCCCAGGGGTTTCGCCCTGGTCGTAGTAAGTGATGCCTTTCACCGTATTGGCGTCGCTATCGAGCGCCACAAAGGCGTACATCATCGACCACAGGCCGGTACCGTAGACCGGCAGCACGATTTTGTTCACTGCACCGCTGTCGTCACGCACCAGGTAGATTTCCGCCTGGTTGCTACGGCGTTTGATACCGGCCGGATCGTCAGCCGCCGGTAGCGCTACGCTTTTGGCGTTATCACGCAGGGCTGCGGGCAGATCAAACGCCGTCGCGTTACCCGCAACAAATTCACCGCTGTTCAAATCCAGCAGGCGCGGTTCGATACGTTGGGTGAACAGCGCCTTGACCTGCTCGCCTTCCATTTTCGGCTGCAGCAAACCGGCCACGTCGAGAATATTGCGCTGTTTGTCGAGCAACTTCTGTTCTTGCTGTTTGGACTTCAGGCCGACGGCGGAACCCGCCACCACCACAGAACACACCAGGCACAGCAGCAGTACCACCAGCAGCGTTTTACCGATGCTGTCGTTTTTAGATTCATTCGCCACGGGCTTTTCTCCGCTTGATGTTGGCCTGCACCACCAGGTAATCGAACAGCGGCGCGAACAGGTTGGCGAACAGGATCGCCAGCATCATGCCTTCCGGATAGGCCGGATTGACCACCCGGATCAGCACGCACATCACGCCAATCAAAATGCCGTACCACCACTTCCCCTTGTTGGTGAACGAGGCGGAAACCGGATCGGTAGCCATAAAGATCATGCCGAAGGCGAAGCCGCCCAACACCAGGTGCCAGTACCAAGGCATGGCAAACAGCGGGTTGGTCGTAGAGCCGATGCTGTTGAACAGGAAGGCGGTAGCCATCATGCCGAGCATCACCCCGGCGACAATGCGCCAGGAAGCTACGCGGCCAAACAGGATTATCGCTCCGCCGAGCAGGATCATCAGCGTGGAGACTTCACCCACCGAGCCGGGAATGTTGCCGAGAAACGCATCCATCCAACTGATGGACTGGCCGGTAGCCACGTTGCTCAGGCTGTGTGCCCCGCCCGCGCTCCACTGTGCCAGCGGCGTCGCGCCAGAGAAACCGTCGGCGGAGGTCCACACCAGGTCACCGGAAATCTGCGCCGGATAAGCAAAGAACAGGAACGCGCGCCCAGCCAAAGCCGGGTTGAGGAAGTTGCGTCCGGTACCGCCAAATATCTCTTTCGCCACCACTACGCCGAAGGTGATCCCCAGCGCGGCCTGCCACAGCGGCAGCGTGGGCGGCACAATCAGTGCAAACAGGATTGAGGTGACGAAGAAGCCTTCATTAATCTCATGTTTGCGAATGACCGCGAACAGCACCTCCCAGAAACCACCGACCAGGAACACCACGGCGTAAATCGGCAGGAAATAGCAGGCGCCCAGCACCATTTTGCTGATCCAGCCCGCGTCCGCCGCCAGTGATGCCCCCAGCCATTGTGCCAACCGATAGTGCCAATCCCCCGCCAGCACCTGCTGCAGTTGATCGCCACTGTAAAGGTGGTGCAATGCCGGAATGGTCTGTTGGCCGACGTTGTACATGCCCCAGAACATCGCAGGGAATACCGCCAGCCACACCAGGATCATCATACGTTTCAGATCGATGGCATCGCGCACGTGCGAAGCCCCGCGCGTCACCAAACCAGGGGTATAGAACACCGTGGTAGTCGCTTCAAACAGCGGGTACCACTTTTCCAGCTTGCCGCCCGGTGTGAAGTGATGCTCGATTTTTTCAAAAAAGTTCTTCAGGCCCATCGGTTATCCTTCCTGCTCAATCTTGGTCAGCACATCGCGCAGCACCGGAGCGTATTCATACTTGCCGGGGCAAACGAAGGTGCACAGCGCCAGATCTTCTTCATCCAGCTCCAGACAGCCCAACGCCTGTGCGCTGTCGCTGTCACCCGCCAGCAGGTCGCGCAGCAGCAGAGTCGGCAGGATATCCAGCGGCATTACCCGCTCGTAGTTGCCGATCGGCACCATTGCACGCTCACCGCCGTGGGTGGTGGTCGAGAAGGCGAACAGTTTGTTCTTCAGGAAATGGCCCAGCGTAGTACGGGTGATGGAAAATTTATCCGGTGATGGCGCGATCCAACCAAACAGCTCTTTATCACGCCCTTCCTGCAGTACGGAAACCAGCGAATGGAAACGGCCGAGGTAAGCGTTCGGCCCGGCAACGTGGGTGCCGCTCAGCACCGAACCGGAAATCACCCGGTTCTCACCGGCTTTCAGACGCCCGGCGGTCAGTTCGTCGATGCTGGCGCCCAACCGGGTGCGCAGCAACACCGGCTGTTCCACCTGCGGCCCAGCCAGTGCCACCACCCGACGGGTATCGAGTTTGCCGGTGGTGAACAAGGTGCCGATGGCGATCGCATCCTGATAGCCGATATGCCAGACGGTTTTTTTCAAACTGACCGGCTCGAGGAAATGAATATGGGTGCCCACCAACCCGGCAGGATGTGGACCGGCGAATTCGTTATAGGTCACCTGCGCATCGGGTTGTTTGCCCAGGTTCGCGCCCGCGGCGTGGCAAACGTGCACCTTGCCGTCGGTCAGTCGGGCCAATACCGCAAGTCCGGCGTTGAACGCTGCCAACTGCTCGGCGATGATCACCTGCGGATCGGCAGCCAGCGGCTGGCTGTCCATGGCGGTAACAAAAATGGCACGTGGAGTGCTACCCGGTGCAGGCGTTTTACTGAATGGGCGGGTACGTAGCGCAGTCCACAGACCGCTGGCGAGTAATTCGCTTTCAACCTGTTCCCGCGGCAGCATCGCCAGTTCGGCAACCGGATAATGAGCAAACTCCAGTTGCTCATCGCCGCCATTTTCAACGGCGATAACTACCGACTGCAATACGCGCCGTTCACCGCGGTTGATCGAAAGAATGCGGCCACTGGCGGGAGCGGTGAAGAAAACCCCGGGGGTCTTTTTATCTTCGAACAGCGCCTGGCCTTTCTTAACGCTCTCGCCTTCCTGCACCAGCATAGACGGGCGCATTCCGACATAATCTTCCCCAAGCAGGGCGACATGCTGAATGATTGGGCCGTCCTGAATCGCCTGAGCCGGAGCTCCGGCAATGGGCAGATCTAACCCTTTTCTGATTTTAATCATAGGATTTATACGATGTTGGTTAGTTTCACACGTCTTACCGGCCCCAGAGGCTGGTGCTGACGATGCCTGGATGATGAGGCCGCTTCGGCAGCCTCTGGGTTGAGCGAAACGGCATCACGCTCAACATGAAATCTTTCGCACTGACAAAATGGGGTAACGTACATTCCGTTGATTAACTCCTGCGTCCATTTTTTGCGCGCTAATTCGAGGCGGAATATTAACATTTTTCACAACATTTTTCTGTGTCAGGCAGTGACCTGAGTCAAGCAAACACAATTAAATTTCGGCTGTTTCGCCCCACTAATCGTTAAAATCTGCCTGTCGATTCACTTTTATCGAAGTTTGTAGTTTTTTTATACACAACACATATTGCTAAAAAAGAACACACTGGTAATCTGACGGTGTTTTAAGACCGTAAAACAATAATCAGTGGCATGTTGGCCAAGTGCATTGAGCCAGCAGATAAATATAAGCAGGAATAATAATGAGCAAAATCGCGTTGTTGTTTGCGATGCTTTTTTCTATGCCGATGATCACGGCCTGCAGCGCCAGCGAGCAGGTTCCCGAGGTTCCGGTAGTTAAGCAGCAATTAGTAGGGTCACCGGTTTATATTCAGATCTTCAAAGAGGAACGCACGCTGGAATTGTATGCCAAAATGGGCAACGAATTCCGTCTGGTGAACTCTTTCCAAATCTGTAATTTCTCTGGCGGCCTCGGCCCGAAACGCCGTGAAGGTGACTTTAAGAGTCCGGAAGGCTTTTATAGCGTCGACGCGCGTCATCTGAAACCCGACAGCAAGTATTATCGAGCCATCAATATCGGTTTTCCGAATGATTACGATAAATCACAGGGTTATTCCGGCGCTTATCTGATGATCCACGGTGAATGTAAATCTATTGGGTGTTATGCAATGACCAACACCTATATGGATGAGATTTATCGCTACGTCGAAGCCGCGTTTGCTTACGGCCAGAGCCGGATTGATATCAGTATCTATCCGTTCCGCATGACCGACAAGAACCTGAAACGTCACAGCTCCTCCAGCTACATCGCCTTCTGGCGCCAACTGAAGCCGGGTTATGACTACTTCGTCAAAAACCACCAGCCGCCGATGGTCAGCGTAGCCAATGGCCAGTACGTGTTGGGTCAGCCCGTGCTGAGCAGCGGCCAGATGACGCAGTATGCGTCAACCACGGCTCCCACTGTCAGTACCAATCCCTTCGCTCAGACCAAGCCGCTCACCGAAGTGAAATAGTGCGAATTCACCTGGCGCAATCTTGTGCCAGGTTTCATTCGCCGTCAGCGGCTGGGTAGCAATCACCGTGACCACATCGTTAGGCGTGGTCTGCTGCTGAAAATCAATCTCTACGTCCTGATCGAGCAGCGTGGCTTTGCCAAACGGCGCGCGACGCGTGATCCAGTACAGGTTGGTCGAACAATAAGCCATCACAAAGCGCCCATCCGACAGCAACATATTGAATACCCCCTTCTGACGCAATTGATCCGCCAGCAAAGCGATATAACGGAAAACCGGCGGCCAGCGGCTCGGGGTGCGCGGGTATTTCAGGGAAAGCTGATGCAGCAACCAGCAGAAAGCGTATTCGCTGTCAGTCTGGCCAACCGGACGGAAAGTGCCGGTTTCCAACTGACGGTAGCCTTTCAACTGGCCATTGTGCGCGTAGGTCCAGTTACGGCCCCACAGTTCACGGGTAAAGGGATGGGTATTTTCCAGCGCCACTTCACCGCGATTGGCCTGACGGATATGCGACACCACCGCGCAGGATTTGATCGGGTATTCCTGCACCAAACGGGCAATCGGCGAGTCGAAACTCGGCTGGGGATCCTTAAACGTGCGGCAACCGTTCCCTTCGTAGAAGGTAATGCCCCAACCATCTTTATGTGGCCCGGTACGGCCACCGCGCTGAACCAGCCCGGTAAAGCTAAAGCAAATATCGGTCGGTACGTTTGCGCTCATCCCGAGCAGTTCACACATCGCCAGCACTCCTTAACCACACTGACACCGTTTATTAGGGCGCGACCTGCCGCACCCCGGTGCATTATTAACGGGGGCAATATGCCCCCTAAAGCCGTTAAGCCTTAACCATCTCTTTTTCAATCAGCTGAATCAAGATGTGGATCGCTTTGATATGAATTTCCTGAATGCGGTCTGCGTAACCGAAGTGCGGTACGCGGATTTCCACATCGGCAGAACCGGCCATTTTGCCGCCGTCTTTGCCGGTCAGGGTGATCACTTTCATCCCTTTGGCGCGCGCCGCTTCGATGGCTTTAATAATGTTGCCGGAATTGCCGGAGGTGGAAATGCCCAGCAAGACGTCGCCTTCACGGCCTACCGCTTCCACATAGCGTGAAAACACATACTCGTAACCAAAGTCGTTGCTGACGCAAGACAGGTGGCTAACGTCGGAAATGGCAATCGCCGGATAACCCGGACGGTTTTCACGGTAGCGGCCGGTCAACTCTTCGGCAAAGTGCATCGCGTCACAGTGGGAGCCACCGTTACCGCAAGAAATGACTTTCCCGCCGGCTTTAAAGGAATCGGCCAGCAGCACTGCTGCGCGTTGGATGGCGTCGATATTGGCGTCGTCATTGATAAATTTCGCCAGGGTATCGGCCGCTTCGTTCAGTTCACTGCGAATAAGGTCGTGGTACATGAGGAACCTCTTGTTATCGTCAATCTTCCGCTCCGCAGTGTAACGGATCGGGGAAAAACCGAGAAGCATTGTCAGTCAAACAGCAGCCCGGTTGAGGCAGCGATGAGGTTTTTGATGATTGATGCGGTCAGTTTGTGACTTAAGTTGTAATTAAACTGTAAATGCATTGATAAAAATATGGGGTTGTACTAAAACCTATTACATACACAACAGGTCAGACCTCTTGCCACTTTGGAGCTTCTTATGATGGTTCTTAGTATTGTTGTTTTGCTGGCACTCATTGGTGTGGTGTTTTATCACCGAGTGAACCTCACCCTCAGTAGCCTTATTCTTCTGGCGTACACCGCCGCCATGGGCGCTATCGGCCTGTGGAGCTTCTGGATGCTGCTGCCGCTGGCGATTATCCTGCTGCCGTTGAACGTCACCTCATTGCGCCGTTCAATGCTGTCCGCCCCGGCGCTGCGCGCATTCCGCAAGGTGATGCCGCCAATGTCCACCACCGAAAAGGAAGCGATCGAAGCCGGGACCACCTGGTGGGAAGGCGATCTGTTCCGCGGTGCGCCGGACTGGAACAAGCTGCATAACTACCCGAAACCGCAGTTGACCGCCGAAGAGCAAGCGTTCATCGACGGGCCGGTGGAAGAAGCCTGCCGCATGGCCAACGACTTCCAAATCACCCACGAGCTGGCCGATTTACCGCCGGAACTGTGGGCATACCTGAAAGAACACCGCTTCTTCGCGATGATCATCAAGAAAGAATACGGCGGCCTGGACTTCTCTCCTTATGCTCAGGCGCGCGTGCTGCAAAAACTGTCCGGTGTTTCCGGTATTCTGGCCATCACCGTCGGCGTGCCAAACTCCCTCGGCCCCGGTGAACTGCTGCAGCATTACGGTACTGACGAACAGAAAAACCATTACCTGCCAGGCCTGGCGCGCGGCGACGAGATCCCTTGTTTCGCCCTGACCAGCCCGGAAGCCGGTTCCGATGCCGGTGCCATTCCGGACGTCGGCACCGTCTGCATGGGTGAATGGCAAGGCGAACAGGTACTGGGCATGCGCCTGACCTGGAACAAACGCTATATCACGCTGGCACCGGTTGCGACCGTGCTGGGCCTGGCGTTCAAACTGTATGACCCGAATCACTTGCTGGGCGATAACGAATCACCGGGCATCACCTGTGCGCTGATCCCAACCAGCACCCCAGGTGTTGAAATCGGTAACCGCCACTTCCCGCTGAACGTGCCGTTCCAAAACGGCCCAACTCGCGGTAATGACGTGTTCGTCCCTATTGATTACATCATCGGCGGGCCAAAAATGGCCGGTCAGGGCTGGCGTATGCTGGTTGAGTGCCTGTCGGTAGGCCGTGGCATCACCCTGCCTTCCAACTCGACCGGTAGCGTGAAGTCCATGGCGCTGGCGATTGGGGCATACGCCCATATCCGCCGTCAGTTCAAGCTCTCAATCGGCAAGATGGAAGGTATCGAAGAACCACTGGCGCGTATCGCCGGTAACACCTACGTGATGGATGCCGCGGCTACGCTTATCACCAGCGGCCTGATGCTGGGCGAGAAACCGGCCGTGCTGTCGGCCATCGTGAAATACCACTGTACCCATCGCGGCCAGCAGGCAATCATTGATGCAATGGATATCGCCGGCGGTAAAGGCATCATGCTGGGTAAATCCAACTTCCTGGCCCGAGCCTATCAAGGCGCGCCTATCGCCATTACGGTAGAAGGCGCCAATATCCTGACTCGTACCATGATGATCTTCGGTCAGGGGGCTATCCGCTGCCATCCTTACGTGCTGGACGAAATGGCTGCAGCGCAGAAGAACGACCTGAACGCCTATGACAAATTGCTGTTCGGTCATCTGGGCCACGTTGGCAGCAACAAGGTGCGCAGCTTCTGGCTGGGCCTGACTAACGGTCGCACCAGCAGCACACCAACCAAAGACGCGACTCGTCGTTATTACCAACAGTTGAACCGCCTGAGCGCTAACCTGGCGCTGTTGTCAGACGTTTCCATGGGCGTGCTGGGCGGCAGTTTGAAGCGCCGTGAGCGTATCTCCGCCCGTCTGGGGGATATCCTCAGCCAAATGTATCTGGCTTCTGCGGCACTGAAACGTTTTGAAGATGAAGGCCGTCAGAAAGAAGATTTGCCGCTGGTACATTGGGCCGTACAGGACAGTCTGCATCAGGCAGAACAGGCACTGGATGACCTGCTGCGCAACTTCCCGAACCGCTTTATCGCCGGAGTGATGCGCCTGGTCGTCTTCCCGTTAGGCCGTGTCCATACTGCACCGTCTGACCGTCTGGATCACCAATTGGCCAAGATCATCCAACAGCCGTCTGCCACCCGTAGCCGTCTGGGCCGTGGCCAGTATCTGACACCCAGCGAGCACAACCCGGTTGGCCTGCTGGAAGCCGCACTGGCTGACGTGATCGCCGCCGAACCGATTCACGACCGTCTGTGCAAGGCGGCCGGCAAGAACCTGCCGTTCACCCGACTGGATCGTCTGGCACAACGTGCATTGGAAGAAGGCAAGATCAGCGCCGATGAGGCGAAGATCCTGGTGAAAGCCGAGGAGAGCCGTCTGCGTTCCATCAACGTGGATGACTTCGAGCCGGATGCGCTGGCGGCCAGTAAGCCGGAAAAGCCGCTCAAGCAGGATAAGCGCCTGAAACACACCGAAGCCGCGTAACTGCAAAAAACTGACTTACCCAGGGGCGATAATCATCGCCCCTTTTCTATTTCTGCTTAAAAATGCGCAGCGCTTCGCAACCTTACCAGAACGGCTAATTTAACCCCGGGGATATTCGGATAGACTGCGGATGGGTGCTCTGGATCTTTCTGTCCGGAGCCTTGTATTGGTAACGGATAGAAAGAGAAAGGCCCCGAGTCGATGTAATCAACCCGAGGCCACTCTGAACGCTTAGCAACGTCAGGTTAGCCTCTTCCCCGCCGTAAGGCAAGGATAAGGAGGTCAAAAATGCAGCAAGAACGGGTCGTTCTGAGGCTGATGATTATCTGTATCACGCTGATAGCGCTGATGTGGATCACCCGTGGTTCACTATGTGAACTGCGCATCACACTGGGAGACACGGAGGTAGCCGCCATTTTGGCTTACGAAACCGAAGGGTAAGGCAACCCAACGGCGGGGTTCGCCCCGCCTGTTGGTTGTTGGCGACGGATCCATGAGCACCCTTTTTTCACGGTATCCAGGAGATTTAACCGTTCTGGTGAATACGCGCCAACAACGCATCGATATGCTCAATCTGCGGCGCATTCACAATCAACGCTCGACCCAACACCAAAGCGTTGCGCTGACATTCGGCACGCATCTCGGTGTCACCGATGCTGTCCAAATCGGCAACGTGCGCCAGACCGATAGTACGGCGGATCAACTCACTGCCGCAGTAGCCGACGGCATCTGTCCACACCTGCTGCAGGAACTGTTCGGCATAACCCGGCACCGCCAGTGCCGCTTCGCGGGTCTGTTGGTGGCACAATGCCAGGAAGCGATCGGCGAAAATCAACCACAGCTCGCGCACATCCTGTAGACGTTGTTCACGCCCGGCAGCGGCGTCGCGCGGCCCGAACAGGCCCGGTAGACCGCAGTAATTCAATAACAGATTACCCAGCGCGGTACCGACGTCAAAACCGATCGGGCCATAGAAGCCGAACTCGGCGTCTATCGCCTTCAGCTTGCCTTCTGCAACAAAAATCGAACCACTGTGAATATCCCCGTGCAACAGCGCTTCCGCCTTGCTCAGGAAACGATGCTTTAGCCCGGCGACCGCCAGCCTGAGTGCCGCATCGTTACGCAGTTCAAGCACCTGCGGCAACAGCGCCGGATCAAACTGATTACGCTCATGATCGATATAGGGATCGGTAAAGAACAGATCTTCGGTGATCTGGCACAGTTCGGGGTTGCTAAAGCGACTAACTTCCGCCTTTTTCTCCTGCGCCGTCTGATAAAAGTCGGAAGTATGGAACAGGGTTTGCGCCAAATACTCCGCCAGTTGCCCGGCCGCCAGGGGGTAATAGTGGCCCTTGACCAATTCGCTGCGCCAGATGTGATGATCTGAAAGATCTTCCTGCACCATCACCGCCAATTCGGCATCGTGATGGAGTACCTTTACCGTATGCCTTGGGCAAAAACCGCCGTGAATCAACAGGGTTTCCGCTTCAATGCGCGCCCGATCAAGCGTTAGCGGCCAGGATTCGCCCACACAACGTACATACGGCAGCGCCTGTTTGACGATCACCCGGCTAACACCGTCACGATCGCGGATCTTGAACACCAGGTTCAGATTGCCGTCACCAATCTCGTCAGCGCTTACCAACGCCTGTGGATCGGCTAACTGCCCGTATTGACGAGCATATTCAACGGCATCAGCAGCAGTAAACGTACGATAATGTGACATCCCCAACCCTTTTAATCTTTCTCACTGACCCAGCGATTATATTTTTTAGACGTAAAAGCATTTGGACGTCTATACATCCGGAAGTCATGTTGGCAGAATAGCTTTCCAGATGCAATAACTACGCAACAAGGAATTAACCGCCGATGCAAGCGCTTAACACCACCAGTTTGACCTTGAGTGACAACCGACTTTTGATCCTCGATCAGCAGGCTTTACCGCAGGAAAAACAGTGGCGCAGCTGCGACAGCGTGGAAGAACTGGTCGATCATATCCTTACCCTGCGAGTTCGGGGGGCACCGCTTATCGGCCTGTCCGCCAGTCTGTTGTTGGCCTTGCTGGCAGAGCGCGGCGTGCCGCGCAAAGAACTGGAACAGGCACTAATCACTCTGCGTGCCTCGCGGCCGACGGCAGTCAACCTGATGAATAATCTGGATCGCATGAAGCTGGCATTGGCACAGCCGCAATGGGTACCTGCGATGGTGGAAGAAGCGCAGCGGTTGGTGGAGGAAGACCGAAAATTGTGCGATCGCATTGCCGATCACGGTGCCGAACTGGTGAAACCCGGCAGCCGTCTGCTGACCCACTGCAATACCGGGGGCCTGGCTACCGCCGGTATCGGTACCGCTATTGGCGTACTGTTGCGTGCTCATCAGCAGGGCAAAGTACAGCAAGTGTGGGTCGATGAAACGCGTCCGCTATTGCAGGGCGGCCGGCTGACCGCCTGGGAGCTGGGTGAACTGGGTATCCCCTACCGGTTGATTTGTGACTCCATGGCGGCCAGTCTGATGGCGCAGGGCCAGGTAGACGCCGTATGGGTGGGGGCCGATCGCATCGCTGCCAACGGTGACGTCGCCAACAAGATTGGCACCTATAGCCTGGCGGTACTGGCGCACTATCACCACATTCCATTCTACGTCGCCGCACCGCACACCACTCACGATCCGCATTGCCCGAACGGGGCTGCGATCCCGATTGAACAACGGGCCGCAGTTGAAGTGACCGGTGTCACCGGCAGCTTTGGCTCATGTCAGTGGGCACCTGTCGATGCCCCGGTTTATAACCCGGCGTTTGACGTGACACCGGCGGCATTGATTAGCGGTTGGGTCTTCGACAGCGGCGTGATCACGCCACAGCAGGTCAGTGAAGGGATTTTTCAGCGGGCGTTAGGTTAACGTCCGCGTTATAGCGCTCAGTCGAGACGCGGGTAGGCATCGGCGATGTTATCGCCGGTGAAATGCGCCACCCAGCCTTCCGGGTTATCGAACACGCGGATCGCAGTGAAATTCGGTGCTGAGCCCATATCGAACCAATGGCGGGTATTGGCCGGCACCGAGATCAGATCGTTCTTCTCACACAAGATCTGGAAGATCTTGCCATCCAGATGCAGGCAGAACAGCCCGGCCCCCTCGACAAAGAAACGCACTTCATCTTCACCGTGGGTATGCTCGGACAAAAATTTGCTGCGCAACACTTCGCGCTGGGCATTATCCGGACGCATGCTGATCACATCCCAACTCTGGTAGCCCTTCTCCGCCACCAGCCGGTCGATCTGATGCTGATAGGCGGCGATCACGACGGCCGGATCCGGGTTTTCACCCAGTTCACGATCCGCCTGCCAGCGTTCAAAACGTACGCCAATCTGTGCCAGTTGCTGCCCAATGGCCTGCGCGTCACGGCTCTGCCACAGCGGCTGCTGCGGCTCTTGATCGCTGAAAATGGTCAATCCACTCATGAGGCAAACTCCCCTAAATCGATTTGATCAAAACGGTTAACCTGCGGATGCTGGCTTTGACTATCGGCTTCATCGCGGATCAGTTGGCAGGTATGCCAACCAGCGGCACGCGCGGCGTCCAGCTCTTGATGAATGTCGGAAAGAAATAACAGTTCATCAGCTGCAATACCGATTTTACCCGCGATATTAAGGTACGAAGCGGTTTCACGCTTGGCACCGACGTGAGTATCGAAATAACCGCTGAACAATGGCTGCAGATCCCCGGCATCGCTGTAGCCGAACAGCAGCTTTTGCGCCTCTACCGAGCCGGAAGAATAGACGTACAGCTTCAGCCCCTGCTGCTGCCAGACGGCTAACTGCCCGGCCACTTCAGGGTACAAATGTCCGCGAAAATCGCCGTTCTGATAACCACTGCGCCAGATGATACCTTGCAGCGCCTTCAGCGCGGTGGATTTGCGGTCTTCGTCCATAAAGCGGTACAGCGCAGCAATCAGTTGCTCAATATCCGCCTGCGGTTGGTCAAGCTCCTGGCGTAAGGCGGTCAGTGGCGCGGCGACTTCGGCATCTTCAGCGTGAAGACGGAGAAAGGTGGCCAGGCGTTCACGTGCGTAAGGGAACAGCACCTGATGAACGAAACAGATATCGCTGGTGGTACCTTCAATGTCGGTAACGATGGCGCGGATCATTTGGCCTCCAGTAAACGGCGTTGCAGTTCGCACTGGAACAGGAATTCCAGCCCTTCAAGATGACGACGAGCTTCCGCGACCTGGCGACCCCAGCAATACAGACCGTGGCCACGCACCAGAAAACCGTACTGCAACGGTGTAGCTTCGGCATGGGCCGCCACCCGCGCCGCTAATCGCGAGATATCCTGATCGTTATCGAGAATCGGGATCACCACGCTGTCCAGATGCGTAGTCTGCCCACCGAGTGATTTTTGCATCTCATAGCCCTGCAACACCAGCCCATCGCTGCGTTCAACCCGCGACAGCACGGTCGCATTCACCGAATGAGTATGCAGCACCGCGCCAATCTGCGGGTACAAACGGTAAATAAGGGTATGCAGACCGGTTTCCGCAGATGGCGTGCGGCCGCTCGGCACATGGTTGCTGGCGGTTTCCACCAGCAGGAAGTCAGTTTCAGTCAGGCTGCCCTTATCCTTGCCGGATTCGGTGACCAGACAATGTTGGTCATCGAGACGCAGCGACATATTGCCACCGGTCGCCGGGCACCAGCCCTTTTCACCAATCCAGTGACAGGCCGACAATAACGCTTTAAGTTGCTGATTTTCTGTCATTAACATTTTTTGACCTGTAGGTTATAAGCAAATGATGTCTAGAATGATTTGATTAAGGGTAAGACTTTTTCTTCATTTAGCCATCTAAGCGTCTTGATTGCCAAATACTAACATCGTGTTATATTGACGGCAACATAAGCGCCAGGAGTATTAGCCTACGATGAGCACTTCAGCACTGATCCCCGAAAGTAAACTACCCGCGCTGGGCACCACCATTTTCACCCAGATGAGTGCGCTGGCGGCGCAGCATCAGGCAATCAACCTGTCGCAGGGCTTCCCCGATTTCGATGGCCCGGACTACCTGAAAGAACGTCTGGCCTGGCATGTCAGCCAGGGGGCGAACCAATATGCTCCGATGACCGGCGTTGCCCCACTGCGCGAAGCCATCGCCGAGAAAACCGCGGCTCTGTACGGCTGGCTACCGGACGCCACTAACGAAGTCACCATCACGGCGGGTGCCACTGAGGCACTGTTCGCCGCCATCAGCGCCCTGGTGCGCCCCGGTGATGAAGTTGTCTGTTTTGATCCCAGCTACGACAGCTATGCGCCGGCGGTGACCTTATCCGGTGGCACGCTAAAACGCATTGCGCTGCAGCCCCCGGCGTTCAGCGTCGACTGGCAACAGTTCGGCGAGTTGCTGTCACCACGCACCCGACTGGTGATCCTCAATACGCCGCACAATCCTTCTGCTACTGCCTGGCAGGCGGAAGATATGCAGCAACTGTGGCACGCCATTAGCGATCGCGAAATCTACGTGCTGAGTGATGAAGTCTACGAACACATTTGTTTCGCCAGGGGCGGCCACACCAGCGTCCTGGCTCACCCGCAGCTGCGCCAGCGCGCCATCGCGGTGTCCTCTTTCGGCAAGACCTTTCACATGACCGGCTGGAAAGTGGGTTACTGCGTGGCCCCGGCAGCGCTGAGCGCGGAAGTGCGCAAGGTGCATCAGTACCTGACCTTCTCGGTCAATACCCCGGCCCAGTTGGCGCTGGCGGATATGCTGCGCAGCGAGCCTGAACACTGGCAACAGCTGTCGGCATTTTACCGCGCCAAGCGCGATCGTTTTGTACAGGCGCTGTCCAGCAGTCGACTGGAAATTTTGCCCTGCGAAGGTACATACTTCTTACTGGCAGATTACAGCGCCGTTTCCGATTTGGACGACGTGGCGTTCTGCCATTGGTTAACCGAGCACGTAGGCGTGGCGGCGATCCCGCTGTCGGTCTTCTGTGCCGATCCTTTCCCCCATAAATTGATCCGGCTGTGCTTCGCTAAACAGGATGCCACGCTGGATGCGGCTGCGGAGCGGTTATGTCGACTTTAAAAATTACCCTGTTGCAGCAACCCCTGGTTTGGCGTGATGGCGAAGCCAACCTGCGGCATTTTGATGAGCTGTTGGCGCCATTAAGCGGCCGCGATTTGATTGTACTGCCGGAGATGTTTACCACCGGTTTTGCCATGGATGCCGGAGAAAGCGCACTGCCGGAACAACAGGTTGTCGACTGGCTGCACGGTTGGGCGAGCAAAAGTAACGCTCTGGTCGGCGGCAGCGTGGCGCTGAAAACCGCCGAAGGCGCGGTTAACCGTTTCCTGCTGGTGGAGCCGAACGGCCGGGTACATGCCTATGATAAGCGCCACCTGTTCCGCATGGCCGGTGAGCACCTGCACTATCAGGCAGGCAAAAAACGTGAAATTTTCGAATGGCGCGGCTGGCGCATTCTGCCGCAGATCTGCTACGACCTGCGCTTCCCGGTGTGGTCACGCTATCAGCAGGATTACGATCTGGCGCTGTACGTTGCCAACTGGCCGGCCCCGCGCAGTAAACACTGGCAAACGCTGTTGGCCGCTCGCGCCATCGAGAATCAGGTATATGTGGCCGGTTGTAACCGCGTCGGCGAAGACGGTAACGGCCTGAACTACAGCGGTGACAGCCTGATCCTCAGCCCGCAGGGGGAAACACTGGCCCAGGTGGAACCCGGTGCCGCCGCACGGCTGGACGCCGAACTGTCGCTGGAAAATCTGCAAAGCTACCGCAGCGCCTTCCCGGCCTGGCGTGATGCCGACAGCTTCCTGCGCCACGATTAATCATTGCGGGTGCGGTTCGCTGCACCCGTAACTTCTGACGAGCGTCTAACTGCCCCGGTAGGTCGAGTAAGAATATGGGCTGATGAGCAGCGGTAAATGGTAATGCTGCGCCGCATCCCGAATAACGAAATCGATAATTGCCGTGGCGTACAGCGTTTCACGCAGGTCACGGGTAAAGTAAGCGCCGAGATCGGCAGACAGGCGGTAATGTCCGGCAAGCAGACTGTCAGAGGTTAGATCACGCGCGCGGCCGTCAGCATCGGTCTGGCTTTCTGCCAGGGTTCGCCATAACCCGTCCTGTTCGTGTTCCAACCACACCCGCACGCCCGCAGCGGGCTTACCGAGTGAGGTGTCCAGAATATGGGTGCTGATATTACTCATCGCTCAGTAGCTCCTTAAAACGCAGCATCGTGATTTCACGCAGTTGCTCCGCCGTTTCCTGCCGTTCCTGTTCCGCACTGTTATTCAATCGCCGTTGCAACTCGCGCAGAATGCTCTGGCCGTCGCGACCGGCGGCACGGATCAAAAATACCTGACCAAATTGCTGTTCATAGCGTTGATTGCCGACCCGCAGCGCTTCGCTCAGCTCTGCATCCTGCGCATTGACCGCCGCTTGTTCACGCTGCGAAAACCGCGCCTCTTGCCCCTGGCCTTTGGCACCTTCGCCGATACGCGGGTGCTGGGCCAGTGCCTGGCTGACCTCTTCCGGTTGCCAACGCAACGCCGCTTGCCAGGCCACCGCCAGCGCGGCATCAACACTGCTGAATGGCCGCGCTACCACCACCGCCGCAATCCAGGCCGCAATATCCACGCAGGACCGTAGTAACAGCTCCGCTTGCGCCTCCGGTAACTGATTAAATCGCTGCAGACTCATCAGCCCTCCTCCCAACTGCCAACCGTATGGCAGTAAGCCTGGATCGCCAGCGCCACATCGGACTGGCTGACGGCTTCGGCCGGATGGTGGCTGATACCGCGATCGCAGCGGACAAACAGCATACCCACCGGCCAACAGGCCGCTACGGCAATCGCATCATGCCCGGCGCCGCTCGGCAACGCCATGCTGCGCCCCTGAACCGCCATCACGCCCTGCTGCCAGCGTTGTTGCAAATTTGCATCACAAGCCGTTGCATTTATGCGATAAAACTCTTCACTGTCAAAACTCAGCCCCCGACGGGTACAGATGGCCTGCGCCTGTTCCAGCAACTGCGTCAGCAACGCCGCCAGCGGGCCATCTTCCGGCCCACGCACGTCCAGCGACAGCCTGACCTCACCGGGGATCACATTCACCGCTCCCGGCAGGCTTTCAATCCGGCCGACGGTCGCCACCAGATGCCGATCGGCGGCCGAGGTGATCGCCTCTACCGCCACCATCCATTCTGCCGCCGCCGCCAATGCGTCTTTGCGTTGCCCCATCGGCACGGTACCGGCATGCCCAGCCTGGCCGGTAAAGGTACAGTTAAGCCGACGGGCACCGTTAATGGCCGTCACTACCCCCAAAGCCAGATCGGCGGCCTCCAGACAAGGCCCCTGTTCAATATGCAATTCCAGATAGCCACAAATATCGCTGGGTGCTCGCCGCGCTTCACCGACTGCTGCCGGATCCAGCCCAAACTCACGTAATGCCTGTGCCACGCTGATGCCGTCGGCATCGGTGCGATCCAACCAGTCGGTCGGCCACTGCCCGCTAATGCCCCGACTGCCTAACAGGGCGATACTAAAGCGTGTGCCCTCTTCATCGGCAAAGCCAATCACCTCGACCGCCACCGGCAAACGCCGCTGCTGCCGATGTAAATGCGCCACCACTTCCAGCGCGGTCAACACGCCGAGCATGCCGTCATAGCGCCCGGCGTTGCGTACCGTATCCAGATGCGAACCGAGCAGCAGTGCGGGGGCATTGGGCGTTTGGCCTTCATAGCGGCCGCAGAGGTTGCCGACGTTGTCCTGCCAGACCTTCATGCCGATAGTGCGCATCCAGTCGCCGACCAGTTGGTTGGCTCGCTGATGTTCCGGCGACAGGTAGACCCGCGTCAACTGGCCCGGCGTGGCGCTGATCGCCGCCAGCGCATCGCAGCGGGCCATCACCCGTGCTGCGGCCTGCTCCGCCTCCTGGGCGGTTAACAGCGCGGCCATCAACGGCTGCCGTCGTCGTAAGTATTCCATGCCGCCTGCAGCGCTTCGCCCTGTTTGCTGGCGAAACCCAGCCGGTTCAGCACCGCCTCCAGTGCCGTCAGCGTCTGCAATACGCAGTCTTTACGCGCGTTATAGCCCATGGTGCCGATGCGCCAGATTTTTCCCTGTAGCGGGCCGAACGAGGTGCCGATCTCAATGGCGAAGTCGTTCAGCATCATCTGGCGTACCTGCTCGCCATGAACCTGCTGCGGGATCACCACGCCGAGCACGTTATTCATTCGGTTATCCAAATCGCCGAAGACTTCCAGCCCCATGCCCTGAATGCCGGCCAGCATGGCCGCACCGTGCAGCTTATGCCGGGCGATGGCGTTATCCAGCCCTTCTTCCAGAATAACCCTGGCGCACTCGCGCGCGGCAAACAGCATGCTGGTGGCTTCGGTATGGTGGTTCAGGCGCTCCGGGCCCCAGTAATCCATGATCATGCCGAGATCGAAATAGTTGGAGTAGATCATCTCGTCCTCGCCATCGGCGTGATCGAGGGTGCGAATACCCTGCTCCACGCATTTGCGACGGCGAACAATCTCTTCAAACTGCGGGCTGAGCGTCACCGGCGAACTGCCCGATGGGCCGCCCAGGCATTTCTGCAGACCGGCGGAGACCGCATCCAGCCCCCAGGCGTCGGTTTCCAGCTGGTTACCGCCAAAAGAGGCGGTGGCATCGGTGTAAAAAAGCACGCCGTGACGGCGACAGATATCACCCAGTTGATCCAGCGGTTGTAGCATGGTGGTTGAGGTATCGCCTTGCACCGTCAACAGCAGGCGCGGGCGTACTTTCTTAATGGCGTCTTCAATCTGGTCGGCGCTGAATACTTCGCCCCAGGGTACCTCGATGGTGTGGACTTCGGCGCGGCAGCGGCGGGCTATCTCACACAATAGATGGCCAAAACGACCAAATACCGGCACCAGCACCTTGTCACCTGGACGAATGGAAGAGACCAGCATCGCTTCTATACCGGAGCGAGAAGTGCCGTCCACCAGCAGGGTCCAGCGGTTTTCGGTGCGGAACAATGCGCGGTACAGTTCCATGACCTGATTCATGTAACCGGTCATCGCCGGATCGTACTGACCAATCAACTGGCTCGACATGGCACGCAGCACGCGTGGATCCGCGTTGATTGGCCCCGGCCCCATCAACAGGCGGGCGGGTGGATTAATCTGATCGAATTGGGTGATATCTAACATGTTAATTCCTTACCAGCTTAATAACTTAATAGATTTGATGGCATCAGTTCTCAGACAAACCGCGGACCGAAGCAATAAATTGTTTTAATTCCTGCGTTTGTGGATTGGCGAACAGCGTGCGGCTATCGCCCTGCTCCCATACCTTGCCCTGGTGCATAAACACCACCCGGTCGCCGACCTCGCGGGCAAAGTTCATTTCATGGGTCACCAGGATCAGCGTCATGCCCTCTTTGGCCAGCTGTTCCAGCACTTTCAGCACTTCGCCCACCAGTTCAGGATCCAACGCCGAGGTAATTTCGTCACACAGCAACACTTTCGGGTTCAT
Organism: Serratia quinivorans; assembly: GCA_900457075.1. Taxonomy (NCBI): domain Bacteria; kingdom Pseudomonadati; phylum Pseudomonadota; class Gammaproteobacteria; order Enterobacterales; family Yersiniaceae; genus Serratia; species Serratia quinivorans. The sequence goes on from UGYN01000002.1 coordinate 1,300,870, forward strand.
CGCCAGCGCCCGGGCAATCGCCACCCGTTGCTGCTGGCCGCCGGAAAGGTTAGCCGGTGAGTAATGCATGCGCTCAGCCAACCCAACCTTGTTCAACATCTCTTCCGCCAGCTCGCGGCATTCGGCCGGGCTTTTCTTTAGCACCCGACGCGGCGCCAGCATCACGTTCTCCAGCGCGGTCATGTGCGGGAATAAATTGAAGTTCTGGAATACCATGCCAATGGAGCGGCTGATTTCACGCGCCTGCGAATCGCGATCGGTCACAGTCATACCACCCAGTTTGATACTGCCTTCCTGATAACCTTCCAGCCCGTTGATGCAGCGTAACAATGTACTTTTTCCGGAGCCGCTACGGCCGATGATCGAAATCACCTGGCCCATATCGATATCCAGATCCACGCCCTTCAGTACATGGTTCTGACCGTAATATTTTTGAACCTGATTAATTGTGATGAGCGGCATGGAATTTCTTCTCCAGATAATGACTGTAGCGCGACAGCGGATAACACATCAGGAAATAGCCCAGCGCGACCAGACCGAAAACTTTAAAGGGTTGATAAGTGACGTTGTTCAGCATGGTGCCGGCCTTGGTCAGTTCGACAAAACCGATGATCGACGCCAATGCGGTCCCCTTGATCACCTGAACCGAAAAGCCGACGGTAGGTGCAATGGCGATGCGCACGGCCTGCGGCACAATGACCCGCACCAACGTCTGGCCAAAACTCAGCCCCAGACAGCGCGACGCTTCCCACTGGCCTTTCGGCAATGCGGCGATGCTGCCGGACCAGATATCCACCAGAAAAGCGCTGGTGAATAACGTCAGCGCCAACGCGGCCGCGGTCCAGGGACTCACATCAATGCCGAACAATGCCAGCCCAAAAAAGGCCAGGAACAGCTGCATCAGCAGCGGCGTACCCTGAAACAGCTCGGAATAACCGCGAACAAACCGCAGCGCCCACTTACGCTTACTCAGGCGCAGCAATAACAGCGGCAGCGTCACCAGGGTGCCGCCCAAAAATGCCGTCAGCGACAGCAGTAAGGTCCAGCGTGCCGCCAACAGCAGGTTGCGCACAATGTCCCAGTCGGTAAAAGTCAGCATCAGCCTTGGCTCCCCAGAAAACGGCGTCCGGCGGCCAGCAACAGCTGGCGCATCAGTATCGATAACAACAGGTAAAACAGCGCCGTCACCAGATACACCTCAAAACTGAGGAAGGTGCGCGACTGGATCAGGTTGGCGGCGAAGGTCAACTCTTCAAACGACACCTGCGACACCACCGATGACCCCAGCATGACGATAATGCACTGGCTGACCAACGCCGGATAAATCCGCTGCAGCGACGGCGGCAGCACGATACGCAAAAACGTCTGGCTACGGCTGAGCCCCAGCACCCTGCCGGCCTCCCACTGGCCTTTCGGCGTCACCTGAATACCGGCACGGATAATCTCGGTGCTGTAGGCCCCCAGGTTAATCACCATCGCCAGCAGCGCCGCCTGCCCGGCGGTCAGTTTCCAGCCCAGGCTCGGCAGGCCGAAGACGATGAAGAACAGTTGCACCACGAACGGCGTGTTGCGTACCACCTCAACGTAAATGCCCCAAACGCGACTAACCAGGTTAGCCTTGCCGCTGCGGATCGCCGCACCGCAAATCCCCAGCGCCACCCCGATCAACGTGGCCAGAGCCGTCAGCTCAATGGTGGTCAACAAACCGGCCAGCAACTCGGGCAGGTAAGGCCACAGGGCGGGAAAGTTCAGCTGATAGGTCATCAGGCGCCCCCGTTATGCGCCGAAGTCGGCAGGCAGCGGTGCTTTGAGCCATTTCTCGGACAGGCCATTAAGGGTGTTATCCTTCAATGCCTGTTCAATCAGTTGGTCCACTTTCGCTTGCAACGCCGGTTCACCCAGACGCAGCCCCACATAGCAGGGTGAATCTTTCAGCATAAATTTGGCCACCGGTGCCTTGCTCGGGTTCTGCCGTGCTATGGCGCTCACCACCAGATTGCCGGTAGCGATGTATTGCACCTGACCGGACAGATAGGCCGACAGCGTGGTGTTATTGTCTTCATAGCGCTTGATCTGCGTGCCCTTTGGCGCGGTGTCGCTCAGCACCATGTCTTCCACCGCACCGCGCGTCACGCCGATGGTTTTACCATTCAGCTGCGTGGCGTCCGCCAGCACCGATTCTTTCGGACCAAATACGCCCAGGAAGAACGGCGCATAGGTGCGGCTGAAGGCGATTGCCTTCTCGCGTTCCGCATTTTTGCCCAGGCTGGAAATCACCAAATCAACCTTGTTGGTCTGCAGATAAGGTACGCGGTTGGCGCTGGTGACCGGCACCAGCTGCAACTTAAGTTTCATCTTGTCGGCCAGATACTGCGCCATATCGATGTCATAACCCTGCGGTTGCAGATCGGTGCCCACGGAGCCGAACGGCGGGAAGTCCTGGGGTACCGCTACCCGCAACACGCCGCGCTGCTGGATTTCCTGCAGTTGATCCGCCATCGCCGAAGCGGCCTGAGCCATCAACAGCACTGCACCTAATGCCACTACGCCGATTTTCTTGAAGTTCATAGACTATCCCCGATGGTGAAATGATGAAACAAAAGATTCTTTGATCATCACTCTGCAACTAATGTGCCAATAAGCGGCGTCGGGAACGTTCGGCTTTAGTGTCGCTAAGTTAGGGGGTTAAGATGGGAATTTCCCTGCCAACGTAAAGACAGGGTGAATGAATAAAGTGAGCAAATTGCGCACCATCAAAGTGCGAAAGCACCAAAATGGCGCTGGGCTCAGCGCTGCTCCAGCTCATCCAGCCCCATATACAGATCGGCAATTTGGTGAATTCGTTGCCGCCCTTGCGCCAACGTCTCGTGCAGCAGAGCATTGCTGAGCAGGTTGGCCAGACTCATGGCGGCGGAATAGCTGTCAAAGGCGGAAACGCTGTCGAGCGGTGCCGCCAGATGCCAGTTAGCCAGCGGGATTAGCGCCTGTGCCTGGGGTTCACACACCAGCAGTGTCGGTACCTGCTGAACCTGCAACTGCGTCAACAACGCCCGCACCTGGCGCGGTCGGCGGCGAAACGCCACCACTATCGCTACATCTTGCGGGGACAGACTCACCAGCTCTTCCGCCAGTGTCTGACCCGGCTGCGGCACCAGTAACACCTGCTCTCGCACCTGCATCAGTTGCTGGCGCAGGTGCATCGCCACCGGATAGCTGTTGCGAAACCCCATTAACACCACCCGCCGCGCCTGTACCAAAGCAGCAATCACTGCGTTGAACTGCTCCGCATCAATATGGTTCACCCACTGGGTAAGGTTAGCCATTTCCTGCTTGTAGTGGCGCGCCAACAGGGTATTGCCCTGCACCGCGTCACGGTTATCGGTCAGCGGCATACCGCTCTGGCGCAGAGTGCGCAATTCGTCACGCATCGCGCGGTAGCTCGGGTAACCCAGGCGTTTGAACAAGCGGCTGACGGTGGCTTTGGATACCCCGCTCAGCCGCGCCAGCTCGGCGCTGTTGTAGCTGATCAGGTCATCGAAGTGATCGAAAATAAAATCGGCCACCCGCTGTTCCTGCGGCGTGAGCTGCGGATATTCCCCGCGCAGGCGTTCATCAATCTGCTGCATTGCTACTCCTGCTGTAACCTTTGTTTCAGCGGAACATAGCACGGCCAATCCACCCGCTGGCAAGCGATTATTGTCCTGGCGGAAAACATGGAACGTCTCTTGCTTGTGTTTGAGGCAGACGCTGACCTCAAACAAGGGCCAAGAAATGATTAACAGCAACACCGCGCCATTGGGCATGGCCGTCACGCCGCACCACCTCGCCAGCGAAAGCGCACTGGCGATACTGCGCAAAGGCGGCAACGCGATTGAAGCCATGGTCGCCGCCGCCGCTACCATCGCCGTGGTCTACCCACACATGAACGGCCTGGGTGGCGATGGGTTCTGGCTGATCGTGCCGCCGCAGGGTGATCCGGTGGCCATCGACGCCAGCGGCGCAGCCGGTTCGCTGGCCACGCTGGATTTTTACGCCGGGGAAAGTCACATTCCCCATCGGGGGCCAAAAGCCGCACTGACCGTCGCCGGTACCGTCGGGGGCTGGCAGGAAGCGCTGGATTACTCCGCTGAACTGGGCGGCCAGCAGTTGCCGTTGCCACGCCTGCTGGCCGATGCGATTCGCTACGCTGCAGACGGTATTCCGGTCACCGCCTCGCAGGAGGCGGCTACCCGCAGCAAATATCATGAGCTGGCAGATCAGGAGCATTTTGCCCGCACCTACCTGCCGCACGGTGAAATTCCTCACGCCGGACAGCGTTTCTGCCAGCCACAGTTGGCGGAGACTCTGATTACCCTGGCCGAACAGGGGTTGGACAGCTTCTATCGCGGCCGATTGGCAGAGAGCATGGCGGCGGATATGGCCAGGCTGGGCATGCCGCTCACTGCGCAGGATCTGGCGGATTATCGGCCGCGCCGCCGCACGCCGCTGCGGCTGGAGCATCAGAAAGGTGAGATCTTTAACCTGACGCCGCCGACTCAGGGCCTGGTGTCGCTGGCGATCCTCGGGCTGACCGACCGTCTGCCACTTGCCAGCCGCAGCGAAGGCGCGGTGGTACATGGCATCGTCGAGGCCACCAAACTGGCTTTCGGCCTGCGTGACCAATTCATCACCGATCCGCGTCAGATGACTCAGGATCCACAGGCATTGTTGACCGCCGAACACCTGGACGCGCTGGCCAGGCGCATCGATCCTGAACAGGCCGCCCCCTGGGGCAAAGGCAAAGGGCCGGGTGATACCGTGTGGATGGGGGTGATGGACAGCAGCGGTCTGGCGGTGTCCTTTATTCAAAGTATCTATCACGAATTCGGTAGCGGCGTGGTACTGCCGCAAAGTGGCGTGCTGTGGCAAAACCGTGGCGCGTCTTTCAGTCTGGATGCCGCGCACCTGCTGGCATTGGCGCCGGGCAAACAACCTTTCCACACCTTGAACCCGGCAGCCGCACGCCTGTATGACGGGCGTACCCTGGTGTACGGCTCGATGGGCGGTGACGGCCAACCGCAAACCCAGGCAGCGGTGTTTGTCCGCCATGTGGTGCAGGGGCTGCCGCTGCAACAGGCAATCAGCGCGCCGCGCTGGCTGCTCGGCCGCACCTGGGGTGAAAGCTCCGACTCATTAAAACTGGAGGGGCGTTTTAGTCAGGAAACCCTGGCCTACCTGCGTCAACGCGGCCACGAGGTAGAACTCTTAGCGGATTTCAGCGAGGCGGTCGGCCACGCCGGCGCCATTGTTCGCCATACTAACGGCATGCTCGAAGGCGCTTTTGATCCGCGCAGCAACGGCAGCGCCGCCGGCTTCTAGCCGCTCTTTCAATAAGGGGATCCCCATGAACCATCCACCTGCCACCGACTGGGCGACTTATATCAGCCAGATGGAAAACATACTGGCCCTGGAGCTCAATGACGTGCGCCGCCAGGAACTGCTGATCCAATTCAACCGCATCGCCGCAATGGCAGAGCCGCTGATGGCCCTGCCGCTCGATCAGCGTCTGGAAATTGCCGGGGTATATCGAGCATGAATCCAATAAGCGCACTGTCGATCGCCGAGATCCGCGCCGCCCTGCAGCAAGGTGCGATTTCCGCCCGTGAGGTAGCCCAGCAAACGCTGGACAATATCGACACCCAAAACCCTTCGCTTAACGCCTATACCCACGTCACCCGCGAGCGCATGATGACCGAGGCCGACAATCTCGATCGTGCCCGTGCCAAAGGACAAGCGCTACCCAGCCTGGCGGCCATTCCTTATGCGGTGAAAAATCTGTTCGATGTCACCGGGGAAACCACTCTGGCCGGTGCCAGCCTGTTTTGCGATAACCCACCCGCCAAACAAGACGCCTGGGTGGTCAACCGGCTGGCGGCACAGGGCGCGCTGCTATCCGGCATGCTGAATATGGACGCCTATGCCTACGGTTTCACCACCGAAAACAGCCACTACGGCGCGACGCGTAACCCACACGACACCACGCGTATTGCCGGGGGCTCCTCTGGGGGTTCAGCGGCTGCGGTCGCCGCCGGGCTGGTAACATTTTCACTCGGCAGCGATACCAACGGCTCAATACGCGTGCCCTCTTCGCTGTGCGGCATCTTCGGGCTGAAGCCGACCTTTGGCCGCCTGTCGCGCAGCGGCAGCCAGCCGTTTGTCGCCAGTCTGGATCATGTCGGCCCCTTTGCCCGGCGGGTACGCGATCTGGCCGCGGTGTATGACGTGATGCAGGGCACCGATATCGAGGACCGCTTCCAGGCGGAAAAACCGATCACCCAAACCGAGTCGCTGCTGCCACGTGGCCAACAAGGGTTACGTTGCGCGGTGCTGGCCGGCTATTTCCAGCACTGGTGCAATGAAGACGCCAAAGCGGCGGTGCAGCAGGTCGCTCAGGCGCTGGAGGCCGTCGCCGAAGTCGAACTGCCCCAGGCTGAACTGGCGCGCTCGGCGGCGTTTATTCTCACCGCCGCCGAGGGAGGTAACCAGTATCTGCCGCAGTTGCGCAGCCAACCCGAGCGCTTTGAACCGCTGTCGCGCGAGCGGCTGCTTGCCGGGGCCATGCTGCCCGCCGCCTGGTACCTGCAGGCACAACGTTTCCGCACCCATTTCCAGCAGCAGGTATTGCCGCTGTTTGAACACTGGGACATTCTGATCGCCCCGGCCACGCCGTGCGCCGCGACGGTCATTGGTCAGGAAACCCTACGTATCAACGGCACCGACCTGCCGATCCGCGCCGGCATGGGCATGCTGACACAGCCGATCTCTTTTCTCGGCCTGCCGGTGGTGACGGTGCCGCTGAAAACCGCGGCGGGGCTGCCGATCGGGCTGCAGCTTATCGCACCGCCATGGCGTGAAGATCTGGCACTGCGAGCCGCCTATGCGCTGGAACAACGCGGCGTAGCTACCTGTGTTTTACCAGGGAAACAGGATTAACTAATGAAGAGTGAATATATCGATCGGCCGGCAGTGCTGGCAGAAGTGAACGCCGCCTTTTATCGTTACGAACAGGCGCTGACTGGCAATGATATTGACGTATTGGACGAACTGTTTTGGCACGATGGGCGCACCGTCCGTTACGGTGCGACGGAGAATTTGTACGGTATCGAACAGATCCGTGACTTCCGCCAACAGCGGCCATCAAAAGGGCTGGATCGCGTACTGGAAAACACCGTCATCACCACCTACGGAGATGATATGGCAGTCGCCAGCACCGAATTCCGTCGTCCCGGCAGCGACAGTGTCGGCCGGCAGATGCAAACCTGGGTCAAACTGCCCTGCGGCTGGCGCATTGTGGCTGCGCATGTGAGTTTGATGGCGGAATAATCGCGATTGCACAAAAATTGGACAGCCATACTCAGTCCGCCGTATAGTAGCCAAAGGTATTACCTTTAGCTAACTGGGGCGACCAATGACAAGTGCAACATCGATTAAAATTGATGAACAACTGAAGCAGCGGGTGCAGCAAATTGCGGCTACACGCCAGCGCAGCGCGCACTGGATAATGCGCGAGGCGATCCGCGAATATGTCGAACGAGAAGAAAAACGCGAAGCGCTGCGCAAAGATGCGTTACAGGCATGGGAAGTCTATCAGGCAAATGGTAAACATCTGTCTCAGGAAGAGGCCGATAATTGGCTCATCAGCCTGGAAAAAGGTGATGATACGGAGATCCCGGAGTGCCACAACTGATATGGACGCCTGCAGCGCTACAAGATATTCAGCGATTGTACCGATTTCTGGCGGAGAAAGACCTCAACTCCGCAAAGAGGGCCGTTGCCACCATCCGTCACAGCGTCAATATCCTCGCTCACCAACCGCAGGTAGGTCGCCCGGTTGAAGAGATGGATACGGAATTTAGAGAATGGCCGATCGATTTCGGCAACAGTGGTTATATCGTGCTATATCATTTTGATGGCCACACCGCAGTACTGCTGGCGGTGCGCCACCAAAGTGAAGCCGGCTATTGAAGGATTAGCTCAACACCAATAGGCCATAAAATTCACGGTGGAACGGTCCAAATCGCGTTCGCCAATCAGGTAACGGCGCAACGCCTTCACCGCTGAAGACTCCGCCGCGACCCAGGCGTAGAAGCTTTTCGCCCCTTCGGCCCGTTCCCACAGCAGGTCGCCACCCAGGCTGTTTTCGGTCAGCGACTGTGACTGCGTACGCGCCGACTCTGGAATATTCACCCGCTGGCGCACCGATTCCACCAGCAAGGTGCCGTGCATCTGCTGATGCCCTACGTCACGCGGCAACCAATACACCTCGGCGAACGGGAAGCGGTCCATATTCAGGCAGTCACCCGCGACCGGCACTTCAAAGAACGCCTGCACTCTTGGTGGATTGGCCTGCTGCGCCAGCTGTTCCAAAATACCCACTGCCGCCGGCACCGCAGTTTCATCGGCGATCAGCAGTGCCTGTTGCAATGCGCTTGGCGGTGCCCATTCATAACCGCCGCTGTCGCCGTCAAAATCGGCATTGGGCGCAACCGCCTGCAGGGTATCACCCGGTTTGGCCTCGGTCGCCCAGGCGGAAGCCGGGCCGTTGACGCCATGCAACACAAACTCGACGTCCATCTGATTCTGTTCACTGCGCAATGCGCGCAGCGTGTAAGTACGCATCACCGGGCGCTGTTCTTTGGGTATCGCCATATAATGACGATACCAGTCGTCGCTATTTTCCAGACAGGAAAGTTGGCCATTCTCGGCCGGGAACAACAGTTTGATGCGCTGATCCGGCGCCTCCAGCTTCATGCGGTGGACGTCCGGTCCTTCGAAAACGCAGCGCAGTAAGGAAGGCGATACGTTTTCTTTTACTTTCAGTGTGATATCAAAAACTCTGTAGCTTGATGCGCCGGACATAGCTGTTACTCTCCCGCAGAATTTACCCTGACACGGTGCTGGCACCACAGCCAGCCGCTGATACCGCCCAACAGGACCGCCATCGTCAGAGCCGCCGCAATCAGCTGCGACTCACCATAAAACCTGGCCACCACCGGCACCATCAGCGCGCTCAGACCGTAACCCAGCGTGTGGCTGGTAGCGATGGCTCCCGACCCTTTGCCGGTGGACAATTTATCATTCAACAATAGCTGGTAGCCCGGTGTCGCCATAGCCGCGCCAAAGGAGGCCAACGCACAACCGGCATAGAACAACGCCAGCGGCTCAGCACACATCAGGCCCAATCCGACCACCATCAATACCGCAGCAAGCAGCAGCAGTTGTGACGCGCTAAAGCGCTGTGGGCGCACCACCAGAAACTGTGCCAACAGGGTACAGCCCGCCGCTACGCTCAACAGCACCGCCACATGATGGCTAACGCTGGTGGCAGAGTGGCTGAATAAACGGCTCAAATGCGGTGCCAACCCGAGTTGCATCAGGCTGACCGAAGCCGCCAACAGCACCGCACACAACAAATAAGGCACCATATTGAGGCGCAGTCGGTTTTGCTGATGGGCCACCGGTGGCAAAGGCGGATCGTTATGCTGACGGCATATCACCAGCAGGGCGATTAATGGCGCAAGCGCCATCAGCCACAGCGGTGCCATCGGATGAATCGACAACGCCAACGCGGCGCACAGGGGGCCAAGCAGCCGCCCGCAGCTCAGCCCGGAGCTGATGGTCGCCAGCGCCGACATACGTTGCTCATAACCGGACCGCTGCAGGGCCCAGGTCTGACTGGCAGGCACCATGCCGGACACCGTCAAGCCATAGATAATCCGTGCCACTATCAGGGCGCCCAATCCTGCCATCGGCGAAAGCCAGCCTGCCGCCAGCCCCCAAACCGCCAGTGCCAGCAAGGCAAAACTGAACAAATACCCTGCTAACGCCATGGTGACCACAAACTTGCAGCCGCGAATTTCGGACTGCTTGCCCCACCACGGCGAGCCGACCAGAAACAGCATTGAGCCGAGCGTGAGTAACCCGGCCCAGACGGAAAGCGATAGATGAGTCATGCTGACCAATACCGGCAATGCCACCAGCAGGCCGTTTTGCCCGATGCCCAACAACCCGGCACAAAGCGCCAGTGGCCAGTTGGAAGGAGACGTATTCCCAATTGTCGGTGATTTAGGGGGAGAAGAAATATGCATCAAACGTAAATTTACCGTTAATAAAATTATAAGGTTATGTTCAATTCATTGAAAAATTGTATCATAGGATGATTGATAACAATAAATATTATTGATATAAGAATCATTCTCAATTGATTCAACAGTGAAATGGGATCATGACAATCCAGTTTGAAACCGCGACGACCGACGTGGCTGCACAATGTTTTCTCAACGCATTGATGCGTGAAACCCGGGACTGGCAAATCGTTCCGGCGGCCAGCCACCAACAGTATCCGCAACTGCACATTCCACTTTCGCCTTCTCAGGCTATTCGCATCGCTTTACGCCATACCTCCCCCACTCAGCATCACCAGTACCTGTTCCCCGCTTATCTGTATCAGCAGGATGACGGTGCAGGGGTTGCGCTGAGCGTGGAACAGCTTATCTCCTTGCTGTTGGAAAAACCGGCGGTGAAAGGCGAACTGTCGGATGACGTGGTCGCCCGTTTCCGCCAGCGTGTACTGGAAAGTCATGAAAATACCCAGCAGGCGATCAATATCCGTCTGGACTGGCCTGCGCTGCGCGACAAGCCGCTGAACTTCGCCCAGGCGGAACAGGGGCTGCTGGTCGGTCACGCCTTTCACCCGGCACCGAAGTCTCATGAGCCATTCAACCATCAGCAGGCGCACCGCTATCTGCCGGATTTTGCCGCCAGCTTCCCGCTGCGTTGGTTTGCCGTCGATAAACGCCAACTGTGCGGCGACAGCCTGAATCTGACGCTGCAGCAGCGCCTGCAACGTTTTGCCGCCGAAAGTGCCCCACAGCTGTTGGCACACTTTAGCGATAACGTCTGGCTGCTACCGATGCATCCGTGGCAGGCCGACCATTTACTGACGCAGAACTGGTGCCAGGATCTGGTGACCCAGGGGCTGCTGCAGGATCTGGGCGAAGCCGGCGAACGCTGGCTGCCTACCAGTTCTTCGCGCTCGCTGTACAGCGCCAGTAACCGTGACATGATCAAATTCTCCCTCAGCGTGCGCCTGACCAACTCGGTGCGCACCCTGTCGGTAAAAGAAGTGAAGCGCGGGATCCGCCTGGCGCGTCTGGCGCAAACCCCGCGCTGGCAACAGTTGCAGGCGCGCTATCCGACCTTCCGCGTAATGCAGGAAGACGGCTGGGCCGGTCTTCGCTCGGCAGACGGCACCGTCCAGGAAGAAAGCCTGATGGCGCTGCGCGATAACCTGCTGTTCGACCAGCCACAAAGCCAGACCAACGTGCTGGTGACGCTGACCCAGGCCGCGCCGGATGGCGGCGACAGCCTGCTGGCTGCAGCGGTACGCCGTTTGGCCAGCCGCCTGAATCTGCCGTTGCAACAAGCCGCCCACACCTGGCTGGATGCCTACTGCCAACAGGTGTTGCTGCCGCTGTTCAGTACCGAAGCCGATTACGGGCTGGTGCTGCTGGCTCACCAGCAAAACATTCTGGTAGAGATGCAGCAGGACCTGCCGATCGGCATGCTGTATCGCGACTGTCAGGGCAGTGGTTTTACCCGTGACGCTGGCCCTTGGCTGGAAGAAATTGGTGAAGCCGATGCGGAAAACCGCTTCAGCGAGCAACAGTTGCTGCGCTACTTCCCTTACTACCTGCTGGTGAACTCCAGCCTGGCGGTCACCGCCGCACTGGCCGCGGCCGGTTTCGACAGTGAAGAGGCATTGATGGCCCGGGTACGCGACGCACTGAGCGGCCTGCGCGCCAACGCCAAAAACACCCTGTGCCTGGACTACGTGCTCGACAGCAGCCACTGGAACTGCAAAGGCAACTTCTTCTGTTACCTGCACGACCATAACGAAAACACCATCGTTGATCCGGCGGTGATTTACTTTGATTTCGTTAACCCGCTGCGCCAGGGAGCCGCCCAATGATGCCGCACGCCAAACTGATGCATGCCGGCAGCGGTTTCCGCTGTGAACGGCTGGAACGGGAGTTGCAGCTAGGTCTCGGTCTCGACGGTAGCGCCGTGCTGCACTATCCAGGCCCACTGCCGCAGGGCTGGCTGGTTCAAGCGTTAGACCAGTTACTGGTGGCCGCGCCGCAGCTCAGCGGTGTCACGCTGCCTTACGCGCAATGGCGTGAAGAACCGCAGGCGCAGGCGCTGTTCGCGTTGGCCAGCGGTGACTATCTGGCACGCGAAACCTTTTATCAATTGCCGCTGTGGCTGATGGCTGAACGCAACCGCGCCTCCGGCCAGATGCAGTATGACGCCGAACGCAGCCTGTGGTACCCACAGCGCCCGGCGCGTCCCAACGGTGAGGTGTACCGCCGTTACGATCCGCAGTTGAAGAAAACCCTCAGTTTCCGCCTGCCGGAAGTGGAACGCGACGCCGAACAGTTCACCCGCTGGATGAATTCACCGCGCGTTGACGCCTTCTGGGAAATGAGCGGCCCGCTCGAAACCCAGGCCGCCTACCTGCAGCGTCAACTGGATTCCAGCTACTGCTACCCGTTGCTGGGTTGCTTTGACGATCGCCCGTTCGGCTATTTCGAAGTTTATTGGGCGCCGGAGGATCGCATTGGCCGCCACTATCGCTGGCAACCCTTCGATCGTGGGCTGCACATGCTGGTGGGTGAAGAAGACTGCCGCGGTGCGCAGTACATCCGCAGTTGGCTGCGCGGCCTGACGCATTATTTGTACCTGGACGAACCCCGCACCACGCGGGTGGTCGCCGAGCCGCGTGCCGACAACCAACGCCTGTTCCGTCACCTGCCAGCCGCCGGTTATCACACCCTTAAAGAGTTTGATTTCCCACATAAGCGTTCGCGTTTGATCGTGAATCAGCGTGCCGAATTCTTCCAGGAGACCTGCGTATGATGACGCCAGATTACGCCGACTGGCAGCGCGTTAACCGCCAGATGATCGCCAAGATCCTCGCCGAGCTGGAATACGAGCGCGCGCTGCAGGCTGAACAGCACGACGGGCAATGGCACATTGCGCTGGGCGACGCCCACTACCGCTTCAGCGCCGAACGCGGCATCTGGGGCTGGCTGCACATCGATCCGGCTTCGCTGGCCTGCGATCAATCGCCGTTAGCCGCCGACCAAACGCTGCGCCAACTGGCACAGGTGTTGAAGATGGACGATGCGCAGGTCGCAGAACATCTGGAAGACCTGTACGCCACGTTGCGCGGCGATATGCAGTTGCTGTCTGCCCGTCACGGTATGAGTGCGCAGGATCTGATCGCACTGGACGCCGATGCGCTGCAATGCCTGCTGGCCGGACATCCCAAGTTTATCTTTAATAAAGGTCGTCGTGGTTGGGGCCTGACCGCGCTGCAGCAGTATGCCCCGGAATACCAGTGCCAGTTTCGCCTGCACTGGGTGGCGGCCAAGCGTAGCAGCTTCGTCTGGTGTGCTGATGAAGAATATCCGCTGACCCAACTGCTCGATAGCGCCATGGACAGCGCCGAACGCCAGCGCTTCGACCAGCGCTGGCGCGAGCTGAAACTGACCCATGACTGGATCCCGGTGCCCCTGCATCCGTGGCAGTGGCAGCAAAAGATCGCGCTGCACTTCCTGCCGCAGTTGGCCGAAGGTGAACTGGTGGAGTTGGGGGAATTTGGTGACAACTATTTGGCACAGCAATCGTTGCGTACCCTGACCAATATCAGCCGCCGCTCCGCGTTCGACATCAAACTGCCGCTGACCATTTACAACACTTCGTGTTATCGCGGTATTCCGGGCAAGTACATCAGCGCCGGGCCGGCCGCTTCCCGCTGGCTGCAGCAGATCTTTTCCGAAGACAGCACGCTGCGCGCCAGCGGCGCCGAAATCCTGGGTGAACCGGCGGCGGGTTATATGACCCACCCAACCTACGCATCCCTGGCCAAAGCCCCCTACCGCTATCAGGAAATGCTTGGCGTGATCTGGCGTGAGAACCCTTCTTGCTATCTGCAGGAGGGCGAACAGGCCATTTTGATGGCGACGCTGATGGAAACCGACAACCAAGGCCAGCCGCTGATCGCCGCCTATATTGCTCGCTCCGGCCTGAGCGCTGAAGCCTGGCTGCAACAGATGTTCAGCGTGGTGGTGTTGCCGATGTATCACCTGATGTGCCGCTACGGCGTGGCGCTGATCGCCCACGGGCAGAACATCACGCTGGTGATGAAAGACCACGTGCCGCAACGCGTGCTGCTTAAAGACTTCCAGGGAGATATGCGCCTGGTGGATAAGGACTTCCCCGAAGCGGCGACGCTGCCGAAAGTCGTCAAGGACGTCACCGTACGTCTGTCCGCCGACTACCTGATCCATGACTTGCAAACCGGGCATTTCGTCACCGTGTTGCGCTTTATCTCACCGCTGATGCAGGCCTGCGGAGTCAGTGAAGCCCGTTTCTATCAGCTGCTGGCGCAGGTGCTGGAAGGCTATATGGCACGGCACCCGGAGATGGCGGAACGTTTTGCCCTGTTTGATCTGTTTAAACCACAAATCATTCGCGTGGTGCTCAACCCGGTGAAACTCACCTACTCGGAGCAGGATGGCGGCAGCCGTATGTTGCCAAACTATCTGCAGGATCTGGATAACCCTCTTTACCTGGTCACCAAGGAGTTTGCCCAATGAATCAGCCCCTGGATTTCATCGGCATTGGCGTAGGTCCGTTCAACCTCAGCATTGCCGCTCTCGGCAGTGAAGTTGCCGGTTTTAACAGTAAATTTCTCGAGCGCAAACCGCACTTTTCCTGGCACCCCGGCATGATGGTGCCGGATTGTCATATGCAGACCAGTTTCCTCAAGGATCTGGTCAGCGCGGTATCGCCGACCAATCCCTACAGCTTTATTAACTATCTGGTGAAACGGAAGAAATTTTACCGTTTCCTGACCACCGAGCTGCGCACGGTGTCGCGCGAAGAGTTTGCCGACTACCTCGACTGGGCCGCCAATGGCCTGAAGTCGCTCGAATTCAGCCAGGACATTCAAAGCGTGGATTTTGACGACCAGCAGCGGCAATTTGTCGTCACCACCCAGCGCGCCACCTACCGGGCACGCCACGTCTGTCTGGGCATCGGTAAACGCATCAAGCTGCCGGACTGCGTTACCGAACAAAACGATCGCTGCTTCCATGCCAGCGAGATGACGTTGCGTAACCCGGATCTGACCGGCAAGCGCGTCACCATCGTCGGCGGCGGCCAGAGCGGTGCCGATCTGTTCCTGAACATCTTCCGCGCCGAGTGGGGCCAGCCGGCGCAGTTGAACTGGATCTCGCGTCGCAACAACTATAACGCCCTGGATGAAGCCGCTTTCGCCAACGAGTACTTCACCCCGGACTACGTTGACAGTTTCTATGGCCTGAACGACAGCGCCAAACAGCGCATGCTGACCGAGCAGAAGATGACTTCTGACGGCATCACCAGCGACTCGCTGTTAGCGATTTACCGGGCGATGTACCACCAGTTTGAAGTGCTGCGCGAAAAGCCCTGGGCGCACCTGTTACCCAGCCGCTCGCTGGCGGCGATCCAGGCCGCAGGCAACGGCTGGCAGTTAGTGACCCACCATCATCTCGATCAGGGCAAAGAAACCTTCGATACCGATGTGGTGATCTTCGCCACCGGCTATCAGCAGGATCGTCCGGCTTTCCTTGAGCCGCTGGCGGACCGTCTGTTAACCACCGCCGATGACCAGTACCGCGTGGCCCCCGACTTCACCCTGGAGTGGCAAGGCCCCAGCGAAAATTGCCTGTTTGCGGTGAACGCCGGTATGCACAGTCACGGCATCGCCGAACCCCAGCTCAGCCTGATGGCCTGGCGTTCGGCTCGTATTCTCAACCGGGCTTTAGGACGCGACCAGTTCGATTTAACGTCCACCCCGGCGGTGATCCAATGGCGCAGCCAGCAACCGGGCACCCCAGCCCGAGCGACACACGCCATGCTCAATTACACCGAGTTTTAACTACACACCAATGATGGGAAACACTGGAAGATAATGATGAAGCGCAAACACCTCTGGGTATTAAATCCTTGTCTGCTGGCGATGATCGCACCAGCAGCAGCCTGGGCAGAAGAACAAAAAAGCGAAGAGCAAATGGTGGTTTCCGCCAGCCGTGCGCACCGTACCGTAGCAGAGATGGCGCAGACCACCTGGGTGATTGAGAGCCAGGAAATTGAGCAACAGGTACAGGGCGGCAAAGAGATCAAGGACATGCTGGCGCAGTTGATCCCGGGGATGGACGTCAGCGGTCAGGGCCGAACCAACTACGGCATGAACCTGCGTGGCCGTTCAATGATGGTGATGATCGACGGCGTGCGTTTGAACTCTTCGCGCAGCGACAGCCGCCAGTTGGATTCGATCGACCCGTTTAATATCGACCACATTGAAGTGATCTCCGGTGCCACCTCGCTGTACGGCGGCGGCAGCACCGGCGGTTTGATCAACATCGTCACCAAAAAAGGCCAGAAAGAGCAGCAGGTTGAGCTGCAGATCGGCGGCAAAACCGGCTTTGGCGGCCATAACGACCACGACGAAAACGTGGCGGCGGCGGTCAGCGGCGGCAACGATAATGCCTCGGGCCGCCTGTCGGTCTCTTACCAGCGCTACGGCGGCTGGTACGACGGCAAGGGCAATGAAGTCTTGATCGACAATACCCAGACTGGCCTGCAATATTCCGATCGCCTCGACGTGATGGGTACCGGCACCATTAATATCGACGATCACCAGCAGCTGCAACTGACCACCCAGTATTACAAAAGCCAGTCCGACGGCGACCACGGCCTGTTCCTGGGGGAGAATTTCTCCGCGGTGACCGGCAGCGCCAAAGCTTATAACAGCGGCAACCTGAATTCGGATCGAATTCCTGGCACTGAACGTCACCTGATCAACCTGCAGTACTCCAACACCGATTTCCTCGGGCAGGATCTGGTGGCGCAGGTTTATTATCGCGATGAGTCGCTGACCTTCTACCCGTTCCCGACGCTGGCGGGCAAAGCGCCGGACTACTACGTCAGCAGCATCGGTGCCTCGCAGCAGAAAACCGATTTTTACGGCGGCAAGCTGACGCTGAACAGCAAGCCGATCGACGCCCTGACGCTGACCTACGGCATCGACGCCGAGCATGAAAGCTTCAACTCCAACCAGCAGTTCTTCGATCTGGCCAAGGCGCAACAGTCCGGCGGCATGGACTTGCAAAACGCCTATAACACCGGGCGTTACCCAGGCTACACCACCAGCAATCTGGCCACCTTTATGCAGGCCAGTTACGATATCAACCCTATCTTTACCCTTAGCGGCGGTGTGCGTTATCAGTACACTGAAAACAAGATTGATGACTTTGTTGGCTATAACCAACAGCAGGCCATCGCCACCGGCGGTGCGACCTCAGCGGACGCGATCCCAGGTGGGAAAACCGACTATAACAACGCCCTGTTCAACGCCGGCCTGCTGGCGCACCTGACCGAACGCCAACAGACCTGGGTCAACTTCTCGCAGGGTTACGAGATCCCGGATCCGGGCAAATATTACGGCAACGGCACTTATTCGCTGAACAACGGCCACTATCAGTTGAACAAAAGCGTCAACGTCGGCGATTCCAAGCTGGAAGGCATTAAGGTTAACTCTTATGAGCTCGGCTGGCGCTATACCGGTGACAACCTGCGTACGCAGATCGCCGGCTACTACTCGCTGTCCGATAAGAGCATTTCGATCAACAAAACCGATATGACCATCAACGTCAATTCGGATAAGCGTCGTATCTACGGGGTGGAAGGCGCAGTCGATTACTTCTTCGAAGACAGTGACTGGAGCGCGGGCACCAACTTCAACTTCATTCGCTCAGAGACCAAGGTCAACGGCGAGTGGAAAAAATTGTTGGTGGACACGGCCAGCCCATCGAAAGTCACCGCCTATGTCGGCTGGGCACCGGGCGACTGGAACCTGCGCCTGCAGTCACAGCAGAGCTTCGACGTCTCGGATGACGGTGATTACACCAAGGCCGGCTCCACTCAGGGCCGCAAAATTGATGGCTACAACACCATCGATTTCCTCGGCAGCTATTCCCTGCCAGTGGGTAAACTCAGCTTTAGCGTAGAGAACCTGCTGGACAAGGAATACACCACCGTCTGGGGCCAGCGCGCACCGATCCTTTATAGCCCAACCTACGGCTCACCAGAGCTTTACAGCTATAAAGGCCGTGGCCGCACCTTTGGTCTGAACTACTCCGTTCTGTTCTGATCCCTGCCTGGGCGCATTTTCGCGCCCAAACAGAATGAAGAAAGGGCCACTTCGGCCCTTTCTTCATTTCTTGAACGGGTGCTGCGCGACCCAGTGCTCGGCGATATCCTGCCGCCGGCATACCCAAACCCGATCGTGTTGCTCGATATAATCCAGAAAACGCTGCAATGCGCGAAACTTGCCAGGACGCCCCAGCAAGCGGCAATGCATGCCGATCGACAGCATCTTCGGCGACTCTGCCCCTTCGGCGTACAGCACGTCAAAACTGTCTTTAAGATAGGTAAAGAACTGTTCGCCGGTGTTAAACCCCTGCGGCGAAGCGAAACGCATGTCGTTAGTTTCTAACGTATAAGGCACGATCAAATGCGGCTTCTTCTGGCCATTGGCGCACTGCACTTCGGTCCAGAACGGCAGGTCGTCGCCGTAATAATCGCTGTCGTACAACAGACCCCCTTGTTCCACCACCAACCGGCGGGTGTTCGGACTGTCGCGCCCGGTATACCAGCCGAGCGGCGCCTTGCCGAACAGATCGCGCAGTACGGTGATGGCCTGCTGCATGTGTTGCCGTTCGGTCGCTTCATCCATATGCTGATAGTGGATCCAGCGCCAACCGTGGCTGACTACGTCGTAATCGGCGTTTTTAATCGCTTCAACCACCAACGGATTACGCGCCAGTGCCATTGCCACGCCAAACACCGTCAACGGCAGACCACGGCGCTGAAACTCATGATGAATGCGCCAGAAACCAGCACGTGAACCATATTCGTACAAGGAATCCATCGACATATGCCGTTCGGGATAACTGGCAGCACCAATGATATCGGAGAGAAACTGTTCCGAACCGGCGTCGCCGTGCAGCACGTTATTTTCAGCGCCTTCTTCGTAGTTGAGAACAAACTGCACCGCGATTCGCGCCTGACCAGGCCAACCAGCGTGCGGCGGACGACCACCGTAGCCGATTAAATCTCGGGGATAATCTTGATTGAACTGGAACTCACCCATCGCTGTTTCCCTTTACTGATTACCCGCTAAAACTGCCAAACATACCGGACAAGGGTTTTGCCCGCGGAAAATCCAGATCGCCGTGTTTGCTGGTGCTCAGACCAAGGGCATTCAACGACTCGATCATTTTCACCGCGGCGCTGACACCGTCGATCACCGGGATCCCCAGTTCCAGCGTCAGTTCACGCGCCAAATCCGCCATGCCGCCACAACCGAGCACAATCGCGCCGCTGCCGTCCTGTTGTTTTGCCTGGATACACTGTTCACGTACCTTTTGTTGCGCCAGACCGCTGCCGTCCTCCAGCGCCAACACCGGCAGGTCGATCGCATGCAACGCGGCGCAGTGTCGCTCAAAACCATATTGATGCAGTAAATGTCGTGCGATAACCAACGTACGCGGCAGCGTGGTGACGATCGAAAAACGCGTCGCCACCAGCGTCGCCATATGCATTGCAGCCTCGGCGATGCCAATCACCGGCCGGTTTGCCAACTCCCGCGCCGCCAGCAGGCCCGGATCGCCGAAACAGGCGATGACATGACCGCTGACTCCCGCATCTCGGCCCAACTTCACCTGCTGCAATACGCCGATCGCAGCAATGGCTTCGTCAAAATGCCCTTCTATTGACGGCGCCCCTTCCTGTGGGCAAACCGCCAGGATCTTGGTTCCCGGCGCGGCCACCGAACGGGCAGCGGCAGCAATGGTTTCCGTCATTGCCCGGCTGGTATTCGGATTGATGACCTGAATGATGCAGCCAGCGGTCATAGCGCTTCCCTCGAGCCGGATTCGGCAAATATCCGGGCAAAATCCGGCGTTTCATTTGCACCATGATCAAACCGCAGGTTGGCCACGATGTCGTCAAAATGGCGGGCCATATGATCCGCCAGCGCCACACTGTCTTTGTCGCGCAACAGCCCCAGCAGATCACCGTGGTCGTGGCAACGACAACCCTGCTGCCAGGGCGAGCCGTAAACGGCTATCACCAACGATGAACGCAGTGTGAGCAGTGAAACCATCTCGGTCAGCACCTGATTACCGGCGATCGCTTGCAATTGAACGTGGAACGCGGCGGACAGGCGGATCGCCGCCGCGCCGTCCTGATCGCGGTGCGCCTGCTGTTCCTGCGCCACTAGCTCTGCCATCGCCAGCAAATGCTCTTCTTTGCACTGGGTAACCACCTGCGGCAGGTTGGCGCACTCCAGCATTTTTCTCGTCTGGAAAACATTCGCCGCTTCGTCCTGCCCCGGCGTGGCGACCTGTGCACCACGTTTGGGCAGTTGAGTGACCAGTTGCACTGCGGCAAGGCGCTGCAGCACCCGCCGGATGCCGGTTCGGCTGACGCCAAAAGTCTCCGCCAACGCTTCTTCCGGCAATTTGCTGCCGGGCAGCAACCGATGTTCGACGATGGCTTTCACCAGCGAGTTGTAAATGCAATCGTCTTTATCTTCAATGAAATAACTGGCCTGTTGCCCATGCCAGGCGGCGTTGGTGTCGATCGCTGTACCGATCATTTTTCTGCTCCCCGTCCCCTTCAATCGTCAAATCGTATACAAGAATTAGATATTTTGTATACAAAAAAGAGCAGTCTGGCCTGGATCCTGCAAATGCCCTCTCAGCAATCTTTGCCAAAAAACAGATAACAACATCCGGGTGACGTTCTTGAGAGGAGCACGATTTATGCCAAACCCTAATGAAAACTACAGTCCCAAGCTGTGCAACGACGATCTGGCACCCACGCGTGACCAGAACTGGAGCTGGTACAACATATTTTCTTTCTGGATGTCCGATGTACACAGCATGGGCGGCTATGTGGTGGCCGCCAGCTTTTTCGCCCTCGGCCTGTCGAGTTGGCAGGTTTTGATTTGTCTGCTGGTGGGGATTTGCATCGTGCAGTTTTGCGCGAACCTGGTGGCTAAGCCCAGCCAACTCGGCGGCGTGCCCTACGCCGTATTAAGCCGTCAGGCGTTTGGCGTGTTCGGCGCCAATATTCCGGCGGTGATCCGCGGCATGATCGCCTTCGCCTGGTACGGCATCCAAACTTATCTGGCCTCCAACGCGTTGATGCTGACGCTGCTGAAATTCTTCCCGTCGCTGGAACCGATGACCCAACCGCATTTCCTCGGGCTGTCGCAGCTTGGCTGGGGCTGTTACATCACCATGTGGCTGTTGCAGGCGATGGTGTTTTGGCACGGTATGCAGGCAATCAAGCGTTTTATCGATATCGCCGGACCGGCGGTTTACGTGGTGATGTTCGCGCTGGCAGGCTGGATTGTTTATCGCGTCGGTTTCTCCAACCTTTCCTTCACGCTGTCGAGCAAAAACCTGAGCACCGGCGAACAGGGCTGGCTGATGCTGACCGCGACCGCGCTGGTGGTGTCCTACTTCTCCGGCCCGCTGCTTAACTTCGGTGACTTTACCCGCTACGGCAAAAGCTTTGCCGAAGTGCAGCGCGGTAACCGCTGGGGTTTGCCGTTCAACTATCTGCTGTTCTCATTGGTGACCGTGGTGATCGTTTCCGGCACCCTGCCGCTGTTTGGGCAACTGATCACCGACCCGATCGAAACCGTTACCCGTCTCGACAGCGATATTGCCGTCGCCCTGGGTTTGCTGACCATGATTGTCGCCACTATCGGCATCAATATTGTGGCCAACTTTGTCTCACCTGCGTTTGATTTTTCCAACTGCTCGCCGCAGAAGATCAGCTTCCGCACCGGCGGGATGATCGCCGCCGTCGGCTCATTCCTGCTGACACCGTGGAACCTGTTCCAGTCACCCGAACTGATTCATTACACGCTGGACGTATTGGCTGCCTTTATCGGCCCGCTGTTCGGTATTCTGTTGGTCGACTTTTACATCATCAAGCGCGGTGAATTGCACGTCGACGATTTGTATAACGCCACGCCAAACGGCCGTTACTGGTACAAGAATGGGTTCAATCCGAATGCGATTTGGGCGCTGGTGCCGTCAGTGGTGATCGGGTTGGCGATCAGTTTTACGCCGAGTCTGCATCAGGTGGCGAACTTCAGTTGGTTTATCGGGGCGGCACTGGGTGGGGGATGTTATCGGATCATTGCCCGTCGCGAATGGGCAGCCAATCAGGCGGTAACCTTTGCCAAGGCGGAATTAAGCAAAGATTAAAAACAACGAAGCCCTGAGTTATTACTAACTCAGGGCTTCTTAATGTTGGCGGAACGGACGGGGCTCGAACCCGCGACCCCCTGCGTGACAGGCAGGTATTCTAACCAACTGAACTACCGCTCCGCGCCGTTCTTCTCTTTCGAGAGGAACGAGGCGCATATTACGGTTGAGCCACTATGGCGTCAATGCCTTTTTCTTACCAAATGAACCGTTTGCACAGTTTTTCAGCTAACCGGGCCGAAAGATTATCGGCCCAGATTAAAACGCCGTTATTCCACTTCGGTACGCCACAGGCAACTGCCGCCCTTTTTCGCCACTAAATCCAGACGCGCTTCGTGGGCCACCACTTCTTCATCGCTGGCATAGACGACTTTCATCGTCGTCGCCGGGCGCACAATGCGCTGAATGTCCTGCGTTGAATTGCTATTTTGCGTATCGCCTTCCATCTGGAAAGCCATCGAGGTTTGACCACCGGTCATCGCCAGATAGACTTCCGCCAGGATCTCGGCATCGAGCAAGGCGCCGTGCAGCGTACGCTTG
This sequence comes from Serratia quinivorans, assembly GCA_900457075.1. Classification (NCBI taxonomy): domain Bacteria; kingdom Pseudomonadati; phylum Pseudomonadota; class Gammaproteobacteria; order Enterobacterales; family Yersiniaceae; genus Serratia; species Serratia quinivorans. The sequence continues at coordinate 1,323,849 of UGYN01000002.1, forward strand.
CTGTTGTCTATCTCGTAACGGCTGCATAACGCATCGAGGTTGTTACGCTTGCCGGGGAACAGGCGGCGCGCCATTAACAGGCTGTCGGTGATGGTGCAGAAGGTATCGGTCTTCGGGATGCCCTGCTGCAACATGCGGAATTCGTGATCCATAAAGCCGATGTCGAACGCCGCGTTATGGATGACTAACTCGCCGCCGCGGATAAAGTCGATAAACTCATCGGCAATTTGGGCAAAGGTCGGTTTATCCGCCAGGAACTCATCGCTGATGCCGTGAACCCCATAGGCCTCAGGATCCACCAGCCGATCCGGCTTGATGTAAACATGGTAGTGACGACCGGTTGGGCGACGGTTAATCACTTCCAGCGCGCCAATTTCAATGATGCGGTGGCCTTCGTAATGCACCCCGAGTTTGTTCATACCGGTGGTTTCGGTATCGAGGACAATCTGTCTGGTGGTTGTAGAGATCATATTGCAGTGCTCGCAGCGCTTGTTTATGTCAGACTTGGCTTTTATAAAACTGATAGGAAGAGTCTACCAGAGATGCTCAAACAGGTAGAAATTTTCACCGACGGCTCCTGCCTTGGCAACCCGGGCCCCGGTGGTTATGGTGCAATACTGCGCTATAAGCAGACGGAAAAAACCTTCAGCGCGGGCTTCCGCCTGACCACCAACAACCGCATGGAGATGATGGCGGCGATTGTCGCGCTGGAAGCTCTGACCACGCCCTGCGAAGTGACCCTGAGCACCGACAGCCAGTATGTGCGTCAAGGCATTACCACCTGGATCCACAACTGGAAAAAGCGCGGCTGGAAAACGGCCGACAAAAAAACCGGTCAAGAATGTCGATTTATGGCAGCGGTTGGATTTGGCCATTCAACGCCATACGGTTAAATGGGAATGGGTCAAGGGCCACGCCGGCCATCCGGAAAACGAACGCTGCGACGTACTGGCGCGTGATGCGGCCGGCAATCCAACCCAGGATGATGTCGGTTACAAACCGGAAAGTTAAGGCAGTTTGCGATAACTCTTGGTCGCGCCGACGGCGCGGCTGAGAGCAGGTTTTCTCGCACCGAATTTCATCGGCGTTGGCGTCAGCGGTAAGGTGCGCTTACGCGCCACAATCACGCTCATGCAGCCCAATGCCGGCAAATGGGTACATAAAAATTTCCCGCCTTTACGCTGCCACGGCAATACGTGAAAACGCGACTGATGCAGTACTTCATAATTAAGCAGGCTCAGCCAGTCCAGCAGACGCATCTGGGTAAACATCCGGCTTGCATAAGGTTGACGGTGACGTAACCCTGGCACCAGCTTACCCAGCCCCAATAAACTGAACGGATTGAAACTGCTGATCACCAGCCAGCCGTCGTCGATCAACACGCGATCCACCTCTCGCAGCATGCGGTGCGGGTCATCAGCATAGGACAGCGTATGCGCCAACAGGCAGGCATCCACCGATTTGGCAGCAAAGGGGAGCTGATAGGCATCCGCGATCACCTGCAGGTTCTGCCCTTCCAGGGCTACATTTACCTGATGAGAAATGGCGCATTTGTCGGTCGCCAGACTGGCACTGAGATTACCGAGCTTTAACAGGTGGAAACCAAACAGCTTCGACCACCAGGGTTGCAACTGCCGCTCGAGCGCCTCACGATAGTATTCTCCCCACGGCAACTCTGCCCAGGACTGTGGGCCGGTGAGCTTTTGTAGAGTATGGGCTGGTTTCATGATTTATTATCTTCTTTCAAGCCGTTGCCAACGAGAGGTCCAACATGAATCTTATCAGCATTCCCGCCTTCCAGGACAATTACATTTGGTTATTGGATAACCAGCAGGGGCATTGCATTATTGTCGATCCCGGTGAAGCACTGCCGGTATTGGAAACGCTGGATCGCCTGAACCTGACGCCTGACGCCATTGTGCTTACCCATCATCATCACGATCACGTTGGCGGCGTAGCGCAAATTGTGGCGCGTTATTCCGGGCTAAAAGTCTATGGGCCGCAGGAAACTGCCGACAAGGGAGCCAACCACATCGTTCATGATGGCGAAACCATCGAAATTAACGGCCAGAAATTCGCCACAATCGCGGTTCCCGGACATACCTTGGGCCATGTAGCATTCTATAGCGCACCTTATCTGTTCTGCGGAGACACTATTTTCTCTGCTGGCTGCGGAAGGCTTTTTGAAGGCACCGCAGAGCAAATGTTCAACTCATTTCAACAGCTCGCGCAACTTCCCGATAACACCTTAATTTGTTGTGCGCATGAATATACGCTTTCAAATCTTAAGTTTGCGCGAGCTATTTTGCCGCAAGATCGACACATTGAAACATATCAGCAACAAGTTGAGGCGTTACGGGCAAAAGGCCAATCCAGCGTACCCACGACGCTACAATTAGAGCGCAAAATTAACCTATTTTTACGTTGCCATGACACTGATTTACAAAGAGAATTAGGCTTTCATACGCCACCAGAGCATCTTCATTCGGTTTTTTCCGAATTACGCCTGCGTAAAGACAACTTCTGAGCTTTTAGTTGTGTTGTTTGGCGAAGCAAAGTATGATTGCTCGTCTTTTAAGCAACTACATTGACACACACATGAAGGCTAAAGCGATATTTCTCGCCTCAGTCTTGCTAGTGGGGTGCCAGTCGTCCAGGCAGGACGCACCGGCCCCAGAACAGCATGCACAGAGTTTGTCTTCGGCAGGTCAAGAAGGTGAAGCAGGAGAGTACACAGCGAATGGTCGAGCGAGCTCGGCGCGGTGGCTAGATAACAATAGTGGTGCCGCGCAACAGAACCTGTGGAACTTCATTAGCGACGAGCTGAAGATGGAGGTTCCGGAAAATTCCCGGATCCGTGATCAAAAAAGAAAGTACCTAAAAAGTAAGAGCTATCTCCACGATGTAACATTACGGGCAGAGCCGTACATGTACTGGATAGTCGGGCAGATTAAGAAACGCAATATGCCGATGGAACTGGTACTGCTACCCATAGTGGAGAGCGCTTTTGACCCCCACGCCACGTCAAGTGCCAACGCCGCAGGGCTATGGCAAATCGTGCCGCAAACGGGTCGGAATTATGGTTTGAAAAACAACCAGTGGTATGACGGGCGACGCGATGTCGTGGCCTCGACGACTGCTGCGCTTGATATGATGCAGTATTTGAACCGCATGTTTAACGGTGACTGGTTACTGACCATTGCCGCTTATAACAGTGGTGAAGGCCGTGTCATGCAGGCGGTTAAGGCGAATAAACGCCAGGGTAAGCCAACCAATTTCTGGGCATTGTCGCTTCCGCGTGAAACGTCAATTTATGTCCCGAAAATGCTGGCGCTGAGCGACATCATTAAAAACAGCAAGAAGTACGGTATCAATCTGCCTAAGACTGATAACACCCGTGCACTGGCGCGTATTGATGTTGGACAGCAAATACAGTTAACTCAGGCGGCTGAGATGGCTGGGCTTTCATTGACCAAGATGAAGGCTTATAACCCAGGCTACAAAAAAGGCGTTACGGCACCCAACGGGCCCCATTATATTATGGTTCCCAAAGGTCATGCCGATCAGCTGAAAGACTCGTTGGCCGATGGCCAGATCGCAGTGACTCAGCCAACCACTCAGTTGGCGAAGAACAGCGGCCTGTCTGGTGGCAGCTCGTATAAAGTGCGCTCCGGCGACACGGTATCGGGCATTGCCAAGCGGTTGAATATCAAGTCCAGCGATTTGCAGAGTTGGAACAATTTGCGCGCCAAGAGCACGCTAAAAGTTGGGCAAACCCTGCAAGTGGCCAGCAATACCGGCAGTAACAGCAGCATCACCTATCAGGTTCGTAAAGGTGATTCGCTCGCCAGTATTGCACGTCGTCACGGCGTCGATATTAACGACGTGATGCGTTGGAACTCAACGCTTGCCAAAGCCAACAGCAACCTGCAGCCGGGTCTGAAATTGACCCTGTTTGTCAGTGATAAAACGTCGCCGGATACCTAAATTTTCGGCACAAAAAAAAGCACCCTTCGGGGTGCTTTTTTATTGTCTGAATATGGTGCGAATATTACCAATGCGGCTTGTCGGCTTCAGGGTGAAACTCCACCAGCAGCGGATTATGATCCGATGCGCTGGTCACCAACACCGAAGCCTCTGCCACCCCCATGTTGCGATAAAACACAAAGTCCAGCGGGCGGCCAAACGCCTTGCGGCGGTGATCGTCGGTAAAGTTCACCTCACGCAGCGCCATATCACTGGCAAACTGGTATAACGCATTAATTCGCTTACGACTCCAGGCATTAAAATCCCCGGCCATGATCACCGGCCCCTGGTGATTGGCAATCTGCTCACCAATCGGTCCCAGTTGCTTACTGTAGACATCCACGCCCAGGCTGAAATTCACCGCATGGATATTCACTACCATCAATAGCTGGCCGTTAAACAACGGGTAGACGGTAATCAACGCCGACTTGGCCAGCCGCAGCAATGGCTCACGTTCACGCAGTGGGCAACAATAGACCGGATGCGCCGCCGCCAGCGTCATTACGCCGGAAGGATGCTGAGGCAACACGAATGCCGGCACCTGATCGGCAGCCAGATAGTTTGACGTGGCAAAGCTCACCAGCTCAGGCGTGGTTTGCGCCTCCTGCAACAGCACCAGTTGCGCATCCTTGCCATAACTTTTCAGCACCGAAAGCCAATCGGCCCGCTGCTGTTTAAAGATGTTCCACACCATCACCCGTAATGCACCGGACGTGGGCAATGCAGCCCCAGGCGGCAGCGGTTGGTTGATGGCGCCAGGGAAAATTCGCTCAACTGGCTGACCTGCAACATACCTCATTGCATAAGTTCGTTTCGGCACGCTATTCGCCTATTTCCCATTAGGATAAAACTGGCAGTGACATTCCCGCCAACAATGAATTGATTATACGCCTGCCCTCGGCTGACGGCATGGCTTTTAGGGGTTATACCCTTTCAGTTATAGGGGCGTGGTACTGGGATTTCAATCTTCTGACAGTATATGTGTGTAAAGGTTGGCGGCGCCGTATCATAAATGCGAAAAGGCCCGCAAAATACGGGCCAGAGAAGAGAGCGTGAGGAGGTTTAGGCTAATTGCGGCCGATATTTCTTATCCAACCGCCCACTTAGGCTAACCAACAATAGAGCCACCAGCACGATCAAAGCACCAATCCACGGAGTTTGTGCCAACCCCAAAGTGGCTACCGTTTGCCCACCAATCACCGAACCAAGGGCAATACCTACGTTAAAAGCCGCAATGTTCAGGCCGGAGGCCACATCCACCGCGTTCGGCGTGTATTGTTCGGCTTTCTGTACCACATACACCTGCAGTCCCGGAACATTACCAAAGGCAAACACTCCCATGACGATCACCGTCAGCAACGCGGCAATGCTGTGGCTGGCGGTGAATTGGAACACCAGCAGCAGAACGGCCAGCGCGGCAAAAATAAAGCTGAGTGCGCGTACCGCTCCGTGACGATCCGCCAGTTTGCCACCCCAGATGTTACCTATCGCCACCGCAATGCCGTAGGCCAACAGGATCCAGCTGACTGCCGGAGCAGAAAAGCCCGCCAACTCCTGCATCATCGGAGCCAGGAAGGTGAAAGTCGTGAACACGCCGCCGTAACCCAGTGCAGTAATGGCGTAAATCAGCAACAGGCGAGGATGGGTCAGCACTTTAAACTGCTCCTTAATACTGGCGCTGGCCTGATTTTTAATGTTGTTTGGCACCAAAATAGCGCTGGCTACGGTGGCTATTACACCAATCAGTGATACTGCCAGGAAGGTTTCACGCCAGCCAAAGTGCTGACCGATAAAGGTCCCCAATGGCACCCCTGTCACCAGCGCCACGGTCAGGCCACCAAACATGATGGCGATCGCCGAGGCGGCCTTCTCTTTCGCGACCAGGCCGGTAGCAATAGTCGAACCGATTGAGAAGAAGACCCCGTGGGCCAGGCCGGTCAACAAGCGGGCCACCACCAGCGTCCCATAGCCAGGCGACTGCCAGGCCAATAAGTTACCGAGAGTGAACAGCACCATCAGGCTGATCAGCAACAACTTGCGCGGCACGCGACCGGTTAAGGCTGTCAGCACCGGTGCACCAATAGCCACGCCGATAGCATAAATGGTTACCAGCAGCCCGGCTGACGGTACGGTCACCCCCAACTGTTCTGCGATAGTCGGGATAAGTCCGACAATCACAAACTCCGTGGTGCCGATAGCAAAGGCACTAATGGTCAATGCAAGTAATGCGAGAGGCATCTTTTTACTCCAAATAGCATTCAGGTTGATGGCGGCTATTATCGACCCGTGCTTAAATGATAAAAATGCTCAAAATATCAAATTAATTTTGCCAATGGAGCAACAGTGAAAGCGAACTCTGATGAGTTAATTACCTTCGTCACCGTGGTGGAAAGCGGCAGCTTCAGCCGGGCAGCAGAACAACTTGATCAGGCCAATTCGGTGGTCAGCCGCACGGTCAAGAAGCTGGAAGCCAAGCTGGGCGTGACGTTACTCAACCGCACTACGCGCCAGATCAGTCTGACGCAGGAAGGGGAAAACTATTTCCGTCAGGTGCAGAAAGTACTGAGTGATATGGCTGCGGCAGAGAATGCGCTGATGGAAAGCCGTCAGCGTCCGCAGGGACTACTACGCGTCGATGCCGCCACCCCGGTGGTACTGCACGTATTGACCCCGCTGGTGGCGGAGTTTCGGGCACTGTATCCGGAAATGTCGTTGTCGCTGGTGTCGTCGGAGAACTTTATCAATCTGATTGAGCGCAAGGTGGATATCGCCATCCGCGTCGGTGAACTGACCGACTCCAGCCTCAAGGCGCGCAAGCTGATGACCAGCTACCGGCGTGTGCTGGCCTCCCCCGCCTATTTGGCACAGTACGGTACGCCGCAAAAGGTAGAAGAATTAGAGCAGCATAGCTGCATTGGTTTTAACGATTTGCCCAGCCTCAACCGCTGGCCACTGGCCTGTGCTGATGGCCGCCAGTTGGAAATTACACCTGGCCTGACCACCAACAGTGGGGAAACCCAGCGTCATCTGTGTCTGCACGGCAACGGTATTGCCTGCCTGTCGAATTTTATGATTGATGCCGATATCGAGCGCGGCGATCTGGTGCCGATTTTGGTTGAAGAGACCCTGCCGGTAGCAATGCCCGTCAACGCGGTGTATTACAGCGACAGTGCAGTCAGCAATCGCCTGCGCAGCTTTATCGATTTTATCAGTGAGCGATTGGCGCAATAAAAAAGGCGCCCGTTTGGGCGCCTCAATGCGTATGCCGTCGAAAATCAATCCCAGTTAGGTGCCAAACCTTCCGGGCTGACCAAACGGCCATTGTTTTCCAATTTTGCGATTTCCGCCATTTCCTCGGCGGTCAACGTCAGCTGTTGCGCCAACAGGTTGCTCGCAAGGTTTTCACGCTTGGTTGATGATGGGATCACCGCGTAACCCAGTTGCAGCGCCCAGGCCAGGATAACCTGCGCCGGAGTAGCATGGCGGCGTGCCGCGATGGCCTTGATGGTCTCATCCTGCAGTGCCTGCCCATAGGCCAGCGTCATATAGGAAGTGATGGCGATGCCATGCTGCTGGGCAAATTCCACCACTTTGCGGTTCTGCAGATATGGCGACAGCTCGATTTGGTTAGTGGCGATCTGATCGCTACCCACGGCATCAATCGCCTGTTGCATCAGATCCAGAGTGAAGTTGGAGACCCCAATCTGGCGGGTCAGGCCCAGTTTTTTGGCTTCCGCCAGCTCAGTCATAAACTCGGCCACCGAGACTTCGTCATTCGGCGAAGGCCAGTGGATCAGAGTCAGGTCAACATAGCTGGTTTGCAGTTTGCTCAGGCTCTCTCGCAGGCTTGGGATCAGCTTGCCCTTCGCCAGATTGGCGATCCAGATTTTGGTGGTGATAAACAGCTCGTCACGTGGCACACCGCTGGCAGCAATCGCCTGGCCCACCGCAGCTTCATTTTCGTAGATTTGTGCAGTATCAATGGCGCGATACCCCAGCTCCAGCGCCGTGCTGACCGAGTCGATGACGACCTGATCCTGAAGACGGAAGGTACCTAAACCAAATGCAGGGATGCTCATAATTTTATTCTCTCATTAGGATGTTGAAGCGATATGGGAGGATTATGGCAACTGTTTTGTTGATCAAAAACGCCCTATTGTGCATAAGACTTTTGATTAAACGGCAACAATTGCCGGGGTGAGCACCCCGGCAACGCAAAATTACGACCAGCGGCGCAGGATCAGTGAGGTATTGATGCCACCAAACGCGAAGTTGTTTGATTGCACAAACTCGGTCTCAATCTGACGATAGCCGCCCATGATGTAGTCCAGATCGCCACAGGCGCTGTCCGGTTCACTGAGGTTAATGGTCGGCGCAAAGCGGCCTTCACGCATCATTTCCAGCGCCATCCAGGCTTCCAGTGCGCCGCAGGCCCCCAGCGTATGACCAAAATAACTTTTTAATGATGAAATCGGTGTGCTATTGCCGAAGATCGCTGCCGTTGCCTGACTTTCTGCGATATCACCACGATCGGTCGCCGTGCCGTGGGCACTAATATAACCAATATCGCTGCTCGCCAGCCCGGAGGCCTTCAGCGCCTGCTGCATGCAGATTTGCATGGTTTCCTGCTGCGGCTGGGTAATATGAGCCGCATCGCAGTTGGTGGCGAAGCCGATAATCTCGCCATAAATGGTGGCACCACGCGCCAACGCGTGCTCCAACGACTCCAGGATCAGCGTCCCGGCGCCTTCGCCAATCACCAGTCCGTCACGTTGACAGTCAAACGGACGTGGCGAAAGCTCCGGATGATCGTTCTGCTGACTGGTGGCAAACAGCGTATCGAATACCGCTGCCTCTGAAGGGCACAGTTCTTCGGCACCGCCCGCCACCATCACTGTCTGATAGCCGTGGCGAATGCTTTCGTAAGCGTAGCCAATTGCCTGACTGCCCGAGGTGCAGGCGCTGGAGGTCGGGATCACCCTACCGCGCAGACCGAAGAACAGGCCTGTGTTCACCGCCGCGGTATGAGGCATCATTTGCACATAGGTGGTGCCGGTAATATTGCCGGTGTGCTTCTCGGTTAACATGGTGGCGAACTCGCTGACCGGCTTGGTACTACCGGTCGATGAACCGTAGGCGATACCGGTCTCACCATTGGTCAGTACCGCCTGCCCCAGTAACCCAGCCTGCTCAAGTGCCAGTTCGGTGGCGCGGGTGGCCAACAGTGAAACCCGCCCCATCGAACGAATGCGCTTGCGGGTATAGTGCTCCGGCAACACGAAATTCTCGACCGGCGCGCCAAGGTGGGTATTCAGCCCCTGATACTCTTCCCACTGCGTCATATAACGCACCGCATTCTTGCCCTGCTGCAGGCGGCTGGATACCTCTGCCCAGCTATTGCCAAACGCGGTCACGCCTGCCATGCCGGTAACTACCACTCGTTGTGTCATACCATTCCTCCATTAATGGAAATGACCTGCCGCGTCACATAGCCGGCGATATCCGACATCAGATAGCTGGCCAGCCCGGCCACCTCTTCCGCCGAGCCCATGCGTTTGAGCGGGATAACGCGCATCGCTTCATCCAGCGCCGCCGGCTCCATGTCGATCATGCCGGTGTCAATCAGCCCAGGCGCAATGCAGTTAACGGTGATTTTGCGTTTCGCCAGCTCAATCGCCAGTGCCTTGCAGGCACCAATCACCCCTGCTTTGGCCGCACTGTAGTTGACCTGCCCACGGTTACCCATCACGCCGGAAACCGACGACAGCGCGACGATCCGCCCACCCTTGCGCAGGCCAATCATCGGCATCACGCAGGGGTGCAGTACGTTGTAGAAGCTGTCGAGATTGGTATGGATCACGCCATCCCAGTCGTCTTCACTCAGCGCAGGGAAAGCGCCATCGCGGGTAATACCGGCATTGTTAACCACGCCATAATAGGCGCCGTGGGTTTCAATATCCTGCTCCAGCACCTCACGGCACTGGCTGCGATTGCTGATATCAAACTGAATCAGCCGCCCTTGCCCGCCGGCGCTGATAATCTGCTGCAGTGTGTGTTCGGCCCCGGTCTTATCGCTGTGGTAGTGAACGGCTATCAAAAAGCCATCGGCAGCCAGGCGGCAGGCAATAGCCTGACCGATCCCTTTACTGGCGCCGGTGACTAAAACGGAACGCATCATGCGTCTCCCCTTAAGGTCGTCAATTGAATGATTTCTTGTTGATCAGGCTGGTAAGTGTTCAGCCTGCCCTGTGCGATGCGCACATTATCGATACTGATTTCACACTCAAAACTGGCCAGCTTTTCATCTTTTAACAGTTGCTGCACGCTAACCAACAGTTTACTGCCGGCAGGAAAAGCCGGTAACTCGCAGTGAATCGCCCGACCGCCCAGCAGCATGCCAAGCTGTGGCGACTGAGCGCTCTGACAAGCATGCCAGCCGCTCCAGACCCCGATCGCCTGTGCCATCAGCTCAATGCCATACCAGCCCGGCAGTGCGCCTTGCGCGTCAAGAAACGGCGCCAGCACGCCGTCGACACTGACCGTGACGGAGCACAGGGCATGCTCTTCGCCCACTTCAAGCACCTGTTCCAGCAGTACCATTGGAGAGGCATGGGGCAGATAGTATTCGGCGGCGTGATAATGAATCATCGGGCGTCCCCCAGCAGCAGACAAGCATTGTTACCGCCAAAGGCAAACGAATTGGACAAAATCGCACGCTGCCCCAGCAATTGTGGCTGGCAAACCAGACCGATCGGTGCCAGTTCGGCATCGCGCGGCACGCGGCTGAAATCTTGCTGCGGCAGCGGCAATGGCTGAGTCAACAATAACCAACTCAGCGCCGCCTCCACCGCACCGGCCGCGCCCAGCGTGTGGCCTGTGAGATGTTTGGTAGAACTGCACGGCGTCTCGGTGCCAAACAGGCGATTGATGACCCGCGCTTCAACCTGATCGTTCAGCCGCGTAGCCGTGCCGTGCAGATTAATATAACCAATTTGTCCGGCATTGAGACCGGCCTGCCGCAGCGCCATGCTGATGGCCCGCTCGGCGCCCTCACCGGCGGGATGCGGTGCTGACATATGCCAGGCATCGGATGATTCGCCAACGCCCAACAGCGCTACCGCTGCCGGTTCCCGCGTTAACAGCATCAACGCCGCTGCCTCGCCGATATTAATGCCACTGCGCTCGGCCGCAAATGGCGTGCAACGTTGTGCGGACAGTGATTCCAGGCTGTTGAAACCGTTAATGGGCATTTGGCACAGGCTGTCGGCACCGCCAACAATCGCCGCATCCACCAGCCCGGCGTCGATCAGCCGCTTACCGCTGATGATGGCCCGTGCGCTGGAAGAACAGGCCGTAGACAGAGTATAGGCCGGGCCACGGGTCGCGAGAAAAGCACTAAGAAACAAACCCGGATCGCCCAGCTCCTGCTGCCGATAGTCATAGCCCTGCGGCCACTGCCCTGCCTGATACTGTTGCAGCGCCAGCTCGCCTTCATGGATACCGGAGGTGCTGGTGCCCATAATCACCGCGACGCGATCCGCACCGTAGCGGGCGATGGCTGCACGCACTGGCGTATCGATCTGTGCCAGCGCCGCCAACAGCAGGCGGTTATTGCGCGAATTATGGCGTTTGAGAGGTTCAGGAATAGTGGGCAGTTCGCCCTGTACGTTACCGAACCAGGAAGTTTCCCCGCCCAGCAGCCACTGCGCCTGCTGCTGCATGCCGGGCGACACGCCAAGCGCCAGATTTTCCGCAATCTGCGACAGGCTGTTGCCCAACGCATTCACCATCCCTACGGCAGAGAAGTAAACCATTATTCGCTCCCCAGATTCTGAATAGCGATGCGATAGTGGAAGGCGGATTGGGCAATCGACTGCGGTTCGCGCCGGCCGTCGACCTGCTGGTAACGGATTTCGCTGATGATCGTCCCGCGATCGTCATACAGCCGGCGTACCTGCGGCCGATCCTCAAGTCGCCACCCGGCGGGCAGTAAGGGTTGCCAGTCAGCCAGCGGCCAATAGCTCAGCATAATGTCGGCCAACACCTGACTGGCCGGGGGCAATTCGCCCACTTTGATCAGCTGTTCGGTGTGGATCCCCTGACGATCGTAGGTCAGGTTGAATAACCGGATACCGAGCGGCGACATGCCCACCAGTTGCAGGCGCTGGCCGTCGGCGTTGAGCAACACCAACATCGAATGCTGCTGCCCTTTCACTTCGGCGGTCAACAGTTGCTGCTGGCTGAAGGGTTGCGCCAGCGTCGGAGCCGGTAATGTCACCCGCGTACCCGGTTTCAGCCACGCCTGCGGCAGGGTTGCCTTCTGCGAACCGGCACAGCCGGCCAGCAGGGTGGCCAGTATTAACAGCGTGATTCGTAAGCCGCGCATCAGGCTTTTCCTCTTTTTCTTCTGGTTGCTAATGTCAGTGGTGCCAACAGAAAGGCCACGGCGATACCGCTGCTCAATACGATGCCAAAACTGCTGATGGCCTGAGTATGACTCAGCACCAACATGCCAAAGGTCAGTTGGGTGGTGAGTACCGCCATAAAGATGGCAAACATCGAGGTGGTCGGCGTGCCCCGGGGATTGGTAAAGAACAGCGTATAGTTAATGCCGATCCCCAATACCAGCACCAGTGCCAACAGCGAGAACAGGTTCAGCGTATGGCCGCTCAGCGCCAATACCGCAATGCCGCTGCCCAGTGACAGCAGCGTCGGCACCATGCAGAGCAGACCGTGTCGCAGGCCAAAACGCCACAGATAAATCAGTGCGATCGCCGCCACCGACAGCATCAGCAGATACGAAAGATACAGCCGGTAGTGGCCAAAGAGTTCGCTGAATTCGGTTTTACGGTCGATCCAACCGGTGCCCGGTACCTGTTCAGCCAGGGCCTGCATCGCCGCGCTGTTCTGCACGCCGTTGACCGGGACCAGCGCCGCACTGCGCCCATCCGGCAGCGTCAGCCACAGTAACCGCCAACCCTCGCTGACCACGCTGCCCAGCCACTGCTCCGGCAGCACCCAGTCCGGGGTTAAGTCAGGGGTTTTCAGGGCCAGATCCGCCTGTTGTAATTGCGTCATCACCTGTGGTGCCACCCGTTGCAACAGGGCGATGTTCTGCTGTTGGCGCTGAAGCGAAGGCAGAGGTAACAGGCGATAATCCGCCAGCACGCCATGCCGTTTTGCCTGTGCCAGCCTGGGCTGCAATCGCTCGATACGCTGCAACAACTGCTCGGCATTTTCGCCGTACACCACCAACCATTTCTGATCGTTATGCTGCCCGGTCAGCGCAGCGATGCGCTGCTCTTGCTGCTGCAGCCCCGCAGGCAACGCCTGCAATTGGCCAATATCGTCATCCACCTTCAACTGGCTGAAACCAGCCACCACCAGTAACAACACCGCGGTGGGCAACCCGTAGCGCAGCAAACGCCGATGGCGCCAGGCATGCAGCCAGCCCAGGATCAGCCGTAGCCCCGGTGCCGGACGCACCGGCAGCCGACGCGACAAACGTGGGTACCAACAAATTACGGTGATGCAAGCGGCGCTTAGCCCGGCAGCGGCAAACACCGCCAGCTGTTGCAAGCCCGGGAAGGGAGCAATCAATAGTGCCAGATAGGCAACCACGGTGGTCAGCAATGCCATCAACAGCGCGGGCAACAGCTTCTGCAAGCTGGCCAGTGGCGTTGACTGGTCACCGTGTACCATACGTTCGGTCAGGAAATAGAGCGTGTAATCGGCCGAAATGCCGACAATGCTGATGCTCAACACCAGCGTCATCAAATGTATTTCGCCAAAAGCCAATAGCGTGGCGACGGTACCCGCCAGGGCTCCCATCCCCACGGATAACCCGCACAACAGCAGAGGCAATGGCGAACGGAACATCAACAACACCAATAAGAACACGCCAACTACCGACGCCAGGCCAATAGTCGAAATATCTCGCTCGGCCTGTTGGCTGGCATAGTTGCTGTAAAACAGCGTACCGCGGTTGAGTACCTCTGCCCCCGGCCAGCGCTGCTGCAGTTGCTGTTGAATCGCGCTCAGTTTGTCCACCGTGCGCCGGGCACTGCTGATGTCATAAGAAGAGGCGCTCAACTCGGCGTGCAGCAGATACCAACTGCGGCCCTGTGTATCACGCGCCACCAGCCAACCATTGGACAAGCTCAGCAGACCACCGTTTTGCTGCTGAGCCAACTGCGAGGCTCGCACCAGCATCAGCGGATCGTTAGCCAGTTCCTTGCCGCTGACCCCGGCGAAGGCAGAATAGAGTTGCCCGAGGATCCACTGACTTTGCACGTCCGCGCCCTGCTGCAAACGCTGCCGGGTGGTGTCATCCAGCAGCACATTGCGATGCTGGTAGAAAAAACGCCCCCACTGCTGCTGACGTTGAGCCTCCATAGGCCCGCCCACCTGCTGTAGCTCAGGCATCTGGCGCAATTGCTGCCACCACCAGCTCACCGCAGTGTTGTCCGCACCCGGCGGCGGGCTGACCAACCACATCAGTTGCCGATCGAGCCGACGGCTGAAACCTTCGGCCAGTTCATCCGGCACGCCCACCAGTTGCTGCTTCGGTAATAACGCCAATACGCTGCTGTTGATCTGGCTGCGTGGCAACAGCCAGCACAGTGCCGCCAACAGCAACAGGCAAATCGCCAGCCAGCCAAACGCCAGCCGCCGGTGCAGTTCAGGATGCAAAACGCTGTTGCTCCTCGGCGGTTAGCGTCTGTGGTGCCGTACGCTGGTTAAAGAAGCGGATATGGGTAGCGTCACTTTGCATATCATCAATATCAATGGTTTCCAGGAACTGTTCGCCGTTGAGGGTGATGCGCTTGAACAGTTTGTCGAGCGGCGTGGTTTTTGGTGTCAGCACCAGCCGCCATTGGTTATTACCCAAGTCGCTGAACTGCAAAGAAAAGTTTTGCTCCAGTGCCTGGCTGTCGGCGTGGAATAATGCGGTCAGCAAGTGGTTGAACTGGAACATCTGCGGATTGTTTTCTGCCGTCACCACCTGCGGCGGCTGACCGGCCAGAGTTTGTACCATACGCTTATCATCCAGCAACAAGGTCAGCGGGAAGGGTTTCTGTTGTGCCCACCACAACCCTTTTTGTTGTGAAATCAGCAGCTCACCGCTGGATTTCAAGGGTTTCGCCATACCGCTGATGCTGCGCTGCTGTTCGAACTCGGCGCGCAACACCGGCTGTTGGCTAAAGCGCTGTTGCAGCTCCGGCAGCGTGACCGCCTGGACGCTCAGGCTGAAAAAGGTGATAAGAAACAATAACCCGTACTTCATTGCGCCCCCTCAATGTTGTCCAATAGCACCTGCGGCGAGGCAAAGCACATTTCTTTGCTGTCGGCATCGACCGCTACCTGAATGGTATGACCGCGGGTGGTGGTTTTGCCGCTCTCTGCATCCAGAATGCGGTAACCAATGCGCAGGCGGTTTTCATACTCTTCCAGCTCGGCACAGACGATGATGCGTTGTTCAAACAGCACTGGCGCGATGTATTTCACTCGCGTATCCACGATCGGCCAAACATAGCCCGAAGCCTGCATCTGCCGATAACCGTAATTAAACTGTTTGAGTAGCGCTTCACGCGCGACTTCGAAATAACGGAAGTAGTTGCCGTGCCAGACCACGCCCATGGCATCGGTATCATGGAAAGGGATTGCGATTTCAATGCTGACGGAAAATCGCGGGTCGTCTTTTAGCTTCATGTCTCAGGCCCCTGTTGCACTGGCGGCTGTGCCGCCAACTGCCAGAAATCGAAAAAATTAAACCAGTCGAGCGGTGCCAGCAGGCAATAATGCTCCAGCCGCGCGGCATAACTGTCCACCGCATCTTGCAACGCCTGTTGGCGCTGCTGACGGGGTAATAACAGCGGATTGGCGAAGGGTTCGAAATAAACGTTAAGACGCCCCTGCTGCTTGAGGCCGAACATCAGAAATACCGGGCAGCGCAGCGCGGCGGCCAGGACAAATGGCCCCTGAGGAAAGGGTGCCGGTTGGCCAAGAAAGCGGCTCCACACCACGCGCGGTTGCTCACCCCGCTGATGCTTGCCCGCCGAGGTACGATCGCCGACGATCGCCACCCATTCACCGGCATCCAATTTATCTTGCAGACGCATGGCCGTTTCTGGCCCCAGCGACGTCACCTGGATCAGATTCAGATTGGCACGCGGATTCACCTCTTTCATCACCTGATTGAAGCGTTCGGCGTGCTCGGTAAACACCAGGGCATTCACCCTTACGCCAGAATCCAGCTCGCCCAGTGCGCGGCAAGACTCGATATCCCCCAGGTGTGAAGCCAGAATCAGCGTGCCTTTGCCGGACGCTATCTGCTTCTCACAGCACGTGCGATCCACCAGCCGTATGTCATTGAGCTCCCCTCGCCAGCTCGCCAGCTTGTCGAGCATAGCATCACCAAATCTCATAAAGTGACTGAAGCTGTTGAGCGGTGCAGGCAGTGGCTGTTGCTGTTGTTCGGCGAATTGCCGCAGGCGTTGCAGGTAATCGCGTGATGCCTCACGCTGGCTGCGCCCGGTCAGCCAGAAATAACCGATCACCGGATACAACAATAATTGAAATACCCGGCGGCCAAACAGTCGGTAGACTTTTAACATCAGCCGGATGCCCCACAGGCCATGCCTTTCTGGGGTTGCCGACCAGTGTTGTGAACTTGCAGCACGTCGACGTTGGCGCAGCAGACGAGGAATACGCGGCAACATACCGAGGAACAAACGGGTATGCATCCAGGAGATGCGCAGGTTATCGCGCAGTGCATCAAAATGAGAAACTCCGTCAGCCGGATAGGTCACGCGCGTCGGCAGAAAACGGCTGGGCACGCCCTGCCAGTACAGTCTGACCATCACTTCGGTATCGAAATCCATCCGTTTGCCGAGCGGATGGCGTGTTGTTAATGCCAACGTCGCAGCCACCGGGTAAACGCGGAAACCGCACATGCTGTCTTTCAGCGACAGCGACAGGGTTTCTATCCACACCCAGACATGGGTGACATAGCGGCCATACAGGCGTGCTTTTGGCACTGAGCTGTCGTAAATGGGGCGGCCGGAAATCAGACAGTCCGGATGAGCGCGGGCTTCGTCAATCATTGCCGGAATATCACTCAGTTGATGCTGACCGTCGGCATCCACCTGTAAAGCGTGGCTGTAGCCCTGTCGCTGCGCCAGTTGCAGGCCGGCGATCACCGCCGCTCCTTTCCCCTGGTTTTTATCCAACCGCATCAACCTGACCCATGGCCGGTCAGCAGCCAGGCGCTGTAGCTCTTCGGCGGTGCCGGCATCGCTGCCATCATCCACTATCAGGCACGGCAGGCCATAATCGGCTAACCTGGTCAGCACTGCGGCCATCATCTGTCCGTGATTGAAACAGGGGATAACAATGCAGGGAGTAAAGGGAGCCTTCACTGACATAATGAGATCTTGCCGCTGCTGGCGGTCGCCTCACCCACGCGGTAGCTGAACAACAGTTTATGCCGTGCCGGCTGCCATTCGAGCTGCAATAACACGCTTTGCTCCGGCAGCAAGGGCTGTTGAAATTTCACCACTTCGATCCCTTTGAACCCGGCCTCGATAGCCAGCAATTGACGAGCATACTGCATCACCCAGTTCAGCTGTGTGACCCCCGGCAGGATCGGATGCTCAGGAAAATGGCCACGAAACCAAAACAGTTCGGCAGGTAAACGCAGTAGCAGGCTGGCATGGGTAGCATCGCTCACCTGCTGTTGCAGCACCTCAGGTTGCATCATAAAAACAGCTCCTGTAGTTCAGCATAGGCGCGCTTGCCCTGCGGGTTCAGAGGGATAGCATCGATAACACGCCAACGGCGCGGCAGGGCCACCGGCTCCAGCCAACCCCGCAACGCCTGATGCAGTTCGCGGGTTAACTCCCCTTCTGACAATTTTTGTCGTTGGCTTTTGCCATAGGGTGACAACACTATCGCCGCTACCAATACTGTGCGCCCTGTTTGCTGCTGCGTTAGCACGGCAGCATCGGCGACCTCCGGCAGGGAAACCAGCCGGCGCTCGACTTCGGTCAGCGACAGACGCTTTTCTTCCAGCTTGATAATGCGGTCGGCCCGGCCGTTTAACTGGAATTGCCGACCCTCTGGCGCAAGCTGAATAATATCGCTTAGAGTAAGTTCACCGGTATCGGGTATCAGTGGCGACGCAACATTCATGCTGTTATCTGGATTTGCCGTTAACGTCACTCCGGCAAACAGCCGCCACAGGGAGGCTTCTCGAACTTGCTTGCGCCATGCCAGTGAGCCGGTTTCCGTTGTGCCGTATATTTCCAGCGGCAATACGCCCAATGCCTGCTGCGACAAATTAGCTTCCGCGTAAGAGAGCGGGCCGCCGGCGGAAAATACCTCAACGCACTCTGCCAGTGCCAAGTGGTTATCCAAACGCTTCAGCCAGGCTGGGCTGCTGACAAACACCAAACGTCGCCCCTGGTGACGGGCAATCAACTGTTCGTGATACTGCGTTAATTGCGCATCGAACGGCAGGCCAAAAGCCAGTGGCAGGAACAAGCGGAAGCTCAGGCCATACATATGCTGATGAGAGACCGACGCGATCACGCTGCAACCCTGAAAGACATCTTTCCAGCTTGCGGCCAACAGTTCGCTTTCACGATCCATGCAGGCAACGGACTTCATCACGGCCTGTGGTTGGCCGGTCGAGCCGGAGGTATAAAGGATAAAACGAGGATCCTGGGGCCAGGCAGGCAGTGCTATCTCCGTACTGCCCCCTTCCGGTACCGGCAAAACCGGTACACCAAGATCGAGGGGTAAATCAGTTAGCAGTGCGTCGAAATCTGCCCGCTGCTCTTTGAGGATAGCTTCACGCTGATGACCAAAAATTACCGGCACCCTGTTGGCATACAAAGAGGCCAACAGCGCAACGGCAAAACGATAGCTATCATCAAAACACAGCGCCCAACGCTGCTCTTCCCTGACTGCCAGCTGTGCAACCAATACGGAGACATCCCGGCGAAATTGACCGAGACAAAATGCCTGAGCGCCACGCCAGGCAACAATCACCCCGTCATCACGCTCCACGCTGAGCCATTGGCTCATCGGTAAACTCAGACGCGCCTGACCCTTTTCCTGACTATCCATTCAATACCCATTAATGCCCCCATCAGCAGGTAGCTGATGCCGCCGTTATACAGCGTCCAGAGTGTGATATCCCCGGACAGACAGGTTGCCAGCGCTATTGCACCGTTAACAATAAAGAACCCGCACCAGACCTGAGTCACCTTGCGAGTATAAGCCACGCCAGCGGCATCCAGCTGTGGCTCGGTTATACGCGCTAACCGCTCCGCCACGGTGGGTGGCGAAAACAGCGAATATGCAAACAGCAACAGCAGTAATGCGTTAACCAAGACCGGGTAATACAACAGCCAATGACTTTGCTTCAGCGCCCAACTGGCAAGCGCCAACAAGATACCGACCATAGCCAGGGCCTTGCCCAACCATATTTGCTGACGAAGTTTACCGCGCAGCAGTATCAGCCGTAAGGTAAAGACAGCCACCAGCAGCGGCGCCAGAACGGTGGTGCCCCAACGCGCCAAACCAAACCAGACCGCCAGCGGGTAAAGCAGCAACACCAGCCAGGTTACGGCCTGCAACAGCCGCAACATCGGGTTTATCCAAGGGGACGTTTTCACCTTAACGCAGCGGCCTTAACTGTCTGACTTCAGCAACTCATCAATGGCATCAACTACGTCTTGCACGGTGCGCACCGACTTGAACATTTCCGGTTTGATCTTCTTACCGGTTGTTTTTTGCAGGTGTACCACCAGATCCACCGCATCAATGCTGTCCAGCTCCAGCTCTTCGTACAGGCGGGAGTCGGGCTTGATATCATCGGCATCAAGTTCAAACAGTTTGACCAGCAACGCCTGAATCTGCAGGTAAATTTCTTGCTTATCCATGAAAACCCCTTATTTGCTACGCTGTGCAGAAACAAACTTTGCCAGCGTTTCCACGGAATAAAAATGTTGGCGCATATCCTGGCTTTCAGCCGATAGCACCACGCCATAACGGTTCTTTAATGCCAGGCCCAATTCCAATGCATCAATGGAATCCAGACCCAGTCCATCACCAAACAGCGGTGCGTCGGCATCAATCTCCTCCGGTGTCATACCTTCAAGATTGAGCGTATCAATGATCAATTGCTTGATTTCGGTGCTCAATAAATTCATTCCGCTATATCTCATTATTTATAGGTTCTGACTGTAAGGCGTCAGTTAAATGCTGGGTTAATCTTCTTGCCGCAAGGGCGGGAGAAACGTCATTTGCATGAATGAATGCGCGGGCGTCGATCTTATCCTGAACGGTGATATGGAACTGCGGTTTTATCGCCGGGATCTTATACCATTTGCCCTGCTTCGTCAGCATGGGGGGATGGCAGTGGATATGTACTACCCGGATATCACATTGCCCCCGCAGCGCAATATTGGCCGCCCCCCGTTGCAACGTAAGCGCCTTGCCCGGCGTGGTACGGGTGCCTTCCGGGAAGATCAGGATGGTCCCTCCGCTGGCCAGACGTTGGCGACATTGTTCCAAAAGAATATCCGACTGCGCGTTAGCCAAATATCCCGCCGCTTTGATCACCCCGCTGACAAATACATTTTCCAGCAAGGCCTCTTTGACGATGCAGTCACAGCGCGGCATTTGTGATGCCAGGAGCACATAATCCAACAGGCTGGGATGGTTGGCGATCACCAGGCAACCGCGATCCTCACTAAAGCGTTCTACATTGTCGAAATGGTAATCCAGCACGCCAAAAAAACGCGTCGTTGCCAGGAAGAAACGGAAACTGTGACGGATTGAGTTCTGCGTTAACCGGCTGCGGCGTGCGGGATCTCGCACCACCAGGCGCATCAGATTAAACCAGACGCCAGACAGTAGCAGGCCACCCAAACCAAATAGCGAAAAGCAAAAGCCCGTTGCCACCACCCGCCAACAACGATTAAGCCATGAGGATCGTTCGGGAGCCGTTTGGGCAGAGATAGTTGTCGCCATCAGCGTTTCCACAACCAGTCGTGCCGCTGGCCCGGCACCGTGAATTCATCATCAGCGCCCAGCCACCCCCTTAAAAACGACAGGCCTTGCGGCTCCTGGTGGTTCACCTGTTCGGCCGTTGTTGCCTGACATTGCAGCGTGCCACCGCTTTCGAGCAGCAGGGCGACAGCATAGGGAACCGAATTTTCCGGCGCGAAAGGCCGATAAACATCCGGTACGATCCCGTCGAAATCGATTAATAACACCCGTTCCGCACTGCCCGTGGCCAATACGGCCTGGGCTTCAATCATCCCCTGCTGGAAGCTGTCTTCGCCGGCGGCCAGTGAAGTGGTCGGCAAAGTATTCTTCGCCATAATAGTCAACCACCCCGCCGCCGTGTTGTGTACCGACATGGCAAAATCCGTTGGCGATAAGGGCTGCTGCTGATGCAAGTGCTGGAGAATTTTGTGCGTCCGCTCCAACTCGCCATGACGACTGGTAAAGATTGCCATATCCGCCGAGTAATCATTCAATAAGATCAACCCGCTTTCTACCGCCAGGCGCGTTCCGATACTCATCCGACGCAGTGACATCATGGGGATATGAGAACAGCCGGGTAATACGCCCGGGTATTCAGCGGTAATAGCATTACCCGTAGCCCATTGGCGCCATGCATCACGCGTTCCACGATCGGGAGCCATTGCCCACCAACTGAGTATATTCATGTCGCCCGCCATTAAGGGGATTACCGGTCAGAAAAATTCCGTGGGTAAATTTATTATATCTAACCCCAGAATGCATTCCCAAAATTCCTATTTTTTCACCGAATATTCGATTAAACGATTAGGCTTACTTATCGACATAAACCAGCAACACTTGAGGGAAAAGGGAAATATCACGATGAAAAGCAGCAGTATTTGTCGAATTTTTCCGATGAGTGTATCTTAATCAGGGATCGTCATGCATCACTTCCCCTGCATGATTAATACCTTTCTTATTTACCAACACTCATGGACAAGAGTATGAAACCATTTAAGCTCATTTTAACTACCGTATTCGCCGCTATGCTGGTTACCGGTTGCGCTGGCACGGCTCCGGTTAAAAACGTCAGCCAAAACATTGCAGGTAGCCACAGTAATGCACAGGTACGCCAGGCGATCCTCTCCGCCGGCTTGAACCGCGGCTGGATTATGAACCCTACCGCAGATGGCGTGATCGATGGCAAGATTTTGCTACGTGGTCACAGCGCAGATATACGTATCACTTACAATACAAATAGTTATCAGATTAACTATATTACTAGCGGTAATATGGATGCCAAAGACGGAAAGATTCATCCAAACTATAATCGCTGGGTGGCCAATCTGGATAAGGATATTCAGTTGGAACTTGCGCGTCAGAATATTAAATAATCACCAAACTTATTACCCGGCGGAGGTTCCTACTGCCGGGTATATTATTCTTTATATTGGCATTCAATTCAGATAATTATTTATCAGAACAGATTTTCACCGCATAAAACACGCTGCAATATTTAATTTTGTTTAATTTTACATATGAAAAAGCCCTGAGTCAGAGACTCAGGGCTTATCAAATTAGTGGCGGAACGGACGGGGCTCGAACCCGCGACCCCCTGCGTGACAGGCAGGTATTCTAACCAACTGAACTACCGCTCCACCGGTTCTTTCACGTTACATCTTTCGATGTGGCAAAATCGCGCTTGGCGATCCTGCTCATTACCGGGTGTCAAACCGATAACGTTTAATTGATGCCTGGCAGTGTCCTACTCTCGCATGGGGAGACCCCACACTACCATCGGCGCTACGGCGTTTCACTTCTGAGTTCGGCATGGGATCAGGTGGGACCACCGCGCTATTGCCGCCAGGCAAATTCTGTTTCATTCCAGCCGTCATTTGCATGACCACCAGAACCAATCTCGGAACGCGCTGAAAATCTCTCAAATCAAAACACTTTTGGTGTTGTAAGGTTAAGTCTCACGGATCATTAGTACTGGTTAGCTCAATGCATCGCTGCACTTACACACCCAGCCTATCAACGTCTTAGTCTTAAACGTTCCTTCAGGGGAATCAAGTTCCCAGGGAAGACTCATCTCGAGGCAAGTTTCGCGCTTAGATGCTTTCAGCGCTTATCTTTTCCGCACTTAGCTACCGGGCAATGCCATTGGCATGACAACCCGAACACCAGTGGTGCGTTCACTCCGGTCCTCTCGTACTAGGAGCAACCCCTCTCAATCTTCCAACGCCCACGGCAGATAGGGACCGAACTGTCTCACGACGTTCTAAACCCAGCTCGCGTACCACTTTAAATGGCGAACAGCCATACCCTTGGGACCTACTTCAGCCCCAGGATGTGATGAGCCGACATCGAGGTGCCAAACACCGCCGTCGATATGAACTCTTGGGCGGTATCAGCCTGTTATCCCCGGAGTACCTTTTATCCGTTGAGCGATGGCCCTTCCATTCAGAACCACCGGATCACTAAGACCTACTTTCGTACCTGCTCGAGCCGTCACTCTCGCAGTCAAGCTAGCTTATGCCTTTGCACTAACCTCACGATGTCCGACCGTGATTAGCTAACCTTCGTGCTCCTCCGTTACTCTTTGGGAGGAGACCGCCCCAGTCAAACTACCCACCAGACACTGTCCTCACCCCGGATTACGGGGCCGAGTTAGAACATCAAACATTAAAGGGTGGTATTTCAAGGTTGGCTCCACGCAGACTGGCGTCCACGCTTCAAAGCCTCCCACCTATCCTACACATCAAGGCTCAATGTTCAGTGTCAAGCTATAGTAAAGGTTCACGGGGTCTTTCCGTCTTGCCGCGGGTACACTGCATCTTCACAGCGAGTTCAATTTCACTGAGTCTCGGGTGGAGACAGCCTGGCCATCATTACGCCATTCGTGCAGGTCGGAACTTACCCGACAAGGAATTTCGCTACCTTAGGACCGTTATAGTTACGGCCGCCGTTTACTGGGGCTTCGATCAAGAGCTTCGCCTTGCGGCTGACCCCATCAATTAACCTTCCAGCACCGGGCAGGCGTCACACCGTATACGTCCACTTTCGTGTTTGCACAGTGCTGTGTTTTTATTAAACAGTTGCAGCCAGCTGGTATCTGCGACTGGCTTCGGCTCCGAGAGCAAGTCTCTTCACCTACGCGCCAGCGTGCCTTCTCCCGAAGTTACGGCACCATTTTGCCTAGTTCCTTCACCCGAGTTCTCTCAAGCGCCTTGGTATTCTCTACCTGACCACCTGTGTCGGTTTGGGGTACGATTCTGTGTTACCTGATGCTTAGAGGCTTTTCCTGGAAGCTTGGCATCAACTACTTCTGCACCGTAGTGCATCGTCATCACGCCTCAGGGTTGAATAAGCAACCGGATTTACCAGGTCACTCCCCCTACACGCTTAAACCGGGACAACCGTCGCCCGGCTAGCCTAGCCTTCTCCGTCCCCCCTTCGCAGTAACACCGAGTACAGGAATATTAACCTGTTTCCCATCGACTACGCCTTTCGGCCTCGCCTTAGGGGTCGACTCACCCTGCCCCGATTAACGTTGGACAGGAACCCTTGGTCTTCCGGCGAGCGGGTTTTTCACCCGCTTTATCGTTACTTATGTCAGCATTCGCACTTCTGATACCTCCAGCAACCCTCACAGGCCACCTTCAACGGCTTACAGAACGCTCCCCTACCCAACAACGCCTAAGCGTCGCTGCCGCAGCTTCGGTGCATGGTTTAGCCCCGTTACATCTTCCGCGCAGGCCGACTCGACCAGTGAGCTATTACGCTTTCTTTAAATGATGGCTGCTTCTAAGCCAACATCCTGGCTGTCTATGCCTTCCCACATCGTTTCCCACTTAACCATGACTTTGGGACCTTAGCTGGCGGTCTGGGTTGTTTCCCTCTTCACGACGGACGTTAGCACCCGCCGTGTGTCTCCCGTGATAACATTCTTCGGTATTCGGAGTTTGCATCGGTTTGGTAAGCCGGGATGGCCCCCTAGCCGAAACAGTGCTCTACCCCCGAAGATGAGTTCACGAGGCGCTACCTAAATAGCTTTCGGGGAGAACCAGCTATCTCCCGGTTTGATTGGCCTTTCACCCCCAGCCACAAGTCATCCGCTAATTTTTCAACATTAGTCGGTTCGGTCCTCCAGTTAGTGTTACCCAACCTTCAACCTGCCCATGGCTAGATCACCGGGTTTCGGGTCTATACCTTGCAACTATTCGCCCAGTTAAGACTCGGTTTCCCTACGGCTCCCCTATACGGTTAACCTTGCTACAAAATATAAGTCGCTGACCCATTATACAAAAGGTACGCAGTCACCCAACTAGTAGGCTCCCACTGTTTGTACGTACACGGTTTCAGGTTCTATTTCACTCCCCTCGCCGGGGTTCTTTTCGCCTTTCCCTCACGGTACTGGTTCACTATCGGTCAGTCAGGAGTATTTAGCCTTGGAGGATGGTCCCCCCATATTCAGACAGGATGTCACGTGTCCCGCCCTACTCATCGAACTCACAATTAATGCATTTTAGTGTACGGGACTATCACCCTTTACTGTGCGACTTTCCAGACGCTTCCACTAACACAAGAACTGATTCAGGTTCTGGGCTCCTCCCCGTTCGCTCGCCGCTACTGGGGGAATCTCGGTTGATTTCTTTTCCTCGGGGTACTTAGATGTTTCAGTTCCCCCGGTTCGCCTCATACGACTATGTATTCATCGTATGATAGTGCAACGAATTGCACTGGGTTTCCCCATTCGGGTATCGCCGGTTATAACGGTTTATATCACCTTACCGACGCTTATCGCAGATTAACACGCCCTTCATCGCCTCTGACTGCCTAGGCATCCACCGTGTACGCTTAGTCACTTAACCTCACAACCCAAAAGTGTTTCCACCTTCGTGCTGCTACATTTGAGAGACTCTATGACAGGGTAATCCTTACTCCAGTACTTCTACGGAGGAGTAAGTTTCAGCTGTCATGTTTCAATTTTCAGCTTGTTCCAGATTGTTAAAGAGCAATATCTTAAACACGACTCGTTAAAGTCATCTTTAAGATGTTTTCGGCGCAGCAAGCACCGGTGATAATGTCTTTCACTCATTATCGGAATGGCGTCCCCAAGGGGATTCGAACCCCTGTTACAGCCGTGAAAGGGCAGTGTCCTAGGCCTCTAGACGATGGGGACACGAAATTCCGATTAGACTCACGTCTTAATCGGTTCGTATCAGCATGAGTCAGAGACTCATTACATCAACAGGTAGCGCTTTTGCTCATTACTTTTCTATCAGACAATCTGTGTGAGCACTTCACGCAATCAATATCATTAGGTAAGGAGGTGATCCAACCGCAGGTTCCCCTACGGTTACCTTGTTACGACTTCACCCCAGTCATGAATCACAAAGTGGTAAGCGCCCTCCCGAAGGTTAAGCTACCTACTTCTTTTGCAACCCACTCCCATGGTGTGACGGGCGGTGTGTACAAGGCCCGGGAACGTATTCACCGTAGCATTCTGATCTACGATTACTAGCGATTCCGACTTCACGGAGTCGAGTTGCAGACTCCGATCCGGACTACGACGTACTTTATGAGGTCCGCTGGCTCTCGCGAGTTCGCTTCTCTTTGTATACGCCATTGTAGCACGTGTGTAGCCCTACTCGTAAGGGCCATGATGACTTGACGTCATCCCCACCTTCCTCCGGTTTATCACCGGCAGTCTCCTTTGAGTTCCCACCATTACGTGCTGGCAACAAAGGATAAGGGTTGCGCTCGTTGCGGGACTTAACCCAACATTTCACAACACGAGCTGACGACAGCCATGCAGCACCTGTCTCAGAGTTCCCGAAGGCACTAAGCTATCTCTAGCGAATTCTCTGGATGTCAAGAGTAGGTAAGGTTCTTCGCGTTGCATCGAATTAAACCACATGCTCCACCGCTTGTGCGGGCCCCCGTCAATTCATTTGAGTTTTAACCTTGCGGCCGTACTCCCCAGGCGGTCGACTTAACGCGTTAGCTCCGGAAGCCACGCCTCAAGGGCACAACCTCCAAGTCGACATCGTTTACAGCGTGGACTACCAGGGTATCTAATCCTGTTTGCTCCCCACGCTTTCGCACCTGAGCGTCAGTCTTTGTCCAGGGGGCCGCCTTCGCCACCGGTATTCCTCCAGATCTCTACGCATTTCACCGCTACACCTGGAATTCTACCCCCCTCTACAAGACTCTAGCTTGCCAGTTTCAAATGCAGTTCCCACGTTAAGCGCGGGGATTTCACATCTGACTTAACAAACCGCCTGCGTGCGCTTTACGCCCAGTAATTCCGATTAACGCTTGCACCCTCCGTATTACCGCGGCTGCTGGCACGGAGTTAGCCGGTGCTTCTTCTGCGAGTAACGTCAATGCAATGTGCTATTAACACACTACCCTTCCTCCTCGCTGAAAGTGCTTTACAACCCGAAGGCCTTCTTCACACACGCGGCATGGCTGCATCAGGCTTGCGCCCATTGTGCAATATTCCCCACTGCTGCCTCCCGTAGGAGTCTGGACCGTGTCTCAGTTCCAGTGTGGCTGGTCATCCTCTCAGACCAGCTAGGGATCGTCGCCTAGGTGAGCCATTACCCCACCTACTAGCTAATCCCATCTGGGCACATCTGATGGCGTGAGGCCCGAAGGTCCCCCACTTTGGTCCGAAGACGTTATGCGGTATTAGCTACCGTTTCCAGTAGTTATCCCCCTCCATCAGGCAGTTTCCCAGACATTACTCACCCGTCCGCCGCTCGTCACCCAGAGAGCAAGCTCTCTTGTGCTACCGCTCGACTTGCATGTGTTAGGCCTGCCGCCAGCGTTCAATCTGAGCCATGATCAAACTCTTCAATTAAAAGCTTGATTTGCTTCAACTCGTGAAGCAATGCTCGAAAATAACTTTCGTAATAGTCGTTCAGTTGGACAAGCCAACAAAACAACTTATTGCTTGGTCACTCTTCAAGACTTGATATTTTTTCGAACCCGAAGGTTCTGGATATCGTCTTGTGGAGTGCCCACACAGATTGTCTGATAAATTGTTAAAGAGCGTTCGTTACGGAGATAACTCTCGGTAACGCGGGAGGTGCATATTACGCTTTCCCGCTGAAGAGTCAAGCTTTTTTCTTATTAAGAAAAGGTGTTTTCACCGGCTTGCTTCTTCCTGGCTGGGCGACTTGATTCTCGTTAGAGGAGTCGTTGTTCCCGGTCAGTGGAGGCGCATTATAGGGAGTTCTCAGAAGGCCGCAACCCCTAAATGCAAAAAACTTTTCAAGCGTTCAAATAACAACCAATAAAGGCCTTTTAGGATATTTATTAGCCGGAAAAGTGGTGTTTTAAGGCCATTAGCCCGGAAAACTCTCTAAGAGCAATGAAAACAGATAAAGAAAAGGGAGCGGTCGCCCGCTCCCTTTTATCGCAATGACTATAGATAGCCGTTACTGTTTAGCGACGATGTGCTCGTCTTCCACATCCAGCGTCACCGGTTTGCCCGGAATCAACTTGCCGGAAAGGATTTGCTGCGCCAATGGGTTTTCGATCTCCTGCTGGATAGCGCGTTTCAATGGACGAGCACCATACACAGGATCGAAACCAGTTTTGCCCAGCAGTTCCAACGCCGGTTCGGTCATAGTGACTTCGTAACCACGCTCTTCCAGACGTTTGTACAGACGCGCCAACTGAATCTTGGCGATCTCGGCAATGTGTTTCTGGCCGAGTGGGTGGAACACTACCACCTCATCTATACGGTTGATGAATTCCGGACGGAAATGATGCGTGACCATTTCCATCACCGATTCCTTCATCTGCGCGTAGTTCATCTGACCGAAGTGTTCCTGGATCAGATCGGACCCCAGGTTAGAAGTCATGATCACCACGGTATTACGGAAATCAACGGTACGTCCCTGACCATCGGTCAGCCGCCCATCGTCCAAGACCTGCAGCAGAATGTTGAACACATCCGGGTGCGCCTTCTCAACTTCATCCAGCAGGATCACTGAATAAGGTCGACGACGTACCGCCTCGGTCAGATAACCGCCCTCTTCATACCCGACATAGCCCGGAGGCGCACCCACCAGCCGCGATACCGAATGTTTTTCCATAAACTCGGACATATCGATACGCACCATGGCATCGTCACTGTCGAACAGGAACGAGGCCAGCGCCTTACAGAGTTCGGTTTTCCCCACCCCGGTCGGGCCGAGGAACAGGAACGAACCGATTGGACGGTTTGGATCTGAAAGCCCAGCTCGACTACGGCGAATGGCGTTAGATACCGCGCTCACGGCTTCATCCTGGCCAATCACCCGAGAATGCAGCTCCTGCTCCAGGCGCAACAGCTTGTCACGCTCGCCTTCCAGCATTCTGGCAACAGGAATACCGGTAGCTCGCGCCAACACTTCGGCAATTTCTGCGTCGGTCACCCGGTTACGCAACAGCTTCATGGTTTTGCCTTCAGCCAACGTGGCAGCAGCAAGCTGTTTTTCCAACTCTGGGATCTTGCCGTACTGCAGTTCCGACATCCGCCCCAGATCGCCGACGCGGCGCGCCTGCTCCAGGGTTATCTTGGCCTGCTCAAGTTCCGCTTTGATATTCTGCGTACCGGAGAGTGAGGCTTTTTCCGCTTTCCACTCTTCTTCCAGCTCTGAATATTCACGCTCTTTCTGCTCCAGCTCACCGCTAAGCATTTCCAGACGTTTCTTGCTGGCGTCGTCCGACTCTTTACTCAGCGCCTGTTGCTCCAGCTTAAGCTGAATAATGCGGCGCTCCAGACGATCGAGCGATTCCGGCTTGGAGTCCATCTGCATACGGATGCTGGACGCCGCCTCATCGATCAGGTCAATAGCCTTATCCGGCAATTGACGATCGGAGATATAGCGGTGTGACAAGGTCGCCGCCGCAACAATCGCCGGGTCAGTGATCTGCACATGGTGATGCAGTTCATAACGTTCTTTCAGGCCTCGCAGGATAGCGATGGTGTCTTCAACGCTGGGTTCCGCCACATAGACTTTCTGGAAACGACGTTCGAGCGCCGCGTCCTTCTCTATATACTGGCGATATTCGTCCAGCGTGGTGGCACCGACGCAGTGCAGTTCCCCACGCGCCAGCGCCGGTTTCAACATATTGCCGGCATCCATCGCGCCATCGGCTTTACCCGCGCCGACCATAGTGTGCAGTTCATCAATAAACAGAATGACGCTGCCTTCCTGTTTGGACAGATCGCTCAGCACCGCTTTCAGACGCTCTTCAAACTCACCGCGGTACTTGGCCCCGGCAATCAGCGCCCCCATATCGAGGGACAGCACTCGTTTATGCTTTAGGCCTTCCGGGACTTCACCATTAATGATGCGTTGCGCCAAACCTTCGACGATGGCGGTTTTACCCACGCCAGGCTCGCCGATCAACACCGGGTTGTTTTTGGTACGACGTTGCAGCACCTGAATGGTGCGACGGATCTCTTCGTCACGGCCGATAACCGGGTCAAGCTTGCCCTGCTCGGCACGTTCGGTCAGATCAATAGTGTATTTCTTCAATGCCTGACGTTGGTCTTCAGCACCCTGATCTTCCACGCTGTCTCCACCTCGCATTTGCTCAATAGCCTTGCTGATTTTATCGGTTGTCGCACCGGTCGCTTTCAACAGATCGGTCAATGTTCCACGATCCTCAAGCACCGCCAGTACAAAGAGTTCGGAAGAAATGAATTTGTCCGCCCGCTTTTGCGCCAGCTTGTCGCACAGGTTAAGGACACGCACCAGTTCATGGGACGGTTGAACGTCACCACCGGTACCTTCGACTTGAGGCTGCCGAGACAGTGCCTGTTCGATTTCAGTGCGCACGCGCCCTGCATCGATACCGGCAGAAGTTAAGAGTGGACGAACCGTGCCCCCGTCCTGATTGAGCAGAGCGCTCATCAGATGTAACGGTTCAATAAACTGGTTGTCGCGCCCAAGGGCTAAAGATTGGGCATCGGCGAGGGCAAGCTGGAATTTG
Organism: Serratia quinivorans; assembly: GCA_900457075.1. Lineage (NCBI taxonomy): Bacteria > Pseudomonadati > Pseudomonadota > Gammaproteobacteria > Enterobacterales > Yersiniaceae > Serratia > Serratia quinivorans. The sequence continues at coordinate 1,354,917 of UGYN01000002.1, forward strand.
TTAGTAAGACGATCCAGACGCATAACACCTCCAAGATGGGTCGAAATTGCTACTGGAGATTAAATGAGGTCATCCCTCAAAAATTCAAGGTTATTTCGACTGTATATTTTCGGTACTACATCATGCGTCTTTGGACCGTCCTAATTCAATAGGTTATATCAGCCAGATTAAACTTGCCAGACGTCCGGTTATTCCATCGCGACGATAGGAGAAAAAATGACTGATTTCGCTCACCGTACAGCGATCGCCACCGTAGATGGCGTGAATGCCTTCGCGTTGCAGGCGCTGACGAGCCAATAAATAGATATCGGCCAGGAATTTATCACCCTGGGGGGTGAATGCTGCCGCCGCTGCGTCATCCACAGCAATAAATGCCGCACGGACCTCTGGCCCTACCTCAAACTGTTGCGGACCAATTGCCGGGCCGAGCCAGGCGCTGATGCGACCCGGTTCAGCAGCAAAAGCAGCCAGAGTTTGTTCCAGCACGCCATTGCACAGCCCACGCCAACCGGCATGGGCTGCAGCAACTTCATCACCGGCCTGCGAGCAAAACAGCACCGGCAAGCAATCCGCCGTCATCACGGCACACACTTGCCCCGGAACATTACTGTAAACGGCATCCGCTCGCAGGTCGGCTGGCGTTTGCCCATCCAGCCGCACTACACGGGTACCATGGATTTGCTCCAGCCAGACTGGCATCTGCGGCAGGCCGGCACCCTCCACCAGCCGTTGGCGGTTATCCGCCACCGCCCGCGCATCATCACCCACGTGGGTTCCGAGGTTGAGCGAGTCATACGGCGGTAAACTGATGCCGCCGTGACGGGTCGTGCTGCAGGCTTTTACCCCAGCAGGCAACGGCCAATCGGGCAGGATAAGCGAATCCATTACCAGTTCATCTGATCTTTAAATTCTTCGGTATCGGCTTTCAGCGCGTTAATCAAATCGACCATATCCTGAGGCAGCGGCGCGTGCCACTCCATCTGGATACCGCTGATTGGATGATATAAACGCAGCATGGTAGCGTGCAGTGCCTGGCGATCGAAACCGCGCAGCGTGGCAATAAATGCATCCGACGCACCTTTTGGCGGACGCGGACGGCCACCGTACAGCTGATCCCCCACCAACGGATGGTTGATATGCGACATATGCACACGGATCTGGTGAGTACGGCCGGTTTCCAGACGCAGACGCAGGCGCGTGTGCGCACGGAAGTGCTCCATAATACGGTAATGCGTCACCGCGGGTTTCCCCATCGGGTGCACTGCCATATGGGTGCGCTTGGTCGAATGGCGCGAAATTGGCTCTTCGACAGTACCGCCGGCGGTCATGGTGCCAATGGCGACCGCTTCATATTCACGGGTAATATCACGCGCCTGCAGCGCTTCTACCAGTCGGGTTTGCGCCGGAACGGTTTTGGCCACGACCATCAAACCGGTAGTGTCCTTGTCCAGACGGTGCACGATGCCGGCACGCGGCACATCGGCAATTTCAGGATAGTAGTGCAGCAACGCATTGAGCACCGTGCCATCCGGGTTGCCGGCGCCAGGGTGCACGACCAGGTCGCGTGGCTTGTTGATGACCAGAATGTCACTGTCTTCGTAGACGATATTCAGCGCGATGTCCTGCGGTTCCCAACGGGCGTCTTCTTCTATCTGTGCATCAATGGCGACCGTCTCTCCCCCCAGTACCTTCTCTTTCGGTTTGTTTATCGTTTTGCCATTAACCTGTACCCGATTGTCCAGGATCCAATCTTTTATGCGAGATCGTGAATAATCAGGGAACAATTCGGCCAAAGCCTGATCTAAACGTTGTCCGAGTTGAGATTCGGCCACCGTTGCGGTGAGTTGTACTTGTTGTGCCATATGCAGCTTCTTCGTTAACGTTGGGTTTTCACGGCGATGCCGTTTAATATAATGTGCTATTGTAACTGGTCTTTGTCGGGAGCTTAACGGACAGTCTCCCGGAATAACACCCTGAGGATAATCAAAACGTCATGACGCGTATGAAATATCTGGTGGCGGCAGCCACGTTGAGCCTGGCGCTGGCAGGTTGCTCCACATCCAAGGATGCGGTTCCCGACAACCCACCTTCGGAAATCTATGCTACTGCCCAGCAAAAACTGCAGGACGGTAACTTTAAGGGCGCGATTACGCAACTCGAAGCGTTAGATAACCGCTATCCTTTCGGGCCGTACTCTCAGCAGGTTCAGTTGGACCTGATTTATGCCTACTACAAATCTGCCGATTTACCACTGGCTCAGGCGTCTATCGATCGTTTCATGCGTCTGAACCCTACGCACCCGAACATCGACTACGTGATGTACATGCGTGGTCTGACCGATATGGCGTTGGATGACAGTGCATTGCAAGGCTTCTTCGGGGTCGATCGTTCAGACCGCGATCCACAGCATGCTCGCGCTGCGTTTCGCGATTTCAGCCAGCTGATTCAGCAGTACCCGAACAGCCAGTATGTGACCGATGCCAACAAGCGTCTGGTGTATCTGAAAGACCGCCTGGCCAAGTATGAGCTTTCGGTGGTGGAATACTACACTAAACGCGGTGCCTACGTCGCGGTCGTTAATCGCGCCGAACAGATGCTACGTGAATATCCGGATACCAAAGCAACGCGCGACGCGCTGCCGCTGATGGAAAATGCGTATAAGCAGTTGCAACTGAACGGTCAGGCCGACAAAGTGGCCAAAGTGATTGCCGCCAACCCGGCATAACCGAATTGGCAACGGCAGAAAAACAAAACGGCAGCCTTGGCTGCCGTTTTCATTTGCTGCGAACTTAGCCAGAACTGGATAAATACCCAAGCAAAAACACGATGTTAGCAAGTCTGCCCCACCGCTTATCCTTTCAATAATGCGCGTTCCGCTCACAAGACTCAAGCGTTAGATAGCCAATTCAAATGCTGAATCACAGATTGAACTAACTTTGCAAAAAGTGACAAAAATACGTGATTTTCATCACGCATTTAAGCAAAAAGCGGGGTATGCTGGATCCATCCAAGACGGAAAGACAGAGAGGTAAGTTATATGACATTGAACATTACCAGCAAACAAATGGATATCACTCCCGCAATCCGCAGTCACGTCGAAGACCGTCTCACCAAACTGGAAAAATGGCAGGCCCAACTGATTAACCCACATATCGTCTTATCCAAAGAACCGAAAGGGTTTGTTGCCGACGCCACCATTACTACCCCTAACGGCCCGCTGGTCGCCAGCGCTAAACATGAAGACATGTACACCGCCGTTAACGATCTGATCGCCAAGCTGGAACGCCAGTTGAATAAGGTGCAGCACAAAGGCGAAGCACGCCGTGCCGCGACCAGCGTGAAGGACATCATTCCGGAAGTCGAACCGGAACAGGAATAACCGTTTAGCGGCTGTTTCACATCAAACGCGCCTGAGGGCGCGTTTTTTGTCTGGTTTTTTTATTGACGAGATAAAGGCCTGCGGTTACTTTAAAACCTGTCTCACGCATACTCTGGATAACCCATGCTCCGTAAACCGTTTTTCTTCGCATTCTTTTTTACCTTCCCCTGATTGGGAGGCGTTTCGTCGTGTGATAAAGAATGCGAAGACGAACAGCAAAGCCTCCTGAAATCAGGGGGCTTTTTTTATGGCTATTTACGACGTATAAAAATATAAGGCAGAAGCTGATTATGACTGACAACCCGTTACTCGTGCTGCGCGAACGCATCAGCGCACTGGATCTGAAACTGCTGTCCCTGCTGGCAGAACGCCGTGAACTGGCGGTAGAGGTAGGGAAAACCAAGCTGCACTCTCATCGTCCAATTCGGGATAAAGAGCGTGAGCGCGACCTGCTGGACGCCCTGATCGCCGCCGCCAAACCCTACGATCTGGACGGGTTCTACGTCACCCGCCTGTTCCAGCTAATTATCGAAGACTCGGTATTAACCCAGCAGTCGTTACTGCAAAACCAACTCAATCAAGTCAGTCAGCATTCAGCCCGCATCGCTTTCCTCGGCCCGAAAGGCTCTTATTCACACCTGGCCGCACGCCAATACGCTGCTCGTCATTTCGACCAGTTGATCGAGTGCGGTTGCCAGAAATTCCAGGACATATTTACCCAGGTCGAAACCGGCCAGGCGGATTACGCCATTCTGCCGATTGAAAATACCAGCTCAGGTTCGATTAACGATGTCTACGATCTGCTGCAGCACACCAGCCTGTCGATCGTCGGCGAACTAACCAACCCTATCGATCACTGCGTCCTGGTAGCCAGCGATACCGATCTTGCCCAGATTGAAACCGTGTATAGCCACCCGCAGCCGTTCCAGCAATGCAGCCAGTTCATTAATCGTTATCCGCACTGGAAAATCGAATATTGTGAAAGCACTGCCGCAGCGATGGAAAAAGTCGCCAAATTGAACTCGCCAAAAGCCGCAGCGCTGGGCAGCGAAGCCGGCGGGGCACTGTATGGCCTGCAGGTGCTGGAGCACAATCTGGCCAATCAACAGCAGAACATCACCCGCTTCATCGTGCTGGCACGTAAGGCTATCGACGTCTCCGAGCAAGTGCCGGCTAAAACCACGCTGATCATGGCCACCGGGCAGCAGTCTGGTGCATTGGTTGAAGCGCTGCTGGTGCTGCGCGAAAACGGCATCATCATGACCAAACTGGAATCTCGCCCGATTAACGGCAATCCGTGGGAAGAAATGTTTTATATCGATGTGCAGGCTAACCTGCGTTCTGAATCAATGCAGAAAGCATTGAGGGATCTGACGCCTATAACTCGCTCGCTGAAGGTGTTGGGCTGCTACCCCCAGCGACAACGTGGTGCCGGTCAATCCATCCTGATGAAGTAAAAACAGGGTTCGGCATTGCCGAACCCAGATATTTTACTGTCGACTGTCATTCGCCTGGCGCAACAACGAACGGCTTTCCACCAGGAAACGCTGCGCGTAGTCGCCAAACCAATGCTCGACCTTTTGGAAACTCTGGATAAACGCCTGTTTATCCCCCTGTTCCAGCAGTTTTATCGCCTCGCCAAACCGTTGGTAGTAGCGTTTGATTAACGCAATGTTCTCTTCCGACGACATGATGATATCTGCGTACAACTGCGGATCCTGCGCAAACAGCCGCCCGACCATTGCCAGCTCCAGCCGGTAGATTGGTGAAGAGAGTGCCAGCAACTGTTCCAACTGAACGTTTTCTTCCGCCAAATGCAGACCATAGGCAAAGGTGGCAAAATGGCGCAGCGCCTGAATGAAGGCCATATTCTGATCGTGCTCAACCGCGCTGATACGGTGCAAACGCGCGCCCCATACCTGCAGTTGCTCCAGCAACCATTGATAGGCTTGCGGCTCGCGGCCATCGCAATAGACCACCACCTGCTTGGCCACGCTGCCTACGTCCGGACCAAACATCGGATGCAGACCCACCACCGGGCCAGAGTGCGCTGCCAACATGGCATTTAGCGGGCGATTTTTTACCGAAGCCAGATCGACCAGGATACAGTCTGCCGGCAGCGGAGGTAATCTTTCAATCACCTGCTCGGTCACGTGAATAGGCACGCTGACAATCACCATGCCGGCATCTGCCAGCAAAGTGTCGGCCTGCGGCCAGTCTTGCTGATCCAATACCTTCACCTGGTAGCCGGACAGCGTCAGCAGGCGATTAAACAACCGTCCCATTTGGCCGTTACCGCCGATGATGACAATAGGACGCAGCTGTGGGTTCAGGGTTTTAAAGCCTTTGTCGTTCTCGCTGACATAAGACTCGCGCATTACCCGGCGCAGTACATCTTCAATCAGATCGGGCGGTACACCCAGATTCTCTGCCTCCTGACGCCGTGAGGCCAACATCGCCGCCTCACGCTCGGGAACATATACCGGTAACCCGTGGTGGCTCTTAACCTCACCCACTTCTGCCACCAGCTGCAGGCGTTTCGCCAGCAGCTCCAGCAACGCCTTATCCACTTCGTCAATTTGATCGCGCAACGCGGTCAGTTCAGCCACCATAACTTACTACTCTCCAGTACGTGCCGTCAGCGCAGTGCCGAGTTCCTGGTGCATATGGCGCAGCAGCGTCTGGGTACTCTCCCAGTTAATGCAGGCGTCAGTAACAGAAACCCCGTAGCGCATATCTGCACGCGGTTGCTCAGAAGACTGGCTGCCTTCGTGCAGGTGGCTTTCCAGCATGATGCCGGTGATCGAACGGTTACCCGCTTTAATCTGCTCTACCACGGACTCGGCAACCGTCGGCTGACGGCGATAGTCTTTATTCGAGTTGCCATGGCTGCAATCTATCATCAAGGACGGGTGGAGTCCCGCGTCCCGCATCTGTTTTTCACAGGCCGCAACGTCTTCGGCACTGTAGTTCGGCGTTTTACCACCGCGCAGGATCACGTGCCCATCCGGGTTACCCTGCGTTTGCAGCAGGCACACTTGCCCTGCCTGGTTGATGCCGACAAAACGGTGTGGCATCGCCGCGGCACGCATGGCGTTGATTGCCGTCCCCAGGCTGCCGTCGGTGCCGTTTTTGAAGCCCACCGGCATCGACAAGCCTGAAGCCATCTCACGGTGAGTCTGCGATTCTGTGGTACGCGCACCAATCGCCGACCAGCTGAACAGGTCACCCAGGTATTGCGGGCTGTTCGGATCCAAGGCTTCTGTGGCCAACGGCAGACCCATACCTACCAGATCCAGCAACAGACGACGCGCGATGTGCAAACCGGCTTCAACATCAAACGAACCGTCCATGTACGGATCGTTGATCAGGCCTTTCCAGCCAACGGTGGTGCGTGGTTTTTCAAAATAGACGCGCATAACGATATACAGCTGATCGCTCAATTCAGCCGACAGGGTTTTCAAATGACGGGCGTAATCCAGGGCAGCATCCGGGTCGTGGATAGAACAGGGTCCGCACACCACCAGCAGGCGATGATCGCGCCCCTGCAAAATATCAGCGATGGTTTTACGCGCGGTAGCGATTTCATTTTCATCGCTGGCGCTGAGCGGGAATTGGTTCTTCAGTTCTTCCGGAGTGATCAGAATTTGTTCTGCACTGATATGAACGTTATTGAGCGCGTCTTTTTGCATGATGCTATTCCTGTCGTTTGCCGTTATGCGTAAGCGTTAATACAACCTTGAGCGTTTCAGGTCCTTACCATACCATGTGATGTAAAGTTTTCAATCCGATATCTGTAAATAAAAAATTACCACTAACAAATCCGCTTGAAACCCCATATTAAAAGAGACAACAAACAACTGGTAATCATATGATTTATAAACAGAAACAAACAAACACAACCAAGGTTATCGTTTATCCCCTTTAAGCTTTAAGAATCGGAATCATCACCACCGAGTGTAAATAAAAATATACACAATGTTTTCCACAACAATGCATCAGGCCGCGATACAGCTCTCAGTCTCATCCGGATTATCGAGCACGGCTGCCCACCCGCTGTTGCCACCAGACGACAACCTTAGCCAAAACCCAGCCAAACGCTAAGGATACTCAGCATGATATGCCGCAGGAAGGGGTTAATTAAGTAGAAGAAAAGTGAATAAGTAAGGATGAGAAATTAAAAACTTAAGCTAATCGTAGCTATTTTGGTCGCCATGACGAACCGATATAATGTGACTGACATCACTTATAATCACTCTTAACAACTGGATCCAAAATGCTCTCTTTACGCGCTCGCCGCGCTATTCCGCTGTTCATTAGCTGCTTAACGACTTTCACCAGTGTTTCAGCCCTTGCCGACAATACGCTTTTCACCGCGATGGACGATCCGGCCACCGCTAAAAAGCCGTTTGAAGGCAACGTCCAGGCCGGCTACAACTCGCAGTCTGGTAACTCACAAAGCTCGACCCTGCTGGCCAACACCAGCATGACCTGGTTCAACAGCGATGCCGCCTACAGCCTGTGGGGAGCCGCCAACAACACCACCTCCTCTAACGTGCGCTCGTCTGAAAAGTATCAGGCCGGTGGCCGTACCCGTTATAACCTGTCCGATCGCAACTACCTGTTCGGTCAGGCAAGTTGGCTTAGTGACCGCTTCAACGGTTATGACTCCCGTTCCACGCTGACCGGCGGTTATGGTCGCCAAATCCTCAACGGGCCGCTCAGCGACCTGCGAGTTGAATTTGGTCCCGGCGTACGTCACGATGAATATCATGGCGGTGGTCGCTCCACCAAAGCGCTGGCTTACGGCGCAGCCAACTATTCGTATCAGTTGACCGACAATACCAAGTTCTCCGAAGGTGTTTCCGCACTGGCTAACGAAGAAACCACCTTGAACTCCGAAACCGCGCTAAGCGTCGCGATTAACGAAAGGTTCGCACTGCGTCTGGCTTATAACGTGACTTACAACAGCAAGCCGCCAGCGTCAGCACCGAAAAACACCGACACCACCACTTCCATCAGCCTGGTGTACGGTCTGTAATCTTTTCGGTTCCGCATTTCTTATACGACTAAGCCCATTATTAATGGGCTTTTTTTATGCCTGAGGCGTCAGAGTCAACCAGACCATGCCCAAGGCTTTCAGCGCATCGGTAGAGCACTGGAAGTCAGCATTTCCCCCACTGACCTGAACCTGATTACCCGGCAAACGCGCAATATCATAGACGTCGATATTGCCGTCGATATCGATCAGCCAACGGCCATTGGCAATGTGCGTCACCGCTAAATCCACCAGCCAGGATAACCGACCGCCGTCAATGTAGGCCGGTTGCGCTACCCCTGCCGGGATCAGCGAACTGTCCGCAAACCATTCTCCCGCCTCTTTCAACTGCCCGGCGACGAGCCGGTATTTCGGCAGCGCTTGCCCGCCCTTAGGTACCGTCACCGCCGTGCTGCCACTGCCCATTTCCCCCTGTCCGGTTGCCAGCCACAACAGAGAAACACCGGTATCCAGAGCGCAAGTCACCACGATATCTCCCGGGAAATAATTACGACGAACCCAGGTGCTCATGGTGCCCGACGAAATACCCAGTAAATCTCCCAGCTCTTTCTGCAAACTGAAACCATAGGCATCGAGAATGCGGCGCAGCACACCTTTACCGCCAGAGGCCAGAACCCGATCGTAAAGCGCTTTTCCCTGCGCGGGTTGAATCGGTTTACGTTCACTTTTTGCTTTTGCAAGCTCCCCGGTCATAAGCCAGGCCAAATCCGCGCCGGTAGCCAGCGCGCAGCTGATGATCACATAGCCAGGCACACTGCCACGTTGCTGCCAACTGCTGATGTTGTTAGGGGCTATCCCCAGGATTTCACTCAGCTCTTTCTGCGTGCCAACGCCATAAGATGAAAGGATCCTTTCAATCACTGCGCCTACTGAGGCGTTATCGTTCACAGTCTCTTCACGCATATCATCACCAATTAAAATCAAAATTTGCATTTACAAGTCGCATTTTGCGATCTAAAGTGCCGTATGAATGTTTCACAAACGGCTTAAATGTCACTTTAGTTAAGATGATGCGACATGATTGATGAAAATGCAAACATCCTGGTAGTCCAATAGCAAGTTATGCTGCCATTGGTTAACGGTAAGCTCACACAGTGATGGTGATTCGAACCGAGAGCTGCCTCGCTTTTGCAAGCCCATATATCAATCCGCATCCAGGGAGGTTGTTATGCTGCTGGCGAGTGAAGAGCAACGGGCTATCGGCCTACGGCGTATCGCTGAAATCCGCCGCACGCTATTCGCCCAATATAAAAATCAGGCCGAGGAGATCTACAACACGGCACCGCTGCATCTACGTCACACGCTCTGCTTTCATGCAGGCCTGACCGAGCGTCACGTGATGCTGCAGTTCCACGAGATGAGTTATCCCCAGCGACAGAAAATTGTCGCGGCACTCAATGCATTTATTGAACTGGGCAAATCACTGCCGCGCTATATCAGCGAAGAGGATTGCCTGCTGAATCAGAAAAAATAGCCGTTCTGCAACTTCTGGCGTGCAACCCGCCGGATGTCGTTCGGCCCAAATTTACCCTATCTGGAGAACACACCATGGCTGATACCATAGATATGGCGCAAGAACGCCAGGCGCTGATGCTCGAAAAGCAAATCGCGCACGCCAGGCCCGTAGTCACCCAGGCCTCTGCGCAGTTTTGCACAGACTGTGACGGGGCGATCCCGGAGGTACGACGTCGCGCTATTCCCGGCGTAAACCGCTGCGTGGCCTGCCAGGAGATCTCAGAGGCTCAGCAACGTCACTTTATCCGGCGTTAATACGATGCCAGCTTCCCCCGGCCTTATTGGCCCCCCGCCTTCAGCCTCGTTTGAAGGTGCCTATCCCTGGAATGCCCCGCGGCCAGCCATCGGCCGCGAACCCACGCTAAACCGCGATCGGTTACGCCAGTGGCAAGCCGCGCTGCGGCGCGTCAATTCTCTACCTTATTATCTGCGTATACAGTTTACCGAGCGCCACCAACATCTGTTGAGTCAACAAGGTTCGAAGGCTGCCTGGCACTATTTGGTGTTGGTTTTCGAACGTCGTATATGGCCGCGTATTCAGCAAGTGAACGATAAATTTGCTCTGAATCGGCAGGCCTCAATGCGCTTTGGTAGCGAGTCCGACAACTATAACGCTTTGCCCACGTTGGGTGACAAGGCGCTGGAACAGTTGGCAAAACGTATCGCCGGCCAGTTACTGGCGCTTTATCAAAGCGAGTGCGACACCCTACTGCTGGAGCATGAGGGGGAAACTTCAGGGCTGCTGCAAAACGAATTTCAATCGCGGTTGTATGGCCAGATTGCCGGTATGGCACGCGCTTTTAATATTCAGCCAATGCATTGGCACTGTTATCGCAAGGGGGTGCTGGACAGCCACCGCGCGGTAGCGGCACTGTCGAGACTGACCAGCGATCGTTGGTGGCTGCGACGCCTGAAAATGCAACGTATGCAGTGGCGCGAAGCGCTGCTGATCGCCATTGGCAACGTCAGCCGCAACACATCACCCTATGCCAGCCGGCAGGCCATTCGTGACGTGAAGGCGCGACGCCAGTCAAACCTGGATTATCTTCGCCGCTGCGATTTGGAAAATACCGTTACCGGGGAGCGTATCGATCTGATGGAGAAAGTGCTCGGCAGCATTGCCAATCCGGCGATCCGCCGTATGGAGCTAATGAATACCCTCGCAGGCATTGAAACCTACGCCGCGCGCAGCAGCCACATCGGCCTGTTTGTCACCCTGACTACCCCCTCCCGTTTTCATCCCATGCGCACTGACGGCGACCGCGGTAAGTCACGCTTTAATCACCGCTGGGACCGCGAAGATTTTACCCCCAAAGACGGCCAACGCTACCTGGTGAAGCAATGGAGCAAAATGCGCACTGCTTTCAAAGATCGCCAGTTGCAGGTCTACGGTATCCGCGTGGTGGAACCGCATCATGACGGCACACCGCATTGGCATCTGATGCTGTTTACTCCCAATAATCACCGTCAACCGGTGATCGATATTCTGCTTCGTTATGCACTGCAGCAAGATGCCGGGGAACCCGGAGCGCAAGAGAATCGTCTCCAGTATAAGCACCTGAATCGAGGGGGAGCGACAGCTTACATGGCCAAATACATTGCCAAGAATCTCGATGGCTATGCACTGGAGGAAGAACTCGATCATGAGACCGGTAGCCCGCTGAGTGAAACCGCCAATGCCGTCAGCGCCTGGGCCAGCACCTGGCGTATTCCGCAGTTTCATCCTTTTGGTTTGCCCAGCATAGGCGCATATCGCGAGTGTCGTCGCATTCGTGGGCAAAGCCTGACGCAGCAGTTCGATGCGCGAACCGAAGCCGTACGCGCCGCCGCCGATACGGGAGATTTTGCCGGTTATATCAATGCTCAGGGCGGTGCTAACGTGCCGCGCAGCCGGCAGTGGGTGCGCGTAGCGCGTGATGATGCGCCCATGCTGAACAGCTATGACGAACGAGTGCAAAAGGTGGTCGGTATTTATGTCCCCCATCTGGGCCCTGATCGGGTGTACCGGACACGTACGCTACAATGGCGCATCGTCGCTAAAAACCGCGAACCTGCGACACCTTGGAGTTCTGCCAATAACTGTGGATCCTCCTCCTTTAACGCCCCAAAACCGGCGCCCTCCGCACGTCTGACTCCAGCACAACAGCAGTATTGCCTGACTATTGCCCGCGATCTTCGGCAGACAGGTATCGATCCGCAGCGCTGGCAGTTGGAAGTATTAGCAAGAGGAGGGAAAATCAGCTTTGACGGACAACTTGTACAATTTCCGCTAATCAATGACTGGGCAAATTTTTACTGCACAAATGATAAATCCAATCATTGACGCCTTTAGCGTTTTGCTTAATACTGTATAAATAAACAGTATACTTAAGAGAGGGCAAGAACAGTGGAAATTATGGATAAACAACAGCTAACACTGTCCCGCATCCAGTTCATCGCCGATGTTTCGCAGGCTGCGCAGTGCAGTGCCGCCGAATTTCTGATCGCCATGTCGCTGATTTCGGATCTGGCCAGCCAGGTGTTGCCGGACAATGATTATCAAGAAATATTTTACCCGGCTGACGGACAGGACTCTCGCTAAATCAGCGTCTGCTTACGCTAAATCCCCTTTTCCAGCACCCGCCATCGGCGGGTGTTTTCGTTTCTGTCACCAGCATTCCCCCGTTCAGTTGTGCCAGCGCATCCACAACCCCATCGCGTTGCCGATGCCTGGTTCTCACGGGAAACTAGTGCTTATCCGGGGCCGTAGCGTCCATCTCAGTCAAACACATCGCAGGAGCGTAATGATGAAAATTTATGCACAACAAGGCGACACCCTCGACGCGATTTGCTGGCGCTATTACGGCAGCACTCAGCGTCTGGTGGAGCAGGTCTATCTCGCTAATCGCGATCTGGCCGACGCAGGCCCGCTACTCCCCCACGGGCATCCGGTAGAACTGCCGGATCTACCGGCGGCCGCTCAACGAGAAACCGTCAAACTGTGGGACTAAGCGATGGAAAAACTCACCTCAACGCTTGCCTACCTCACGGCGGCCTGTCTGGCCTGGATGGGGCGACATTCCACACAGGACATTGCCCTCTTGGTCGGCGCTGCGGTCGGTGTCGGTACTTTCGCAGTGAATTGGTACTACCGGCGTAAAAGTTACCAGCTGTTGAAATCGTTAAAAAAAAACGGTCTGAAACGCGGAGTCTACGATGAGCTCACTCGCTAAACGCTGCAGCGTGGCGGCTATTCTGGCCCTCGCCGCCCTGCTGCCACAGTTCAATACCCTACACACCTCTGAACAGGGATTGCGCCTGATTGCCGATTTCGAAGGCTGCAGACTCTCCCCCTACCAGTGCAGTGCCGGGATATGGACCAACGGCATCGGCCATACCGCCGGTGTGAAATCCGGCTCCGTCATCAACGAACGTCAGGCAGCGGCCAATCTGATCGAGGATGTCCGCACCGTCGAACACGGCATCGCACGCTGCATGGCCGTAGAGATGCCGCAGCCGGTTTACGACGCAGTCAGCGCCTTTGCCTTCAACGTTGGCGTCAGCGCTGCCTGCAATTCCACATTGGCCACCTTTATCAAACGCCAACAATGGCAGGCGGCTTGCGATCAGCTACCGCGCTGGATCTATGTCAAGGGCGTTAAAAGCCAGGGGCTGGAGCGCCGTCGTCATGCCGAACGTGCTCTGTGCCTGCAGGGTATTCAGCGCTGATGCTGGCTGCATCGCTTCAACCACTCAAGGAGAGACATCATGCTAAAACCCGAGCAGTTGCGTACTGCGCTGACCAGCGCTCTGCCAGACCTACAAACGCATCCCGATAAGCTACGCATCAGCCTGGATAATGGCCGCGTGGTTTCAACATTAGGCCCTTCGCTGTCATTCGAATACCAATACCAGCTCAATCTGACGCTGAGCGACCAGACAACCGAAGAAGACCTGGTGATGGTCACTGTCTTGGCCTGGCTGCGCAGTCACCAGCCCGACATTCTCGCCAACCCGGATAAACGTAAAAACGGTTTTGCCTTTAAACGCGACGTCAGCGCCGCCGGCCAGCTAGATCTTCAACTGCAATTGACCGAACGCATCCAGGTGGAACAGCGCGAGGGTGCACTGCATATCACTCCCCTGGCCGAGCCGCCGGAGCCGGAAAACGTCATTCGCTTCACCCGTGTTTACCTGCACGGCGAGCTGATCAGCCAATTTCAGCAGCCATAAACTGACCCTGGGGACGACTTCGGTTGTGCTGGCGTCAGCTAAACGCCGCCGCGTTGTCGCCCCCCTTATACGGCGGCATTCTTAACAAATGAACACAGACAACTTCGATATTCAGCGCCTGGTGCGCAACCTGATACGCATCGGCACCATCAGTGAGCTCGACCTCGAACGCGGGCGCTGTCGCGTTGCCACCGGTGGCAACCTCACCGACTGGCTTAGCTGGCTAACCGGCCGAGCCGGTGACGCTCGCTGCTGGTGGGCACCCAGCGTAGGTGAACAGGTGCTGGTGCTGTCGCTGGGGGGCGAGCTTGATACCGCCTTCGTGCTCCCCGGCATTTTTTCCGATGCCCATCCCGCGCCGTCAACCTCGGCTCAGGCGGCACACATCACCTTCCCTGACGGCGCGGTGATCGAATACGAACCGGCAGAGGGGGCACTGAAAGTCATGGGTATCAAAAGCGCCACCATTGAAGCCACAGAGCAGGTAATCGTCACTGCACCGGCCATCACCTGTCGTGCAACGAGCAAGATCACGCTGGATGCCCCCGAGGTGGAATGCACCCAGCTATTAACCACCGGCACCATCGCCATCCGGCAGGGCGGCTCGATGACCGGCGATCTCAACCACTCCGGCGGCAGCATCAGTTCTAACGGTGTGGTGGTACATAGCCACACCCACGGCGGCGTGCAAAACGGCGGAGGCCAAACGGATAAACCAGCATGAATAACGCGAAATATCTTGGCATGAATCGCGGCTCAGGCCGCGCGATCACCGACATTGAACATATCCGTCAGTCAGTGAGCGACATTCTGATCACCCCAATCGGCTCACGCATCATGCGCCGCAATTACGGTTCGCTGCTGTCCGAGCTGCTGGATCAGCCGCAAAACGACGTGCTGCGGCTGCAGATTATGGCCGCCTGCTACAGCGCGCTGCTGCAGTGGGAGCCGCGCATTCAACTTAGTGGCATCACCTTTAACACTACCATCGACGGAAAAATGGTGGTCGACATTACCGGCAACCGTATCGATACGCCGGATACCTTTTCTCTTTCTGTTTCTGTGAGCTGACACCATGGCAACCATTGACCTGAGCTTATTACCCGCCCCCACGGTGGTGGATCCCCTCGACTACGAGTCGCTGCTGGCCGATCGCAAGGCCACGCTGATTTCCCTTTACCCGGAAGAACAGCGTGAAGCCATTGCACGCACGCTGACGCTGGAATCGGAACCGATCGTCAAACTGCTGCAGGAAAACGCATACCGTGAGCTGATCCTGCGCCAGCGCATCAATGAGGCCGCTCAGGCGGTGATGCTCGGCTATGCCGGCGGCAGCGATCTCGATCAGCTTGGCGCTAACTTCCAGGTTGAACGCCTGGTGGTCCAGCAGCCTGACAATACGGTCATTCCGCCGGTAGCGGCGATTATGGAGTCCGACAGCGATTTTCGCGTACGCATTCAGCAGGCATTCGAAGGGCTGAGCGTGGCCGGCTCCAGCGGTTCCTACGAATACCACGGTCGTTCCGCCGATGGCCGGGTAGCCGACGTTTCCGCCACCAGTCCCAGCCCGGCCAACGTACTGATTTCGGTGCTGTCGCGTGAAGGTGATGGCACCGCCAGCGCCGAGCTGGTGGCGATTGTCGATAAAGCGCTAAACGATGAAGACGTGCGCCCGGTGGCCGATCGGGTCAGCGTACGCTCCGCCACTATCGTCAATTACAACATCGATGCCGTGCTTTATCTCTACCCTGGTCCGGAAGCAGAACCTATCCGCAGCGCCGCCGAAGCCAAGCTGAAAAGCTACATCAGCGCCCAACACCGTCTGGGGCGTGATATCCGTCTGTCGGCAATTTACGCCGCTCTGCATGCCGAAGGGGTGCAACGGGTGGAACTGAAAAGCCCGCAGGCCGATATCGTGCTGGATAAAACCCAGGCGTCGTACTGCGCCAGTTATCTTCTGACCGTCGGAGGCTCCGATGAGTAACCGTCTGCTGCCGGTCGGCTCTTCTCCGCTGGAGGTCGCTGCGGCGGCCGCCTGCGCCGAGCTGACCACGATGCCGGTACCGCTGCGGGAGTTGTGGAACCCGGCCACCTGCCCGGTCAACCTGCTGCCGTATCTGGCCTGGGCGTTTTCGGTCGATCACTGGGATGAGGGCTGGACGGAAGAAACCAAACGCAACGTCGTCTCCTCTGCCTTCTTCGTGCATCGTCATAAAGGCACTATCGGCGCCATCCGCCGCGTGGTCGAGCCCTTGGGCTATCTGATCAAACTGCGTGAATGGTGGGAAACCAACGCAGAACCCGGCACCTTTTCACTGGATATCGGCGTGCTGGAAAATGGCATCACCGAAGAAATGTACCTGGAAATGGAACGGATGATCGCCGACGCCAAGCCTGTCAGCCGCCACTTGACCGGCCTGGCGCTGAACCTGGAGGCCTCAGGTAATATCGAGGTGGCCGGTGGTCATTACGACGCTGAGATAACCACGGTATATCCGGATTATGTCGAGTTCGCCCGCCAAATGCTGGAGGGCCACTATCAGTTTTTACAACGTAATACCGGTACCACCCTGGATTCGACCCAACAACATTTTGTTCTCAACGCAGAACATGTTCTGGCCGACTCACGCCATGAACGAGAGCTTTCACGCATGGCGGGATTGCCCAATGATGCCACCACCGAGGGGCAGGCGTTGCAAATTCTCGGCTATGCCCATGCCTTTTTGGCGACCCAACAACAGAAGTATCTGGATCAGGCCATTGCCTGTTTCGATGCTTATGTGACTCATTTTTACGACGGCGCCCCCATCCCGAAAACCCCTCAGCGTTGGGTAGCCAACTGGATCGTCAACGCCAAGGAGCCGGTGCCGGCTAACTGGCCGGTAGACAGTAAAGATCCGACGCACAGCGGTTTCAAAGGCGTCCCCATGACCTTCATTAAAGGCAAAACACAGATCCCGCAGGGCGCGCCTTACTGGGGAGAATATCTGGATATCGCCACCTTCGCCTTTGACGGCACTCTGGCCTGGGACGCCATCAATGCGCAGGTACGTGCGGTTGACGCCGCCGGCAACGTGGACTGGAGCAGTGACGGCAAGCGTTACGACGTGGCGTGGATCATTAACTGGCAGGGTTATCAGATTAGCGCCGACGGTGACATTCTGGCCCAGGGTCTGCCCGCCGCGCAGTTTGGTACCGTTCAACTGAAAGATGACAGGCTCAGTGGCAGTCATAAGCTGAACTTTGCCAATCGTCAGCCCGTCGAGCACGGCGGCGTCATGATTGAACGTAATCAGGCTCAGCACAATCGTCCGCTGCACGTGCCGGTCCCGCACAATGCCATGGGTAATGCGGCAGACGCCGAGCTATGGTTTGCCGATGCCTGTCACCTGCTGCACAAAATCACCGGTGAGCAACGCTATTTCAATGCCTGGAAAAGCGTTGAATTCACCGCAATGGAATACACCGATATTGACGCGCAGGATAAGTTCTTCCGCCAGAGTTTGCATGCCAATACTCCCTTCACCGACGGCATCTCCTACGACTGGTCATATCCTGCCGGTGCGCCCGTCAGTTATGCACGCAATGCCGATGGCATGATCACCCTGCGCAAAGAAGTGGCGTCACAGCAGTCATTGGAACAGCAATCGGTGTGGTTCCGCGTTGGCAAACAGTCAAAAGTTCGCACTACTTTCGGCGGTGTTGATGACCAGAACCAGCCTATTTCCTGCCGGTTGCAATTGGCCATAGCAGCGGAAAAGGATGCAAAACAAACCACCGACTGGGGCATCGGTCTGCCGCAGTCCACCCAGACGCAGGTAAAAACCTATGATATCGCGCTCACCAGTCTGGCGGCGTTGACTCGCGAGGATGGCTGCGATTATCTGCTGGCCGACCTGCGTGCGGTGACCGATTACGGCGGTTGCGTGATCGGCAGCCGGTTTGAAGAACAGGTTTACGATAGGCGCAGCGCAACGGTGATCAACGCCAGCTACCCCAACGATGACGCTGGCATGGTGATCGGCGCCTGGCTGACCGCCGAGGAACGTTTTCCGGTAAACCAACTGGTTTATCGTGCTGATGCCGACTTCAATCTGCGGCTTGAGGACGACGATAAATGGCGCTGGTACTGGATGCTGCCCGCCACCGAGGGTAAATGGAAGCTGGCAACCTTTGACCCGGCTGCCGCGGTGCTGAGCGGCTATCAGCCAGACCATCAGGATGGCGATGAGAAACCTGCCCGTCCTGATTTCAGCACGGTGGATCAGGTCACTATCCTGCAAGACGGCAATGTGGCGAACGCCAACTTCAGCTACTACGTACTGAATGATATTCCGCCAACCTTCAGCGCCGACGACGGTTACACCATCAAATACCGCGTCACGCTACAGGCAGACAACCCTTACACCGCACTGCTGGGGGATTGCACCCTGCTGGGCCATCGTCAGGACAGCCTGTTCTGCACGCCCGGCGTGATCCCCTTTTCCAATATCTATCAGGCAGACAGCCAACAGTTCGACGGCTGGCACGGCATGCCTTATCCAGGCTACCAATATCCCTTTATTTTCGTGCATGCCGACGCCGATCCCGACGGCCTGATGCTGAACAACATGACCGAATTCCTATGGCAGTCACAGCAATGGTACCAGCAGCAGTTTGGCGTATTGGGGCCGGGAGCTTCCGCTTATATCTGGAATCGCTGGGACAACCTGAGCTATGGCAATGCGGACAGCTGGACCATGTATCACTGGGGCGATGGGACAGCCTGGTCTGGTTATCAGCCGCGAGCTTTCTTTGGCGCTGCACGTGCCTGGCATGAGCTGACACTGGCGGGAAAAACACCGCCAGCCAAACTGGTCGGTTATGTCGAAAACTGGCTGCGCTGGCTGATCGGCTTTACCCAGGACTCTGGCGGTATTACACCGACCGATTTCCCGATGACGGGTATCCCGCAGCCCAACAAACATGATTTTACAGGCCATATGTGCGGCCTGTGGTTGGCCGGCGCCGTGCTGGCAAAAATGGCCGGCAGTGAGATTTCCGGCACCGAACACTTTATCGAACAATGCGTTACAGAGTTACAGAAGAATTATCTCACCACTGGGGATGTGATGGATGGCGCCTGGTCACCGGCACCACGTCCCGGCACGGACAACGGGATGTTCTTCGGTTTTTGGTCGGGTGAAATCCTGCGCGGATTGAGCCTATATGTGATGTACAAGAACGGCCTGAATGACCTGGCCGACAAACAAAAGAGAGCAACGACATGACAGCAAAATATCGCGCCCTGCTCACCGATCAGGGTAAAGCGCTGCTGGCTAACGCCGCGGCAACCGGCCAGAAGCTGGAAATCACCCAGATGGCCGTCGGCGATGGCGGTGGCTCAGCCACTCTGCCCAGCGAAAGCCAAACCAAGCTGGTGAATGAAAAACGACGGGCAGTGCTCAATTCCCTGCAGGTTAACGCCGACAGCGGCAACCAGGTGATCGCCGAGCAGGTGATCCCGGAAGATACCGGTGGCTGGTGGATCCGTGAATTGGGGTTGTACGATAAAAATGGTGTACTGGTGGCCGTGGCTAATACACCAGACACTTACAAGCCATTGCTGGCCGAAGGTGCCGGCCGTACTCAGGTAGTGCGCATGGTCCTGCTGGTCAAAGGTGACGCCAGCGCCGTGATTGTGGCAGACAAAACCGCCGTGCTGGTTTCCCGCAATACGCTGGATGCGGCTATCGCCGAACATGCCCGTTCACGTAACCACCCGGATGCCACCCTGCTGGCCAAAGGCTTCACCCAACTCAGCAGCGACAGCAACAGCAACAACGAAGTTCTGGCAGCGACGCCAAAAGCGGTGAAAGCGGTTAATGATGCAAGCCTCAAAAAAACCGATAACCTTTCGGACCTGACCAACAAAGCCACCGCACGTGGCAATCTCGCACTGGGTAATGCGGCAACGAGAAATGTGGGGACTGAAGCTACAAATCTGATGGAGGTCGGCGCGTTCGGTTTCGGCGCAGGTATAAAGCATCATGCCGATGCCTATAGTAACCTTGGTGAAATTTATAGGGTGAATAACTTATCAAAAAACGCTCCTGGATCAGGTACCTATGGTGTTCTCAATCTCCCTTGCGATGGAGGACCCTCCAGCGGTTATTTGGCAATACAAAACAGCGCGGCTGCCTATATCGGTATTTCCACCGTTCCGGAGAAACCACTGTCGTGGTACCGAATTTATACCACGGCCTATAAACCCACGGCGGCAGATGTCGGGGCTTACAGCAAGGCCGAGGCCGACGGCAAGTTTGTCAAACAGAGCGGAGACATAATGACTGGTGAATTGACCGGTCAATATAACGGCCCACAAGTTTTTTCTGAGCAATATAATTCTAAAGCCGCATTCTATGGTGAGTTCTCTGCACGCTCAATAAATGCATATAGCCCGTTAATAAAACAGAAAATAACCATTGAAAATAAATCATCATGGGCAATATCACAAGGCAGTTTAGCTCTTGATGGTAGTCCTAAATGGTTAATGCAATTTAGAGGTTCCGCAGGGCAAGATATTCAATTTTCATGGTCAACAGAAGGTGATTTTATAGCTCCAAAAAGCTTAAAAGCTGGAAACACACTTTTTGTTGGCAACGCCAACATGACTCCAGATGGAAACATCTGGGGCACACGCTGGAATCCCAATGGTCAATGGCTATGGGATGCAATAGTAGCCAACATTAATGCTGCACGTGACGCAGTCTGGGGACATGCTGATCAAGCTGCTAATGCAGCACAAAATAATGCCAAAGACTGGGCATATCAAACTCTCATTCAAGGGGTTCGCCTATCAGGCCGAACTGTTATCGCCGATACCGGTGGAAGAATGGATTTACCGTCAGGTTGCATTTATAGCGGTATGTCGGGTGCAAACTATAATCCAGGCGTTTGGGGTGCCTACTCGGCAATACAGATTTTAAGAAATGGTCAATGGGTTACTATCGGGACAGAATAATAATGAAACATTTAAAAAATCTTAAACAGTATACGCCAGAAATACCATCACTGGGTTTAGACGTGACTTACCTGCGTGATGAAAATGGCAACGACTGGTATGAGCATCAAAAAGAATACTCGGCCGACACTATAAAGGTCGCCTATGATGCTAATGGGATTATCTGTGCATTTTCGCATGATGTATCTATGTTATGGCCATTTAATTTATCGGTCATTGAATTCAGCGAAGAAGATACACCTAAAAAATTGTCAAACACTGGAGAATGGCTGTTTGATGGTGAAAATATTATTCCACGCCAGTTTTCGCAGACCGAACTTGAAAAACAAGCTCAGCAAGATAAAGACCAGCTTATGGTATTAGCTACTAAAGTCATCGCACCGTTACAAGATGCAAAAGACTTGGGTATTGCCACAGAAGAAGAATTAACAAAGTTAAAAGCATGGGTAATTTTTCGTATCCAGACTAATCGTGTTGAGGTGAGCGCGGCTCCGAACATTACCTGGCCAACTTATCCTAATATCTAATAATTCTATTAGCAGAGAATCATCTTACTCAACGCCCCGCCGGGGCGTTTTTTTTATCTTGATTTTCCTGCTGTTGTACCAGTTCTCATACATACCCAATGAGATGCGCGGCCCCATCGCGAAGGGCATTCTGTTGTTACCAACCACAAACGGAGTAATGCTATGGGTGATTATCACCACGGCGTGCGTGTCCTCGAAATCAATGAAGGCACCCGCGTAATTTCCACCGTCTCGACGGCGATTATTGGCATGGTTTGTACTGCAGAAGATGCCGATGCAAGCCTGTTCCCTCTCAACACTCCGGTGTTGATCACTGACGTTCTGGCCGCCAGTGGCAAGGCCGGCAAAAATGGTACCCCTGGCACGCTCGCTGCTGGCGATTGCCGAGCAGGCCAAACCGGTCACCGTCGTGGTACGTGTGGCAGAAGGCAAAGACGAGGCTGAAACCACCTCCAATATCATTGGCGGTGCCGATGAAAACGGTAAATACACCGGTATGAAAGCCTTGCTGGCGGCACAGGCCGAACTGGGTGTGAAGCCACGTATCCTGGGTGTACCAGGCCACGACAACCTGGAGGTAGCAACCGCACTGGCCGGTATCTGCCAACAACTGCGTGCCTTTGGTTATATCAGCGCTTACGGCTGCAAAACCGTCTCCGACGCCATCAAGTACCGCGCAGGCTTCAGCCAACGCGAACTGATGTTGATCTGGCCAGACTTTGTTAACTGGAACACCACCACCAACAGCAGCGACATCGCATACGCCACCGCTCGTGCGCTGGGTCTGCGCGCCAAGATTGACCAGGAGACTGGCTGGCATAAAACCTTGTCCAACGTCGGCGTCAACGGCGTCAGCGGTATTTCAGCCAGCGTATTTTGGGATCTGCAAACCGTCGGTACCGATGCTGACCTGCTGAACGAAGCCTGCGTCACCACCCTGATCCGCAAAGATGGCTTCAAGTTTTGGGGCTCACGCACCTGTTCCGACGATCCATTATTCCAGTTCGAAAACTATACCCGCACCGCGCAGGTATTGGCTGACACCATGGCCGAAGCTCATCTGTGGGCAGTTGACCGCCCGGTTACGCCAACGCTGATCCGCGACATGATCGACGGCATCAAAGCCAAGTTCCGCGAGCTGAAATCCGCCGGGCTGATCATTGACGGCGACTGCTGGTACGACGAAAGCGCCAACGATAAAGAAACCCTGAAGGCCGGCAAACTGTTTATCGATTACGACTACACCCCGGTACCGCCGCTGGAAGATTTAACCCTGCGCCAGCGCATCACCGACCGTTACCTGGCGAACTTCGCCGCGTCCGTGAACAGCTAAGGAGACCTGAATAATGGCACTGCCAAAAAAACTGAAATATCTGAACCTGTTTAACGACGGCTTCAACTATATGGGCGTGGTCTCCGCCATGACCCTGCCAAAACTGACCCGTAAGCTGGAAAAATTCCGCGGCGGCGGCATGAGCGGCGCAGCCTCGGTGGACTTCGGTCTGGATGACGATGCGCTGGTAGTCGAATGGACCATGGGCGGCATCGATGAGCTGGTGCTGAAACAATGGGGCCGCGTCGACGCGGTACCGCTGCGCTTTACCGGTTCTTTCCAGCGTGACGACACCGGCGAAGTATCAGCACTCGAAGTCGTGATGCGCGGTCGCCACAAAGAAATCGACAGCGGTGACTTCAAACAAGGCGAAGACACCGAGACCAAGGTTTCTACCGACTGTACCTACTTCAAACTGAGCATCGACGGCAAAGAGCTGATCGAGATCGATACCGTCAACATGATTGAAAAAGTCGACGGAGTGGATCTGCTGGCGGCCCACCGCCGCGCTATCGGCCTGTAATTTATCACTTCAATGGCCAGCCTTGGTGCTGGCCCTGTTTCCCTGACAATAATTGGATATCCCATGGAACTGAATGCATCCCCAGAAAATACCGTTGTACTGGAAACCCCGATCAAACGCGGCGACAGCGAGATCCGTGAAGTACAGGTCACCAAACCGAATGCAGGCAGCCTGCGCGGTATTGGTCTGGCGGCACTGGCCAACGCCGACGTCGACGCCCTGATCACCATCCTGCCGCGCGTCACCTACCCGAACCTGACCAAAGAAGAGTGCGCCCGGCTGGAGCTGCCGGACCTGATCGCGCTGGCCGGCCTGGTGATCGGTTTTTTGTCACCGAAATCGGCCGAGTAAACATCGACCCCGTTCTGACCGTGGACGATCTGATGGCGGACATCGCAGTGATTTTTCACTGGCCGCCATCAGAGATGAACGGCATGACGCTGACAGAGCTGATGGAATGGCGCTATAAGGCCCTTCAACGTAGTGGAGTAAATACAGATGAGTAACAGCGGGCAGGAACTGGAGTCACAAAACGAGATAATTAAAGGGCTCGAAGCGATCGAAAAACAGACCAGCGCTCTGATGAAGCAGTTGCGTCAACCCCTTGGTAATAAAAGTCTATACAACATGCTGGGTAATGATATTCGACGTGCGGAGAAAAACCTGAAAATCCTGCATCAGCAGGAAAATGGCATCGATTCATTCAGGAAAAATAATCAGGAACTGGTTAAAACCAATAAATTATTGACGGCATCGCGGAAAAAATATTCCGTGCTTGAAACGTTGGCAAAAGGTAGCGCGCCGGGTCAACATTCCCAACAAATGAATAGCGAAGTTGCGCTGGTGGCGGAAACCATTAGCGCTTTGGAGAAAAAGCACGGACTGCTCAAAACCATCGATCGCAACCAGCGCGATAGCCTGACCAGGCAAGGTATTAATCTTAAGTCACTCAGCAACGAGCAACGACAGCTTCGCGACAAAAAAATCAATGCCAATGCCGCTATTGTCTCGATGAAAAACCAACGGCAGGTGATGACCGGCCAGAGATTCAGCACCGCACATGCCGCTAATCAGAATCGCCGTGAAAACCTCAGCAAAATAAACAACGCTAGTGCCGCGGGCTTCACCATCGCAAAAACGGCCGCCATCGGCGGAGCCAGGTTGCTGGCTCCAGGTGTTAATTTCGAAAAACAGCTTTCTCAATTGCAGGCGCAACTCAAGCTGGATAAATCCGATCCGCAACTTGCCGCACTGAGTCAGCAGGCACGCAGTATGGGCCAATCTGGCACCTCACCGGATAAAACAATCCAGGCGCAAACGGCACTGGCTAAAAAAGGGTTAGGTGCCAATGAAATCATGGGGGCATCACCTGCCGCGCTCAGGCTGTCGAATGCCACAGACAGCGGCGTCAATGAGACTGTCGAGGCGATGACCGCGGTGCAGAACGCTTTTAATCTGCCCGCCGACCAGTTCGATCGGATTGCCGATGTGCTGGCACTAGCCAGCAGCCAATATGGTATGACGGTACAATCCGTCGGTGCAGCCTTGAAAAGCAAAGCAGTCTCAGGGACCGACCTGTTCACTGCGGCGCAAAGAATTGCCCCCGCAGGCACAGAAAAACTGCAGGCCAACCAGGTTGGCGGTGCCGCGCAGCATTTGGTCACCGTCAAAGGCGACAATTTGGATGGGGACATCCAAAAGTTGTTTGCCTCCTGGGACAGCCTGCGGATCAATTTGTTTTCCGGCCAAAGCGCAGCCCTGCGGGAGCTGACCCAAACGGCGGCGCAATGGTTGGTGCAACTGAATTCCTGGGTGACCAGTAACCCCGCATTGGCCAGCACCTTGTTGCAAGTCGCCGGCGGACTCACGTTATTGCTTGGTGGGCTTAGCGGCGTCAGCCTGGTCGCCACTCAGGTACTCCAGGGGTTCACCATCATTAACGGCGCAATCCTCAAAGCCGGACAGGCCATGATTTGGCTGGGGCGCATGGCAATGGCCAACCCATTGCTGGCCATTGTCGGCTTGATTGCCATTGCGGCTTTTGCGGTGATCGAAAACTGGGACAAGCTGGCACCATTCTTTAGCAATCTGTGGGAGAGCATCTCTGCTGGATGCAAAGCAATGGAGAAGTACATTACGGACACCATTGATAGCTGGATAAAAAAATTCATGTCGCTGACTGACTGGCTCCCCGATTGGATGTCATTTGGCAGTAAAAACAGCGCTACAGGCCATACCGAAAATCAAGATGACGACGATGGCTTTTCGTTCGCCGGCAAGTTCGATTCGGGCGGGAGTATTCCTGCCGGGCAATTTGGCCTTGTGGGTGAAAACGGCCCGGAACTGATCGGTGGTCCGGTGCAGGTGACCAGTCGTCGCCGTACGGCAGCGATGTCGGCAGCATTGCTGTCGCTCAGTGCCCCGGTGATGGCAGCCTCGCCGGCACCGGTTTCACCCGCAACGCAGATCCAAATCCCGTCAGTCACTATCAATATCACCGCCAGCGCCGGCCAGAGTGAGCAAGATATCGGTCGTGAAGTCGCGCGGCAATTTGAGTTGCTGACGCGACGTCAGGCCGCAGATGCTCGCAGCCGAATGAGTTAATTGAGGAGAAAAAACCATGATGCTTACCCTCGGCATGTTTGTTTTTATGCTGAAAACCGTGCCCTACCAGAGCATGCAGCGCAGCAGCAGTTTCCGCTGGCCAACCAACGCACGCATCGGCCAGCGCCCTTCCGCGCAGTTTTTGGGTGCCGACAGCGAAAAAATCACCCTGACAGGGGTGTTGATGCCGGAAGTCACCGGCGGAGCACTGTCGTTGATGACGTTGCAACTGATGGCTTCTCAGGGACGAGCCTGGCCGCTAATTGAAGGCAGCGGCACCATTTATGGCATGTATGTCATTGAGAACATAGCTGAAACTAAAACCCAGCTTTTCTCTAACGGTAGCGCCCGGCAGATTGAGTTCACCATCAACCTGATGCGCGTTGATGAGTCACTGATCAGTATGTTTGGCGATCTGCACCAGCAGGCGCTGGATTTGGCCGACAAGGCAGGGCAAGGCGTGCAACGCATTGGGGGGTTGCTGTCGTGATCACCCAAACGCCATTGCCTATAGGGGCGCAAGTAGCCCCGGACTATGCCCTATTTCTGCAACAGCAGGACGTGACGGAAACCTTCAGGCACCGGTTGCTATCCCTTACCCTGACTGATAACCGGGGTTTCACCGCCGACCAGTTGGTTCTTGAACTTGACGATACCGATGGTCAGGTGGTGATGCCGGCACGTAATCAGGTGATTACCCTAAAGCTAGGCTGGAAAGGCCAAGGGTTAGTCAATAAGGGCAAGTTCACCATTGATGAAGTAGAACATCAGGGTGCGCCGGACAAACTCACCCTGCGCGCCCGCAGCGTCGACTTTAGAGGTTCGATGAACACCGCTCGCGATCGTTCTTATCATGACAAAACTCTGGGGGAGATCGTCAATGAGATAGCGAACCGCTACCGTATGGGTAACACGCTGGCGGCGGGACTGGCCGAAATAAAGATATCCCACATTGACCAGGCTCAAGAAACAGATGCCGCATTCATTACCCGGCTAGCCACCATGAATGGCGCGGTAGCAGCTATCAAAGATGAGCGCCTGCTGTTTCTCATCCCAGGCTCAGGCCAAACAGTTTCAGGCAAACCCATAGCACCGCTTATCCTGCAGCGTAGAGACGGCGACCAGCACTATTTTAACCTGGCCGATAGAGGAAATTACTCCGGCGTTCGCGCCAAATGGCAGGATACCGAGCACGCCCAACAGCAACAGTTGACAGTACAACGTCAAAATGGCGCCGCCGACAACGCAGAAAGCTCCAACTATCTCGCGGGGGACAGCGATAACGTTTTCACCTTACCCAGGGTCTATACCAACAAAGAGGCCGCCATTCGGGCAGCCAAGGCAAAATGGGAACGAATCCAACAGGGAAGCGTGCAGTTCTCTATCAATCTGGCAATGGGCCGGCCCGAACTTTATCCGGAGATGCCTATTCAGGTACGCGGATTCAAAGAGGCCATCGATCGGCAAAGCTGGATAATCAATACGGTGGTTCACACGTTAAACGGCAGTGGTTATGTCACCAAAATCGCTCTCGATGTGCTGACTCAACGGGTTGAGTTCGCCATTATCGAATCTTGATTTTCATTTGAGCTTTAATCTTGCTTTTGCAAGTTATTGGGCTATTATAAGTCATATAACTTGATGCAGTCGAAAGAGGGATTCAACTATGATGCACTGTCCACTTTGCGGTAGCGTGGCCCATACTCGTTCCAGCCGTTACCTCAGTGAAGCGACCAAAGAGCGCTACCACCAATGCCAGAACATTAACTGTAGCTGCACCTTTGCCACGCATGAGTCCGTCGCGCGAGTGATTGTGAAGCCTGGCGATATTGTTCCGGCTCAGCCGCACCCGGAAAAAAGTAAACAGCGTGTCGCGGCGCTGTAACGCAAAGAGCCTGCCACCGCAGGCTTTTTTATATCTGCGTAAACTTACTTTTCCGAAAATAAATCTTGCAAATGCAATCAACAGATTTTAAGCATAAAAAAAGGGGTCGGCATATTGCCAACCCCTTCATAGTTATTAACTTTTGGATGCAGCGTTAGCCGACGCGGTTCAGACGCTCTTTGATACGAGCAGACTTACCAGTACGCTCACGCAGATAGTACAGTTTGGCTTTACGAACGGCACCACGACGTTTAACAGCAATGCTGTCAATTACTGGTGAGTGAGTCTGGAATACACGCTCAACACCTTCGCCGTTGGAAATCTTACGAACAGTGAATGCAGAGTGCAGACCGCGGTTACGGATAGCGATAACCACGCCCTCGAATGCCTGCAGACGTTTTTTGCTACCTTCAACGACCCATACCTTAACTTCCACGGAATCACCCGGACGGAATGCAGGTACGTCTTGCTTCATCTGCTCTTGTTCAATTTGCTTAATAATGTTGCTCATAATATGTCTCTTACCCTAGGTAAACTGATATATCGGTCCCGTCGAGCCAATTGCTCAGACGTTCCCTTCATAGTCCTGCTGCTTGGTCTGATGTTCCCGTTGGAACTCAGCCAGCAACACCGCTTGCTCGTCAGTCAGAGCTAGGCTTTCCAGAAGTTCAGGTCTTCTAAGCCAGGTACGGCCCAGCGACTGCTTTAAGCGCCAGCGACGTATCTCGGCATGGTTGCCCGACAGTAAAACTGGCGGAACCTCCATCCCTTCCAACACCTCAGGACGGGTATAGTGCGGGCAGTCCAGCAATCCATCGGCAAAAGAGTCCTCTTCTGCTGAAGCCTGATGGCCCAACACACCCGGTATAAAGCGGGCGACTGAATCAATCAGGGTCATTGCCGGCAGTTCCCCGCCGCTGAGGACGTAATCGCCGATTGACCATTCTTCATCAATTTCGGTTTGGATTACGCGCTCGTCTACCCCTTCATAACGACCGCACACCAGAATCATCTTCGGGTTGGCCGCCAGTTCGCACACGCCGGTTTGATCCAGCTTGCGCCCCTGAGGTGACAGATAAATCACCTTTGCTCCCTCGCCTGCCGCTGCTTTTGCTGCATGAATGGCTTCCCGCAAGGGTTGCACCATCATCAGCATTCCCGGGCCGCCGCCATAAGGGCGATCGTCCACGGTACGATGCCGGTCGTAGGTGAAGTCACGTGGACTCCAACACTGCACGCTCAGCAGGCCATTTTTTACTGCCCGGCCAGTCACCCCGTAATCGGTGATCGCGCGGAACATCTCAGGAAACAGGCTTACAATACCAATGAACACAAGCCAATCCCCTTACTGTCATTCCACTTGTTTCGACCGTTTAATTCGGAGGTCAAAAACCAGGATCCCAATCTGCTTCAATCACGCGAGCAGTGAGATCGACTTTCTTGATAACCTGCCCATGAAGAAACGGGACCAACCGCTCCTTCATACCGAATGCATCTTTCAGGTTTGCCCGCACGACCATGACGTCGTTAGAACCGGTTTCCATCATATCGATGACTTTACCCAGTTCGTATCCGGAAGTGGTGACTACCTGGCAGCCCATAAGGTCTTTCCAGTAGTAATCATCGCCTTCCAGCGGAGGCAACTGCTCGGAATCTACGACAATTTCGCAATTGGTCAGTAGATTCGCAGCATCCCGATCGTCAATGCCTTTGACCTTGATGATCAGATCCTGACTGTGGCGTTTCCAGTCTTCCAACTCGACAAACTGCCACTGACCAGAGCGCTGGATTAACCAGGGCTGATAGTCAAATATGCTTTCGGCGTTCTCGGTGGATGAAAACACTCTGAGCCAACCACGGATGCCGTAAGTAGACCCCATCTTACCGAGTACAATCGGCTGCTTAGGTGCTACCGGTTTGAGTTGCTTGCTCATTGCCACCACCGCGACAGATTAAGCTGCTTTCTTAGCGTCTTTGATCAGCGCGTGAACGCGATCAGAAACGGTAGCACCCAGACCAACCCAGTGCTCAATGCGATCCAGGTCCAGACGCAGTGCTTCAGCCTGACCAGATGCGATTGGGTTGAAGAAACCTACACGCTCGATGAAACGACCATCACGAGCATTGCGGCTGTCGGTCACTACTACTTGATAGAACGGACGCTTTTTTGCGCCGCCACGTGCCAAACGAATTG
This sequence comes from Serratia quinivorans, assembly GCA_900457075.1. Lineage (NCBI taxonomy): Bacteria > Pseudomonadati > Pseudomonadota > Gammaproteobacteria > Enterobacterales > Yersiniaceae > Serratia > Serratia quinivorans. The sequence continues at coordinate 1,385,151 of UGYN01000002.1, forward strand.
TTACCATAACATCCTCTTTAGTTAATAAAACAGCCGGGCCCCATTGAGGGAACGGGGCCCGGTTGCAATATAAAAAGCCCGAAAATTTTACTCATTTTGGCGCAAAAAGCAATCGAAAGCGTAGTTCGTCGTCAACTACTTTTTTTCGCCGGTAATATTTCGGGCGGTTTTCACCGCGAACGGCAAATGCTTAAACAGGCTCACCCCAGAGGGCAAGCGGCTGTCAGCGGCCTGGGAAGCCCGGCGGCATCATACCTTTCATGCCGCGCATCATCTTCGCCATTCCGCCTTTCTTCATCTTTTTCATCATGCGTTGCATGTCGTCGAACTGCTTTAACAAGCGGTTAACATCCTGCACCTGCATGCCGGAACCCACCGCAATACGACGCTTGCGCGAACCTTTGATGATTTCCGGTTTGGCGCGCTCTTTCAGCGTCATCGAGTTGATCATCGCCTCCATGCGCACCAAAACCTTGTCGTCCATCTGCGACTTTACATTGTCCGGCAGTTGGCCGGCGCCGGGCAGTTTGCTCAGCATGCTGGCCATACCGCCCATGTTACGCATCTGTTTGAGCTGCTCCAGGAAGTCGGTCAGATCGAAACCGTCGCCCTTCTTCAGCTTGTTAGCCAGTTTTTCCGCCTGTTCGCGGTCAACTTTGCTTTCGATATCTTCGATCAGCGACAGCACGTCGCCCATGCCGAGAATGCGTGACGCCACGCGGTCCGGATGGAATGGCTCCAGCGCTTCGGTTTTCTCACCCACGCCGAGGAACTTGATCGGTTTGCCGGTAATGTGACGAATGGACAGCGCAGCACCGCCGCGCGCGTCACCATCGACCTTGGTCAGCACCACGCCGGTCAGCGGCAGCGCCTCGTTAAAGGCCTTGGCGGTGTTGGCCGCATCCTGGCCGGTCATGGCGTCGACCACAAACAGGGTTTCCACCGGCTTGATCGCCGCGTGCACCTGTTTGATCTCATCCATCATCGCTTCGTCAACGTGCAAACGGCCGGCGGTATCGACGATCAGAACATCGTAGAATTTCAGCTTGGCCTGTTGCAGTGCACGGTTAACGATGTCGATCGGCTTTTCTTTAACATCGGACGGGAAGAAGTCGATGCCGACGCTTTCCGCCAGCGTTTCCAACTGTTTGATCGCCGCTGGGCGATAAACGTCAGCGGAAACCACCAACACTTTTTTCTTCTGTTTTTCTTTCAGGAACTTGCCGAGCTTGGCGACGCTGGTGGTTTTACCGGCGCCCTGCAGGCCCGCCATCAGCACCACTGCCGGCGGCTGTGCCGCCAGGTTCAGCTCGGTGTTCACTTCGCCCATCGCGGAAATCAGTTCGCTCTTGACGATTTTGACGAACTCTTGCCCCGGCGTCAGGCTTTTGTTGACTTCATGACCTACCGCGCTTTCTTTTACGCGATTGATAAAGTCCCGCACCACCGGCAGCGCAACGTCCGCTTCCAGCAATGCCATGCGCACTTCACGCAGGGTTTCCTTGATATTTTCTTCGGTCAGCCGCCCACGGCCGCTGATATTGCGCAGGGTGCGCGACAAACGATCGGTTAAATTTTCAAACATCGTCTCTTGCTCAACGTGTAATGACAGGCCGCTCTGGCGACATAATTGCGGCGATTATAACACGAAGCTAAGAGGATCTCTGCCTCAGCGTTGGAGATCGGTTGGAGTGGGACGCGCACGACGCTATACTGACAATCCAATTCACCACGCCGAAGCAAAATTAAACGCTATGCCAGTTTTCTCCATTGTGGCTTTGATCGCCTACCTGCTCAGCCTTGGACTGATTATTCCCAGCTTGTTGCGGAAGAACAGCGCATACCGTCGGCTTGCTCTCGTCTCGGCGGTGGTGGCACTGGTTTGCCACGCCATCGCACTGCAGCAGCGTATTTTTGACGTTAGCGCCGGACAAAATCTCAGCTTGCTGAACATCGGTTCGATAGTCAGCCTGATCATCTGTTCGGTCATGACCTTTGTCGCCTCGCGCGATCGCGGCTGGTTCCTGCTGCCGATTGTTTATAGCTTCGCGATGATCAATCTGGCCTTCGCCAGCTTTATGCCGGGTGAGTTCATTACCCATCTTGAAGCCAGTCCGGAACTGATGGTGCATATTGGCCTGGCGCTGTTCTCCTACGCTACGTTAATTATTGCCGCGCTGTATGCGCTGCAACTGGCCTGGCTGGACTACCTGCTAAAAAACAAAAAACTGTCGTTCAGCGCCGACATGCCACCACTGATGAGCATCGAACGCAAAATGTTCCACATCACTCAGATCGGTGTCGTGTTGCTCACGCTCACGTTATGCACCGGCCTGCTGTATATGGATAACCTGTTCAGCAAAGAAAACGTGCACAAGGCCGTGCTGTCGATCATGGCATGGTTTGTCTATATCGTTTTGCTGTGGGGCCATTACCATGAAGGCTGGCGTGGCCGCCGTGTCGTGTGGTTCAGCTTTGCCGGCGCCTTTCTGCTAACGCTGGCCTACTTCGGCAGCCGTCTGATCCAGCAAGTGATGGTTCGCTAAGCCCTCAGGCTATCTTTCTCCATACATAAGGAATACCGCGTTGGAGCACGTTTCGACAGGAACCCTGATCATTATCCTGGTGGTTATGATCGTGGTTTCCGCTTACTTCTCAGCATCCGAAACCGGCATGATGACGCTAAACCGCTATCGTCTCCGTCATCTCTCCAAGCAGGGCAACCGCTCTGCCCGCCGGGTCGAAAAACTACTGCAAAAGCCGGATCGTCTGATTGGCCTGGTGCTGATCGGCAATAATCTGGTCAACATTCTCGCCTCGGCGCTGGCAACCATTGTCGGTATGCGCCTATATGGCGATTTCGGCGTAGCTATCGCCACCGGTATCCTGACGTTTGCCGTGCTGCTGTTCGCCGAAGTGTTGCCGAAAACCTTCGCTGCGTTATATCCGGAGCGCATCGCCTTCCCCAGCAGCGTTTTACTGGCACCGCTGCAGAAGGTGATGTTCCCGCTGGTATGGCTGCTTAATGGCATCACCACGCTGGTCTTGCGCCTGTTCGGCATCCACACCAACGTGCGGGTCAGCGATGCCGTCAGCAAGGATGAGTTGCGCACCATCGTTAATGAATCCCACTCGCAGATTTCTCGCCGCAATCAGGACATGTTGATTTCCGTGCTGGATCTGGAGAAGGTGACGGTCGATGACATCATGGTGCCCCGCAACGAGATCGTCGGCATCGATGTCAACGACGACTGGAAGTCGATCATGCGCCAGCTCACCCACTCGCCGCACGGTCGCATCGTGCTGTATCGAGGCTCACTGGATGATGCTATCGGCATGCTGCGGGTACGCGAAGCCTACCGCCTGATGACCGAGAAGAAAGAGTTCAACAAAGAGAACCTGCTGCGCGCCGCCGACGAGATTTACTACGTGCCTGAAGGCACGCCGCTTAACGTCCAACTGGTGAAATTCCAGCGCAACAAAGAGAAAGTCAGCATCGTGGTGGACGAGTACGGTGATATTCAGGGGCTGGTGACGGTCGAAGATATCCTGGAAGAAATCGTCGGTGATTTCACCACCTCCATGTCGCCAACGCTGGCGGAAGAGGTCAATCCGCAAAGCGACGGTTCGGTCCTGATCGACGGTACCGCCAACGTGCGCGAGTTAAACAAGGCATTCAACTGGACGCTGCCGGCCACCGATGCACGCACCATTAACGGCATGCTGTTGGAGGAGCTTGAGGAGATCCCTGAGGTGGGCACCCGGGTCCGGGTTGGCCATTACGACGTTGATATCCTCGACGTGCAGGACAATATGATCAAACAGGTGCGGGTCACGCCAATAAAATCGCTGCAGTCCAGCGTTCAACAACACTGACCGCCCACCAGAAAGGAAAAAAGACGCGAACATCGCGTCTTTTTTTATCGCTGTAGCCCGGTGACGAACTAGATGTGCAGTTCCTGCAGCTTCTCTTTCGGTAGCGCCAGCTCTTCGTTGTGATTCACTACCACGTCGTGATCAAGGATGTGCTTGGCGATTTCCTGTGCTTCTTCCAGCGAGTGCATGTGGTAAGTACCGCACTGGAACTCATTCAGCTCAGGAATTTTGCGCTGATCGGTCACTTTCAGCACGTCACTCATTGCCGCTTTCCAGGCATCGGCAACTCGCTGCTCTTCCGGCACGCCAATCAGGCTCATGTAGAAGCCGGTACGGCATCCCATCGGGGAGATATCGATAATCTCAACGCCCTGGCCATTCAAATGGTCACGCATAAAACCGGCAAACAGGTGTTCCAGCGTATGGATGCCACGCTCAGGCATCACTTCCAGATTCGGGCGGCAAAAACGCAGATCGAATACGGTGATGGTATCGCCATGAGGAGTTTTCATGGTTTTCGCAACGCGGACAGCCGGGGCTGCCATGCGGGTATGGTCTACGGTGAAGCTATCCAGCAGTGGCATTTCGTTACCTCCTCGTAAAAGAGTATTTATTTCGAAACTTTTTTATCTATCCAGGAAACCTTTTCTAACTCAGCGAGTCTGAATATGTGAAAGACGCGCATTTGTTATCATCATCCCTGTCATCAGAGATGCATATTTGGCCACATTGATGTGGCCTTTTTCTTTTTCAGCTCCCGCCATGTTGCTTCAGGAACTCTTCAAAGCTTAGCGTATCACTGGCTTCTACGTTACGTTGGCGCTGCCATGAGGCTTCCTGCTCCTTCGCCAATTCGGCTTCAGTCAGGATTTCCAACGGCTCTTCAATCAGCATCTGACGGTATTGCTCAGCTAACTGCAGGCCCACACGACCGGTGCCCTCTTCCTTCATCGCTTTCAGGATACGGGCCGAGAACGTCAGTTCCGGATCGTCAAACGCTGCGACCAGTTCGTCACACACCTGCTGATACTGGCGATCGCCGGCTTCGCTATCCAACACTTCCGCCACGCGGCGCAAATCGTCAAACAAGGCTTTGCCTACTTTTGCCAGTGGCTCACGGCTGTCATCGCAACCTATGCCAATGGTCTGTCCCGGTTTACGCCCTTCGAGGATCACCCGGTTCCAGTTTTTGCGCGTGCAGAGCAATTCATCACTGCTCATCTCTGGCGCATCGGCCAACACACACCATATCAGGAACAGGTCCAGGAAACGTGCCTGTACCGCATCCACGCCGATTGGCGAGAACGGGTTGATGTCCAGCGAGCGAACTTCGATGTATTCGATACCGCCGCGCAGCAGCGCATCTGACGGTGTCTCACCGCTTTTAGTCACCCGCTTCGGCCGGATCGGTGCATAGAGTTCGTTTTCGATCTGCAGCACGTTACTGTTCAACTGCAGATGACGATCGCCATCTTTCACACCTAATTTGGCAAACTCTTCCGAAGGCGTAACAATCGCCCGCTTCAAGCCTTCAACATAACTTTGCAGGTCGTTAAAGGTAATACCCAGATTGCTTTGTGATTTATTGGTGTAACCCAGGTCACTCAAGCGTAGCGAAGTGGCATACGGCAGATAACACATACCCTGTTCTGTACGCTCAAACGGCAACGCGGTCTCACGCCCTTTCAGGAACGAGGAACAGATCGCCGGCGATGCGCCGAACAGATACGGGATCACCCAGCCAAAACGATAATAGTTGCGGATCAGACGGAAATAGCCCGCTGAAATCTGTTCCTTACCGCTTTCTGCGTCTTTAACGCCGACCCATGCCTGCCAGAACTCCAGCGGCAGGGAGAAGTTGTAGTGCACGCCGGAAATGGTCTGCATCAGCGCGCCGTAACGGTTCTTCAACCCTTCACGGTATAACGTCTTCATGCGGCCAATATTCGACGAGCCGAACTGCGCCAGTTCAATGTCCTGCTCGGCTTCAATAAAGCACGGCATGCTGAGCGGCCACATGCGCTCCTCACCCAGATTACGCGCCACGTGACGATGAATATCACGCAAGAACGTCAGCAGGTGATCGAGGTTGTCGTCAACCGGCGTAATAAATTCTAACAGCGCCTCGGCAAAGTCTGTGGTTATCCAGTGGTGCGTTAATGCCGCCCCCAATTTTTCCGGATGTCCGGTTGTTGCCAGCTTTCCGTCTTCGGTGACACGCAGTGTTTCACGCTCAATGCCGCGACGAATGCCTTTTAATGCATGGGGATGGGCTTCCAACCAAGAAAGCGCCTGGGATACGTCCGGGATCAAATTGACCTCCCGCTTCTAAAAACAAGAACTCGTAAGCATACTGAATCTGCACCCGAGAGAATATTGAGTTATATTCACGTCGTTAATGCCACCAGGCCATTCCCTGTAGCGTTATCATAGTCAAAATGATGTAACGCAGCGCCTTTCCGATACACAGAAATAGCGCAACAGGGCCCCAGGGCATGCGCAGCCAGCCTGCCAACACGCACAACAAATCGCCCACTACCGGTACCCAACTGAGCAACAGCGCAGCCGGGCCAAAGCGTTGCATCCACCCAAGCGCTGTATCCAGCCCTCGCTGTGGTTTCAACGCCGGTAACAGGCGCCCGATAATGACATTGGTCAGCCCACCGAGCGTATTGCCCAACGTCGCGGCCAGCACCAGTAACTCCGGTGAGACACGGCTGTTGGTCAGCAAGGCAACCAAAATAATTTCTGAATTTCCCGGCAACAACGTCGCACTGAGAAAGCTGCCGCCGAATAACGACATCACCGCCAGCGTACTACTCACAGCGTACGAACGTCTACCACCGCCATATTGGCGCTTTTCGCCGCCTGGATGCCGAAATCTGCGTCTTCAAACACTACGCATTTCTCCGGCGGTACGCCAATCAGTTCGGCACAGCGCAGGAAGGTGTCCGGCTCCGGCTTGTGACGCTGCACATCATCGGCGCCCACAATCGCATCAAAGCAGTGGAACAGGCCCAGATGGCGCAGCAGAGTTTCCGCCATGCGATGCTCACTGCCGGTACCCACCGCCATTGGACGGCGGCCATGGTAGGCCTTCACCACCTCAATCAGCGGCAAGGGGCGCACGCTGTCCAGCAGCATAATCTCTACCGCTCGGGTTTTCTCTGCAGCCAACTGATGGGGATCGAGATCGGCCTGATGGCTGGCAATAATCGCCTGGGCAATATGCCAGGTCGGAGAACCGCTCAACGCCATCACCGCGGGCTCATCAAACGTCATACCGTAACGGGACAACACTTCACGCCACGCCTTTCGGTGCGTCGGCTCGGTATCGAGAATGGTGCCGTCCATGTCGAAAATAAGACCCTGATAGCGGTCGTACATCGTTACTCCATGATCGTTGAGGAAAGAAAACTACTTTAGCGTAAAGCCGGAAGGTTGTCGCTGATCGCGTAATAGCGGAATGTGCTGTGCACAAGAGGAAAGATGATGGGATTACAGCAGCGTATCGCCGAATGCCAGAAAGCGAAAAACCCGCCAAGGCGGGTTTTTCTTAGATGGTGCATCCAGGAGGATTCGAACCTCCGACCGCTCGGTTCGTAGCCGAGTACTCTATCCAGCTGAGCTATGGATGCATTACTATTTTTGGTTTGTCTGCTTGAAGAAACAAGTTTGACAGAAAGAATGGTGCATCCAGGAGGATTCGAACCTCCGACCGCTCGGTTCGTAGCCGAGTACTCTATCCAGCTGAGCTATGGATGCACAGGAATTCTTTTTTGATACCGTATGGTACGTTGTTACTACCCCACCATACTGCAAAATATGGTGCATCCAGGAGGATTCGAACCTCCGACCGCTCGGTTCGTAGCCGAGTACTCTATCCAGCTGAGCTATGGATGCAAATGGCGGTGAGGCGGGGATTCGAACCCCGGATGCAGCTTTTGACCGCATACTCCCTTAGCAGGGGAGCGCCTTCAGCCTCTCGGCCACCTCACCATACGCTTCTTGCGAATTGTGCCTAACTTGCTTTGGAGAAGCTCATCGGCACTGCGTGGCGCACATATTACTTTCTCCGACTTTTAAGTCAAACAATTTTTCCCATCTCATGTGCGTTTGCACAATTCACACTCAACATGGGCGATTTCACGTCAAAAAGATTGTTTTATCAACAGACAATAACAGTGAATCAGCAAACAAAGTGGGAGGAGCTGCAGGAAGATTTAACAGGGTAAGTCAGAGGATAGTCCGTGGGGGGCACAAAAAAGCTCAGTAGCGTCTCGCTGAGCAACGAGACGCTGCATCGAAATCAGTAAGTCGTCGGTTGAGACTTCTCTGCCTGAATGCGCTGATAGATTTCTTCGCGGTGAACTGACACCTCTTTGGGGGCATTCACACCAATACGAACCTGGTTGCCCTTGACCCCTAACACTGTGACAGTGACCTCATCGCCAATCATGAGGGTTTCACCAACTCGACGAGTCAGAATTAACATTCTTTGCTCCTTGAAAGATTAAAAGAGTCGGGTCTCTCAGTTTCCCCGTCATTATCCATCATATGCTGCGAAAACGTAAGTCATGTAATCCACAATAAGTGTAAGCAGACTTGGTCTCACCTCAGATAATGATAAGTTTAGCCGACCTGAAAAACTTTGTTCCCGTAATTGTAACCAAATTGTGTTAGCACAGGTTAAAAACGCCATAATCAGTAATGAGTTATGGCGTTTGTAAGTGCTATTTATTTATATTCACAGTTTCGAGGCCACCCAGGCTTCTACGCTGTCTAATGCCGCTGGCAGGGCGCTGACATCCGTTCCCCGGCCTGCGCCATATCAGGGCGTCCGCCCCCTTTACCGCCAACCTGCTGCGCTACGTTACCGATCAGCTCGCCGGCTTTTACCCGGTCGGTCAGATCTTTGGTCACGCCGGCAATCAGGCTCACCTTATCATCCGCCGTGGTGGCCAGCACGATAATCGCGGAACCCAGTTGATTTTTAAGATCATCAACCATAGTACGCAGCATTTTGGCCTCAACGTTATCCAGTTGGCTGACCAACAGCTGTACACCGTTAACCATTTTCGCCTTGCTGGACAACGAAGCGCTTTCTTGTGCCGCCTGCTGGTCCTTCAACTGCTGCAGCTCTTTTTCCAATGCGCGGGTACGATCGAGCACCGCACGCACTTTGTCCGTCAGGTTATTGCTGTCACCCTTAACCAGATGAGCAACGTCCTGTAGCAGATCGTTTTGCTGATGCAAGGTAGCAATCGCGCCATCACCGGTTACCGCTTCAATACGGCGGATACCTGCGGCGGTACCAGACTCACTCAGAATGCGGAACAGGCCGATGTCACCGGTACGGCTGGCATGGGTGCCGCCACACAGCTCGGTCGAGAAGTCGCCCATGGTCAGTACGCGCACGTTGTCGTCGTACTTCTCACCGAACAGCGCCATAGCGCCCTTCTCTTTGGCATCATCCAGCGCCATAACCTCGGTCTGCACCGGCAGGTTACGACGAATTTGTTGGTTCACCAAGTCTTCCACGGTGCGAATTTGCTCCGGCTTCATCGCTTCAAAATGCGAGAAGTCGAAACGCAGGTATTTATCGTTAACCAACGAGCCTTTCTGCGCCACGTGCTCACCCAACGTCTGGCGCAGTGCAGCGTGCAGCAGGTGGGTTGCGGAGTGGTTCAGACGAATGCGGTTGCGTCGCACGGTGTCGATCTGCGCGTCAACACGGTCGTTCACCTTCAGCGATCCATGAGACAGCTTACCCTGATGGCCAATAGCCTGACCGTATTTCTGGGTGTCGCTCACTTCAAAATCAGCATTGGCAGCTTTCAGCACGCCCTTATCGCCAACCTGACCACCGGACTCACCGTAGAACGGAGTCTCGTCCAGTACCACCACGGCTTCTTCACCGGCGTGGATCTCGTTCACTGGCTGACCATCACGGAACAGCGCGGTCACGGTGGACTGCTGTTGCTCGTGGTCATAACCGCTGAATTGGCTGGCACCATCAACACGGATCATGCTGTTGTAGTCTGCGCCGAAGCCGCTGGACTCACGCGCACGGCGGCGCTGTGCTTCCATTGCCTGCTCGAAACCGGCTTCATCCACTTTCAGACCACGTTCACGGCACACGTCTGCCGTCAGATCGACCGGGAAACCGTAAGTGTCGTACAGACGGAATGCAGTTTCACCATCCAGGGTATCGCCCTGCAAGTTGGCCAGCTCTTCGTCCAGCAACGTCAAGCCACGTTCCAGAGTGCGGGCAAACTGATCTTCTTCGGTTTTCAGCACTTGCTCAACCAGTGACTGCTGACGCTTCAATTCGTCGGCTGCCGGCCCCATAACTTCGATCAGCGGTGCAACCAGCTTGTAGAAGAAGGTGTCTTTCGCGCCCAGCATGTTGCCATGGCGAACGGCGCGTCGGATGATGCGGCGCAGAACATAACCACGACCTTCGTTGGACGGTGTAACACCGTCTGACACCAGGAAGGCACAAGAGCGAATGTGGTCGGCGATCACGCGCAGGGATTTGTTATCCAAATCTGTGGCACCGGTCACCTTGGCCACGGCGGCAATCAGCTTGCTGAACAGGTCGATTTCATAGTTGGAGTTCACGTGCTGCAATACTGCGGCAATACGCTCCAGCCCCATACCGGTATCTACCGAAGGTTTTGGCAGCGGCAGCATAGTACCGTCGGATTGACGGTTGAACTGCATGAAAACGAGGTTCCAGATCTCAATGTAGCGATCGCCGTCTTCTTCCGGACTGCCCGGCGGGCCACCCCAGATATGATCGCCGTGATCGTAGAAAATCTCGGTGCACGGGCCGCATGGACCGGTATCACCCATCTGCCAGAAGTTGTCTGAGGCAAAGACGCCGCCTTTATTGTCGCCAATGCGGATAATACGTTCTGCCGGCACACCAATCTGCTGCTGCCAGATGTCGAAAGCTTCGTCATCGGTTTCATAGACGGTCACCCACAGCCGCTCTTTCGGCAGGTTAAACCAGTTTTCACCGGTCAAGAGTTCCCATGCGTAGCTGATGGCATCATGTTTGAAATAATCGCCGAAGCTGAAGTTGCCCAGCATTTCAAAGAAGGTGTGGTGACGTGCGGTATAACCGACGTTCTCCAGATCGTTATGCTTACCGCCCGCACGCACACAACGCTGTGAGGTAGTGGCTCGGGAATAGGCACGCTTGTCCAGCCCCAGGAAAACATCTTTAAATTGGTTCATGCCGGCATTGGTAAACAGCAATGTCGGATCATTGTCAGGCACCAGGGAGCTGCTCGCTACAACCTGATGGCCCTTACTATGAAAGAAATCGAGAAACGCTTGACGGATCTCAGCGGTGCTCTTGCTCATAATTTTCCCGGAAAGGCTAGAATAACGACACGTGAGCAAGATACGCGACATCCTGACGATGGCACCTAGCTCACGAACAAAAAGTGGGGATAAGATAAATTTTCTTCAAGGGGAAGTAAAACCCCGTGTGCGTTCATTGCGCAAAATCACGGTAAATTGACTGAATTTCTTCCTGGAAGAAGCCACGATAGAGCAGATAACGCTGCACTTTGGCTTTCTCTTTCCAGTCCGTTGGCAGTTGATCGCCAAATTTACGCTGCGCCACCTGTTTGGCCTGTTCACACCAATCAATCTCGCAGTCCGCCAGCGCCGCCTGCGTCAGTTCCTTATCCACACCTTTTTGCATCAATTCGGAGCGGATCCGCTGCGCGCCATAGCCTTTACGGCTGCGGCTACCAATATAACTGCGGGCAAAGCGTTGATCGTCCAGCCAGTTATGCTGGTAACAATAGGCAATAACCTGTTCTATAACGGCAGGGTCAACGGGTTCTTCAGGCAGCGGAGCGGAGGACGAGGGAGTTTTGGTGCCAAATCTGGCTTTCGCCATAAATGGCTGCGCCGCAAGTTTGCGGCGCAGTTCAGCTTCACTATGATCGCGTTGCGACAGCAGGCGCATGGCGCGGCTTAGCAAGTCATTCATTTTTCAAGCCTGATTTAGTTGACGTTCGTGAACCTATAACGATGTCCACGAACGCCAGCAGCGATTAAAACTCTTCGCTGGTTTCAGCTTCGTCGTCGAAGCCTTCGTTGGTTGCAGCAACCAGTTCGCCGTTGCTGTGCAGCAGCAGGTCACGCAGTCGTTTATCCAACTCGGCAGCAACCGCCGGGTTCTCTTTCAGGAAGTTACAGGCGTTGGCCTTACCCTGACCGATTTTATCGCCGTTGTAGCTGTACCAGGCGCCGGCTTTCTCGATCATCTTGTGCTTAACGCCCAGATCGACCAATTCACCACGGCTGTTGATACCTTCACCGTACAGGATTTGGAACTCGGCCTGTTTGAACGGCGCAGCGATTTTGTTTTTTACCACTTTTACGCGGGTTTCGCTGCCGACCACTTCATCGCCTTCTTTAACCGCGCCGATACGGCGGATATCCAGACGGACAGAAGCGTAGAATTTCAGTGCGTTACCACCGGTGGTGGTTTCAGGGTTACCAAACATCACACCGATTTTCATACGGATCTGGTTGATGAAGATCAACAGCGTGTTGGCGTTTTTCAGGTTACCGGCCAGCTTACGCATCGCCTGGCTCATCATACGCGCCGCCAGGCCCATGTGTGAGTCACCAATTTCACCTTCGATTTCCGCTTTTGGCGTCAGCGCCGCTACGGAGTCAACGATGATCACGTCAACCGCGCCAGAGCGGGTCAAGGCATCACAGATTTCCAGCGCTTGCTCACCGGTGTCCGGCTGCGAACACAGCAGGTTGTCGATATCAACACCCAGCTTTTTCGCATAAATCGGATCCAGCGCATGCTCGGCATCGATAAACGCACAGGTTTTACCTTCGCGCTGTGCCGCAGCGATAACCTGCAGCGTCAGGGTAGTTTTACCGGAAGACTCCGGGCCATAAATTTCAACGATACGACCCATTGGCAGGCCGCCCGCACCCAGTGCGATGTCCAGTGACAGTGAGCCGGTAGAGATCGTTTCTACGTCCATAGAACGGTCTTCACCCAGACGCATGATGGAGCCTTTGCCGAACTGTTTCTCAATCTGGCCCAGTGCCGCAGCTAGCGCCTTTTGCTTGTTCTCATCAATAGCCATTTTTGCTCCTTCGTTACGCAATGTCGGTGTTACCCCACACTGCCACTGATTGTATGTTGTGCAGGAAATGTCACTAATTATACTGTATGGTCATACAGTATCAAGCCTAATTTTACAAAAAATCATCAAGCGCGGTTTGCAGCGCAAAAATCGTCGCCTGAAGCCGCACGGCATCACGATCGCCGGCAAATTGCTTCCTGTGCGCCAGTACCCGTCCAGAGCCGTCGGCAAAGCCAAACCAGACGGTGCCCACCGGTTTTTCCGCACTGCCGCCGTCCGGTCCGGCAATGCCGCTGACCGACAGCGCCAGGCTGGCACGTGCTGCGTGTAACGCCCCCTGGGCCATCTCGCGCACCACCTCTTCGCTCACTGCGCCATGGGCCGTCAGAGTCGCCTCCGCCACGCCCAGCAACTCATGCTTTGCCGTATTGCTGTAGGTGACAAAACCGCGATCGAAATAGGCAGAACTCCCGGCAATGTCAGTGATGGCTTTGGCGATGCCGCCACCGGTGCAGGATTCCGCACAGGTGATCCACTGGCCGTTGGCCTTCAGTTTTTCGCCCACCGCAATGCTGAGTTTACGCAGTTGATTTTCACTCATAACCTCTCCTTAGCGAATCAGGTATATGCGCCCGATAGTAGCATTTATCAAGTTTGCCCGAGCGTGCGTTGACAGAAATGCGCGCCGCTTCGCAGGCGAGGCGGTGTTAAGCGGCAAACCAAACTGCTAGTATCGAATGTAACGCCCGGGTTAACGGGCGGTGTTTTGCACGAGGGATCTCACCGGGTTGCCTTTGCCGCCGGCAGGGTCAACCCCAGGGCAAACCAGGATAAAAGATTAGGATGATAGAGTGAAAAAAACGTTAGGCGTCTTCTTTCCGTTGTATACCACCACCCTGCTGATGCTGCTGGGTTCAGGGTTGCTCACCACTTACATCTCCCTGCGTTTAACCTCTATCCACGTGACCGGTGCGCTGATCGGGGCGATTATTGCCGCCAACTACATCGGCCTGGTGATCGGCGGCAAGGTCGGGCATTTTCTGATTGCCCGCGTCGGCCATATCCGCGCCTACGTTTCCTGCGCCGGCATTATCACCGCGGCGGTGTTGGGGCATGGCCTGACGGAATATATTCCCGTGTGGGTGGTGCTGCGGCTGATTATCGGCATGTGCATGATGTGTCAATTCATGGTGCTGGAAAGCTGGCTGAACGATCAGGCGGAATCCAATCAGCGCGGAACGGTTTTCGGCTTTTATATGGCGGCCACCTATCTGGGTATGTCATTGGGTCAGGTGGTGTTAATGCTGCAGAGCAATCTCGGCATTACCACCCTGCTGCTGATCGCCCTGTGCTTTGCACTCTGCCTGGTACCTATCGCCCTCACCACCCGCACCAACGCACGGCATATGTCACCAGCTCCTATGGAGCTGCGCTACTTTATCGGGGCCATTCCCAAGGTGCTGGCGACCACGCTGGTGATCGGCATGGTGGTGGGATCTTTCTATGGTTTGGCACCGGTGTACGCAAGTCTGCAATCGCTGACCACCCAGCAAACTGGCCTGTTTATGGCGATAGCCATCTTCGCCGGGCTGGTGGCGCAGTTCCCACTCAGTTGGCTGTCAGACCGTTACAACCGAACGCTGCTGATGCGCATCAACGCCATTTTATTGATCGTAGCTTCCCTGCCGCTGGCGCTGGTACCGCACATTGATTTTCCGGTGTTGCTGGTGGTGGGCTTTATCGTCAGCATGTTGCAGTTCACGCTGTATCCGCTGGTGGTCGCCCTGGCGAACGATTTGATCGAACCGGAACGGCGCGTATCCCTCGCCGCCTGTTTGCTGATGGCCTTCGGTGTCGGTGCCAGTATCGGCCCATTGGCGGTCGGTTCACTGATTGAACCGTTAGGCGGCAATATTCTGTATGCCTTCTTCTCGCTTTGCGGCGTGCTGCTGGTGGGCTTCAGCCGGACGGTAAAACAGGACGAGTCGCAGTTTGTGCAGGATGCGCCATTGCCACATATTCCGCTGCCTGACAGCCTGACCAGTTCCCCACTTTCTCCGGCGCTGAACCCAACCTTCGATGAGCAGATAATCCACGACACCATGCCACCACCGGAGGCGGCGCCTGATCCGGTAGAGCCGCAGGTCAGTGAAACGTCGGGGGAAGAAGAAGCCGAGGCGGCCATCCCGCAGGGTGCCGATCCTGATGAGGATACCGGGCTGAAGAAGGCCCACTCGATGCTTTAAGCGGGCCATATTTATATCAGGTTGTGCCTGTTACAGATCGAGGAAAGAACCCAGGCGGTAACCGCGTTCCGCGATCGCGGTTTTAAGCCCCGGCGAAGTCAACACGTCCACTTCGGCCAGCCGTGGATAGCAATACTTGCTCGCCAAAATAGTGTTATCCAGAAACGCCGGGTGGCACATCATCTCCACCGACCGGGCGCCGCGTTGGTCGGTGCGCTCAAGCACCTGTAAAAACAGTGCTTCGGATATTTCCTCACCATAAAAACCCGCATCAAACCATTCGGTGCTGTGGCCATAGCTCAGTGGAATGCCTTGCCGTTCAACCTCCTCGCGACCTATGCGCAACGGCAGGGATTTTGACTGGGCAAAAGCTTCCACCAGCGGATAAATCTGCGGCAGCATGTGCACGTGATGGTGGCTGTCGATATGCGTCGGCGCTTTACCGAACACAGCGACGAATTTGTCATATTGACTCACCAACTCGTCGTGAATTTCATCCAGATCCAACTGCGCGGACTCAGCCCTTTCCCATAACCACTTGCCCAATTCCCCACGTTCGTTAACCAGCGACGACATGGCCGTCAGGGGCTTCCCGTGGGTCAGCACAAAGTGCAGGCCAATCTGCAGCCCGGAATAGAGCTGGCTGAGCCTGGCGGCATGGTGTACATCCACGCTATTGACCATGGCAGTGGTTGAAGAGACAACCCCGTAGTGATACGCCTCGATAACGCCATAATTCTGGCCCTTGCTCAGACCAAAATCGTCAGCATTCACTATCAGTAACTTTTCCATTTTGGCATCCATTTAACAAATTTTTGGCAAGGGAATACCGTCCGTCAGGTACGGCAATTCCCCTTCGCTTAAGCAAAGAAATTTATCTCATCAGGCTATTGGCGGCCTGAAAGGCATTCGGAATATCGGCGTTAATGCTTATCGGGAGCGGCCCTAAATAGGGCCGTAGAACTTTTTTCGGTAATTACCCGGCGTCACTTCAGTGAGTCTTTTAAAGTTTTTAATAAACAGGCTCACGTCGCCATAGCCCGAATCAAAGGCAATATCCGAGACCGAATAGTTGGTGACCTCAAGCTGGGTTTTGGCGAAATTAATGCGAATTTCATTAATCACCTGCATCGGCGTTTTATGGTAATAACGCCGCATTGCCCGGGTCAGGTACTCCTGGGTTTTCCCCGACAGCTCAACCATATTGAGCAACGCCTTTTCACCAAACATCGCTTTATCATGCATGCCGGCCAGGGTGTTCTTCAGCCACTGAGGTATATCATCCCCCTCGCCACTCTCTTCTTTATAATGACGAATGCGGCTGATGATATAAAAGGTCAGCGTTTCCAGAAACTCGGCAAAATCATCCTCACGGAACTGTGGGGAACCTACCACCGACTCGATATAAGCCAGAAACTCATTCTTCAGGCTATAGGCCTGAGAGGCGACAAAGCAGCGAGGCAACTGCTGCAGATAGTTTTCTTCAAAGAAAACCTTGCCGACCGCCACGTTAAAGATTTTCGCGGCGCCGAACTCATAGAAGCTCTGGTGACGCGAGCCAATGGGAATAAACACAAAATCCCCCCGCTCCAGCAGCACCCGCTTACCGTTGATCTCCTGATAGCATTTGCCGCTCAGGACGATAGTGAATTCGTAATAGTCATGCTGATGCAGCCCAGTGGCGCTCTCCACCTTGTTATAGATAAACAGATGGAAATCTTTGCAGTTAAAAAAATCCTGCTCCCGAATCAGCTTAACGTCGTTGGTATTCAGCGAAACCAGGTTGTCAGACACCGCGCGCGCTCCCATTAATCAAAACCGTTTTGCCTGGCCGTCTCGGCAAACCAATAGCCGCTCTTTTTAATCGTACGTTGCTGGCTATCCCGCTCCAGCCGGACCAACCCGTAGCGATTCTTGTAGGCATTGAGCCAGGACCAGCAGTCAATAAAGGTCCATAGATGGTAGCCCTTACAGTTGGAGCCCTCGGACAACGCCTGATGCAACCATTTCAGATGGTCACGAATAAAGTCGATTCGATAATCGTCCTCTATCCGCCCACTGGCACCGATGAAGGCCTCTTCACCCTCCACACCCATACCGTTTTCTGAAATATAGCAGGGAATGTTGCCGTAGTTTTCCTTCAGATCCATCAGGATGTCATACAGGCCTTTTTCATAGATTTCCCAGCCGCGGTGCGGGTTAATCTTGCGGCCCGGCATGGCGTAATAGCTGAACAGGTCTTCCGGCATGGTTACCGGGTCGCTGGCCGGATAACCTTCTTTAGCTTTGACCCTGCGCGGTTGATAGTAATTCACGCCCAGAATATCCACCACCCCATCGGCAATCAGCTGCACGTCTTCCGCTGCTGTCTGCGGCAACAAATCATTGGCCCGTAGTAAATTCACCAAATCGTCCGGATAACGCCCTTTGGTCACCGGATCGAGGAAGCTTTTATTCAGCAACAGATCCGCATAGTGAGCCGCCACGCCATCTTCCTGGCTGTCCGAACGAGGATAGGTCGGGCTCAGGTTCAAAATAATGCCGATAGAACCCTGGTTCCCCAGCGCCCTGAACTCACTCACCGCTTTGGCATGGGCCAACACGCTGTGGTAAGCCACTGTAATTGCCCTTTTGAAATCAATGACACAAGGATAATGCAGGTCGTTCAGATACCCGGCTTCGACCGGGACAATCGGCTCATTAAAGGTGAACCAATGGCTGACTCTGTCGCCGAACAGGCTGAAACAGGTTTTGGCATAACGCGCGTAGGCATCAACCACCGCCCGGCTTTCCCAGCCACCTTGTTGCTGCATGCACAGCGGCATATCGAAATGGTAAAGATTGATAAATGGCGTGATGCCCTGGGCTAACAGGCTGTCGATCAGCGCATTATAGAAAGCCACGGCTTTCGGATTCACTTCGCCATCCCCATCCGGGATCAACCGCGACCAGGAGATAGAGGTTCTGAAGCTATTATGCCCAAGGTTTTTTAACAGCAGGATATCTTGCTGGAAGTTGTCATAAAACGTGGAGGTCTCGGACGGGCCGACCTGATGATGAAAACGTTCTGGTGCAATCTCATACCAGTAGTCGAAGATGTTCTGGCTTTTGCCATCCCGTGCGGCAGCCCCTTCCGACTGGGGTGCCGAGGTGGCGCTTCCCCACCAGAAATCGTCAGCAAATTGATATTTCATCAGAAGCCCCTCTAAAACCGGGGCAGCGGATTGCTGCCCCAGACTGCAGTTAGAATTTCAACGCCTTGGCGATGTCTTCTTCACTTTCCGTTGCCTGATCAATCTGGCTCTGCGCCTTGTTAGAGATCATCACAAACGGCAGGTAAATCAAGGTCGCGACGCCCAGGTTGAAGAAGCTCAGCAACATGGCAACGATACTGCCGTTAGTGTTGAAGAACGCTCCCAGCCCCACCGGCATGGTCCATGGCGCAATATTGGTGATTGGCGGGATCAATCCGGTGTAATAAGCCACCGTGGTAATAATCGTCAGTACCGGCTGAACCAGAATAAACGGAATAAACATCACCGGGTTCATAATCACCGGCAGACCGAACAGGATGGGTTCGTTGATCTGGAAGATGCCCGACGGCGTCGCCAGCTTGGCGACTTGACGATAATCTTCACGGCGTGAAGCGATAAAGATGGCAATAATCAGCCCCAGCGTCGAACCCGTCCCGCCCAGATAGATGTAGGAGTCAACGAACGGCTTCGCCCACATGTGGAACTCTTTACCCGCAGCCACCGCGGCTTCGACGGAACCGTACTTGTTGTACAGCTCGACGTTCTCCAGTGCGAATGGCGTCATGATACCGCTGTCCAGTGCGGCCAGCGCCATTGAACCATGTACCCCGAAGAACCACAGCAGAGAGGAGAACATCACATACACCCAGCCCACTACGCTGCCCATTTTTGCCAGCGGTGCCGAGATGCTGTCCATGATGATTTGGTGGAAGTTGGTGCCCCACAGCGTCAGACAATAGGCCAGTACGCCCATGATCGACAGGATAAGAAAGCCGGGGATCAAGGCCGAGAACGAGCGTGACACTGAAGAAGGTACGCTGTCCGGCAGGCTGATCACCCAATTGCGGCGCACCACAAAGGTAAACATCTCTGCCACCACCAGGCCGATCACCATACCGGAAATGATGTTGGCACCACCCAGCCAGTTAGCGCCTACGGCATAAGCCTCACCGACGCTAAACGGGGTCACGGTCATAAAGGCGGCAACCGCCAGCAGCGCTGCGGCCAACGGGTCGACTTTGCGCTCTTCAGCTAAAGCCATACTGATAAAAAAGGGCGTCATCAGGGACATAATCCCCAGGGTGCCGTTATAAACGCTGCCACCGATGGCCTTCAGGCCATTCAACGTCTCAATGGTAGACGCATCCAGCCGCACCCCCATTGAAAAGAAGAACGAGCCTTCGCCGAAGCTAAGAAACACGTTGTTGATCAGAACGAACATCGCCCCGGTCAACGTCAGTGGCATCAAGCGAATGAACCCGTTTTTGATGGCATTAACATGGGGCTGTTTACCAATTTTCACGGCAAAGGGCAGAATGACCTTTTCCAACGAGGCAATTAACGTATTCACGGCAGACCCCTTTATTGGTTAGCTTTTTTTATGGTGGCGACTGCGGCCTTCAACACGCCCAGGCCATCGAGCTTGCCGTATAAGGCAGAGTCGATCACTTCAACGGGCTTGTTGGGTAACTGCTTTTGCACTTCGGCCAGCGTGTAGGCAATCTGTGGCCCAAGCAGAATCAAATCCGCCTCGGCACCCTTTTCTGCGGCCAACGCCTCAGGATAGGCGGCAATGATCACCGGCACTTCGTACTTCTCGGCCTGTGCTTTCATTTTTGAAACCAGCAGGGAAGTCGACATACCAGCAGAACAAAACAGATAGATTTTTTTCTTTTCCATACCCAATCCCTCAAGATAATCAAAAAAGCCCCGTGTCATTTGTTTGCCAGATGCAATAGCCATTGCCTCACGCACATTCCTTATGAAAATTTCCGTTACTTTGCCCTGGTTGCAGACAGTATACGGAGGCAGTGAAGCGGAACGGTAAGCCATCACCAGTAAGAACCGTCTCTGCTTGACCTTCCTGATTGACCCTCTTCACATTTCACATAAAAAAATAGTGTGATCTGTCTCGCAAATAACCTTTAATTACTGAATAAATTCGTCATAAATAAGCAAATAACAATTATAAACAGTAAGTTATAAACATGCAGAGTATTTATGGATAATTCTATGCGCGGGGTCATCCATCGTTCGATTGATGAGCATAAAATCGTTCGCCCTTGATTAGAACACTTCAGCAAGATAAGGCTATCCAGCGGGTGGAAAAGAAGTGGTAAATGGAAGAATTTTTGGGGCTGGTTTGGCAGGTCAGGCTCAGACAGGGCTGGGTTACTCTTCGGGACAGATCGCCTGATTGGGGTAACACACGGCTTTGATTGCCCACTAAGGACATCTCTGTATCCCCCAAGATTAACCTGTGCAACGCTCTCCCCTGCCTTACAAATCGACTTTGCGTAAAGCTTCCCATTTTTACCTGTGACAGCCGATTGCCCGCTGGGCTAGTATAGCGACAGTATTAAGGGCTTATTGATCCTTACCGCCGTCAACCACTGCTCTATCGAGTGGTTTTTTTGTGCCGCGGCGTGAACCCTAATGATGACAATCAACATCACAACCAACTTTAAATTCAATGGATTGGAAACAGTAATCTTATGAATAGTACCGATAAGCTCGATTCACACACCCCAATGATGCAGCAGTATCTGCGCCTCAAGGCACAGCACCCCGAGATCCTGCTGTTCTACCGCATGGGCGACTTTTACGAGCTGTTCTATGACGATGCCAAACGCGCTTCCCAACTGCTGGATATCTCGCTGACCAAACGCGGTGCCTCAGCGGGCGAGCCCATTCCGATGGCCGGCGTCCCTCACCATGCGGTCGAGAACTATCTGGCCAAACTGGTGCAGCTTGGTGAATCCGTCGCCCTGTGCGAACAAATCGGCGATCCGGCCACCAGTAAAGGCCCGGTGGAACGCAAAGTGGTGCGCATCGTTACGCCAGGCACCATCACCGACGAAGCCCTGCTGCAAGAACGTCAGGACAACCTGCTGGCGGCAATCTGGCAGGACGCACGCGGCTTTGGCTACGCCACGCTGGACATCAGCTCAGGTCGTTTCCGCGTGGCTGAACCGGCAGATATCGAAACCATGGCGGCAGAGTTGCAGCGCACTAATCCTGCCGAGCTGCTTTACCCCGAAACCTTTGAACAGATGTCGCTGATTGAACAGCGCCATGGCCTGCGCCGTCGCCCACTGTGGGAGTTTGAACCCGAGACTGCACGCCAACAGCTGAATCTGCAGTTCGGCACCCGCGATCTGACCGGTTTCGGCGTTGAACAGGCCCATCAGGCACTGCGCGCCGCCGGTTGTCTGCTGCAATATGTTAAAGATACTCAACGCACCTCATTACCGCATATCCGTGGCATCACCATGGAGCGCCAGCAGGATGGCATTATCATGGATGCCGCCACGCGGCGTAACCTTGAGCTGACCCAGAACCTGTCCGGCGGCAGCGAAAATACCCTGGCGGCCATCCTCGACCACAGCGTGACGGCGATGGGTAGCCGTATGCTTAAGCGCTGGCTGCATATGCCGACCCGTGACATCAAAGTATTGAATAACCGTCAGCAGGCGATCGGCTCCCTGCAAGATCTGTATAGCGACCTGCAACCTTCGCTGCGTCAGGTAGGCGATCTGGAACGCATATTGGCCCGTCTGGCATTACGCAGTGCCCGTCCACGCGATCTGGCCCGTATGCGTCATGCTTTCCAACAGTTGCCGGATATCCACGCGTTACTGAAAGGGGTAGAAACCCCGTATGTGCAACAGCTACTGTCACAGGTCGGTCAGTTTGATGAACTGCAAGACTTGCTGGAACGCGCAGTGGTCGAAGCCCCACCGGTGCTGGTACGCGACGGCGGCGTTATCGCTCCCGGCTACAATAGCGAGCTGGATGAATGGCGTGCACTGGCCGATGGTGCCACCGACTACCTCGACCGTCTTGAGATCCGCGAGCGCGAAAAGCTGGGGCTGGATACGTTGAAGGTCGGCTTCAATGGCGTGCATGGTTATTACATTCAAGTCAGCCGTGGGCAGAGCCACCTGGTACCGATCCACTACGTGCGCCGCCAGACGCTGAAAAACGCCGAACGCTACATCATTCCCGAATTGAAAGAGTATGAAGACAAGGTCTTGACTTCCAAAGGGAAAGCGTTGGCGATCGAGAAGGGTCTGTACGAAGAGTTGTTCGACTTGCTGTTGCCGCACCTGGGCGATCTACAGCAAAGTGCCGCTGCATTGGCCGAGCTGGACGTGCTGGCCAACCTGGCTGAACGTGCCGAAACGCTCAACTACGCCTGCCCAACCATCAGCGAACAGCCCGGTGTACGCATCACTGAGGGCCGCCATCCGGTGGTCGAACAGGTACTGAGCGAGCCGTTTATTTCCAACCCGCTATCGCTGTCGCCTCAGCGGCGAATGTTGATCATTACCGGCCCTAATATGGGCGGTAAAAGTACCTATATGCGCCAAACGGCGCTGATCGTGCTGATGGCACACATCGGCAGCTACGTGCCGGCGAGCAAGGCGGTCATCGGCCCGGTAGACCGAATCTTTACCCGCGTGGGCGCGGCGGACGATCTGGCCTCCGGCCGTTCTACCTTTATGGTAGAGATGACTGAAACCGCCAATATCCTGCACAATGCCACCGAAAACAGCCTGGTGCTGATGGATGAAATTGGCCGCGGTACCTCAACCTACGACGGTCTCTCTCTGGCCTGGGCCTGCGCCGAGAACCTGGCCAGCCGCATTAAAGCCATGACGCTGTTCGCCACCCATTACTTTGAGCTGACCACTCTGCCAGAGAAAATGGAAGGCGTGGTGAACGTGCATCTGGACGCGCTGGAGCACGGCGACACTATCGCCTTTATGCACAGCGTACAGGACGGTGCCGCCAGCAAGAGCTATGGCCTGGCGGTTGCCGCTCTGGCAGGCGTGCCACGTGAGGTGATCAAACGCGCGCGCCAAAAACTGCGCGAGCTGGAGGCGATATCCAGCCATACCGCGACGGGTACCGTTGATGCCACCCAGATGACGCTGCTGAATGAGGAAACCTCACCGGCGGTTGAAGCGCTCGAGGCACTGGATCCGGACTCACTGTCACCTCGTCAGGCGCTGGAGTGGATTTACCGCCTGAAGAATATGGTCTGACCCTTCGCAGGTCGCAGGCATAAAAAAACGGTGAGCATAGTGCTCACCGTTTTTATTTTGATGCGATTCAACTGCCTGGGTTACTCGCGGAACAGTGCCTCAATGCTCAGGCCCTGCATTTGCAGAATTTCACGCAGACGGCGTAAACCTTCAACCTGGATCTGACGTACTCGCTCGCGAGTCAGGCCAATTTCACGACCCACATCTTCAAGCGTTGCCGCTTCGTAGCCCAGCAGGCCAAAACGACGCGCCAGCACTTCACGCTGTTTGGCGTTCAGTTCGAACAACCATTTAACGATGCTCTGTTTCATGTCATCGTCTTGCGTGGTGTCTTCTGGTCCGTTGTCTTTCTCGTCGGCCAGAATGTCCAGCAAGGCTTTCTCCGAATCCCCACCCAATGGCGTATCGACAGAAGTGATACGTTCATTCAGGCGCAGCATACGGCTGACGTCATCGACCGGCTTGTCGAGTTGCTCTGCAATCTCTTCAGCGCTCGGTTCATGATCCAGTTTATGAGAAAGCTCGCGCGCGGTGCGCAAATAGACATTCAGTTCTTTAACAATGTGGATAGGCAAGCGGATAGTACGGGTTTGGTTCATGATCGCCCGTTCAATCGTCTGCCGGATCCACCAGGTTGCGTAAGTCGAGAAACGGAAACCGCGTTCTGGGTCAAACTTTTCCACTGCGCGGATCAGACCGAGGTTACCCTCTTCAATCAGATCCAGCAGCGCCAGGCCGCGATTGCTGTAACGGCGGGCGATTTTCACCACCAACCGCAGGTTACTTTCAATCATTCGGCGGCGGGACGGCACGTCACCGCGCAGTGCACGCCGCGCAAAATAAACTTCTTCCTCTGCGGTCAGCAGCGGAGAATAACCGATTTCGCCAAGATAGAGCTGCGTCGCATCCAATACGCGTTGGGTCACGCCTTGTGACAACAACTCTTCTTCCGCTAGATCACTCTCACTGGCCTCTTCTTCAACCAGTGCTTTTTCGTCGAATGATTCCGCTTCCGTTGCGTTCTCGTCGAAATCCGCATCGTCATGTAACTCGTTAACTTTCAGCGTATTTTGGCTCATATGCTGCTCCTACCCGTGATACCGCGAGCAGAATACAGCGTATTCTGCCCAATCTATCGCTGCGGAAGATAACGCAGCGGGTTTACGGATTTCCCCTTGTAACGAATTTCAAAATGCAAACGTACTGAACTGGTTCCGGTGCTACCCATGGTGGCTATTTTTTGACCCGCCTTCACTTCTTGTTGTTCCCGGACCAGCATTGTGTCGTTGTGAGCGTAGGCGCTCAGGTAATCATCATTGTGTTTGATGATGATTAGATTACCGTAACCCCGTAAAGCGTTGCCTGCGTACACTACACGACCATCGGCGGTAGCGAAGATAGGCTGCCCACGAGTCCCGGCGATATCGACACCTTTATTCCCACCTTCTGATGAGGAAAAGTTATCAATAATCTTACCGTCAGTTGGCCATCTCCAGGTACTTACTGGGGCGCTGTTGCTGACGGTGCTGCTCACTGGGGGAGCAACGACCGGTGCGGTAACAGGGGCTGTTGCGGTAGTTGCCGCCACTGCGCCTGCTGCAGGTAACATCTTACCTACATTCTGTTTACCCGAATTATCAGAATACGCGTTAGTTGATGGAGAATCAACCGTTGCAGTTTGTATCTGAGAGGTCGATGGTGGCTTAGGAACACCGCCGCTGGTCGCGTCTGTTGCCGCCAGCATACCGCCGTTTCCGTTGGCGGAACCATTACCAAGCTGAATGCTTTGGCCCACATTCAGGCTGTATGGCTCAGGGATATTGTTGCGCTGGGCCAGGTCACGGTAATCGTTTCCGGTGATCCAGGCGATGTAAAACAGCGTGTCTCCGCGCTTAACCGTGTAGGTATTGCCGCTGTAGCTCCCTTTGGGGATCGAAGTGTAACTGCGGTTGTAAACAATGTGCCCTTCAGCGTTAGCCTGCGCTCCAGCATTGCTGGATGCGGCGGCTCCGCCACCGTCCACGCTACTAATAGGGGCCGATGTCGATTCAGTGTTCGTACAACCTGCCAACCACAAACTTACCATCGTACACACCGCAACCCGGCGTAATGTAATCATTGGGCTTCCCGTGCTCATGCTTCCCCCATGACAGCAATATCAGCGATATATCCAAATACCCTTTACATGGTAGCTGAGCTTTTAACATTCTCTCGATTTCTACCCTGAAAGGTGCCCACGGCCGATCCCTGAACGTCAGGAAATCTCATACCGGAGCCTCAAAACAGCGCGCCAATGCTAACCACATTAGCGCTGCTGCACCATAAGACAACTACGCAGAAAGGCAATTGTATTGAAAATTAGTTTTATTGAAACGTTAAAACATTAACCGGAGGTGATGAAAGTGCAACAGATTTCGTTTCCTGCCGAAAATTCAGACAATCGCTAGGCCAGTTCACCCTTCACCAGGGGAACAAAACGCACCGCTTCGACGGTATCGATAACAAACTCGCTTCCCTGTCGCCGAATGTACTTCAGAGTTTGGGCCTGCTCACCGACAGGTAACACCAGAATGCCACCGTCGTCCAACTGCTCCATCAGCGCCGGAGGGATCTCCGGCGGCGCTGCTGTGACAATGATGGCATCAAACGGCCCTCGCGATGCCCAACCCTGCCAGCCATCGCCATGACGAGTGGAAACATTGTGAAGATCGAGTTGTTTCAGCCGCCGCTTGGCCTGCCATTGCAGCCCCTTAATACGTTCAACGGAACAAACATGCTGTACCAGATGCGCCAGGATAGCGGTTTGATAGCCAGAACCGGTGCCGATCTCCAATACTCTGGAGGTTGGCGTCAGATTCAGCAGTTCGGTCATGCGTGCAACCATATAAGGTTGAGAGATAGTTTGGCCGGAGCCAATAGGTAACGCCGTATTCTCATAAGCCTTGTGTTCAAGTGCCTCATCAACAAAGCGTTCACGCGGCACTGCTTCGATCGCCTGTAGCAACCGTTCGTCCCGGATCCCCTGTTGACGCAGCTGCGTCAGCAATGTTTGCATACGCTTGTTCACCATTCCCCGCCAACCCCTGCTTTGGTTAACCACGTTTTTACCACGTCCTGGGCTGCATAAGCGGTTAAATCCACCTGCAGTGGCGTGATGGCCACATAACCCTGTTCTACCGCAGCGAAATCCGTGTCCGGCCCGGCATCAAACTTATCACCAGGCGGCCCAATCCAATAGAGATTTTGCCCACGCGGATCTTGTTGGCAGAACACTTTGTCAGCCGGATGGCGACTACCGCAGCGGGTCACACGAATGCCCTTAATCTGGTCCAGCGGCAAATCCGGCACGTTGATATTCAGAATTTTACCGGTTCGCAACGGTTCGCGCTGTAACGCACGCAGCACCCGGCAGGTGATCACCGCGGCGGTCGCATAATGCTGATGGCCGTTCAACGACACGGCCAGCGCAGGCAATCCCAAATGGCGTCCTTCCATAGCAGCCGCTACGGTGCCGGAATAAATAACGTCATCACCCAGATTGGGGCCCGCATTGATGCCGGAAACCACGATATCCGGCGCAGGCTGCATCAGGGCATTCACTCCCAGATACACGCAGTCTGTCGGCGTTCCCTGCTGTACGGCGATATCTCCATTGGGCATCGTCAGGGTGCGCAATGGAGATTCCAGCGTCAGCGCATTGGAAGAACCACTGCGGTTACGATCGGGTGCCACAACTTGCACTTCGGCGAACTCTCTCAATGCCGCCGCCAGCACCTGGATGCCCGGGGCGGTCACGCCGTCGTCATTACTCAGCAATATCCGCATAAAAGATTGTCTTCTTTTTTATCTCTCAATCAGAACGCCTTTAACGCGGCCTGGTATTTAAATACTCGAAATCAACGCCCAAAAGGAGGGACTTAACCAGCAGATATTATGTTTACTCCCCCCGACATGTCCAGTCACCAAGGGAAAAGACGATTTTTCGCGCTGCTCCAGGCCTCGTGTTAGCACCGAAAACCGCAGTTGGGCAAACACACCTCATTACGTCGTCATGCTCCAGACGAAAAAAAACCTGCATAAGCAGGTTTTTAATTATTACTCACTAATATCCGCATCACTACTGTCCTGCCGCATAATTTCGCGCACCACGCTGGTGGCGAAACTGCCGGCCGGCAGCCAAAAACGCAGTTCAACGGTGGCATCATCCCACCATTCCCACTGCATGTTTTTTGGCTGTAACAGCAACGCACGGCGGGCCGGATCAACACGCTCACGCTTTAAAAGCGCCATCAGTTCCGGTTGCTCCAGCAAGCACTGCTGTTCAAAACTCAGTGCTTCACCGGCGGTACCGGGTTCGCCGTCACCCGGCAAAGGAGCGGTAATCATCAGTTCGCCGGCATCCAGCCGCTGTTGCAGCGCTTCCAGCTCTTCCGGCTTGGCGACAAACCAACTGCCACGCCCACTGAGCTGTAAGGCATCACCTTCCAGCACGGTATGTTGTTGCTGGTTGGCCAAGCGTCGGCTGGCAATCAAATTAAACAGCGCACTGCGGCTGGCGGAAAGATAAAAACTGCGCTTGCTGCGTTCTTTAACCCGGATCTCATCATTTGCCCAACGGCGCGCCATCACCAGGTTATTGCCGCCGCGACCAAAGCGCTGGCTGCCAAAATAGTTTGGCACGCCGCCGGCCGCAATCGCCTTCAGCCGCGGTTCGACATCCTGACGGTCGGAAATATGACGCAGCACCAGGGTGAAAGCATTGCCTTTTAGCGTGCCTATACGCATTTTGCGCAGGTGGCGGGCGCTGGCCAGCACTTCGCAGCCTTCCAGTGAAAACTGAGTAAAATCAGGTGTCTCTTTGCCCGGTAGATGCAGGCAGAACCATTGTTCGGTCACCGCATGGCGATCTTTCAGACCCGCGTAACTGACAGAACGGGCGTGAATACCGGCAAAGCGCGCCAAATAATCGGCGACAAACTGAGTGTTACAACCGTTCTTGCGGATGTTCACCAGCACATGTTCGCCTTCGCCGTCCGGCTCAAAGCCCAGGTCTTCCACCACCACAAAATCTTCCGGGTTGGCTTTCAACACGCCGGTGCTCTGTGGCTGGCCATGCAGCCAGGTCAGATTAGCCATATCCATGCGTTTATTCCTTGATCAACAAGGCAACCGCTTCGCAGGCAATGCCCTCGCCGCGCCCGGTGAAACCGAGCTGTTCGGTGGTGGTAGCCTTAACGTTGACGTCGTCCATATGGCATTGCAGATCTTCCGCCAGGAATACGCGCATTTGCGGGATATGCGGCGCCATTTTAGGGGCCTGGGCAATAATGGTGATATCCAGGTTACCCAGACGATAGCCTTTGGCGCGGATGCGTTTCCAGGCCTCACGCAGCAGAACGCGGCTGTCGGCCCCTTTGAATGCCGGGTCGGTATCCGGGAACAGCTTGCCGATATCCCCCAGCGCCGCCGCCCCCAACAGAGCATCGGTCGCCGCATGCAGCGCCACGTCACCGTCGGAGTGAGCCAGCAAACCTTTTTCATAAGGGATACGAACACCACCGATCACCAGCGGCCCTTCGCCACCAAATTTATGTACGTCAAAACCGTGACCGATACGCATGATGCGCTCCTTAATTGTCCAACTGAGTTAAGTAAAAGGCCGCCAGCGCCAAATCTTCCGGGCGCGTGACTTTAATATTGTCCGAGCGTCCACTGACCAGCAGCGGATGATAGCCACAATGCTCCAGGGCAGAAGCCTCATCGGTGACCGTCGCACCGTCATCCATCGCTCGCTGCAGGCAGAGCTTGAGCAACGCCAGCGGGAACAGTTGCGGAGTTAACGCATGCCACAGATCCTGGCGTTCAACGGTGTGGGAGATAGTACTGCGACCAGGTTCGGCACGCTTCATGGTGTCACGTACCGGCGCGGCCAAAATGCCCCCCACCTCGCTGTGTTCGGTGATCGCCAGCAGGCGTTCCAGATCCTCGGCATGCAGGCAGGGCCTTGCCGCGTCGTGTACCAGCACCCATTTGGCCTCGCCGGCCAGTTGCAACCCGGCCATCACCGAATCGGCGCGTTGCTGACCGCCGACGGTGACCCGCACGCGCGGATCTTTGGCAATCGGTAACTGGTGGAACTGCTGGTCATCGGGACCGATCGCCACAATCACCTGCGGAATACGCGGATGGCGCAATAGCGCATGGATCGCGTGCTCGAGAATGGTTTGGTGGCCGATGGTTAAATACTGCTTCGGGCAATCCGCCTGCATACGGCTGCCGATACCGGCAGCGGGCAGGACGGCAATCACCGGTGGAAAGGTTCCTGCGGAGTGATTCATGCGTTACTTTTGTAGGTTATTTTGCGAGGAGGACGCCGCGTTGCGTCTGGATTGGTCAGGAACCAGACGATAGAAAGTCTCACCGGGCTTGATCATGCTCAGTTCATTGCGCGCACGCTCTTCGATCGCTTCCTGACCGCCGTTCAAATCGTCGATTTCGGCGAACAGCTGATCGTTACGCGCTTTCAATTTAGCATTGCTGCCCTGCTGGACCGCAACGTCATCATTGACCCGCACGTAATCGTGAACACCATTTTTGCCCAGCCACAGTGAATACTGTAACCAACCGAGCAATGCCAGCAATAACAGCGTAAGTTTTCCCATCTCCGCCCCTGAAAAACCGCCTAATCATCCCACAACTTTTCGTTGGACTCCACACTGGGAACGGCATTTCACCGCCAAATTCAGAGTAGGATGAGAATTTCTTGAGTTTATAACCTAAATTCGCGCCGAAAGCGGCAAAAAAAAGCACTTTCACCCGATAACTCACCGCTCGACCTCTCTGTAATCCCACTCTCAGAGTTTTTATCGGTTATGCAGCAAGAAAAACTGGCTGCGCCGCCATTTCACCAACGCTTCCGCCAATCACAATAGAAAAGTGCATATTTATCACCATTAAAAATCACACCATCAGGTAGCAGTTGTATTTTTATTCATTGAAGGTTATTTTTATGCACACATAGTGCATAAATAAATCCAATGAATAACTTTTAATTATCGGGGATAGTGATGTTAAAACGCATAATTCTGATTGGCGCCTGCCTGGCCGCCACCCTGTCGGCTTCTGCTCTGGCGGCAGAACCCACTTACGTCGTCGGCTCCGGCGGCACCTATCGTCCGTTCGAATTCGAAAACAGCAGCAAACAGCTGGAAGGCTTTGATATTGATATCATCAAGGCCGTCGCCAAGGCCGAAGGCTTCCAGGTCAAGCTGGTAAATACACCGTGGGAAGGCATCTTTGCCACGCTGAACTCCGGCGATCGCGACATCATTATTTCCGGCATCACCATCACCGATAAACGCAAGCAAATGGTTGATTTCTCTGCCCCTTATTTCCCGGCGGAGCAGACCATCGTGGTTCCCAAAGACTCTCAAGTGAACTCTATTGCCGCGCTGAAAGCGCTGAAAGTTGGCGTGGTGAACTCCAGCACCGGCGACATCGTGGTATCCGACGTGCTGGGTAAAAACAGCACCGCCATCAAACGTTTCGACAATACCCCGCTGCTGCTGCAGGAGTTGTACGAAGACGGCATCGGCGCAGCCGTAGGCGACGTTGGCGTAGCCAAGTTCTACATAAAAACCCACCCGGAAAAAGAGTTCAAATTGGTGTCAGACGCCAAATTCGAACGTCAGTATTTCGGCATTGCCGTTGCCAAAGGCAACGATGAACTACGCGGTAAAATCAACGCCGGCCTGAAGAAAATCATCGCCGACGGAACCTACGCCAAAATTTACCAGGCCTGGTTTGACAGCAACGTGCCGACACTGCCTGCCGAATAAGCCTTAAGTGACCGGAGCTCGCCCGAGCTCCGGAGCAACACTATCGTGAGAACACCGAGAAGGAACACCCATTGAATTTCCGTTGGGAGATTATCCAGGAATATGCCCCGTTGTTTATGGAAGGCGCCTGGATGACCATCAAATGCACCATTATCTGCGTGATACTGGGCACCACCTGGGGGCTGCTCCTGGGGTTAGGCCGTCTGGCGCAAGCGCCGCATGGCATCTGGAAACCAATACTGCATTACGGCGTACAGTGGCCGGTGCGCATTTATATCAGCGCCTTCCGCGGTACGCCGCTGTTCGTGCAGATCATGGTGGTGCACTTCGCCCTGGTGCCGCTGTTTATTAACCCGCGTGACGGCCTGCTGGTCACCAACGGCCTGATGAGCAGTGATTTCGCCCGTGCATTGCGCTCCGACTATGGCGCATTTCTCTCCTGCGTGGTGGCGATAACGCTCAACGCCGGTGCCTACGTCTCGGAAATTTTCCGCGCCGGTATTCAGTCAATCGATCGCGGCCAGATGGAAGCTTCGCGCTCGCTGGGCATGGGCTACGGCAAAACCATGCGCAAAGTGATCCTGCCGCAGGCATTCCGTCGCATGCTGCCACCGCTGGGCAATAACGCCATTGCCATCGTCAAGGATTCCTCACTGGCCTCCGCCATCGGTCTGGCCGATTTGGCCTATGCAGCCCGGACGGTTTCCGGCGCTTATGCCACCTATTGGGAGCCTTACCTGACCATTTCGCTGGTCTATTGGGTCCTCACCTTCCTGCTTTCGCTGATGGTGCAACACATGGAAAAGAGGTTCGGGAAAAGTGATTCGCGTACATAACCTGCAAAAACAATTCGGCGAAAGCCACGTACTGCGTGGTATCTCCTGCGAGATCGCGGCCAACGAAGTGGTCTGCGTCATTGGCCCATCCGGTTCCGGTAAAAGTACCTTTCTGCGCTGTATCAACGCGCTGGAGACTCTTTCCGGCGGCGAAGTCCTGGTCAACGGTTTCGCCATTCACAGCCAGAAAACCGATCTCAATAAAATGCGTGAAAGCGTGGGGATGGTGTTTCAGCGCTTTAACCTGTTCCCGCATATGACGGTGCTGGAGAACATCATTATGGCGCCGATGGGGGTGAAAAAGCTTTCGCGTGCCGACGCCATCCTGCGTGCAGAAGCGCTGTTACGCAAAGTGGGTCTGTTGGACAAGATAGACGCCTATCCCAGCAGCCTGTCCGGCGGCCAACAACAACGGGTGGCCATTGCCCGGGCGCTGGCGATGGAGCCAAAAATCATGTTGTTCGACGAACCCACCTCAGCACTTGATCCCGAGTTGGTCGGCGAAGTGCTGGCGGTGATGAAGTCATTGGCACACGAAGGTATGACCATGGTGGTGGTGACCCACGAGATGGGCTTTGCCCGTGAAGTGGCCGATCGGGTGTTGTTTATCGATCAGGGGATCATTCAGGAAGAAGGCACACCGCAGCAGATTTTCAGCAATCCGACCAACCCGCGCACTCAGGCTTTTCTAAGCAAAGTTTTGTAACCTTCGGCACGGCTTTGCAATGCTTCGGGCGCAGGCAACTGCGCCCACTCTCTCACCAGCCGGTGAGAAAACTGAATACCAGCCAGAACAGACACAGCACGATAGCGCCGGTCAGCAGCAGCGTCAGGATCAGGCGACCGCGCAACAGCATGCTGAGCGTGATGCCAATCAGTACCGATACCGGCATCAGGGCCAGGAAGAACGGCCAGGTGTAGAGCAGGAAGAAGAGCGTGTTGGAACCGTAGACCACAAAAGGCACCGCGAACGCCAGCCAGTAGAAAACAAAGCCGCAGACACCGCCCAGGAAAGAATAAGAGGGTTCCTCATTCTCCTGGTTTGAGTCAATCAAGATAGGCGAGACATTTTGCATAGTGATCCCTGGTTATTCGGCACGCTCTCCGGCGGGCTTAGCGTAAAAAGCGTATGGCGCAAAAACGCCACACGCTTTTCTGAATTCAGGGTTTGATAATAGCCCGACCACGCAGCACGTCTAACAATTGCGCAATCAAATTTGTTACCAATTGTTGGCCATCAAGGTGAATATCCGGCCGTTGCGGAGCCTCGTAAACCGAGTCAATTCCGGTGAAATTACGCAGTTCCCCGGCCCGGGCTTTTTTGTACAACCCCTTCGGATCGCGCTGCTCACAAATCGCCAGTGGCGTGTCGACAAACACCTCGATAAAGCGCTCTTCATCAAGCAGTTCGCGCACCATCTGCCGTTCTGTGCGGTGCGGTGAAATAAACGCGGTCAGCACCACTAGCCCGGCATCTACCATCAGTTTGGACACTTCACCCACGCGGCGAATATTCTCGCGCCGATCGTCATCTGAGAATCCCAGATCGCGGCACAGGCCGTGACGCACGTTATCGCCATCCAGCAAATAGGTGCTGACGCCAAGGGCGTGCAGCGCCTGCTCCAGCGCACCGGCAACGGTGGATTTACCCGAGCCGGACAGCCCGGTAAACCACAGCACCACGCCTTTATGGCCATTACGGGCTTCGCGATCCGCACGCGCTACCGCATGCGGATGCCAGACCACGTTGTCATCATCCGGCCCGGTGGGTCGTTGCTCTACGTCGGCCACGTTACTTGCCCCCGATCAGGTCGCGTGCGCCCCAATGCGGGAAGTGTTTACGCACCAAAGCATTCAGTTCCAGCTCGAATGCGCTGAAATCACCAGTGGCTGCCTGAGCGTCCTGCAAGGTTTCGCGGATCAGCCCGGCACCAACCGTGACATTGCTCAGGCGGTCGATAAAGATAAATCCGCCGGTGTCATGATTACGCTGATAGCTGTCCAGCACCAGCGGTTCGTCGAAGGTCAGTTCCACCAAGCCAATGCCGTTCAGCGGCAAGGTATCCGCCTGATGCTGAGCCAGCGAGTTGATTTCTACCTGGTGGCGAATACCTTCCACTCGTGCGCGAGTCTTTTTGCCAGCGACCTTGATGTCGTAGCTCTGCCCCGGTAACAGCGGCTTCTCGGCCATCCACACCACGTCCACCAGTGCGCTTTGCGCCGCCTGCAGGGTTTCCCCGGCATCAACCAGCAAATCGCCGCGGCTGATATCCACTTCATCCTTCAGCACCAGGGTTATCGCTTCACCCGGTACCGCTTCCTGCAAATCACCATCAAAGGTGACAATACGTGCAACGGTGGATTCCACTCCGGAAGGCAACACCTTCACACGTTGACCCACGCGCACGACACCGGCCGACAGGGTGCCCGCATAGCCACGGAAATCCAGGTTCGGACGGTTAACATATTGCACCGGGAAGCGCAGCGGTTGCGTTTCACGCTCGCTGACAACATCCACGCTTTCCAATACCTGCAACAACGTAGGGCCGTTGTACCAAGACATATGGGTGCTTTCGCCAGCCACGTTATCGCCGTCCAGTGCCGACAGCGGGACAAACTTGATATCCAGATCCTTTGGCAACTGCTGAGCGAAGGTCAGATAATCCTGCTTGAACTGCTCAAATACCGACTCTTGGTAATCCACCAGATCCATCTTGTTGACCGCTACCACCAAATGGCGAATGCCCAGCAACGTAGCGATAAAACTGTGTCTGCGGGTTTGATCCAGCACCCCTTTACGCGCGTCAATCAGCAAAATTGCCAGATCGCAGGTGGAGGCACCGGTCGCCATATTGCGGGTGTACTGCTCATGCCCAGGGGTATCGGCGATAATAAATTTGCGCTTTTCAGTTGAGAAATAGCGATAGGCCACGTCAATGGTGATGCCCTGCTCGCGCTCGGCCTGCAGGCCGTCGACCAGCAATGCCAGATCGAGCTTTTCGCCCTGGGTTCCGATACGCTTGCTGTCACTGTGCAGCGTGGACAGCTGATCTTCGTAGATCTGGCGGGTATCGTGCAGCAGACGACCGATCAGGGTACTTTTACCGTCGTCGACGCTGCCGCAGGTCAGGAACCGTAACAGACTCTTATGTTGCTGCGCGTGCAGGTAAGACTCGACCCCGCCCTGGTCAGCGATTTGTTGGGCAATTGCCTGGTTTTGCGAAACTATAGTGTTCATCCGGCGGCTCCTTAGAAATACCCTTGACGCTTTTTCAGCTCCATCGAGCCGGACTGATCGCGATCGATCATCCGTCCCTGGCGCTCACTGGTGGTGGATACCAACATCTCTTCGATGATTTCCGGCAGCGTTTGCGCTTCGGACTCCACCGCGCCGGTCAGCGGCCAGCAACCCAGGGTGCGGAAGCGCACCATGCGCTGGCTGATCACTTCGCCCGGCTGCAGATCAATGCGATCGTCGTCCACCATCAACAGCATGCCGTCACGCTCTACCACCGGACGTGGTTTCGCCAGGTACAAAGGAATGATGTCGATTTTTTCCAGGAAAATGTATTGCCAGATATCCAGCTCGGTCCAGTTCGACAGCGGGAACACGCGGATGCTCTCGCCCTTGTTGATCTGACCGTTGTAGTTGTGCCACAGCTCCGGGCGCTGGTTCTTCGGATCCCAACGGTGGAAGCGGTCGCGGAAAGAATAGATACGCTCTTTGGCGCGTGACTTTTCTTCGTCACGGCGAGCGCCACCAAAGGCGGCATCAAAACCGTATTTGTTCAGCGCCTGTTTCAGACCTTCGGTTTTCATGATATCGGTGTGCTTGGCACTGCCGTGAACGAACGGGTTGATGCCCATCGCCACGCCTTCCGGATTTTTATGTACCAGCAGCTCAAAACCGTATTCCTTGGCGGTGCGGTCACGGAACTGGTACATCTCGCTGAATTTCCAGCCAGTATCCACGTGTAGCAGTGGAAACGGCAGCGTGCCTGGGAAGAAGGCCTTGCGCGCCAGGTGCAGCATCACGGAAGAGTCTTTACCGATGGAATAGAGCATCACCGGGTTGCCGAATTCAGCGGCGACTTCACGGATGATATGGATACTCTCCGCCTCCAATTGCCGCAAATGAGTGAGTCGTTTTTCGTCCATAACAGATCCTTAAGCCAAATTCACGACGGCTGGGCGTGATACCCCTTCCGCCTGCGGTTGATGCCCAAACCAGGCGATTTGGTGATGTAATTCCACCACTTCGCCGATCACCAGCAGCGCCGGTAACGGTGCCTGTTGAGCCAATTGTTCGAGTTGTTGCAGCGTACCGGTTTGCACCAGTTGGTCCGCACGGGTGCCACGGCTGATTACCGCCACCGGCGTTGTGGCCGCACGGCCGTGGGCTATCAGGCGCTGGCTGATATCCGCCGCCTTCATGGTGCCCATGTAGATAGCCAGAGTCTGGCGCGCACGCGCCAAATCGGCCCAGTCCAGGCCATCGCCGTCGGGGCGACAGTGGCCAGTAATAAAGGTAACGCTCTGTGCGTGATCGCGGTGCGTCAGCGGGATGCCGGCATAGGCGGTTGCCCCGGCGGCGGCCGTTACTCCCGGTACCACCTGGAAGGGAATGCCCGCCGCGGCGGCCACCTGTAATTCTTCACCACCACGGCCAAAGATAAAGGGATCGCCACCCTTCAGCCGCACCACACGTTTGCCCTGCTGTGCCAGTTCCACCAGCAGACGGTTGGTTTCTTCCTGGATCACCGAGTGTGCGCCGGCGCGTTTGCCCACGCAGATGCGTTCGGCATCCCGACGAACCAAATCAAGAATTTCATCGCTAACCAGATGGTCGTACAGCACTACGTCGGCCTGCTGCATCACCTGCAGCCCGCGCAGGGTCAGTAACCCCACGTCGCCCGGCCCGGCCCCCACCAGGGCAATTTCGCCCTGAGTGCCTTCGCTGCCCTGTGCAAACTGCTCTAAGTCCTGCTCCAGTTGCCGCTGCGCCTCGGCGGTTTGGCCATTGGCCACCAGCGTTGCGAAGCGGCCGCCAAAGGTTTTCTCCCAAAAGCGACGGCGTTCGCCAATGGCATTCAGCCGTTGCTTCACCTGACCACGCCAGCGCCCGGCGACCTCAGCCATCTGTCCCAGACTGGCGGGCAATAAGGCCTCAAGTTTTTCACGCAGCATGCGTGCCAGCACCGGTGCCTGACCACTGGAAGAGACTGCGACCACCAAGGGTGAACGGTCGATAATCGACGGGAAGATGAACGAACAGCGCGGCTGATCGTCCACTACGTTGGCCAGCACCCGGCGTTTATCCGCCTCGCTAAATACCTCGGCATTCAGCGCACTGTCATCGGTGGCGGCAATCACCAGGAAAACCTCATCGAGTTGCTCAGCGGCAAAAGCCTGTCCCAGCCAGTGGATCTGCCCCTGCTGACGCAGTTGTTCGAGTATCGGTGAGAGTGACTGCGCAACTATCCGTATTTCAGCCCCGGCGCGCAGGAGAAGGTCAACTTTGCGCGCAGCCACTTCACCGCCGCCAACGACCAACACCGGGCGTTGTTTCAGGTCGGCGAATATAGGTAGATAGTCCACAACAGCCTTTTCATATATGCAGAAAGATACTGTGACTATACGGGCTGAGATTTAGCCTCTGAAATGACGAAAAGGAATGACTAGTTCTTTTATGGAATATAGGCCGCAGCGTCAGGGTTTGCGGCGGTTACACATCCGGTAAGGCCGCGGCGATTATCCAGCCCAGGCAGGCGCAAGGAGGCAGAAGTTAAAACCAAAACTTCGCGGCGGTTATACACAGGCCAGTTACAGCCAATAGAGTGCTAATCACCCATATGGCACTAATCATCCATTTAGTTTGATTAGCCATCTCTTTATGAACCAAACCGATCTCCCGGTGTAGCAATCCCACTTCCTTATGCAAATCGCCTTTGGTAACAAACTCCACTGAACGCATGGTCAGCGTCGCCAAATCGGTTTTGACCTGATTGAGAGTATGTTCCACACACTCGGCTTTCTTCTCTATCAGGCCGAACCTGTCATTGCACTTGTCCAACATCAGGGTTTCTCCTTCTATCCATATGAACCTTATCGCTGAATAATAAACCACACCGCGACCATGGTTAAATACCGATTCCCGTAATGTGCCCAGCATTTCGCACAAT
The DNA here is from genome assembly GCA_900457075.1 of Serratia quinivorans. Taxonomy (NCBI): domain Bacteria; kingdom Pseudomonadati; phylum Pseudomonadota; class Gammaproteobacteria; order Enterobacterales; family Yersiniaceae; genus Serratia; species Serratia quinivorans. The sequence goes on from UGYN01000002.1 coordinate 1,423,574, forward strand.
ATTTTGCACGGAACAAGGTTCGACATCATTAGTTGCGCACAGCACCGAAATTTTGCCTGTGCAGCTAAAATTTCAGAGCGGTGGAAATTGTTTAATCTGCCGCCGAGTCTCATACTGAGGGCCGCAAAAAGAATCGGTATTACCGACATTAAAAAGAAGGATTTTTCGGTATGTTTTCCCGCTTTTATCTAAAGGCCGGCCTGTTGGTGGCAGTGCTCGGCGGTGTTTTCAGCGTTTCTGCCGCCACACAGCCCGCGAAAGATCTCCCGATGGGTAAATTCGCCGCTGACCAAATCCGCCATATCGCTACCTATTTCCCCGGCCGTATGGCAGGCAGCCCGGCCGAACTGCTCACCGCAGACTATCTAAACCAGCAGTTCAGCAAGATGGGTTATCAGAGCGATATCCGCAGCTTCAATACCCGTTATCTCTACACCAGTAAAGACGGTAAAAAGAACTGGAATAATGTTACCGCCAGCTCGGTGATCGCCGCTAAAAATGGCAGCAATCCGCAGCAAATTCTGATCGTGGCGCATTTTGATACCTATACGCCACAAAGCGACGCCGACCTGGATAACAACCTCGGCGGCCTGACGCTACAGGGCGTCGATGACAATGCCTCCGGTATCGGTGTAATGCTGGAGTTGGCGGAGCGCCTGAAGAACATCCCCACGGCTTATGGCCTGCGCTTTGTTGCCACCAGCGCCGAAGAAATCGGCTCATTGGGGGCGCAGAACTATCTGCAACGTATGAGCCCGGAAGAAAAACGCAATACTGTGCTGGTGATTAACCTCGACAGCCTGATCACCGGCGATCGCCTGTATTTCAACGCTGGCCACAACACGCCACCCAAGTTGGCGAAACAGAGCCGCGATCGCGCACTGGACATCGCCCACCGCTATGGCATTACCGCCGCCACTAACCCAGGCAGCCAGGCGCATCCGAAGGGCACCGGCTGCTGCTCCGATCAGGAGGTGTTTGATAAAGCCGGTATTCCGGTGCTGTCCGTCGAAGCCACCAACTGGTCGTTGGGCAAGAAAGACGGTTATCAGCAGCGTGCCGTCAGCCCGCACTTCCCACAGGGCATAAGTTGGCACCGCCCGCAGTACGATAATCTGCAATACCTGGAACGTAATTTGCCAGGACGGATCGATAAACGCAGCCGCGAGAGCGTGCAGATCCTGCTGCCGTTGATCAAAGAGCTGGCGCAGGCGCATCCACCTAAAGCGCCAAAGAAAAAGTAGTCGTATCGGGGGTAAAATTCAGTACAAATTTTGTACCCCAATGCTCGACTGAGTATACTGTTGCCAGGATTTCGCAGCAGGAGCCCGACTGATGAGCACACAAAAGACCCTGTCGCAGAAAGCGACGCGGGAAAGCCTCGGCTCTCCCGAAATTTTCAAGGGAGGTGTTTGGGTGACGAGAAATGGAACCGCTGAATTATTCGTTCAAACTGCAGCCGAGCGCCAGGAAGAGCTGGCTGCCTGGGAACGAGAACGGCAAACACATGCGTTGCTGAAACTAACATTGAAGGCTAAACAGGATGTCACTGAAGGCAGAACACTTTCTGCTGAAGAGGCATTACAAAGGTTACGCGCATCACGGGGGTAAGGATCACCACCATGTATGATGTTCACCTCACTAATACCGCATTGCAGTGCCTCAGTGATATTGAGTCCTTTAAAGCCATCACTCTTGGCCCACCAGGGGCGGCAAGATTCGTTGATGCGATATTTGCCGAAAATCTCGAACATTTGCGCGTTGACCCACTACGCTGCCGTTATAACGCTCAGTTAGCCGAGTTTGGCCTGGCAGTACGTGAACGTTTGGATCGTCACGACTACCGCACGCTGTATGAAGTGACAGAAAATCGCGTAGATATTCTACTGATTTTACATACCCGCCAAGATATCGGTGCGGCACTCTGGCGACATATGCTGCTAAATTAACAAGGGCCCAGCCAATGCCGAGCCCTTGGAAGTTTACATTAGCCTTCGTGCAGGCCGCACTCACGCTTCAGGCCGAAGAAGCGGGTTTCTTCCTCGCTCATGCCCGGTTCCCATTTCTGCGTAGTGTGGGTATCTCCTACCGACAGATAGCCTTGCTCCCACAGCGGGTGGTAACTCAGGCCGTGCTCGGTCAGGTATTGATATATTTTTCGATTGTCCCAGTCGATAATCGGCAGGATCTTGAACACTCCGCGCTGCACTGCCAACACCGGCAAGTGAGCACGACTGCCCGATTGTTCGCGACGCAGGCCGGCGAACCAGGTCTGCCCGCCGAGGGTTTCCAGCGCGCGATTCATCGGCTCAACCTTGTTGATTTGGTTGTATTTCTCAATGCCCTCAACGCCCTGCTCCCACAGTTTGCCGTAGCGTGCCTCCTGCCAGGCAGGTGACTGTTCGGCGCGGAACACCTGCAGGTTTAACTTCAGCTTGTCGGCCAATTGATCGATAAACTGATAGGTTTCCGGGAACAAATAGCCGGTATCGGTGAGGATCACCGGGATATCCGGTTTGATCCTGGTCACCAAATGCAAACACACCGCAGCCTGAATACCAAAACTTGAAGAGAGTACAAACTCGCCCGGCAAATGCTCCAGCGCCCATTCCACACGTTGCTCGGCGGAAAGGGTTTCCAACTGACCATTAACCACCGCCAGTGACAACGCCTGCCCTGATTTGGGCAGCGCGTTCAGCTCCGCCAGATTGAATTCAGCCATGTTGCCTGCCTCCTGATGCTTGAATCATACCGCGCAGATCCAGCCCCCTGTGCCAGCGGGGCCAAATGGCGTCAGTCCCAGAAATCCTGTGCCGGATCGACCACCGGCCTGACCACACCGGCGCGGATGGTGAAATCACCAAAGCCTTCGCCTGCCGTGCGCTCGGTGGCCCAACGGCCCACCAGTTGGTCAATCTCTCGCAGAATTTCTTCTTCGTTAATATTTTCTCGGTACATGCGCGGAATACGCGTGCCTTCCCGGTTACCGCCCAAATGCAGGTTATAGCGACCTACCGCTTTACCCACCAGGCCAATCTCCGCCAGCAGTGCGCGGCCACAGCCATTCGGGCAGCCGGTGATGCGCAGCACTATGTGCTCGTCACCCACGCCGTGCCGATGCAGGATCCCTTCCACCTTGGTGACGAACTCCGGCAGGAAACGCTCGGCCTCCGCCATTGCCAATGGGCAGGTCGGGAAGGATACGCAGGCCATCGAGTTTTGGCGCTGTACGCTGACCCCATCGTCGATCAGACCATGATCTCGCGCCAGAGCTTCGATCTTCGCTTTCTCGCTTTCCGGCACACCGGCGACGATCAGGTTCTGGTTGGCCGTCAGGCGGAAATCCCCTTTGTGGATCCGCGCGATCTCGGCAACGCCGGTTTTCAGCGGACGCCCCGGGTAATCCAATAACCGGCCGTTCTCAATAAACAGCGTCAGGTGCCATTGGTTATCAATACCTTTCACCCAACCAATGCGATCGCCGCGACCGGTGAATTCGTACGGGCGGATCGGCTCAAAAGTGATGCCTGCCCGTTTTTCTACTTCGGCGCGGAAAGTATCCACCCCGACGCGCTCCAGCGTGTATTTGGTTTTGGCATTTTTACGATCGGTACGATTACCCCAGTCGCGCTGGGTGGTCACTACCGCTTCGGCGACTGCCAGCGTGTGCTCCAGCGGGATGTAGCCGAACTCGCTGGCCTGGCGCGCATAAGTTTTCTTGTTGCCATGTTCAATCGACAGACCGCCGCCCACCAGCAGGTTGAAGCCCACCAGCTTGCCGTTTTTGGCGATCGCCACAAAGTTCATGTCGTTTGCGTGCAGATCAACGTCATTCTGCGGTGGGATCACCACCGTGGTTTTGAACTTGCGCGGCAGATAGGTCGCCCCGAGGATCGGTTCTTCGTCGGTGGTCGCCACTTTTTCCTGATCCAGCCACACTTCCGCGTAAGCACGGGTGCGCGGCAACAGATGTTCGGAAATCTTCTTCGCCCACTCGTAGGCTTCCTGATGCAGTTCTGACTCCACCGGGTTAGAAGTACAAAGCACGTTACGGTTAACGTCGTTGGCGGTAGCCAGCGCGTCCAGCCCCAGGCGGCCCAGCAGTTGGTGAACCGGCTTCACGTTGCCCTTCAAAATGCCATGGAACTGGAAGGTCTGGCGGTTGGTGATACGAATGCTGCCGTACAGGGTGCTTTCCTGCGCGAACTTATCAATGCCCAGCCACTGTTGGGGTGAGATAATCCCCCCCGGCAGACGGCAGCGCAGCATCATCGCGTGGCGCGGCTCCAGCTTCTGCTCGGCGCGTTCGGCGCGAATATCACGGTCGTCCTGCTGGTACATGCCGTGAAAACGGATCAGCAGGAAGTTGTCACCGGTAAAACCACCGGTCAAACCGTCCTTCAAATCTTCAGCGATGGTGCCGCGCAGGAAGTTGCTTTCTTTCTTCAAACGCTCGGCATCGGCCAATTTGCCTTCAACCACCAGAGGCCCCGGGTGTTTATCACTCATCAGTAAACATCTCGCTGATAACGGCGCTCAAGGCGCAGCTCACTTAAAAATTCATCCGCCAGCTCGGTATCCATACCACCGTGCTCGGCCACCAGTTCCAGTAATGTGTTTTCCACGTCCTTCGCCATGCGGTTGGCATCGCCACAGACGTAAATATGCGCGCCTTCCTGGATCCAACGCCACACTTCCGCGCCCTGTTCGCGCAGTTTGTCTTGAACATAGACTTTATGTTGTTGATCGCGTGACCAGGCCAGATCGATACGAGTCAGCAGGCCATCCTTCACATAGCGCTGCCATTCGACCTGATACAGGAAATCTTCGGTAAAGTGCGGGTTGCCGAAGAACAGCCAATTCTTACCGCCGGCGCCATCAGCGTCACGTTGCTGCATAAAGGCGCGGAACGGCGCAATGCCGGTGCCAGGGCCAATCATGATCACCGGCGTTTCCGGGTTGGCCGGCAGGCGGAAGTTGTCGTTGTGCTCGATGAACACCCGCACATCACCGTCCTCTTCCAGGCGATCGGCCAGGAAGCTGGAAGCGCCACCGGCACGAGCGCGACCGTCAATGTCGTAGCGCACCACGCCGACGGTAACGTGCACTTCGTTTTCGTTCTCAGCCTGCGAGGAGGCGATGGAGTACAGACGCGGCGTCAGAGGGCGCAACAGGCCAATCAACTGTTCGGCATTGAGATCGGCCGGTGCCTGACGTACCATGTCGACAATCGGCGTGTTGTGCGCGTAATGCTGCAGCGCGGCTTTATCTGCCAGTAGGCCAATCAGTTTCTCGTCGCGCGACAGCGCCGCGTATTTGTCGACGATCAGCGTTGTGTTCTGCGTCAATTCGAAATGGCTGCGCAACGCTTGCGCCAGCGGCAGAGTTTTACCTTCGACCTCTACCGGCTCGTCGCCTTTCAGCCACAGCAGTTGCACCAGTTCGTCCACCAGCGCAGGATCGTTATCGAACCAGACGCCCAGCGCGTCACCCGGTCGGTAGCGCAGACCCGAATCGCCCAGATCAATCTCGATATGGCGCACGTCTTTATCTGACGCACGGCCGGTAATTTTTTGCTTCACCGCCAGTTGCGCGGTCAGCGGCTGTTCTTTGCTGTACGGGCTGCTATCGAGCAGATCAACCGCGCCGCTGGCCAGTACGCCCGGTGCGGCGTTTTCCGCCGGCGCGCGGGCTTTCAGCACTTCCACTACCTGTTTACGCCAGGCCGTGGCCAGTTCCTGATATTCCACGTCGGCATCCACCCGCTCGACCAGGCGCTCGGCACCCAGTTCGGCCAGCTTGCCGTCGAAGTCTTTGCCCGACTGACAGAAGTTTTCGTAGGAAGTATCCCCCAGCCCGAAGACCGCAAACGCGGTTTCGTTAAGCTTGGGCGCTTTCTTTGAGAACAGGAATTTATGCAGCGCAACCGCCTCTTCCGCCGGCTCGCCTTCCCCCTGTGTGGAGGCGACGATCACCAGCAAGCGTTCCTGGGCAATCTGCTTGAACTTGTAGTCACCGGCATTCACCAGGGTGACGCTCAGCTTGGCGGCCAACAGATCGTCGCGCAGCTGTTCCGCCAGGCGACGTGCATTGCCAGTCTGCGAAGCAGAGATCACCGTGATGCTGGCGGCAGCGGAAGCCACCGGCGCAATGGCAACGCTGCCAGGCTGTTGATTAACCATTCCCCAGAAATAACCTGACAGCCACGCCAGCTGCGTTGGTGAATATTCACCAATCGCCGCCTGCAGGCGCGCCAGCTGTTCGGGCGTCAGCGGGAGCAAAGATGTTGGAGGTGCCTGAGTCGTCATTGCAGTACTTATTTCCTATACATGGCACCTATCCAGCCAGGTGCTCGCCAGTGTCAGCCGCTATTTTTTCGTTCGGTCTGCGGTCCTGAAAAGATCAGGAGAGTTTGTAAGGTTACCCAGCCGATTGGCAACGATTAAATAAGGGATAGCAATAAATAATAACTAAAATGACTAAGCTGTTTTTCTGGTAACGGATAGTGCTTAAAGCGCTAAGCGGACTTTTTTATCCACATGAAAATTAAACCGTTTTTTTGACGCTTATTGAATGAATCGCATTTACCGCTCATTACCCCAACCGATAGGTCTATCAAGGACCAAACAAAAAAAGTGTTAATCCAACTTTGACAGCGCTACCGGTAGACCAAAGCGGTATAAATGGCAAGAAAGCTCCGTTTCCGGTAAACTTCGGCGGTTTTTGAGTCAATGAGGCCGTAATAATGGCAACCACGCTGTTTAAAGATTTTCAGTTTGAAGCCGCACACCGCTTGCCGAACGTAGCGGAGGGCCATAAATGCGGCCGTCTGCACGGGCATTCGTTTATGGTGCGTCTGGAAGTGACCGGTGAAGTGGATGCACACACCGGTTGGGTGATGGATTTCGCCGAGCTTAAAGCCGTGTTCTCCCCAATCTGGGAGCGCCTGGATCACAATTATCTCAATGATATTCCAGGATTGGAAAATCCCACCAGCGAAGTCCTTGCCGCCTGGATTTGGCAGCAGCTTAAACCCCAGTTGCCGGAGCTGACTGCGGTGATGGTGAAAGAAACCTGTACCGCCGGATGCGTGTATAAAGGTTAAAGAAAGGGCGCCCTATGGCGCCCTTCTACAAAATGTCCTGTTTCAAACCTCTACAACAGTTTTTTTACTGCGCTTATGATCAACAGAAACAATACGCCCATTGATCATTTGATATTCGCCAGTTTGTAACTTCTTCTTCATGATGTCTCTGGCCGCTGCGTGAAGTTTGGAACCCAAGTCTAAAGACAAACGCTCCAGAGTTGCAGCATCAGTAACTTTCTGTAGTGACGACATATCCTCTCCCTCCTTCACCCAGATTGCCATAACATTTCATATTAGGTAGTGCGACCAACGGTTTCGTTCTTTTATAGCCTAATCCCAAGAAACCATTATAAATGCTTACGAGATCCACATTCCTCTCATGCTCTCGGTCCAGTGCAGCACTGAAAACATAAGCACCTGCATTTGATACATAGTAATGCTCAATAATTGACCTGGCAACTTTAAGCAGCACCTTACCGGCCAATAATCCAGGTAATCTCACGTGGTTGTAACCCCCCCACGCTTCAGCCGTTTCAACCTGATCAAATGCGACAGCCCACATTCCCGCATCAGGAAATTGGAAATCAGGTATGTCGGCGTTGATATGAATGCCTTTATTTACCAATTGTTGATCGTTGTAGATTTCCTCAAAACCCACTGCATAGACCCTGCCAGAAACAACAAACATTCTGGTAATAAATCCGGGGCCATAGCTGTCATCAAAAGGTTCTTCCCAAGCAATTTCTCTTTTCAATCCTAACCATCCTTGGTTAACTTTTTTATGCGATATTCAGATATTTATGGGTCTGCATCGACAGGCGCCAGTTGCGCGCAATGCAGGTTTCAATACACAGGCGGGTCGCCTCTTCCTTCTGACTGATCGGCTGCAACGCGATAATCCGCGGCTTCTCATCGTGCAGCGTCGCCAGCAGCGCATCCAGCGCTTCAATATCCCGCTCACGCCCGACCGGATGCTTCACTTCATCGGCGCGTTGCAAAGCCTGGCTCAACACCTTCATGCCGCCGCGCATATTCACCTTGGGTGAAACCGTCACCCAGGTTTTCGCCGAGCATTGGATCTCGTGAGTGCCGCTGGTTTCAATCTGGCAACCGTAGCCGTGCTCTTCGAGTAATTCAGTCAGCGGAGTCAGATCGTAAATGCAGGGTTCACCGCCGGTGATCACTACATGGCGCGCGGTGTAGCCTTGTTGGCGAATGACCGCCAGTAACTGCTCGGCGCTGGCGCTGCCCCAGGCGTCGCTCTCTTCGGTTTTCACCAAAATCCGTTGCATATCAACTTCCCGATTGGCTTCCTTTTCCCAGGTATGTTTGGTATCGCACCAGCTGCATCCTACCGGGCAGCCCTGCAGGCGGATAAAAATGGCCGGAACGCCGGTAAAAAAGCCTTCGCCCTGCAAGGTTTGGAACATTTCATTAATCGGGTACTGCATCGGTATCTCAATCTGGAAAGGTAAAAAGGGATTATCGCAGATTCCGGCCCGGCGACCAAACGGGCGAAATTGTATTAAATTTTATCCAGCGCTCGGCGGCCAGCCGATCTCACCGGCTATCGGCTTCATTTAATTAGTTTACTGAGCCAGCCCCTTGCACTGACGGTGTAATCTGCTTCGCAAAAACAACATTTAATTAACGTATAAGATAAATATATTTGACATAAATCGCTCGCACGCAGATGTATATACAGGCAAGCACAAGCCGGACGCCAGTTTCGGCGGTTCATCCACCACAATCACATCTGCGTTTAGAGGGTGCCATGGCTCATTCCACCGAGTTGAATATTCAGCAGGCCATCGACGACAGCAAATTCTCGCTGTTTCACTGGACCTTGATCATTTTGGGATTCCTGATCCTGGCCATTGATGGCTTCGACACTGCGGCCATGGGGTATATCGCCCCTTCGGTCGCCAAAGACTGGGGCATTGTAAAACAGGATCTCGGCCCGGTACTGAGCGCCGCCCTGTTGGGCCTGTCACTCGGTGCACTGGTTGCCGGACCGATCTCCGACCGAATCGGCCGCAAACGGGTGTTGGTGTTTTCATGCCTGTTCTTCGGTCTTTCAAGCCTGGCCACCGCCTATGCCGGCTCACTCAATAGCCTGACGCTGTGGCGTTTTCTCACCGGTCTGGGGCTGGGAGCGGCAATGCCGAACGCCATCACGCTGATTTCCGAATATGCACCGCAGCGCTGCCGTTCATTGGCGATTAACACCATGTACTGTGGTTTCCCTCTGGGTGCCGCAGGCGGCGGAGCGATTTCTTCATGGCTAATCCCGGCCTATGGCTGGCACAGCGTGCTGTTGCTGGGAGCGATCGCTCCGCTGGTGCTGACGGTATTGTTGATCCTGTTCCTGCCGGAATCGGTGAAGTACATGGTTAACCGCGGCAAAGACGCGACCAAAATCAAACGCATTGCCCAGCGCTTTGTCAGCCAAAATCTCGATAACGTCACGCGTTTCTATCTGTATGAAGAGAAACTGGCACAGTCGAAAACCAGCGTCGGCCTGTTGTTCACCCGGCCTTATCTGACCGGCACGCTGATGCTGTGGCTGACCTACTTTATGGGGCTGGTAATTTATTACGTGTTGCTGAGCTGGATGCCGATCCTGATGCAGGGGCTGGGCTATCAGTTGGAGCAGTCGGCGATCCTGACCTCGCTGTTCACCTTCGGCGGCACCCTTGGCATTCTGGTGGCCGGCTGGCTGATGGATCGCTGGAACGCCCATAAGGTGGTGTCGAGCGGCTTTGTCATTACCGCGCTGCTGATCGTGGCGATGGCCACCGAGGACAGCCATATCGTGCTGCTGGGCACCTTTATCTTCCTGATGGGGATTACCATGAACGGCGCGCAGTCCGGCCTGCAAACGCTGGCGGCGACCTTCTACCCCACCCACAGTCGCGCAACCGGCATTGCCTGGATGCAGGGCATCGGCCGCTTTGGTGGCGTGGCGGGCACCATGATGGGAGCGCAGCTGCTGGCCATGCAGTGGGAAGTGCAGAGTATTTTGATGTTCCTGTGCGTGCCGGCGTTGATCGCCGCTATCGCCACGGTATTCAAAATGACCCGTCGAGCGGTATTACAGCCTGCTGCATAAAGAGAAATGCCCGCCCTCTGGCGGGCGTTTTGCTTTCAGATATAGGACTTTTTTATCACAGGGCCTAACTTGTAATAGGTATGTAAATTTATTGTGATTAGACGCGCAAAATTGACCCATTTTTAATTCATTTTTGTTGAATAGCTCACTGTTCTCCCCTGCCCAGCTAATGGCCACAACGTCTGATTAAATAACAACACATTGATTAATAACAAAAATAACTTTCTCTTATGCCATTTTTGGCATCCACTGGTCGGTGTTGCATATGCTTGTACATACAAGTATATGTTAATAAACCCTACGCATTGTTATGGCGTGGTGATTCACCCCACCGCGTTATGGGATTCTGCACCAATACTGTTTGAGGAAAATGCTGTGACTGCAAATAACAAAGTTCGCAATGTCGAAGTACGCGCGCCACGCGGCACAAAATTAAATGCAAAAAGCTGGCTGACCGAAGCGCCGTTGCGCATGCTGATGAACAACCTCGATCCTGAAGTGGCGGAGAATCCGCACGAGCTGGTGGTATACGGCGGTATTGGCCGCGCCGCGCGTGACTGGGATTGCTACGACAAAATTGTCGCTACCCTGAAAACCCTGGAAGACGACGAAACCCTGCTGGTGCAGTCCGGCAAACCGGTTGGGGTATTCAAAACCCACAGCAACGCGCCACGCGTGCTGATCGCCAACTCCAACCTGGTGCCTCACTGGGCAACCTGGGAACACTTTAACGAACTGGATGCCAAAGGCCTGGCCATGTACGGCCAGATGACCGCCGGCAGCTGGATCTACATCGGTAGCCAGGGCATCGTACAGGGCACCTACGAGACCTTCGTCGAAGCGGGTCGCCAACATTATGACGGCAGCCTGCAAGGCCGCTGGGTACTGACCGCCGGTCTGGGTGGCATGGGTGGCGCACAGCCGCTGGCCGCCACGCTGGCAGGTGCTTGCTCGCTGAACATCGAATGCCAGCAGAGCCGCATCGATTTCCGCCTGAAAACCCGCTATGTCGATGAACAGGCCAAAGATCTGGACGACGCACTGGCCCGCATCAAGAAATACACCGCTGAAGGCAAAGCCATCTCCATCGCCCTGTGCGGTAACGCGGCGGACGTTCTGCCGGAACTGGTGCGCCGCGGCGTGCGTCCGGACATGGTCACCGACCAGACCAGCGCCCACGATCCGCTGAACGGCTACCTGCCTAAGGGCTGGAGCTGGGAAGAATACCGTCAGCGTGCGCTGACCGAACCCGCTCAGGTGGTTATCGCCGCCAAGCAGTCAATGGCCGAACACGTTGAAGCCATGCTGGCGTTCCAGAAAATGGGCGTGCCAACCTTCGACTACGGCAACAACATTCGTCAGATGGCGAAAGAAATGGGCGTCAGCAATGCCTTTGATTTCCCAGGCTTCGTACCGGCTTATATCCGTCCGCTGTTCTGCCGCGGCGTTGGCCCGTTCCGCTGGGCCGCACTGTCCGGCGATCCACAAGACATCTACAAAACCGACGCCATGGTTAAAGAGCTGATCCCGGATGACGAGCATCTGCACCGCTGGCTGGATATGGCACGCGAGCGCATCAGCTTCCAGGGTCTGCCGGCACGTATCTGCTGGGTCGGTCTGGGCCAACGCGCCAAACTGGGTCTGGCGTTCAACGAAATGGTCCGCAGCGGTGAGCTGTCCGCACCTATCGTCATCGGCCGTGACCATCTGGACTCCGGCTCGGTTGCCAGCCCGAACCGTGAAACCGAATCAATGAAAGACGGCTCAGACGCCGTGTCCGACTGGCCGCTGCTCAACGCCCTGCTCAATACCGCCAGCGGCGCGACCTGGGTTTCCCTGCACCACGGCGGTGGCGTCGGCATGGGCTTCTCCCAACACTCCGGTATGGTTATCGTTTGTGACGGCACCGATGAAGCCGCAGAACGCATCGCCCGCGTATTACATAATGACCCGGCCACCGGCGTAATGCGTCACGCCGATGCCGGTTACGACATCGCCATTGAATGCGCCCGCGAGCAAGGTCTGAACCTGCCGATGGTGGCTGCGACTCAAGGAGACAAAGCATGAAAGCGCTGACTATTCGCCCAGGCCAACTGACACTGGCGCAACTGCGTGAAATTTATCAACACCCGGTCACCCTGACTCTGGACGACAACGCCTACGCAGATATCCAGAAAAGCGTTGCCTGCGTTGAACGTATCGTTGAGGAAAACCGTACCACCTACGGCATTAACACCGGTTTCGGCCTGCTGGCATCCACCCGCATCGCCCGCGAAGATCTGGAAGACCTGCAGCGTTCTATCGTGCTGTCGCATGCCGCCGGTGTCGGTGCGCCCACCGACGACAATCTGGTGCGCCTGATTATGGTGCTGAAAATCAATAGCCTGTCGCGCGGCTTCTCCGGCATCCGTCTGGAAGTGATCGAGGCGCTGATGGCGCTGGTCAACGCCGAAGTCTATCCGCATATCCCGCTGAAAGGCTCCGTAGGCGCCTCCGGCGACCTGGCACCGCTGGCACACATGAGCCTGGTGCTGCTGGGTGAAGGCAAGGCCCGTTATCAGGGCGAATGGCTGCCTGCCACCGAAGCGCTGGCCAAAGCGGGCCTGAAACCGCTGACGCTGGCGGCCAAAGAAGGCCTGGCACTGCTGAACGGCACCCAGGTTTCCGCTGCCTTTGCCCTGCGCGGTTTGTTTGACGTGGAAGACCTGTACGCCGCGGCAACGGTCACCGGTAGCCTGACGGTGGAAGCCGCTCTGGGCTCACGCAGCCCGTTTGATGCGCGCATTCATGCCGTGCGCGGTCAGCGTGGTCAGATAGACGCCGCCGCCGCTTACCGCCACCTGCTGGGCGAGCGCAGCGAAGTGTCCGATTCACACCGCAACTGTGAAAAAGTGCAGGATCCGTACTCCCTGCGCTGCCAGCCACAGGTGATGGGTGCCTGCCTGACGCAAATTCGCCAGGCCGCCGAAGTGCTGGAAATTGAAGCCAACGCGGTGTCCGATAACCCACTGGTCTTTGCTGACCAAGGCGACGTACTGTCCGGCGGTAACTTCCACGCCGAACCGGTCGCCATGGCCGCCGACAACCTGGCGCTGGCGTTTGCCGAAATCGGTTCACTGTCCGAACGCCGCATCTCGCTGATGATGGATAAACACATGTCGCAGCTGCCACCTTTCCTGGTGGACAACGGCGGGGTGAACTCCGGCTTTATGATTGCCCAGGTGACCGCCGCGGCGCTGACCAGCGAAAACAAAGCGCTGGCGCACCCGGCCAGCGTCGACAGCATCCCGACCTCGGCCAACCAGGAAGACCACGTTTCCATGGCACCGGCCGCCGGTCGTCGCCTGTGGGAAATGGCGGATAACGTTCGCGGCATTCTGGCCGTCGAGTGGCTGGCAGCCTGTCAGGGGCTGGATCTGCGTAAAGGGCTGAAAACCACCGAAAGCCTGGAGCAGGCCCGCCGCACACTGCGCGAGCAAGTCAGTTACTACGACAAGGATCGTTTCTTCGCTCCCGACATTGAAGCCGCCAGCCTGCTGTTGGCGGCCGGTCACCTGACCTCGCTAATGCCTGCAGCACTGCTGCCTAGCCAGGCATAAATAAACCCTACCACGCAGTTTGTTCTGTCCCACCGGGCGCTATCCGCCCGGTGCGGATAGCGCGTGCCTGTTCTGCCGTAAAAACTCGACGGGAAGCAACATGCATAACGAAACACCACAACTCAGACGCGGATTAAACGCGCGACATATCCGCTTTATGGCACTCGGCTCCGCCATCGGCACCGGGCTGTTCTATGGCTCCGCCGGGGCGATCCAACTGGCCGGTCCTGCGGTGCTGCTGGCCTATCTGGTGGGCGGCGCAGCGGTCTTTATGGTGATGCGCGCGCTGGGGGAAATGGCGGTGCATCAGCCGGTTTCCGGTTCGTTCGGCCACTACGCCAGCCATTATCTTGGCCCGCTGGCCGGTTTCCTCACCGGCTGGACCTATACCTTCGAAATGGTGATTGTCGCCCTGGCGGACGTGACCGCCTTCGGCATTTATATGGGGCTGTGGTTCCCGGACGTCGCCCAATGGGTGTGGGTACTCAGCATTATCATGTTTATCGGTGCGCTCAATCTGTGCAGCGTGAAAGTGTTCGGCGAAATGGAGTTCTGGCTGTCGCTGATCAAGGTTGCTGCCATTGTGGCGATGATAGTCGGCGGCGGTGCCGTGATGCTGTTTGGTTTTGGCCAGGCTCAGCACGCCACCGGCATCAGCAATCTGTGGGCGCACGGCGGCTTTATGCCTAACGGCATCGGCGGCGTGATCGCTTCATTGGCGGTGGTGATGTTCGCCTTTGGCGGCATTGAAATCATCGGCATTACCGCCAGCGAGGCAAAAGACCCCGCGAAGGTACTGCCGAAGGCGATCAATGCCGTACCGATCCGCATTTTGCTGTTTTATGTGCTGACGCTGCTGGTACTGATGGCTATCTATCCGTGGAACAGCATCGGCCAGAACGGCAGCCCCTTTGTTGAGATTTTCAGCAATCTGGGCATCAGCTCGGCCGCCAACGTACTTAACGTGGTGGTGATCACCGCCGCCATTTCCGCCATTAACAGCGACATCTTCGGCGCAGGCCGCATGATGTACGGCATGGCGCAGGATGGTCAGGCACCGAAAAGCTTCTCCAAACTGACCTCCAATGGCGTGCCCTGGATGACGGTGTTGGTGATGTCGGTCGCCCTGCTGCTGGGCGTGGTGCTCAATTACCTGATCCCGAAACAGGTATTTATGATCATCGCTTCCATTGCCACCTTCGCCACCGTCTGGGTATGGCTGATGATCCTGCTATCGCAGATTGCCATGCGCCGTACGCTGACGCCGCAAGAAGTCAGCAAATTGAGTTTCCCGGTGCCGTGGTGGCCGGTCGCACCGGCGCTGGCAACGATATTTATGCTGTTCGTTATCGGCCTGCTCGGTTACTTCGAAGACAGCCGCATTGCCCTGTACGTCGGGCTGGTGTGGGTGGCCTTCCTTACCCTGGCTTACTGGTTGTGGGTACGTAAAAAAGGCGGGGGTTCACCCGTCACGTCCTCACCACAGTATTAATCTCATGAGCCCGCCGTTCCCGGGCTCTTCGTCATTAAAGTGGAGTATCACTATGCAAACACGACACAAATTATGGATACCGCTGATCGCGCTCGGGCTGATGACAGGCAGCCTGTCCGCGCGCGCAGCAGGCTGGTGCGAGTCCGGCAAGCCGGTCAAATTCGCCGGACTCAACTGGGAAAGCGGCATGCTGCTGACCGACGTCATGCAATATGTGCTGCAAAAGGGTTACGACTGTAAAACCGACGCGCTGCCGGGTAACTCCATCACCATGGAGCAGGCAGTCGGCACCAACGACATTCAGGTGTTCGCCGAAGAGTGGATTGGCCGCAGCGAAGTCTGGAACAAGGCAGAGAAAGCCGGCAAAGCGGTCAGCGTCGGTGCGCCGATTGTCGGCGCGGTTGAAGGCTGGTACGTGCCGCGCTATGTGATTGAAGGCGATGCCAAACGCAAGTTGAAACCGCTGACGCCGGATCTGAAAAGCATCCCCGATTTGGCCAAATATGTGCAGGTATTTCGCGATCAGGAAGAACCGGACAAAGGCCGTTTTTACAACTGCCCGGCCGGCTGGACCTGCGAACTGGATAACACCGCGATCCTCAAAAAATTCAAGCTGGATGACAAGTTCACCAACTTCCGCCCTGGTACCGGCCCGGCACTGGATACCGCGATCCTCTCCAGCTACCGTCGCGGCGAACCTATCCTGTTCTACTACTGGTCACCGACCCCAATCATGGGTCAGCTCGATCTGGTGAAACTGGAAGAACCGGGCGTGGACAAGAACATCCATATCAAGGTCGGTATTTCCAGCGTGTTTAACCAGCAGGCGCCTGAACTGGTGCAGGTGTTGTCAAAAGTGAATCTGCCGCTTGATCTGATTAACCAGAATCTGGCGCGCATGAGCAAGGAACGCATCAGCTCAGAGAAGCTGGCGCTGGAGTTCTTCAAGCAGCACCCGGAAATCTGGAAACAGTGGGTCAGCGAAGACGCAGCGAAAAAAATTCAGGCCTCCTTGTAATCGCTTTGGCATTCAGTAAACACCAACCCGGAGCCTGTGCGCTTCGGGCCTGACAGGGGTAAATACTTATGTTTCCAGATCGTTTTACTTTCTCCATCGCCGATTGGATCAATCGCTGGGTCGATGTGCTGGTCACCAACTATGGCGATATGTTTCGCAAGATCTCCGACACCTTGCTGTGGGCGGTGATCCACCTCGAAAGCCTGCTGCGCGCCACCCCATGGTGGGTGATGCTGGCCGTGGTCGGGCTACTGGCCTGGCACGCCACCCGCCGTTGGCTGCCGACGGTGGTGATCGTCGGCCTGTTGCTGCTGGTCGGTACCGCAGGGATGT
The DNA here is from genome assembly GCA_900457075.1 of Serratia quinivorans. Classification (NCBI taxonomy): domain Bacteria; kingdom Pseudomonadati; phylum Pseudomonadota; class Gammaproteobacteria; order Enterobacterales; family Yersiniaceae; genus Serratia; species Serratia quinivorans. The sequence goes on from UGYN01000002.1 coordinate 1,440,215, forward strand.
GGGACAAATTGATGCAAACCCTGGCGCTGGTGCTGGTCGCCACGCTGCTGGCGGTAATTATCGGCATTCCGCAAGGCATATTGGCGGCGCGTAGCGATCGCGTACGGGCCGTAATGATGCCGCTGATGGACGTGATGCAAACCATGCCGAGCTTCGTCTACCTGATCCCGGTGTTGATGCTGTTCGGGCTGGGCAAGGTGCCGGCAATTCTGGCGACGGTGATCTACGCCACGCCACCGCTGATCCGCCTGACCGATTTGGGTATCCGCCAGGTGGACAAAGAAGTGATGGAATCCGTCACTGCCTTTGGCGCCAACCGCTGGCAGAAACTGTTCGGCGTGCAGTTGCCGCTGGCGCTGCCAAGCATTATGGCCGGTATCAACCAGACCACCATGATGTCGCTGTCAATGGTGGTTGTGGCCTCGATGATCGGTGCACGCGGGCTGGGCGAAGACGTGCTGGTGGGCATTCAGACACTGAACGTCGGTCTGGGCCTGGAGGCAGGTCTGGCGATCGTTATTCTCGCCGTAGTCATTGACCGTATCACCCAGGCTTATGGCCGCACCGCCATTGCGAGGTAACCCCGATGAACAAAATCGAAATCAAGAACGTCTACAAGATCTTCGGCCACAAAACGACGGCGGCGCTGGCAATGAGCCAGCAGGGTAAAACCAAGCAGGAAGTGCAGGCCGCGACGGACTGCGTGATCGGCGTGCACGATCTGTCGATGTCGATCGAAGCCGGTGAGATCTTTGTGATCATGGGCCTGTCCGGATCGGGGAAATCCACCCTGGTGCGCCACTTCAACCGGCTTATCGATCCCACCAGCGGCCAGATCCTGGTGGATGGCGAAGATATCCTGCGCTACGACGAAAAGCAGCTTGAGCACTTCCGCCGTCACAAGATCAGCATGGTGTTCCAGAGCTTTGGCCTGCTGCCGCACAAGACGGTGCTGGACAACGTGGCCTACGGATTGAAAGTACGCGGTGAAACAAAAGAAGTGTATCAGGAGCGCGCACTGCATTGGATCAACACCGTCGGGCTAAAGGGCTATGAAAAATCCTACCCGCATCAACTCTCCGGCGGCATGCGTCAACGCGTCGGGCTGGCGCGTGCGCTGGCCACCGATACCGATATCATTTTGCTGGACGAAGCGTTCAGCGCGCTCGATCCGTTGATCCGCGCCGAAATGCAGGATCAACTGCTGGCGCTGCAAAAAGAGCTGCACAAGACGCTGGTGTTTATCACCCACGATCTGGACGAGGCCGTGCGCATCGGTAACCGGATCGCGATCCTCAAAGACGGCAAACTGATCCAGGTCGGCACGCCGCAGGAGATCCTTAACAACCCGGCCGATGAGTATGTTAACCGCTTCGTGCAACGCCGTCTGGCGCTGGATGAGAACGTACAGAAACCGCGCCCGATGATCGCGGCCCGTGCCTGAGGAGAGCAATATGCACTACCCTATTTCGGTCACCCTCGACAACCTGCCGTTACGCTGGCAAGACGTGGTGGCGGTAGCCAGGTATCAGGCACCGCTCAACCTGTCTGACGCTGCCTGGGCGCGTATCGACAATGCGCAGGCCATCGTTCAGAAAATTGTCGCCAGTGAACAACGTGCCTATGGCGTCAATACCGGCCTGGGGGCGCTTTGCAATCAGGCACTGCACGGCGAACAGCTGGCGCAACTGTCCCGCAACACGCTGATGAGTCACGCCTGCGGCGTAGGGGAACCGCTGAGCGATGAGCAGACCCGCGCCATTATCTGCTGCGCCATCGTCAACTATTGCCAGGGTAAGTCCGGCATTCAACGCCCGGTCGTAGAAGCGCTGCTGGCACTGCTTAACCGGGGGATAACCCCGCGGGTGCCGTCGCAAGGGTCGGTCGGCTATCTGACCCATATGGCACACGTCGGCGTCGCGCTGCTCGGTCTGGGCGAAGTCAGCTACCGTGGCCAACTCGTCTCCGCAGCCCAGGCTTTGGCGGAGGAAGGCATTGTGCCGCCACAGTTGGGCGCCAAAGATGGTCTGTGCCTGGTCAACGGCACGCCGTGCATGACGGGATTGAGCTGCCTGGCGCTGGCCGATGCCTGGCGGTTGGCCCGCTGGGCGGACGTGCTCGCGGCGATGAGCTTTGAAGCGCTGGGTGGACAGATCGCCGCCTTCGACAGCGAAATCCTGGCACTGAAACCGCACCCGGGTATGCAACGGGTTGGCAGTAATTTGCGGATGTTATTGAACGGCAGCGAGATGATTGCCGCCAGCAAGGGCATTCGTACCCAGGATGCGCTGAGCATCCGTTCAATCCCGCAGGTGCACGGTGCCTGCCGCGATCAAATTGCTCATGCAGAACGGCAGATTGAAATCGAGCTGAACGGCAATAGCGATAATCCCCTGCTGCTCGGTACGCCAGACAACTATAGAGTGATGTCACAGGCCAACCCACACGGCGAGTCTGTGGCCATGGCCGCCGATCTGCTGGCGATTGCCATCGCCGAACTGGGTGGTATCGCAGAACGGCGCATTGATCGGCTGATTAACCCACTGGTCAGTGGCTTACCGGCATTTCTGGTCAGCGAGCCCGGGGTGAACTCAGGCATGATGATCGCTCAATACGTGGCGGCATCGCTGTGTGCGGAGAACCGCCAACTGGCACAGCCTTGCGTGGTGGATAATTATGTGACCTCGGCGCTGCAGGAAGATCACCTCAGCCTGGGCACCGGGGCGGCGCTAAGGCTGCATAAGGCGCTGGCCAACGTTAACCAGATCCTGGCGATTGAATACCTGCTGGCGGCACAGGCCTTTGAGTTCCTGCAGCAGCACCGTTTCGGTGACGGCACCCAACGTGCCTGGCAACGGCTGCGGCAAACAGTGGCCCCTTATCATCAGGACCGCTGGCTGGCACCGGATATCGCCAGCAGCGCCGCACTGTTACAGGATGAACAGGCGCTGGCGGAGATCGCCCCGACGCTGCTGTAATCCCCGCCCCCGCCTTCTGGGCGGGGGCATCGTGCTTAGCGCTGGGCCAACGCCTGACGGATATCCGCCTGCAGATCGTCAGGATCTTCGAGTCCGGCAGACAGCCGCACCAAACCATCGCTGATATGGTGTCGCTGCCGCTCCTCGGCGCTGTAGGCCGAGTGAGTCATACTGGCGGGATGCTGGGCCAGAGACTCGCAATCCCCCAGGCTGACCGCACGCAAGATTAGGTTCAACCCATTGAGGAAGCGGATCCCCGCCGCCATGCCGCCTTTCAATTCAAAGGCCAGCATGCCGCCCGGTCGCGCCATTTGCCGCTGCGCCAATGCATACTGCGGGAAATCCTCCAGACCGGGATAATAAACCCGTTCCACCGCCGAATGCTGCGCCAGCATTTCCGCCAGGCGTTGAGCGTTGTCGCAGTGGCGTTCCATACGCAACGGCAAGGTTTTCAGCCCACGCAGCAACAGTGCGGCATCCTGCGCCGACAGCACCGCCCCGTTCATGTCTTTCAGCCCGACCAAACGAATGTCCTGCGCCAGATCCTGACGCGTCACCGCCAGACCGGCCAGTAAATCACCGTGTCCACCGATGTATTTGGTGGCGGAATGCACCACAATGTCCGCCCCCAACTCCAGCGGCCGTTGCAGATACGGCGTGCAATAGGTGTTATCCACCAACAGCAGCGCCCCCTGACGGTGGGCAATCTCGGCCACTGCGGCAATATCGACCAGGCGCATATTCGGGTTAGCCGGCGTTTCGCAATACACCAGCCGGGTACGCGGGCCTATCGCCGCCGCCAACCGCTCCGGCCGGGTCAGGTCAACGTGGGTGATTTTCACGCCGTAGCGCGCCAGCCCATGATGAAAATAGCTGAAGGTGCAGCCATAAATGGTTTCATCGACGATCAGCTCATCCCCTGGACTGAGTAGCGTCCAGCAGCAGGCGGTAATCGCGCCCATGCCGGAGGCAAAGGCCACCGCCGCCTCCCCGCCCTCCAGATCGGCAATTCGCTGTTCCAGCAGGTTGACCGTCGGATTGGCAATACGCGAATAAAAATAGCCTGGCTCAGTGCCGTCAAAACAGGCACCACCGTATTCCGCCGTCGGGAAGGTAAAGGTCGAACTCATAAACACCGGTGGGCAGAGCGCTCCCAGATATTGCTGGGGATCGTAGCCATGGTGGATCGCACGTGTGGCAAAACCGTGCCTAAATGTGACAGACATGACAACTCCTTTCCTGAGTGAGTGAAAGCAATTCCAATGATTTCGCTTAAACGTCCGGCGGTAACGCGCTGCTGCGTACCCGCTGGCCGATGATCTGCAGGGTGCGAAGTACCAGCATCAGACCCAGTAAGGTATCCGGCTGACGTAACAGGGCAAACAGCGAGCGAAAATTAGCGGACGACGGATCTGACTGCAGCTCGGTATGCGCCATCTTCAACGCCATTCCCCCCTTCCCAGCCTGCCGCCACCAGGCCTTCAAACACGCCGGCCAACTTTTCCACAAGTGCGTTATCGGCGATATCCACCAGGTCCGACAGCAGTGACAATAAATCGACCACGTTATCGAGCCGCCCACCGGCCAGCAGTGGCTGCAGCTTGTCCAGCAAGGGTGCCAGGGATGCTTGTTCAGATGCGTTCATAAGCCCTCCGTTAAATCAGCCCGCGTACCGTTGCCCAATACAGCCCGCGATTAAAGCCGTTGCGCAGCATGCCGCCTACTTTGGTTGACGGCGTCGGCAGCACATCGTGGCGATAGTCGTAAACCAGTGGCATACCGGCCTGTAGCCCCATTTGAGCGATCGCCTGCACCTTGCCGTCATAGTGGCTGACGGTCTGGCCCAGCCGCAGTTCAGCCACGATATTGTCGGCGATCACCGGCGCCTGATTGTGGCAAGAGCCACCGGCCTTGCTGACCGGCAGATCCACCGTATCGCCGATGACATAAACCCCCTGTTGACCATAAACCTGTAATGTCTGGTGGTCGGTCGGCAGCCACCCTTCGCCATTATTACCCTCGCTGAGGTCGGTATTGCGCACCGCTTCTACGGCGCGGATCGGCGGCGTGGCCATCAGAATATCGAACGGCTGTTCTTCTCCCTCGGCGGAGTAAGCGACTTTCTGCTGTGCGTCCACCCGGCTGAGAGTAAAGCCACGCTGATGACGGATATCACGCGCTGCGAAGATACCGGGCAAGGCTTCGGCGGTCGGGCGTTGCAAAAACAGGCAGTTACGCAGCAACTGCGAGACGCTGGGATAGGTATAAACAATTTCGATTGCCTTACGCACCCCGCGTCGACGCAGGTAATCATCGAGCATCAGCGTGGTTTCTATCGGGGCAATGCCGCACTGATGCGGCACGTTAGGCGTTTCGGGGAAGGAGACGGTAATAAAGATTCGGCCTTTCTCAATCGTTGCCAGCTTTTGCGCCAGCTGTCGGGCGGCCTGATATTGATAGAAATGATCGCCCGCCTGCGCCAGCCCGTCGATACGATCCGGCCAGGGTACACAGCCAGTGGCAAACACCAGAAAATCATAGGAGTATTGTTTACCACTTTGGCAGTGAATGACCCTTTGGGATAAATCAAAACGCTCGGCTTTATCGACAATAAATTTTATTTCCGGGCGCAGCAGACTTTGTTGAGAACGGGTCAACTCCTGCTTAAAAAAAGCGTTGAAGGCCACGTACATAAAAGCGGGTTTATAATAATGAACCGGAGAGTCCGAAAGCATTAATAACTCAACTTTATTATTCAATATCTCCCGGTGTAATTTCGCCGCCAGTAAATTGGCCAATATAGTCCCGCCAGTGCCACCACCGACAATCACAATCCTGTTTCGCATCAAACCCTCGCCCAGCCGGCCTGCGGGTCGGCAGCCATGTTATGGGAAACGAACTGAGGCAGGACGACGGAGGATAAACACTCTGCCCTACTGGCAGTCTAGTAACTAAAAGATATAAAGCAATTTAAAAAGGAATTTATGAATAGGAATTTTATTATTATAATTAAATTATAGGCTTAAAAACCACAAAAAATAAATTAATAACTCACTAATAAATAACACACTATAACTGACTGTAATTATAGTTAAGTGAATAACACCTATAAAAAAACCCGCCGCAGCGGGTTTTTATTTAACAACGAATCAAACCGTTATTACTGACCTTTAACTTCTTTCAGGCCATTGAAAGGTGCGCGTGAACCCAGCGCTTCTTCGATACGGATCAGTTGGTTGTATTTGGCAACGCGGTCAGAACGGCTCATGGAACCGGTTTTGATCTGGCCAGCCGCAGTACCTACCGCGAGGTCTGCGATAGTTGCGTCTTCGGTTTCACCTGAACGGTGAGAGATCACCGCGGTGTAGCCTGCGTCTTTCGCCATCTTGATAGCAGCCAGAGTTTCGGTCAGAGAACCGATCTGGTTGAATTTGATCAGGATGGAGTTAGCGATGCCTTTCTCGATGCCTTCTTTCAGGATCTTGGTGTTGGTAACGAACAGGTCGTCGCCCACCAGCTGGATTTTGTCGCCCAGCACTTTGGTCTGGTATGCGAAACCATCCCAGTCAGATTCGTCCAGGCCATCTTCGATGGACACGATTGGGTACTGTTTGGTCAGGTCTTCCAGGAAGTGAGTGAACTCTTCGGAAGTGAAGGCTTTGTTGCCTTCGCCGGCCAGTACGTATTTACCGTCTTTGTAGAACTCGGAAGCCGCACAGTCCATTGCCAGGGTCACGTCTTTGCCCAGCTCGTAGCCTGCTGCTTTTACCGCTTCAGCGATAACCGCCAGCGCTTCAGCGTTGGAACCCAGGTTTGGTGCGTAACCGCCTTCATCACCGACAGCCGTGTTCAGGCCTTTGGCCTTCAGCACTTTGGCCAGGTGATGGAAAACTTCAGAACCGATGCGAACGGCTTCTTTCAGGGATTTAGCGCCAACCGGCTGAATCATAAATTCCTGAATATCGACGTTGTTGTCAGCGTGCTCGCCGCCGTTGATGATGTTCATCATAGGCAGTGGCATAGAGAATTTGCCTGGGGTGCCGTTCAGCTCAGCGATGTGCTCGTACAGCGGCATGCCTTTGGAAGCCGCAGCCGCTTTGGCAGCAGCCAGAGAAACCGCCAGAATGGCGTTAGCGCCGAACTGGGATTTGTTTTCGGTGCCGTCCAGGTCGATCATGATCTTGTCGATGTTAGCCTGGTCTTTGGCATCTTTACCCAGTACTGCCTGAGCAATCGGGCCATTTACTGCAGCAACGGCTTTCAGTACGCCTTTACCCAGGAAACGAGACTTGTCACCGTCACGCAGTTCCAGTGCTTCACGGGAACCGGTAGAAGCACCTGACGGCGCAGCAGCCAGACCTACGAAACCGCCTTCCAGATGCACTTCGGCTTCAACAGTCGGGTTACCGCGGGAGTCGATGATTTCACGACCGATGACTTTAACGATTTTGGACATTAGGTTTTCCTCAGTACAAGTTAAACTAAAACTCCAGACAAACAGCGCGCGGTTCTCACCGCGCGCCGCCTACCAAATATTTTATTTCACCTGGCGCTTCTGATACTCACCAGCGGCCTTCACAAAGCCGGCGAACAACGGATGACCATCACGCGGCGTCGAAGTAAATTCCGGGTGGAACTGACAAGCTACAAACCACGGGTGATTCGGCAGTTCGATAATCTCAACCAGCTTGTTGTCTGCGGAACGGCCGGCAACCAACAGCCCGGCGGCTTCGATCTGCTTCAACAGCATGTTGTTAACTTCATAACGGTGACGATGACGTTCAACAATGGTCGGTTCGCCGTACATCTGACGCACCAGGCTATTGTCGGTCAGGTGGCATTGCTGGCCACCGACACGCATCGTGCCACCCAAATCGCTTTCTTCAGTACGCACTTCGACGTTGCCGTCTTCGTCGCGCCACTCGGTGATCAACGCCACCACCGGGTACTTACAGTCTGGCACAAACTCGGTAGAGTTGGCGTTCTCCATACCCACCACGTTGCGGGCGAACTCCATCAGTGCCACCTGCATCCCCAGGCAGATGCCCAGGTAAGGGATGTTATTTTCACGCGCGTAACGCGCGGTCATCACCTTGCCTTCCACACCACGGTAACCGAAGCCGCCCGGGATCAGGATAGCATCCAGACCTTTCAGCACTTCTACACCGCGGGTTTCCACATCCTGCGAGTCGATCAGCTTGATGTTCACGGTCAGACGATTTTTCAGGCCGCCGTGTTTCAAAGCTTCAATTACCGACTTATAGGCATCCGGCAGTTCGACATATTTGCCGACCATACCTATGGTCACTTCGCCGCCCGGATTGGCTTCTTCGTAAATCACCTGCTCCCATTCGGCCAGGTTGGCTTCCGGCGCATTGAGGCTGAATCGTTTACAAATATAATCATCAAGCCCCTGAGATTTCAAGAGGCCTGGGATTTTATAAATAGAATCAACGTCTTTGAGGGAGATAACCGCTTTTTCCGGCACGTTACAGAAAAGTGCGATTTTTGCACGTTCGTTAGCAGGAACGGCGCGATCAGAACGGCAAATCAGCACATCAGGCTGAATACCGATGGAAAGCAGCTCTTTTACGGAATGCTGGGTAGGTTTGGTTTTCACTTCACCGGCAGCGGCCAGGTACGGCACCAGCGTCAGATGCATGTACAGGGTGTGCTCACGGCCCACTTCCACGGCCATCTGACGAATGGCTTCCAGGAACGGCAGCGATTCGATATCGCCCACGGTACCGCCAACTTCCACCAATACCACGTCGTGACCTTCGCCACCTTCGAGGATACGCTCTTTGATCGCGTTGGTGATGTGCGGAATAACCTGTACGGTTGCGCCCAGATAGTCGCCACGGCGTTCTTTACGCAGAACGTCGGAGTAGATACGACCGGTGGTGAAGTTGTTGCGACGCGACATTTTGGTACGGATGTAGCGCTCGTAGTGACCCAAATCCAGATCGGTTTCTGCGCCGTCTTCGGTGACGAAAACTTCCCCATGCTGAATCGGGCTCATGGTGCCCGGATCCACGTTGATGTACGGGTCCAGTTTCATGATGGTAACGTTGAGGCCACGGGCTTCAAGTATAGCCGCCAGAGAGGCTGCGGCAATGCCTTTACCCAGAGAGGATACGACCCCGCCGGTCACAAAAATATAATTAGTTGTCATGCTGAACCTGAGAGTTTAGGTTTAAAGACGATGGAAGAACCAAGACGGGAAAGTAGTATACCCGAACCTCTTCAGACCTACAAACGATCGTTTTACTGTCCATCATCTCTTTTCCCCTCGGGAGTTCATCCGGGTTTACTCTTTCGGCCCGCTAGAAACGCTCTTTTTAAAACAATGAGTTAGCACAGAAAAATTCAATTTACCGCCCTTTCGAGATAATAAAACGCCTTAGAATTCAGTTTGTTGGCGTTTTACTGTCGGCGGACCACAGTTCAGCAAACCATGACCCTGAGCTTAACCGTTTCAGCTTGCGTAAATCTTGTCGCCGATCAACATTGCGATAATCATAGGACAGCACTGCTGCTGATTAGTTTTCCTGGCGTTTAACCTGTTGCCACGCCTCTTCCATCTGCTCCAGCGTGGCTTCGCCCATCTGTAACCCGCGCTGTTTGACAATCTCTTCCACCTGACGGAAACGGCGTTCGAACTTCCGATTGGCGGCCTGTAGCGCGTTTTCTGCCTTGTGGCCCAAATGACGCGATAAATTCACCGTGGCGAACAGCAAATCGCCGATTTCCTCTTCCAACTTCTGTTCGTCGACTACCGCCTGCCGCGCTTCATGCATCACTTCGTCGATCTCTTCGTACACCTTGTCCAGCACCGGCCCCAGGGTATGCCAGTCGAAACCGACCGAGGCACAGCGTTTTTGGATTTTATGCGCCTTCATCAACGCCGGCAGCGCCTGCGGAATATCATCCAACGCCGAATGCAGCTCTTTCTCGGCGCGTTCACCGGCCTTCAGTTGCTCCCAGCGAGCCGCAACGGCCTCACTGTCTGCTGCATCGGCTTCGCCAAAGATATGCGGATGACGGCGTTCCAGCTTGTCGCTGATGGCATTACATACCTCGTCGAAATCAAACAGCCCCTGCTCCTGGCCCATTTGAGCGTAAAACACCACCTGGAACAGCAGGTCACCCAGTTCGTCACGAAGATCGCCGTAGTCCTGACGCTCTATGGCATCCAGCACCTCATAGGTTTCTTCCAGCGTGTAAGGGGCGATAGTGGCAAAGGTCTGCTTGCGGTCCCACGGGCAACCGGCCTGCGGATCGCGCAGCGTTTTCATGATGTTCAGCAAGCGTTGTAACGGAGTCGATGAGGTCATATTTGAATCTCTGAAGATAGGCAAGATAATGATATTTAACGATCTGAAGAAGCGCCAAACCCAATAATCAAAGAATGCCATAAAGTACGCCAGAGATCCCATTCGGCTTAACGATCCCTGCGTTGGCCCGGTATTGCGCGCCAACGTTAAGCTATACTCCCCCCACTCTGTCTGTGACAGACCACGGTCGGCACCCGCCGGCCGTTTCTTTTCGAGGAAAATACTTTGATCAAATTACCACAGCACCGCAAACACCTCACCCGGGGTGAAGTCGGGCGTCTGCTGCTGCAAGCCGCCGCCGGCCGGGCGCCCGAGCGTGACACCTGCCTGATTTGGATGGGCTTCATTCATGGTTGTCGCGTCAGCGAACTCACCGGGCTGCGCCTCGCCGACCTCGACATGGACGACGGCTGCCTTTACATCAGCCGCCTTAAAAACGGCCTGTCCACCACCCACCCGCTGGAAACCACCGAAAAACGCCTGTTGCAGCGCTGGCTGAAAAAACGCCAATCCTGCCGCAATCTGGACGACCAGGACTGGCTGTTTCTGTCACAAAAGGGCTATCGTCTGTCGCGCCAGCGTATCTTTCGTATGTTGCGTGAGTATGGCCGTCGGGCCGGGCTGGAGGTCGAGGCGCACCCGCACATGTTGCGTCATGCCTGTGGCTATGCGCTGGCGGATAACGGCGCGGATACGCGGGTAATTCAGGATTATCTGGGGCATCGCAACATTCAACACACGGTGCTGTACACCGCCGCCAATGCCGGGCGATTCAGGGACTTATGGGAGGAAAAACGCCAAAAAAATGTAACACTTTGAGCCAAACTGACACATAAACTAAGAATTACCCGAAAAGAAGTCAATACCGCCGTCGTATTTTTTTCATCCCCCGAATAAACATCACATTATCAGTAAGATATATCCCACTCCGTTTGCCCGTTCCTTTCCTGATAAAAACCCGGTTTCGCTCACTGCCCTGTTTGTTTTTTGCCCACCCCGTTCAATGGTTACTATTCACCCAGATATAGACTCGTTAAAAACACCGTCCATGGTGTTATCTCCTGACAATACCTCTGTTTAGCCTGCCTTTCAGAACAATATGTAAAAAGTAACACTTTGGCTCAAAATGTTACCTTTTTTTCCAACGGGAAACCCGCCGAGCCAGACCAAAAGGAACAACCTTTTCAAAGGGTTAATGGACATCCATGTGTGGAACACATATTGAAAGGAATTTATCGATGAAAAAAACATTATTAGCCACTTCCCTGTTCGCCTCCTCGCTGTTTGCCGCCACGGCCATGGCCGCCACCGTCCCCGGCGGCACGCTCAACTTTGTCGGCACCGTCGTTGACGCCGCCTGTGCGGTGAGCGCCGGGCAGGGCGGCACCAACTCCACGGTTCAGATGGGCCAGGTTACCCTGCGTTCGATGGGCACCTCCACCGCATCCAGCGCCACCCCGCCGGTCATCACCACCACCTATGTCGCCGGTACCCGTGCCAATATCACCCAGCCGTTTAAAATCACGCTGACGGCCTGTGACACCACCACGCAAAAGAATGCCGCCATTACCTTTAAAGGCACCCCGTCGGTCGGCGACACCAAGGTGCTGTCGGTCAGCAGCGGCGCCGGCTCGGCTCAGGGCATCGGCCTGCAGATTTATGGGGCAGACGGTACGGCCATTGACCTGGGCGCAGCGTCCACCGCCATTGCGCTGAACGCGGGTGAGAACAGCCTGGACTTCTCCGCCGACTACATCACTACCAGCACCACGCCGAAGGCCGGTCAGGCAAACGCCACCGCCACCTTCACCATCACCTATTCCTGAGTCTGACATCGCCCCCCGCCGCTCACCGGTGAGGGGGCTTTTCTTATGGCAAGCCACACATCAACAGAGAGGACGTGAATGACAACCACAGGATGGTGCAAGAGGGTCATGGGTAAAAGGGTCATGTGCGGGCTGTTGCTGGGCCTGCTCTCATGTGGCGCACAGGCCGGTGGCGTGGCACTGGGGGCCACCCGGGTGGTTTACCCGGCGGACGACAAGCAGGTTTCGCTGTCAGTCGTCAACACCGACAGCCAGGCGGTCTACCTGCTGCAGTCCTGGCTGGAAGACGCGGCCGGCAACAAGACGCAACACCTGCTGGTGACCCCGCCGCTGGTGCTGATTAACCCGAACCAGGAAAACACCCTGCGCATTGTGTCCACCGGCGCACCGCTGGCCCACCGACCGGGAAAGCCTGTTTTGGGTCAACGTGAAATCGGTGCCTTCGGTAGACAAAAACCAGCAGGACAACGTGCTGCAACTGGCGATAGTCAACCGCATCAAACTGTTCTGGGCGCCCGAAGGGGTTGGCGGTCAAGGCGGCAGACGCCCCCGCGCAGCTGCGTTTTCGCTGGCAGGGCAAGACGTTGCACATCAGCAACCCCACGCCGTATTACCAGACCCTGGTCGACCTGCAGGCCGGCAACGACACACTGGCGAACGCCATGGTGCCGCCCCTGGGCAGCCTGCAGGTGGAGACCCGCACGCCCTCCGGCAGCGAGGTGCGTTTCAGCACCCTGAATGACTACGGCGCCACCACCGCACCCCAGCGCGGCATTCTGCAGTAATACCTCAGGGTATCCGCGCGACAGCGCACGCATTTTTTGCCGGTGAACCTCACCGGCGGCACAGGGAAGCCATAAACACACAGGGACAAGCCCCATGACAAGACGCAAGAAGCGACATGCCTTGTTGACCGGTCTGCTGCTGACGGCAGGCACGACCCAGGCGGGGTACTATTTTGACCCGGCCTTTTTGAGCGAGGACCCACAGACGGTGGCCGATTTATCGGCGTTTGAGCAGGGGCTGACGGCGCCACCGGGCACCTACCGGGTGGACGTCTTCCTCAATGGGCAGTTACAGGGCAACCGTCCTCTGCGGTTTATCGCCGGCCGCGACAAGAGGCTGCAGGCCTGCCTGACGCCGGGCGAACTGGACAAGCTGGGGGTGCGGACCTCGGCCTTTCCCGCCCTGAGCGCGCAACCGCCCGACGCCTGTATCCCGCTGGCGCAGGTCATTCCGCAGGCCGAGAGCCGGGCGGACATCAGTCGCCAGCGGCTGGACATCCGTCTCCCGCAGGCGGCGCTGCTGCGCGATGCGCGCGGCTATATCCCCCCGACCCAGTGGGACAACGGCATTCCCGCCGCCCTGTTCAATTACAACCTCAGCGGCGGCAACCAGCTCAACAGCGACGGCGGGGGCAACAACAGCGGCAACTATTACGCCAACCTGCGCAGCGGCATCAATCTGGGTGCCTGGCGCTTGCGCGACTACTCGGCGTGGAACTACAGCCAACAGCAGGGCACCCGCTGGAGCCATATCAGCACCACGCTCTCGCGGGCGGTGATTGCACTGCGCAGCGAGCTGACGGTGGGCGATGGCACCACCCCATCCGATGTCTTCGACAGCCTGCCGTTCCGCGGCCTGCAGCTGGCGTCGGACGACGGCATGCTGCCGGACAGCCTGCGCGGCTTTGCCCCGGTGGTGCGGGGCATTGCCCAAAGCAATGCCCGGGTGAGCGTGCGCCAGAACGGCTATGAAATTTACCAGAGCTACGTGCCGCCGGGCGCCTTTGTGATTGATGACCTGTACCCCACCTCGTCGAGCGGCGACCTGGTGGTGGTAGTGACCGAAGCCGACGGCAGTGAAAACCGCTACAGCGTGCCCTATTCCTCGGTGCCCCTGCTGCAACGTGAAGGGCGGCTGCGCTATGCCCTGACCGCCGGCAAATTTCGCAGCAGCGGTGACAACCAGCGTCAGGACAGCTTCGGCCAGTTGATGGGGCTGTGGGGCTTGCCTTACGGCATCACGCTGTACGGCGGCAGCCAGCTGGCGGCCAAATACCAGTCCGCCGCGCTGGGGGTGGGGAAAAACCTGGGCGACTGGGGCGCGCTGTCGTTTGACATCACCCAGGCCAACAGCACCCTGCAGGACGACAGCAAACGCCAGGGACAGTCACTGCGCTTTTTGTACGCCAAGGCGCTCAATAACTGGGGCACCAACCTGCAACTGATTGGCTACCGCTACTCCACCGCCGGCTTTTTGACGCTGGACGAGGCGGCACAGTCCCTGAGCGGCTGGAATGCCGAGCAGCTCCATTACAACAAGCGCGGCAAATGGCAGGCCAACCTGTCACAGCAGGTCGGTGACGGCTCGCTGTTTATCACCGGCAGCCAGCAGAGTTACTGGCATACCGACCGCACCGACCGGCTGCTGCAAATGGGTTACAGCGGCAGCCTGCAGGACATCAGCTACAGCCTGGCCTGGAACTATAACCAGAGCCGCTGGGGGGCCGGGGCGGGGGAACAGCTGTTCTCGCTGAACCTGTCGCTGCCGCTCGGGCGCTGGCTGTCGGGCAACGGCAACAACCGCACCTGGGCCAACTACAGCGCCAACAGCGACCGGCACGGCCGGTTGCAGCAAAACGCCGGGGTCTCCGGCACCCTGCTGGCGGATAACAACCTGAGCTGGAATCTTCAGCAGGGCTACGCCAACCACGGCGGCGGGGGCAACGGGAACGCGTCGCTCAGCTACCAGGGCGGCTACGGCAATGGCACGCTGGGGTACAACTACAGCGGCAGTCGGCAACAGGTCAACTACGGCCTGAGCGGCGGCGTGGTGGTGCATGCCAACGGCGTGACGCTGAGCCAACCGCTGGGGGACACCAGCGTGCTGGTGAGCGCGCCGGGGGCAGCGGGCGTGCGGGTGGAAAACAGCACCGGGGTGCGCACCGACTGGCGGGGCTATGCGGTGGTGCCCTATGCCAGCAATTACCGGGAAAAACCGGGTGGCGCTGGACACCAACACGCTGGGCGGCCATGTGGAGCTGGAAGACACCGTGGCGCGGGTGGTGCCGACCAAGGGCGCACTGGTACGCGCAACGTTCAGGGCGCAGGTGGGCTACCGGGCATTAATCACCCTGACGCGCCGGGGCGTGCCGCTGCCGTTTGGGGCCACGGTGAGTGCGGGCAGCGGTGCCGGTATCGTGGGCGACAACGGCCAGGTCTATCTGTCGGGCCTGCCGGCCAACGGACAACTGACGGCACAATGGGGCGCAGGCGATGCCCGCTGCGTGGCCAACTATCAACTGGATGAACAGCGGGCCGCCCACACGGCGGTGAGCCTGCTGAAGGCGGAGTGCCAATGATGAGAAACACGGCGTTGTTTTATCTGTTGCCGACGGCCGGCCTGTGGCTGCTGTCCAACACCGCGCTGGCCGCGGGAACCGGGGAGTGTTACCCGAGTAATAACACCCCCTATCAGTTTGAGGCCACCTTTACCAAAACCATCACCGACCCGGATACCAATGTCGGCGGTATCAGTCTGGATAATTTTTATACCTGGAATTTAGGGAGTAAATATTCCGGTTATTGCAATATTACCAACACGGGCCCTACCTGGTATATGGGCAAAAGTACCCTGCCACTGTCGACGCATGTCAGCGGCAGCAAACAGTATTATAAAATCAATGACTATCTATCCGCCGCCATCTCTTTTTTCGTGTACAACAATGGGTATTTATCTGTTCCTTTTGTGGATATTAGCAATGGTGTTGATGAGAGTGTCACTGATGGGGTAGTACTCAATGACGCTTGGGAGTCAGGCAGTATCGGCAGGTTGGACCTCTATATTGAAAAACCCTTTGTCACCTCCACCTCATTTTCAAAAATTAATGTCGCCGGGATCTACGCCACCCGCATTGCGGGTAATCACTCCACGGTGCCGATGGCGGAAGTGCTGATTTCCGGCTCGATCACCGTGCCCCAGGGCTGTGAGATCAACGCAGGGCAGGTGATCAGCATAGATTTTGGCACCATCAACAGCCGCAACTTTAGCACCAAAGGGGAAAAGCCCGACGCCGTGGCGCCGGTGGAAAAAAACATCACCTTCCGCTGCTTCGGGCTGACCGACACCGCCAAATTATCGCTGCGGGTGATGGGCCGGACCGACACGGATCCCCCCAGCGCCATCGCCAGCGATAAACCCGGCATCGGCGTGATGGTGGCCAACGCGCAGGGCAATGTATTGACCCCTAACAGCACCAAAGAGCCGCTGCCGCTCAACCTGCCGGACCCCGCCAACAACCGCAACGCCGAGGTGACATTACAAGCCTGGCCGGTCAATACCAACGGCCTCCCGGCACCGAAAGGGGTATTTACCGCTACCGGCACCTTACAGGTGGACTTTGACTGATGAGCCAACAAACCCGCCTGATACAGCAACCTGGGATGCACAGCGACCGCGTCTCTCTCAACGCGCCGGTGGCGGCGGTGATGCTCCCACCGCCGCTGGCCGAGTTATTGACACCGAAGGAGCTGCATATCCTGCAGGCGGTGTTGAACGGGCAGGATCTGACCACCCTTGCCTGGCGGCTGAATCGCAATATCCGCACCGTCAGCAACCACAAACAGCGTGCGATGGACAAACTGGGGTTGACCAGCAATGCCATGTTGTATGCGCTGGGGGCATTGCTTAGCCCACCGCTGCCGGAAGGTTGCGTCCAACGGATGCGCTTGCTGACCCCGCGCGAACACCGGGTGCTGACGGGCCTGTTGCAGGGAAAAACCGTGGGTGGCATTGCCCGCGAGCAGCATAAAAGCATCAAAACCATCAGCCTGCAAAAACAGCGGCTGATGGAGAAACTGGCGTTGTGCAGCGGGGTAGATCTTTTCAGATTTGCACCGGATCGCGCGCGGGTGTTGTTGGCCAACTGGAGCGCGTGGCCGGATAAACCAGGGCAACAACAATCAGCAGTATGACGTAGGCGAGGTAGGCCAGAACCCATACCACGGGCGCCCTGGGGATTATTTTTTCACCACACACAAGGAGGTGTGATGTTATCTATCATTATTCTGTTGCTGTGCATTCTCACCGGCGTCGCGTTTTATAAACACCACCGCAGGATCAGCGCCCGAAAGTTTATCGTCAAACGACGGCACTGAGCCGTCGTCACGCCAGACGGGAAGGAAAAAACAAGGGCCACTCAATGATGGCCCAGGTTCCCGGATGGGGGGCTTTAACTGCCGTGCAGTCGTTTGGCATCAATCACGTCCGGCAGTTGATTGAGCTTGGCCAATACCCGGCCCAGCACCTGCTGGTTGTAGATTTCAATGTCCATATCGATGGTCGCCAACTGCTTTTTGGTGTCGCTGCGGCTGGCCACGCCCAGCACGTTGACCTTTTCGTTGGCCAAAATGGTGGTGATGTCGCGCAGCAGACCGCTGCGATCGTTGGCCATCACGCGGACCACCAGCGAGTATCCGCTGGAATAGCTCTCGCCCCACACCGCGTCAACGATGCGTTCCGGCGCGTGTGACTGCAGATCCACCAGTTGGTCACAGTCTGCCCGGTGGATCGAAATGCCGCGGCCCTGGGTGATAAAGCCGATAATATCGTCACCCGGGATCGGCTGGCAGCAGCGGGCAATGTGGTGCATCAGGTTGCCTACCCCTTCCACCACCACCCGGCCGTTGTCCTTGCTGCGGGTGGCTGCCGGCGCTTTGTGCTGCACCAGCTGGCGCAACGCTTCGCGATCCTGCTCCTCAGCACTCGGTTTGTTGAACTTGCCCTGCAGGAAGTTCACCATCTGATTCAGGCGAATGTCCCCGCCGCCAATCGCCGCCAGTATTTCATCCAGCGAATTCATGTTGTAACGCGGGATCAGCAGTTTCTCGGCCTCTTTCAGGCTGATACCGAGGTGCTCCAGCTCGCTGTCCAGCATTTGGCGACCGGCCAGGATGTTCTTGTCGCGATCCTGCTTGCGGAACCAGTTGTGGATTTTGGAGCGCCCACGGCTGGTGGTGACATAGCCCAGGTTCGGGTTCAGCCAGTCGCGGCTCGGGTTCGGCTGCTTCTGGGTGATGATTTCAATCTGATCGCCCATCCGCAACTGATAGGTAAAGGGCACGATACGGCCGCCAATTTTGGCGCCGATGCAGCGGTGGCCAACGTCGCTGTGAATATGATAGGCAAAGTCGAGCGGCGTGGAGCCGGCCGGCAGATCCACCACGTCGCCTTTCGGGGTAAACACGTAAACCCGATCGTCGAACACCTGGCTGCGAACCTCGTCGAGCATTTCGCCGGAATCCGCCATCTCTTCCTGCCAGGCGATCAGTTTGCGCAGCCAGGCGATGCGTTCTTCATAGCCGGAACGTACCGTCGCAACCGCACCCTCTTTGTATTTCCAGTGCGCGGCCACGCCCAGTTCGGCGTCTTCGTGCATCTGGCGGGTACGGATCTGGATCTCCAGCGTTTTACCGCGTGGCCCCAGAACCACGGTGTGGATCGACTGGTAACCGTTGGGTTTCGGGTTGGCGACATAGTCGTCGAACTCATCCGGCAGATGGCGGAAGTGGGTATGCACAATCCCCAGCGCCGCATAGCAGTCCTGCAAGCGCTCGACCACCACGCGCACCGCGCGCACGTCAAACAGCTCGTCAAACGCCAGCGCCTTCTTCTGCATCTTGCGCCAGATGCTGTAGATATGTTTTGGGCGACCGTAAATGTCGGCCTTAACGCCCTCGTCCCCCATCGCGCTACGCAGCGAGGCAACGAAATCATCAATAAACTGTTCGCGGTCGATGCGGCGTTCATGCAACAGTTTGGCGATGCGTTTGTATTCGTCCGGGTGCAGGTAACGGAAGCAGAAATCTTCCAGCTCCCATTTCAGTTGCCCGATACCGAGACGGTTGGCCAGTGGCGCATAAATATTCGAACACTCTTTGGCCGCCAGGACGCGTTCGTCTTCCGGCGCGTCTTTCACTTCACGCAGGTGGGCGATACGCTCCGCCAGCTTGATCACCACGCAGCGGAAATCCTCCACCATCGCCAACAGCATGCGGCGCACGTTGTCGACCTGTTCGGAGGCCATAGAATCGTTTTGGGTGGCTTTCAGTTGGCGAATGGCGTCCATATCGCGTACGCCATGTACCAGGTAGGTGATGCCCTTGCCGAAGGCTTCGGTCAGGGTTTCTTCATCCACGATACCGGCATCCACCAACGGGAACAGCAGCGCGGCGCGCATGCTGTCGTTGTCCATGCTCAGGGTGGAGAGGATTTCCACCATTTCCAACCCGCGCCACAGTAACAGCGACGCGTTGGGATGGTTCTGAGTCTGTTGCTCACAGTAGCGCCAGGTTGCGGCTAATCGCTCACATGACTGCGGGTTAGGTAGCCCCAAGCTGGCAATCCACTCGTCGAGAGCAAATTCGCCAGCCGTGTTCAGATGTGCACTTCTTACCGCAACCATAACCTCTCCCTACTTTGCAGCGACCTCTGGCGCAAAACCGTTAATCAACAGCGCCATTGACTCAAGATGCCCCGTATGCGAAAACCGCTCCAATATCCACACACGCGCAAGACGATAAGAAGCCGGCGTAACTCAGCCTATTCTTATGTGCATTATATTGCCCATTCGCTCGCGGTGTGGCAACACCTCTATGCCAGCGGCGCGTCGCGCCAACGGCTGGGCAGAATGGCCCTGACCGCAGAACAGATCCAATACCCGATCATTGGGTTGAATAGCGAACCATTCAAGGGCCTGCCCCACCATTGACTGATTTAATAAGCTATTTATATGAATAAAGTCACACGGACGGCAGTCTAAGCGTAGTCCGTCGACCCGATAATACAGCGTTTCACCGCACAGTTTTTCGAGGCGCTCACCGCAGGGTGCCGAATAAAGAAATGCACCATAGTTTGTCGATCGAGCGCCGGTTCATTTAAAGTAGAGTCTGTCCGGCAATTTTCCCACTTTGGAAACCCATGACCAAATACAGCCTGCGGGCGCGCATGATGATCCTGATTCTGGCCCCAACGCTGTTGATTGGTCTGTTGCTCAGCACCTTCTTCGTAGTGCATCGCTACAATGAATTGCAGGAACAGCTGGTTGACGCCGGTGCCAGTATTATCGAACCGCTGGCGGTGGCCAGCGAGTACGGCATGACGTTCCGCAGCCGCGAGTCGGTCAGGCAGTTGGTCAGCCTGTTGCACCGCCGTCATTCAGATATCGTGCGCTCGATTACGGTATTCGACGCGCAGAATAATCTGTTTGTCACCTCCAATTATCATCACAACTTTACCCAACTGCAGTTGCCGAAAGGGGTACCCATCCCCACCGACCTGATGCTGACGCGGCGGGGCGACTCACTGATCCTGCGCACCCCGATCCTGGCGGAGAGCCAGTATCCGGACCAGGCCGCCAGCAGCGATCCCCAGCAGGACAACCGCCTGGGCTATGTGGCGATCGAGCTGGATCTGCAGTCGGTCCGGTTACAGCAATACAAAGAGGTGTTTGTCTCTACCCTGCTGCTGCTGCTGTGCATGTGTATCGCCATTTTGTTCGCTTACCGCCTGATGCGTGACGTTACCGGCCCGATCCGCAATATGGTCAATACCGTTGACCGCATCCGCCGCGGCCAGCTCGACAGCCGCGTCGAAGGCTTTATGCTCGGCGAACTGCACATGCTGAAGAACGGCATTAACTCGATGGCGATGTCGCTCACCGCCTACCACGAAGAGATGCAGCAGAATATCGACCAGGCCACCTCCGATCTGCGCGAGACGCTGGAGCAAATGGAGATCCAGAACGTCGAGCTGGATCTGGCAAAAAAACGCGCCCAGGAAGCGGCGCGCATCAAATCCGAATTCCTGGCGAACATGTCGCACGAGCTGCGTACCCCGCTCAACGGCGTGATCGGTTTTACCCGCCAGATGCTGAAAACCGAAATGAGCGTCACCCAGACCGACTATCTGCAAACCATCGAGCGCTCGGCCAACAACCTGCTGACCATCATCAACGACGTGCTGGACTTCTCCAAGCTGGAGGCTGGCAAGCTGGTGCTGGAGCATATCCCGTTCGCGCTGCGCGAGACGCTGGACGAAGTGATAGTGCTGCTGGCGCCCAGCGCCCATGAGAAAGGGCTGGAGTTGACGCTGGACGTGCACAACGACGTGCCGGAACAGGTGATTGGCGACTCCTTGCGGCTGCAACAGATCATTACCAACCTGCTGGGCAACGCGATCAAATTTACCGAAACCGGCAACATCGATATCCGCGTCGAGCTGCGCGGCCAGCAAGAGCGCCAGATGGAGCTGGAAGTACAAATCCATGACACCGGCATTGGCATCTCAGAACGGCAGCAGTCACAGCTGTTCCAGGCGTTCCGTCAGGCGGATGCCAGCATTTCGCGCCGTCACGGCGGTACCGGCCTGGGGCTGGTGATCACCCAGAAGCTGGTGAAAGAGATGGGCGGCGATATCTGTTTCCACAGCCAGCTGAACCGTGGTTCGACCTTCTGGTTCCATATCACCCTCGACCTGCACGAGGGCATGCTGTCGCTGCCGTCGAACCTGCCGGATCTGCAAGGCAAGACCCTGGGCTATATCGAAGCCAACCCGATGGCGGCGCAGGCGACGCTGAATATGCTGAGCGTCACCCATTTGGTGATCACCCATTCGCCAACGCTGGCCCAGTTGCCGAAGAAGAATTACGACTTCCTGCTGGTCGGGGTACCGATCCCGTTCCGTGAGAATATGGCGCAGCACGAAAGCAAGTTGCTGGCGGCGCTGAAAATCGCCGATCGGGTGATTCTGGCCCTGCCCTGCCAATCGCAAATCAACGCCGAACAGCTTAAACAACAGGGTGCGGCCGGTTGCCTGATCAAGCCGATCACCAGCAACCGTCTGTTCCCGCTGCTGCGCATGGAAACACCGCCGCGCCTCGCCGCCCTGCCGGAACATAAGCGCCTGCCGCTGACGGTGATGGCGGTCGATGATAATCCGGCCAATCTGAAGCTGATTGGCACTCTGCTGGCCGAGCAGGTGGAAAAGACCCTGCTGTGCGAAAGCGGCGAAGAAGCGCTGCAACTGGCACGCGACAACGTGCTGGACTTGATCCTGATGGATATTCAGATGCCCAATATTGACGGCATTCGTACCAGCGAGTTGATCCGCCAACTGCCGCACCACAATTCGACGCCGATCGTCGCCGTCACCGCCCATGCCGTCAGCGGCGAACGTGAGCATTTGCTGCAGGCCGGGATGGATGACTATCTGGCCAAGCCGATTGACGAAGCGATGCTGACGCGCGTACTGGCGCGTTACTACAGCGGCGAGCCGGAGCCGGAAACTGCGGTCAATCAACCACTGCTGTCGCTCGACTGGCCGTTGGCGTTGCGTCAGGCGGCGAACAAGCCCGATCTGGCGCATGACCTGCTGCAGATGCTGCTCGATTTCCTGCCGCAGGTCAGCGGACGGGTACAAGCGATACTGGACGGCACGCCGGATGACGGCATTCTCGATTTGATCCACAAGCTGCACGGCAGTTGCAGCTACAGCGGCGTACCGCGCCTGAAACAGCTGTGTTTCTACCTTGAACAGCAGTTACGTCAGGGCGTTAGCAACGACGAGCTGGAGCCGGAATGGCTGGAACTGTTGGATGAGATTGAGCTGGTCAGCCAGGCGGCTCGCGCTCATCTGGCCTGATACGACAGGCAACAAAAAGGCACTCCGTCGTGGAGTGCCTTGTTCACAAGGATTGGCTGGTTAACCTTACTGCATCAGCAGATACAGCGTGGTATCACCGCGCAGGATATTCAGCGCCAGTACCGACGGTTTGCTGTCGAGGATTTTACGCAGTTCGCCCAGGTTCTGGATCGGCTGCTGGTTAACCCCAAGGATAAAGTCGCCTTTTTTCAGGCCGATACGTGCGGCAGCGCTGCCGGCCTTGACGTTATCGACCTTCACGCCTTTCTGAGCGCCAGCCTGACCATTGCTCAGTTCGGCGCCTTCAATACCGGTGTAGATATTGCCGGATTCAACCTGAGTCTGGGCGCTTTGCTCCAGCGTGACGTCCACGGTAACCGGTTTGCCGTCGCGGATAATACCCAGCGACATTTTGCTGCCGACCGGCAAAGTACCGATTTCCGCACGGAACGAGGCGAAGCTGGAGATGGCTTTACCGTTCATGGTAACAATCACATCACCGGCCTTGATACCCGCCTTGGCGGCCGAAGATTTCGGCATCACCTGGCTGACAAATGCCCCGCGCTGCGCGTCCACTTTCATCGCTTTCGCCAGCTCAGAGTTCAGTTCGGTACCCATAATGCCCAATTCGCCGCGTTTCACCTGGCCATATTCGACCATCTGCGCCGTCAGGTTTTTCACCATGTTGCTCGGGATGGCGAAGCCGATACCGATGTTGCCGCCGTCCGGTGCCAAAATGGCGGTGTTAATGCCGATCAGTTCACCGTTCAGGTTAACCAACGCACCACCGGAGTTACCGCGGTTAATCGCAGCATCGGTCTGGATGAAGTTCTCGTAGTTTTCGATATTCAAGCCGCTGCGGCCCAGCGCAGATACGATGCCAGAAGTGGCGGTCTCACCCAGCCCATACGGGTTGCCGATCGCGACGGTGTAATCACCTACTCGCAGTTGTTCGGAGTCTGCCATTTTGATCGCCGTCAGATTTTTAAAGTCTTTCAGTTGGATCAGCGCGATATCGGAACGTGGATCCTTACCGATCACCTTGGCGTCAAATTTACGGCCGTCGTTCAATTGGACCTGAATTTTATTGGCGTTATCCACCACGTGATTGTTGGTCACCACGTAGCCTTTCGCGGCATCAATCACCACCCCGGCGCCCAGCGCCTGGAATTTCTGCTGGGTCCCCTGACCCGGTGCACCCGGCTCGCCACCCTGACACATCGGCGAAGCCTGGAACGGTGAACCGTCCTGGCAGAACGGTGAATCTTCACCGAAGAACTGTTGGAACTGCGGCGGCATCTTCGCCGTATTGACCGTGGTGCTGCCTTCAACATTAATGCTCACCACGGAAGGCATCACTTTTTCCAGCATCGGTGCCAGGCTTGGCAATTGTTGAGTGCTGGAAGAAGCGGTTTCTGCGGCGCTGGCCGTCATCGGACCCATCGCCATACCAATACTGAATGCCAATGCGCTCAGAACTAATGCGGTTTTTTTCATCTGTGTGTCTCTTATAAAGTCGTTCAGAAAGTATTACGGTCTTAGTGCATAATCAGAACCTATTAATACCGCTAAGTTCCGGCGCAGGTTATTGGTAATAGTAAACAAATATTGTCCGTCTTTACAAAACTCCAAATAGGACCGTAGCACCAGGCAAAGTGCTTAAAATAATATTTATTAGCTGAATGAATTATTCCGCAGCCATTAATCGCCGGTATTCGTCATAGGCATAAAGATCGGTCATGCCGCTGATATAATCCTGCAGTAACCGCGCACGGAAATAATACTCGCGGATCGCCAACTGCTCGGGTGACAGATGTTGCAGGCCTTCAATCGCTTCGATATAGGCCAGCCGATGCTTGGTTGAAAGCTTATGAAACAGACGCGTTTCGATCGGGTAAGCTCGATGGCTGTCTTCCTGCACCAGCAGGGTAAAGTCCGCCAGCGGCATCGCCAACAGTGGGCTGTAGATATCCAGCAGGCCGCTGATCACCCGGTAGCCCTGCAGCTCCAGCTGCTCCACTTCGGGGTGATTGAACACGTGTTTGAACGCGACATTCTTGAATATTTTCAGTAATTGGTAAGCCGGGCTGGAGTCCTCCAGCAACGCCTGATTAAAGTTCCCCTGATAGACCGCCTCCAGGTTATCAATAAAACGCTGCGCCGCATGCGGGACCAATCGCGCCACGGTAAAGACCCGTAAATACATGAAGAACTGATCTTCGCTACTGCGCCGCGCGCCACCGTGCGCGATCTTGCGAAAAGCGCTGGCCACGGTTTTATCAAACAAATCACCCGGCGTGACTTCGCCCCACTCCTGGGTTAAATGCTGGTAAAGCTGCTCGACGGTAAAAATGTTTTTTTCCACCGCATCTTCCAGATCGGCCACGCAGTAGGAAATATCGTCAGCGGCTTCCATAATATAGGTCAATGGGAAACGGTCGAACTCGCCCATATTCAGCTCGCGCCGCAGGCGATCGACAAAGGCCTCTTCCGCCAGATAAAAGCCCGGTTTTTTCATCAGGTAATTATGGCTGGCGGGAATATCACTCGCCCAATAGGCCGGGCGGGTATATTTCAGGATACAGCCCACCTGCGCGTAGGTCAGGTTAAGCTTCAGTAGGGTATGCACCAGCCGGATCGCCTGGGCATTACCTTCAAAATGGCTGAGGTCGTGACGGATGCGGCTGCGCAGGCGGTTAAGATCGCTCTCGCCTTCGTGCAGACGCAATGCGCTGACCTGGCAGCGATCGTTGCTGGCCGGTTCGCTGCCGCAGCTGGCGGGATCGAGACGCTGGGAAAACCAGTTGTTGATCGCCGACTCGCCAAAATGACCAAAAGGCGGGTTACCGATGTCGTGCATCAGGCAGGCCATTTCGACAATGCTTTCAAAAGGATCCAGCAGTTTGGTCAGGCCGAGAGCGTCGACTCGCCCGTCCTGTTTAAAACGATTGAGGATCTCTTTGGCGATATGCCTTCCGACCTGTTGCACTTCCATCGAGTGCGTCAGGCGACTGCGGACCGCGGCGTTACGCTCGAGAGGAAACACCTGGGTTTTTTGCTGCAGACGGCGAATGGCGGCGGAATTGACTATGCGCCCGCGATCGCTCTCGAACTGCCGGACAATGTCGTATTCTTCCTCGGCTTCGATTGGCTTGCTGAATGGCCGCTGGAAGCTGATTTTCTGCTTAAAGTCGATCCCGGACATCTGTTTCTCCGCCGTTGCACCCTGCCTCCGTGATAACAATTCCCGACGGCATATGCAACGGATTATCTCTCTATGAGAGCCATGATAGACTATGGCGAAATTCCCACACCCAATCAGTGAGCGTTATTTATGAAAGTAGGCATCATCGGCGCAATGGAGCAGGAAGTCACCCTGCTGCGCGATCAAATTGAAAACCGTCAGACCCTTCAACGCGCGGGCTGTGAAATCTATACCGGTCAGATCGGCGGTGTTGACGTGGCGCTGCTCAAATCCGGCATCGGTAAGGTTTCTGCCGCCATGGGCACCACCCTGCTGCTGGAGCACTGCAAGCCGGATCTGGTGATCAATACCGGTTCCGCCGGTGGCCTGGCCAGCACGCTGAAGGTCGGCGATATTGTGGTATCCGAAGAAGTACGCTACCACGATGCCGACGTGACCGCCTTTGGATACGAGCCAGGCCAGATGGCCGGCTGCCCGGCGGCGTTTGTGGCAGACGACGCGCTGATTGCGCTGGCCGAAAGCTGCATCAAGCAATTGAACCTGAACGCTGTACGCGGCCTGATTTGCAGCGGCGATGCTTTCATTAACGGTGCAGAGCCACTGGCACGCATCCGCGCTACCTTCCCGAACGTGGCGGCAGTAGAAATGGAAGCAGCGGCAGTCGGGCACGTCTGCCACCTGTTCGGCACGCCGTTTGTGGTAGTGCGCGCTATCTCTGACGTGGCCGACAGCGAATCGCACATGAGTTTTGAAGAGTTCCTTGTCGTGGCCGCCAAGCAATCTACGCTGATGGTCAACGCCATGCTGCAGACTCTGGCTAAGCGCGGTTGATGTGACGCGACGCTTTTCAGCCCTGCTGTGGCTGCTGGCATTATGGATGGCGCTGCCTGCCGGCGCCGCCCAACGGGTGATCAGCCTGGCACCCAACACCACCGAGCTTGCCTATGCTGCCGGCATGGGCGATACCCTGCTGGCAGTGAGTGCTTATTCCGATTATCCCCCGGCGGCCAGCAAGCTGGAACAAGTCGCTTCCTGGCAAGGCATCAACCTGGAGCGGGTGCTGGCGCTAAAGCCGGATCTGATCCTGGCCTGGCGCGGCGGCAATCCACAACGGGTGCTGGATCAGATCGCCTCTTTTGGCATCCCGATCTTTTATGCCGATGCCACCACCATCGATGACATCGCCCAGCGGCTGGATGACCTGGCCCAATACAGCCCACACCCAGAACAAGCGCATCAGGCCGCGAACGCGATCCGTCAGCAAATTGCCGCGCTGAAAGCAAAATATCCGCACAGTCAGCCGCGACGGGTGTTGCTGCAATTCGGCACCCAGCCGCTGTTCACCAGCTCTGGCGCGACGTTGCAAAGTCAGGTGTTGTCGTTGTGCGGCGCAGAGAACATCTTTGCCGACAGCCGCATGCCGTGGCCGCAAATCAGCCGCGAGCAGGTACTGGCCCGCCAACCGCAGGCCATCATCATTACCGGTGACCAAAAGGAAATCGCCAGCGTGAAAGCCTTCTGGGCGCCGCAACTGCAGGTACCGGTGCTTGCGGTGAATGGCGACTGGTTCAACCGCGCCGGCCCACGCATCATGCTGGCGGCCCAGCAACTGTGCAGTCAACTGGCGGAGATTCATTAATGCTGGTGTTCTGGCTGGATATTCTCGGCACCGCGGTTTTCGCCATTTCCGGTGTGTTGTTGGCAGGCAAGTTGCGGATGGACCCGTTCGGCGTACTGGTACTCGGCGTAGTCACGGCGGTCGGTGGCGGCACTATTCGCGATATGGCGTTAGCCAACGGGCCGGTATTCTGGGTGAAAGATCCGACCGACCTGGTGGTCGCCATGATCACCTGCGTGCTGACGCTGCTGCTGGTACGCCAGCCGCGCCGCCTGCCCAAGTGGATCCTGCCGGTGCTGGACGCCGTTGGGCTGGCGGTGTTTGTCGGCATCGGGGTCAATAAAGCCTTTGCGGCCGACGCCAGTCCGCTGGTGGCAATCTGCATGGGAGTGATCACCGGGGTCGGCGGCGGTATTATCCGCGATGTGCTGGCGCGGGAAATTCCGATGATTCTGCGAACTGAAATTTACGCCACCGCCTGTATTATCGGCGGCATTGTGCATGCTACGGCCTATGCGACCTTCGGTATGCCGCTGCAACAGGCAATGATGCTCGGCATGGGCATCACGCTGGCGATCCGCCTGGCGGCCATTCGCTGGCACCTGAAACTTCCCGCCTTTATCCTCGAACGCTAAACCCTCCGCCCGGTTTCGGGCGGAGCTTTATCAAGCTGTCACATTTCAAAACAGAATATTCGACCAATTAATGAGCAAAGTGTTATTATCATTGCCTGAAAAATGCAGGGAAAACAATGTAATAAACTTTTTAACTCCAGGTTAATTATTATCCCGCCCTGTTAAATCTTATTAACTTTTTGCCGATAAGCCACCATGTGATTGCTTACGGATGGCTATTCCCCAAATGATGAAAAATATTCTGTTTTTATTCAGTGCGCTGCTGTGCAGCCCCCTCGTTTATGCCGGCGCCACCAGCGGGCAAATCGGTGTCAGCCTGACCATTACCCCAAAGTGCAGCGTGCGTACTGACGGCCCAGAGCCTCAGATAAAATGCGGCGGTACGGCCGATCCCCAGCCTAAAGTCACCCGCAGCCGGTTGCTGACCGAGGGTGAACATAATCCTCATCAGGAGCTGGTCACGGTGGAATGGTAGCGATAAAAAAACCCGCAAACCGGTGAGGTTGGCGGGTTTTATACTGCAGCAGGCAGGATCAGACGCTGAACGAGGATCCGCAGCCGCAGGTGGTTTTGGCGTTCGGGTTGGTCACCACGAAGCGGGAGCCTTCCAGCCCTTCGGTATAATCGACCGAACCGCCGACCAGATATTGCAGGCTCATCGGGTCTACCACCAGCGCAACCCCCTGCTTCTCGATGGTCATGTCGCCATCGTTGACCTTGTCGTCAAAAGTGAAGCCGTACTGGAATCCGCTGCAGCCGCCACCGGTAATATAAACCCGCAACTTCAGATCCGGATTTTCTTCATCAGCAATCAGGACTTTAACCTTGCTTGCTGCTGCCTCGGTAAATTGCAGGGGCAGTGCTGTTTCATCACTCATACTCTTTACTCCCAACATTGTTCTGCATCAGGTCGCTACAATGGCGGCCGGATTAATGTTATTGATTATCTAATACCTGAGTGTTGCGTTCAAGTATTCACCGCATTTGTTGTATCTTCTTTACCTGTTTTATCTGCCGCTTCACGCGCCTGCAGCGCTTCCTGACGCTGTAAGGTACGGGCCAATATTGAGGAATACAACGGCTTACCGCCGAGGAACTGTGCTACCAAGGTAGCCCCCAGGCAGGTAATAATCATTGGCAGTATCAGCTGGTAGTTATCGGACATTTCCAGCACCAGCACAATACCGGTCAGCGGCGCACGCACCGTGGCGGCAAACAGGGCGCCCATTCCGGCAATGGCAAAGGTACCGGCCTCGATACCGTAGGCAGGGAACAGATGGGCACCGGCCAGGCCAAAAGCGGTGCCAAACAGCGTACCCAGCGCCAGCATCGGCGCAAAAATCCCGCCCGGCGCGCCGGAGCCAAAACATAACAGCGTGGTGATCACCCGGGTAATAAAAATAAACATCAGCATGCCGACGCTGTAGTTACCTGCCGCGGCGATCGGGATCAGCCCAAAACCCCCGCCGGCCGCTTCCGGCTGGATCAGCCCCAGAATGCCGCAAATGCCGCCAAGCAATCCGCCTATCAGCAAAACCTTACGCATTTTGCCGCCGTGCAGGCGAGCGAACATGTCCTGGGTGCGGAAAATCAGCGCGTTGAACATCACGCCCACCGCACCAAAGATCGCCCCCAGCACCAAGTACAGCCAAAGGGTATTAATCGGTGCCGAAGAGAGCTTGCCCACCGCGATCACCGAACCCTCGCCGTTGAACAGCTGGAACACCACGCTCGACATAATGACGCCGATAAATACCGCTTTAATCGAGATCAGGTTATAGCGGAACTGCGGACGCATCTCTTCAATAATAAACAAAATGCCTGCCAGCGGCGCGTTGAAGGCGGCGGAAAGGCCGGCAGCCGCACCGGTAGCCAATAGCGAATGGCGTGCTTCGGCACCGCGCAGGCGGAAGATATCCAGCACCATGCGCCCGACGTTGCCGCCCATTTGTACCGTTGGCCCTTCACGCCCCAGCACCATGCCTGCCCCCAGCGTTCCCATGCCGCCGATAAACTTCACCGGGATCACCCGCCACCAGCGCACCGGGCGCAACTCTTCCAACGCCCCTTCGATCTCCGGGATACCCGAACCGCCCGCCTCCGGGGCAAAACGGTGCACCAGGTAGTACCCCAACACCGCCAGCGCGGCGGAAATAATAAAGGCCAGCGGCCAAACCAGGATCCAATAATCGGCGACCTGTGCCAGCCCGGACAAACGCTGTTGCTGCACCCAATCCACCGCTTTATCAAAGGCCACGCCGAGCAAACCCGCCAGGGTTCCCACCAGTGCCGCCATCAACAGGATCGCCACCGGCGTTTTATCCCGGCGTATAAGCTGGCGCACCGCGTCGCTACGTTTCAGGCGCGGAGCGCGCGCTAGCGGCGGTTGTTGCTGTAATTCAGTCATAATGGGTTATTCATTAATGGAATCAAATGTAATACAAATAGGCCAGCTGATTATTCTAGCCTACCCGCTGACTGACCGCCCCTCTAAATAGGTATCTGACTGTGATCGTTTCATATCGGCGAACACTTCACTAGAATAGCGCGGTCAAATCATTCAAACAGAATCCAGGAGCCGATTTATGAGCTTACACAGCAAGTCCGAAAGTCTGTATGCCCAGGCAAAACAGGTAATCCCAGGCGGGGTTAACTCTCCGGTGCGTGCATTCAACGGCGTTGGCGGTGTGCCGCTGTTTATCGAACGGGCGGACGGGGCTTACCTGTTCGACGTCGACGGCAAAGCCTATATCGACTACGTCGGTTCCTGGGGCCCAATGGTATTGGGGCACAACCACCCGGCGATCCGCAACGCGGTCATCGAAGCGGCGCAGCGCGGCCTGAGCTTTGGCGCGCCCACCGAGATGGAAGTCAAAATGGCGGAGCTGGTTACCGAACTGGTGCCGACCATGGATATGGTACGCATGGTGAACTCGGGGACCGAAGCCACCATGAGCGCCATTCGCCTGGCGCGCGGCTACACCAACCGCGATAAAATCATCAAGTTTGAAGGCTGTTACCACGGCCACGCGGACTGCCTGCTGGTGAAAGCCGGTTCCGGCGCGCTGACCCTGGGCCAGCCAAACTCCCCGGGCGTGCCGGCTGACTTTGCCAAGCACACCCTGACCTGCACCTTTAACGATCTGGACTCGGTACGCACCGCATTTGAGCAGTACCCTTCCGAGATCGCCTGCATCATCGTCGAACCGGTCGCCGGTAACATGAACTGCGTACCGCCACTGCCAGAATTCCTGCCGGGCCTGCGTGCGCTGTGCGACAAGTACGGCGCACTGCTGATTATCGACGAAGTCATGACCGGCTTCCGCGTGGCGCTGGCCGGGGCACAATCCTATTACGATGTGGTGCCTGACCTCACCTGTCTGGGTAAAATCATCGGTGGCGGCATGCCTGTTGGCGCATTCGGCGGCCGACGTGAAGTGATGGCAGCGCTGGCACCTACCGGCCCGGTCTATCAGGCGGGCACGCTGTCCGGTAACCCGATTGCGATGGCGGCAGGCTTTGCCTGCCTGACCGAAGTTTCACAGGTCGGTGTCCACCAGACGCTGACCGAACTGACCGATATGCTGGCAGCCGGCCTGCTGCACGCGGCTAAAGAAGAAAACGTCGCGCTGGTGGTGAACCACGTTGGCGGCATGTTCGGCCTGTTCTTTACCGATGCGCCGTCAGTCACCAGTTATCAGGACGTGATGCAGTGCGATGTAGAGCGCTTCAAGCGTTTCTTCCATCTGATGCTGGAGGAAGGGGTTTATCTGGCGCCTTCTGCCTTCGAGGCCGGCTTTATGTCCATTGCTCACAGCAAAGAAGACATTCAGCGCACTATAGATGCCGCGCGCCGCTGCTTCGCCAAACTGTAAGTTTCGGCTATCCAATAAAAACGGGCGCTCAGCGCCCGTTTTTATTTCCAAATTTCGCCGTCAGAGCAAAGTACCGTAAATCGTCAGCAGGGCTACCACCACCACGATAATCATCGTCACCTTACGTGCCAGGGTTACCGCCGCCCGCGGGGTCTGCACCGGATCCATATGGGGATCACGCGCCAGTGAGAACTGTGCCAGCCGCGTCAGCACCTGATACTGCGAAGAATGGAGATCGCCCAGCGATGCAAACCATGCCGGCAGTGCTCGCTCACCATGTCCAAACAGGGCGTAAGCCACACCGGCCAGACGCACCGGGATCCAGTCCAGCCAGTTCAACAGATGATCGATGCCCGACTGCGAACGCTCCAGCGGGGTATTATGGCGCGCCAACCAGGTCTGGTAAGCACGCAGGAAGGAGTAGCCCGCCAGCGCAATCGGCCCATAAGGCCCGCAGACCACGAACCAGAACAGCGGTGCCAGATAATAACGGAAGTTAATCCACAGCAACGCATTTTGCAGTTCACGCAGGCGCAGCTCTTCGCTGCAATCCACCGGCAAACCGTGGATCAGTGCCAGCTCCTCCGCCATCTGGTCGCTGGCATGAGCATCTCCCTGCCGCGCCGCTTTCAGATAGGCGCGATAGTGTTTACGCTTGATGCCCGCACCCACACACAGCAAATCAATAACGATCCACAGCAACAGCGTCACTACGCCGAAAAACAGCCCTTGAGACAGCCACAGAATGCCCCCGACCACCACCATCCAGGCCAGGGTCATCAGCAACGTCTGCGCCAGCGAGAACCGATGCAGCCGATGAAACACCACCTCCAGGCGATGGTCCAACTGCCAATGCTCACCCAGCTTGAACAAACGTTCCCACGCCAGAACCAGTAACAGCGTAAACAGCGTAAACAGCGTCATTAGCGACTCCTCTCCCTTTCCATTGTTCCAAGCATAGCGTCATCGGGCTTGCCGGGTTGTTCCAGAGATGCCAGATTTAAATCCCGCTCAAATATCGCCGCTGGATCGGATTAATACCAGATTAGCGGTGCAACCACCGCGCTGCGGTGGTACTTATCATGGCAACAGAGTAGCATGTTCCCCCTACGATATTACCGTCCATTTCGGAGTTTTCTATGCCGACACGCCGCTACAGTGCCGACAGTCGCCGCACCGAGCTTCTTGAACGAATTGAAAGCGATATCCCCTATGCCGTTGCCCAGGCGCTGCGTGAAGACCTGGGTGGTGAAGTCAATGCCGAACGCGATATTACCGCGCAATTATTACCGGCTGACACCCAGGCCGAAGCCACCATTATTACCCGCGAGCCCGGCATCTTTTGTGGTAAGCGTTGGCTGAATGAAGTCTTCATTCAACTGGGTAACCAGGTGAAAGTGGAATGGCAGGTGGCGGACGGCGATAGCCTGGTCCCAGACCAGCCGCTCTGCAAACTGACCGGCCCGGCTCGGATATTGTTGACCGGTGAGCGCACCGCACTGAATTTTGTCCAGACGCTTTCCGGCGTAGCGACCGAAGTCAGCCGCTACGTGGCGCTGTTGCAAGGCACGCAAACCCGCCTGCTGGACACCCGCAAAACTCTGCCAGGGCTGCGCACCGCGCTGAAATATGCCGTGCTGTGCGGCGGCGGCAGTAACCATCGCCTGGGGCTGTCCGATGCCTTCCTGATCAAGGAAAACCACATCATTGCCTCCGGTTCGATTAAAAAGGCGGTCGAGAAAGCCTTCTGGCTGCATGCCGACGTACCTGTAGAGGTGGAGGTCGAATCGCTGGACGAACTGCAGCAGGCGCTGGATGCCGGTGCCGACATCGTCATGCTGGATAATTTCAGCGTCGAGATGATGCGTGCCGCCGTGGCGCAAACTCAGGGACGTGCGCAACTGGAAGTTTCAGGCAACGTGACCAGTGAAACCCTGCGCACCTTCGCCGAAACCGGCGTGGACTACATCTCTGTTGGCGCCCTGACCAAACACGTGACTGCGCTCGACCTGTCGATGCGCTTTAAATAAACTCCGTCATCCCTGCCTCCCTGTCCATCGGGGAGGTATTTTCTCGTCAGAATTGCGAAGCTCGCCCCATCTTTTTTCTTTCCTCTGCAATGCGGATAAATTGCTGTGGAACTGCGCCCAAAAACGACCATAACCCGCTCGAAACCCACGTCCTGTACGCTTACCTTTGCTTCCACATTCACACGGAGGCAACAACAGATGGAAACACAGCGCGGCTTTACCCTAATCGAACTGATGGTGGTGATCGCCATTATCGCCATCCTGAGCGCCATAGGCATTCCCGCCTACCAGCGCTATATCCAAAAAGCAGCGATGACCGACATGCTGCAAACCATGACGCCGTATAAACTGGCCGTTGAGTTGTGCGTGCTCGACACTGGCGCGCCAACCGGCTGTAACGCCGGCAGCCAAGGTATCCCTGCCGGTGATGCCTCACGCTACGTCAGCGCAGTCAAGGTCACCCAGGGCGTGATCTCACTGACCGGTACGCAAACGCTGCAAGGGCTGACGGTCGCACTAACCCCAACCCAAAACGCCAGCGGCCTGACACGCTGGACACGTCAGTGCACCAGCAGCAACGCC
This sequence comes from Serratia quinivorans, assembly GCA_900457075.1. NCBI lineage: Bacteria > Pseudomonadati > Pseudomonadota > Gammaproteobacteria > Enterobacterales > Yersiniaceae > Serratia > Serratia quinivorans. Next base: position 1,475,002 of record UGYN01000002.1, read on the forward strand.
AATCTGCAGGAAACCTGTCAGGAAGTTTTCCGTTTTGACACCACCGCAACGGCACCAACGCCATGAGTACGGCAATCAGTGACGAAATCCATGCGCTGTGCCGCCGTTATCAGGCACTGGCTCTCAGCGAAGATCGGTACTGCCTGAATGTGGCCCTGACGGCAGAGGCGCCACAGGCGCTGCTGTCGGCGCTGCGTTTCGCCACCGGCAAGCGCATTCATCTGGAACAGTGGCCGGCCGCCCGGCTGGAAATGGAACTGAACCAACGACAAATACAAGGCGATCGACTCCCGCAAGAAGTGCCGGAGACACAACCTGATGCACCCTCATTAAACGACGACAGCGACGCTCCCGTTGTGCAGTTTATCAATCAGACGCTGCGCATCGCCATTCAACGGCGTGCCTCGGATATTCATTTCGAGCCTTACCAACAGACGCTACGTATCCGCCTGCGGATCGACGGGGTACTGCAGGCGATAACCTCACCGCCATTCACGCTCGCCGCTCGCCTCATCGCCCGGCTGAAGATCATGAGGCAGTTGGACATTGCCGAACGTCGCCTGCCACAGGATGGCCAGCTCAGCGTGCAATTGGATAACGCCAGTTACTCAATGCGCATCGCCACCCTGCCCACGCTGCACGGCGAAAAAGTGGTGCTGCGAGTCCTGCAAACCGAACGCCAGGAGCTACCGCTGGATCGGCTGGGAATGGATCCGCCGGCGTTGGCGGAGTTTGCCGCGGCATTGTCCTGTCCACAGGGTATGATCCTGGTCACCGGCCCGACCGGCAGTGGTAAAACCGTGACGCTTTACAGCGGCCTGCGTCAGTTGAATGATGCGCAAAGTAATTTATGCAGCGTCGAGGATCCGATCGAGATCCCGTTGTTTGGCGTTAACCAGACGCAAATCAATGCCAAAACCGACCTGGATTTTTCCCGCGTTTTACGCGCCTTACTGCGACAAGATCCGGACGTGATCATGATCGGTGAAATCCGCGACGGGGAAACGGCAGAGATCGCGGTTAAAGCCGCGCAAACCGGCCATCTGGTGCTATCTACATTGCACACCAACTCCACCAGCGAAACCCTGACGCGCCTGACCCATATGGGGATTCCCGGCTATCTGACTGCCGCCTGCCTGAAGCTGGTGATAGCCCAACGGCTGGTGCGCAAACTTTGCAGCCACTGCCGCTATCAGCAAAGCCAGCCCGTACGCTTCCCTGCCGCCATTTGGGCCACGCCCCTGCTGCCCTGGCAGGCTGATGGTTGCGAACACTGCTTTAGCGGCTACTACGGCCGCACCGGGGTATATGAATTACTGACTATCACCCCAGAGGTACAGGCCGGGCTGTTACGGGGCGCCGCCCCTGGTGAACTGGCCGACATTGCCCAACAGCAAGGGCAGACAACGCTGCTGCAAGCCGGGTTAACGCTGGTTTCGCAAGGTACCACATCGCTGGAAGAGGTATATCGCATTGTCGGCATCATTGCCGGTGAGGAGGTAACGTGAAAGCGCTGCGCCTTTTCCTCTGGCAGGCGATTGACCCTCAGGGTCAACTGCGTCAGGGCGAACTGATGTGCAGCGAAAAGAATTTGGTCAACCACTGGTTGATCGAACAAGGGCTACAACCCTGCCAAATTAACAGCGGGAAACGCATTGCCCCCAGTCAGTGGCGCGGCGAACCCTTGATCCAGTTCACCCGCCAACTTGCCACCCTGCTGCAGGCCGGGTTGCCGCTGGTCAGCGGGTTGCAATTGCTGGCGGCAGAACACCCGTCTGCCGCCTGGCGCTGTCTGCTGCGGGACATCAGCGAACAGGTGCGGCAAGGCCAACCCTTTTCCGAGGTTATCGCCGGGCAACATGCCATCTTTCCTCTGATCTACCGCCAGTTGATCGCCATTGGGGAACTGACCGGCCACCTGGATCAGTGCTGTTTGCAACTGGCCCAACAGCAGGAAGCACAGCAAAAACTGCAGAAGAAAGTGGTTAAGGCGCTGCGTTATCCCTTGTTTATCTGCGCAGTAGCGCTGTTGGTGAGCATTCTGATGTTGGTCATGGTGTTACCGGAATTTGCCGGCGTCTATCAGTCCTTCAATGCGCCGCTGCCGTGGTTTACCCAGGGGCTGCTGAACCTTTCTACCTGGTTGATCCACGGCGGCCCCTGGCTGGTGACGGGGATGGGTTGCACAATATTTGCTTATTTTCGAAGACTGCACCCGCAGTCACACTGGCGCAGGCGCGAACAGGCGGCATTACTGCGCCTGCCGCTGATCGCTCAATTGATCAAGGGCGGTTGCCTGAGCCAAATATTCCGCATTCTGGCCATGACTCAACAGGCCGGGCTCACGTTGGTTGAAGGATTGAATGCCGCAGCGCTGTCGGTGGACAACCTGTTTTACCGACAGGCGATGGAGAAGGTGCAGCACCAGATAGCGCAGGGTCAGACTTTCCACAGTGCGTTGGGGGAACAGGCACTTTTCCCCCCGCTTTGTCAGCAGTTAGTCCGGGTGGGCGAAGAATCCGGCTCGTTAGATACGCTGTTGGGCAAGCTGGCGCTGTGGCATGAGCAGCAAACTTTTGAGTTGGCCGATACGCTGGCGCAAACGCTGGAACCGATATTGATGCTGGTGGTGGGCGGGATCGTCGGCACGCTGGTGATCGCCATGTATTTGCCGATATTCCAGTTGGGAAATGTTTTGGGGTAAGTTCTGGAAAACCTTGAGTGCAGTGCAGCACCGAACTGCGCCCAAGGTTTGGTCAGGCTGAAGCGAGCCGGATTAGTTACTGCCGAATACGCGGTTTTCCTGCTCCGCTACGCGGATAAAGGTGGTGCGTTTGGTCAGCTCTTTCAGACGTTCCGCACCGACATAAGTACAGGCAGAGCGCAGGCCACCAAGAATGTCACGGACGGTAAATTCAACCTCGCCACGCAGTGGCAGTTTGACGGTTTTGCCTTCTGCCGCACGGTACTGGGCAACACCACCGACGTGACGTTTCATCGCCGATTCGGAACTCATACCGTAGAACAGCATGAATTTCTCGCCGTTCTCTTCCACTACTGTGCCTTCGCACTCGTCATGACCGGCCAGCATGCCACCCAGCATGACAAAATCTGCGCCGCCACCAAAGGCTTTAGCTACATCACCCGGTACCGAACAACCGCCATCACTGACGATCTGACCGCCAAGGCCGTGTGCCGCATCGGCGCACTCGATCACCGCAGACAGCTGCGGATAACCCACACCGGTTTTCACTCGGGTGGTGCAGACTGACCCAGGACCAATACCCACTTTGACGATATCGGCACCGGAGAGGATCAACTCTTCAACCATTTCACCAGTGACTACGTTACCGGCACAGATCACATGGTTCGGGCAGGCTTCACGCGCTTTCTGCAAGAAGGCGACAAAATGCTCTGAGTAACCGTTGGCGACGTCGATACAGATAAACTTCAACCCCGGCGACAAGGCCAGAATTTGCTGCATCTTCACAAAATCAGCTTCTGAAGTGCCGGTTGAAACCATAACGTGGCGCAGCACCGATGCCGGTACGCGCTGCACAAATGCGGCCCATTGTTCAAGGGTGTAGTGTTTGTGTACGGCGGTGAGTACGTCGAAGGAAGCCAGTGCCTCTGCCATGCTGAAGGTGCCGACTGAGTCCATGTTGGCGGCGATAATTGGCACGCCGGACCAGCTCAGGCCAGAATGTTTGAAGGTAAACTGACGCTCCAGTTCAACTTCTGAACGGCTTTTCAGCGTGGAGCGCTTAGGGCGAATCAGCACATCTTTAAAGCCTAACTTCAAATCTTCTTCAATACGCATGACTTATGATTTCCTGGTTTATGGCGACGGATCGCAGAACGCAATGTCTTGAAAGGCGACGGTAGATTAATGCCAGTTCCAGTGACGCTATCATACGCGCTAAAAATCGCCGGACAAGACTGCGAATTCTCCTTTATTTACGCTACAATCCGACAAATTTACCTGCGAATACGCAGTGTGACCGCCCGCTCATTTTTTCTTTCCGTCTGCATTTTTTATCACCGTACAGCGCAAGCTGCCGAACAAGCGCCGCCTGCTGACTTGCACTTCTGCGCGATCGCTTTATGATTCGTCTATTATTTTTTTATGAACATCAGGTGCATTCCCTACCATGGCCTACATTGTTGCGTTGACAGGGGGTATCGGCAGCGGTAAGTCAACCGTGGCAGACGCCTTTGCCCGCCATGGCGTGACGGTGGTCGATGCAGACGTTATCGCCAGGCAAGTTGTCGAACCTGGCACCCCGGCGCTGGCTGCTATCGCCAAACGTTTTGGTAATGAAATGTTGCAGCCTGATGGCAGGCTTAACCGCGCTGCGCTCCGTCAGCGTATCTTCAGTAACCCGGATGAAAAGAGCTGGCTGAACCAACTGCTGCACCCGCTGATTCATCAGGAAACCCAATGCCAACTGGCGCAAGTGACCAGTCCTTATGCACTTTGGGTCGTTCCCCTGCTGGTTGAAAACAACCTGCAGGCACGCGCCGATCGCGTCCTGGTGGTCGACGTTGACAGCGAGACTCAGTTGGCCAGAACCATCGCCCGCGACGGCATCAGCCGTCAGCAGGCACAGAACATACTGTCCGCGCAGGTCACGCGCGAGCAGCGCCTGGCCGCTGCAGATGACATAATTGATAATAGCGGCACCGCTCAGGGGATAGAGCCATTGGTTGCCGCACTGCATCGCCGTTACCTTGAGCTGGCGGCATCAGCGACCCGACAGGATTAAACTGAATGAGTGATGTTTCCCCAAGCGTTCTTTTTGAACACCCGTTGAATGAAAAAATGCGTACCTGGTTGCGTATGGAGTTTTTACTGCAGCAATTGCACGGCCAGCGGGCATTGAGCGAAACAGCCATTGCCCTGACCTTCTTCCGTACCGTCGCCGATCTGCTCGACGTGCTGGAACGCGGCGAAGTGCGCACAGAGTTACTGAAAGAGCTGGAACGACAGCAGCAAAAGCTTTTGGCCTGGGCCGATGTGCCAGGTGTCGACATGTCGCTGGTGGATCAGTTGCGCAACCAGTTGAAACAGCGCGGGGCGGCATTGATGTCTGCTCCGCGTCTTGGCCAGTCGCTGCGTGAAGACCGGCTGATTAGCCTGGTGCGTCAGCGCCTGAGCATCCCCGGCGGGTGTTGCAGCTTTGATTTACCGACCCTGCACATGTGGATGCATGCACCCCAGCAAGAACGGGATGATGACGTAGCCAACTGGCAGCAAACGCTGGAGCCACTGAACCAGGCGCTGACCATGGTGCTGGATCTGATCCGTCAGTCCGGGCAGTTTCGCAATCAGATCAGTTTGAACGGTTTCTTCCAGGATAACGCGGAAGGCGCCGATCTGTTGCGCTTGCGCATCAATCTGGCACACCAACTTTATCCGCAGATTTCCGGCCATAAGACGCGCTATGCGATCCGCTTCCTGCCGCTGGACAGTGAGCTTGGCGTGGTACCGGAACGATTAACCTTTGAGTTGGCCTGTTGCTAACCCAATGACATAAAAACCTTTCACGTGTTGGAAGGGAGTAAGGAACAGATATGACGACCGTAGTGAAATGCCCAACCTGTGGCAAAGGTGTAGTTTGGGGTGAAGTGAGCCCGTTCCGCCCGTTTTGCAGCAAACGCTGTCAGTTAATCGATCTGGGCGAGTGGGCCGATGAAGAGAAGCGTATTCCCAGCAACAGCGATCTGTCGGAAAGCGAAGAATGGAGTGAAGGACAAATCGGTCCGGAACCGATTTGAACGCTGCTTGCAGCGGCCCTGTAAGGGTGAGACTCATGGACGAGTCGAATAAGACGATCGTTGATCGATCGTCTTTTGTCGGCCTGTTTTCTGCCAGGCCGCTCGTTTTACTGTGCAGCGTTCGCCTGTGCCACCAACAGTTTGATAATACTGACATTGGCCTCCGGGAATTCTTCCTCCCGTAAATCAGCCTGTTTCACCCAGCGCATTGGCTGACCTTCACGGCCAAACGGCTCACCTGCCCAACCTTCTACCAGATAAAAATTCAGCGTCACGATACGATCGCTAAATCGGTGTTCAAGCACTTCCAATAGCTCTGCGCACTTGGTTTCAATGCCGGTTTCTTCCTGCAGTTCACGGCTAAGCGCCTGCTCCGGCGTCTCCCCCTGCTCAATCTTGCCGCCAGGAAACTCCCAGAAACCGGCCATATGTGAATCGGCGGCACGCCGGGTAATAAAGATTTCCTGCTGGGCGTTTCGAATGATGCCAACGGCGATGTTCAGATGTTTCATCGCATCCTCCTGATTGATCCATCGGGGCACGGGCTTCACCCCAAAAAAACAGGGGCTCAGCACGCTGAACCCCTGGGTTTTATTGGTTAAACATTGCCGGGCTTAGCTCTGAAGACGGCCGTGGCACTGTTTGTATTTTTTACCGGAACCGCATGGGCAAGGATCGTTACGCCCTACTTTACGTTCCGCCGTTGCCGGTGCATTCGGATCCTCGGTAACCAGCGCATTTTCTTCATAGTGGCTCAGCTGTTGCTGCTTGGCCAGGCGCTCGGCTTCTTCACGACGCTGCAGCTCCAGCGCTTCAACCTCTTCCGGCATCCGCACCTGAACCTTGCTCAGTACGCTGATGACTTCATGCTTCAGCGATTCCAGCATGGTGGCAAACATGTTGAAGGACTCGCGTTTGTACTCCTGCTTAGGATCTTTCTGCGCATAACCACGCAGATGGATGCCCTGACGCAGGTAGTCCATCGCCGCCAGATGCTCTTTCCACAGGGAATCCAGTGTCTGCAGCATCACACCCTTCTCGAAGTTGCGCATCATCTCGACGCCAACCACTTCTTCTTTACGCTGGTACTCTTCTTTCGCCTTTTCCAGAATACGCTCACGCAGAGTTTCTTCGTGCAGCTGAGGCTCTTTGTCCAACCATTCGGCGATTGGCATATCCAGATCGAAGTCGTTTTTCAGGCGCTCTGTCAGCCCCTCAATGTCCCACTCTTCTTCCAGCGATTCTGGCTGAATGTAGCCGTCGATAGTGGTCTTGAACACGTCTTCACGGATGCTGGTGATGGTTTCGCTAACGTCAGACACGTCCAACAGTTCGTTACGCTGGCTGTAGATAGCGCGACGCTGGTCGTTGGCCACATCATCGTATTCCAGCAGTTGCTTACGAATGTCAAAGTTGCGGCTTTCCACTTTGCGCTGTGCGTTGGCAATCGCCTTGGTGACCCATGGGTGCTCAATGGCCTCACCTTCTTTCATACCCAGTTTACGCATCATGCTGGAAACGCGATCCGAGGCGAAAATACGCATCAGAGCATCTTCCATCGACAGGTAGAAGCGGGATGAACCGGCATCACCCTGACGACCTGAACGGCCGCGCAACTGGTTATCGATACGGCGTGATTCATGACGCTCGGTACCAATGATGTGCAGGCCGCCTGCGGCCAGTACCGCATCATGGCGAATTTTCCAGGCTGCCTTGATTTCGGCAATTTGCTCTTCAGTTGGGTCTTCCAACTGTTCAATCTCGGCCTGCCAGCTGCCGCCCAGCACGATATCGGTACCACGACCCGCCATGTTGGTGGCGATAGTGACCGCACTGCTTTGGCCTGCCTGGGCCACGATGTCCGCTTCCATGGCGTGGAATTTGGCGTTCAGAACCTTGTGTTCGATACCGGCTTTGGTCAGTTCGCGGGAAACCACTTCGGATTTTTCAATCGAGATGGTCCCCACCAGCACAGGCTGTCCGTTGACGGTACGTTCACGGATATCTTCAATGATGGCGCCAATCTTCTCCAGCTCGGTCATGTAGACCAGATCCGGCATGTCCTTACGGATCATCGGACGGTTTGTCGGCACCACTATGGTGTCGAGCTTGTAGATAGAGCTGAATTCAAAGGCTTCGGTGTCGGCGGTACCGGTCATCCCGGCCAGCTTCTCGTACAGACGGAAGTAGTTCTGGAAGGTGATGGATGCCAGCGTCTGGTTCTCGTTCTGGATTTCCACGCCTTCTTTTGCTTCCACTGCCTGATGCAGACCATCAGACCAGCGACGCCCCTGCATGGTACGGCCGGTGTGTTCGTCAACGATAATGACTTCACCGTCTTTTACGATGTAGTCAACGTCACGGGTAAACAGCACGTGGGCACGCAGCGCAGCGGTCACGTGGTGCATCAGCATGATGTTGGTCGGTGAGTACAGTGACTCGCCTTCATCCATGATGCCGGCTTCCATCAGCATTTCTTCGATCAGGATCAGACCGCGTTCGGTCAGGTGCACCTGGCGCGCTTTCTCGTCAACAGAGAAGTGGCCTTCGCCCTGGAAGGAGTCGGAATCTTCTTTTTCCTGACGGATCAACTGAGGGATCAGCTTGTTAACTCTGATGTACATCTCGGAGCTGTCTTCAGCCGGACCGGAGATGATCAACGGAGTACGCGCTTCATCGATCAGGATGGAGTCAACCTCATCCACCAACGCATAGTGCAGCTTGCGCTGAACTCGCTCTTCCGGACTGAACGCCATGTTGTCGCGCAGGTAGTCAAAGCCGTATTCGTTGTTGGTACCGTAGGTAATGTCGGCGGCATAAGCTTCACGCTTGGCCGGTGCCGGCATACCTGGCAGGTTGATACCGATGCTCAGGCCGAGGAACTCGAACAGTGGGCGGTTATTTTCGGCGTCACGCTGTGCCAAATAGTCGTTCACTGTAACCACGTGCACGCCACGGCCGCTCAGGGCGTTCAGATAGGCCGGCAGGGTTGCAGTCAGGGTTTTACCTTCACCGGTACGCATCTCTGCGATACAGCGATCGTTCAGTACCATACCGCCCAGCAGCTGCACGTCGAAGTGACGCATGCCAAACACGCGCTTGCTTGATTCGCGCACTACGGCGAAGGCTTCCGGCAGCAGGTTTTCCAGCACTTCACCCTTTTCCAGGCGCGCGCGGAACTCGTTGGTCTTGGCTTTCAGTTCGTCATCGGACAGTTTTTCCATGTCCGGTTCCATCTGATTGATCAGTTCAACCGCTTTACGCATGCGACGCAGTGTACGATCGTTACGGCTACCAAAAACTTTGGTCAATAATTTCACTAACATGATGTTTGATATCTCTGTCATGACAGCCAACACAGGCCGTCAATTTGCTGTTATTTTTAGGTTTTTTGTCGCCCGACGGGCAAGAAATCAGCTTAAGGCTGCGGGTCCGGCGCGAATGCCCTGCACCTGTGCCAGCCATAACCCTGTCTGATGCTGCGCAAAGGCAGGTAGCACGGCATGGTGGGTATCACGAATGATGGTCGGCGGCTTCTGCTCATGCGTCAGCAGCGCGTTGAGAGTAGAAAGCAGCGCCAGTTGCGCTACCTGTAATGGGGGTTCGGTCGCTTCCGCTTCTCTTTCCTGCCCTCGCGCGAAAACCGCCTGCGGTGCAAGAGCAAAAGAAAGGTGACGAATGACGGTGCGAAGCGCATGCTGGTGCCAATAATCGACACTGAAGGTCGGGCGGCGATGCGCTTCCTGCAGTAATGCCAGGCTATTAAAGGCACCGCTGGCGGAATTTTGCCGGTTCAGGCTGGACGAGGTGCTCGGCAGAGCGGCTTGATCGGGCGTGCCGGACAGATTTGTAGGTACGCCAAGCGTGGCCGCGACCATCCCTAACAGGAGATGGGGCCAGAAATAACGTCTGCCAAATTGTCGCCAACGATTTAGAATACCGATCACGAGTTTATTATCCGCCGGAGCCCATTATGCGCGATAGCCGTCCACAATTATTAGATTCCCTGTTTGACGACGCTAACACAGAAGACAAAGGCCCGCTGCATAACGTCCAGCAACGCGCAGTGGCGCTGCTGAAGCTTAACCGTGCAGTGAAAGGCGTATTGCCGGTTCAACTGCATCCCTGGTGCCGCGTCGCAAATTTCCGACAGGGTATTTTAGTGCTAGAAACGGCAAATGCCAGCTGGATGATGCGTCTACGCTACGAACAACCGGCTTTACTATCTGCACTACGAGCGCAAATTCTACCATCATTGTCGTCGATCGACATCAGGATTAATCCGGCCTTGATGGCAAAAGGGAGCAACCTTGTGCAGAACGCCGCAAAAACGGCAGGAAATACGCAGGAGAAGGTGCCTATGCGTCATCTGAGCCAGGAAAGTGCTGAGGAATTAAGGGGATTGGCGAGCCGGAGCCCAGAAAAACTGCGCAAGATATTGGAACGACTGGCATCGCTGGCCGGAGAAGGTGCCAACGCTACCAGTCGTGATAAATAATCAGTGGTATCAGCTTATGCCAATACGGTGGACGGGGCTTTGAATGCCAAAGGCATTTCGGCTTCGTCCTGGAAGGTGACAAATTCCCACGCTTCCTGTTTCGCCAGAACCGCTTGCAACAGTTTGTTGTTCAGCGCATGACCAGACTTGTACGCGGTGAACGCGCCAATGATGTTATGGCCGCACATGAACAGGTCGCCGATGGCGTCCAGCATTTTGTGGCGTACGAATTCGTCTTCAAAGCGCAGGCCGTCTTCGTTCAGAACGCGGTAATCATCCACCACGATAGCGCAGTCAAAGCTGCCACCCAGGGCCAGGCCACGTGACTGTAAATACTCGATGTCACGCATAAAACCGAAGGTGCGCGCACGGCTGATTTGACGCACGAACGAGTCGGCAGAAAAATCAAGGCGGTAGCGTTGCGTACTGGCATCGATAGCCGGGTGGTTGAAGTCGATGGTGAAGTCCAGGCGGAACCCGTTATGCGGGGACAGCTCGGCCCACTTGTCGCCATCTTCAACACGCACGGTGTCTTTCAGACGCAGGAATTTCTTCGCAGAGTTCAGTTCTTCAATGCCGGCATCCAGCAACAGGAAGACGAACGGGCTGGCACTGCCGTCCATGATAGGAATTTCGGCGGCGTCAACTTCGATAACGATGTTGTCGATACCCAAACCAGCCAGCGCGGCATTAAGATGCTCAACGGTAGAAATACGCACGTCATGCTCGTTCACCAGGCAGGTGCAGAGCATGGTATCACGCACGGATTTTGCATCAGCCGGAAAATCAACCGGGGGATTCAAGTCAGTGCGACGATAGATGACCCCGGTATTAGCCGCTGCGGGGCGCATTGTCAGCGTGACTTTCTTGCCGGTATGCAAACCGACACCAGTCGCCTGAACAATACGTTTTAATGTCCGTTGTTTGATCATCGTTTTATCTCGCAATGTTATCAATCCTACCGACCAAGCATACAGCATGGCCGGCGGGACAGTTTAGCACAAAGAGCGGAGATTCCAAATTCTCAGGATATTCTTAGTCTGCCTGCTTGCGCAGGAAGGCAGGAATATCGAGATAGTCGGGCTCTTTATTAGGCTGCGCAGTCGGATCGTTTACTACCTTGGCGGCAGGTTTCACTTCCTGCGGCAACGGCGACATGCCGTGCTGCTGGTAGCGATGGTCCATCACTGGCTGGCTGGCCTGTTTGTTGGTCACCAGAGTGATTTCCGGACGTTTGTCCATGCCGATACCGGTCGCAACCACGGTCACGCGCAGTTCGTCGTTCATTTCCGGGTCCAGCGAGGTACCGATAACTACGGTCGCATTGTCGGAAGCGAAAGCACGAATGGTGTTACCCACGGTTTCGAACTCATCCAAACGCAGGTCGAAACCGGCGGTGATGTTGACCAGAACGCCGCGAGCGCCGGACAGGTCGATGTCTTCCAGCAGTGGGCTGGAGATCGCCATTTCCGCTGCTTCTTCAGCACGGTCTTCACCACAGGCAACGCCGGAACCCATCATCGCGTAGCCCATTTCGGACATTACGGTGCGCACGTCGGCGAAGTCGACGTTCATCAGGCCCGGACGGGTGATCAGTTCGGCAATACCCTGCACCGCGCCTTTGAGCACGTCGTTAGCCGCGCCGAACGCGTCCAGCAGAGAAATACCGCGACCCAGAACTTTCAACAGCTTGTCGTTCGGGATAGTGATCAGTGAGTCCACATGTTTGGACAACTCTGCAATACCCTGCTCAGCGAACGCCATGCGTTTCTTGCCTTCGAAATTGAAAGGCTTGGTAACCACGGCCACTGTCAGAATACCCAGATCTTTAGCAACTTCTGCGACGACTGGCGCTGCACCGGTACCGGTACCGCCGCCCATGCCGGCTGCAATGAAGACCATGTCTGCACCATCGAGTGCGGCACGCAAGGCTTCACGGTCTTCTTCCGCTGAATTGCGACCCACTTCAGGGTTCGCGCCTGCACCCAGACCTTTGGTAATACCGCTACCGATCTGGATGGTTTGGCCAACTGCCGTTTTACGAAGCGCCTGAGCGTCTGTATTAACGGCGAAGAATTCAACACCTTCGATGCGCTCGCGCACCATGTGCTCAACGGCGTTGCCACCGCCACCGCCGACGCCGATGACTTTAATCACCGCGTCATTGGTTAGTTCCATTGGTTCAAACATAGTTTCTCTCCGTTTTGTGCCTGTCGCTGCGAGATCATAAAAAGATTACTCAGCATGATCTCTTTGTTGAAACATTAAAACTCTTTTCTCAGCCAGCTATTGATACGTTTAAACCAATTGCCCACCGAGGCGCGTTTTTCTACTTCTGCCTCACCACTCAGGTGAGACTCTTTTCCATAGTGCAGCAGACCTACCGCCGTAGAGTAGTAAGGCTCCTGCGCATAATCCGTCAGACCCGTGATGTTCAAGGGTTGGCCGATGCGTACCTGGGTATGGAACACCCGTTGCGCACAAGCTGCCAGGCCATCAATCTGGGCGGCGCCACCGGTCAGCACAATACCCGCTGCCAGATGATGCTTCACCCCTTGCTGACGCAGTTGCTCCTGCAATTGCAAAATCTCATCGTTAACCAGATTCAACAGTTCGGTGTAGCGTGGCTCGATAACTTCAGCCAGTGTCTGTCTTTGCAGACTACGAGGAGGACGCCCCCCAACGCTTGGCACCTCTACACTTTCATCCTTGCTAACAATCGACCCAAGCGCACAGCCGTGTCGAACTTTGATCGCTTCCGCATCTGTCGGCGGTGTGCCGAAGGCGTAGGCGATATCGCTGGTGACCACGTTCCCGGCGTAAGGGATCACTTTGGTGTGGCGCAGCGCACCGCCGGTGTACACCGCCATATCCATGGTGCCGCCGCCGATATCCACCACACAAACGCCGAGTTCACGCTCATCTTCGGTCAGTACCGCATAGCTGGCGGCCAGACCGGCGAAAATAAGTTGGTCTACTTTCAGACCGCAACGTTCTACTGCCTTGACGATGTTTTTTGCCATATCGTTATGGCAGGTGATCAGGTGCACCTTGGCTTGCATACGCACGCCGGACAACCCAACCGGGTTTTTGATGCCTTCCTGATAATCGATGGCGTATTCCTGAGGGATGACGTGCAGGATGCGGTGTTCATCACGGACGCGTACCGATTTAGCGGTATGCACCACGTTCTCCACATCTTCCTGTGTCACTTCCTCTTCGGAAATAGGAACCATCCCTATTTCGTTCTGGCAGCTGATGTGTTTACCCGATAATGCGAGGTAAACCGAAGAAATCTGACAATCAGCCATCAGTTCGGCCTGATCGATAGCGCGCTGTACGCACTTCACTACCGACTCCAGGTCGTTAACGCCACCCTTATCCATGCCGCGAGACGGGCAACTGCCCACCCCGATAATGTTGACCATGCCATCGGGCAGAACTTCCCCTACCAATGCGGAGACTTTTGCAGTACCGATCTCCAGTCCAACTACCAGTTTTCTGTCCGTCGACTTGATCATTGTTGTTTTGCCTGTGCCTGATTCTGTTGCTGATTACTGTTTTGCTGATCGCCTGCTGCCTGCGGGTCGATTAACACTGGGGCCCAACCTACCGATGCACCGGCCTCATAGCGTAAGTCGACGTAGCTGACTCGCTTGCTTTCTGCCTGCCCCTGCTGCTGCAATATCGGATAAAGCTCGATAAAGCGCTGCAGGCGTCCGGTGCGATCGTCGCGTCCCAGCTCCAGCCGAACATCATTATCCAAAGCCAGCTGCCAGGAATGGCGAGCACTCATGGCCGCCATTTTCAGCGTATATTTGCTGGCCGCTAACATGTTGCTCATGGTCCGATATCCGTCCAGAACATCCTGTTCGCTCCCTTCCGGGCCATAAAGCAACGGCAACTTCTGTTTGCCAATTCGTTCTGCCGGCACGCTGAAGGATTTGCCTTCGGCATCCACCATGTGCAAATCATTCCAGCGCGCCACCGGGACATATTCCACCAGGTGGATTTTCAGTTCGTCCGGCCACTGCTTGCGTACGCTGGCCTGCTTGATCCACGGCAGGCGTTCAATCTGCTGCTGGATGATATCCACATCCTGCGTCATGAAAGTACCCGGCGATCCCAGTGCCAGGATCGCCTGGCGAATATCGTCGTTGGTGGTGTAGTGGCGCTCACCGGTTACCACCAGTCGTGACAGCGGCAGGCGGCTGGCGTCTTTCATCCAGCCAATCACCGCCCAGCCACTCCACAGGACCGTTCCCAATACCATCAGCAGGAAAACCATTCCCGCCAACTGGGTTCCATTGCTGCGGCGCGGGTTGTTATCCACCTCGCGTTCACGCGCATTCAGGGCAGCTTGCGACATATCAGTCGGCCAACTCCAAAATTCTCGCTACCAGCTGCGAGAAGCTTAAACCAGACTGGCGAGCTGCCATCGGCACCAGGCTATGACTGGTCATGCCCGGCGAGGTATTCACCTCAAGCAGATAGAAGCTGCCATCGCTATCCTGCATCACATCCACGCGGCCCCAGCCGCTGCAGTCCAGCCCACGGTAGGCGCGTAACGCCAGGGCAGCCATTTCGGCTTCCTGCTGCGCACCCAGGCCACTCGGACAGAAATACTGGGTATCGTCCGAAATGTACTTGGCCTGATAGTCGTAAAACACGCCGGCCGGTTGAATGCGGATCGAAGGCAATACCTGGTCGCCCAACATCGCTACCGTGTATTCCGGGCCGCTCAGCCACTTTTCGACCAGCACGTCGTCGTCATGGCGGAAACCTTCTTCCAACGCCGCTTCGAGCGCGTCACGCTCGGTGACTTTGCTCATGCCGACGCTGGAACCTTCACGGCTCGGCTTGACGATCAGCGGCAGGCCCAGGGCCTCCACGCGGGCAATCAGCGTCGCTTTCTCGGCACCGGCATACTGCTTGCGGTTCAGCGCGACATAAGGTGCCACCGGCAAGCCCATCGACTGCCACACCATTTTGGTGCGCCATTTGTCCATGGTCAGCGCCGAAGCCATCACACCGCTGCCGGTATAAGGCAGCTCGAGGAACTCCAGCATCCCTTGCAGGGTGCCGTCTTCGCCGCCGCGACCGTGCAGCGCGATAAAGACTTTGGTAAACCCGTGTTCTTTCAGTTGGGTTACCGGGAAGTCACGGATATCAATGCCGTGGGCATCGATACCGGCTTCACGCAGCCCGGCCAGCACGGCGGCGCCGGATTGCAATGACACTTCACGTTCAGCAGAGGTGCCACCCAGCAGTACGGCAACTTTATCGGCCATGGTGTTCCTCCTCTTTTTTCTGTGGCTGCAGCTTCAGCTCAGCCAGTTTACGGGCAACTTTGCCCACGTTGCCGGCGCCCTGCACCAGCACTAAATCATCGGCCTGCAGCAACTGCGCCAGGGTTTCCGGCACGGTGTCCGCATCGGAAACCAGAATCGGATCCAGCTTGCCGCGGCTGCGGATAGTCCGGCACAGTGAGCGGCTGTCCGCCCCTGGGATCGCCGTTTCACCCGCCGAATACACGTCCAGCATCAGCAGCACGTCCACCTGCGACAGCACGTTGGCGAAGTCGTCATACAGATCGCGCGTACGGGTGTAACGGTGCGGCTGGAAAACCATCACCAGACGCTTGTCCGGCCAACCGGCACGCGCGGCTTTCAGCGTTGCGTCAACCTCGGTCGGATGGTGACCATAGTCGTCGACCAGCATCGCGCTGCCACTTTTACCGTTGACCGGCTCCAGCGGGAATTCGCCGAGGAAATCAAAGCGGCGACCGGTACCCTGGAAGCCGGCCAGCGCACGCAGGATATCTGCGTCGTCAATGCCTTCTTCTGTTGCCACTGCCACTGCCGCCGCGGCGTTTAACGCGTTGTGACGGCCCGGTGCGTTCAGGGTGACCGTCATTAACGGTTTGTCCTGACGGCTCAGCGTAAAGTGGCCCTGCGGCCCAACCTGGCGATAGCTCTCGATGCGTACGTCGGCATCATCACTGAAACCGTAGGTGGTGATATGGCGGCCCACGCGTGGCAGCAGTTCGCGCACCACCGGGTCATCAACACACATCACCGCACGACCGTAGAACGGCAGGTTGTGCAAAAAGTTAATAAACGTCTGCTTCAGATTTTCGAAGTCGCCCTGGTAGGTCTCCATATGGTCGGCTTCGATATTGGTGACAATCGCCACCATCGGCTGCAAATGCAGGAACGACGCATCGCTCTCATCCGCTTCCGCAATCAGGTAACGGCTGGAACCCAAACGCGCATGGGTACCCGCCGCTTTCACCAGCCCGCCGTTGACAAAGGTCGGGTCCAGGCCGGCTTCGGCATAAATGCTCGACACCATCGCCGTGGTGGTGGTCTTGCCGTGCGTACCGGCAACGGCGATACCGTGGCGGAAGCGCATCAGTTCGGCCAGCATCTCTGCGCGACGGATCACCGGGATACGCGCCTCACGGGCGGCGACAAGCTCCGGGTTGTCGGCGGAAATGGCGGTAGAAACCACCACTACGCTGGCATCCAGTACGTTTTCCGGGCGGTGATGGAAGTAAATCGTCGCCCCGAGCGCGCTCAACTGTTGGGTTACCGGGTTCGGTGCCAGGTCAGAACCGCTGATTTGATAACCTTCGTTAGCCAACACTTCGGCGATACCACCCATGCCGGCGCCACCGATGCCGACAAAGTGAATGTGCCGGACGCGTCGCATCTCGGGCACGATAGTACGTAGTTTCGCCAGTTGTTGTGTATTCATCACTCTCTCTAATCCGGGTCCGGCATACCGGGCCCCTGTATGACATTCTTTAATTCAGGCCCGGCGTACCGAACCCCTGCAAATTATTTGGCGACCCGCACCAACTCCGCCGCCACACGTTCGGTAGCATCCGGAATGGCGACAGCGCGCGCCTTTTCAGCCATTGCCAACAGCGTTGGACGATCCCAGCCGGCCAGCAGTTCCGCCACTACATCGGCGTTAAACTGCGGTTGCTCGATAATCTTCGCCGCGCCGGCTTCTTCCAGCGGACGAGCATTCCAATATTGCTGACGGTCTTTGTGCTGGAATGGCACGAATATCGCGGGCAGGCCTGCGGCAGCAATCTCGCTGACGGTCAACGCGCCGGAACGGCACACCACCACATCAGCCCAGGCGTAGGCGGCAGCCATGTCATCAATAAACTCGGCCACCTTGTGCTGCGTCTGCCCTACCCTCTCGTAGTCGCGCAACACGTTTTCCAGTGCACCTTTACCTACCTGATGCCAGAGCGTTATTTTATCGCCCAATCTCGCCGCGACTTCAGGAACTGTCTGATTCAGTACCCGTGCCCCCTGACTTCCGCCAATCACCAACACGCGGATCGGCCCTTCACGGCCAATCAAACGTTCTGCCGGTAGCGGTAACGCCAGTACGTCGGTACGAACCGGGTTACCCACCACCTCGGCGTTCGGGAACGCCCCAGGAAATGCCTGCAGCACGGTTTTGGCAATACGTGCCAGCCAACGGTTGGTCAGCCCGGCAATACCGTTTTGCTCGTGCAATACCACCGGGATACCGCACAACCATGCCGCCAAACCGCCAGGGCCGGAAACATAACCGCCCATGCCCAGCACCACGTCCGGCTGGTAGTTGCGCATGATCGCCTTCGCCTGACGTACCGCGTGCCAGATACGCAGCGGTGCGCTCAACTGGGCCTTCAGCCCTTTGCCGCGCAGGCCGGAAATACGGATGAAGTCAATCTCGATCCCGTGCTTTGGCACCAGATCGGCTTCCATTCGGTCTGCGGTTCCGAGCCAGCGCACCTGCCAGCCCTGCGCCATCAGATGATGTGCGACCGCCAGTCCCGGGAACACGTGTCCGCCGGTACCGCCTGCCATCACCATTAAACGCTTAGGTTTCCCGCTCATCCCTTACCTCTTCACAAACGCCTGGGCTTTAGCCAGACGCGTTTCATAATCAATACGCAGTAACAGCACGATCGCCGTCGACATAATCAGCAGGCTCGAGCCGCCGTAGCTTATCAATGGCAGCGTCAGACCTTTGGTCGGCAACATACCTGCCGCCGCACCGACGTTAACCAACGCCTGGAAGCTAAACCACACGCCAATTGAGCAGGCCAAAAAGCCGGAAAAACGTTGATCCAGCTCCAGCGCACGGCGGCCAATCGACATAGCACGAAAAGCGACGCAGAATACCATTAACAATGCAAAAACCACACCGATATAGCCCAGTTCTTCGCCTAAAATCGAGAAGATAAAGTCGGTGTGCGCTTCCGGTAAATACTCGAGTTTCTGTACCGAGTTCCCCAACCCCTGTCCCCAGAACTCACCGCGTCCAAAGGCCATCAGCGACTGGGTCAACTGGTAGCCGCTGCCGAACGGATCGGCCCATGGATTCCAGAACGACGTCACGCGGCGCATACGGTAAGGTTCGGCAATGATCAACAGCACCACCGCGAAAGCTCCGGAGCCGATAATCGCCAGGAACTGCCACATTTTGGCACCGGCCAGGAACAGCATCGCCAGCGTGGTAATGAACAGCACGACCACGGTACCCAGATCCGGCTGGGCCAGCAGCAATACCGCCAGCACCACCATCACGCCCATCGGCTTGCAGAAGCCCCAAAAGTTGGTACGCACTTCTTCTACCTTGCGCACCAGATAACTCGCCAGGTAACAGAACAGCGACAGCTTGGACAGCTCTGCCGGCTGAATACGCAGCGGCCCCAGCGAGATCCAGCGTGATGCCCCGTTTACCGAGCTGCCGACCACCAATACGATCAACAGCATCACAATCGACATCAGCAGCATGATGTTGCTGTAGCGCTGCCAGACTTCCATCGGAATGCGCAGCGTCACCATCGACAGGCCGAACGCCAAGGCGAGGTAGAGCGCATCACGCTTGGCGAACAGGAAAGGATCGTCCGCCAGACGCTGACCGATCGGCATCGATGCCGAGGTCACCATCACAAAACCGATAATGGCCAACCCAAAGGTCAGCCACAGTAAGGTGCGATCGTACAACACCATATTGACCGAGTCGTTATCACGCGATCCCGCGACCCAGTTTTTAAACAGTTCGGTCAGCCCGAAGTTCGGCAAGCGTAGTCTCATCCGCCGAGCTCCTGTGCCAGACGGGCGAACTCGTCGCCGCGCACTTCAAAATTACGGAACTGGTCCAGGCTGGCGCATGCCGGTGACAGCAACACCATATCGCCGGACTGCACCCGACCGGCTATCGCCTGCATCGCCTGTTCCATGGTCTCGGTCAGCGTAGCGACCTCCGGCCGCAGCTGCGCCAGCTGTTCGCCATCACGACCAAAACAGTAAAGACGGACGTTATCGCCCTGCAGATACTGCGCCAGCGGGGGAAAAGTCAGCAGACTTGCCGTCGCCGCCCAGCAACAGATGCAGAGTGCCGTCCACCTGCAGACCATTCAACGCCGCTTCGGTACTGCCGACGTTGGTGGCTTTGGAATCGTTAATCCAGCGTACGCCGTTATGTTCCCACGCCAGTTGGAAGCGATGTGCCAGGCCGGTAAAGGTGGTCAGCGCTTTCAGACTGGAGGCTCGCGGGATATTGACCGCATCGGCCAATGCCAACGCCGCCAGCGCATTGGTATAGTTGTGACGGCCGGTCAGTTTCATCTCGCGGGTATTGAGGATTTTCTCGCCACGCACCCGCAGCCAGGTTTCGCCCAGTTGACGGTTCAAATGGTAGTCGCCCACATCGGCACCGAAACTGATGCAGCGCTTATCGGCGCCGCGAACCGGCATGGTTAGCGCATCATCCGCATTGACCACGCAGACCTCGGCATTTTCATAAACGCGCAGTTTGGCTGCACGGTACTGCTGCAGGCCAAATGGGTAGCGGTCCATGTGATCTTCGGTGACGTTCAAAATGGTCGCCGCGGCCGCATGCAGGCTGAAGGTGGTTTCCAGTTGGAAGCTTGATAGCTCCAGCACGTACAGTTGGCACTCCTGACGTAACAAACTCAGCGCAGGCAGGCCGATATTGCCGCCAACGCCCACCGCCCAACCGGCCGCTTTCGCCATCTCACCCACCAGGGTAGTGACGGTGCTTTTGCCATTAGAGCCGGTGATGGCCACGATCGGTGCCTGCGCTTCGCGGCAGAACAGCTCGACGTCGCCGACGATCTCCACGCCGGCATCCGCAGCGGCGCTTAATGCCGGGGTAGCCAGCGCCATTCCCGGGCTGGCAACGATCAAATCCGCCGCTAGCAGCCAGTCCTGATTCAAATCGCCCAGATGACGCTCAACGCTTTCAGGCAGCTTGTCCAGCCCTGGCGGTGAGATGCGGGTATCCATAACGCGTGGCGTCACGCCGCGCGCCATAAAGAAATCAACACAGGACAGGCCGGTAAGGCCCAGCCCGATGATGACTACTTTTTTACCCTGATAATCCGCCATAATTACCGCACCTTCAGCGTCGCCAGGCCAATCAGCACCAGCATCAGCGAAATAATCCAGAAGCGCACGATCACGCGCGGCTCTGGCCAGCCCTTCAATTCATAGTGGTGGTGAATCGGAGCCATGCGGAAAATACGTTGCCCGCGCAGCTTGAACGACCCCACCTGCAAAATTACCGACAGCGTTTCAACCACGAATACGCCACCCATAATCAACAGTAAAAACTCTTGGCGCAGCAGCACCGCGATAGTGCCCAGCGCGCCGCCCAGTGCCAGTGAGCCAACATCACCCATAAAGACCTGAGCCGGGTAGGTGTTGAACCACAGGAAACCCAGACCGGCGCCCACGATGGCAGTACAGACAATCACCAATTCACCGGCGTGACGCAGATACGGGATGTGCAGGTAGTTGGCGAAGTTCATGTTACCGGTAGCCCAAGCCACCAGTGCAAAACCCGCAGCCACGAACACCGTTGGCATAATTGCCAGGCCATCCAGACCGTCGGTCAGGTTGACCGCGTTGCTGGTGCCGACAATCACAAAGTACGCCAACAGCACGTATAACAGGCCCAGCTGCGGCATGATGTCCTTAAAGAACGGCACAACCAGCTCGGTGGCTGGCGTGTCTTTTCCTACAGCATACATGGCGAAAGCAACCACCAGCGCAATCACCGACTGCCAGAAATATTTCCAGCGGGCAATCAGCCCTTTGGTGTCTTTGCGCACCACCTTGCGGTAGTCATCAACGAAGCCGACGATGCCGTAGCCCACCAGCACGAACAGTACGCACCACACGTAAGGGTTGGACGGATAGGCCCACATCAGCACCGAAACGGTGATGGAGGTCAGGATCATGATGCCGCCCATGGTCGGCGTGCCGCGCTTGCTGAAATGCGACTCTGGACCGTCGTTACGCACCACCTGGCCGAAGGACATCTCCTGCAGGCGTTTAATCACCCGCGGCCCCATCCACAAGGAGAGGAACAGCGCGGTCAGCAGGCTGACAATGGCTCGGAACGTCAGGTAGGAAAAGACGTTGAAGCCGGAATAATATTTGACCAAATGTTCGGCCAGCCAAACTAACATGGTGCTTTCTCCTGTAACGCGCGTACTACCTGCTCCATTGCGGCACTACGTGAACCCTTGATTAACACGGTAATTACCGCATGTTCTGACAGTAATTCCGCCACGCGCGCGATCACTGCTGCCTTATCCTGAAAGTGTTCGCCATTACCCGAAGCTTCAATCAGCACCTGGCTTAACGGACCGACACCCAATACTTTGTCGACCCCTGCCAACCGGGCGGCTTCGCCCACCTGACGGTGACACTCTTCGGCTTCTGCCCCCAACTCTGCCATGTCACCCACCACCATCACGCGGTAGCCCGGCATTTCCGCCAGTACCTGTGCGGCGGCGGTCATTGAACCGACGTTGGCGTTATAGCTGTCATCCAGCAGCAGCTGATGGTCAGAAAGTGCAATCGGGAACAAACGCCCCGGCACCGCCTGTAATTGTTTGAGCCCCTGACGCACCGCCTCAAGCGATGCTCCGGCCGACATGGCCAGCGCCGCAGCGGCCAACGCATTGGCTACGTTATGGCGACCCGGCAACGGCAGTGCAATCTCTGCGGTGCCGAACGGGCTGTGCAGCCTAAACTGCGTGCCCTTGCCGTTCACCTGCACATCGCTGGCAAAGAAATCAACGCCTTCCGACGCCTGCGGCGAGAAGCGCCACACGGTTTTGCCGTCCAGCATGCTCTGCCAGTGCGGCCAGTCGTTGTTGTCGGCGTTGATGATCGCCACGCCGTCAGCCGGTAAACCGGCAAAAATTTCGCCTTTCGCCTGAGCGACGCCGGCCAAAGAGCCAAAGCCTTCCAGGTGGGCGGCCGCCAGGTTATTCACCAGGGCGGTTTGCGGACGGGTTAAAGCGGTGGTGTAAGCAATTTCGCCAATATGGTTGGCACCCAGTTCAATCACGGCAAAGTCATGCTGTGGCTGCAAACGCAACAGCGTCAGCGGCACGCCGATATCGTTGTTGAAGTTACCGGCGGTATACAGCACTTCACCGCATTCACGCAGAATGGCCGCGGCCATTTCCTTCACCGAGGTCTTGCCCGATGAACCGGTTAACGCCACTACGCGGGTCGGCACCTGCTGGCGAACCCAGGCAGCGAGCTGTCCCAGTGCCAGGCGGGTGTCTTTTACCACCAGTTGCGGAACCTCCACCAATAAGCGCTTACTTACCAGCAGTGCCCCGGCGCCAGCGGCTACCGCATCAACAGCAAAGTCGTGAGCGTCGAAACGCTCGCCTTTCAGTGCCACAAACAGGCAACCTGCGGTTACCTGACGGGTATCTGTCGTCACCTCAACGATTTGGCAATCGGCGCCGATCAATTCAGCGCTCAATACATCGGCCAGTGTCCGAAGGGAGACAGGGATCATGCTACTACCCCCAGCAGACGCGCTACGGTGGTACGATCGGAGTAATCCAAACGGCGATTCCCCACCAGTTGGTAGTCCTCGTGGCCTTTACCCGCCACCAGGACCACATCTTGTTCCTTGGCTTGCATGATGGCGCTGGTTACCGCTTCCGCACGACCGTGGATCACCAGAGCGCGTCCGGCGTCCAGCAGGCCGGTAAGGATATCGGCGATAATCGCCTGCGGCTCTTCGGTACGAGGGTTGTCATCGGTCACTACTACGCGATCGGCGAACTGTTCGGCGATGCCGCCCATCAGCGGGCGTTTGCCTTTGTCACGATCGCCGCCGCAGCCAAACACACACCACAACTGCCCCAGGCAGTGCAGACGTGCGGCTTCCAATGCTTTTTCCAGCGCGTCCGGGGTGTGGGCGTAATCAACCACTACCGTCGGTTTACCCGGCGCGTTGAACACTTCCATGCGGCCGCAGACCGGCTGCAGTTGATTGCCGGTGGCAACCAATTTGGCCAGCGGGTAACCCAACGACAGCAGCGTCGCCAGTGCCAGCAGCAGATTGCTGACGTTGAAGGCTCCCATCAGACGGCTTTCAATCTCGCCGTCGCCCCAGCTTGAGCTGAAGTGGATAGTCGCGCCGTTATCGTGATAGTTGACCGCGGTAGTCTTCAGCCAGCGCCCATGGCAGCCTGGCTGCAGGTTATCCTGCATGGTGACGGCCACCGCATCCGGCAATTGGCTCAACCAGCGCTGACCGACTTCATCATCGGCATTGATAATCGCCTGGCCCACTTCGTGACCGGCGAACAGCGACCACTTGGCCGCTTCGTAATTGGCCATGTCGCCGTGATAATCCAGATGGTCGCGGCTCAGGTTGGTAAACACCGCGGCGGCAAACGGCAACGCCGCCACACGGTGTTGCACCAGGCCGTGAGAAGAAACTTCCATCGCGGCAAGGGTCGCGCCCTGATCAACCAGTTCATTTAGCACGTGTTGAATATCCACCGCAGAACCAGTGGTATTCTCGGTAGGGCATACCTGGCCCAGCAGGCCGTTGCCCACGGTGCCCATCACTGCGCTGGTTTCACCCAGCAGTTGGCCCCACTGTGCCAGCAGTTGAGTGGTGGTGGTCTTGCCGTTGGTCCCGGTGACGCCGACCAAACGCAGACGCTCTGCCGGCTCATGGTAAAAACGACCGGCCAACGCGGAAAGGCGCTGATTAAGCTGGCTCAGATAAATCACCGGCACGCCGTGCATTTCAGTAATAGCACCGTCTTCAGCCTGGCCTTCAGCTTCGGCAATCACAGCGGCAACGCCCTGCGCGATAGCCTGCGGAATAAAGCGGCGTCCATCTGCCTGATGGCCAACAACGGCGACAAACAGATCCCCGGCAGCCGCAATACGGCTGTCTAATGTCATTTCCCGCAGCGCGCGCCCGGGCGCCGTTGGCACCCACGGAGCGAGTAAGTCGCGCAAATTACGATCGGCCACCTGAACCCTCTTTTCTGTTAATTACAAAATCGCTTTTCTCACCGGTAGGCAACGCGTCCGGCTCGACGTTCATGGTGCGCAACACGCCGCCCATGATGGCGCCAAATACCGGTGCGGAGATCGCACCACCGTAGTATTTCCCACCCTGCGGGTCATTGATGACCACCACCAGAGCAAAACGGGGATTTACTCGCCGGCGCAACGCCGGCGGTATAAGCGATGTATCGGTTGACGTATTTGCCGTCCGGGCCCACCTTTTTGGCGGTACCGGTTTTAATGGCAATTCGGTAGCCCTTGATCGCGGCTTTCACCCCACCGCCGCCCGGCAGGGCAACGCTTTCCATCATGTGCACCACGGTGCGCACCAGAGGTTCAGGGAAGACGCGCTCACCGGCAACCGGTGGGTCAACTTTGGTAATCGACAGCGGACGATAAACGCCCAGGCTGCCGATCGTGGCGTAGACTCGCGCTAACTGTAACGGGGTTACCATTAGCCCATAGCCGAAAGAGAAGGTGGCCCTCTCTATGTCAGACCACCGTTGTTTTTTTGGGTATATGCCACTGCTTTCTCCGACCAGCCCCAAATTGGTCGCTTTTCCCAATCCAAAACGAGAGTAAGTATCTACTAACGCTGAGGACGGCATCGATAACGCCAGTCGTGAAACACCGACGTTACTCGACTTCTGCAAGATCCCGGTCAGGGAGAGTTCCGCGTAACGCGCAACGTCCCTGATTTCCTTGCCGTTGATACGGTAAGGGACGGTATTGAGCACGCTGTTTTCTTTCACAATGCCGTGCTGCAATGCCGTCATGACCACCATAGGTTTTACGGTGGAGCCGGGTTCAAAAATATCGGTGATAGCACGGTTACGCATGGTTTCTTTCGGCGTACCGGCCATATTGTTCGGGTTATAAGACGGGCTGTTGGCCATCGCCAACACTTCGCCGGTGTTCACGTCCACCAGTACCGCGGTACCGGATTCAGCCTTGTTGAACGCCACGGCGTTGTTCAGTTCGCGATAAACCAGCGCCTGCAGACGTTCGTCGACGCTCAGCACCAGGTTATGCGCCGCCTGACTGTCGACCGAAGAAATGTCCTCGATCACCCTGCCAAAGCGGTCTTTACGTACGGTTCTTTCGCCCGGTTGCCCGGTCAGCCAGCGGTCGAAGCTCTTCTCTACGCCTTCAATCCCCTGACCGTCGATGTTGGTCACGCCGATAATATGCGAGGTCACCTGGCCGGACGGATAGTAGCGGCGAGACTCCTGACGCAGGTAAATGCCCGGCAGTTTCAGCTTGTGGATGTAGTCGCCAATCGCCGGATTCACCTGGCGCGCCAGGTAGACAAAGCGCCCTTTCGGGTTGGCGTTAATGCGGGTAGAAAGCTGATCCAGCGGGATATTCAGCGCATCAGACAGTGCCTTCCAACGGCTGTCCAGCGTTATGCCACCGCGCTCATTGAGCTCTTTCGGGTCGGCCCAAATGGCGTTCACCGGCACGCTCACCGCCAGCGGCCGCCCTGAGCGATCGCTGATCATGCCGCGCGAAGTGGGCACTTCCTGCACGCGCAGTGAACGCATGTCGCCTTCTTTCACCAGGCGGTCCGGATTAATCACCTGCAGATAAGCCACACGCAGCATCAACCCAACCAACGCCAGCAAAATACAGCCGCACAGCAACGCAAAACGCCAGCTTACAAAGCTGGCCTGATCTTCCTGGCGTTTCAACTTACCGGGCCGTGCTGCTTTCATGCGTTCCCTTTCTACTCCGTGTAGTGATTTCAGTTAAACCATTCATTGTTTAACGATGATATTTTCCTGCGATGGATCAACATGTTGCATCTGCAGTTTTTCAGTAGCGATGCGCTCTACCCGACTGTGGTCCCCAAGAGCATTCTCTTCCAGGATCAGGTTGCGCCACTCAATGTCCAGAGCATCCCGCTCTAAAACCAGCTGCTCGCGCTCGGCGGTCAGCAAACGGGTGCGGTGCGCGGTAGTCACCACAAAAACCGCTGACACCAGCGAGGCAATCAGCAAAATCAACGGGATCTTGGCGTTACGCAGCAGATCGCCGCCAATCACCCCAACCAGGCCGTGACGCTCATTACCAATCACGCGGGCATCCTCTCGGCAATACGCAGCACCGAGCTACGTGCGCGCGGGTTTTCCGCCACTTCGGCATCCCCAGGCATCATCTTGCCCAGCGCTTTCAGCGTGCGTCCGCCCATACTGCGCAATTGCGCTTCGGTCAGCGGAATACCGGCCGGCACCTGAGCACCGCGGCTGTGGTGGCGCATAAAGCGTTTAACGATACGGTCTTCCAGCGAGTGGAAACTGATCACCGACAGGCGCCCCTGCGGAGCCAGCACTTCCAGCGCGCCGTCCAGCGCACGTTCGATCTCTTCCAACTCACTGTTGATGTAGATGCGGATCGCCTGGAAACTACGGGTTGCCGGGTGTTTGTGCTTGTCCCGGAACGGGCTGGCGTTGGCGATCAAATCGGCCAGCTGTTTGGTACGAGTCATCGGCTCGACCAGGTTTCTTTCCACAATGGCGCGAGCGATACGCTTGGCGAAACGCTCTTCGCCAAAGGTTTTCAACACCCAGGCAATGTCGTCGGCTTCCGCTTTCATTAGCCACTCGGAGGCTGACTGACCGCTTGAGGAGTCCATACGCATGTCCAGCGGCCCGTCACGCATGAAGGAGAAACCGCGCTCTGCGTCATCCAACTGCGGCGAAGAAACGCCCAGATCGAGTAAAATGCCGTCAATCTGCCCCACCAATTCGCGTTCCCGCACATAGTGTGACAAATCTGAAAAGGGGCCGTGTACGATGCTAAAACGAGGATCTTCAATAGACTTGGCGGCTGCAATCGCCTGTGGGTCGCGGTCAATTGCCAGCAAACGCCCTTCCGGCCCCAACTGGGACAGAATCAGACGCGAATGGCCACCGCGGCCAAAAGTACCGTCGATATATGTGCCGTTACTGCGAATATTAAGGCCGTTAACCGCCTCATCCAACAGTACGGTGGTGTGTTTATAATTTTCCAACATGCTTATAGCGACAAGTCCTGTAGCCGCTCAGACAACGGTTCCTGAGTCGACTGTTCTGCGTCAATATCATCCTTGACTTGTTGATACCAGGTCTGTTCATCCCACAGTTCAAACTTGTTGAACTGCCCGACCAGCATCACTTCTTTGGTAAGCCCGGCGTGTTGGCGTAGCGTTGTCGCTAACAGCAACCGACCGGCGCTATCCATCTGACACTCACTGGCATGTCCCAACAGCAAACGCTGAACGCGGCGCTCGGCGGGATTCATACTCGACAGACGGGATAACTTTTGCTCAATAATTTCCCATTCGGGTAGTGGGTAAAGCAGTAGGCAGGGCTGGTGGAGGTCAATGGTACAAACCATTTGGCCTTCCGATTGCTCGTTCAGCAATTCCCGGTAACGGGTGGGTACGGCAAGCCGCCCTTTGCTGTCGAGATTAACCATCGTTGCTCCACGGAACATGCCTGAGCTATCCCTCCACGACCGTTTTCACCACTTTACCCCACAAATTCCCACATAATGGAGTTTACGGAGGGTATGAAAACCTTGTCAAGCCAGAGCGCCAGCGCTTTGGCAATATTTCTTCGGTCATTTTGGGAGCTGGCTCGCGAAAGGAACGCTATTTATTAGATGATTAAAAATTAACATCATGATAAACGGGGAGAAATTTCTAAGCGGAAAGAGCGTGATTAAAAACCTGACAAATTGGCGATTAATTAACTCAATACTTCCTTCTGCAATCGATGTCTCATTTTTTAGCTCGGCAATCACATCCCTGTAACCCGGTGCGACCCGCACCGGACAAGGCTCGGCGCAAACTCACCCTAAAGCCGAAATAGGGCTTAAGCCATTGAGTTAATAACACTCAACGCTTATTAGGCTGCAGGCCGGCCGCTATTTTACTTCAATTAAAGCCTCAGTGATAAGTGCGCTGAAAAAATAAATGACTCGGATATTACGAGCAGAGCTAATTTCTATTTAAATCAATTTAGTAAGATTATTCTCAAAATACCTGTTTACAATTATGGTTTCATTTCCTTACATCATTTATTCCCACAATTTTTACTGTGAAAAATCGCCCGTTCGCAACAAATAATGCAACTCATTGTTTTTAATTGAATAGTTTGAATTCATCCATTTTTAATCCCTTCACGCCATATTCTTCAGCCTGAGCTCAGCACAAAAACCACACAACGCCTTTAAATAAAAATATTCAGCTACTTAGCCAATTCAAGGCAGAAGTGTAAACTAAAAGAAGAATAAAAAACCAGATTTAACACCTGAAAAATAACAATTTAACAGAACATTAACCAATAATCATGGAGATTGCATCATGCTTTCGCCTGTTGCTCACTGGCGCAGCGCCGCTGCCGATACCTTTGCACTGGTGGTGTACTGTTTCATCGCCGGTATGGCGATAGAAATCCTGGTGTCCGGCATGAGCTTTCAACAATCACTCTCGTCCCGCTTGCTGTCGATCCCGGTAAATATCCTGATCGCCTGGCCCTATGGGCGCTATCGCGATCTGTTTATCCGTGTCGCCAGGCGCTTTCAACGCCAACCTTTTTTACTGCGTAACCTGGCCGATCTGTTGGCCTATGTCAGTTTCCAATCACCGGTCTATGCCGCCATCTTATGGAGCGTCGGCGCCGATGGGCAACAAATCATCACGGCGGTGACCAGCAATGCCGTGGTGTCGATGGCAATGGGCGTGGTGTATGGCTATTTTCTGGAATACTGCAGAAGGTTGTTCAGGGTGGCGGGCTACGTGTGAAGCAGGAGCGCAACGGGGCGCTCCTGTTTGAGTTTATTTCCGGCTAAGGCTGCCGCGGCGGAACAAATTACGGCGGATACGCGTCAGACCCGGCTTGGGTTTACGCGGCTCATCCAGGCTGGCCAGTACCAGTTCAAGCACCCGCTCGGCCACGTCACGATGGCGCTGAGCGACCGCCAGAACCGGACACTCAAGGAAGTCCAACAGCTCGTGATCGCCAAAGGTAGCGATCGCCAGATCGGTCGGCAAACGGCCACGTTGCTTCAGCGTCACATCCATCACCCCTTGCAACAAAGAGAATGAGGTAGTGAACAGCGCCTGGGGCATAGGATGGGTTTTCAGCCATTCGGCAAACAACACGCCGGCCGCCTCACGCTCATAGCTGTTGGCATACAGATAATCGACAGGTCGTTCGTCATCCTGCCAGGCTTCGCGGAAACCCTGCTCACGCAGGAAGCTGACGGAAAGTTCCGGCAACGCTCCCAGATACAGTACCGACTCTGCCGGGAAGGTACGAAGTTCTTGCGCCAGTGCGAAGGAATCCTCTTGGTCGGCCCCGACCACACTGATGAAATGCTCGCGATCCAGCGCCCGATCCAGTGCGATAATTGGCAGCGGATCATTGGCCCAGCGCTGATAGAACGGATGCTCCGGCGGCAGGGCGGTAGAAACGATTAACGCGTCGACCTGGCGTTGCAGCAGATGCTCAATACAGCGCATTTCGTTATCCGGCTGATCTTCCGAACAGGCAATCAACAGTTGGTAACCGCGTTGACGGGCCTGACGCTCCAGATAATTGGCGATGCGGGTATAGCTGGTGTTTTCCAGATCCGGTATCACCAGACCGATTGAACGAGTTCGCCCGGCGCGCAGCCCTGCCGCGACGGCATTCGGGTGATAGTTGTGCTCCCTGACCACGGCCATCACTTTTTCGACGGTTTTATCGCTGACACGATACTGCTTCGCCTTGCCGTTGATGACATAACTGGCCGTGGTGCGCGAAACGCCTGCGAGACGCGCGATTTCATCCAGTTTCACGTTAACCCCTTAATGACGCTGAAAATAGAAGTGAAAACCATGCTCGGATTAACCATCGCATCCTGTGCGGTTATTCAATCCAGCCTCTGCGATCTAACAGCAGAAAACACTGCCTAGCAACCGCTTTTGCCGAAAGGTGCCAGC
This sequence comes from Serratia quinivorans, assembly GCA_900457075.1. Classification (NCBI taxonomy): domain Bacteria; kingdom Pseudomonadati; phylum Pseudomonadota; class Gammaproteobacteria; order Enterobacterales; family Yersiniaceae; genus Serratia; species Serratia quinivorans. Next base: position 1,505,639 of record UGYN01000002.1, read on the forward strand.
AAACGGGCAAAAAACACCGAAAAACAAAGGGCGCAGCCTGGCCGCGCCCTCAGATTATGCCAATATCACGTCTCAGCGCATGATTTTATCGCCACGCGACACGCCGACCACACCGGAACGCGCCACTTCAACAATTTCGGCCACTTCACGCACCGCACTCAGGAATGCATCCAGCTTGTCGCTGGTGCCCGCCAGCTGAACGGTGTACAGCGTGGCCGTGACGTCGACGATTTGACCGCGGAAAATGTCGGCGCAACGTTTCACCTCTTCGCGGCCATAACCGCTGGCCTGCAGCTTCACCAGCATGATTTCACGCTCAACGTGAGCCCCCTGCACCAGTTCGCTAACGCGCAAAACGTCCACCAGCTTATGCAGCTGTTTTTCGATCTGCTCCAATACCTTTTCATCGCCGACGGTTTGAATCGTCATACGTGACAAAGTGGGATCGTCGGTCGGGGCTACCGTCAGGCTTTCAATGTTGTAACCGCGCTGAGAGAACAAACCCACCACACGCGATAACGCACCGGATTCATTTTCCAGCAATACAGATAAAATACGGCGCATGATCAGGTCCTCTCCGTTTTGCTTAACCACATTTCGTCCATGCTTCCACCACGAATCTGCATTGGGTAAACATGTTCAGTTTCATCGACGGTCACGTCGACAAATACCAGGCGCTCTTTCTCGGCCAGCGCCTGAGCCAGTTTGCTTTCCAGTTCATCCGGCGTGCGAATGGCAATGCCCACGTGGCCGTAAGCCTCCGCCAGTTTGACGAAGTCCGGCAGGGAATCCATATAAGACTGGGAGTGACGACCGGAATAAATCATGTCCTGCCACTGCTTCACCATACCCAGATAGCGGTTGTTAAGATTCACCACGATCACCGGCAGGTTGTATTGCAGCGCGGTGGACAGTTCCTGAATGTTCATCTGGATGCTGCCGTCGCCGGTCACGCACACCACGGTTTCATCAGGCAGCGCCAGCTTCACGCCCAGCGCCGCCGGCAGACCAAAGCCCATGGTGCCCAATCCGCCGGAGTTGATCCAACGGCGTGGTTTGTCGAACGGATAGTAGAGTGCAGCGAACATCTGGTGCTGGCCAACATCGGAAGTGACATAAGCGTCCCCTCTGGTCAGCCGATGCAGGGTTTCGATCACTGCCTGCGGCTTAATGGTGCCGCTGTTTTTGTCGTAACCCAGGCAATCACGCGCACGCCACTGTTCGATAGCCTGCCACCAGTCGCGCAACGCGTCGTGATCCTGCGCTTTATCTTCCTGCGCCAGCAGCTCCAGCATTTGGGTCAACACCTGTTTGGCATCGCCGACAATAGGAATATCGGCGTCTACCGTCTTGGAGATTGAGGTAGGGTCAATGTCGATATGCAGCACGGTAGCGTTCGGGCAGTATTTGGCCAGGTTATTGGTGGTGCGATCGTCAAAACGCACGCCGACGGCAAAGATCACGTCAGAGTTATGCATGGTTTTGTTGGCTTCATAAGTCCCATGCATGCCGAGCATACCCACGCTCTGGCGATGCGTGCCGGGGAAGGCCCCCAACCCCATCAGGGTACAGGTGACAGGCAGATTCAGCTTCTCCGCCAGTTCCAGCAGCTCTGCGTCACAGGCCGAGTTGATCGCCCCGCCACCGACGTACATAACCGGTTTTTTGGCCGTCAGAATGGTGTGCAGTGCCCGTTTGATCTGCCCGCGGTGCCCTTGCACCGTCGGGTTATAGGAACGCATGCTCACGTCCTGCGGATAGGCGTAAGGCATTCTCACTGCCGGGCCCACGATGTCTTTCGGCAAATCGATCACCACCGGCCCAGGTCGGCCGGTTGAGGCCAGGTAAAAAGCCTTTTTCAGTATGCCGGGAATGTCTTCGGTACGCTTGACCAGGAAACTGTGTTTCACCACCGGGCGTGAAATCCCGACCATGTCGCACTCCTGGAAGGCATCATAGCCAATCAGCGAGCTGGGAACCTGACCGGAAAGCACCACCATCGGAATGGAGTCCATATAGGCGGTTGCAATGCCGGTGATCGCATTGGTCGCTCCAGGGCCAGAGGTCACCAACACCACCCCCACTTCGCCGGTCGCACGCGCATAGCCATCGGCCATATGCACCGCACCTTGCTCATGGCGCACCAATATGTGGTCGATCCCTCCGACCGTATGCAGGGCGTCGTAGATATCGAGTACCGCCCCGCCCGGATAACCGAATACATGCTTAACGCCTTGATCGATCAACGATCGGACGACCATCTCGGCTCCTGACAACATCTCCATGGGTTTGCCTCCAGGCTAACTTATTCTTATCTGGCACCGGAACGTGGCACCTGTTGTGGGGCAATACCCCAAAATTTTTATGGATTGACTATAACCCATTAACATAACGTCAGAAGATAAGGCAGGCAAACGGCAAAATGGCACAACAACAGAAAGGTTACTGGCTACGGGCTGGGGATCGGGGATTTACAAAAACAATGCACTAGCCGCTGGCAAATCGGGCTAGGCATTGTTTCAGTCAGGTGGAGAATTACAGAACTATATCAGGCAAGAATGATGCTGATTTTTTAACCGGATAATCTGCCCCGGCAACAGGATTAAGTCTTATCCTGGTACATCGAGTCAATTTCACTCTGGTAGCGCTGCATAATCACCTTACGGCGCAGTTTTAGCGTTGGCGTCAGCTCACCCAACTCCATCGAAAAGGCCGCCGGCAACAGGGTAAATTTCTTCACCTGTTCGAACCGCGCCAACTCTTTTTGCATCTCACGCAGACGGCTTTCGAACATTTCCAGAATATGGCTATGGCGCAGCAGTTCAAGCCGATCCTGATATTTCAGGTTGATGGACTTGGCATATTCTTCCAGCGACTCAAAACTGGGCACAATCAAGGCGGAGACAAATTTGCGGGCATCCGCGATGATTGCCACCTGTTCGATAAAGCGGTCTTGCGCCAGCGTGCCTTCAAGCATCTGCGGGGCAATGTACTTGCCGCCGGAGGTTTTCATCAGATCCTTAAGACGCTCGGTGATAAACAGATTTCCCCCTTCATCTATGGCACCGGCGTCGCCGGTCTTCAACCAGCCATCTGCAGTAAAGGAGGCGGCGGTTTCCAGCGGCTTATTGAAATAACCGCGCATCACCACCGGGCCACGCACCTGAATTTCACTTTCCTCGCCAATACGCACCTCTATCCCCGGCAGCGGCTTGCCAATCGAGCCAAAGCGGAAATTGCCCTCTTCCCAGCAGGAAACGGTGGCGCAGGTCTCGGTCATGCCATAGCCATATTTGATGTTAATGCCCATCGCCTGGAAAAACAGAATGACGTTGTCGTCCAGTTTGGCACCGGCGGCCGGCAAGAAGCGCACCCGCCCACCGAGGATGCCGCGTAATTTGCTCAGCACCAGCTTGTCGGCCCAGCGGTGGGAAAGATCAAACAGCTTGCCCAGTGGTTTGCCGGCACGTTCCTGTAAAAACTTGCGTTCACCACAGACAATCGCCCAATGAAACAGGGCACGACGCAACCAGGGTGCACGCGCAACTTTCTCGTGCACCGCACTGAAGATTTTTTCGTAGAAACGCGGTACCGCACACATCAGCGTCGGACGTACTGCCGTCATGGCTTCACGCACCCAGTCGGTATTCGGCAAAAACACGTTTTGCGCGCCGGAATGCATAATGAAGAAGCTCCAGGCACGTTCGAACACATGCGACATCGGCAGGAAACTGAGAGAGACATCTTCTTCATTTACCGTCAGCCGCTCATCGTGCAGATAAAGCTGTGCCGCCAGGTTACGGTAATCCAGCATCACCCCTTTGGGTTCGCCGGTGGTACCGGAGGTATAAATCAGCGTGAACAGATCCTCCAGGCAGCAATCGGCAATGCGTTGCTGTAACTGCGATTCAAACGCCGCCAGATCGGCTTCGCGCTCAAAGGTGCTCAGGTGCTGAGCTATCTCACAGCCACGCAGATCTGCGTCATCATCAAATACAATAATGTGGATCAGTTGAGGGCAGACACCGCGCAACGCAATGGCGGCGTCCAGTTGAGCCTGCTCGCCAACGAACAGAATGCGGATATCGGCGTCATTAATGATAAAAGCCGCCTGGGCCGGCGTATTGGTGGCATACAGCGGTACGCTGACCCCACGTAACCGCAGCACGGCCAAATCCGCCAGCGACCAGGCCATGCAGTTATTGGCAAAGATCGCGATACGTTCCTGCACGTCGGTACCCAAAGCCAACAGTGCACTGGCGATGCGGTTGATATGCGTATCGACCTGTCGCCAGGTCAGTTGGCTCTCGCCACTGGGAGACCATTGGCGAAAAGCGGTGCAATCGGCACGCTGGGAAATTTGGTGCTGTATACGGTGAGTTAAATGGTATTGCAGCAGATTATTGATCATAGCGCCCTGAGCCTGAAATGAATCAAACAGTTAGCGTTGAGCAGGACATCTGGCTCTGCATCTCAGCTTACACGTGTTTACTTTTTTTCGCGCAGTCTACCTACTCCATGGCGGCGGGAAAAGAGATTTCAGCGTAGAAGTGTGAGCTAAAACTCAGGTTAATTTCACCGCCTCCTCCAGTTGGACAGAAGGGTGATGAAAAGGTTTTATTTAGCTCACAAAATGGGTGTTCGACAGGCAGCGAGGGAAACAGATAAAAACACCAGATGTAATAAATATCTCAGCACATAATTTTATAATGATAATTTTTAATGAAACTATCGAAATCTTTCGGAAGCGGTTAATTTAACACAGTTAAGCCAAGATATATCTTAGATAAACCCAAGATAATTCTTAACCAAAGCACGGGAAAATTATTCCCCCTATGGAAAACCACCACCTCGGGGGTAATAATAGGCTGATTTATTCAGTCAACTCAGACTGGCCAAGCATCAGTTTCATCCATTGATGTCCCTTATCCCGTTCAGCCGACTCATGCCAGGACAGATAACAGGTCACCTTGTTTTCATTCCAGGGTAAAGGAATAAAACGCAGCTTTAAGGATTCAGCCTGCTGTCGAGCCAGCCAGGCCGGAACAATGGCAATCATGTCAGTACTGGATACTATATTCAGCACGCTGTATAAATCAGTACATTGTTGAGCCACGACTCGTTGCATAGCTTCTTCTATATAGTAGGGTTTACTGAAAGAATAAAAGCTCTCGAGTGAAACCACCGCGTGTTGCTCCGCCAGGATTTGTTCCGGCGTAATGGATTTTTCTATCCTCGGATGTTTCCTGGAAAATACCAGCACCAGCTCGTCATCAAAAAGCGCCATACTTTTAAACTCTGAAGACTCAAAACTGGCATAGCCAACAACGAACTCAACCTCCTGGTAGCGTAATTGGTTATCGATGTTATTGGTTATATATGACTTTATTTTCAAATGGGTATGAGGCGCTATTTCCCTCATGTGATTGATTATGGTAGCCCCCAAACGCAAATCAAGCGGACTGCAAATGGCGATAGAGAAAGCTCGCTCACTGCTAAAGGGTTCAAACTCCGCTCCGGGCAGCTCATTTTGCACCAGCTGTAACGCCTGCCTAACCGGGCCAAACAGTTGCTTAGCCCGCACCGTAGGCTGGATCCCACGCCCACAGCGGACGAACAGCTCATCATTAAACATCAGCTTTAAACGTGCAACGGCGTTGCTCACCGCTGGCTGCGACATCCCCAAAAAGCTCGCTGCCCGGGTAATATTCTGCATCTGCATAACGGCATCAAACACGGTGAGCAAATTCAGATCGACACTGCGCAAATGCAGTTCGCTGGTTTCTTTATCGATAACAACTCCTGAATTACATTCCGACATATCCCACTCCACTAAGTCCTGTGTAGATAATTCCCCACGCGTAATAAAAATGACAAAACTGCGCCATCTTGATTTCACACGGTAGAATTAGTTATCTCTCGCTCCGTTCATTTAAAACCAAGCTCAAGCATCATCCTATATACAAACATGGTTAAGATTTTGTTCTAATACACACTGGGTTTATTTTCTAACAGAGAGTCATCTCGCACACCATCAAAATAGACCCATTGTAATAGCCCATCACCACACTATCATTTACCGTTTATATTTAATCAAACGATTAAATACAGCATGCATAACCGCCCTCTATTCATTAACGCCCATAGTTTTCCAACACCAGTCAGCCTTATGAACAATTCATAAAAAACATAACTGACAACAACATATTGATATCAAGAATACAAAACTCACAATTTTAATCTTTGGCTAGCACGCCTTCAGCAGTTTTGCATCTTTAATTTTAACCCAATCAACATCAGAAGCAATTGCGGCGATATATATTCATTTAATTTATGCTAACAGGCTCGCAAATCTCCCCTTACTTTTTATCTGACAATAGCATTTTTTACCGAACTATCCTCTACTGGCACCAGTCCGTTAATCTGGAGGTAAAGGAGTACCCTCATTTTCAATCAGGTGTTGACATAATCAAGCCAATAACGTATCAAATTAGGCAACGAAACTATTTTAGAGAGCTGAACCGCCATGAACTCTACTTTCCGTCTACTAGGCCTACTACTTAACGCATCTTGTTTGCGCGGTATGCCGGTGGACGCAGTTCAGAGCTGATTCAGCCCACCTCATAACAAACCCGCGCTACTGCGCGGGTTTTTTTTTACCCGCTTAGCGTGAAATAAACACGATAAGGAACCACCCTGATGAGCCAACAAGTCATTATTTTCGATACAACGCTGCGTGATGGTGAACAAGCGCTGCAAGCCAGCCTGAGCGTGAAAGAGAAGATTCAGATCGCGATGGCGCTGGAAAGAATGGGTGTCGACGTCATGGAAGTCGGCTTCCCGGTCTCCTCGCCGGGCGATTTTGAATCTGTGCAAACCATTGCACGCCAGATTAAAAACAGCCGCGTATGTGGCCTGGCCCGTTGCGTGGATAAAGATATCGACGTCGCAGCCGAGGCGTTGCGCGTAGCCGAAGCCTTCCGTATTCACGTGTTCCTGGCCACCTCAACCCTGCATATTGAATCAAAACTGAAGCGCTCGTTCGACGAAGTGCTGGAGATGGCGATCCGCTCGGTGAAACGCGCCCGTAATTACACCGACGACGTAGAATTCTCCTGTGAAGATGCAGGCCGTACGCCAATCGATAACCTGTGTCGCGTGGTAGAAGCTGCGATCAACGCCGGTGCCACCACCATTAACATTCCGGATACCGTGGGCTACACCACGCCGAACCAGTTTGGTGGCATTATCACTACCCTGTATGACCGCGTACCGAATATCGATAAGGCCATTATCTCCGTCCACTGCCACGACGACCTGGGTATGGCGGTCGGCAACTCCATCGCCGCGGTGCAGGCGGGTGCTCGCCAGGTCGAAGGCACCTTGAACGGCATTGGTGAACGCGCAGGCAATACCTCGCTGGAAGAAGTGATCATGGCGATCAAAGTGCGCCAGGACATCATGAACGTGCACACCAATATCAATCATCAGGAAATTTTCCGCACCAGCCAAATCGTCAGCCAGCTGTGCAACATGCCGATCCCGGCCAACAAGGCTATCGTCGGTTCCAATGCCTTCGCCCACTCTTCTGGCATTCATCAGGACGGCGTGCTGAAAAATCGTGAAAACTACGAAATCATGTCACCGCAGACCATAGGTCTGAAAGATGTGCAGTTGAACCTGACCTCTCGTTCCGGCCGCGCCGCGGTGAAACACCGTATGGAAGAGATGGGCTACAAAGAACAGGACTACAACCTGGACAACCTGTACGCCGCCTTCCTGAAGCTGGCCGATAAGAAAGGTCAGGTGTTCGATTACGATCTGGAAGCTCTGGCCTTCATTAATAAGCAGCAGGAAGAACCCGAGCATTTCAGCCTGGACTACTTCAGCGTGCAGTCAGGCAGCAGCATCATGGCCACCGCATCGGTGAAATTGATCTGTGGCGAAGAAGAAAAAGCCGAAGCGGCCACCGGCAACGGGCCGGTTGACGCGGTCTATCAGGCCATCAACCGCATTACCGGATACCCGATCGAACTGGTGAAATACCAGTTAACCGCCAAAGGCCAGGGCCGTGACGCACTGGGCCAGGTGGATATCGTGGTGTCCTACAACGGCCGCCGCTTCCACGGCGTGGGTCTGGCGACCGACATTGTAGAATCCTCCGCCAAGGCGATGGTTCACGTATTAAATAATATTTGGCGCTCCCAGCAGGTAGAAAAAGAAAAACAGCGTCTGCAGCAAAGCAAACATCAAAATAATCAGGAAACGGTGTGAACATGACGAAGACCTACCACATTGCCGTCTTGCCCGGAGACGGAATCGGCCCGGAAGTAATGGCCCAGGCGCGTAAAGTGTTGAACGCAGTACGTCAGCGCTTTGATATCCGCATCACTGAAGCCGAGTATGACGTCGGTGGCATCGCCATCGATCGCCATGGCAGCCCGCTGCCTCCGGCTACCCTCGCCGGTTGCGAGCAGGCCGATGCCATCCTGTTCGGCTCGGTCGGTGGCCCGAAGTGGGAACACCTGCCGCCGGCAGAGCAGCCTGAACGTGGCGCTTTGTTGCCGTTGCGTAAACACTTCAAACTGTTCAGCAACCTGCGCCCTGCCCGTTTGTATCAGGGGCTGGAAGAGTTCTGCCCACTGCGCGCCGATATCGCCGCCCGTGGTTTCGATATTCTGTGCGTGCGTGAACTGACCGGCGGTATTTACTTTGGCCAGCCTAAAGGCCGCGAAGGCCAGGGCATGCAGGAACGCGCCTTCGATACCGAGGTGTATCACCGCTTCGAGATCGAGCGCATTGCACGCATCGCCTTTGAGTCTGCCCGCAAGCGTCGTAACAAAGTGACCTCGATTGATAAGGCCAACGTACTGCAAAGCTCCATTTTGTGGCGCGAAGTGGTTAATCAGGTCGCCCAGGATTACCCGGACGTGTCGCTGTCACATATGTACATCGACAACGCCACCATGCAGTTGATCAAGGACCCGTCCCAGTTCGACGTGCTGCTGTGCTCCAACCTGTTCGGCGACATTCTGTCCGACGAATGTGCGATGATCACCGGTTCGATGGGCATGCTGCCTTCCGCCAGCCTGAACGAACAGGGCTTTGGTCTGTATGAGCCGGCCGGTGGCTCAGCGCCGGATATCGCGGGTAAAGGCATTGCCAACCCGATCGCCCAGATCCTGTCTGCCACCCTGCTGCTGCGTTACAGCCTGGGCGCCACAGAAGCGGCCGACGCCGTTGAGCACGCCATCAATCAGGCACTGGAACAAGGTTACCGCACCGCCGATCTGGCCGGTGTCGGCCCAGCCATCAGCACCGATGAAATGGGTGACATCATCGCCCGCTTTGTCGCTCAGGGGGCATAACATGTCTAAAACTTTATATCAGAAATTATACGATGCCCACGTGGTGTACTCAGCGCCGGAAGAGACCCCGCTGTTATATATCGATCGCCACCTGGTACACGAAGTGACTTCACCGCAGGCATTCGATGGCCTGCGCGCCATGGGCCGCAAAGTGCGCCAGCCGGGCAAGACTTTTGCCACCATGGACCACAACGTCTCTACCCAAACCAAAGACATCAACGCCAGCGGCGAGATGGCACGCATTCAGATGCAGGAACTGATCAAGAACTGCGAAGAGTTTGGCGTATTGCTGTATGACCTGAACCACCCATACCAGGGCATCGTACACGTGATCGGCCCAGAGCAGGGCATGACACTGCCGGGTATGACCATCGTCTGCGGCGACTCCCACACCGCGACTCACGGGGCTTTCGGTTCGCTGGCGTTTGGTATCGGCACCTCCGAAGTGGAGCACGTGTTGGCGACCCAAACCCTGAAGCAGGGCCGCGCCAAGACCATGAAAATTGAAGTAACCGGCGACGCGGCCGATGGCATCACCGCCAAAGACATCGTGTTGGCGGTGATCGGCAAAACCGGCAGTGCCGGCGGCACCGGCCACGTGGTGGAATTCTGTGGCAAGGCCATTCAGGCGTTGAGCATGGAAGGCCGCATGACGCTGTGCAACATGGCGATCGAAATGGGTGCCAAAGCCGGGCTGGTTGCGCCGGACGACACCACCTTTGATTACCTGAAGGGCCGTCAGTTTGCGCCAACCGGCAGCAACTGGGAACAGGCCGTTGCCTACTGGCGCACGCTGAAATCCGATGACGATGCCAAATTCGATACCGTTGTCACCCTGCGTGCTGAAGACATCGCGCCGCAGGTGACCTGGGGAACCAACCCTGGGCAGGTTATCGCCGTCAACCAGACCATCCCGGCCCCTGAGTCGTTCAGCGATCCGGGTGAGCGTGCCTCGGCCGAAAAAGCCCTGGCCTATATGGATCTGAAGCCGGGCATCAAGCTGACAGAAGTGTCGATCGACAAAGTCTTTATCGGTTCCTGCACCAACTCACGCATTGAAGACTTGCGTGCAGCGGCTGCCATCGCCAAGGGCCGCAAGGTTGCCAGCGGTGTTCAGGCCATCGTGGTACCCGGCTCCGGCCCGGTAAAAGCGCAGGCGGAAGCCGAAGGCCTGGATAAAATCTTTATCGATGCCGGTTTTGAATGGCGCCTGCCGGGCTGCTCAATGTGTCTGGCGATGAACAACGACCGCCTGAACCCCGGCGAACGCTGTGCCTCCACCAGCAACCGTAACTTTGAAGGGCGTCAGGGCCGCGGTGGGCGTACTCACCTGGTCAGCCCGGCAATGGCCGCTGCGGCCGCTATTGCCGGTCATTTCGCCGATATCCGTGATATTCACTAAGGAAGGCTACCGTGGCTAAATTTACTCAACATACCGGTTTAGTGGTGCCTTTGGATGCGGCGAACGTCGATACCGATGCCATTATTCCAAAACAGTTTTTGCAGAAGGTGACGCGCACCGGTTTTGGTAAGCACCTGTTTAACGACTGGCGTTTTCTGGACGATGCCGGCCAGCAGCCAAACCCGGAGTTTGTCCTGAATAAACCGCGCTACAAAGGTGCCAGCATTTTGCTGGCCCGGGAAAACTTCGGCTGCGGCTCATCACGCGAGCACGCGCCCTGGGCGCTGACCGACTATGGTTTTAGAGTGGTGATTGCCCCCAGCTTTGCCGATATCTTCTACGGCAACTCGCTCAATAACCAGCTGCTGCCGGTTAAGCTGAGCGAACAGGACGTGGAAACGCTGTTCCAGCTGGTGGCTGCCAACGAAGGCATTGAATTTGAAGTTGATTTGGAAAACCAGACGGTCAAAGCCGGTGGCAAAAGCTATCCGTTCGATATTGATAGCTTCCGCCGTCACTGCATGATTAACGGGCTGGACAGTATCGGCCTGACGCTGCAGCACGAAGCGGATATTTCCCGCTACGAGGCGCAGCAACCCGCCTTTCTGAACTGATATTAATCACCCGCCACCTGGCGGGTGTTTTTTTATTATTAATAACCGCTTACCAGTAGCCCAGCCACTTCCACCACGCTCCACCAATCAATATCCAAATCAGCAGGTTGACCACGCTCATCACAAAGCCGGCTTTCCACCACTCACCCAAAGTCGCATAGCCGGAACCAAAGACAATCGGTGCCGTACCGGTACCGTAGTGGGTCAGCGACATCATCAGCGAGGAAGAGAACGCCAGGATCAAGCCCAGCAGCGCGGGCGGAGCACCCAGTGCAATGCCGGCGGCAAAGAACGCGGCAAACATGGCGGTAACGTGCGCGGTGGTGCTGGCAAAGAAGTAATGCGAATACAGATAGATAAGGGTCAACAGGATGGTGCCGCCAACCCAACTCATTCCCATATGATCAATCCCACTGCCCACGGTTTGCGACAGCCAACCAATCAGCCCCAACTTGCCGAGGAAGCTGGCCATCATCACCAACGCGGAAAACCACACCACCGTGTCCCAGGCACCCTTGTGCCTGAGCACATCTTCCCAGCTCAATACCCCGGTCGCCAGCAGCACCGCCAGACCAATCAGCGCCGCCGTGGTTGGGTTAACCGCCAGTGCCGGGCCGAAGAACATCGCCGGAATACCGGCCCACAGCACCAGCAGCAAGGCAAACACCGCCAGAGTGATTTTCTCCGGCAGCGTTACCGGCCCCAGGGCCTGTAGCTTTTCACGAGCGAAACGCGGCGCGTCCGGAGTGCTTTTCACCTCCGGCGGGTAGAGCAGATAAATCACCAAGGGCATGACAATCAGCGAACACAGCCCAGGCACCAGTGCGGCCACCGCCCACATGGACCAGGACAGCTCGAAGTTGCCATGAGTGCCCTTGGCAATCAGGCTGACGATCAACGGGTTCGGCGCGGTAGCGGTGATAAACATCGCCGAAGTGATCGGGTTGATATTGTAATTGACCAGCGACAGATAGCGGCCAATCTTGCCGGAGGTATTGAGCTCGGGTTTGGAGCCGAAGCTGTCGGCAATCGACTTCATAATCGGGTGGATAATCCCGCCGCCACGCGCGGTATTACTTGGAGTCACCGGCGCCAGGGTAGTTTCCGCCAGCGTCAATGCATAGGCGATCCCCAGCGTCTTTTTACCAAACAGCGAGATGAAGTAATAACCGATACGCGCCCCCAACCCGGTTTTGTTCAGGCTGAGTGAGATCATGATCGAAAAACCAATCAGCCAGATCAACTGATTGGAAAATCCGCTCAGCGCGTCATTGAGCGCAGCACCGGGTTTGCCGGGGTTGGTGACGCCGGTTACCGCCACCAGCGCGATCGCCACCACCGAAACGGCACCAATCGGCATCGCTTTGCCGATGATGGCGATGATGGTGCCGATAAACAGCGCCAGCAAATGCCAGGCATTGGGTGCCACGCCTTCAGGCACCGGGATCACAAACCAGATGAGTAAAGCAGCGGCGACGGCACACAAAGAAGGAACGGGCTTGAGCGGCGTTAGTTTATCCATAACATACCCACTTTTCTAAACGGATCGGCATCTTGGCAGCAAGATGGGCGGGAACGCACTTATCGCGTTCCGGGTCCGTTCAGCTTGGGGGGCGGGCGTAATGTTCTCAATGATATGCGTCAAGGTTGGTGACGTTTAAGCTCACACTTCCCGCACGCGGGCACTCATCCACAGCGCCACTACTGCCAGGACAGTCGCCAACCAGTAAACCGCATAGTGCCCCAGGTTTTCCACCAGCGCCCCCTGCAGCACCCCGGCCAGGATCACCCCGGTGGAAATACTGTTGGTAAACAGCGTGGTCGCCGCACCTGGCCGTCCCGGCATCAGGTCCTGGAAATAGAGCATGCCAATACCGGCGATGATGCCGATAAATATGGCGTTGAACAGCTGTAATACCATCAGTGCCAGCTTGAATTTAAACACCACCAGCCCGGCATAAAACAGAATGCCGGCCGCCGCGGCGAACAGCATCATATTGCGTTTGCCGAATCGTTTGACGTAGTAACCCGCCAGCAACATGGCCGGGATCTCCAGCCCGGCGGCCGTGCCCATCAGCAGCCCGGCAAGGTTTTCCGGCAGGCCCAGATCGGCGGTGATATACAGCGGCATATCGATGATATACATGGTGTTGCAGGTCCACATCAGCATCGACGCAATAAACAAACGACGTACATCGCGGTTACGCCAGGCGCTGACGGGGGCCATCGGAACCGAAGCAGTAGCGTTCAGCTCCGTACTACTTTGCTCCGCACGTGGTACCGAAGGCAGGGTAAACCATACCAGCAAGGCGCAAATCGCGAAGGTCGCAGCGGCAATCATGAACATCCAGGTAAACCCGTAGTTCAGCGCCAGCGTAAACGACAGCGGCGGGCCAATCACCCAGGCCAGCGACAGTTGCGCACGCATCACCGAGCTGAACATCACCACTTCGCGCGCCGAGCTGTCTGCATATTCTCGTGCCAGCGCAAAAATCTGCGGCATCGCGGTATTGGCAATCGCCGACAGCAATACCCCGGCGGTGATCAGCGTCAGGTAGTCACGGTTAAAGGCAAACAGCAAGCAGTTACCGACCGCCATCAGGCAGCACAGCAAAATCAACTTGCGACGATCGCCGCGCGTATCCGAACGCTTGGCCAACAGGAAACTGACCGCGATGCCGACAATGGCGTTGACGGTATAGAACAGGCCAACCCACAGCGGCCGCACCTTAACCTCGGTGGTCAGGAACAGGCTCAGCGTCGGCGCCAAAAGCGCGCCGGCAATGCCGGAAAGAAAGGCAATCAGCAGGAATGCGGCAAAGACGGGATTAAAGCGGCGTGGCAGCCAGCGCTGACGTTTCATCTCTTCGTTCCTGACCCTAAAGCGGAAGACAGAACCTTAGGCTACGGTGGCAAAATTGCAAGAATATCCCCGCGACCGAGAATAAAAAAACCAGTGGGTATGATCCCACTGGCTGGTGAACAACACCATTACTCAGAAACTTTTTCTACCCGAGCCTCACAGATGCTCACGGTATTGCTTATCCGTCATGGAGTGGATGTCCCACTGGGTCAGATGGGCCAGCATCTCCAGCCGCGCCTGTTCAGGCACCAGCCCCAGCCAATCGGCCCGCTGGCGACGTACCGCGCTGAAATAGCGCTGATAGAACTGTTTTGACAAGAAAACTTTCATCCGTCGCCCTCCCCCTTTCATTGAGGAAAATTATCGGCGTAATATAGGGAAAGATAAATTGATGGGTTGATGCCGGAGCGTTCCTCTTTTATGTCCACCTCCAGATTGCAACAGCAGTTCATTCGCCTGTGGCAGCGCTGCCACGGCGAGCCGACCGAAACTACCCTGCAGGAGCTGGCCGAAGTGCTCAGCTGTTCGCGCCGCCACGTGCGTTCGCTACTGGGCGCCATGCAGCACCAGGGCTGGTTAACCTGGCAGGCCGAGTCCGGGCGCGGCAAGCGTTCACGGCTCACCTTCCACTACACCGGTCTGGCACTGCAGCAACAGCGGGCGGAGGAATTGCTGGAGCAAGACCGTATCGATCAACTGGTGCAACTGGTCGGCGATAAAAACGTGGTGCGCCAAATGTTGCTGTCCCAACTGGGACGCAGCTTTCGTCAGGGGAAACACATCCTGCGGGTGCTCTACTATCGCCAGTTGTATAACCTGCTGCCCGGTTCGGCGCTGCGGCGCTCGGAAACCCATCTGGCACGGCAGATTTTCAGCGGCCTGACGCGCATAAACGAGGAAAACGGGGAACTGGAGTCTGATCTTTCGCATCACTGGCAAGCTTTGACCCCGCTGCATTGGCGTTTTTATCTCCGCCCGGCGATTCATTTTCACCATGGCCGCGAGCTGGAAATGGAAGATGTCATCAGCTCGCTTACCCGTTTGATGCCACAGCCACTGTTTTCACATCTCGAACGCGTGACCTCACCGACGCCTTATGTGATCGACGTGCATTTGCACAGTCCCGATTACTGGCTGCCGTGGCTGCTGGGCAGCGTGCCCGCGATGATCCTGCCGCGCGAATGGCAAAGCCTGCCGGACTTCTCGCGCCACCCGGTGGGCACCGGGCCATATAGCGTGGTACGCAACCACCGCAGCCAGATGAAAATCCACGCCTTTGACGATTACTTTGGCTACCGCGCGCTGATCGATGAGGTGAATATCTGGGTACTGCCGGAAGTGACCGAAGAACTGGTGCATTCCGGCGTCCAGTTGCAGGCGGACGACACCGGCAAAAACGAACTGGAAAGCCGGCTGGAAGAAGGCTGTTATTTCCTGCTGTTCGATCAGCGTTCGCCGCTGGCGGCCGATCCGGCCATTCGCAGTTGGCTGTGCGAGTTGATCAACCCCATTGCGCTGCTGAGCAATGCCGGCCCGGTCTATCAACGCTATTGGTCGCCGGCCTACGGCCTTCTGCCGCGCTGGCATCACAACCGCGCACTGGCACAATTGCCCAAACCGGACGGGCTGACCGAACTGACGTTGACTTACTACAGCGAGCACTCGGAGTTTCACGCCATTCAGTTGGCGATCGAACCCCTGCTGGCGCAGCAGGGTATCAAGCTGAAGATCCAGGCCGTGGATTACGACACCTGGCATAAAGGCGAAGCCATCAGCGATCTGTGGCTCGGCAGCGCCAACTTCTATCTGCCGCTGGAGTTCTCGCTGTTCGCCACCCTGTATGAACTGCCGCTGATGCAGCACTGCATGAATGAAGATCTCGCTGAGGATGCCGCGTTGTGGCGCGCCAATAGCCTGCCGCTGGCCGATTTTTGCCAGCGCCTGGTCAGCAATCATCAGTTACACCCGCTGTTCCACCACTGGTTGCAATTGCACGGCCAGCGCAGCATGCGCGGCGTACGGATGAATACCCTGGGCTGGTTTGATTTTAAATCCGCCTGGTTTGCGCCGCCGGAAGCATAAGCGCCTTTCACCGACGCCCGTTAGTCTTTACAATGACGCCGTCTCAACGGGGTGCAAAATGCGGCGTGCCGATTTTGCTGAGAACAAACCCGTCGAACCTGATCCGGTCAATACCGGCGGAGGGATTTGAGCCCAGCGAACCGGCAGCCGCCGCTCGCCCCCTCAGATACCCTTGCCCCCCTAAATTTTCAGGAGTGCAAAGTGGTCAAAAAAAGCCTGCCCTTGTTACTGTTATTGTGCGCCGCACCGGTGTTCGCCAAACCGGTACTGACGGTCTACACCTATGATTCTTTCGCTGCCGACTGGGGCCCTGGCCCGGCGGTCAAAAAAGCCTTTGAAGCCCAGTGTGACTGTGAGCTGAAATTTGTCGCGCTGGAAGACGGCGTTTCGCTGCTTAACCGTCTGCGCATGGAAGGAAAAAACAGTGCCGCCGACGTGGTGTTGGGGCTGGACAACAATTTGCTGCAGGCCGCGCAACAAACCAGTTTATTTGCGCCGAGCAACGTCGACAGCACCAAACTGAGCGTTCCCGGCGGCTGGCAGGATAAAACCTTCGTGCCTTATGACTACGGCTACTTTGCCTTCGTTTACAACAAAGAAAAACTGAAGAACCCGCCCAAAAGCCTGCAGGAACTGGTCGACAGTGACCAGAACTGGAAGGTGATTTACGAAGATCCGCGTACCAGCACGCCGGGCCTCGGCCTGCTGTTGTGGATGCAGAAAGTCTATGGCGACAAGGCTCCCGAAGCCTGGCAAAAGCTGGCAAAGAAAACCGTCACCGTGACCAAGGGCTGGAGTGAGGCTTACGGCCTGTTCCTGAAAGGCGAAGGCGACCTGGTACTCAGCTACACCACCTCTCCGGCCTACCATCTGATTGAAGAAAAGAAAGACAGCTACGCCGCCGCTAACTTCAGCGAAGGCCACTACCTGCAGGTCGAGGTGGCAGGCAAACTCAAGGCCGGCAAACAGCCGGAGTTGGCAGAGCGCTTTATGCAATTTATGGTGACCCCGGCGTTCCAGAACAGCATTCCCACCGGCAACTGGATGTATCCGGTGATCAAAACCCAGCTACCGACCGGGTTTGAGCAAATGACCGTACCGCAGACCGCGTTGCAATACAGCGCTGAAGAAGTGGCCAAACAACGCGGCAACTGGATCCGGGCATGGCAAACCGCCGTCAGCCACTGATCCCACGCTGGCTATGGCCGGGGCTGCTGGCTTCCGGTCTGATCCTGACCATCGCCGTACTGGCGATGGGTTCGCTGTGGCGACACGCGCCCGAAAGCGACTGGCAGGGTCTGTGGCAGGACAGCTACCTGTGGCACGTGGTGCGTTTCACCTTCTGGCAGGCGTTGCTGTCGGCACTGATCTCGGTGCTGCCCGCTATCCTGCTGGCGCGAGCGCTGTTCCGTCGCCGTTTCCCTGGCCGCCAATTGCTGCTACGGCTGTGCGCCATGACGCTGGTGCTGCCGGTACTGGTGGCGGTGTTCGGCCTGCTCAGTGTTTATGGCCGACAAGGCTGGCTGGCCGCGATATGCGGTTGGCTCGGCATTAACTACAGCTTCTCCCCCTATGGCCTGCAGGGCATTCTGTTGGCCCATATGTTCTTCAACCTGCCGCTGGCGACCCGCCTGCTGCTACAGGCGCTGGAAAACATTCCGGTCGAACAGCGTCAACTGGCTGCGCAGCTTGGCATGAGCGGGCGGCAGCAGTTCCGCTTTGTCGAGTGGCCGGCACTACGCCGCCAGATCCTGCCGAGCAGTGCGCTAATCTTTATGCTGTGCTTTGCCAGTTTCGCCACCGTATTGTCACTGGGCGGCGGGCCGCAGGCCACCACCATCGAACTGGCGATCTACCAGGCACTCAGCTACGACTACGATCTCAGTCGTGCCGCGCTGCTGGCGCTGATCCAACTGGCCTGCTGCCTGGGGCTGGTGGTGCTCAGCCAGCGGTTAAGCCAGGCACTCCCCGTTGGTAACACGCACGCCCACATCTGGCGTAATCCGGAAGACAGCCTGTGGCGCCGCACCAGCGATTTTTTGCTGATCGCTGCCGCCCTGCTGCTGCTGTTACCCCCACTGCTGGCGGTGATTGCCGACGGTGCCAACCAAAGCCTGGTCAGCGTACTGCAACAGCCTGTGCTGTGGCAGGCGTTGTTCACCTCGTTGCGTATTGCTCTCGGTGCCGGCGTACTGTGTGTGCTACTGACCATGATGCTGCTGTGGAGCAGTCGTGAGCTGAAGCTGCAACAGCGGCTACGCTGGGGCCAACGACTTGAGCTAAGTGGCATGGTGATCCTGGCAATGCCTGGCATCGTGCTGGCGACCGGTTTCTTCCTGCTGTTGAGTGACACCGTCGGGCTGCCGCAGTCGCCGTATGCGCTGGTGATCCTCACCAATGCACTGATGGCGGTGCCCTACGCGCTGAAAGTGCTGGAAAACCCGATGCGCGACCTGGCCGAACGCTACAACCCACTGTGCCTGTCGCTGGATATCCACGGCTGGCAGCGACTGCGGCTTATCGAACTGAAAGCATTGCGCCGCCCACTGGCCCAGGCGCTGGCCTTCGCCTGCGTACTGTCGATTGGCGATTTCGGCGTCGTCGCCCTGTTCGGCAACGAGCACTTCCGCACTCTGCCTTACTACCTGTATCAACAGATCGGTGCCTATCGCAGCAATGATGGCGCGGTCACCGCCCTGTTGTTGCTGCTGTTGTGCTTCCTGCTGTTTACCCTGATTGAACGCTTACCGGGCCGCCATGATAGAGCTTGAAAAACTGACCTACCTGTATGAACACCTGCCGATGCGCTTTGACCTGCACATTGCGCCTGGCGAACGTGTTGCGGTGCTTGGCCCCAGCGGCGCGGGCAAAAGCACGCTGCTCAGCCTGATTGCCGGGTTCCTGCCGGCTGCCAGCGGCAGGTTGCGGCTCGACGGCAGCGATCACACCGCCACGCCACCGGCCAAACGCCCGGTCTCAATGCTGTTTCAGGAAAACAACCTGTTTGCTCACCTGAGGGTAGAGCAGAATATCGGGCTGGGTCTGGATCCGGGGTTGCGGCTGAATAACGATCAAAAGCAGCAATTAGCGCAAATTGCCCGCCAGGTGGGATTAGAGGAGCATCTGTCGCGTCTGCCGTCCCAGCTTTCTGGTGGCCAGCGCCAGCGTGCCGCTTTGGCGCGCTGTCTGATCCGCCAGCGGCCGATCCTGCTGCTCGACGAACCTTTTTCGGCGCTCGATCCGGCATTACGCAATGAGATGCTGCAACTGCTGCAGGAGGTGTGCGACCAACGTAACCTGACGCTGCTGATGGTATCGCACAATCTGGATGACGCCGCGCGTATCGCCCCGCGTACTCTGCTGGTGGTCGATGGCCGCATTTTTTACGACGGCCCAACGCAGGCGCTGCTGGACGGCAGCGCACCGGAAGCCAGGGTGCTGGGCATTTCACACAAACCGTGATCTGCAGCGCGTTTTTTATGCTGCGCAAATAAACCTGTTGTGCGAATTTTGCGCCTGTGGTTTTATGAAAACCTGACTTTTTTTACTGATGATAAGGTTCCCTGTGATCGCATCCTCGCTGACTTCGACCCTACTAGTTACCGCGCTACCAGCCGCGGTGATGGTCGTCGTGCGTGTGGTGGTGGTCGTCGGCAATGCGCCGTAGGGTCCGAATCAACGCATCGATTCCCAAACCCCGCCGGCGCAAACCGGGCGGGGTTTTTAGTTTCAGTCCCCTGCCCAGAAAAGCGAACCGGCCTTGAGAAAGGATAGGAACATGGCAATTTCGGGCACGCCACAGCAAGGCAACAGCTTCACCGGCGCACAGTTGATCGTCCACCTGTTGGAACGTCAGGGCATCACCACCGTTGCCGGCATTCCCGGCGGCGCTGCACTGCCGCTGTATGACGCACTGAGCCAAAGCACCCGCATTCATCACGTACTGGCCCGCCACGAACAGGGCGCGGGCTTTATGGCGCAGGGCATGGCGCGCGCCAATGGCAAGGCGGCGGTGTGCATCGCCTCCAGCGGGCCGGGGGCCACCAACCTGGTCACCGCCATCGCCGACGCCAAGCTCGATTCCATCCCGTTGGTGTGTATCACTGGCCAGGTACCCTCTTCGATGATCGGTACCGACGCCTTCCAGGAAGTGGATACCTACGGCATCTCGATTCCTATCACCAAGCACAACCATTTGGTTCGCGATATCCGTGAACTGCCGCAGGTGATTTGCGACGCGTTCCGTATTGCCGAATCCGGCCGCCCTGGCCCGGTGTGGATCGACGTACCGAAGGACGTGCAAACCGCGGTGATCACTCTGGATGAACTGCCGCCGATAGCTATTCCCGACGCGGCACCGGCCTTTGAAGCCTCGGCCGTAGCGCAGGCCGCCGCGATGATCAATCAGGCCAAACGCCCGGTACTGTATCTGGGTGGCGGCATCATCTGCGCCAATGCTCACCAACAGGCGATTGAGCTGGCGGAACGCGCCAACCTGCCGACCACCATGACGCTGATGGCGTTGGGTGCCATGCCGGTGCAGCACCCGCTGTCGCTGGGTATGCTGGGCATGCATGCCGCACGCAGCACCAACTTTATTCTGCAAGAGGCCGATCTGCTGATCGTACTGGGCGCCCGCTTTGACGATCGGGCGATTGGCAAAACCGAACAGTTCTGTCCGAACGCCGCCATCATTCACGTGGATATCGACCGTGCCGAACTGGGCAAGGTGAAGCAGGCCAACATTACCATTCACGCCGACGTTGGCCAGGTATTGCAACAGCTGTTACCACAGATTGAGGCTCGGCCGCGCAGCGAATGGCTGGACACCGTCAACGGCCTGAAGCGCGAGTTCCCGTTCAGCATGCCGAACGCCGAAGATCCACTGAGCCACTATGGGCTGGTGCTGGCTGCTGCGCGCTGCGTGGATGAAAGCGCCATTATCACCACCGACGTCGGCCAGCATCAGATGTGGGTGGCGCAGGCCTACCCGCTGAGCCGTCCGCGCCAGTGGCTGACCTCCGGCGGATTAGGCACCATGGGCTTCGGCCTGCCGGCAGCGATAGGTGCAGCCCTGGCCGAACCGCAGCGCAAGGTGCTGTGCTTCTCCGGTGACGGCAGCCTGATGATGAACATTCAGGAAATGGCCACCGCCGTCGAGCATGATCTGGACGTGAAAATTATCCTGATGAACAACCAGGCGTTGGGGCTGGTGCATCAGCAGCAAACGCTGTTCTACCAGCAGCGCATCTTTGCCGCCGCCTATCCCAAGCGTACCGACTTTATCAAGATTGCCGCCGGTTTCGGGCTGGACACCTGTGATTTGAACGCCGCAGAAGATCCGCAAGCCGCGCTGGCCGAGGCGATCCAACGGCCTGGCCCTTGTTTGATCCACGCGCTGATTGATATCAATGAAAAAGTGTTCCCGATGGTGCCGCCGGGTGCCGCCAACATCGACATGATTGGAGAATAAGCCATGTCAGAACAATTGAATAATCCACAGGTGATCCTGGAACTGACGGTACGTAACCATCCCGGCGTGATGTCGCACGTGTGCGGCCTGTTTGCCCGCCGTGCCTTCAACGTAGAGGGTATTTTGTGTCTGCCGCTGAAAGACGGCAAACAGAGCCGTATCTGGCTATTGGTGGCGGACGATCAGCGGCTGATGCAGATGATAAGTCAGGTAGAAAAACTCGAAGATGTGCTGCAGGTAAAACGCCACAGCGAGGACGTGCGGGTGTTCGAACAGTTAGAAGCCTTCTTCCAGTAATGTACAGAGGGGCGTTACGCCCCCTTGTCACTGACCGGCCAGCACCTTCCACAGCAAATGCCGGTAAACCGGCATCAGCGGCTGCAGGGACAGGTAATAAAAGGTGCCGATCGCCAGGATCCAGCTCAGCACGCAGGCTATCCGCAGCCGCAGTGGCGACAGCCAGCGGCTCAAGCGGTCATTGCTGCGTTTACCTTCACGCCACCAGCGCCAGCTCAGCCAGGCGGCCAGCCAAATCAGCATCGCCACCGCAAACAGCAGCCATTTGAATAAGGCACTGTTGGCGCTGGCGGGAATGTCGATGGCCACGCCGGCCAGAATGCCCGGGAAGAAATAGACCGGCGGCCAGGTGATACAGCCGATAATGTTCGGCAACGCGAATTTGTACGGTGGCAAGTCCAGCATTCCGGCCACCATCGGCACCAGCGGGCGCGTCGGGCCGACAAAACGGCCAATCAGAACGGTTGCCATACTATGTTGATGGAGCGCATGTTCGGTCTTGTCGAGCATCGCCTTGTTCTTTTTCAGGAACGACCAGCGGTGCAGCGGCCCCTTGAACGCGCGGCCGATAAAGTAGGAGATCCAGTCCCCCAGCAGGCAACCGACGATCCCCGCCGCCCAGGCATAATAGAAGTCCACCTGGCCGCTACCGATCAGCGCGCCGATGCTGGCCATCATCACCGTACCGGGCAGCAACAGCCCTACCAGCGCCAGAGATTCCAGAAACGCGACGAACATGACCACCATCAGAGTGAAAGCCAAAGACTGGGTAATCAAATGCTGTAAATAGGCTTCCATTAAACCTCTGTTGGTTATCCAAAGCGCGTGGGCGTGGGATTGTCAGGTGCGGCCGGGAACGAGTCAACCGGTGAATTGTATGCGTTTTTGGCAGAACTGTGTGGCAATGGACAATCACTGTATAAAAACCCATACTATATTTATATTTTCTCCCTTATAGCTTAGCTTGTCAGGAACAGCGCGATGTCACTCCAACAGGGTTTCTTGCTCACCCGCCACTGGCGTGATACGCCCGCCGGCACCGAGGTAGAGTTTTGGCTGGCGACCGACAGCGGCCCGCAGCAACTTCGCCTGGCACCGCAGACCTCGGTCGCCTTTATCCCGGCCGAACAGCGCCAACGCGCCGAACTGTTGCTGCGGGAAGAGCGGCAATGGGAGCTAAAACCGTTGCCGCTGACCGATTTCCATCATCGCCCGGTGTTGGGGCTGTATTGCCGTCAGCATCGCCAGTTGATCAAACTGGAAAGGCTGCTGAAAGACGGCGGCGTTAACCTCTATGAGGCCGATATTCGCCCGCCGGAACGCTACCTGATGGAGCGTTTTATCACCGCACCGGTCTGGTTCAGCGGCCAGGTCAACGGCAATGGCCCGTTGATCAACGGGCAAATGAAACCGGCACCGGAATACCGCCCGACCTTGAAACTGGTCTCGCTGGACATTGAAACCACCGCCCACGGCGAGCTGTACTCGATTGCGCTGGAAGGTTGCGGTCAGCGCCAGGTGTACATGCTCGGGCCAGCCAACGGGGGCAATGAAGCGCTGGATTTTGACCTGGAGTACTGCGTCAGCCGCCCGCAGATGCTGGAACGGCTGAATCAGTGGCTGGAGCGGCACGATCCCGATGCCATCATTGGCTGGAACCTGGTGCAGTTCGATTTACGGGTGCTGCAAAAACACGCTGAGCGTTACCAAATTCCGCTAAAACTGGGCCGCGGTGGTAACCTGCTCGAATGGCGTGAACACGGCTTCAAACAGAACCACTTTTTCGCCTCCGCTGCCGGTCGGTTGATTATCGACGGTATCGAGGCGCTGAAATCCGCCACCTGGAACTTCCCTTCTTTCAGCCTCGAACATGTGTCGCAGACGCTGTTGGGCGAAGGCAAGTCGATCGACAATCCCTACCAGCGAATGGCAGAAATCGACCGGCGCTTCGCCGAAGATAAACCGGCGCTGGCACGCTACAACCTCAAAGACTGCGAACTGGTAACGCAAATCTTCGCCAAGACCGATTTGCTGACCTTCCTGCTGGAGCGCGCCACGGTGACCGGATTGGCGGCCGATCGCAGCGGCGGTTCCGTCGCCGCATTCAGCAATCTGTATATGCCACGCATGCACCGGCTGGGTTTTGTCGCCCCCAACCTTGGCGAGCAGCCGGAAGAGCACAGCCCCGGCGGCTTTGTGATGGATTCGCAGCCCGGCCTGTATGACTCGGTGCTGGTGCTCGATTACAAGAGCCTGTACCCGTCGATCATCCGTACCTTCCTCATCGACCCGGTCGGACTGGTGGAAGGCATGCAACACCCCGGCGATGCCGATTCGGTGCCCGGTTTCCGCCATGCCCGTTTCTCGCGCAGCAAACACTGCCTGCCGGCGATCGTCGAGCAGATCTGGCAGGGCCGCGAAGCGGCCAAACGTCAGCAAAACAAAGCATTATCCCAGGCATTGAAGATCATCATGAACGCGCTGTACGGCGTATTGGGATCGAGCGGTTGCCGTTTCTTCGATCCCCGTCTGGCATCGTCGATCACTCTGCGTGGCCATGAGATCATGCGCCAGACGCGCGAATTGATCGAGGCTCAGGGTTATCAGGTGATCTACGGCGATACCGACTCCACCTTCGTCTGGCTCAAACAGCCGCATGACGAGCAGCAGGCAGCGCAAATAGGCCGGACATTGGTCGAACAGGTGAACCAATGGTGGCAACAGCATTTGCAGCAACAGTATGGGCTGGAGAATGCGCTGGAACTGGAGTTCGAAACCCATTACTCACGTTTCCTGATGCCCACCATTCGCGGTGCCGAACAGGGCAGTAAAAAACGTTACGCCGGGCTGATCGCCAAACCGGACGGCAGCGAAGAGATGGTGTACAAAGGGCTGGAAACGGTACGCACCGACTGGACCCCGCTGGCGCAGCAGTTCCAGCAGCTGCTTTACCAACGTATTTTCAAACGCCAGCCGTATCAGGATTTTGTGCGTGAATACGTTCGCCAAACGCTTAACGGCGATTTCGACGATCGGCTGGTCTACCGCAAGCGCCTGCGCAGAAAGCTGGACGAATATCAACGCAACGTCCCACCACATGTCCGCGCAGCCCGCATCGCCGACGACTATAATCGTCAGCAGGGACGACCGCTGCAATACCAGAACGGCGGCTGGATCAGCTATGTGATGACCGTAGCCGGGCCAGAACCGCTGGAAACCCAGCAGTCGGCGATTGATTACCCCCATTATCTGGAGCGCCAGTTGGAACCGGTGGCAGACGCTATACTGCCATTTTTGCATGACGATTTTACTACGCTGGTGACCGGGCAGATGGGCCTGTTTTAGCATTCGGCCCACTCTGCGGGCTTTGGTGAAGGGTTAAAAAAATTCATCGGGTTTTGCAGGTGACGAACGCGCCGCCTTCCATTACCATAGCGCCCTTCCCAAATTCTGAATCATCTCCCTCACCGCCTGATGACATAGGCATGGGAGCGATACCCTATGGATTTCAAGCTGCAGTTAGGCGCCCAACTCGCTCATCCCCAAGCGCTTACTTGAGTAAGTAACTGGGGTGAGCGAGTGCAGGTAACAACACTGCAGCTTGAAAGACGACGGGTATTAGCTATTGCCCGCCATATTAAAATAAATCGGGATTAGCAACGTTTGATACGGGTGCCGCGGCCCTTTCGCCCGGTAACAAGACTTACTTAAAGAATCGAGCCGACAATATATGCCTTTTACACTTGGTCAACGCTGGATCAGCGACACGGAAAGCGAATTAGGACTGGGAACCGTCGTGGCGCTGGATACGCGCATGATTACCCTGCTTTTCCCCGCCACCGGCGAAAACCGCCTCTATGCCAGAAATGACTCGCCAATCACCCGCGTGATGTTCAACCCGGGCGACACCATCAGCAACCACGAAGGTTGGGAGCTGCAGGTGGAAGAGGTCAAAGAGGAAAACGGCCTGCTGACTTATATTGGCACCCGCCTGGATACCCAGGAAAGCGGTGTGGCAATGCGTGAAGTGCTGCTGGACAGCAAACTGACCTTCAGCAAGCCACAGGACCGTCTGTTTGCCGGCCAGATCGACCGTATGGACCGTTTCGCCCTGCGTTTCCGTGCGCGCAAGTACCAGAGCGAGCAGTATCGTCTGCCATTTGCCGGTCTGCGCGGCATGCGCGCCAGCCTGATCCCGCACCAGTTACACATCGCCTATGAAGTCGGCCAGCGCCATGCGCCGCGCGTACTGTTGGCAGATGAGGTGGGTTTGGGTAAAACCATCGAAGCCGGGATGATCATTCACCAGCAATTGCTGGCAGGCCGCGCCGAGCGCGTACTGATCGTGGTGCCGGAAACCCTGCAGCACCAGTGGCTGGTCGAAATGATGCGCCGCTTCAACCTGTATTTCTCGCTGTTCGACGACAGCCGTTACTCCGAGGCCAAGCTCGACAGCAGCAACCCGTTTGAAACCGAACAGTTGGTGATCTGCTCGCTGGACTTCGTCCGTCGCAACAAGCTGCGCCTGGAAGAGCTGGCCGACGCCCAGTGGGATCTGCTGGTGGTCGATGAAGCCCACCACCTGGCCTGGAGCGAAGAGGCACCAAGCCGCGAGTATCAGGTCATCGAACAACTGGCTGAGCACATTCCCGGCGTGCTGCTGCTGACCGCCACCCCGGAACAGCTCGGCCAGCAAAGCCACTTCGCCCGCTTGCGCCTGCTGGATCCGAACCGTTTCCACGATTACCAGGATTTTGTCGCCGAACAGCAAAAATATCGCCCGGTGGCCGATGCCGTCACCCTGCTGCTGAGCGGTGAACGCCTGGCCGATGACAAACTGAACCTGCTGGGCGAACTGATCGACGAGCAGGATATCGAACCGCTGCTGAAAGCGGCCAACAGCGACAGCGACAACAGTGAGCAGGCGCGTCAGGAACTGGTCACCATGCTGATGGACCGCCACGGCACCAGCCGCGTGCTGTTCCGTAACACCCGTAACGGCGTCAAGGGCTTCCCGCACCGTTTCCTGCACCAGATCAAACTGCCGCTGCCGACCCAGTATCAAACTGCGATTAAAGTGTCCGGTATCATGGGCGCGAAGAAAACCGTTGAGGCGCGCGCGCGCGATATGCTGTATCCGGAGCAAATCTACCAGGAATTCGAAGGCGAGAACGCCACCTGGTGGAACTTCGATCCGCGCGTTGAATGGTTGCTGAACTACCTGGTAGCCAACCGCCACGAGAAAGTACTGGTGATCTGCGCCCACGCCGCCACCGCGCTGCAGCTTGAACAAGTGCTGCGTGAACGTGAAGCGATCCGCGCCGCGGTCTTCCACGAAGGCCTGTCGATTATCGAACGCGACCGTGCCGCCGCTTACTTCGCCTCAGAAGAAGATGGCGCCCAGGTGCTGCTGTGCTCGGAAATTGGCTCAGAAGGCCGTAACTTCCAGTTCGCCAGCCACCTGGTGATGTTCGATCTGCCGTTCAACCCGGACCTGCTGGAACAGCGTATCGGCCGTCTGGACCGTATCGGCCAGATGCATGACATTCAGATCATGGTGCCTTATCTGGAAAACACCGCTCAGGCGGTGCTGGGCCGTTGGTTCCACGAAGGGCTGGATGCCTTCGAGCACACCTGCCCGACCGGCCGTACCATTTATGACAGCGGCTACGAGCAGCTGATTGGTTTCCTGGCGGCACCGACCGAGCAGGAAGGGCTGGATGAGTTCATTCACCACTGCCGTCAGCAGCACGACCACCTGAAAGTGCAACTGGAGCAGGGCCGTGACCGCCTGCTGGAAATGCACTCCAACGGCGGCGAGAAAGCGCAGGCGCTGGCAGAGGCCATCGCCAATCAGGACAACGACGTCAATCTGGTGGGCTTTGCGCTTAACCTGTTCGATATCGTTGGTATCAACCAGGACGATCGCAGCGACAACCTGATTGTCCTGACGCCATCCGACCACATGCTGGTGCCAGACTTCCCGGGCCTGCCGCAGGACGGCTGCACCGTGACCTTCGATCGCGAACAGGCACTGTCGCGTGAAGATGCGCAGTTCGTCAGTTGGGAACACCCGATTATCCGCAACGGCCTGGATCTGATCCTGTCCGGCGATACCGGCAGCTGTGCGGTTTCCCTGTTGAAAAACAAAGCGTTGCCTGTCGGCACCCTGCTGGTCGAACTGGTCTACGTGGTAGAAGCTCAGGCACCGAAGCATCTGCAACTGACCCGCTTCCTGCCACCGACGCCAATCCGTATGCTGATGGACCGCAAAGGGACCAATCTGGCGGCGCAGGTTGAATTCGAAAGCTTCAACCGTCAGTTGAACGCGGTTAACCGCCATACCTCCAGTAAACTGGTCAATGCGGTGCAACAGGATGTGCATGCCATGCTGCAACAGGCGGAAAGCCTGGTTGAAGAGCAGGCACGCGCATTGATAGAGCAGGCGAAACAGGAAGCGGATGACAAGTTGAGCACCGAGCTGGCGCGTCTGGAAGCCCTGAAGGCGGTCAACCCGAACATCCGTGATGACGAAGTCGAAGCGCTGGAGTTCAATCGCAAGCAGGTGCTGGTAAACCTGAATGAAGCAGGATGGCGTCTGGATGCTATCCGTCTGGTGGTAGTAACTCACCAGTAACCTGCGCACAGGGGAACTTCGGTTCCCCTGTTGTCACTTTCAGCGGAGCCAATTAGATGGAACCCTACAATCCCCCGCAAGGCCCGATGCATATTCTGTATCAGGATGAGCACATTATGGTGGTCAACAAACCGAGTGGCCTGTTGTCGGTACCCGGCCGCGCACCGGAAAATAAAGACAGCCTGATGACGCGCATCCTGGCGGATCACCCGGCGGCAGAATCGGTGCATCGCCTGGATATGGCGACCAGCGGTGTGATTGTGGTGGCGCTGAACAAGGCGGCAGAGCGTGAGCTTAAACGCCAGTTCCGCGATCGCGAGCCGAAGAAGTCTTATATCGCCCGCGTATCGGGCCATCTGGAGCACGAAGAAGGCCTGGTGGATTTACCGCTGATTTGTGACTGGCCGAACCGGCCGTTGCAGAAAGTGTGTTTCGAGACGGGCAAAGCGGCGCAAACCGAGTATCTGGTGCTGTCACGCGACGCCGATGGCAGCACGCGGGTAAAACTCATGCCGATTACCGGCCGCTCGCATCAGTTACGCGTGCATATGCTGGCGCTGGGCCACCCAATCCTCGGTGACGGTTTCTACGCACCGCCAGAAGTCAAAGCCATGGCGCCCAGGTTACAACTGCATGCCCAGGAACTGCGTATTACCCACCCGGCGTTCCAGACCCCCATGCACTTTCGCGCCGAGCCGGATTTCTGAAAACGGGCCCAGCATGCTGGGCCCCTATCAGGCATTCAGGATCCAGACTTACTTGAAGCCTTTCTCACGCTTGATCAGGTCGTATGCTGCCTGAATCTCCTGCGCTTTCTGCTTGGCCATTTCCATCATTTGCGGCGGTAAACCTTTCGCCACCAGCTTGTCCGGATGGTGCTCGCTCATCAGCTTGCGGTAAGCGCGCTTGATGGTGGTGGCATCGTCGCTACTGCTGACACCCAGCACTTTGCAAGCATCGTCCAGCGTTGGCCCACGTTGCGCCTGCTGGAAACCGCCGTGCGAATAACCGCCCTGCTGACCGCCGCCAAACTGGCGCCCGCCTTCCATCATGCTGAGGAATTGATCGAACTGCGCACGCGAAATACCCAGTTCTTCAGCAATCACATACAGCACCTGACGCTCGTTGGGATGCAGCGAACCGTCGGCGAATGCCGCCTGGATTTGAATTTCCAGAAACATCCGAATCAGGTCAAAACGGCCGAAACAAATGCTGCGGAACTGCTGCAGCGTTTCTCTCAGCGGAAACTGGCTCTGTTTGCCTTCACGAAATGCCTGCTGCGCCGCGGTTCGAGCTTCTCCGTGCAGTTGCAGACGATCCATAAACAGGCTGGCGATCTGAATATCCGCCTCGGTAACGCGTCCTTTTGATTTGGTCAGGTGACCCATCACCTGAAAAGTGGTGCGGAAAAACAGCGTTTGCCGCGTTTGCTGGCCGGCGAAAAAGCCCCGGCTACGCTTATTGCTGCGCGCAGTATCGATCATATGACCGACAATCAGCCCCAAAACTACACCCCAGAATCCCGCGCCAGCCCAAACGGCCACGATGACCCCGAGCAGTTTTCCCCAATACTGCATATACTCCTCAATTATCATGCCGAAAGCCGACTGCTCCCTTCCGTCTTAGGTAAGGGTTAAGGCGATTTTTCTCAGGATTTGGATTATCATACCTGTCATTTATCTTTGCGCCTATCGACGACGCAAGTAAACGGCCGGATTTAACACTAGCGCAACGCAGATGAGTAATATAGTCTCTGACCGTTTGCCGGACATGACGCCTCTGATGACGGAACACCAAAACCGCGTATGAAAAAAAGTTTCCCAACACTGCTGGCCACACTGATTTGGACGGCACTCTACAGCCAGCACGCTCTGGCTGACCTTGCTGAGCAATGCATGCTTGGCGTTCCTGTTTATGATAAACCGCTGGTCAGCGGCGATCCCAACAGCCTGCCCGTCACCATTCACGCCGATGACTCCCGCGCGGATTATCCGAAAAGTGCGCTGTTCACCGGTAACGTGAATATTGAACAAGGCAACAGCACCCTGACCGCCAAACAGGTGGAACTGAACCAGACGCAAAATCCGGGGCAGACCGATCCGGTGCGCACCGTGACCGCTACCGGTGACGTGCACTACAGCGACAATCAGATCAAGCTGAAAGGCCCGAAAGCCTGGTCGAACCTGAACAACAAAGATACCGACGTCTATGAGGGTGACTACCAGATGGTAGGCCGTCAGGGGCGTGGCGATGCCGACAAGATGAAGATGCGCGGTGCCAACCGTTATACCATTTTGGAAAACGGCACCTTTACCTCCTGTCTGCCCGGCGACGACAGCTGGAGCGTGGTCGGTACCGAAGTGATCCACGACCGCGAAGAGCAGGTGGCGGAAATCTGGAACGCCCGCTTTAAAATTGGCGGCGTGCCGGTGTTCTACAGCCCGTACCTGCAATTGCCAGTCGGTGATAAACGTCGCTCCGGTTTCCTGATCCCGAACGCAAAATATGGCAGCAGCAATGGCTTTGAATTTATGCTGCCGTATTACTGGAACATTGCGCCGAACTTCGACGCCACCATCACACCGCACTACATGTCCCGACGCGGCCTGCAGTTGCAGAACGAATTCCGCTATCTGGTACAGCCGGGCCTGGGCCTGATGGAGTTCGACTGGTTGCCGAACGATAAGGAATACAGCAAGGACAACCCTGACGACAGTAAACGTTGGTTGTTCTACTGGAACCACAATGGGGTGATGGACCAGGTGTGGCGCTTCAACGTCGACTACACCAAGGTCAGCGATTCCAAATACTTTACCGATCTGGACTCCAAATACGGTTCCACCACCGACGGCTATGCGACGCAGAAATTCAGCCTCGGCTACGCCATCGATAACTGGGACGCGACGTTAAGCTCCAAACAGTTCCAGATCTATGACGATACTGACCGCAGCCAATCCGACTCTTATAAAGTTCAGCCACAGCTGGACCTGAACTACTATAAAGACGACCTCGGCCCGTTCGATTTCCGCATTTACGGCCAGGCGGCCAAGTTCATCAGCGTCAACCCATACAGCCCGGACGCCACTCGTCTGCATATGGAACCGACGCTGAGCCTGCCGCTGACCAACGGCTGGGGCAGTCTGAACACCGAGGCCAAACTGCTGGCAACCCACTATCAGCAGGATATTCCTGACGGTTTTGCCGCCAACTACAAGAGCCGTACCGGTAACAACGCGCCAGGTCTTGAAGACTCGGTCAACCGCGTGTTGCCGCAGTTCAAGGTCGACGGCAAGATGGTATTCGACCGCCCAATGGATTGGTCCGAAGGCTATACCCAGACCCTGGAACCGCGCATGCAGTACCTGTATGTGCCGTATCGCGACCAGAGCAACATCTACACCTACGACACCACGCTGCTGCAAACCGACTACTCCGGCCTGTTCCGTGACCGTACTTACAGCGGCCTGGATCGCATCGCTTCACAGAACCGTGTTTCAACCGGTTTGACCACGCGAATTTATGATGACGCGCTGATTGAACGTTTTAACGCTTCCGTGGGTCAAATCTACTACTTCAGCCGTTCCCGTACCGGTGACCAAACCACGGGCTACGATAACAATGATGATACCGGCAGCCTGGCCTGGGCCGGTGACACCTATTGGAAGATTGACGATCGTTGGGGCCTGCGTGGCGGCCTGCAGTATGACACGCGCCTCAATAGCGTTTCATTGGGCAACGGCGTACTGGAATACCGTCAGGATTCTGAACGCGTCCTGCAGTTGAACTACCGTTACGCCACGCCGGAGTATATTGAAACGGCACTGAACACCAAGCAGGTTCCAGCCTATCAGGACGGTATTTCGCAGGTGGGCGTCACCGGCAGTTGGCCAATCGCCGATCGTTGGGCCGTCGTTGGGGCTTATTACTACGACACCCGTGCCAAACAGTCCGCCGATCAGTTGCTTGGTGTGAAGTACAACACCTGCTGCTGGGCAGTGACCTTGGGCTATGAGCGTAAGATCACCGACTGGAATGGCAGCAACAATACCAGCGTTTATGACAACAAAGTTTCGTTCAACGTCGAACTGCGTGGCCTGAGCAGCGATCACAGTCTGGGCTCCGCAGAAATGTTGCGTTCCGGCATTCTGCCTTACCAGCGTGCATTTTGATGCTTTGTAACACTTTGAAAACGAGAACTTTAACCCGCATTTGCGGATTACATAATGGGAAATGTATGAAGAACTGGAGAACGCTTATTCTCGGATTGGTGGTTTGTGCCAATACCGCGTTCGCAGCACCCCAAGAAGTGGATAAAGTCGCCGCCGTCGTGGATAACGGCGTGGTCCTTGAAAGCGACGTAAGCACCCTGTTGCAGTCGGTAAAACTCAATGCACAGCAGGCCGGCCAGCAATTGCCGGATGACAAAACGCTTCGTCACCAGATCCTTGAGCGCCTGATTATGGATAACATCCAGCTGCAGATGGCCAAGAAAATGGGGATCAACGTTTCTGACGCCGATCTGGACAAAGCCATCGGCAACATCGCCGCACAGAACAAAATGAGCATCGATCAGATGCGCAGCCGTCTGGCGTATGAAGGCCTGAACTACAACACCTACCGTTCGCAGATCCGCAAGGAAATGCTGATTTCTGAGGTGCGTAACAATGAAGTGCGCCGCCGCGTCACTATCCTGCCGCAGGAAGTGGACTCACTGGCCGCTCAGGTTGGCGCCCAAAACGGCAGCGATACCGAAATGAACATCAGCCACATCCTGATCCCGCTGCCGGAAAACCCGTCGCAGGCGCAGGTAGACGACGCGGAAGCGCTGGCTAAAAAACTGATGGGTGAAATCAACGGCGGCGCCGACTTCGGCAAGCTGGCAATCTCCTACTCTGCCGACTCCCAGGCGCTGAAAGGCGGCAACATGGGCTGGGGCAAACTGCAGGAGATCCCGACCCTGTTCGCCGAAAGACTGGTTAACGCCAAAAAAGGCGATGTGGTTGGGCCAATCCGCTCCGGTGTCGGCTTCCACATCCTGAAAGTGAATGATATCCGTGGGGCCAACCAGTCGGTGTCTGTTACCGAGGTTCACGCTCGTCACATTCTGCTGAAACCTTCTGTGGTACTGACTGACGATCAGGCACGTGCCAAGTTGCAAGAGGTGGCCGAAGCCATCAAGAGCGGTCGCGCCAAGTTTGCTGACGAAGCCAAACAGCTTTCTCAGGATCCAGGTTCTGCATTGCAGGGCGGCGATCTGGGCTGGGCTTCTCCAGACATCTACGATCCGGCCTTCCGTGACGCGTTGATGAAGCTGAGTAAAGGCGAAGTCAGCCAACCGGTGCATTCTTCCTTCGGCTGGCACCTGATTCAGTTGCTGGATACGCGTCAGGTAGACAAAACCGATGCGGCGCAGAAAGATCGCGCTTACCGCATGCTGTTCAACCGCAAGTTTGCTGAAGAAGCGCAGACCTGGATGCAGGAACAACGTGCTCAGGCTTACGTGAAGATCCTTGACGGTAATGCACAACAATAATCGCATCGTAATCACCCCCGGCGAGCCTGCCGGGGTTGGGCCGGATTTGGTGGCAGCGCTGGCGCAACAGGATTGGCCTGTTGAACTGGTGGTGTGCGCGGATCCGGCCTTGTTGCTTGAACGCGCCCGGCAGTTAGACCTGCCGCTGCAACTGCGCACCTATCAGCCACAGCAACCTGCTCAGCCGCAGCGCGCGGGTACCTTGACGGTGTTGCCGGTCGCTACCGCTCATCCGGTCGTAGCGGGTGAGTTGAACGTAGGTAACAGTGCCTACGTGGTAGAAACCTTGGCGCGTGCCTGCGACGGTTGTCTGAACGGTGAATTCGCCGCGCTGATCACCGGCCCGGTGAACAAGGGCGTCATCAACGACGCTGGCGTGCCGTTCATTGGCCATACCGAATTCTTTGCCGATCGCAGCGGTTGCGATCGCGTGGTGATGATGTTGGCGACTGAAGAACTGCGCGTGGCGCTGGCGACCACCCACCTGCCCTTACTGGCGGTGCCTGGCGCTATCACCCGGCAAAGCCTGCATGAAGTCATCCGCATTCTCGACCACGACCTGAAAACCAAATTTGGCCTCGCCAAACCGCAGATCTACGTCTGCGGCTTGAACCCGCATGCCGGGGAAGGCGGCCATATGGGACGTGAAGAGATAGATACCATCATCCCGGCGCTCGACGCGCTGCGTGCTGAAGGTATCACTCTGATCGGCCCACTGCCGGCAGACACCCTGTTCCAGCCCAAGTATCTGCAACATGCCGATGCGGTGCTGGCGATGTATCACGATCAGGGTCTGCCGGTGCTAAAATACCAAGGGTTCGGCCGGGCGGTAAATATTACCCTCGGTTTGCCTTTTATCCGTACCTCGGTCGACCACGGTACCGCTTTGGAACTGGCCGGCACCGGCACCGCCGATGCAGGCAGTTTTAAAACGGCCTTGAATCTCGCCATTAAAATGATAATTAATTGTAATGAATAATAAAGTCCACCAAGGGCACTTTGCCCGCAAACGCTTTGGACAGAACTTTTTAACCGATCAGTTTGTCATCGACAGCATTGTCTCCGCCATTCACCCGATGCCGGGTGAAGCGGTAGTTGAAATCGGTCCCGGCCTGGGCGCACTGACCGAGCCGGTCGGCGCACGCATGGATCGCATGACGGTGATTGAGCTGGACCGCGATTTGGCGGCCCGCCTGGCAAACCACCCACAGCTGAAAGACAAACTGACCATTCACCAGCAAGATGCCATGACGGTGAACTTTGCCGAAATGGCCGAGCAGGCTGGCCAACCGCTGCGCGTGTTTGGTAACCTGCCGTATAACATTTCGACGCCGCTGATGTTCCACCTTTTCAGCTATACTCAGGCCATTCGCGACATGCACTTTATGTTGCAGAAAGAAGTGGTTAACCGCCTGGTTGCCGGCCCGAACAGCAAGGCCTACGGGCGTTTGACCGTAATGGCGCAGTACTACTGCAACGTTATTCCGGTGCTGGAAGTGCCACCGACCTCCTTCACCCCGGCACCGAAAGTGGATTCCGCCGTGGTGCGTCTGGTGCCACACCTGGTGAACCCGAACCCGGTAGGCGACGTGCGGATGCTGAGCCGTATCACCACTCAGGCGTTCAACCAACGCCGGAAAACCGTCCGTAACAGCCTGGGCGACCTGTTCACCCCAGAGCAACTGACGGAGTTGGGTATCGATCCGATACTGAGAGCAGAGAATATTTCTGTGGCGCAATACTGTAAGCTGGCCAACTGGCTTTCAGCCAATCCCGCGCCGCAGCAATAAGGAGTAGTGGTCATGATTGATTCGCCCCGCGTATGTATTCAGGTACAAAGTGTCTATGTGGAATCACAGTCGATACCTGAGGAAGAACGTTACGTCTTCGCTTATACCATCACCATCCGCAACCTGGGGCGTTTCAATGTGCAACTGCTGGGCCGCTACTGGCTGATCACCAACAGCAATGGCCGTCAGACCGAAGTTCAGGGCGAAGGTGTCGTCGGCGAACAGCCGCTTATCCCGCCCGGTGGAGAATTCCAATACACCAGTGGCGCGATCCTTGAAACGCCATTGGGTACCATGGAAGGCCATTACGAAATGGTTGATCATCAGGGTCAGCCGTTCCAGACCGCTATTCCGGTGTTCCGCTTAGCTATCCCAACGCTGATTCACTAATTATGTCGACATATCTTATCGGCGACGTTCATGGCTGTTTTGATGAACTGAAATCGCTATTGGCCCAGGTGGCTTTCGATCCTCAGCAAGACCAGCTGTGGCTGACCGGCGATCTGGTCGCCCGCGGCCCCGGTTCACTGGATGTATTGCGCTACGTGCGTTCACTCGGCCCTGCGGTACGCATGGTGTTGGGCAACCACGACCTGCACCTGCTGGCGGTCTACGCCGGTATCAGCCGCAACAAGCCCAAAGACCGCATCACCCCGCTGTTGGAAGCCCCGGACGCCGACGAATTGATCAACTGGCTGCGCCGCCAACCGGTATTGCAGGTAGATGAACAACTCAAACTGGTGATGGCGCATGCCGGTATCACGCCGCAGTGGGACATTGAAACCGCGCAACTGTGCGCCCGTGAAGTGGAAGCGGTGCTGAGCAGCGACAGCTACCCACTGTTCCTCCGATGCCATGTACGGCGATATGCCGAACAACTGGAGCCAGGAACTGAGTGGGCTGGCGCGCTTGCGTTTCAGCACCAATGCCCTGACGCGCATGCGTTACTGCTTCCCGAATGGCCAGCTCGACATGATCTGCAAAGATGCGCCAGGCACCGCGCCTGCACCGCTCAAACCCTGGTTTGAATTGCCACGATTGGTCGATGCCGATTACACCATTATCTTTGGTCACTGGGCATCACTGGAAGGCAGAGGTACACCGGCAGGCGTTATTGGCCTCGATACCGGCTGCTGCTGGGGAGGCGATCTGACCATGCTGCGCTGGGAAGACCAACAGTACTTTACCCAACCTGCCAATCGCCGGGATTTGCTGGACGGCGTGCACCAACAGGCCGCGTCATAATCAAGACGGGGCGGTCAATGCCGCCCCGCTGTTTTCTTCTTAAGCCCCAATCACTCCACCGTCTTCCCGCGTAATCATCAATACTGACGAGCGCGGACGCGGACTATTGTTCGGGAAATGAGAGTCTCCTTCTTCCCCCGGATGCTGAACGTTGACGAACATCGTCTTGTAATCCGGCGTGAAGGTAATCCCGGTCAGCTCACACGACTTTGGCCCGACCATAAAGCGGCGGATCTCGCCACTGAGTGGATCGCCCACCAGCATCTGGTTGTTCCCCTGCCCGGCATAATCGCCCTTGTTACTGTATTTACCGTCGGTGAGGATCCACAGGCGACCGGACTTATCAAAGCCCAACCCGTCCGGGCTGTTAAAGGTATTGTCTGCCGTGATATTTGGCGTACCGCGGTTCACCCCTTCCGGATGCGCAATCGGGTTACCGCACAGCGCATAAATATCCCAGGTGAATGACGCCGCCGTAGCATCGCCGCCCTCATCCCAACGGATAATCTGGCCATAGACATTGTTCGGGCGCGGGTTAGCCGCGTTCAATGGCATGCCTTCTTCGCCGCGCTTGCTGTTGTTGGTCAGTGTGCAGTAGGCACGACCATCATGCGGGTTGACCGCGATCCATTCCGGACGGTCCATTTTGGTGGCGCCCACCTGTGCCGCGGCCTTGCGGGCGAAGATCAGCACTTCGGCCTCATCACGGAAACCGTTTTCCGGCGTCAGGCCATTTTTGCCGAACTCCAGGGCAATCCAGCGGCCGGTGCCTTTCAACGGCGTACCGCCGGCATCACCGTCAAACTGCGCCACATACAGCGTGCCTTCGTCCAGCAAACTACGGTTATTGGCCGGGTTAGCCACGTCCACCACGCCTTTGGAAACATACTTGTAAATGTGCTCACCGCGCTCATCGTCACCCATGTAAACCACCAGGCGACCATCCTTGGCAACGGTTACCGCGGCATTTTCATGTTTGAATCGGCCCAGCGCCGTGTGTTTGATTGGCGTCGAAGTTGGATTCATCGGGTCGATTTCGACGATCCAGCCATGGCGGTTAAATTCATTCGGATTCTTCGCCACGTCAAAACGCTCGTCGTAATCCGGCCAATTGCGCTCCGGTTCGCTGACTTTTAGCGTATAGCGCTTTTGATCCGCCGTGGTCTTATAGTCGGCCTGATGGGTGCCGAAATAGGTATCGAAGTTCTCTTCGCAGGTCAGATAAGTCCCCCAGGGCGTTTTACCGTTGGCACAGTTGCCGAAGGTGCCCAGGACCTTGCGCCCGGTCGGATCGGCTGCCGTTTGCAGCAATGCATGACCGGCGGCCGGGCCGCTGAACTGCATCTCGGTGTTGGCCGTAATACGACGGTTATAGCGCGACGGACGCTCTACTTCCCAACGCTGGCTGTCACCGGCGCGCTTCACCGCCACGATAGAAACACCGTGCGCGGCCTGCGATTTACGCACATCTTCCAGACTGGTGGCTTTGCTGCCGCCATGGGCAAACAGATACTGCTCGTTAACATATTCATTGTTGATGGCCATCACGCCGTGATTATCATCAATCGGGAAGAAGCTCATACCATCGTTGTTGTCGCCGAACTGTTTTTCCTGGTCGGCGGCACTGTTGTTACCCTGCGGGTCAAAAGCGGCAGCGCCCTCTACCAGCGGCTCGCCCCAGGAGATCAGCACCTCGGCGCGGTACCCCGGTGCAATCACCACCTCATCGGCGGTGGAGGCCGCAATGCCTTTGAAGCCCAGCAGCTTGTTCGGCGGTAAATCCTCGGCCAGTGCTTCGGCGGAAACCGTCCAGATGCCGCCGCCGAGGAAACCGGCCAGGCCTACGGCTCCGGCGCTGCCCAGCAGCAGTTTACGACGGGTGGGATCGGTCAGGCGGTCGGCATCTAATGGCTCAATTTTGCTCGTCATTGCATTGCTTCCTTTTTTAAATGGCGCCGCAGTCAAGATTCACCAGAGTTGCCGGGCGCTCAGAGTTGGGCTTCATACTAATCAGGAAGTGTGACGAAAATGTTACAATCAGAAGTCGGCGGAGGTTTGCCGCAGAAACGACAAAGGGCGCAATCTCTTGCGCCCTCAGGAAGATACAACTAACGCCCGGGAATTAACGGTGTTCTAAAATCTCGAAGCAATAGCTGTGAGAATTCACTTCGTCAGCATCGTGGAATTCGCTGAACGAAGTTTCCCATTCATCCGGCTCATAGTCAGGGAAATGGGCGTCGCCACCGACTTCGGCATCGATATGCGTCAGATACATGCGATTGGCGCGCGCCAGGAATTGGCTGTAAATACGCCCACCGCCGATCACCATCACTTCTTCCACATCCCCGGCAGCGGCCAGCGCTTCGTCGATAGACGTGGCCCAGGTCACCCCGGCATCGGTGCCGGCGCGGCTGCTTAACACGATGTTATGGCGGCCCGGTAATGGACGACCAATCGACTCGAAAGTTTTACGGCCCATAATCACCGGTTTATTCAGCGTGTTACGTTTAAACCACGCTAAGTCCGCCGGCAGGTGCCACGGCATGGCGTTTTCCATGCCAATAACGCGATCCGCCGCCAAGGCAGCGATCAGGCTGATAATCATTGTTAAACCCTGTGTAGGCAGCAAAATTGCTCACACTATACGTAAAGCCCCAACTGCCGTCGATAGGCTAATCAAGCAATATGAATATATAAGATAGCTCTTATCAGTATATCTAATAATCAATTTTACCGGCTTGGTCACGCTTAAACGCCAGGGCGTTTCCGGTACAGCCACAACCCGGGTAACGACAGCCCGATCGA
Source organism: Serratia quinivorans (assembly GCA_900457075.1). NCBI lineage: Bacteria > Pseudomonadati > Pseudomonadota > Gammaproteobacteria > Enterobacterales > Yersiniaceae > Serratia > Serratia quinivorans. The sequence goes on from UGYN01000002.1 coordinate 1,545,748, forward strand.
TAACGCGCCGACGATAAAACAGGCCTTGAGGAGGTTGCTCATCAGGGTGGCCATCAGCGCCTCGCTGTAACCCAAATGCGAAATTTCCACCACCGAGATCATCGCGGTATAGGCCGAAATGCCCGGGAACATCGGGATCACTGCCGCCACGGTAAACACCTTCGGGTGTGCCAGCAGCCAGCGCGACCAGTAAATACCGATCATGCCGATCAAAATCGCCGCCAAAAACGTGGCCCATTCGATGTTCATTCCTGCGTGCATCATCAGCATGCGTGAACCGTGGCCTACTGCGCCAAGCAGCGCACAATAACGCAGCGCGCGCACCGGGACGTTGAATACCATGGCAAAACCCAGCGCCGGTACCGCCGCCAGCAGCATGTCCTGCAGCAAAGCCCAAAGCAGATTCATGACCACCCCCGCAGATCCCACAGCGACATTGCCATCACCACGCCAATGCAGGTCGCCAGCGTCAGCAGGCTGGCCATCGCCCAACGCGCCAGCCCGGTATTGATGTGGCCTTTGAACATGTCCGCAACCGCGTTAATCAGCGGAAAGCCCGGCACCAGCAACAGCACGCTGGCAGCCATCGCTACGGTGGAGGTTTCACTGAACATCGGCAGCCGCAGCAACAGGCCGGAAACCGAGGTGGCGACAAACGCCGTCAGGCAAAAGTTGATCAGTGGATTCATGTGGCGCGCGGTCAGCATTTGGCGCACGCTCATCGCCAGACCACTGGCGATAAAAGTCACGGCGAACGCCTTCTGATCGCCGCCGTTCAACACGCTAAAGCAGCCACAGGACAGTGCCACCATCAGCACCACCAGCCAGCGCGGGTAGCGCAGCGGGCGAATTTTCTCGAAGCGTCGGGCCACGTCGTGCGCGTCCGCCAGCCGGTGTTCCGCCAAAATAACGATATGCTGTACCTCGGTCACCATCTGCATATTGATGCCGCGATCGACGTTCTTGCGCGTCGTCGTCAGGCATTCGCCGTGACTGATTGTCGTCAGCACCACCGCATTGGCCGAGATAGAGCTTTCCACGCTGTCCATCCCCAGCGCCAGCCCCAAACGGGTCGATAACTGCTCCACCACCGTGCTTTCGGCGCCGTGCTGTAACAACAGCAAGGCACATTGAATACACAGACGAGTGATTTCACGCTGTTGCCGGTTCAGCTCCGGCGTTTCTGTCGGGGTTGCCTGATGCATTATGCTCCGTCACGTCCGTGAGTGAATATTCATCATAGTGCTACACATTACCTCATTGGGTTGATGCGTATCAGGGGAAGTGGCGTTATTATCAGCGCAATTAGGCCTTTTGTGCAGAGAGTCAAATCATGCTTGAAACTTCGCTGTTCGTTGCCGGTATTGCTACCCTGGGTATGCTGTCGCCCGGCCCGGATTTTTTCATGGTGATCAAGAATGCCGCCCGCTATCCGCGCCTGGCTGCCATGATGACCGCTTTCGGCGTGATCTGCGGCGTGGCGACCCATATGTCTTACTGCGTTGCCGGACTGGCGGTAGTGATCACCACCACCCCATGGCTGTTTAACGTGCTGAAATACGCCGGTGCGGTCTATCTGGTCTGGATTGGCATTCAGGCGCTGTTGTCACGCGGCGGCAGTAAAATGAACGTCAGTAATGTGCCACAGCAGCAGGTGAGTCTGAAAAGTGCCTTTGTGCAGGGCTATCTGTGTAATCTGCTCAATCCGAAGGCCACGCTGTTCTTCCTGGCGGTATTCACTCAGGTATTGCAGATCGACTCCGGGTTGGGTGAAAAACTGTGGTATGCGGGGATTATCCTTGGCCTGTCCGTCCTGTGGTGGCCGGTGCTGGTGTTCCTGATCCAAAGTGGCCCGGTGCGTCGCGGGCTGGAAAAGACCCAGAAGATAGTTGATAAATTGCTGGGCGGCATGTTGATTGCCCTGGGCATCAAAGTCGCACTGAGCTAACTCTTCCAGAATGGGGCGCAGCACCGTGCTGCGCCCACTGGGTTTATCCCTTGGCTTCCACTACCTCATCCTCTGGTGCCTTGCCGTCAATACTGCCACGCCAGCCACTCTGCTGTACCCGTGCCAACCGATTCTGATCCTGCTCGATAGCCGCACTGAGCATCTCTTTGGCCCGTTGCAGACCCGCGAGACGGAATTCGGTATCCTGATAATTCTCCAGCGTTTCCTCGAGCATTTTCAGGTTGTAGCGCCGGAAGGTATCCGCTTTTTCACGTGCCTCGTAAGCATCCAACCCCAACAGTTCCAGCGTTTCGCGACCAATGCGCAACGAGCTTTCAAAGGTTTCACGTTCCGGACTTTCCACCCCTAACTGGCGCAACTGATACCAGTGGTCAACATCACGTGCGCGCGCCACCACTTTCAGGTGTGGGAAATGCCGCTTGGCCAGTTCGGTTAATTGCAGATTGGCCTCCACATCATCGATAGCATTGATCAGTACCTTGGCATGCTCAGCGCCTGCGGCCTCCAGCAGATCGGCGCGGGTGGCATCACCATAAAACACCTTGGTATCGAATTTGCGCAGCGTTTCAATATGGTCCGGATCGTGATCCAGTACCACGGTATGCACACCATTGGCCAACAGCAAACGGCCGGCGATCTGGCCGAAACGGCCAAATCCGGCAATGATGACGCTGGCATTCTCATCATCAATTTCATCCGCCGGTCGTTCATCCTTCGGCGCGTTTTTCTCAATCCGTGCAGCCACCACCAGCAACAACGGCGTCACCGCCATCGACAAGGCCACCGCCAGCGTCAAGGATTTTGCCCACTCCGGCGGCAATACCCCGGCCAACTGCGCGGCCCCGAAGATAACAAAGGCAAACTCACTGCCCTGACCTAATAAAATGGCAAACATGCCGCGCTGACGTTTCGGTACGCCGAGCCAGGGAGCAATCAACCACAACAGCGCCGCTTTGATCAGCATAAAGCCCAACAACAGCGAGGCAATCAACAGCGGATGATGGAACAGGGTGCCGAAGTCGATCGACATGCCGACACCGATAAAGAACAGCCCTAGCAGCAGGCCCTTGAACGGCTGAATATCACTTTCCAATGCATGACGGTATTCAGAACTCGCCAGCATCACCCCGGCAAGGAAGGCGCCCATCGCCATCGACAGCCCGGCCATTTCCAGCAGGATGCCAAAGCCAAACACCAGGAACAGCGCCACGGCGCTAAAAACTTCACGCATGCCGGAGCGGGCGACAAAGTGCAGCAGTGGCCGGGTCACATAGCGGCCGAGCAGCACCACAATCACCAGCGCGCCGACGACCTTGGCCGCCGACAGGGCGAAGGTCGCTAACGTGGTGACGGCGCCGCTGCTGGCCAACAATGGGATCATCGCCACCAGCGGGATCGCCGCAATATCCTGGAATAGCAAGGCCGCAAACGCGCTGCGACCAATCGGTGAGGGTGTCAGGTTACGTTCACTCATCGCCTGCATGGCAATGGCGGTGGAGGACAGAGCCAGCGTCAGGCCAATCAGCAGTGCCACCTTCCAGTCCAGCCCGAGGAAATAGCAAAAGGCACTCAGCGCCAACCCGCAGGCCGCCATCTGGATAATACCGCCGCCAAACACCGAAGCACGCAGTGTCCACAGCCGTTTCGGATCCAGCTCCAGCCCGATGATAAACAGCATCAGCACCACGCCAATCTCGGCAAAGGTGAGGATCGACTCGGCATCAGAGACCAGTTTCAGCCCCCAGGGACCAATAATACAGCCGGCGATCAGATAACCCAGTACCGAGCCCAACCCCAGCCGCACCGCGATCGGCACGAACAGCGCGGCCGATCCCAGATAGATCAGCCCCTCAATCATCATATGGTGATTATCCATGTTCTACTCCCTGCTCCGCCGGTTCACTGTGTTCCATCAGGTAATCCACCAGCCGCCGCCGGTAGGCTTCTCCGGCGGCAATCAGCGCCGGTTCATTGCAGGTAAAAGTATTATGCACCGCAAAATACGGCTGCCAATGCATACCGCAATACAGCGCCGTGGCCTGCAGCGGCTGCCCCAGAGCGGCAAAATTTGGGTAATCGCCCAGTTCGAAATGGTGCTCATCGCCACCGCTGGTTACCGCCCACAGCAGATCTTTGCCTACCAGGGCATCGCCTTCATGGCCGTAAGCCCAGCCGTGTTCCAGCACTTTGTCGATCCACAGTTTCAGCAGCGGCGGTTGGCTGTACCACTGCATCGGATGCTGCAGCACCACCAGGTCGGCACGCTCCAGCGCTTGCTGTTCGGCGTTGATATCGATATTGAAATCGGGATACAGCTCATACAGCGAACGGACTTCCACCTCGGGAAGATCCTTGACCGCCTGTAACAGGCGGTGGTTGGCATGAGAATGCCGGGGATAAGGATGGGCGTAAATTATCAGGATCATGGTTGTCGTCGTTCCTTCGTTCCTTGCCAATATATCAAGCATATACCAATCACACAGAGTGACAGTTTGCTGAATGATTGATAGCGGAAATTTTTAACGCGAGACAACAAATTGGCTGAAGGAGATAAAAAAAGGGCGCTGCATTGAACTGCAGCGCCCCGATGTTACGGCCTGGAGAGATTACTTACCGATGCGTGCGTGCATCTCCTGCACCGAAGTGACCTGTTCGGTCGGGTCAGCCTTCAGCGCCATCGCGGTGGCGAAGCCGCCGTTCAGGGTAGTGTCGTAATGCACCTTGTACTGCAGCGCACTACGGCGAATCAGCTTGGAGTCCTCAATCGCCTGACGGCCGGCCGTGGTGTTTACGATGTAGGTGTACTCGCCATTCTTGATACGGTCCTGAATGTGCGGACGGCCTTCATGCACCTTGTTGACCAGGCGCGGGTTAATCCCCGCTTCGCCCAGCACCACGGCGGTCCCGTGGGTCGCATCCAGTTCAAAGCCCTGTTTCAGCAGGCTTGCCGCCAGATCCACCACCCGGGCTTTATCGCCTTCACGTACCGACAGCAGTGCTCGGCCCTGTTTTTTCATGCCTGACTGGCTGCCGAGCATCGCCTTGGAGAAGGCTTCCGCGAAGGTGCGGCCAACGCCCATCACTTCCCCGGTAGAGCGCATTTCCGGCCCTAAAATCGGGTCGACGCCCGGGAACTTGTTGAACGGCAACACCACTTCTTTCACCGAGTAGTAAGGTGGGATAACTTCTTCCGTTACGCCCTGCTCGGCCAGCGTTTTGCCTGCCATCACGCGTGCCGCCACCTTGGCCAACTGGACGCCGGTCGCCTTGGAGACGAATGGCACGGTACGCGCGGCACGTGGGTTGACTTCAATCAGGTAGACTTCGTTGTTCTTCACCGCAAACTGCACGTTCATCAGACCACGAACCTGCAGCTCGAACGCCAGTTTCTCAACCTGCTGACGCATCACGTCCTGGATCTCTTTGCTCAGGGTGTAGGCCGGCAGTGAGCAAGCGGAGTCACCGGAATGCACGCCCGCCTGTTCGATGTGTTCCATGATGCCGCCAATCAGCACCCGCTCGCCGTCGCAAATCGCATCGACGTCGACTTCTACCGCGTCATCCAGGAAGCGGTCCAGCAGCACTGGCGCGTCGTTAGAGACGCTGACCGCGTTCTGGAAGTAACGGCGCAGGTCGATGTCGTCGTAGACGATTTCCATCGCGCGGCCGCCCAGTACGTAGGAAGGACGAACCACCAGCGGGTAACCGATACCGGCCGCTTTCTCTACCGCCTGTTCGATGGTGGCGACGGTGGCGTTGGCCGGCTGTTTCAGGCCAAGACGCTGTACCGCCTGTTGGAAACGCTCGCGGTCTTCCGCACGGTCAATCGCATCCGGGCTGGTACCGATAATCGGCACGCCTGCGGCTTCCAGCTCACGCGCCAGCTTCAGCGGGGTCTGGCCACCGTACTGCACGATCACGCCTTTCGGCTTCTCGATACGCACGATTTCCAGCACGTCTTCCAGCGTGACCGGCTCGAAGTACAGACGGTCGGAGGTGTCGTAGTCGGTTGACACGGTTTCCGGGTTACAGTTGACCATAATGGTCTCGTAACCGTCTTCGCGCAACGCCAGCGAGGCGTGTACGCAGCAGTAGTCGAACTCGATGCCCTGGCCGATACGGTTCGGACCACCGCCCAACACCATGATTTTCGGACGGTCGTTGGTCGGATTAGACTCGCACTCTTCTTCATAGGTGGAGTACATGTAAGCGGTGTCGGTGGCGAATTCTGCCGCGCAGGTATCCACACGCTTGTAAACCGGGTGCAGCCCATAACCGTGGCGCAGCTTGCGGATTTCGCTTTCGGCAACGCCGGCCAGGGTAGCCAGACGCGCATCGGCGAAGCCTTTACGCTTCAGGGTGCGCAGGAACTCTTGCGTTAAACCGTTGATGCCGGTTTCGGCCACCTGCTCTTCCAGGCGCACCAGCTCTTCAATCTGTACCAGGAACCAGCGGTCGACGTTGGTCAGGTTGAATACGCCGTCCACCGACAGACCGGCGCGGAAGGCATCGGCGATGTACCAGATGCGGTCAGAACCGGCATCTTTCAGCTCGCGGCGAATTTTGGTCAGCGCTTCCGGGTCGTCCAGGCTTACTTTAGGGTCAAAACCGGTGGCGCCCACTTCCAGGCCGCGCAGCGCTTTTTGCAGCGACTCTTGCTGGGTGCGGCCAATCGCCATCACTTCGCCGACAGATTTCATTTGAGTCGTCAGACGGTCGTTGGCACCGGCAAATTTCTCGAAGTTGAAACGAGGAATTTTGGTTACCACGTAGTCGATGGACGGTTCAAACGAGGCCGGCGTACGGCCACCGGTGATATCGTTCATCAGTTCGTCGAGGGTGTAACCCACCGCCAGCTTGGCGGCGATTTTGGCAATCGGGAAGCCGGTGGCTTTCGATGCCAGCGCAGAAGAACGGGACACGCGCGGGTTCATTTCGATAACGATCAGGCGGCCGGTTTTCGGGTTAACCGAGAACTGCACGTTGGAGCCGCCGGTTTCCACGCCGATTTCACGCAGCACCGCCATCGAGGCGTTACGCATGATTTGGTATTCTTTGTCTGTCAACGTCTGCGCCGGGGCCACGGTGATGGAGTCACCGGTATGGATGCCCATGGCGTCGAAGTTTTCAATCGAGCAGACGATGATGCAGTTATCATTCTTATCGCGCACCACCTCCATCTCGTACTCTTTCCAGCCAATCAGCGACTCGTCAATCAGCAGCTCTTTGGTCGGTGACAAGTCCAGACCGCGTTCGCAGATCTCTTCGAACTCTTCGCGGTTATAAGCGATGCCGCCGCCGCTGCCGCCCATGGTAAAGGAAGGACGGATGATGCACGGGAAGCCAACGTCAGCGGCAACCGCCAGCGCTTCTTCCATATTGTGCGCGATACCGGAGCGCGCGGTGTCCAGGCCGATTTTTTTCATCGCCACGTCGAAACGGCGACGGTCTTCGGCTTTATCGATCGCGTCAGCGGTGGCGCCAATCATGGTCACGCCAAATTCGGCCAGCACGCCCTGACGTTCCAGCTCCAGCGCACAGTTCAGTGCGGTCTGGCCGCCCATGGTCGGCAGCACGGCATCCGGGCGCTCTTTTTCGATGATTTTGCGTACTACTTTCCAGTGAATCGGCTCGATGTAGGTCGCATCCGCCATTTCCGGGTCAGTCATGATAGTGGCCGGGTTGGAGTTCACCAAAATAACGCGGTAACCCTCTTCGCGCAGCGCTTTACACGCCTGAGCACCCGAGTAGTCGAACTCACACGCCTGGCCGATAACAATCGGGCCAGCGCCGAGGATCAGGATGCTTTTTATGTCTGTACGTTTTGGCATTTTTACTGCTCCTGATTATTTGGCGTTAGAACGGTAAGTCTCGATCAGTTCGATAAAGTGATCGAACAGCGGCGCGGCATCGTGTGGGCCCGGGCTGGCTTCAGGGTGGCCCTGGAAGCTGAACGCCGCCTTGTCGGTGCGGTGAATGCCCTGCACCGTGTGGTCAAACAAGGATTTGTGCGTTACGCGCAGTTCCGCCGGCAGGTTATTTTCGTCCACGGCAAAACCATGGTTCTGCGCGGTGATCATGACGCAGTCTTTATCCAGGTCTTTTACCGGGTGGTTGCCGCCGTGGTGGCCGAGCTTCATCTTCACGGTTTTCGCGCCGCTGGCCAGTGCCAGCAACTGGTGGCCGAGGCAGATGCCAAACACCGGAATGTCGGTTTCCAGGAACTGCTTGATGGCGGTGATGGCGTAATCACAAGGCTCCGGGTCACCCGGGCCGTTGGACAGGAAAATGCCGTCCGGAGCCATCTTCAACACTTCATCTGCCGGGGTCTGTGCCGGCACTACCGTCAGGCGGCAGCCGCGATCCACCAGCATACGCAGGATGTTGCGCTTGGCGCCGAAGTCGTAAGCCACCACGTGGAACGGCAGCTCGGAGGCCGCTTTGGCTTCCGGCAGTTCGCCTTCCAGCGTCCAGCTGCCTTGCTGCCAGCTGTAAGCTTCCTGGGTGGTCACTTCTTTCGCCAGATCCATGCCTTTCAAGCCCGGGAAACCTTTGGCCTTGGCCAAGGCCAGGGCTGCATCCGGGGTATCGGCAGCAATGATGCAGCCGTTCTGTGCACCCTTCTCACGCAGCAGACGGGTCAGCTTGCGGGTATCAATATCGGCGATCGCCACGATGTTATGACGCTTCAGGTAGTCAGACAGGCCTTCTTCGTTGCGGTAGTTGCTGGCAATCAGTGGGAGGTCGCGAATGACAAGGCCTTGGGCGTGTACTGCGGAGGATTCTTCGTCAGCAGCATTGGTGCCGACATTGCCGATATGAGGATAAGTAAGAGTAACGATCTGGCGGGAGTAGGAAGGATCAGTGAGGATTTCTTGATAACCGGTCATCGACGTATTGAAGACCACTTCTCCTACTGCCGTACCCTCTGCCCCGATGGCCCGACCGTGGAATTGGGTTCCGTCTTCGAGAACCAATAGCGCTGACTTAATCAAAACACCCTCCAAGGAATAATCAATCACAATATTTGCATATTAATTCAGATATCGCGATCTAAATCAATGCAAAAACCGCCCTCAAGGTCAATTTTTGGCAAATTGGGCGCATTCTAATGATGAGAGCTCCGCTTGTCTACCCAAAGCGCCATTTTTTCTCTTATTTTTGCACTTCTCGACGTTTAATAGGGTTAGCAGCCATAAAAACACCGCTAAACTCGGGTTGGTAAACGGTTGCGGGGATGAATGACAAAAAATCGCAATGATGAAGGCAAAATTCAGGGCAAAAAACATCACCATCAAGAGATCCTGGTTAAAAAACACATTTAAACATATAAAAATAGCCATTATGAAAACAAATAAACACATAACCCATTTTTTATGTGTTAAAAAAAAGGACAATAAAATTATTGTCCATTAATCATAGTATTATGATCAATACAACCACATCACGATGGTATATAAATCAATTATAATTGGTCTAAATTGAGCACATCTCGCATATCAAACAGCCCTTTATCACGGTTATGCAACCATGATGCCGCCCGTACCGCCCCGCTGGCAAAAGTCATCCGGCTGGAGGCTTTATGGGTGATCTCAACCCGCTCGCCAATGTCGGCAAACATGGCGGTATGCTCACCCACGATATCGCCTGCACGAACAGTGGCAAAGCCAATGCTCTTCGGATCGCGTTCACCGGTATAACCTTCACGCGCATACACCGCGCACTCTTTAAGATCGCGCCCCAGTGCGCCAGCGATAGCCTCACCCATTGCCAACGCCGTGCCCGAAGGGGCATCCACTTTATGGCGATGGTGCGCTTCAATAATCTCGATATCGGTATAGTCGCCCATCACCTGTGCGGCTTTTTCCAACAGTTTCAGCACCAGATTGACGCCGACGCTGAAGTTGGCGGCAAAGACGATCCCAATCTGCTGCCCGGCGGCACGGATGGCGTCTTTACCGGAGTCATCAAAGCCGGTAGTGCCAATCACCATGGCTTTTTTATGCTCGACGCAGAAAGCCAGATAGGCCAGGGTGCTTTCCGGGCGGGTGAAGTCGATCAGAATATCGAAATCATCGACCACCTTTTCCAGACTGTCGCTAACGGTCACGCCAAGCGCGCCAACGCCCGCCAGTTCACCGGCGTCGGTACCGATCAGGCTTGAACCTGGCCGCGATATCGCTGCCCCCAGCACCACGCCCGGTGCCTGCTGGACCGCCTGGATCAATTGACGGCCCATACGGCCGCCGGAACCCGCAACCGCGATGCGGATTAATGAATCAGTCATACTTGCTCTCTTGTTGATTTGACGCCTATCCCATTAGGCTATCGGTTCAGGGTAACTGCCTCGCCCTATCACCGCCAGAGGATTCATTTCATAATTAGAAAATTATGATATCTCTCGTATTTCATCAGCAATGCTGTCAATGGGTTAACAATTGACCTAAAAGTGTCTGTTGCCGATTGTACATAATCATGCAATTTCAATGGCTAAACATCGCAGGAAAAAACCCTCATTTCATTCACTAAAACCGGCATGGGTACCACCAATCAGCCGCTTAGCTTAGTATATGGCGTAACTGCCGCTTTATTGCCTGAGAGCCACGGATGAAAACCGCACCCACGACCCTATCGGAAACCCTGACGCAAGATTTGGCACGCCGCATCATCAGAGGCGATTTGCCGCCCGGGCTGTCGTTGCCGGGGGAAAATGAGCTGGCACAGCAGTACGAGGTTTCACGTACCTCGGTACGCAATGCCTTGCAGGTGCTGGCCGCAAAAGGGCTGATTTCCATCCAGGCCAAGAAGCGCAGTACGGTTAACTCACGCCAGCAGTGGAGCTTTTTGGATACCGATGTTCTGGCCTGGCTGGCAGAAGACAGCCTCGATCCGTTGTTGATTGAACAGCTAATGGTCACTCGTTTGATCTTTGAACCCAATATCGCCGCGCTGGCGGCGGTTAATGCCACCGGTCATGATTTAGCGGCGCTCGAAGATGCCTGCAAGTTGATGGCGCAAGGGCAGCAACAAGCCAGCCGCGAACTGTTCGAACAGGGCGATATGGCATTTCATCTCGCTTTACTGGGGGCCAGCCATAACCCCTTTTTACATTCATTAGGCAGTGCGCTGTCCGCCGCAATGGCCCTCTCTTTTCAGCAAACGCTGGAAGAGGACGTACGCCTGGCCCAAAAAGCCGTAGAAGAACACCAACAGCTGCTGGAGGCTATCCGCTTCAAGCAGGTGGAGAATGCGCGCCAATGCATGCGTGTCATTCTGCTCAACGCGGCCAGAAAGAATAATTGGCATAAACAGCCGGAAATGTTCGCTCATATCCTCTAAAAACCCTCCTTTGCTGTAATTTCGATCAATCTCACAGTTCCCGAGTGCTTTTGGCTCTAGCATTCTTGTATTACAAGATTGATGGTTTTGTATTACCTGAATGAATAATAACTGAACGGCTTACTTCTGGGGCGGGCTTCACCGACAGTTCGGTGCCAGCGCTTTCCGCATAAAAATATAACGCATTGAATAAAAAGGTGTTGTTATGAAAAAAATCGCTGTTCCCGCCAAAACTAACCGGCAAACCCTGCAGGTTTGCTTTCTCGCCGCCTTAGCAGGGCTGCTGTTTGGCCTGGATATGGGGGTAATCGCCGGTGCGTTGCCGTTCCTGGCCCACGAATTCAGCCTGTCCAGCCAACAGCAGGAAATCGTGGTCAGCATTATGATGCTCGGTGCCGCACTCGGGGCACTGGGCAGCGGGCCGATGTCTTCCCGCCTTGGCCGTAAAAAAAGCCTGTTGTTGAGCGCCGTGTTGTTTGTCGTCGGCTCTGTCGGTTGCGCCATTGCCCTTAATCTCGAAGTGTTGGTTATTTCGCGCTTTATTCTGGGTTTAGCCGTCGGCGTAGCGTCGTTCACTGCACCACTGTACCTGTCGGAAATCGCCCCGGAACGAATTCGCGGCAGCATGATCTCGCTTTATCAATTGATGATTACTATCGGCATTCTGGCGGCCTTCCTGTCTGACACCGCCTTCAGCGCCGGAGGTCACTGGCGCTGGATGCTGGGTATTATCACATTCCCCGCCATCATCCTGTTTATTGGCGTGGTGACGCTGCCGGAAAGTCCGCGCTGGTTAGCCATGAAAGGCCGCAGCGAGCTGGCCTCAAAGGTGCTCATGCTGCTACGTAACTCGGATGATGAAGCCCGCGTGGAACTGGACCAAATCCGTGAAAGTCTGCAAATGAAGCAACGCGGCTGGCAACTGTTTCGCCACAATGCCAACTTCCGCCGTTCCACCTGTCTTGGCATCTTGCTGCAATTTATGCAGCAGTTCACCGGCATGACGATAATCATGTACTACGCACCGAAGATCTTTGAAATCGCCGGCTTCTCCACCACCAGCGAACAAATGTGGTGCACCGTGATCGCCGGGTTGACCAACGTGCTGGCTACCTTTATCGCTATCGCGCTGGTCGATCGTTGGGGACGCAAGCCAATGCTCAAGCTGGGTTTCGGTGTGATGGCCATTTGCATGGGCACCCTGGGTTATATGTTCCACACCGGCATCAGCAATCCAGCAGAACAATACGCAGCGGTTATGGTGCTGCTGATTTTCATCACCGGCTTTGCCATGAGTGCAGGCCCCTTGATTTGGGTATTGTGCTCCGAGATCCAACCGCTGGCCGGACGCGATTTTGGCGTTACCTGCTCCACCATGGCCAACTGGATGGCCAATATGATCATCGGCGCTACCTTCCTGACGCTGATCGACACCGTCGGCAGTGCCGGTACTTTCTGGCTTTACGCTGGGCTCAACCTGTTCTGTATCTTGCTGACGTTATGGCTGGTGCCAGAAACCAAGAATATCTCGCTCGAACACATCAAAAAAAACCTGATGAACGGTGTTGCCCTGCGCCACATCGGCAAATCACCGCAGCCGAAGGCTGATGTTCGCTCCTTGAATACGCCGGTATAACCCGACTAATAAATCTGAGGAACCGCTTATGAAGTTGACGACGGAAAAGCAGACGGTGAAGCAAACCGTTGAAACACAGGTCTACGGTAAGATCACACGCCGCCTGATCCCTTTTTTGATCCTGTGTTATTTCTTCGCTTACCTGGACCGCGTTAACGTCGGGTTCGCCAAGTTGCACATGCAGGATGCCCTGAATTTCAGCGATACCGTTTATGGCCTGGGCGCCGGTATTTTCTTCATTGGTTATTTTATTTTTGAGTTGCCCAGCAACCTGCTGATGCAACGTTTTGGGCCACGATTCTGGATAGCCCGCATCATGGCGACCTGGGCAGTACTGTCAGCGGCCATGATGTTTGTCACCACCCCCACCAGCTTTTACGTATTGCGCTTTCTGCTCGGCGTGGCCGAAGCCGGTTTCTTCCCAGGCATCGTGTTCTATTTAACCCTGTGGTTTCCTTCATGGCGTTCCGCCCGCACGCTCGGGCTGTTTATTCTGGTCACGCCGCTGTCGGTGATCATCGGCAGCCCGCTTTCAGGTTTGATCCTCAAGCTGTTTGAAAACGTCGGCGGCTTGCATAACTGGCAGTGGCTGTTCTTGATTGAAGCGGTCCCATCTTTGGTTCTGGCCTTTGTGGTGTTGCGTTACCTGGATAACAATGTGGCCGAAGCCAAATGGTTAACCGCCGAAGAGAAAAACCTGGTACAGGCCGATCTGGCTAAAGATCAGGCCAACCGCGACCGGGCGGCCAACGGCAAAGCGGCACACAGCCTCAAAGAGATGCTGGCTAACCGCTACGTCTGGCTATTGGCATTGATTTTCTTCAGTTTTAATGTCGGCTACTACGGCATCAGTTTCTGGCTACCTTCCATCATCAAAACCTCAGGTATCAGCGACGATTTGCAAATCGGCCTGCTGGCGGCCCTGCCCTACGTATTTGGCGCACTGTTTATGATATGGAACAGCCGACACTCCGATTTGAAACAGGAGCGCCGTTGGCATATTGCCATTCCGGCGGTGATTGGCTGTATCGGGCTGACACTCAGCGCTTACTGCAGCGGCTCGACCTTCTGGATGATGACGTGGATCTGCGTTGCCATGTCCGGCACCCTGGCGCTGATCCCCACCTATATCAGCCTGCCGGGCGCATTGCTTTCCGGCACTGCGGCGGCGGCCGGTATCGCACTGGTGAATTCGGTCGGCAATCTCGCGGGGTTCTTCGGCCCCACGGTACTCGGCTGGCTGAAAGACCAAACCGGCCAGACTGACAGTGGACTGTATATTTTGGCGGGCTTCCTGCTGCTGTGCGCCCCGTTGATCTTCATGCTTCCGGCCAGATTGATAAACCCAAAGATCAAACCGCATCAGGCGACTCAGCCTGATACCGAAGGCCCTTTAAATATCACTGAGAGATTTTAATTATGAGCGGATGTGGAACCTGTGGCGGCGGCAGTTGCGGCGCGCATTTTAACCCAATCCTCGAGGGTGATGACGGTGCGCTGAAACGTGCGCTGTATAAATCGATGGGCCACAGCGACGAACAACTGCGACGCCCGGTGATCGCCGTGGTTAACAGCTATACCAACGCCACCGCCGGCCACGTCAACCTCAATGAACTGACGGCCAGGGTATTGCAGGGTATTGAAGAGGCCGGTGGTGTCGGCATGGTGTTCGGTACTATCGCCCCCTGCGATGGCATTGCCGAAGGACATCTTGGCATGCGCTACATCCTGGCCGCCCGCGAGGTGATCACCGCCTCAATTGAAGTGATGATGCGCGCCCATCGCTTCGACGGCATGGTACTGCTGGGATCCTGCGACAAAATTGTGCCTGCCATGCTGATGGCGGCGGCACGGCTGGACGTTCCGGCGATCATGGTCAACGGTGGCCCGATGTATCCGGCGGAATATAAAGGCAAGCACTGGGACGGCAACATCGTCACCGAAGCCATCGGCTGGAAAAAACGCGGCGAAATCGATGAGGCGGAATTCGCTCATATCGAAAATATCGCCGAGCCCGGCCCCGGCTCCTGCACCATGTACGGTACGGCTAACACCATGTGCTGTATCGGCGAAGTTTTGGGTATGAGCCTGCCGGGTAGCAGCACACTGCCGGCGGTATCCGCCGAGCGGCGCGAATGTGCTGTCGAAACCGGCCGCCAGGCGGTGACGCTGGTGCTCAACGGCATTAACGCACGCCAAATAATCACCGCCGCATCGATCCGCAATGCGATGGTTTATCTGTTGGCCACGGGGGGTTCCACCAACGCCATTTTGCATCTGCAAGCCATTCACTACGAAGCGGAATTGGGGCATCTGCCGCTGTCCGCCTTTGATGAACTGAGCCATCAGGTGCCACTGGTCGCCTCACTCTACCCGGCCAGTGAACATGACATGATTGACTTCTGGGAGGCTGGCGGCGTACCTGCGGTCGAAGTTGAGATTGCCAAACTGCTCGACCTTAACGCCTTGACCGTCACCGGCAAAACCAAGGCTGAGCTAGTGGCGAAGACCCCGCCGAGCCGACGTCCTGAGGTCATCCACACCCTGGCCATTCCGGTGCGCAATGAAGCCGGTGTTGCCGTGCTGCACGGCAACCTGTCGCCGCTCGGCTGCGTGGTGAAACCGGCCGCAGTGCCCGATCACCTGATGCGTTTTAGTGGCCCCGCCGTGGTGTTCAACAGCGAGCAGGAATCGGTCGACGCCATTATGTCCGGCCAGATTAAACCCGGCAGTGCTCTGGTGTTGCGTTACGAAGGGCCTAAAGGCGGCCCCGGCATGCCGGAAATGTATAAACCGATGAAATCACTGGAAGGTATGGGCCTGTCCGACAGTTGCGCCTTGATCACCGATGGCCGTTTTTCCGGTTCCAACCGCGGGCTGTTTGTCGGCCACATTTCACCTGAGGCGGTGGAGGGCGGCGAACTGGCACTGGTGCAGAACGGAGACCCGATCTCCATCGATATTCCTGCTCGTACCCTAACGCTGCATGTCAGCGAGAGCGAACTGATCCTGCGACGTAAAAACTGGCAGCCAGTGGATAAAGAAGTGCCACGCGGTTTCCTGCGACTTTATCGCCGCTGGGCAATGCCGGCCGCGCAGGGTGCCGTACTGGCTGACCGGGAGGAAGAATAATGAGCCGTTATCAAGCCGCAGATATTTGCGGCGTCAATCCTATTGTCGCTATGCCGTTCAGTCCTGACGGCGAGATAGATGAGAAAAGTTTTGTGCGATTGCTGGAGCATTTAGCCGCCACCGGCGTTCAGGGAACAACGCTGTTTGGCATCGCCAGTGAATTTCCCAAACTGGACGACCGCGAACGCGCTCGGCTGGCGGAAATATTTATCGCCACGCTGGAGGGTGCCCCACTGTACCGCGCTATCTCAGTCACCGATCACAGCAGTGAAGTCGCCGTTAAACGCGCTCGTCATTATCAACAACTGGGCGCGGATGCGTTGATGCTGCTGCCGCCATTTTTCCTGCAGCCCAGTCCGCAGGCGATCCAACAGCACATCTTTGCCGTACTGGATGCCGTAGATATTCCGGTGATGGTGCAATACGCGCCGGGCGAAACCGGGTCGCCGATCACGCCTCAACAATTGGCTGACGTGGCGGCACGCTATCCCCATGCGGTGTTCAAGATAGAGTGCAATCCGCCGGTGGATTACACCAAAGAATTTCTGCAACTGGCCCCGCAGGCCAGCGTGTTAAATGGCTATGCCGGGCTTTATATGTTGCAGATGCTGGCGGCGGGCGGCAAAGGCGTGATGCCTGGCTGTTCGTTCAGTGAGGTTTATCTGCGGATTTATCGCCACTGGCAAGCCGGAGAGACTGAACTGGCGCAAAGGCTGCATCAGGCACTCTTGCCTTACATTCAGCGCTGGATGAGCCACTGCGAATACATTATTCAGGTTGAGAAGACGATTCTGCAGCGGCGCAATATCATTGCCACCGATTACTGCCGTCACCCCGGCTGGCAACTCACCGCAGACGATCACCTGATGATCGACCGGTTTTTAGGCCAGTTTTCTCTTTAGCAAAACAGCCCTTGCCGAGGTTTATATGCTTATCGACAAATCCGGACGAGTGGTGATCGTCACCGGTGCCAGCCAGGGCATAGGTCTGGCTATTACCAAGGCCTTTCTCGCTAACGGCGATAGCGTTATGGGTTGCGCCGAACCAGCCCTGGAGAAAGCCCCCCATGCCCAGCAATTGCGGCGCGAGTACCCGCAACATTTTTTCTACGACTCGGTGGATGTCACGCAGACCACCGAGATAAAACGTTTTGTCGCCAATGCTGAGCAACGGTTCCATCGTATCGATATTGTGGTTTCCAACGCCGGTAAAAACGTTTTCAAAGGCATTGATTGCGAAGAAGAAGACTGGACACATAACTTCAATCTCAATCTGCGCTCACATTGGTATCTGGCCAAATGTGCCCGTGCGGCCCTGACCCAAAGCCGTGGCGTGATCCTGGTGATCACCTCCAACCACGCATTTTCCACCCTGCCGGGCTGTGCGCCGTATAACATCAGCAAGCGGGCACTACTCTCCCTGGTACAAAGCCTGACTATCGAGTGGGGTCCGGCGATCCGCACGCTGGGGATTGCTCCTGGTTTTATCGATACCGAAGGCAACCAAACCTGGTTCGATAGCCACCCAGATGCCAAACTGGCGCGGGAAAGAACCGTTAACAAGCACCCGGTCGGCCGCCTGGGAGCACCTGAAGAAGTCGGTGATTTGTGTTTGTTTCTCGCCAGTGAACACGCGGGATTTATCGCAGGCACCACGATTGTGATGGACGGAGGACGCAGTGCCATCATGCAGGATGAAGACCCCGACTAACTGAAAGAAAAACGGGGAGCCAAAGCCCCCGTTCGACAGACTATTCAACCGGCTAGGTTAACGCAGCCACCTCGTCGGCGATTGCCGTCAGTGCATCATGACGGGCGTAATCGGCCTGCACTACCGCAGCACGCTGCCGATAAACCGGCTGCGCCAGAATTTGCTGCACCGCCTGACGCAACTGCCCCTCATCCGGGGTGCTGGTATGCAGGCTAATGCCGCAGCCCGCTGCCACCACTCTGGCGGCGGCTTCGAGTTTATCCTCGCCGGTTCCAGCGACAATCAATGGTACTCCCTGATCCAGGGCGTAGTTGATTGAGCCATAGCCACCGTTGGTGATCAGCAGCGCCGCCTGCGGCAGCCAGTGTTCGAAAGAGATAAACTCCCGCGCTCTGGCGTTAGCGGGCAACAGCGCCAACAACTCGTCGATCGGACGGCCCCCCGTGGTGGCCAAAACCCGTACCGGCAATTCAGCCAGTGCTTTCAGCGTCGGGACAATCAACTGGTGCAGATCGACATTCGCCAGCGTCCCCTGCGAAACAATCACCAACGGCCGCCGGTCGGCCTCGTCCCATTCATCGCTGGCTTCAACCGCCGCCACCGCGCTGCGCAGCGGCCCGATAAAGCGCAGGCTGTCCGGCAGATCTTCGCGCTGATACTCCAGCGCCGGAGTGGCCAGTTGCAAAAAGCGATCGCAGCCGCCAATCAACGCATCGGTAAAAGGCTGTTGCAGCGGCTGGCCACCAGATTGTGCCATCGCAATATCAAAACTCCGTTGCACCTCATCAATTAACGCGCGAGTGTCTTCGTCCACCAACTGCTCTCGCTGCAGCTCTCGTGGCAACAGCGCAGGAGGAATACGCGGCCCATAGAAGATTGAATCCCTTGAGGAATACGACAACGGCGTTACCCCAATGCCAATCACCGGCGGACGATCCGTCCTCTGTAACAACGGCAACACCCCATAAAAGCAGTTTTCCACGATCAACAGGTCAGGAGTCTCGGCAGCCATCACGCTGCGTAACTGCTGATCCAACAACGGGATCGGGGCGGCAAAGAAGTCTTTCAGCGCCAGTGCCATCTGTGCATTGCCCGGTGGTAGCGCAGCCCGTTCGGGAAAGTGCTGCTCAAGATAGCGATAGTCGAAATCTACCCGCTCATCAAAGGCGATAAACTGCGCGCCTGCTGCCTCAGCGCGTTGACGAAACAGCGCACCGGTCATCACCCGCACCTGATGCCCTTGCTCAATCAAGTGCCGGGCAATGCTCAGCATCGGATAAACGTGGCCGGGCGTGGCCACTGCGGTCATCAGAATACTTGCCATAGGGATTAAACCTCTGCGTTGGCCGGCTTCAGTGCCTGATTGGCGCACACCGGGTTGCTCTGAATATGCACCCGCTGCAAATGGCGAGCAGAACGCGCGGTAAAGCCTTCGCGCCCGTGTAACAACGAGAAGTTATCCGCTATCACCACGTCTCCCTGCTGCCATTGATGGGCGTAATAATGACGCGGATCGTAGAGATGCTGTTGCAGGGTCTGATGAAACGCCTCCTGCTGCTCCTGTGGCACCCCGTGATATTCCAGCGCGTGCTGGTTAAGGAACTTTTTGCCTTCGGTCGGCGGCTCGTTGTAGCGCATGATCTGCCCATTGCCGTTCGGATGATCCACTACCAGCGGCGAACGCACCTCACCGCCGTAATGCACCACCTGCTTAATGCGATAAGAGATCGACACTTCCCGCCACTGCGCCAACAAAGACTCATCGGCATTAGCCAGCAGGCACGTGGTGTCGACAAAAGTGGTGCGGCCGCCTTCATCCTGTGAAGGTGCTGCCACACAATGGAACAGCTGGAATTCCGGAATGGTCGGCTTGTACATGCCATCCCAATGCAACGGCACATAGCTGCTGTCGAAAATATGATCTTTGGCATCCGGATGCTCTTTCACGTCCAGCACCGCTCCGAACGGCCACATCATGATTTCGCCCCAGCCTTCGGCATAGCGGGTTAGTAACTGCGGATCGGTAAAACCAGAGTCGAAGCCGCGCAGCACCAGCAGGTGATGCTGCTGGGCCAGTGAACGAAGCGCTGCCACCGGCAGTTCGCGAATAGATTGGCCAGGATACTGCGGGGTCAGCACTGCGCCAAAAGGGGTATTAAGTTCAATGCGGCAGTTCAGCGTTTGATTTTCCATAGGTCACTCTCCTTGAATCGAATTTGCTGCTCACACGGCCACCGTGCCGTTAAAAGACGCCCGTTAAAGTGGCGGGCGCAAGATGCTGCATTACGCCATCTGTGGCTGTTCAACCAGGTAATGGCTGGGTGTTCCGCGGATCGTCACCAGTTCACCCGCCAGCTGCTGCGCGTCTTTGCGCTTCATCAGCACAAACTGTCCGTTAACGTTGGCTGCCACGCCATGCCAGGGCGTCAGCCAGTCGTCTTTGGTCGGCATCATGTGGATACCCATTTTCAGGCTGTCGGCGGGCTGTGGGTGAATCGACAAACGTATTGCCAGCGGGAAATGCTGGGCCAGCAAATTGCCCCAGGCCCAACTGCGCTGGATCACGCCACAGGCGCGCTGTTTGGCGTCTTTCTGCAGCGCTGCATTGGAGCCGCTGTAGCCCGGTAGTTGGCTGTCTTCATACAGGAATCGGGTGATTGCGCGATACAACTGCAACCCCTGTTCGTCCTGCATCAACCGGTGTTTGATCGTTTCCTCCGGCTCGGCATAGCCGTCAACCAGCAACTGCCGCAGCAGGTCATAGTCACCGGTATACTCGGCCAGCCCTTCCACGTCACCCAGATTGAAAACGCTCAGATGAGTCGCCCCCACCTCGTGCAGCAGGTTTTCAATTTCATGTTGATAACGGTTGATCGCGTCGTCGCTGACACGGATTAAATCACCGAAAACGTGGCCATCGGAGCAGATGATGATATGAGCACCCGGCGGGTAATAAAGCTGAATACGCTGACAGAGGGAATTAAGAAATATCAATGACAGTCGCTCGGCCATATCGGGCAGTGCACCGATCACCTTATTAGTATTGGGTGATTTTGTCGGGAAGGCAGGCAGGACAAACTCAATGCGCTGCTCATTTTCAATAAATGCCCGAATACGCGGTAATTGCACCAGAGCAACCGCCTGTTCCTCTTCAGCGTTTGAACTTTCCATCCCCGGAAATCGACGCCGATATTGCAATAGCTCATGAAGGATTTTTAACGATATTTGTTCAATGCGAGCACTATCCACAATTAACTCCTGTTCAGATGTGGCGCAGGCGACTTATTTGCAAACGCAATAAGACTTATCAAAAAGAGAGAGGCCGAACGGGAAGTCGGACTTACCTCGCGATTTATCTGCTTCAGGCAATATAGAAGAGATAATGCTATATTATTAGCCCTTATAATTAACAATCTTGGTTAAGTTGAACTTAACAAACTATGAGTAATATTCTAAAACGCATGGCTATTTTTTCTAAAGTTGTCGATTGCGGCGCATTCAGCACGGCAGCCAAAGAATTAGGCATTACAACCTCCGCCGTCAGCCAACATATCCGCCTGCTGGAAAACGAGTTGGGCATTCAATTACTTCTGCGTTCTACCCGTTCACTGAGCCTGACCGAGGCCGGGCTGTGTTTTTATGAGGATTGCGTGTTGATGATCCATGCCGCCGAACGCGGGCAACAACGTATTGCCGCGCTGCGCGGTGAACTGGCCGGGGAACTGCGCGTCGCCACCTCTACGGAGTTTGCCACTCATTATCTGGTTCCGGCACTGCAAAGCTTCCTGGACGAACACCCGCGCATCACGCTGAGGCTGGAAATTCATGATGAAAAGATCGACCTGATAAACCAGCGTATTGATCTGGCGATCCGCGGTGGCGTGATGGCTGACTCCAGCTATGTTTCCACCCGTCTGGCGCGCTTTCGGGAAGTGCTGTGTGCCTCGCCGGCCTACCTTGCCAACCACGGCATGCCAGAAACTCCACAGGCGTTGACGCACCATCAATGGGTCACTTTTACCCCGCTGGGAAACCCACAGTTTGTTCGTCTGCTCCACCCTGATGGCGACGAGCATCGGCTGCGTATGACCGGACGTTTATTTACCAATAACGGCATGGCGATGAAAGAATTGGCGCTGGCCGGTAAAGGGATCATCCGTAATTTCTTCGTCAATGTTGAAAAGGAATTGAACCGGGGTGAGCTGGTCGAGGTACTGCCAGAGTGGCGCCTACCAGATATTAGTTGCTATGCCATTATGCCGCGCAGGGACAGCCAACCATTAAAGGTCCGTCGTTTACTTGAACATATGAAAATCCATTTACAGCAAAAAGAGCAAAATTCCGTAGGACAATTACGCATTTAAAATAAGAATAATCTGTAACGCCAATTAATTTAGTTATTTAACCTTTCAGCCCGTTGCTGACCAGCACCAGAGTTTATTTAGATTGCAGCCTAATGATATTCACCTTAATAACTATTATCACTGTCTATATAATCATTCCCTCTGCCATTAATTCAAATTGTCAGAACAAATTTGACTTTAAGTAACAGAAAATTTGAATCAGTCATTCCTCAAGTTCATTTTTAATAATTTTATTGCCGGGTACCGCTCCCTAAAAACAAAACGGAGAGCCGAAGCTCCCCGTTATCTTATTTATGCCCGATGCTGATTAATCGACCTGTTTGATATCAACCCGCAGTTCTTTCGGTACTTCGAACACGATGTTCTCTTCACGGCCGCTGACTTCCTGCACGTTGACACCGCCCAGCGCTTTCAGGCGGCTGATAACATCCTGTACCAACACATCAGGTGCCGAAGCCCCAGCGGTAACGCCGATATTATGAGCGTCCTTCAGCCAGGCTTCCTGAATGTCAGCGGCGGAATCGATCAGGTATGCCGGTTTGCCAACACGCTGCGCCAGTTCTGCCAGACGGTTGGAGTTGGACGAGTTTTTCGACCCCACCACCAGCACCACGTCCGCATCCCCGGCCAGGTTGCGTACCGCTTCCTGACGGTTGGTGGTTGCGTAGCAGATGTCGTCCTTGCGCGGCCCGATAATGCTCGGGAAACGCTTGCGCAAGGCATCAATCACGTCAGAAGTGTCGTCCACCGACAGCGTGGTTTGCGTCATAAAACACAGGTTGCTTTCATCCTTCACCTGCAGCTTCCAGACGTCGTCCGGTGACTCCACCAGGTACATGCCGCCCTTCGGGTTGCTGTACTGGCCCATGGTACCTTCCACTTCCGGGTGACCGGCGTGGCCGATCAGGATCGCCTCGGTGCCACGGCGGCTGGCTCGCGCCACCTCCATATGCACCTTGGTCACCAACGGGCAGGTGGCGTCAAACAGCATGGTTAAATCACGCGCCTTGGCCTCTGCTCTTACCGCCTGGGAAACCCCGTGCGCCGAGAAGATCAGAATCGACCCGTCCGGCACTTCGGTGATTTCCTCAATAAATACCGCCCCACGCTCACGCAGGCTATCGACCACGTAACGGTTATGCACCACTTCGTGACGCACGTAGATAGGCGCACCGTAAATTTCCAGCGCGCGTTCAACGATACTGATCGCACGATCAACCCCGGCGCAAAAGCCGCGTGGGTTAGCCAGCAATATTTGCATGCGTCTCCTCCTGCTGCGGATCGATCTCCAGCACTTCAATATCGAAGGTGACCGGATGGCCCGCCAGCGGATGGTTGAAATCAACGGTAATCGAATCTTCCGCCACCTCGCGCACCACGCCCGGCATTTCGCTGCCGTCGACCGCGGTAAACAGCATGATGGTGCCCGCGTCCGGTACGCCGGTTTCCGTGAAGTCTCGACGTGAGAAGAACTGGACCAGGTCCGGGTTCTCTTCGCCGAACGCCGCTTCCGGTTGCAGGGTAAAGGCGCACTTGTCGCCCGCCTTCAGACCGAGTAACTGCGCTTCCAGCGGCTCGGACAGGCTGCCGTCGCCCAGACGAAACAGCGCCGGTTTACCGTTGCCACGAGTGGATTCTGCCGTCGTTCCGTCTTCCAGTTTCAGCGTGAAGTGAACCAATACTTCGCTGTCGCCCTTAACCTGAGCCGTCATATTACTCACCTTTGCTCTTTGCACTTTTGTTCGCCGGCGACAAGAAGCCTTCCAGCACGATCATCGCCGCCCCCACGCAGATAAAGCTATCCGCCAGGTTGAAGGTCGGGTAGTGCCAGTTGCCCACATAGAAGTCGATAAAATCGACCACGAAGCCGTGCCACAAGCGATCGAACAGGTTGCCGAGCGCTCCACCGATGATAAATGCATAGGCAATGTTGTTCAGTTTTTGCTGCGCCGAACTGCGGTACATCATCACCAGCAGCACCGCCACGATGGCGACGGCAATACCGGCGAAGAACCAGCGCTGCCAACCGCCGTGATCGGCCAGGAAGCTGAATGCGGCACCGTAGTTACGCGCATAAAACAGATTGAACGACGGGATCAGCGGCTGGGACTGGCCCAGCACGAAGTTACCGAGGATCCACTGCTTGCTGGCAAAATCCAGCACCAGCACTACCACTACCAGCCATAGCCAGCGCAAGCCGGTCGAACAAATAGGTTTACTCATCAGGCAAACTTACGCTTTTCGCCGTCGCCGGCTACGTTGACAACACAGCGGCCGCAAAGATCTGCGTGCTCCGCCACCAGGCCGATATCGGTGGTGTAATGCCAGCAGCGCGGGCACTTCTCACCTTCTGCGGTGCTGAAGGCAATTTTCAGGCCTTTCACCAGCTCTGCAGCTTGTGCATCTGCCGGCGCATCGGCCAGAGGTGCAACGCGCGCGCCGGAGGTCAGCAGCACAAAGCGCAGTTCGTCCTGCAGGCTATTGAGGCGTTCAGCCAGTTCGCTATCGGCATACAGCGTCACCGCGGCTTCCAGAGAACCGCCGAGACGTTTGTCGGCACGAGCCTGTTCCAGCACCTTGTTCACTTCGCCGCGGACTTTAAGCAGCTCGGCCCAGAAGCTATCGTTCATGCCTTCGCCTTCGGCCAGACCGAACAGGCCGTCGTACCACTCTTCAGTGAATACGTACTGCGCGCGTTTGCCCGGCAGGAAGGCCCAGATTTCATCGGCAGTGAATGACATGATCGGTGCCATCCAGCGAACCAGCGCTTCTGCGATATGGAACAAGGCTGTCTGGCAGCTACGGCGGGCGACGCTGTCGCTCTTCGCGGTGTACTGACGGTCCTTGATGATATCCAGATAGAAGGAGCCCATCTCAACAGAACAGAACTGCATCAGACGCTGTACCACTTCATGGAAATCGTAATTGGCGTAAGCCTTTTCGATATCCTGCTGCGCCGCCAGTGCACGACCCACCGCCCAGCGATCCAGGACTACCATATCTTCCGGTGCCACGCAGTCGGTGCTCGGCTCAAACCCGTTCAGGTTGGCCAGCAGGAAGCGCGCGGTGTTACGGATGCGGCGGTAAGAATCGGCGGAGCGTTTCAGGATCTCGTCCGACACGGCAATTTCACCGGTGTAGTCGGTAGAAGCGACCCACAGGCGCAGGATGTCGCCACCCAGCTTGTTCATCACGTCTTGTGGACTGATGGTATTGCCGATCGACTTGGACATCTTGCGGCCCTGACCGTCCACGGTGAAGCCGTGGGTCAGAACTTCTTTATACGGTGCCTTGCCTTTCATCGCAGTGGAGATCATCAGTGATGACATAAACCAGCCGCGGTGTTGGTCGGAGCCTTCCAGATACATGTCGGCGCCATGGCCATTGAACTCGGGACGAACGTCGACCACGGAAGAGTGGGTCGAACCGGAGTCGAACCAGACGTCCAGGGTGTCAGGTACTTT
The DNA here is from genome assembly GCA_900457075.1 of Serratia quinivorans. Taxonomy (NCBI): domain Bacteria; kingdom Pseudomonadati; phylum Pseudomonadota; class Gammaproteobacteria; order Enterobacterales; family Yersiniaceae; genus Serratia; species Serratia quinivorans. Next base: position 1,571,362 of record UGYN01000002.1, read on the forward strand.
CACGTAATCGGCAGCATCCGCACCGAGAATGTCGGCCGCGTCCAGATCCCACCACGCCTGAATACCGTCCTGCTCAACGCGCTTGGCCACTTCTTCCATCAGCTCAACGCTGCGTGGGTGCAGTTGCTCGGTGTCTTTGTGCACAAACAGTGACATTGGCACACCCCAGGTACGCTGGCGCGAAATACACCAGTCCGGGCGGTTGGCAACCATGGTTTCGATGCGCGCCTGGCCCCACTCAGGGATCCACTGCACGCCTTTGATCTCTTCCAGCGACTGCTTGCGCAGGCCTTTCTGATCCATGCTGATGAACCATTGAGGGGTCGCGCGGAAGATGATCGGCGTTTTGTGGCGCCAGCAGCACGGGTAGCTGTGAACCAGTTTTTCCACGTGCAGCAATGCGTCTTTCTCGCGCAGCAAGTCAACGATCAGATCGTTGGCCTTGAACACAAACTTGCCATCCAGCAGTGGATGGGTGCCGGTCAGATAGCAGCCGTTCGGCCCTACCGGATTGGCGATTTCCAGACCGTATTTCTGGCTGATGACAAAGTCATCCGGGCCATGGCCACCGGCAGTGTGTACCGCACCGGTACCGGCATCCAGCGTGACGTGCTCACCCATGATCGCCGGTACGTCGAAGCCCATGAACGGGTGTTCGAAACGCATCAGCTCCAGATCGGCACCTTTGCAACTGCCCAGGACTTCCCAATGGGTAATGCCCGCGCGTTTCATTACGCTTTCAACCAGCTCAGCCGCCAGGATCAGGCACTGGCCTTCTACCTGTACCAGCTGGTAGGCAAATTCCGGGTGCAGCGAGATGGCGCGGTTAGCCGGCAGCGTCCACGGGGTGGTGGTCCAGATAACCAGAGAAACCGGGCCGTTGAAGCGGGTCACGCCAAATTTGGTCGCTACGGCAGCCGCGTCAACCGCGTGGAAAGCCACATCGATCGACGGCGAAGTTTTGTCGTAATACTCCACTTCCGCTTCCGCCAGGGAAGAACGGCAATCGGTACACCAGTGCACCGGCTTGGCGCCTTTCAGCAGGTGACCGTTGCTGATGATTTTACCCAACGCGCGGATGATGTTGGCTTCGGTTTTGAAGTCCATGGTCAGGTACGGACGATCCCAGTCACCCAGCACGCCCAGGCGGATGAAGTCTTTCTTCTGGCCTTCAACCTGCTCGGCGGCGTACTCACGACACTTGATACGGAATTCCGCCGCGGTGAGTTTTTCACCCGGCTTGCCGTACAGTTGCTCGACCTTCAGTTCGATCGGCAGGCCGTGGCAGTCCCAACCCGGAATGTAAGGCGAGTCGAAACCGGACATCCCTTTCGACTTGATAATAATGTCTTTGAGAATCTTGTTAACCGAGTGACCAATGTGAATGCTGCCGTTCGCATACGGAGGGCCGTCATGCAGAATGAAGGATTTCTTGCCCTTTTTGGCAGTACGAATCATCCCGTACAGATCCTGTTCATACCAACGTTGCAGCATGCCAGGTTCACGCTTGGCCAGATCGCCGCGCATCGGGAACCCTGTTTCCGGCAAGTTCAGGGTATTCTTGTAGTCACTCATTAGATTCTCGGTTCCGTTTTCGGCTATAGAGATTAAACCGGTGTCTGTAGCCCGAAGAACTTCCGGGCCGTCACCACATCATTGGCGATTTGCTGCTTCAGCGCATCGAGCGAAGCAAAACGCTGTTCATTGCGCAATTTCGCGCGGAGCACCACGTCTATATGGCGCCCGTAAAGATCCATTGTGACATCCAGCAGGTGGACTTCCAGCTGCTGTCGCACGCCGGCAACGGTTGGGCGTGTACCAATATTGGCCACGCCGGGGAGCGGCTGGGGCCCCAGGCCATAAACTTCCACCGCATAGACTCCCTTCACCGGGGCAACCAGGCGTTTCAGCGGCAGGTTGGCGGTGGGAAAGCCGATGGTACGGCCCAGTTCGTCGCCGTGTACCACCCGACCAGAAATACTGTACGGATGGCCCAGCAGCGTTTCAGCCAATGCCAGGTCGTCATCGCGCAGCGCATTGCGGATCGCGGTGCTGCTGATGCGTTGATCGCCCTCGCGGAAGGTCGGCGTGCTAATCACTTCAAAACCGTATTCTTTCCCGGCTTTTTGCAATAGCGGAAAATCGCCCTGTCGGGTCGCGCCAAAGCGAAAATCATCCCCGACCATCAGGAATTTCACGCCCAGTTTCTCCACCAGCAGTTCGGCAACAAATGCCTGCGCCGTATTGGCAGCGAAACGCGGGTCGAACTTGACGCACAACAGGTAGTCAACGCCCGCCTGCGCCAGGTATTTGGCCTTGTCACGCAAACGCGTGAGGCGGGCCGGTGCCTTGTCCGCTGCAAACATTTCCAGCGGCTGCGGCTCAAAGATCATGACCATCACTGGCAGCCCGAGGCGTTGCCCCTCTTGTTTCAGCTGCTCCAGCAACGCCTGGTGACCGCGGTGTACGCCGTCAAAGTTGCCGATGGTGAGCACGCAACCATGGTGGCGTGCCCGGATATTGTGAATGCCGCGAATTAGCTCCATAGCTGGCTCAAAACAGTGGAAATCGCCGGATTATACCTTGTACAGCGGTTAAGGTTAACCCGCGATTGGTGCCTTTATGTAATAGACATACCATACCGGAGATAATCTGCAGGTGAAACGCCCTGACCGCAGTTTATCCGGCGCCATCCGTATGATTACCGACTGCGGCCAAGGGGTTGCGGTGACCCTGGCAAATCATTGGTGAATTTTCTCGCGAAACACTGTATTCCCACGACCGAAGCTGGTAAAATCCTGCGCCATCACAACGTAGCAAGTGCCGCCCGTACAAACGGCGCTTATTTGCACAAATTCATTGACAAACGCAGGCCAAAAGGGCATATTCCTCGGCCTTCGAATTGTCCTCAATAGAATATATTTGGGAGTTGTACCTTGGCTAATATCAAGTCAGCTAAGAAACGCGCCGTACAGTCTGAGAAGCGTCGTAAGCATAACGCTAGCGGCCGCTCAATGATGCGTACCTACATCAAGAAAGTAGAAGCTGCTATCGCCACTGGCGACAAAGAAGCTGCGCAAGCTGCTTACGCTGTAATGAAACCAATCGTGGACCGCAAGGCTGCTAAAGGCCTGATCCACAAAAACAAAGCTGCACGCCATAAGTCAAACCTGTCGGCGCGCATCAACGCTTTGTAATAAGCATCGTGTTGTCTGCTTGAAAAAAAACCGGCTCAGGCCGGTTTTTTTACGTCTGCATTACCCGGTCTAGTAAGCAAACAACGCAGAGAAGTCCTTGTTGCACACCCGCTGTACCGCCGGATGCTGGATCATGCGCTCGGCAAAGATGATGTAGTACTCTTCCTGCACGCTATCAATACGTCCAATCTCCACCACGTCATCATCGTTATAGGTATCCTGCGCATACAGCGTCGGCGCAACGAAGATCGCGTTGTGGTACATGCCAAAAGTTTTCATCAGGGCCGCATCATCAAACTCGCCCAGGATCTCCACCTGAATGCCCTGGGTGTTAAACCAGTTCAGCAGTTTACGGCCCAACATTGAACGCCGACCCGGGATCAGCAGTTTTCGCTGTTCCAGACAGGCGGGGAACGGCAGATCCGGTGCCGGTTGGCGGCAGAAGAAACTGATACCGCATTCACCCAGCTTGAGCGAAAACAACCCTTCCTGCTGGCTGGAATCCACCGGGCAGTCTGACAGGATCATATCGAGCTTATGCTGACTGAGCTGCTCCAGCAGCATCTCATGCGTCGACTCAAAGCACCGCAGGTGAATTTGCTCATTATCCACCACTACCGCCGTCTCCAGCACCTGACTCACCAAACGTTTGGACAACGCATCCGCTACCCCGACGTCAAACAGCAGGTTGGATTCCTTGCGGTAATTAACGATATCCAGCATTTCCTGGCTGAGCATAAACATCTTGTCGGCATAGCGAAAAACCAGTTGCCCCAATTCGGATGGCACCAGCCCCACGCCCCTGACGCTTGAACAGTTTGCCGTCCAAACGCTCCTCCAACGCTTTGATCTGGCCGGTGATGGTCTGCGGTGTCAGAAACAAGGCTTCGGCGGCGCCGACCACCGAACCTTCCTTGCAGACCTGCCAGAAGTAGTAAAGGTGATTAAAGTTGATATGCGACATCCTCACGAGGTGCTCTCCTTAACATTCCGTCATGGCAAAACTGCGGCCGTAACGAGCGACTAATGTCCTTTCCCTGTTTCAGACAACCTGTTGCTGCATTCGTCCCAAACAGAATGGCCGAAGCTGCGCATATTTTATCCTGCGCAGCTCCGACCAGCTATTGTATTGTAGTGAGTCCCCACGAACAGGGGATCCCCTAAAAGAGTTATCTGACTCGTGGTAACGACATGCGTAACAGACCATACCCGACCACCGCCGCCGTGGTTGACCCAATCAGGATCCCCAGTCGCGAATAGGTGCTCAGTACAACATCCGCATCGCCAAAGGCCAGCGAAGCGATAAATATCGACATGGTGAAACCAATACCACAGAGCACGGAAACGGCAAACACCTGTTTGAAACCAATTCCTTCAGGTAGCCTCGCAATGCCCAGCTTCACTGCCAACAGGCTAAAGGTGAAGATGCCCAACGGCTTACCGATAAACAGGCCTGCCGCAATGCCCACCGGCAACAGTGAGGTCAGCCCGCTCAGTGACACGCCTTGTAATGAAACCCCGGCGTTGGCAAAGGCAAACAGCGGCAGTATCAGGAATGCCACCCACGGATGCAGTTCATGCTCCAGCGTCTCTGACGGCGACGGCCCTTTCTTCACGTTCAGCGGGATCATAAAGCCGATAATAACCCCGGCCAGCGTCGCATGTACCCCGGACTTGAGGATAGCCACCCACAGTACCAGGCCGACAATCATATAAAGCGAGGTTTTGCCCACCCCGCGCCAGTTCATAAACGCCAGCACTGCAATAGAGGCTGCTGCCACGCCCAATGCCGCCATCGAGACTTCGTGGGTATAGAACAGCGCGATAATCACGATGACACCCAGGTCATCGATGATCGCCAGCGCCAACAGGAACACCTTCAGGCTGGTCGGCACGCGGTTACCCAATAGCGCCATCACTCCGAGGGCAAAGGCAATATCGGTTGCCGCCGGGATCGCCCATCCCTGACGAGTAACCTCGTCCGCCCCGTTGAACATCAGGTAAATCAATGCCGGTGCCAGCATGCCGCCCAGTGCGGCGATCGCCGGGAACACGGCCTTGTCACGCCCGGCCAATGAACCTTGCATCAGCTCGCGCTTGACCTCCAGCCCGACCACCAGGAAAAAGATCGCCATCAGGCCGTCGTTAATCCACAACAGCAGTGGCTTGGCAATCTCCAGTGAGGACACTTTCACCATCACAGGCAAATTGAGGAAGGCGTGATAAATCCCCTGGGCTGGGGTATTGGCCATGATCAACGCGATAATCGCGGCTACGATCAGGATAATGCCGCCCGCGGCTTCCTGACGTAAAAATTGACGAATGATGTTGGTCACAATACGTCTCTCCAGAGCAGCGCAAGGCACAGACGGCCCTGCAGACAAAGTAATGGAATGAGTATAGACGCCGAATCACTTCGATAAAATACGTTTATAAATGCTTAAAACATCGTAAAAACCGATCTATAAGCGATTTATATCACACTTTAACCAGGGCTATTGGCGGAGGTTAAGCAATAAAAAAACCCCGGTTTTGACGCCGGGGTTATTCAGTACGCTAACGGAAACAGTAGCTTAGCGCGTCAGGTCGTCAAAAAACTTTTTCACCCCGTCGAAGAAGCTCTTCGAACGTGGGCTGTTTTTATCACCGGAAGGGCCACCCAGGCTTTCTTCCAGTTCCTTCAGCAATTGCTTCTGCTTGTCGTTCAGGTTAACCGGGGTTTCTACCACCACACGGCACAGCAGGTCGCCCTGGCTGCCACCACGTACCGATTTGACACCCTTGCCGCGCATGCGGAACAGTTTGCCTGTCTGAGTCTCTGCCGGCACCTTCAGCTTCACACGGCCATCCAGCGTCGGGACTTCAATCTCGCCGCCCAATGCCGCCATCGCGAAGTTAATCGGCACTTCACAGTACAGGTTATTGCCTTCGCGCTCGAAGATAGGGTGCGCTTTCACCTGAACCTGAACGTACAGATCGCCTGCCGGCGCGCCGTGCTCACCTGCTTCACCCTCACCCGCCAGGCGGATGCGGTCACCGGTATCAACGCCGGCCGGGATTTTCACCGACAGCGTTTTGGCTTTCTCTACCCGGCCGTGGCCGTGGCAGCTATTGCATGGGTCTTTGATGATCTGACCACGACCATGACAGTGCGGACAGGCCTGCTGCACGGTAAAGAAGCCCTGGCGCATCTGCACCTGGCCCTGCCCGTGACAGGTTGGACAGGTCACCGGCGAGCTGCCCGGTTTCGCGCCGCTGCCGTGGCAAACGCCACACTCTTCCAGCGTCGGGATGCGGATCTCTTTGGTCACGCCACGAACCGCTTCCTCGAGGGACAGCTCCATGTTGTAGCGCAGATCGGAACCGCGGCTGGCGCGCTGACGGCGGCCACCACCGAAGATGTCGCCAAATACGTCGCCAAAGATATCGCTGAATTCAGCACCGCCGCCAAACCCGCCGCCGCCGCCCATACCGCCTTGTTCAAAGGCCGCATGGCCGTATTGATCGTAGGCCGCACGTTTTTGAGCGTCAGTCAGGATTTCGTAGGCTTCCTTGATCTCTTTAAACCTGGCTTCGGCGTCTTGCTCCTGGTTGCGGTCAGGATGGAATTTCATCGCCAGACGTTTATACGCCTTTTTGATCTCACGCTCTTCCGCCGTCTTGGAGACGCCGAGAATCTCGTAATAGTCTTTCTTCGCCATTATTTCTGTAACCCTTAACATGCGTGCACGGGCGTAGAGTTGCCTCGACGCCCGTGCTGGTTTGCGGTAACGGCCTCTCGGCCGTTCCGTGCCCGCTTAAGGGCGATTATTTTTTGTCTTTAACTTCTTCGAACTCAGCGTCAACCACGTCGTCGTCTTTCTGCGCCGCGTTGTCAGCACCGGCATCAGCACCTTGCTGAGCCTGCTGCGCCTGAGCCATTTCCAGCAGCTTGCCGGAAACCTGCACCAGAGCCTGGGTCTTCGCTTCGATCTCGGCTTTATCTTCGCCTTTAACCGCTACTTCCAGATCTTTCAGCGCCGCTTCGATAGCCGTTTTGTCTTCCGCCGGCAGTTTATCGCCCGCTTCTTCCAACTGCTTACGAGTGCCGTGGATCAGGTGGTCGGCCTGGTTACGGGTCTGCACCAGCTCTTCGAACTTACGGTCCGCTTCGGCGTTCACTTCGGCATCACGCACCATTTTCTGGATTTCTTCTTCGTTCAGACCGGAAGAAGCCTTGATGGTGATTTTCTGCTCACGGCCAGTATTCTTGTCTTTGGCAGACACGTGCAGAATACCGTCGGCGTCGATGTCGAAGGTCACTTCGATCTGCGCCATACCGCGTGCAGCAGCCTGGATGCCGTCCAGGTTGAACTGGCCCAGTGACTTGTTATCGTTAGCGCGTTTACGCTCACCCTGCAGCACATGGATGGTTACCGCAGACTGGTTGTCTTCAGCGGTAGAGAACACCTGGCTGTGCTTGGTCGGGATAGTGGTGTTTTTGGTGATCAGCGGAGTCATCACGCTGCCCATGGTTTCGATACCCAGCGACAGCGGGGTAACGTCCAGCAGCAGAACGTCCTTCACATCACCGGCCAACACGCCGCCCTGTACCGCAGCACCCACCGCAACGGCTTCGTCCGGGTTAACGTCTTTACGCGGTTCTTTACCGAAGAAGTCAGCAACTTTCTTCTGAACCATTGGCATACGGGTCTGGCCACCGACCAGGATCACGTCCTGAATGTCGGAAACCGACAGGCCTGCGTCTTTCAGAGCTACTTTCAGCGGCTCGATAGAACGCGCAACCAGATCTTCAACCAGCGACTCGAGTTTTGCACGGGTCACTTTGATGTTCATGTGTTTTGGACCGCTCGCATCTGCAGTGATGTACGGCAGGTTAACGTCGGTCTGCTGAGCAGAAGACAGTTCAATCTTCGCTTTCTCAGCGGCTTCTTTCAGACGCTGCATCGCCAACGGATCGTTGCGCAGATCGAAACCTTGTTCTTTCTTGAACTCTTCCACCAGGTAGTTGATCAGGCGGCTGTCGAAGTCTTCACCACCCAGGTGGGTATCACCGTTGGTTGCCAGAACTTCGAAGGTTTTTTCGCCGTCAACTTCGTCGATTTCGATAATAGAGATATCGAAAGTACCGCCACCCAGGTCATAAACCGCGATGGTACGGTTGCCGACTTCTTTGTCCAGGCCGTAAGCCAGGGCCGCAGCGGTCGGTTCGTTGATGATACGTTTTACTTCCAGACCTGCGATACGGCCGGCGTCTTTGGTCGCCTGACGCTGTGCATCGTTGAAGTATGCAGGTACGGTGATAACCGCTTCAGTTACTGGTTCGCCCAGGTAATCTTCAGCCGTTTTCTTCATTTTCTTCAACACTTCAGCAGAGATCTGCGGAGGTGCTACACGCTGGCCTTTCACTTCAACCCATGCGTCGCCGTTATCAGCAGCCACAATTTTGTACGGCATGATGTCTTTATCACGCTGCGCTTCTTCATCCTGGAAGCGACGGCCAATCAGGCGCTTAATCGCAAACAGGGTATTTTGTGGGTTGGTAACAGCCTGACGCTTAGCAGGTTGGCCAACCAGAATTTCACCATCCTGGGTATATGCGATGATCGAAGGTGTAGTACGGTCGCCTTCGCTGTTTTCCAGCACGCGCGCTTTACCACCATCCATAATTGCTACACAAGAGTTGGTAGTACCCAGGTCGATACCAATAATTTTGCCCATCTAAACGTCTCCACTAATAAATTCATATTCGGTCAGGTTGCTAACCTATATGTGGGCAATTTTTTGTTTTTCAACTGCCCAACATTTCAGTCTTAGCCGCGGTCAGCAACTGCGGTTGCAAATAAGATGGGGTCATACAACCGAGCATCAAGGGGCAGGACAAAAAAAAATTCTTTTTTATCGTCACTCAGATCATTGTTTCCTGTTCTGGGGATCATTATGATGCCGCGCGCTCTGATGGAAGTTATCAACTTTTCGGCCATTCAGACCATATATGAATTTACTTCACTGTTTCCGTTAATTTTCTGTTATTGCAGAGGACTTATGCACACCAACAAGTTGGCGAATCCCGGCCCTCTCGGCCTGATGGGCTTCGGGATGACCACCGTCTTGCTGAACCTGCACAACGCGGGCTTTTTCCCATTGAACTCCGCCATTATCAGCATGGGGATTTTCTTCGGTGGACTGGCCCAGATTATGGCCGGCCTGCTGGAATACAAGAAAGGCAACACCTTCGGGATGACGGCCTTTATCTCTTACGGCAGCTTCTGGCTGAGCCTGGTCGGGTTGCTGTTGCTGCCGCGTCTGGGTCTGGCGGAACCGACCGATGCCGGCGTGCTGGGGATTTACCTGGCACTGTGGGGCGTCTTCACGCTGTTCATGTTTTTCGGCACTCTGCGCGCCAACCGCGTGCTGCAGTTCGTGTTCGGCAGCCTGACGCTGCTGTTCGCTCTGCTGGCCATCGGTAACATCACCGGCAACCCTGCGCTGCTGAACTTTGCCGGCTACGAAGGCATCATCTGCGGTGCCAGCGCCATTTACCTGGCCATGGCGGAAGTGCTCAACGAGCAGTTTGGCCGCACGGTGCTGCCGATTGGCGAGCCAACAGTCGACAATGTGGAACCAATTCGGGCAGTGGCATAAACGCCACTGGCCTGAAACCAGAAGCCCTGCGGTTGATTGCAGGGCTTTTTTTTCAGCTGTAGGAACCGGCGCGCTGTGCCTTGGTTTCGCTGTTTAGATCGCGATGCAGGTAGATCCCCAACAGCAGTCCGATGCCCGACAGCGCCAGTACATAGTAAGCGGGCGCTAACGGGGTTAACTTCATGATCAACGTCACAAATATTGGGGTTAAACCGCCAAAAATGGCGTATGCGACATTATATGAGAACGAAATCCCGGTAAATCGCACTTCCGCCGGAAAAGCCCGCACCATCACGTAGGGGACCGCGCCCACTACGCCTACGCTGAAACCCACCAGCGCGTAACAGGCGAACAGCATTTCCGGGTGTTCGCCCACCGTCCGATAAAATAACCAACTGCAACCGGCCAGCAGCAGGCTGCCGACGATAAAGGTTTTACTCGCGCCAAAGCGATCCGCCGACAAGCCGGCGATGATGCAACCGGCGATCAGCATGATGGTGGCGATGCTATTGGCCTGCAACGATAACGCCGGGGCGATACCAAACTGTTTTTGCAGGTAGGTCGGGGTCATCAGGATCACCACCACAATGCCGGCGGACAATAGCCAGGTCAGCAGCATCGACACCACCACTTCCTTGCGATGATTGAGCACCACCGATTTCAACGGCAGCTCTTCTGCCAGGGCCTTACGCGCCTGCATCTCGATGAAGATCGGCGTTTCCTGCAGCCAGCGGCGCAGGTACATCGCCACCAGGCCGAAAATGCCGCCCAGCAGGAACGGGATGCGCCAGCCACCGTCAATAATGGTCTGTTGACTGAGCGTGGTGTTGATTACCGTCGCCACCAACGAACCCAACAGGATGCCGACGGTCAGGCCGGCAGTCAGCGTGCCGCAGGCAAAACCGATGCGCCGACGCGGCACGTGTTCAGCCACAAACACCCAGGCCCCCGGCACCTCGCCACCGATCGCCGCCCCTTGCAGCACACGCATCAGCAGCAGCAACAGCGGTGCGGCAATGCCGATGCTGGCATAGGTCGGTAACAGACCCATCGCCAATGTCGGCAACGCCATCAGCAAAATACTCAGGCTGAACATTTTTTTGCGGCCGACCAGATCGCCGAAGTGCGCCATCACGATGCCGCCCAGCGGGCGGGCCAGATAACCGGCGGCAAAAATGCCGAAGGTTTGCACCTGACGTAGCCATTCCGGCATATCCGCCGGGAAAAACAGCTCGCCCATCACCGCCGCAAAGAAGACAAAAATGATGAAATCATAGAACTCCAGCGCACCGCCCAGGGCAGCTAACGTCAGAGTTTTGTAGTCTTGCCGGTTTAACCGGCGATTATTATCGTGAGGCATAGGGTACCGTCGGAGGAAACTGTGAAAATAAAAGCCAGCGGCTTTCTGTAAACGAATCCTTACTATAACGGCAAATTATTTTCACACCAGATCGGCTAGCGCTAATCTCACAAAAGGCTGAAATTTAGAGGTTTATCTCGCGACGCGCATTCTTCGGACGAAATGCTGCTACCACTGCCGCCTCGGTTTCCACATAGGGCCCCTCAAGCAACTGTATGCAGTACGGCACGCTGGCGAAGATGCCATGCACCACCACCTTGCCCTGCTCGTCCTTAACCCCTTCCAGCGTTTCCTTGATCGACTTGGGTTGCCCCGGCAGGTTGATGATCAATGCCTGCTTGCGGATTGCCCCCACCTGACGTGAAAGAATGGCCGTTGGCACATAGTGTAGGCTGATTTGACGCATTTGCTCGCCGAAGCCGGGCATCACGCGATCGGCAATGGCCAAGGTGGCGTCAGGCGTCACGTCGCGGCGCGCGGGGCCGGTACCACCGGTGGTCAGCACCAGATGGCAGCCCATTTCATCCACCAGCTCACACAGGGTTTGTTCGATCAACGTCTGCTCATCGGGGATCAGGCGGGTCTCCAGCTTAAACGGAGTGCTCAGCGCGCCAGTCAGCCATTCCTCCAGTGCCGGTATCCCTTTGTCCTGGTAAACGCCGCCGGAAGCGCGGTCAGAAACGGAAACCAAACCAATACGTAATATGTCCATGCGTAACCTCTACAGCCTGATGGGGTTCGGACGGGTTCGCTTCCCGCCCTATTTTCAATCTTGAGAGTATAAAGTGTCTGCCTGCCTGCGGGATCTGCAGGCATAAAAAAAGGTGGCCTAAGCCACCTTTTTCTGCGCTGATTGCCGGAATTACAGCAGATCGGCGATCATTTTTTCCAGCTTGCCCTGGTCTACGGCAAACTTGCGGATACCGTCGGTCAGTTTCTCAACTGCCATTGGATCCTGGTTGTGCTGCCAGTAGAACTCAGGCTCGGTCAAAGCGGCAGGACGCGCTTGCACTTCGCCGGTGTAGGCCAGTTTACGCTCCAGTGTACCTTCGCTCTCTGCCAGCTCTTTCAGCAGTGCAGGGGCGATGGTCAGGCGGTCACAACCGGCCAGTTCGATGATTTCGCCAACGTTACGGAAGCTGGCGCCCATCACCACGGTTTTGAAACCGTGCTGTTTGTAATACTGGTAGATCTCGGTAACGGAAACCACACCTGGATCTTCGTTTGGCGCGAACTCTTTCTTGTCGCCATTGGCTTTGTACCAGTCGAGGATACGGCCAACAAACGGAGAGATCAGGTAAACGCCGGCTTCGGCGCAGGCACGGGCCTGAGCAAAGGAGAACAGCAGCGTCAGGTTACAGTTGATGCCTTCTTTTTCCAGCTGTTCCGCAGCGCGGATACCTTGCCAGGTAGAGGCCAGTTTGATCAGGATGCGATCGTTGCTGATGCCGGCATCGTTGTACAGTTTGATCAGGCGCTTGGCCTTGGCAACGCTGGCTACGGTGTCGTAAGACAGACGTGCGTCCACTTCGGTGGAGATGCGGCCTGGAACCAGCTTCAGGATTTCCAGACCAATGTTAACGGCCAGCTTGTCAGCGGCATCGGCGATCTGCTGTTCGCGATCGCTGCTCTGCTCACGTGCCCAGGCAATGGCTTCGTCAATCAGTTTGCGGTATTCAGGAATTTGGGCTGCATTGAGGATCAGCGAAGGGTTGGTCGTAGCATCTTGCGGTTGATACAGCTTCATAGCCGCGATATCGCCCGTATCTGCAACCACGGTAGTCAGTTGGCGCAGGGAAGTTAATTTATCGGTCATGTTGGCATTATCTCATCGTGTGTGCATGAACTTTTGGCATCGTTCAACCATGCCCTGCCCTGATAATAACATGCGCAAGGCCCGGTGCAAGGCTGGAAAATCACGCCCCGGCGGTGCTGGTTTTATCCTTGAGCGAGCAACCGTTTACGCTGCTATCTTTCGTCATTCCCGAGCTGATGAAAAGGCAATAACGTGCTATCGCTTGAATAAATTATGTTAAATTCGCGAAAATTAATGCAATAGGTTTCGAAATCTGAGAAAAGTCTCAATTGCTCGGAACCGGGCTGATTTCAGCTAAGCTCTTGTAAAAACTCAGTCAATATATTTTCACCCGCGGTGGATACGGCGCGGTGCGCAACAAATTTCAACAAGGAGGGATCCGTGACGGACCTGATAAATTTTATAAATAATATTTTGTGGGGTTCGGTACTGATTTATTTGCTGCTCGGTACCGGTATTTATTTCACCCTGCGCACGCGTTTTATCCAGGTTCGCCATTTTGGCCACATGTTCTCGCTGCTGAAAAACAGCAACAAGAGCGACAGCGCAGGTATCTCCTCCTTTCAGGCCTTGTGTACTACCCTCGCCGCTCGCGTCGGTACCGGTAACCTGACCGGCGTGGCCATTGCCCTCACCGCCGGTGGCCCCGGTGCCATCTTCTGGATGTGGGTAGTGGCCTTTATCGGCATGGCCACCTCCTTTGTGGAAAGCAGTCTGGCACAGCTCTACAAAACCAAAGACGACCAGGGTAACTACCGCGGCGGCCCGGCCTATTATATGGAGAAAGGGCTGGGCATGCGCTGGATGGGCGTGCTGTTCTCAATTTTCCTGATCATCGCCTTCGGCCTGGTGTTCAACGCCGTACAGGCCAACTCCATCGCCCAGGCTTCCGCCGTCGCTTTCCACGTTAAACCGCTGTATGTCGGTATCGGCCTGGTGGTCCTGAGCGGTATCGTGATTTTCGGCGGCATTCGTTCCGTGGCCCGCGTGGCCGAACTGGTAGTACCGCTGATGGCCGCAGCCTATTTACTGCTGGCCCTGTGGGTGATTGGCCATAACATTGAACATATGCCGGCGATCCTCTCGCTGGTGGTGAAAAGCGCCTTCGGGCTGCAGGAAGCGGCGGCCGGTGCCGTCGGCTACGGTATTTCGCAGGCGATGACTCAGGGTGTACAGCGCGGCCTGTTTTCCAACGAAGCCGGTATGGGTTCTGCGCCCAATGCGGCGGCCTCCGCCTCACCTTACCCACCGCATCCGGCATCGCAGGGCTATGTACAGATGCTTGGGGTGTTTGTCGACACTATCGTGATTTGTAGTGCAACTGCCGCCATCATTCTGTCCTCCGGCGTATTGGATCAACCGGTGGACAACATCAGCGGTATCGACATGACCCAGCGCGCGCTGTCCGCTGCCGTCGGCAGTTGGGGCTCGCCGTTTGTCGCCATCGCCATTTTCTTCTTCGCCTTTACCTCGATTATCGCCAACTACGCCTATGCCGAAAGCAATCTGGTGTTCCTGGAGCGCAACCACCCGGCCGGTCTGCTGATTTTCCGTTGCGCCGCACTGGGTATGGTGATGTTTGGTGCGTTGGCCGAACTGCCGGTGGTATGGAAAATGGCCGATACCTCTATGGCGTTGATGGCTATCACCAACCTGACGGCGATCCTGCTGCTGTCACGCGTTGCGTTGAAATTGGCTAACGATTACCACCGTCAGCGAACGCTGGGAAGATTGCCCACTTTTGACGCCAACCGCTTCCCCGAGCTGAAATCTCAGCTTGAACCGGGCGTGTGGGACAAAAATTAATTTTTGCGGGCGCGTCAGACACGCGCCCTGCCTATCAGACCCATTGACCCTTTTTCCCGCGCTTTTTGCTACAGTAGCGGTTCTTGGAAAAACAGGATCTGGCCATGCTCGTTATTATTTCACCTGCAAAAACTCTTGATTACGAAAGCCCACTGGCAACCGAACGCTTCACCCAGCCGGAACTGCTGGATAAATCGAAGCAGTTGATCAAAATCTGCCGCGATCTGACGCCGGTACAAATCTCCAAGCTGATGGGCATCAGCGATAAACTGGCCGGCCTGAACGCCGCTCGCTTTGGCGACTGGCAACCGAAATTCACCCCGGACAATGCCCGCCAGGCCCTGCTGGCGTTTAAAGGCGACGTTTATACCGGCCTGCACGCGCAGGACTTCAGCGAAGATGACTTTGATTTCGCCCAACAGCATCTGCGTATGCTGTCCGGGCTGTACGGCGTGCTGCGCCCGCTTGATCTGATGATGCCTTACCGTCTGGAGATGGGCATCAAACTGGACAATGCCAAGGGCAAGGATTTGTACAGTTTCTGGGGCGAGCAAATCACCAAAAAACTTAATGAAGCGCTGGAGCAACAAGGTGACGATGTGGTGGTCAATCTGGCTTCCGACGAATACTTCAAATCGGTGAAACCGGCTAAACTGCACGGCGAGCTGATTAAACCTGTGTTCCTCGACGAGAAAAACGGCAAATACAAAGTGATCAGCTTCTACGCCAAGAAGGCGCGCGGACTGATGAGCCGCTTTATCATCAAAAATCGTCTGACGCAGCGCGAACAACTGCTTGATTTCAATCTGGAAGGCTACGCATTTGACGAAGCCAATTCCCAAGGCAACGAGCTGGTGTTCAAACGCCCAGAGCAGTGAAACTCCCGCCCATAAAAAAGCCGTCACACGGACGGCTTGAGTTTGATGACAAAGTGGTCTTTGAATCCGAGATACCCGGGCCTAGCGCACCGAGGGGCACTCCGGCGGGCAAGCCGCTACGACCCCTTCGGCACGCTCTCCCTAATAACGGGCTTTGTCAGTTGTCTGAAGCCGCCACAAGGACGGCTTTTCGCTTTATGTGGCCATGAGGATCAGGCTGGCAAAGCCATCAGGAACTTACGCAGTTCGCCAAAGCCGGCGGGCAGGTTGTGAGACAGCAGCGGCAAATCAGCACGCAGTGCCAGCGCCTTCGGCAGTGGCAATTCCTGGCCGAGAATGTCCTCGACGCTCTCTTTGAATTTGGCCGGATGCGCGGTGCCGAGGAACAGACCAAACTCCCCTTCCTGCAACTGGTCACGCAACGCGCGGTAAGCAATCGCCGCGTGCGGCTCGGAGAGATAACCCAACTTCGCCAGTTCACGCATAGTGTCTTTGGTGGTTTCGTCACTGACCGTGGCATGGCCCAGCTCTTTCAACTGCCAAATCTTACGGCGGAACAGCTCTTCGACCCGTGGCCAGTTGTTCGGCTGGCTGACATCCATCGCATTAGACAGCGTAGCCACCGTGGCATGAGGCTGCCACTGACCGTTAGTCAGGAAGCGCGGCACGGTGTCGTTGGCATTGGTCGCGGCGATAAAACGCTTCACCGGCAGGCCCAGTGACTTGGCCAGCAGCCCGGCGGTCAGATCGCCGAAGTTGCCGCTGGGTACTGAAATCACCAACTGGTTGCGTGCTTCCTGTGGCAATTGCGCTACCGCTTCGAAGTAATAACAAATCTGCGCCAGCAGGCGGCTGATGTTAATCGAGTTGGCCGAGTTCAGGTGCAGGGCTTCTTTCAATTCCTGATCGTCAAATGCCTGCTTCACCAATGCCTGGCAGGCGTCAAAATCGCCGTCAATCGCCACGGTATGGATATTGCCACCCAGGGTGCAGAACAGTTTTTCCTGCAGCGGGCTGATTTTTCCCTGTGGATACAGGATCACCACGCGCACATTCTTCAGGCCGTAGAAGGCATGAGCCACCGCCGCGCCGGTATCACCGGAGGTCGCGGTCAGGATAGTGACCGGCTGATCGCCCGCCACTTCCGCCAGCATTTGCGCCATAAAGCGGCCGCCGAAGTCTTTAAACGCCAGCGTTGGGCCGTGGAACAACTCCAGGCAGGCGATATCATCTTCAACTTGCGCTACCGGTGCCGGAAACTCAAAGGCCGCCGCCACACGCTTATGCAATGCTTCTTCAGAAACTTCATCGCCAATAAATGCCGACAGGATACGGCTGCTGCGCGTGACAAAATCCTGTTCCAGCAGATGGTCGATTTCAGTCAGTTCAAACTCCGGCAGATCCAGCGGGAAAAACAGCCCTTGCTGTTTGCCCAGGCCCTGTTTGATCGCCTGTGTGAAGCTGACCTGCTCGTTATGATCCTTAAGGTTGTACAGTTTCATGCGTTATCCCAGTAGTCGTGCGCCTGCGGTATCCAGGCGGCAAATATGAACAAAACCTTCGTCGTTTTGCAGATAGTGATTAGTCAGCCAGTCGGCCATGCGTTGCGCCGTTGCGCCGTCATCACAAACGGCGAACAGCGTCGGGCCGGAACCGGAAATACCGCAAGCCAAAGCACCGATATCCTGAGCGGCTTTACGTGCGTCGGCAAAACCCGGCAACAGGCGGGTGCGGTACGGCTCGGCAATCACGTCCTGCATCAGTTTGGCGGCCAGGCGCGGTTGTTGGGTATGGCAGGCATGGATAAAGCCCGCCAGATAGCGACCGTGGCTGATACAGTCCTGACGACGATACTGCGCGGGCAGGATCGCACGCGCTTCGGCGGTGGATACCTTGATGCCCGGATAGGCCATCACCCACAGCCAGTCTTTAAAGCATGGCACTTCCTGGCTGATGAAGCCTTCTTCTTCCAACATCAACTGCAGGCCGCCGAGGTAGCAAGGCGCTACGTTATCGTAATGCACGCTGCCGGAGATGCGGCCTTCCAACTCGCCCATCAGGCCCAGCAGCGTCATTTTATCCAGCGGGCGGTTGCAGAACTCATTCATCGCCATCAACCCGGCGACCACCGAGCAGGCACTGGATCCCAGACCTGAACCGATCGGCATATTTTTCTCGAGTCGCATCGCCACCGGGATCTGCTGACCGATTTCCTGGCAGAAGCGCTCCCAACATTGGTAAACGATGTTCTCTTTCGGATCGTCCGGCAGCTTGCTGACGAAGCGACCGGCATTTTGCAAACTGAACGTTTCGGCGGCCTCTACACTGACGCAGTCGCCCAGCAAGGTACCGTCAATCGGCGACACCGCTGCACCCAGAACGTCGAAACCGACGCTGACGTTACCAATTGAGGCCGGCGCATACACCTTAACCATATTAAACTCCCAACTTCCATGACAGTGTGCGCAACAGGTCGGCAAATACCCCTGCGGCGGTCACATCGTTACCGGCACCGTAGCCGCGCAGCACCAGTGGCAATGGCTGATAGTAGCGGCTGTAGAAAGCCAAGGCGTTCTCGCCGTTCTTCACTTTATACAACGGATCGTTACCGTCTACCGCATCTATACGCACCTGACAGCGGCCATTTTCGATCGCCCCGACATAGCGCAGCACCTTACCCTGCTCGGTGGCATTGGCCACGTTGCGGGCGTACTCTTTATCCAGCTCCGGCAGGCGCGCCATAAAGGTTTCCACGTCACCGGAAGCGTCAAAGGAAGGTGGCAGCACCGACTCAACCTCGATATCGGCCAACTCCAGTTTGTAACCCGCCTCACGCGCCAGGATCAGCAGCTTGCGCGCCACATCCATACCGGAAAGATCGTCACGCGGATCCGGCTCGGTATAGCCCTTGGCTTTGGCCTCCAGGGTCGCGGCCGACAGCGACATGCCCTCATCGAGCTTACCGAAAATAAACGACAGCGAACCGGACAGAATGCCAGAGAAGCGCGTCAGCTCATCACCGGCGTTCAGCAGGTTTTGCAGGTTTTCGATCACCGGCAACCCCGCACCGACGTTGGTGTCGTACAGGAACTTGCGACGTGAACCGGCCGCGGCGGTGCGCAGTTGTTGGTAGTAATTCATCGACGAAGTGTTGGCCTTTTTGTTCGGCGTCACCACGTGGAAACCATCGGCCAGGAAATCGGCGTATTGATCGGCCACCGCCTGGCTGGAGGTGCAATCGACAATCACCGGATTCAGCAGGTGGTACTCCTTCACCAGGCGGATCAGACGGCCAAGGTTGAATGGCTCCTGCGCACCGGCCAGTTCATCACGCCAGCTATCCAGCGCGATGCCGTGTATGTTGGTCAACATGGCGCGTGAATTGGCAATGCCGCACACCCGCAGGTCGATATGCTTTTGCTTCAGCCACGGCTGTTGACGGTAGATCTGTTCGATCAACGCACCGCCGACGCCGCCAACGCCGATAACAAACACTTCAATCACCTGATCGGTGTTAAACAGCATCTGGTGGCAGACGCGAACCCCGGTAGTCGCCGAGTCGTTGCTGACCACCACCGAGATGGAACGTTCGGAGGACCCCTGGGCAATAGCGACAATATTGATGTTGGCGCGCGCCAGGGCGGAGAAGAAGCTGGCCGAAATACCGCGCAGGGTGCGCATGCCATCGCCGACGACCGAGATAATCGCCAACTGCTCCATCACGTCCAGCGGCTCCAGCAGGCCATCTTTCAATTCAAGATAGAATTCGTCTTCCAGTGCGCGACGGGCACGCTGCAGCTCACTCTGCGGTACGCAGAAGCTGATGCTGTATTCGGAAGAGGACTGGGTGATCAACACCACTGAGATTCCGGCACGGGACATCACGGCAAACACGCGTGCCGCCATGCCGACCATGCCCTTCATCCCTGGCCCGGAGACGTTGATCATCGCCATGTTATTGAGATTGGTGATGCCCTTCACCGGCGTATCGGTATCCAGATTTTCGCCGCCAATCAGCGTGCCAGGGGCCTGCGGGTTGGCGGTGTTTTTGATCAGGCAAGGGATTTGGAACTGGGCAATGGGAGCGATAGTACGGGGGTGAAGCACGCTGGCGCCGAAATAGGAAAGCTCCATAGCTTCCTGATACGACATCGATTTCAGCAACCTGGCGTCTGGCACGGTACGAGGATCGCAGGTATAAACGCCGTCGACGTCGGTCCAGATCTCACAACAGTCGGCGCGCAAGCAGGCAGCCAGTACCGCAGCAGAGTAGTCGGAGCCGTTACGGCCCAGCACCACCAGTTCCCCTTTATCGTTACCGGCGGTGAAACCGGCCATCAGCACGATGTGATCCGCCGGGATTGCTGCGGCGGCGATGCGCAGCGTAGATTCGGCAATGTCTACCGTGGACTCCAGGTAATGCCCCTGCGCCAGCAGTTTCTCCACCGGGTTTATCACCGTAACCGGGAAGCCTTTGGCGCGAAACACCCCTTCCATGATGGCGATAGAGAGCTTCTCACCGCGGCAGATGATAGCCGCATTCACGCTATCCGGGCATTGCCCCAGCAGCGCAACGCCATGCAGTACCTGTTTGAGTTGGGAAAATTCCTGATCGACCAGCGTCTTGAGACGATCGTATTCAAAGCCGGGCAACGCCTGTGCCAGACCGCTCAGCAGGTCGGCAAAGATGCGTTCTGCATCGCTCATATTTGGCAGAATGTCCTGCCCCGCTACCGTTTTATCAATCATCGCCACCAGGTGGTTGGTGATTTTAGCCGGAGCGGACAAGACCGTGGCCACCTGTCCCTGACGTGCGTTACTTTCCATGATGTCGGCGACGCGCAGAAAACGTTCTGCATTCGCTACCGAGGTTCCGCCAAATTTCAGCACTCGCATTTCTTGTCTCTCCCGAATTTAAGCCGAAAAAAAAGCCCGCACTGGTTAGGTGCGGGCTTTTTTCTTTTGTTTCCTGTACGCGTCAGCCCGCCCCGTTACCTGTGGTATCGGTGGTGGTAATAATTGTTGTGTTCAGGCTGATATTTCGCATTTTGTCTGTCTGTCTCATTAAATACTCTGTCCCCTCTATTGGTTAAAGCAATCGCTATCCCAAGTCAAATTATTTCTTGTTTTCGCTCATTTATTGCCCGATACAGCAACTGGGCAATGCGACAGTCGAAAAGCCAAATAGCAGGATAAAAAGACAGACAGACGGCAGTTTTGCAGTGGATCACACTGCCTAATTAGCCATGTTTGCGGGTATCACTTTGTCAGTTTTTTTTCGATGTCATGCAGCAAAGTATGCAACATTGCCGTATCGCGCTGCTGCAAAGTACCAAGCCGCTGGTGCAGCCAATCGCGCAATTTTTGATCGTCACCCACCCCCAATGCCCCCAGCAAACCATCGGCACGCTGACGCAGTGCTTTAAGCTGGCCCTCATTAGCCACTGGTTCCTGCGGTGCGCTAACCTTCATCAGTTCCGACAATTGATAGCAATACACCATCACCGCCTGGCCGAGATTCAACGAAGGGTAATCTGCCTGCATCGGCACACCGGTCAGCAAATCGGCCAACTCCAGCTCTTCATTGGTCAGGCCGGAATCTTCACGGCCAAACACCACCGCGGCCTGCCCCACCCACTGACTGCGCTCACTCAACTGACCCAACAGTTGCTGCGGCGTACAGTAATAATGGAAACGCGCGCGGCTGCGGGCAGTGGTAGCAACGGTGAAATCCACGTCCGCCAGCGCCTGCTCGAGAGTGGCGAAAGTCTGCACGCCGTCGAGGATATCTCCCGCCCCATGAGCCACCCAACGAGCCGCCGGTTGCAGGTGCGCTTCGCTGTCGACAATGCGCAACGAAGTGAAACCCATGGTTTTCATTGCCCGCGCCGCAGCGCCGACGTTTTCCGGCCGCGCCGGAGCCACTAAAACAATATGAAGCTGCATCAATACTCCACTAAACGACAGATCGCGTATTTTTGACTGTTTGGGATAGTCTGATTATATTTACATCTACGCAACAATAATCCCGAAATTGAGGGTAGACAGGGCTAAATAGGTTATTGCCCCGATAAATTGCTCGTAATACATATTATTGCTACTTATGTTTTACTGTGCTTATTAATCAAAGTGTTAAAAGAAGCCTTTTATCAATAAGTCAATAATTCTACCTCATTAGGCGCCGCAATGCTGAATCGTACACAGAATTTAGGCTTCTGTGACTTAAGCTGGCATTTCTGTAAGTGTTTTTCACAAAACTGTTAACGTGCTACAATTGAATTTGATATATGTCAACAAACCTTAGTTTTGTTGGGTGATGAATTCGGTGCGCACTGTTATATTGCTGTTAATACGGTTAGGATATGCACCGTTTTGGCACCTTTGGGGATGTAAGGAATAGCGCCCCAACCAAGCTAGCGATCTTGTTGACATGGGATGGAAAGTGCATCAAGAACGAGTTTACGTACTTTAGTCGTTTGGTAGAAGGGAACGTGAGCGCTAATCTCTGCCCTCCGCTATGAAAACAAAGACTTCTGTACTTCCTATTTTCTATTTTGTTGGCAATTTTAGGTAGCATATATGCAGACCCCGCACATTCTGATTGTCGAAGACGAGTTAGTCACTCGTAACACCCTGAAGAGCATTTTCGAGGCGGAAGGCTACGTTGTTCATGAAGCCAATGATGGTGCAGAGATGCACAACATCCTGTCTGAAAATGATATCAATCTGGTTATCATGGACATCAATCTGCCAGGCAAAAATGGCCTGCTGCTGGCGCGTGAATTGCGCGAACAGGCCAGCGTTGCGCTGATGTTCCTGACCGGCCGTGATAACGAAGTTGACAAGATCCTCGGCCTGGAAATCGGCGCCGATGATTACATCACCAAGCCATTTAATCCGCGTGAATTGACCATTCGCGCACGTAACCTGCTGTCACGCACCATGAACCTGGGCAGCGTCGGCGAAGAACGTCGCCTGGTTGAAAGCTATAAGTTCAACGGTTGGGAGCTGGACATCAACAGCCGCTCACTGATCAGCCCCGCGGGCGAGCAATACAAACTGCCACGCAGTGAATTCCGCGCCATGCTGCACTTCTGCGAAAACCCGGGCAAGATCCAATCCCGTGGCGAACTGCTCAAGAAGATGACCGGCCGTGAGCTGAAGCCGCATGACCGCACCGTGGACGTGACCATCCGTCGCATCCGCAAGCACTTCGAATCAACGCCGGACACGCCGGAAATCATCGCTACTATTCACGGTGAAGGTTACCGTTTCTGCGGCGATCTGGAAGAGTAAGCCCTCCTCCCGCGTTAAAATATTTGGGGTTCCGCAGAATTTGCCTCACCCCAGGGGATGATCGGCACTGCACTCAGCGCATTCTTCGGTGAACCATCCACCACGCGGTCTGAATAGCTAAGATAAATCAATGCATTACGTTTAGCATCGTAGAAACGCACCACCTGCAGTTTCTTGAACACCAGCGACGTTCGCTTCTGGAACACGACCGTCCCTTCCGCCTTACCATTTTTGATTTTATCAGTCAGCTCAATCGGCCCAACCTGCTGGCAAGAAATGGCGGCATCCGCAGTATCTTCCGCTAATCCCAACCCACCTTTGATGCCACCGGTTTTTGCCCGGCTGATATAACAAGTTACATTTTTAACATCAGGATCGTCGAACGCTTCCACCACAATTTTATGGTCCGGACCAAAGAGTTTAAATACCGTATCAACCGACCCAACCTGTTCTGCTTGCGCACTATTTACCGTTGCGCAAACTAAACAAAACAAAAATAACCATCCTTTTTTCATTCACTTAACTCCAATAGGCTAAATCCTAAAAATGGGTTCCGGCAATCAATATTGTTTATGTTTTAGGTCACAGAAAAAGGATATTTCTGGTCCGCACCGGTCTTTTTAGCACAGAGCGTGAAAAAAATCTTTGAGAGTCTCGGAGGAAAAAAATTGCTATTATGCGGCGTCGTTATATCTTTGCGCCCGTTTAAGGTGTGCCCCTATCCAACCCTTGCTCAACAGTGGCAAGAGGAAAGAGTGCTACGCAAAATGGCTCATGGATTGGTCTGATAGCGCAAGCACCAGCGTAATGAATAAACAGTTCGGGTTCCTACCCTAAAGCTCTACGAGGAAGATCTATGGATCAAGCCGGTATTATTCGTGATCTGCTTAGCTGGCTGGAAAGCCATTTGGACCAACCTTTGTCACTGGACAATGTGGCGGCCAAAGCAGGTTACTCTAAATGGCATTTACAACGGATGTTTAAAGATATTACCGGTAACGCCATCGGGGCTTATATCCGGGCAAGGAGATTATCCAAGGCTGCGGTAGCGCTGCGTTTAACCAGCCGACCTATTCTGGATATAGCCTTACAGTATCGCTTCGACTCGCAGCAGACATTTACCCGCGCATTTAAAAAACAGTTTGCGCAAACGCCGGCACTGTATCGCCGTGCAGAAGACTGGAACTCATTCGGCATTTGTCCGCCAATCCGCCTGGGCGCCTTTACTCTGCCGCAACCCGAGTTTGTCACGATGCCGGAACAGCACTTGATTGGCCTGACGCAGAGCTATTCCTGTACGCTGGAGCAAATTTCCAACTACCGTACCGAGCTGCGTTCACAGTTCTGGCGCCAGTATCTGGGCGAAGCAGAGTCGCTGCCGCCGGTGTTATACGGGCTGCACCATTCACGTCCGAGTCAGGAAAAGGATGACGAGCAGGAAGTGCTGTACACCACGGCGCTGGAACCGCATCACGTACCGGCGAAAATTCAGGCCGGACAGCCGCTGGTGTTGCAAGGTGGCGAGTATGCGATGTTCAGCTATGAAGGCCCGGCTTCTGGCCTGCAGGACTTTATTCTGACCGTTTATGGCACCTGCCTGCCGGCACTCAAACTCACGCGCCGTAAAGGGCACGATATTGAGCGCTTTTATCCCAAGGGTGACCGTCGGCCACCCCAACCGCCAACCGAGATCAACTGCGACTATTTGATCCCGATCCGCCGTTAACGCTGCAGTTCATCCAGCGCGGGCGTGTCCAGATGCGTGACATCGCCCGCCGTTTCGACGATCCAGCCAGAAGCCAACCAGGGACTCTGCTGGTGATCGACTCGCGACAGTGAACAGTTGCGTAAACGCAGGCGGCGCTCGGCATAGGCCGGTAGCCCGAGCACGGTACTGATCAGACAGCCTAAAGCGATACCATGGCTGACAATCAGCGGTTTGCTGCCCTCAGGCAACATCAGGCAACTTTCCAGTGCCTCGCGCATCCGGTCGCCCAACTCGCTCATTGACTCACCTTGAGGGATACGGCCATCGGCAGTACCATCGACCATCTGCTTGCGCCACTGTTCTTCCTGCGGCGTTAGGCTGTCGATTAAGCGCTCTTCCAGCACCCCCATATGCAACTCACGCAAACGCGGATCGTTTATCACCTCGCAACCGCAAGCCTCCGCGATGATTTGCGCAGTGCGACGGGTACGCCCCAGATCGCTGGTAATCACGTGTGTGATGCCTTGTTTGCTGACGCGCTGGGCAACCAGGCGAGCCTGATGTTCACCGTTGGCGGTTAACGGGCTGTCCGACTGACCCTGGATGCGGCGAGCCGCATTCCACTCCGTTTCGCCGTGGCGAACGAGGTATACCTGTAACATTTTGCTTTTCCGTTATACTGCGTAAAACCTGAGTTTATCGTCGTCAGATGCCGCTTGCGCAAACGCCTGACGTAGTGAATAGGCTCTTAGCTTAAGGATGCCAAACCCGTTATGTATCATGTTGTCGCTGCAACTACCAACCCGGCAAAGATCAAGGCTATTCAACTGGCCTTTGAGGACACTTTTGGCCAGGACCAATGCCGCATTGAATCGGTCGACGTCGCCAGTGGCGTTTCACTGCAACCCATAGGTAATCACGAAACCCGCACCGGTGCACGCCAGCGTGTTATGGAAGCGCGGCAGGTACGCCCTGAAGCCGACTTTTGGGTCGGCGTTGAGGCTGGAATCGAAGAGAATATGACTTTCGCCTGGATGACGGTGGAAAACCCGCAGACCCGTGGCGAATCGCGCTCAGCCAGCCTGATGCTGCCGGAGACGATTTTACAGGGAATTCGCGCCGGCCGCGAATTGGGCAGTGAAATGGCAACCATCACCGGCAATGCCGAAGTGAAACGCCAGGGTGGCGCTATTGGCATCTTTACCGATGGGCGATTGAGCCGCACCAGCGTTTACCATCAGGCTCTGCTGCTGGCGCTGGTGCCTTTCCACAACCCGATCTACCAGAACCATAACAACGCGGCACAGAAATAACCTTCGGTGGGCGCGGCGCTACTGCGCATCGCCCAGCAACTGCTGTTCCAGCCACTGTTTCAGCGCAGGCGTCGCTGCCTTCAGGCTGTTCGAACCGCGAGTGATGGTGGCAATCCCCGCCCCCAGTTCATTTTTCAGCTCACGTTGGCTCATCTCACCGCGCATCAATTCCTGGATAATCCGTACCCTTGTGCCTAAAGCCGTACGTTCGTCCGGCGTCAGCAGCAGTTGCATCAGCGGTTGATGCAGATCCTGGGCAAACGAATTCTGCAGCAGCGCAACAAAGCGCAGCCAATCCTCATTACCTTGTTCTGAAAGAGCCGGGTCGTTAAGCGATAATTGCGTCATGGCAAGCCACCATACTATTTAACTAGTACAGCAGCATACCATAGCGACGTCAAAATCAATAACGCCTCTGCCACTCGGCGTCGGTCAGCACTTTAGCCGGCCGATGCATGAGATAGCGATAAAATGCGTCGTAAGCCAACACGTTCTTCACGTAAGAACGGGTTTCCGAGAACGGGATGCTTTCGACAAATGCCACGGCATCAACCCGCCCTTCACTGTTACCCAACCAGGTATTCACCCGAGACGGACCGGCATTGTAAGCCGCCGATGACAGGATCCGGTTGCGCCCAAACTGCTGGTAAACATACTCCAGATAGCTGGTGCCAATGGTAATATTAACGCGCGGATCAAGCAGTTGGCTGGGGCTTGAGTAACCGGGAATATTGTACATCTGCACGGTATGCTGCGCGGTACGTGGCATCACCTGCATCAGGCCGCTGGCCCCTACCGGTGACTGTGCTTTCGGGTTCCAGGCGCTCTCCTGACGGGCAATCGCCATGGCATAACTCGGCGTTATCCCCTTGTCATCGGTCGCGGCGCGGAATTCTTGCGGCCAGGCTACCGGGAAACGTTCCTCAAGGTGGTCCCACATTTTGCCGACGATAGTCGCCTGCACGCTGAGATCGGCCCATTTCTGCTCGAAGGCATAACGCGCCAGCGCTTCCTGTTCCGGGCGGCTGCGACTGGCCACGAAGGAAGTCCACTCGCTGCGCGCCAGGTTATCCATATTCCAGTACATTAACTCGCGCACCCGGGCAATTTCCGGGCCATCCACCAATGAAGCGCGGGGTTTTGCCGCTACCGCCACCATCACCGGGTAAGGCGTATTCAGTTTCTGTGCCGCCACCATCGGGTAGAAGCCACGTTCGGTCATCAGCCGACGCAGGATCTCTTCCCCTTCGCTGCGTTTGCCTTCGTCCAGTAACATGCTCGCACGCCAATAGCGCCATTCATCTTTATTGCGTGACTCGGTCGGCAGACGCGCCAGCCAGGTCGCCACCCCCTGGCGATCGCCGGCCCCCAGCGCCATACGCACGCGGCGCTCCAGCAGTGCCGGTGACTGGCTACGCAGGATCACCTTGTCGCGCCACTGGGTCTGTTCAAAGGTCGCATCGCTGCCCATCAGGCGCCATGCCACCGCTTCCTCCAGCCCCAGCCGCTCGCTGTCGCTCATTTTCTGCAGCCGGACGAGGGTTGGGATCATCGCACGGGCGTTTTCCGCATCCTGACGCGCCAGGCGTTCGAAGGCGATGCCGGTCGCTGCGCGGGTAAAGTCGGTCGGCCCCACGCTGCGGGCAAAGGACTCAACCGTCGCAGGATCGTTTTGCAGGCGCACCAGGGCATCACCCATGGTCTGATAATCTGACGGCAATTGGCGATAGAGGCTGTTCACCAGGCCACTGTTGCCCTCTTTCAACGCCAGCTTCATGCGTTCCAGAATAGCCGTTGGCGTTTGTTTACCGGCTCCCTGCCAGACGCTGAACAGCTTGTCACAGGCTCCCGGCAGCGATTTACCGCTCATCCAGATGTCGTCGACACCGCTCCAGGCCGCGGTCTGATTGCCAGTGGCCCATTTGGCATAGTAGTAATTGCAACGCGCAGCAATGGGTTTCGGCGCCTGCGGGCTGAAGGCCAGCAGGGTACGCCAGTCTTCACGCCGCGCCAGTTCATTAACAAAACGCGGGGCCAGCGATTTGGCCGGTGGCAGCGTCGGATGCTGCTTGATAAAGTCATTCACCTCAGAGAATCCGACCTGGCTGAGATCTTGCGTCAGCTCACGGTATTCCAGATAAGGGTAAAGCGGGTAATCACGCAGCGTCGGCATCAGTTGCGCCACCACGTCCATCTGTTTGCTGTCCCACGCCTGCTTGATCTGCAGGTAGCGCTGACGCTGAGCGTCCAGGGAATCCGCCAATGCGGCGCTTGAAAATGCCGTCAGGCACAGGCCCACAGCCAAAAACCGCCACTTGTCTACCTTGACCATACTGACTCTTTCCTCGCTAATGCTGATGGTGTTGCCAGAGCCGCTTCAGCCCGTTGCCGCGCTACGTCAGCAGCCAACGGATCGGTGAACCCGGCTCTCCGAGTATTTCGCGCTCTGTCGTGGAATAACGTCTATCCGGCACACCAGAGCAAAAGGGGGACGCTGAGCAACCCGCTCAGCCGTCTATCATAGACAGCAGGATCGCCTATCCATTCACTACTGTAGAAGAAGTTTATCGTCACGATGGGCTTCAGGTAAAAAAGGTTTACCCTCGCTGACAAATTAATTAAAGCTGGCGGCAATTTTTGCCGTTTTAATCATTTCATCCTGGGCTAACGCTAAAAACCGGTCGGACCCGCGATTATTAATCCCCACCGCCAATATAAAACCAAGCCATTTGAAATTATTAGCCGTCGCAGGATTTCGCACTCAAAACGAGGGGCAGAAAAGTTGCGCAAACCGCCAGAACCCAGGCCTGGCGCGCCAACTTTGCAGAAAACGCCTGGCAAACCCCGGTGGTCGTTTTTATACTATTAAAAAAGGCTAAGATAATTCCGAGAAAATGGCACATAAAGCGCGCAACAGGGATATCTTATAATACAATCCGCGCCAATTATGGGTTAGATAGTGTTCATCAGGCAGTGCGATTGACAGTTTTCAGCAAGACAATTATCCCTTCGACCGGGTCAGGCTTCTCATCGTTATGTTGCCGCAACAGTACTGCGGACGTGGGCAGGAATAGCAGATGAAGATGGCAAAAAATGCCGCGTTGTTAGTGACCTGCGCAAAAAAACTCATTCATGAGTTTCCTTTGCGCACGTCTGGACAACGGCCGTCTGTTATCGCTGTTTCTACTCGCTCTGTTGGCATTTCCCGGTTTGGCCCACCCCGAGACGGGCGATTCATATAAAAATCGTACCCATGCCGTCACCACTGTGGTGGTCGGCATCATCAGCTATGCCCGCTGGCCGAGTGGACCCAACCCTATCCGACTGTGCGTGACGGCGCCGACACAATATGCCGACGGACTGTTCGATCCCATCCTGCTTAGCGCGCCCAGGCCAATAAAAGCCGAGCGCATCGCTTTCGACAGCCCATTGCTGAGCACCGGCTGTGACGTGATTTATTTAGGCAATATCAATGCCGGGCAGAAACAGAATTTCATCCAGCGCATTAACGGTCATTCGATTCTCAGCATCAGCGAGAACGATGCGGAGTGTTCTGCCGGCAACGCATTTTGTCTGCAGTTCGAAGGGGACGAGGCCAGCTTTAAAGTGAACTTAGATGCACTGGCACGCAGCGGCGTACGCGTTCACCCCAACGTGCTGCAACTGGCACGCAAACCGGTGCCGCCGCTATGAAGTGGTTGCGCAAGAACCGATCGGGTCAGTCACGCCCGACGCTGGGCCGGGTGCTGCAACGGGTGCATCTTGGGCTGGCGCTGATTGCCGTCGGCACCGCCGGGATTTTCCTGACGCTGGTCGCGCTGTTTGCGCTGCGCGCTTATGCCAACCATAACCTGCACCTGATTGCACGCTCCATCAGCTATACCGTCGAAGCTGCCGTGGTGTTTGAAGACCGCACCGCCGCAAGTGAGGCGCTGGTATTGATCGCCTCCAAAGAGGAGGTATCGGAAGCCAGAATTCTGAACAACAGCGGCAAAGTGCTCGCCACCTGGCGTCACCCCGAAGATGGCCCGCTGCACGGTATGGAACAAATCGTGGCCCGCTGGGCGCTGCCGGAACCGGTGATCCTGCCGATTACTCATGAAGGCAAAGAGGTCGGCAAAGTTTGGCTGCTGGGCCACGGCGGCAGCCTGCTGCGCTTTCTGTTGCGCGGCATGATCGGCATGATCGCCTGTCTGGTGCTCAGTACCCTGTGTGCGCTGGTGCTTTCCCGCCGCATGCTGGTGGGCATTGTCCGTTCTCTGGATGACATCGCCAATGTCGCGCATGCGGTACGTCGCGATCGCGCCTTTGGCCTGCGGGTGCCGTCGGCGCCGATTGCCGAACTGCATGAGCTGAGCAGCGACTTTAATGGCCTGCTTGACGAGCTGGAAGCCTGGCAGGCACACCTGAAACAGGAAAATGACTCACTGACTCACCGGGCCACCCACGACAGCCTGACCGGCTTGCCGAATCGCGCCTTCTTTGAGGGCCGTCTGAGCCGTGCGCTGGGGGACATTAAACCCAGCGAAAAACTGGCGGTGCTGTTTATCGACGGTGACCGTTTCAAGGAAGTTAACGACAGTTACGGCCATGCCGCAGGCGATGTCGTGTTGACTACCATTGCCGGGCGCATTCGCGCGCAGCTGCGTGAAAGCGATCTGGTGGCACGTTTGGGAGGTGATGAGTTCGCCGTACTGTTGGCACCGGTCCACACTACGGAAGATGTCCTGCAGATTGCCGATAACATTATCGACTGCATGACCCAACCGGTGATTTTACCGAACGATGAGGCGGTGATTTCCTCTCTGAGTATCGGTATTGCACTTTACCCAGAGCATGCGGTAACGCCTCAGGGGCTCTTGCACGAAGCTGACGATGCGATGTACCAGGCAAAGCATCGTTATAACGGAGGCTGGCGGCTGGCAATACAAAAATAAGGCCCCGGCTAAAAAATAAAACTAGGGATTTTGATTATGATACAGCAAACACTAAAAAACCGTTTTTCACTGCTGGCGATGATGTTTATCGCCCTGCTGGCCCTCACCGGCTGCCAGAGCAAACCTCAGGGCCTGACGCCCGAGCAAATTGCCCTGTTGCAGTCGCAAGGGTTCAAGCTGACCGATAACGGCTGGGAATTTGGCCTGTCCGACAAAGTGCTGTTTGGCAATAACATCGGCAAGCTGAACCCGGAAAGTACCGACACGGTACAAAAAATGGGCCGCGCATTGATGAGCGTCGGTATCACTCAGTTCCGTCTGGATGGTCATACGGATAATTACGGTGAAGACAGCTATAACGATCAGCTCTCTCTGCGTCGCGCCAATGCTGTGGCGGATCTGCTCGCCAGCGTAGGCATTCCACGTGCCAACATCGAAACCCGCGGCATGGGTAAACGCGATCCGGTGGCCGATAACCGCACCTCCAGCGGCCGGGCGGAAAACCGCCGCGTCGCGATAGTCGTCACCCCTTAAGTGACCAATATGCGCCTTCACCGGCGCATAAAGGGTTATACCCGTCATCTTTCAAGCCGCAGCGTTGTTACCTGCACTCGCTCACCCCAGTTACTTACTTAAGTAAGCGCCTGGGGATGAGCGAGCTGGGCGCCTAGCTGCAACTTGAAAGCTATAGGGTTATACTTGACGATCGCTGTGTGATGTCTGGGATCCGCTGTCGAAACGGGCTACACTCCGCAGCCAGACATCCTATAAAAACTGATATAGAGAGGCAGAGGCACCGTGGCTCAATACGTCTATACCATGCATCGCGTCGGCAAAGTGGTTCCGCCGAAGCGTCACATTCTGAAAAACATCTCGCTGAGCTTCTTCCCTGGCGCCAAAATTGGTGTGCTGGGTCTGAACGGCTCGGGTAAATCCACTCTGTTGCGCATCATGGCCGGCATCGATACCGATATCGAAGGTGAAGCTCGCCCACAACAAGGGATTAAGATCGGTTACCTGCCGCAGGAACCGCAGCTGAACCTCGAGCATACTGTCCGTGAGTCGGTCGAAGAAGCGCTGGCAGAAGTGGTCGGTGCGCTGAAACGCCTTGATGAAGTGTACGCACTGTACGCCGAAGAAGGTGCCGATTTCGACAAGCTGGCCGCTGAGCAGGGCCGCCTGGAAGAGATCATTCAGGCCCATGATGGCCACAACCTGAACACCCAGCTGGAGCGCGCCGCCGATGCGCTGCGCCTGCCGGAGTGGGACGCGAAAATCGCCAACCTTTCCGGTGGTGAACGTCGCCGTGTCGCCCTGTGCCGCCTGCTGCTGGAAAAACCGGACATGCTGCTGCTGGACGAACCGACCAACCACCTGGATGCCGAATCCGTGGCCTGGCTGGAACGTTTCCTGCATGACTTCGAAGGCACCGTAGTGGCCATTACCCACGACCGTTACTTCCTCGACAACGTGGCCGGCTGGATCCTCGAGCTGGACCGTGGCGAAGGTATCCCATGGGAAGGCAACTACTCTTCCTGGCTGGAGCAAAAAGACGCTCGTCTGGCGCAGGAAGCCTCTTCCGAAGCCGCACGTCGCAAATCCATCGAGAAAGAGCTGGAGTGGGTTCGTCAGGGCGCCAAAGGCCGTCAGTCCAAAGGCAAGGCCCGTTTGGCTCGCTTTGAAGAGCTCAACAGCACCGAATACCAAAAGCGTAACGAAACCAACGAACTGTTTATCCCACCTGGCGCACGCCTGGGCGATAAAGTGGTTGAAGTCAGTAACCTGCGCAAGTCTTACGGCGACCGCGTGCTGATTGATGACCTGACCTTTGCAGTACCGAAAGGTGCGATTGTTGGCATTATCGGCCCGAACGGCGCCGGTAAGTCTACGCTGTTCCGCATGATGTCCGGCCAGGAACAACCTGATTCCGGCAGCATAGTGTTGGGTGACACCGTCAAACTGGCCTCGGTCGATCAGTTCCGCGACAGCATGGATAATTCCAAAACCGTTTGGGAAGAAGTTTCCGGCGGCCAGGACATCATGCGTATCGGCAACACCGAAATGCCAAGCCGTGCCTATGTCGGCCGCTTCAACTTCAAGGGTGTCGATCAGGGCAAACGCGTCGGCGAATTGTCCGGTGGTGAGCGTGGCCGTCTGCATCTGGCCAAGCTGCTGCAGGTTGGCGGCAACGTATTGCTGCTCGATGAACCGACCAACGACCTGGATATCGAAACCCTGCGCGCGCTGGAAAACGCCCTGTTGGAATTCCCAGGCTGTGCGATGGTCATCTCGCACGACCGTTGGTTCCTTGACCGCATCGCCACCCACATTCTGGATTATCAGGATGAAGGCAATGTGGAATTCTTCGAAGGTAACTTTACCGAATACGAAGAGTACAAGAAACGGACGCTGGGCGCCGAAGCGCTTGAGCCACACCGTATCAAGTACAAGCGAATCGCCAAGTAATCCCGGAAAGCGCCGCCTGCGGCGCTTTTTTTATTCCCACGCCAGTTCGCGGGCATAATCGTCAAACACCGGGTGTTGCAATACCACGTCGATAAAACAGGCCAGCGCCGGTGAATTCAGCTTGCGGCTTGGATAAACCAGATACAGCTCATTGCCTTCCGCCTGCCATTCCGGCAATACCTCCACCAATTGCTTCTGCGCCACTACCTCGCGGCTAAGAAACGCCGGTAGCATGGTGATACCCGCACCAGCAATCGCACATTCACGCGCGTACAGCAGATTATCGGTAACATGCCGCATCGGCAGCTGCCAACGAAAATACTCGTCGCCCCGACGCAGACTCCAGACCGGCCAGGAGCTGTGCGCAATACAGCGGTGCTGCTGCAACTGTTGCGGATCGACAATCTGCGGGGACTGCGCCAGATAGGCCGGTGACGCCAGCAAATAACGTGGCGCATGCCCCAAACGACGGCCAATCAGCGAAGAGTCCTGCGGTTTGCCGGTTCGCAGCGCGGCATCGAACCCCTCCTGCACCATATCTACCATGGCATCAGATACCGACACCTCCAGCGAGACATCCGGATATTGCCGCTGGAAATCCGCCGCCAGCCGCGCCAGCAAGGTCGCCCCCAACCCGGCGGGGGTCGAGATGCGCAACCGCCCACTGGGGTTATCACGCAGCCGTTGCAGCGCCAGATCGGCCCGTTCGGCGGCGGACAGCATTTCCTGACAGTGTTCCAGATAGCGTTCACCGGCAAAGGTCAGATTGAGCTGACGGGTGGTGCGGTTCAACAGCCGCAGGCCCAGCGTCTGTTCCAACTGACTAATGCGCTGGCTGACGCTGGACTTTGGCAAGGCAGCCCGTTTGGCGGCGGCGGTATAACTGCCACATTCAGCCACCAGCGCAAACAACGCCATATCCTGAAGCTGTTTAAACCTCATTGTTCACCTCCAACGAACACTCAGTTAGTTATTGTCCATCTTATCATCAACTGCCAACAGGTCTACACTGAGGGTATTCATTCGAAAGGAGCACAGTCATGTCGATTAAAGCCATTGCCGTAGACCCAAAAAACCCCGCCAACTTCATTGCAATCAGCCCGGAAAAACCCACCCCAGGCCAGTACGATTTATTGGTTGAAGTCAAAGCGGTGTCGGTCAACCCGGTGGATACCAAGGTCCATGCCGGCCTGCAAAAAAGTGGCCTGCAACAGCCCCGTATTCTCGGTTGGGATGCCAGCGGTATCGTGGTCGAAGTGGGCAGCAGCGTCAGCGGTTTCAAACCCGGTGATGAAGTCTGGTACGCCGGTGATATCACCCGCCCAGGCAGCAACACTACCCATCAGTTGATTGACTCACGTATTACCGCCCATAAGCCGCAAAGTCTGAACTGGGCTGAAGCCGCCGCCATGCCGCTGACCGCTCTGACCGCCTGGGAAGCGCTGTTCGAGCACCTGAAGATTCAGGACGCCGCACCCGGTAAAACCCTGTTGATTATCGGCGGTGCCGGTGGCGTAGGTTCGCTGGCGATCCCGTTTGCCGCACAGCGCAGTCAGGTAAAGGTGATTGCGACCGCCTCACGCCCAGAGTCAGCGGCCTGGTGCCGGGAGCGCGGTGCCGATCTGGTGGTGGACTACCGCGATCTGAAAGCCAATCTGGCGCAGCAGGGCATTGAGAATGTGGATTATATTCTTTGCCTGAACGACACCGACGGGCACTGGAAAGCGATTTCCGATCTGATTGCGCCAATGGGCCATATCTGTACCATCGTCGAAAATGCACAGCCGTTGGACCAAAATGCGCTGAAGTTGAAAAGTGCCGCTTTGCATTGGGAGTTGATGTTTACTCGCAGCATGTTCACCACGCCGGACATCGCCCAACAGGGTGAGATCCTCAAGCAAGTGGCGCAACTGCTGGATGAAGGAAAACTGAGTACCACCCTGAGCGAAACCTTGCAGGGGTTGACGGTCGACACCCTGACCGCCGCGCATAAAAAACTGCTCGACGGGCATATGCAGGGCAAACTGGTGATTGTTTACTGATGGCAGACGGGGCGCAGCACGCTGCGCCCCGATGGCTTATACCGCCGCAACACCGAGCAGCCGACTGGCATCAGCCGCCAGCAGTTGTTTAACCAGCTCAACGCAGCGCAGGAAGCGTTCGTCATAGTCGCTGGACTCCACGTGTACATACTCGATGTTATTGGCCCGCAGCATCTCTTCCAACAAATGCTGGAACACTTTGCGATCCTTGGGGTTACCCAGGCTGCGCAGGCCATCCGCCACCCAGGGGGTGTTGTTTTCCAGCAGGATCACCAGATCAAACCGGTACTCGTCGATCAGCGCCTGCACAAAGGGGTGCTCTCGCCCTTCGTACTTTTTACAAAAGGCCTGAGTGGTGACGAAGTCGGTGTCGATAAAGGCCACTTTATTGGCGTACTTCACCGCAAAGTCGACGTACTGCGCCTGCCCAAGAGCAATCTTGTCGTAGTCGGAATACTGCAGCGCCATCTCATCCCCACCGAGGTGCGAGAACACATAGTCGCGGCCATATTCCCAGGCACTGGTGGTGTTAAAGATGTTTGCCAGCTTATTCACCAGCGTCGATTTGCCGCTCGACTCACCGCCGAGGATCGCCACGGTACGAACAAAGAACGGCTTCACTTCGGTTGGAATATAATCCCAATAAAGGAACGGATCCTGACGGATCTGGCGGCCGCTGATATTCATAAATGAACGTTCGGGATCAATCAGAACGGTCTCAATCCCCAGATGTTCACGGTAGCGCGGGCATCCTGCGCTTCGCTGGAATAGATAAAGCTCGGCACAATGGCTTTCTGTTCCAGAAAAGCCTTCACCCCATCGCTCCAGACGTTCCAGCCATGCGGATAGGGTTCAATGCCCTGTTCGTCGAAGGAATGAATATGGATGTTTTTCTGGTACTTGAAGGTTTGCAGCAGCCAGCGCAGACGATCGCTGACCGTCGGCTGTTGCGACATTGAACTGTTTTCGAACAGCTCCCGGTCGCGGGGTTCGTCGTGACACAGGATCACGTGCAGCTCATCTACCTGGCTGCAGGCGCGCTGGATCAGGTAAATGTGGCCGGTGTGCAGAGGGTAAAATTTACCAAACACCACGCCAACCTTTTTCTCACGCCGTGGAAATTCCAGGCCAAGGTAGCGGTGCAGCGCCTCCAGTTTCTGGGCGCTCGGACTTTTGATTTTGTCGTTCAGTAACTGGCTGAGATAGCCTTTGGTCATGCCACTGGCATCCGCCACCTGCTGCAGAGTGCAGCTCTTCTGCTTAATCGACGCCTTCAGGTAATCGAATTGCCGCATAGCCCCTCCGTTTAATATGCTAAACAAAATAGCATAATCTGCACACCGCGTGGCAATTAATAAAACTGTTCCAGCACGTCCAATGCGTCCGCCAGTTTCTTCACGCCGAACACCTGCATATTGGCCGGTGGTTTCTTGGGTACGTTGGCATGTGGCACGATGGCCCGCTTGAAACCGTGTTTCGCCGCTTCGGAAATACGTTCCTGGCCGCTCGGCACCGGCCGGATCTCCCCCGCCAGCCCCACTTCGCCAAACACCACCAAATCGTTTGGCAGCGGGCGATCGCGCAGGCTGGACACCAGCGACATCAGCAACGCCAGATCGGCGCTGGTTTCACTGACTTTCACCCCGCCAACCACGTTAACAAACACGTCCTGATCCGACATCTGCAGCCCGCCGTGGCGATGCAGCACCGCCAGCAGGATCGCCAACCGGTTTTGTTCCAGACCCACGGCCACCCGACGCGGATTGGACATCATCGAATGATCCACCAGCGCCTGAATTTCCACCAGCAACGGCCGCGTGCCTTCCCACACCACCATCACCGAACTGCCGGAGGTGACCTCATCGCCACGGCTGAGGAAAATGGCCGATGGGTTGCTGACTTCACGCAGGCCCTGTTCTGTCATGGCGAAAACGCCCAATTCATTCACCGCACCAAAGCGGTTTTTGTGGCTGCGCAGGGTACGAAAACGCGAATCGGCGTCGCCGTCCAGCAGCACCGAGCAGTCAATACAGTGTTCCAAAACTTTCGGCCCGGCCAGAGAGCCGTCTTTGGTGACGTGTCCCACCATCACAATCGCCACACCGCGCGTCTTGGCGAAGCGCGTCAGGTAGGCGGCGGTTTCACGCACCTGCGCTACGCTGCCCGGCGAAGACTGAATGTCCGCCATGTGCATCACCTGGATGGAGTCAATCACCATCAGTTTCGGCTGTTCCTGCTCGGCAATCAGGCAGATCTGCTCGATACTGGTTTCCGACAGCATATTCAGGCCGCCAGTCGGTAAGCCAAGACGGTGGGCGCGCATCGCGACCTGCTGCAATGATTCTTCACCGGTGACGTACAGGGTTTTCATCTGTTCGGAAAGTTTGCACAGCACCTGCAACAGCAGCGTACTCTTGCCGGCGCCAGGGTTACCGCCGATCAGGATCGCACTGCCCGGCACCACCCCGCCCCCCAGCACCCGGTCAAACTCAAGGAAACCGGTGGAGAAACGCGGCAGCTCATCCAGACTGATGTCCGACAGTTTTTGCACCTTGCTGATGCCGGCATCGCCGGCGTAGCCGCTCAGGCGCTCATTGCGAGAAGAGGAAGACACCGCAGCCAGACGCACTTCTGTAATGCTGTTCCAGGCGTGGCAAGCGCTGCACTGCCCTTGCCAGCGCGGATAATCGGCCCCGCACTCATTACATACAAACGCCCGTTTTGCTGCTTTTGCCACGTATTACCTCTGTTTTTACCACATTGCCGCTGTCTGGCATTATCGCCGGATCAGGGTCAACTTTAGCGAACTTCGTGTTTCAGGCTGCCGGTCAGTACACACAGCACGCCAATCAGGTCAGCATGGCGAATCGACACCTGCGCCTTCTCATAGACTTTCGGTTTGGCGTGATAGGCAATGCCCAACCCGGCAACCTGCATCATTTTTAAATCGTTGGCACCGTCGCCGATGGCCACGGTTTGCTGCGGCGGAATACCCAGTTTTTCTGCCAGTGCGACCAGCGTATCGGCTTTAAACTGCGCATCGACTATCGGTCCCAGCACTTCACCGGTCAACTTGCCGTCGCGAATTTCCAGCTCATTAGCCGCCACCGCCACCAATTTTAGTTTATCGCGCAGGTACTCGGCATAATAGGTGAAACCGCCGGAAGCGATCGCCACGTGCCAGTCCATCGCCTGCAGCTTGCGCACCAGGTTGACCAGCCCAGGCATCAGTGGCAGCTCATCGCGCACCTGCTTGAGGATATTGGCATCGGCGCCTTTCAGCGTGCCGACGCGTTGGCGCAGGCTGGCGGTAAAATCCAGTTCACCCCGCATCGCACGTTCGGTGACTTCAGACACTTGCTCACCGACGCCTGCCAGTTTGGCGATCTCGTCGATGCATTCAATTTCTATCGCCGTAGAGTCCATATCCATCACCAGCAACCCAGGGGTACGCAAATGAGGAATTTTGCCGAGAGGAGCCACATCCAGCCCGCTCTCCGCCGCCAACAGCTTGGCGCGTGCCGTCAGGGTGCCAGCCAGACGCACCACCTGATAGTCCTCGACGCACCAGGCGGTAACAATCACCATCGCCGCACCCAGCTTGCGCTGGAAATCGGTAATGCGCGTTTTGTTCAGTTCTCTGCCATATAATAGCCAACCGGTATGACCCGCCCGATAATCCAGCGGCATCACTTCGTCACCGCTCAGCGAAAGGGGAAGACCCGGCCATTGAGAGATCTCTGCCGGGAGATCGCAATAGGTCAGACTATTCGACATCCTTAACTCCTGAAAAAACACTGCATGATAAAACGACGCATCAAGCTATCCTATCGCCATTGCTTCTGGCAACATAAAGTGTCCAAGATGCCCAAGGAACCTGCATGGCTCGCGCTAAACTGAAATTTCGCCTGCACCGCACCGCTATTATCCTGATTTGCCTGGCTTTGCTGGTACTGTTGATGCAGGGCGCGTCCTATTTTAGCCTGAGTCACCAACTGGCGCGATCCGAACAGGTGGAAGAACTGGCGCAAACGCTGACCAAACAGGTGGCCTCCAGCCTGGCTCCGCTGATGGACGACGACAGCGACGTCGATAACCAGCGCATCGACGCCATCCTCAAACAGCTCACCGGAGGCAGCCGCATTCTGGACGCCAGCGTCTATCAGCTCGACGGCACGTTGGTTTCCCACGCCGGTGAACAGATAAGTATACGCGATCGTTTGTCGCTCGACGGTAAACGCGCCGGCAGCTACTTCAATCATCAACTGGTCGAGTCCATTCAGGGCAAAGACGGCCCAATCGGCTTTATCCGCATCACGCTGGACACCCACGTACTGGCGACCGAATCCAAACAGGTGGATAACACCACCAACCTACTGCGCCTGATGATCCTGCTGGCTCTGGCCATCGGCATTATTCTGGCGCGTACGCTACTGCAACACCGCCGCAGCCGCTGGCAGCAATCGCCTTACCTGCTGACTGCCAATACGCCATTGGAAGAAGGTAACACGGTAGAAAATGACGATGACGACGCGCGGCCGGATGCGAATAAAGAAGAAGAGAAGAAGCCCGAGAGCGGTTCTTAAGCCATTCGCTGAATACGCTCGTTCAGCCCCTGAACCTGTGCCAGCATCTGGTCGGCGATAACGCGAAAATCTTCGCTGATAAGTGTATGCCGTGCCACACGTTGCCAAAACTCCAGCGCCATCAATTCCGCCTGCCGCCAAACGGCACCGCTGACTTCATGACCCAATCGGATTTCCAACGCTTGATGGCGCATATTACCGCTGCTGGTTGGCGCAAATGCCATCGGCAACATGTCATACAAAGGGGCTAAAACCACCGGCCGCTGTTCGGGGTGCAGAAACGACAAGTTCCCCTGATGCATATCGCTATTGGCAATCAACCTGCCGAATGCCCAATACAGAGCCATTCTCTGACAGGTGGGGTTGTCTATCACACCATGCTGCAATAACCCTTGCGCCGCCGTAACCCAATTGGCATTGCCGCTACCGCTAAACTCGGCATCCAATGCTTCGAGTGAAACCATCGCCACCCGGCCAAACGGGCCGATGCGATCGAACCGTTCAATTTCCAGAAAACACTGCTGATTTTCACCCAACAAGACTTCACTTCGTGCCGCAGGCAACCCCGCTTCCGCCACGACCTGTAACGCCAGTGACTCTGCGATCAGCAAATCACTCCAACGCTGTGCATTGGGGTTTTCCGGGGCCGTACTGAATTTAACCAATACATGACCTTGTCGCTCGTCCCTCAGTTCAGCATAAGCAATAAACTTGGGTTGCTCACCACCGGCAGAAGACCCGACCAGTTCCCCTGCAAGCGCCTTCTCAGCCAGCTCTGCGTAACGGGCTGTTTTTTCCGCCATCGGCACTGCCGGCTCCAGGTCATGTACCAGCCAGCGTTGATAGCTGCCGTTGCCAGGCAGCAGGTTACCGCTCATGTCATCACCAAAGTGACAAAGCGCCCACAGTCGCTGCTCTTCGTTCCAAAGCAGAGTATCTTCCGGCAGGCGCAATACTTGAGAAACCGCCTTCCCCCATGCCCGGCCAAGAAAACCTATCGGCCGCAGATCGTTCAGATACCAAGGCAGACCATCATAAAGTTGCCATTCACCATTTTGCTCATTTTGTACCGCGCATCCTTCAGCCGGATAGACAGGATAAAGCGTGGCAAACTTATGTGCCTTACCCTGCTCATCCACCTGATACAGCGGAAAATGCCCTTCACCTGCCACGCTTCTGAGCAACGCATAGCGGGTGGCCCGGCCTTTGCCCATCACCAGTACGCTTCCTGCCAAATTGCGAATACGGCGCGATAATGTCGGTTGACTGATACCCAGCGCTTCAGTAAGTGCTGTAGATGTCGCTGGGCCATTACGTAGTAATTGCTCGATGCCCGTCATAGATGAATAGATTCGTGAATAGATTTATGAATAGAGTAATAGCGCTAATTAGCTGTCAGGTAAAGTATTTGCAGGAAATGATTTAGGAAAGGTGAATAGATTGCTACAGGGGCGCAGCAGAGTGCTGCGCCCGCTGGATATTACTCTTTGTCGCCCAGCAGTACAGATTCCAGCGCGATAACGATCATTTCGTTAAAGGTGGTCTGACGTTCTGCCGCGGTGGTCGCTTCGTGACGCAGGATGTGGTCAGAAACGGTACAAATGGTCAGTGCCTTACAGCCAAACTCTTCGTACAGCTCAGCCGCCACACCGTAGATACCGGCCGCTTCCATTTCCACACCCAGGATGCCGTACTTCTTCATCACCTGGAACATGTCCGGATCTGGCGTGTAGAACAGGTCAGCGGAGAAGATGTTACCTACGCGCGCCGGGATACCCTGCGCTGCAGCTGCGTCTACTGCGTTACGCACCATGTCAAAGTCGGCGATTGCCGCGTAGTCATGATCCTTGAAACGCATGCGGTTCACTTTGGA
Source organism: Serratia quinivorans (assembly GCA_900457075.1). Taxonomy (NCBI): domain Bacteria; kingdom Pseudomonadati; phylum Pseudomonadota; class Gammaproteobacteria; order Enterobacterales; family Yersiniaceae; genus Serratia; species Serratia quinivorans. The sequence continues at coordinate 1,613,285 of UGYN01000002.1, forward strand.
ATCGGTGCAAGCACCCATGCCGATCACCACGTCACGCAGTTTAACGTCGTCACGCACCGCGCCGCAGGAACCCACACGGATGATTTTCTTCACGCCGAATTCGGCAATCAGTTCACGCGCATAAATGGAGCAGGACGGGATACCCATACCGTGACCCATTACGGAGATTTTGCGGCCTTTGTAGGTCCCGGTGAAGCCCAGCATGCCACGCACGTTGTTCACTTCCACCGCGCCTTCCAGGAAAGTTTCCGCGATGTATTTTGCACGCAGCGGATCGCCCGGCATCAGTACTACGTCAGCGAAATCACCCATTTCAGCATTAATATGCGGCGTAGCCATAATTGTCTTCCTTTAAATCGTCGTCATGAATAAAAAAATACGCCGGGCAACCGCCCGGCACTAACAAAGTCTTAGAACATCGATTTGCCGTAATCCATCGGCGACACGCCAAAGTAGCTGGCAACGGTCTGGCCGATGTCGGCGAAAGTTTCACGGTGGCCCAGCGAGCCAGGCTTCACTTTCGGGCCGTAAACCAGGACCGGGATGTGTTCACGGGTGTGGTCGGTGCCCGGCCAGGTCGGGTCACAGCCGTGGTCAGCGGTGAAGATAATGATGTCTTCATCTTTAACCAGTTTCAGCAGCTCCGGCAGGCGACGGTCGAACAGCTCCAGCGCGGCGGCATAGCCGGCAACGTCACGGCGGTGGCCGTAAGAGGAGTCAAAATCAACGAAGTTGGTGAACACAATGGTGTTGTCGCCGGCTTTTTCCATTTCGATCAGGGTGGCATCGAACAGCGCGTCGATACCGGTCGCCTTGACCTTTTTGGTGATACCCACGTTAGCGTAGATATCGGCGATTTTCCCGATAGACACCACTTCGCCGCCCTTCTCGTCCACCAGCTTTTTCAGCACGGTTGGCGCCGGTGGCTCTACTGCCAGGTCATGGCGGTTACCGGTACGCTGGAAGTTGCCCGGCTTGTCGCCCAGGAACGGACGCGCGATCACGCGGCCAATGTTATAACCGCCTTCGGTCAGTTCTTCACGGGCGATTTCACACAGCTCATACAGACGGTCCAGGCCGAAGGTCTCTTCGTGACAGGCGATCTGGAAGACCGAGTCGGCAGAGGTGTAGAAAATCGGTTTGCCGGTTTTCATGTGCTCTTCGCCCAACTGGTCGAGGATCACGGTGCCGGAAGAGTGGCAGTTGCCGAGGTAACCCGGCAGATTGGCGCGCTCAACCAGCTTGTCCAGCAGCTCCTGCGGGAAACTGTTGTGCTCATCGCTGAAATAGCCCCAGTCGAACAATACCGGCACGCCGGCAATTTCCCAGTGGCCTGAAGGCGTATCCTTACCGGAAGAGAGTTCGCTGGCGTGAGCATAGGCGCCAATGATGTCTGCATTGCGGTCCAGCCCCTGCGGGAAGGTACCGGTGGATTCTTCCGCCGCTTTGCCCAGGCCCAGACGGCTCAGGTTAGGCAGGGTCAACGGGCCCTGACGGCCCACGTTGGCTTCACCGCGAGCACAAACCTCGGCAATGTGGCCCAGAGTATCGGAACCCTGATCGCCAAATTTCGCCGCATCTTCGCTTGCGCCAATACCGAATGAGTCTAATACCATAATAAATGTGCGTTTCATCATGCTCTCCTGCGTGTTCTCACGCTATGGGCGACAGCGAAAACGCCGCTGCCACTCCTGATTCGTTAATTATTCAGTGATACGCTTATAAACGACTGGCGTCACTTCCGGCGCTTTGTCACTCAGCACCATCGCACTGCGCACCTCTTCGGCCGCCTGCTGCCAGCTTTCTTCGTCGTTAGCGTGGATCACCGCCAGCGGCTGCTGGGTATCGACTTTATCGCCCAGACGGGCCATGCCTGTCAGGCCGACGCTGTAGTCGATATTGTCGGTCGCGCGACGACGGCCGCCGCCCAGCGATACCACCGCCATGCCCAGCGCACGGGTATCCATCGCACTGATGATACCCTGTTTTTCGGCGTAAACCGGTTTACTCAGGGTGGCCGCCGGCAGGTAGCTGTCGTAGCGCTCGACGAAATCGGTCGGGCCCTGTTGCGCCGCCACCATGCGGCCAAACACTTCCGCCGCTTTACCATTGTCCAGCACCGCCTGCAGTTTGGCACGCGCATCGGCGTCATCTTTCGCCAGGCCGCCGGAAAGCAGCATTTCCACGCACAGTGCCATGGTCACTTCCAGCAGGCGCGGGTTACGGTATTCACCGGTCAGGAAGCGTACCGCTTCGCGAACTTCGACCGCATTACCGGCGCTGGAAGCCAGCACCTGGTTCATGTCAGTCAGCAACGCGGTGGTTTTGCAGCCTGCGCCGTTAGCCACGCCCACAATCGCCTGTGCCAGATCGGCCGACAATGCGTAGGTTGGCATAAAGGCACCGGAACCGACTTTAACGTCCATCACCAACGCATCCAGCCCTTCCGCCAGCTTCTTCGCCAGAATTGAGGCGGTGATCAGCGGGATAGAATCCACCGTGGCGGTAATATCACGGGTCGCGTAGAAGCGCTTGTCCGCCGGTGCCAGCGAGCTGGTCTGGCCGATAATCGCCACGCCCACGTCCTGAATAATCTTACGGAAGGCATTGTCGTCCGGGAAAATATTAAAACCCGGGATCGCTTCCAGCTTGTCCAGCGTACCGCCGGTATGCCCCAGGCCACGGCCGGAGATCATCGGCACGTAGCCGCCACAGGCCGCCACCATTGGGCCGAGCATCAGCGAAGTCACGTCGCCCACGCCACCGGTAGAATGCTTGTCGACCAGCGGGCCGTTCAGCGACAGGCTTTTCCAGTCCAGCACGGTGCCGGAATCACGCATCGCCATGGTGAGCGCCACGCGCTCCGGCATGGTCATGTCGTGGAAGTAAATGGTCATCGCCAGCGCCGCGATCTGCCCTTCAGAAACCACATTGTCACGGATACCATTGATGAAAAAGCGGATTTCCGCTTCGCTCAACGGCTGACCGTCACGTTTTTTACGAATAATTTCTTGTGCCAGGAACAAGGCATCCCCCTGTTTTAGCTAATATAGAGTGCAGGCAGACGCCATATCGCGCCTTGCCGACGGAATCGATCAGTAACCGCTGCCAGACGGCTCGGCACCGTGGCCCAGCGTCGCCAACAGGCTGGCTAACAGGCTGGAAGCCCCGAAGCGGAAATGACGCGCATCGGCCCAGCCTTCACCCAGAATACGATCGGCAAGTTGCAGGTAATGCAGTGCATCTTCCGCCGTACGCACGCCGCCGGCCGGCTTGAAGCCCACCGTCTTGGCGACGCCCATATCGCGGATCACCGACATCATCAGCTCGGCGCTTTCCAGCGTCGCGTTGACCGGCACTTTACCGGTTGAGGTCTTGATAAAGTCCGCGCCGGCATTGATGGCAATTTCCGAAGCCTTGCGGATCAGATTGGCCTGCTTGAGCTCACCGGTTTCGATGATCACTTTCAGCAGCACGTTGGCGGCCAGGCAGGCCTGCTTGCACTGTTTCACCAGCTCAAAACCGACCTGCTCATTACCGGCGATCAGTGCGCGGTATGGGAACACCACGTCCACTTCATCGGCACCGTAAGCGATAGCCGCACGGGTTTCCGCCAGCGCGATCTCGATATCATCGTTGCCATGCGGGAAGTTGGTGACGGTCGCAATGCGGATGTCTGGCGTCCCCTGCTCACGCAGGGCCTTGCGCGCCGCCGGAATAAAGCGCGGGTAAATGCAGATGGCCGCGGTATGCCCGGCCGGGCTGTTCGCCTGACGACACAGCGCGATCACTTTCTCATCGGTGTCATCATCGTTCAGCGTGGTCAAATCCATTAAGGTCAGCGCACGTTGCGCTGCTGCGGTTAATTCGGTCATAAAACTCTCCAACTGAGAACCTGGGTGTTGGCGAGCGGACTTGGTTCCTTGAAGATAGCGCTGGGGAACGGGTCCCTCATCGGCAACTGAGATCCTTCTCACCGCACATAACCCTTCGCATCGCGCAGGGTCAGTAATAGCTATTTGAACACGATCGCCAGGGGCAATTCGCGTTCACAGTCACACTATATGAAATAACACTGTAACAGACCGGAATTATATGTGAAGACCATCACAAAATAACGCGATATCGTTCACAAATTCGCTAAAGAAACGGGCAAAGATAGCGGGCACAGCATTCTGTGCCCGTGTTAGAAGTATAGGCGCTGTCCTGCAATAGAGCCTGTTGCCCTATGCAGGACAGCCCAGGGATTACAGCGCCAGGAAGAACCCGGCGATGGTCGCGCTCATCAGGTTGGAGAGCGTCCCCGCCGCCACGGCTTTCAGACCGAAACGTGCGATGTCGTGACGACGATTCGGTGCCATGCTGCCCAGACCACCGAGCAGGATCGCCACCGATGACAGGTTGGCAAAGCCGCACAGGGCAAAGGAGATAATCGCCTTGGTATGCGTCGACAGCACCTGCAGCCCCTCTGCCGCCACCACGTCGTCCGGACGCAAATAAGCACCAAAGTTCATGTAGGCAACAAATTCATTCACGATGATCTTCTGGCCGATAAACGAACCGGCGGTCATCGCTTCATGCCATGGCACGCCGATCAGGAAGGCAATAGGTGAGAACACCCAACCGAGGATCAGCTCCAGCGACAGCTGCGGATAGTCGAACCAGCCGCCAATACCGCCGAGAATGCCGTTCAACAGGGCGATCAGCGCGATAAACGCCAGCAGCATTGCGCCCACGTTCAGCGCCAACTGCATGCCGGAAGCTGCACCGGAAGCCGCTGCGTCAATCACGTTGGCCGGGCGGTCTTCTTCCGCGATCAACTTCGTTGCATCGTCCCTGTCGTGGGTTTTTTCGGTTTCCGGCACCATCAGTTTGGCAAACAGCAGGCCACCCGGTGCGGCCATGAACGAAGCCGCAATCAGGTATTCCAGCGGTACGCCCATCTGGGCATAACCTGCCAGCACCGAACCGGCCACCGAGGCCAGGCCGCCACACATCACGGTGAACAACTCAGATTGGGTCATGGTGGCGATATACGGACGCACCACCAGCGGAGCTTCAGTTTGGCCAACAAAGATATTGGCGGTCGCCGACAGCGATTCTGTCCGCGAGGTACCCAGCAATTTTTGCACGCCGCCGCCCAGCACACGGATCACCAGTTGCATGATGCCGAGGTAGTAAAGCACCGCAATCAGCGAGGAGAAGAACACGATCACCGGCAGGACGCGCAGCGCAAAAACAAAGCCGCCGCCGCCAAAGACTTCAAACATCTTGTCGGAAACCAGACCGCCGAAGATAAATGAAATACCCTGATTACCGTAGGCGATTACGTTAGCCACGCCGGCCGACATGCCGCCAAGAATGGCGCGGCCTACCGGGACGTACAGCACCAGCGCGCCGATGGCGACCTGAAGAACGAATGCCCAGCCAACGGTGCGAAACTTAATCGCGCGGCGGTTGCTGGAGAGCAGCACGGCGATGGCGATCAGCGCCGCCATGCCGACCAGGCTCATGATGAGTTGCATGCAAAGTATCCCTGTTGCGAAAAAAAGAAATGCATCCCTGTCCGGTTGTCCCGCGAGGGTTGCTTATGAGTGTTTTCGGGGTGCGATTATACGGAGCGGGACAACGCCCGCACCGATTTATGTCACAAATATATACAACCAGACGCAATAGAAAACACCAGTACGTGACATGCGTCACGGTTTAATCCTTCTGCATGACCTTGGCTCATCGGCCTAATTGGCTACAGTGCCACGTCCTTAATCCGTTTTTGCTCGTTGGGGGAGATCTCCGCTTGGGACTTGATATAGTCCACCACCGCTTCTGCCGCACCGCTGCCGGCCACCGTCTTGATGTTACGCCCTTCGGTAAAGACGCTGAACCCATCCCCACCCGTGGCAAGGAATGAATTCACCACAATCGGGTACCAGGCGTCATCCTTGAGCGGCTGCCCCTGCACCGTTAACGAGACGATGCGCTGATTGAGCGGCTTGCGGCTATCGTATTTCATCTCGATGCCCTTCGAGACTTGCAGGATGCCATTGGTCAGATTTGCCGCATGATTCATTAACGAACGTAGCTGTTTGCCGTTGATTTCCATGTAGCTCAAGTCGTCCGGGAAAGGAAACAGGGTGATAATATCGCCCAGTTTAATTTCCCCCTGAGCCAGCTCACTTCTCAAACCGCCACTGTTGACGAAGGCGAATTGCGCCCGTGGATCCATGGCCAAAAAGGCATCCCCGACCATATTGCCTACGGGAGAAGACTCACCATAAGAACGCGTCAATTCTGCGCTGGCCTTACCGATTTTCTGCTGAGTGATCTCTTTCAGCTTATCCGTCCATAGCGCGATCTTATCCGCCGTTGCCCGATCGGGTTCAACATCACCAGCGTAAATATTGATTAGCTGCCCTTTATAGCCGGTGATCTTTTTACTTTTATCGTCAATATTCAGCACCAGTTTTCCCAGATCGATGCCATAGGCATCGGTGGAAACGATTAATGTATTGTTCACCTTGATGGGTTCCGGCGTACCCACATGAGCATGACCGGTAATAATGATATCCAGCCCCTGCACCTGCTTTGCCAACTCTATGTCTTTATTTAACCTCCGACTTACGTCCGTCGCACCAAAACTGGATTGCCGTGCCGGCACGCCTTCATGAATTAACAATACGGTAATGTCCACCTTGTCGCGGATTTGCCCAAGATATTTATTCAGGTATTCCACTTCGTCGCGCATCTCGACACCCTTGCGCATATTTTTATTTACCGTATCGTAGAAAGCGAATTTCCCGTGCAAACCAATCACGCCAACCTTAACGCCGGCCTTCTCCAAAATAACCCAGGGTTTATCCCACACCGGTTTATCACTGTTCTCATAGAATAGGTTGCCTAATAAAGCAGGAAAGGTGGCCTTATTCATCTGCTGAATCATATTAGGTACACCATGATCAAATTCATGATTACCGATAGAAACAGCATCAAACGACATTTGATTCATCACATCAATGATAGCCTCACCCTTCGTTAGCGTGCTGATATAAGGACCGGTAAAAAAATCCCCGGCATCGAAGAAGAAGACGCCATCATCTTTGGCTTTGGCCTGTTTGACGATAGTGGCAATATTGGCGAATCCCCCCACTGGTTTTTCTTTGCTGACATAAGGGGCTTTAAAAGGGAGCACATTGGCATGCAAGTCGTTGGTATGATATATCGTAAGGTCAACAGCCTGAACAGAGGCGCTGGTAAAAAATGCCACTGTGACTAATGGAAAGATAAATTTTGATATTTTCACGTAATATTCCCTCAATCCATGTGTAGGGCACAGCCTGATCCAATATGCGGTTTTTGAATCACCCTTTATTTAAACGCGTTAAGTGTATTGTAATACCTGATGATTGGAGATTAACTTCCCTGCCGTCTGAATATAACAGGGTAAATATGAATGGAAAACGACAGACGCGCTTAGTTAAACATAGCATCCACTTTTGTTTTGTGAATTATGTCATGTTTGAAAAATAAGACTCAATCCGTTGTCGAGTCATTTATTGATTGTCATTAACTTGTTATTCGAAAAGCAATTACAATGCGCTAAAAACAAAATAAACGAATGGCAAAGCATCCATGACGAAAATATAATTCCCGGAAAAACACCCCATCACACTGAAAATAACTCTCGTGTATTTTGCTGTAATTGGGCGCCGATCATCTCCTCCGACTCTGGGCGCAATTGGCACAGAGCAGCGAACACTTCAGCAGCGCGCTCGGGGCGGTTCGGTTGCCCCTGGTAACCGGCCAGCGGCATGTCGGGCGCATCGGTTTCCAACAGCAGCGACGTCAACGGCAGTTGGGCCATGACATTGCGGGTTTTCTGCGCCCGCTCATAGCTGATGGTGCCTCCTACGCCAATGTAATATCCCAGGCGGATAAACGCCTGCGCCTGCGACAGACTGCCAGCAAAGCCGTGCACCACGCCGCGACGAGGTACTTCGGTGCGACGCAGCATCGCCGCCAACTGATCGTGGCTGCGGCGCGAATGCAGGATCACTGGCAAATCATGTTGCTTTGCCAGCTTCAATTGCGCGGTTAACACCTGCTGCTGGCGCTCGAACTGCGGGTTTTCCATATACAGATCGAGGCCAATCTCCCCTACCGCCACCAGCTTCGGCGGTCGGCTGGCCAGGAACCCCGCCAATTGTTCCAGCTCCGGCTCATGGTGCTCGGCAATATACAGCGGGTGTAGCCCCAGGGCGGCAAACAGCGGTGGATAATCGCGTGCCAGCTTCAATACCCGCACAAAACGATCGGCGGTCACCGTAGGTACGATAATCCGTCGCACGCCCGCTTGCTCCGCCAACTCCAGGCTTTCGCGTTCTTGACCGCTGAACGGCGGGAAATCGAAGTGGCAGTGGGTGTCGGTGAAGTCGTGCATCACAGCAGGCCACCCTCGCCCGGTGGTACTTCGCCCGGCAAAATAATGTCCATCGCCGCCAGTTTGGCTTCCGACGGGTTGGCAAGATCGCGCGGGTGACTGATGTCAGTAATAATCGGTGAAGGCATGATGACGTTTTCCGGTTGGATCAAACGACGCGACAGCGCCTTTTTCACCTTCATGCCGTCCAGTTTGTCCTGTTCTACCAGCCAGTGACCGACGGTTGCCAGGAAATAGCGCCCGCACTTACGGCCCAGGTGATAGTCCTGATTGAGCGACGTGACGCGACTCCCCAGGGCATTACTGGCCAACGGCTTCGGCGGGAAAATCTCGAAGATGCGCAGCTCGCCGGGCGGCTTCTCAATAAACTGCTGGATGCGGTGGTAACTTTGTTCGTGGTGTTGCAGGATGCGCACCATCTGCTGCAGGCTGCTTTCGCTCAGCCAGTGCTCCATGCGTTTCATCCACTGCGGCGTGTAGTACATCTGCGACGGCACGGTGCGGATCACCACGATGGTATCCGCGCCACGGCGATAGGCTTCTTCAACCGGGATCGCATCGCTGATGCCACCATCCTGATAGCTGACGCCGTCCAACTCCACTCCCATGCGGTAAAAACCGGGGATGGCGCTGGATGCTTTAATGGCCGGTAGCCAGCTTTCGCGTTGCGCGGGCAGGTAGGTCGGTTCGAAGTCATCACTGCGGCAGGCGCACATCAGGAATTCACGACCATCAACCAGGCTTTTTTCCGCAACGTCCATCGCCAGCGGCAGCTGTTGGGTCGTGGTATCGAGCAGCCAGTCGAGATCGATAAGATGCCCACCGCGCACAAAGCGCAATGGGTTAAAAAATTCAGCGGAAGTGGTGTAGCGGGTGATCACCCGCCGCGCGTAACCCATCTGGCCACAAATAAAAGCCGAGAGGTTTTGCGCGCCGGCAGAAGTGCCGATCATCAGATCAAAAGGATTAAAGCGGGCACGCTGGAACTCGTCCAGCACGCCGGCAGTGAAAATGCCGCGCTGCCCGCCCCCTTCACATACCAGCGCCATTTTACCGGGCCGGTAAGGTTTATACGCCAGCGGTTCGATATTGCCGAGCGTGATGGGTATTCTGTATCCCAACCCTGCATCCTCAGTGAGACGTTTTACCCGAGGATACCTTGTCTTGCTCTCTTCCGTAATCCTCTTGCAGTACACCAGAGAGGCAATCATTGCTGCCCATCAGCCAGATGCAGTCGCTGTCAGACCACTGCGCCAACCTCTGACACACCCGGCCCTTCAGCTGTTTCCAGCGTCCGAGGATGATGTCGCTGTTCATGACTGACCTCCCTACTGCGAGAAAACAGATTAAGCTTTGTTACACTTTGAGGATAAAGCTAAGGGCGTCGGCGACCGGTAAACAGGCTGACCAGGAACAGAATGATCCCTACGACGAAGACGATTTTTGCAGCCCAGGCGGCGGTACCCGCCAGTGAACCAAAACCTAATGCTGCAGCAATCAATGCGATGACTAAAAAGATAATGCCCCAACGAAACATAAGCTTCTCCTTACCATAGTGAAAAAACGCATCGCAATCCGTGCCCTTCTCGGGCGCCACCAGACTGCCGGTCAGTTTCTTTTTTTGATGGTGCATCCTGGGCTAGCCTCACGGCTAACCCAGGATTTGGTGCTTGTTGTTACGCTTGCTAGAAAATTTATGGCTTAACGACCAGGTCGTTTTTAACGCTTTTCACACCGTCGATAGCCTTGGCAATGCTTTCTGCACGCTCTGACTGCGCCTGAGTTTTCACTTCACCGGAAAGCTGTACCACACCGTCGGTGGTTTCTACTTTCACATTGCGCGAAGGGACGATGTCATCGGCCAGCAGTTTGGCCTTCAATTCGCTGGTGGTCGCAGTATCACCGGCATAGGCCTTCATCGACTGTTTGCCTTCGTCTTTCACGTGCAGCTTGTCGCTGACGGATTTGACGCCTTCCACTTTACCGGCCACTTCAACCGCGTGCTCGGCCTGCGCCTGGCTGCCGACAAAACCACTCAGGGTGACGGTGCCTTTTTCGGTTTTCACCGAGATATCAGAGCTGGCGATGGATTTGTCATCGACCAACGCACTTTTAACTTTAGCCGTTGTTGCGCTGTCATCCATGTAGCCGTCAACTTTTTTCATGGAGCTATCGATTTTGGCACCCGCGCTATCAGCGGCACTTGACGCTTTATTGAGCAGAGTATCTTCAGCCAGCGCGCTGCCACTAACCAGAACGGAACCCAAAACAACAGCCATCAGTGATTGTGCAAATTTAGTATTTTTCATCGATCTCTTCCTTTGGTTGCGGATCCAAAATGGTTAGGATCCTTCAGCCGCCATAACGCGGCCCACTCAGTAATACTTCACGATTTCTATACGTTCAAACATTCACGCTAAACGATTGTTGCCACATCAGGAGTATTGCAACGGCCGTGCCAATTTTAAAAAACCATTTAAAATCAATAACAAAATAAATAACGCTTACATTTCAGGCTAAAAACTGTCGCCTATTGACGACAACACCTATCAGTAAAATCTATGTTATTGCTATGTTATTGATTTCTAAAAAATCACACTGTCTCTTATTGGCAACAGTGCAGAATAACTCGCTACCGTTAAGACAAAGCGCAGTGAATTACGCTTAACGGTTCGGTTATGCCCTGTTAAATATAGACCATATGACAGAAAAAGCAGGTATTGCCGGGCAAATCCTGGCGGCTGCGGGGGGACTGAAAAGATGAAGGAGACTTATTAATTAGCAGAATGGGGTGAAGCAATATAACACAGGGCGCCCTAAGACTGCTGACAAAGCACGTTATTAGGGAGAGCGTGCCGAAGGGGTCGTAGCGGCTTGCCCGCCGACCAATTTGCCGGGAGCAAATTGGAACGACTTCCAGTCGGCCCGCAGGGTGGGACACATGGACGTGTCCCATAATGGCCCCTCGGTGCGCTAGGCCCGGGTATCTCGGCTTCAAAGACAACTTTGTCACCAGAAACTAAGGGCGCCCTAAGGCGCCCTGCTGTTCTGTTACCGTTAGTGCTCGCGTGTTTTGCGGAACACCACTTCAGGGTAGCGTTCCTGGGTGATATTCAAGTTAACCATGGTTGGCGCGATGTAAGACAGGTTGTCGCCGCCGTCCAATGCCAGGTTAAGCTCACACTTGCGCTTGAACTCTTCAAACTTCTTCACGTCGCTGCATTCCACCCAACGGGCGGTCGAAACGTTGACCGACTCGTACAAGGCTTCGACGTTGTATTCGCTTTTCAGGCGTGCAACCACCACTTCGAACTGCAGCACACCGACCGCGCCGACGATCAAATCGTTGCTGGCGATCGGACGGAATACCTGCACCGCCCCTTCTTCGGACAGTTGCACCAGGCCTTTCAGCAGCTGTTTTTGCTTCAACGGATCGCGCAGACGAATGCGACGGAACAGCTCCGGCGCGAAGTTCGGAATACCGGTGAACTTCATATCTTCACCCTGGGTGAAGGTATCGCCGATCTGAATGGTGCCGTGGTTATGCAGACCAATGATATCGCCCGGATAAGCCTCTTCAACGTGCGAACGGTCACCCGCCATAAAGGTCAGGGCGTCGGAGATCACCACGTCTTTACCGGTGCGCACCTGGCGCAGCTTCATGCCTTTCTCGTAGCGTCCGGAGACCACACGCATAAAGGCTACTCGGTCACGGTGTTTAGGATCCATATTGGCCTGGATCTTGAACACGAAACCGCTGAATTTCTCTTCTGCGGCTACCACTTCACGGGTGCTGCTTTGACGCGGCATCGGCGCTGGAGCCCAGGCCACCAGACCGTCAAGCATATGGTCCACACCGAAGTTACCCAAAGCGGTACCGAAGAATACCGGCGTCAAATCGCCGCTCAGGAAAGCTTCATGATCGAACTCGTGGGATGCGCCCTGCACCAGCTCCAGCTCTTCACGCAGCTGCGCGGCCAGGTCTTCACCCACGGCGGCGTCCAGCTCCGGGTTATCCAACCCTTTGACAATGCGCACTTCCTGGATGGTGTGGCCTTTACCGGTCTGGTAAAGATAGGTTTCATCCTTGTACAGATGATAAACCCCTTTAAACAGCTTGCCGCAGCCGATAGGCCAGGTGATAGGTGAGCAGGCGATTTTCAGCTCACGCTCCACTTCATCCATCACTTCCATCGGATCGCGGATATCGCGGTCCAATTTGTTCATAAAGGTCAGGATCGGCGTATCGCGCAGACGGGTAACTTCCATCAGCTTGCGGGTACGATCCTCAACCCCTTTGGCGGCGTCGATCACCATCAGACAGCAGTCAACGGCGGTCAGGGTGCGATAGGTATCTTCGGAGAAGTCTTCATGCCCCGGGGTATCCAGCAGGTTAACCAGACATTCGCGGTACGGGAACTGCATCACCGAGGTGGTGATTGAGATCCCACGCTGCTTTTCCATTTCCATCCAGTCGGATTTGGCATGCTGATTTGAGCCGCGGCCCTTTACCGTACCGGCGGTCTGGATAGCCTGTCCGAATAACAACACCTTTTCGGTAATGGTGGTTTTACCGGCATCGGGGTGCGAGATGATGGCGAAAGTTCTTCTTTTCGAGACTTCGCGGGCAAATTCACTAGGAGACATGTTTTTCAGATTCTACAGTTAGTCCGCCCTGCGAAAGCATCAGAACGCGCCGCGCACGGCGCCAGGCAAAGCGGTAAATAAAAGATAATAGCCGGGCATTTTCGCTGATTTACCAACCGGTGACAATCAATGCTTTTACCAGCGGACAAGTTAGGACCGAGATGTTCGCTATGCCAGCGGCAGCGCCATGACTATCGCGTCTTCACGCCCATGGGCTGCAGGGTAGTAGTTACGGCGGATGGTCACTTCATTAAAGCCGAGATCTTCGTACAGCGCGATGGCCGCACGGTTAGAGGCACGCACTTCCAGCCACAGCGTAAACACGCCGCGGGGTTCCAACTGTGCAATCAGCGCTTCCAGCAATTGACGGCCAAAGCCCTGGCGTTGCCAGTCCGGATGAATGGCGATATTGAACAGCGTGGCTTCATCCAGCACGATTTGGGTGATGGCAAAACCCGCCATCTGCCCGTCGGCTTCCAGTTTCAGGTTAAGGTAGCGATCGCCCTGATTAGTGGCAAAGGTAGCTTGTGTCCAGGGAAAGGCGTGGCTGGCTTGCTCAATCTTGAAGGCTGTGGCCAGGTCGGCCGCGGTCAGGGTAGAAATCTTGTTCATGATGACAAATCTGCTGCCAGAGTGCGCGTTTGGCACTCGCATCGAGAGAAAGCTCGGCCAGTGCCGGGCTGTATAGCTGCGCGCCGGCCACCGCAAGCGGCTCCGCAACGCCCAACCGCCAACTGTTGCATTCGGTATCCTCAGGCAACAAAGCCACCTGATCCGGCGTCAGGCCATAGGTTTGCGCCGGGGTCAGGCCCAGGCTGCGCAGCACGTCGCAAAACAGCGGATCGTTATGCTCAGGCAAGGCCTGCGCCACGACCAGTAAACGCACCTCGGGTGGCAGGCTGACGGCTACTTCGCCCTGCAACACGCCCGGGCGGCGCAATGTCCACTGCGTAATACCCAGTTGTTGTAACAGCCAGTCGCGTTTTGATGCCATGCCGATTCCTGTCAGGATCTACCCGTTGTGGTGCGCCATGCCTGCCATGCGCCGCGCTATGCTAACAAACCCGCGCGGCCTGCGCCAACAAACCCGTCGAACATATCGCCACAAAGCTCTATAATCCCCGGTCTAATTTCTAGGAGCCAAAACCTGATGTCTGCATTAACCCCCGCCAGTGAAGTCATGCTGCGCCACAGTGATGAGTTTATCGAACGCCGCGTTCTGTTCGCCGGTGACCTGCAGGACGCCCTGCCGGCCCAATTTGAGGCCGCGGATGTGCGTGTCCATACCCAGCAATACCATCACTGGCAGTTACTGAACCGGGCGATGGGTGACAACGTGCAGTACGGCCTGACCGTAGACGCTGCGTTCGTCGCCGAGTGCGATACGCTGATCTACTACTGGCCGAAGAGCAAACAGGAAGCGCAATTCCAGCTGTGCAACATTCTGGCACTGCTGCCGGTAGGCACTGACGTGTTCGTGGTCGGTGAGAACCGCAGCGGCGTGCGCAGCGCCGATCAGATGGTGGAAGATTACGCCACACTGGTGAAAATCGACAGCGCCCGCCGCTGTGGCCTGTATCACGGTCGCCTGGACACCCAGACCGAATTCAACCTGGAAGACTGGTGGGAAAGCTATCAGTTGCACGATCTGGAAGTGAAAACCCTGCCGGGCGTGTTCAGCCGCGACGGACTGGATGTCGGTAGCTCACTGCTGCTGTCGACGCTGGATAAACACATGAAAGGCAAAGTGCTGGACGTGGGTTGTGGTGCCGGTGTGATGGCCTCGGTGCTGTCCAAACTGTCGCCAAAAATGAAGCTGACCCTCAGCGATGTCAACGCCGCAGCCATTGAGTCCAGCCGCGCAACGCTGGCCGCTAACGGCATTGAAGGTGAAGTGATTGTCAGTAACGTCTATTCCGACATTACCGGCCGTTTCGATCTGATCATCTCCAACCCACCGTTCCATGATGGGCTGCAAACCAGCCTGACGGCGGCGGAAACCCTGATCCGCGGAGCGTTGAAGCACTTAGGCGTCGGCGGTAAACTGCGCATCGTGGCCAACGCCTTCCTGCCTTACCCGGACATTCTGGACGCCACCTTCGGCAGCCATGAAGTGCTGGCGCAAAACGGCCGCTTCAAGGTGTACCAGGCAACCGTTGCCCGTGCACCACGCGATGCCAAGAAGAAGAAATAAGTAACGCCGCCCGCAAATAGCGGGGATCAGGGCGCAGCGTTCACACGCCGCGCCCTTTTTTTATCCGTTGATATAGGTCATCGACTCTGTGCCATAGCGTGCGCCTGCCGCCGCCTGCAACGGAAACACCGCCTCAATCGCCGCCAGTTCCGCCTGGCTCAGCGTCAGTTCGACCGCCGCAATGTTCTCTTCCAGATAACGACGGCGCTTGGTCCCCGGGATCGGCACAATATGTTCGCCCTGCGCCAATACCCACGCCAATGCCAACTGTGAAGGCGCTATGCCTTTCTGTTTGGCCAGTTCGCTCACTTTCGCCACCAGCGCCAGATTGCGGGCAAAGTTTTCGCCCTGGAAACGCGGGTTGCTGCGGCGGAAGTCGTCGGCATCCAGATCTTCCGGCCGTTGGATAGCTCCGGTCAAAAAACCTCTCCCTAACGGGCTGTAAGGAACAAAGCCGATGCCCAGACGCTCACAGGCCGCCAATACCCCTTGCTCGGCATCACGCGTCCACAGTGAATACTCGGTCTGCAACGCGGTTATCGGATGCACCTTGTGCGCACGCTCCAGCGTAGCGACCGAAGCCTCGCTCAACCCGATGTAGCGGATTTTACCTTCGCTAATCAGGTCCGCCATGGTGCCAACCACCTCTTCGATAGGCACTTCTGGATCCACGCGATGCTGGTAATAAAGATCTATCACCTCAACCCCAAGCCGCTGCAGGCTGCCTTCTACCGAACGACGGATATACTCCGGCCGACTGCTGACGCCCCGGGCGCCGGGATCGGCCGGATCGCGCAGGATGCCAAATTTGGTGGCCAGGAAGACCTGCTGCCGTTTGCCCTTGATCGCTTTACCAATCAACCGTTCGTTGGTGTGCGGGCCGTACATGTCGGCGGTGTCCAGCAGGGTCACCCCCAGTTCCAATGCCCGGTGCAGTGTGGCGATGGCCTCTTTTTCATCCTGCGCCGTCGAATAGAAATCACTCATCCCCATGCAGCCCAGCCCCAGGGCAGAAACGGTCGGGCCATTGGGACCTAATTGACGTTGTTGCATTGTGTTGCCCTCATGCGGTTTTCATCAGCGGAGTGCTGGTACAACAGAGTCTGGTTGTTTACCTTGAAAAGATAAATAATGCGGATTACACATCACTGTTCAAAAATCGCTAACAATATGGAGCGGCAAAATGGATCAGATCCAGGCCATGCGCATTTTCACCCGCATCGTCGAACTGGGCAGTTTCAGCCGGGCAGCCGAGCGTTTGCAGTTACCTCGTGCCACGGTCAGCAATGCC
Organism: Serratia quinivorans; assembly: GCA_900457075.1. NCBI lineage: Bacteria > Pseudomonadati > Pseudomonadota > Gammaproteobacteria > Enterobacterales > Yersiniaceae > Serratia > Serratia quinivorans. The sequence goes on from UGYN01000002.1 coordinate 1,629,854, forward strand.
CTCAAACGGCTCGAGCAGCGCCTCGGCGTCCGTTTGCTGATCCGCACCACCCGCCAGGTGCAGGTGACCAGCGAAGGCACGCTGTATTATCAGCGCTGCGTGCAGTTGCTGGGTGCACTGGAAGAAGCAGACACGCTGTTCAGCCACCATAAGCTGCAGCCCTCCGGCAAGGTACGCATTGATATGCCTCATTCGCTGGCGCGTGAAATCGTGATCCCCGCTCTGGATGACTTTTACCAACTCTATCCGGATCTGACTCTGGCGTTGGGCGCCAACGATACTCATGTTGATCTGCTGCGCGAGGGGGTGGATTGCGTGCTGCGCGCCTGGGAAACCGAAGATGACAGCCTGGTGGCACGACGCATCGCCATGCTGCCACAGTTGACCTGTGCTTCTCCCGGCTATCTGGCCGCGTTCGGTGTCCCCCAGTCGATTGACCAGTTGCAGCAGCATCAGGCGGTGGGCTATTTTTCCCTCGCCAGTAACCGTAATTACCCGCTGGAGTTTTGCCGCAACGGTAAAGTGGAGTTGCGCGAATTGCCCGCCAGGCTGAGCGTCAGCGGTGCCGATGCTTACACCAGCGGCTGTCGCGCCGGCATGGGGCTGATACAGGCGGCGCACTACTCGTTGGCACCCTGGCTGCAGAAAGGGGAATTAGTCGAAGTGTTGGCGGAAACCCCGCCGCCGCCGATGCCCATTTACATCATGTATCCCCCCGGCCGTTTCCTTGCGCCGCGGGTCAGGGTATTGATTGACTGGCTGATTTGGCTGTTTGAACAGTATCAACAGCCCAAAACGGACGTTTTTCCAGCAAACACCCGCAAACAGGGGAAATAACTATTGACGTCCCCGCCAAAATCTCTAGAATTCGCCTCCGTGGTACGTTACTCCGGTAATGTTTCTTGGAATGCGAAGGTGGCGGAATTGGTAGACGCGCTAGCTTCAGGTGTTAGTGTCCTTACGGACGTGAGGGTTCAAGTCCCTCTCTTCGCACCAAATAACCACATGATTTATATTGCACAGCATCAATGCGAAGGTGGCGGAATTGGTAGACGCGCTAGCTTCAGGTGTTAGTGTTCTTACGGACGTGAGGGTTCAAGTCCCTCTCTTCGCACCAAGCTGGTGATATAAATCGAAAGCAAAATAAAGATATCGGCTGTGCGAAGGTGGCGGAATTGGTAGACGCGCTAGCTTCAGGTGTTAGTGTTCTTACGGACGTGAGGGTTCAAGTCCCTCTCTTCGCACCAATCGATAACTCTCTCCGGTAATACCCCCAAAACAATCCCCAATCGAAACAATGATGAACACGCGAAAGCGTGGTTTTTGCGTTTTCAGCCCAGATTGAAGTTCAGACCGATCGCCGCCAGTCCACCGGCCAGCGCCATGCAGGAAGGCAGCAGCAGGTAGTGTCGCCAACGGCTATTGAACAGCATCACCAGGGTGGCCAGCATGGCAATCACAATCAGCGTGCGCAATTGCATCATATCCAGGTTGATCAATGCCAGTAACGGCAACAAGGCGCAGGGCAGCAAAACGCCCCAGGCGCTGGCCAGACGGCTACCCAGGCACCAACTGACGCCCCACAGCCCACACGCGGTAATCATGGCGGCAATCATGATAACCCTACCCTTCAAGTGATAATGAGAACCAATATCATATACCACTTTTTTTCACTGCGCATCATTTTCGCCGCGACGGTCAAACGCGGATGACATAACGGTTGAAAAATGATAATTTGCCATAAGAAAATTCCTAGTCTAATTCGCATGTTAATAATCACAATCTACAACCATACAATGCGAGTGTTTAATTCCCACCGACAGAATTTTTCGCAACCTTACCTTTTCGACAGATCGATATTGTAAAGAGTGAATTCCGCATGAACGCGCGTTCTTATCAGGAACTGCTGAACAGCAAACACCGCTTATCATTATTTTTATTTTTATTGATGAACGCGGCCTCTTCCGTATTTACATTATTAGTCCCGTTTCAAAATAAACCCGCTTTTACCCTGCCTTTATTAGGTATACCGCTATTTTGTCTGGCGGCATTTTTATTTACCTTGCAGTCTCCGCGGTTATACGTCAAAAAACTGAATCTATTTTCCTGCGTCCTGGGTCTGCTGTGGGCGGCACATATTTACCTTAAAAGTCAGCACTGTGCGCCGAACAACCAAAGTTTTCTATTAATTAGCCTGTTCAGTATGTTTTTTATCAGCGCCATTGCCTTAACCGATAATTTTATCGCCTTCTGCCTGCACGCCGTTCCATCCGCATTAGTCATTCTATTACTGGACGGCATGCACAATACCATGCGGATAGTATTCACCACGGTATTGCCGATTATCGCGTTCTCTATCCATCACCTGATGCTTAAACGCAGCGAACACTTTACCCAAACCCTGGTGGCGAATCTGTATAACGAACGGGACAGGTTCAGCAATTTAAGCATGATCGACCCCTTAACCGGGCTCTATAACCGTCGTGGCCTGGAGAATAAAATCAATATGTTGCCGGCGGCCGCGTCAGACTGCCATTTTGTACTGCTGCTCGATATCGATCACTTCAAGGCTTATAACGATAATTATGGCCATACCATGGGTGACCAGGCGCTGGTGCAGGTCGCCATCGCCATCCGCGATTCGGTACGTTCACGCGATATCGTGGTGCGTTACGGTGGAGAGGAGTTTTTGGTGCTGTTGACCAATGTGAATGAGGATTACGCCACCCAAGTGGCTGAACGGGTGCGCCAGCGGGTGCAGGAACTCAAAATCCCCCATCGCTTTAACCAGTTTGAAACCACCACGGTCACGCTCAGTGCCGGGATCTCCGCGTTGGACAAGCTGGATGTGGCCTCGGCGATCCGGGCGGCCGACGCCGCGTTATATCAGGCGAAAAACAACGGCCGCAATAATATTCAGTTGGCGCAAAACGTTCAACCCGCCGCCGTGTGAGCCGGCGGGCTGTGAGCTTAGCGGCGGCGCTGCTGTAGGCCGTAAGCAAACACCACGGCAAAACACAGCAGCGGCAGGCAATACGACAACGCCGTGCTATACCTGTCCGCCAGCGCCCCCATAAAGTAAGGCATGATGGCACCGCCAACGATCGCCATGATCATAAAGGAGCTGGCGCGCTTGGTGTGTTTGCCCATGTTTTTCACCCCCAGGGCGAAAATGGTCGGGAACATAATCGACATAAAGAAGAATACGGCGATCAGCGCCACCACCGAGATGCCATCCATACTGAGCATAACGACACCGCACAGCACAATGTTGACCAACGAGTAAACCATCAACAGCGTGGCCGGTTTGACCCTGCCCATCAGCCAGGTACTGAAGAAGCGCCCGACCATAAAGCAAATCATGGCGATAGAAAGCAAATAGGACGCGCTTTGGTTGGAAACGTCGCTCCAGTGTTCGGTGGCATAGTTAATAAAGAACGCACCAACACCGACCTGTGCCGCCACGTAGAAGAACTGGGTGATCACCCCGCCAACAAAGTGCTTGTGCTGCCACAACCCCTGAGCAATTTCACCGTGCTCCGGCTGCTCTTCCTCGCGGATGTCCGGCAACCGGGTGCGGCTGAACAAAAAGGCAATCAGCAGTACCAACACGGCGATCGCCACATAGGTCATCTTCACCGCGCTCTGGTCACCGCTGCCTGCCCCCTGGGTGGCGGAGAAAAACAGCGTGCCGCCGATCATCGGGCCGATAAACTGCCCTAACCCATTAAACGACTGGGACAGGTTCAGCCGCCGTTCGGCCCCCTTTGCGTCCCCCAATACCGTGGCGTAAGGGTTGGCGGCGGTTTCCAGGCAACCCAGCCCGCAGGCAATCACAAACAGCGCAAACAGGAACATGCCAAAACTGTTGGCGGAGGCCGCCGGTACAAACAGCAATGCCCCCAGCGCATACAGACACAGTCCGATCAGAATGCCGGCTTTGTAGCCTTTTTTATCCATAAAATAGCCGGCGGGCAGCGCCACCAGGAAGTAGGCGCCAAAATATGCCGCCTGTAATAATCCCGACTGCGCCTTGGTCACGTGCAGCGTTTCCTGAAAGTGCTTATTTAATACGTCCAGCAGGCCATATGACAGCCCCCACATAAAGAACAGGCTGGTCACCAAGATAAAAGCCCAGCGCAGATTGGCCGTCGCCTTGGCGCCCACCTGAGGTGGGGCAGCAGTTTTTTCAGCAAGCATTGATATATCCTCGGTAGGGTAAGTTATTGTTGTTTCAAAGAGAATATCCGCTCCATCACCACCCATTTTTCGCCTTGCGGCGTCCAGGGGGTGGCCACCTGGTAGTGCCACATCAGGGCTTCCCAGCGCTGCACGTGGGGATTGCTCAAACCGGCGGCGTCAAACCGCTCGGCATCGAATCCGCTACTGACTTCAACAATCATGAACAGCCGGGTACCCAGCCGGTAAATCTCCATATCCAGGATGCCGTGCTCACGCAGATGAGTGGCAATTTCTGGCCAGATGCGTTGGTGATAGGCCAGGTATTCCTCGATCAACGCCGGTGAGTCGACCAGATCGAGCGCCTGACAGAAGCGCTGCCTCGTCCCCGTCACGCCACTCATGTGATAGCCCGGTCAAGATGCAGATACCCGCCGTCCACCGACAGCCATTGCCCGGTGGTGTGCGACGAACGCGATGAAATCAAAAACACTACGGTGTTGGCGATCTCCTGTGGCGTGGTCATTCGCTGTTCGAAAGGAATGCGCGCGGTAATTTTCTCGAGCTGCTGCTCCGGCTGCTCAAAGGTATTGATCCAGCGTTGGTACTGCGGCGTGATCACCTCCGCCGGTACCACCGCATTAACCCGCACCCCTTCATGGCGCAGCGACACCGCCCACTCGCGTGTCAACGCCAGCACCGCGCCCTTGGCGGCGGTATAGCCACTGGTGCCGCCCTGCCCGCTGAGTGCGGTCTTGGAGGCGATATTGACGATCGCCCCCTTGCTGCTTTGCAACGCCGACTGGCACAGGTGCGCCATCAGGTAGTAATGAATCAGGTTTTTCTCCAGCGATCCGACAAAGGCTTCACGCCCGGCCTCCAGCCCTACCCCATCGTTAACGCCGGCGTTATTCACCAATGCATCGATACGGCCGAAGCTTTCCTGCGTTTGCGCCACCGCCCGCCGACACTGCTGTTCTTCACACAAATCGGTGATGATCACCGTGCTCCGTGGCTGCAAGCGACGCAGCTGCGCCAGAAACTCGGCCTCAGGCATGGCGTTAGTGACAATCACCGGGATTGCCCCTTCTTCAGCCAGCAGTTGGGAAACCGCCGCACCGATGCCAGAGCCGCCACCGGTAACCATCACCACCTTATCTTTCAGATACAGATCCATAACCAGACTCCGTTAACCCATAAATTCGGCATGCCGTGCCACCCCAAATCTCCGCCTGCTGCGAAGGACTCAGCGTGGCGATCGCCTGCTCATTCAGTTGATAAACCTGGCCGTAATCACCCGCCAGCAGGCACACCGGCCAGTCAGAACCAAACATCAGCCGCTGCGGGCCGAACGCCTCCAGCGCCGCCTCAAAAAAACGGCAGTAGCTGTGAGGCCTGCCAATGCCCACCGGGGGCTTCGGTGATTAACCCGGAAAGCTTACAGACCACGTGCGGCAACGCCGCCAAAGGCTTGATTTGCTGTGCCCAATGTTCTGCACCCTGAGCGATATCCGGTTTGCCAAGATGGTCCAGTACCAGCCAGTAATCATCATGTTCGGCGGCAAACTGCGCCGCCGCCGACAAATGCCGGTGAGTAACCAGAATGTCGTAGACGTAGCCATGCCGCTGTAACGCCTGCATACCGCGCCGCACTTCCGGCAGCGCCAGCCAGGCATCCGGCTGCGGCTCGTCTTGTACCAGATGACGCCACCCGCGCAGCAGCGGCTGCTGCCGCCATGCCTCCAGCCGCTGCGGCAGCTGCGGCGCGGTGATGTCCAGCCAGCCCACCACCCCGCACACACCGCGGCTCTGCTGCACCTGCGCCAGCAGCGTTTGGGTTTCCTGCTCGCACTGCCGTGCCTGTACCACCAGCGCACCGTCAAAACCGTGGCGTTCCAGCAGGGGGTCGAGCTGCTTTGGGCCAAAATCCTGTTGCAACACCGCCATCTGCTCGCTGATCCACGGATAGCGTTGCGGCTGGTAATGCCAGTAATGTTGGTGAGCATCGATGCGCAGCATGGTTTGTTTCCCGTTCAACCGCGGAACCGGTATTGTTCGAGCGACGCCGCATGCATCTCGATCGAATATCCGGGATTGAGCGGTGGCATATAGGCCGCTCCCTTGACCTCACAGGGATGGACAAAATGTTCATGCAGATGATCGACGTACTCGATCACCCGGCCGTCGTGGGTGCCGGCAATGCACAGGTAGTCGATCATCGACAGATGTTGAACGTATTCGCACAGTCCCACGCCACCGGCATGCGGACACACCGGCAGGTTGTATTTGGCCGCCATTAGCATCACCGCCAGCACTTCATTAACGCCCCCCCAGGCGACAGGCGTCGATCTGCACCACGTCAATCGCTTCGCGCATGATGAACTGCTTGAACAGGATGCGGTTTTGGCACATCTCGCCGGTGGCCACCTTGACCGGATGCACCCCTTCGCGGATACGGCGGTGCCCTTCCACGTCGTCCGGGCTGGTCGGTTCTTCGATAAACCAGGGTTTGGCGAACGCCAGATGCTTCACCCAGGGAATGGCGTCGTTGACTTCCCAAACCTGGTTGGCGTCGATCATCAGTTGACGATCGGGGCCGATCACCTCGCGGGCAATGCGCACCCGGCGAATATCATCTTCCAGATCGCGCCCGACCTTCAGCTTCAGGTAGGAGAAACCGGCGTCGACCGCTTCCTGGCACAACCGGCGCAGCTTATCGTCCGGGTAACCCAACCAACCGGCGGAAGTGGTGTAGCAGGGATACCCGTCCTGCAGCAGCCGTTCCAGGCGCTGCTCCTTGCCGTGCGTCCGCTGCCTGAGCAAGGTAAGCGCTTCCTGCGGCGTAATGCAGTCAGTGATGTAGCGAAAATCGATGCAGCGTACCAGCTCCTCTGGCGTCATCTCTGCCACCAGTCGCCACACCGGTTTACCCTCGGCCTTGGCCCATAGATCCCAAACCGCGTTGATCACCGCCCCGGTCGCCAGGTGGATCGCGCCCTTGTCCGGGCCGATCCAGCGCAACTGGCTGTCACCGGTAAAACGTCGCCAGAAGGCGCCCATATCGGCGGCGATCTCTTCCAACGAAACCCCGACGATCTGATGCTCCAGCGCGCGGATCGCCGCACAGCAGATCTCATTGCCGCGGCCGATGGTAAAGGTCAGCCCGTGGCCGGTCAGATCGTCACGATCGGTCTCCAGGATCACGTAGGCGGCGGAATAGTCCGGATCCGGATTCATCGCGTCGGATCCATCCAGCGCCAGCGAGGTGGGGAAGCGAATATCTTCAACCCGCAGTGCGGTAATTGTGGTCATGGCATGCTCCCCATCAGGCTTGTACGGTTGTTTGACACTGTTCACCCAATCCTTCAATGCCCAGGCTCATCGTCTGCCCGGCCTTCAGGTAGACCGGCGTTGGCTTTTGCCCCATGCCGACGCCCGGCGGCGTACCGGTGGAGATGACATCGCCCGGTTGCAGACTCATAAAGCGGCTCAGGTAACTGATAATTTGTGGAATGCGGAAGATCATGGTGCTGGTATTGCCGTCCTGATAGCGTTTGCCGTCCACTTCCAGCCACAGATTCAGGCTATGGGGATCGGCAATTTCATCGGCGGTCACCAGCCAGGGTCCGGTGGGGCCAAAGGTGTCGCACCCCTTGCCCTTGTCCCAGGTGCCGCCGCGTTCGATTTGGAACTCACGCTCCGAGACGTCGTTAATCACGCAGTAGCCGGCAACGTGCTGCATCGCATCCTGCTCGCTGATATAGCGCCCACCCTGACCAATGATCACCCCCAACTCCACCTCCCAGTCGGTCTTAAGCGAGTCACGCGGGATCTGCACCTCGTCGTTAGGCCCCACCACCGCGCTGGTCCACTTGTTGAACACCACTGGTTCAGAGGGGATAGCCGCGCCGGTTTCCGCCGCATGGTCGGCGTAATTGAGACCAATACAGATAAACTTGCCGATGTGGCCCACGCACGGCCCCAAACGCGGCTGTCCAGCCACCTTCGGCAGTTGGTTGATGTCCAGCGCGCGCAGTTGGTCCAACGCGGCGGGCAACAGTGCTTCACCACTCAGATCGGCGATGTGCTGCGAGAGGTCACGGATCTGACCCTGATTGTCCAATATCCCCGGACGTTCCTGCCCCGGTGCGCCATAACGTAAAAGTTTCATGCAATCCTCACTAAGAAAGTAGATGGCCAGGGCCTCAGTTACTCCAGCCGCCGTCGATAATCTGCACCGTACCTGTGGTATAGGAACTGGCGTCGGACGCCAGATACAGCGCCAACTGGGCAATCTCGCCGGTGGTGCCAATGCGGCCAATCGGCTGGCGGGCAACAAACGCCTGATACACCTCTTCTTCGCTGCGTCCCTGCTCACGGGCCTGCTCGGCGATGCGCTGGCGCAGCGACGGCGATTCCACCGTGCCGGGGCAAATGGCGTTGCAACGAATGCCCTGAGTGACGTAATCCGCCGCCACTGAACGCGTCAGGCCAATCACCGCCGCCTTGGTGGCGCTGTAAGCGAAGCGGTTCGGCACCCCTTTCACGCTGGAGGCGACCGACGACATATTGATAATCGAACCGTTTTTGCGCTCCAGCATGCCGGGCAAGAAGGCGCGGATCATGCGGAACATCGCCGTCACGTTAAGATCGAGGGCGAACGCCCACTGCTCCTCGCTGCACTCGAGGATCGAACCGCTGTGCACCACACCGGCACAGTTGAACAGCACATCGATCGGCCCGAGGGTTTCCGCCGCCGCGGCGATCGCCGCAGGATCGGTGACGTTTAGCGTCATCGGTTGAATTCCGGGCAACCCCTGCAGTTGTTCGATGTTGATATCGGTGGCGATCACCTCGGCACCCGCATCGGCAAACAATCTGGCAGTACTGAAACCGATACCCTGTCCGGCGGCGGTGATCAGCACGCGTTTTCCACTTAAATTCATTTTCGCTCCCTTGGCCTAAAGGCCTAATGGTCAGGCCATTAAAGGTGGTTAAAGGTCAGGCCTTTAACATGACAAAAGACGCTTTACGCGTTATGGTTTGGTGAGAATGTTATGAGACACAGGCAAAACAGCTTTCCGTTTAACCAATTTTTTACACTTGATTAACCATTACTCAAGCGGCTTGAGCCATATTTGTGCGCAATATCACTTAACATCGAACAGCCTAAGGTCAAAAATGCCGATCACCCGACTGGAAAACCCACGTATTTACAGACAGATAGCCGACCAATTGAAGCGGCTCATCGATAATAATGAATTTCCTCCGGGCAGCCGCCTGCCGTCCGAGCGGGATCTGGCCCAACAGCTACAGGTCAGCCGCGCCTCTGTGCGTGAGGCGCTGATCGCGCTCGAAGTGATTGGTCTGGTGGATGTTAAAGTCGGCAATGGGGTGATTGTCCGGGCACAGACGCCGACCATGGTTTCGCAGGAGCCGGTGATGGCGCAGGCCGGGCGCGGTCAGTGGGCAGAAATCGACGATGAGCTGAATATCGAGCTGGATTTTAACGCCGAGCTGCCGCCGTTCTCACTGCTGCAAACCCGCCTGTTGATCGAACCGGAAACCGCCGCGCTGGCCGCGCGCCACGCTACCGATCAGGAGCTGGCAGGCATCCGCGATGCCTACGAGCAAAACTGTCGCGATAACCGCGCGGGTTCGGCTACCCATCCCGGCGATCGGCTATTCCATATCCGCATCGCTCAGGCCAGCGGCAACCCGGCCTACGCGTTTGTCATCGGTCACCTGCTCGGCCATCGTTACGGCAGCATGTTCCGCGTATTGCAACGCAACTATACGCCGGACGATATGCCGCACCGTTCCGAACAGGAACACCGGGCTATTCTGGCGGCGATTGAAGCCCGTGACGTACGCGGCGCACGCAAGGCGATGAAAGCCCATCTGGACCAAGTGATCGCCATTTTCACTCGCGCACAGTAAGCCGAATGGGCAGCATCGGAGCGGCGGAAATTTTTTTTTCAAACCGCTCTTTTTTCCACATGCAGCCAGGGCCGAGGCACATTACACTGACAGCCTATTACGCCGTGTCATGCCACGGCCCAGGCCTTTTCCCTGCTGCCTTTTAAAATGGATAACGACCGTTGAAGAACTCTTTCTCCGCTTCATTGCTGGCGCTGAGCCTGTGTGCCGCCCCGCTGGCCGCGCAGGCCGCCGCCCCGCAGCTGGCCTCGCAAATCGTCGACCAGTATGCCGAACATATTTTCTACAACAGCGGCGCCACCGGTATGGCGCTGGTGGTGATCGACGGTAACCAGGTGGTTAACCGCAGTTTTGGTGATACCAAACCCGGCAATAACCTGCGCCCGCGCCCGGACTCGCTGATCCGCATTGCCTCAATCACCAAACTGATGACCAGTGAAGTGATGGTCAAGATGGCGGCGGAAGGCCGGGTCAAGCTTAACGATCCGCTGCGCAAATATGCCCCGCAGGGTGCTTACGTCCCGGCCTATAACACACGCCAGCCGATCACTTTGCTGAACCTGGCAACCCACACCAGCGCCCTGCCGCGTGAACAGCCGGGCAAGAAGCCGCCTAAAACGCCGGTCTTTACCTGGCCGACCAAGGCACAGCGCTGGCAATGGCTGGAGCACGCTAACGTCACGGTGCCACCGGGCGTGCGCGCCTCTTATTCCAACCTGGCGTACGACCTGCTGGCAGATGCGCTGTCGCGGGCGGCGGGTAAACCTTACACCGCGCTGCTGAAGGAAAAAATCACCGCACCGCTCGGCATGGTCGACACCACTCTCACCCCAAGTGCCGAACAGTGCTCACGCCTGATGGTGGCTTCCGCCGGCCCGAGTGCCTGCCGTGACACCACAGCCGCGGCCGGTAGCGGCGGCGTTTACTCCACCCCGCGCGACATGCAGCGCTGGATGCAGCAATTCCTTACCTCCAACGTCTCTGGCTCACGTAAATCGACCGCCGCCAGCGAACAGACCATGTACTTCCAACGCAACGATCTGGTCTCGCTAAAAGGCATGGACGTGCCGGGTGAAGCCAGCGCATTAGGATTGGGCTGGGTGTATATGGCACCGAACGGCGAACTGCCGGGAATTATTCAGAAAACCGGCGGTGGCGGCGGCTTTATTACCTATATGGCGATGATCCCGCAGAAAAACGTCGGGGTATTTGTGGTGGTGACCCGCTCGGAGTTGAGCAAGTTCACCAACATGAGCGATCCGGTGAACCGACTGGTGAGTGATTTGGCGGCGAATAAAAGTTGATGTTATCGGGCGCAGCGGTGAGCTGCGCCCATTATAGTCAGGCCAGAGCCAGCCTTTCGTGCATTACCGGATGGAAGTTGCGCTTGAAGTAGATCAGGCCGTTACCGGCCGCACTGACCACGATCTGGCGGATCTGCACCAGATACACCTGATGGGTGCCGATGCTTTGGATCTGCTCGATCTCCCCTTCCAGGCTGGCCAGCGTGTTACGCAACACCGGTTGCCCCAGCGTGCCACTCTGCCAGTCCTCCAGACGGAAACGCTCTTCCATACTGACCTCGGTCATTCCGGCAAAGTGGCGCGCCATCAGCTCCTGCTCATGATTCAACACGTTGACGCACAGCCGTTGATTGGCCTGGAAAACCGGGTTCATCGCGCTGTTGCGGTTAATGCACACCAGCAGCGTCGGCGGCGTATCGGTCACCGAACACACCGCGGTGGCGGTAATACCGCAACGTCCTGCCGGGCCATCGGTGGTGACGATATTCACCGCGGCAGACAGGCTGGCCATGGCGTCGCGAAACAGCAGACGGTGTTCATTTTCCTGAGACATACAAACCTCCTCGCGGCTCACTTAAGCAGTTTATCCAACTGATTAATATCGTCATTATTATGCAGATGCGGCACTTTCCAACCGTGCTGGTCATAGTCGGACAGGCATTTGTCGACCATCTCCATCATCTTGCCCATGGTGCCGGATCCCTGCGCCTGACGCAGGCATTGCAGGCGGATCTCGTCCTGACTGCCGGCATAGTTGATTTCATACAGTTCGTGACGGCCACCGAACTCACTGCCGATCGCATCCCACATCAGTTTGAGGATCTTGATGCGCTCGACGTGATCCATCCCGTTGGATCCGCGCACATAGCGGGACAGATATTTGTCGATTTCCGGGTTATTCATGTCGCGCACGCTGGACGGCAGGTAAATCAGGCCGCTGGTGACGTTCTTTTCGATGATGTTCTTCACCTTGGCGTAGGCCATCGGCGCCATCACGCGATAAGTCTGCAGCGCGGCGGAATCCGGTAAATAGGCGCCGTTTTCCCACTTGGTGGCCTCGGCGCACATCGCATCGGTCAGCGACCAGAACAGATTGCGCCAGGCCACCACTTCGCCGAGATCGGCCTGAACGCCACGGAACTCCAGCACGCCGGTACAGGCCAGGCTCTTTTGCAGCAGCGCGGTAATAAAGTCCATCTTCACCGCCAGACGAACGCAGGCCTGCAGCGGGAACAGCCGGGCGAAGCCGCCCTCGGTGCTCCAGCGGCGGCAGCGATCGAAATCGCGGTAGATCAGCACGTTTTCCCATGGGATCAACACATGATCCATAATCAGGATCGCATCGTTCTCATCAAAACGGCTCGAAAGCGGATAATCGAATGGCGATCCGGTGGCACCGGCAACCAGTTCATAAGAGGCGCGAGAGATCAACTTCACCCCTTCGGCGTCCATCGGTGCAACAAACATCAGCGCAAAGTCCGGGTTGTCGCCCATCACCTGGGCCGAGCCGAAGCCGATAAAGTTGTAGTGGGTCAGCGCCGAGTTGGTTGCGACCACCTTGGCACCGCTGACGATAATGCCGGCGTCGGTTTCCTTTTCCACCTGAATAAATACGTCTTTCACTTCGTTGACCGGCTTGTGACGGTCGATCGGCGGGTTGACGATGGCGTGGTTAAAGTACAGACCGGTTTCCTGAATGCGTTTGTACCAGTGGCGCGCGTTATCAGCGAACTGGCCGTAAAACTCCGGGTTAGCGCCCAACGCAGATCCGAAGGCCGCCTTGTAGTCCGGGGTGCGTCCCATCCAGCCGTAGCTCTGACGCGACCAGTCGGCGATGGCGTCACGCTGCTGACGCAACTCATCCGGGCTGCGGGCGTAACGGAAGAATTTGTGGGTATAGCCGCCGCTGCCGGTATCGGTGCCCCAGCACAGACGGTCCTGGCTAACCGGATCGTGCAACGCGTCGTACAACTGGCCGACCGAGGCCGCTGCGTTGCGGAATGCCGGATGAGTGGTAACGTCCTTCACCCGCTCGCCATAGATATAAATTTCGCGGCCGTCCTGCAAACTCTTCAGGTATTCGTCACCGGTGAACGGGCGTTTGTTGTCAGCACGAAAGTCTTCAGGTTTCATTTAAGTCTTCCTCGTAATCGGCATTTTATGGGCCGTGGATCCGGCCACTTGTTAAAATAATGTTTTCTTTTGGTTGCTTAATTGAAGCCCCCAACGCCGATTTCGAGAAGAGACTTTTGCGGCAATCGCCGGTACTTTTCAGGCAGCTTTGCCACTATCGCTGCAAACTGTGATCCAGCTTACGAAAGGGAGTGTTGTGCGGCGCGGTAGCTCGAAGGGGAACAGCCTTCCAGCCGATTGAAAAAACGGGCGAAATAAGCCGGATCCTTAAAACCGAGGCTATAAGCGGTTTCATGCACCGTGCAGGCACTGAACAGCAGCATGCGTTTGGCTTCACGCAGCAGGCGATCGAATATCAGTCGTTTGGGGGGCTGATTGGCGAAACGCCGACACAGATCATTGAGCCGTGACTCGGTGACCCCCAGCGCCTGGGCATAGTCCGGCACCGGCAGGTGATCGCGGAAGCGCTCGTCCACCATCTTGTTGAAACGTTGGAATAATTTCAGCTCGCCGCGCACCCCACTGGCGGCAGAGTCCTCCAGCGACGCATTGCGTAACAGCAGGGTGAACACCGCCTGCGCCAGCAGCGCCAGCGTCTGTTCGCGACCGGCCAGGCGCTGGCTGAATTCGCGGCGGATCAGTGCCCAGTAATGGCTGAGCGCCGTCAGCTCTTGCGGCACATCTGCCATCGACAGGCAAATACCCGGCATGTCCAGCGCCAGGTTGCTACCGGGGTACAGCCGTTCCAGCAGCGGCCAGATCAGCTCCTGACGTACCGTCAGCACGTGGCCATCACTGTCCGGCTCGGTGAAGAACGCATGCGGCACCGAGGGTGGCGTCAGGATAAACAGCGGCGCCTGCACCGAATAGTGCTGTGAGTCCAACTGCAGCTCAATCTTGCCGGTCTCCAGAAAGTGCACCTGGAAGTAACGATCGTGCCAGTGCACCTGCATATCGCGGCCAAAAAAGGCCGCCAGCCCGGCAAAGGTTTCGTAATGCACTTCATCGGTGGCATAACGCGCATCGTACTCTTTGCAGATATCGATATTGGCGATAAAACCGGTACTTTTCTGCATCTATTGACCTCATTCCTCCGGTAAGGGGCGCCACATGCCGCGCCCGTAACCTATCCCCATTATGGCGTGGCCCGCGGCCGCGAACCCTGCATCGGAATACGCCAGACGATCAGCGCACCCAGGATCAACAGCCCCGCAACGAAATACAGCCCGGAGTTAAAGCTGCCGGTCAGATCCTTAAACCAGCCAATCAATAGCGGGCTGACCGCCGAACCTATATTGCCGGTGGCGTTGATCACCGCGATCCCGATCGCCCGCGCCTCCAGGCTGATCGACTGATCCGGCGTGGTCCAGAAGATCGCCATAGCGGTGAACGAGCCTACCGACGCCATAACTATCCCCAGCAGCTGGATCATGCTGTGATCGGTAGCCGAGGCCAGCAGCCAACCGGCGGCGGCAAACAGGTACGGCAGTGCGGTGTGATGTTTTCGCTCCTGTAACCTATCCGAGCGTTTGCTCCACCAGATCATCCCGGCGATAGTGCAGATCTGCGGGATCGCCGCCAGAATGCCGATCACAATGTTGCTGCTGCCCTGGTTGAAGCTCTGCAGGATCTGCGGCGTCCAGATGTTAATGGCGCTCAGGGTATTGGTCAGGCAGAAATAGGCCAGCGTGTACATCAGCACAATCGGCGTGAAGATTTCCCGCCACAGGTTACGCTGCTGCATCGCCCGGTGGCTGCCTGGCCCATTGGGCTGCACCAGTTGCAGTTTGTCGGCGTCCATCATCGCTTTCAGACTGGTTTTTTCTTCGTCGGTCAGCCATTTGGCCTTGGCTGGGGTATCGTCCAGATAGAACCACACCACCACACCCAACAGCACCGAAGGAATGCCCTCTATCAGGAACAGCCATTGCCAGCCCTTGAGGTTCATCAATCCGTCCAGCGCCAGAATATAGCCGGACACCAGCGAGCCAATCGCCATGGTCACCGGCATGGCGATCATAAACAGCGCGTTGGCCCTGGCGCGGTAAAACGCCGGGAACCAGTAGGTGAGGTACACCAGAATACCCGGCAGGAAGCCGGCCTCGGTGATACCGACGATCATCCGCAGCACATACAGACTGGTTGGCCCGGTGGCGAACAGGGTGCAGGTGGAGGCGATGCCCCACAGCACCATGATGGTGGCGATCCAGCGCCGCGCCCCGACAATCCCCAGCATGATATTGCTCGGGATACCGAAAATCACGTAGGTGACGTAGAACAGGGTCGCTGCCAGACCGAACATGGTCGAACTGAGACCGAGATCCTTGCCCATCGTTAGCCCGGCGAAACCGATATTGATGCGGTCGAGGAAAGAGAAAACAAACAGTACAAACAGGAAAATAATCAGTCGCCGAAATAACTTTTTAATCACCGATTGTTCGGTGGCGGTTAACGCTTTATGTTGCTGCGCCGGGTTGACCGGCGGCAGCGAATCGACGTTGCTCATGGTGTCTCCAGTAAGATTGCGTCCTGCAACCTAATAAACGCCCGGGGATTGCTCGGGAGGCTGTTGCTGCTTAAAGCGACCGGCCAGGGACTCCGCCGCCCGCGCCAACAGGGTGGTATCCACCCCTACCGCGACAAACAGCGCGCCGGACGCCAGGTAATGCTGCGCCAGCACAGGATTGGCGGTCAGAATGCCCGGCGCCTTGCCGGCAGCGCTGATGCGCGCAATGGCATCATCGATGGTGCGTTGCACCTCCGGTTGTTGCGGATTACCGGCATACCCCATGTCGGCACTGAGATCCGCCGGGCCGATAAACACCCCGTCGACGCCTTCCACCTGCAGGATCTCATCCAGGTTTTTCACCGCCTCGCGGGTTTCGATCTGCACCAATACGCACATCTGCGCATCGGCCTGTTGCAGATAATCCGGTACCCTATTCCAGCGCGACGCACGCGCCAATGCACTGCCGACTCCGCGTATCCCATGCGGCGGATAACGGGTGGCACGCACCGCTTCACGCGCCTGCCCGGCGTTTTGAATCATTGGGATCAGCAGCGTCTGGGCACCGACGTCCAACAGTTGCTTAATCATCACCGCGTCGTTCCACGCCGGGCGTACCACCGGTTGGCTCGGATAAGGCGCAATCGCCTGCAACTGGCCCAGCACCGTTTGGACGTTGTTGGGCGCATGCTCGCCGTCGATCAGCAGCCAGTCAAAGCCGGAGCCGGCCAACAGTTCTGCACTGTAGCTACTGCATAGCCCCAGCCACAGGCCGATCTGCGGGCGTTTTTCCTGCAGCGCCTGCTTGAAAGCGTTGGTTAACATGATGTTCTCCTTGGTGTTTTCCCCTCACCCCGGCCCTCTCCCAAAGGAGAGGGAGTAAACCGGCTCGATCGATCCCCTCTCCCTCTGGGAGAGGGAGTAAACCGGCTCGATTGATCCCCTCTCCCAATGGAAAGGGAGTAAACCGCCTCGATCCCACTCGATCTATCCCCTCTCCCTCTGGGAGAGGGCTAGGGTGAGGGAGGAAATCAAACAAAACGGCAGCTAATGCAGCCCATCGGGCCGTAATCGGCATGGAAGGTATCGCCACGTCGTGCGGCTACCGGCCGGGTAAAGGAGCCGCCGAGGATCACCTGTCCGGCTTCCAGCTCCACGTCATACGGGAACAGCTTATTGGCCAACCAGGCCACGCCGTTGGCCGGATGGTTCAACACCGCTGCCGCCACGCCGGATTCTTCGATCACCCCGTTTCGGTACAGCAGCGCACTGATCCAGCGCAGATCCAGCGCATCCGGTTTGATCGGCCGACCGCCCATCACCACGCCGGCATTGGCGGCGTTATCAGAGATAGTGTCGAACACCTTGCGCGGACGCTGAGTTTCCGGATCGACGTTATGGCTGCGCGCATCGATGATTTCCAGAGCCGGGATGATGTAATCGGTAGCGTTGTAAACGTCGAACAGCGTGCAGTTCGGTCCGCGCAGCGGTTTGGCCAGCACAAATGCCAGTTCAACCTCGACGCGCGGCACGATAAAGCGATCGATCGGAATATCACTGCCGTCGTTGAAAAACATGTCGTCCAGCAGCGCGCCAAAATCCGGCTCAGTGATTTGCGAACTGACCTGCATGGCGCGTGACGTCAGGCCGATTTTATGGCCCTTCAGCGTGCGGCCCTCGGCGATTTTCAGCGCTACCCACTGCCGCTGAATGGCGTAAGCATCTTCAATAGTGATCTCGGGATGATCCAGCGACAGCGCGCGGATCTGCTCGCGGTTCTGCTCCGCCTGATGCAAACGCTGCACGGCACGGCTCACCAGCTCTTTATTCAACATGGACGGCCCCTTACTCTTTACGAAATAGTGCGTGGACATTGTTTTGCTTGTAGTTCAGCACCGGATCCAACTCTTCCATGGTGAACGACAGCGCCAGATAGCGGCTGGCCATCAGTTCAGCGAAGTGCTCGGTGATCAGGTTGAACAGCATCGCCCCGACCTGTTCACGGCTTTCCAGACTGCGCCCGTGGCCGATCTTCAATGTCATATGCACAAAAGCGTAGTCCCGCTGGCCGTCGGCCATCTGCCAGGTATCGAGCCAGATGGCACGGCTGCGCACCCCGGCCAGTGGGAAAATGCCGGTGTCCGCCAGTGCCTGATTGACCCTGGCAAACAGCGCGGGCAAATCCGCCTCGTGGCGGATGTTGTCGGTACATTCAGCGTAAAAATGGGGCATGGAGACTCCTCAGGCTTCGGCCGGCAGCGGGAAGATGGCGTTGACTTGCCCGGTGCCGGAACTGGCAAACAGCGGGGTAACAAACTCCACCTTGCCGTCATATTTGTCCCAGCCCAGCAGGCCGAGCAGCATCACGGTGTCATGCATGTTGCCCTCGCCGTAGCAGTAGTCGGCGTACTCCGGCAGCATTTCGCAAAACTCGCGAAAGCGCCCTTCCTCCCACAGCTTGACCACCCGTTCGTCCATCTGCTGGTCAAACTGACGGGTGTAGCTGTTCATACCTTCTTCGGCACGCTGGTCGTCGATGAAACGGTGTGAAAGCGAACCGCTGGCCAATACCGCCACCGTCCCGTCGTATTTCTCAATCGCGGTTTTGATCGCCTCACCTAACCGACGACTGTCGGCAAAGTCATGCACGGTGCAAAACGCCGAAATCGAGATCACTTTGAAATGTTTGTCGCTATTCATGTAGCGCATCGGCACCAGCGTGCCGTACTCCAGCTTCAGGCTTGGGATCTCATGCGCTTTGGCGCGTACCCCGAGTTTGCAGGCTTCAGCGGCAATCAACTGACCCAGGGCCGGGTTGCCTTCGTATTCGTAGGTCATGTCGCGGATGAAGTGCGGCAGTTCGTTGCTGGTATACAGCCCTTCGAAATGCGGGCTGCAATTGATGTGATAGGCGCTGTTCACCAACCAGTGGGTATCGAACACAATAATGGTGTCGACGCCCATTTCACGGCAGCGCGCGCTGATCTCTTTATGACCGTCGATCGCCGCCTGGCGGCAACCATGGTTTTTTCCAGGCATTTCCGACAGATACATTGACGGCACATGAGTGATCTTTGCTGCTAAAGCCAATTTGCCCATATAACCCTCCTAGACGCCCCAACGTGGGATCGGGTGATCCCCCATGGAAATACACACGTTCTTCATCTCGGCGAACACTTCGAAACTGTATTCCCCGCCTTCACGGCCGGTGCCGGACGATTTCACGCCGCCAAATGGCTGACGCAGATCGCGTACGTTTTGGGTGTTGACGAAAACCATGCCCGCTTCAATATTGCGAGCCAGACGCAACACCTTGCTCACATCCTGCGTCCAGATATACGACGCCAGGCCGTACTCCACGTCGTTGGCCATACGCAGGCCGTCTTCTTCTGATTTGAACGGCAGCAGGCAGGCCACCGGCCCGAAAATCTCCTCCTGCGCAATGCGCATCCGGTTGTCGACATCCGCCAGCACCGTCGGGCGCAGGAAGTTGCCGTGGCTCAGACCGGCCGGTTTATCCGGGCCGCCGGCCAATAGCGTCGCCCCTTCTTCCAGCCCCAGGCGGATATAGCCGGAGACTTTTTCCCAGTGCTGCGGGCTGATCAGCGCCCCGACCTGGGTATTGGGATCCTGCGGATCCCCCACCCGCAGGCGGTTGGCGCGCTCGGCGAAGCGTTTGACGAATTCCGGGTAGATGCTCTCCTGAATAAAGATGCGCGAACCGGCGGTGCAGCGTTCACCGTTGATCGAGAAAATGGTGAACAACGCGGCATCCAGCGCACGTTCAATGTCGGCATCCTCAAAAATCAGCACCGGCGATTTACCGCCCAACTCCATGGAAAACTTCTTCAACCCGGCGCTTTCAATAATCCGGCGACCGGTAGCGGTGCCGCCGGTAAAGGACACGGCGCGCACGTCTTTATGGCGCACCAGAGCATCCCCGGCGGTAGCGCCGTAACCTTGCACCACGTTGAGCACCCCGGCCGGAATGCCGGCTTCCAGCGCCAGTTCACCCAGACGATCGGCCGTCAGCGGCGACAGCTCGGACATTTTCAGCACCGCGGTGTTGCCCAGCGCCAGGCAGGGCGCGGTTTTCCAGGTGGCGGTCATGAAAGGCACGTTCCACGGCGACACCAGCGCACACACCCCGACCGGCTGGATCAGCGTGTAGTTGAGCATCTTGTCGTCCACCGGGTAGGTGCGGCCATTCATCTGCTGACAGATCTCGGCGAAGAACTCAAAGTTGTGCGAGGCACGCGGGATCAGCACGTTTTTGGTTTGGTGGATTGGCAGGCCGGTATCGGCGGTTTCCATCTCGGCGATCTGCGGCACGTTCTCGTCGATCAGTTCGCCCAGGCGACGCATCAGGCGCGCACGCTCTTTCATTGGCGTATTGGCCCATTTCGGGAAAGCCGCCTTGGCGGCAGCCACCGCCTGCTCGATCTCCAGCTGTCCGCCGGACGCCACTTCCGCCAGCACCTCGCCGTTGGCCGGGTTGGTGGTGGTGAAGTACTCTTTGCTGGCTACGTTTTTACCGTTAATCCAATGGTTGATGGTTTTCATCGCAGGCTTTCCTCGTAATCTTTTTCACTGATGATGTGGTTAACCAAACGGCCAATGCCCTCGATCTCCACCACCACTTCGTCCCCCGGCTGCACGTCGGCCAACCCTTTCGGCGTGCCGGTGGCGATCATGTCGCCCGGCTGCAGCGTCATAAATTCGCTCAGGTAACTGATCAAATAGGGGATATCAAAAATCATGTCGCCGGTGCTGCCGCGCTGGCGCAGCTCACCGTTGACGTAAGTGCTGAGCGCCAGACGGTGCGGATCGGCGATATCATCGCGATCGACGATGTACGGCCCAATCGGCGTCAGGGTGTCGCGGCTTTTCACCCGCAGGTTCGGGCGGTAATAATTTTCCAGATAGTCGCGGATGGCGTAGTCGTTACACAGGGTGTAACCCGCCACGTAGTCCATGGCGTTCTCACGGCTGACGTTGCGTGCCGTTTTGCCGATCACCGCCACCAGCTCGGCTTCGTAGTGCATATACTCGACGTCGGCCGGGCGCACCGACACCTGACGGTGGCCGGACAGGGTGTTGGGGGCCTTCAGGAACACCAGCGGTTCTTCCGGCGCCTTGAATTCCAGTTCGCTGGCATGGTCGGCATAGTTCAGGCCCAGGGCAAATACCGTGCCCTGCGCCGGTGGCAACCATTCGACGTCCAGTTCATTGAGCACGCTGCCGTCCGGCAGGGTGACACGCAGTTGCTGATCAACGCTGACGTTAAAGATTTGGCCGTGATGGCGAATACGGGCGTGTTTCATGATGCTCCTCCTGCCTGCGTCACGCGGTTGGTCAGGGTCGGCAGACCGGCGGCGCGTACCGTCACTTCATCCCCAGGTTTAATCTCCACCCGCTGGTGCGGCGTTCCGATCAGCACCGCGTCGCCCGGCTGCAGGGTAATAAAATCGCTGATGGCGGCGATCAGTTCCGGCACTGAACGCACCAGATCGGCCGTCGACCAGCGGTCCTGCTCCACGCCGTTGATTTCGGTGATAATTTCCAGCCTGTCGCTGGTTGCCAGTTGACCGATATCCCCCAAGGGACAGAAGCCATCGCGGCATTTTGCTTTGATCGCCGGGCGGTAAAAACTGCTTTCCGGCAGGCTGACATCATTGGCCAACGCATAGCCGGCCAGATAATCGGCCACCCGTTCGGCAGGAACCTTGCGCGCAGTGTTGCCAATCACCACCGCCAGCGTGGCGCCGCTCTGCACTTGCTCACCGGCAGGAAACGGGATCGCCCCGCCGTTGGCGAGGTGGGTATTGCGGGGTTTGATAAACCACACCGGGGTCTTCGGCGGGGTTTTATAAGGTGGCTGATGAAACGCCTGATCCCAGGCGTCCATCTGGCTGCGGTGGTTCAACGCGACGGAAAAAACGGTGCCTTTCATGCAAACTCCTTTCAATGACAGAACATGACAACCGGCATTCATTAATATGTTAATGATTACTTTTATACGCTGTTCAGCTTTTACGCAACGCGGGAGGATTGATTTGTGATCGTGATAACAAAATATTCACAAGGCGTGAACATTAGCGTGATTATTCAACGCATTAATCATTTTCAGGCGATTTTTCCACCCACAGGTGCATTTTCGCTTTATCCGGCAAGGTAAACCTGGCTACTATTAAGTTATTAATAAATCCAGGCTGCACCGGGCATTACCTGTGTGCGGTACCGGAATAACGAACACCTTGATAGCTAAGGCCAAATCTATGCATGAATCCTTAACCATTGCCCTGCTACAGGCGCGTGAAACCGCCATGGGGTTTTTCCGCCCGATCCTGAAAAGCCATAATCTGACCGAGCAGCAGTGGCGCATCATTCGCGTGTTGGCCAACAGCCGTTCAATTGAGTTCCACGAGTTGGCGGCAGAAACCTGCATTCTGCGCCCCAGCCTGACCGGCATTTTGTCGCGCATGGAGCGCGACAAGCTGATCTTCCGTCTGAAACCGGTTAACGATCAGCGCAAGCTGTATGTATCGCTGACCCAGCAGGGCCAGGAGCTGTATGAAGTGGCGCGCCATCAGGTGGAACAGGGCTACGCGGAGATTGAAGCCGCCTTTTCGCAGCAGAAGATGGGCCAACTGATGACGCTGCTGGACGAACTGAACCGGCTTGGCGACCAACTGCCCGCCAACGTGACCGCCCATCCGACAAAAAAGCCGTAGGGGCGCGACCTGCAGCGCCCGTATAAATCGGGACGAACCTGTTCGTCCCTTACGGATGAGCCTCGGGGAGTAGTGCGCCGCCATCCACCACCAGCGTTTGGCCGGTGATATAGGCCGCCGCCGGAGAGGCGAGAAACACCATCGCCGCCGCGATGTCTTCCGGCTCCCCCAGCCGCCCAAGCGGTACCGCTGCGGCAATAGCCTGATTGACCGCCGCGCCCCCCAGATTGGCCATTGCCGGCGTGCGGATCATCCCCGGCTCCACGCCATTGACCCGAATGCCCGCCGCCGCCAGCTCCAGCGCCGCCGCCCGAATAAAACCGTTAACCCCGGCTTTGGAGGCGGCATAGTGCGCCAGCCCCGGATAAGCCACCCGTGGCCCGGTCACCGACGAGGTCACCAGAATGCTGCCGCCGCCCTGGCGCTGCATCCACGGCAACGCCGCCTGTGCCAGAAAAAACGGGGCCATCAGATTGACGCTCAGCGTACGTTGCAACAGCACCACGTCAATCTCGGCAAAAGGGGTCAACGGGAAGTAGGCTGCGTTATGAATCACCACATCCAGCCGCTGATGCTGCTGCCCCACCGCCGCCACCCGTTCAGCTATTTGCCCAGGGTCGGCCAGATCACAGGCCATCGCCTGCACCCGCCAGCCCTGCTGCTGCAGCGTCTCGGCGGCATCCTGCGCCTTTTTCAGTTGCAGATCCGCCATCACCACCGTCGCCCCCAGCCGGGCAAAGGCGCTGACAATCGCCAGCCCAATGCCCTGCGCGCCGCCGGTCACCAGCACCACCTGACCGCTAAAGGTATCGGCCGCATAAGTTGTCTTCATCGGTCTAGCCCTGTGGATGACGCGTGGTGTTCAGCACCTGTGCATGAGCACCCACGGCAAAATTGCTCAGCGCGCTGAAATCGCTGCCCTGATACCCGAGGATCTTGCCGTCGGTGCGCATGCCCTGCAGATCAATCATCACCACGCCCAGCGTCGGCACGATCTTCTCGCGCCACACGAACAGGTAAAGTTTTTCCGCCACCTTCACGTAATGACAACGATCGACATCCGCCAACCCCTTCTCTACCCCGTCCAGACACTGCCAGGCGTAGAAATTGTCGTTCAGGTAAATGTGCTCATAGCGTTCGGTCGGGCTGTAGGTGTACATATTGCGCATGCCGATTAACTCATCGGTGAAATCCGGCGGCGCAACGGTAGCGTCATCCAGCGTGCCGAAATGGAACTCCGCATTGACCGCCGTCAGCGGCAACCCTTGTTCTACGCGGCTGAAAGCGTCCAGACGGGTTTGCTGTTCGTCCGGCAACTGGCCGTAGACCGCCGTGAAATTGCCCTGATTGCGATCGCACACCAGCGTAATACTGGCGTTGTCCTGCGCGGGATCGAGAAAATCAATAAACAGAATGCCGGGGCGAATGCTGGTGGCGCGATAAGCGATGCCCCGGTACTCGCCCCAGCTCAGCGTCTGCTGATCGACGAAATGACAGCTCAGCGTTTCCCCGTCGGCAAAGCGCAGTGCCAGCGTGGTGCCGCTCATGCCGTGCTGCTGTTCCAGCGTATTGCTGTGCGGCGCAAAGCCTTCCGCCAGTGCGCCAACCTGAATGAATATCGCTTCTGTACTCATTTGCTGCTCCTTAAAGGGAAGTGAATGCCAAAGTCGGCACGTCGACAATGGTTGAGCCGCCGTCGGCCACCAGCGCCGCGCCGGTAATAATTGATGCCTCTGGCGAACAGAGAAAACGGCAGATGCCGGCGATTTCTTCGGCACTGGCCGGGCGGCGTAACGGCACGTCGCGGCACACCCGCTGGTAGGCTTGTTCCAGCGTCAGTTGGTGCGCGGCCATCAACGGCTGCATCTCTTCATCCGCCATCGGCGTCGTCACCCAACCAGGGCACACCGCGTTTGCGCGCACTCCCAGCGGGCCGTAGTCACGGGCGATAGATCGCATCAGCCCGATCAGCGCATGTTTGGCAGTCACATAGCCGCAGACTTCCGGCCCGGCTGCCAGCGAAGCAATAGAGGCGACAAACAGCAGGTTGCCACCGCTTTTCACCAGCTCCGGCAGGCACGCACGGGCGCTGGCAAAAGCGCTGTTGAGGTTGCTGTCCAGCGCCTGACGCCAGTCATCGTCACCGATCTCGGTAATACGCCCCACCCCCATGCCGCCGGCGCAGCCGATCAGGCAGTCGATGCGCCCGGCCTGTTGCAAAATGGCCGGCAGCAGCAGGCTTTGCCAACACTCCCCGCTGGCGGCATCGCCGACCAACGCCTGAGCGCCAATCTCATCGGCCAGCGCGGCCAGCGGTTCACGGCGGCGCCCGATGATAAACACCCGATCGCCGTGGGCTGCCAATAACCGGGCGCAGGCGGCCCCCACGCCGGTGCCACCACCGGTAATCACCACCACTCTACTCATCGATTTTCTCCATCAATTGGCCGATCATCAGCAGGCTGCTGAGCAGCAACCGCCGTTGCTCCGGCTCCAGCCGCAGATAGCGACGACCGGCGGGCAAACGGCTGACCACTTCCGAAGCGGCAAAATGTTCGATCTCCAACCGCCAACGACCGGCAACCACCGTCAGTTGAATACGACGAAAATCAAGTTGCTCCAGCGTTTGGCCGATCTGCGGATAACGCTGCAGGGCGGCGATCACCCGTTGCGCCGTTGCGTCATTTCGGCTGGCGCGATAAACCACACCGCTTCGCCGTAACCATCCCCGGCGGTAATACGCAGCGTCAGCGGCGCTGTCAGCCGACAGTCCCCCTGCCGTTGAAAACGCTGGCTGACGATATGTGCCATAAACAGCGCGCTAACCTGTTCGCTGATGTCAATAACCGGCCCCTGTGGCAACGTCAGCCGCAGCAGGCACGGCGTAACGCGCTCGCAGGCATAGGGCTGCAGGTTGTTCGCCAGGCGGCTGAGGGTCACCCCCGGCTGATAGCCCGCCGGGGAACGCTGCCAGAGGCGGTTAAGTGAGGGAAGTAAGCCGATCAAACTGCGCCTCCTCGTTTTCTGCCTTGGCAAAAGCGGTTTCCAGCACCTGCTCAACCGGTACCGGTTTGAACGGGTTGACCTTCTGTACGCACAGGGTCCAAAACAGTGCGTAAGCGGCTGTCAGGCCAATCATGATGCTGAAAGGGATATACACCGCGCGCGGGTTCATGCCTGGCGGAGTGATATAGATAATCGCCAGCACGATACCGACGCTGGAGACGATTTGCGGCAGCGGGAACCAGGGCGATTTGTAGGCACGCGGCAGATCCGGGCGGCGGATCCGCAGGATCACCACCGAGCAGGTCACCAGCAGGTAGGCCACGCCCCAGGCGCACACCGCCGCCAGCACCAGCGGAATGATACGGTCGAGATCGCCCTGGATGGCGAAGGCGTGCACACAAGGGATCAACACCGCCACCAGGATCCCCACCACCGGGGTTTTAAAACGCGGATGCAGATAAGCGAAAATGCGCGGCAGCGCGCCATCCAGCGCCATGCCGTAGAGAATACGCGGCACCGCCGCCATCAGCGTATTGATGGTCGCTGCCCCGGCCAGCAGCAGCCCGATGCCCAGCCAGTATTTGCCGAATTCCCCCATCACCTGGCCGGCAAAGGCCGGAATGGCCATCGGCGTGTCCAGCAGATGAACGCCATTGGCAGCATCCACCAGCACGTTTTCCACCTGGTGGCTGAGCGCGGCGCCGTATAGCGCCATGCAAACCGCCACGCCGCATAGCCCCAGCGACATGGCACGCGGGATCACGCTGGCGGAGCGTTTGATCTCCGGCGCCATCGGCGTGACCAGTTCGCAGCCGACGAACATAAACATCGCCATGCCGATCAGGCTCAATACCGCAAACGGATCGTTCAGGCTCAGCGTGCTGCCGAACCAGCCTTCCAGCGGTACCGCATGCGGTGACAACAGCCCGGCAATGCCGAAGATCACCAGCGTGCTCCACATGGCGAAGGTCAGCACGATTTCCGCCTTACCGAACGCCTCGATGCCGAAGGCGTTGAGGATGCCGAACACGATCACCAGCCCAACCCCGACCATCCAGGAGGCATTGTGGGTTTCCATCAGGGTGTTGAGGTGCTCGAAATTCACCAGCGCCATGATGCCGGAGAGAATGGTTTCGGCGGTACCGGCAAAGATGTGCACGATCAGGTAGGCCGACAGTGCGCCGGTAATGGCAAAAAAGCGCCCCATGCCGCAGGCGATGTAGTCATATACCGAGCCGGAAGTCGGCAGTATCGCCGCCGCCTCGGAGAAGGTGGTGAGCTGAGCCTGCATCATGATAAAGGCGATCAGCATTGCCAGCGCGAAGGTATCACCGCCGATACCGAAACCGCTGGTGACGGTGAGGATCACCGGACTGGCCATAATCACCCCGACCGAACTGGCCAGCGTGGTAGGGAATCCGACCTTGCCCCGCTCAAGATGGGCGTGAAGCCGCGACGACAGGTTCATGGGTATTTCCTCTTATAGTTTTATCGTTTTGCCCTGATGTTGCATTTGCAGGTGTAGCGTCGCCAGTGGCGGCAATATCACTATAGAGAGGAAAAGAAAATGCTGACTATCGTCCTTAAGAACGAGAGGATTTGATCGCAAAGTTGCTATTTAGCCCTAGATACCCGGGCCTAGCGCACCGAGGGGCTATTATGGGACACATCCGTGTGTCCCACCCTTCGGGCCGACGAAGTCGTTCCAATTTGCTCCCGGCAAATTGGTCGGCGGCTGCGCCGCTACGACCCCTTCGGCACGCTCTCCCTAATAACTGGCTTTTTAAGGAATCTAAGGCCTAGCCATAGTTTTTTCGTCTTACCCTGGTCGCCCGGTCAGCCGTTATGGTTTTAACCGGATCGAAGCGGTTTTCACCGGGGAATAAGAGAGGTTGCGTTTGTCTATCGTTCTTAGGAACGAGACGCCAATGGCGGCTCAACGGGGCGATAAAAGGAGGATTCGTGGCGGGGACGTCACTCTAAATGGGAAATCGCTGTAAATTCAGCGGGAAGGATACAGCGCACTCATTAATATATTAATGAAATATTGACCCCCAAGGACCGTCAGGGTCTTCAACCACCGGCCGCCACCTTGTTATTTATGTATTTTATTGCAATCCCGCTCACGTTGTTAATATGTTTTTATTGTGTTGCGAAATTGCTACAACTATGCTTGTATCGTTCATATATTGACCGAACCTTCCAGAGCGAACGGGTAAAGGGGGAAATGAATCATGCACACCGCACCATCCGATGCCTTTATCACTAGCTGCCTGAACACCATTGCGCACCTGATCCCGGTGTCCGCCGGGGTATTTTATTTGGTGAACTCGGATCTGCGGCCAGACCATTATATTTTGCATGGCATTTCCGATAAGACCCATCAGCAGTATTTGAATCATTTCCAGCAGATTGATCCGCTTAAACCGGCCAACTTCCACCAGCAGGATATCAATATGGTCGGCATGAGCCCGGCGGCGATCAACAATAACCGCCATTATTATCATGACTTTATGCTGCCCAATAATATGCGCGATATGACAGAGATATTTATCCGCCAGCGCAAGCGCATTGTCGCCGGGGTGTCTTTAATTCGCGATACGCCGTTTACCGAACTCGAACGCGGTCGTCTGCGCGCGGTGATGCCGCTGATTGAACTGGCGACCCGCGATCTGTTACCCGAGGGGGAGGCCCAATTGCTGACCGCCAAGGAACAAGAGATCGTCAATATGGTGCGCGAAGGGGCCAGTAATAAACGCATAGCGCTGAAATTGGGTATTTCCCTGTCCACGGTAAAAACCCATATGCGTAATATTTTTGCCAAAACCGAAGTGGTCAATCGCACCGAATTGGTCGCCAGCAGCTTTATTGCTCACGGTTAATAAATTAAGCCATAGCAATGGCTTATGACCGATAAATAAAACGCGTTAATTATTCGCCATTAATGGCGCGGTTTCCGCCTGCCCAAAACAGGGTACCGCGGATATATCTGACCCAGACTTACCCGGTGGAGATAATTTTTATGTCCAGTGATTCTGTTTCCGTACCCGCAGCCGGGGCGGCTCTCCCCTGCCCGCCGCGGCTGTTGACCGCCATTATTATCTTTGCCGCCATTGCGCCGGGCATTCTGATGACCGCACCGGCGGTAGCGGCACAACTGGCCAGCCAGTGGCAGCTGACCCCGGCACAAGTCGGCCACCTGTTTTCGACCGAACTGGGGGCGATGAGCCTGGCCACGCTACCCGCCTGGTGGTGGATTGGCCGCGTTAACTGGCGTCGGGTGGCAGCGCTGGCGGCAGGGGTGTTTATCGCCGGTAACCTGGCCTCGGCGTGGGTCAACGATTTCAGCCTGCTGCTGGGGTTGCGCTTTGTCGCTTCGCTGGCAGGCGGCACCCTGATGATCCTGTGCATCACCTGCGCCGCCGGCACCGCCAACCCCAGCCGGGTCTATGCCCTGTGGGTGCTGGGCCAACTGGTGCTGGGTACGATCGGGCTGCTGGTGCTGCCAGCGTTATTTGCCCATTTTGGCCTGATGGCGGTTTATCTGATCCTGGCGGCTATCATGCTGTGCTGCCTGCCCCTGATCGCTGCCTTCCCCACAGGGTTTCACCCGGTGCACTCCGCCGCCCATCGCGCCGCAATCCCCTGGTTTCGTAAACTCTTCGCCGTGCTGGCGGTACTGACTTTTTACATCAGCCTGAGCGCGGTCTGGACCTTTATCGGCAGCATCGCTGCTGCCGCCGGTCTTTCGCCGGTCAATAGCGGACAGATACTGGCCGCGGCCACGCTGTTCGGCATCGCCGGTGCCGGGGGGGCGGCGTTAATCCGAGGGCGGCACGCGGGTAATCGACTGATTTGGCTGAGCTATGGCTTGTTAATCGCCGGTATCGCGCTGCTGACTCGTGAGCCCCTGCTGTTGCGCTTTGCGGTGGCCGCCGTGTTGTTCAAGTTCACCTGGACCTTTGTACTGCCGTTTATTCTGGCCCGCGTCGCCGGGCTGGATAATAACGGCAAGTTGATGAACAACATCAATCTGGTGATTGGCGGTGGCATGGCGATTGGCCCGACGCTGGCCGGTTATCTGATTGAATCTTTCGGCGGTTTCGACGCACTGCTGGCCGGGGCGCTGGGCTGCTCGCTGCTGTCGTTGCTGTTGATTTTGTTGGCTTCACCGCGCGCACGCCGCGCCGTTTAACAGGAGTAATAAGGTGAAAAGAAAAACCGGTTTCTTGTTTGATGAACGCTGCTTCTGGCATAGCACCGGCCTGCACGCCACTACGCTACCGGTCGGCGGCTGGGTGCAACCGCCTTCGGGGGCTGGCCATGCCGAGTCGCCGGAGACCAAACGGCGGATGAAGAACCTGATGGATGTGTCCGGCCTGTCGCGCCAGCTCTCACTGCTGAGCGCCGAGCTGGCGACCGATGAAGACCTGCTGCGCATTCACCCCGCCAACTATCTGCAACGTTTCAAACAGTTAAGCGACAACGGCGGCGGCATGCTGGGAGAGGAAGCTCCGCTGGGGCCGGGCAGTTATGAAATCGCCAAACTGTCCGCCGGGCTGGCCTGTGCCGCCGTCGAGGCGGTACTGCAGGGAGAGTTGGAAAACGCCTATGCGCTGTCGCGCCCACCCGGCCACCACTGCCTGCCGGACCAGTCGATGGGCTTTTGCTTTTTGGCCAATATTCCGATCGCCATCGAACGTGCCAAGGCCAAATACGGTCTGGGCAAAGTCGCGGTGCTCGACTGGGACGTGCATCACGGCAATGGTACCCAACATATCTACTGGCAGCGGGATGACGTGTTGACGCTGTCGCTGCATCAGGACGGCTGCTTCCCCGCCGGGTACTCCGGTGAACAAGACCGTGGTGCCGGTGCGGGTGAAGGCTATAACATCAATATTCCGCTGTTGGCCGGTGCCGGTGACGACGGTTATCTGTACGCCATGCGCCAAATCGTCATCCCGGCGCTGGAGCAATTCCAACCGGAACTGATCATTGTCGCCTGCGGCTACGATGCCAACGCGCTCGATCCGCTAGCGCGCATGCAGTTGCACAGTGACAGTTTCCGCAACATGACGGCTTTGGTGCAGGACGCCGCCGATCGTCTGTGCAACGGCAAACTGGTGATGGTACACGAAGGGGGTTACGCCGAATCCTACGTGCCGTTCTGTGGCCTGGCGGTGATGGAACAGCTCAGCGGCATCCGCACCGAAGTGCAGGATCCGCTGCTGGCCTTTATCCAGCAACAGCAGCCGCGCGACGCCTTTAATCAGTTCCAGCGTCAGGCTATCGACCGGCTGGCGCAGCAGTTCAAACTGTAATGTCTCTTCGGGGCACAGCACGTTGTGCCCCTTGGCAATTCTGGCTTTGCCGCTACGCTGAATATGACCCTACCGTTGAGAACAATAATATGTCTGAACAAAAAATAAGCTTTATCAAAGGCAGCCAGGGCGATATCGCCGTGCATGACTGGGGCCATGATCAGCCGCGCTTTCTGGCGCTATTGGTACACGGGTACGGCGAACATCTTGGCCGCTATCAGTACGTGGCGCGCACGTTAGAGGCGCAGGGCGCACGGGTATTCGGCCCCGACCACCTTGGCCATGGGTTGTCGCAGAGCGAACGCGTATTGATTGAGGATTTTGATGCCGTGGTCGACGACGTTCACCGCGTAGTTGAGCATTTTAAGGCATTGCACCCTGATCTGCCGCTGGTGGTCATCGGCCATTCCATGGGCGGCATGATTGCCACCCGTTACGTTCAGCGTTATGGCGATAACCTGCGTGCGCTGGTGCTGTCCGGCCCGTTGATCGGCGAAAGAACCCAGATCTCCGATCTGCTTGAATTGCCGAAGATCCCCGACGAACCGCTCGATACTGCCACCCTATCGCGTGACCCAGCGGTGGGAGAGGCTTATCAGGCCGATCCGCTGGTATGGCATGGGCCATTCAAACGCCCGACGTTGCACGCCATGCAACAAATGCTGGCTAAAATCAACGCTGGACCGGGCTTCGGCACACTGCCCACGCTGTGGATACACGGCGATGACGACCGGCTGGTGCTAATGGCGCAATCGCAAACCGCCATCAACCTGCTGAAGGGCAGCGATTTTGAAGTCATGATCAATCCGGGCGGGCGGCATGAAAGCTTTAACGAGACCAACAAGGATCAGATATTAAGGCGGATCGGCGATTTTATTGAGCGGGTGCTGGGGTAGCGGATCCCCTCTCCAACGAAGAGGGGAAAGTTCGAGATTAGCCTTCGACAATCGCCAGATAGTGTTTCACAAAGCGATCGGAGGTGATCTCCCAGCGCACCGGGGTTCCCTTCTCGACAAACCACGAGTCACCGGCCTGATACTGCACGGATTGACCGGTGTTCTCATCGGTCAGGGTCGCGGTGCCTTCCCACACCGTGGCATGCTCGGCAAACGGATACTCCATCACGAAGGTGCCACGGGTGCAGCTAAAGATACCGCAGCTCAGGTTGTCGGTCGGTTCCCCAAAAATGCCCGCCACGCCAACGTTCGGCTCACCGGCGATCACGGTGGCACCCAGGTTACTGACGCTGCCAATTTCCAGCAGTTCAGGCAGCGGTTGTTTAAGCAGTAATGGTTTCATTTCTCTCTCCTCAGGTAACAATTAACGGCGGCCTTTCCAGTAGCCGGAAGTCTGGTGCCACACCTTGCCGGCGGTAGTCATCACCCGCCGTAGTTTGTCCTTGCCGAAGATATTGACGTGTGGGATCGAGCTCATCAGATCGTAACGATCGGATCCTTCACTCATGCCCTCCGCCAACACCTTGCAAACGATATGGCTCGGGGTCACGCCAAAGCCGGAATAACCCTGCACGTAGAACACGTTGTCGTGCTGCGGCAAGGTACCGATCTGTGGGAACAGGTTGGCGCTGCAGCACAGCGGCCCGCCCCAGGCCAGGTCAATTTTGACGTCGTGCAAATAGGGGAACACCTTCAGCATCAGGTTGCGGTTCCAGGCTTTGAGATCCGCCGGAATGTATTCGATCAATCGGGTAGCGCTACCGAACAGCAGGCGGTTTTCGTTGGTCACCCGGTAATAATCAATCACCGGGCGGATGTCGCTGTAGGCACCGCGGATCGGGCTGATCTGGCGGATCAGCTCGTCAGACAGCGGTTCGGTCGCCAGTTGGAAAGCATAGGTATTAATGGTTTTGTTGTAGATGAACGGCTCCATGCCGTTGAGAAAACCGTTGCATGCCCACAGCATTTTGTTGGCACGCACTGACCCCATGGCGGTACGCACCTTTATGCGCTGGCCATACTCCACGTCAATCACACTGCTGTTTTCGAAGATCTTCACGCCGTAGCCACTCAACGCCTGGGCCTCGCCCAGTAGCAGATTGAGCGAATGTACGTGGCCGCCGCCCATGTGTTTCAATGCGCAGGTGTAAGCGTCCGATCCCACCACCTGCTTCACCTCGGCACCGGTATAGAGCTCGATCTCTTCATCCGGCGAGACCGCCTTAAACTCCTTCAGCCAACTGCGCAGGGTTTTCTCCTGACGCGCATTGCTGCCGAGGTAGCCGTAGCCAAAGCAGAAATCGGCATCGATTTGGTATTTTTTGATGCGTTCGCGAATGATCCCGGCGCCGAGATTGCTGATTTTGAAGATGGTTTCCAACCCGGCCGGGCCGACGTGACGTTTGATCTTCTCCAGATCGTGGCCGATGCCGGCCATCACCTGCCCGCCGTTGCGTCCGGTGCCGCCGTAGCCCAAATGGCGGCCTTCCAGAATAGCGATATTGGTGATGCCCCGTTCCGCCAGCTCCAGTGCAGTGTTGATGCCGGAGAAGCCGCCGCCGATGATCACCACGTCAACGTCCAGATCTTCTTCCAGCGTCGGGAAGCGCAGATCGTACTTTTTGGTTGCCGCGTAATAGGTTAAGGATTCGATATTATTATTCACTGCCGCACTCCCGATGCCCTGCTCTGTCATCGGATTATCGGCAAGCGGCCGGGCGGCCACCATGTCCCCTTAGGGACATTCGCAACAAATAATTAACACTCAGGCGCTGCGACGCAGCGGCGTGGCCAGCAGCAGGCTGAACAGTTCGGCCTGCGAGCCGATATCCAGCTTGCTGTAGATGTTCTTGCGGTGGTTTTTCACCGTGCCCAGGCTGATAAACAGCCGGTCGGCGATCTGCTGCGAGCCGCAGCCGTCGAGGATCAGATCCACAATCTCGCGCTCGCGTGGCGTCAGCAGG
Organism: Serratia quinivorans; assembly: GCA_900457075.1. Taxonomy (NCBI): domain Bacteria; kingdom Pseudomonadati; phylum Pseudomonadota; class Gammaproteobacteria; order Enterobacterales; family Yersiniaceae; genus Serratia; species Serratia quinivorans. The sequence goes on from UGYN01000002.1 coordinate 1,663,897, forward strand.
TAGCGTGCCTGTACGGCACTGTCCGTTACCCGATCTGGCGTGGCAGGCGCAACCCGCACTTCGCCATGCAGGCGAGCGACGCTTTTCAACAGCGTCAATGCATCACGCAGGTCCGCCAGTTGCGGGGAACGTACTCCCACCGACTGGCGCGCCGAACCAAAAAACACCCCCAGCCCGCGCTCCGTCGTCAGCGGCAGCAGCACACCGGCTTCGTCATGCCAGCCGGTCTTGCGATAAAAATTACGGTAATAATCCGTATGATAAAACCCACAGGGGGCCAGTTGGCGCAGGGTCAATACCTCGCCGCATCCCCCGCCGTTCAGCGCCTGATAAAACGGATCCTGCAGGTAAGCGCCCTGCTGGTAGAGTTGATTGACCGCGTCACTGTTTTCTTTCTCGGTTTTGATCAGACAGCGCGGCGCCTGGCCGCGTTCGAAGGCGTAAACAATGGCGTTATCAAAGGCGAAGAAACCTTCCAGCCAGGCCAGCAGGCTGGGATAGAAGCGCGGGGTCGCCACCGCGTCGATCACTGCTGATAATCTTTCGACCTGAATATTCATCTTCGCCTCGCCATCATTAATAAATTAATAATCACTTTATTTCGGCTGCGCCGTGGCCTGCTTGTTATAGAAAACACTCAATAGCGCCAAATGCAACAGCGCAATTGTTTACATGTTAAACAAATCACACCTTCGCCCGGTTATTGCAGGCTGGCTCAGTGACTCAGGGTTAATATATTAATGGAATGCCTTTCAGGCGGTGAAAAGCAGTGGTTCAGCCGCAGAGGCTGGATTATGCTGGGGTTTTCGCGCGCCAAGGAGAGACCATGACTACCAGCCTGACGATAGCCAACCGCCATACCTGGTTCGGCCACGGCAGTATCAGCCAACTGATCCCGCTACTGACCGCTGAACCACAGCCGACGCTGCTGTTTAGCTGTCGTTCATTCCTCAATGGCGCGGTGTACTCTTCTCTGGCCGATGCGCTGACGCCGCTGCTGATCGGCACTGAGATCGTCAGCCACGAGGCCTCACCGCAGGAGATAGACGCCTGGGTGGCACGCTGGCGCGGAAAAGCCCAGCGTGTCGTCGCCATCGGCGGTGGCAGCGTGCTGGATGCCGCCAAGGCGTTCGCCGCCCTGGTGGAGCACCCGCTGCCCACCCTGCGCTATATGGAAAAGATCGGCGATACCAAAATCAGCGGAGCCACGCTGCCGCTGATCGCCATTCCAACTACCGCCGGTACCGGCAGCGAAGTCACGCAAAATGCGGTGATCACCGACACTCAATTGAGCAAGGTGAAAGCCTCGCTGCGGCATAACAACTTTGTGCCACATACCGCCATTCTGGACCCGCAACTGCTGGAGGGGGCGCCGGACAAGGTGCTGGCCTACTGCGCCATCGACGCCTTCACCCATTTGTTCGAAGCCTATTTGTCCAAAACCGCCAACGCCATGACGCGTGAAATGTCGCTGACCGGCATTCGCCATTTCCTGCTCGCCTGGCCGGCACTCAACCGCAGTGCCCAGGCGCGCGAGCACATTTTGCAGGCCTCCTACCTTGGCGGGCTGACGCTGAGCGCCGCCGGGCTGGGGGTGATCCACGGCATTGCCGGCGAGATAGGCGCCTTGCGTGATTATCACCATGGCCAGGTCTGCGGCCGCCTGCTGTTGCCGTTCCTCGAACTGCTGGCGCAAAGCGAGCAACCGCAGCAACGAGCGCTGATGGCCGAACTTGCCGCCCGCCTGTTCCCCGACCAACAGGACAGCCCTGAGCGCTATCTGATCGACTTTATTACCCGCAACGCCATCGCCAGTTTCTGGCAGGACGACCTGCCGATCACCGCCGACGAACTGGCGGTAACGCTGGCAAAATCCAACAGAAAAAACTCGCTGATCGACTACAGCGCGCCGCAGCGGCAGCAGATGATCGAAGGCGCTTTCCACGTCGAATGATTATATAATTCGATCAAAGTAATAGCGGGAGATGGGAAATGGGTATCGTCAGTTGGATTTTCACCGGCATCGCCATCGGCATCCTGGTCGGCGTGCTGATCAAGATTTTTGGCAAGAAGAAAGACCAGTAAACCTCACGCTGTTCCATGGGTCGCCAGCAGGCATTCGTGGAACAGTTTGACCACCCGCTGTGGGCTGGGTGAACGCCGCAGCACGCTGGAATACTCGCAATGGTAACGAAACAGCGCCGGTTTGATGGCCCGCATCATATTCTGCGCGACAAAAAACGCCGCATAGTGGTCGGGCAGGAAACCCACGTACTTGCCGGATAGAATTAAGGTGGCGATAGATTCCTGGGCAAAACCCGTAGCCTTGCGCTGCAAATGCTGCTGCAGGCTCAGCTCCATATTCGGCGAGTGATAACCTAATCCGGCAAAGGCATAATGGTGCAACAGATCCCAATTCAGCATTTCATGATCGGCGGAAAATAATTCATGCTGCGCACCGCAATATAAGAACATCCTCTCACTAAATAATGAACTATAAGATAAACTTTCCGCACTGCGGTGCATGGGAATAATGCCAATCTGAAATTGACCGTCAATAACGCCACGCTCAATGGTATTTATTGGCTCCACATACATTTGCAAAGACACTTCCGGCGCCTGCTCGCTAAATAAGGCAATCGCCCGGCCAATATGCGCCTGCGGGTTGCTGACGGTATGGTCAAATATCGCCACGTGCAGTTGCCCACCCAGGCGCTGGTGTACGTCATCCACCCCACGGCGAAAAGCCTCGGTGGCCGCCAGCAGGTTAATGGTTTCCTGGTAAATCAGCAGCCCTTCATCAGTGACCGCAAACCCCTCGCGCCCGCGGTGGCACAGCGTCAGCCCCAGCCGTTGCTCCAGATCCTTAATGTGTTTGCTGATGGTCGACAGGCTGATATTCAGCTCCAGTTCGGCGGCGCTCATGCCACCACAGTCGACCACCACCTTAAACACCCGCAGCAAGCGCAGATCCATATCCGACAACTGCCCTAAAATCGCACGCTTTTTTACTTGCATAAAACCTTAAGTAAGTTTCGATATTTGATTATTCACATTAGTGAAGAAGCGGAACATAGTCAATTTGAAGCAACAATTCATTAACACGTCAGATTATTAACCCTACCTATTCTCCCGCCCGGAGGGAAAAATGGCTGATTTAAATCACCCTGAAAATAAGCCCGAACCTGAATGGTTAGAAGCCCATTGGATGCCGTTTACCGGTAACCGTAATTTTAAAGCCAACCCGCGAATGATAAGCCATGCTGAAGGCGTTTATTATACCAGCCAGGACGGCCGCAAAATTTTTGACGGTTTATCCGGGTTATGGTGCTGCGGATTAGGCCACGGTCGCCAGGAAATTGCCGAGGCGGCCTACCGACAACTCTCTCGGCTGGATTATTCTCCGGCGTTTCAGTTTGGCCATGCATTATCTTTCGAACTGGCCAACAAGATTAAGACCATGACGCCTGCCGGGCTGGACTATGTGTTTTTCACCGGCTCCGGCTCCGAAGCCGCAGACACCTCGTTAAAAATGGCCCGTGCCTACTGGCGCGCCAAGGGGCAGGCGGGCAAGACCTGCTTTATCGGCCGCGAAAAGGGTTACCACGGCGTTAACTTCGGTGGTATTGCGGTGGGCGGCATCGCCGGCAACCGGAAAGCCTTTGGTGCCAGCGCCGAAGCGGATCACCTGCCGCATACCCAGCTGGCAGGTAACGCCTTTTCACGCGGTATGCCCGAACAGGGCGCAGAACTGGCGGAAGAGCTGAACCGGATCATCGCGCTGCGTGACACCTCAACCATCGCCGCGGTGATTATTGAGCCGTTCTCCGGTTCCGCCGGGGTGATTGTGCCACCGGTCGGTTATCTGCAACGCATCCGCGAGATCTGCACTCAACACAATATCCTGCTGATTTTTGACGAAGTGATCACCGCCTTCGGTCGCTGCGGTGCCCTGACCGGGGCCGAAGCCTTCGGCGTCACTCCGGACATCATGAATATCGCCAAACAGGTGACCAACGGCGCCCAGCCGATGGGCGCGGTGGTGGTTCGGCCAGAGATTTATCAGGCATTTATGACCACCGATGAACCCGAGTATTTGCTTGAGTTCCCGCACGGCTACACCTATTCCGCCCACCCGGTCAGCTGTGCGGTAGGGCTGGCGACGCTGGATATCATTGAACGCGAGCAGATGATTGAACGGGTGCAGGCACTTGCACCCTATTTCGAGCAGGCGGTACACGGTCTACAGGGTTGCCGTCACGTCACCGACATTCGCAACTTTGGTCTGGCAGCCGGCATCACGCTGGCGGCGCGACCGGGGGGAAGCGGCACGCAGGCCGTATGAAGTGGCGATGCGCTGCTGGGAAAAAGGCTTTTATGTTCGCTACGGCGGCGACACCCTGCAGCTGGCACCGCCGTTTATCAGCAGCGAGGCGCAGATCGATTCGTTGATCAACGCCCTGGGCGACGCCATCAACGCAACAGAATAATCAGGAGCGAATGCCATGCCTATTGCACATTGGATCAACGGCCAGTCCGCCACCGGCGGCAGCCGCAGCCAGCCGGTATTCGATCCGGCGACCGGGCAGTCCCAACAGGAAGTGTTGCTGGCCGACCGGGCCACGGTAGCAAGCGCCATCGATGCTGCCGAGCAGGCCTACCCGGCCTGGCGCGATACCCCGCCGCTAAAGCGGGCCAGAATTATGATCCGCCTGAAAACATTGCTGGAGCAGCACGCCGACCGCATCTGTCAGTTGATTACCGCCGAGCACGGCAAGGTGCTCAGCGACGCCATGGGCGAACTGCAGCGCGGCATCGAAAATATTGAGTACGCCAGCTATGCACCTGAGTTGCTCAAAGGCGAGCACAGCAAGGATGCCGGGCCGGGTATCGACAGCTGGAGCGAATTCCAGCCGCTGGGGGTGGTGGCAGGCATCACGCCGTTTAACTTCCCGGCAATGGTGCCGCTGTGGATGTGGCCGATGGCAGTGGTTTGCGGCAACACTTTTGTGCTGAAACCCTCAGAACGTGTGCCCTCCTCCACGCTGTATATCGCCCAACTGGCGTCAGAGGCCGGGCTACCGCCCGGAGTGCTGAATCTGGTCAATGGCGACCGCGAGGCGGTAGAAACCCTGCTGCACGACCCACGCGTTAAAGCGGTGAGTTTTGTCGGATCGACACCGGTAGCAGAGCATATTTATCACACCGGTTGCGGCCAAAACAAACGGGTGCAGGCGCTTGGTGGGGCGAAAAATCACGCGGTAGTGCTGCCGGACGCCGATATCGCCGGCAGCGTCAGCGCGCTGATGGGGGCGGCCTTCGGTTCCTGCGGGCAGCGTTGTATGGCGATCCCGCTGGTAGTGGCGGTAGGGGATGACACCGCCGACGCGCTGATCGCCGGGCTACGGCAGCAAATGGCCAACATGCGGATTGGTGCCGGAAGCGACAACCGTAACGATATGGGGCCGCTGGTCACCCACCAGCATTATCAGAAGGTGAAAAGCTACATCGATCAGGGCGTCGAAGAAGGAGCCAGCCTGGTGGTCGACGGCCGCGAGCTGCAGGTACGGGACGACAGTGGACAACTCAGTCAGGGGTATTTCCTCGGCCCGACGCTGTTTGACCATGTGCGGCCCGGCATGCGGATTTATCAGGAAGAGATCTTCGGCCCGGTGCTGGGCCTGGTACGAGTCGGCTCGCTGAAAGAAGCGATGGCGCTGATTGATGCCCATGAATACGGCAACGGCACCTGCCTGTTCACCCGCGACGGCGAGGCGGCACGCTACTTCTCCAGCCATATACAGGTCGGCATGGTGGGGATCAACGTCGCCCTGCCGGTCCCGGTGGCCTACCACTCCTTTGGCGGCTGGAAACGCTCGCTGTTCGGTGACCTGCACGCCTACGGCCCGGATGCGGTGCGCTTTTACACCAAACGCAAAACCATCACCCAGCGCTGGCCATCATCCAGCGATGCCCAGTATGCCAGCTTCAGTTTCCCATCCGGGCAGGGTTAAGCCATGACAGAACATAAATTCAAAGGCAATCTCAGCGTCCTCGACGTGGTGCTGAGCTACATCCGCAACCGGCAGGCCGTCCCGCTGGTTGAACCCGCAATTGAAGGAGAATAACCATGTCGCAGCGCGCTCAGGATTTGGGCATTAAAATCGGCCACGGCGTTGCCGGCCCGCTGAACGCCATCACCGATGTGCCCGGCGTCCGCGTCGGCCACGCCAGCATCCACGCCGATCTGGCCGACGGCCGCAACGTGCACACCGGCGTCACGGTGATCGAACCACGGGCCGGTCAGGCCCGGCAATCCCCCTGCTTTGCCGGGGTGCACGTACTCAACGGCAACGGCGACGCCACCGGGTTGGAGTGGATCCGTGAAGCCGGCCTGCTCACCAGCCCCATTGCCTTTACCAACACCCACAGCGTCGGCGTGGTGCGCGACAGCCTGATCGCGCTGGAGCGCGAAACGCTCCCCGCCGACGATAAGGCGGTGTACTGGAATATGCCGGTGGTGATGGAAACCTTCGACGGCCTGCTCAACGACATCAACGGCTTTCACGTCAAGCCCGAGCATGTACGGCAGGCGCTGCAGGCAGCACACAACGGTTTACCACAGGAAGGTGCGGTCGGCGGCGGCAGCGGTATGATCTGCCATGAGTTTAAGGGGGGTATCGGCACCGCATCCCGTCGTCTGCCTGCAGACCGTGGCGGTTGGACTGTTGGGGCCATCGTGCAGGCTAACCACGGCAAACGTGCCTCGCTGCTGGTTGGCGGCTATCCGGTCGGTCGCCATCTGGGGCATATTCACTCGCCATTCACCCCGCAACTGCCGCATCCGGGCATGGGGTCAATTGTCGTCACGCTGGCCACCGACGCCCCGCTGTTGCCACACCAATGTACGCGTTTGGCCCAACGCGCCAGCATCGGCATTGCGCGCACTGGCGGCGGTACCGAAGATTCTAGCGGTGATATTTTTATCGCCTTCGCCACCGGCAACGACGGGTTGCCGCCAGCCGACTACGCCGACAAAGGGGCCTTCACCACGCCACTACGTATGGTGAATAACGATTACATCTCCGAACTGTTTGCGGCGGCGGCCGAAGCGGTGGAGGAGGCAATTATCAATGCCCTGCTGGCGGCCAATACCCTTTCCGGTAACGGCCACCGGGCAGAAGGACTAAGTGCCGGGCAGTTGCTGACCGCGCTGGAACAAGCCGGCTGGCGAGCATAAGAGTAGAGGCGCGGCATGCCGCGCCCTGTATCAGTCAGGACTCACCACCCGGTTTGGGGGCCGGGTAGTCATAATCGAGCTTGATCGGTTCGGCGTAAACGCTGTCCCATAGCTGGCTGTAGAGCTTATCCACCCGCTGGCTCATGGCCGGATTGTGCAGCACCAACTCCAGATTGCGCGAGTTATCCAGATAACCGCCGGTCCAGTTGCTGGTGCCGATCCACGCCGTTTCGCCGTCAATGGTCATGATTTTGCTGTGGATCACCCGGGCGAACGGGATAAAGCCGCTGCTGGCCGGGGGAATAGTGACGATCTTTATCTGCACGTTCGGCACCACCGCCAGACTTTTCAGCCAGGCGATATCCGGTTTTTTGGTGTTCCAGTTGGCGACCATCAGCTCAACCTGCACGCCGCGGGCGGCAGCGCTGCGCAGGGCATTGTCGATCGTCGCGTAGTAAGGCCGGGTGTGGTCTGGGCCAAAAGACAATGGCGCGTAATCCATCACCTGCACCCGTACTCGCTGTTTGGCCGTAGCCAGCAGACGCGGCAACTCCACCTGCGAGTCAATCACCCCGGCCGGATTGTAGGCACGCGGACTGGCGACCAGATAGTTACCCTGCGGCGTTTCGGCCTTTGGCTGGTAAGGCCGTTGCGGCACCGGCTTACCCGCCGCCAGCAAAGCCTGAGCTTGCCAATCCTGCTCGAAGATCGCCTGGATCTGCCCGACCACCCCGGCATCGCTGATGCGCAGCCCGGTTTCATGGATATGCGCCAGCGCACGCCAGTCGAAGTTCTGGCTGCCGACAAACGCCTGCTCACCGTCCACCAGCAGGTATTTGGCATGCAAAATACCGCCGCTAAGCCGCTGATAAGGAATAATGCGCAGTTCCAGGTTAGGGATCGCCTTAAGCTGTTCCAGCGTCTCAGGGGTAGAGATGCGGATGCCCTTCTCTTCCATCAGAAAACGAATTTTCACTCCGCGTTCGCCCGCCGCTTTCAGGTGTTGCAGCACGCCATCCAGCAGCGAACCCTGTTGGTTCGCCACGTAGAACTGGCCCAGATCGATGCGGGTTTTCGCCGCATCGAACATCTGCTGCCACACTTGCGCGGTGTTACGCAGGTCATCGGCCTGCAAAGCAGTTTCCACCGGCGCGGTATACACCAGCTCGTAGCCGGGAATTTCAAAACGCGCCGTCGCACTCTGGCTCAACATCAACAGGCAGCTACCCCATAACGCAGTGTAAAGGCGGCCCAGCGGCCGCCGTGGTTGACGGCCATTAGGCATAGCGCGGTGCCTCACTGTCAACCCATTGCTCGCGGTTACCGTTTTCCGGGCGGCTGGCTGGCGTACCGGCGCGGATTAGCAGCACTTTGAGCAGCTCGTTAATGCGTTCCATGCGGCTTTGCAGATAGTTGTTGCCCACCAGGCACAACAACGCGATGGCGATCCCCAGCCCGGTGGCGTACAACGCAGTACCCATCCCGGCAGAAACCAGGCTCGGCTCGGATACCCCGGAGGCCGCCAGCGCCTTAAAGGTTTCGATAATCCCCATCACCGTCCCCAGCAGCCCCAACAGCGGTGCGGCGGTCACGATGGTTTCCAGCAGCCACAGGCCACGCGCCATCAGCGGTTTGCTCAGCAGGTACTGGGCGTCGATCAGATCCCCGATCGCTTCACGGTCGCCGGCACGGTGCTTTTGCTCCAGCACCGGTGAAATTACCGCCAACGGCAGGCTGTTGCGCTGGGTCAGCTCATCCGGCAGATCGGCGGTGCGGCGAACGTCCAGCGTTAATGCCTGCTCCAGTCGGCGTGCCTGGCGCTGGGTGTAGGCAAAATACAACGAGCGCTCGATAATGATCACCAGCGCAATCGCCAGTGCGGCGTACATCACATAGAAAATAATGTCGTGCATTAAATTGGCATTCATCATTCAGATCTCGGATTTGTTAAAAGGTGGCTTCCAGCGATACGCTGAAGGTACGTTCTTCCCCGACGTTGTAGTACGGCGTACTGGCCTTCACGCCGCCATACGGCGCTGCGTTGAAGGTGGTGGTGCGCACCGAAGTCAGGTACTCCTTGTCAAACAGGTTGCTGATACCAAAGCGCAACGCTGCGCTCTTGACGATCTTCTTGTCTACCGGCAGATGCCCCCCCGCCGCCAGATCGAACACCGTGCGGCCGCCGATCTTCTCGTCGTTGGTCAGGTCGCCGTAGAACGAACTGACGTATTTGCCGCTGACGCTGCTGTAATACAGGCCATCGTCATAACCCAACGTCATGTTAAGCAGGTTTTTCGGCACGTTCGGCACCTCTTTGCCACTGGTCGGCAGCGGCTGGCCGCCGTTGCTGACAATGTCGCTCTTCTGCCTGGACTGGGTGTAAGTGTATGAGGTGTAGTAGTTGAAGTTATGCGGCAGTTGGCCGCTCCATTCCAGCTCCAGCCCTTTGTTCTCCACATTGCCGATGTTCATCATCTCGTAATCGCCGGCCGAGTTGGTGGTGGAGATTTGACGATCGCTGTAGCGCATATAGAACAGCGTGGCACTCATCAGCATATTTTCCTGCTGGAAACGCCAGCCCAGCTCGTGGTTCCAGCTCAGTTCCGGCTTGGTACTAAGCGAGTCACCCACGTTGTACAGCACGTAGTTCGGCGGAGTACGCATGTTGCGCGTCAGGTTGTAGAACACCTGATTTTCCTGATTCAGCTTGTAGCTGGCGCTGAAATTCGGCAGGAATTCATGATATTTGGCATCACGCTTTTCCGGCACGTTGTACAGGCTGCCCTTGTTATCCCCTTTTCGCTCAACGTACTGATAAGCCAGCCCGCCGACAAAGGTCCAGTCCGGCGTGGCGAACCAGGTGTCCTGCAGCCAGATTTTTTGCGCCGGGGTGATGGTGTATTGGTTGCGCCCCTGCACGGTTTTGCCATTGGCGTCCTTCACCTGATCGCTGCCGCCCGGTTTACCAGAGAGTTGCTCCGGGTTACCGTCGTCCTTGATGCCGATAAACGGCTGGGTCTGCGACTGGCGCGCACGTTCATACCAGTAGCCAATATCCAGGCTGTGCTGATCATTGATGTCCCACTTCAACTTGGTGGTAATGCCCGGCCGCCAGGTTTGCGTCCAGGAAGGGCGGTAATAGGTGTTGGACTGCAAATTGCTCAGATCGTACTGACCGGCCTTATCCGAAGTATTGGACAACACCGAAGCGGTCTGGCCGGTGAAGCTGCCGCCATTACCCCAGTAGTAATAGGGTTGCAGAGTCAACGCCAGGTTGTCGCGCAGTTGCAGCTTCTGGGTGAACGACAACGTGAAGGTGTCAAACGGGTTGCGGTTGAGTTTGTAGTACTTGTTCAACTGGCCCTTGCTGTTGTACTCCGGCGTGGTGGCGTAGTCGGTATAACGGCCGTCATTTTCAAACTGCGCCTTGCTCAGGGTGTTGTAGTTGACGTTATTCTGCTGGTTGTACTTCATGATCAGGTTGCTGCTGTTGCCGTTGCCGTCCTCATACAACGAGTTCATTTCGAACTTGTTGGAGTACTCGCGCCCTTCTCCGCGCCACTTTTTCGCCTCGGTGTGCGAGTAAGAGATCCAGTTGCTGAAGCCGTTGTACTCACCGGTCTCCAGACGGGCGAAGGTTTTGCTCAGGTTGTTGCTGCCCAGCGTCTGTTTGACGAAGCCACCGAAATCTTTCGCCGGACGGCGCGTCACCATACCAATGTTGCCGCCGCTGGAACCGATATGCGGGCCATCCACCTCAGACGAACCCTGGGTGACGAACACCTCCTCCAGGTTTTCCGAGTCGCCCAGCAGGTTTGGGTAAACCGCGTAGTTGCCGGAATCGTTAATCGGAATGCCGTCCATCGACAGGCCGATTTGATCGGAGTTCATACCGCGCATGGTGTAATCGACGCCGCTCAGGCCGCTGGCGTCGTTGCTGTTGACGTTCAGGCCTGGGGTATATTTCAGTTTGTCGATGGCGTTGGCCGCCGCCGGCATTTTATCCATCGCCTCTTTGGTGACGGTCGATCGCCCCTTGGCGCTATCGTCCTGCACCATCATGCCGCCGCCCAGCGACTGCCCTTTTACGCTGATGGTACCGACGTCGGTCGAGTCCGCCGCCAGCGCCGCCCCCGGCAATATCGCCGACATCACCGCCAGATAAAGCCCAGATCGATTGAAAGATTTCATTGTTCCCTTCCCATAAAAATCAAACTGTTATGCCAGACGTCAAGGCGCCTGATAATTGAACGTGGCTGAAAATCGTTTTGTTGTTTGCCCGTTGAAAGCCTCGCTTGGGAACGGCTTCACCTGGCTGATGCTTTGCAGACTGCTTAGCGCCGCACGGTTGAGCAGCATGCTGGCCGCTTTATTGGCGATGCCGGACGAGAGCACCCGACCGCTGCGATCGACCTCCAGCCAGACCTCGACGTTGCCCTGCGGCCGCTCAAGTGACGCCTGCCGCCCGCTTGGATAGCGCTTGCGCTGCTCCAGCTCATGACGCAGCACCTGCAGATAACCGTTTTCGATTGCCTGCGCATTCACTTTCGGCGCCGCCGGGGCGACCGGGGCAGGTTGTGCCACCGGTTTGCTGACCAGTGCCTTCGGCGCTGCTGGGGCCGCAACAGGTTTAGCCTTCTCCACCGGCCTGGCTTTTTCTTTTACTGGCTTGGGCTTGGGTTTCGGCTGTGGTTTGGGCACCGGTTTGGCTTCGATAATCGGCTCCGGTGCCGGCACAACCGGTTCGGGGATCGCTTCCGGCTCTGGCGGCGGGGGTTCGGGTTGCGGCTCCGGTGGTGTTTCCGCTTGAGGTTCTGGTGCAGGTTCAGGCTCGACCAACGCCAATTCCATGGCGGTTTCGTCATAGCGCGGCTGAATTTTCAGCGCCGCCTGCTGGCTGGCAAACAGTACGCAGCCGACGACGATCAGCGCCGGTAACCAGCTGAAAAGGTGACGTGAACGATAGAGCAGATACATGTCACAGCTTCCGTGTGGCGATAGAGACAGAGTAAAAACCGCCCTGACGCAGGTTATCCATCACCGCCACCAGCCGCTCTACCGCGACGCCCTTATCGCTGTTGACGATAATGGTGGTGGTCTGGTTTTCCTGTTGCTGTTGCTTTAGCGTGCTTACCAGCGCACTCAGCGCCAACGGCTGGCCGTCGAGCTGCAGTTGATCTTCGGCACCCAGCGTAATGATCGCCTTCTTCTGCGGTTTCAACTGCTGCGCACTGCCGGCGGACGGCAACTGAGTTTTCAGCCCGAGGGCCGGGATCACGTTCAGGCTAATCAACACAAAAAACACCAGCAAAAACATCATCACGTCGATCATCGGGATCAGTTCGATGTGCGCTTTGTTCTTCTTCGGCTCGTTCCAGTTACGCATGGCACTCCCTCCCAAAAGCAAAGCAGCCAATATAGAGAGCCTATGTTTACCTTTTGTTACGCTTGTGTGATCTTATTCTCACAGTGAACACATTTTGAGAGAATATTCCCAGCGAGTAACTGGTCAGAGGGGTTATATAACTGGTTAATTGGATATGATTTTTAATGGAATAATGACGAGGGAGAACTTATAGCGATTAATGCATAGGAAGGGAGTTTGTGATTATCCTGACACTTTATAGCAAGATCTTCAGACCGTGCTTTTGCATCAGGATTTAGGAGGAGGGGTTCACACAATTAATGGCGGATTTGCGCCAAATCTTCAGCCGTCAAACCGGTCATTTTCATTACCGAGTCGTGGTCGATGCCGTTCGCCAGCATGGCGCGGGCAACGGTAAGCTTTCCTTCAAGCACGCCTTCTTGACGCCCTTTCTCGATACCGCGCTGTTCACCAAGCGGGATGCCCTTCTCGATGCCCATTTCGATACCCTGTTCGATACCCTTCTCGATGCCCTTCTGCTCAAGCTGTTGTGCAATAGTCATTAGTTCATCCTCATGTTGCGGTACCCGCAGTGCCAATTCGCGTACAAAGGCTTCAGCATCGGACGCTTCTCCGGCCAGAAGAATATAGTGTACCAGCGAAATCACCTGTGGCGAAGACAGATAGCCACTCAGCAGGATAGTGGCCAGTTTGTCAGTCAGCTCTGCCAGGTCCCGCTGCCGAATATGTTTCTGCAGCAAGGTCAGTGCGGCCATGCTGCGATGGCCCATGATCTCGTTATCAGGGATAACCGTCACATCGACCAGCGGAAATTCGGCCGTATAGAGTTTTCCCGCCAGTTCCGGATCGTAAAACTCCCGCAGCCAGTTGGTGGAATAAGGATAAGGAGTGCGTTTGCCGGTATAAAACAGGACAGGTATCACCAACGGCAGTTTTTTGTGACCGGCGTCCAAATGTCTCTGCATGGCCGCTATTGCATACCTGATTAGCCTGAAAGCCATGTGTTTATCGGGTGTAGACTGATGCTCAATAAGTACGTGGATATAACCATCATCCCCGGCAGTGGTTTTCAGACTGTAGAGCACATCGCTGAAATACTGGCGAAGGTCATCTTCAACGAAAGAACCGGATTCCAGTTTCAACGTACTGAGGTCGCAGATGGCACGCAGTTCTGGCGGAAGATGGAGCTCCATAAAATCGCGAGCAATTTCCGGCTGCGTCAAAAACTGACGAAATGCCGCATCGTGTGGCGTTGGCGTTTTGTTTTTCTTTTTCATTCCCTGATAGCCTTTGCGTATTATTTAATTCCACACTATCACAAGCAACTACCTGGTTATATTAGCGATCATGGTAAGGTGAACGCGCAATACAGAGGAAATACGCCATAACACCATGAATTAAAATGAAAATAATAAATTAAACTTAAAACAAAATTCTGAAAAAAATATATCAACCTGAACTAATTCAGAGTGTTTATATTATTTACAAACAGGTTAATCATGTCCATCCAGCATTGATTTATATATATCTCACAACGGTAAAACACCTTTAAAATATAACTACGGAATATTTAAATTATAACTATTCTATCCACAGGACGATAATTCACTTTTTTGAGAGATAAATATTTTTATTTAAAATAACCACCATAAAAAAAGACGCCCGCAGGCGTCTTGTTTGCAGCACTGATTTAATCAGTTCACTTTAACCGGCATACCGGAACGGGCTTTCATTGCCGCGTCCACTTCGCTCTGGTTAACGGCTGGGTCCATCATCACTTTGCCTACTGGCGCAGAGATGGTCAACGGCACCGGGTCTTTCGACTTCAGCTGCTCTTCGTTAGCGGAAAGCGGGTTGTGCACTTCCAGGTAACGGGAACCGTCCGGCTCTACGCTGACTTTGATCGGCTCGTTGATAAATTGCACACGAGTCCCGACCGGCACGTTGTCGAACAGGAACTTGATGTCGTCAGCACGCAGACGCACGCAACCGTGGCTCACGCGCAGACCGATACCGAAGTTGGCGTTGGTACCGTGGATCGCATACAGACGACCAACGTACAACGCATACAGCCCCATCGGGTTGTCAGGACCGGCCGGGAATACCGCTGGCAGGATCTCGCCGTCAGCGGCGTATTCTGCGCGCATCTTGGCGGTTGGCGTCCAGGTTGGGCCGTCTTTCTTGCGCTGTACCGTAGTGGTCCAGTTCAGAGGGGTATCTTTACCCAACTGGCCGATACCGATTGGCAGCACGATTACCGTGTTGGTGCCTTTCGGGTAGTAGTACAGACGCATCTCGGCGCTGTTGATGATGATGCCTTCACGCGGAGCGTCAGGCAGGATCAGCTGCTGAGGGATGGTCAGGGTGCTGCCGGCCTTCGGCAGGAACGGATCCACACCCGGGTTGGCTTCCAGCATATTGCTCAGGCCCATCTGGTATTGAGCGGCAAAGCTCTCCAGCGGCAGCTTGCTGTCTTCCGGTACGGTGATTTGGATGTTCTCACCCACCAGACGGCTGTCTTTGGCTGGTAATGGATAGACAACGGCGAAGGCAGCTTGGCTGAATACCACCAGTGCCGTAAACAGGGTTAGTAACGCGCGAATGCTCATTTTCATCTTCGTGTAGGTTATGGCCACTGGCAGTTATAGGTTATTTCGGCCATGAAAGACCGGATGCGCATTATATGTGCACATCGACCTAAGTGTGAAACATTACCGGTGCAATATCGAACTTTTTTGTAACCTGGTGCGGCACGAAGAGGAGTCACTGTGAAAATCGCCGCTAAAGCGCGGCGATTGGCGCTGACATCAGGCGGATAGGGATCAGATATTCGCAGCGGATCGCCGTACCGCCGGCGCTGCAAACGCCACCCAACGCGGGATAAAAACGCTCGATATCCTTACCCGGCCGCCGTATTGCTTTCATCATGGGTATCGCGGTGTCATACAGGCGGGCGATAAAGTTTTGTAACTCTTCAACCTGCCCCTGATAGGTAAAGCTGGCGTAGTCGCCCTGCTCGATCAGTACCCGTTCGCCTTCTGCCCGCTCGTCCGCCAACGCCAGGGTATAAGCCATCCGTTGCCTACCGCGTAGCCTGCTGTCGGCCTCCAGACTGGTAAGGCCATAGACCACCGCCAAGGTTTCGGCTTCCTTCGGCATCATCTGCCGCCAGGCATGCTGACGCAGCTCGTTTTTCGAATGCAGCAGCTGTCCCAACGTACAACTGCGGTGCTGGGTGTGGCCAATCAATTGCATTGCCGGCAGCGTAATGATCTCCGCCTGTGGTAATGGCGCATCCATCGGCCGCAGCGGAGGCTGCATCCCCTGCCCTGACCAGTCGGTACTGCGGCGATAACCGGCCGGCGGCATACCAAACTGCTTTTTGAAACAGCGGGTGAAAGTCTGCTGGGAATCAAACTGATACTTGTCGGCGATAAAGGCCACGCCGTGATTGGTGAGCCGCAGTTCGCGTGCGGCGGCCGTCAGCCGCCTGCGCCGGGCGTAAGTTCCCAGGATTTCGCCGGTTAACTCTTTGAATAACCGCTGCAGGTGCCATTTGGAATAGCCTGATTTGGCCGCAATATCGTCGAGCGTCAGCGGCTGGTCGAGGTTTTGCTCGATCCAGGCCAGCAGTGCCGTAATGACCTGTTGTTGATACATAGCGCCACCTTATCTCCTGAGAGTGCCAAAACCAGCGCTCACTGTATCGGTCGCGGTGCTAGACCACATTGCACAATCAGGACATAATGTTTTTCAATTCCGCCAAATTGAGAATTATTCTCATGACCTTTATCACCGAGCCGCGTTTCGATATCGATCAGGTACCGCGTGCCATTTTTGCCGTGCAAGGTTCCACCATTGATAAAGATTGGGAGATCACCCATCACCGGCACCGCAAAGCACAGCTGATTTATACGGTGCGCGGCATGATCCGCTGCGAGGTGGAAAACGGTCTGTGGCTGGTGCCGCCACAGTGTGCGTTATGGATGCCCAGCAATGTGCTGCATAACGCCCAGGGGGCCAGTGCCAGCGAATGCTACTGCCTGTTTGTCGATCAGGATGCTATCGCCGGGTTGCCGACCCACTGCTGTACGCTGGCGGTGTCCCCGCTGCTGCGTGAACTGCTGTTCCAGGCCAGCACTTTCGAACAGCTGTACGACCAACAAGGCCCGGAAGGACGATTGGCCGGCGTATTGTTGGATCAGTTGGTCAAGGCGCCGGTTGAGAATCTGCACCTGCCGGTCTCCAATGACGCGCGCATTCGCCAGTTAACGGAGCGGCTGCTGGCCAACCCGGCGGACAAGGCAACACTTGGCCAATGGGCGCAGCGTATCGGCATGAGCGAACGCTCGCTCAACCGCACTCTGCAACAACAAATGGGCATGAGCTTTGGCCACTGGCGGCGACAATTGCACGTGGTGCTGGCGCTGCAACGGCTGACCCAGGGTGACAGCGTGCAACGGGTGGCGCTGGATCTGGGCTACGAAAGCGCCAGCGGTTTTGTCACCATGTTCAGAAAAGCGGTGGGTAAACCGCCGGCGCGCTATCTGGCAGAGAAAAATGCGGCGGACCGGGCGCAAGGGGCCGGGATCGTCATGTAGTACCGAAACCGGCCACAAAGTTACTGCGCCAACCAGCCGCCATCCATATTCCAGGCGGCACCGCGCACCTGCACTGCGGCGTCGCTGCACAGAAACAGCGCCAGTTCCCCCAACTGCTCCGGCGTCACAAACTCCAGCGAGGGCTGTTTCTCCGCCAGCAGGTCATTGCGCGCCTGCTGTGGATCGGTGCCGGCGGCAATCCGTTGGTCAATTTGCTGCTGCACCAACGGCGTCAGCACCCAACCGGGACAGATGGCGTTGCAGGTGATGGCGCTACGTGCGGTTTCCAGCGCGATGGTTTTGGTCAGCCCCACCACGCCGTGTTTGGCCGCTACATAGGCCGCCTTGTCTTTGGATGCCACCAACCCATGCACCGAGGCAACGTTGATAATCCGTCCCCAACCGCGCTCTCGCATACCCGGCAGTGCCAGGCGGCTGGTGTGGAACACCGACGACAGATTAATCGCGATAATCGCGTTCCATTTATCGGCCGGAAATGACTCCAGGGGTGAAACATGCTGAATACCGGCGTTATTGACCAGAATGTCGGTGCCACCAAACTCCAGCTCGACATAGCGCATCAGGTCGGCGATCTGTTGCGGATCGCTGAGATCCGCGCCGTGGTAGCCGGGCGCGGCGCCCAAACCTGCGATATGTGCCTTCGCCTGCTCCACCTCGCCAAAACCGTTGAGGATCACCTGGGCGCCCGCGGCCGCCAGGCTGGCGGCCAGCCCGAGGCCGATACCGCTGGTCGAACCGGTCACCAGTGCCGTTTTGCCTTGTAAATTCATGTTGTTGCTCCTTTAAACAATGCCGGTCAGGTAGAACACGCCAATCACAAACAGCACTGCGGCGCTCTTAATCAGGGTGATGGCGAAGATGCCGCCATAGGCCTGCCGATGGCTAAGACCGGTGATGGCCAGCAGGGTGATCACCGCACCGTTATGCGGCAAGGTGTCCATGCCGCCGCTGGCCATGGAGGCCACCCGGTGCAGCACTTCCAGTGGGATATGCGCGGCGTGGGCGGCGGCGATAAAGGATTCGGACATGGCCGCCAGCGCGATACTCATGCCGCCGGAGGCCGAACCGGTGATGCCCGCCAGCAGCGTGACGCTGACCGCCTCGTTCACCAGCGGGTTGGGAATGGTTGCCAGCGCCTTTGACAGCACCAGAAACCCCGGCAGTGCCGCGATCACTGCGCCAAAACCGTATTCCGAAGCGGTGTTCATCGCGGCCAAAATCGCCCCGCCGACCGCCGTTTTACTGCCTTCCGCCAGCCGTCCGCGAACGTTGCGGAAACCAAAAATCAGCACCAGCAGAATACCCGACACCAACGCCGCCTCCACCGCCCAGATGGCGGTGATCTTGCCGATCTCGGTGGTGATCGGCTTGGCCAACCCCGGCAGGGTCAACTCGTGGCTGACGCCATACCACTGCGGGATCCAGTGGGTAAAGCCCAGGTTCAGCAAACCCACCAGGATCAACGGCATAATGGCGATCAGCGGATTGGGTAAATTGATATTGTCCGGGGTTTCAGGCTCGTTGAGCAGTTCGGTGCCGTAGCCTTCACCCCGTGCCTGTGCCTTGCGGCGCTGGCGTTCAAGATAAAACAGGCCGACCGCGATGATAAACAGCGAGCCAATCAACCCCAGCCAGGGCGCGGCCCAGGCATTGGTGCCGAAAAAGCTGGTCGGAATGATGTTCTGGATCTGTGGCGTGCCGGGCAGCGCATCCATGGTGAAGGAAAACGCGCCGAGCGCCACCGTCGCCGGGATCAGCCGTTTGGGGATACCGCTCTGGCGAAACAGCTCGGCGGCGAAGGGATAGACCGCGAACGCCACCACAAACAGCGAGACGCCGCCGTAGGTCAGCAGTGCACAGACCAGCACAATCACCGGGATAGCGTGGCGACGGCCGAGGATGTTAATCGCCGCTGCCACAATCGAGCGGGAAAAACCGGACAGTTCAATCAGTTTGCCAAACACCGCCCCCAGCAGAAACACCGGGAAGTAGAGTTTGACGAAGCCGACCATCTTTTCCATAAACAGCCCGGTGAAGGTCGGGGCGACCGCGCCGGGATCGGTCAATAACACCGCGCCCAGCGCGGCGATCGGGGCAAACAAAATAACGCTGTAGCCGCGATAGGCGGCCAGCATCAGGACTCCCAGTGCTGCCAGGGCAATCAGAACGCTCATCATCACTCCCTATTGCCCTTGATGTCTGAACCACGCCAGCCATATTGAGCAACTCATTATTGTTGTTGGGTGCGGTTAAGGTTTCAGAGCAAAACGCAGTTGGTGCGCCCGCCGCTGTTGAATGCGTTCCCTGCGTGCTTCATCCCAGTGATAAAATCCCTGGCCGCTGCGTTGGCCAGTGTTGCCCTGGCGGAGCCGGCTTTCCACCAGCGCCATCATGCTGTCATCGGTCGCCAGCTCCGGTAGCAAGTGGCGGGCGATATCCGCCACCGTCTCCAGACCGGTCATATCGGCGGCCTCCAACGGCCCGACCATCGCGTAACGCCGCCCAAGCGAGGCGCGCATCACCTGATCCACCACCTGCGGACTGGCAATGCCGCTTTGCACGATGTGCAGCGCCTCGCGCAGCAGCGCAAACTGCAGCCGGTTGCCAACGAACCCCGGTGCGGCACGGTCCAGCAGTACCGCCTCCAGCGCCATGCTACTGAGCAATTCCTGCACCGCGGTCAGATAACGGGGATCGGTGGCACTGCCGGGTACGATCTCCACCAGCGGGATCAGGTGCGGCGGATTCCAAAAATGGGCGATCAACAGGCGCTGCGGATGGATCATTCTGACCGCCAACTCATCCGGCGGCAGACCGCTGGTGTTGCTGGCGATCACCGCATCGTCGGCAATCAGCCCTTCCAGCTGTTCGTACAAGGCATGCTTGAGCGCCAGGCGCTCGGGGATCGCCTCGATCAACAGCCGGGCGCGGGCCACATCGTTCAGATCGTCGGTCACGCTCAGACGTGCCAGCACCGTCGCCTGCTCTGCCGCCGCAAACTGCCCAACCTCGATCAGCTCCGCCAGAATACTGCCCGCGACCGCCGCAACCTCCGCCAGCCGCTGCGAGTCCGGGTCATACAGCAGGACGTCGTGGCCGTGGCGGGCAAAGTGGGTGGCGATGCCAACCCCCATCAGCCCGGCGCCCAGCACCACAGTCTCAGATGAACGCATAGTTTCCTCCTGGGTTATCAGCCGCGCTCAACCGCCAGCGCCACGCCCTGTCCGCCGCCGATGCACAGCATCGCCAGCCCCTTGTTGACCTCACGGCGCTGCATCTCATACAGCAGCGTGACCAAAATCCGGCAACCGGAAGCCCCGATCGGATGCCCAAGCGCTATCGCCCCGCCGTTAACATTGACCCTGGCGCTGTCCCACTCCAGTTCGCGGCCGACGGCCAGCGCCTGTGCGGCAAAGGCTTCATTGGCCTCGATCAAATCGACTTCGCTCAGCGACCAACCGGCGTTGGCCAGACAGCGACGCGCCGCCGGTACCGGGCCAATCCCCATGATCGCCGGATCAACACCCGATGCCGAATAGCCGGCAATGCGCGCCAGCACCGGCATCTTCAGCTCTGCCGCCTTCGCCGCGCTCATCAACAGCACCGCCGCCGCACCGTCGTTAATTGAGGAAGCGTTACCGGCGGTCACCGTGCCGTCTTTGCGGAACGCCGGACGCAGCCGGGCCAGACTTTCCAGCGTGGCGTCGCCGCGGGGTTGCTCGTCACTGGCCACCCGCTGCACTTCCCCTTTGGGTTTGGCTACCTCGACCGGAGTGATTTCCGCCACAAAACGTCCGGCCTGTTGGGCGGCCTGGGTTTTCTGTTGCGAACGCAGCGCAAACTCATCCTGCTCGCTGCGACTAATGGCGTATTTCTCCGCCAGATTTTCGGCGGTGATGCCCATGTGATAATCGTTGAAGGCATCCCACAGGCCGTCCTGGATCACGCTGTCAGTCAACTGACCGTGACCCAGCCGCAGCCCGGCACGCGCGCCGTTCATCAGATACGGCGACTGACTCATACTTTCCTGCCCCCCGGCGATAATCACTTCGGCGTCACCACAGCGGATCGCCTGCACCGCCAGATGAATCGCCTTCAGACCGGAGCCACAGACTTTGTTGATGGTTAGCGCCGGCACGCTATGGGGCAGCCCGGCGTTCAATGCGGTCTGGCGTGCCGGGTTCTGCCCACAACCGGCCGTCAGCACCTGCCCGAGGATCACCTCATCCACCTGCTCCGCTGCAACCCCGCTGCGTGCCAGCAGGGCTTTCACCACCACCGTGCCCAGATCCACCGCCGACAATGAGGCCAACGCACCCTGAAAACTGCCAATCGGCGTGCGAGTCGCCGCTACAATCACTACCTGTTGCATGGTTTTCTCCCTGGATAACATCATCAGAAGCGCATCTCCGGCACCTGAGTCGGCACTATCAGCCGACCGGCGGTTTTGGCGACAATCTCCTCCACGCTGACGCCGGGCGCACGTTCGCGCAGCACAAAGGCACCGTTTTCAATTTCCAGATAGGCCAGGTCGGTCAGAACCTTGCGAATGCAACCGGCACCGGTCAACGGCAACGTGCAGCGCGGTAACAGCTTGGACTCGCCACTCTTTGACGCGTGGGTCATCACCACAATGATGTTCTCCGCACCGGCCACCAGGTCCATCGCGCCGCCCATGCCCTTCACCAACTTGCCGGGGATCATCCACGAGGCGATGTTGCCTTCAACGTCCACTTCAAAAGCGCCCAATACGGTGAGATCGACATGGCCGCCACGGATCATGGCGAACGACTGTGCCGAGTCGAAAATCGAGGCGCCGATACGGGCGGTGACCGTCTGCTTACCGGCGTTGATCATGTCGGCATCCAGCTCAGCTTCGGTCGGGAAGCCGCCCATTCCCAGCAGGCCGTTTTCGGATTGCAGCATTACGTCCATGCCCGGCGGCACATAGTTGGCCACCAGCGTCGGAATGCCGATCCCCAGATTGACGTAGTCGCCGTCACGCAGTTCTTGTGCCACGCGCTGCGCCATTTGTTCACGGGTAAGCATGGGGTTCTCCTCAGGTACGCAGAGTGCGCTGTTCAATGCGCTTTTCGAAACTGCCCTGGATCAGGCGGTCAACGTAGATGCCGGGGGTGTGGATCGCGGCCGGATCCAGTTCGCCCGGTGCGACGATCTCTTCCACCTCCACTACGGTGATTCGCCCGGCGGTGGCCATCAGCGGGTTAAAGTTTTGTGCGGTGTGGCGATAGATGACATTGCCGAAGTGATCGGCTTTCCAGCCCTTGATGATGGCGAAGTCACCGGTGATCGCCTGCTCCATGATGTAAGGGCGGCCGTTGAATTCGCGGACCTCCTTGCCTTCGGCCACCGGGGTGCCGTAGCCAGTAGCGGTGAAGAACGCCGGGATACCGGCACCCCCGGCGCGGATTTTTTCTGCCAGAGAGCCCTGCGGCGTCAGCTCCACTTCCAGCTCACCGCTGATCGCCTGCTGCTCGAACAGCGCGTTCTCACCAACGTAGGAGGCCACCACCTTGCGGATCTGCCGGTTTTCCAGCAGCAGACCGAGGCCAAAGCCGTCGACGCCGCAGTTGTTTGATACCACCGTCAGGCCGGTCACTCCCAGGCGACGGATCTCATTAATCAGGTTTTCCGGGATGCCGCACAGGCCGAAACCGCCCGCCAACACCGTCATATTGTCCGTCAGGCCTGCCAGCGCTTCCTGGTAGCTTGCGACGCGTTTATCGAGCCCTGCCATTGGCTGCCTCTGAGTATTCTGTGGCCGTGGGCGGCATGCCCCTGCCTGTGCAAAGGCATCATCAGGTCACAAAAATGATTTGTTAATTTTGTTTTTGTGCCCCATTGATTTAAAATTTTTATTAATAAATTGTTAATTACTGTTTTCAAAAGAGTTAAATAATTCAAAAATGAAAATGAGCATCAAACAGTTACGCGCGTTTTTAGCGGTAGCTCTCACTCTTAACTTCGCCCAGGCGAGCGAACGGCTGAATATTTCGCAGCCGGCGCTGAGTCTCGCCATTCGCGGACTGGAAGAGGTGCTGGGGGGGCAGTTGCTGCTGCGTACCACCCGGCGTGTGGCGCTGACGCCGGAAGGGGAAAGCTTCTTCCCGATGGCGCGCCAACTGTTGGCGGACTGGGACAATGCGGAAGAGGCGATGCGTCAGCGCTTTACCCTGCAACTGGGCAAAGTGGCGATCGCTGCCATGCCTTCGTTCGCTGCCAACCCGCTGCCGCCGATCCTGAAAGTGTTTCGCGATCACTACGCCGGGATCAATGTGGCGGTGCACGACGTGATTAACGAGCAGGTGTTCGAGATGATCCGCGAAGGCCGGGTGGAAATGGGCATTGCCTTCGAGCCGGAGCCCAGCGATACCCTGCACTTCACCCCGTTGTGCAACGATCGCTTTGTCGCGGTGGTGCCAAAGCATTCACCGCTGGCGAGCCGGGCGCAGGTGAGCTGGAAAGAGTTGCTGACGCTGGACTTTATTACCCTGCAGCGCCCTTCTGCAGTGCGTCTGTTGCTGGAACAAACGCTGGCCAAAAGCGGCAGAACGCTGGAGGTGGCGTTTGAAAGCCACCAGTTGGTGACGGTCGGCCGCATGGTGGCTAACGGACTGGGCGCCAGCGCGGTACCGGCGCTGTGTGAACAACAGATGGGCGAGTTAGGAGCAACCTGCGTGCCGTTATTCGGCCCGGTGATTGAACGCCGGGTCGGACTGATCCGCCTCGCCCAGCACCGTCTGTCTTCGGCGGCCCAGGCGCTGGCCGGGGTGATTGAACGGGAAATGACCGCCAGCCAATCCTCCACACTGTGATTTTCACCCCAGCCTGCATTGAAATAACTCCCATTCTCAATAAATAATGATTACTATTCTCAAGAACAGGATCCGGTGCGCCACGACGCGACCGGCAGGACTTTACCTTCAATTCAATGTTGAGCTTTCTTGACCTCAGGGCAACGGCTCTGCGGCGACAGGCTTTTTAACTCCATGGAGAGGTTATGAACTCTGCAACAACTCGCAACCGCCGTTTCGGCACGCGCACCGCTTTCCCACTGTTACTGCTCACTTCAATGCTGTTTTCTGCCCCGCT
This sequence comes from Serratia quinivorans, assembly GCA_900457075.1. Classification (NCBI taxonomy): domain Bacteria; kingdom Pseudomonadati; phylum Pseudomonadota; class Gammaproteobacteria; order Enterobacterales; family Yersiniaceae; genus Serratia; species Serratia quinivorans. Next base: position 1,688,258 of record UGYN01000002.1, read on the forward strand.
GCTGGCCCAGGGCGAGCCAGAACTGCTGCGTAAACCGATCGCGAAAGGCGCTTATGAGATGGTCTACAGCCAGGGCGAGAACGCGCTGTATCTGGCCACTTCGCAAAGCCGCAAGCTGGATAAAGGTGGCGTAGTCTATCGTTTGGATCCGCAGACGCTGGATATCACCCAGATCATTCACAACGACATCAAACCCTTCGGCGCAGCCATTAACAGCAAAACCGACACGCTGTTCTTCGGCAACACCACCAGCAACTCGGTGACCGCCATCGATGGCAAAACCGGTGAGGTGAAAGGCCGCCTGGTGCTGGACGCGCGCAAGCGTTCCGAGACGGTAAAACCCCTGGCTCCGCGTGAGCTGGTCGCCGATGCCACCACCGATACCCTGTATATCACCGGGCTGGGTGAATCCAGCGTGGTTTGGGTGGTCGACGGCAAGGATCTGACCCTGCGCACCACCATCACCGAGACCGGCAAATACGGCACCGGCCTGGCACTGGACGCCGCTGCCGGACGTCTGTATGTAACCAACGCCGATGGCGAACTGGTGACTATCGACACCAAAACCAACAAGGTCGTCAGCCGCAAGAAGCTCGATGAGTCCAAAGAGCACTTCTTCCTGAACATCAGCCTGGATCCGGCCACTCACCGCGCCTTTATCACCGACTCCAAGCAGGCGCAGGTGTTGGTTGTCGATACCCGCGACGGCAAAATTCTGAGCAAGATCGACGTGCCGGAATCGCTGGCTGTGTTGTTCAACCCGGCGCGCAATGAAGTCTACGTGACCCATCGCCAGGCGGGTGAAGTGAGCGTGATTGACGCCAAGAGCTACAAGCTGCTGCAAACCATCAAGACACCGACTCACCCGAACAGCCTGGCGCTGTCACCGGATGGCCAGACGCTGTACGTCAGCGTCAAGCAGGCTTCCAGCCGTGAGAAAGAGGCCACGGCGCCGGATGACGTGATCCGCATCGCTTTGAAATAACACCGACAGGGGGCGCTATAGCGCCCCTTTTATCAATTCAAACCTTAAACCCGACGTGCTTGCCGTCCGGCAATTCGATATCCAACCGCAGTGTCCCCCCCATGGCTTCGACATAACGCTTTAATGTCGAAATTTTTAGCTCATTCCCGCGCTGCTCGATCGCCGCAACGGAGGGCTGGGAAATACCAAGACTATTCGCCAACGCCTGCTGCGAGATATTTAGGGCTTCGCGCAACTCGTACAAACGGGTTTCCAACAGCATCTCCTCTGCCATTTCCTCGATCCGCTGCCTGCTCTCAGGAGTACGTGAAGCCAACATTTCTTTTAAAGTACCCATTGGTTACTCCTCAAAATTGAACATCAAATGCTGGGTAAATTGCGCATCTGCAATAGGTAGCATGACTTTATAAAACCGCTTCTCGTTACCTGTCTTATCGCCAGCACACAGAACGATTGCCTGACGTTTCGGATCAAATGCAAAAAAAGCACGAATTGGCCGCCCCTTATGCTGAATTCGCAACTCTTTCATATTTGGGTGTTGTGATCCCCTCAATGAGTCTACAAACGGCCTTGACAGGTTGGGGCCTGTTCGCCCAAGCATTACCATTGCAGCAAGCACCTTCTCTTGAGTAGGTTCATCTTGCGATGCAAACCATCGATCAAACTCTTCCGTAGTTATTACAGTCCACATGGCATTCCCTTTTTATAGACTACAATCTATGACAAAGATATAGACCACAATCTATAAATACAACGCCATTGTTGAAAATTTAGCCATTAATAGTCCGTTGACTACACCTGCCCCACCAGCCCGTCGGCATCCTGGATCACCACCTTTTTAGTGGCACGCTGGTAAAGACACAGCTCTTTGCCTGGCTTGTTGTGCATAAACGCCTGCGGGTAACGGCCGCTAATCAGCAGCGCCGAGTAACCGACGTCGTCGCCATAATGAATAATGCTTCCGGCGGCTTTGGCACCTTTCAGTCCGCTGGCTTTCAGACAGGCCGCTTGCAGCGCTTTATCGCCACTGGCCCAGGCAGCCTCCGACGACGCCGCGACGTTGAACGCCGTGATGGCGGCGATAAATACGATTAAAGATCTGATCATCAACTTCTCTCCTGAATAACCCAATGATTCGCAGTATATGCGGCTGTTTATTATTCAGCCATCGGACGACGACGCATTATTTACAGTTTTTTTATTCCGGGCGGAAATAAAGTTACGGCGTTTTTACAGACAGTTTTTAGGGCCACGGATAACATCATTACATCGCCAATATGGCCTCACGAGACGGATGTTTCATGTATTCTAATATTATTGGCTTCAACCCAATGCTGGCGGATATTACCGCCGCGCAGCCACGTCCCTTTGGCAAGGAAGTTGAACAGTATTTACAGCGTTATCCGGATACCGAACACGTCGATATTTATCTCAACGATTTAAACGGTCAATTCCGTGGCAAACGGCTGCCGGTCGCCGAGTTGTTCGGGCTGGAAAAGGGCTGCTATTTCCCGCTGTCGATCTACGCCATGGATCTCGCAGGCCAGGTCATTGAAGAAAGCGGGCTGGGCCAGCAGGCCGGGGAGCCGGACAGGTTGTGCCTGCCGGTACCGGGCACATTGCGCCCCTGCGCCCGTGACCCACAGCACCACGCTCAGTTGCTGCTGACGATGAAAAATGCCGAAGGTGAGGCTTGCGAACTGGAACCGCGCGTGGTGCTGCAACAGATTCTCAAACGCCTGCAGGCCAAAGGTTACTACCCGGTGATCGCGGCAGAACTGGAGTTTTATCTGCATGATCCGCAGCAACAGCCCGCCGTTGCCGGCCAGTGCCCGACGCAAAGTTTTTCTGTCGATGCCCCGGAACGCCACCACGCCCTGCTCAACGACATCGAGCATCAGGCCAGACTGCAGGCGCTGCCGCTCACCGGCGTGGTGGCCGAAGCGGCCTCCGGTCAGTACGAGCTGAACCTGCACCACAGTGCCCGGGTGCTGGAAGCCTGCGACCAGGTGCTGGCCCTGAAGCGGCTAACGCGCCAGATAGCGGAGAAACACCACCAGCACGCCTGCTTTATGGCCAAACCCTGCGCGCAATCCGCCGGCAGCGGTTTACACTTTCATATCAGCCTGCAGGATGAACAGGGCAACAACCTGCTGACCGGCGCTCCGGGTGAACTGAGCGACAACATGCAACAGGCGATGGCCGGAATGCTGGCATTGATGCCGGCCTCGATGGCCATCCTGGCACCGAATGTCAACGCCTTCCGCCGTTTTCGCCCAGGCATGCATGTGCCACTGCGTGCCTCCTGGGGGCACAACAACCGCACCGTCGCGCTACGCCTGCCCTGTGCCGACAGCGCCAACCAACGTATTGAATACCGGTTGGCCGGGGCCGACGCCAATCCTTATTTGGCGGTGGCGATAATACTCGGCGGTCTATTGCACGGGCTGGAACAGCCCCTGCCGTTGCCCCCGAGCACCAACGGCTATGAAAACGACAGCGCCGCACCACTGCCACTCAACCAGCGGGAGGCACTTACGCTGTTTCGCCTCTGTCAGCCACTGCGCGAGCTGCTTGGCCCGGCCTTTTGCACCCTGTGGTACACCTGCAAAACCGCCGAACTGCGCCGCTTTGAAGGGCAGGTCACCGCCGCGGAAGTCAGTTGGATGCTTTAACCCACCGGGTTCTGCATTCATCGGGCGAATATATTCGTCCCATAATTGAACAAGGAACAAAACATGTCTCGTTTGGTTTTGATCTCGAATAAACAGTGTGACAGCAAAGACCTGGCCTGCGCCACGCAGGCGCTATCCTCCGTTGACGCCAGCGATGATGAGCAAGGCCTGTGGCTGGGCTGGAACGGCGACGTGCAGAACTTTGGCGCCGCGCCGCTGCGCCCGGTCAGCCATCAGCACCGCAGCGGCTATCAGCAAGTGACCTTTCCGCTGTCGACCGAAGAGTTTCACTTCCACTATCAGGGTTACTATCACGATGGCCTGTGGCCGGTGTTCCATAACCACCCGGAGAAGGCGCATTTCACGCCCGAGAACTACCGCGCTTACCGCCAGCTCAACCAGCACTTCGCCGATATCGCCTGCGAGTATGTGTGCCCGAACGACATCATCTGCATTGATGATTATCAGCTGCTGCCCTGCGGCCAGGCGCTGAAGGAACAGGGGCTGTTGAACCCCTGCGCGTTTTTCTTCCATTTGCCGTTCCCGTCGGCGGCGCTGCTCAGGCAGATCCCCGAGCACCAGGGGTTAATCGAGTCGCTATTTTTTTATGATCTGATCGGCTTTCAGTCGCTGGACGATCGCAACAACTTCCTCAATTATCTGGCCAATGAATACCCGGTCGAGATGCTGCCCGACGATCGGCTGCAGGTTAACGGCCATATCTTTGCCACCGGCATCTTCCCGGCCGGGATCAACGCCCGCAACATCTACTGACCCACCGCCCGGTTGGCGTTGCCGCACAGCGCCCAACCGCTCACCCCGGGATTTTGACCGCTTAGCTCCCCTATAGCACCGCTGACTGAAATTCAGATGTCTTCCCCTGCCCCGACCCGCAATGATGAGCTGTTCCTATACCTATACCCGACCGTTATCCGCACCCAGGCCACGCGCCTAAACATCTTATAAGCGGATTAACTCACTCATTTTGCAGATTTGAACTAAGGACATCTCAATGAACCGAGAGGGGATTTTAAAACACATACCCTGGATGCTGCTGGGGATACTCGGCGCTTCCTGCCTGGGTGTGGTGGCGCTGCGTCGCGGCGAACACATCAGCGCACTGTGGATCATCGTCGCCTCGGTGGCGGTGTATCTGGTGGCGTACCGTTATTACAGCCTGTATATCGCCACCAAGGTGATGAAGCTGGACGCCTTCCGCGCCACCCCGGCGGTGGTCAACAACGACGGCCTGAACTATGTGCCGACCAACAAGTACGTGCTGTTCGGCCACCACTTCGCCGCCATTGCCGGCGCAGGCCCGCTGGTCGGCCCGGTGCTGGCAGCACAGGTCGGCTATTTGCCCGGCACGCTGTGGCTGTTGGGCGGCGTGGTGCTGGCGGGGGCGGTGCAGGACTTTTTAGTGCTGTTCATCTCCTCACGCCGCAACGGTGCTTCGCTCGGTGAGATCATCAAAAAGGAAATGGGGCCGATACCGGGCACCATCGCGCTGTTTGGCTGCTTCCTGATTATGATCATTATTCTGGCGGTGCTGGCCCTGATCGTGGTGAAAGCGCTGGCGGAAAGCCCATGGGGCGTGTTCACCGTTTGCTCCACCGTGCCGATTGCCCTGTTTATGGGCATCTACATGCGCTTCCTGCGCCCCGGCCGGGTCGGTGAGATCTCGCTGATTGGCATCGTGCTGTTGGTGCTCTCGATCTGGTTCGGCGGCGTGATTGCCCACGACCCGTTCTGGGGCCCGGCGTTGACCTTTAAAGACACCACCATCACCTATACGCTGATTGGCTATGCGTTTATCTCCGCGCTGCTGCCGGTGTGGCTGATCCTGGCGCCGCGCGACTATCTGGCGACCTTCCTGAAAATCGGCGTGATCGTCGGGCTGGCGATTGGCATCGTAATCCTCAACCCTGAGCTGAAAATGCCGGCGATGACCCAGTTTATCGACGGTACCGGCCCGGTGTGGAAAGGCTCGGTGTTCCCGTTCCTGTTCATTACCATCGCCTGTGGAGCGGTCTCCGGCTTCCATGCGCTGATCGCATCTGGCACCACGCCGAAGCTGTTGGCCAATGAAAAAGACGCGCGCTTTATCGGTTACGGTGCGATGCTGATGGAGTCCTTCGTCGCCATCATGGCGCTGGTCGCGGCTTCCATCATCGAACCGGGCCTGTACTTCGCCATGAACACCCCACCGGCGGCCCTGGGCATCACCATGCCGGACCTGCACCGTTTGGGCACCGAAGACGCCCCGATGATCATGGCCTCTCTGCGTGATGTTACGGCCCATGCGGCGGCGACCGTCAGTTCCTGGGGCTTTGTCATCAGCCCGGAACAGATCCTGCAGACCGCCAAAGACATCGGTGAACCTTCAGTGCTGAACCGCGCCGGTGGCGCACCAACCCTGGCGGTGGGTATCGCCCACGTATTCCACCAGATCATTCCTGGCGCCAATATGGGCTTCTGGTACCACTTCGGCATTCTGTTTGAAGCGATGTTCATCCTGACCGCACTGGACGCCGGCACCCGTTCCGGCCGCTTTATGCTGCAGGACCTGTTGGGTAACTTTGTGCCGTTCCTGAAAAAAACCGACTCGCTGGTGGCCGGTATTGTCGGCACCGCCGGTTGTGTGGGTCTGTGGGGCTACCTGCTGTATCAGGGGGTGGTCGATCCGCTCGGCGGCGTGAAGAGCCTGTGGCCGCTGTTCGGCATCTCCAACCAGATGCTGGCCGCCGTGGCGTTGGTGCTGGGGACCGTGGTGCTGATTAAGATGAAGCGCACCAAATACATTTGGGTCACCGTGGTACCGGCCGTCTGGCTGCTGATTTGTACCACCTACGCCCTGGGCCTGAAACTGTTTAGCAACAACCCGCAACTGGAAGGCTTCTTCTTCCAGGCCGGCGAGTACAAACGAAAAATTGCCGAAGGCGGCGCTGAGCTGACCACCCAGCAGGTCGCCAACATGAACCATATCGTGGTGAACAACTACACCAACGCCGGGCTGAGTATTCTGTTCCTGCTGGTGGTGTACAGCATCATCTTCTATGGGGTAAAAACCGCCATGGCGGCGCACAAAAACCCGAACCGCAGCGATCAGGAAACGCCTTACGTGCCGGTGCCTGAAGAAGCGCCATCCAACGGCGTAACTGAGGGGGACGTCAAAGTTTCACCGCAGCACTGATGGTGATTTAACGGATACCCTGCATAATGAAATCTATTATGCAGGGTCATTTTTTGGGAGAAGGCTATGTTCGGTAATCTCGGCCAGGCGGGTAAATATCTCGGGCAGGCGGCGCGCATGTTGGTCGGCGTGCCTGACTACGATACCTACGTCCAGCATATGAAAGACAACCATCCGGACAAGCCGGTAATGACCTATAAAGAGTTTTTCCGCGAACGCCAGCAGGCCCGCTACGGCGGGGACGGCAAAGGCGGCATGCGCTGTTGTTAACAAGGACCTGTAATGAAACCCATCGCAGTCACCATTCTGACCGGCTTTTTGGGCGCCGGTAAAACCACCCTGCTCCGCCATATTCTCAACGCCGAACACGGCTACAAGATTGCCGTGATTGAAAACGAATTCGGCGAAGTGCCGATCGACAACGCGCTGATTGGCGATCGCGCCAGCCGCATCACCACCCTGAGCAACGGCTGCATCTGCTGCAGCAAATCCAACGAGCTGGCTGACGCGCTGCTGGACTTGCTGGACGGCGTCGATCAGGGCCAACTGGAGTTCGACCGGCTGATCATTGAATGCACCGGCATGGCCGATCCCGGCCCAATCACCCAGACCTTTTTCTCGCACGAGATCCTCTGCGAACGCTTCCTGCTGGACGGCATCATTACCCTGGTGGACGCCGCACATGCCGATCAACAACTCAACCAGTTCAGCATCGCGCAGGCGCAGGTGGGCTACGCCGACCGTATTCTGCTGACTAAAACCGACGTGGCGCCGGACTGTGAAGCACTGACCCAACGGCTGCAACAGATGAACGCCCGCGCCCCGGTGCATAAAGTGACGCACGGCGATATCGATCTGGGTGTGCTGTTCGACATCGAAGGCTTTGTGCTGAACGACAAGCTGAACCTGACGCCGCCCGCCCCGCTGTTCCGCCGCATTCCACAGGCGCAAAACAACATTCAGTCGATTGTGGTGTACCACAACCAGCCGCTGGAACTGATGCAGGTTTCCGAAGTGATGGAAGGCCTGCTGCTGGAATACGCCGACAGCCTGCTACGTTATAAGGGGATTTTGTCGATCAAGGACGAGCCGCGCCGGTTGTTATTCCAGGGCGTACAACGGCTGTATAACGCCGACTGGGATCGGGAATGGCTACTCGACGAGGAACGCCGCAGCACGCTGGTGTTTATTGGCGTGGACTTACCGGAGGAGACGATCCGGGAGCGGTTTGCCGGGTTGGGTTGAGATAGCGACGGTGCGTTCACCGCGCACCAGGGTCAACGCCAGCAGCAGCGCGCAGGCGCTACTCGTCATCAGTACGATGCCCGGCCGCTGCGCCAACCCGGCCAGCACCAGCCCCGCCGCCAGCATCAGGTAGTACATCAGGCCAAGGATTGCGCCCGCGGTGCCCATGCAATCCTTATAATTTCGCAGCGCCCGCGCCAGAATATTGGGGATCGCGATGCCGTAGGCCATCACCACCAGCATCATCGGCAGCACGAACCACAGCTTATCTTCCAACAGGAACACCAGGCCGCCGCCGATCAACGCCAATACGCAGGCCAGCATCAGCAATGGCGTAAACAGCCACTGTTTGGCGATGAGAAACTTGTTGATTGCCGCGCCGATCCCGACGCCGGCGGCCAGCACCAACCCGGTATAGCCAAACCACTGCGGCGGAATGCCCAGCGCTTCAAACCGAAACGGTGCCAGCTGGTAATAGCTGAACATGCAGACGTTGAACAGGGCCACCAGCCATGCGCTGCGCCAGATATCGCCGTCTTTCACCATTCTGCCAAACGTGCCGAAGAAGGAGCTTTTCACCACCTGCGCCGGGCGCGTTTCCGGCAACTGCCATGCGGCATAGGCCAGCAGCAAGGCGGCCAACGCCGCCAGCCCGGCAAACACCCCCTGATAACCCCAGTAATGGGTTAACAGGGCGCCGCTCAGCACCCCCACCGCAGGGCTGACCGCCATCGCAATCCCCATCACGGAAAACACCCGCGCCAGCTCATAACCGTCGAACCGATCGCGAATGGCAGTCTGGGTGCCTACGGACCCCACCGCTGCACCAAACGCCGCCAGTACCCTGGCCGCCAACAGCAGGGTAAAGCCGGTGCTGAAGATGGCGATGATCGACGCCAGCAGATACAGCGCCAAACCGGCCAAAATGGTGGGGCGCCGGCCGATCACGTCACACAAGCGGCCCCAGATGACAACCCCGAAAGCAAAAGCGAAAAAGTAACAGGACAGGGTTTGCGCCGCGACCTCCGCGCTGACGTGAAAACCGTCGGCAATGTGCGTGAGAGCCGGGCTATAGATCGTTTCCACAATTTGGGGAAACATCATCATCAGTGTCGCCAGGGTCAGGGTCAGTCTGCGTTGCATGGTACATCCCGTATCCAAAAAGAAAGTAGGCCACAAAGTAGCACCTTCCCCACCCTGGCCATTACAATATAAAAGACAAAAAACTTATAAAATCGGACAGACTTATGGCATGGCTCAGCGCACAGGATGAATTTGATCCCGATGCTATCAACAATAGCGTGTTAGGCATTGCGGCCGAGCTGGCGCAACATGATTCCGGGCCGCACTGGCACAACATGGGGCAGTTGCTGTTCAGCCAACGGGGCTGTATGCGCATCACGCTCAATGAAAGCATTTGCCTCCTGCCGCCGGCGCGCATTGCCTGGATCCCACCGTTGGTGGTGCACCGTGTTCAGGTTACCGGCGTGGCGGGTTATCGCTCGGTTTATCTCGACAACCACCACTACCCCGGCCTTTCGCCCCATCTGGAAGTGCTGTCGGCCTCTTCTTTGCTGCGGGAAGTGCTGGAGCGGATCGCCCTCGCCGACTTTACCACCCAGTGGGAAAGCGGCCCCAGCGCCAATATTCTTGCCGTATGCCTGGACGAAATACGGCATGCACAGCGCGAACTGACCTTATTGCCGCTGCCCAAGGACCGCCGCTTACGGCAACTGGCCGGCATGGAGGAGGTGCCGCCGCTCAATGAGCTGGCGCGCTACAGCGGCGCTTCGGAGAAAACCATCAGCCGTATCTTTCGTAAGGAGACCGGATTGAGCTACCAGCAGTGGCGCCAGCAATGGCGTTTGATCAAAGCCATCGAGCTGCTGGCGGAGGGATACGGCCTGTCAGATATCGCCGGCAAGCTTGAATTCTCCAGCGACAGCGCCTTCTCAACCTTCTTTAAAAATATGACCGGCAGTTCGCCGCGCGCCTATATGCTGATCCGCCGTTAACCGCGCGCCTTCTCTGCCAACCAATAAGGCCCCGTCGCCACCGAATCACGCAGCATCAGGCTGGCCGGGAAGCTGGGACGTTTGCTCAGTTCGCCGCCGTCCAGCATCGACACCAGCCGATGGATGGTTTCCTTAATCATTTCGGACACCGGCATTTTCATGCTGGAGAGTGAGGGAATGGTATAAGGGGCCAGCGGAATATCATCGAAACCTATCACCGACACGGCGGACGGCACCGGGATTTGGCATTCCGCCAGCCGCTTGATGGCGCCGATGGCCATCTCGTCGTTGCTGGCAACAATCGCGCTAAAGGCGTGGCCGCCGGCCAACAGCTTATCGACCGCCGCCATGCCGCTTTGCGCGTTCCACTTCCCTTCGACAATCAGCGCGTCTTTTACGTCAATATCATGTTCCGCCAGCGCAGATTTGTAGCCTGAGAGCCGCTCCAGCCCGGTAGGGGAATCCAGCGAGCCGGTGATAAAAGCGATATCGCGATGCCCCCGCTCGATCAGCTGCTGCACCGCCGTCACGCTGGCGGCGTGTTGATCGCTGAAAATGCAGTAGCTGTCGTTCAGCCTGAGCCGACGGTTGATGACCAGGATCGGTTGCTTGTGCCGGGAGATGATCTCGTCCATTTCGCTAATCGACAGAAAACGCGGGTAGATGATCACGCCGTCGCAGCGCATATCCAGCAGGTATTCAATGGCGGCCTTTTCTTCTGCGGCGGTGTGCTTGCCGTCCGCCAAAATCAGCTGGCGGCCGTGCTCTTCCATGATGCGCGCCGACTGAAACATCAGCTCGCTGAAGTAGTTACCGCTGTACAGCGTGTTGGTCACCACCAGCCCGATGGTCTGGGTGGTTTTGGTCGCCAGATTACGCGCCAGCAGATTGGGCCGGTAACCCGTTTCGGCGATGGCTTTGTCCACCCGTTCACGCTTCTCCGGGCTGACGTAGCCGCTGCCGGACAACACGCGGGACACCGTCGCTTTCGACACGCCCGCCCTGTTCGCTACCTCAAGTATTGTTGCCATCTCTGCGCCGTCAAAGTCGATTGAGTCAGCGCAGTCTACCCAAGACGCCCTCGGTTTGAAATGTTTTCACGCCCGCTTCCGTCGCCACCCTTGAACCAAAGGTGACCACCATCACGAAACAAAAAACCAAAAAATCATAATTCTTGCAACCAAACAAATATCACATCATGATTTTGTGAAACCGGTTTCTTATGGGCGTTTCATTCAGATGGAACGGCGGATCGCCCAGGCAATAAAAGTTCGCCTTTGGGCAATCCGAATTCCTATCTAAAGAGACGATAATTCCATGCCGAAGAATTACGCAGAGATCTCACCCGCTATCGTGAAGGCGCTGGGTGGCCTCACCAATATTGAAGCCGTGACCCACTGCATGACCCGCCTGCGGTTCGTGGTGAAAGACCAGGCGCTGATCGACACCCTGGCGCTGAAAGCCATTAATGGCGTATTGGGCGTGGTGCACAGCGGTGAGCAATGCCAGGTGATCATCGGCAATGAAGTGTCGAAGGCTTATCAGGCGGTGCTGGCGCTCGGCATGCCGGGTAACCCCCCCACCGCCACTCCGGCAAAACGCAAAATCACCCTGAAAGGCATTGGTGCCGGCATTCTCGACGCCCTGATCGGCACCATGTCGCCGTTGATCCCGGCCATCATCGGCGGTTCGATGGTGAAATTGCTGGCGATGATCCTGGATATGTTCGGCGTATTCGAAAAAGGCTCGTCGACCCTGGTGATACTGAACGTGATTGGCGACGGCGCGTTCTTCTTCCTGCCGGTGATGGTGGCCGCCTCTGCGGCGCTGAAATTCAAAACCAACATGTCACTGGCAATCGCCATTGCCGGGGTGCTGCTGCACCCTAACTTTATCGACCTGATGGCCAAGGCGGCGCAGGGCCAGGCGGTGGAGTTCGCCTACATCCCGGTGACGGCGGTGAAATACACCTACACGGTGATCCCCGCGCTGGTGATGACCTGGATATTGTCGTACATCGAGCGCTGGGTCGATCGCATCACCCCGGCGGTGACCAAGAACTTCCTTAAGCCGATGCTGATTGTGCTGATTGCCGCGCCGATCGCGATTGTGTTTATCGGCCCGGTCGGCATCTGGATCGGCAGCGGGATTTCGGCGCTGGTGTACACCGTGCATGGTTATCTGGGCTGGCTTTCCGTCGCCATTATGGGGGCCATTTGGCCGCTGCTGGTGATGACCGGCATGCACCGCGTATTCACCCCAACCATCATCCAGACCATCGCCGAAACCGGCAAAGAGGGCATGGTGATGCCTTCGGAGATTGGTGCCAACCTGTCGCTCGGCGGCTCTTCGCTGGCGGTGGCGTTCAAAACCAAGAACCGCGAACTGCGCCAGACCGCCTTGGCCGCCGCCGCTTCCGCCATTGTGGCGGGCATTTCCGAACCGGCACTGTACGGCGTGGCAGTGCGACTTAAACGCCCATTGATCGCCAGTTTGATCAGCGGTTTTATCTGCGGTGCCGTCGCCGGTCTCGGTGGATTGGCCAGCCATTCGATGGCTTCGCCCGGCCTGTTCACCAGCGTGCAGTTCTTCGACCCGACCAACCCGATGAGCATAGTCTGGGTCGGCGGCGTGATGGTGCTTGCCGTGGTGCTGTCATTCGTGCTCACGCTGCTTTTGGGCTTTGAAGACATCCCGGAAAGCGAAGAGGCTCAAACCGCGCCCCCGGCCCCCGCGACGAATACCGTTAACGCCGCGAATACCCAATGAAGCACTATTTAAGTTACAGAGGATTTCATGTCTGATTCGACATTCCCGCAAGGTTTTTTATGGGGCGGCGCCTTGGCCGCCAACCAGTCTGAAGGTGGCTATCTGGAGGGCGGAAAAGGGCTGACCACGGTCGACATGATCCCGCATGGCCCCAACCGCATGCCGGTAAAACTGGGCCTGGAAAAGCGCTTTAGCCTGCGCGAAGACGAGTTTTACCCGAGCCACGACGCCATTGATTTTTACCACCGCTACCGCGACGACATTGCGCTGATGGCGGAGATGGGCTTTAGCGTATTCCGCACCTCTATCGCCTGGAGCCGGATTTACCCGAACGGCGACGAGCTGACGCCCAACCCGGAAGGCATCGCCTTCTACCGCAGCCTGTTCGAAGAGTGCCGCAAATACGGCATCGAGCCGCTGGTGACCCTGTGCCATTTCGACGTGCCGATGCACCTGGTGACCGAATACGGCTCCTGGCGCAGCCGCAAGATGGTGGAGTTTTTCACCCGCTATGCCCGCACCTGTTTTGAAGCCTTCGACGGGCTGGTGAAATACTGGCTCACCTTCAACGAGATCAACATTGTGCTGCACAGCCCGTTTTCCGGCGCAGGATTAGTGTTTGAAGCAGACGAGAACCCCGAGCAGGTAAAATACCAGGCCATACATCACGAACTGGTGGCCAGTGCGCTGGCGACGCGCATCGCGCACGAGGTGAACCCCGCCAACCAGGTGGGCTGCATGCTGGCCGGCGGCAATTTTTACCCCTGGTCCAGCAAGCCGGAAGACGTGTGGGCCGCGCTGGAGAAAGACCGCGAGAACCTGTTCTTTATCGACGTGCAGGCCCGTGGCGCCTACCCTTCTTACTCTGCCAGGGTATTCCGCGAGAAAGGTGTGAGCATCATGATGGAGGAAGGCGACAGCGAAATCCTGAAGAATACCGTCGATTTTGTCTCCTTCAGCTATTACGCCTCGCGCTGCGCTTCTGCCGATATGAACGACAACAACAGCAGCGCCGCCAACGTGGTGAAATCCCTGACCAACCCGCATATTCCGCGCAGCGACTGGGGCTGGGGCATCGATCCGCTGGGTTTGCGCATCACCATGAACATGATGTACGACCGCTACCAAAAGCCGCTGTTTCTGGTGGAAAACGGCCTGGGCGCTCACGACGAGTTCAATGCCGACGGCGAGATAGCCGACGATTACCGCATCAGCTACCTGCGCGAACACATCCGCGCCATGGCCGACGCCATCGCCGACGGCGTGCCGGTGATGGGTTACACCACCTGGGGCTGCATTGACCTGGTGGCGGCTTCGACCGGCGAAATGAGCAAGCGCTATGGTTTGGTTTATGTCGACCGTGACGACAATGGCAACGGCACCCTCGCCCGTACCCGCAAGAAGTCTTTCTGGTGGTACAAACGAGTGATTGCCAGTAATGGGGCCGATTTGGGGTGATGGGGCTGGGTACGATGAGTACCGATGGTGGTGATAGTTGCGAGCTGGATTCCAGACCTGACAGTAAGCCCCTGTAATTCTATACAGGTTGTTTTTTAGCCTTTCCGTCGGAGTTATAGTCTGTTGGCTGCGGCACAATCCGCAGCCGGAGTTAGCGTTCCGAATCCCCCAACCCTGTCCGAATATGGTATAAATTCGGCATGCCGATGCGCACCCAAACAATGGTGGCTCGGGTGGTGCTTCCTCCGGGAAGGCCGGGATCCGTTGGGGCCGGTTACGCTAACTCCGCTCGAGCTACCACCCCGAGTTTAGCGTCTCTTCTGGTAGCGGTATTTCTCCCCCCAATGGAAATGACCGATATGGAAAACACCTCTCCAACAAGCACACCTGAAACAGCGCCAAGTACCCTCCCCCTCTATCGCCAACTGTTCAATCAGCTCGATCTCAGCACCTTAGATTCAACACAACTCCTAGACCTTGCCGCCCTCTCCGCCGAGCAGGCCGAAGGACTCTGCCACGGCCTGATGCTGTTCGGTGAGCTTATGCAAAAGCACCCGCAACCTGACGACACCCAGTGGGAACAGCTAACTCACTACCTCAACGCGACGGCTCACTTGGTACCAGCATTGTGCAACCTCTATGGCCGCGCGCTGCGTGAGATGGAGTGCCAGAGCTGATAAGTTAAAATAAAAGCCAAAATTAATAATAAGAACGGCATTAGTTTTGTGCCGTTCTTATCACTCCGGTAAATCTTATAGATCTGACTGACATATCACGATAAACACATTCACGAAGGTAGGCATTTCCCCCGTGGCCTGGCATAGTTAACGCATTCGATAAATCGATGAGTTAACTGCTGGATAACGACGCATGGTCGCTGGCAGTACGCAAACGCATTGATCAGAATCCGTTCTGCAATGAGGGAAATGTTTTGGCTATTAAGATCGCAATGTTATCTTCTAAAGAGGCTGTTTTAGATGCAATCAACGAATATAACAATCAAGGTTATGATGATTTCCTTAAGAAAAATAAAATTGAAAAAATAAGAACACACAAGGTCCGTTATAATAAATCTCTGTACGACATTAATGGGATCGCTACAGCAGCTTATATTCTCCAACTTGGAGAACCGTCAGAGAAAATAAAATTCAGTGTTAATTTAGAAATGATCATCCAAGCGTTTAAAAGCCTTGACTTCGAGGTAGTTGAGACACCTCACCCTCTGCAGAAATTAGAAAAAGGTGAGCTTTACAAACGTAAAGACCTCCACGACCTCTATGGCGGGCAAGAGCAGGGCGGAATATCGACACCCAAAGAATTCCCCGTGATCTTCATTTTTACTGGCGAAGCTGGCGAAACTCATGGGTACAAAGACGGATGGTCTAACGACGACCACTTTTCCTACACGGGAGAAGGCCAAAACGGTGATATGGCGTTTACCAACGGTAATAAACATATCCGAGACCATAAAGATAATGGTAGGGATATACTTTTATTTGAATATAATAAAAAACGTATTGGCGTAAAATTTGTTGGATTGTTTGAGTGCGATTCATGGAATTACACCCAATGTCTAGATACCGAGAAAAAAATGAGGCAAGGGATCGTTTTTAATTTATTCCGGGTATCTTCCGCTCAAGACGTTGACAATGACACCACTACATCAGAAATAGACCAAAAGAAAGAAACGCTCGAGCAGCTACGTGCCAAGGCGATAAAATCATCCATGATGACGGGCCAGCGTAAAGAAAGTGACAGCAAGAATTCTTGGTTCAAGCGCAGCGAGGACGTGAAAAAATACGTACTGCAACGCGCCAATGGCATCTGTGAGTCATGCGATAAACCGGCTCCGTTCATGAAAAAGAATGGCGAACCCTACCTGGAGCCTCACCACGCAAAACGCCTAGCCGATGAAGGCCCCGATCACCCCCAGTGGGTTGGTGCTATCTGCCCTACCTGTCACCGCCGGATACACAGTGGGGTTGATGGGAAAGCGCTGAATCAGACTTTGATGGTGAAGTTGGAGTTGAAAGAGGCTATAGAAAAATAGTTATACTTTCCAATTTTTGAAAACATATTATTTAAGTGTATGTTCACCAGAGAAGAAATAAAAATGATTTCATATAAAACCAGTTTAAAATCCCAATAATTAGCAGGAAATCATTAACATCCAGGGCTAACCTTCGTTAGCCCCTACTTCAATAGAAGCTATATATTCGAATAGTCCTTCAACTCCTAACAGTAACCAAAGTTAACTACACTACAAATTAATAAATACAATACCAATAATTACATTGGTGATTGAAATGATCTATAAATAGTATAAAACAGGTTCACTTACTCATTTTAATTTGTTATAAATTATTACATTGATAATTTATAAAGCGGAGATTTTCTTATGATTACTCGGCGTATAGCTTATGCTTATTATGATCCTAACTGGGACAAACGGATCCATGGTCTCCCACTACTTATCCGTAATGAAGTTGAACCACTTGACTATCAATCAGTTATGAAAAATCATTTAATTTGCCCTCAATGCTACGAATCCCTCATAAGAGTACCTTCAGATCCTGAATCATCTATAATGTCCAATGGCCGAGACGCTTTATTTCGGCATTTTCCAGATCCTGACGCTCCTTTCTGCTTACTTAGAAGCGGGTCCGTTACTGGGAAACGTTACTCTAACGAAGAAGAGGCCAAGAAAGCTGTTGAGGACGAGGAATTAATCGTTATCAATGGATTCTTGCAAGAGAAGCCTGAGAATGCCCCTCGTGAACCTCACAATGGTGACGAACAGCCGATTGACACCTACTATGAAAGTAAAGATGGTCCGATTGTCAATGTTCCTGTAGCACGACATAATGGCCAAACATTTAAATTACCCAGCAAAATAACAAGCGTTCAATCTCTTTGTTCCAACTTCAGAAAAAACTATTATCGGGAGATATTCGTTGTTGATGAGTCAGGTCACTCTCTTCGCTATCTTTTCTGCGATACTTTAAAGGATGTCAATCATATAAACAATGAAGTTGAAATCCCTAACTTTTACTTTGGTCAGGTTTCTAAAATAGACAAGCATATTAATCATTCAACCATTTGGATTAAATTAGCAACTCCGAAGAATTATGCCGATTTTAGAGTGAGAGTCCCAAATAAAGTAGCTGAACCAAGAGGTATTGTTTCAGGTAAGGCTGAAAACCGCATAGTGGTGTTCTATGCATCAATTGACTCAGTGGGAACAGGATATTGGACCAAAGAGCTTAACTGGGGCGAGGTTGCACTTTTACCTGACAAATACAAAGATTTTCTTCTGACCGATTATGAAAGAAAACTAAAATAATTATAAATAAAGCATATGGTTATACGAAACCCACTCATTAAATTAACTCTTAGACAAACTGTTCTTACATATCAGTAAGAACAGTTTGTCTAGTTTTAACAAATAAAATTAACTTTCCATCTGCCGTTCAAAAGCTTGAGTCACCAATGCCATTATATAAGGTAAATCTTCTTTATTTTCAAAAGCAACCTCAACATCACCGTTCCCCCAGCGGCCTAACTTCGTCACGTCTCGGCTCAAACCTCGAGGATCCTCGAGCTCCGAAATCGGAATGTTTAGAGAAAGTAACAAACGCTTAGCCTGAGGAATAACATCCACAAAATTCACTTCAGCTTTATAAGCAATATAGAGTTTAAGGAACACTTCAGATACACAAGGATCAAGTGCTAATACTGCTTTTCGGAATGCATCAAAAAGCATATTTACTTGTTCTTTCGCTAAGTGTGGATGATCTTCAATACTGTACGAACGACTGATTTCATCTTCAGGTTTATACGCGTTAAGAACCTCAACGGGCAGATTCACTGCTGGCCATACAATACTGGCTTTCTCAGCCATCACTTTTGCTCGAGCTTGAATTGCAGGCTCATCCCAGTTTTCTACAATCGATAATCCTTCATTTAAGCGAAGTGGGCTGTGCTTAAATCCACCATCCATGTCGCGCTTATCAGCAAAGGATTTATTACTATACTCAGAGTTATAACCAGTCAATGTTAAGTTACCTAACGTATGGCGCCAAGTTTCCCACACACGCTGCCATTCAGTACCGAGCGTCTTCTGCCATATTAAAGGTACTTTTTCCACATTATTATCACACTGAGGCATGATATGTTCGATGGTATATTCATCGACATGAACACGCTCTTTGTGATTAAAATTCTCAAATTTTTTCAGCCAATAACTACGGCTTCTAAAATTATACAGATCGCGATGAGTTATTTCTCGCTTAAACTCGTCATCATTAGGAAAACGACGATATGAAGGTAGCATCATAAATGCTGCTTGAACACTTTCCAGATAGCGATCTTTTTTGAAACTTTTACTGAGACCGGCAAAGGTTTTATTCATTGAGTTGGTAGGAATAGCACATACTGCCCGACGGAAAACATAGCTTTCTATTAAGCGTAAAACAGCAACGAACTCAGAATGTTGTAGATTTTCATTCTGGTAATCATTATACAGTTCTAAAATAAGTGGATATGCCACGTCCATACGCAGTTCACGGATGTCCTGGAATACCTCTCTTAGTTTTTTGTCTTTTTCTACCCCGAGTACAATGGCGCAATAATACACCGCATATTGGTAAATATCAGCAACAACGGAATCAACTGACTGTTTGCTCCGGTAGAAATGTTGCTTGAATGTCTCATAAACGTCGTCAACCTTCGGGATCTCGCCGGTTTTAACCGTTAAATAATGACGCATGAAGAAATCAAACTGTTCAGAGTAAGCCTCTTGGCCAAAAAGCAGTTCCATTTTTCGCCAGTAGTCGTTATACAGCTCAGTTTGACGTTCGTTATCCAGCCCCATTAAAATGTAGTTTCTGATCAAATCAGCCTGGCTCAACTTCTTCCCTGTTGAGTTCATACTCTCAAAAATCAACTGTGGATTGTCATAACCACGCTGCAATGAAATATCAACCACAATAAGCTTGTTAAGCCCTTTACATACTGTTTCCTGTAACTCTTTATTTTTCAGTTTATCTTGGAAAAACTCAAAATTCTCTTTAATCCTGATCGAGTAAGCTTCCGGCTGCGATTTCCTGTCAACAATAGCGCGTAATGTTGCATTATCCGTTTGAGACAACACTAATTTATAACGTTTTTCGCCAGACAATAACGGGTTGGTCAAATAAAATCCGCGTAATTGTTCCTGATTAAACCCTTCGATAAACTCGTCTTGTCCTACAGCCTCAGCTAAGGCTGCGATTAACAAAGAGGCGGTAGTAACACGCTGTTGCCCATCGATTATGAGTAACGGAGACTGTGACGTAACAGAATAAAGGCCATGCTCAATATACACTACTGAACCGATAAAATGACCGTTATTACTTTCATCTTTACCACAGCGAATAATATCGTCCCATAACTGCTCACACTCTTTCAAACCCCAAGAATAAAGACGCTGATAGATAGGTATAACTAACTGCGGGGCTGTGCGTAGAAAATCGAGTAATTTTGCTTCTTTGGCTTTCATCCTGATTATTCTCTTTTTGATATCCTGATTACATGCACGCCAGTGCAAATGTGCACCTACTGACGCCACTTGAACTGGGCCTTATTCAAGGGTTGATCAGGCAAGGAAAACAATCAAGGGGTAAACATCACAAACATTACATAGCTTTATATTTTTGATTAAAAAAACCGCAGGCAACATGACCTGCTATCCGCGGATTTTTACAATACCTGAGATAATGGTCTCGCATCTATCCCCATTTTAGGCGGCAATCAGTTACATATGAAACTTCATGCCAAACCTCAATGTGATAAATCAACTATGCAGATACTTCTTAAAGTTCTCCGCCTGCTCCAGTACGCTTTTATAGACCTCATCATTGGCCACAGGAGGGAAGCCAAAGCGGTGTAACAGCAGGATAAGATCTACTTTCAGCTTAGCCTTGATATCGTCACGGTTGCTCCAGTCCGGATACTGGGCACTGTCGTCAACAATCACCTTCATCTCTTTGGCTAAAGCCAGCATCTTATCCTTGTCATAGGTGAACTCATATTTCTCGCACATATGCACCAAAATATCTAGGAAGGCCTTCTCCTCCATGTCGATGCCGATATCGGCAAACGACATCATCTCGGTCTTAATGTCGTAGATCATGTCGGCCATCTGCTGAGTGAAAGTATCGAACTCTTCCCCGTTAAGCACATCGTTCTCTTTACGCTGATTGTACTGTTCTACCAAGGCTTGGAAACGCTTGGAGAAATTGATCCCCTGAAGCTGATTCATCTTTTGAAAATCGCTGATGGCTTTTGCCAACATTTTTTGCAGCAGTTGCATCCGGGTATTGGGTAACTTGATCTTACTAATGCGGGCCATGTACTCGTCATCAAATATGTCGATGGTCTCCGCTTTATCTTCACCTAAGGTGAAGATCTCCTCTACCCCTTCAGCCTTGAGCGCTTCGGCAACCATCTCACGCACTCTCTGGTTCATCTGCGCGGTGTCAGGTGCATCGCCCTTAGTAAGCTTGTAGACAATAGAACGCACGGCCAGATAGAAATGAATTCGCTCACGCTCATCCTGGGTGACTTCCTCACTGCCAACGCAGATGTCATAGGCAGCTTTCAGGCGTTTCACCAATCCCATAAAGCGCAGCTCAATCTTCTTAGTCTGGAGAACAAACTCGGCAGCTCGGTTGAGGCATGCCAGCTGTAGTGTAGGTGTGCCAGAGAAGTAATCGCTGCTGTCGAAGTTATGCAACACCTGAGCAAGCAGATGCAGGTGATTACGCACCTCAATCAGTGACTGTTGGATATCTTCAAAGTTGGATTTATCAGCCTTCGAATACATAGCTAACGCCATATTCATCCGGCTTTTGATGCCGATGTAATCGACAACCAGCCCCTTTTCCTTACCCTCAAAGCGACGGTTTACCCGCGATATAGTTTGGATCAGGTTGTGCTTTTGCAGCGGCTTATCGATGTAAATAGTATCAAGTTCGGGCACGTCAAAACCGGTCAGCCACATGTCCACCACAATGGCAATTTTGAAGTTGGACTTAGGGTTCTTGAACTGTTTGTCCAGCTCACGGCGGTACTCCTTAGTACCGAGCAAGTTATACATGGCCTCTTCATCATCTTGGCCCCGGGTCATTACCATGTTGACCAGAGGAAGACTCATCAATTCTTTTTTCTCTTGCTCGGTAAGGGTGGCACCATCAATAGCCTGTTTTGCTTCGAACCACTCGGGGCGCTGTAACTTCAGACTCTTATAGAAATCGTAGGCAATCTCGCGGCTGGCACAAACAAACATCGCCTTACCCTTGATGGTCGAACCTTCCATCACCCGTTTTTCGTAATGCTGTGCAAAATCCTTAGCCAATGCCTCTATGCGATCCGGATCGCCCAGGATGGAATTCATATTGGCCGTGGTTTTCTTGCTCTCTTCAATCTGGTGTTCACTGGCACCCAGTTTTTCGCATTCTTGATAGTACTGCTCGATCTCTTCCAGCTTACTGTTATCAAGCACCACTTTGGCGGCTCGTCCTTCATAAACAATCCGCACCGTGATTTCATCGTTAACCGACTCGGTCATGGTGTAGCTATCGATGGTAGGGCCGAACACATCCAGGGTGGCATCGATAGGGGTGCCGGTAAAACCAACATAGGTCGCGTTAGGCAGCGAGTCGTGTAGATACTTAGCAAAACCGTAGGTCTTTTTGACCGTTCCGCTTTCAGCATCGATGCTGATCTTCAGGTCGAGGTTGATCTGGCTGCGGTGGGCTTCGTCGGAAATACAGATGATATTGCTGCGATTGGAGAGCAGTTGAATATCTTCAGTAAACTTGTGGATGGTGGTCAGGAATACCCCGCCGCTGGCGCATCCGGCCAGCTTGTCTCGCAGATCCTGACGGCTGGTGACTGGTTCAATCACCGCATCGCCGATAAAAGCAGTAGCATTGCAGAATTGCTTGGCGAGCTGTTCATCAAGATCGGTGCGGTCGGTAATCAGAACAATGGTCGGGCTGGCAAAATCGACGCTCTTCATCAGCAGGCGGGCCAAGAACTGCATGGTGTAGCTCTTGCCGCAGCCAGTAGCACCAAAGTAGGTTCCCCCTTTACCGGTGCCACCGATATTCTCGCCGTTGGCCGCTATCTGCTTGCGCTCTTTTTTAATGTTGTAGTAAAGCTTGCGGGCGGCGTAATACTGCGGGTAGCGACAGCAGATCTTCACTTCCTGTTTGCTGGTGTCTGGGAAGAAAACGAAGTTCTTCAACACGTCCAGCAAACGGACCGGATGAAATAGCCCTTGGATCAGAGTGTAAAGACCATTGATACCATCTTGCTCGGTGGATTCATTACCGTTCACCTTGCGCCAAGCGTAGTAAAACTCGTATGGAGCAAACAGGTTTCCCAGCTTATTGTTCACCCCGTCACTGAGAATACACAACGCGTTATAGACGAATAGCTTAGGAATATCACGCTTGTAACGCACACAAAGTTGGCGCCAGGCGTCATAGGTGGTGGCCTCTTCTTCACGTACCGCCGATTTAAACTCGAAGACTACCAGCGGCAGGCCGTTCACATACAAGATACCATCGGGGATACGCAGTTGCAGTCCGCCGTCACGGGTCTGGCCTTCTATCTCCAGTTGATTAACCAACCGGTAGATATTATTGCCCACCTCGGCCATCTCTTCGCCATGCCCTGTAAACAAGCTGGCTAACTGCTCTGACAGTGTGCTGGTATCCATCAGCTCGATATAGAGGTCTTTCTTATAACGATCTTCACGTTTAAGTAAAAAGCCGTTGCTGAGCCAGTGGCAGAAGGTTTTATTGCTCTGATAGAGATCGCTGGCAGGCAGAGTCTGCAACTGATGGAGGATGTGAGAAATCTCCCCTTCCGTGATCCCCTCAACCTGATACTGGTTGGCCAGATACTGGCGCAGGTCATCTGTAATCAGCACCTCACTTTTCTCTTTGCGCGGCACATTGCTACCGACAAAATGAGGGTAGCAGGGTTGGCCTTCCGCATTCGAGTGCTGTCCCAGTAGGGAGATAATGGCCTGTTCCAGCTTCGCTTCCGTGAAAATATGGCTCATGGCAATGGCTTCTTGTCTTGTTGTTGTCAGTGTGACCGAGCAGGTAATAACCGCCTCACTATAAATAAACCGTGTGGCGGTCGGATGGTTTATGCCAATACTTGGTCTATGGTGTCGACCTCACTATCACTAATGCGTAGCTCCCCGGAGATTAGTTTGGGTAGCAGTGTGTCTCGGAGTTTGATGAGCTCGGAGCTCTGTTGACGGTTTGATACTTGCTTTTCAGAAAATGAGTTAAATGATCGCTCTGCTTTCTCTGCAATATCAAATGGCGGTAAAACCACTAATTGCTCTGATAGAATTTTACGACTAAGTTCCGTTTGCCCAGTGCTCCCCTCGCCCAGTCGCTCAATTAATCCCTCCATAGAAAGCATTAATTGACCAAAAGTAAAAATAGGGCATGCATTATCACTCACTCTGACGACAGTGACATGCGAATCAGCAACTGTAGTTTCAGATAGATGAGTTACCTGCGCTACCCGCCCCAAGGTTCCAACACCTGTAGAATTAACTAATACATCACCGAGTTTAAGTGCTCTCCCATCAATTCTCTTTGCTTCTTGATCATGACGGCGAGCTGGTTCATAGGATACCTCGTGATTACGAATACACTTTTGATTAATGACTTGAACTCCACCCTCTTCGATATATTTTGGTGAAATACCACGACGTAATTCGCTCGTTATCTCGCCGAGAACCTTTACTTTCCATCCCTCCGGCACCCAACCACCCAAACCAAGTGAAGGCTCAGGGCATTTCTCAAAAGCTGCAGGGAATAGCTGGCGGATATCCTCCGGCAGAGGTTTGAAGTCGACACTTTCGCGCACCGCTTTACGGGCCTCGGCACGGCGCAGCAACTCATCAGAGAACTCTAAATCCTGCTCGAAAAAGCCTGCATCCAACGCGTTATCGACTACGGGGTCAAAATCCACGAACCATGATTTAAAGAGTGCTTGTGCCATTAGCTCTAGGGTTTTGTTGATTTGGCGGTTGAGCAAGATCTTTTTGCTTATGGAATCAATATGCTTAACTATCTCATTTTGTACCGAGATAGGGGGGAGATCTATGGTTATAGAGTTCAGTGCAGCTATTGTCAGGGCTTGCTGAGTTGAACCAATAGTAACTTCATCAATTTTTCTTTTAGCAATTGTTGATGTGAACCAAAAATATAAATAGTCGGAATTAAGATTTTTTTTTGAAATTTTTAAACCACGTTAAATTCCCATCTTTAAAGTAAAAATGATCGATGTTAGTTACTTGGTAAGGTACACCTAATGTTCCTACGGACGTGAGCAATATATCGCCAGCTGTAGGCACTCCGAATTTTTCTTTTATAGCATTGAATTGCTCTTCACTTATGAACAACTCTGTACTAATTATATTGCCTTTGTGTTTTTCAATGATTTCTTTAGAACGATAAAAAGGTACACCGGCGCTTACGTAGTCAGCCATTTTGACTCGCTTGCTGGAACCAATGACAGCAATATCCCCTAATCGGCACGTTTGCCAGTTACTCTCCATAACCTAGGGCCCCCATGTTGTCTCGGAGCACTTGATCCAATACGGCCGCTTCATCCAACTGTCGATAAAGAGTTTGGGTCAGCTCCTGCATCTTGGTTTCAAAAGCAATCCCATCACCCTCAATTTCAGCAGCACCCACATAGCGGCCTGGAGTGAGAACAAAGTCGTTAGCCTTCATCTCATCAAGAGTCGCGACTTTGCAGAAACCGGCCTGATCTTGGTATTGCTCAACACTGATTTCCTTGGCCTCTATGCGGCGCTTAAGTTCGCTCTCGCTACTGCGCCAGGCGTGGAAGGTATCAGCGATGGTGGCGATATCCTCTTTAGTTAGCTCTTTTTGGGTACGGCTCACCATAGTGCCCAGATTGCGGGCGTCGATAAACAGAGTCTCACCACGACGATCGCGATAACCATATTGAGGATTGGCTTGTTTGCTTTTGCTGATAAACCACAGGCAGACTGGGATCTGGGTGGTGAAGAACAGCTGCCCCGGCAAGGCAATCATGCATTCGATACGATCATCTTCAACCAGCTTTTGTCGGATCTCTCCTTCGCCGCTGGTATTCGAGCTCATGGAGCCATTGGCCAGCACAAAACCCGCAGTGCCGTCTTCGCTCAGCTTGGAGAGCATATGCAGGATCCAAGCATAGTTTGCGTTGCCGGTAGGAGGAGTGCGAAAACCTGCAAAACGCGGATCGTTGGTCAGCTCCGCCTCATTGCGCCAGTCCTTCAGGTTAAAAGGTGGATTGGCCATGATGAAATCAGCTTTGAGGTCTGGGTGCTGATCGGCAAAAAAGGTATCAGCCGGACGCTCTCCCAGATTACCGGAGAGGCCGCGCACTGCCAGGTTCATCTTGGCCAGCTTGTAGGTGGTACTGGTCAATTCCTGGCCGTAGATGGCTATATCCTTGCTTTTACCCTGATGACTTTCAACAAATTTAAGGGATTGAACAAACATACCGCCTGAACCACAGCAAGGGTCATAGATCTTGCCTTGATAGGGTTCGAGCATTTCAGCGAGTAGAGTCACCACTGCTTTCGGGGTATAGAATTCACCACCGCCTTTGCCTTCGCTAGCCGCAAACTTGCCAAGAAAATATTCGTAGACGCGGCCTACTAGATCCTCTTCGGTCAGATCACATTCGTTGGCGAGAGTGTCGATGTTCTCAATGGTATCAATGAGAGAAGCGAGCCTTTTCACCTCTAACCCCTGACGGGAGAAGTAGTTATCAGGCAGGGCACCTGTCAGCGACGCATTGCGTTTCTCTATAGTAGAAAGGGCCGTATCGATAATCACTGCGATGTCATCTTGCTTCGCGCGGGCTTTGACATAAGACCAGCGGGCTTCTGGCGGTAGGAAGAAGACGTTATCCTGCTGATAGAAAACATCCATATCAACAAAGGCTTCTTGGCCGTTGTCGATTAACTGCTTACGCTTGGCTTCGAACTTGTCGCTGATAAATTTCAGGAATACCAAGCTCAACACTACGTGCTTGTATTCGGAGGATTCCACGCTGCCACGCAGCTGGTTGGCGGTATCCCAAAGGGTTTCTTCGAAGCCTTTGCCAGCTTTCTTGGTTGGTGATTTAGCCATGTAAATGCGTTCTCTTTTTCTTATGAAAATAGTTGGGTTCCCGTACCTGAGGTCTAAGCCTCGATGAGCAGATATGCCATCATGGATTAATTTCCATACGGGTAGGCGACAATGTATGCAAAGTTATATTGACCGGGATTATCTCATAAAATCAGCCTGACTTAATTGCCTAGGCCAAAATGGATGCAAGTTTGATATCTGGAGTGTCCCCGTGCCCATAAGCCAAGGAGTAGTCTATTGGCAAACCACACTGAACTTTTCCATGCTCACCACTCCTGATCCCAGGTCTTGGGATCTACCGGCTTGCCACGCGGGGTGACCTGCAGTTCCAAGTCCAGCGCCGCAAGCAGTTTGAACAACGTTTCCAGCCGGGTGCCGTCCGGGTTGTTTTCAAACGCGGAAACCGTCGCCTGCTTTAACCCAACACTGTCAGCGGTTTGGCTTTGGCTCTGGTTACGTTTTTTACGCTCATTGCGTAATGTATGCGCCAGCATCTGTGCCGAGGTGATTTTCATTTTATCCTCCCAAGCGGATGAAATGAGTATTATCCCCGATAGCGGATAAAGCAAATATTATCCGCTATCGGGGATAGATGCCCTCGCCATATCGAGAGCTCTGCTATGGCTTTTAGAAAATATCAAAAGCGAACATGATTAATGACATTTAACCAATTAGATCTAGACCTAAAAAAATCCACGCCGAAACGTGGATTGAATTTTATAAGCAAGGCCAACCATCGCTTTATTCGAAGTGAACTGCGGGGTTATCCGCCAGTGAAACGAAATTCTTCGTATTTTTATCCAGCGTGCGGATCTCGCCACTTTCGATGTCGTACACCCAGCCGTGCAGACGCAGGCCGTTGTTGCGCAGACCCACGGCAACGGACGGGTGGGTCTTAATATTATTTAGTTGAGCTATGACGTTCTCTTCGACCATAGCGTTAACTTTGTCGATTTCGTTATCCCACGTTTTCTTCTCTACCACCGCTTTGGCCGCATCCGCGTAGTGTAGCCAGTGGGCCACAGCAGGCATCGGGTCAAGGCACTGGCAAGAAGCTATCGCCTTCATGGCGCCGCAGTTCGAGTGGCCGCAAATCACGATATCCGTGACGCCCAGTGCCACCACCGCGTATTCGATGGTCGCCGACACGCCGCCCGGTTCCGGGCCAAAGGAAGGAACGATGTTGCCTGCGTTACGGATAACGAAAAGCTGCCCCGGATCTTGCTGAGTCACAAGCTCGGGTACCAGGCGGCTGTCAGAACACGAAATAAAAAGCGCTTTAGGGTTCTGGCTGGAGGCAAGGCTGCGGAAGAGTTCCTTACGCTGTGGGAAAATCTCTTTCTGGAAGCTGAGGAAACCTTCAATGATATGTTGCATAGCACGCTCTCTGGGTCTGTAGTCTCGATAACATGATAATCATCACTCCCGGTTAGTCCAGCACCTCTTAGAAGGAAATGAACGTTCAAGGGACTGCGGAACCTGCCCGCAAAAGTGGCAATGACGAGTAGCGGCAACGCGGTTAAATTGGGGATAACCGCTCTCTGCGCATTCTTTAATTGAGGGGGTGACCGTGAACTCCCCCCACTTATTGAGCACGGATGGGTCGTTGCCCCTACCTTAATGGGTATATAACTACTGATTCAATTCCTGTAGCAGCCTGGTGTTGATATACAGCTTTTCACGGCCAACTCTCATTTCCTCCAGAATACCAATTTCTACCAGTTGCTTAAGATACGTTGATGCCGTCTGGCGCTTGGCTACACCGCGTTCCACAAGGTTATCGATCCGGCAATACGGCTGCGCAAAAAGCGCCTGGATAAGTTCATGGGTGTAAATTTTCGGCAACTTCTCGCGCACATATTCTGTGGTTTCTGCCATCAATGCCCGAACAATCGATATCTTGTCAGTCGTCCACCGAGACGTGTTCTCTATCGCCTCCAGCATAAACAAGATCCATGATTCCCAATCCCCCTCTTCTGTCACCCTGCGCAGGAGCATGTAGTAATCGTCACGCCGCTCCAGGATGAAGTGAGATAAATACAGAATAGGCAGCGAAAGCAGCCCAGTCTGAATCAAATACAAGATATTCAGGATACGGCCCGTTCGCCCGTTCCCGTCAGGAAAGGGATGAATACACTCAAACTGATAGTGCGCAATAGCCATTTTTACTAGTGGATCTAAATCATCATCGCCGTGTATGAATCGCTCCCAATTCGCCAGTAAGTTACGAATAACGTCTTCACCCACGGGGGGGGTGTACACAGCGTTTTTGTTCTGATCGCGCAATACCGTACCCGGCGTTTTCCTGATATCGGTTTGCACTGCGCGTAATTTGGTACAGATAGTTATCGCGGTGTTTGTACAGAGCGGATAAGCCTCGAGGTGGGTGTAGCCATCATAAAGTGCTGTACGATAGCGCAGCGCTTCCTTGGTGGCCGGATCTGCGCCATCTGCGCGATCTGCATACTGGAAGAGCTGATCGCTGGTAGTCACGATATTCTCAATGCGTGAAGAGTCTTTCGCTTCCAGCATAGGAAGGATATTTATCAGCAAACCTTGATCGGGGATCAGCTCACCTGCAGTTTTCAACTCTGCGATCGCTGCGCGCGCACTTATGCACGCTTTGAGTACATTGCGCGTTTCAACACGCTCCAGATCGGGCGGCAGTATCGGCAAATCGTTGTAAGGAGTTTCTGGATCCCAGTTCATATGTTTATAAAAACCGTTTTCATCGACATATAGCCATCTTATGTCGATGCCATAAACATGTCACGCCATCATGTTTAAAAAATTGCATTTTATCGATATATCAGCGGAACCTGTCGATACCCTGGATCTATCCCAGCCATATGTTTAAAAAAACGAATTTCATCGACACAGAGTCGGAATATGCCGCTGTCATAAACACGTTGGGGGATTAGGTTTGAAAAGGTCATTTTTATCGACCTATCTGGATATGCAGCGTAGCTTGCCTGCATAAATTGATTGCACTGCCGAGAGTTTTACTGCCCGTTGGGTTAACTCACTATAAAAATCAGGACATGGCCCGGGTGGATATCTTCGATTACATTGAAGTGTGCTACAGCCGTACCCGGCACCATAGCCATCTCGGTGGCGTCAGCCCGGAGGTCTTCGAACAGGCCTCGTCGTGAGGACAGAAACTGTCTACCGGAACGGGGGCACTCCACCATGCCAAATTTCAGGCACAAAAAAACCACCTTTCGGTGGCTTCTTGTTCGCGCTGTACTAATGGTGCCGAAGGCCGGACTCGAACCGGCACGTATCTCTACGGTTGATTTTGAATCAACTGCGTCTACCGATTTCGCCACTTCGGCACTGCAAGTAGTATGCGGAAAACGTGGGCATTATACCTTTCAGCGATCCGCGTGCAACACTTATCCGTTGTTCAATGAGTTAAGTGCTGAAAAAATCGTCGCCGGGGTCACATTTGGCTGGTTTTATGGGCGCAGCATGCGGCGCCCCTAGGTATTCATTTCGGCAAGAGCCGCCTCACCAGGCCACCAGAAACAAAAAAGGCGTAACCCAATGGCTACGCCTTCTTAAACTGCCTGCAGTACCGCTACTTGCGTTTCAGCAGCATATAAACGCTGATCAACAAGAACAGCATGCTTGGCAGCAACGCGCCCAGCACCGGCGGCATGTTGTACACTAGGCTCAGCGGGCCGAATATCTGGTCCAGCACATAGAACAGGAACCCGAAGCTGATACCGGTCACCACACGCACACCCATCGGCACGCTGCGCAGTGGGCCGAAGATGAACGACAGCGCCATCAGCATCATCACCGCAACGGAAAGCGGCGAGAACACCTTGCTCCACATGTTCAACTGGTAGCGGTTGGCTTCCTGGCCGCTCTGCTTCAGGTACTTCACGTAGTTGTGCAGGCCGCTGATGGAGAGTGAGGTTGGATCCAGCGCCACCACGCCCAGTTTGTCCGGGGTCAGGTTGGTTTTCCATTCGCCGGTCAATGTTTGGGTGCCGGTGACCTGTTTTTCGTTGGTCAGGTCAGAGGTATCCACCTGCGAAAGCTTCCATACACCGTCTTCAAAGCTGGCGCTGGCGGCATAACGCACCGTCTCCAGCCTGCGCTGGTCGTTGAAGTGGTAGATGTTCACGCCGGAAAGCTCTTTCTCGCCCGCAACGCGTTCGATGTAGATAAAGTCGGTGCCGTCTTTCGCCCACAGGCCGTTCTTGGTGGAAAGCAGCGAGCCGCCGTACATCTGCTGCGCGCGGTAGTTACGCGCCATTTGGTCGCCCTGCGGTGCCACCCACTCGCCAATCGCCATGGTCAACAGCACCAGCGGGATGGCGGTTTTCATCACCGATCCGGCGATCTGCATACGGGTAAAGCCGGAAGCCTGCATCACCACCAGTTCACTGCGCGTCGCCAGTTGCCCCAGCCCGAGCAGAGCACCCAGCAGGGCCGCCATCGGGAAGAAGATCTCGATGTCCTTCGGCACGCTCAGCAGGGTAAACATCCCGGCGCTGAGCGCCGTGTACTCACCCTGGCCCACTTTACGCAACTGGTCGACGAACTTGATGATGCCGGAAAGCGACACCAGCATGAACAGCGTCATGATGATGGTGTTGAAAATCGTCTTACCGATATATCGGTCTAAAACGCCAAACATCAGGCCGCTCCTCTCAGGCGTGCACGCAGCTTACGCATCGGCACCGTATCCCACAGGTTCAGCGCCAGCGCGATCGCAAAGTACGCCGCATTGACTACCCACAGCCATACCATCGGATCCAGCTTGCCCTTGCCGCCGTTAGAACGTAGCGAGGTCTGCAGCAGGAAGAATATCAAATACAGCAGGATGGCCGGCAGCATGCTCAGCACGCGGCCCTGACGCGGGTTCACCACGCTGAGCGGTACCACCAGCAGCGCCATAATGACCACGGAAAGCACCAACGTCAGGCGCCAGTGGAACTCGGCGCGCGCGTCCGGATCGTCAGACGCCAGCAGCGTCTTCATCGACATCTGCTCGGCCTGGTTGCCGTCCACGGTGACCGCACGGTGGCCTACCACCGCTTTATAGTCGTTGAAATCGGTAATGCGGAAGTCACGCAGCAGCGCGGTGCCCTCAAAGCGGGTGCCCTTGTCCAGCGTCACCACCTGCGAACCGTCTTTCATCTGGTTAATCTGGCCATGTTCAGCCACCACCACGGAAGGGCGTTGGTTGCCGTTCGGCCGCAGTTGCGCCAGGAACACGTTGTTAAAGGTGCTGCCCTTAACGTTACCGATAAACAGTACCGCGTTGCCGTCTTGCGAGGTCTTGAACTGCCCTTCTGCCAGCCCGGCAATGCTTGGGTTGGCTTTGGCTTCGGAAACCACCACGTCCTGATAGCGCGAAGCCCAGGGCCCGACCCAGAACACGTTGGCCGCCGCAATAACGGAGGTGAAAAGTGCCAATACCATGGCCGCAATGATCAGGGTTCGTTTACCCAATCCGCAGGCGTGCATCACGGTGATTTCGCTGTCGGTATACAGCCGCCCAAGCGTCATCAACAAGCCGAGAAACAGGCTTAATGGCAGGATTAGCTGCGCCATCTTCGGCACACCCAATGCGAGCAAAGAAAGAACTAAATTTGTCGGGACATCGCCGTCCACCGCATCGCCTAACACCCTGACTAAATTCTGACAAAAGAAGATCAGAAGCAGGATGAACAGGATCGCGATTTGGCTCTTTAGCGTTTCCCGTACCAGATATCTTATGATGATCACGCTTATTACGCCTGTGAAAACTTGTCTTTTTGCAGGAAAATCGATAGTTTCATCGCTAATCCGCCATTTATTCTCATCATATGGCAACCGACACAGCTAAAATAGTATTACAACATCTAGCATTTGGGTGTCCTATAGGAACTTGCCTATAGTCGCCAAAACAGAGCAATTTACGCCGTTCAGGTTAACATAACTCGTTAACTCAATGGCGGGAGATCGTTACGGAGTGCGCCATTCTAGCCGTAGCGCCTGCCTTTGTCTTTAAGATTCAGGAGAGTGCATGGAGTTCAGTGTAAAAAGCGGTAGCCCGGAAAAACAGCGCAGTGCCTGTATTGTAGTCGGCGTTTTCGAACCGCGCCGCTTGTCCCCTATCGCAGAACAACTCGACAAAATCAGTGATGGTTATATCAGCGCTTTGCTGCGCCGTGGCGAACTGGAAGGTAAAGTCGGGCAGACGTTACTGCTGCACCATGTACCTAACATTCTCTCCGAACGCATCCTGTTAATTGGCTGTGGCAAAGAGCGCGAGCTCGATGAACGCCAGTACAAACAGGTGATTCAAAAAACCATCAATACCCTTAACGATACCGGCTCCATGGAAGCGGTCTGCTTCCTGACCGAGCTGCACGTGAAAGGCCGCAACACTTACTGGAAGGTGCGTCAGGCGGTGGAAACCGCAAAAGAAACGCTTTACACCTTCGATCAGCTGAAAAGCAACAAAGTGGAACCACGTCGTCCGCTGCGCAAGATGGTGTTCAACGTGCCGACCCGTCGTGAGCTCACCAGCGGTGAACGTGCGATCCAGCACGGTCTGGCGGTGTCTTCCGGCATCAAGGCGGCGAAAGATCTCGGCAACATGCCGCCGAACATCTGTAACGCCGGTTACCTGGCCTCACAGGCTCGCCAACTGGCGGACGCCTTCAGCACCAACATCACCACCCGCGTCATCGGCGAACAGCAGATGAAAGAGTTGGGGATGAACGCCTATCTGGCGGTTGGCGCAGGTTCGCGTAACGAATCATTGATGTCGGTGATGGAATATAAGGGCAATCCTAACCCGGACGCTAAGCCAATTGTGCTCGTCGGTAAAGGCCTGACCTTCGATGCCGGCGGCATCTCGATCAAACCTGCCGAAGGCATGGACGAGATGAAGTACGACATGTGTGGCGCTGCCACCGTGTACGGCGTGATGCGCGTGGTGGCGGAACTGAACCTGCCGCTGAACGTGATCGGCGTGCTGGCCGGCTGTGAAAACATGCCGGGCGGCAGCGCTTATCGTCCGGGCGACGTGCTGACCACTATGTCCGGCCAGACCGTCGAGGTGTTGAACACCGACGCCGAAGGTCGCCTGGTATTGTGCGACACCCTGACCTACGTTGAGCGTTTCGATCCGGAGCTGGTGATTGACGTTGCCACCCTGACCGGTGCCTGCGTGATCGCCCTGGGCCACCACATCACCGGCCTGATGTCGAACCACAACCCGCTGGCGCATGAACTGATCGGCGCGTCCGAACAGGCCGGCGACCGTGCGTGGCGCTTGCCGATGTCCGACGAGTACTACGAGCAGCTGGACTCCAACTTTGCCGATATGGCGAACATTGGTGGCCGTCCGGGCGGGGCTATCACCGCAGCCTGCTTCCTGTCGCGCTTTACCCGTAAGTACAGCTGGGCGCACCTGGATATCGCCGGCACCGCCTGGCGTTCCGGCAAGGCCAAAGGGGCCACCGGTCGTCCAGTTGCCTTGCTGTCGCAGTTCCTGCTTAACCGCGCCGGGTTAAACGGCGACGATTAAATCTGAGCGGTAATTCAGGTATAATCCCGAGGGGCACAGCATGCTGTGCCCCTACACTTTTTATAGGCAGCGGTGAATCAGACCATGAAACAGGCAACGTTCTATCTAATCGAACACGCGGAACCCGCAGGTGCGCTCAGCGCGCATGAGGCCGTGGCCTGCGCCGTTGCCGCCGAACGCTGGCGTTCCGGCAAGCGGGTGTTGATCGCCTGCGAGAGCCAGGAACAGGCCCAACGGTTGGACGAAGCGCTATGGCAGCGCGATCCACACCAGTTCGTGCCCCACAACCTGGCCGGTGAAGGCCCGCATTATGGCGCCCCGGTCGAACTGTGCTGGCCCGGCAAACGCGGCAACTCCCCGCGTGACCTGCTGATCGCCCTGCTGCCGCAGTTTGCAGATTTTGCTACTGCTTTCCATGAAGTGGTAGACTTCGTCCCATACGAAGACACCTTAAAACAGTTGGCGCGCGACCGATATAAAGCTTATCGCAGCGTCGGCTTCCATTTGACCACGGCCACGCCGCCAACTCACTGAACAACGATATAAAATGGAAAAGACAAACAGTCACCTCGATACCGCCTACGACCCGAAAGAGATCGAACAGAAGCTGTACGATCACTGGGAAAACCAGGGTTACTTCAAGCCAAATGGTGATACCAGCCAGGAAAGCTTCTGCATCATGATCCCGCCGCCGAACGTCACCGGTAGCCTGCACATGGGCCACGCCTTCCAGCAGACCATCATGGACACCATGATCCGTTACCAGCGCATGCAGGGCAAAAACACCCTGTGGCAGGCGGGTACCGACCATGCCGGTATCGCCACCCAGATGGTGGTTGAGCGCAAGATCGCCGCAGAAGAAAACAAAACCCGCCATGACTATGGCCGCGATGCGTTCATCGACAAAATCTGGCAGTGGAAGGCAGAATCCGGCGGCACCATCACCCGTCAGATGCGCCGTCTGGGCAACTCCGTGGACTGGGAGCGTGAGCGCTTCACCATGGACGAAGGCCTGTCCAACGCGGTACGTGAAGTGTTTGTTCGTCTGCACAAAGAAGATCTGATCTACCGTGGCAAGCGCCTGGTGAACTGGGATCCGAAACTGCGCACCGCCATCTCCGATCTGGAAGTGGAAAACCGCGAGTCCAAAGGCTCCATGTGGCACCTGCGTTACCCGCTGGCCGACGGCGCCAAAACCGCCGAGGGCAAAGATTACCTGGTGGTCGCCACCACCCGTCCGGAAACCGTGCTCGGTGATACCGGCGTAGCGGTGAACCCGGAAGATCCACGCTACAAAGACTTGATCGGCAAAGAAATCCTTCTGCCGCTGGTTGGCCGCCGTATCCGCATCGTCGGTGACGAGCACGCCGATATGGAAAAAGGCACCGGCTGCGTGAAAATCACCCCGGCGCACGACTTTAACGACTACGAAGTCGGTAAACGTCACGGCCTGACGATGATCAACATTCTGACTTTCGACGGCGATATCCGCCAGGAAGCGGAAGTGTTCAACACCCTCGGCGAAATCTGCACCGATTACTGCAACGAGATCCCGGCCCAGTTCCGTGGCCTGGAGCGTTTCGCCGCGCGTAAAGCGGTAGTGGCTGCCTTTGAAGAGTTGGGCCTGCTGGAAGAGATCAAGCCACACGACCTGACGGTGCCTTACGGCGACCGCGGCGGCGTGGTGATCGAACCTATGCTGACCGACCAATGGTACGTGCGTACCGCTCCGCTGGCGAAAGTGGCGGTGGAAGCGGTTGAGCAAGGCGAGATCCAGTTCGTGCCGAAGCAGTACGAAAACATGTACTTCAGCTGGATGCGTGACATTCAGGACTGGTGTATTTCCCGTCAGCTGTGGTGGGGTCACCGTATCCCGGCCTGGTACGACGTGAACGGCAAAGTCTATGTTGGCCGCAACGAAGCAGAAGTGCGCAGCGAGAACAACCTGGGCCCTGACGTGGTGCTGAACCAGGACGAAGACGTGCTGGACACCTGGTTCTCTTCCGGCCTGTGGACCTTCTCTACCCTGGGCTGGCCAGAGCAGACCGACGCGCTGAAAACCTTCCACCCGACCAGCGTGATGGTCAGTGGCTTCGATATCATCTTCTTCTGGATTGCGCGCATGATCATGCTGACCATGCACTTTATGAAGGATGAAAACGGCAAGCCACAGGTTCCGTTCAAGACCGTCTACATGACCGGTCTGATCCGCGACGACGAAGGGCAGAAAATGTCCAAGTCGAAAGGCAACGTGATCGACCCGCTGGACATGGTTGACGGCATCTCGCTGGAAGACCTGCTGGAAAAACGCACCGGTAACATGATGCAGCCACAGCTGGCGGAAAAAATCCGCAAGCGCACCGAGAAGCAGTTCCCGAACGGCATCGAGCCGCACGGCACCGACGCCCTGCGCTTCACCCTGGCGGCACTGGCTTCAACCGGCCGTGACATTAACTGGGACATGAAGCGCCTGGAAGGCTACCGCAACTTCTGTAACAAGCTGTGGAACGCCAGCCGCTTTGTGTTGATGAACGCAGAAGGCCAGGACTGTGGCTTTAACGGCGGCGAGAAAGTGCTGTCGCTGGCGGACCGCTGGATCCTGGCTGAATTTAACCGCACGGTGAAGGCATACCGCGAAGCGCTGGACACTTACCGCTTCGATCTGGCCGCCAACATCCTGTACGAATTCACCTGGAACCAGTTCTGTGACTGGTATCTGGAACTGACCAAGCCGGTGGTGACCAACGGCACCGAAGCGGAACAGCGCGGCACTCGCCATACGCTGATCACCGTGCTGGAAGCCCTGCTGCGCCTGGCGCACCCGGTGATCCCGTTCATTACCGAAACCATCTGGCAGCGCGTGAAAACCCTGACCGGCGAAACCGCAGACACCATCATGCTGCAGCCTTTCCCAGAGTACGACGCAGCGCTGGAAGATACGCAAGCGCTGAACGACCTGGAGTGGATCAAGCAGGCGATCACCGCGGTGCGTAACATTCGCGCCGAGATGAACATCGCCCCGAGCAAACTGCTGGAAGTGCTGCTGCGCAACTGCAATGCCGACGCCCAGCGCCGCGTGCAGGAGAACCAGAGCTTTATTCAGCGTCTGGCACGTCTGGAGTCGATCGCCCTGCTGCCTGCCGGTGACAAAGGCCCGTTATCGGTCACCAAACTGGTGGACGGTGCCGAGCTGCTGATCCCTATGGCCGGCTTTATCGATAAAGACGCCGAGATTGCGCGTCTGTCGAAAGAGATGGGCAAGCTGGATGCGGAAATCGCCTCGATCGAAGGCAAGCTGTCTAACGAAGGTTTTGTGGCGCGTGCGCCAGAAGCCGTGGTCGCCAAAGAGCGCGAACGTCTGACCGCCTGCAAAGAAGGCAAAGTGAAGCTGCAGGAACAGCAGGCGACCATCGCCGCGTTGTAATCTGTCGGTTCACTGTAACAGCTGAAAACAGCGGGGATTTCCCCGCTGTTTTTTTATCGCCGTTGCATCTGGCCCGCTTAAGATGTTATTACAATATATTAATATATGCCGCATGGATGCCGCCGGGGAATCAACCCAGGCGCGTTTTGTGCTGCGATAAAAACGAATGTGGTTCCTTTTAATGGCGAGTGTAAACATGACAACAGCAACCCCAGTACGTCTTCTGGTGCGCCCAATAACGGCTGACGATAATGCCGCTATTGCCAATGTCATTCGCGAAGTCTCCGCCGAGCACGGTTTGACGGCGGACAAAGGCTATACCGTTTCCGACCCCAATCTGGACGTCTTGTATCAGCTCTACAGCCTGCCTCGCAGCGCTTATTGGGTGATAGAAGTCGACGGTCAGATTGCCGGGGGTGGCGGTGTTGCGCCGCTGCAGGGCGGTGAAGTGGATATTTGCGAATTACAGAAAATGTATTTCCTGCCGGTTTTACGCGGCCAGGGTCTGGCAAAACGCCTGGCGCTGCAGGCACTGGAGTTCGCCCGTCAACAGGGTTTCCGCTGTTGTTATTTAGAAACCACCGCCAGTCTGACCCAGGCTATCGGCCTGTATGAGCATTTGGGCTTTGAGCATATCGACCAGGCCATGGGCACCACCGGCCACGTCGACTGCGAAGTCACCATGCTGAAAACGCTGTGATCTTGCTACTGCGCCCGCGGTAATAACGGGCGCAGCATGCAGCGCCCCTACGCTCTCACCCCGCCTTTCACTGCCAATTCAATCCGGCTCAGCACCAGGCTGGTCAGGTAGGATACGGCAATTAACAACAGCAGGATCAGCGGCGTATAGCGCGGCGCAAAGATCAGCTTCTGGGTGAAGTAATAGCAATAGAAACTGTGGGTCAGCCACATATACATCGAATGCTTGCCCAACTCGCCCACTATCCGGTTCACCCTGCTGCCCAGGCCATCTGCCGTATTCATCAGCGCAATAATAAACAGCGGCGTCACCAGCAGCAGCCCAGGATTATGCGCGACGATAAATACCGCCACCGTCACCATCAGCAAGATCAGCGGATGGGTACGGCTCAGGATGGCGATCAGTTTCACCAGCCACGAGTTCGGCGGCATTTTCTGGCTACGACCAAACACCATGCCAAAGCCAAACGGCAGCAACCAGGTGCAATATTCGATCAACACCTCTGGCGCCCAGCCAACATACTGCAGCCCCTTGCCGCAAAGTGCCGCCAGAAACAGCAGCCCCAGCAACGGGCCGATATTCAGCCGCGACAGCAGCGGCAAAGAGAGCACATACAACACGTAGAGTTTAAAGAACCACCACTCGCTGTTATAAGTGGATTTTATGCCCATCAGGTTTTCGAGAAACAGCGACGGCGACAGGGAATATCTTTCGCCCGGAAAGAAAATGATGCCAATCGGCACAAAGATAAACAACACTATCCAGTAGCTGATATATAAGTTCTTCAGCTTGCCCCAGATATATTTAAACGACACTTCTTTTTTTTAGCGAGAATCCGTAGCCGGATAAAAACAGGAACATCGACACACAAATCTTGCCGAACAGGCCAACAAACATCTCAATATCGACACTGTTAACCATATGATAAACCGGGATATCCGGGCTAATGCGGCTTGGGTAAGCAAATAGATGGTGGATTAACATCAGAATGATGGCAATCCCTTTTAAATAATTAGACTTATTAATCGAAATTTCCATATTTCTTAATATCTTATCCGATAATAGAGTGGATCATCATATAGCAGCATTTTTACTCTGACACTCTCTTTCCTGCTCGGATAAGTCTCATAATTAATATTCCTTTAAGAAACAATGCGCCGTTTGTTTATAAAACCGCATTTTCTCTCGCCAGCCTGTGCCCGCAGAAAAACAGCAAACAAACATTAATATGGTTACGTTATTTTTTATTCATATAAATCATGTATATGATAAAAAATACAAATATTTTTTGTGATATTCGTTAATAAATTAATGATTGCAAATTGACCTCTGACCCGCTTGGGATACTCTGCCAGAACAGGCTAATGCCGCAATCGCACAGGGAGCAGTCATGTCGGAAAACGCTTTTGATTACATCATTGTCGGTGCCGGTTCTGCCGGTTGCGTGCTGGCGGCGCAGTTGATCCGCCGCACCCAGGCGCGGGTACTGCTGCTGGAAGCCGGTGGCG
The DNA here is from genome assembly GCA_900457075.1 of Serratia quinivorans. Lineage (NCBI taxonomy): Bacteria > Pseudomonadati > Pseudomonadota > Gammaproteobacteria > Enterobacterales > Yersiniaceae > Serratia > Serratia quinivorans. Next base: position 1,727,997 of record UGYN01000002.1, read on the forward strand.
ACGACAATAATCTGTTCATCAAGATGCCGGCCGGCGTGGCGAAAATCATCGCCAAAAAAAGCTGGCCGTATGAAACCGAGCCGGAGCCGCATGCCAATAACCGTCGCATGCAAATCGCCCAGGGCAAGGTGTTGGGCGGCAGCAGCTCGGTCAACGGCATGATCTATATTCGCGGCCAGCGACAGGATTACGACGAGTGGGCCGAACGCTATGGCTGTGTTGGTTGGGGCTATCAGGACGTGCTGCCCTACTTCAAACGCGCCGAGGCCAACGAGAGTCTGTCGGATAGCTATCATGGTGGCGAGGGCCTGCTGCCGGTCAGCGAGAACCGTTACCGCCACCCGCTCAGCATGGCGTTTATTCGCGCCGGCCAGGAGTTGGATCTCCCCTACCGCAACGATTTCAACGGCGACAGCCAACAGGGCGTCGGCTTCTACCAAACCACTACCCACAACGGCGAGCGCGCCAGCACTGCACGTACCTATTTGAAAGCCGTGCGTAACGAACAGCGGCTGGTGGTGAAACTCAATGCGCTGGTACACCGGGTGGTACTCGACAACAACGTCGCCACCGGCGTGGTGTATAGTCAAAACGGCGGTGCCGAGGTCACGGCCCATGCCGCGCAGGAAGTGATCCTCAGCGCAGGCGCGGTAGGATCGCCAAAGATCCTGATGCTGTCCGGCATCGGGCCACGCGAACATCTGCAGCAGTTGGGGATCGAACCGCTGGCGGATCTGCCGGTCGGCAAGAACTTTCACGATCACCTGCATATGTCGATCAACGTCAGCACCCACGAGCCGATCAGTTTGTACGGTGCCGATCGCGGCCTGCAGGCGCTACGCCACGGCACCGAATGGCTGGCATTTCGCAGCGGCGTGCTGAGTTCCAACGTGCTGGAAGGGGCCGCCTTCACCGACAGCCTGGGCGACGGCCGACCGGACGTGCAGATCCACTTCCTGCCGATGCTCGACAGTTGGGACGACGTACCCGGCGAACCGCTGCCCAATATCCACGGCTTCACGCTTAAGGTTGGCTATCTGCAACCCAAGGCGCGCGGTGAAGTGCTGCTGCGTAGTCGCGATCCCAAGGATCCGGTGAAGCTGCACGCCAACTATCTTGGCCACCCGGAAGATTTGGCCGGCAGCGTGCGTGCGGTGAAGTTCGGCCTGCGTTTTCTGCAAACCGCCGCCCTCAAACCGCTGATCAAAGATTTGCTGATGCCACAGCCGGCATGGCTGAACGATGAGGCACAACTGGAAGAGTTCGTGCGCAACTTCTGCAAAACGGTGTATCACCCGGTGGGCAGTTGCCGCATGGGCCAATCCCCGCAGGACTCGGTAACCGATTTACAACTGCGGGTGCACGGATTTGAACGGTTGCGGGTGATCGACTGCTCGGTGATGCCGCAGGTGACCAGCGGCAATACCAATGCGCCGACCATCATGCTGGCGGAAAAAGCGGTGGATTTGCTGCTGGGCACGCCGGAATAAATTCATACGGGTGCCCGGCTATCAGGCGATGGCAGGCACGCCGCTGTGGAAGCGGAATTCGCTGTCCGGAGTTTGGATCAGCGCCGCTTCTATGCGGCCAAAGTGGGCCACCCGTTCGCTGATATCGCCACCGGCTATCTGTTCGGCCAATGTCAGGTAGTCCTGGTAGTGACGCGCTTCAGAGCGCAGCAACGAAACGTAGAAGCGGTTGAGCTCGTCGTCCAGGTGCGGTGCCAGGCGGGCGAAACGTTCGCAGGAACGCGCTTCGATATAAGCGCCGCAAATCAGTTTATCAATCAACGTGGCCGGATCGTGGGTGCGGATCTCCCGGATCATGCCTTTGGCATAGCGACTGGCGGTGATTTTCTTATACGGGATCTGCCGTGCCAGCATGATCTCCAGCACCTGCGAAAAATGATGCAGCTCTTCTTTGATCAGCAGCACCATTCTGTCCGCCAGATCCTGACCGTAGGCCGAGCCGTTTTTTGGCAGGATCTTGCGGGTGAAATTGTTCTGTTGGAACAGCGCTTCCGGCACGCCCTGCGCTTCATGCAAAAATGCCTCGTAGGGCCTGAGCAGCGCCAGCAGTGCGTCACCGCTCTCCTTGTCAGCCACGTAGCGACGGATCAGCCACATGCCGGTCTGCGCGGCTTTTAGCTCGCACACCATATGGTCAGTCAGCAGCAGCGGCAGGTTTTCCGGGCGGCGCGCAGCATCAATCCAGGCGTCTGGGGTTTCACAGTGCAGGAAGTTTAAAATCGGGGCTAACAGGGATTGGTATTTCATGTGTTCTTATCAGGGGCCAACAAGCGCCGGCCCACAGGAATTAAGCAGAAGTTAATTAATGGCGTTTACCGTCGTCGTCTTCGTCGATGAAGTCACCTTCTTCTTCATCATCGTCACCTTCTTCGCCGTTCGGATCTTCGAAGTAGGTGCCCCAGCCGTCGTAGTTAACGCCGCAACGTGCCGCCAGTGCGACCAGTTGCTCAACCTGAGCGTCGATCACTTCGGCGTTCAGACCCACTTCGCTGATCACGTCACAACACATCACCAGGGTACCGTCTTCCACTTCCAGCTCTTCGGCGTCGGTCACTTCAAAGCCTAACTTGAAGGCTTCGACAGCGGCTTTCTCCAGCACTTCAAACTTCTCGGCAGAGAGATGGTGTTCGATGGTGTAGAGCGCCTCTGGATCGCTGCCGTCTTCCAGCAGTTCTTCGATGATCAGGCGGGTCTCTTCACGTTGTTCGTCTAGCTGTTCGCTGTTTGCCATGCCTATATCCTCAAGTCAAATGGCCTGTATTGCGCCTATTTTCACACACCGTCGGCATTGCTTCCACGATAAACGTGAAAGATTTCCACTCCGGGGTTGAAATTGAATATTCATACATATAAAGTGAATTTAAATTCAATTTAAACGATAAGGATATACGGCAATGAGTAGCATAAACCCGTTCTACAAACGTCACTTCCTGAGGTTAATGGATTTCACCCCGGCACAGCTGCATGCGCTGCTGAAACTGTCGGCCGACTTGAAGCAGGCCAAGAAGCAAGGCAAGGAAGTACGCCACCTGCAGGGCAAAAACATCGCGCTCATCTTCGAAAAAGACTCGACCCGTACCCGATGCTCTTTCGAAGTTGCCGCATTCGATCAGGGTGCTCAGGTCACCTATCTCGGCCCGAGCGGCAGCCAGATTGGCCACAAGGAATCGATGAAAGACACCGCCCGCGTGCTGGGCCGGATGTATGACGGTATTCAGTACCGCGGTTACGGCCAGCATCTGGTGGAAACCCTGGCCCAGCATGCCGGCGTGCCGGTGTGGAACGGGCTGACCAATGAGTTCCACCCAACCCAATTGCTGGCAGACCTGCTCACGGTACAGGAACAACTGCCGGGCAAGCCGCTGAGCGAAGTGAAGTTCGCCTACCTCGGCGATACCCGCAACAATATGGGCAACACCCTGCTGGAAGCCGCCGCACTGGCGGGAATGGATCTGCGTCTGGTGGCGCCAAAGGCCTGCTGGCCGCAGCCGGAACTGGTGGCAGAATGCCAGGCATTAGCCAAACAGACCGGGGCCAAAATCACCCTGACCGAAGATATTGCCGAAGGGGTGAAGGACGCGGACTTTCTGTATACCGACGTCTGGGTGTCGATGGGTGAACCCAAAGAAACCTGGCACGAGCGTATTGGGCTGTTGAAACCCTATCAGGTCAATATGGCGATGGTGAAACTGACCGGCAACCCGAACGTTAAATTCCTGCACTGCCTGCCGGCGTTTCACGACGATCAAACCACCCTCGGCAAGCAGATGGCAGAGCAATACGGACTGCATGGCGGCATGGAAGTGACCGATGAAGTGTTCGAGTCCGCGCACAGCGTGGTGTTCGATCAGGCGGAAAACCGTCTGCACACCATCAAGGCGGTGATGGTCGCCACCCTGAGCGAAACGCTTTAACCATTAACTCCCACACATATTGCCGGGGCGCGTCACGCACAGGCAATGGGGAGCGCGGGTTTGCAGACTCGCGCTCCCCTCCTCTCTGGCAACCCCTGCCAATCCGTCTAAGATGTTTAAGACATATCAAATAGCCGATTAGCCTTTGTCAGCCACCAGCAAAGGTTCTACCGTGGCATTCTGGCGGCGAAAATGCCGTGAAAACAAACGATAACAATAATTTCTTGTAGTGCCTTCAAGGGAAAACACATCGATGAAAGCCAAAGTCCTGCCGCTGTTAATGCTTGCCGCCCTATCCACCGCCACGCTGGCCGCCACTCCACCCAATACGCTGGTGGTGGTGCAATCGCTGGATGACATCGTCAGCCTCGATCCGGCGGAAGCCAACGAATTATCCAGCATCCAGACCGTGCCAAGCCTGTATCAGCGGCTGGTGCAGGCGGATCGCGACGATCCGGCGAAGGTGGTGCCGGTGCTGGCGGAAAGCTGGCAGGGCGACGCCGCCGCCAAAACCCTGACGATCAAATTGCGTCCACAGGCAGTATTTGCCTCAGGTAACCCGCTGACCGCCGATGACGTGATCTTTTCCTACAGCCGCGCGGTGAAGATGAACAAGTCACCGGCATTTATCCTCAACGTGCTCGGCTGGCAGCCGGATAACATCGACGCACAGCTGAAGAAAATCGACGACCATAGCCTGCAACTGAGCTGGACGGCAGACGTCAGCCCAGCGGTGGCGCTGAATATTCTCTCTACGCCAATCGCCTCGATCGTCGACGGCAAGGCGGTGCAGGCCAACATCAAAAACGGTGACTACGGCAACGCCTGGCTGAAAATGCACTCCGCCGGTAGCGGGCCGTTCAAAATGCGCGTCTACCAACCGCATCAGGCAATTGTGCTGGATGCCAACCCGACGTCGCCGGGCAGCAAGCCGCTGCTGAAAAGCATCATCATTAAAAGCGTGCCAGACTCCGCCACCCGCCGCCTGTTGATCCAGCAGGGCGACGCCGACGTAGCACGCGAACTTGGCCCGGACCAGACCGTGGCGCTGAAAAATCAGCCGGGCGTGAAGGTGCTGGAAATCCCTTCCGCCGAGCAAAACTATCTGGTGTTCAACACCGGCAATACCGCCAATCCGCTGCTGAAAAATCCGGCCTTCTGGGAAGCGGCGCGTTATCTGATCGACTATCAGGGCATCACCAAAGATCTGCTGAAGGGCCAGTATTTTGTCCACCAGAGCTTCCTGCCGGTCGGCTTGCCGGGCGCGCTGAAAGACAATCCGTTCAGCTTCGATCCGGCCAAAGCCAAGGCGATCCTGGCCAAGGCCGGCATCACCAACGCGGCTCTGACGCTGGACGTGGAAAACAAACCGCCGTTTATCACCATCGCCCAGGCGCTGCAGGCCAGCTTTGCCGAGGGCGGCGTGAAGCTGGAACTGTTGCCGGCGGCTGGCAGTCAGGTCTATTCGCGGGTGCGCGCCCGTCAGCATCAGGCAGCGATCCGTCTGTGGATCCCGGACTATTTTGACGCCCACTCCAACGCCAGCGCCTTCGTCTATAACGACGGCAAGACCAGTACGGTAGCGGGCCTCAACGGCTGGCAGATCCCGCAGCTAAGCCAACAAACATTGGCGGCGGTGGCCGAGGCCGATCCGGCCAAACGCACCGCACTCTATACCGCCATGCAGCAGGAACTGCAGCGCAGTTCGCCGTATGTGTTTATCGATCAGGCAAAAACCGAAGTGGTGCTGCGCTATAACGTCAAAGGCTATCAACAGGGTCTGAACGCCGACATGGTCTACTACGATCGCGTCAGCAAATAAGAGGCTCCCGGCGCAGGGTGACTTAACGCCTTGCGCCGGGCCATTCCGGCGTTTATCGGGTCATGCGCGCCGCGTTATAGCAGGTGATATCCACTTCAACTTTGCAATCCACCACCAGATCGGCAACCGCACAAATACGCGCCGGTGGATGAGCAGCAAAAAACTCGCGGAAGACTTTATTGAATGACTGGAAATAACGCGCATCGGTCAGAATGACCTTAACGTGCACCACATCTTCCAGGCCGTATCCCGCCTCCACCATAATATCCAGACAGTTTTGGATCGCCAGGCGCGACTGCTCGATAATGCCGCCCTCCACCACTTCACCGTCTTTCATCGGTGTCTGGCCGGAGATATACAGCCAGCCACCGGCTTCTACCGCTCTGGAAAAGGGCAGGTGTTGCCCACCCGTGCCGGTGCCACCATCAATACCGTATCTTTTGATCGTCATGCCTTGCTCCTGTCGATTTATTTGCCCTGGCGGCACAAAAACCGCCCGGCGCGCAGGCCGGTAACGGCCTGATCTTCATAACTCAGTACGCCGTTCACCCACACCGCGTCAATCCCGGCGGCGGGTTGCTGGGCTGGCTGAACGTCGCGCTGTCTTTCACTTTCAACGCATCGAACAACACCAGATCGGCGTAGTAACCCGTCTTAATCAGCCCACGCTGCGGCAGTTGATAGCGCGCCGCGGACATGCCGCTCATTTTGTGCACCGCCACGGTCAGGGGAAATAGTCCTTCGTCACGGCTGTAATGCCCCAGTACGCGCGGGAAGGCTCCCCACAGGCGCGGATGCGGCATCGGATCGTTCGGCAGGCCATCCGACCCCACCATGGTCAGCGGATAACTCAACACCCGGCGTACATCCTGCTCGTCCATGTTGTAGTAAATCGCCCCTGCCGGCATCAGCCGCTTGCCGGCCTCATGCAGGCTCATCGACCAGCCTCCGGCGATGTCGCGCAAAGACTGCCCCGCCATCTCCGGGTGCGTTTCGGACCAGGTGATGACGATATCGAAATCATCGGTGATCTGTTTTAAATCCAGCGTCGAAGAACTGGCGGAATAAGGGTAGCAGTCGCAGGACACATCCTGTGTCTGGCGCACCTTGTCGAACAGTTTTAAGGTTTCCTGCGTGCGGCCCCAGTTTTTGGCCCCGGCACATTTATGATGCGAAATCACCACCGGCACGCGGCCGTGGCGGCCAATGCGGAAGGCCTCGTCCATCGCCTCAAGGATAGGTTCAAACTCCGAGCGCAGGTGAGTGGTGTAAATACCCTGCTCATCCGCCAGCTCTTCCGCCAGGGCCATCACCTCTTCGGTGGGGGCCGAAAACGCCGAGGCATAGGCCAGACCGGTGCTCAACCCCAACGCGCCCTGTTGCAATGCGCTGCGCAACTGCTCGCGCATGGCAACAATTTCTTCGCTATTGGCCGGGCGGAACAGGTTATCCATCTGGTTGCTGCGCAAGGTGGTATGCCCGATCAGCGTCGCCACATTCACCGCGGGTGTTACGGTTTCCACCTGCTGACGGTATGCGGCAATCGTCGGGTAAACGAAATGTTCTTTCTCACCCAGCAGGTTCATCGGGTCCGGCACCTGGGTTCTGATCGTCGCACCGGCCGCGCTGATACCACAGTTACCGACAATCACCGTGGTCACGCCCTGTGAAATCTTCGGCAGCATTTCAGGCATGCGGATCACGTTGGTATCATCATGGGTATGCACGTCGATAAAACCTGGCGACAATACCCGTTCGTGCCCCTCAATCACCACCTCGGCGTCGGCCTCGATGGCAGGCGCAATCGCCGCAATGCGATCGTTTTTGACCGCCACATCCGCCCGGTACTGTGGCCCACCGCTGCCGTCGATCACCGTGACATTTTTAAACAGATACTGATACCGCATGAATCATTATCCTTCCGTTATTGTCTGTGAGATCCGGCTCAGTCACCCAATGGTTGCCGATCGGCCCCTCCGCGATGGCTGTCCAGCGCCAGCTTGATGCGGCGTAGCCGATCTCTGGACTGGCGTTTATTTGCCATGGCCAGCGCCGTCGCCAGCACGTCCACCATCGCCAGCATGGCGTAGCGCGAGCTGCTGGGTTTGTAGATGTAATCATTTTCCTGCACCACCAACGCCAACAGCACGTCAGCCTGCGCCGCCAGTGGCGTTCCGGCGGGAGCAATCACCACCACTTTGGCCCCGTACTGGCGGGCAATGGCGGCACTTTCCACCACTTCCTGCGTGTAGCCGCCCAGTGACAGCGCCACCACCACATCCTGCCGGCTCACCACCGCCGCCATCATGCGCACCAGCAAGCCATCACTTTGTGCCGTCACCGGCAACCCCAGACGAAACAGCCGATGCTGGATCTCTGCTGCGCAGAGGGTCGAGCCGCCGCCCATACCCATCGCCACAATTTGTCGTGCACCACTGAGTAACTCCACCGCCTTGGCCAGCGCTGCGTCATCGAGGCTCCGCCGATTTATATTCAGGACATTGATGATGCTTTCATAAATCCCCTGAATTCCTTCGAGGTCCGGCTCTTCGTGAATAAAGCGTTGCCCCACCGCCAGCGACTGCGCCAGCTTGACCTTAAGGTCACGCACGTCCCGGCAGCCCAGCGCTTTGGCGAAACGAGTGATCGAAGCCTGGCTAACGTTAGCCTGCCGGGCCAATTCGGCAATCGGCAGGGCAGTCACCGCCTCCGCATCATCCAGAATGAATTGTGCGATGCGTTTTTCGGCGCTGCTCAGCTCGATAAAACGCTCCGTAATGCGCGAGATAATGTCGATTTCAACACCCATCGCCTGACCTCATAGTGGTTAAATTTTGTCATTTACAATGCAAGAAAACAGTGGAAGACTACACAAAAAACAGTTCTAAAAATGATACTTTGTACCCAACTCAAGATAATAAATATTTAAAAATCATTTAAATCAATAATTTTAGTCACGATACTCATTTTAAAAAAAGATAGAGCACCTAAAGGATAATGTTATGAAATACCAAACAGATTTCACCGTTACCCACAAAGCCGCCGTGATGCACAGCACCCCGAACGGCCCGGCGAACCTGCTCAATGAAGATGTCTGCCTGCCGGCTGCCGCCATCAAGCGCAGCAGCCTGGAAAATAATATTGCCTGGATGCAAAACTATGCCGATGCGCGCGGCGTCTCTTTAGCCCCGCACGGTAAAACCACCATGACGCCGTGGATTTTCCAGCGTCAGGTAGCGCAGGGTGCCTGGGCAATTGGCGTCGGCTCCGCCTGGCAGGCCAAGGTGGCCATGGAAGCCGGCGTGCCTCGGGTGCTGATGGCAAACCAACTGGTCGGCAAGGCCAATATGCAACTGATCGCCGAACTCAAGGCGCAGCATCCCGCTAGCGGTTTCTTTTGCTGTATCGACAGCCTGAGCAATGCGCAAACCCTCGCGGCATTTTTCAGCCAGCGCGGGCAAACGCTGGATGTGTTGGTGGAATTGGGCGTCCCCGGCGGGCGCTGCGGTTGCCGCAGCGTGGCGCAGGCAGAACGGCTGGCGCAGGAGATAGCCGCACTGCCGGGTTTGCGTCTGCAAGGTATCGAACTGTATGAAGGCGTGATGCACGGCGACGACGCCCAGAGCAAAATCGAACAATTCCTGCGTGAAGCCGCCGGTCTGCTGCGCAGGCTACACCAGCAAGGCTTGTTGAACGCTGAACAAGCGATCCTGACCGGTGCCGGTTCCTCCTGGTATGACGTGGTTTGCAACATCTGGAGTGAAGAGGCGCTGCCGGCAAACTGTCGCGTAGTGATCCGCCCCGGCTGCTACATCACCCACGACCAGGGAATTTACCAGGACGCGCAAAATGCGGTGCTGGCCCGTGACAGCTACGCCTGCGATTTGGCGGGTGAATTAATCTCGGCATTGGAACTGGTGGCGCTGGTGCAGTCGGTGCCTGAGCCGGGCCGGGTTATCGTCAACTTCGGCAAACGAGATGCCGCCTTCGACGCCGGCCTGCCGCAACCAGTCGCCCATTACCGCAATGGGGTCCGCCAGCAGAGCGACACACAGCACCTGATTACCCATGGCATCATGGATCAGCATGCCATGTTAAGCTGCCCGGCAGAGTTCCCGGTGCAGGTCGGTGATATTCTGGTGTTCGCCACTTCTCACCCGTGCCTGACCTTTGATAAATGGAAAACGCTGTTTTTGATTGACGATAATTACAACGTTATAGAAACCATTGAGACGTTTTTCTGATAACGGAAAAGGATACCTGATGAATAACCTGCCCACCGACCGTCTTTTATCGGTGCAGAATCTTTCCCTGGCGAGCCCTGGGAAAGTCCCACGAATTAATCGGGTCACCTTTACCCTTCAGCAAGATGAGTCCGTCACCATTATCGGTCCAAACGGCAGTGGAAAATCCACGCTATTACGGCTAATTACCGGTGAGCTAAAACCGAGTGAAGGTGAGATTCTCTTTCAGGGAACGCCCTTATCGGCCATCAAACCCCAGCAGCGCGCCCGTTCCATCGCCTTACTTAGCCAACACGATAATGCAGATTTACGGCTTAAAGTTAATGAGTACGTGGCCCTGGGACGCCTGCCCTGGCAGGCCGATCGCGTGCCATCCGAGCACCAACGCATAATTGCACAAGCGATGGATGACGTAGGTATCCGCCATCTGCAACATCTTCCGTTGGCCAGGCTTTCGGGGGGCGAACGTCAACGTGCCGGGTTTGCCCGGGTACTGGCGCAGCAGCCGGTGTTGTTATTACTTGATGAGCCGACCAATCATCTCGATCCCCTGGCCCGGCACCAACTGCTGTCACTGATCCATCAAAAAAAGATAGCCAGCTTGAAAGTGCTGCATGATCTTGAGTTGGTCCAACCATTTTCCGACCAGGTCATCATGATGCATCAAGGGAAAATCCTTTGTTATGGGCCCCCCGATGCGGTGCTGGAGTCAGCGCACCTGCAACAGGTATTTGGTATGAAATCGCTGCAAGCCCGCCATCCGCTAACTGGCGAAGCCCTGCGCTTTTTCGAGGCGTTGCCGACATCACCCTGCTGAAATTCATCCCAATCGACGGTTGTTTGATCTAACTACATTTGTCATACGAATTATTCAGGTATGTTGCCCCGGTTCCCAATGAGCCGGGTTACTGACTCCGGTTTATCAATCTGGAGTCGATGTGAAAAAGTTAATCCTCGCCGCCTTGCTGGCATTAGCCTCAGAAAGCGTCGCAGCCTCTGGTTTTCCTGTCACCGTAGACAACTGCGGTCAGCCACTGACCTTTGTCCAGGCCCCGCAACGGGTGGTTATCCAGGACATTAATATGTCGCAAATGGCATTTGCCCTGCAGCTACAGCCTGCCATGGTTGGCGTGACCGGTATTTCCGGCTGGTATAAAAATATCCCTGAGTTTACGCAACAGCGGGGAACCATCCCTGAGCTGGCACCGAAATACCCGACTGTCGAAAATCTTCTCGCCGTTAATCCTGACCTGTTTTTCGCTGGCTGGAACTATGGCCTGCGCGGTGACGTCACCCCGCAGGCGCTGGCGAAATTTAATATCAAAACGCTGATACTGAGCGAAAGCTGCATCCACGTAGACAGTCATCGCCCACGCGCCAGCCTGGATTTGTTGTATGACGACATGATAAGACTCGGCAAAGTCTTCGGCAAACAGGAACAGGCGGAAACGCTGGTCAGTGGCTGGAAGCAGCAAGTGACCGATATCCATCGAAAAATTGCGACGCAAAAGCCGATAAAGGTGTTTCTTTATGATTCCGGCGAAGACAAGCCCTACACCAGCGGGGCTTACGCGATGCCGACGGCAATTATTGAAGCCGCCGGGGCGAAGAATGTAATGGATAGCCTGAACACCAGTTGGGCAACCACCAACTGGGAAAGTGTCGCGGCGGCAGAGCCTGAATTTATCATTCTGGTGGATTACCAGGCAGAGACGACCGACGATACCGACCAAAGGCAGCTTTTCCTTGAACAGCACCCATTGATGAAACACACCCGGGCAGTGCTCCATCATCGTTATTTGAAATTGAAATATCAGGAGCTGACGCCGGGGCCGGTCAATATTGATGCCATCCACAAACTGGCGCACGCCCTTTACCCCGCAGCCTTTACCTAATGTCGGAAAAAATGCGTTTCAGGCTGGCATGGACAGTCGCCCCACTGTTGCTGGCAGGGTTGATGTTCGCCAATGTCGCACAAGGCAGCGTGTCGCTCTCTTTCTCTCAGGTGGTGACCGCACTGGGTATCACCCCTGGCGAAGTGCCGCCGATGATTAAAAGTATTGTGCTGGATCTGCGGCTGCCCCGCACGCTGCTGGGATTACTGGCCGGTGCCGGGCTGGCGCTGGTCGGGGCGCTATTACAAACCACCACCCGCAATGACCTGGCCGATCCTTTTCTGTTCGGCCTTTCCTCCGGTGCCTCTGCCGGCGTGGTCATGGTGATTACCCGCCTCGGTAATAGCCTCGGGGCCTGGGCCTTACCGGTGTCTTCTTTTGTCGGTGGGATACTCTCCGCGGCGGTGGTGATGATTATTTTTATGACTCAATCGCAGAAAGGCACCGATAAACTGATTATCTGTGGCCTGGCGGTCTCTTTTTTATTCGGGGCCTTCACCAATTATCTGGTGTTTTCCGGCGATCAACGCACCGCCAGCAGCGTGCTGTTCTGGACGCTGGGCGGGCTGGGGCTGGCGCGTTGGGACAATTTGATTTTTGCCTTGCTGGCGCTACTGATATTGGTGGCATTGATTGCCTTGCGCTGGCGATCACTGGATGGCTTGCTGGCGGGCGAACAGACAGCAGGCACCCTGGGCATCAACACCAGCCGCTTACGCACCGAAGTTTTTCTGTGCTGTTCGCTGGCGACCGCGTTACTGGTGGCATTAACCGGGGTGATTGGGTTTGTCGGTTTAATGGTTCCCCACCTGGCTCGCCCCTTTACCGGCGTACGTCACCGGCGTCTGCTGCCGTTGGTTGGCGTATTGGGTGCGGTACTGCTCTCTGCCGGTGACCTGCTCAGCCGGGTCATTACCGCGCCACAGGAACTGCCTATCGGCATTATTACTGCCGGTCTTGGCGGTATTTTCGTGCTGGCCATTTTGCTACGACGAACCCAGTGATCGCCAATTGATATGGCCTGTCTCTAAAGGCCACCAGCCAATCGATTGCGAAAGGGCAAAAAACGGCGTTTTAGCGCTTGCAGTGATCAAAAGCGCGAGTATAATGCGCGACAATTTGCCAGGAGAAAGCATGAAAAACGACGCTTGCTTTGTTAGCCACAACCGACAAAACCGACTGCCAAGCGGCAGCCAACTGCCGTTGTTTCTCCTGTTGCTAAACCGATCGTTTCAAGCCCCTCGTTGAGGGGCTTTTTTTTGCCTGAAAAGTCCCGCGCCACGGGCACGAGTCGAGGAGAGTGAAAAATGGCCAACCCGCTGTATCACAAACATATCATCTCTATTAACGATCTCAGCCGCGAGGATCTGGAGCTGGTGCTGCGCACCGCCGCCAGCCTGAAAGCCAATCCACAACCCGAGCTGCTAAAGCACAAGGTGATCGCCAGTTGCTTCTTTGAAGCCTCTACCCGTACCCGTCTGTCGTTTGAAACCTCGATGCACCGTCTGGGCGCTTCGGTCGTGGGCTTTGCCGACGGCAGCAATACCTCGCTCGGCAAGAAAGGCGAAACCCTGGCCGACACCATCTCAGTGATTGGTACCTACGTAGATGCCATCGTGATGCGTCACCCGCAGGAAGGCGCGGCACGGTTGGCGACCGAGTTCTCCGGCGGCATTCCGGTGCTCAACGCCGGTGACGGTGCCAACCAGCACCCGACCCAGACGCTGCTCGACCTGTTCACCATTCAGGAAACCCAGGGCCGCCTGAACAACATCAATATCGCCATGGTCGGCGACCTGAAATACGGCCGCACCGTACACTCGCTGGCGCAGGCGCTGGCCAAGTTTGAAGGCAACCGCTTCTTCTTCATCGCCCCGGACGCGCTGGCGATGCCGGCCTACATCCTGCAGATGCTGGAAGAGAAAGGCATTCAATACAGCCTGCACAGCAGCATTGAAGAAGTGGTGCCGGAGCTGGACATTCTCTACATGACCCGGGTGCAGAAAGAGCGCCTGGATCCTTCCGAATACGCCAACGTGAAGGCGCAGTTCGTACTGCGCGCGGCAGATCTGGCCGGGGCACGTGACAACCTCAAGGTGCTGCACCCGCTGCCGCGCATTGATGAGATCACCACCGACGTGGATAAAACGCCGTACGCCTACTACTTCCAGCAGGCGGGCAACGGTATTTTCGCCCGTCAGGCGCTGTTGGCGCTGGTATTAAACGCAGATTTGGCTCTTTAAGGGGGAACCGTCATGACTCACGATAACAAACTGCAGGTTGAAGCGATCAAGTGCGGTACGGTGATTGACCATATTCCGGCGCAGATAGGTTTTAAGCTGCTGACGCTGTTCAAGCTGACCGCCACCGACCAGCGCATTACCATCGGCCTGAACCTGCCTTCAGGCGAACTGGGCCGCAAAGACCTGATCAAAATCGAGAACACTTTCCTGACCGAACAGCAGGCCAACCAACTGGCGATGTATGCGCCCAAAGCCACGGTCAACCGTATCGACAATTACGAAGTGGTGCGCAAACTGACCCTCAGCCTGCCGGACCATATCGACGGCGTGCTGACCTGCCCGAACAGCAACTGCATCAGCCGCAGTGAGCCGGTGTCCTCCAGCTTTAGCGTGAAATCCCGCGACGGCGACGTACATCTGAAATGCCGCTACTGCGAGAAAGAGTTCGAACATCAGGTGGTGTTGCAGGCAGACTGAGTCTGCGGTTTTCGCCGGGAGACGGCGCTGTTATTCTCCCGGCGACGCCCTATAATGGGGTTTCTGGATAGAACAACCCTCGATTATCAGGAGAAAAAATGTCACGTAACATTAGCACTGAACTCGCCCCGGCAGCCATTGGTCCTTACGTGCAGGGCGTTGATCTGGGCAGCATGATCATCACTTCCGGTCAGATCCCGGTCGATCCTAAAACCGGCGCCGTTGCCGACGACGTGGCCGCTCAGGCACGCCAGTCACTGGAAAACGTTAAAGCGATCGTTGAAGCTGCCGGCCTGAAAGTCGCCGACATCGTGAAAACCACGGTGTTCGTCAAAGACCTGAACGATTTCGCCACCGTTAACGCCGCTTATGAAAGCTTCTTCACCGAGCACAACGCGCCGTTCCCGGCCCGTTCTTGCGTCGAAGTGGCCCGTCTGCCAAAAGACGTGAAAATCGAAATCGAAGCCATCGCCGTTCGTCGTTAATTCCACGACCGCGCACGCGCCCAACGGTCAGCCATCGGCTGGCCGTTTTTATTTCAGGAAAATTATTATTCCAGTTATTTTATAAAGATAACCTCACTTTCAACACATTTACATTCCCACAATAAAAATGCATCTATAATTATTTTTCACCCGGCCGGGACATGACTCTTTGCAGTTTGTTAATCAGACTAATAATCTCAGGAGAATAACCCCATGGCTCAAAGCGTATTGGATTATTTTATCCAACAGGTGACCTATTCCCCCGAAGCACTGGCGATCGTCAGTCACAATAAGCGCCTCACTTATCGGCAGTTGGATGACGCCAGTGACCAGCTGTGTGGATACCTGCAACAGCAAGGCGTCCGCCCCGGTGACTGCGTGCCGCTCATAGCATTACGTACTGCAGAATTCCCGATCGGTATACTGGCCATCCTGAAAGCCGGAGCCAGTTATATTCCCATTGATGCCCGATATCCTGAAAAAAGAATTCAGGATATCCTCAGACAAAGCGCATCTAACACAATAATATTGAGCAACTTATCAATCGATCTTGGAATTAAATCCCCTGGCGTACAAGCCTTTGCCATTGATAATATTACCTCGAATGAACCGTTACCCCTTGAATTAATAAAACCGCAGGGTGATGAGACGGCCTATATTATTTTCACCTCCGGCACCACCGGCAATCCCAAAGGGGTCATGATTGCCCATCATTCACTGTTGAATATTGTCCTCTGGCATAACCAAAAGTTCGCCATGAACCACACAAGCCGTTCAACGCTGATAGCCGGTATTGGTTTTGACGTGGCGCAGTGGGAAATTTGGGCGGCGTTGACCAGCGGCGGTACGTTGTATTTGCCAGAGGAAGAGACCCGCTTGCAGCCTTCTGCCCTGCTCGACTTTTTCGCGCACCACCAAATCACCCATGCTTTTGTGCCCACAGTGTTGGTGGCTGAAATTGTCAGTGCGCCACAGCCGGAAAACCTGGCGTTGCGCTACCTGTTTACCGCAGGGGAAAAGCTCAACCCGGTCGATCTCAGCGGGGTGAGCTACCCGTTGGTGGATTACTACGGCCCGACAGAAGCCACCATCTTCGCCACCTGGAATTTGGTCAGTTGCGCCACACAACACGCTCCTGCCACTATCGGTCGGCCGGTGGCAGATACCGAGATATTCATTCTCGATGATAATCTGCAACCCGTCAGCGGGCAGCAACCCGGCGAGCTTTACATCAGCGGCAGTTGCCTGGCACGCGGCTATCTGAATGATTCGCCGCTCACCGCCGAAAAATTTATTACCCCCGCGCATTTTGCCGGAAAACGGCTCTACCGCAGCGGCGATCGGGCGCGCTGGCTGCCGGATCATCGTGTCCAGTTCCTCGGCCGTATCGACGACCAGATCAAGATCCGTGGTAACCGCGTGGAACTGGGCGAAATAGAAAGCGTCATGGTACAGGTGACAGGCGTGAAGGCCGCCGTTGCTGCCGTTACCCAGCCGCAGGATCCGGCTAACAAACAGATTGTGGCCTTTCTGGTGGCCGACCGGAACGACGCTGGAGTGATCGAACGCGTGAAGCAACATCTGAAAACCACATTGCCATCTTACTTCCTGCCCGCCGAGTACCGGCTGCTGGATCGTCTGCCGATCAACGCCAACGGCAAAACCGATAAGGCTGCGCTGCTGGCCCTTTCCCGCGCGGATCAACCTCCGGCAGCAGAAACGCTGACCGGCAGCCGGCAGACCCTTGCCGCTATTTGGTGCCAGCTGTTGGGGACGGAGAATATCCGTGCCGAAGACAATTTTTTCGACATTGGCGGCCATTCACTGCTGGCGGCAAAGTTGGCGACGGCCATCGCGCAACAGATTGGCGTGAAGGTTTATGTCCGCGATATTTATGAATACCCGACGATAAATCGTCTGGCGCAGGCGCTGGATGAACGCAGCGGCCATGCACTGCCGGCGGTGGACAGCGAACCGGTGCGTGCTCTGCAAGACGACGTCTGGTTACCCGCAGACCTCACCATCAATCCGCATTACGGCGTATGGCAGATAAGCTCGCCCAGGGCCATTTTGCTCACCGGTGCCACCGGGTTTATCGGTGCGCATCTGCTGGCAGAGCTGCTGACCACCACCCGTGCCGAGTTGTATTGCCTGGTGCGGGAGCACAGCCGGATATCCCCGCAACAACGACTCGACGAGATCCTGACTCGCTATCAGATTGCTTTATCCCCCGAGCAGCGCGGCCGCATCCATCTGGTCCCCGGCGACATGGCCGAGCGTGATTTCGCCCTGTCACCTGAGCGCTACCGTGAACTCAGCCCAGCGGGTCGATATCATTTATCATTCGGCAAGCGCGGTGAACTTTATCCAACCCTATTCTTATATGAAACGCGACAATGTGCAGGGGCTGCGCGAAATCATTCGCTTTGCCGCGCATCAGCGCACCAAACCACTGATGTTGATGTCGACGATTTCGGTCTATAGCTGGGGGCATCTGCACACCGGCAAACGGGTGATGCTGGAAAGTGACGACATCGACCAGAACCTGCCGGCGGTGATCACCGATATTGGCTACGTCCGCAGCAAATGGGTAATGGAAAAAATTGCCGATCTGGCGGCATCGCAAGGCCTGCCGCTGATGACCTTCCGTCTGGGGTACGCCACCTGCCATAGCCGCACCGGCGTCAGCGCCAGCTATCAATGGTGGGGGCGACTGGTGAAAACCTGTATTGCCAGTGGCACGCGGCCTGCGCTACAGGATTTACGCGAGGGCCTGACGACGGTGGACTATATGACCCAGGCCATTGCACATGTCAGCCGTAATCCGCTGGCTCTGGGGAAGAAATTCAACCTGATCCACCAGCACCGCAATAACCTGACGCTGCAGGACTTCTTCAGCCTGCTGGAGCGTGAGTTTGGCTACCACTTCCACCCGCTGCCCTTCGAGCAATGGCGGGCGCAGTGGGAACACAACGGCGATGCGCCGCTCTACCCGTTGCTCAGCCTGTTCAGGGACAATATGGTGAATGGACAATCGACGGTGCAGCTCTACCAAAACACCTACCAGTGGGATTGCAGCAACCTGCAGCATTTCCTGCAGCACAGCGGGATAGAAGAACCACACTTTACCCGGCAGGTGCTACTGAATTATCTGCAGCAGTCTATCGGCGCTCCACAGCCGTCATTGCAGGTTTGAACCTCAAGGCGGGCCCCTGTGGCCCGCCAGTGCACCAGTAGAACATTTTGCCCTTAGCGTTGCGCCATCAGCGGTCATAATTACCCCAGACGCGCCGCAGTTTTGCCCCGTTTTAAGGCAGCGTCCGGTTGGGTTGCACCCAAAGCGGGCCGTCTCCTGCCACAACCTGGCGTTTTCGCGCCATTATCGCCCCTTTATCACCTTGGCACATTTTATGCTGGATCCGTCTACAGCCTGCAATGTCGACGAGGTGACGATGCTAAATATCGATCTGTCCGCTTCACCGTTTTTTGATGAGATGCTTCTGGCTGAGGGTAAACACCGGGGTCATTACGAAGCTTACTGCCATTGGCTGCAACAGGCCGATCACAAGGCCATTCAGCGTAAAAGGGAAGAGGCTGCACTGCTGTTTCATCGGGTGGGAATTACCTTTAACGTTTATGGTGAGGATGATGGTGCCGAACGGCTAATCCCGTTCGACAGCGTGCCGCGCATCATTCCCGCCGGCGAATGGGCGATGCTCGATCGCGGCATCCGCCAGCGCGTCCAGGCGCTGAACGCCTTTCTGCACGATATTTACCATCAACAACATATTCTGAAGGCCGGGATCATTCCGGCGGAACAGGTGCTGGCCAACGATCAGTATCAGCCCTGCATGCAAGGGGTCGATTTGCACCGCAATATTTACGCGCACATTGTCGGCGTGGATATGGTGCGCGGCGGCGACGGCCAGTATTACGTGCTGGAAGACAACCTGCGCACCCCGTCCGGCGTGTCCTACATGCTGGAAAACCGCAAAATGATGATGCGCCTGTACCCGGAACTGTTCGCCCAGCAGCGTATTGCGCCGGTGGAACGCTACCCGTCGCACCTGCTGCAAACCCTGCGTGAAAGCTCGCCGATTAACGATCCGACCGTGGTGGTGCTGACGCCGGGCCGCTTTAACAGCGCCTATTTCGAGCACAGTTTCCTGGCGCAGCAGATGGGGGTTGAACTGGTGGAAAGCGCCGATCTGTTCGTCAAGGACGGCGCGGTGTTTATGCGCACCACCGCCGGGCCTTGCAAGGTGGACGTGATCTATCGGCGGGTAGACGACGCCTTCCTCGATCCGCTGGCGTTCCGCCCGGACTCGATGCTCGGTGTGCCGGGGCTGCTGTCGGTATATCGCACCGGTAACGTGGTGCTGGCCAACGCCATTGGCACCGGCGTGGCCGACGACAAGTCGATCTATCCTTATGTGCCGGAGATGGTGCGCTTCTATCTGCAGGAGGAGCCGATCCTCAACAATGTGCCGACCTGGCAATGCCGTCATAAAAATGAGCTGTCGTACGTGCTGGCGAACCTGGAACAGATGGTGGTGAAAGAGGTTCACGGTGCCGGTGGCTACGGCATGCTGATCGGCCCGGCGGCGAGCAAAGACGAAATCGCCCACTTCCGTACCCTGCTGCTGGCCAAACCGCACAACTATATTGCGCAAAACACGCTGGCGCTGTCGACCTGCCCGACCTTCGTCAACGACGGCCTCGCGCCGCGGCATATCGATCTGCGGCCGTTTGCCCTCAGCGGTGCGGAAATTCGCCTGGTGCCCGGCGGCCTGACGCGCGTGGCGCTGGCGCAAGGCTCACTGGTGGTCAACTCGTCGCAAGGCGGGGGAACCAAGGATACCTGGGTGTTGGAGGACGACGCATGCTGAGCCGAACTGCCAGTGAACTCTATTGGATGGCCCGCTATCTGGAGCGGGCAGAAAGCATCGCCCGGGTACTCGACGTCACCAACAAGCTGTCGATGATGCCGATCCGCGACAGCGAAGATCAGGATCTGCAGGTGCCGCTCAATCTGACCAGCACCGGGGAGCTGTATGCCGCAGCCTATCCCGACCTGACCATGGCCAATCTGGTCAGTTTTTTTGCCCTCGACAGCCGCAACCACAGCAGCATTTACAGCTGTTTGCAGATGGGCTGGAACAACGCTCACGCGGTACGCGGCAGCCTGTCTTCCGAGGTTTGGGAGTGCATTAACTCCACCTGGATCGAGATGAAGCTGATCCGCCGCCAGGGTATTGGCTCGGTGGGGGCCGATGCTTTCTTCGACTGGGTAAAAGAACGCTCACACCTGTTTCGCGGTGCCATGTTCGGCACCCTGCTGCGCAGCGACGCCATGTGCTTTATTCGCCTCGGCACCCTGCTGGAACGGGCCGACAGCACCGCCCGCCTGCTGGGGGTAAAAAACGCGCTGATGGACAGCGACGGCGACCCGGTCCGCGAGTATTACCGCATGGATACGCTGCTGCGGGCGGTCAGTGCCCGCGAGGCCTATCACAGCATCTACAAGCAGCAGCTCAGCCGCGACACCATCGCCGAGCTGATGATCCTGCGTAATGAGATCCCGCGCTCCCTGCTGGCCTGCGTCGGCGATATGGTGCAGCAACTGGAGCAGATTGGTGGCAACAGCGCCAATCAACCGCGCCGGCTGGCACATACGCTGCACGCCGAACTGCGCTTCAGCAGCATGAAGGATCTGAACCGGGTCGGGCTGAACGACTGGCTGGACGCGTTTCTTGGGCAAATTGGCGGCATCGCGGAAAGCATCCATCACACCTATCTGGAGGCACAATGAAACTCAACATTGAGCACAATACCCATTATACCTACGCCCAGCAGGTGCAGCGCAGCACCCAGTATCTGCGCCTGACGCCACAGAACTCCCGGCACCAGCGCGTTATCTCCTGGCAACTGACGCTGCCGGAAGATGCGGTGTGCACCACCGATGCTTTCGGTAACGTACTGCACGTGCTGACGCTGGATCACCCGCATCAGGCGATCACCATTCAGGCCCACGGCGTGGTGGAGATTGAAGACGGCGTAGAGGATCAGGTGATGGGGCATCTGTCACCGCTGGTATTCCTGCGCCACAGCCCCTTGACCCAGCCCGACAGTGCGATCCAGGCCTTTGCCCTGCGCTATTATCAACCGCAAGCGGTGCTTGCCGGGCTGGAGAACCTGATGGGCGAACTGCTGCTGAAAATGCCTTACAGCCCAGGCTCCACCAGCGTTACCGACAGCGCGGCCCAGGCGTTCGCCACCGGTACCGGCGTCTGTCAGGATCACACCCACGTATTTCTGGCCTGCTGCCGTAGCCTGAATATTCCGGCGCGCTATGTCAGCGGTTATCTTTACAGCGAAGACTCGACGCACGTCGCCACCCACGCCTGGGCGGAAGCCTGGGTCGACGAACGCTGGCACAGTTTTGACGTTACCAACAACACCCGTCTGCCGAACCAGCACCTTAAGCTGGCGGTAGGCATCGACTATCTGGACGCCTGCCCGGTGCGCGGCATGCGGCTGGGCGGCGGCTGCGAGAATATGCAGACTATCGCCGAAGTGCAGATGATGCCCAGCGGGCAATAGCCTGTTGCCGAAAGTGAAGGTTTACGGCACGCTGGCGTTTGGCGGCGTGCCAGTCTTGATTTGAGGAATTGTGGAATGACCTATTGTGTGGCCATGCGCTTGTCATCCGGGCTGGTCTTTGCTTCAGATTCGCGTACCAATGCCGGAGTGGACCATATTTCCACCTTCCGCAAGCTGCACGTGTTCCAGCAGGACGGCGAACGTTTGCTGGTGCTGCAAAGCGCCGGCAATCTGGCGACCACCCAGAGCATCATCAGCCTGCTGCAGCGCCGCTGCAAAGACGCCGAAAGCCCCAATCTGCTGAATGCCCCCAGTCTGTACGAAGCCGCCACGCTGGTGGGCGAAACGGTGCGGGAAGTGATCCAACGCGACAGCGAAGCCCAGCAGAGCGGCAGCACCACCGATTTTAGCTGCAGCCTGTTGCTCGGCGGCCAGATCCATGGCGAAGAGATGCGGCTGTTTCATATCTATCCGCAGGGTAACTTTATCGAAGCCACCCGCGATACGCCCTATTTCCAGATTGGCGAAAGCAAATACGGCAAACCAATTATTGATCGGGTGCTGAACTACGATACCCCGCTGGAACAAGCGATGCAGTGCGCGCTAATCTCCCTCGATTCTACGCTACGCAGTAACCTGTCGGTCGGCCTGCCGCTCGACGTGATGATTTATCCGCGCGACAGTTTCAGCAGCGCACAACAATACCGTATTACCGAAGATCATCCGCATTTCAACGCCATCCGCAAAGGCTGGGGCGAAGGACTGGTCAGCATTTTCAAACAGTTGCCGCCGCTGCAGCTGTAGGTGCTGTGAGGGCTCGGCATGCAGACCCCCTACGCATGCTGAGCCCGACGATGCAGAAAATTATTCGATCGCGCTGGCACGCAGCAGGGCTTCCAGCGGATAAACCGCCGCAATCACCACTTCGTCACGTATTTGCGCCGCCGCGTCCAGCTGTTGCTGTATTTGCCCGGCTTCGGCTTTGCTCAAGGGTTTGTTCTGCTGATAACGTTCCAGCAGCATCAGCCCCAGTGCCGCCAGCGCGCCGACATCCTGCGCTACCGGAGCCAGATCCTGCATCACCCGGTTACCGGCAATCACCGTTTTCACCGGCGCGGTATTCAACTGCCAGCGTTGCAAACGTTCGCGCAGCGCCTGTGCCGCCGCACTGTTATTGCGATCTTTCACCAGGGCCGCGACCTGCAGCCCCATCTCGCGCACTGCGTTGCTTTCCGCCGGCAGAGCGTCGGCAAAGCGGTTCAGCGGTTCGAACTGATGATAATTACCGGCTTTGAATTTCAGATGCTGACGGGTGTAGTACTGGCCCGGCTCCACCGCCTCGGCCAGGGTTTGCAGCGGTGCAATCTGCACGCTGTTCGCCAGCCGGGTGAATTCGCGGGCGGTCTCAGCATGCTGCTGCAAGCCCACCGACACCACCGACCAGGCGTCAACCGCCGCCAGCCGCCGGTACATGTTGTTTTCATCGGTTACGTCCTGCGCCGACCACAAGCGCTCCGCCACCGCGAACCCGCGCGGCCACAGCTTGAGATCGAGGATCGGTGCCCTGATGTTTTCCGCCCACAGCGCCGCCTCGCCGCCAAGAATATTGGCCTGCTGCTTCGCGTCCGGTACCACCGGCATCTTGCCCGCCGGGATCGCCGTCAGCTTGCCGCCGCTGGTCGGGTAACGCACGTTGCCAACCAGCGTATACCCACTGAGCGTATCCTGCTGCAGCGTGAACACCGGACGCGTCTCGCCCATCCAGGTATCGACGCGGAAGCTCACCTGCTGCGGAGAACGCCAGACGATATCCTGCAACGCACGGCGAGATTTGCCGTTGAAGTCGATAAAACCACGCCAGCCTTGTTTGCCTTCAATCAGGGTAAAACTGCCCTCCACCGCGCTGCCCTTCAGTCGTGGCATGCTGAACTGCCAGCTCTGCGCCTTTTCATCGGGCTGCACCTCGGTGGCGACGCCCAGCGGCTGCGGCAGGATCTCGTTGCGATAGTGATAGGCGCTGCTCTGCGGTTGATCGAGGTAGAAGCCGGTGGACAGAATGCCCTGATAGCCGTCCTGCGCGCTGGCCCCCAGTGAGTCCTGACCCTGCCAGGATTGGATCACAATGCTGCGTGGTAGCGACGGGTGATAAATCTCATCCCAACCGACCATCTGCCGTTGGTGCTGTTCGAGGATTTTTTCCAGCTTCTGGTTGAAGTAGGCCTGCAATGCATGGATGTCCGCCAACTGATGTTGCTGCATAAAGGCCTGAATGGTTTTCGATTGCTTCCATTGGCTGGCATCCACCTCGTCACCGCCAATATGCAGGTAAGGATCGGGGAAGATCGCCGCCAGTTCGCCAATAATAGCGTCTACAAATTGATAAACTTCTTCACGGGTCGGATCGAGCGTTGGCTTATGGACACCCCACTTGCGCTCCATCTGATACGGCCCCGGCGCGCTCATCAGCTCCGGGTAAGCCACGGCGATGCTGGAAGCATGACCCGGCAGATCGATTTCCGGCACCACCCGGATGCCGCGCGCGGTGGCATAGGCCACCACCTGTTGCATCTGTTCGCGAGTATAAAACTGGCCGTCGCTGGCCTGCTGTTGCAGCTTGGGATAATGCTCAGAAGCAAAGCGCCAGCCCTGATCGTCGGTCAGGTGCCAGTGAAACACGTTGAGCTTGGCTGCTGCCATGCCGTCGAGCTGGCGCAGAATATCCGCCAGCGGCAGGAAATGACGCGCCGAATCCAGCAGCACGCCGCGCCACGGGAAACGCGGCACGTCGGTGATGCTAACCAGCGGCAGGAAGGTGTTCTGGCCGTCGGTCTGCACCAGTTGCAGCAGGGTTTCCATGCCACGCAGCGCACCGAAACGGGTATTGGCGGTCAGGGTGACGCCATCCTGCATCACCAGCAGTTTATAGCTCTCGTCGCTGCCCGGCAGCGGCTGCGCCGCCACCTTGTCTTTGATGTTCACGTTAATCACCACGCCTGCGGCTTCTGCCGCCTGCGGTGCCAACGTCCAACCGGTTTGCAGTTCAATACGCTGCCGCCAGCGCTGCAGCGCATCACCCAAATCGTCGCCCTGCAGGTTAATCGACAAACGGTGGTCCAGCACCAGCCTGCCCGCCGGTTGGGTCAGTTCCACCTGCTGCGGCCAGGGCATCAGCGGCAAATCGCCGGCCGGCTGCGCCAGCGCGCCCAGGGAAAGCAATAACGATGAAGCCAGTAGCATATAACGCAGAGATCTGTGCATCAGAAATTCCTCAGAGGAAAAAAATCAATAAAAACAGCGAAGCTGTAAATAAAGACTGAGCACAGTACAGATGTCCAACGGCGAGGGTGAAAAGCCGGGTTGGATCACAGATGCCCCTCTTCCAGACGAAAGAGGGGCGCGGGAATCACTGCCAGCCGTAACGGCGCACAAACCAGCCTTTCACACACTGGGTCAGCACCATATAACCGGTCAGGATCAGCACCAGCCATGGGAAGTAGCCTAGCGGCAACGCCTGCAGCTGCAGGAAACTGGCCAGCGGCGAGAAGGTCAGGCCGATACCGGTGGCGATCACCACCAGGGTCATGATGCACAGCGGCCACGAAGGACGACTCTGGATAAACGGAATTTTGCGCGTGCGGATCATATGCACAATCAGCGTTTGCGACAGCAGCCCTTCAACGAACCAGCCGGACTGGAACAACGTCTGCATTTCCGGCGTATTCGCTTTAAACACCCACCACATCAGGCTAAAGGTCAGCACGTCAAAGATCGAACTGATCGGCCCAAAGAACACCATAAAGCGCCCAATATCGCCGGAGTTCCAGCGCTGTGGCTGGGTTATCTGATCGTCATCGACGTTGTCGAACGGAATAGCGACCTGCGAAATGTCATACATCAGGTTCTGGATCAGCAGGTGCAGCGGCAACATCGGCAGGAACGGCAAAAAGGCGCTGGCGATCAGCACGCTGAAAACGTTACCGAAGTTAGAGCTGGCGGTCATTTTGATGTACTTGAGCATATTGGCGAAGGTGCGACGCCCCTCAATCACCCCCTGCTCCAGCACCATCAGGCTTTTTTCCAGCAGGATAATATCTGCGGCTTCCTTGGCAATATCCACCGCAGAGTCGACTGAAATCCCGATATCCGCCGCACGCAGCGCTGGGGCATCGTTGATCCCGTCGCCCATAAAACCGACCACATGGCCCTGTTGGCGCAGCAGCTTGACGATACGTTCCTTATGCAACGGCGTCAGCTTGGCGAACACCGTGGTACGCGCCGCCGCCTGCGCCAGTTGCTGGTCGTCCATCTGTTCGATTTCACTGCCGCGCAACACATGATCCGCCGCCAGCCCAACGTCTTTACACACCTTGGCCGCCACCAGCTCGTTGTCGCCGGTGAGGATCTTCACCGTTACACCGCTGTTTTTCAGCGCCGCCAGCGCCGGTGCGGTGCTCTCTTTTGGCGGATCGAGGAAGGCCACATAACCTTCGAGGATCAGATCCGATTCGTCGGCCACGCCGTATTCATAAGCCTGCGCCGGCAGGATCTTGTTGGCTACCGCCACCACCCGCAGCCCCTGCTGGTTAAGATCGTCGGTAACGCGCCGAATGCGTGCCAACAACGCCTCGGTCAGCGGGATCACTTGATCTTCCTGCCGCACATGGCTGCAAATCGCCAGCATCTCTTCCAGCGCGCCCTTGCAGATCAGCTCGTGATACTGCGCGTCTTTGGCCACCACTACCGACATCCGGCGGCGTTCAAAATCAAACGGGATCTCATCCACTTTGTGGTAATGCTGCAACGCATCCGGCTGTTGGTTTTGTTCCGCACAGCTCAGCACCGCCACATCGAGCAGGTTTTTCAGCCCGGTCTGGTAGAAGCTGTTCAGCCAGGCGTAATGCAGCACCCGATCGCTGGCGACGCCAAACACGTCGGTATGGCGCTCCAGCACGATTTTATCCTGGGTCAGGGTGCCGGTTTTATCGGTGCACAGAATATCCATGGCGCCAAAGTTCTGAATGGCGTCCAGGCGTTTGACGATCACTTTCTGTTTGGACAGTTTCACCGCCCCTCTGGCCAGGGTAGAAGTGACAATCATCGGCAGCATTTCCGGGGTCAGCCCCACCGCCACCGACAGCGCGAACAGCGCCGCTTCCCACCAGTCGCCCTTGGTGTAACCGTTGATCAGCAGCACAATCGGCGTCATCACCAACATAAAACGGATCAACAACCAACTGACTTTACTGATCCCGCTCTGGAAGGCATTGGGTTGCTGATCCTGACCGATCACGCGCTGCGCTAGTTGACCGAAGTAGGTGTCACCACCGGTACCGATCACCATCGCCAGCGCGGTGCCACTCACCACGTTGGTGCCCATAAAGCACAGGTTTTGGCATTCCAGCGGATCTTCTGACTGCTCACGCAGCTCGGCGACTTTCTCCACCGGCAAGGACTCACCGGTCAGCGCCGCCTGGCTGATAAACAGATCCTTTGCCAACAGCACGCGCAGATCCGCCGGGATCATGTCGCCCGCCGCCAGCTTGATGATGTCGCCCGGCACCAGTTGCGAGATCGGCAGTTCCAGGTGTTCGCTTTTACCGGTCAGTGCGTCACTACGAATTACTGTAGCGGTATTGCTGACCATGGCTTTCAGCGCATCCGCCGCCTTGTTGGAACGCGCTTCCTGAATGAAATTCAGCAGCGTGGATATCACCACCATCAGGGCGATCACCAGTGCCCCGGTCAGATCCTCGGTGGCATAAGAGATCATGCCAAGCGCGGTCAGCAGCAGGTTGAACGGGTTGCGATAGCAGTGCCACAGGTGCTGCCACCAGGCCTCTTGCTGCTGATCGTCGATAACGTTCTCACCGCAGCGTTCGCGCACCCGCTCCGCCTCATGGGCGGTTATGCCTTCCGGATGGCTTTGAAAGCGCAGATAAAGCTCGGTGGTGTTCGCGGCAGCGCATTCCAGCCGCTGCTGCGCCAGACCGGCGGGCAACCCCTGCGCTTTGCCGCCAAGGCCGTCCAACAGGCTGTCACGGTGCACCAAACGGCGCGGTAAATTGCGGCTGAGCAGGCCCAGCAGCTGACGGGGGATATTTTTTAGTTTCATTTTTTTGCACCTCGTCGCCCATTGCCTCACGGCAGCGGGTGAACGCGGGATCGCCCCCGGCCAGGCTTTCGGACACGCCAAAAAGCCTCTGCCGGGGCAGATCCTTGTCTTTTTTTATAGCAGCAGGAGCGAACGACGGGCGCGCGCTACCGGTTACCGTTTATTACTTCCCCGGTAAAACAGCAGCGCAAAGCGGGCAGGTTTTACCGGGGAGCCGAGTCAGGGTCTAACGGGGTCGGATCGGGATCCATAGGGTTGATAACCTCCGGTAATGAAAAGATCGAACGACAAGAGCGGCCGTTCAGCGCGGTACGTAAATCCCTGCATTAGCCTATAGCTTTCAAGCTGGTCGCCTGGCTGCAACTTGAAAGATGACGGATACAGCGCCAAGATCCGTTGCGGAAAATAGGCTATGCTGACGGGCATTCAGCGTAGGCCGCCAGTTTACGCCTTTTAACCTCAATGAAAATTAAACCATGCAAAACCGGCTGACCATCAAGGACATCGCACGCCTGAGCGGCGTAGGTAAATCCACCGTATCACGCGTGTTGAACAACGAAGGCAGCGTGAGCCCGCAGACCCGCGAACGGGTGGAAGCGGTGATCCGTCAGCAGGGGTTCACCCCCTCAAAGTCTGCTCGCGCCATGCGCGGCCAGAGCGACAAAGTGGTCGGCATTATCGTTTCCCGTCTCGACTCTCCGTCTGAAAACCAGGCGGTACGCACCATGTTGCCACTGCTGTATCAGCACGGCTTCGACCCGATCGTGATGGAAAGCCAGTTCGAGACCCGGCTGGTGGAAGAGCATTTGCACGTTCTGCAACAGCGTAATGTCGACGGAGTGATCCTGTTCGGTTTCACCGGCCTGACGGCGGCCATGCTCAGCCCATGGCAGGATAAAATGGTGGTACTGGCACGCGAATACGAGGGGTTTTCTTCGGTTTGCTACGACGACGACGGTGCCGTGCGGCTGCTGATGGAACGCCTGCAGCAACAGGGCCACCGGCATATCGGCTACCTGGGGGTGCAACTGTCGGATGCCACCACCGGTATGCGCCGCCACCAGGCCTATCTCGACGCCTGCCGGCAACAGCAGATTAGCCCAAGCGTGGCGCTGGGCGAACTGAGCTATCAGAGCGGTTTCCAACTGGCTGCCTCGGTCATCGCCCCGCAAACCACTGCGCTGGTGTGCGCCTCCGACACTATCGCCCTGGGTGCGATCAAATACCTGCAACAGCAGCATATTGCCCCGCTGCAAGTGTGCGGCATCGGCAACACGCCGCTGCTAAACTTCCTGTTCCCCGAGACGTTTTCGGTTGATCTGGGCTACGGCACGGCCGGGCTGCAGGCCGCACAACAGCTGCTGGGCCAGCTCAGCGGCGAACAGGGCATCCGCCAGATCATCGTACCCAGCCAACTCTCCTGACGGCGGGTGGGGTTAGGTGCTGTGATAGCCGCCCCTCAAGGCCGTCCGTCATAGCCATCATGGACTAATGAATCGCGCTAATTTCAATCAACTTATTGATTGTTAAGGGTGACAGTATAGCCGCCAATGCGCTTGTTCAAGAAAATATTACCGGATGTTTCGGCCGGCTCGCAAAATTCCCTGTTGGATAAATGGTCATTTTTTTATCGTTTTGTGATCCTCGCCCCAAACCGGGAACGTTCCCATTCCATAAAAAAAGCGGAGTGACTAAGCTTTGATCATTACTCCGACAACACCTCTGCGGCAGTCCCATACCAAGAAAGGTATCTAATAATGAGCAAAGTAAAACAGCAGGATATCGATCGCCTGATTGTGCTGGTGGGCGGGCGCGAGAATATCGCTACCGTTAGCCACTGCATTACCAGGCTGCGTTTTGTTCTCAATGACCCAGCTCTGGCCAAACCGAAAGAAATCGAAGAGTTGCCGATGGTCAAAGGCTGCTTCACCAACGCCGGTCAGTTCCAGGTAGTGATCGGCCCTGAGGTCGGGGATTACTACCAGGCCCTGATCGCCACCACCGGCGTCAATGAAGCCGACAAAGAGCAGGCCAAAGTCGCGGCACGCCAGAACATGACCTGGAGCGAACGCGCCATCTCGCACTTCGCCGAAATCTTCTTCCCGCTGCTGCCGGCGTTGATCAGCGGCGGTTTGATCCTCGGCTTCCGCAACGTCATCGGCGACATCCCGATGTCCGGCGGCCAAACGCTGGCGCAGATGCATCCGGCGTGGAAAACCATCTACGACTTCTTGTGGTTGCTCGGTGAAGCCATCTTCATGTTCCTGCCGGTCGCCATTTGCTGGTCAACGGTGAAAAAAATGGGCGGTACGCCGGTACTCGGCATCGTGCTGGGTATCACGCTGGTGTCCCCGCAGTTGATGAACTCCTATCAGCTCGGCCAGCAGATCCCGGAAGTGTGGAACTTCGGTTGGTTCACCATTCAGAAAGTCGGCTATCAGGCGCAGGTGATCCCTTCCATGCTGGCCGGTATGGCGCTGGGCTGGATTGAGACCCGCTTGAAAAAGATCGTGCCGGATTACCTGTATCTGGTGGTGGTGCCGGTGGTTTCCCTGCTGCTGGCGGTGTTCCTGGCGCACGCATTTATCGGGCCGTTCGGCCGCATGATTGGCGACGGGGTAGCCTGGGCGGTGAAAGCCGTGATGACCGGCAGCTTCGCACCTATTGGCGCCGCGCTGTTTGGCTTCCTGTATGCACCGCTGGTGATTACCGGCGTGCATCAGACCACGCTGGCCATCGATATGCAGATGATCCAGAGCATGGGCGGCACCCCGGTCTGGCCACTGATCGCACTGTCCAACATTGCGCAGGCCTCGGCGGTGCTGGGCATTATTATTGTCAGCCGCAAGGCCAACGAACGTGAAATCTCGGTGCCGGCGGCCATCTCCGCCTACCTCGGCGTCACCGAACCGGCGATGTACGGGATCAACCTGAAATACCGTTTCCCAATGCTGTGCGCAATGATTGGCTCCGCCTTCGCCGGGCTGATCTGCGGCCTGGACGGCGTGATGGCTAACGGTATCGGCGTCGGTGGTTTGCCGGGCATTCTGTCGATCAAACCGCAGTTCTGGATGATTTACACGGTGGCGATCCTGGTGGCGGTGGTGATCCCACTGGTACTGACCATCATGGTTTACAAACGCAAGGCCAGCCGCGGTGAGCTGCCGGTCTGATTGAAATGTAGGGGCCCGGTACGACGGGCCTATTAAGGTATTTATATGAGCAATCCAATCCCCTGGTGGCAGAACGGCGTCATCTATCAAATCTATCCGAAGAGTTTTCAGGACAGCACCGGTAACGGCTACGGCGATCTGGCCGGTGTGACGGAGCGGCTGGACTACCTGCAGGAACTGGGCATCGACGCCATTTGGCTGACGCCGGTGTATGTCTCGCCGCAGGTGGACAACGGTTATGACGTGGCAGACTACTGCGCCATCGATCCTGCCTACGGCACCATGGAGGATTTTGATCGGCTGATTGCCGCCGCCCACCAGCGCAGCATCCGCATCGTGATGGATATGGTGTTCAACCACACTTCGACCGAACACCCGTGGTTTAAAGCCTCGCAGGATCCTGAAAGCCCGTTCCGCCAGTTTTATGTCTGGCGCGACGGTGAAGGCGATGCCCTGCCGAACAACTGGCGCTCCAAGTTTGGCGGCAACGCCTGGCAGTGGCACGCCGACAGTGGCCAGTATTATCTGCACCTGTTTGCCACCGAGCAGGCAGATCTCAACTGGGAGCACCCACCGGTGCGCGAAGAGCTGAAGAAGGTTTGTCAGTTCTGGGCCGACAAAGGCGTCGACGGTCTGCGCCTGGACGTGATCAACCTGGTCTCCAAACAGCAGGATTTCCCGTCCGATAACCTGGGCGATGGCCGCCGTTTCTACACCGATGGCCCACGCATTCATGAATTTCTGCAGGAAATGAGCCGCGACGTGTTTCAGCCGCGTGGCCTGATGACCGTCGGTGAAATGTCCTCCACCACGCTGGAACATTGCCGGCAGTACGCGGCGCAAAGCGGCGAAGAGCTGTCGATGACTTTCAACTTCCACCACCTGAAGGTGGACTATGCCGGCGGCGAAAAATGGACGCTGGCGGCGCCGAATTACGTCGAACTCAAACAGATTTTCAGCCATTGGCAGCAAGGCATGCACAATCAGGCGTGGAACGCGCTGTTTTGGTGTAACCACGATCAGCCACGTATCGTTTCACGCTTCAGTGACGAGGGTGAACTGCGGGTGCCGGCCGCCAAGATGCTGGCGATGGTGCTGCATGGCATGCAGGGCACGCCTTATATTTATCAGGGCGAAGAGATCGGCATGACCAATCCGGGCTTTAACTCCATAGAACAGTATCGCGATGTGGAAAGCCTGAACATGTACGCCGAACTCAGCGCGCAGGGGAAAAGTGACGCCGAGCTGCTGGCGATCCTGGCCAGCAAATCCCGCGATAACGGCCGCACGCCAATGCAGTGGAGTAGCGCGCCAAACGCCGGTTTCACCCAGGGCACGCCGTGGATTAGTTGTGCGGAAAACTATCCGCAGATCAACGCCGAAGCGGCGCTGGCCGATCTGGATTCGGTGTTTTACGCCTATCGTCAGTTAATCACCCTGCGCAAACAGTACCCACTGCTGACCCACGGTGACTACCGTGACCTGGCCCCTGCTCACCCGGCGTTGTGGTGCTATCAACGCAGCTGGAATGGCCAGCGCCTGCTGGTGGTGGCCAACCTCAGCCGCGAGCCGCTTGCCTGGCAGGCCGAAGGTGTGGAGCCGTCTGCTTTATGGCGGCCGCTGATGGGCAACTACGCCGACGCCCCAGCCCAGCCGCAGGCCACCAGCTTACGCCCGTTCGAAGCGGTGTGGTGGTTGCTGGAAGACTAATGCTGTCGGGGCGTGGCCGGCTGCGCCCTACAGTTTTTTCAGCAGCTCCACCACGCCGGCAGCCTCTTGCGCCAGACGTTCATCGCTCATATCAAACACCCCCTGCACCAGATGCGGCGGCAGGTAATCCATGCCGGTCAGATTGGCCACCGCATGGAACGGGCGCAGCAAATCTGCCACCGGATAACGGTTATAACCTGCTGGCGTATAAGCCTGCTGATTGCCGCCGGTAGTGACCACCAGTTGCAGCGGTTTACCCTGCAGTTGGGTGCCTTCGCTGCCGTAGGCGAAACCGTGGGTTAATACCGCGTCCTGCCATTCACTGAGGATCGCCGGGGAGCTGTACCAGTAGAATGGGAACAGCATCACCACCGCATCATGGCCCTGCAGCAACTCCTGCTCGCGCACCACGTCGATTTGATAGTCCGGGTAGGTACGCATCAGTTCGTGAATAGTCACGTTCGGCAAAGGACGTAGGGCTTCGATCAACGCTTTGTTGATCCGTGAGTCATCGGGAAAACGGTGGGCGGTTAACACTAAAATGCGCGACATAAGAGATCCTTGATTTAAATTTGATATCGCATTTTTCCATTTCTCACGCGCCGGGTGTAGGCTGTTAGTTGTCACTTTAATTTCAACCGAAAGTATCAACCACTATGTCGCTGCCCTTTGATGTGCACCGCCTGCTGCCGGCCTTCCTTGCTGCCGCCCAGGCGCAGAACTTTTCCGCCGCCGCACGTCAATTGGGCGTCACGCCAGCGGCCATCAGCAAGAATATCCGCGTGCTGGAAGAAAAACTGGCGCTGCGGCTGTTCCAGCGTAACACCCACAACGTGGTGCTGACCGATGAAGGCAAGGCGCTGTTGCAACAGGTAGCGCCGTTGTGGCAGGCACTGTCCGCCACGCTGGAAACCGCCGGCAGCGCGCAACAAGCCCCTTCCGGTACGGTGCGCGTCAGCATGATCCCGGGTTTCGGCCGCCAGATGCTGATGCCATTGATCCCGCAGTTCCTTGAACGCTACCCGCAGATCGACCTGGATCTTTCGCTGGATGCGCGGGTGGTCAATCTGGTGGGGGAAGGTTTTGATGTGGGGATCGGCAGCCGGGTCGATCCCGACAGCCGGTTGGTGGCGCGATCCTTGTACCCGATGCAGATGGTGTTGGCGGCCTCGCCCGGCTATCTGGCGCAGCACGGCATACCGCAGGATCCGCAAGATCTGTTGCAGCACAACTGCCTGTTGCATCGCAACCCGGCCACCGGTCGCAGCGTAAAATGGCCGCTGCAACAACAGGGCGAAGCCAAAACGCTGGAGCTGCAGGGCCGTCTGGTAGCCAGCCGTCCGGAAATGCTGCTGGATGCGGCGCTGGCCGGGCTGGGCATCGTCTGCCTGGCCCGTTGGTACGCAGAGCATCATTTTGCACAAGGCACCCTGCAGCCGGTTCTGGCGGATTGCTGGCCGCGGCCGACCCAGCTGTGGCTGTACTATGCCTCCGCCGATCTGCCGCCGCGGGTGCGCGTCTGGGTTGAGTTCCTGCTCGAGCATTTCCGTCACCGCCCGGCCTGAGTTTTCAGGCCAAAAATTCAGGCTTGTACAGCTAACGCCCGCTCTTTCCATTTCCTTGTTCTACGTCAAAAGAATCTCGCCAATATCTATATATAGTGCGTTAAGAAACACCAACACCTATATGTAGTAGTTATCCACAAATTCATCCACACGTCGCCTCAGCCCTTGCGCGCTGCGGCATTGCCCTGTGGATAAGCCGAAATCATACCGATACCCAACGGCTTTTAGCCTGCCGGGCATCAGCGCTCCCTCGGGGAACAAGGAGTAACAACGTGAAACCAGTAGTGATTAAACGGGACGGTTGTCAGGTACCTTTTGACGAGGCACGTATTGGGCAGGCTATCGAGCGCGCCGCGCTGGCCGTCGGTATTGTCAATGCCGACTACTGCGCTACCGTCGCCCGCGTAGTCGCTCAACGGATGTCACAGCAGCAGCGCGTTGATATCCATGAAATTCAGCAGGCGGTAGAAAATCAGTTGATGGCCGGCGAATACAAGCAGCTGGCCCGCGCCTATATTGAATATCGTCACGATCGCGACGTAGCGCGTGAACTGCGCGGGCGGCTGAACCAGGAGATCCGTGGCCTGGTGGAGCAAAGCAACATGGCGCTGCTGAACGAAAACGCCAACAAGGACAGCAAAGTGATCCCCACCCAGCGCGATCTGCTGGCCGGGATCGTCGCCAAGCATTATGCCAAGCAACACATCCTGCCGCGTGACGTAGTGCTGGCCCACGAGCGCGGCGAGATCCACTACCACGATCTCGATTACTCACCGTTCTTCCCGATGTTCAACTGCATGTTGATCGACCTGAAAGGCATGCTGACCAACGGCTTCAAGATGGGCAACGCCGAGATCGAACCGCCGAAGTCGATCTCTACCGCCACCGCGGTCACCGCCCAGATCATCGCGCAGGTTGCCAGCCATATTTATGGCGGCACCACCATTAACCGCATCGACGAGATCCTGGCCCCGTTCGTCAGCGAAAGCTTCAACAAGCATCGGCAGGTCGCCGAACAGTGGCAGATCCCGGACGCGCAAGGCTACGCCATGGCACGCACCGAGAAAGAGTGTTACGACGCCTTCCAGTCGCTGGAATATGAGGTCAACACCCTGCACACCGCCAACGGCCAGACGCCGTTCGTGACCTTCGGTTTTGGCCTGGGCACCTGCTGGGAATCACGGATGATCCAGCGTTCAATCCTGCAAAATCGCATCGCCGGGCTGGGCAAGAACCGTAAGACGGCGGTGTTCCCCAAACTGGTGTTCGCCATCCGCGACGGCCTTAATCACCAGTACGGCGATCCGAACTACGACATCAAACAGCTGGCGCTGGAGTGCGCCAGCAAGCGCATGTACCCGGACATCCTCAATTACGATCAGGTGGTGAAAGTCACCGGCTCGTTCAAAACCCCGATGGGGTGCCGCAGCTTCCTCGGTACCTATGAAGAAAATGGCGAACTGGTACACGACGGCCGCAACAATATCGGCGTGATCAGCCTGAATCTGCCGCGCATTGCGCTGGAGGCGGTCGGCGATGAAGACCGCTTCTGGCAACTGCTTGACCAACGTTTGCTGTTGGCGAAAAAGGCGCTGATGACGCGCATTGCCCGGCTGGAAGGCATCAAGGCCCGGGTTGCACCAATTTTGTATATGGAAGGCGCCTGTGGTGTACGCCTGAAGGCGGACGACAATATCGCCGACATTTTCAAGAATGGCCGCGCGTCGATCTCACTGGGTTATATCGGCCTGCATGAGACCATCAACGCGCTGTTCGGTGACCAACGGCACGTCTACGACGACGAAGCGCTGCGCGCCAAGGCGGTTGCCATTGTTGCCCGCCTGCGGGCCGCCACCGACAGTTGGAAGGAAGAAACCGGTTATGGCTTCAGCCTGTACAGCACGCCGAGCGAGAACCTGTGCGACCGCTTCTGCCGGTTGGATACCGCCGATTTCGGCGTGGTACCAGGCGTCACCGACAAAGGTTATTACACCAACAGCTTCCACCTCGACGTGGAGAAAAAGGTTAATCCTTACGACAAACTGGATTTTGAAGCGCCTTATCCCCCATTGGCCAACGGCGGTTTCATCTGTTATGGCGAATACCCGAACCTGCAGCACAACCTGAAAGCGCTGGAAGACGTGTGGGATTACAGCTACAGCCGCGTACCTTATTACGGCACCAATACGCCGATCGATGAGTGCTACGAGTGCGGCTTCACCGGCGAGTTTGCCTGTACCAGCAAGGGCTTCACCTGCCCGAAATGCGGCAACCACGAGCCATCCAAGGTGTCCGTCACCCGTCGGGTGTGTGGTTACCTCGGCAGCCCGGACGCCAGGCCGTTCAACGCCGGTAAGCAGGAAGAAGTGAAACGCCGGGTGAAACACCTGGGGAATGGGCAGATCGGCTAACGCCGGGCCGCTATGCATCAGGGCTCAGCATGCTGAGCCCCTACCATCAGAAAGCGAAATATGAATTACCACCAGTATTATCCCCTCGACGTGGTCAACGGCCCTGGTACCCGCTGCACGCTGTTTGTCGCCGGTTGCGTACACCAGTGCCCCGGCTGCTACAACAAAAGCACCTGGCGGCTTAACTCCGGGCAACTCTTTACCCAGGCGATGGAAGACCAGTTGATTGCCGATCTGAACGACACGCGTATTCCGCGCCAGGGCCTGTCGCTGTCCGGCGGCGATCCGCTGCATCCGGCCAATGTCGCGGCGGTGCTGCAATTGGTGAAAAGAGTGCATGCCGAGTGCCCCGGCAAGGATATCTGGCTGTGGACCGGCTACCGGCTGGCAGAGCTGGATACCCAGCAAATGCAGGTTGTGGATCGGATTAACGTTCTGATTGACGGAAAGTTTGTGCAGGATTTAAAAGACCCGGCGCTGATCTGGCGCGGCAGCGCCAATCAGGTGGTGCATAAGCTGCGTTGACTCTATAAGTCAGGGAATTTCTCTCGTTGATGAGCAACGGCTAAAACCTTAATTACATCGCCAACAACAACGTATAAAACTAATAGTGAAGCTTGACTGATCAATAATTTACGCGCCTGTCCGTACCAAATCTTACCGAGTTCAGGGTAAGTCAACAGGCGCTTCACTGCCTTATTTATCTCGGAATCAGCCTGCTCAGCAGCCTGTGGATTAAAGGGATAGAGAAAATCAAAAATACGTTCCCTGTCCCGTAACGCTTCATCATCCCATTCGACACGCATAACGATCCCTATTTTTGGTCGTATTTCGCCCGGACTTTTGCCTTAAAGGCATCCATGCTTTCTTCAACCTGCCGCTGGCTAAGATAGACCGCACTTCCTTCATGTAAACGGGCAAAGGCGGCATCAACCTTTTCTTTCAACCAATTCTCATGCTGTTCAACAGCCCGTTGCTCATCCGCCATTTGTTCAGTCAAACGTCGACACGCCTCACTTAGCGTGATCCCCTTGGCTTCTGCCGTTTTCTGCGCCAAACGTTTAGTCTCATCTTCAATGCGAAACTGGATACGACTTTCCATCTTGAGACTCCTGCATTCGCTCAATAATTCACAACTGACAAGTTGCCAATGTTAGCACGTTTGTGACAACACGAAATGAATGAAAGACTATTTATTAAACAATTTACACCAGCCCCATTCCCACCACGCCAGTGACTATCCCGCACAGTGCCACCAGCGCGGCGGCCAGGGGCGGCTGCGGTGTTCGGTTGCGGTCAGGGGCTGTGGCATGGGGTTGGCTCGGTTCGGTGAACAATGACGTCAGCTTAGCGCGCCGCCGCCCCGAGCGCATCATCAGCCTGTCCCAAATAGTTCATCTGTTCGCCACTGACACGTAACCAGATTGTCATTTAACCCCGGCAGAATAACGCCAACTTCACCAAAGGGTACACATCATGCAACGCCAACCATCAGCATCCTGTGAATGGGTATTCGGCACGCCGAGGTTTTTATTATGATGGACTTATCTAGACATCCGACCAGTTTCCCTACCCGCTACCAGCAAATCGCCGCGCAGCTAGAGCAAGAGCTGCGTACCCAATACCGCTGCGGTGACTATCTGCCCTCCGAACAACAGCTGGCAGAGCGCTATCAGGTTAATCGCCATACCCTGCGCCGCGCGGTTGACCAATTGGTGGATCGCGGCTGGCTGCAACGTCGACACGGCATCGGCATTTTGGTGCTGATGCGCCCCTATGACTATCCGCTGCATGCCAATACCCGGTTCAGCCAGAACCTGTTCGAGCAGGGCAGCCACCCCACCAGTGAGCGCTTACTTGCTGTATTACGCCCGTGTAATGGGCATATTGCCAGTGCACTGTCGCGTGAAGAAGGCGAAACGGTGATCCACCTGCGTACTCTGCGCCGGGTCAACGGCGTGCCGATGAGCCTGATCGACCATTATCTGCCAGATCTGGACTGGTGGCCGGCGTTACAGCAGTTCCACAGCGGCTCGCTGCACGAATTTATCGAACTCAACATCCACCAGCCGCTGACCCGCAAGCAGACGCGCATCAGCGCACGCCGCGCGCAGGCTAAAGAGAGCCGGTTGCTGGAAATAGCCACCCACGCGCCGCTGCTGTGCGTGCGCACCCTCAACGTCTGCACCGGCAGTGACAGCGTGGCGGAATACTCCGTCAGCCTGGCACGCGCCGACATGATTGAACTGACCATGGAGCACTGAATGCAAGCCTTACAGCCGAGACAACGCTGGATGTCGGTATTGGCGCACAGCCAGCCGGACCAGTTGCGCAGCCACTGGCAGGCGCTGAACCTCAGCCCGCGCTACCAAACCATTCGCGCGCCGGAAATTGGCCTGGCGCAGTTACAGGGCCGCATGGGCGCCACCGGCCGCCGCTTTGTGCTGGGCGACATGACCGTCACCCGCGCGGTAGTGCAACTGGAAAACGGCGGTTACGGCTACAGCTATATCGCCGGACGTGACAAGGCACATGCCGAACTCTGTGCGCTGGCGGATGCCCTTTTGCAACTGCCGGAGCAGGCCGAATTGCTGCAACAGCAGCTGATTGAGCCACTG
Organism: Serratia quinivorans; assembly: GCA_900457075.1. Classification (NCBI taxonomy): domain Bacteria; kingdom Pseudomonadati; phylum Pseudomonadota; class Gammaproteobacteria; order Enterobacterales; family Yersiniaceae; genus Serratia; species Serratia quinivorans. The sequence continues at coordinate 1,767,298 of UGYN01000002.1, forward strand.
GCGGCCTTGCAGCATGAGCAACGCCAACTCCGTGCCCGGGCGGTAGCCTCCAGCCGGGTGGACTTCTTTACGCTGGTGCGAGGGGATTAAACCGATGAGCCTACTGACAGGTTTTGCACAACCGATCGAACAATCGCAACAGGCTTTCCGCCTGATCCTTAAGGCGTTAAGTGAACCAGGCTATATCGTCACACTGCCGGCAAGCCCGGCCTGGGGCGCGCTGAACGCCGCCAGCACCGCCGCACTGCTGACCCTGGCAGACCAGGAAACCCCGATTCAACTGTGTCTGGCGCTAGAAAGTGAGCAAGTGCTAACAAACATTCGTTTCCATAGCGGTGCTCCGCTGGCCAATAACAGCGAAGAGGTGTGCTTTGCCCTGTTCGATGCGCAGCTGCAGGCCACTGATTTGCAAGCGTTACCGCACGGCAGTGAGATTTCCCCCGAGTTCAGCGCCACGGTGGTGGTACAGATCGACAGTCTGGAACAGGGTACCGCACTGCGCCTGACCGGCCCCGGCATTGAACATCAGCGGGTTATCTCGCCGTCATTGCCGCAGGCCTTACTGGATTACCTGATTAACCGCCCGCAGCGTTTCCCGCTGGGGCTGGATTTCCTGCTGACCTACGGTGAGCGCCTGCTGGCGCTGCCACGGACCACCCATGTGGAGGTGTGCTGATGTACGTTGCCGTTAAAGGGGGCGAAAAAGCCATTGAGGCCGCCCATCAGTTACAGGAACAACTGCGGCGCGGCGACGAAAGCGTACCCGTGCTCGGCACCCAGCAGATTGAACAGCAATTGGGGTTGGCGGTAGATCGGGTAATGACCGAAGGCGGTATCTACGATCCGCAGTTAGCAGCGCTGGCCATCAAGCAGGCGAGCGGCGATCTGGTCGAGGCTATTTTCCTGCTGCGCGCCTACCGTACCACCCTGCCTAGGTTGGCGGTCAGTGAGCCATTGGCGACCGGAAATATGCGGCTGGAACGCCGTATCTCGGCGGTTTACAAGGACTTGCCCGGTGGGCAGGTATTGGGGCCGACCTACGATTACACCCACCGGCTGCTGGATTTTGCCCTGCTGGCCGAAGGCGAAGCGCCACGCGCACCACAGGCCGACGAACCGCTGCCGGAAAATTGCGCCCACGTGTTCGACTTGCTCAGTCAGCAGCAACTGGCACTGGCGGAGCAGGATGACGGCAGCGCGCCGGATGATATCACCCGCAATCCGCCGGTTTACCCCTGTTCCCGCTCGGCGCGCTTGCAACAACTGGTACGCGGTGACGAAGGTTTCCTGCTGGCGTTGAGCTACTCCACCCAGCGTGGTTACGGCCGTACCCACCCGTTCGCCGGCGAGATCCGTACCGGCTATGTTTCGGCGGAGATAGTGCCTGAAGAGCTGGGTTTCGCGGTAGATATCGGCGAGATCCTGTTGACCGAATGTGAAATGGTCAACGGCTTTATCGACCCGGTCGACCAGCCGCCACATTTCACCCGCGGCTACGGTCTGGTGTTTGGCCGCGCCGAACGCAAGGCGATGGCGATGGCACTGGTGGATCGCGCACTGCAAAGCCCCGAGTACCAAGAAGGCATCGCCAGCCCGGCGCAGGATGAAGAGTTCGTGCTGGCCCACGCCGACAACGTCGAAGCCGCCGGCTTCGTTTCCCACCTCAAATTGCCGCACTACGTTGATTTCCAGGCCGAACTGGAATTGCTCAAGCGCCTGCGGCAGGAATTCAGCGAACGTCAGGAGGCCCGCGATGAGTGAAGTATTAACCGGTTATAACCTGGGCTATCTGGACGAACAGACCAAACGCATGATCCGCCGCGCTATTTTGAAGGCGGTAGCAATCCCCGGCTATCAGGTGCCGTTCGGCGGCCGTGAGATGCCAATGCCCTACGGTTGGGGCACCGGCGGCATTCAGTTGACCGCCAGCGTGATTGGCCGCGCCGACGTGCTGAAGGTGATCGACCAGGGGGCCGATGACACCACCAACGCGGTTTCCATCCGTCGCTTCTTCCAGCGCGTTGCCGGCGTCGCCACCACCGAGCGCACGCCGGAGGCCACGCTGATCCAGACCCGGCACCGCATCCCGGAAACCGCGCTACGTGAAGACCAGATCCTGATTTATCAGGTGCCAATCCCCGGAGCCGCTACGCTTTATCGAACCGCGTGAAACCGAGACCCGCAAAATGCACGCGCTGGAAGAGTACGGCGTGATGCAGGTAAAACTGTATGAAGACATCGCGCGCTACGGCCATATCGCCACCACCTACGCCTATCCGGTGAAGGTCAACGACCGCTACGTGATGGATCCGTCACCGATCCCGAAATTCGATAACCCGAAAATGCACATGATGCCGGCGCTGCAACTGTTTGGGGCCGGGCGTGAGAAGCGTATCTACGCCCTGCCGCCGTTCACCAAGGTAGAGAGCCTGGACTTCGACGACCATCCTTTCACCGTGCAGCAGTGGGACGAGCCTTGTGCCCTGTGTGGCTCACGCCACAGCTATCTCGATGAGGTGGTACTCGACGATCAGGGCAGCCGCATGTTCGTTTGTTCCGACACCGATTACTGCCAGCAGCAGCTGGCGCAACCTTCGCAAGAGGCGCAGCACTGATGACTTCCACCCCTCTGAGCACCACACCGCTGCTGTCGGTGACTAACCTCACCCATCTGTACGCACCGGGCAAGGGCTTTAGCGATGTCTCTTTCGATATCTATCCTGGCGAAGTGCTGGGCATCGTTGGCGAATCCGGCTCCGGTAAAACTACCCTGCTGAAGTCGATTTCCGCCCGGCTGGCACCGCAACAAGGGCAAATCCTTTACCGCCCGCAGGCCGGGCAACAGCACGACCTGTACGCGATGGCGGAAAGCGATCGCCGCCGCCTGCTGCGTACCGACTGGGGCGTGGTGCATCAGCATCCGCTCGACGGACTGCGCCCCCAGGTTTCTGCCGGTGGCAACATCGGTGAACGCCTGATGGCTATCGGCCAGCGTCACTACGGCGACATTCGCCGTCAGGCCGGCCAGTGGCTGGAGGACGTCGAGATCCCGGTGTCACGCCTGGATGACCTGCCGACCACCTTCTCCGGCGGCATGCAACAGCGGTTGCAGATTGCCCGCAATCTGGTGACCCACCCGAAGCTGGTGTTTATGGACGAACCCACCGGCGGGCTGGACGTTTCGGTACAGGCGCGGCTGCTCGATCTGCTGCGCACCCTGGTGGTGGAAATGCAGTTGGCGGCGGTGATCGTCACCCCACGATCTCGGCGTAGCGCGCCTGCTGGCACACCGACTGCTGGTGATGAAACAGGGCGAGGTGGTGGAAAGCGGCCTGACCGACCGGGTGCTGGACGATCCGCACCATCCTTATACCCAACTGCTGGTTTCTTCGGTGCTGTCGTAACGCAAGGTAATGATAAATGACTATTCAAATCCGGGTTGAACACCTCAGCAAAACCTTTGTGCTCCACCAGCAGCACGGCACACAACTGCCGGTGCTGCACGATGCCAACATGACGGTCAGCAGCGGCGAATGCGTGGTATTACACGGGCATTCCGGCAGCGGAAAATCCACTCTGCTACGCTCACTGTACGCCAACTATCTGCCTGATAGCGGCCATATCTGGGTTAATCACCAGGGTGAATGGCTGGATATGGTGCAGGCCGAAGCGCGTCAGATCCTGGCGGTACGCCGCCATACCCTTGGCTGGGTCAGCCAGTTTCTGCGGGTGATCCCGCGTATCAGCGCGCTGGACGTAGTGATGCAGCCGTTGCTGGAACAGGGGTGTCAACCGCGCCGAATGCCGCGAACGCGCCGAGACGCTGCTCAATCAGCTCAATGTGCCGCAACGCCTGTGGCAGTTGGCGCCGTCGACCTTCTCTGGCGGTGAACAACAGCGGGTGAACATCGCTCGCGGCTTTATCGTCGATTACCCGATCCTGTTGCTGGACGAACCGACCGCCTCCCTCGACAGCCGCAACAGCGCGGCGGTGGTCACACTGATCGAGCAGGCCAAACAACGTGGCGCGGCGATCGTCGGTATTTTCCATGATGAAGGCGTCCGCCAGCAGGTCGCCGACCGGTTATATGACATGCAGGCGCCACAGGCGCTGGAGATCCTCTGATGATCATCAATAACGTGAAAACTGGTGCTGGAAGATCAAACTGTCGAAGGCTCGCTGGAGGTCAGCGACGGCATGATCCGCAGCTTTGCCGATACGCCCAGCCAGTTGCCGCAGGCATTGAACGGTGAAGGCGGCTGGCTGCTGCCGGGGTTGATTGAACTGCACACCGACAATCTGGACAAGTTTTTCACCCCACGTCCGAACGTCGACTGGCCGGCGCATTCTGCCATGAGCAGCCATGATGCACTGATGGTGGCCAACGGTATCACCACCGTGCTGGACGCGGTGGCGATTGGCGACGTACGCGACGGCGGCCATCGGCTGGAAAACCTGCAAAAAATGATCGACGCGGTGATCCACAGCCAGCGCGCCGGGGTCAACCGCGCCGAGCACCGGCTGCACCTGCGCTGCGAACTGCCCAACGAGAGCACCCTGCCGCTGTTCGAACAGTTGATGGACAAGCCCGGCGTCTCGCTGGTGTCGTTGATGGACCATTCGCCGGGTCAGCGCCAGTTCGCCTCACGCGAAAAATACCGGGAGTATTATCAGGGCAAATATCACCTCAACGACCAGCAGATGAGCGAGTATGAAGAGCAGCAGATCAAGCTTTCTGCCCGCTGGGCCACGCCGAACCGCGAAGCCATTGCCGCCCATTGCCGGACGCGTAAAATTTCGCTCGCCAGCCACGACGACGCTACCGCCGCCCACGTCAGCGAGTCCTGCGCGCTGGGTAGCGTGATTGCCGAGTTCCCCACCACCGAAGATGCCGCTCTTGCTTCGCACCAACAAGGATTGCAGGTGCTGATGGGCGCACCGAATATCGTGCGTGGCGGCTCACATTCCGGCAACGTGGCGGCCCATCACCTGGCGGCGTTGGGCGTGCTGGATATCCTGTCCTCCGACTACTACCCCGCCAGCCTGCTGGATGCGGCGTTTCGCATTGCGGCCGATGAGCGCAACGGCTACAGCCTGCCGCAGGCGGTACAGATGATCACCCGTAACCCGGCCAGAGCGCTGGATTTGCAGGATCGCGGCACCATCGCCGAAGGCTTGCGGGCGGATCTGGTGTTGGTACGACCGCACGGCGAGCACGTTTACGTGCAGAACGTGTGGCGCCAGGGCAAGCAGGTGTTCTGATGGCGCAGCTTATCTATCTGATGGGGCCATCCGGCTCAGGCAAAGACAGCCTGTTGGCCGCACTGCGCGCCGATGTCGACAGCGCCCCACTGGTGGCGCACCGCTATATCACCCGGCCGGCAGACGCCGGCTGCGAGAACCATATTGCGCTCAGCGAACCGGAGTTCCTGCGCCGCCGCGCCAAAGGGCTGTTTGCCCTCGACTGGCAGGCGCATCAGCACCATTACGCCTTTGGCATCGAGGTGGATCTGTGGCTGTTGCAGGGGATCGATGTAGTGGTCAACGGATCGCGTGCCCATCTGGCACAAGCTCAGCAGCGCTATGGCGCACAACTGCTGCCGGTGTGCCTGCAGGTCAGCACGGGGATTCTGCGCCAACGGCTGCAAAACCGCGGGCGCGAAAATGCCGATCAGATAGAACAGCGGCTGGCTCGGGCGGCGGAATATCAGCAAAAGCTGCCCGCTATTTGCTGCCGACTGGATAACGACGGCAACCTTGACGACACCCTGGCGGCGCTACTGGCGCTGCTGCCCGCTTCAGCCAAACAACCACAGGATGCCATGCCATGAGTGATTTGGCGCAGCCGAGAATCGGCGACAACGTGACGCTTAACCGCAGCCGCCTCGGCCAGTATGTTCATCTGGCCGACGATGCGATCCTCGAAGAAGTCGAAATGGGCGACTATTCCTACACCGCCGGACATAACCAGATTTTTTACGCTACCATCGGCAAATTCGTGTCGATTGCCTCTTACGCGCGCATCAATCCCGGCAACCACCCCACCTATCAGCGCATCGCCCAGCACCATTTCACCTATCGCGCTTCGGAGTACGGCCTGGGGGAAGATGATGAAGCCTTTTTCGACTGGCGGCGTGAACACCACGTGACCATCGGCCACGACGTGTGGATCGGCCATAACGCCATCGTGATGCCCGGCGTCAGCATTGGCAACGGCGCGGTAATCGGCAGCGCGGCGGTGGTGACCAAGGATGTGGCCCCTTATGAAATCGTCGCCGGGGTGGCGGCCAAAAAGATCGGTATGCGTTTTGACGACGCACTGATTGAACGTATTGAACGCAGCCAGTGGTGGCATTGGGATCATCAGACGCTGCAACAACGGCTGGCGGATTTCCGTGATATCCATGCCTTTGCGGAGAAGTATTTATAATCGGGAGTGACCAGATGCAACTGACGTTTCTCGGCACCGGCGGTGCCCAGCAGATCCCGGTGTTCGGCTGTGATTGTCTGGTCTGTCAGCGGGCGCGGCGCGAGCCTGCATTCCGGCGCAGAGCCTGCAGCGCAATGCTTAAATTTCAGGGGGAAACGACCTTGCTGGATGCGGGATTGCCGTCGTTGGAGCGGCGTTTTTCGGCGGGGGAAATTCAACGTTTTTTACTGACACATTACCACATGGATCATGTGCAGGGGTTATTTCCTTTGCGCTGGGGGTGCGGAAATTTTATTCCGGTGTATGGCCCGGCCGATGAACAGGGCTGCGATGACCTGTTCAAACATCCGGGCATTCTGGCATTTCAGCCGCCGTTTACCCCCTTCGAAACGGTTGAACTGGGCGGGCTGCACATCACCCCGCTGCCGCTGCAACATTCGAAACTTACTCTGGGTTATTTGATCCAGGCCGCAGGCAAATCGCTGGCCTATCTGACCGATACCGTCAGTTTACCACCGGATACCGAGGCTTTTCTGCGTGCAGTAACATTGGATTTAATGGTGCTCGACTGCAGCCTGCCGCCACAGCCGCAAACCCCGCGCAATCACAACGATCTGACCCGCGCACGGGAAACCCAACAACGCTTACAACCCGGCCGCACCCTGCTGACGCACATCAGCCATCATCTCGATCTGTGGCTAATGGACAACGAACTGCCACCGGGTCTGGAATTGGCGTTCGATAATCTCAGCGTGCACTGTGGTAGCAATGCAGCCGATCGGATTCCATCACCTTAACACCCTGACCTGGGCTGAACGCCTGCTCCAACAGAGTCTGCGCCACGTCTTTGGCGGCAACCCCGCGCCATTTGCCGGGCAGCAATTTAAACAACGGCGCACTCAGGCGCTCCAGCAAACGTGGCGAGGAGCGCTCGCCCAACAGCATCGATGGCCGCACCAGCGTCAGGCGCGGCCAGTTCTGCTCACGCAGCGCCTGTTCCATTTCCCCCTTGGTACGGTTGTAAAGGAAGGTCGAACGCGTGCTGGCACCCAGCGCACTGACCGCCAGACAGTGCTGCGCACCTAATCGCCGACCGGTCAGCGCACTTTCCACCACCAGGGTGTAATCGACGTAGTGAAAATTGGCATCGCTGCCCGCCTCACGCCGCGTGGTACCCAGGCAACAGAATACTATATCGACCGGCTGCTCCTGCTTTGTCAGCAGCGCGAACAGGTCATCACCCACCGGGTTTTCCAATTTTTCATGCGCAGGCAGCGGCTTACGCGTTGGCGCCACGATCGCCGTGACCTGCGGATCGGCCTGCAGCAGGTGCAACAGTTCGCGCCCCACCAACCCGGTAGCCCCTACCATAAATACCCGTGCCATATACCCTCCCGCCGAATGATCTCTATGAAAAGTATATACCCGTCATCTTTCAAGTTGCAGCGTTGTTACCTGCACTTGATTACGTGGCCCATCCGTGGGCCACGCCCCTTAAGGGGCCGCTGCAAGCAGCGTTCAAATCTGCTCCCGGCAGATTTGTCACCCCAGTTACTTACTCGAGTAAGCGCCTGGGGATGAGCGAGTTGGCCGCCTAGCTGCAACTTGAAAGCTATAGGCTAGAGTTTATTGCGTCAGGTCCGCGTCCAATGCAGTTTCGTGCCGAAGCCGAGGGTATTGTCGGTCATTTTCACTTCTTGCAAACTCAGTTGCCATACCGGTGCTTTCATCACTTTGGCTATTGGGAAACGCTTGCAGTAGCGCGCGCGTGCAAGCCGCTCCTCGTCACCGCTCAGCATCACCGCTTCGGCGCGATACTGCACGCCGCGGATCAACGCGATGGTCTTCGGCTTTGGCGCTATGGTGCCGACCACCCGGCTATTTTGCAGCATCAACTCGCCGTGGCGGGTATGGGTCTCGGTCATTAGCCACAGCGCCATCTGCCCGGCATCAAAGACGTAAAAACAGTTGGCACACCACATGTCCATACCATTGCCGGCGCACAGTGTCAGCACATGCTGTTTGCTGAGGAAATGCGCAATTTGTTGCTGCTCTTCGGTCGTGTTCAACGTCAATTCTCCTTCCCTTTGCTCGCGTCATCTTACCTGCGTTGTTGAGGACGGTCACAAATAACGATAATGCCACCACTTTACGCAGATGATTAACCAATCATGCATGGTGCATTTATATTCAAAAAACGCATAAATAATCTTATAACATATAAAAAACAAATTAGATTTATCTGGGCATTATACGAACAGTTTAAATGCTTTTTTTTGTTACCGGCCCTACGCAGATAAAATTCAGCGCTCAATTCGCTGGTTTTTTATCAAACCCTTTACATATCTAAAAAGCACCATTATTCATTTTTATGCACATCTCTGCATAACAAGTGAATAGTTATTTATCAATAACCCATATTACGTGACTGACATCACATATTTAACTCTGCAGCACGTTAAAATAACGCCATCTTTTCACTCCATAAGGTGGATTAGAAATGGAAAACAACAATCGAAAAATGGCGCATATAAGACGCACAACCCATATTATGATGATGGCTCATCGTAGCTGCTTTAGCTTTGCCTTCTTTAACTTCAGATAACCCTCACCTCTCTCGTTGTTACTAAAAACAGCCTGTCACTATTACGTCTGAACTATTTTTCCTGACATATCAGGACGGATCCCTATTTTATTTTTCCGTGAAATAACAGAAGTAAATTACTGTTTATAGTACACACGACATAAAACTAAAATCCGAATGAACTCAGGCCTGCGATTAAGCATGACTGCGTTCTTCTCACGCCTTTATTTTAGTGAGGGCATTAGCGACAGGGTTATTAACCTGCCGGCGGGATGCCTTTGCCTGAAGAATGATTAAAATGAATAAATTAAAAATTGCCGCTAATAGCAAAACATTAAGTTGCTTCGAAACCACTCGCGAAGTTGTCGATGTACACCAGAGTGATTTCAATGATATTGCCGCCATCGTATTGTCGGTGGAAGACGTCACGCAAGGCATGGTGGCTCACCTCGAAGAGATCGGCCTGAATATCCCGTTATTCGTGGCGGTTTGCTGCGAAGAAGAGCTGGACAACGCCATACTGCCTGCCCTGCATGGCGTATTTGAACTCTGTGGCAAGAACACCCAGTTCTATGGCAAGCAACTGGAAGCTGCGGCCGTAAAATACGAAAGCGAACTGCTGCCACCTTTCTTTAATACGCTGACCCAGTATGTCGAAATGGGTAACGCCACCTTTGCTTGCCCTGGGCATCAGGGGGGCGAATTCTTCCGTAAGCATCCGGCCGGGCGTCAGTTCTTTGACTTCTTTGGCGAGACCCTTTTCCGTTCCGATATGTGCAACGCGGACGTCAAACTGGGTGATTTGTTGATCCATGAAGGCGCCCCCTGCGCGGCGCAGCAGCATGCCGCCAAAGTGTTTAACGCCGATAAAACCTATTTCGTTCTTAACGGCACCTCCGCCTCAAACAAGGTGGCAACCAACGCCCTGCTGACGCGCGGTGACCTGGTGCTGTTCGACCGTAATAACCATAAATCCAATCATCATGGCGCGCTGATCCAGGCGGGGGCAACACCGGTGTATCTGGAAACCGCCCGCAACCCGTTTGGCTTTATCGGCGGCATTGACGCGCACTGCTTTGAAGAACGCTACTTACGTCAGCAGATCCGCGAGGTCGCGCCGGAGCGCGCCAATGAAGCCAGACCTTTCCGCCTGGCGATCATTCAGTTGGGCACCTATGACGGCACCATTTATAACGCCCGTCAGGTGGTCGATAAAATTGGTCATCTGTGCGATTACATCCTGTTCGACTCGGCCTGGGTCGGCTATGAGCAATTCATTCCAATGATGAAAGACTGCTCTCCGTTGCTGCTCGAGCTAAACGAAAACGACCCGGGGATCATTGTGACCCAGTCCGTGCACAAACAGCAGGCCGGCTTCTCACAAACCTCGCAAATCCACAAGAAAGACAAGCATATCAAGGGACAAGATCGCTATTGCAACCACAAACGCTTTAACAATGCCTTTATGCTGCACGCTTCCACCAGCCCGTTTTACCCGCTGTTCGCCGCACTGGACGTTAACGCCAAAATGCATGAGGGCAAAAGCGGCCGACGCCTGTGGAAAGAATGCGTTCGCGTAGGCATTGAGGCGCGCAAGATGCTGCTGGAGACCTGCAGCTTAATCAAACCTTTTGTGCCGGACCAAATCGACGGTAAAGCCTGGCAGTCTTATGATACCGAGACGATGTCCAACGATTTGCGCTTCTTCAACTTCATTCCCGGTGAAAAATGGCATGCCTTTGAAGGCTATGCCCAATCGCAGTATTTTGTCGACCCGTGCAAACTGCTGCTCACCACGCCGGGCATTGATACGGCAAGCGGTAACTACAGCGATTTCGGTATTCCGGCGACCATTCTGGCCAACTATCTGCGCGAAAACGGCATAGTACCGGAGAAATGCGACCTCAATTCGATCCTGTTCCTGCTGACTCCGGCAGAAGACATCGCCAAAATGCAGCATTTGGTGGCGCTGATTGCCCGCTTTGAAAAACATATTGAGCAAGATTCGTTAATTAGTGAAGTCTTGCCTGCGGTTTATAAAAACAATCAGCAGCGCTATGAAAATTATACCCTGCGCCAACTCTGCCAGGAAATGCACGACCTCTACGTGAGTTACGACGTTAAAGAACTGCAGAAAGAAATGTTCAGGAAGAGTTATTTCCCTCGTGTGGCAATGAATCCACAAGACGCCAACACCGAATTTGTCCGCGGCAATGTGGAATTGGTCTCTCTGGCGAAAGCCGAAGGCAGAATTGCCGCCGAAGGTGCCTTGCCTTATCCCCCAGGCGTATTGTGTGTTGTCCCTGGTGAAGTGTGGGGTGGTGCTGCACAGCGTTATTTCCTGGCATTGGAAGAAGGCATCAATTTATTGCCCGGCTTCGCACCGGAATTACAGGGTGTGTATATCCAGCAGGATGAAGATGGCTGGAACCGTGCTTACGGTTACGTAATGAAAAATTAATCACCTTACAAGGCGGTGAATTTTATTCACCGCCCGGATCGCATTATAAAAGAGAGAATGATCATGAGTAAGTCCAATAATAAAATGGGTGTCGTGCAGCTAACGATCCTTACTGCGGTAAACATGATGGGCTCCGGCATAATTATGCTGCCCACCAAGCTGGCCGAAGTGGGTACTATTTCTATTGTTTCCTGGCTGGTTACCGCCGTGGGCTCGATGGCGCTGGCCTACGCCTTCGCCAAATGCGGCATGTTCAGCCGCAAATCCGGCGGCATGGGCGGGTATGCTGAATACGCTTTCGGTAAATCGGGCAATTTCATGGCGAACTACACCTACGGGGTGTCGTTGCTGATCGCCAATATCGCCATCGCCATTTCCGCCGTTGGTTACGGCACCGAGCTGTTTGGTGCCAACCTGTCGCCGCTGGGGATCTGTATCGCCACCATTGGCGTACTATGGCTGGCTACCGTCGCCAACTTCGGCGGGGCACGCCTGACCGGGAAAATCAGCGGCATCACCGTTTGGGGCGTGATTATCCCGGTGGTGGGGATCTCGATCATCGGCTGGCACTGGTTCAGCGGCAGCGCCTATATTGCCGCCTGGAACCCGCACTCGGTACCGACCTTTGAAGCCATTGGCGCTTCTATCTCCATGACGCTGTGGGCATTTCTGGGCCTGGAGTCCGCCTGCGCCAATACCGACGTGGTGGAAAACCCGGAGCGTAACGTGCCGATCGCCGTACTCGGCGGTACCCTCAGCGCGGCAGTCATCTATATCGTTTCAACCAACGTCATCGCCGGTATCGTGCCGAATATGGACCTGGCCAACTCAACCGCGCCATTTGGGCTGGCGTTTTCCCACATGTTCAACCCAACGGTCGGCAAGATCATTATGGCCCTGATGATCATGTCCTGCGTCGGCTCACTGCTGGGCTGGCAGTTCACCATCGCCCAGGTGTTCAAATCCTCTGCCGACAGCGGCTTCTTCCCGAAAATTTTCTCCAAACTCAGCAAGGCCGACGCACCGGTCAAAGGCATGCTGACCATAGTCATGATCCAGAGCGTGCTGTCTTTGATGACCATCAGCCCGTCGCTGAATAAACAGTTCAATGTGCTGGTGAATCTGGCGGTGGTGACCAATATCATCCCTTACATTCTGTCGATGGCGGCGCTGATCATTATTCAGAAAGTGGCGAAAGTACCGGAGAAAAAAGCGCGAATTGCCAACATCATTGCCGGCATTGGCGCACTGTACAGTTTCTATGCCCTCTACAGTTCCGGTGAGGAAGCGATGATGTGGGGCGCCATCGCCACCTTCCTCGGCTGGACGCTGTACGGTATGGTTTCACCGCGTTTCGAAATGGCGGGGAAAAAAGGCTAACGGTGATAAGCCATAGGCGGCCGGGGATGGGATTACGACGGGGAACATGCCATCATATTCCATCCCTGGCCACCAACGTTGCTGCTTATTCATGACGGAAATACTCCCAACCTGGCATCTCTACATGCTGCGCATGCCCAGCGGTATGCTGTATACCGGCATTACTACCGACGTAACGCGGCGGCTGGCGCAGCATCAGGCAGGCAAAGGGGCCAAGGCGCTACGGGGTAAAGGCCAACTGGTGCTGGCGTTTCACTGTCAGGCGGGGGATCGCTCAAAAGCGCTGAGACTGGAATATCGGGTCAAGCAACTGAGCAAAACGCAAAAAGAGAGGCTGGTGAGTCACCCGCCTCTTTCGTTGGATTATTTACTGCCGGACGTTGCGGTTAAAGCCGGTTAAACGGCTCGGAGTATTCCACCGCCCCGCCAACATCAACCAAGGCATCTTCCGCCAGTGGGTAAACCTGGAACGCGGCCTCGGTGTCTGGCCAGCGGCACTGCAGACCATAGGCAGCGGCCGGTTTAAAGCCAAAGCGCCCGTAGTAAGCCGGTTCACCCAGCACCACTACCGCGGCATAGCTGAACTCGTTCAACGCATCCAGCCCTTCGTATATCAGCTTTTCGCCCAGCCCCTGACGACGCAGACTTTCGTCCACCGCCAGCGGTGCCAGACCGACCCATTGACGATCCTCACCGGCCACGTCCACCGGGCTGAACGCGGCATAACCCACCACGCCGCCTTCGTCGTCGGTGGCGACAATGCCCAGCGTCAGCAGGCCGTCTTCGCGCAGTTGCTGCACCAGATCGGCTTCATCATCTCGCCCAAAGGCGCGACGCAGCAGGGCATCAATGCCTGCCGCATCTACCGGAATTTCCACGCGGATTAACATGTTGCCGGCACACGGGAAGTTTGCACCGTGCCCTCCTGCAGCCCTGCTTCCACAAATTCGGCCAGTTGCAGCAGGCCAATGCGCAACGGCGCAGGCATGGCTTCCAGCTCGATGGCGTCCATCAGATTTTTTACATACAGGCCCAATTCGGTGTCCCCTTCAATCTGCAGCCGACGCTGAAAGAACAGCGTATCGGGATCTTGCTTACGCGCTGCGATCAGAATCAGATCGTTGGCGTCGCCGCTGAAGCTGACATCAGCTTCGGCGTGTTGGCTGACAACCAGTTTGTCGTTTTCTACCGTCATAAACCAGTGTAGCGCCAGATCGCGAATTTCGATCTTCAACCAGCGCGATTCGAGAAATTCCAGATCGCCATCTGCCAGCGCCTGACGAAATTGCCAGCCCAGTACCTGTTCCAGAAGCTGACGCTGCAAGGCAAACGGCGTGAATTTTAGCGGTACACGCAGCAACGACGGCCCCTGGCGCACAATGCGCGCTCTTAATTGTTCCAACACTGTCGTTCACTCCTTTCAACACAGATACGCTATTTTGCCACAGCGATACACGGCTGCCGCGCTCTATATCAACAAATAGTGCATTTCACCGCCAGCTTTATCAATACGCCAGAAGCTGCCTCAAATCAAAACCTGTTAAGTACGCTTTCACTAAAATTGCCTCCCGATTAGCGTTTGCCGGTGAAAGAGTCACCGGCAACCCTTGGAGTCAGGATAAATCTATGGAGCTGCTTTGTCCCGCCGGTAATCTGCCGGCCCTGAAGGCTGCGGTAGATAACGGTGCCGACGCCGTGTATATCGGCCTGAAAGATGATACCAACGCCCGCCACTTTGCCGGCCTCAACTTTACCGAGAAAAAGCTGCAGGAAGCGGTCGAGTATGTGCATCGTCATAACCGCAAACTGCATATCGCCATCAATACCTTCGCCCACCCTGACGGCTATGTCCGCTGGCAGCGCGCGGTAGATATGGCGGCGCAGTTGGGCGCCGATGTGCTGATCCTGGCCGATTTGGCGATGCTGGAATACGCCGCCGAACGTTACCCGCAGTTGGAGCGCCACGTCTCGGTGCAGGCGTCCGCCACCAACGAAGAAGCGATCCGTTTCTATCAGCGCCATTTTGATGTCAGCCGGGTAGTGCTGCCGCGCGTGTTGTCGATGCATCAGGTCAAGCAGTTGGCACGTACCAGCCCGGTGCCGCTGGAGGTCTTCGCCTTCGGCAGCCTGTGCATCATGGCCGAGGGACGCTGCTACCTTTCCTCTTATCTGACCGGCGAGTCTCCCAATACCGTCGGGGCCTGCTCACCGGCGCGCTACGTGCGCTGGCAGCAAACGGCGCAGGGCATGGAGTCACGCCTGAATGGCGTGCTGATCGACCGTTATCGCGACGATGAAAATGCCGGCTACCCAACGCTGTGCAAGGGCCGCTATCTGGTCGATGACGTGCGCTATCACGCGCTGGAAGAACCCACCAGCCTCAATACGCTGGAACTGCTGCCGGAACTGCTGGCTGCCAATATCGCGTCGGTGAAGATTGAAGGTCGTCAACGCAGCCCGGCCTACGTGAGCCAGGTGGCCCGCGTCTGGCGCCAGGCCATCGACCGCTGCCAGGCCGACCCGGCCGCCTATCAGGCCGACGCCGGCTGGATGGAAGCCCTGGGTGCGATGTCAGAAGGCATTCAAACCACGCTCGGTGCTTATCACCGTAAATGGCAGTAGCAGGAGGAAACATGAAATACGCATTAGGCCCGGTGCAGTATTATTGGCCGAAAACCGAGCTCGAAGAGTTCTACCGGCAGGCGGTAAGCAGCAGCGCGGAGATTATTTACCTCGGTGAAAGCGTCTGCACCAAGCGGCGCGAGATGAAGGTCGGCGACTGGCTGGCGCTGGCGCAAGAAATTGCCCGCAGCGGCAAACAGGTGGTGCTCTCAACCCTGGCACTGCTGCAGGCACCGTCCGAACTGAACGAACTGAAGCGCTATGTGGAAAACGGGGAATTCCTGATTGAAGCCAACGATCTGGGCACCGTGAACATGGCGGCCGAGCGCAGCCTGCCGTTTGTTGCCGGTCATGCATTGAACTGCTACAACGCCTACACCCTGCGCCTGCTGCACCGCCAGGGCATGATGCGTTGGTGCATGCCGGTCGAGCTTTCCCGCGACTGGCTGACCAAACTGCTGGAACAGTGCGACGAACTGGGTTTCCGCCGGCAGTTTGAGGTGGAAGTCTTGAGCTACGGTCACCTGCCGCTGGCCTATTCGGCGCGCTGCTTCACCGCACGTTCGGAAGACCGTGCCAAGGATGAATGCGAAACCTGCTGCATCAAATACCCGCAGGGACGAGTGATGCGTTCGCAAGAACAGCAGCAGGTGTTTGTGTTGAACGGCATCCAGACCATGAGCGGGTACTGCTACAACCTGGGCAACGAGTTGACCAGTATGCAGGGGTTGGTGGACATTGTGCGTCTTTCGCCACAGGGCACCGAGACGCTGGCGCTGGTCGAGCGCTTCCGCGCCAATGAGCAAGGCGCACAGCCGTTAACCCTCACCGATCGGGCCGATTGCAACGGTTACTGGCGGCGGGTTGCCGGACTGGAGTTGGTGCCCTAATCAGACGGCCTGCCACAGGCAGGCAACGGAATGTTTGCAAGCCGGGTAAGCGTAATGCCACCCGGCCATTAAGCAGGCAGCAGCAACTACTCTTTGAAGAACCAGTAGCCCTGGTTCATCAGCTCCGTCAGCTCAGCCACAAATGCCGGGTTTTGCAGCGCATCGCCCAGTTCCTGCCGGCCCAGCTCGGTATAACGACACAGCGCATCGGCCGCGCGTGCGTCCACGGTGTCCAGACGCTCGCTGTTGATAAAGAAGCTGTCGCCGATGTGCAGCACACGCAAGCCGCTCAAACGAGTCAGGGTTTCACCGTCCATCAGCGCACTCAGCACCTCTTGCGCCTCATACGGCGGCTCCGCCATGGCGATATCCAGCTCATGACGCGGCGTGGTGGCAAAGCGGCCAAACCACTGCTTAAAATCTTCCGGCTTGCTGATCATTTCGACCATCATTGTGCGCAGGCGCTCAAGCTCATATTCCTCTACCCGCCCCGGATGCTCACGCAGGGTTAAATCAGGATCGCTGTAGTGCACGCCACCGAGATCGTTTTCCAGTGCGTAGTCGGCAAAGCTGCTGATCAGGTCGCGGTCGTTTGGCCCACGGAAACCCACTGAATAGTTGAGCGCAGTTTCGTGGGTGAAGCCGTCATGCGGGAAACCTGGCGGGATGTACAGGATGTCTCCCGGCTCCAGATCTTCATCAATGATCGGCTCGAACGGATCAACGTGCAGCAGCGCCGGATGCGGGCAGAACTGACGCATCGGTAAGGCATCGCCTACGCGCCAGCGACGGCTGCCCATCCCCTGAATGATGAATACATCGTAGTTGTCGATGTGCGGCCCCACACCGCCGCCCGGCACCGAGAAGGAGATCATCAGGTCATCCAGACGCCAGTCCGGCAAAACGCGAAACGGGCGCACCAGCTCGGCTGAGGGCGCATGCCAATGGTTAACGGCCTGCGCCAGCAAGGACCAGCCGGTTTCGCCGAGGTTATCGAAATGTTCAAACGGTCCGTGGCTGGCCTGCCATTGCCCCCCAGTCTGGCTGACCAGACGGCTGTCAACTTCCGGCTCCATCGCCAGCCCCGCCAGTTCGTCTGGCGTGATAGGGTCAACAAAGTTCGGGAAGGCATTTTTCAAAACCACAGGTTTTTTCTGCCAGTATTTCTCTAAAAACTCGGGCCAGTTCAGGTTCAGTTGGTAAGCCATATCATCACACCAGTAAGAGGATCCACGGGCGTGATTATGCGAGAGCGCGGGCCTGCACACCTTGTTAAGGGTCAAGGAAACATGGCTTCAGGCCCCCGGAATTAACTTGCCCGTTTGCGGAGCAGGCTGCGCAGCGCCACGCTGTTACGCATGAAACCCACCCCGACACCCAGCAGGGTGTAAATAATCCCCAACACCAGCAGCATCACCACGTCACCCCAGACTTCATTGAGCGACAGGCCCATTTGGTTAACCCCGGCAATGGCCTTGGTGGCCCAGGTGGAGGGGATACAGTAGGAAATCGCCCGCACCCAGGCCGGCATCGCCTGCAACGGCCAGATGGTACCGGAGAGGTAGAATATCGGCGTGGTGATAAACGCCAGCGTCAGGTAGATCATTTCTACGCTGCGCAGGCATTCGGTGACCAGCTTGCCCAGCCCCAGTACCGCCAACAGGAACGGGAAGGTCAGCAACAAAATTTCTGCAATACTCGCCGTCTGACGATAGCCCAATACCCACGGCCACAGTACAAACAGCACGATAGACAGGAAGAGCCAGATCGGTAGCAGCGCCGTCAGCCCGCCCAAATGGGCCGCCAACGGGGGCTTGCCGCCGGGGATGCTCTTCATGGCAATGCTGACGCGAACGCAGGCAATCAATAACGAGTGCTGTAACAGCATCACCAGCAGACCAGGGAAGATGATCGCCGCAAAGCTGATGCCCGGGTTGAACACGTCCAGCGTTTGCCCTCGTATTGGCGTCAGGATCACCTGCGCCTGGCGTTCGCTGAAACCGCTGCGCAGCAGTAAGCCGTTGTTGTACTGGTTCAGCAGTTGCTGATAGGCCGCAACCACGTCCTGCTGGATCTGGCCGTTGGCCAGCCGGTTGGTAGCATCGCCATAGACCGGTACCACGATATTTTGGCCGCTCAGGATCTTCTTCTCCAGATCCACCGGCATGATGATCACCGCGAACAGTTTACGCCAGCCGAGGTCACTTTTTGCCTGCTCGAGGCTATCGTAAGTCACGATGGCAATCTTCGAGGTCGCGTCCAGTTGGCGGATCAATTGGCGGCTGGCGGTGCTGTGGTCCTGATCAATCACGCCGACCGGCAGATCCCACACCGTCCGGTTGGCATAGACCATGCTCATGACGCACAGCGACAGGATCAGCATCAACCACATCGGCCTCTCCAGCATGCCAAGCAGCACCCGGACGAAGGTTTGCCAGTAGATTTTCATCCCGCGCCCCCTTCCTTCAGCAGCCGCGGCAACAGCCGGTTACGCACCAGGAATGCCGTCACCAACGGGTAGACGGACAGTAATGCACAAACGCTGAAGATGGCACTGGCCGGAACCTGCCGCAGGAACACGTCAAACATCGCGTACAGCGCGTGAGTTAAGGGTTCAATATTGGAGATGATTCGCGCCGGCAGCGGCATCGAAAGTTCCGGTACCGCCATACCCGAGAAGGTCAGCGCAATACTGACCAGGATGGCAATCAGGCTGTAGGCGGTGATAATGCTGCTGGTAAAGGTAAACAGCAGCAGGCCGATGCTCTGCGCCGCCATCACGTAAAAGAAGGCAATCATCAGCATAAACAGCGGATTGCCGCTGACGCGGGCGTCAAAAATACCCACCAGCGCGGCAATTTCAACCATCAGCAGACTGGTGAAACACAGGGTGTACGGCGCCAATTTACCCAGCAGTGCCAGGCTGAATGGCCGGGCCTTCAACAGCGATTTGCTGCGCGCCAACACGTAGATCATGCAGGTCACCACAAACAGCTGCAGCAAATGGATAGTCGCGGCAAACTGCTGGTAATAAATATAACTGCCGCTGGCGTTGAATAGACTGCCGTACGACAGCGTCACGTCCGCCAACGGCGGCAGCGTCTTGCCCATCTCGGCGGCGATAATGCTGCGGTAGTTGGCATTGATTTCGGTCATCAGCCCGCTGAAATCCTGAGTGGAATACAGCCCGGCACCATAGAACAATGCGTTGTAATACATCACCACGCTCGGCTGCTTGCCCGCCAGCGCATTGGCTTCAAAGTCCGGCGGGACGTACAACAACGCGTAATCCTGCGCACTACGCAGACGATACAGCGATTCATTCAGCCCGCCGTCATATAGCTCTACGTGAGCATGAGAGCCGGCATCCAGTCGGCGCGTCAGCGACTTGGACAACGAGCTGTGATCGTTATCCACCACCGACACCGGCAGATCCAGCAAGGTCCCTTCCGAAAAGTTGCTGCTGACCAGACCAAACAGCATCAGCGGGAAAATCCAGCTCAGCCAGTGTATTACCGGGCTGCGGAAGGCGACGCGGCACTCGTTGTCAAACGCGTGACTGAAACAGCGCCAACCGGCCCTTACTCTTTCCATAGCCATAAGCTGCTCATCCCTGGACGCAGGCCTTCCACCGGCTGTGACGGATACAGCCGCACTTCAAAGGTTTTCAGGTCGAAGTCACCGGTAGCACGAGTGGCGCGTTTGGTGGCGTAATCGCCCAGCGGCGCAATATAGCGCACCTCCGCTTCGATCATTTTGTCCTTCAACGCCGGTACCCGCATCTGCACCTTATCGCCCTTACGCACATGAGCCAGAATGTCTTCACGCAGGTTAAAGACGAAGTAGGCATCCGGAACGCGGATCAGCGTCAGCAACGGGCTGCCGGCATTCAACAATTCCCCGACCTCCGCCGGGATCGGCCCGACTTCACCGGCCACCGGGGCTAAAACCCGCAGGTCGTCAGTCTGAGCCTTCACTTGCAGCAGGTTTTCTTCTGCTGCCCGCAGCGCTGCGGCGTACTGTTGCCGCAGTTCGATACGGTCGCCATTCGTGCCTTCGTCCAGGTTGGCCTTGGCCGCCTGCACCTGTTGGAATGCGGTGTCACGCGCCCGGCGTGAGCTGTCCAGCTCGGACTTCGAAATATAACCTTTGCCGGAAACGCTCAGGTTACGGTTGTAGTCATTCTGCGCGTTGCGATATTGCGCCTCGGCCTGCGCCAGGTTGGCACGCAGATTACGGATGCTTTCTTCACGCGTGCCGTGCAGAGATTGGTCGAGCTGCGCTTTGGCTTCATCGCGCGACGCCTGGGCGGAACGCAGCTGGGCCATCAGTTCCGGGCTATCGAGCTGGATCATCACCTGTTGGGCTTTCACGTCGTCACCACGCTCAACCAGGCGTTCAACCACCCGTCCCTTGGCCTTGGAGGCCACGATCACCTCTGGCGCGTCCACTTCCCCCTGCAATAACAAATCCTGATTATGTGCCCGGAACAAGATCGCCATGGCGATCGCCACCACCATCAACAATAAGGTAAACAACGTCTTTTTTTTCATTCTCTCAGCTCCCTGAGCGATAAGCGGCGGGTGGAATCATCACGTCCATATTTTATATCAACTCCCAAAAACCATTTTTATCATAAGGATATAGCAAGCACATATATCCTCTTTTATAACTATAAATTGGATTATGCTTTTAACACTAAAAGCACATTTTGCTTTGTAGTTTGCAGACCTCTGCAATCGCCCTTTAAGCGATCAACTCTTTGATGGACGATATCATGACTGAAAAAACTACGGTGCCGGTTTCGGTACTGGATTTATCCCCCATTCCGCAAGGGGCCAAACCCCGTGATGCCTTTCACGCCTCTTTAGATTTAGCACAACATGCCGAAAAATGGGGCTATCAACGCTATTGGTTGGCAGAACATCACAATATGACCGGCATTGGCAGTGCGGCAACCTCGGTTTTGCTGGGTTATCTGGCCGCCGGTACCCAGAGTATCCGCCTCGGCTCCGGTGGCGTAATGCTGCCCAACCATGCGCCACTAGTCATTGCCGAGCAGTTCGGTACGCTGGAGTCGCTGTACCCTGGACGTATCGATCTGGGTCTGGGCCGCGCGCCCGGCACCGACCAACGCACCATGATGGCGTTGCGTCGTCATCTGTCCGGTGAAGTGGATAACTTCCCGCGCGACGTGCAGGAACTGCAACATTACTTTGGTGAGGTACAAGCGGGCCAGCCGGTGCAGGCAGTACCCGGCCAGGGGTTACACGTGCCGATCTGGCTGTTGGGCTCCAGCCTGTACAGCGCCCAGTTGGCGGCACAGCTTGGCCTGCCGTTTGCCTTCGCTTCCCACTTTGCACCAGAGATGCTGTTCCAGGCATTTAACCTGTACCGCGACAACTTCAAGCCTTCCGAGCAATGCCAACGGCCACACGCCATGGTATGCGTCAACGTGGTGGCCGCCGACAGCGATGCCGATGCTCGTTTCCTGTTTACCTCGATGCAGCAGCAGTTTATCAATCTGCGCCGCGGCTCGCCGGGCCCACTGCCGGCACCGGTGGACAATATCCACGCGCTGTGGACCGCCGGAGAACAATACGGCGTCGATCAGGCGCTGCGCATGTCAGTCATCGGCAATGAAGCTACCGTGCGTAATGGGCTGCAGACGCTGCTCAGCGAAACCGGCGCGGATGAAATCATGGTTAACGGCCAGATCTTTGACCATCAGGCGCGCTTACATTCGTTTGAAATTGTCGCCGGGGTGAAAGGCGATTTGGTGAAGGGTTAAACTATTTGGGCGCCTTTACGGCGCCCTCATTTTATCAGCGCTGGATCAGGTAGCGGATGGTGGGGCCATCCTGCTGGATATCCAGAACCTTGTAGCCATGGTTGCGCGCATCAAGCGGGATGTTGTTGATTGACTGCGGGCAATCGCTGATCACCTCCAGGATTTCCCCTGGCTTCAACTGCGGCATCGCTTCCAGCGTCGCTACCGCCGGGTAAGGACAAGGCTCACCCAGCATATCCAACCGGTAATCCGGCACTATCGCCGTTTGCTTCATGACACACTCCTTAAATTAACCACCTGCGCGTCGGGCCTGGCGCGGAAAAATCGTTTTTCCCACCACAGCATGGCGCCAAACGCCAATGCCAGCAGCAGGTAGGTCACCAGCAGGCCGCCGCTCGGGCCGAAGGTCTCCAGCAGGTTAACCTTGTCGTAGTCAGTGGCCAGCGTCGGGGCCAAATCATCCCAGTAATAGGCCAGCAGCGTGGCACCAATGATATTGCCCAGCCCAACCCACCAGTAATGCACCTGACCTTCTACCGCACGGTACATCCAGCCGGTTTCGCAACCCCCGGCCAACACTATGCCAAAACCAAATAACAATCCGCCCAGCACCGCATTGGGACCGGCCCACATGATTTTAGGCGCCACGCCCAGTTGGACGTAGCTGAAAATGCCGATGGCACTGGCGGCCATACCGAGAATGATCGCCTTCGCCATATGGGTACGCCCGCTGATCCACAGATCGCGGAACGCCGAGGTGAAACAAATTTGCGCCCGTTCAATCAGCAGGCCAAAACCGATGCCAAACAACATGGCGATACCCAGCTTCGGTGCGTCAAACAGCGTCCATAGCGACCAGGCGATCGCCAGACAGAACACCACCATCCCCAAACGAAAGCGACGACGCGCCTGCTCCGGTTTTTGAGTCAGCGGCGCGGCGGCTTTCACCTTCTGTAATTTGATCGGGATGCGGAACATCGGCAACAGGGTAAATTTGGCACCAAAATAAGAGCCGGCGGCGGTCGCCAGCGCAAAGAACCAGGCGTGCAGCGAGAACTGCGGAATGCCGGTAAAGAAGGCCGCCAGGTTGCAGCCCATCGCCAGACGTGCGCCGAAACCGGCGATGATACCGCCCAGCAGCGCCTGCACAATGCGAATGCGATTCTGCGGCTGGCGTAGCTTGATGTTGTTAGCCCACAGCGCGGCGGCGATACAGCCGGCAAACATGCCGATGATCATCCTGCCGTCGATGCGTTGCAACGGCGTCCCCTCAAGCCCGATAACCTTGAAGTAGCCCCACTGCTCAGGGTGCAACCCGAACAGCTGCAATATATGGCCGCCCCAGCGGGTGAATTCACCGGTCACCGCCCAGAAGGCCCCGGTCAAACCGAAATAGTAGGTAGAGAGGATCCCGGCGGCAATCACCGCGGGTAAAGGTGCCCAAAAGCGCACCAGATATTGAGACTTGAACTGCTGCCAACTCATGGCATCTCCCGTGCGTAGTATCCATAAGAAAAAACCTTATAAATGATACGCCATTTTCCCTCACTTAACGGCGAATTTCAGGCATAAAAAAACCAGCCCGAAGGCTGGTCTTTAATCCAATTAACCGCGAACGGTCAAATTAGATGTTATGCATCACCGAAGCGACGACGTGGTGCAGCCGGAGCGGCGTCATCACGACGTGGTGCGCGTTGGCCGTCACGGTTGAAGTTACCGCCACGACGCTCGCCACCGTTGCCGGCAGGTGCAGCAGCACCGCCTTCACGACGATCACCGAAAGAACGACGGCCTGGGTTTGCCCCTTCACGACGTTCGCCGTTGAATGGACGAGCCCCGCCACGACGCTCACCGTTACCGGCAGGTGCAGGACGCTCACGACGTTCGTGCGGCTGTGCATCGCCCAGCAGTTGCATGTTCATCGGCTTGTTCAGGATGCGGGTACGGGTGAAGTGAGACAGGATCTCGCCCGGCATGCCTTTTGGCAGCTCAATAGTAGAGTGGCCGGCAAACAGCTTGATGTTACCAATGTAACGGCTGCTGATGTCGCCTTCGTTAGCGATCGCGCCAACGATATGACGAACTTCAACGCCATCATCACGGCCCACTTCAATGCGGTACAACTGCATTTCGCCAACGTCACGACGTTCACGACGTGGACGCTCAGCGCCACCGTCACGGCTGTCTGGACGTGCGTCACGACGACGGTCGCTACCGCGGTCGTCACGGTCGTTGAACTCACGACGCTGACGTGGTTTGAAGACAGGATCCGGTGGCAGGATCAGAGGACGTTCGCCCTGTGCCATTTTCAGCAGTGCTGCGGCCAGCGTTTCCATTTCCAGCTCTTCTTCGCCCGGCTGCAGTTTAGCCAGCAGGCCACGGTACATGTCCAGATCGCTGCTTTCCAGCTGTTGCTGTACTTTAGCTGCGAACTTGGCCAGACGACGCTCACCCAGCAGTTCTACATTTGGCAGTTCAACTTCTGGAATGGTCAGCTTCATGGTGCGTTCGATGTTACGCAGCAGGCGGCGTTCGCGGTTTTCTACGAACAGCAGCGCACGGCCGGCACGACCAGCACGGCCAGTACGGCCGATACGGTGAACGTAAGACTCGGAATCCATAGGGATGTCGTAGTTCACAACCAGGCTGATACGCTCAACGTCCAGGCCACGGGCAGCAACGTCGGTCGCGATCAGGATATCCAGACGACCATCTTTCAGGCGCTCCAGGGTCTGCTCACGCAGGGCCTGGTTCATGTCACCGTTCAGTGCCGCGCTGCTGTAACCACTGCGCTCCAGCGCTTCGGCCACTTCCAGGGTCGCGTTTTTGGTACGAACGAAGATAATCGCCGCATCAAAGTCTTCAGCTTCCAGGAAACGTACCAGAGCTTCGTTTTTACGCATGCCCTGCACAGTCCAGTAGCTCTGGCTGATGTCTGGACGGGTAGTCACGCTCGATTGAATGCGCACTTCCTGCGGCTCTTTCATAAAGCGGCGGGTAATGCGACGGATAGCTTCCGGCATGGTTGCAGAGAACAGTGCGGTCTGATGTTCAGCCGGGATCTCTGCCATGATGGTTTCTACGTCTTCGATAAAGCCCATACGCAGCATTTCGTCGGCTTCATCCAGCACCAGACCGCTCAGGTTAGAGAGGTTCAGGGTGCCACGCTTCAGGTGGTCCAGCAGACGGCCTGGAGTCCCTACTACGATTTGCGGGCCCTGACGCAGAGCGCGCAGCTGCACGTCATAACGCTGGCCGCCGTACAGGGCCACGACGTTAACGCCATGCATGTGTTTGGAGAAATCGGTCATCGCTTCAGCAACCTGAACCGCCAGTTCGCGGGTCGGTGCCAGCACCAGGATCTGAGGTGCTTTCAGGGAAGCGTCAAGGTTGTGCAGCAGTGGCAGCGAGAACGCCGCAGTTTTGCCGCTACCGGTCTGTGCCATGCCCAGCACATCACGGCCGTTCAACAGGTGAGGAATACACTCAGCCTGGATCGGTGAAGGTTTTTCGTAGCCCAGATCGGTCAGGGCAGAAATGATCGGAGCAGACAGCCCCAGGTCAGCAAAAGAGGTTTCAAGCTCAGTAGTCATGTACACGTGCCTCATTAATAATGGCAGCCAGTCTACATAACTCGTCGAGAAAATTTTCAGTCATTTTCATTGAAAAGTGTGAACCGGCTCAAATTAGATTATAAAACGAACAAAAAAGCCCTCGCCCGTTAAGACGATAACTTTGGCAAAAAACCAATGTATATCAGGCTGATAGTTGTTCGTCAGCTATTGCTGGTCCGATTCCGATAGGTCGTCTTGTTCTTGGCCCAACAGCGCCAATTCCAACAATGCATAGCGGTGCTCAACGAAATTATGAACGTTGTTAGCAACCGTCAGTTTGAACAGCGCCGAAGCGGTGTCCTTGTCCCCCAGACTTAGGTAATGCTTACCTAAATAGAAGTCAGTTTCACTGAGATGCTCAGCGAGCGAAGTGTTATCCGTTGCATCTGCCTTGAGCCTTTCCATCAGCGTTTTTTCACTGATGTTGCCCAGGTAGAATTCGACAATATTCCATCCCCATTGCCCTCGGTTCGCCTTGTCATAACGCTGCTGGAGCGCTACGTCAGCCTTCTTGGGATCGATTTCTCTTTCCACCAGATAAAGCCACAACGAACGGAAGGGATCGTTTGGGTCGTCTTGATAAAACGCCTGCAGATCATCCTGCGCCAACGGGAAGCGGCCGCCATAATAAAGTGCGATGCCCCGGTTTAAACGCGCGTAATTGTAAGTTGGATCAAGCTCTAGTACAGAATCAAACGCTTCATAGGCAGCATCAAAATTGCCTGCCTGCGTTAAGTAAATGCCCAGGTAGTTGAAAACTTCTGGCATATCAGGACGTATCGCCAGCGCTTGCGAGAAATCATTGCGCGCCAGTGCACGTAGCCCGAGGCTATCATACAGTACACCGCGCTCATATAAAAGCTGCGCACGCTCATCGTCCGTCAGTGCCCGGCTGGCAAGTATTTGTTCCATGCGCGCCAGGATCACTTCCTGCTGCAGAGTTGGCTGCAACGGGATCGCCAAAACTTCGTCTTTACGCCAATCATGGTTGCTGCATCCTGCCAGCATGAGTGCTGTCGCAACGTAACACCAGCGCAAGAAAGGCTTCATTTCCCACTCCCGAAGACAAACATTGGATGAACATCCTTTCATCCGTTTGCAAATACGCAGGCATCCTGCCCGCGTTATATGAACAGCTCCCAACCCCATGGTCGGGAGCTGTAAATCTATCTATACAGTTATTCTGCTTCAGGCGCAGGTGAACCTGCTTCTGGTGCGGTCGCTTCTTTGATGCTCAGACGCACACGGCCCTGACGGTCAACTTCCAGTACCTTAACCGGTACTTCCTGACCCATCTGCAGATAGTCGGTCACTTTCTCAACGCGCTTGTCAGCGATTTGAGAGATGTGCACCAGACCTTCTTTACCGCCGCCGATCGCCACGAATGCGCCGAAATCAACGATACGGGTAACTTTACCCTGGTAAATACGGCCCACTTCGATCTCGGCAGTGATCTCTTCGATGCGGCGGATAGCGAATTTCGCTTTCTCACCGTCGGTAGCAGCGATTTTAACTGTACCATCATCTTCGATTTCAATGGTAGTGCCGGTCTCTTCAGTCAGCGCACGGATGACAGAACCGCCTTTACCAATCACGTCTTTGATCTTGTCCGGGTTGATGCGGATAGTGTGAATACGTGGTGCAAACTGAGAGATATCGCCACGCGGAGTGCTGATAGCCTGTTCCATCACGCCCAGGATGTGCAGACGCGCGCCCTTGGCCTGGTTCAGAGCAACCTGCATGATTTCGCGGGTGATGCCTTCAATTTTAATGTCCATCTGCAGCGCGGTAATACCGTCACGGCTACCGGCTACTTTGAAGTCCATGTCGCCCAGGTGATCTTCGTCACCCAGAATGTCGGACAGAACAACAAAGTTGTCTTGTTCTTTCACCAGGCCCATTGCGATACCGGCAACGGCTGCCTTGATTGGCACACCCGCATCCATCAGTGCCAGAGAAGCACCGCAGACGGAAGCCATTGAAGAAGAACCGTTGGATTCGGTGATTTCAGAAACCACACGCACCGTGTACGGGAAATCTTCTGGTTTAGGCATCATAGCCAATACGCCACGTTTCGCCAGGCGACCGTGACCAATTTCACGACGTTTTGGCGAACCTACCATCCCGGTCTCACCAACGGAGTACGGAGGGAAGTTGTAGTGGAACAGGAAACTGTCGGTCTTTTCGCCCATCAGCTCATCCAGGTTCTGCGCGTCACGGGCGGTGCCCAGCGTTGCGGTAACCAGTGCCTGAGTCTCACCACGGGTGAACAGTGCGGAACCGTGGGTACGCGGCAGAACGCCGGTGCGCACGTCCAGACCACGGATCATGTCTTTTTCACGGCCGTCGATACGCGGCTCGCCACGCAGCACACGGCTACGAACGACGTTTTTCTCAACGCTACCCAGGATGTCCTGAATTTCAGACACGTCCAGGGTTTCGTCCTGTGCCAGCAGGGTTTCAACAACGCTGCTCTTGATCGCATCAACCTGAGCGTAACGCTCTTGTTTTTCGGTGATGTGATAAGCGTCGCCCAGGCGGCCTTCTGCCAGTTCTGCAACGCGCGCGTGCAGCGCTTCGTTGACTGCAGGTGCCTGCCAGTCCCACTTGGCTTTGCCGGCTTCGGCAACCAGGGAATTAATGTTTTCGATAACGATTTGCTGTTGCTCGTGGCCAAACACCACCGCGCCCAGCATCTGATCTTCGCTCAGAACGTCAGCTTCGGATTCAACCATCAGTACTGCGCCAGCGGTACCGGCAACCACCAGATCCAGGCTGCTTTCTTTCAGCTCGTCGCTGGTTGGGTTCAATACGTATTGATTGTTGATGTAACCCACGCGCGCAGAACCGATTGGGCCATTGAACGGAATACCGGACAGGCTCAGGGCGGCAGAGGCACCGATCATCGCAACGATGTCCGGGTTAACCTGCGGGTTAAGGGAAACAACGGTCGCGATCACCTGAACTTCGTTCAGGAAGCTGTCCGGGAACAGTGGACGGATCGGACGGTCAATCAGACGGGAGGTCAGAGTTTCACCTTCGCTCGGACGGCCTTCACGACGGAAGAAGCTACCCGGGATACGACCAGCAGCGTAGGTACGCTCCTGATAGTTAACCGTCAGTGGGAAGAAGCTCTGGCCTGGTTTGGCTTTTTTCTGGCCAACTACGGTAACGAATACTGCGGTGTCATCCATGCTTACCATAACGGCGGCAGTGGCCTGACGAGCCATCATACCGGTCTCAATAGTGAGGGTATGCTGGCCATACTGGAATTTGCGAATGATCGGTGTCAGCAAAATTATATCCTTAGATTAGGCGCGCAATCGTATTGTCGACTCGACACGCCAGTGACTCGGTTTGCCTTCTCACTACATCCTCGCGACTAATGACAATCCTTATCTCAAGCCTGAGACAAAGCCTCTCATTAGCCGCGCGAACCTCTGTAACGGAAGATCCTGTTTGGAAACATCAGTAATACATTAACCTGATTTGCTTATGCTTCCTAGAAGAAAGGGGCCAAAATAGGCCCCTTTCCACTGAAACTCGCTTGATTAGCGACGCAGACCCAGACGCTCGATCAGGCTGGTGTAACGTGCTACATCTTTACGCTTCAGGTAGTCCAGCAGCTTACGACGCTGAGAAACCATACGCAGCAGACCACGACGGCTGTGGTGATCTTTTTTGTGCTCTGAGAAGTGGCCTTGCAGATGGTTGATCTGCGCAGTCAACAGGGCAACCTGAACTTCGGAAGAACCGCTGTCGTTAGTACCACGACCGAAATCAGCTACGATTTTAGCTTTAGCTTCAACACTTAGAGACATTGTCTTACTCCAGATTATAGATAATAAATACAGGCGCCGATCTCTAATTCAGCAACCCAATGCATAAGCTGCGCCATTCTACCCTTAGCGCAGTGCGATCGCAAGGCAGTGCGTTTTCTACCCTTAGTCGAAATATTCAACTACCAGGCGGCGCGGCGCCACACGACCGTCATCGGCAATATCACCGACGCCGATAAATTTACGCTCTTCACCTTCGGTGATACGGACCATGCCCGAGGCCGGTGCACCGGCAACCTGAACCGGTTGCCCTTGCTTAACGTAACCCGCTACCACTGGCAGCAAATTCACTTCCGGGTAGTTCTCCACCGGGCTGTCCATCGGCATCAACAACGGATCGAGCAGCTCGGCCGGGGCGATTTCCTGCCGATGAGCCTGCTCCAGCAATTCGTTCAACTGCTCCAGCGTGACCATGCGCTCGGTCGGGTAGGTCGCCACCTGCAGACGACGCAGGTAGATCACGTGCGCGCCACATCCCAGCAGCTCGCCGAGGTCATCGGTGATGGTGCGGATGTAAGTGCCTTTTGAGCAGTGAATTTCCAGCTCCAGTTCATCCCCTTCCCAGCGAATAAACTGCAGTTCATAAACGGTAATGCTGCGTGCTTCACGCGGCACTTCGATACCCTGGCGAGCATACTCATAGAGTTTCTTGCCCTGGTATTTCAGCGCCGAGTACATCGAAGGTACCTGCTTGATATCGCCACGGAAGCTGTCCAGCGCCGCATCGAGCTGCGCCTGGGTGAAACTCACCGGCCGCTCCTGCACAATTTGGCCGTCGGCATCCGAGGTATCGGTACGCTGACCCAGTCGGGCAATCACGCGATAGCGTTTGTCGGAGTCGAGCAGGAACTGTGAAAACTTGGTCGCCTCACCGAGGCAAATTGGCAGCATGCCGGTCGCCAGCGGGTCGAGCGCGCCGGTATGACCCGCGCGATTGGCGTTATAGAGGCGCTTTACTTTTTGCAGGGCGTCGTTGGATGACAGGCCCTGCGGTTTGTCCAGCAACAGGACACCGTGGATATCACGGCCGCGGCGACGAGGGCGACTCATTAAGCCTCCTCGTCATCGCCTGATGCAGAACGGCGTTCGGCGTCATTCTTCACTACGTTGGTCACCAGGTTGGACATGCGCATGCCTTCAACCAGGGAGTTGTCGTAAGCGAAGGTCAGCTCAGGTACTACGCGCAGGCGCATGGCTTTACCCAGCAGCGTGCGGATGTAGCCGGAAGCGTCTTCCAGAGCTTTGATGCCGTTAGGCACCAGATTCGGATCGGCGTTTTCGGTCAATACGTTCAGGAAGGTGACGTAAACTTTGGCATAGGCCAAATCACGAGAAACTTCTACACCAGAAACGGTAGCCATGCCGACACGCGGATCTTTGACTTCACGCTGCAGAATGATAGCAATCTCTTTTTGCATCTCTTGTGCCACGCGCTGACCGCGGCTGAATTCTTTTGCCATTATGGATTCTCCAGACAAATCGGGGGGCACAAGGCCCCCCAGAACAGACTTAAGCAGATGTGCTAGCGTTAAGCGATGGTGCGTTGGATCTCGATGATTTCGAATACTTCGATCATGTCGCCGACGCGCACGTCGTTGTAGTTCTTAACGCCGATACCACATTCCATGCCGTTACGGACTTCGTTGACGTCATCTTTGAAGCGGCGCAGGGATTCCAGCTCGCCTTCATAGATAACCACGTTGTCGCGCAGAACGCGGATTGGGTTGTGACGCTTGATGTTCCCTTCGGTAACCATACAACCTGCAATGGCGCCGAATTTAGGTGATTTGAACACGTCACGAACTGCGGCCAGGCCGATAATCTGCTGCTTGTACTCAGGCGCCAACATACCGCTCATCGCCTGCTTCACTTCGTCGATCAGGTTATAGATCACGGAGTAGTAACGCAGATCCAGGCTTTCTGCTTCAATCACGCGGCGCGCTGAAGCGTCGGCACGAACGTTGAAGCCCAGGATGATGGCGTTGGAAGCCGCTGCCAGCGTGGCGTCGGTTTCGGTGATACCACCTACGCCAGAGCCAACAATCTTGACTTTCACTTCGTCGGTAGAGAGTTTCAGCAGTGATTCGCAAATCGCTTCACAAGAACCCTGTACGTCGGATTTCAGTACGATGTTCAGTTCAGAAACTTCACCGTCGGTCATGTTCGCAAACATGTTTTCCAGTTTGGATTTCTGCTGACGCGCCAGTTTAACTTCGCGGAACTTGCCTTGACGGTACAGCGCAACTTCACGCGCTTTCTTCTCGTCACGCACCACAGTCGCTTCATCACCCGCGGCTGGAACGCTGGACAGACCCAGGATCTCAACCGGAATAGAAGGACCTGCAGAGGTCACTTCGCGACCCAGTTCGTCACGCATCGCACGCACGCGGCCGTATTCGAAGCCACACAGAACGATATCGCCCTTGTTCAGCGTACCTTCCTGTACCAACACGGTAGCAACCGGACCACGACCTTTATCCAGGAAGGATTCGATAACCACACCGCTGGCCATGCCGCTGCGTACCGCTTTCAGTTCGAGAACTTCGGACTGCAACAGGATGGCGTTCAACAGCTCGTCGATACCGGTACCGGCTTTCGCAGATACGTGAACGAACTGCGCTTCGCCGCCCCACTCTTCCGGCATAACGCCGTACTGAGACAGTTCCTGCTTAACGCGGTCCGGATCGGCTTCCGGCTTGTCAATTTTGTTCACTGCAACAACCAAAGGCACCTGCGCTGCTTTCGCATGCTGGATAGCTTCGATGGTTTGCGGCATCACGCCGTCGTCGGCAGCAACCACCAGAACAACGATGTCTGTCGCCTGAGCACCACGAGCACGCATTGAAGTAAAGGCTGCGTGGCCTGGAGTATCCAGGAAGGTGATCATGCCGTTGTCGGTTTCTACGTGGTAAGCACCGATATGCTGGGTAATACCACCGGCCTCGCCTGCTGCCACCTTGGTGGAGCGGATGTAGTCCAGCAGAGAAGTTTTACCGTGGTCAACGTGGCCCATGATGGTCACAACTGGCGCACGTGGCTCAGCAGCAGCACCGGTATCACGGTCGCTCATCAGCGCTTCTTCCAGCTCGTTCTCACGACGCAGGATAACTTTGTGGCCCATCTCTTCGGCAACCAGCTGTGCGGTTTCCTGGTCGATGACCTGGTTGATGGTGGCCATTGCGCCCAGTTTCATCATCGCTTTGATGACCTGAGAGCCTTTAACCGCCATCTTGTTAGCCAGTTCGGCTACGGTGATGGTTTCGCCGATCACAACGTCACGGTTAACCACCTGAGCCGGCTTGTTGAAGCCCTGCTGCAGAGTACTTGGCTTACGCTTGCCTTTACCACCACGGGTCACGGCGCGCGCTTCTTCACGGTCTGCTTTAGACTCGGAAAGTTTGTTGCCTTTTTTCTGCTTGGTCGCTTTACCGCCACGAGTGCGGGTGCGGCGTTCGCCTTCAACTTTAGCGTCGTTTTCATCTTCGGCAGCACGGGCGTGCTGGGAAGTGGTTACATGATAATCGGCAGTTTCAACCGCTGCGCTGGCTTTCTCGGCAGCAGCCCATTCTTCGCCTTTCTCTTCGGCCATGCGGCGCGCTTCTTCCGCTACGCGTTTGGCGTCTTCTTCAACCTTGCGTCGTACTTCCTCTTCCGCTTTACGTTTCAGTTCTGCGGCTTCGGCTTCACGGCGTGCTTTTTCTGCCTGAGCTGGCTTGGTCATTTCGTCGGTATGTTGATTCGTCACTTTTTCTTTTTCCGCTGAATTACGCTTAGCAATCTCCGCGGCCTCACGTTTGGCTTGCTCTTCGGCTGCGCGCTTTGCTTCTGCTTCGCGTTTCGCCAGCTCTTCTGCTGCGCGCTGTGCCTGCTCTTCCGCTTCACGCTGTGCCTGCTCTGCCGCTTCAGCCTGTTGGGCTTCTGGCGTATCGCGATTTACATAAGTGCGTTTCTTGCGGACCTCGATTTGCACCGATTTACTTTTACCGCCGGTGCTCGGAATATTCAAGGTGCTGCGCGTTTTGCGCTGCAACGTGAGCTTACCCGGCGCACTACCGTGTTCACGGTTCAGGTGCGCCAGTAAGGCTTCTTTCTCATGTTGGGTTACAGAGTCTGTCTCAGACTTGTTAATCCCTGCATCAGCAAACTGCTGTACCAGGCGATCAACTGGAGTCTGAATCTCTGCTGCCAGCGATTTTACGGTTACATCTGTCGTCATGCTGTTCCTTCCTGCTACAGTTTATTACGCGTTGTCGCCAAACCAACAGATATTACGTGCGGCCATAATCAGCTCGCCGGCTTGCTCATCGCTAAGCCCTTCAATATCAGCCAGATCGTCAACACCCTGCTCGGCAAGATCTTCCAGCGTACAAACCCCACGCGCGGCCAGTTTAAAGGCCATGCTGCGCTCAAGACCCGGCAGGTTGAGCAAATCGTCAGCAGGTTTTTGGTCGCCCAGGCTTTCTTCTTGTGCCAGGGCCAGCGTGGTCAATGCAGCTTTGGCGCGATCGCGCAACGCTTCAACCATATCTTCATCCAGACCGTCGATTTCCAGCAGCTCTTTGATTGGCACGTAAGCCAACTCTTCCAGAGTAGAGAAGCCTTCTTCAACCAGTACGGTGGCGAAATCTTCGTCAATATCAAGATGTTTGGTGAAGGTATCAATGGCGGCATGAGCTTCGGCCTGGTGCTTGGCCTGCAGATCGTCCGCCGTCATCACGTTCAGTTCCCAACGGTCATCGTCACGATGCTGTTTTAACAACTGGGATGCCAAACGCACGTTTTGGCCATTACGGCCGATCGCCTGTGCCAGATTGCTGGCTTCAACGGCGATATCCATAGTGCAATTATCTTCATCAACCACGATTGAGGCAACGTCTGCCGGCGCCATGGCGTTGATGACGAACTGCGCAGGGTTATCATCCCACAGGATGATGTCGATACGTTCACCGCCGAGCTCGCTCGAAACGGCCTGAACGCGCGCACCGCGCATACCTACGCAAGCGCCGACCGGGTCGATGCGTTTGTCGTTGGTTTTCACTGCAATTTTTGCACGGGAGCCAGGATCGCGGGCTGCCGCTTTAATTTCGATCACTTCTTCGCCGATTTCCGGTACTTCGATGCGGAACAGTTCTTTCAGCATCTCGGCGCTGGAGCGGCTGACAAACAGCTGCGCGCCACGGGCTTCTGGACGAACGGCGTACAGGATACCGCGGATACGGTCGCCCGGACGGAAGTTTTCGCGTGGCAGCATATCTTCACGGCCAATGACCGCTTCAGCGTTGCTACCCAGATCCAGCGCAATGCTGTCACGGTTAACTTTCTTCACCACGCCGGTGACGATTTCACCTTCGTGCTGGCGGAAGGCGTCAACCACCATCGCGCGCTCGGCTTCACGTACTTTCTGTACGATAACCTGTTTCGCGGTTTGAGTGGTGATACGGTCGAAGGTCACAGATTCAATCTGATCTTCGATGTAACCGCCCAGCTCGATGCCTGGCTCTTCATACTGTGCAGCTTCCAGCGTGATTTCACGCGTTGGCTGAGTCACTTCATCTACAGCGACCCAACGGCGGAAGGTGTCGAAATCGCCAGTTTTGCGGTCAATGCTGACGCGAACTTCGATTTCCTGCTCGTATTTTTTCTTGGTGGCGGTGGCTAATGCGGTTTCCAGCGCTTCGAAAATCTTCTCACGCGGAAGGGATTTTTCATTGGAAACAGCTTCAACAACAGCCAGAATCTCTTTATTCATCCTAGTTGCCTCATCCAAACTTTAAAAGTGGGGTACCAGGTTCGCTTTCTGGATATTGCTCAGCGCGAACACTTCATCTTTCCCTTCCACAGCAACCGTGATCATCTCGCCATCGACAGACTTGATAATGCCCTGCCATTTGCGACGGTTCTGTACGGCCATGCGCAAGACCAGGCTGACTTCGTCACCGAGGAAACGAGTATAGTGCTCGGCGGTGAACATCGGGCGATCAAGGCCAGGAGAGGAGACTTCCAAGTTGTAAGCGACTGTGATTGGCTCTTCAACGTCCAATACAGCGCTGACCTGGTGGCTGACATCAGCACAATCGTCAACATTGATGCCGTTTTCACTATCAATATAGATACGGAGCGTCGATTGGCGCGCACGAATAAATTCGATGCCTACAAGTTCAAAGCCCAACGCTTCTACCGGTGCCGAAAGCATCTCTGTTAATTTTTGCTCTAATGTGGACAAGCCCACCCCCAAGACATAAAAAAAGGGCCTAATAGCCCAGTGATTCTGTTGCCAAATAACAAAAAACCCCGAAAATTCGGGGCTTTATGCAACTGGACCCTGTTTGCCGCTAAGCGGCTTCGGTGCAACTTTCTAGCAAGTGTCATTTTCAAATGTTGATCGAGAAAAGCGGAATTCAATCGAAAAGTGTATTTGAAAATAAACACTTAAAGGAAAGTGGTTGCGGGGGCCGGATTTGAACCGACGACCTTCGGGTTATGAGCCCGACGAGCTACCAGGCTGCTCCACCCCGCGTCCGAAAACGTGGCAAATATTACGCCGATAATCGCAAAATAGCAAGTTATCTCTGGGATTTGGTACCGAGGATGGGACTCGAACCCACAAGCCCGTTAGGGCACTACCACCTCAAGGTAGCGTGTCTACCAATTCCACCACCTCGGTACTGATTCTTACTGCTAACGGCTGTTATTTATATCGAGGTAACAACAACCGTTTTCAAACTCTGTTACTGCTTGGCGCTTACTGCGGGATATCGCTGCTCGGCTTGGTTGGTGCTGCCGGCGCGCTAGTCTGCTCAGATTTCACTGGCTGACCCAAATTTTCCCACTCGCTGCCCTTCTTGGTCTGGTTGGTGCTCAGATTGCCAAGGATCAGACTGATGACGAAGAACAACGTCGCCAGCACAGCTGTCATGCGGGTCATGAAGTTGCCGGAACCACTCGAACCGAACAATGTGCCAGATGCACCTGCTCCGAATGAGGCTCCCATATCAGCGCCTTTACCTTGCTGCAGCATAATCAGAGCTACCAGCCCGATTGAGATCAGCAGGAAAATTACCAGAAGAGCTTCGTACATAGTTGTACCCGTATCCTTGCGGCTTCACCGCGTGCCAAATGCTTCACACCCCATAGGCTTCTTTTCTAACAAGAAGTCGCAGGCGTTATATCAAACTGCCCACTGAAGCGGGTGTGAATACTAACCAAAGGTGCCAAACCACGCAAGGGCAATTTGCAGCCACCGGCGCGTTTGCGGAAAAAAACACCAATAAAATTCGCAGGCTGTGATTTTAGGGGGCAACTGCCGCCCCCGAACTCATCAGCGCCCCATTAACCAGCAGACTTCACCGCATCGGCGATGCGATGTGCCAGCGCAGTCACCTGCTGCTCATCCTCACCTTCCACCATCACACGGATCAGCGGTTCGGTACCGGACTTGCGCAGCAGAACGCGGCCGCGACCGGCCAATTCCACTTCAACCTGCTCGGTGATTTTACGCACCTCTTCGGATTCCAGCGGGTTATGCTCGCCGGCAAAGCGCACGTTGACCAGAATTTGCGGCAACAATTTCATGCCGCTGCACAGGTCGTGCAGACTCATACTGTTACGAACAATCGCAGTCAGCACCTGCAGACCGGCAACGATGCCGTCACCCGTGGTGGTCTTGTCCAACAGGATCACGTGGCCGGAGTTTTCCGCACCGATACGCCATCCCAGCTCCTGCAGCTTCTCCAGCACGTAGCGGTCGCCGACTTTCGCACGTGCAAATGGGATGCCCAACTGCTTGAGCGCCAATTCCAGACCCATGTTGCTCATCAGCGTGCCAACCGCACCACCGCGCAACTGGCCCTGACGCAGCCCTTCACGAGCGATGATATACAGGATTTGGTCGCCATCGACCTTGTTGCCAAGGTGATCAACCATCATCACACGGTCGCCGTCACCGTCAAATGCCAGGCCGACATGGGCTTTTTCCTTCAGTACACGTTCCTGAAGTTGACGAACATCAGTCGCGCCGCACTTTTCATTGATATTCATGCCGTCCGGCTCAACGCCGATGGCAATCACCGTGGCGCCCAGCTCACGCAGTACGCTTGGCGCAATGTGATAGGTCGCACCGTTGGCGCAGTCCACCACGATTTTCAGGCCCTTCAGGCTCAATTCGCTCGGGAAGGTGCCTTTGCAGAATTCGATATAGCGGCCGGCCGCGTCGATGATCCGGCTGGCCTTGCCCAATTCGGAGGATTCCACGCAGGTCAGCGGTTTTTCCATTTCGGCTTCAATGGCTTCTTCAACATCGTCCGGCAGCTTGGCCCCATCAATCGAGAAAAACTTGATGCCGTTGTCGTAAAACGGGTTATGTGATGCCGAAATAACAATACCGGCTTCAGCACGGAAGGTACGCGTTAAATACGCCACCGCTG
The DNA here is from genome assembly GCA_900457075.1 of Serratia quinivorans. Classification (NCBI taxonomy): domain Bacteria; kingdom Pseudomonadati; phylum Pseudomonadota; class Gammaproteobacteria; order Enterobacterales; family Yersiniaceae; genus Serratia; species Serratia quinivorans. Next base: position 1,805,333 of record UGYN01000002.1, read on the forward strand.
GCGTCGGCATTGGGCCGGTAAACGAGGCTGACAGCCCCGCAGCGGCAAGCCCGGCTTCCAACGCCGACTCCAGCATATAGCCGGAGATGCGGGTATCTTTGCCGATAATAATTTTGCGAGATCCGTGACGTGCCAGTACCTTACCCGCCGCCCAGCCCAGCTTCAGAACGAATTCCGGGGTAATAGGAGTATCGCCGACCTTGCCACGAATGCCGTCGGTACCAAAATATTTACGCTCACTCATGTCTCTATCATCCCTTAGCTGAAAGTGTTGCCTCGACGACACGCATCGCCTCGACGGTTTCTTTAACGTCATGCACTCTGACAATCTGTGCGCCCTGCATGGCGGCGATCACCGCACAGGCCACGCTGCCGATGACCCGCTGATCGGGGGGCACGTTCAGCAGTTGTCCAATCATCGACTTACGCGACATCCCCACCAACAACGGCAGGCCGAAGTGATGAAACTCTGACAATCTGGCCAGAAGCTGATAATTGTGCGCTAAATTCTTACCGAAACCGAATCCTGGGTCGAGCAGCAATTTCTGATTTTTAATCCCGGCGGCATTACAGCGTTCAATATGTCGCTGGAAAAAGGCGTTAACATCGCCAATAAGGTCATCATAGTGCGGCGCCTGCTGCATGGTGCGCGGTTCACCCTGCATATGCATCAGACACACCGGTAGCCCGCTTTCCGCGGCGGCAGCCAGCGCGCCCGGCTCCTGTAGCGAGCGAACGTCGTTGATCAGATGCGCCCCGGCCTGAGCCGACTCGCGGATCACCCCGGCTTTCGAGGTATCCACCGAAATAAAGACTTCAAAACGCCGGGCAATGGCTTCCACCACGGGCACTACGCGTGCGATCTCTTCCTCTTCACTAACCTCTGCCGCTCCCGGTCTGGTCGACTCGCCCCCCACATCAATCATGGTCGCACCGGCCGAAATCAGGGCATGGGCATGCAACAACGCCTGATTTAGCTGGTTGTGTTGGCCGCCGTCAGAAAAAGAATCCGGGGTTACGTTGAGGATCCCCATCACCCGCGGATGGGAGAGATCGAAAGTCGTGTCTCGCACGGTTAACTGCATTACTAATCCACCTTACTGTTGCCTGGTTCACTGCCCGCCGGACAATAAAAAACCCCGGCATGCCGGGGTTCGATGTTATTACACAGCCAAAGTTACTTGTCTAGCTGTTCAGACATGGTATTGCCTGGGTTTGGCGTGCGTGGCTCATCTACCGGCGTTGGGGCTTTTGGTGTGCCGCCATTGTCGGAGTTGCTGCCTTTGCTCGCATCGTCCCAACCCGCTGGCGGACGCACGTCTTTGCGGTTCATCAGATCGTCGATCTGAGGCGCATCGATGGTTTCATACTTCATCAGTGCATCCTTCATTGAATGCAGGATGTCCATGTTTTCCATCAACAACGCACGCGCACGGATGTAGTTGCGTTCGATCAGGGATTTAACTTCCTGGTCGATGATGCGCGCGGTTTCGTCCGACATGTGTTTCGCCTTGGCCACGGAACGGCCCAGGAACACTTCGCCCTCTTCTTCCGCATACAGCAATGGCCCCAGCTTCTCGGAGAAGCCCCATTGGGTCACCATGTTGCGGGCAATCGAGGTCGCCACTTTAATGTCGTTCGACGCACCGGTAGAGACTTTCTCTGGCCCGTAGATGATCTCTTCAGCCAGACGGCCACCGTACAGAGTAGAGATTTGGCTCTCCAGTTTCTGACGGCTGGCGCTGATAGCATCGCCTTCCGGCAGGAAGAAGGTAACCCCCAACGCACGGCCACGAGGAATAATGGTTACCTTGTGTACCGGATCGTGCTCAGGAACCAGACGGCCGATAATGGCGTGGCCTGCTTCGTGATACGCGGTCGACTCTTTCTGCGCTTCGGTCATCACCATGGAGCGACGTTCCGCACCCATCATGATCTTGTCTTTGGCTTTTTCGAACTCAACCATCGACACAACGCGTTTGTTGCCACGGGCAGCAAACAGTGCCGCTTCGTTGACCAGGTTAGCCAGGTCAGCACCTGAGAAGCCCGGTGTACCACGTGCCAGTACTGAAGCATCAACATCCGGCGCCAAAGGCACGCGACGGGAGTGCACTTTCAGGATCTGCTCACGACCACGTACGTCTGGCAGACCAACAACAACCTGACGGTCGAAACGGCCTGGACGCAGCAATGCCGGGTCAAGTACGTCAGGACGGTTGGTCGCAGCGATGACGATAATGCCTTCGTTGCCTTCAAAGCCGTCCATTTCAACCAGCATCTGGTTCAGCGTTTGCTCACGTTCATCGTGACCGCCACCCAGACCGGCGCCACGCTGGCGACCGACGGCGTCGATTTCATCGATAAAGATGATGCACGGTGCCGCTTTCTTGGCCTGTTCGAACATGTCACGCACACGAGATGCACCAACACCCACGAACATTTCCACGAAGTCGGAACCGGAAATGGTGAAGAACGGCACTTTTGCCTCGCCGGCGATAGCTTTCGCCAACAGCGTTTTACCGGTCCCTGGAGGGCCAACCATCAGCACGCCTTTAGGGATCTTGCCGCCCAACTTCTGGAAACGGCTCGGCTCACGCAGGTATTCCACCAGTTCGCTCACTTCTTCTTTTGCTTCGTCGCAACCAGCAACGTCGGCAAAAGTGGTTTTGATCTGGTCTTCCGTCAGCATGCGGGCCTTGCTCTTGCCGAAGGACATCGCGCCCTTGCCGCCGCCGCCCTGCATCTGCCGCATGAAGAAGATCCAAACCCCGATCAGCAACAGCATTGGGAACCACGAAATAAAGATAGAAGCCAGCAAACTCGGCTCTTCCGGCGGTTCACCAACAACTTTCACATTCTTGGTTAACAACGTATCCAGCAATTTCGGATCGTTGACAGGGATGTAGGTCGTGTATTTGTTACTGTCTTTCTTGGTAACGTTAATTTCACGTCCGTTGATTCGCGCTTCGCGAACCTGGTCCTGGGTCAGCTCGGACATGAAGGTAGAGTAATCCACCCTACGGCCATTCGACTCGCTGGGCCCAAAGCTCTGGAATACAGACATCAACACTACCGCGATGACTAACCAGAGAATTAGGTTTTTCGCCATGTCACTCAAGGGATTAACCTCATATTACAACTGTGTTAACAAACAGCGTTAGGGTACTACAGCTTGCGCCCTGTCGCTACAATGTACACTTCGCGCGAACGTGCGCGGGAAGCGTCTGGCTTACGAATCTTAACCTTCGTAAACAGGGAGCGAATTTCCCGTAGGTACTCGTCAAAACCATCTCCCTGGAACACCTTCACCAGGAAACTTCCGCCTGGTGCGAGGACATCACGACACATTCCCAGTGCTAATTCCACCAGGTACATCGATCTTGGAATATCGACGGCCGGAGTGCCACTCATATTCGGGGCCATGTCAGACATAACCACCTGAACCTTGCTTTCACCTACACGTTCCAACAGAGCCTTGAGCACCAGTTCATCACGAAAATCGCCCTGAAGGAAATCGACGCCAACGATTGGATCCATTGGCAAAATATCACAGGCGATGATGCGGCCGGATCCGCCGATCTGGGTCACGACATATTGCGACCAACCACCCGGTGCCGCACCTAAGTCCACTACGGTCATGCCGGGTTTAAACAGTTTGTCACTCTGCTGTATTTCATCAAGTTTAAACCAGGCGCGCGAACGCAGCCCTTTTTTCTGCGCCTGTTGAACATATTTATCGCTAAAGTGTTCTTGTAACCAGCGACTGGAGCTAGCAGAACGCTTTTTATTAGCCATCTCGTTTTCCAACTATCATAAAAAGAGTCTTAATGTCAGGTTCGCAGCTCACGTAGACTCACACCGGTGAAGACCGATTTGGTGATATACATGAGATGGCGGTAGAATGTACCGTTTTCAATCCCAACTTAAGCAAAAAAGACAATGAATCTGAATAATAAACAAAAACAGCACCTGAAAGGCCTGGCGCATCCGTTAAAACCGGTTGTCATGCTGGGTAATAACGGTCTCACCGAAGGGGTGCTGGCTGAAATTGAACAGGCTCTGGAGCATCATGAGCTGATCAAGGTAAAAATCGCTGCTGAAGATCGCGAAACCAAAACCCTGATCGCCGACGCTATCGTGCGTGAAACGGGTGCCTGCAACGTGCAAGTCATCGGCAGTACGCTTATTCTTTACCGCCCTTCTAAAGAGCGCAAGATCAGTCTACCGCGTTAATAAGCATTGGGTTAACGAAAAGGTGCCATGCACCTGATTCAGATAAAAGGCCGCGTGCGGCCTTTTTCCTTTCTTTACAAAACCCTGGCGATTTTCTGAACGAATGCAGAGCGATCAGAGATAATCAACCTTCAAGATCTCATAATCGACATCGCCACCCGGGGTTTTTATCACTACCACGTCATCCACTTCTTTACCGATCAAACCACGCGCCATCGGTGAATTGACCGAAATCAGATTTTTCTTGAAATCGGCCTCATCGTCGCCAACGATGCGGTAGGTCACTTCTTCTTCGCTATCGAGGTTCATCACCGATACGGTGGAGCCAAAAATCACGCGGCCATTGTTGGGCATCTTGGTGATATCGATCACCTGCGCGTTGGACAACTTGGCTTCAATTTCCTGGATACGCCCTTCGCAGAAACCCTGCTGCTCACGAGCGGCGTGATACTCTGCGTTTTCTTTCAAATCGCCGTGTTCACGGGCGTCAGCGATATCCGCAATGATTTTCGGACGGCGCACGCCTTTTAAATATTCGAGTTCTTCGCGCAGTTTTTCAGCGCCAAACAAGGTCATCGGAATCTGTTTCATAAGCTAAATACCTCTAAATCCTTCCTGTTCAAATAACCGTCATCCTGACGTGTTCGAATGAAAAAACGGTGGCTACATGCCCCCCGCCTCCAGGCGACAAACAAAAGAAGCCTGACTCGGAACAGTTGCCCAAGTCAGGATCGATTTTGCATTTTGATACGCATTTTAGCTTAGAGTTCCTTGAGGGTCATCGTTTACTTTTTCCCTGAATGCACCGTAGTATGACGGCACGTTATCCAGCTGTTATCCCGAGATTATGCGTTTTTCACGAATTGTCAGTGCATTGGCTTGCGCATTTGTTCTAAATGCGAATGCGGCCCCGGTTGAAGATTACACACAATATTTGCCTGATGGGGCCAACCTTGCCCTGGTAGTTCAGAAGATCGGCGCAGACGCACCGACCATCGATTATCACTCTCAGCAAATGGCGTTGCCGGCCAGTACCCAGAAAGTGCTGACCGCGCTGGCTGCATTATTGCAGCTCGGCCCCGACTATCGCTTCACCACCACGCTGGAAAGCCAGGGTGATATCAGTGACGGCGTGCTGCGCGGCAACCTGATTGCCCGCTTCAGCGGCGATCCGACCTTTAAGCGCCAAAGCCTGCGTAACATGGTGGCGATCCTGAAAAAGCAGGGTGTCCGCCAGATCACCGGCGATGTGCTGGTCGATACTTCGGTATTCGCCAGCCATGACAAAGCCCCCGGCTGGCCGTGGAACGACCTGACCCAGTGCTTCAGCGCACCGCCGGCGGCGGCTATAGTCGATCGCAACTGTTTCTCTGTGTCGTTGTACAGCGCGCCGAATCCGGGCGATATGGCCTTTATTCGCGTGGCCTCGTATTACCCGGTCAATATGTTCAGCCAGGTACGTACGCTGGCAAAAGGCTCCGCAGATGCCCAATATTGTGAGCTGGATGTGGTGCCGGGCGAGTTGAATCGCTTTACCCTGACCGGCTGTCTGACCCAACGCAGCGATCCGCTGCCGCTGGCCTTCGCCATTCAGGATGGTGCCAGCTATGCCGGGGCTATTTTGAAAGATGAGCTGACGCAGGCCGGCATTCAGATCGACGGCCACCTGAAGCGTCAGACCCAACCTGGCCTGAAGGGAACGGTGATCGCACAGGCTCAATCGGCGCCTCTGCACGAGTTGCTGAAGATCATGCTGAAGAAATCGGACAACATGATTGCCGATACCGTATTCCGCACTATCGGCCATGAACGTTTTGGCGTGCCGGGCACCTGGCGTGCCGGTGCCGATGCCGTGCGTCAGGTACTTCGTCAGAAAGCCGGTGTCGATTTGGGCAACAGCATCGTGGTGGACGGCTCAGGCCTGTCACGCCATAACCTGCTGGCCCCGGCAACCATGATGCAGGCGTTGCAGTACATCGCGCAGCATGACAGTGAGCTGAACTTTATTTCAATGCTGCCGCTGTCTGGCTATGACGGCACCTTACGTTACCGTGGCGGCCTGCATGAAGCCGGTGTCGACGGGAAGGTTTCCGCTAAAACCGGGGCATTGCAAGGCGTGTACAACCTGGCCGGGTTTATCACCACCGCCAGCGGCCAGCGTTTTGCATTCGTACAGTATCTGTCGGGCTATGCCGTGCCGCCGGAAGATCAAAAACAGCGCCGCGCTCCACTGGTGCGTTTCGAAAGCCGTCTGTACCGGGATATTTATCAGAATAACTGAGGGTTACGATGAAACTGCTGATTGTTGAAGACGATGAGCTGCTGCAGCAAGGCCTGGCCCTGGCATTAGCTGGCGAGGGCTATGCCTGCGACTGCGCGGCTACGGCCGCGGAGGCCAATGCTCTGCTCCTTACCAGTCAGTACAGCATGATTATCCTCGATCTGGGCCTGCCTGACATGGACGGCGCCAGCCTGCTTCGGCAGTGGCGCCGTCAGCAAGTCGAGCTGCCGGTGCTGATCCTGACCGCTCGCGATGCGCTTGAAGACCGTGTTGATGGGCTGGATGCCGGCGCCGACGATTATCTGGTGAAACCCTTCGCGTTGGTTGAACTGCAGGCGCGCGTGCGGGCGCTGATCCGTCGCTATCAGGGTCACAGTGACAACCTCATGCAGCTCGATGACCTCCAACTCAATCTCTCCAGTCAGCAGGTTTATGTTCAGCAACAGCCGGTGGAAGTCACCCCGAAAGAGTTCGCCATCCTGTCACGTCTGATGATGCGCGCCGGGCAAACGGTCAATCGTGAACTGCTGCAGCAGGATCTCTATACCTGGCAGGACGATTTGGGCTCCAACACGCTGGAAGTACATATCCATAATCTGCGCCGCAAATTGGGTAAAGATCGCATCCGCACCGTTCGCGGTATCGGCTATCGTCTGGAATCCTCATCATGATCAGCATGCGCCGTCGTCTGTTGTTGATGCTGGCGCTGATCCTTTTGGTCACCCAGCTTATCAGTGCCTTTTGGTTGTGGCATGAAAGCCAGGAGCAAATCAGCTTCCTGGTGGATGAAACCCTGTCGGCCAAGGTTCGCACCGAGCGTGTCGATACGGAAATCGCCGAAGCAATAGCCTCACTGCTCGCCCCTTCACTGATCATGATGGTCGTGACTTTGCTCGCCTCATTTTGGGCTATCAGCTGGATTATCCGCCCGCTCAATCAGTTGCAACAACGGCTGGAAAAGCGTTCTGCCGATAACCTGACGCCGCTGCCGCTCAACAGCGACAGCCTCGAAATAATGTCGGTCACCACTACGCTCAACCAATTGTTCTCGCGGCTGGATAACACCATCCAGCAGGAACGGCTGTTTACTGCCGACGCCGCCCATGAGCTACGCACGCCTCTGGCGGGCATCCGCCTGCATCTGGAGTTAATGGAAAAACAGGGGGTCCCGCAAAGTGGGCCACTGATTAAGCGTATTGACCAACTGATGCACACCGTCGAACAATTGCTGATGCTTGCACGCGCCGGTCAAGATTTTGCCAGTGGCCATTATCAACGCTTCGATTGGGTGAGCGATGTGATCCAACCGCTGCGGGAAGAACTCGAGGAGTTGGCCACACAACGAGGGCAAAGTTTGCAATGGCAGCTTCCGTCCACCGCCCCGGTGCATGGTGACCCGGTACTGTTACGTCTGCTGCTGCGTAACCTGGTGGAGAATGCCCATCGTTATAGCCCTGAGGGCAGCAGGATCCAGGTACAACTTTCTGCGCAGGAACGCGGTTACCGGCTACAGGTGATCGATGAAGGTCCGGGCGTCAAAGAGAAAATAGCGGGTGAACTCACGCAGGCCTTCCGCCGTATGGATCAACGCTATGGCGGCAGTGGGTTGGGATTGAATATCGTAACTCGTATTGTGCAGCTGCATCAGGGGCGTTTAACACTGGAAAACCGCCAGGACACCAGCGGGCTCGATGCACGATGCTGGCTCCCGGAAAACGTCCTGAAATAAAAAAAGGGCCCAGTGTTAACTGAGCCCCTCTCTTCACAAGATTACTTCTGGTAAATGATTTCGACGCCTTCGTCGTCCTCTTCATCCCAGTCGTCATCCCAGTCGTCATCCGCTTCAGCTTCCACTTCAGCGATTTGTTCACGGTGATAATCATCCCACATGAACTCGACTTTCTCCGGCGCGCTTTCTTCGATGGCCATGGCTTTCGGTTGGGTATTGATAAACTTCATCACATCCCAGCACAGCGCGTTGACGCCTTCACGATTGACGGCGGAGATCATGTAGTACTTACCTTCCCAGCCCATGCCCTCTGCAATCGCCTTGGCACGTTCGGCAGCTTCTTCTTCACCAATCACATCAATCTTGTTGAAAACCAGCCAGCGTGGCTTCTGCGACAGATTCTCGCTGTACTGATTCAACTCGTTGATGATGACTTTGGCGTTTTCTACCGGATCAGATTCATCGATCGGGGCGATATCCACCAGGTGCAACAGCACGCGGCAGCGCTCCAGATGCTTCAGGAAGCGAATACCCAGGCCAGCGCCGTCGGAGGCACCTTCGATCAGTCCCGGAATATCGGCAACCACGAAGCTTTGCTCGTGATCCATACGTACCACACCCAGGCTTGGCACCAGAGTGGTAAACGGATAGTCGGCAACTTTTGGCTTTGCAGCAGAGACTGCACGGATAAAGGTCGACTTGCCGGCGTTCGGCAGGCCCAGCATACCCACATCCGCCAGCAGCAGCAGCTCCAGCAGGATGTCACGAGCCTCACCGGCGGTGCCCAGCGTTTTCTGGCGCGGAGCACGGTTAACGGATGATTTAAAACGGGTGTTGCCCAAACCGTGCCAACCGCCCTTCGCCACCATCAGACGCTGCTCGTGACGGGTCATGTCGCCGAGGATTTCGCCGGTGCCCTGATCCTGCACGCGAGTACCGACCGGAACCTTGATGGTAATATCTTTGCCACGCTTACCGGTACAGTCACGGCTCTGACCATTCTGGCCACGTTCGGCGCGGAAAGATTTCTCAAAGCGGTAGTCGATCAGCGTGTTGAGGTTTTCGTCCGCCAACAGATAGACGTCGCCGCCATCGCCGCCGTCACCGCCATCAGGCCCGCCGTTCGGGATATATTTTTCGCGACGGAAGCTGACGCAACCATTACCACCGTCACCTGCAACGACCAAGATCGCTGCTTCATCTACAAACTTCATTTACCGTCTCCGTAAATCATTCACCGGGCTGCTTCAAAGGAGCAACCAGGCGGGGTTCTGCCCGTCGCGGCCACCAACGGTGACCAATTGCGGAAAACATGGCGCCCGCTACCACTACGAAAGCACCGACATAGCCGACGACATTTAAGGTCGGGGCGGCGAATACGTGTGGCCAGGCCAGCGCCAATAAATCTGAAAAAAGCAGGGTAAACAGCGGTGTCAGCGTAACTAACGCACTCACCTGTGCCGCCTGCCAGCGCGCCATTGCTTCAGCCAGCGCACCATAACCAATCAACGTGTTGGCACCACAGAACAGCAAACAGGCTAATTGCCAGCCGCTGAGCTGGAAAATCCCCTCCGGCCTGGCCAGAGGAAATAACGCCACTGCACATAAAGTGTACAACATTACCAGAATTTGCGGCGAGGCTAATCGACGCAGCAACACTTTCTGCGCAACGCCATAAGTGACCCAGACCATTGCCGCACACACACCCAGCAGCACCCCAAGGGTGTAATCTGTCAGGCGGGTGAAAATCTCAATCAGGCTGACGTTGAAAAACAACAGCAACCCGCAGATCAGCATCAGCGCGCCAATCACCTGAGTGATGCGCATCCGCTCTTTTAAAATCAGCACGCTGGCAAACATCATGCCGACCGGCGATAACTGGCCGATCACCTGTGATGCTGTCGGGCTGAGATACTGCAGCGAAGAGCTGAAGAAAATAAAATTCCCCAGCAGGCCTGCGGTGGCGATGGCCAGAATCAACAACCAGCGCGGTTGACGGAACAGGGTCACCGGCGGCAACTTGCCGCGCACGGCCAAAATAAGCCCCAACCCAAGTGCAGCCATGGTAAATCGATACCAAACGATGGTAAACGGATCCATCACTACCAGCACTTCTTTCATCGCAATCGGCAATGCGCCCCAGCAAACTGCCGTAGTCACCGCCAGAGAAATGCCAATTCCGACCTGCTGTTTTGTTTCCATCTTACCTTTGCCAGCGCTGACGGGCCGATGCATAAGCAGCCCATAAATGTAAAAAGCCCCGCAACGAATTGCGGGGCTTACATCTATTTAGTAAGGCTCGAAAAATTATTCAGCTTCGATGCTGATAAATTTACGATTGCTCGGGCCTTTAACTTCGAATTTGACTTTACCGTCTTTCAAAGCAAACAGAGTGTGGTCTTTGCCGCAACCCACGTTGGTACCAGCGTGGAATTTAGTGCCGCGCTGACGAACGATGATGCTGCCTGCCAGTACTGCTTCGCCGCCAAAGCGTTTTACGCCCAGACGTTTAGCTTCTGAATCGCGACCGTTACGAGTCGAGCCGCCAGCCTTTTTGTGTGCCATTAATCTGCTCCCCTAACTTAAGCGCTGATGCCGGTGATTTTAACGTCAGTGAACCACTGACGGTGGCCCTGCTGCTTACGATGGTGCTTACGACGACGAAACTTAACGATCTTAATTTTCTCGCCACGACCGTGAGCAACGACTTCAGCTTTGATCTTACCGCCATCGACGTAAGGAACGCCGATTTTGATATCTTCGCCATTAGCGATCATCAGAATCTGGTCAAACTCAACTGCTTCACCAGTTGCGATGTCCAGCTTTTCCAAGCGAATGGTTTGACCTTCGCTTACTCGGTGTTGTTTACCACCACTTTGGAAAACCGCGTACATATAAAACTCCGCTTTCCGCGTGCCCAACTGTTCAGTACAGAGCGCGCTATAAATATTCACAATAGGGCGCGAATTCTACGCAATAATCCAGCGTATGACAAGAGCAGAATAAGACCAGAAGCAGAAAAAAGAAGAAAAAAAGCACAGTTTCTTTCATGGCGTTTATCTGGGCCGTTTTTCAAGTACAATCAGAGGGACAGTTACCGCCATGTACCGATGTGAGCAGCGATCTCAACGCGGTGAAGAGAAACACAGCTGAAAAAAATACAATGAACCTAGAGCAAATTACCGAGTTAACCGCGCAAGATATGGCGGCCGTGAACGCAACAATTCTCGAACAGCTGAATTCCGATGTCACGCTCATCAATCAGCTTGGCTATTACATTATCAGTGGTGGCGGTAAACGCATCCGCCCGATGATCGCCGTTCTGGCGGCGCGGGCTTTGCATTATCAGGGTGATAAACACATTACCGTTGCCGCGCTGATCGAATTCATTCACACCGCAACTCTACTGCATGATGACGTAGTGGATGAATCAGATATGCGCCGCGGCAAGGCCACCGCCAATGCCGCCTTCGGCAATGCCGCCAGCGTCCTGGTCGGCGACTTCATCTATACGCGTGCTTTCCAGATGATGACCAGTCTGGAATCGCTGCGCGTGCTGGCACTGATGTCTGAGGCGGTCAACGTGATTGCCGAAGGTGAAGTTCTGCAGTTAATGAACGTCAACGATCCTGACATTACCGAAGAAAGCTACATGCGGGTGATCTACAGCAAAACCGCACGTCTGTTTGAAGCGGCGGCGCAATCTTCGGCGATCCTGTCAGACGCAAGCGTTGCTGAAGAAAAAGCACTGCAGGATTACGGTCGCTATCTCGGCACCGCTTTCCAGTTGATCGACGATCTGCTCGATTACAGTGCCGACGGCAGTACACTGGGTAAAAATACCGGTGACGATCTCAATGAAGGGAAGCCGACATTGCCGCTACTGCACGCCATGCATAACAGCGAAGGCGAGCAGAAAGCCATGATCCGCGGGGCGATCGAACAGGGTAACGGCCGTCATTTGCTGGAACCGGTGTTGCAAGCCATGCAGCAATGCGGCTCACTGGAGTATACCCGCCAACGGGCTGAGGAAGAGGCTGACAAGGCCATTGCCGCCTTGCAGGTTCTACCCGAATCGCCACATCGCTCCGCGCTGGAAGGATTAGCGCACCTTGCGGTCCAACGCGATTTTTAAGAAACTATAAGAATATTATTGTTTCCACAGACCCGCACTGCGGGTCTGATCATTTATCTGCTGAAATACGTGCCAGCAAGCTACCGATCCCTTCTCGTACCAAGAACGCCAATACCTTCTCACGTTCGCACTCTGTCAGGTGATAGTAGTACTCAATCCACACGACTAGCGGATCTTTGCGTTCAACCTGATAGCTGGCAGGCTCTTCTTTCAACACCAGCAAATTGCGCGTTCCCGCAGGCAGGCTGTCAATATGGTATTCCAGCGCTTTCCCCTGCACGCCCTTGCGCCGACGGCTGTTCCAGCCTTCCCGACGTGCCATCAAATTTATTCCCTGTGGTGAGGAAGGTAATCCTGCCACGCCTGTCAGTTCCTTGGCGGCAAACCACTCTTTTTTCATAGCCATGTTCTCTGGGCAAAGTCGGCAAATATCTTTTTTTGGGAAATTTATGGGATGTTTTTTAAGAAATTTAGTGGTATCCTAGTTTCCGTATAAGCGCTTCATGTTGTTCAAAAGATTAATCTTGACCTGTTAGTTATACCACTAACAGAACTTTCGCTAATCAAAAAAGGAATGCAAACATGAACTCAAGGAACAAGGACTGGCATCCGGCGGATATCATTGCGGCTCTACGTAAGAAGGGGACAACACTGGCGGCGGTTTCGCGCAAGGCGGGGCTTAGCTCATCAACACTGGCAAACGCGCTGTCGCGCCCCTGGCCAAAAGGGGAATGGTTAATTGCTGAAGCACTTAACATCCATCCTGCAGAGATTTGGCCAAGCCGCTATTTCGACCCACATACCCATCACCTGCTGGATCGAAAAGCCCGCATCCGCACATAGCTACAGGCATAAAAAAACCGCCGGTACGCTGTCCGGCGGCCTATGCATACTCATGCACCACTGAATGATCAGTTATTGATAAACTTTTCGCCCAGTTCGATATCTTTGTGCAGAACATCCAGCATATCGTCCAGCGCTTTCTGCTCGAATGCACTCAGAGTACCGATGTCCTTGCGTTCTTCAACGCCGTTCTTACCCAGTACCAGAGGCTGTGCGAAGAAGCGGGCATATTTGCCATCGCCTTCCACGTAAGCACACTCCACCACGCCTTTTTCGCCCTGCAGCGCACGAACCAGAGACAAGCCGAAACGCGCCGCCGCCTGGCCCATTGACAGAGTTGCAGACCCGCCGCCGGCTTTAGCTTCAACCACTTCAGTACCCGCATTCTGGATACGCTTGGTCAGATCGGCAACTTCCTGGTCAGTGAAGCTTACGCCCGGGATCTGTGACAACAACGGCAAGATAGTCACGCCAGAGTGCCCACCGATAACCGGTACGTTCAACTCTTCCGGCTGCTTGCCTTTCAGCTCGGCCACGAAGGTGTTGGAACGGATAATGTCCAGCGAGGTCACGCCAAACAGTTTGTTTTTGTCATACACGCCGGCTTTCTTCAGCACTTCTGCTGCGATAGCCACGGTGGTGTTAACCGGGTTGGTAATAATGCCGATGCAGGCTTTCGGGCAGGTTGTTGCCACTTGCTGGATCAGATTACGCACAATGCCCGCGTTCACGTTAAACAGATCTGAACGATCCATGCCTGGTTTACGTGCAACGCCGGCAGAGATCAGTACCACGTCTGCACCGTGCAGAGCTGGAGTAGCGTCTTCGCCACTGAAGCCTTTGATTTTAACTGCGGTTGGGATGTGGCTTAAGTCGACGGCAACGCCTGGGGTAACGGGGGCAATGTCGTAGAGAGAGAGTTCAGAACCTGAAGGAAGCTGGGTTTTGAGTAGAAGGGCGAGGGCCTGGCCGATACCGCCAGCAGCACCGAGAACTGCAACTTTCATCCTATACTCCTTTATTATCTTAAATATATAAAGCGCCGTGAATATGTTGGGTACGGACCTTAAATTATTACACCTTTAAAAACAATCTCTTAACAGTCTGTTTGAGAACTGGCGCAATAAATCGACCGATGTCGCGCTTATCTTAGATTAAATCGCTTATGCATTAAGGGCATAGCGCACACTAATCAAAAATACTGCGAGGTTATTCACGAGCAAGTTAACCGGCGGTTACATTACACCCTTACATAACATCAGAACAACATCATTTTAATAACATTTTCTTTACCACCACGGACGGATCCTTCGGTCATGGAAAGGGCATATTCATGGGATACGGATTTTGTTAAAATGCCGCCCTTTCCCCATTGTCCGGCCATTATTATTTTTTCCGGACGCCATTTTATTGCATAAAAATTCATTTATATGCATAATAATCACTTCTACTGTCAACATTCCACGGTGCAAAATGCGTAATCCCGCAAAGCAGGAAGATCTGATCAAAGCGTTTAAAGCGTTATTGAAAGAAGAAAAATTCAGTTCTCAAGGCGAGATCGTTTTGGCGCTGCAAGAAGAAGGCTTCGAAAACATCAACCAATCCAAAGTATCGCGCATGCTGACCAAGTTCGGCGCGGTGCGTACGCGTAATGCCAAAATGGAAATGGTGTATTGCCTTCCAGCCGAACTCGGCGTGCCTACCACTACCAGCCCGCTGAAGAACCTGGTGCTGGACGTCGATCATAACGACGCCGTAGTGGTGATCCACACCAGCCCCGGCGCCGCGCAGTTAATTGCCCGCCTGCTGGACTCGCTGGGTAAATCAGAGGGTATTCTCGGCACCATCGCCGGTGACGACACTATTTTCGTAACCCCGGCCAGCAGCTTTACCGCTCGTCAGTTATACGAAGCCATCCTGTCGCTGTTCGAACAAGAGTTATGATGTAGTGCGCTAACAAAATGCGGCTAACCGTCGCGTTTTGTTAGCGCTTCTTTAACCCTATCCTTACCTTTCCCTCATTCCTTGCCACGTTTAAAACCAGATTCCTGTCGCGCTGCAGCACATTTCAATGACATTGGTACGTAACTAGTGATAGCTGCTGTGATCTTCCGCACTTTTGGTCAAAAGCACTTACCTTATTGAAATTACATAAATTTAACATTGAAAGATCGTTTTATAAGCGTTTTTTATTCCATATAGTTATTAAAAATAAGCAACACCATAATAAAGTTTCACAAGAAACTGTTAGCTAACTATTAATTTTTCGCGTTACTAGATGTATACTCATTTCCGTGACGTAAATCACAGTTCACAGGAACTGATAAAAGAATACGATAAGGTGAGAAAATGAAAATTAAAGCTACCATCGCAACCATGAGCGTTCTATCCATGCTTTCTTTCGGCGCATTTGCAGCACAATCTGTTGATGCAAATCAGGCTGCAAATATGCAGTCTGCAGGCACTATCACCGTCAGCGGTGTTGCCGGTGCACCTTCAGACATCCGTCAGGCACTGTCTGAAAAAGCCGATGCCAAAGGGGCAACCGCTTACCGTGTGATCGAAGCGCGCAACGAAGGCAACTTCCACGCGACCGCAGAAATTTACAAATAAGTACAAGGCGTTACCCGGCAACGGGCAATAAAACTCTGGAACCCAGTACCCCGATAACGGCCTTCAAGTATAAAAACGCTGAAAAAGCCCTTCCAGGCGGTTATCACAACAGGACTTAATATCATGAGCATGAAAACTACCCTCGTCGCACTTAGCCTGCTGTCAGTTGTTTCCTTCGGGGCTTCTGCCGCTACGTTAATCACAAATGACCAGGCGACCAATCTTCAGTCTGTCGGTACCATTACCGCCAGCGGCATTACCGGCGCACCTTCTGATATTCGTCAGGCGCTGTCTGACAAGGCCGACAAACAAGGTGCTAAAGCCTACCGCGTGATCGAAGCCTACGAAAATGGCAACTGGCACGCGACCGCCGAAATCTATAAATAACAATTCAGAGGACAGGCTTACCGAACTGATTACCCTCGTCACTGCCACTGCCGAGTTCTGTCGTAAGCTTTGATTCTCTGAAGAAATTCGTCGTCCTATCCGACGAACCCCGTTGCCCTCGCTCGCGAGGGCTTTTTTATGGGCGTAAAAAAGGGCCGCTATCGGCCCTTAGACGCTGGCAAAGCCCGTTATTAGGGAGAGCGTGCCGATGGGGTCGTAGCGGCTTGTCCGCCGACCAATTTTCCGGGAGCAAATTGGAACGACTTCCAGTCGGCCCGCAGGGCGGGACACATGGATGTGTCCCATAATGGCCCCTCGGTGCGCTAGGCCCGAGTATCTCGGGTTCAAAGACGACTTTGTCATCAAAATCAATAGGTGGCTTTCGGATCGGGTTTGTTGGCCAAAGCCTCCAGCAGCCGATCGTGAATACCCCCAAAGCCGCCGTTACTCATCACCAGAATATGGTCGCCCGGCTGAGCCGTTTTCACGATCATATCCACCAGCGTATCCAGATCGGCGCTCCAGTGGGCCGGCTGCACGCAGGCTTCCGCCACTTCCGCCACCTGCCAGGGGATATGGTGCGGCTGGAACAGGAAGACTTCATCGGCACGACCCAGCGACGGGGCCAGATCGTTCTTGCTGATGCCCATTTTCATGGTGTTGGAGCGCGGCTCAAGCACCGCCAGAATGCGGGCAGTGCCACCCACCTTGCTACGCAACGCAGCCAGGGTCGCCAGAATTGCCGTTGGATGATGGGCAAAGTCGTCATATACCGTGACGCCATTGGCTTCACCACGCAGCTCCAGACGACGGCGGGCATTGATAAAATCGCCGAGCGCGCGGCAGGCATCTTCAGGCAACACACCCACATGGCGCGTGGCGGCAATGGCCATCAAACCGTTATGCATGTTGTGTTCACCGACCAGCGACCACTTAACTTCGCCCACCTGCTCACCATTAAGGAAAACCGCATAATGGCTGGCGTCCGGCGTCAGTTTCTGTGCACGCCATGCGCCTTCTTCCCCAACCAGCTCCTGCTCGCTCCAGCAGCCCATCGCCATCACCTGTTTCAGGTGGCTGTCGTTATCAGGCAAAATAATTTTGCCCTTGCCTGGCACCAAACGCACCAGATGGTGGAACTGTTTCTGGATCGCTTTCAGATCGTCGAAGATATCAGCGTGATCAAACTCCAGATTGTTCAGGATCAGCGTACGCGGGCTGTAATGCACAAACTTGGAACGCTTGTCGAAGAACGCGCAGTCATATTCATCGGCTTCGATGACAAAGAACGGGCTGCCCCCCCAGGCGAGCAGAAACGTCAAAGTTGCCCGGCACGCCACCGATAACAAAGCCCGGCTGGTAGCCGCAGGCTTCCAGGATCCAGGTTGCCATGCCGGCGGTGGTGGTCTTGCCGTGTGTCCCGGCAACGGCCAGTACCCAGCGATCGCGCAGCACATAATCATGCAGCCACTGCGGGCCGGAAACGTAAGGGATGCCCTGCTCCAGTACTGCTTCAACACACGGATTACCGCGCGTCATGGCGTTACCGATGATCACCAGATCCGGTGCAGGATCCAACTGAGCCGGATCGTAGCCCTGGATCAGTGCGATCCCTTCTTTCTCCAACAGCGTGCTCATCGGCGGATAGACATTAGCGTCAGAGCCGGTCACCTCATGCCCTAGCGAACGAGCCAGCACCGCCAGCCCGCCCATAAAGGTGCCACAGATCCCAAGAATGTGAATGCGCATAGTTTTCTCATAGAGTACGTCGAATGTTGGCACATTCTAACGCTCAGAATCGTCCAGAAGAAATGGATTTGCCTATGAATAGCGTTCATCTTTGGGCTACACTGCTCGCGAATACGTTGGCGGTTTGTTAACAAACCGCTACCCATCCGTAGATTCAGGGATTGTGTCATGAAAACGTTAGGCGAATTTATCGTCGAGAAACAGCACGACTTCTCTCACGCCACCGGCGAGCTGACAGCGTTACTTTCTGCAATTAAACTGGGCGCCAAAATCATCCACCGCGATATCAACAAAGCGGGTCTGGTTGATATTCTCGGCACCAGCGGCGTTTCCAATGTACAGGGTGAAGTTCAGATGAAACTGGACCTGTACGCTAACGAAAAGCTGAAAGCAGCATTGAAAGCGCGCGGTGAAGTTGCGGGTATCGCTTCTGAAGAAGAAGATGAAATCGTGATATTCGACGGCGAGCGGGCTGAAAATGCCAAGTACGTGGTGCTGATGGATCCGTTGGACGGTTCGTCCAACATCGATGTCAACGTCTCGGTCGGTACGATTTTCTCTATCTATCGTCGCATTACCCCGGTCGGCATTCCCGTGACCGAAGAAGACTTCCTGCAGCCTGGCAGCGCTCAGGTCGCCGCCGGCTATGTGGTTTATGGTTCATCCACCATGCTGGTGTACACCACCGGTTATGGCGTGCATGCCTTTACCTACGATCCTTCTCTGGGCGTGTTCTGCCTCTCCCATGAGAAAGTTCGCTTCCCGGCTACCGGCAATATGTATTCCATCAACGAAGGTAACTACATCAAGTTCCCGCGCGGTGTGAAGAAATACATCAAATATTGTCAGGAACAGGATGAAGCCACTCAGCGCCCTTATACCTCACGCTACATCGGTTCGCTGGTTGCCGACTTCCACCGCAACCTGCTCAAAGGCGGCATCTATATTTATCCAAGCACCGCCAGCCACCCGCAAGGCAAGCTGCGCCTGCTGTATGAATGCAACCCGATGGCGTTCCTGGCGGAACAGGCCGGCGGTAAAGCCAGCGACGGTAAAAACCGTATTCTGGACATTACCCCGGTGAAACTGCACCAGCGTGCACCGTTCTTCGTCGGCACCAAATCCATGGTGGAAGACGCCGAGCGCTTTATCGCCGAGAACCCGGACGAATAACCGGTTCTATGTGGGGGGCGCCTGTCGCCCCCCTGCATTATAGTTTGAACGCCGCCATACTCTGGGCCAACAACTGGGCCTGATCCTCCAGCGAGCGCGTTGCCGCCGCCGACTCCTCGACCAATGCCGCATTTTGCTGCGCCACCTGATCCATCTGCGCCACCGCCAGATTGACCTGTTCAATACCGCTGCTTTGCTCACGCGTTGCCGCAGAAATTTCCCGCATCAACGCCGTCACACGCCCTACCTCACCGGTTATACCATTCATGGTTTTCGCCGCGGACTCGGCCATCTGCTCGCCTTCCTGTACCCGATTTTGCGAAGCTTCGATCAACCCTTTGATCTCCTTGGCCGATTGTGCGCTGCGCTGAGCCAGGCTGCGTACTTCACCCGCCACCACGGCAAAACCGCGCCCTTGCTCACCCGCGCGTGCCGCTTCTACCGCCGCATTCAGCGCCAGAATATTGGTCTGGAAGGAAATACCGTCCATCACGCTGATAATATCGGCGATACGCCGCGAGCTATCGGTAATGGCCTGCATCTTGTCCATCACCTGGCTGACGACCTCACTGCCCTGATTGGCAATATCAGAGACGCTGAGCGCCAGCTGATTGGCCTGCTCGCAATTCTCGGCGTTCATTTTCACCGTCGAGGTCAGTTGCTCCATGCTGGCAGCGGTTTCCTCCAGCGAAGCGGCCGACTCTTCGGTGCGCTGCGCCAGATGCAGGTTGCCGGCGGCCAGCTCGCGTGAGCCGGTGTCAATTTGGCTGCTGGCATCACGAACCTTGCTGACCGAACTAACCAGTGCCTGCTGCATCCGCTGCATCGCACGGATCAGACGACCCATTTCGGTTTCCCCTTCGCCGGTGATGTCGTGCGTCAGGTCGCCGCTGGCGATATGTTCCAACTGGGCGATGGACTCATCGAGTGGGCGCAGAATGATCACCCGCAGCGCGAACCAGGCCAGTACCGCCAGCAACACGCTGAGCAGGCCGGCGATCAGGATCAGGGTAATCTTGGTGCTGGCATTGCTTTCCGCTTCATTCACCCGCTGCTGGCCGATCTTCATGGCAAAGCTGCGGAAGTCGCTGAGGTCCTTTTCGAAAGCGATGCTCAGGGCAGAGATTTTGGTTTCCTGGATGTCGTAATAGTCATCAACCTTGCCGGCCTTGATGGCGTCGGCCATCGGTCTGACGCCCTGTTCCAGATAGGCGCGGTAACTGTTTTGCAAGCGACTGGACAGTTCACGCCCACGTTCGGTCACGGTGCCGACGCTGACAAAGCGCGCCATTTCCTGTTTCGACTGTGCAAGGTAATCATAGATGCGCCCCACAGTGGCGTCGGATACCTCGATCTGGCCGATTTCACGCTGGCGCACCGCCAAGGAGGCGGCCGTTCTGGCGCGTAGCGTCAGGTTGGAGCTACTGGCCAGCGACCCCAGTTCTTCCCCTAAAATCTGGTTGAGGGTGTGCAACGATCGCGACCCTTCGTTAATGGCGTTGACGCCGATGGTGCTGACCATAATCAACAGCAGCGTCATCAGGCTCAGCAAGGCAATCAGCCCGGCCTTGACCGTAATCTTTTTTAGCATGAGTTCTTCCCGGCTTCAGAAATAGTGAGTTCTAACGTAGAGGAGGTAAAACGCGGAGCCAGACTTCGCCGACTCATTATTATTTGATGAAGTTATCGGCAACCTCGGGGAAAACTTAACGTCGCTGGAGGATTAATCTGGAAATTCAGTGGATGACTGTCTGCCGGGGCCTGGGTGATGAAAAGGGCAGGAAATCGCAAAAGAGTCCGCTATAATAGCCGCCACTCCATTTCTGGTTTGATTAAAGGAAACCGACATGAGCTTGCTTAACGTCCCTGCTGGCAAAGACCTGCCAGAAGACATCTACGTAGTTATCGAAATCCCGGCCAATGCCGATCCGATCAAATATGAAATCGACAAGGACACCGGCGCGCTGTTTGTTGACCGTTTCATGTCCACCGCGATGTTCTATCCGTGCAACTACGGTTACATCAACCACACCCTGTCTCTGGACGGTGATCCGGTTGACGTGCTGGTACCAACGCCATACCCGCTGCAGCCTGGCTCAGTGATCCGCTGCCGTCCGGTGGGCGTACTGAAGATGACCGACGAAGCCGGTGAAGATGCGAAACTGGTTGCCGTTCCGCACAGCAAACTGAGCAAAGAGTACGATCACATCAAAGATGTGAACGACCTGCCGGAACTGCTGAAAGCACAGATCTCTCATTTCTTCGAGCACTACAAAGATCTGGAGAAGGGCAAATGGGTGAAAGTGGAAGGCTGGGCAGACGCTGCCGCTGCCAAAGCTGAAATCATTGCCTCTTTCGAACGTGCTGCCAAGAAGTAATTCCTGACCGCCGTCCGATAAAAAAACACCGCTCAGTGAGCGGTGTTTTTTTTACTTTTCGTCGAGACGCTTCAGCCAGTCACCGCTGTTAATCCGCGGGTAACCGTCCACACTGTGTTTATACAGGTAGATCCACGCACTTCCATAAGGCGTCTGAATCAGCTCGCGCTTATAGTCCTTGGTGTTGCTTTTCAGTTCGTCCAGCTCAGCCAAAATCGATGAGTTGATGCGGTACACCTCACAATGTACCGTGCCCTCTCCAGGGATCGCCGCCGGGTAATGGCCCAGATTATAAATCTGATAGCCTTCGAGCTCATGCTCGCCTAACCATTGGGCGTTAGTCATCCAATGGCTGTTTCCCTGTTTGCGTCGTAAACTGCCGTAGACAATTATTCGCATCGCTAAAACTCAAACTGATAGAGCAAATCTAATGCCTGGTCGAGACCAGACACCGCTTCAAGATACAATTTAGGCATCAGGCGGTAACGCAACGTCAGTGTGGCCAATGAGTCGAAAATGCCCACCCCATATTTTACTTGTAAGCCTGGGAGAACATAACCGCTGACGACAACCTGGGAACTGTCGCCAACCCCCTGAGTATCCAGGGCCAAATTGCTTACGCCAAATGCCTCGCCGATTTTACCCACAAGTTGACCACTTTGTGCAACCCCCATCCCAATTAACATTGAGGTCATTGCGTTACCATCAGCTCCGGAACTGCCCAATCCCTGGCCGCGCAACAGATAAGACAGCGCTTCCTGCTGGGATTTGGCCGGATCCGAGAACACTTCCAGCTTGGGTGCATCCGCCAACCCGGTGACGCGTACCCCAGCGGTGACGTCATCTTCGGTCGAGTCCGGATTACGGATCGCCTCAAGATTCAGCAACGGCTGATCCGGCGGCCCCGAGAACATCAACTGGCCCTTGCGAACGATCAAATCCTGACCATAAGCATGGAAGCGACCGGAAGGGATGTCAATCTGACCGTTCAGGCCCAGGCCATTCTTATCCTGCACCACTTTCAGATCGCCCTTCAACCGCGCTTTCAGACCAAAGGCATCCAGCCGCACATCGTTGCCAACGTGGATCATCAGGTTGCTGTTGATCGGGATCCCCGCCGTTTTCGGCTGTATCGGTTTAAGCTGCTCATCCAGCATCACTTCGTCGGAAGAGACGCCCACCGCGCTTTCCGGCAGTTCCTGTACCGTAATACGCGCCCACGGAATGTCTACCGAACCATTAAGTGAGAACAGCTGCGGCGTGGCTTCAAAGACCAGATCAGGTGACACGTCGATGCGGATCATCGGCGGCACCGTCACCCGCAGTTTATCGCCCTTGGCGGCAATGCGTGCACGCCAGGCGTTGATATCACGCCAGTCAGCGTCACCGGACAGATTAAGCTGACCGTGGGTGGTGCTAACCAAGCCTTCCAGCGTCGAGGTCATGCCGTCAAAGTTCATCGCCAGCCGGCCTTCGGTCATGTCGAACGGCATCCAGTGACCGTCAATATCGACCTTGTCCAACGCCATACGGCCATACACCAAAGGTTTCTGCGCGTTACCGCCCAGACGCAGGTTGGCATTCAGCATGCCCGCGGCTTTTTCCCCCTGCATCAACGCCGGGTTAATCATCGCCAGTGAAATATTGGTAATGTTGACGTTACCGCTGATATTGCGGCGCACCTGCGGATCGACAACCTGTACGTTACCGTCAAACTGGCCATTATTGGTCAGCTTAATCAACCAGTCGGCCTGCGCACGGCCATTGGTCAGCCCGGCGTTGAGATTCAGCTTGTCAAAGGCGATCGGCAGCGCATTACCCTGCACCTGCTGTACCACCTTCACGCCGTTGCCCACCAGCGAGACTTTCGCCTCCGGCAACGCACCGCCCGGTTTCCAGCTGACGTCCGCCCGCCCGCTGAACACGCCGCTCAGGGCCGTCTCCGGGCCGAGGAAAGGCTTGATCATCGCCAGATCAAAGCGGTTCAGCACCACGCTGGCCTGACCGCTCTGCCCGGCTTCGATGGTTTTCGGCACGCAGAGTTCAGCATTCGGGTTCTGCCAGCAGTGTGGCCCGATACTGATTTTCTGTGCGGTATTCAGATAATCGAGTGCGATGGCGCGACTTAACCGCCATTCCCCCACCGGAGTATCGAAGCGCGTATTGTTCAGGTTGCCGCGCCAGCGTTGCTGCTCGCGATCGAAACTGCCCTGCAGCGCCAACTGGCCAGAGACCGGTTTGCCGTCAATTTTCAGTTGCAGCTGATGCTGTTTCTCACTGCCTTTAGCATCCAAAGTCAGCAGGTTGATGTCCAACGCATCTTGCTTGAGCTGTTCGACGCGTACTGCCAGTTGCCCCTGGATCTGGTCGCTGGATCGCACGTCTCCGTCAATTTTGACCCGGTTGATGCGCAGCGCCTGCCACTGCAGGCCTGACGCGGTCAGGTCCGCCAGCAACTGAGGTGCCTGCAGGTTGCCGCGTAGCTTAAGCAAACCTTTCGCCGTACCGCCCAGTCCCGGCAAAGCGCCGTCAAGGCGCGGTGCGTCGATGTTCGCATCCAGGTTCCAGCTCTTCTCGTCCAGTTGGCCTTTGACGTTCAGTTGGTTACGACCCAGAGTCAGATCGATACCCGGAATTTTCCACTGGCCGGCAGCGTTGCCGCTGAGCGTACCGCGCGCGGTGACCTTGTTTTGCTTCACGTTACCGTCGAGCTGCAGCACCGGCACCTGCAATTGCCAACTGCCGCCGTGCAGACTACCGCGGGTGGTGATTTTGCCGTCCAACTTCGCCGGCCATTCCGGCCACTGTTTGGCGGTATTGATGCCGCTCAGCGTTAGCTGTGAATTCCAGCTGATGGCCTTGCTCCAGTCTACCAGCGCAGTCAGGTCGGTATTGCCCTGCAAGGCCGCCAACCGCAGGCGATCCAGTTTGAACTGTTCAACGTTACCTTTACCGTCCAGCGTCAACACCGCCGGGGGCAAGTCCTGGCCTTTGATATTGGCGCGGGTCGACAATGCATAGTCGGTTGCCTTGCCGTTAAAGCGCAGGCGGAAATCGTTAATCTGGTACTGCGATTCGCCGCTCAACGGCCATTTCAGCTGTTTACTTTGCAGCGTCAGCGCCAGCGGTAAACCGGCTTTGGCCAGTTGGGTTTGCAGATCAAGCTGCGCGCCGACCGGACCGGACAGGCTGAGCGCCACCTTGAGTTCTTCACGCAGCCCACCGCCAATGTTCAGCTTAACCTTTTCGCCTTTCAATGGATCGATGTTCAACGTGCTGTTGGCCACCATTTCCACCGGCCAACTGCCGGTCAGCGTAGCTTGCCCCTGGGCCGACAGCGTGCCCTGCGGGGATTTGACGTCGAAATTGTCCAGCTGGATATGCTGATCCAGAGTACTGGCCTGCAGCAGCAGGCTGGTGATCAGCACGTCGGTATCACCGGTCAACCGCAGCTGTTCGCCGCTGATCTCCTTAACGGTGATATCCAGCGGCAGGCGAATATCCGGCAGATCCGGCAGCAGTGGCTTGGCGAACAGTTCTTTCAGCGTTTCGCCCAGCGGCTTCTCTTCCGGCTGAGGAGCCGGCTTCGCGCCCTGATTGGCTTTTTCCTCTACCTTTTTCGCCACCTCAACCACCGGTTGCACGGCCTCCGGCAGTGGGTTCTGCGGCGTTTTCGGCAGAGCTATCAACAAGCCGCTGATTTTGGTTGGCAGCAGGGTCAGCGCACGTTCCTGCCACTGTGCGCCAGTCCGGAACTCGCCAAGAGAAATGGCAGTATCGTCGACGCTGACCTTAACGTTGTTCAGCGCCAGCATGCGTAAAGTGATGGGGTACGGCGTGCTCAGGTTGGTGGTCGGCTCGCTGGTCTCTGCCACCGGTGCGGACGGCGTCATTTCTTTGGTTTTCACCACCACGTCCACATCCTGCGCAGTCAGGGCGTTGACGCACAGCGAACTGTTTTTAAAACAGGCCAGATCCAGCGACAGATGGAACTGCCCGGCATTTACCGTTACGCCGGGCATCTGGTATTTCACGCCTTTCAGCGTCAGGTCACGCCAGCCGCCGGTGACGCTGGCAATATCCAGCCCCGGCACCCAGCGTGCCGCACTGTTGATAACCAAATGCAAACCACTGGTGGTCCCGAGCAGGTACGCAACGCCGCCGATCAGCAATAGCAGGACAATCAGGAAACCCAGGCAAATCTTTTTTATCAGGCTCATAGTTCAGGCCCCAAACCAATATAGAACTGCACCCCGTGGGTGTCTTTATCCCCAACCGGGGCGGCGATATCCAGCTTCACCGGGCCAACCGGTGACTGCCAGCGCACGCCGAAGCCGGCACCGGTCTTAAAGTCGCTCTGCTTGATATCGTTCACCGCTTCGCCTGAATCGACAAACACCGCGCCCCACCATTTGCCGGTCACGTTGTATTGATACTCCAGCGAGCCGGTCAGCATTTTGGATGCACCGGTCAGCTTACCGTCATCGTCGCGGGGTGAAATGCCCTTGTACTTGTAACCACGAATGCTGCGATCGCCACCGGCGAAGAATCGCAGGTCTGGCGGCACTCTCTCAAAGTCGTTGGTTTCAATCCAGCCCACCTGCCCACGCGCGACAAAACGGTGCTTGTCGGCCAGGGTGCGGATCCAGACGTTCTGCGCCTGCATCAGCGCGAAGTCCACGTCTGATCCCCAGGTGCTGTCGGACACATCGATAGAATAGCGCTGGCTGTCCCCCCAGGTGGGCATCAGGCCGCCGCGCGAACGGGTGCGGTTAACGCTAACGCCGGGATACAGCAGCATGGTGGTGTTGGTGACATTACCCTGAGTAAAGTGGTCAAGACGCCAGGTCAGGTTCAATGCCCGCTGCCAGCCGCTGGAAAGATCCCAGTTGCGGGAAACCACCGCTTTTGAAGTGACGGACTTGGTATCGTTGAGATCGACGTTCTTGAAACCGCCCTGCAGCAGATAGTACTGCTCCAGTGGATTCTTCAATAACGGGATTTTATAGGTCAAATCGAGCTGCTGTTCCGGGGCCGAAACGCTGGCGCTGGTTTCCAGGCTGTGACCTCGGTCGTTAAGCCAGGGTTTTTTCCAGGTGCCTTTGATCCGGGGACCGACGTCGGTGGAATAACCGACCCCGGTTTCGATGGTGTTACGCGTGCGCGGCGATACCAACGCATCTAACGGCAAAATCTTGTTCTCTTTGGCATCTTTGAAATCAGGGGACACCACCACCGAGTTAAACCAGTTAGTGGCGGATAAACGGCGGTTCAGTTCGGCCAGGTCTTCCGAACTGTAATAATCCCCCTGATGAAAGGGCACCAGATTTTGCAGATAGTCTTCACGAATTTGCGAGCCGGTAAACTTCACCTGGCCAAAGCGATAACGCTGCCCGCTGTTGAAGTCGATGTCCCAATAGGCCTTGTGCAGCTCTTCGGCCACGCCGAGCTGGCTCTTGGTCAAATCGGCATCGAAATAGCCTTTACGCAGCGCCAGGCCGGTCAGCGAACCTTTAAAACTGTCGTATTTGCCGTGATTGAGGATCTCGCCTATCGTCGGCTTGCCTTTTTTGACTAACGCCAGATAGTCGTCATCGGTTTTCGCGCCGCCTTCCAGCACGATATTGGCGCCGGCAATCCGCACCGGCTCGCCCGGATTAACCTTGGCGTGCAGCACCGGACGAGCCAGCCCTGGCCGGTCATCCAGCGTAAAGTCGATGGTGGGCTGATAATAGCCAAGTGCTCTCAGCCCCTGACGGACGGCTTCATCCACACGTGCGCGAAAACGGCCATCTGTACTGACCTCCTCCGGCGTGATGGACGACAAACGCACCCGGACGTTTTTTTCCAATTCCCCACTAAGTCCTTCAACCTGCAGCCGCACATTCGCCGAATAGGCCGCAGGCGTGGCGAGCAGCGCACACACAAAGCACAGGGCACGGTATCGTGGCACGTGTTCTCCTTAATTTATTTTACTTTCCTGTAATAACACTCGCTCTGGGGCCAGGGCCTACTCCGCGCTATCAGGACGGCGGCCCTTTTCAGCATTTTTCCAGACGCTGCATGTTACGGTTTTACTGCCGCAGTGAACTGGCGCATTCTTATCTTTTGGCGCTCTAGATACTGCGTTAATCTGATACATAATCTCAATATGTAGCTTATTGTGGGCAAAGTTGCGGTTAGATACAACTTAACTGCCGCCTCTTGGGCCAATTCTTACTGTGACAACAGGAGTCAACCGTGGTGCCATTTTTTGATAAAACACAAACTGTCGACCAGGCAAACGCATTACCTGGCCGCACCACTCCCATGCCGGTTGCCACGCTTAACGTGGTCACCGATCACTCAATGACCCAAGTGCCGGACGGCCTGGAAGTAGCGATCTTCGCCATGGGGTGTTTCTGGGGAGTGGAACGCCTGTTCTGGCAGCAGCAAGGGGTTTACAGCACCGCAGCAGGCTACAGCGGTGGCTATACGCCAAACCCGACCTACCGCGAAGTATGCAGCGGCCAAACGGGCCACACGGAAGTGGTACGAGTGGTATTCGATCCGAAAATCATCAGCTACAAACAGTTGCTGCAGGTATTCTGGGAGAACCACGATCCGGCGCAGGGCATGCGTCAGGGCGGCGACGTCGGTACCCAGTATCGCTCGGCGATTTATACGCTGACGCCGGAGCAGCAGACCGAAGCGGAAAGCAGCCTGCAGCGTTTCCAACAGGCGATGGAGCAGGCCGGCGATAAACGCGCCATCACCACCGAGGTCGCACCGGCCCTGCCGTTCTACTATGCCGAGGACGACCACCAGCAGTACCTGTACAAAAACCCTGAAGGATACTGTGGCCTGGGTGGTATCGGTGTTTGCTTGCCACCACAAGGCTAAGCCGCAGGTTGGAGGTAATTTTTTAACCGCTGGCGGCCCCGGTAGGGCTGCTGCTATACTGTGCGGGCCGGATCATCGGCCCGATAACCTTCTTTCTGGTTGTTATCGCTACTTTTTTTACAATGTACTACCCTTCCTCAAGAGCGCCGTCATCCCGTCGGCACGTATGGATAGATTATGTTAAACAGTATTTTACTGATTCTTTTTCTGATCGCAGTGAGTGCGTTCTTCTCACTGTCGGAAATATCTCTGGCCGCGTCACGCAAGATTAAACTGAAAATGATGGCTGACGAAGGTAACGTCAATGCCGCCAAAGTCCTCAAACTGCAGGAAACCCCGGGGCTGTATTTTACCGTGGTACAGATTGGCCTGAACGCCGTGGCCATTCTCGGCGGTATCGTCGGCGATGCAGCCTTTTCTCCTACATTCCAACCGTTGTTCGACCGCTTTTTATCACCTGAACTGGCAGAGCAGGCCAGCTTCGTCTGTTCGTTCGTGCTGGTAACCAGCCTGTTTATCCTGTTTGCAGATTTGACCCCGAAGCGCATCGGTATGATTGCACCAGAGACGTTTGCCGTCCGGATCATCAACCCGATGCGTTTCTCGATCATGATTTTCCGGCCGCTGGTGTGGTTCTTCAACGGCATGGCGAACCTGATCTTCCGCCTGTTCAAACTGCCGATGGTGCGCAAAGACGACATCACCTCCGACGATATCTACGCGGTGGTAGAAGCCGGTGCCCTGGCGGGTGTGCTGCGCAAACAGGAACATGAGCTGATCGAAAACGTCTTCGAACTGGAGTCTCGCACCGTACCTTCGTCAATGACCTCGCGTGAAAGCGTGGTTTACTTCGACCTGCGTGAGACCGAAGAAAGCATTATCGAGAAGGTTTCGACCCATCCGCACTCCAAGTTCCTGGTCTGTGATGGCAATATCGATCAAGTCGTCGGCTACGTGGACTCCAAAGACCTGTTGAACCGCGTGCTGGGCAATCAGAGCCTAGTGCTGAGCAGCGGCGTGCAGATCCGCTCGGCGCTGATCGTGCCGGATACCCTGACGCTGTCCGAAGCGCTGGAAAGCTTTAAAACCGCCGGTGAAGACTTTGCGGTTATTCTCAATGAATATGCGTTGGTCGTGGGTATCATCACACTCAATGACGTGATGACCACGCTGATGGGCGATCTGGTAGGCCAGGGCCAGGAAGAGCAGATCGTGGCGCGTGATGAAAGCTCATGGCTGATTGAGGGCGGGACGCCGATCGACGATGTAATGCGCGTGCTGCACATTGATGAGTTCCCGCAGGCGGGCAACTACGAAACCATCGGCGGCTTTATGATGTATATGCTGCGCAAGATCCCGAAACGGACCGACTTCGTCAAATACGCCGGCTACAAGTTTGAAGTGGTGGATATCGACAGCTACAAGATTGACCAGCTGTTGGTAACCCGACTGAGCGACAAACCGGCATCAGTACTGCCGAAGGCACCGGAAGAAAAACCCGCAGCCTGATCTCCATCGATAAAAACGTCAGCGGCCCCAAACGGGGCCGCGATTATTTTAGCTTTTGCAGGTGCTCTAACTATTACCCTATGAATTTCGAGTTGCAGCTAGGCGGCCAGCTCACTCATCCCCAGGCGCTTACTTTAGTAAGTAACTGAGGTGACAAATCTGTCGGGAACAGATTTGAACGCTGCTTGCAGCGGCCCCTTTAGGGGCGTGGCCCACGGATGGGCCACGTAACTGAGTGCAGGTAACAACGCTGCAGCTTGAAAGGCGACGGGTAGTTGATCAACCCATCTCGGTCTGCAATAACAACACCTGACGGTTAACCTCTGACATCACGCTGAAGTGACGCCGGTCGCGAATTTTCGGCAGCAGAATTTTCCCTTCATCGAATTCGAACGCGCCCACATCTTTGATATACAGCCGGCCACGAAACAGGGTCTTGACGTACTTCGCCACTTTCAACGGATTATAACGCTGGAAGATTCTCATTCTATTACTTTCCTCCGTTTGGTCCATGCGCTCAGCGAGCCGCCAAGGTGGCAGCCTCTAAAGTAAGAACGCAACTTGATTGCCATGTAGTAGACCTAGTAAAGACTATAACGTTCATTTCCGCCTGGAGATCTTCACTGGATTTACACTTTTTGACAGAATTGTATATGATTATATATAACTTTTTCAGTATATCCCTTCAAAAACCGGGTATTAGCGGCCTGAAGGAAGAACTGAGATCCGGCTAACAGGACAGACCTCCGATCACCATCTATGCTTTAGGCTGTCGGGTGCGGTCGGCACCATTCCACCTTCAAGGAGAAGGCATGAAAAAAAGTCACATGCTCATTGCGTCCCTGCTGTTTGCCCCCCTTTTTGCCTCTGCGCATAACTTCCAGCTCCAGCAACGCGTAGCGCCGATTGGCGTCAGCGACAAGGGTGAGCTGAACTACGCTAATGATAAGTTTAGCTATCAAAACTGGAATAGCGCGCAGCTCAGTGGAAAAGTGCGAGTCATCCAGCATATTGCCGGCCGCAGCTCTGCCAAGGACATGAACGACCCACTGATAGAAGCGATTAAGAAAGCCAAGCTACCGCACGATCGTTACCAAACGACGACAATAGTGAATACCGATGATGCTCTGCTCGGCACGGCGATGTTTGTCCGCAGCAGTATCGAAGACAGCAAGAAAGAGTTCCCCTGGTCGCAGTTTGTGGTCGACAGCAACGGCAACGTGCGCAAAGCCTGGGATTTACAGCCGAAGGGGTCAGCCATTGTGGTGCTGGATAAGCAGGGCAGGATCCAGTTTGCCAAAGACGGCGCACTGACGCCGGAAGAGGTGCAGCAGGTCATGACCCAACTGCACCAACTGCTGGCAAACTGAATTAGAACAGCGAAACCCGGAAACCGGGGTTGAGGAAAGACTCACGCGGCGTATAGAGCAGCGGCCTGCCCTGCCAGTCGTGGATCTGCGCTCCGGCCGCCACCGCGACCGCGTGTCCGGCGGCGGTATCCCAGATATTGGTCGGCCCAAAACGTGGGTAAAGCTGCGCTTTACCTTCTGCCACCAGGCAGAACTTCAGCGAGGAACCGACCGATACGGTCTGATGCTCACCTAACTGATTCAGGTAATCCTTCAGCTCTTCGTCACTGTGCGAGCGACTAACCACCACCAACGGCGGATTGGCATTACTGACGCCAATCGCCTGACGTTGGCCTTTTTCTTCTTTCCAGGCTTTGCCGCGTTCGGCCAGATACAGCACGTCGATCGCCGGGGCGTAAACCACGCCCATCACCGCCTGCCCGTCTTCAATCAACGCAATATTTACCGTGAATTCGCCGTTACGATTGAGGAATTCCTTGGTGCCGTCCAGCGGATCGACCAGCCAGTAACGCGTCCAATTCTGTCGCACTTCCCAGCCCGGTGGATCTTCTTCTGACAGTAAAGGTATTTCCGGCGTTAACGCTGCCAGGCCGCGTTGGATAATGTGGTGCGCTGCCAGATCGGCCGCCGTCACCGGGGAATCATCTTTTTTCTGTTCGACATCAAGCGGTTGTTTACCGTCATATACCGCCATGATCGCTGCGCCCGCCTCGCGGGACAGTTGGCAAATTTGCTCTAACATCATTCACCTCAGATATGCAGTTCCATGGGTCATTTCCCCTTTCTCATTGCTAGCAGCCTAGTTTTTTTTGCATGGAATATCCATCACAACGATTTAACCCGCGGTAATCACTCGAGTCTTTGCCGTCACAACTGTGACATTTACTGTCCTGCACTGGCTTATTTTCTGCCACACTTCACAGTTTGGTGAGACAACCAATGTTAATTACATGTTCCTCTGCGATAAAACTCGAAAAATGGAATGGAGAAAACTAAAAATGATGAAGCGTCCGCTGACGTTGTCTGCCCTCGCTATGCTGGTGTGCGCCTCCGCACAAGCGGCAACGGTCGATCTGCGCGTGCTGGAAACCACCGACCTGCACAGCAACATGATGGACTTCGATTACTACAAGGATAAACCGACCGATAAATTCGGTCTGGTACGCACCGCCAGCCTGATTGAACAGGCCCGTCAGCAGGCAGCCAATACGGTGCTGGTGGACAACGGCGACATTATTCAGGGCAGCCCGCTCGGCGATTATATGGCGGCCAAGGGCCTGAAACCCGGTGATGTACACCCGGTGTATAAGGCGATGAATACCCTGAATTATGTGGTCGGCAATATCGGCAACCATGAATTCAACTACGGGCTCGATTACCTGAAAAACGCCATTGCCGGTGCCAAATTCCCGTATATCAACGCCAACGTGATCGACGCTAAAACACAAAAACCCCTGTTCACTCCTTACATTATCGTCGATACGCCGGTAAAAGACCGTGACGGCAAAGAACATAGTTTGCGCATCGGTTATATCGGCTTTGTGCCACCGCAAATCCTGGTGTGGGATAAAGCCAATCTGCAGGGCAAGGTCACCGTTAACGACATCACCGAAACGGCTAAACGCTACGTGCCGGAAATGCGCAAACAGGGCGCCGATCTGGTTGTGGCTATCCCGCACTCCGGCCTGTCCAGCGAGCCGTACAAGGCCATGGCGGAAAACTCGGTGTACTACCTCAGCCAGGTACCGGGCATCGACGCCATCATGTTCGGCCACGCTCACGCCGTGTTCCCCAGCAAGGACTTCGCCAATATCCAAGGGGCTGACATCGCACAGGGTACGCTGAACGGCATCCCGGCAGTGATGCCGGGCCAGTGGGGCGATCATCTCGGCGTGGTCGATCTGCAATTGAATAACGACAGCGGCACCTGGAAAGTCACGGCGGCCAAGGCGCAAGCTCGGCCGATTTACGACAAAGAGAACAAGAAATCGCTGGCGGCGGAAGACGCCAACCTGCTGAAAGTGCTGGCGGAAGATCACAAAGGCACGCGAGATTTCGTCAGCAAGCCTGTCGGCAAGGCCGACGACAACATGTACAGCTATCTGGCGCTGGTGCAGGATGATCCGACGGTGCAGATCGTCAATAACGCGCAAAAGGCCTACGTCGAGCACTATATTCAGGGCGATCCGGATCTGGCTGACCTGCCGGTGCTGTCAGCCGCGGCGCCGTTCAAGGTGGGCGGGCGCAAAAACGATCCGGCCAGCTTCGTTGAGGTGGAAAAAGGTCAGCTCACCTTCCGTAACGCTTCAGACCTCTACCTTTATCCCAACACACTGGTGGTGGTGAAAGCCAGCGGCAAAGAAGTGAAGGAATGGCTGGAGTGTTCCGCCGGGCAGTTCAACCAGATCGACGTCAACAGCAGCAAACCACAGGGCCTGATCAACTGGGACGGTTTCCGCACCTATAACTTCGATGTGATTGACGGAGTCAATTATCAGGTCGACGTCAGCCAACCGGCGCGTTACGACGGCGAATGCCAGTTAATTAACGACAAGGCGCAGCGCATCAAGGAGCTGACGTTCAAAGGCAAACCGATCGATCCAAACGCCACTTTCCTGGTTGCCACCAATAACTACCGCGCCTACGGCGGCAAGTTTGCTGGTACCGGCGATCAACACATTGCCTTCGCCTCACCGGATGAGAACCGTTCGGTACTGGCGGCTTATATCAGCGCTGAAACCAGGCAACACGGCGCAGTGAAGCCACAGGTGGATAATAACTGGCGCCTGGCGACGTTCAGCAGCCCGCAGCCGCTGGATATCCGCTTCGAAACCTCGCCGAGTGACAAAGCCAGCGCGTTTATCAAAACGCACGCCCAGTACCCGATGAAAGCAGAAGGGACAGACAGCATCGGCTTTGCGGTTTATCAGATTGATTTGCAGAAGAAATAAACAATAAGGGCGCCGTTAAGGCGCCCTTGAAAAACTCTGCGGTGACTTACAGAATTTCCAACAGCTCGACGTCAAACACCAGCGCGCTGAATGGCGGGATGGATGCGCCTGCACCACGCTCGCCGTAGGCCAGGTCGTGTGGGATGTACAGCTGCCATTTGGAGCCGACCGGCATCAGAGTCAGCGCTTCGATCCAGCCTGGGATCACGCCGCTCACCGGGAATTCTGCCGGCTGGCCGCGCTCTACAGAGCTGTCGAACACGTCGCCGTTAATCAGACGACCGGTGTAATGCACACGCACGCGATCCTGACGGGACGGGATTGGGCCATCGCCCTGCTCCAGCACGGAGAACTGCAGACCAGATTCGGTCAGCGTCACTTCGTCACGCTTGGCGTTGTCTTCCAGGAATTTCTGACCTTCAACGGCCATCGCCTGCTGACGATCGCGACGCACGGCATCCGCACGTTCGTGAATTTCACGCAGCGCACGGTGAACCACGTCTACCGGAACCGCCGGGGCATTCCCTTCCAGCGCGTCACGCAAACCTGCCAGCAGAGCTTCCGGTTGTAAACCTTCCAGACCGGACTCTTGCAACTGCTGGCCGACCTGTAAACCAATCCCGTAACTCGCTTGAGCTTCAACGCTGTCAAAAGAAGGGGTTGTCATGGGGTTTTCCTTTAGTCTTTAAAAAGTCGAAAGCGCAGCATAACAGCGCCGTAAAGCCGGGTAAAATCTTGTGTGGAGAATGATGACTTTTGTCGTAGAAAAAGAAACAATAACCTCCTGTTAACGCCCGCTCCCGCGCCCCAGGCGAATTGCCTGCCGCAACAGGCATGGGTTTGCTGCTGCCTTTCACTTCAATCAGTTAGCGGACTATACTGAAACAAGAGCATCGGGACGTCGGTACAGACTTTTGTACCCTGATATTTTACGCCGTTGAAGAGAGGTCACCATGGGCAGAATCTCGCCCAGGAGAAGGAAAACCACCCGTGTCTACCAGCCATTGCTGCGCACCTGGCTGAACTTCAGCCAGCGCCTGAAACCAGGCTCCGCGCCAGAGGCGGTAGAAGATCCGGATTCAGAACAACCACCGGGAAACGGTAAGGGGCAAAGTATCAAAGCATTATTGCTGAAGATCTGGCACCTGCCGGACGGTTTCGGTTGGATGGAGCCATTACCCTATTTTCACCGCCGCTGGACCCTGATTTTCGGCATCATCCTGCTGTTGGCGCTGCTATGGCCATACTCTTCACAGAACAGCGGGCAACCTTTCCCGGTTACCCAGCAGGATAACAGCGTGCCATTGCGGGCCGATCTGCAAAATAATGCTCAGCAACAGCACGCTGTCGAACCTGAACCGGCGGGCAACTGGCAACGTTTCCAGATCCAGCCGGGGCAGACGCTGGCGCAACTGTTCCGCGACAACAGCCTGCCGGTGAACGAAGTCTTCGCCATGGCGCAGGTGGAAGGTAATGACAAGCCGCTCAGTAACATGAAAGCCGGCCAGGAAGTGCGTATCGAACGTGATACTAACGGCGTGATCACCGCGCTCTCGGTCACCGCCGCTGATAATACGCAGGTGTTGTTCCGCCGCCAGGCCGACGGCAGTTACCGCCGCGAGCGTTAATCGGCCAACTGCGCCAACAGAAAGTCGCGCAGCACGACGCCATGGTTGTGCTGTGTGTCTTTACTGCCATAAAGCAGGGTCATGGGCTGACCTTGCCGTAATAATGCCACCAGCGGCTGCCAGGCGTCATTTTCCGCCAGTTGCCGTCGGTAGCGGCTTTCAAACTCTTCCCACTGCTCAAGGTGCTGATGAAACCACTGACGCAGTGCGTTATCCGGTGCCACCTGCTTTAGCCACTGCACGCCCTGCAGCCTTTCCTTGCTGACGCCTCGCGGCCACAGCCGATCTATCAGATAACAGTTCACCGGCGCCGGGCCAGTAAAATCATAAACACGCTGTAAGTTAATCTCTGCCATTTGCCGCTGCTCCTCACTCAAGGTGATAACAGGGTAACGCGATTTAGCGGACCTAAGAAAAGCAAAACGCCAGCACGAGGCTGGCGTTTTAACTTGGCGAGCAGCAGCGATTAAGCTTCTGCTACCACAACTACATTCAGCTGTGCGAATACGTCGCTGTGTACCTGGAACTGAACTTCGTGTTCACCAGTGGTACGCAGAACGCCATTCGGCAGACGAACTTCGCTCTTGGCAACTTCAACGCCTGCCGCAGTAACTGCGTCAGCGATGTCGCGGGTGCCGATAGAGCCGAACAGTTTACCTTCGTCGCCTGATTTAGACGCGATGGTGACTGAACCCAGTTCGTTGATCTTGGTTGCGCGAGCTTCAGCAGCAGTCAGAATTTCAGCCAGTTTGGCTTCCAGTTCTGCACGGCGTACTTCGAAGAACTCTACGTTTTTCTTGGTAGCAGGAACAGCTTTGCCCTGTGGTACCAGGAAGTTACGGGCGTAGCCCGCTTTAACGTTAACTTGATCACCCAGGCTGCCCAGGTTTGCTACTTTATCAAGCAGAATAACTTGCATTACCTTATCCTCTTAAAGTCGTTAATAGACGGCGGCCGATTACTGATGACGATCAGTGTATGGCAGCAGGGACAGGTAGCGAGCGCGCTTGATGCAGCGAGCCAGCTGACGCTGGTATTTTGCACGAGTACCGGTAATACGGCTCGGGACAATTTTACCGCTTTCGGTAATGTAGTTTTTCAACGTTGCGATATCTTTGTAATCGATCTCAACAACGCCTTCCGCTGTGAAACGGCAGAACTTGCGACGACGGAAATAACGTGCCATTAGGCTAGTCTCCAGAATCTATCAATTCAATCTGCTCGGCATGCAACACCATTTTGTTCAGTCCATTGCGCCCTTGATGGCTGCTAATGAAACCGGAAACGGTGAGAGGCGTGCCGACCGTTATACTTTGAGTAATGGCCTGATGGGCCTTGCCGCTGATAATCACCGGCATACGACACCAGGCTTGCCGGGTAAAACCGGCTTCCACTTGCACTGAACGGTGCTCAAGCACGAACTGGCAATGTGGAATACCTGACGGGCTCACTTTACGCGTCGGCGTCTTGCACACGGTGCCAGACAACGTCAGCCGATTAGCCGTCACGGTAAATTACTCTTCAGAATCCCCAGCATCAGCATCATCTGCGGTTTCGTTAGCGAAGTCTTCGCGGCGATCGCCACGACGTTCGTCTTTCGCTTTAACCATCGGAGATGCTTCAGTTACCGCGTGCTTAACGCGCATAACCATGCTACGGATAACGGCGTCGTTGAAGCGGAAGTTTGTTTCCAGCTCATCGATCGCTTCCTGCGGAGCTTCAACGTTCAGCAGAACGTAGTGGGCTTTGTGCAGTTTGTTGATCGGGTAAGCCAGTTGACGGCGGCCCCAGTCTTCCAGACGGTGAATCTGACCAGCAGCGTTAGTGATGGTAGCACTGTAACGCTCGATCATGCCCGGAACCTGTTCGCTTTGGTCAGGGTGGACCATAAAAACGATTTCGTAATGACGCATCGAATTGCTCCTTACGGATTATTCAGCCTCCTGTCAGGGTCAACCGCGGCCCATGGAAGCAAGGAACGTGTATGTGTGTGCGGCTGAAAAAATGACGCGTAATCATACTTGCGCAGGCTGAAAAACTCAAGGGTCGAAGGGGGCTTATTATCGGTAATGCGAAGCGGATGCGTAAATAGCACGATTTGCTGTCGGCAAAACCTATGTACACAAATCCATCAGTTGAAAAAATCTCTCAATAAAATCATCACTGCCGCATGAATATCATTCATTTTTTTTGAAAGAGGCCATCAAAATGGCGGCCTTTTTAATCCTGCCGGAAGGTCTAAAATTGTAGTTATCCGCCGCAGACAGCGCGACGAAAAAGATTTGAGGTTATTCAATACATGCAAATAACTTTTTGCTGCACTGGCACCGGCTGTCAGGCCGTTGAAGCAAACAGTTAAGAGAGGCAATTATGAAACACATCACCATCGCTACCGCCATTGCTTTACTGTTTTCCGCCAACGTCATGGCCGCAACAGAGATCACCTCACACCAGGCCGATCAACGTCAGAGCGTTGGCTTCGTCACGCTGAACCAGAATGTGGTTTCTCCGGATGACGCCACCAGTCAGGTGAGCAAGATAGCCGACCAGCGCGGCGCCACCGCCTATCGGATCATTGCCCTGCATGAGCCTGAAAACAACAGCACCATCCACGTCAGCGCCGAACTGTATCGCTAAGTGAAAATGCAGTACCAGGGAAGCAACTCGCGCCTAAAACAGTAAATCAAACTGCGAAAGTCACCATCGGCCCCCTGCCTGCAGGGGGCTTTTTTACAGCGATTGCACGAAGAAATCGGCGGTGGCACTGAGTGCCTGTGGCGTAATGCGATGCTTGACCCCTGGCTCAGTGAGTAACGTCAATTGACGGTCCCAGCCACTTTGGCGCAGTTCGGTCGCCAGCCGCAGGCTTTCCGCCGCGGGCACCAGGTCATCCGCCTCACCGTGCCACAGCAGTAAAGGACGATCGGCAACTTTCTCCAACTGCTGTTCCAGACCGTAATCCGCCAGCATGGCAATGCGCGCATCAAAATCCTCGCTCGACAAAGGATTTCCCTGCTCATCCAGCGGTGGGAACAGCGTTTGCGCCAGAGAGGTGTAGTAACCGGCCCCCATCAGGCTGGCCGCCGCTTTCACCCACGGATAGCGGGCAAAACTGCCCAATGTCGTCATGCCGCCCATTGACGCACCGCCCACGCCAATGCGCCCCTCGGCAATCAGACCGAGCTGTTCAAAGTGCGCCTTCAGCGCCGGTAACTCGTCAATATTGCGCCGAAGGATCTCCCAAAAACTGGCCAACCGTTTGGTTTCATTGCCATCAAAACGTTCGCCGTGCAGATCGGCATCCGGCAGCACCACACGAAACCCTGCCCTGGCTAATGCATAGGCAAAGTAGGCATACACTTCTTTCGACGAGGTATAGCCATGGTAGAAAAATACCGTCGGCAATGGCTGGTGATATTGCCCCGCAGGCACCGCGTGGATCACCGCAGTGTCTCCCACTCGCTCGTCATAGATTTCAATCATCCGTTTTTCTCCACGTCGCTGTTTGCCTCCATAATGGCAAACTTGAGCTTAATAGCATTAGCTCAATCTGTTCCAATTTATAATGAGTTACACTGAAATCATGCTATCCGCTTTGTCGAGGTCTCTATGAAACTGTCCCATCTGTTGCTGCCCCTGGCGCTGGTCACGCTGCTTAGTGCCTGTGGCATGATGACCACGACGCCAAAAGCCCCGCCGGCGCCCAATGGGCAGGCGCAAGAGGTAACCCGGGCGCAAACCGGCAGTCTGGTGAAAATGGGCACCACCAGCGCCCTGGTCCGCGGCAGTCCGATGGATGTGGAAGCGGAAATTCAGAAGAAAGCCAACGCCAGCGGCGCACGCTATTACATGATCATGATGAACAGTGAAACCGTGGTGCCCGGCCAGTGGTATTCGCAGGCGATCCTGTACCGGTAAACTCTGGAGTTTTAATAAGATTTACATTGGCTTTGCACAGACTGAAGTTGGCTGTTGCACACTGGCGGTCAGCGCGCCGCAGCCTGCGAGCGTGAGTCCAGGATCCGACCAAGGGGAACGCCATGACACGCTCCGCCGCACTCACCGCCCTCCTGCTCTCAATGGGGTTACTCAGCGCCAGCGCTCAGTCCGCTGAGTTGGCGCCCGCAGACCGCGTTACGCCGCTTAGCGAAATTGCACAAATCACCCTGAATAACCTGCCCGGCTCGCCTCAGGATGTAGAACAATTGATTGCCCGCAAGGCTGATGAGCATGGGGCGAGCTATTACCGCATCCTGCGGATGGAAGAACAGGCGCATCAGCCTGGCTGGCGCGCCTTTGCAATTCTCTATCTTTAGTAGGTCATGCAGGCCGCATTCAGTATGCCGCCGCTGATTGACACGCCCCCCAGGAAAATCCCGGCGGCGACGTGATTGGACTCAATCTTGTCGCTGATACGCGGCATATAGATTTTCACCGCCGCAAACAGCAGCAGTTGTACCACCAAGGCCACCACGCCCCATAGCAGGTAGTCCAGCAGGCTGACCGAGTTGATCGCCGCGCTGGCCAACGGGATCACATAACCCAGGCAGGCACCGACGAATCCAAAAGCGGCTGACTGATTGTCGGCCTTGATCAACGCCCATTCGTCATGCGGCGTAATGAGGGTATAAACAAACAAGAACACCAGAACCATGGCAAAGCCACTGAAGAAATAAGAGGCGAATGCCGCCAACGCGCTGAGAATATCCATGTCATGTTTCCTGGTCAGAGGTCAGTATCCCTTACGGGCCAAGTGCTGAATTAAAAAGCTTTTCCCGCTGTAGCGCTACTGTTTTCCCTAGCCTCCCATCGCTCGGGCAAACAATGTCTCGCACAGACGGTCTGGTAATGTTCGCTCACCACGGGTATCGAGCATCATTTGGCACCAGGCTTCCGCTAACGGCGGTGAACTGTAGCGCAGAAGCTGCGCCGCGGCGAACAGATTGAATAACGCTCCGGTGACTGCCCGTCCCTGCTCCTCCTGGGGTTTGCGCATCAACTGGAGCAACTGCCGCCACTGGCGATCAAAGTGACGGTTCTGCCCCCTGACCTCACCAAATTCAAGCTCCAGGGCTTCTTGTACCACCGGCAGCTTCCCCCAGGCTCGCATCACGTCCAGACACATGATATTGCCGGAACCTTCCCAAATGCTGTTCACCGGCATTTCACGGTACAGCCGCGGCAGTTCACTCTCTTCACAGTAGCCGATACCGCCCAGCGCCTCCATCGCTTCACCGATAAAAGGGATGCCCTGTCGACAGACTTCAAACTTCGCCGCCGGGGTCATCACCCGACACAGCGCCTGTTCCAAAGGCGCCCCGACGCCGATGCTGTCATAGGCTCGCGCCAGGCGCATCAGGGCCGCCGTTTGCCCCTCCAGCCGCAGCGCCATCCGCGCCAACACCTGACGCATCATCGGTTGTTCGATCAAGGGTTTGCCGAACGCCTGCCGCTGCAGAGCGTGGTATAACGCCACCGATAGCCCGCGCCGCATCAAACCCTGGCTGCCCAACGCACAGTCAAAGCGCGTCAGGCCGCCCATTTTCAGGATATGCCGCACGCCATCCCCTTCCTCGCCCACCAGCCAGGCGCTGGCATCCTGAAACTCAACCTCTCCGCTGGCGTTGGAACGATTACCCAGTTTATCCTTCAGCCGCTCCAGCCGAATGGCGTTGCGCGTGCCGTCCGGCAAAATACGTGGCAGGAAGAAGCACGACAGTCCCCCTTCGGCCTGTGCCAGCACCAGGTGCGCATCGCTTTGCGGCACTGAGAAGAACCATTTATGCCCCACCAGTCGGTATGCCTCCCCCGGGCCGCGGGCCGCTAACGGGCTGGCGGTGGTGGTATTGCTCAATACGTCGGAACCGCCCTGTTTTTCGGTCATGCCCATGCCAATCAGTAAGCCGCGCTTTTGCCCACCGGGCAGCACATGCGCGTCGTAACGATCGGATAGCAACGGCGTTAACCAGGATTGGAATTCTGCCGGCAGAGAACGCTGCAGCAGTGGGATAGCGCCAAAGGTCATGGTCACCGGGCACAGGGTGCCGGCTTCGACCTGAGCATGCAGCACAAAACGCGCGGCGCGCGCCACGAATGAACCAATACGGGCATCCTCCTGCCACGGCAGGTTATGCACACGGTTAGCGATCAAGCCTTGCATCAGGATATGCCAGGCGGGATGGAAACGGACGTCGTCCAACCGCTGGCCGGTGGCATCATAGCGCAATAACTCCGGCGGGTTGGCATTGGCCAGTCGCCCCAGTTCCAGCGATTCCTGGGTACCCAACTGCTGCCCCAACGAGGCCAGCACTTCCACATCCCAACCGGCTTGCTCGCGCTGTACCGCCTCATGCAGTGGCGTATCGGACAGGAACAGATTGCTGTTCCCCAGCGGCTTCGGCTGATTAAAAACGGTGTGTGTATTCCAGACCATCGGCTTGCTCCCTGATAAAGGCGTCAGGAGTAAGTATGGTCGTCAGGGGGATTTCTGCCGCAGGTGAGATCACAGGGTGGGAATTGAGAAAGCAACAAGGGCGCAAAATTCTGCGCCCTAAACGGTAAATCAGCTGCGTTGACGCACCGCTTCAAACAGGCAGATACCGGTGGCGACTGATACGTTCAGTGAAGACACCGTCCGGCCATTGGGATGCTGATCAACTCGTCACAGTGCTCGCGAGTCAGACGACGCATACCTTCGCCCTCTGCCCCCATCACCAGCGCCATCGGGCCAGTCATTTTGCTCTGGAACAAAGTGTGATCGGCTTCGCCGGCAGTGCCGACGACCCAGACGTTCATTTCCTGCAGCAAACGCAGGGTACGCGCCAGGTTGGTGACGCGAATCAACGGAACGTTTTCCGCCGCGCCGCAGGCCACTTTCTTGGCGGTAGCGTTTAACTGGGCAGAACGGTCGCGCGGGACGATCACCGCGTGTACACCGGCCGCATCGGCGCTGCGAAGACAGGCGCCGAGGTTGTGCGGGTCGGTCACGCCGTCCAACACCAGCAGGAAAGGCGTGTCCACGCTTTCCAACAGCGCCGGCAAATCGTTTTCCTGATACTGACGCCCTTCGCGCACCCGGGCGATAATCCCCTGATGCACCGCGCCCTCGACCTTCTCATCCAGCCACTGGCGGTTAGCCACCTGGATAACAATACCGGTCGCTTCCAGCTCCGCGATCAGCGGCTGCAAGCGGCGATCGTCACGCCCTTTGAGGATAAACACTTCCAGGAAGCGTTGCGGATCGTTATCTAACAGGGCCTTGACGGCATGAATACCGTAAATAATTTCGCTCATGATGCTCTTTTAACTGTGCGGCTGGCGTATGCCAGCCGGTGATAATGACGTGTGGCAGCTTAAGCCTGCTCAGCACCTTTCTTCTTGCCGGCGCGTTTGGCCTTGGTCGCCGACGCTATTTTCCGGGTTTTGTCGGACACTTTCTTGGCTTTCGCCTTTTTGTCTTTCTTCACCTTGTCAGCGGGTTTGGCTTCGTCTTTACGGAAGGCGCTGTCAGGCTCAAAATTGGCGGGCGCTTTACCACCACGACGTTTGCGTGGTGCAGAAGTACGACCTGCGCCAGCCCCGCCACGCAGGGTGCGTTGGCCACCATTCTTGGCGCGATCGCGTTCGGTTTTGCCTTCACCACGCGGCTTGCGAGTGCTGGAGACCAGAGCGAAGTCAATTTTACGCTCGTCCATATGCACCGCTTCAACGCGGATCTCTACCGTATCGCCC
Organism: Serratia quinivorans; assembly: GCA_900457075.1. NCBI lineage: Bacteria > Pseudomonadati > Pseudomonadota > Gammaproteobacteria > Enterobacterales > Yersiniaceae > Serratia > Serratia quinivorans. Next base: position 1,848,925 of record UGYN01000002.1, read on the forward strand.
AGGCGATACACCACGCCGGAGGATTCGCCAATCAGACGCTGGCCGATATTATCGTAGCGATAATAATCATTATCCAGCGATGATACGTGCACCAGACCGTCGATAAACAGATCGTTCAGACGAACGAAGAAACCAAAGCCGGTCACGCTGGCAATAATACCGCTGAACACTTCGCCAACGTGATCCTGCATAAAGTCGCATTTCAGCCAGTCGGCAACGTTACGCGTCGCTTCATCAGCGCGGCGCTCGGCCATCGAACAGTGCTCGCCCAGCTGCAGCATTTCTTCAAACTCGCTGTGCCAGCCACCGGTCGGCGTCCAGCGCTCTTTCGGCTCGCCGTGCTCTTTAGCCAGCTGGTATTTGATTGCGCGGTGCATCGCCAGATCCGGATAACGACGGATCGGCGAGGTGAAGTGGCCATAAGAAGCCAGCGCCAGGCCAAAGTGGCCCCGGTTTTCCGGATCGTAGACCGCCTGCTTCATGGAACGCAGCAGCATGGTTTGCAGCATTTCATGGTCAGGACGTTCGGAAACTTCATCCATCAAGGTGGCGTAGTCCTTCGGCTGCGGCTTGTTACCGCCGCCCAGCGTCAGGCCCAGTTCGCCCAGCACGCTGCGCAACGCGGTAATGTGATCGTCGCTTGGACGGTCATGCACGCGGAACAGCGCCGGCTCGTTATTCTTCTCAACGAAGCGTGCCGCGGCAACGTTCGCCATGATCATGCACTCTTCGATCAGTTTGTGGGCGTCGTTACGCACCGTTGGCTCAACACGTTCAATACGACGTTCGGCGTTGAAGATAAACTTGGCTTCTTCGGTTTCGAAAGCAATACCGCCACGTTCGGCGCGCGCCTGATCCAACACCTTGTACATTGTGTGCAGTTCTTCCAGGTGCTTGACCAGCGGGTGATAATGTTCACGCAGCTCCTGATCGCCCTGCAAGATGTGCCAGACTTTGTTGTAGGTTAAACGGGCGTGAGAGCTCATTACCGCTTCATAGAATTTGGCCGTCGACAGACGCCCCTGGGCGGAGATGGTCATCTCGCACACCATACACAGGCGGTCAACCTGCGGGTTAAGCGAACACAGGCCGTTGGACAGCACTTCCGGCAGCATCGGGATGACTTCTGATGGGAAGTACACCGAAGTTGCGCGGTTGCGCGCTTCGTCATCCAGCGCGGTGCGCGGACGCACGTAGTAGCTGACGTCGGCAATGGCCACCCACAGGCGCCAACCGCCACCGCGTTTTTTCTCACAGTAAACCGCGTCATCGAAATCGCGTGCGTCTTCGCCGTCAATGGTCACCAAAGGTAACTGACGCAGATCGACACGGCCTTTCTTGGCGGCTTCAGGTACCTGTTCACTGAGATCGGCAACCTGTTTTTCCACCTGTGGCGGCCAAACATGCGGGATCTCATGGGTGCGCAGAGCGATATCCACCGCCATGCTGGTGCCCATTTTATCGCCGAGGATCTCAACGATCTTGCCTACCGCCTTGGTGCGACGGGTCGGACGTTGGGTCAGCTCAACCACCACCATAAAGCCCATGCGTGCGCCACTGGCTGCTTCGGCCGGGATCAGGATATCAAAGCTCAGGCGGCTATCATCCGGCACCACAAAGCCGGTACCGGCATCCATAAAGAAGCGACCGACGATTTGGCTGGTTTTCGGCACCAGCACACGGACGATACGCGCTTCACGGCGGCCCTTGCGATCTGCAGCCATTGCCTGTGCCAGCACCACATCACCGTGGATTGCCATTTTCATCTGCTCAGCTGACAGATACAGGTCGTCTTTGCTGCCTTCAATACGCAGGAAACCAAAGCCATCACGGTGGCCGATAACGGTACCGCGCAGCAGATCGAGACGTTCCGGCAGCGCATAGCACTGGCGGCGGGTAAATATTAACTGACCGTCACGTTCCATCGCACGCAGACGGCGACGCAACGCTTCTAACGGCTCTTCACCGGTTAAATTCAGCTCTTTGGCCAGCTCTTCGCGGCTGGCCGGCGTTTCTCTTTTCGCCAGATGGGCCAGAATGAATTCACGGCTCGGGATTGGGGATTCATATTTTTCTGCTTCTCGTTCCAGGAATGGATCTTGTGACATTGCGGTTCCTCCGTTGTCATCAGCAGGGTGCCGCTGAGCCTTGTCTTCTCAGCGACGCTTTATTCGACAAGCAATAGCTTGTAGAGCGATGGATTGTCTTCGACCATATCGGCCAGCGTGTGGCTGTCCAGCTCTTCAAGGAAATTCTGTACGCCCTGTTGGAGCACCTGCTTCAGGCGGCAAGCAGGGGTTATGTGGCAGAAAGTACTGTTGCAGTTAACCAGTGACAGCGGCTCCAGCGCCCTGACTACGTCGCCGAGGCGAATGGTTTCGGCCGGTTTGCCTAAACGGATGCCGCCGTTCTTACCGCGCACTGCGGTTACAAACCCAACCCGGCTTAACTGATTGATGATCTTTACCATATGGTTTCTGGACACGCCGTAGACCTCGGTGACTTCCGAGATGCTGGTCATTTTGTCCGGTGGCAGCGAGGCCATGTAGATCAACGCCCGCAGGCCGTAATCAGTAAAACTTGTTAACTGCACATCTACCTCTGGGTATCATTTTACCCGCCTGATACGCCGATTTTCGGCATTATTCAAAAGATTACTTATTGGATAATAAACCAGCCAGAGAGTTCGCCGCTAATTATTTAGCGCATCTCGGACGCTGGACAGGTTAAAGAAAGGATTTTTTGAAGTGAAATCGCAACCGGGGGAAATCAGGATAAAAACAAACCGGGACAATGCCCGGTTTGTTTTACTGCAGTAAAACCAGATTATGCGTCGAACGGGTCGCGCAGGATCATGGTTTCGCTACGGTCTGGACCTGTAGAGATAATGTCTACCGGCACGCCAGTCAGCTCTTCAATGCGCTTGATGTAGTTCAGCGCCGCCTGTGGCAGTTTGCTGTGTTCTTTCACGCCAAAAGTGGTGTCGCTCCAGCCCGGCATGCTTTCGTAGATGGGTTCAATACCTTCCCAACCTTCAGCCGCCAACGGAGTGGTGGTCATTTCGCGGCCGTCAGGCATGCGGTAACCCACGCAGATCTTCACTTCTTTCAAGCCGTCCAACACGTCCAGCTTGGTCAGGCAGAAGCCGGACAGGGAGTTGATCTGTACAGAGCGGCGAACCGCTACCGCGTCCAGCCAGCCGGTACGACGACGACGGCCAGTAGTAGCACCGAATTCGTTACCCTGCTTGCACAGGAATTCACCGGTTTCGTCGAACAGTTCAGTTGGGAACGGACCTGCACCCACACGGGTAGAGTAGGCTTTAACGATGCCCAGTACGTAATCCACGTAACGCGGACCAATACCTGAACCGGTAGCAACGCCGCCAGCAGTGGTATTTGAAGAGGTCACGTAAGGATAGGTACCGTGGTCGATATCCAGCAGGGTGCCCTGTGCGCCTTCGAACATGATCAGGTCGCCACGCTTGCGCGCGCCGTCCAGCAGTTCGGACACGTCAACAACCATTGCAGTCAGGATGTCGGCGATAGACAGCACATAATCCAGAGTCGCCTGGTAATCAACGGCTTCAACTTTGTAGTAGTTGACCAACTGGAAGTTATGGTAATCAACAATTTCCTTCAGCTTAACGGCGAAGGTTTCTTTGTTGAACAAGTCGCTAACGCGCAGACCGCGACGAGCCACTTTATCTTCGTAAGCCGGGCCGATACCGCGACCGGTGGTACCGATAGCTTTCGCGCCGCGTGCTTTCTCGCGCGCGTTATCCAGCGCAACGTGATAAGGCAGGATCAGCGGGCAGGCTTCGGACAGTAACAGACGTTCGCGTACCGGGATGCCGCGCGCTTCGAGTTCACCCATTTCTTTCATCAATGCGTCTGGAGCCAGAACCACACCGTTGCCGATGATGCTGGTCACGTTTTCACGCAGAATGCCTGATGGAATCAAATGAAGGACGGTTTTTTCACCGTTAATAACCAGAGTGTGGCCAGCGTTATGGCCCCCTTGGTAGCGCACTACATATTGAGCCCGTTCGGTCAGCAGGTCTACGACCTTGCCCTTACCTTCGTCACCCCATTGAGTGCCCAGTACGACGACGTTCTTACCCATTTTAAAAATCACCGGTTGCTTAAAAATGGATTCTACCACCGTAATTCGTGAGTTTCAGCACTTTTAGCATAGGGTTGCATATTTTTTAGGCTAAACTTTAAACCCCTGCGTGTGTACGCAACATGTAGTAGATCACACAGCCCGCAACCACTATTCCACCGCCAAATCGACGCAGTGTCGCGTCAGGAAACTGGGTCATCGCCAGTATCATTTTGCGCCAGGCCTGCGGGAACAGCATCGGGCCCAAGCCTTCCAGCACCAAAACCAGCCCAAGCGCCAGCCAGATCGTTGAATTCATCAATGTCTCCCAAAAAGAAAGGGCCCGCGTTTAAACGGGCCCTCGATCATTAACCTGTCGCGGTTACTTACGTACGGAATCAGGCGACTTCATGTAGCGGAAGAAATCGCTGTCCGGGCTCAGTACCATCACGTCCTGGTTATTGCTGCTGAAGCTGGTTTCATAAGCACGCAGGCTACGGATAAAGGCATAGAAGTCCGGATCCTGACTGAATGCGTTAGCAAACAGTTTAGCCGCTTCGGCATTACCTTCACCACGGGTGATACGCGCTGTACGTTCGGCTTCCGCCAGGGTACGAGTCACTTCGTAGTCTGCGGTAGCGCGCAGCTTCTCAGCCTCTTCCTGACCCTGTGAACGGTGACGACGGGCTACCGCTTCACGCTCGGCGCGCATACGCTGGTAGATTGCATCAGACACTTCTGCCGGCAGGTTGATCTGCTTGATACGCACGTCGATCACTTCGATACCCAACGCCGCCATGCTGTTCGGGTTAACCTTCGGCAGTTTGCCGGTGGTTTCCTTTTCAACACGCGCCGCTGCAGAAGCAATAGCGTCATCGGCTTCGGTGGTCGCCACTTCCTGGTCATCACCGACGGTACCGGTGTTCAGCGCGTCACGCACGTCGGACATCAGTTTACCGCGCGAGTCGGTCACGATGTCTTTAACATCCAGACGACCAATTTCGGAACGCAGACGGTCACTGAACTTACGTTTCAGCAACACTTCGGCCTGTGAAACATCACCGCCGCCGGTTGCCAGATAGTAACGGCTGAAATCGCTGATACGCCATTTCAGGTATGAGTCGACGATCAGGTCTTTCTTCTCGCTGGTAACAAAGCGGTCAGCCTGGTTGTCCATGGTCTGGATACGTGCATCCAGCGTTTTCACTGTTTCAATGAACGGGATCTTGAAGTGCAGGCCCGGCGCATAGACCAGCGGTTTGTTGTCGCTGTCACGCAGTACCTTGCCGAAACGCAGCACGATGCCGCGCTGACCTTCCTGAACCACGAACAAGGATGCATACAACGCCACCAGCACCGCGAGGATAATTACTATAAAAGACTTACGCATTGATTATTCTCTCCCTACGCGAGTGGTGTCGTCACGCTGCGCATTCGCCCGGCGCTGGTCCATGACCGTGCCGTTACTGGTGCGCTGGCTGCTGGAGCTGGCGCCGCTGTTGGCAGACGGAGCGGGGTTGAGACGAATCAGGCTGGTGTCTTTACTGCCTTCAGCCGCCGCGCCGGTTTGGCCACGCAGCATTTGATCCAGCGGTAACACCATAAGATTGTTGCCTTTGTCATTCACCAACACTTTACGGGTGTGGCTCAGGACTTTTTCCATGGTTTCGATATACAGACGCTCGCGGGTGATTTGCGGTGCAGACTTGTATTCCGGCAACAGCTTGGCAAAGCCCGCAACCTCACCCTGTGCTTCCAGGACGGTACGGTCTTTATAGGCTTTGGCATCTTCCAACAGACGCTGTGCCTGGCCATTAGCGCGTGGCTGAACTTCGTTGGCGTAAGCTTCTGCCTCACGGATGTACTGCTGCTCGTTCTCACGTGCGGCAATCGCATCATCAAATGCGGCTTTCACCTCTTCCGGCGGGCGAGCGGCCTGGAAGTTGACGTCCAGCAGCGTGATGCCCATGTTGTACGGACGAATAGTCTCTTCCAGTACGCGTTGGGTATCGCTACGCACGATAGTACGGCCTTCGGTCAGGATCTTGTCCATGGTGTACTTGCCGATAACGCCACGCAGGGCGCTGTCAGTAGCCTGACTCAGGCTATCGTCGGCGTTGGTCACGCTGAACAGATAGGCTTCCGGATTGGTCACGCGGTACTGCACGTTCATTTCTACGCGCACCACGTTCTCATCGGAGGTCAGCATCACGCCAGAAGCGGCCAGTTCACGCACCGACTCCACGTTGACCGGACGCACTTCATCGATGAAGGTCGGCTTCCAGTTCAGACCCGGCTGCACCAGGTGGCTGAACTTGCCGAAACGAGTCACGACACCGCGCTCGGCTTCTTTGATGGTGTAGAAACCGCTGGCGGCCCAAATCACCACCACCGCAACCGCAGCGATACCGATAATACGACCGCTAAAGCCCGGCCCCGAAGTGCCAGTACCGCCGTCGTTATTGTTGTTGGAGCCTTTGCCCCCGCCCAAGCCGCTCAGTTTCTTGCTCAGCTTGCGGAAGATATCGTCCAAATCAGGTGGCCCTTGATCGCGACCGCCTTTGTTATTACCGCCAGAGTTGCCGCCATTGTTATTGCTGCTCCCCCACGGGTCGCGGTCCTGTCCGTTATTACCGGGCTGATTCCACGCCATGTTTTAGCTCCATATTCTGTGATTGGGTACTTCAGGCTTACGCGAAGCTCAAATGTAACAGGATATGATCATACTATAAAGTTAATCAGATCCAGTTCCTGTTTGCAGAGGCGACGCCATTCGACGATAGGCATACGAACCACCACGCCAATGCTGCCGTCTTCTTCGTTCCACTCTTTCTCAATTGCCTGAAGCTGGTAAAAACGGCTACGAAGACGGCCTGCCTCTGGCGGTAAGCGCAGCTCATAATGCGCGATTTCCCCCGATAAGCGCTCCGTCAACGCCTGATACAGCAACGGGATACCTTCACCGCTGGCGGCGGACAGCCACACCCGGATCGGTAAGTTTTCATCGTTGCGGTCGATACGCGGAACAAAATCATCCAGCATATCTATTTTGTTCATCACTAACAGTGTAGGGATCTCATCCGATTCAATCTCTGCCAGCACGGTATTTACCGCTTCAATGTTCTCATCGACACGGGTATCCGCGGCGTCGATTACATGTAACAGCAAAGATGCCTGACGCGTTTCTTGCAGCGTTGCCTTGAAGGCGGCCACCAGATCGTGCGGCAGGTGCCGGATAAAGCCTACGGTATCCGCCAACACGGTATCGCCCACATCGGCCACGTCGATACGCCGCAGGGTAGGATCCAGGGTGGCAAATAGCTGGTCGGCCGCGTACACATCGGCAAACGTTATTCGATTAAACAGGGTAGATTTACCGGCGTTGGTGTATCCCACCAGCGATACGGTTGGCACTTCGGCACGGGTACGCGCACGTCGGCCCTGTTCACGCTGCTTAGCTACCCGCTCCAGGCGGCGTAGAATCAGGCTAATGCGATCGCGTAACAGACGACGGTCGGTCTCTAATTGGGTTTCCCCTGGCCCGCGCAGGCCAATCCCCCCTTTTTGGCGCTCAAGGTGCGTCCAGCCACGAACTAAACGCGTGGCGATATGACGCAACTGCGCCAGCTCTACCTGCAGCTTACCTTCATGGGTACGGGCACGCTGGGCAAAGATGTCTAGAATCAACCCGGTGCGATCGATCACCCGGCATTCGCACAGGCGTTCAAGGTTTCTCTCTTGCGCCGCGGAAAGGGAGTGATCAAACAGGACAACAGATGCGCCACTGGCTTTTACCGCATCTGCAATTTCTTCGGCCTTTCCTTCACCGACAAAGTACTTGGGATGTGGGGCTTTGCGGCTACCAGTCACCACTTGCAAAGCTTCGACACCCGCAGAGGACACCAGGGATTCGAACTCACTGAGATCTTCTGTATCTTTGTCTTGCGAGAAATAGATATGAACCAGGACGGCCTGCTCACCGGCTTCATAACGGTCAAACAAGCGTGCAACCTCTCAAACGGAAATCCGTGAGTTTGGGGGACATAAACAGCCCACGGCTGCTTATGCTCCCCGTCATGGTTGACTCGCAACGCGCTTTATTCAGCGTCATCGCTTTCCTGCTGCGGCTGTTGCGGCGCAGACGGGTTGTTACCATGGTGATAGTTACTGGTGCCGCCGCTCGGAGTATTGCTATGGTGCGAAACCGGGCGTGACGGGACAACGGTAGAGATAGCGTGCTTATAAACCATCTGGCTCACCGTGTTTTTCAACAGGATGACAAACTGGTCAAAAGACTCAATCTGGCCTTGCAGCTTAATACCATTCACCAAATAAATAGAAACCGGAACACGTTCACGACGCAATGCGTTCAGGAACGGATCTTGCAAAGATTGCCCCTTAGCCATTCTATCTTTTCCTTATTTGCTTGTTGTTTTTAACTAAGAACCTGTCGGCTCTAAAATAAACGACCTAAAAAATTTGCGCGCTGAATACTCATCAATTGTACACAATCACTCAACCTATGCACTAACAACCTGTATTACCGAGTCCAAAGCCTCTCCCGGCTTCTCGCTGTCCAGCCAATGTACCGAGTCCCAGCCTCGTAACCAGGTCATTTGGCGCTTGGCCAATTGACGCGTTGCGCAAATACCACGATAAACCATCTCATCGTAACTAATTTCACCAGACAAATATGACCACATCTGGCGATAACCGACACAGCGAATGGAAGGCAAGTCCGTATGCAAATCACCCCGTGCAAAAAGTGCACGCGCTTCCGTCTCAAAACCTGCCGCCAACATTTGATGGTACCGCAGCTCGATGCGTTGATGGATCAACTCACGGCTGGTCGGCGCTATCGCAAATTGGTGCACATGATACGGCAACGATTCACCCGAAATTTTAGTCAGTTCCGTTAAAGTTTTACCCGAAATAAAAAAAACTTCCAGTGCTCTGGACAGTCTCTGCGGATCATTCGGATGAATTCTCAATGCCGCAACCGGGTCAATCTCTTGTAACTGACGGTGTAAAACGTCCCAACCCTGCTCCGCCGCCTGCTGTTCGATGCGTTCGCGCACCGCAGGATCGGCAGGTGGCAACGGCGATAAACCTTCCAGCAACGCCTTGAAATAAAGCATGGTGCCCCCTACCAGCAGCGGGATACGCCCGGCAGCGGTAATGGCGGCCATCTCTTTCAGTGCGTCGGCGCGAAAGTCCGCGGCGGAGTAGGCTTCGGCGGGATCGCGAATATCAATCAGCCGATGCGGTGCCTGCGCCAGTTCTTCTGCGCTCGGTTTGGCCGTGCCGATATCCATGCCGCGATAAATCAGCGCGGAATCCACGCTGATCAATTCCACAGGCAGGCGTTCACGCAGCGCGATCGCCAATGCGGTTTTGCCCGAGGCGGTCGGCCCCATGATAAAGATAGCCGGGGGACGTGGTGTCATTTCAGTTTCAATCATGCCTAAGTGCTGTCAGTGCAGCCTGTAAATCAACAGGTTGTAAAAGTCCGCTGGGTGGTGATTTGACCAGCTGCGGGCAAAGTCGTTCAACGTCGGTCAGCAATTGTATCGCTTGCGAGGTGTTCCACTGTTCATGTTCGCTACCTAAATGGCGGGCAAACCAGGTGGCCAATACCGCGGGCGACATCTCCTGATGCTCGGCCAGATAGCCTAACAGTTCGGGTATCAGTTTTTGTAAATTTTGTTGGCGTAATGGTAAAGGTACTGCGCGCAACGTCACACGCCCGTGATCTACTTGCAGATCCAACCCCATTGTTACCAATAGCGGCTGATGATGTATGCAGGCTGCCGCCTCTTGTTTGTTCAACGTCAGCTTGATGGGGATCAGCAGCGGCTGTGGCCGCAGGCCTTCTTGCGAAGGATTAAGTTGCGCCTGACGTAACCAGCGTTCGGCCACCGGCAGGTTAAGCAACATCAACTGCTGACCGTTTTCAATCAGCGCATAACACGGCGGGTAGATCATCAGCACACGGCCGAAACTGTGCTGACTCCCGGCCAGTGGCGTTTCCTGCTCGGTTTTTACCGGTGGAAACAGCGGTTGCTTTGGTGCTTCTTGCCGTGGCTCAGCCACTGGCGTGGCCTGCAACAGCTTGCCGTACAGCTCACCTTCCCGCTTCTGGTAACCACTGCCCGAATGATAGGCCGGTTGCGGGGCACGTTCACGCGCGACGGCAGGCTCGGTTGATGCGGTTTCTCGGCGTGGTGCAGGCTGCGAAAAATGGTTGCCGCCAGCGGCGACGCGGTTTTCCGGCTGCCAGACCGGTGCCGGTTGCTGATCGGTTTCATCGGTCAACGGCAGCGGCGCATTGCCGACCTGCTGCAACACGGTAGTTACCGCCTGATAGATAAAATCGTGCACCAGCCGAGCCTGATGGAAACGCACCTCGTGCTTGGCCGGGTGAACATTCACATCCACCTGATGCGGGTCTACCTCGAGATACAGCACATAGGCAGGCTGCTGGTCGTCTTTCAGTTGATCCTGATAAGCCTGGCGGATGGCGTGATTGATCAAACGATCGCGCATCATGCGGCTGTTGACGTAGCAATACTGCATTTCGCCCAGTTGCCGGGCACCGGCGGGATCGGCCACCCAGCCGCGAATGGTCAGGTCACCGTGCTGCCAGGAGATGTTCAGCGCATGCTGCAAAAAGGCCGGGCCGCAAATACTGCCCAGACGGCGCTCATACTGGCTCTCGTCTTTCGCTGCGCGATATTGACGCATCAGCTTGCCATTGTGACTAAGGTTGATCGCCACATCGAAACGCGCCAGTGCAATACGTCGCACCACTTCATCGATATGGCCAAATTCGGTTTTCTCGGTGCGCATAAATTTGCGCCGCGCCGGGGTGTTGTAGAACAGATCCAGCACTTCCAGCGTGCTGCCTATCGGGTGTGCCGCCGGCTTGACCGTCACCGCCTGATCGCGGCCTTCGGCATAAGCCTGCCAGGCTTCGTTTTGTTCTGCGGTACGTGAAGTGAGGGTTAAGCGAGAAACCGAGCTGATACTGGCCAACGCCTCGCCGCGAAAGCCGAGGCTGACAATGGCTTCCAAATCGTCGAGCGTGCTGATTTTACTGGTGGCGTGACGAGCCAATGCCAGAGCCAGGTCGTCCTTGCCAATACCACTGCCGTTATCACGAATGCGAATCAGCTTGGCGCCACCGCGCTCGATATCAATATCAATACGCGTCGCCCCGGCATCCAGACTGTTTTCCACCAATTCCTTGACCACCGACGCGGGCCGCTCGACCACTTCACCGGCGGCAATCTGGTTGGCAAGCTGGGGCGGTAACACCTGGATGGGCATGCTGACTCCTGTATGTGGGCGCTAGGCCTGCGGAATGGTCAGCGTCCGATCCAGCGGCGCGACGTCCGACTTCAGTTTATTCACGCGTTTCAGATCGCTGACGCTGACACCATAACGGCTGGCAATAGAAGTCAAAGTATCACCGCGGGCCACTTTATGCTTCGATGGCTTCTTCACGCTGGGTTTCGCCTTGGCGACCGTGCTGGCTGCAGCGGCGGATTTACCCGCCGGCACCTTGAGGCGCTGGCCGACCCATACGCCATCCTTCTTCAGCTTGTTCAGGTCACGCAACGCCGCCATGGTAGTGCCATAGCTGTCGGCGATCCCGGAGAGCGTTTCAGCCCGCTTCACTACGTGAATCTGCGTTTTACCGCTAATACGGCTGCTGCCGGCCGAACTGACGATCGGTGCAGGCTGACTGACGTCTGGTGTTGAGGAATTAACCGCCGCTGCGACGTCCAGCGGTCGGTTTTCCACCTTTGGGTCGGCTTGTAGCGGATGCGCCAGGAAATAACTACGCAGGCCGTTGTGGATCGCCCTGGCAATTTTTTCCTGATACGCGCTACTGCCGAGCAGCCGCTCCTCCGTGCTATTACTGATAAATCCTGTTTCCACCAGCAATGATGGAATGTCCGGCGAACGCAGCACGCCAAGGCTGGCGTGTTCCGGACGACGTTTATGCAATGAACCGACGCTCTGTAACTGCTGCAAGACTTTGACCGCAACATCGTAACCCACACGCTGCGAGTGACCGAATTGCAGATCCAGCACTGCCTGGCTCAGGTAAGGATCCGCCTGGCTGTTAGCCAGCAAATCGCCCGCACCGCCCAGCAATTCAGACTGTTTCTCATGCTGTTCCAGCCAGCCCGCCATTTCACTGTTGGCCCGGCGGTTGGACAGAACCCAAACCGAGGCCCCGTTGGCACTGCGGTTTGGCGCGGCATCGGCGTGAATGGAGATCAGCACGTTGGCGCCCTGCTTGCGCGCTACGTCGGAACGTCCCATCACCGAGATGAAGTAGTCACCATTGCGCGTCAGGACCGGTTTGAACTGAGGATCGGCATCCAACAACGCCTGCAGGCGACGAGCAATAGCGATAGTGACATTCTTCTCTTTCAGGCCGTTCGGGCCGATAGCGCCCGGATCCTGCCCGCCGTGACCGGCGTCAATGGCTACCACTACCCGATCGCCGGAACCTGCGGAAACGCGGCTGCTGCGCGGCGTAATTTCCGATGCGGTCCCCGCAACTACGGTTGTCTTGTTGCTGAACGGATTCGAACCGCTCGGTGCTTTACGCACCGGTGCCGGCTCATCAGGCTCACTCACCACGACTGGCGCTTTACGCGTTGGCTGGCTCACCACCGGCGCAGGCACCGGAGCTTTACGCACTATGTTGGTATTAGCGCTACCCTCGGCGGCAATGGTAAACACCACGGTATAGATACTGCCGCTTTGGCGTGTGGCCACCCGGGTCTTCGAACGTTGTGTCAGGTCAAACACCAGCCGCACACTCTGGGCGTCTTTCGGCGTACTGGAGCGGATACTTTTCACCAGGTTTTGACCGCTAAAATTCAGCGGCAGACCGCCGACCTTGCCCTTCTGGTTAACGTCCAGGACCACGCGGTCCGGGCCGTGCAGTGGGAAAAAGGCATAATCCGGCGGGCCGTTGAAACTCACCGAGACGGTGGCTTCACGTTGGGCATTGGTGACTTTAATATCAGACAGCGACGATGCGGCCAGCGCACTGGCCGCACCCAAAGGCCCCAATACGGCGATCAGGGCGATTACGAATAGTTTTCTCAACGCATACGTCATTGCGGCGTCATTCCTGTGGCCCGTGAATACGGTCTAAAAGCTGGCTGCCGTAGGCGGAAACCGCCTGAATTTTTGCTTCTCGCCCCTGATCCTGATAGCTGAGATGCAGCTCCAGATCCGGCTCCGGCAATACGCCCGTGCCCTGCTGTGGCCATTCCACCAGGCAAATAGCATCCTGCGCAAAATAATCGCGAATGCCCATAAATTCGAGTTCTTCCGGATCGGCCAGGCGGTACAAATCAAAATGGTATACCGCCAGCGGCTGCAGCGCATAAGGCTCTACCAGCGTGTAAGTGGGGCTTTTAACATTGCCCTGATGACCCAATGCCTGCAGGAAACCACGGCTGAAGGTGGTTTTACCGGCGCCCAGGTCACCGTAAAGGTAAATTACGCTGGCACGATCGCACGCCTTAGCCAAGACGGCACCCAGTGCGACAGTCGCTGCCTCATCCGGCAGAGGTAAAACGAGTTCTTTCATTCGATAGTTTCTATTTATGCCAACTCAGGATTAACGTAATAAGGAATTTCCGGCAGTAAGTCACTTGCCAGCATCCCCCTGATTCCTTGTCTTGCCGCCACGCGATCGGCGGCTGCGCCATGCGCCACACATCCGGCACAGGCTGCATCATACAGCGAGAGCTTTTGCCCCAGCAAACCGCCGATGATACCCGACAAAACATCGCCCATTCCGCCGGAGGCCATGCCGGCATTGCCGACGTCGGCGATCGCCATCTGGCCGTACTGGTCGGCAATCAGCGTGCCCGCACCTTTCAGCACGGCTATGCCACCGTATTGCGCCACCAGTTTACGCACTGCAAGTAAGCGATCACTCTCAATCTCGGCGGTACGGCACCCCAGCAGGCGTGCCGCCTCCCCAGGATGCGGGGTAATCACACGATTCTGACGCTTCTCGGGATTTAATGCCAGCAAGTTCAACGCATCCGCGTCCCATAACGCCGGTTTATCACTGGCTTGCAATACTTTCAGCGCATTCCTACCCCATTCGCCCTGGCCCAGTCCCGGCCCCACCACCAGAACATCAGCCCAGTCGAGCGCCTGCTGCAATGTTTCGTCACCTAAAGGCTGTACCATCAGCTCAGGCCTGGCGGTCAATAATGGCCCGACATGCTCTATGTGAGTAAGTACTCGCACCAATCCGGCGCCGCTGCGCAGTGCCGCCTCTGCCGCCATGCGTATCGCACCGCCAAAACCATGATCGCCGCCAACCACCAACAAACGCCCTTGTTCACCTTTATGCGAGCACGGACGACGCGGTTTCAGCCACAGAGGCAGGGACTCGGCAGTAAGCCGCTGAATCTGTGTCGGTTGCTTCGCCAGCCAACCCGATAATCCTAGCGTACTCTGGTGAAGTTGCCCGACCCAATCACGGGCCTGACCGGTCAATAAGCCCGGTTTGAGGGCAATAAACGTCATAGTGTGCGAAGCGCGGATCACCCCCCCAGGCACAGCACCGCTTTCGGCCAGCAAGCCCGAGGGAATATCAAGTGCGATCACCGGTGCACAGCTGCGGTTCGCGGCTTCAATCAGCGCATCGTATGGCGCACGCGGCGCACTACTCAGCCCGGTACCAAGCAAGCCGTCGATGATCAGATCACTATCTTCCGGCCAACGACTGTCAGCCGGATGAATTTCACCACCGGCGGCCAACCAGGCCCGTCGCGCTTCTGCGGCCTCGGGTGGCAGTGGGCGTGTGCCTTCGCAGGCGATCAAACTGACCTTAACACCGGCCGCCGCTGCCAGTCTGGCGACCACGTAACCGTCGCCGCCGTTGTTGCCATGGCCACACAGCACCAGCCAGTGATGAGCGGCCGGGTACTGGTCGCGTGCCAGGATGTAAGCAGCCTCACCGGCACGTTGCATCAGTTGGTAGAGTGAAATCCCCAGCGAGGCAGCGGCGCTGGCTTCAGCCCGCCGGATCCAGTCTGCAGACCAGACAGAGTGTGATAAACTAGCGGAGTATTGTTTTTCACTGTGGCCCGTCATGACTCACCCCCTCGATCTCAATCAACTCGCCCAACATATCAAGCAATGGGGCCAATCGCTAGGATTCCAGCAGGTAGGCATCTGCGACACCGATCTTAGCGCGGAAGAGCCTAAACTGCAGGCCTGGCTGGACAAACAATACCACGGCGAAATGGAGTGGATGGCGCGCCACGGTATGCTGCGCGCCCGGCCCCATGAGCTACTGCCCGGCACCCTGCGGGTGATCAGCGTACGCATGAACTATCTACCGGCCAAAGCGGCCTTTGCCAGCACGCTGCAGAACCCCGAATTGGGCTATGTCAGCCGCTATGCGTTGGGGCGTGATTATCACAAACTGCTTCGCCAACGGCTGAAAAAGCTTGGCGATCAGATCCAGGCCTACTGCGGCGAACTGAATTTCCGCCCTTTTGTCGACTCCGCGCCGGTGATGGAACGCGCATTGGCCTCCAAGGCCGGGATTGGCTGGGTTGGTAAACACTCACTTATTCTCAATCGCGAAGCCGGCTCCTGGTTCTTTCTCGGCGAACTGCTGATCGATCTGCCCTTGCCAGTGGATGAACCGCAGCAGGAACAATGCGGCCGCTGCGTCGCCTGTATCACCACTTGCCCGACCGGAGCCATCGTCGCGCCCTATACCGTGGATGCCCGGCGCTGCATCTCCTATCTCACCATCGAGCTGGAAGGCGCCATTCCTGAAGAATTTCGGCCGTTGTTAGGCAACCGTATCTACGGCTGTGATGATTGCCAGCTTATCTGCCCCTGGAACCGCTTCTCACAGCTCACTGACGAAGATGATTTCAGCCCGCGTGCCGCACTGCATGCGCCGCAGCTGATTGAACTGTTCGCCTGGACGGAAGAGAAATTCCTGCGCATCACCGAAGGTTCTGCCATCCGACGCATCGGCCATTTACGCTGGTTGCGTAATATTGCCGTGGCACTGGGTAATGCCCCCTATCAGGATGCCATAGTGATCGCGCTGCGCTCCCGGCTGGAACAGGACGCTATGCTGGATGAACATATCCACTGGGCACTGAAGCAGCAATTGGGACGGCGTGAGGAGCAAGGTATAGAAGTGCAGACAATGCAGAAAAAACGATTGATACGGGCTGTGGAAAAAGGATTACCGAGGGATGCCTAAAACCCTGCGTTCAGGCCCAATAGTCACTCTGTGGATTTGTGCATAAAAATAAAAATGCTTTGTCTTTCAACTGCAACAAAAAGAGCAAGTGATCGGCATAACGTTTTCCGATAAATAAATATCGTTATAAATCAAACTAATAAATATTTCATTTGTGTGGCGTTGATTTTTTGAGCTGAGGGTATTATGTACGCTACCTGTGGATAAGTCTGTTCACAACATTTCGACAGGGTATGTACAACAAGACAGAAAGCCGCGCCGCTAAAGGCGTTGGACTGAGTTAAATCGAAGATAAAATTGGAGCGGGAAACGAGACTCGAACTCGCGACCCCGACCTTGGCAAGGTCGTGCTCTACCAACTGAGCTATTCCCGCATTGAGATGCTTTGGGCATCCGGCCATCAAACAACAACATGGCCTTTGAATTTTTTGGAGCGGGAAACGAGACTCGAACTCGCGACCCCGACCTTGGCAAGGTCGTGCTCTACCAACTGAGCTATTCCCGCGTCGCATGGGTACTACTTGATACTTTTTTTATTCATCACGCCACCTAAGCAGCATTGTTGAATTTGGAGCGGGAAACGAGACTCGAACTCGCGACCCCGACCTTGGCAAGGTCGTGCTCTACCAACTGAGCTATTCCCGCCCGGCGTAACGATGTCGGAACTAAACGAAATTCTTCATCGGTACGGGGTGCGCATTATACGAGAAATCCTTTCTGCCGCAAGCCCCTGAAAGCAAAAAAACGCGTTTTTTGTTTGTTTGCCGATTAAAGCGCCAAACTGGTTAATTAAGCGGCGGAATTGGCCGCTTGCAGTAATAAGGCCCCTGTTCAGGGGCCTGACATCCATTATAGCTGGATGAAATGCTCACGGTAATAGGCCAATTCGCCCACCGACTCACGGATATCATCCATAGCCTGATGAGTGCCCTGCTTTTTAAAACCGCTGAGGATTTCCGGTTTCCAACGGCGCGCCAGCTCCTTCAAAGTGCTGACATCCAGATAGCGGTAATGGAAGTAGGCTTCCAGTTCCGGCATATAACGGAACAGGAAGCGGCGGTCCTGGCCCACACTGTTGCCGCAGATTGGTGATTTGCCCGCCGGTACCCACTGTTGCAAAAAGGCGATGGTGGCCAACTCGGCGGCATGGTCGTCGTACTGACTGGCCTTCACCCTTTCCACCAGTCCGCTGCCGGTATGAGTCCGCACGTTCCAGTCATCCATCAGGCCAAGCTGTTCGTCGGATTGATGCACGGCGATCACTGGCCCTTCCGCGAGGATATTCAGATTGGCGTCGGTGACCAGGGTAGCGATCTCGATAATGCGATCGCGTTCTGGATCCAACCCGGTCATCTCCAGATCGATCCAAATCAGGTTATTTTCGTTTCCTGTCATGATATTTCCTGCGTAAAAGCCAAAAGATAAACAAACTATAGGCAAGGCGGCGAGCGACGCTGGCTGTTTGCCGACGGTAGTAGGCTGCACGTGGCGGCTAACAACGGTTATTTAATATAAAATAGCGTGTATCATAGTCCTTTTGGTCGCCATGAGCGATAAAGCGGATTCAAGTGAGGCGCAGTGAGCAAGAACAAACTGTCCAAAGGTCAAGAACGCCGCGTGCAGGCGAACCATCAACGTCGCCTGAAGCGCACTGACAACAAACCGGAACTGGATGATTCCCAACTGGGTGAGCCGCAGGACGGCATCGTCATCAGTCGTTTCGGCATGCACGCCGACGTTGAAGCAGTGGATGGCACTCAGCACCGCTGTAACATCCGCCGTACGTTACGTTCGCTGGTGACCGGCGATCGTGTGGTATGGCGCCCTGGCGTCGGCACCCATGCCGGGGTGAAGGGCATCGTAGAGGCCGTGCATGAACGCACTTCCGTACTGAACCGCCCCGACATCTACGACGGCGTGAAGCCCATCGCCGCCAATATCGATCAGATCGTCATCGTCTCCGCCATCCTGCCAGAGCTGTCGCTGAATATGATCGACCGCTATCTGGTGGCCTGTGAAACGCTGGAAGTCGAGCCGCTGATCGTACTGAACAAAATCGATTTACTGGATGCCGAAGCACGCAAGACCGTCGACGGGATGATGGATATCTACCGCCATATCGGCTACCGGGTGTTGGAAGTTTCCAGCCAGACGCGTGAAGGCATGGAGGCGTTTGAACAAGCGCTGGCCGACCGTATCAGTATCTTTGCCGGCCAGTCCGGGGTGGGTAAATCCAGCCTGCTGAACGCCCTGCTGCCACCGAGCGATAAGCAAATTCTGGTAAATCAGGTTTCCGATGTCTCTGGCCTCGGGCAACATACCACCACCGCTGCGCGGCTGTACCATTTCCAGCACGGCGGCGATGTGATCGATTCACCGGGTGTGCGTGAGTTTGGTCTGTGGCATCTGGAGCCGGAACAAGTGACTCAAGCCTATGTCGAATTCCGTGACTATTTGGGCGGTTGCAAATTCCGCGACTGCCGCCACGATACCGACCCAGGCTGCGCCATCCGCGGGGCGATGGAGAAAGGCGATATCGCGAAAGAGCGTTTCGAAAACTACCATCGCATTCTGGAAAGCATGGCCTCAGTGAAGGTTCGCAAGAACTTCACCGACGCCGCAGGCTGATAATACCGGGCGGCGTTGACTGTGGCGGAGCCACGGTTACAATGCGCGCCCTTTACCCCGATTCACGAGGTTAATGTGCTGGATAGCATCAAAATTAAATTGCAGTATTGGTTACCCAAGCTGGCGCTGACGCGCCTGGCCGGCTGGGGCGCAGATAAACAAGCCGGCTGGCTGACCCAGCTAGTGGTGAAGGGCTTCGCCCGCTATTACCGCGTGGATATGCAGGAAGCACAAAATCCTGACCTGACCTCTTATGCGACCTTCAACGACTTCTTTGTTCGCCCCCTGCGTGACGGCGCACGTCCGATCGTCGATGGCACCCACTGGCTGGCGCTGCCTGCAGATGGCGCGATAAGCCAACTCGGCCCAATCAACGACGACCAGATTTTCCAGGCTAAAGGTCATTACTACAGCCTTGAGGCGCTGCTGGCCGGCAACTACATACTGGCTGAGCCGTTCCGCAACGGCCTGTTCGCCACCACTTACCTGGCACCTCGTGACTATCACCGTGTGCATATGCCATGCGATGGCGTACTGCGCGAAATGATCTATGTTCCGGGCGACCTGTTTTCTGTTAACCCGCTGACCGCGGCCAACGTGCCAAACCTGTTTGCCCGCAATGAGCGTGTGATCTGCGTATTCGATACCGCTATCGGGCCTATGGTGCAGATCCTGGTGGGCGCCACCATCGTCGGCAGCATCGAAACCGTCTGGGCCGGTACCGTTACACCGCCGCGCGAAGGCGTCATCAAGCGCTGGACCTATCCGGCAGAAGGCACTGAAGGCGCTATCGCACTGGAGAAAGGGGCAGAAATGGGCCGCTTCAAGCTCGGCTCGACGGTCATCAACCTGTTTACCCCAGGCAGCGTGCAGTTTGCCCCGCAATTGAACAACGGCACCGTGACCCGTATGGGCGAAGCCTTCGCAGAAATCCCGGCTGCATCTGTCGCCGCTGAAACAACGCAGATCTAAGGGAATTGTTACTGTGCGCCTGATTATCACGCTATTGCTCGGTTGTTTACTGTCTCAACCGGTGCTGGCCGCCGCGGTGCCAACCGAAACACAGCTCAAGCAAGAGCTGAAGCAGGCGGAAGGCAACAAAAACGCGCCTAATCAGGCGGAAACCACTGAGGCGCTGCAAAGCGCCCTCAACTGGTTATCGGAACGCAAAGAGTCGCTGACGCGTGTTGAGCAGTATCAGCGGGTGATTGACGATTTCCCGAAGATGACGCAGGAACTGCGCCGTCAGCTGGTCATTGAAGAAAGCAAGATCCTGCCGAATGGCGACAACCTGCCGGCCAGCGATCTGGAGCAGCAGATCCTGCAGACCAGCAGCCTGCTGTTGGAACAGGCCCGTCTGCTGCAACAGGAGCAGGAGCGAACGCGGGAAATCAGCGACTCTCTCGGCCAATTGCCACAGCAGCAGACCGACGCTCGCCGGGCGCTGACGGAAGTGCAGCGCCGTCTGCAGGCTCAACCCGCTAACCCAACCACCCCGCATGCTCAGGCCGCACTGGCGCTATTGCAAACCGAAGCCGCTGCGCGCAAGGCCAAAGTCGATGAACTCGAGCTGGCACAACTGTCGGCCAATAATCGTCAGGAACTGGCGCGAATGCGCGCTGAGGTCTATAAAAAGCGCCACGAGAAGATCGACATCCAACTGCAGGCGCTGCGCAATAACCTCAATGCCCAGCGGCAACGTGAAGCCGAACTGGCACTGGAAAAAACCGAACAGTTGGCCGAGCAGAACGGTGACCTGCCAAAAAGCATCAGCCGGCAGCTACAGATCAACCGTGAGCTTTCCGCCGCGTTGAACAATCAGGCCCAGCGCATGGATCTGATCTCATCCCAACAACGTCAGGCTGCCGCGCAAACGCTGCAGGTGCGCCAGGCATTAAGCACCATCATCGAACAGGCCCAATGGCTTGGCTCCTCGTCCGCACTGGGAGAAACCCTGCGCGCCCAGGTGGCGACGCTGCCGGAAATGCCCAAGCCACAGCAGTTGGACGGCGATATGGCTCAGCTGCGTGTACAGCGGCTGCAGTTTGAAAGCCAACTGGAGAAGCTCTCACAGCGGGAGTTTAAACGCGACGACGGTAGTGAGCTGACCAGCGCGGAACGGCGTATCGTCGACGCCCAGTTACGTACCCAGCGTGAACTGCTCAATTCACTGCTTTCCGGCTGCGATACCCAAATTCTCGAGCTGACCAAGCTGAAAGTGGCCAACACCCAGCTGATTGAGGCCCTGAACGAAATCCGGGACGCCACCCACCGTTATCTGTTCTGGGTGCCGGACATTAATCCGATCAACCTGTCCTACCCGATTAACGTGGCGCACGATCTCACTGTGTTACTGTCACTGGATACGCTGTCACAACTCGGCGGCGCCTTTATGATGATGGTGACCAGCAAGGAAACGCTAATCCCCATCTTCGGCGCCCTGCTGCTGGTGATTTTCAGCATCAGTTCCCGCAAGCACTACCACGCCTTCCTGACCCGGGCCAGCAGCCGGGTCGGCAAAGTTACTCAGGATGAGTTTTTCCTGACGGTTCGCACCGTGTTCTGGTCGATTCTGGTGGCGCTGCCACTGCCGGTGCTGTGGGCGGCGCTCGGTTTTGGCCTGCAGAGTGCCTGGAACTATCCGGTAGCCGAAGCCATCGGCAAGGGCGTCACCGCCACGCTGCCTATTTTGTGGGTCTGCATGATCTGCGCCGCCTTTGCCCACCCCCAGGGGCTGTTTATCGTGCACTTCCGCTGGCCGGTGAAGCAGGTTTCACGCGCCATGCGTTACTACAAGATGTCGATCTGGCTGATCGTGCCGCTGATCATGGCGCTGATTACCTTCGACAGCCTGAAAGAGCGCGAATTTGCCAGCACCCTCGGCCGGCTGTGCTTTATCTTGCTGTGTCTGGCATTGGCCCTGGTAACCAACAGCCTGAAACGTGCCGGCATCCCGCTGTATCTGGACAAGAAAGGCTCCGGCGAGAACATGGTCAACACCGCGCTGTGGGGGCTGCTGCTGTCGGCTCCGGTGCTGGCGGCGCTGGCATCGGCCGTCGGTTACCTGACCACGGCGCAGGCGCTGCTGGCGCGTCTGGAAACCTCGGTAGCCATCTGGTTCTTCCTGTTGGTGATTTACCATATTATCCGTCGCTGGATGCTGATCCAACGGCGCCGTATCGCCTTCGACCGCGCCAAGCAGCGCCGCGCCGATATCCTGGCGCAGCGCGCCAGAGGCGAAGAGGAAACGCCGCATACGCCTAACAGTACCGAAGGCTCGATGGACATGGATGATTCGGAGATCGATCTGGACACCATCAGCGCCCAGTCGCTGCGATTGGTGCGTTCGATCCTGACCATGATCGCGCTGGTGTCGGTGATCGTCCTGTGGTCGGAGATCCATTCCGCCTTCGCTTTCCTTGAAAACATCACCCTGTGGAACGTCAGCTCCACGGTTAACGGCGTGGATACCCCACACCCCATCACCCTGGGCGCGGTGCTGATCGCCATTTTAGTGCTGATCGTCACCATGCAGTTGGTGCGTAATCTACCGGCTCTGCTGGAGCTGGCGGTGCTGCAGCATCTGGATCTGACGCCGGGTACCGGCTATGCCATTACCACCATTACCAAGTACCTGCTGCTGCTGTTCGGCGCAGTACTGAGTTTTTCCTGGATCGGTATTGAGTGGTCGAAACTGCAATGGGTAGTGACCGCGCTCAGCGTGGGGTTGGGCTTTGGTATGCAGGAGATCTTCTCCAACTTTATCTCCGGCCTGATCATTTTGTTCGAAAAACCGATCCGCATTGGCGATACCGTGACGATCCGCAATCTGACCGGCAGCGTCACCAAGATCAACACCCGTGCCACCACCATTTCGGACTGGGATCGCAAAGAGATCATCGTGCCGAATAAGGCCTTTATCACCGAACAGTTCATTAACTGGTCGCTGTCGGATAACCTGACCCGTGTGGTATTGACCGTGCCGGCTCCTGGGGATGCCAACAGCGAAGAGGTGACCAAGATCCTGACCAACGCTGCCGAACGCTGTTCACTGGTGCTCGATACCCCCGCACCAGAGGTGTATTTGGTCGATCTGCAGCAGGGCATCCAGATCTTTGAGTTGCGTATCTATGCCGCCGAGATGGGCCACCGCATGCCGCTACGCCACGAGATCCATCAGTTGATTCTGGACGGTTATCGCGAGCACGGCATTACGCTGCCATACCCACCGTTCCAGGTACGCAGCGAGACGCTCTCACGCCTGACCAGCAATGGCCGCACACCGCCGTCCACCCCGCCGCCGAACACCAAACGCGAATCAGGCAGTCTGTAAGCGCAGAATGCAAAAAGGGTTCGACCATGGCCGAACCCTTTTATCACCACAATATATCCTATGGCTTTCATGTTGCAGCTAGGCGCCCAGCTCGCTCATCCCCAGGCGCTTACTTCAGTAAGTAACTGGGGTGAGCGAGTGCAGGTAACAACGCTGCGGCTTGAAAGACGACGGATATATAGTTATGCGCGATCGACCGGGAACGCCAGCACTTCACTCAGGCTCTCGGCACCCAGCGCCAGCATCACCAAACGGTCAACCCCCAGCGCCACGCCAGAGCATTCAGGCATGCCGTGCTGCAAAGCATCCAGCAGGTTGTTATCAATCGGATGCTGTGGCAGGCCACGTTCCGCACGCTTGCGGTTGTCCTGGGCAAAACGCTGCCCTTGTTCGCGGCTGTCCGTCAGTTCACGGAAGCCATTCGCCAGCTCAATGCCTTTGAAGTAAACCTCGAAACGCTCCGCCACCCGGTGATCCTCGGTACTGATCTCCGCCAGCGACGCCTGGCTGGCCGGGAAGTGATAAACGAACGCCGGTTTGTCACGACCAATGTGCGGCTCCACGCCGACGGTAAACAGCAGTTGCAACAGCGTATCGCGATCTTCTTCCGTATCGGCAATGTTGCTCAGATCCAGCTTGGCCGCCGCTTCACGCAGTTGTGCCTTCTCCGCTGACAGCGGATCGATATCCAGATGGCGCAGGAAAGCCTGCTGATAGGACAGGGTTTCCGCGCTGTCGCAATCCAGCACCTGCTGTAGCAGATCGTCCACCTCATTCATCAGACGGTACATGTCGTAATGCGGGCGGTACCACTCCAGCATGGTGAATTCCGGGTTGTGGTGACGGCCGGCTTCCTCATTACGGAAGCTGCGCCCCATCTGATAGATCGGACCGCTGCCCGCCGCCAGCAAGCGCTTCATGTGGTATTCCGGGCTGGTCATCATGTACAGCGTCAGGCCATCCGCCGCGCCGGGCCCGACGAAACGCGTCTGGAACGGGAACAGGTGGATATCGGTGACCGTCGCCTGGCTCATGGTTGGCGTCTCAACTTCCAATACGCCACGATCGGCGAAGAAACGCCGGATCTCAGTCAGGATCGCTGCGCGCTTCAACAAATTGGCGATGGGTGCACTTGGCTGCCAGCTTGCCGTTTCGCTCATGGTAATTACTCCGAAATCAAACAGGGGATGCAGTCTACTCGTATCCCGGCATGCAAACAAATTCTTAACAGGCCCTGGACTTTTAACCGCGACATTACCTGATAAATAGTTAGTAATAAGGTTAATAAAAGGTGAATAAACGTTAAATCCTGCCTGCGGTAAATTATCCTCCCGGTCGGCGGTTAAAAGGCAAAACAATCGATCACATCAAATTTCTTCTACTTAACTTTAGGTATAGTTAATTCCACATTATTGGTGGGAGATATCTATCCTTAGTATTAATGCAACGACAATAAACTCAGTTAGTTAGCACCCGAAGTTTTTTATAAATATTAAGCATAGATATTTA
Source organism: Serratia quinivorans (assembly GCA_900457075.1). Taxonomy (NCBI): domain Bacteria; kingdom Pseudomonadati; phylum Pseudomonadota; class Gammaproteobacteria; order Enterobacterales; family Yersiniaceae; genus Serratia; species Serratia quinivorans. Next base: position 1,873,785 of record UGYN01000002.1, read on the forward strand.
ATTTGCCGTTCTTAACAAGAATATTGGAGGAATGCAGTGCAAACCTTTAACGCCGATCTTGCCATTATTGGGGCCGGGGGTGCTGGTTTACGTGCAGCAATAGCCGCAGCGGAAGCCAACCCCCAACTGAAAATCGCGCTAATCTCAAAAGTCTACCCGATGCGCAGCCATACGGTGGCCGCTGAAGGAGGCTCCGCCGCCGTCACTCAGGATCACGATAGCTTCGACTACCACTTCAACGACACCGTTGCCGGTGGCGATTGGCTGTGTGAACAGGACGTGGTCGACCATTTCGTCCACAACTGCCCGCGCGAAATGACCCAGCTTGAGCAATGGGGTTGTCCATGGAGCCGTAAAGAGGACGGTTCAGTCAACGTACGTCGCTTCGGCGGCATGAAGATTGAGCGCACCTGGTTCGCCGCCGACAAGACCGGCTTCCACATGCTGCACACCCTGTTCCAGACCTCGCTCAAATATCCGCAAATCCAGCGTTTCGACGAGCACTTCGTGCTGGATATTCTGGTGGATGACGGCCAGGCCCGTGGCCTGGTGGCGATGAACATGATGGAAGGCACCCGCGTGCAGATCCGTGCCAATGCGGTAGTCATGGCTACCGGCGGTGCCGGCCGCGTGTACCGCTACAACACCAACGGCGGTATCGTCACCGGTGATGGCATGGGCATGGCATTCCACCACGGCATACCTCTGCGTGATATGGAGTTCGTCCAATATCACCCTACCGGCCTGCCCGGCTCCGGTATCCTGATGACCGAAGGCTGCCGTGGCGAAGGCGGCATTCTGGTAAACAAAGACGGCTACCGCTACCTGCAGGACTACGGCATGGGGCCGGAAACCCCGCTGGGTGAGCCAAAGAACAAATACATGGAACTGGGCCCGCGCGACAAGGTTTCACAGGCTTTCTGGCATGAATGGCGAGCCGGCCGTACCGTTGCTACCCCACGCGGAGACGTGGTTTATCTCGACCTGCGCCACCTGGGTGAAAAGAAACTGCTGGAACGTCTGCCGTTCATCTGTGAACTGGCCAAGGCCTATGTCGGCGTCGACCCGGTGAAAGAGCCGATCCCGGTACGTCCGACCGCGCACTACACCATGGGCGGCATTGAAACCGATCAAAACTGCGAAACCCGTATCAAAGGGCTGTTTGCCGTCGGTGAATGTTCCTCCGTCGGCCTGCACGGCGCCAACCGTCTGGGTTCCAATTCGCTGGCGGAACTGGTGGTGTTCGGCCGGGTAGCCGGTGAACAAGCCGCTCGCCGCGCGCTGGAAACCGGCCCGGCGAACGGTAGTGCTCTGGATGCACAAGGGCGTGACGTCGAAACCCGCTTGAGCAACCTGATGAAACAGGAAGGCAACGAGAACTGGGCCAAAATCCGCGACGAGATGGGCATGTCGATGGAAGAAGGCTGCGGTATTTACCGCACGCCGGAACTGATGCAGAAAACCGTCGATAAACTGGCCGAGCTGAAAGAACGCTTCAAGCGCGTCAAAATTACCGACAGCTCCAGCGTGTTCAATACCGATCTGCTGTACACCATCGAGCTGGGTTACGGGCTGGACGTGGCCGAATGCATGGCGCATTCCGCCTTCAACCGTAAAGAATCCCGCGGTGCCCACCAGCGTCTGGACGAAGGCTGTACCGAACGTGACGACGTGAATTTCCTCAAGCATACGCTGGCGTTCCATAACCCGAACGGCGCACCACGCCTGGAATACAGCGACGTGAAGATCACCAAACTGCCACCGGCCAAACGTGTTTACGGCGCTGAAGCCGAAGCGCAGGATAAAAAGGATAAGGAGCAGGCAAATGGCTGAGATGAACACCCTGAAAATCGAGGTCATGCGCTATAACCCGGAACGCGACTCTGAGCCGCATTTCGAGACCTTCGCGGTGCCTTATGATGAGCAAACCTCGTTGCTCGACGCCCTGGGCTACATCAAGGATAACCTGGCCCCCGACCTTTCCTACCGCTGGTCATGCCGTATGGCGATCTGCGGCTCGTGCGGCATGATGGTCAACCGGGTGCCAAAGCTGGCCTGTAAAACTTTCCTGCGCGAGTACACCGGTGGCATGAAGGTTGAAGCGCTGGGCAACTTCCCGATTGAGCGCGATCTGGTGGTCGACATGACCCACTTTATCGAAAGTCTGGAGGCGATTAAGCCTTACATCATCGGCAATAACCGCAAGCCGGAAGATGGCCCTAACGTGCAGACTCCGGCGCAGATGGCCAAGTATCACCAGTTCTCCGGCTGCATCAACTGCGGTCTGTGTTATGCCGCTTGCCCGCAGTTCGGCCTGAACCCTGAGTTTATCGGCCCGGCGGCGATCACCCTGGCGCACCGCTATAACCTGGATAACCGCGACCACGGCCAGAAACAGCGTATGGCGCAGCTCAACGGTGACAATGGCGTCTGGAGCTGTACCTTTGTCGGTTACTGCTCTGAAGTATGTCCGAAACACGTCGACCCGGCCGCTGCCATCCAGCAGGGCAAGGTGGAAAGTGCCAAAGACTTCATGATCGCCATGCTGAAGCCGCAATAAGGGAGATAAACAGCAATGACAACACAACGTAAGCCCTATGTGCGCACCATGACGCCGACCTGGTGGCAAAAGCTCAGCTTCTACCGTTTCTATATGCTGCGTGAAGGCACCTCGGTGCCGGCGGTCTGGTTCAGTATTGTGCTGATCTACGGCGTCTTTGCGCTAAAAGGCGGAGTAGACAGTTGGGCCGGTTTCGTCGGTTTTCTGCAAAACCCGCTGGTGCTGCTGATTAACTTCGTCGCGCTACTGGCCGCACTGCTGCATACCAAGACCTGGTTCGATTTGGCGCCAAAAGCTGCCAACATTGTGGTTAACAGCGAGAAAATGGGCCCGGGGCCAATAGTGAAAACGCTATGGGCGGTGACGATAGTTGCCAGCGTGGTCATTCTGGCCGTGGCCTTGGTGTAATCCGGAGGAAACATGATAAATCAAGCACCTAAACGCTCAGACGAACCGGTTTTCTGGGGATTATTCGGCGCCGGCGGCATGTGGGGAGCCATCATCGCCCCCGCCATAGTGCTGCTGGTCGGCATTCTGCTGCCATTGGGGTTATTCCCAGGCGATGCGCTGGGCTATGACCGCGTACTGGCCTTCTGCCAGAGCCTGATCGGCCGCCTGTTCCTGTTGCTGATGATTATCCTGCCGCTGTGGTGCGGTTTACACCGTATCCACCATGCGATGCACGATTTGAAAATCCATGTGCCGGCCGGCAAATGGGTCTTCTACGGCCTGGCTGCCATCCTCAGCGTAGTGACCGTGATCGGAGTAGTGACTCTGTAAGCCTCTTCTGGCGGCCACTTCCGTTGGCCGCCTTTTACATCTCTTAATGGCTGCTGAACTTCAGCCCGAGTATGCCGACAACGATCAGGCACAGGCTGAGAATGCGTGCGATATTGGTTGATTCGCCCAGTAGCACCATCCCCATAATCGCGGCACCTACCGCACCAATACCGGTCCAGACCGCGTAGGCCGTGCCGGCCGGCAGCGTTTTCATGGCATGCGCCAGCAACAGCATACTGACCACCATGGCGGCAATAGTGATAAGGCTGGGTGTCAGACGGGTAAAACCGTGAGTGTATTTCAAACCGATAGCCCACACTACTTCAAGCAAACCGGCAATAAGCAGAATAATCCAAGCCATGAACAGGCTCCATTACCATGGGGTCGTCCCCGGATACAGATGCGTAAACAGGTCGTCCCGTTTAGCGTTGTGATATGCCCGGAGATTATACCTGCAGCCAGGGAGGATAACAGCACAAAGGTGCCTGCCGGGAAAGGCTCAGCGGAGAAAGCGGTATCCCACGACGATGCCCTTTTGCGGCCGTTCGCGGAATACCGCAGAAATCAGCAAGGTGGGTTATTCCGCGCTACGCTGGATGGCCTTACCACCAGCCTGAATATCTTCGCCCACGCCTTGAGTGGTATTGCATGCGGTCAATGAGGCCAAGAACATCAAAGAGAAAATCGCGATAATACTTTTCTTCAGCATATGAAAGCCCTTATTTGTCAGTGATGAAAAAGTACGGCTTTCTAAGCTTAGTAAATATCAGCGAGAGTTGCTGTTTAGAATGGTCTTATTTCGCACTAATACATTAGTGCATTTGATACTTATTAACTGGCCGTACGCGAGATAGCGCCGCCAAGATGCTGAACGTCTTCACCGAATCCACGGAAAGTATTACATCCGCTAAGGGACATCAGTAGCAACAGGGAGATAACGGCCAACAGAGTTTTCTTCATTATGCAGATTCTGCCAACAATTTGCGGGGATAAAACAAAGGAGCCCAACGAGGCTCCTTTGTATTGAAACTTATTTTACGCGTGATACGTATTCGCCAGAGCGGGTGTCAACACGGACAACTTCGCCAATCTGTACGAACAATGGCACTTTAACCACGGCGCCGGTGCTCAGGGTCGCAGGCTTGCCGCCGGTACCGGCAGTATCGCCTTTCAGGCCAGGATCGGTATCAGTGATTTCAGCTTCGATGAAGTTCGGTGGCTGAACAGCGATAGGACGACCGTCCCACAGGGTAACGATACATTCTGCGTTATCTTGCAGCCATTTTGCCGCGTCAGATACGGTTTTCTCTTCAACACCGTGCTGCTCGAAAGTCTCAGGGTGCATGAAGTGGTAGAACTCACCGTCGTTGTACAGGTAGTTCATGTTGGTATCTACAACGTCTGCACCTTCGCAAGAGTCAGTAGATTTAAAGGTTTTCTCTACGCGGCTGCCGGTCAGCAGGCGACGCATTTTAACGCGCGCAAACGCCTGGCCCTTGCCCGGCTTAACAAACTCACTGGATTCGATAGCGTAAGGCTCGCCCTCGAACATGATTTTAAGACCCGGACGGAAATCGTTGCTAGAATAAGTCGCCATGATGGCCCTCTGAATATTTAAACTGGTAGCTTAGCCAAAAAAATGGCACACATTATAACCCAAAATACGGCATATAGAGAAGATTGGTTGCATCAACTCGCCGATGTTATTACCGATCCCGATGAATTACTGCAGCTTTTGTCACTGAATACGCATCCGGAATTGCCACAGGGCCGTGAAGCCCGTCGGTTGTTTGCGCTGCGCGTCCCCCGCTCTTTCGTAGCCCGCATGCAGCCTGGCGATGCCAATGACCCGCTGCTGCGCCAGGTTCTGACTGCCAGCGAAGAATTCATCAATGCGCCTGGCTTCACCACCGATCCGCTTGATGAACAGCGTAGCGTAGTGCCGGGGCTGCTGCATAAATACCGTAATCGTGCTTTGCTGCTGGTTAAGGGCGGCTGTGCGGTCAACTGCCGCTACTGCTTCCGCCGCCATTTTCCGTATCAGGACAACCAGGGCAATAAGGCCAACTGGCGTCAGGCGCTGGATTATATCCGCCAACACCCGGAACTCGATGAGATTATTTTCTCGGGTGGCGATCCGCTGATGGCAAAAGACCATGAGCTGGACTGGCTAATCGGTGAACTGGAAGCCATTGAGCATCTAAAACGTCTACGCATTCACACCCGCTTGCCGGTGGTTATCCCCGCGCGAATTACACCGGAGCTGTGCCGGCGGCTGTCGGCATCGCGCCTGCAGGTGCTGATGGTCACGCACATCAACCATGCCAATGAGATTGACCGCGAACTGCAGGCCAGCATGGCGCAACTGCGTCTGGCTGGCGTCACGCTACTGAATCAAAGCGTGCTGCTGCGCGGTATTAATGACGATGCCGATACGCTGGCGGCACTGAGCAACGCGTTGTTTGATGCAGGCATTCTGCCTTATTACATCCACGTACTGGATAAGGTGCAGGGGGCTGCACACTTTATGGTCAGTGATGATGAAGCACGCACTATCATGCAGGCGCTGCTGGGCAAGATTTCCGGCTATATGGTGCCACGCTTGACCCGTGAGGTCGGCGGTAAGCCAAGCAAAACCCCTCTCGATCTGCACCTGATGCAAGACTGATTAGCGGTATATTGCAGATACAAAAAGAGGCATGCCGGAGCATGCCTCTTTTTTATGTTACGCGTTGTTCATTAGGCCGTTACGGGCACTTATAAACCTGGCCGGCCATTTTGCTGTCCAGCGGAGCAAAGCTTGAAAGCAGGTTCTGACTTGGGCTGGTTGCGCCGTAAATCACATTGCCGCCCATCGCCGCTGCCTTGTTACGCAGATCGTTTGCCGCACCGCGCATGGAGCTGCCTTCACCACCGTTACCGGACAACCAGTTGCTCTGGGTACCCGTCACTTCGCCCACCAGCTGGCATTCTGCTGCCGGTTTGGTGTCGGTAAATTTAACCTGCTGGCCTGCGGCGGACAGTTCATTGGTGCTGCTGCAGCCTGCCAGCAGCACGGCTGCCGAAAGACCCAGTAAGGCTTTAATCCGCATCTTGTTCCCCATATGATATTGAGAATTCCGCAAAAGCTTATCAGAAAGCGTTGCCATCTCTTAAGCATCCGTTGCCACTGGTAGCTGGCCAACGTCTTGAGCGACGGCTGATGAACTATCAGTTTACCAGCTAAATCAGCCCGGTCTGCAAAAATATCATCAAATGCCGTGCGACAAAGCACGCAAATAAAAAGCCCCGACCAATTGGCCGGGGCTTCTGCACACGCAAGCGTGGGGGATGATTACATCATGCCGCCCATGCCGCCCATGCCACCCATGCCGCCAGCGCCACCTAAATCAGGTGCGTCGCCTTTTGGCAGGTCGGTTACCATGCACTCGGTGGTGATCATCAGGCCAGCCACAGAAGCCGCGTACTGCAGAGCAGAACGGGTCACTTTGGTTGGATCCAGGATACCCATCGCGATCATGTCGCCGTATTCTTCAGTTGCTGCGTTGTAACCGTAGTTACCTTCGCCCGCTTTCACGGTGTTGGCAACAACAGATGGCTCTTCGCCGCAGTTCAGAACGATCTGACGCAGTGGTGATTCCATTGCGCGCAGCGCAACTTTGATACCCACGTTCTGATCTTCGTTCACGCCACGCAGTTCGCTCAGTTTGGACGCTGCACGAATCAGTGCAACACCACCACCAGCAACCACGCCTTCTTCTACTGCAGCACGGGTTGCGTGCAGAGCATCTTCAACGCGAGCTTTCTTCTCTTTCATTTCAACTTCGGTAGCAGCACCGACTTTGATTACCGCAACGCCGCCAGCCAGTTTTGCTACGCGCTCTTGCAGTTTTTCACGGTCGTAATCAGAAGTTGCTTCTTCGATCTGCTGACGGATCTGGGACACACGGCCCTGAATCGCAGGTTCTTCACCATTACCATCGATGATGATAGTGGTGTCTTTGTTGATAACGATGCGTTTGGCCGTACCCAGATCTTCCAGGGTAGTTTTTTCCAGCTCCAGGCCGATCTCTTCAGAGATAACGGTACCGCCAGTCAGGGTAGCGATGTCCTGCAGCATGGCTTTACGACGGTCGCCGAAGCCAGGTGCTTTAACCGCAGCCACTTTCACGATGCCGCGCATGGTGTTAACCACCAGGGTAGCCAGCGCTTCGCCTTCAACATCTTCAGCAATGATCAGCAGTGGTTTGCCGGCTTTCGCCACGGCTTCCAGTACTGGCAGCATTTCACGGATGTTGGAGATTTTTTTGTCAGCCAGCAGGATGAACGGGCTTTCCAGCTCGATAGAACCGGTTTCTGGCTTGTTGATGAAGTACGGAGACAGGTAACCGCGGTCGAACTGCATCCCTTCAACAACGTCCAGCTCGTCTTGCAGGCCGGTGCCTTCTTCAACGGTGATAACGCCTTCTTTGCCCACTTTTTCCATCGCTTCTGCAATCAGTTTACCCACGGTTTCGTCGGAGTTTGCAGAGATGGTACCAACCTGAGCAATGGCTTTGGAGTCGGAGCAAGGTACGGACAGTTTTTTCAGTTCTTCAACAGCGGCGATAACCGCTTTGTCGATACCGCGCTTCAGATCCATTGGGTTCATGCCGGCAGCCACTGCTTTCAGGCCTTCGGTGATGATGGATTGAGCCAGTACGGTTGCAGTGGTGGTACCGTCGCCCGCAGCGTCGTTCGCTTTAGAGGCAACTTCTTTCACCATCTGCGCACCCATGTTTTCGAACTTGTCTTCCAGTTCGATCTCACGAGCAACAGATACGCCATCTTTAGTGATGGTAGGAGCGCCGAAGGATTTATCCAGCACTACGTTACGGCCTTTCGGGCCCAGGGTCACTTTTACTGCATCAGCGAGAACATTCACGCCGCGGAGCATTTTCACGCGAGCGTCATTGCCGAATTTTACGTCTTTAGCTGCCATTGGTATTTCCCTTCAACTCGTTCAGTTCAGAAGATAAAGCGTTCTTACGCTTCAACAATTGCCAGAATGTCGCTTTCGGACATGATCAACACTTCTTCATTGTCGATCTTCTCTGCTTTCACGCCGTAACCGTCGTTGAAAATAACGATATCGCCAACTTTCACATCCAGTGGTTGGACGTTGCCGTTTTCCAGCACACGGCCTTTACCCACTGCCACTACTTCACCACGAGTAGATTTACCCGCTGCAGAGCCAGTCAGAACGATACCGCCAGCAGATTTTGATTCAACTTCTTTGCGCTTGACGATAACGCGGTCATGCAATGGACGAATACTCATTGAACGCTCTCCTGTAAGAAGGTCTCTATCAGATTTAGGGTTGTCACCGGATTATGATTACCGGCCTCGTGGGATTTGAAATGGGGGCATTCCATCCCCCTTCAAGGGGGCAGCCAAAAAAATTTTCGCTTTTGATGGCAATACTGAGCTACGGATGCAAGAAACGCGGCCTAAGCCGCGTTTCTTTATCTGTCGTTAGGTTTGTCACGATCTTCAGGCTGGCTTCCCAGGGTATAACGATCGTCACTCTTACGTTGAAACTCACCGTCAAAGGTGTTGCCGTTGGCAGCATCGCCACCCGTTCCCCAACCGCCAGGACGGTAGACGGAAAGATGCGGCATCAGCTTCAGCGTCAACGACTTCTGCACCGGCGGCAGCAGTAGCAACAGGCCAAGGAAGTCGGTAAAGAATCCCGGCACCAGCAGCAGGAAGCCCGCCAGTACCAGTGAAACGCTCTTCACCATTTCCGCCGCCGGGCTTTCACCCGCGGCCAGCTTCTGTTGCATCTGCATGAAAGTTTTCATGCCCTGATTACGCACCAGCGAAATGCCGACGCAGGAGGTAAACACCACCAACAACAGGGTGATCGCTACGCCCATGACGGCAGCGACTTTGATAAATAGCGATATTTCTATGTAAGCCAATAAAAATATCAGCAGTAACGGTAACCAGCGCACCTGGTTCTCCTCTGGCAGATCTACGTTGCCGCACAGTGGCGACAACGCGAAAAAGGGGCCGGTAAACGGCCGACCTAAATACAATGGGGTCAGCCGACGGCCATTTCAACCAAAGGCTCTTTTTTATTGCTAAAGTTAGTAAACGTGAATGAGATCACAGAACGGGAAACACGTGATTTTAGAAGGCTCAGAAGGTGATCTGGATTCAGTCATTTATTACTAACCAGCATATGATCTGGGCAGCAACGGGCACGGTGGTTAATCGTTTCACGCCTGAAGCCTTCGGCAACATAATTTGGTTACCTGACAATTAATTAATTCGGCAGCAATATAAAGAAGGTTCTCATGTCAAATAACATTCGTATCGAAGAAGACCTGTTAGGAACACGTGAAGTCCCCGCAGAAGCCTATTACGGTGTTCACACTTTGCGTGCGATTGAAAATTTTTATATCAGTAATAGCAAAATCAGTGACGTGCCCGAGTTTGTCCGTGGCATGGTGATGGTAAAAAAAGCCGCTGCGCTGGCGAACAAAGAACTAAAAACCATCCCACGCAAAATCGCCGATGTCATCATCCAGGCCTGTGATGAAGTGCTGGATAAAGGCAAATGCATGGATCAGTTCCCGGTAGACGTGTTCCAGGGCGGTGCAGGCACTTCGCTGAACATGAACACCAACGAAGTGCTGGCGAATATCGGTCTGGAACTGATGGGTCATCAGAAAGGCGAATACCAATACCTGAACCCTAACGATCACCTCAATAAATGCCAGTCCACCAACGACGCCTACCCGACAGGCTTCCGCATTGCGGTTTACGCTTCCAACCAAAAGCTGATCGACGCCATCAACCAACTGCGCGAAGGCTTTGACCACAAGGCCAAAGAGTTCGAAACCATCCTGAAAATGGGTCGTACCCAGTTGCAGGACGCGGTGCCTATGACACTGGGCCAGGAATTCCATGCGTTCAGCGTGTTGCTGAAAGAAGAAACCCGCAACCTGCATCGCACCGCCGAGCTGCTGCTGGAGGTGAACCTGGGCGCCACCGCTATCGGTACCGCGCTGAACACGCCGGAAGGCTACTCGCAGTTGGCGGTACAGAAACTGGCTGAAGTCAGCAACCTGCCGGTCGTGCCGGCCGAAGATTTGATCGAAGCCACCTCCGACTGCGGCGCCTACGTTATGGTGCACAGCGCACTGAAACGTTTGGCGGTCAAACTGTCCAAAATCTGTAACGACCTGCGCCTGCTGTCTTCAGGCCCACGCGCCGGTCTGAACGAGATCAACCTGCCGGAACTGCAGGCCGGCTCCTCCATCATGCCTGCCAAGGTCAACCCGGTGATCCCGGAAGTGGTCAATCAGGTGTGTTTCAAGGTGATTGGCAACGACACTTGCGTTACCATGGCGGCCGAAGCAGGCCAGCTGCAGTTGAACGTAATGGAACCGGTGATTGGCCAGGCCATGTTTGAGTCAATCCATATCCTGACCAACGCCTGCTATAACCTGCTGGAAAAATGCATTAACGGCATCACCGCGAACAAAGAAGTGTGTGAGCACTACGTGTTCAATTCCATCGGTATCGTCACCTATCTGAACCCGTTCATTGGCCACCATAATGGTGACATCGTCGGGAAGATCTGTGCTGAAACCGGCAAGAGCGTGCGCGAAGTGGTGCTGGAACGCGGGCTGTTGACCGAAGCCGAGCTGGATGACATCTTCTCCGTGGAGAACCTGATGCACCCAGCCTATAAAGCCAAACGCTATACGGATGAAAATGAACAATAACAGACACACCCGGTAGCCCAAAAAGGCACGCTAAATCCTCTGGATAGCGTGCCTTTTTACTTTCCATCGCCCACAAAATTTTAACTTTTTATTTTCAAATAATCTTATTTTAAGGAGTAGACACTATGTTAGCCGTAGAATTGGTTATCGTTCTGCTGGCCATTTTTTTAGGGGCCAGGCTGGGCGGTATCGGAATTGGATTTGCAGGAGGGCTGGGGGTTTTAGTCCTGGCGCTGATTGGCGTGAAGCCGGGCAGCATTCCGTTCGACGTGATATCCATCATCATGGCCGTCATTGCCGCGATCTCGGCAATGCAGGTCGCCGGTGGCATGGATTATCTGGTTCAGCAAACGGAAAAACTGCTGCGCAAGAACCCTAAGCACATCACCATTCTGGCACCGATCGTCACCTATTTTCTGACCATCTTCGCCGGTACCGGCAACATTTCGCTTTCCGCTCTGCCCGTGATTGCAGAAGTGGCGAAAGAACAGGGCATCAAGCCTTGCCGCCCGCTGTCTACCGCGGTGGTCTCCGCCCAGATTGCCATTACCGCCTCGCCAATTTCCGCAGCGGTAGTCTACATGTCCTCAGTAATGGAAGGTCACGGCGTCAGCTACCTGCACCTGCTGATGGTGGTGATGCCTTCGACCTTCTGCGCCGTGGTACTGATGTCGCTGCTGGTAAGCTGGCTGTTTGACTCCAAACTGGTCTGACGATCCGGTTTACCTGAAACGCCTTGAAGAAGGCCTGGTCACCCTGCGCGGCAACAAAGTGATGGAAATCAAACCGCGCGCCAAAGTGTCTGTGTTGCTGTTCCTGCTGGGCGTGCTGTGCGTGGTGGCCTACGCCATTATCAACAGTCCGGGTCTGGGCCTGGTGGCCAAACCCTTGATGAACACCACCAACGCGATTTTGATCATCATGCTGAGCGTCGCCACCCTGACCACCTTACTGTGTAAAGTCGATACCGATATGGTACTCAACTCCAGCACCTTTAAGGCCGGCATGAGCGCCTGTATCTGTATTCTGGGCGTGGCCTGGCTGGGTGACACCTTTGTGCAGGCCAACATCGACTGGATCAAAGATACCGCAGGCAGCGTGATCCAATCACACCCGTGGTTGTTGGCGGTGATTTTCTTCTTCTGCTCGGCGCTGCTGTACTCTCAGGCCGCCACCGCCAAGGCGCTGATGCCAATGGCACTGGCGTTGAACGTCTCGCCATTGACCGCCGTCGCGTCCTTTGCCGCCGTCTCCGGGCTGTTTATCCTGCCGACCTACCCTACGCTGGTCGCCGCAGTACAGATGGATGACACCGGCACCACACGTATCGGCCGCTTTGTGTTTAACCACCCGTTCTTTATTCCCGGCACCATCGGGGTGATATTGGCGGTGCTGTTCGGCTTCCTGCTGGGCAGCGTCATGCTGTAATGCTTTCACCGGGGCTACGGCCCCGGTTTCCCCAACCCGCCCCACTGGCGATAAACTCGCCTTCTAGCCGACCGTCCTTCAAGGTATAGTGCCCACTGATAATCTCGATGAGAGGGCTGAAGATGTCTGATTGCGAAGCTGTCGTCATACTCTGCACCGCACCCGATGAAGCCACGGCTCAAGACCTGGCGGCCCGGGTTTTGGGGGGAAAAGCTGGCGGCCTGCGTCACGCTGCTGCCCGGCGCGTCATCGTTATATTACTGGGAAGGGAAACTGGAACAGGAGTACGAAGTGCAGATGCTGTTTAAAAGTCAACGCAGCCATCAAGATGCCCTGCTCAACTACCTGAAACAACATCACCCGTATCAAACGCCCGAGCTGTTGGTGCTGCCGGTGATGGCTGGAGATAAAGACTACCTGTTATGGATCAACGCCTCATTAAATTGATATTCCTGCTTTGCAGCCTGTTTTTTTTGCCACAGGCGGCTCAGGCATCGCTGTTCGCCCCTAACGGCGGCACCCAATTCGTGCCGGTCGATCAGGCGTTTGCCTTCGATTTTAAGCAGCAAGACCACCAGTTGACGCTGAACTGGCAAATTCGCCCCGGTTATTACCTCTATCGCCAGCAAATCAAGCTGGTGCCACAGCAGGCAAGGTTAGGCTCCTTTGAGCTACCGGCCGGGCTGAGCCACAAGGATGAGTTCTTCGGCGAAGTCTCTATTTTCAAACAACAGCTGAATCTGCCGATCCCACTGCAGCAGGCCACCAGCGGCGCCAGCCTGAGCGTGACTTATCAGGGCTGCGCCGAAGCAGGTTTCTGCTATCCGCCAGAAACGCGGGTGATCCCGCTGGATGCGGTAAGTGCCACAACCGCACTGCCAGTCAGCGCACCAGAAGAACCGGTGCCGGCCAGTCTGCCGTTCTCCCCCCTGTGGGCACTGCTGATTGGCATTGGCATTGCTTTCACCCCCTGCGTGTTGCCGATGTATCCACTGATTTCCGGCATCATTCTTGGGCGTGAAAAACCGCACAGCAGTGGACGTATACTGGCACTGGCGGTGGTTTACGTACAGGGCATGGCGCTGACCTACACCTTGCTGGGTTTGGTGGTTGCCGCCGCCGGCTTGCAATTCCAGGCAGCGCTGCAACATCCGTATGTGCTCATCGGCCTGTCAGTGCTGTTTATCGCGCTGGCACTGTCGATGTTCGGTCTGTATTCGCTGCAGTTACCTTCTTCACTGCAAACCCGGCTGGCGGGCTGGAGCAATAGCCAACAAGGCGGTTCGCTGCCTGGCGTATTCCTGATGGGCGCGCTGGCCGGGCTGATATGCTCCCCTTGCACCACAGCGCCGCTCAGCGCCATCCTGTTGTACATTGCCCAAAGCGGCAATATGTGGGCCGGCGGTGGCACTTTGTATCTGTATGCGCTGGGGATGGGCATCCCGCTGGTGCTGGTGACCCTGTTCGGTAACCGTCTGTTGCCACGCAGTGGCCCATGGATGCAGTATGTCAAAGAGGCGTTCGGCTTTGTGATCCTGGCGCTGCCGGTATTCCTGCTGGAACGAGTGATCGGTGATGTGTGGGGACTACGGCTGTGGAGCCTGCTTGGCCTGGCGTTCTTCGGCTGGGCCTTCGCGCTGAGCCTGAAGACCTCCCGCGGCTGGGTACGGGCATTGCAATTACTGCTGCTGGCTGCGGCCGTCATTGCTGCGCGACCGCTGCAAGACTGGGCCTTTGGCACCAGCAGCGCGCAGCAGGCAGCGGTACAACACCTGAACTTCACGCGTATCAGTAATGTAGATCAGCTCAATGCTGCACTGCAGCAGGCGCAGGGGAAGCCGGTGATGCTGGATCTGTACGCCGACTGGTGCGTCGCTTGCAAGGAGTTCGAGAAATATACCTTCAGCGATACGCGCGTTCAGGCCGCGCTTGCCAACACCGTGCTGCTGCAGGCGGATGTCACGGCCAACAATGCCGAGCAGGTCGCGCTCCTTAAACACCTGAAAGTCCTGGGATTGCCAACTATTCTGTTCTTTAACGGCACGGGGCAAGAGTCAACCAGCCAACGGGTTACCGGATTTATGGATGCCGCGGCATTCAACGCGCATTTGCAGAAAACGGTGCAATAAATAACACTGAGGATCGGAACCGAATTTGGAGGAAGCACAAGTGCAACGTGAACACGTCCTTGATACGGCACTGGGGCTGTTGGAACAACAGGGCCTGGCGACCACCACACTGGAAATGCTGGCGGATAAACTCGATGTGCAGCCGGGCGACCTGAAACGGTTCTGGCCGGATCGTGAAGCGCTGCTGTATGACTGCCTGCGCTATCATGGTCAGCAAATTGACACCTGGCGTCGCCAGTTGCTGCTGGACGAGACTCTAAGCCCACAGCAAAAACTGTTGGCGCGCTATGACGTTTTGGCAGAGTACGTCAAACACGACCGCTATCCCGGCTGTTTGTTTATCGCTGCCTGCAGCTTTTTCCCGGAGGTGGATCACCCTATCCACCAATTGGCAGAGCAACAGAAGCTGACATCGCTGGATCTAACCCGCGATTTGCTGCGTGAAATGGATGCCGATGACGCCGATATGGTGGCACAACAGATGGAGCTGATTCAGGAAGGTTGCCTGAGCAAACTGCTGATAAAACGCCAGCTACAGGACGTTTCCGTGGCCAAGCGGCTGGCGGAAGACATCTTGCAGGTAGCTCAGTGCCGCAGAAACGGGGCGTTAAGTTAATTCAGTGTGCGGCGGTGCACCGCCGCCGCAGAATTTTGGCCAATCCGGCGCAATTTTTGCGCCCTTTGACCGAAAAGCCAGCAACCAGACGCGTTTTACCTGATTTCATTCATAAAGCCGTTGACTGCCTTCGGCCAATACGGTTTAATGCTGCGCGTTGCCCGGATAGCTCAGTCGGTAGAGCAGGGGATTGAAAATCCCCGTGTCCTTGGTTCGATTCCGAGTCCGGGCACCATATTTAGAAGAACCCGCCTATGGCGGGTTTTTTGCTTTCTGAGGTATAACCAGCCCCGCCATCGCCGTCAACTAAAGTACTTAATAATCAACATAGCGCCGGAAGCCAACAAGATCACATTGATGAGCTTGAGGAATTGCTCACGCGACATCTTCAACGTGAAGTAACGGCCCAGGGTAATCCCCACCAGCATGCCTGGCACCAGTACTAGCGCCAGCAGTAATAAGTCAACGTCCAGATAAACACCGGCCAGAGCAAAAATGACCACCCGAGTCAGGGTACTCATACCAATCAGAGTGGTTTGGGTTATACGGAAAGCTTCTTTTTTCTCAATCCGGCCACTGAGATAGATGGCATAAATAAAGCCACCGCTACCAAAGAGTGCGCTGAATATCCCCCCCACCAAACCAAAAGGCACCGCCGCCCTGGGTAAAAATTGCCGAGCGGGCTTTAAACCACTGAGTGAATAGAGCGCGTAAAACACCACAAAAATCCCCAGCGCCAGCAACAGAATTTCTGGTCGAGTCTTCAACAGGATCGCCGCCCCCAACAGGCTGCCGATAATCATCAGAGGGACCAGCCTTTTTAATTCAGGCCATTGAGCATTCCGCCCGTCGCGACTGACGTTAACAATCGCCGCGCACATATCCAGCAGTGCCAGCAACGGGACGATTTTCGCCACCGGCATATAAAGCGCCATTATCGGACTGGCGACTAACGCGGAACCAAAACCGGCGATGCCGAAGATCACATAAGCCACTAATAGTGTGGCTGCCAGCACCAGATAACCGGAGAGCGTTAAGGTTTCTTGCATATTTGCTGTTCCCAATCCATGAACATTATTGAGCCAAAAGGTAAAACCTTCTGCCTTAGCCCGGCAAAATTTAGTCCACGGGGGCGTTTTTGACCACCTGACCGTTGATGTTACTATAGGCAGATCACAATAGAGCGCGACGACGTTTAAGGACGATATTTGAGTATGGGAAGCACATTCGCTGTATGGCGGCTGATTGCCGTGTGCGTAATCAGTCTGGGATTACTGGGGTGCGGCTCCGGAAAGAAATCGAACAGCTACGACCGTGATTATGATCGCTTGGCCAGAGGCAGCTATAACGGCAACACCTATACCGTCAAACGTGGCGATACTCTGTTCTACATTGCCTGGATCACCAACAGCGAAGTCAGTGAGTTGGCGCGACGCAATAAAATCCCTAAACCCTACAACCTCGAGATTGGCCAAAAGCTGGCGTTAAATAACGCGACGGCAAAGAAAGGCAAGACACGCAAAACACAGTCAACCAGCCAGATTGCAGCCGTTGCACCGCCGATCCGCAGCAGTATCAAATGCTGGCGCTGGCCAACCCAGGGCAACATTATCAGCAAGTATTCGACGGCCGACGGGGGCAATAAAGGCATCGATATCGCCGGTAACCGTGGGCAACCGGTATTTGCCGCAGCCAAAGGGCGGGTGGTGTACGTTGGCAACCAACTGCGGGGTTATGGCAATCTGATTATGATCAAACACAATGATGAGTACATCAGCGCCTATGCCCACAACAACACTCTGCTGGTGCGCAATGCTCAGGAAGTGAAAGCCGGGCAGAAGATTGCCACCATGGGCAGCACAGGTACCGACAAGGTGATGCTGCACTTCCAGATTCGTTATCGTGCTACCGCATTGGATCCGCTGCGCTTCCTGCCAGCCCAGGGCTCTGCCCCCTCCTGTTGATCCCAAGACGACTAAACCCGCCATCAGGCGGGTTTAGTCGTCAAATCAATCTCGCCCAAAAGCGGTTAAGAGTCTGTTATCTGCCTGGTTTTGCCGGACAAGAACTCTTTCTCAAAGGCGAGCGCCTTTTTACTGTCGAACTGGTGTTCCCATTTAGCTACCACCAGCACCGCCAACGCATTGCCCACCACGTTCAGTGCGGTACGCGCCATATCCAGAATGCGATCTACACCAGCGATAAACGCCAGGCCTTCCAACGGGATCCCCACGCTACCCAGAGTGGCCAACAGCACCACAAAGGAAACTCCGGGCACGCCGGCAATCCCCTTCGAGGTGAGCATCAGCGTTACCACCAGCACAATCTCCTGGCCCAGGGACAGCTCAATCCCATACAGCTGCGCGATGAAGATGGCGGCAATGCTCTGATACAGCGTTGAGCCGTCCAGATTGAAGGAGTAACCGGTCGGTACCACAAAGCTGGTGATCGCCTTCGGCGCGCCGTAAGCCTCCATCTTTTCAATGATGCGCGGCAGCACCGTTTCCGAACTGGCGGTGGAGAAGGCCAGGATCAGTTCATCCTTCAGGATACGGATCAGCGTCCAGATACGCAGGTTACAGATGCGTGCGACCGCCCCCAGCACCACCAACGCAAAGAAGGCAATCGCGAAGTACACCAGCAGCACCAGTTTGGCCAGGGGCAGCAATGAGGCGAAACCAAAGTTGGCAACCGTCACTGCAATCAGACCAAACACCCCAATCGGCGCATAGCGCATGATCATATGCGTGACTTTGAACATGCTTTCGGAAACGGCTTTAAATACCTTCAGCAGCGGCTCTTTGGTTTCTTTCGGCAATGACGACAGGCCCAGGCCAAACAGCACCGAGAAGAAGATGATCGGCAACATGTCGCCCTTCGCCATCGAGGCGAAAATATTCGACGGGATCAACGACAGAATGGTGGCAACCAGGCTGTGTGAGCCACTTTGCACCTGCTCCGTGGTTTTTTCATACTGCGAGATATCCACCGCAGTCAGCGTCGACATGTCGATACCGTGGCCGGGTTGAAAAACATTAGCCAATGTCAGCCCCACCACAATGGCGATAGTGGTGATCACTTCGAAGTAAATAATGGTTTTCAACCCGAGACGGCCTAACTTCTTCGCATCCCCCACGCCAGCAATCCCCACCACCAGCGTAGAAATAACGATCGGTACCACAATCATCTTAATCAGGCGGATAAATATATCACCGGCCGGGCTTAGAATATTACTGACTAACCACTCTCGTGATTCAGTTTGATTATGGAGCACCGCCCCAACAATAATGCCCAACGCCAATGCAATCATAATTTGCCAGGCAAGACTGATTTTTACACTCTTCATACCCAAAAAGTCCTCAAAGACTCTTTTCGGCACATTTATAATAACGCGCCGAAAAGAATACTTAATCATTTAATACAGGCTTATGTTAATGACCAGGAAGCGTTCACCTGCCCTTAGTGTGACGCTGTTTAAATCTTTACCATTTGGCAGGCATACTCTGCAAGCCTTGTTTTATCTGGGTTTTGTGCAAAAAACGAACTCACGTGATTTGATTTTTAGTGTCGCCAGGCATAATTTATTGTTATTAAAAGCTTAATTTTATGTGAGGTGAATCACAATAGCACTTGGGATCTTGAGTTTGATACATGATGAAAATGCGTTAACTTTCGTTAATCTTGCATATTTAGTCCGATAGAGATGTTTGTATTCTGTTACATTAAAGTTTTCAAAATGAAAATATCCGGGCCTCACAGGCCTCCTATTTAATAGGATGATTCCGAAATCTTTTCCTTATTAGCACTCTTGGCTGACGGTTTGGCTATTAATATCGACATCGAATATTAAAGGTGCTCTACGGTCCGAAAAGGTTTAACAGAGATTTTAATCTCGGCATTTTATATTAACTAATACCGATAAAAAGCGGAGTTATTGCCGAGTTGGTTATTCTTTTTAGTTCTTTAGATAGCGTTTTCTGACTAAAACTTCCTATTTAACCGCTTTCTCCCACCAAGCAGGCAGATGCCCCACACGAATGAGGCAGAACTATTACAAATCAATATCTTCGTTGCGTGATCTGCCGCCCAAAAAAGAAACAAAGAATCGGAGCAAACTATACTTAACCTCTAGTTGACATATTATTAACAACTTCAAGGAGAAAAGCCATGAGCCAAGTGCATAAACACGCTATTCCTTCTGCAATTGCAGAACACGCCCTGATTAATCCGACGCAATATCAACAATATTATCAACAGTCTGTGCAAGACCCGGAAACGTTCTGGGGCGAGCAGGGAAAAATCCTGGACTGGATAAAACCTTATAGCCGGGTGAAAAACACCTCGTTCGATCCAGGCCATATCAGCATTCGCTGGTTTGAAGACGGCACCCTTAACCTGGCGGCCAACTGCCTCGATCGCCACCTGGCCGAACGCGGCGACCAAACCGCCATTATCTGGGAAGGTGACGATCCCACCCAGTCAAAACAGGTGACCTACAAACAACTGCACCACGATGTCTGCCAATTCGCCAACGTGCTGAAAAAGCTGGGCGTCAAGAAAGGCGACGTCGTGGCTATCTATATGCCCATGGTGCCGGAAGCCGCTGTCGCCATGCTGGCCTGCGCCCGCATCGGGGCCGTGCATTCGGTGATCTTTGGTGGTTTCTCGCCGGAAGCCGTGGCCGGACGTATTATCGATTCCAACTCTAAACTGGTTATCACCGCCGACGAAGGCCTGCGCGCTGGGCGTGCCGTTCCGCTGAAGAAAAACGTCGATGACGCGCTGAAAAATCCAGGCGTGAAAAGCATCACCAACGTGGTGGTATTCCAGCGTACCGGCAAACCGGGTTACTGGCAGGAAGGCCGCGATCTGTGGTGGCATGAACTGACTACGGGGGTTTCCGCCGACTGCCCACCAGAAGAGATGAATGCGGAAGATCCGCTATTTATCCTTTATACCTCCGGCTCAACCGGCAAACCCAAAGGCGTGCTTCACACCACCGGCGGCTATCTGGTGTATGCCGCCATGACCTTTAAATACGTATTCGATTACCACGACGGCGACGTGTACTGGTGTACCGCCGACGTCGGTTGGGTCACCGGCCATAGCTATCTGCTGTACGGCCCGCTGGCCTGCGGTGCCATTACCCTGATGTTTGAAGGGTGCCGAACTACCCTGGCGTTAACCGTCTGTCACAGGTGATCGACAAGCACCAGGTCAATATCCTGTATACCGCCCCTACCGCCATTCGTGCCCTGATGGCCGAAGGTGACAAGGCGATCGAAGACACCAAACGCGACTCGCTGCGCATCATGGGCTCGGTCGGCGAACCGATCAACCCGGAAGCCTGGGAGTGGTATTACAATAAAATCGGCAACGCTAAATGCCCGATCGTCGACACCTGGTGGCAGACCGAAACCGGCGGCTTTATGATCACTCCGCTGCCCGGTGCCACCGAGTTGAAAGCCGGTTCCGCTACGCGGCCGTTCTTTGGTGTTCAACCGGCACTGGTCGATAATATCGGCACTGTGCAGGAGGGCGCCTGTGAAGGCAACCTGGTGATCACCGACTCCTGGCCAGGCCAGGCTCGCACGTTGTTCGGTGACCACGATCGTTTCGAACAAACCTACTTCTCCACCTTTAAGGGCATGTATTTCAGCGGTGACGGCGCACGCCGTGATGAAGACGGCTATTACTGGATCACTGGCCGTGTCGATGACGTGCTTAACGTCTCCGGTCACCGTCTGGGCACCGCCGAGATCGAGTCGGCCCTGGTTTCCCACCCGAAAATCGCCGAAGCGGCGGTGGTCGGCATCCCTCATAACATCAAGGGCCAGGCGATTTACGCCTATATCACGCTGAACCACGGTGAAGAACCGACGCCTGAGCTATATACCGAAGTCCGTAACTGGGTACGTAAAGAAATAGGACCGATCGCCACGCCGGACGTGCTGCACTGGACAGACTCTCTGCCAAAAACGCGTTCCGGCAAGATCATGCGTCGCATCCTGCGCAAAATTGCCGCCGGTGATACCAGCAATTTGGGAGATACCTCAACGCTGGCGGATCCGGCCGTAGTCGACAAGCTGTTGGAAGAAAAACAATCAATGAAAGTTCCGTCGTAATTTCCGCCGCCTCAGGCCGATCAGCGGGAAAATAACCCGGTGATCGGCATCAAGCGCGGCGTACTCTATCAATACCTACTGGAGATGCTCTGATGAATGACACCATTTATCAAGGGATTGAGGAAAACCCGCGCTTTATAGAACTGGTGCGAAAACGTAGCCGATTCGCCTGGCTGCTTTCACTGATTACACTGGCGCTGTACGTCAGCTTTATTTTATTGATCGCTTTCGATCCACAGTGGTTGGGCACACCGATCGCTGAAGGATCGACCATTACCCGCGGGATCCCGGTCGGCGTCGGCCTGATCGTGATCTCTTTCGTGTTGACCGGGATCTATGTATTCCGCGCCAACGGCGAGTTCGATCGCCTGACTGCAGAAGTCTTGCGTGAGGTGAAGAAATGAAGCCTTTATTGTCTGTCGCCGCCCTGCTGATGCTGCCGGGCCTGGCTTTTGCTGATGCCATTAGTGGCGAAGTTCATCGCCAGCCGCTGAACATTCAGGCGATTGTGATGTTCGTACTGTTTGTCGGTGCCACGCTATACATCACTTACTGGGCTTCCAAACGAACTCGTTCACGCCAGGATTACTACACCGCAGGCGGCAAAATCACCGGCCTGCAGAACGGCCTGGCGATTGCCGGCGACTTTATGTCAGCCGCTTCTTTCCTGGGTATTTCCGCACTGGTATATACCTCTGGCTATGACGGACTGATTTATTCCATCGGCTTCCTGATCGGCTGGCCGATCATTTTGTTCCTGATTGCAGAACGCCTGCGAAATCTGGGCCGTTATACCTTTGCTGACGTGGCCTCTTACCGACTTAAGCAGAAACCAATCCGTACCCTTTCGGCCTGTGGCTCACTGGTGGTGGTCGCGCTATACCTGATTGCACAGATGGTTGGCGCCGGTAAGCTGATCCAGTTACTGTTTGGTCTTAACTACCATGTGGCGGTGATCCTGGTCGGTATTTTAATGGTGCTGTACGTGCTGTTCGGCGGCATGCTGGCAACCACCTGGGTACAGATTATCAAAGCGGTATTGTTGCTGGCCGGTGCCAGCTTTATGGCGCTGATGGTGATGAAGTCGGTCAATTTTGACTTCAACACCCTGTTTGCCGAGGCCGTGAAGGTGCATCCGAAAGGCATCGCCATCATGAGCCCGGGCGGACTGGTGTCCGATCCTATTTCCGCGCTCTCGTTGGGGCTGGCGCTGATGTTTGGTACTGCGGGTCTGCCGCATATTTTGATGCGCTTCTTTACCGTCAGCGATGCCAAAGAAGCCCGCAAGAGTGTGTTCTATGCCACCGGCTTTATCGGTTACTTCTATATCCTGACCTTTATTATCGGCTTCGGCGCAATTTTGTTAGTCGGCCCTAATCCGGCATTCAAAGACGCTACCGGAGCGCTGTTGGGCGGTACCAATATGGCAGCGGTGCATTTGGCCAACGCCGTCGGCGGTAACTTCTTCCTCGGGTTTATTTCGGCGGTCGCCTTTGCCACCATTCTGGCGGTGGTTGCCGGCCTGACGCTGGCAGGAGCTTCTGCGGTATCTCATGACTTGTACGCCAGCGTGATTAAAAACGGTAAGGCGACCGAACGTGATGAACTGCGGGTTTCCAAAATTACCGTGGTGATCCTGGGGATCGTGGCCATTGCACTGGGGATTTTGTTCGAGAAACAGAATATCGCCTTTATGGTCGGGCTGGCCTTCTCGATTGCTGCCAGTTGTAACTTCCCGATTATCATTCTTTCAATGTATTGGTCACGCCTGACTACGCGCGGCGCCATGATCGGCGGCTGGTTAGGTCTGCTGACGGCGGTGATCCTGATGATCCTCGGCCCAACTATCTGGGTGCAGATCCTGGGGCATGAGAAGGCCATTTATCCTTATGAATATCCGGCGTTGTTCTCGATGATTGTCGCGTTCGTCGGCACCTGGCTGTTCTCGGTCACCGACAGCTCATTGGCTGGGCAGCAGGAGCGTGAGCGCTTCCGTTTCCAATTTGTACGTTCGCAAACCGGCCTGGGGATTTCCCAGGGCAGTTCGCATTAAAATAAAACCGTGGGTTCAGCATGCTGAACCCACTTTTTATTATCACTGACAGCAAAAAACTGCCCCTAGCTGTCTGTCAGTCACGTCACTCTCCGCTAACCTCATTGCGCGCAGTCAGGCCAATGGCGGCCACACCTCGCTTAATCGCCTCATTCTGCATATACAACCGCCAAATGATGCCTGTGCGATAATTTTCGAGCATGACGACGCTAATCCCTTTTTCCAGCCCATTAACTGATGAAGAGTACCAATACGGCTTAACATCCAGGTTATAACCGCTTTTAAAGCCGTACTTGCCCCAGGTATAAGGGTGGTTCCGGTAATAGTTTTGCATCGCCGCCAGTGATGCTTGTGGCGTGAATACAATGGCGCCTACTGCGCCGGAAAGCACCATAGTGCCATCCGTGCTGGCCGCCGTCGCCGGTGGCGCACCATAGGTGCCATGATAGATGCCATCTGGGCCTGGCGCCGCCGACAGTCCCCATGAATCAGGACCGAACGTCTTGAAGTTATCCTGTTCATCAATGCTGTATTGGCGACTGATTTGCGAGTTGAGCACCGCATCGTTAAACCAGTCATCACCCAGCTTATCGACCTTGCCACGGAAATCGACCCAGGCATTAGAAAACTGGTTGGTAAAGCTGGAGCCAAACCAGGTATCAAACACCGGCTCACTCCCGCGG
Source organism: Serratia quinivorans (assembly GCA_900457075.1). NCBI lineage: Bacteria > Pseudomonadati > Pseudomonadota > Gammaproteobacteria > Enterobacterales > Yersiniaceae > Serratia > Serratia quinivorans. The sequence goes on from UGYN01000002.1 coordinate 1,897,937, forward strand.
TACGATCGTTTAGCACGATTTATGCTGTAGAACATATCGCCATTGACCGGATGCGTCGGAGAGCCTGCCGCCAGTACATACATGCTGGCCTGTTCAACCGGGCCGGACCATTTGTACTCATTGAATCCACCGCCATTCTCCGGGTACCACGCCATATAAAACTGATTGGTTATAGGATTGCGGAACCACTCCCAGTCGACTTTGTGATAAATCTGGTCCGCCATTTGTTTGATTTCACCCCCGAAGAACTCCCCGGCAACAATCACGCCATTCAACGCCAGTGTGGTATCAATAGTTGAAAGTTCAGAGTTCCAGGCCCGTTTCCCCGTCCACTTATTCAGGAAGTGGTAGAAGAATCCCCGGTGTTGATCGACATTATTCAACAACATATTCAGCGTGCCCAGGGTGCGTGCCGCCCCTTCATCCCAGGTGATCCAACCGTTGTTAACGCCAATTGGAATCGCCGACAGGGCAAAACCGACCTGCGCCACATTGCAGATCGCCGAGGGCTTCGCGTCGCTAACCAAACCGTAGCCGGGGCTGGCAGGATCGCTATTGGCCATTTCCCAGAAGAAATTGAAACTTTTTCTGGTTTCCAACGCAATCAACGCGGAATCGCTGATCTCGCGTACCGGAGGATTGGCCGTATCAAAAATTTGCAGTTCGTAGATTGTAGGAGAATCGCTCGCAGCCGTAATATTCAGCCTGATTTGCGATGCCTTAACGCGAGGGAAATAAAGCTCGGCGTTTTGGCCAAGGGTCGTCCCCTGATAAACCGGCAACCACTGCCCATTTTGCAGGGCTTCAAGCGTGAAGGCCGCAATCCGAGACTCATACTCTTTGATTCTCACCAGATCGAAATCAATTTCAGCGCCCAAATCCACCACAAGCCACGCCGGAAGCGGATCGTTATGAGAGGCCCAGCGGCTGCCAGCATCACCATCAATGGCTTTATCAGCCCCATACTGCGGTTGTTTGAACCAAACGCTGCTGGCACTGGCCTGGGCATTGATATCCCACAACAGGTTGTAACTAGGACGCACCTCAAAACTATGTCTCTCCCCTTTAGTGCCCTGAGGATAGGTTTCCTGGATATAAAACTGGGAATGTTCCAACAACGACGGCAGTTCAAGGTGGAAACGTCCATCGTCTGCCACCGAGCCGAAAATCGACGCCCCGTTTTCAGTGGTTACTTCGAGCTTACTCCCCGGGGTCGCCGAACCCATCAACCAACGGCTCTTGTCGGTGAAACCTTCATTATCCAAAGTGAGAGGCGCTATCACCGTGACGTCACACTCAGCGGAATATGCACCATCTACACTTTCGACGGTGATCTTCGTGAAGCCGGGTTTAAGCGCATTAACGGTGCAAATAGTTTCATTCGCTTGCAGGATGACCACATCGTGGCGCGTATTTTTCCATTTCAAATCATCGGCCTGTACTCCCTTGATACCCGCGATCAAGGTAAACTGCTTGCCCACCTCCAACGTGACCGTTTCCTGATTCAGCGTGATGCCGAGCGGATCGCCTTGCATCAGTGTTTGCTGCGTCAATCCAGGCAGGGTCTCATGCCCTTGCTGATTGGCAACCATCGCATCCTTGATTTGCAGGCCATACTGCGGGGAATGTCTTCGCGTCGTAAAGGTAAACAATGCCTGCCCGGCCGGTAATGGCTGGTCGGAGACAAATACCAGGCGTAACTTTTCCGCGGCAAACTCTTTGCGTAACAGCCTGATGTCGGCCAGTAGGGGAATAACCTGTTCTACCTGGGTATTATCCACCTCAATCGTAATATCGGCGGCACAGATATCATCGCTGCCGTTTGCCAGCATTAATTGATAGCTACCGACGCTGTTCGACGGCGTATTAACCACTTGGGTCATCACCCATTCAGGCAAGTCTGCATCTGACAGCTCATCTTGCCTCATGAACATATTGCGTAAACCCACTTCATCACTGGTCTGTGGGATATTCAATGCATGGCACACCATAGCGGCAATATCTTTCGTGGAGCCGCCCAACAGCGTTTTTTCACCTGCCGTCTCTCTGGCGACGGTTCGACCATTCGCCGCGATAAAGACGGTTCGCGCCAATGCGGAGTTTTGCCCATGGCTAAAGTTCTGCGTTTGCGTCCCGTCCGCCTGCTCGGTACCGCCACCGTGGTCGGGGGAGATAATCACCAAAGTATCTTCACATAAGCCCTGCCGTTCCAGCTCACTGATAATCTTCTCGACTTGCCCATCTGCCGTGGTCATTGCCCGGTAATAGTCCGGTCCGTAGTATCCCTTTGAATGTCCGGCCAGATCGATATTGCTTAGATGGACCATCATGAATGCAGTATCTTTCATATTGCCGCCGGCAATATAGGCCGTGACCTTTTCCACGATGGCCGCATCATAATCCTTGACGCACTCCACCCCAAGCGAAGGCTCAATCAGGCTATTGGCAATGGCATCCCAGGAAACGTAAGCGGCAAGCTTGCGGTTTGGCATGGCCTGTCGCAGCCGTTTAAATAAGGTCGGATAGAGGCTGTTTTCCGGATAGTAGTATTCGGCAGCGACACCATTGGTTACCCCGTGTTTACTCGTATCTACACCGGTAAGTATCGCCCCCCAGTTTGGGGCAGAGTCGGACGGCATAACCGATTGCGCCGTGTAGGTCACCGCGCCTTGCTCAATCATTTTTCGTAAATACGGGATATGCAGTCGATCGCCAACCGTTTCTTTTTTCGACTCCACGGAAGGCCAATAGGGAGCCTGCATGCTGACACCGGCACCCGCACCATCCAGACCAATAAATAGCACGCGCTTATAAGGCATAAAAGCAAGCTGCTCTGCAACATGGACTTGCCGATCATGGGGAAGGCCAATAATATCGCCTAATGTGATCACACCATCCTGGTTAGCGTCCAGGGATAATGCCTCGTTGATCGTCAGATGATGTGTTTCCACATCCAGCGAATCAATCTGATATAAACGACCATTCTCGTAGAATTGACAATTTGACAAAGAGAACTCACCGGCACCCGCTGCTGCAGTGGTTTTGAACCGCAGTTCCCCCACTTTTGTTTTTTGCCAGTCTAAAGGGGCAGTATTGTTGAAGGTACGGCCGCCATATACGCTGACTTTCAAAACACCGCTTGCTGTAACCTGTGCAGAAATATCTCGACCAACGGCCTCAATAAATTCAAATAAGGATGAATCATAATGAAGTTCGCTGGTGCAATCATCAATGACATTCACCATATCGTTGGTGCGTAAATGCAGATTCAGCGTAAACGCAGAGCCCATCACCGTCTGTTCCGCCCCAACGAATTTCAAGCTACCGCTAAATTTCTCGGTCAAGGGTTTAACAATGAGATCGCGATATTCCTCATAGAGTGCCAGTGCTTCCTGCCTGTCTACAGCCCGGTTGATAATCCGTAGCTCATCAATCATTGTTTCGTTGCTTAGGCGATACTGGCCCATAGCATCTGCACCAACAGCGATATCCAACGCAGTTGCGGTATCCCCCGAAAAACGAATATCAATCTGTTGTTTCAGCACACCGTCTTTAAAGAAACAGGCATTGCCAAAGCGATCGTGACTCACCGTGATCTGATGCCAGCGGCCATCTGCCACATAAATAGGATAGTCATCAGCAAGATCATAACGACCGGCGCTGTCCCCCTTCCAATTCCAACTCAGTGCATTTTTATGGATCCCTAATTGCCAGCCTGGATTGCCTCCACTGTTCCAGTCTTTATTCGAAATAATCGTTTGCTCTTTATTTCCGGTAGGGGCCTTGATCCAAAAGCACAGGCTAAAATCACCTGACAAATCATTTTGTAATTCTGGATTAGGAATGGTGATAAAACTATCGCCATTGAACAAAAATGCACTGTTGGCAAAACCGGATACATATTCCTCCTTGCCATGTATGACTGCATCGTAGCCATTAACCGAGGCATCATTTAAATGATCATTAAAGTCATAATGCAGCGAGATAGGTGCCGGAGTGAGTTTCTCATAATACTCGTCATATTCTTGTTGGACTTGCTGGGCGGAAATAATGGTGTTGGTTATGTTTACTCGATCGAGAAAAGTGTTTGCCAATCGATATTCACCTCGACCATCCGCGCCGATATTAAAATCAAAATGGGTGTTAGTGTGTCCACTGTTGGCAATAGTGACCCGGGACTGCTCCTGACCATCGAGATAGAAAACAGCGTCTCTGGAACGATCGTGTGCAATAGCAACATGATGCCATTTAAAATCGGCGATAGGGATATCCGCCATATCCAACCGGCGACCATAAGCACCTTGCCAATTCCACCTTAGGCTTTTACCACTAATCCCTATTACCCAACCAATGTTCCCGCCAACACGCCAATCTTTGTTAGAAAATATAACCCCTTCATATTGTGCGTTAGCCTTTACCCAGAAAGAAACGCTGAAGTCACCATCCAAAGCGGGAAATAACTCACTTTGTGGTAGCGTAATATACGATTTGTCTAATTTAGCTGCCAGTCCATCAAAACCACGAACAAAGCCAATATCCCCGGTTGCTATACCATCGTTGCTTTGGCCTGAACTGTCTTTGAGATCCCCTTCAAAGTTCATGAAGACGGTCAGTGGCTTCTGCAGTTTATCTTTCAAATCATAAAATTTTTGCTTAATGTCTTCTTGAGTTAATACTTTATCGTGGATCTCAATCTCATCCAGATGACAGCCCTTTAAAGGATATTGACCCAGAGCATCCGCACCGATAACCGTTGTATATCCACTATCAATACTGCCCGAGTTAGAAATATTAATGATATATACTTGATCTCCATCTTTATAAAAAATAGCGTCACCCTGACGGTCAAAAGTGACTGCAATGTGATGCCACTGATTGTCAGCAACTTTTATATTTTGTTCAGCGCCGACATCTAAACGTGAACCGGAGACCCCTTTCCAATTACAGACCAGATAATCATGATTAATACCCACCAACCAGCCGATATTTGAGCCTTTGCCCCAATCTTTATTAGAGATAATCACGCCATCACTTGATGAGCCAGATTTAATCCAGAACGATAGGCTAAAATCACGATCTGTAGAAAATAAAAAACTATCCCTGACCAGTGAAATAGTGCCATTTTCGAAATAACCATTCTGGCCAATATTATTTTTAACCAGAATGATATTACCCTCAACTTTCTCTATATTATCATTCCCTGAGACATCGTTAACTTCCGTATTGAAGTCTATCCTTGCCAGCAAAGTATCGGCTTTGTCGGCAGTATTACCTTCAAATACCGTTTTTGTATATTCATTGTTCATATTTTCCGCCTATTTTAAATAATGTTTTTAAAACAAGCAGACAATACCATGGTGAATATAAGGTTATAACTTGTCCCTGTAGTGTGGGAACTCACACTACAGATGAATATATGAGAACAGGTAAATAGCGGATGAGAAATATAGCGTGATTTATGTGATGTGTATTGAAGAGTGATATGAAAATTGGTGGGATAACGGTCATTTATTTATAGCAGGCAAAGCAAAAAGGCCATCCTTACGGATGGCCCCTTGGCTTAATTGATGCCTGGCAGTGTCCTACTCTCGCATGGGGAGACCCCACACTACCATCGGCGCTACGGCGTTTCACTTCTGAGTTCGGCATGGGATCAGGTGGGACCACCGCGCTATTGCCGCCAGGCAAATTCTGTTTCATTCCGGCCGTTATCTCAGTAACCACCAGAACCAATCTCGGAACATTCGCTGAAAATCATCTCTCAAATCAAAACACTTTTGGTGTTGTAAGGTTAAGTCTCACGGATCATTAGTACTGGTTAGCTCAATGCATCGCTGCACTTACACACCCAGCCTATCAACGTCTTAGTCTTAAACGTTCCTTCAGGGGAATCAAGTTCCCAGGGAAGACTCATCTCGAGGCAAGTTTCGCGCTTAGATGCTTTCAGCGCTTATCTTTTCCGCACTTAGCTACCGGGCAATGCCATTGGCATGACAACCCGAACACCAGTGGTGCGTTCACTCCGGTCCTCTCGTACTAGGAGCAACCCCTCTCAATCTTCCAACGCCCACGGCAGATAGGGACCGAACTGTCTCACGACGTTCTAAACCCAGCTCGCGTACCACTTTAAATGGCGAACAGCCATACCCTTGGGACCTACTTCAGCCCCAGGATGTGATGAGCCGACATCGAGGTGCCAAACACCGCCGTCGATATGAACTCTTGGGCGGTATCAGCCTGTTATCCCCGGAGTACCTTTTATCCGTTGAGCGATGGCCCTTCCATTCAGAACCACCGGATCACTAAGACCTACTTTCGTACCTGCTCGAGCCGTCACTCTCGCAGTCAAGCTAGCTTATGCCTTTGCACTAACCTCACGATGTCCGACCGTGATTAGCTAACCTTCGTGCTCCTCCGTTACTCTTTGGGAGGAGACCGCCCCAGTCAAACTACCCACCAGACACTGTCCTCACCCCGGATTACGGGGCCGAGTTAGAACATCAAACATTAAAGGGTGGTATTTCAAGGTTGGCTCCACGCAGACTGGCGTCCACGCTTCAAAGCCTCCCACCTATCCTACACATCAAGGCTCAATGTTCAGTGTCAAGCTATAGTAAAGGTTCACGGGGTCTTTCCGTCTTGCCGCGGGTACACTGCATCTTCACAGCGAGTTCAATTTCACTGAGTCTCGGGTGGAGACAGCCTGGCCATCATTACGCCATTCGTGCAGGTCGGAACTTACCCGACAAGGAATTTCGCTACCTTAGGACCGTTATAGTTACGGCCGCCGTTTACTGGGGCTTCGATCAAGAGCTTCGCCTTGCGGCTGACCCCATCAATTAACCTTCCAGCACCGGGCAGGCGTCACACCGTATACGTCCACTTTCGTGTTTGCACAGTGCTGTGTTTTTATTAAACAGTTGCAGCCAGCTGGTATCTGCGACTGGCTTCGGCTCCGAGAGCAAGTCTCTTCACCTACGCGCCAGCGTGCCTTCTCCCGAAGTTACGGCACCATTTTGCCTAGTTCCTTCACCCGAGTTCTCTCAAGCGCCTTGGTATTCTCTACCTGACCACCTGTGTCGGTTTGGGGTACGATTCTGTGTTACCTGATGCTTAGAGGCTTTTCCTGGAAGCTTGGCATCAACTACTTCTGCACCGTAGTGCATCGTCATCACGCCTCAGGGTTGAATAAGCAACCGGATTTACCAGGTCACTCCCCCTACACGCTTAAACCGGGACAACCGTCGCCCGGCTAGCCTAGCCTTCTCCGTCCCCCCTTCGCAGTAACACCGAGTACAGGAATATTAACCTGTTTCCCATCGACTACGCCTTTCGGCCTCGCCTTAGGGGTCGACTCACCCTGCCCCGATTAACGTTGGACAGGAACCCTTGGTCTTCCGGCGAGCGGGTTTTTCACCCGCTTTATCGTTACTTATGTCAGCATTCGCACTTCTGATACCTCCAGCAACCCTCACAGGCCACCTTCAACGGCTTACAGAACGCTCCCCTACCCAACAACGCCTAAGCGTCGCTGCCGCAGCTTCGGTGCATGGTTTAGCCCCGTTACATCTTCCGCGCAGGCCGACTCGACCAGTGAGCTATTACGCTTTCTTTAAATGATGGCTGCTTCTAAGCCAACATCCTGGCTGTCTATGCCTTCCCACATCGTTTCCCACTTAACCATGACTTTGGGACCTTAGCTGGCGGTCTGGGTTGTTTCCCTCTTCACGACGGACGTTAGCACCCGCCGTGTGTCTCCCGTGATAACATTCTTCGGTATTCGGAGTTTGCATCGGTTTGGTAAGCCGGGATGGCCCCCTAGCCGAAACAGTGCTCTACCCCCGAAGATGAGTTCACGAGGCGCTACCTAAATAGCTTTCGGGGAGAACCAGCTATCTCCCGGTTTGATTGGCCTTTCACCCCCAGCCACAAGTCATCCGCTAATTTTTCAACATTAGTCGGTTCGGTCCTCCAGTTAGTGTTACCCAACCTTCAACCTGCCCATGGCTAGATCACCGGGTTTCGGGTCTATACCTTGCAACTATTCGCCCAGTTAAGACTCGGTTTCCCTACGGCTCCCCTATACGGTTAACCTTGCTACAAAATATAAGTCGCTGACCCATTATACAAAAGGTACGCAGTCACCCAACAAAGTAGGCTCCCACTGCTTGTACGTACACGGTTTCAGGTTCTATTTCACTCCCCTCGCCGGGGTTCTTTTCGCCTTTCCCTCACGGTACTGGTTCACTATCGGTCAGTCAGGAGTATTTAGCCTTGGAGGATGGTCCCCCCATATTCAGACAGGATGTCACGTGTCCCGCCCTACTCATCGAACTCACAATTAATGCATTTTAGTGTACGGGACTATCACCCTTTACTGTGCGACTTTCCAGACGCTTCCACTAACACAAGAACTGATTCAGGTTCTGGGCTCCTCCCCGTTCGCTCGCCGCTACTGGGGGAATCTCGGTTGATTTCTTTTCCTCGGGGTACTTAGATGTTTCAGTTCCCCCGGTTCGCCTCATACGACTATGTATTCATCGTATGATAGTGCAACGAATTGCACTGGGTTTCCCCATTCGGGTATCGCCGGTTATAACGGTTTATATCACCTTACCGACGCTTATCGCAGATTAACACGCCCTTCATCGCCTCTGACTGCCTAGGCATCCACCGTGTACGCTTAGTCACTTAACCTCACAACCCAAAAGTGTTTCCACTTTCATGCTGCTACATTTGAGAGACTCTATGACAGGGTACTCCTTACTCCAATACTTCTACGGAGGAGTAAGTTTCAGCTGTCATGTTTCAATTTTCAGCTTGTTCCAGATTGTTAAAGAGCAAAATACTTCGCAGCATACTGTTGCCAGTACACTCTGAAGTATTGAAATACAGGACTATATGGTGGAGCTAAGCGGGATCGAACCGCTGACCTCCTGCGTGCAAGGCAGGCGCTCTCCCAGCTGAGCTATAGCCCCATACAGTCACGTGCAGTACCTTTTCCACTTCGAGAAGTGGTAGGCCTGAGTGGACTTGAACCACCGACCTCACCCTTATCAGGGGTGCGCTCTAACCACCTGAGCTACAAGCCTATAAAGGTATTTCTGCTCGTTACTTTCTATCAGACAATCTGTGTGAGCACTTCACGCAATCAATATCATTAGGTAAGGAGGTGATCCAACCGCAGGTTCCCCTACGGTTACCTTGTTACGACTTCACCCCAGTCATGAATCACAAAGTGGTAAGCGCCCTCCCGAAGGTTAAGCTACCTACTTCTTTTGCAACCCACTCCCATGGTGTGACGGGCGGTGTGTACAAGGCCCGGGAACGTATTCACCGTAGCATTCTGATCTACGATTACTAGCGATTCCGACTTCACGGAGTCGAGTTGCAGACTCCGATCCGGACTACGACGTACTTTATGAGGTCCGCTGGCTCTCGCGAGTTCGCTTCTCTTTGTATACGCCATTGTAGCACGTGTGTAGCCCTACTCGTAAGGGCCATGATGACTTGACGTCATCCCCCACCTTCCTCCGGTTTATCACCGGCAGTCTCCTTTGAGTTCCCACCATTACGTGCTGGCAACAAAGGATAAGGGTTGCGCTCGTTGCGGGACTTAACCCAACATTTCACAACACGAGCTGACGACAGCCATGCAGCACCTGTCTCAGAGTTCCCGAAGGCACTAAGCTATCTCTAGCGAATTCTCTGGATGTCAAGAGTAGGTAAGGTTCTTCGCGTTGCATCGAATTAAACCACATGCTCCACCGCTTGTGCGGGCCCCCGTCAATTCATTTGAGTTTTAACCTTGCGGCCGTACTCCCCAGGCGGTCGACTTAACGCGTTAGCTCCGGAAGCCACGCCTCAAGGGCACAACCTCCAAGTCGACATCGTTTACAGCGTGGACTACCAGGGTATCTAATCCTGTTTGCTCCCCACGCTTTCGCACCTGAGCGTCAGTCTTTGTCCAGGGGGCCGCCTTCGCCACCGGTATTCCTCCAGATCTCTACGCATTTCACCGCTACACCTGGAATTCTACCCCCCTCTACAAGACTCTAGCTTGCCAGTTTCAAATGCAGTTCCCACGTTAAGCGCGGGGATTTCACATCTGACTTAACAAACCGCCTGCGTGCGCTTTACGCCCAGTAATTCCGATTAACGCTTGCACCCTCCGTATTACCGCGGCTGCTGGCACGGAGTTAGCCGGTGCTTCTTCTGCGAGTAACGTCAATGCAATGTGCTATTAACACACTGCCCTTCCTCCTCGCTGAAAGTGCTTTACAACCCGAAGGCCTTCTTCACACACGCGGCATGGCTGCATCAGGCTTGCGCCCATTGTGCAATATTCCCCACTGCTGCCTCCCGTAGGAGTCTGGACCGTGTCTCAGTTCCAGTGTGGCTGGTCATCCTCTCAGACCAGCTAGGGATCGTCGCCTAGGTGAGCCATTACCCCACCTACTAGCTAATCCCATCTGGGCACATCTGATGGCGTGAGGCCCGAAGGTCCCCCACTTTGGTCCGAAGACGTTATGCGGTATTAGCTACCGTTTCCAGTAGTTATCCCCCTCCATCAGGCAGTTTCCCAGACATTACTCACCCGTCCGCCGCTCGTCACCCAGAGAGCAAGCTCTCCTGTGCTACCGCTCGACTTGCATGTGTTAGGCCTGCCGCCAGCGTTCAATCTGAGCCATGATCAAACTCTTCAATTAAAAGCTTGATTTGCTTCAACTCGTGAAGCGATGCTCGAAAATAACTTTCGTAATAGTCATTCAGTTGGACAAGCCAACAAAACAACTTATTGCTTGGTCACTCTTCAAGACTTGATATTTTTTCGAACCCGAAGGTTCTGGATATCGTCTTGTGGAGTGCCCACACAGATTGTCTGATAAATTGTTAAAGAGCAGTGAGTTAGCCGCCGTAGCTTGCTATCTCGAGGTGGCGTATATTACGCTTTCCTCTTTCAGAGTCAACCCCTAAATTTCAGGATTTTTTCTCTTCGAACCCCGGAGACTCTGTGAAGTTGTTCACATGTTCCGTGTCGATGGAGGCGCATTATAGGGAGTTCTCAGGAGGCCGCAATAGGTATTTTCGACAAAAACGATCGTTTGCTGCATTCCACAGCAAAACCCCGCTTTATACCCTGTTGTTAACAAACTTATCCACAGAAGTGATTTGCCCGGAAATTTTACGAGCGCCACGCAAACGTTTTCGCTACAATTCCCCGCGACGAAACGCTCCCCTTTTTACGGGGGCGTTACCTGAATCTGTGCCTGATTACCCCTTTATAGAGAGAAAAACCTTTCCTTATAAAGAGTAGAAGGTGGAAATTCACGTAACGCTCTTTTATTGCGACTCCAAAGCCAAGGGATAAAACCATGCAACAACCTCGTCCAATCCGCCGGGCCCTGCTCAGCGTCTCTGACAAAGCCGGTATCGTTGAATTCGCCGAAGCGCTGTCCCAGCGTGGCGTTGAACTGCTCTCCACCGGTGGCACCGCCCGCCTGCTGGCAGATGCCGGCCTGCCTGTTACCGAAGTTTCCGACTACACCGGCTTCCCGGAAATGATGGACGGACGAGTAAAGACCCTGCACCCCAAAGTACACGGCGGTATTCTCGGCCGCCGCGGCCAGGACGACGCCATCATGGGTCAGCATGACATCAAGCCGATCGACATGGTGGTGGTAAACCTCTATCCGTTCGCCCAGACCGTGGCGCGCCCGAACTGCTCACTGGAAGACGCGGTCGAGAACATCGACATCGGCGGCCCAACCATGGTGCGCTCCGCGGCCAAGAACCACAAAGACGTCGCCATCGTGGTAAAGAGCAGCGACTACGCCGCTATTATTACCGAGATGGATAACAACGACGGTTCGCTGCAATACACCACCCGTTTCGATCTTGCCATCAAAGCCTTCGAGCACACCGCCGCTTACGACAGCATGATCGCCAACTACTTCGGCGCGCTGGTTCCGGCCTACCACGGCGATACCGAACAACCTGCCGGTCGTTTCCCTCGCACCCTGAACCTCAACTATATAAAGAAGCAGGATATGCGCTACGGTGAGAACAGCCACCAGCAAGCGGCCTTCTATATAGAAGAGAACGTTCAGGAAGCCTCTGTCGCCACCGCGGAACAACTGCAAGGCAAAGCGCTGTCCTACAACAACATCGCCGACACCGACGCCGCACTGGAATGTGTGAAGGAGTTCGCCGAGCCGGCCTGCGTGATCGTCAAGCACGCTAACCCATGCGGTGTGGCGATCGGCGATGATATTCTGGCTGCCTATGAGCGCGCCTATCAAACCGACCCGACCTCTGCTTTCGGCGGCATCATTGCCTTTAACCGCGAACTGGACGCCGCTACCGCACAGGCCATTATCAGCCGTCAGTTTGTGGAAGTGATTATCGCGCCGAGCATCAGCCAGGAAGCCCGCTCGCTGCTGGCAGCCAAACAGAACGTCCGTGTACTGGCCTGCGGCCAATGGCAGCAACGTATTGCCGCTCTCGACTTCAAACGTGTCAACGGTGGCCTGCTGGTGCAAGACCGCGATCTGGGTATGGTGAACGAAGGCGATCTGCGCGTGGTATCTGAACGTCAGCCGACCGCGCAGGAACTGCGTGATGCGCTGTTCTGTTGGAAGGTCGCCAAGTTCGTGAAGTCCAACGCTATCGTCTATGCACGTGACAACATGACCATCGGCATAGGCGCCGGCCAGATGAGCCGCGTTTACTCCGCCAAGATCGCCGGGATCAAAGCCGCGGACGAAGGCCTGGAAGTCAAAGGCTCCGCCATGGCGTCTGACGCTTTCTTCCCGTTCCGTGATGGCATCGATGCCGCCGCAGCGGTGGGCATCAGTTGCGTGATCCAGCCAGGCGGTTCGATCCGCGATGATGAAGTGATTGCCGCCGCCAATGAGCACGGTATCGCGATGATCTTCACCGACATGCGCCACTTCCGCCATTAATCCCTTTTGCCGCGTGCGCTACGGCGCACGCTCTGCGTGGAGCACCTGATGAATATTTTAATTATCGGCAACGGCGGGCGTGAACACGCACTGGCCTGGAAAGCCGCTCAGTCACCGTTGGCAGATAAAGTCTATGTGGCGCCGGGCAATGCCGGTACCGCATTAGAAAGCAATCTCGAGAACGTCGCGATCTCCGCTACCGATATTCCGGCGCTGGTTGCCTTTGCCCAGAGCCATGACATTGGTCTCACCATCGTCGGGCCGGAAGCGCCGCTGGTGATTGGCGTGGTTGATGCCTTCCAGGCCGCCGGCCTGAAAATCTTTGGGCCATCTCAGGCAGCAGCCCAGCTAGAAGGCTCTAAAGCCTTTACCAAAGACTTCCTGGCGCGTCATAACATCCCAAGCGCCGAGTACCAAAACTTTACCGAGGTTGAACCGGCGCTGGCTTATCTGCGCAGCAAAGGCGCACCTATCGTCATCAAGGCCGACGGCCTGGCCGCAGGCAAGGGCGTGATCGTCGCCATGACGCTGCAGGAAGCCGAAGACGCGGTGCAGGACATGTTGGCCGGTAACGCTTTTGGCGATGCGGGTCACCGTATCGTGATAGAAGAGTTCCTTGAAGGTGAAGAAGCCAGCTTTATCGTGATGGTCGACGGCGAGAACGTGGTGCCGATGGCCACCAGCCAGGATCACAAACGCGTCGGTGACGGTGATACCGGCCCGAACACCGGTGGCATGGGTGCCTACTCCCCGGCACCGGTAGTCACCGATGAAATCCACCAGCGTGCCATGGATCAGGTCATCTGGCCTACCGTACGTGGCATGGCTGCGGAAGGTAATACCTACGTCGGTTTCCTTTACGCCGGGTTGATGATCTCCGCCGACGGCCAGCCGAAGGTGATTGAGTTCAACTGCCGCTTTGGCGATCCGGAGACGCAACCGATCATGCTGCGCCTGCGTTCTGATCTGGTCGAGCTGTGTCTGGCCGGTGCAGAAGGCAAGCTGGGTGAGAAAACGTCCGAGTGGGATGAACGTCCTGCGCTAGGCGTAGTGTTGGCCGCCGGTGGCTATCCGGGTGATTACAACAACGGTGAAGTCATCCAAGGTCTGCCACAGCAGGAAAGTGCCGACGGTAAAGTGTTCCACGCCGGTACCCGCATGCAGGGCAATGACGTGGTCACCAGCGGTGGACGCGTGCTGTGCGTAACCGCACTGGGTGAGTCGGTGGCTCAAGCGCAACAACGCGCCTATCAATTAGCGGAAGGTATTCAGTGGCCGGGGAGTTTCAGCCGCAAAGACATTGGCTACCGTGCGATTGCGCGCGGCAAATGATCTGAACACCGCAACGCTCTTGGGCTCCGCAATGCGGGGCCTTTTTTATAGCTGGTCTTCTTTCGGTTCCCAGCGGCAAAAATCGTCGTTCGCTACCAGCAGCAGTTCACGCCCTTCCGGCGCATCCAACCAGGCTATATTCACCGGCTGGCTGCTATTACGGGCACGTCGCGCGATCCAGGCTTCGGCACTGCTATCCAGATCCGGCTTCAACGTTTGACCATCACAGGTTTGTACTACTCCCTGCTGCCAACGCCCCTGCAGCAGCTTCACCTTACCGGCGCGCAGCGCATTGCTCAGTTCCAGCACGCGTCGTGCCTGATATTGATACAGCGCGATTTCATCGGCGGTCAGTTGTTCACGCCGCGTGGCCAGTTGGCGCTGCATAAAGCTTACTCCGCCGTCATCGGCAAAGCGCAATTGAATGGAGTCTTGATCGCCATCGGCGTCAGTGCGTTTGATTTGGCGCAGCTTGCCGTCTTGATATTCGTACAGCGTGGTAACGGTGCCCGGACCACGATAGGGACTGTAGACGCTCATCAACACCAGCGGGCGGTGCCGCTCGTCATCTTTACGCCACAGGCGCATAACGCCCTGGTCGGCCACATAACCGCTGGCACTAAAGGAAGGAAGATCTGAATGACTGCTGCAGGCGCTCAGGCCAGCGGCAATGCCGATGACCATAAGCGCCTGTCGGATAAACAAAAGGGGCACAATTGCCCCTCTGTTTAATCTTTTCACCAACACGCAGTATTACTTAACTGCGTCTTTCAGTGCTTTACCAGAAACGAACGCAGGCACGTTAGCAGCTGCGATTTTGATTTCTTTACCAGTCTGCGGGTTGCGACCAGTGCGCTCGTTGCGGTGGTTTACCTTGAAAGTACCGAAACCAACCAATTGTACTGCATCACCTTCTTTCAGAGACTCAGTAATAGCAGCCAGGGTGGATTCCAGAGCCAGTTTAGCTTGTGCTTTGGAAAGGTCAGCCTTGTCCGCGATTACATCAATCAGTTGAGTCTTGTTCATAAGTTATCCTTACAGTGTGTTTATCGTTTGCAAAGCATCGAGTGCGACGGATATGCCGATGTACAGCACTCCCTGCATACACGCACCGATAGCCACTTTTTTTCCGCCCCCCAAATGTAGACCAGACAGGGTGCGGATGTGAAGCCTTAAGGCACGACAAATGAGGCGTTAAATCACGTTTTCTTGCCTTATTGCGTTAATTTTATCCCGATATTACTAACCGCGGCCTCGCGGAGGTCAGAACGCAACCCTTTGATCAGTTCTAAATCGCGCTCTTCGCAGTCAGCCAACAGGCGGAAAATTTCCCATTGGATGTCCCATTCTTCCTCTACCGCAGGCAGAACCTTGAGCTCATCGTCGGTCATTTCTTTACCGGCCTGAGTCATTTCCAACATCGCCACGGTGCGAATAGACGTTTCGCTGATGGCGATGGCGTGCTCTAGCGTCTCCCCGCTGAGTCGCGAATGGATCAGTTCCCCTAATGCGATACAGGCGTCAATCGCCGGGTAAACGCCGTAAAGATCGTAATCTTCTGCCGCGGGTATCGCCTCTTCCAACTTCTCCAACTGGCTGTCAAAGTTGACCTTGGCGTCCTTGACCACCAGAGTTTCCCACACCAAATCCAGAATGCGGCGGTAAATTGCCGGTTCGCCGAACTCGGTTTGCAGGCAGAACATCTGGTAATTCGGATACATACGCTCGCACAAACTGGCCATAAAGGTCAAATGTTGCCAGCTTTCAAGCTTTTCCAGACGTAAATGAATCGGGTTACGTAGCATTATTCACTCTCTTACGCGTTATCTGCGCCGCAGTGTACCCGAAATCGGTCATTGCGACACCTCTGGATGCTGCTGCAGCCAGCGCTGGAAGGCCGGGCGGCGCGAGGCGATGGCATCGGCCCAGCGTGTAGGCTCCGGCAAACGGTAGCCCGCCATGCAACGTTGCACCCACGCCAGTGCACTGTCGGCGCCAACGCGGTGGCCGGTGGAGATAAACAACGGATTACAGCGCGCCTTACTGCGCCATACCCAACCCAGTTGCTCGCCTTTGTCCTCCAGCGGTGCCAGCGCACCTGTAGCCTCGTCTAGCGGGGCGAACTTACCACACAGGCGCTTTTTGGCTACGCCGATGGTCGGCACGTTGACCAGCAGGCCAAAATGGCTGGCTACGCCCAGACGGCGCGGATGCGAAATGCCATGGCCGTCAACCAGCACCAGATCCGGCTTTTGATGCAGTTGCTCCCAGGCTGCGAGCAACGCTGGGTATTCACGGAACGATAAGAAACCGGGGATATAGGGCATGGTGGTGGCCACTCGTGCCACCTGGTATTCCACCAGCTCCAGCGACGGATAGCGCAGGATGGCGATAGCGGCGCGAGTCACCGCGCCCTCCTGCTCAAAGCCCACGTCGGCACCGGCGATAAAGGCCGGTGGAACGACCAGGAAATCATCCTGGCGAATGACTTCGGAGGCGCGCAGCCGTTGTTCTGCACGCAGGGCTTGAGTATCTATCACATGCAATCCTTAACGATGGTATTTCCCCGACTGCGCGTGGACTGCCTCAACAAAGGCACCGGCGTTCTCCGGCGGCACGTCCGGGTGAATACCGTGGCCCAGGTTGAACACATGCCCTTCGCCGTGGCCGAAACCGGCCAGAATGGTTTCCACTTCCTGGCCGATGCGCTCCGGTGACGCATACAGCATCGAAGGGTCCATGTTGCCCTGCAGTGCCACTTTGTCGCCCACGCGGCGGCGTGCATCGGCAATATCGGTCGTCCAGTCAAGACCCAGTGCGTCACAACCGGTTGCCGCCATCGCCTCCAGCCACTGGCCGCCACCTTTGGTGAACAGCGTGACCGGCACACGGCGGCCGTCGTTTTCACGCAGCAGGCCGTCAACAATCTTGTGCATGTAATGCAGTGAGAACTCGCGGTAGTCACGACCGGTCAGCACGCCGCCCCAGGTATCGAACACCATCACCGACTGCGCGCCGGCTTTAATCTGGGCGTTAAGATACAAAATGACGCTGTCTGCCAGCTTATCCAACAGCAGGTGCAACGTCGCCGGCTCGGCGTACATCATTTTTTTCAGTTTGGTGAAGGCCTTGCTGCTACCGCCTTCCACCATATAGGTCGCCAGCGTCCACGGACTGCCTGAGAAACCGATCAGCGGCACTTCGCCCTTCAGCTCGCGACGGATGGTACGAACTGCGTTCATCACATAACCCAGCTCCACTTCCGGGTCGAACGCCGGTAGCTTGTCGACATCGGCACGACTGGTGATAGGCGAGGAGAAACGCGGACCTTCACCGGTTTCGAAATACAGGCCCAGCCCCATGGCATCGGGAATGGTGAGGATATCGGAGAACAGGATCGCCGCGTCCAGTGGGAAACGGCGCAGCGGCTGCAGCGTGACTTCACAAGCCAGCTCCGCGTTCTTGCATAGCGACATGAAATCCCCGGCCTGGGCGCGGGTGGCCTTGTACTCCGGCAAATAACGACCGGCCTGACGCATCATCCATACAGGGGTCACATCCACCGGCTGACGCAGCAGTGCGCGCAGGTAGCGATCGTTCTTCAACTCATTCATTTATGGGGCTCCCTTATTCATCTGCCGGTATTGTAGCGATTTATTGCTCACGGCATAAGGCTACGGTGTCCTCTATCAGGCGACGCGCTACCGTGCCGGGCGGCGGTAATAGCGGCAACCGATCGTAGCGGTACCAACCGGCGTTAAGCAGCTCTTTCGGATCGTGACGGATCTCGCCGCGGTGGTAATCGGCCATAAAGGCCATCATCAACGAGTGCGGGAACGGCCAGGGTTGTGAGGTGACATAACGCAGGTTTTTGATTTCAATATTACTTTCTTCCATCACCTCGCGTGCGGCCGCCTGCTCCAGCGTTTCGCCAACCTCGACAAAGCCGGCCAGTACGGTATGAATACCGCCGCGATGGCGCACATGTTGTGCCAGCAGGATCTCATCGTCACGCCGAATGGCAACGATCACGCAGGGGGCGATCTGCGGGTAGTAGCGCTCCCGGCAGTGGCCGCACAGGCAGGCACTTTCAGTGCGGCTGAGATGCATTTCATGGCCGCAGTAACCGCAGTAGCGATGGGAACGGTAAAACTCGGCCAGTTGTACGCCCCGTCCGGCAAGCTGGAACAGCCCGCGATCCAGTTCTAACAGTTGGCGTACCGATCCCATCTCCTGCGGCATTGCGTGGCGCACCAGCCAGACCGGCAATCCTTCCCATTCGCCAATAACACGAGCCATTCTCCCCAGCAGGGAAAATGACGCGGCCAAACCGCACGGCAATTCACCGTTCGGTAACCAAAGTTTGCTTTCATGGCTGACGATCCACCAGCCATTTTCATTACCCGTTAATGCAAGTTCCATATCGTTGTTGCACAACCTCAGCTTCACTGGCACTCTACAAATCGGCCTTGTTACATTTTAATAACTTACTGTTACGTTTTATTACTTACGGAGTCAAACATGCTCAACCGTTTGGAAAGCCTGACTCAGCGCGTTGGTGGTAGTAATGAATTAGTAGATCAATGGCTTCAGGCACGCAAGCAGTTGCTGGTCGCCTATTGTGCCCTGGTGGGCATTAAACCTAACAAAGAAAAGCATACGCCGCTGAATGAAAAAGCGCTGGAGAACTTTTGCCATAATCTGGTGGATTATCTCTCCGCCGGCCATTTTCATATCTATGACAGAATAATCAAGCAAGTGGAAGGCGCATCCAGTCCGAAAATGTCTCTGGCGGTCAACATCTATCCCAAGCTGTGGGCCAATACCGAGCAGATCATGGCTTTCCACGATCGCTATACCGAAGTGGATATCGATCAGGACCTGTGTCTGGAATTACATCAGGCGTTGTCCGATATCGGTGAAACGCTGGCGGCTCGTTTTACCCTTGAAGACAGGCTGATCCAACTGGCGGCTGAAACCTGGCAGCAGGCTGAGCCGGACAAAACGCTGGATCCAGCCGGCTAAAATTTTGTAGTCTTTTTTATTATCCCTCCTATACTGGAGGGCATCTTGTCGGAGTGCCTAGCGCCTGATTTGTTCATCAAATTGGCCAGGCTGAGACCGTTAATTCGGGATCCGCGGAACCTGATCGGGTTAATACCCGCGAAGGGAACAAGAGTAATCTATCGCCACAGGCAGGTGACCCCGATTTGGGATAATCCCGCTTTGCCGGCCAGCATCATTACTCCCTCCGAGCTCCAGACAAGCAACTTTCCCAACCCAACACACTGGTAGGAACTTGCTATGTCTAACGTTAACAAACCCCGCGCTCGTAAAGAGCAACGCGAAGAAGCCCAGCAGTTTATCAACACCCTGCAAGGCGTTTCCTTCCCCAATTCACGCCGTATCTATCTGCAGGGCTCACGTAGTGATCTGCAGGTGCCAATGCGTGAAATTCAGCTCAGCCCGACGCTGATCGGTGGCGATAAGGACAACCCGAAGTACGAGCCAAACGAAGCGATTCCGGTGTACGACACTGCCGGCCCTTACGGTGATCCCCAATCAGAACTCAACGTGCATAGCGGCCTGGCGAAGCTACGCGCCGGTTGGATCGCTGAACGTGGCGATACCGAAGCGCTCAAGGGTGTCAGTTCAGGTTTCACCCAGCAGCGCCTGGCCGATGAAGGCCTGGATCACCTGCGCTTTGAACATCTGCCGTTGCCACGCAAGGCACAACCGGGCCAATGCGTGACCCAGTTGCACTACGCGCGTGCCGGCACCGTCACCCCGGAAATGGAATTTATCGCCATTCGCGAAAACATGGGGCGCGAGCGCATCCGTGGCGAGGTATTACGCCACCAGCATCCTGGCCAAAGTTGGGGGGCCAACCTGCCGGAGAATATCACGCCGGAATTCGTTCGCCAGGAAGTCGCCGCCGGGCGCGCCATCATCCCCCGCCAATATCAACCACCCGGAATCCGAACCGATGATCATCGGCCGTAACTTCCTGGTGAAGGTTAACGCCAACATCGGCAACTCGGCGGTGACCTCCTCGATCGAGGAAGAGGTCGAGAAACTGGTGTGGTCCACCCGCTGGGGCGCGGATACCGTGATGGATCTGTCTACCGGCCGCTATATCCACGAAACCCGCGAATGGATCCTGCGTAACAGCCCGGTGCCAATTGGCACGGTGCCTATCTATCAGGCGCTGGAAAAGGTGAACGGCGTGGCGGAAAACCTCACCTGGGAAATGTTCCGCGATACGCTGCTGGAGCAGGCGGAGCAAGGGGTTGACTACTTCACCATTCACGCTGGCGTGCTGCTGCGCTACGTGCCGATGACCGCCAAACGCCTGACCGGCATCGTTTCCCGCGGCGGTTCGATCATGGCCAAATGGTGCCTGTCACATCATCAGGAAAACTTCCTGTACCAGCACTTCCGCGAAATCTGTGAGATTTGCGCCGCCTATGACGTTTCTCTTTCCCTCGGCGACGGCCTGCGGCCGGGCTCAATTCAGGACGCCAACGACGAGGCTCAGTTCGCCGAACTGCACACTTTGGGTGAGTTGACCAAAATTGCCTGGGAATATGATGTGCAGGTGATGATCGAAGGCCCTGGCCACGTGCCGATGCAGATGATCCGCCGCAACATGACCGAGGAACTGGAGCACTGCCACGAAGCACCATTCTATACTCTTGGCCCACTGACCACCGATATCGCTCCGGGTTATGACCACTTTACCTCCGGCATCGGGGCCGCGATGATCGGCTGGTTCGGCTGCGCCATGCTGTGTTACGTCACGCCAAAGGAGCATCTCGGGCTGCCGAACAAAGAGGACGTCAAGCAGGGGCTGATCACCTACAAGATTGCCGCTCACGCCGCCGACCTGGCAAAAGGCCACCCCGGTGCGCAAATCCGCGATAACGCCATGTCCAAGGCGCGCTTCGAATTCCGCTGGGAAGATCAGTTCAATCTGGCGCTTGATCCAGCCACTGCTCGCGCTTATCACGACGAAACCCTGCCGCAGGAGTCCGGCAAAATCGCCCACTTCTGCTCTATGTGCGGGCCAAAATTCTGCTCGATGAAAATTTCGCAGGAAGTTCGCGACTATGCCGCCGCGCAGGAAGCGGCCAAACCGATAGCAGTGCAGCTAACCGGCATGGAAAAGATGTCGGCCGAGTTCCGCTCACGCGGCAGCGAGCTGTACCACAGCGCCGGTAACCTGCAAGAGGAATTGAGCAATGACTGATATCACTACGCCCTTCCCCGCCACGCCTCACAAGTTGGGGTTATACCCGGTAGTCGACAGCGTTGAATGGATTGCCCGTTTGCTGGACGCAGGCGTCACTACCCTTCAACTGCGGATTAAGGATCTGCCGGATGAACAGGTCGAGGACGACATTGCCGCCGCTATTGCCCTCGGCAAGCGCTACGACGCCCGATTGTTTATCAACGACTACTGGCAACTGGCGATTAAACACGGTGCCTATGGTGTACATCTCGGCCAGGAGGATTTGGACACTACCGATCTGGCCGCAATTCACCGCGCCGGGCTACGTTTGGGGGTTTCCACCCATGACGATAGTGAACTGGCCCGCGCCATTGCGGTAAAACCTTCCTATATCGCACTGGGGCATATTTTTCCGACGCAAACCAAAGACATGCCTTCTGCCCCACAGGGTCTGGTGGAGCTGAAACGCCATATCGCCGGGCTGAGTGACTACCCAACGGTAGCGATCGGCGGGATCAGTATCGATCGCGTGGCGGCAGTGCTGGATTGTGGCGTCGGTAGCGTCGCCGTGGTCAGCGCCATTACCCAGGCCCCGGACTGGCGCGCAGCGACTGCACAACTGCTGCAACTGATCGAAGGCAAGGAGTGATGCCATGTTGAGCGATCAAGAGTTCCTGCGCTACAGCCGCCAGTTGCTGCTGGAAGACATCGGGCCCGCAGGCCAGGAGAAACTAAAACAGTCGACGGCACTGATCGTCGGGTTGGGGGGGTTAGGCTCCCCCGCCTCGCTTTATCTGGCCGCCGCCGGTGTCGGCACCCTGCTGTTGGCCGATGACGATAGGCTGCACGTCACCAATTTGCAGCGTCAGATCCTCTATCGCAGCAGCGACGTTTCCCAAAGCAAAGCCGCTCTGGCAAAGCACCAGCTACAGGCGCTGAACCCGATGGTCGAATCCATTGCGCTGGAACAGCGTCTGCAGGGGGAAGTGTTACAGCGCGCCGTACAACGCGCCGATTTAATTTTGGACTGTAGCGATAACATGGAAACCCGCCATGCGGTGAACGCCGCCTGCATCCAGGCCGGTAAACCGCTGATCAGCGGCAGTGCGGTGGGTTTCAGCGGTCAGCTGCTGGTGATAGAACCTCCCTATGCCCACGGCTGCTATGCCTGCCTGTATCCGGAACAAACTGAACCCCAACGCAACTGCCGTACCGCTGGCGTACTCGGCCCCGGTGGTCGGCGTCATTGGCACGCTGCAAGCGCTGGAAGCGATAAAAATGCTGGCGGGCCTGCCTTCCGCCATCAGCGGCAAACTGCGGCTGTTCGACGGTAAACAACAGAGCTGGAGCACCTTGCAACTCAGTCAGGCCAGCACCTGTCCGGCGTGCGGAGGGACAGCATGAAAATTCGGCTTAATGACCAGCCGTTGGAGCTGGCACAACCGCTGAGCGTCAGCGCCCTGCTCGAGCAACTGGAACGCCAGCAGCCGGGCACGGCACTGGCTATCAACCAAATCATCATCCCGCGCACTGACTGGGCTAATCACCTGGTGCAAGACGGCGATGACATTCTGCTGTTTCAAGCGATCGCCGGAGGCTGACATGCTACAAATCGCCGATACCACTTTTACCTCACGCCTGTTTACCGGCACCGGTAAATTCGCCACCCCAACGCTGATGCTGGAGGCATTACAGGCCTCCGGCTCGCAGCTGGTCACCATGGCAATGAAGCGTGTTGACCTGCGCGGCGGTAATGACGCCATTCTGGCGCCGCTGCAACAACTGGGCGTACGCCTGTTGCCGAATACTTCCGGCGCCAAGACCGCGGCAGAAGCGGTGTTCGCCGCCCGGTTGGCTCGTGAGGCGCTTGGCACCCACTGGGTGAAACTGGAAATCCATCCCGATGTGAAATACCTGCTGTCGGACCCGATCGAAACCCTAAAGGCGGCAGAAATATTGGTGAAAGAAGGTTTTGTGGTGCTGCCTTACTGCGGTGCCGATCCGGTGTTGTGTAAACGCCTGGAGGAAGCGGGCTGTGCCGCGGTCATGCCGCTGGGCGCGCCTATTGGTTCCAACCG
This sequence comes from Serratia quinivorans, assembly GCA_900457075.1. Taxonomy (NCBI): domain Bacteria; kingdom Pseudomonadati; phylum Pseudomonadota; class Gammaproteobacteria; order Enterobacterales; family Yersiniaceae; genus Serratia; species Serratia quinivorans. Next base: position 1,921,543 of record UGYN01000002.1, read on the forward strand.
TGGGCTGCGCACCCGCGACTTCCTGGAGATCATTATCGAGCAGGCCAGGGTGCCGGTGGTGGTCGACGCCGGCATCGGTGCGCCAAGCCATGCGCTGGAAGCCATGGAACTGGGTGCCGATGCCGTGTTGGTGAATACTGCAATCGCCGTGGCGCGCGACCCGGTGCAGATGGCTCGGGCTTTTCGCCTGGCACTTGAGGCCGGCGAACTGGCACGTCAGGCGGGATTGGGCAGCAGTCAGCGTAATGCGGTTGCCTCCAGCCCGTTGACCGCTTTTCTCAGCCAGACAGGGGAGACATTGTGATGGCTGATGATTTCAGTAGCCGCTGGCAACAGTTGGATTGGGACGATATCTCGCTGCGTATTAACAGTAAAACGGCGCGTGATGTCGAGCATGCGCTGAATGCGGAAAAACTGTCGCGAGAAGACTTTATGGCACTGATTTCCCCTGCCGCCGCGTCCTACCTGGAGCCACTGGCGCAGCGTGCGCAGCAGATGACGCGTCAACGTTTTGGCAACGTGGTTAGCTTCTACGTGCCGCTGTACCTGTCCAATCTGTGCGCCAACGACTGCACCTACTGCGGCTTTTCGATGAGCAACCGCATCAAGCGTAAAACCCTGGATGCCGCCGAGATCGAACGCGAGTGTCTGGCGATTAAGGCGTTGGACTTTGAGCATTTGCTGTTGGTCACCGGGGAACACCAGACCAAGGTCGGCATGGACTATTTCCGCCAACACGTTCCCGCGATCCGCCGCCATTTCAGCTCGCTGATGATGGAAGTACAACCGCTGGAGCAGCAAGAGTACGCCGAATTAAAGGCTCTGGGGTTGGATGGCGTGCTGGTGTATCAGGAAACCTATCATCCCGCGACCTACCTGCAGCATCATCTGCGCGGCCAGAAACAGGACTTTCACTGGCGGTTGGCCACACCGGATCGCCTGGGCCGCGCCGGGATCGACAAGATCGGCCTCGGGGCCCTGATCGGGCTTTCCAACAGTTGGCGTACCGACTGCTATATGCTGGCTGAACACCTGTTCTACCTGCAACAGACTTACTGGCAGAGCCGCTACTCGATCTCGTTCCCGCGCCTGCGCCCTTGTGCCGGAGGTATCGAACCGGCGTCGATCATGAGTGAACCGCAATTGGTGCAGCTAATCTGTGCCTTCCGGCTGTTCGCCCCCGACGTGGAGCTGTCTTTGTCGACGCGTGAGTCGCCGTTTTTCCGCGATCATATGATCCCGGTGGCGATCAACAGCGTCAGCGCCGGCTCCAAAACCCAGCCTGGCGGCTATGCCGACGATGTGCCGCCGGAGCTGGAACAGTTTGAACCGCACGATGGCCGTACCCCACAGCAGGTGGCACAAGCCATCAGCGACGCTGGTTTACAGCCGGTGTGGAAAGACTGGGACGGCTACCTGGGGCGCAGCCCGCAGTAATCTGCAAGCCTTGCAACGCCGTTGAAAAAACGAGGGAAGCGTTGCGCAGAAGCTATCGACACCGCTAGCGGGGCAAATCAGCCCCGCTATAGTGGCGATGCTGGTTGCCAAACCCGGTGCCAGCCGGAGCCGTCACCTACCAGACGGTTTCGCCTTACCCTCTCCCGGATCACGTCGGATTACCCTCCCGCGTGACTCCGGGACCTCAGAATGTTGATGCCCCCTGTAACTCCTCACCCGGCCCGGTTCGCAGGCAAAAAAAAACCGCCCCCGAAGGAGCGGTTTATCTGGTCAGGGCCCGGCAATGCCGAACCCCAAGGCGCATTCAACGATTAATCGTTGTTGCCGCCACCCAGGTTGCCTGCATTGAGAAGTTCAGCCAGGTTAGCCGTTGCTTCTTCCGCGCTCACCTGCGGAACAACTGGCGTTTCACCCTGTGCTTTACGGCGCATGCGGTCCTGATGATAAGCGTAACCGGTACCGGCTGGGATCAGACGGCCCACGATGACGTTCTCTTTCAGGCCACGCAGTTCATCACGCTTACCGGCAACAGCCGCTTCGGTCAGAACGCGCGTCGTTTCCTGGAACGATGCTGCGGAGATGAAGGACTCGGTCGCCAAGGAAGCCTTGGTGATACCCAGCAGATCGCGTGAGAAGGTTGCCTCGATTTTGCCTTCAGCAGCAAGCTGACGGTTGGCAATCTTAACGCGAGACACTTCAGCCTGCTCGCCTTCCAGGAACTCGGTGCCACCAGCGCTAACGATGGTGCCTTTACGCAGCATCTGACGAACGATAACTTCAATGTGTTTATCGTTAATCTTAACGCCTTGCAGACGGTAAACTTCCTGCACTTCGTTGGTGATGTAGCGAGTAACCGCATGCACACCACGCAGACGCAGAATGTCGTGTGGAGATTCTGGGCCGTCAGAAACAACGTCACCACGTTCCACAACTTCACCTTCGAACACGTTGAGCTGACGCCATTTTGGAATCATCTCTTCGTACGCATCGCTGCCGTCCAGTGGAGAGATTACCAGGCGACGTTTGCCTTTGGTCTCTTTACCGAACGAGATAATCCCGCTGATTTCAGCCAGGATTGCCGGCTCTTTCGGACGACGTGCTTCGAACAGATCCGCAACGCGTGGCAGACCACCGGTAATATCCTTGGTACCGCCGGATTCCTGAGGAATACGCGCCAGGGTATCACCCGCACCGATCTGAATGCCGTCTTCCAACTGTACAATCGCTTTACCTGGCAGGAAGTATTGAGCAGGCATATCAGTACCTGGGATCAATACGTCGTCGCCTTTGGCATCAACGATTTTCAGTGCCGGACGCAGGTCTTTACCGCTACCGGTACGCTCTGCGCTGTCCAGTACTACCAGAGAAGACAAACCGGTCAGTTCGTCGGTCTGGCGGGTAATGGTCTGGCCGTCAACCATATCAGCGAAGCGGATGAAACCACTCACTTCGGTGATAACAGGCATGGTGTGCGGATCCCAGTTAGCAACGGTTTCGCCGCCGTTAACTTCCATACCGTCGCCTTTGCCCATCACGGAACCGTAAGGCACTTTGTAGCGTTCTTTAGTACGGCCGAATTCGTCGATCAGCTTCAGTTCGGTGTTACGAGAGGTGATCACCAGCTTGCCTGCGGCGTTCATTACGAACTTCACATTGCTCAGCTTCAGAGTACCCTTGTTTTTCACCTGGATGCTGGATTCAGCAGCCGCACGAGATGCCGCACCACCGATGTGGAACGTACGCATCGTCAGCTGTGTACCCGGCTCACCGATTGACTGTGCCGCGATAACGCCGATAGCTTCGCCTTTGTTGATGATGTGACCACGTGCCAGGTCGCGACCATAGCAGTTTGCACACACACCAAAGTCGGTTTCACAGCTAACGACGGAACGGACTTTAACGCTGTCGACAGAGTTTTCTTCCAACAGGTCACAAGTCTTCTCGTGCAGCAGGGTGTTACGTGGCACCAGGATATCAGCCGTACCCGGCTTGATGATATCTTCTGCTGTCACACGACCCAGAACACGTTCGCGCAGTGGCTCTTTAACGTCACCACCTTCGATAACCGGAGTCATCATGATGCCGTTGTGAGTACCACAGTCGTCTTCGGTAACCACCAGATCCTGCGCCACGTCAACCAGACGACGGGTCAGATAACCGGAGTTAGCCGTTTTCAGTGCGGTATCCGCCAAACCTTTACGAGCACCGTGCGTGGAGATGAAGTACTGGAGTACGTTCAGACCTTCACGGAAGTTCGCGGTGATTGGCGTTTCAATGATGGAACCATCCGGCTTGGCCATCAGGCCACGCATACCGGCCAGCTGACGAATCTGTGCTGCAGAACCACGCGCACCGGAGTCGGCCATCATAAAGATACTGTTGAAGGAAACCTGCTGTTCAACAACACCGTCACGGTTGACGACGTCTTCAACAGACAAGTTTTCCATCATTGCCTTGGCAACACGTTCGTTCGCTGCGGCCCAGATATCGATCACTTTGTTGTAGCGTTCGCCGGCGGTAACCAAACCAGACTGGAACTGCTCCTGGATTTCGGCAACTTCGGTTTCTGCTTCTTCGATGATCTCTGCTTTCTTGGCAGGGATTACCATGTCATCGATACCTACTGACGCGCCTGAACGGGCAGCGTAAGCAAAACCGGTGTACATGATCTGGTCAGCAAAGATAACGGTCGGCTTCAGGCCCAGGATGCGGTAACAGGTGTTCAGCATCTTGGAGATAGCTTTCTTGCCCAAAGGCTGGTTAACGATCGAATACGGCAGACCGCGCGGTACGATCATCCACAGGATGGCGCGACCAACGGTAGTGTCGACGATCGAAGTCTGGTGTACAGACTCGCCTTCGGTGTTTTTGATCTCTTCGGTGATACGCACTTTGACACGCGCATGCAGAGAAGCCAGACCGGCGCGGTAAATACGCTCCGCTTCTTTCGGGCCACTCAACACCATGCCTTCGCCTTTGGCGTTAACACAGTCACGGGTCATGTAGTACAGACCCAATACAACGTCCTGAGAAGGAACGATGATTGGCTCGCCGTTCGCTGGTGACAGGATGTTGTTGGTAGACATCATCAGCGCACGCGCTTCCAGCTGAGCTTCAAGCGTCAGTGGAACGTGTACTGCCATCTGGTCACCATCGAAGTCGGCGTTGTATGCCGCACAAACCAGCGGGTGCAGCTGGATAGCCTTACCTTCGATCAGAACCGGTTCAAATGCCTGGATACCCAAACGGTGCAGGGTTGGTGCACGGTTCAGCAGTACCGGGTGTTCGCGGATAACTTCGTCCAGGATGTCCCAAACGACAGCTTCTTCACGCTCAACCATTTTCTTGGCGGCTTTGATGGTGGTGGCCAGGCCACGCAGCTCCAGCTTGCCGTAGATGAACGGTTTGAACAGCTCCAGTGCCATTTTCTTAGGCAGGCCGCACTGATGCAGACGCAGGTATGGACCTACGGTGATTACAGAACGACCAGAGTAGTCAACACGTTTACCCAACAGGTTCTGACGGAAGCGACCCTGCTTACCTTTGATCATATCGGCCAAAGATTTCAGAGGACGCTTGTTGGAACCGGTGATCGCACGACCGCGACGGCCGTTATCCAGCAGGGCATCTACCGCTTCTTGCAGCATACGCTTTTCGTTGCGCACGATGATGTCAGGCGCAGCCAGATCCAGCAGGCGTTTCAGACGGTTGTTACGGTTGATCACGCGGCGATACAGATCGTTCAGATCTGAAGTCGCGAAACGACCCCCATCCAACGGCACCAGCGGACGCAGATCCGGTGGCAGTACCGGCAGCACGGTCAGGATCATCCACTCTGGCTTGTTGCCAGACTGTACGAACGCTTCCAGCAGCTTGATACGCTTGGTCAGCTTCTTCCGCTTGGTTTCGGAGTTGGTTTCGTTCAGCTCTTCGCGCAGAGTTTCACACTCTTGCTCCAGATCCATGTTTTTCAACAGGGCCTGAATAGCTTCCGCACCCATCTTGGCGTCGAATTCATCACCGAACTCTTCCAGCGCATCCAGATACTGCTCTTCAGTCAGGATCTGACGACGCTCGAGGTTAGTCATACCGCCTTCGATAACCACATAGGATTCGAAGTACAGTACACGTTCGATGTCACGCAGCGGCATATCCAGCAGCAAACCGATGCGGGATGGCAGCGATTTCAGGAACCAGATGTGCGCAGTTGGTGAAGCCAGCTCGATGTGCCCCATACGCTCACGGCGTACTTTGGTCTGGGTCACTTCAACGCCGCACTTCTCACAAATCACGCCGCGGTGTTTTAAGCGCTTGTACTTACCGCACAGGCACTCGTAGTCTTTTACCGGCCCAAAGATACGGGCACAGAAAAGGCCGTCACGTTCTGGTTTGAACGTACGGTAGTTAATGGTTTCCGGCTTCTTGACTTCGCCGAACGACCAGGAACGGATCATGTCTGGCGATGCCAGAGCAATCTTGATCGCGTCAAACTCTTCGGTCTTGGTTTGCGCTTTCAGAAACTTTAATAAGTCTTTCACGGATTGGCTCCTGTCGGAGTTAAACCTGTTGGGCGCACGCTGACAAATCGCGCGCCCGTGTGACCTGAACAACCACCCTCAGGCTCCCTAAGGCCGGGAGCCTGAGCCGGAAAAACGATTACTCGCCTTCCAGTTCGATGTTGATACCGAGCGAGCGGATTTCTTTCAACAGTACGTTGAAGGACTCCGGCATGCCTGGTTCCATGCGGTGATCGCCATCCACGATGTTTTTGTACATCTTGGTACGGCCGTTAACGTCATCCGACTTAACGGTGAGCATTTCCTGCAGGGTATAAGCTGCGCCGTATGCTTCCAGTGCCCACACTTCCATCTCACCGAAGCGTTGACCACCGAACTGCGCCTTACCACCCAGCGGCTGCTGAGTAACCAAGCTGTAAGAACCGGTTGAACGGGCGTGCATTTTATCGTCAACCAAGTGGTTCAGTTTCAGCATGTACATATAGCCAACGGTAACCTGGCGCTCAAATTGCTCACCGGTACGGCCATCGAACAGCGTAATCTGACCCGAGGTTGGGATCCCGCCCATTTCCAGCAATTGCTTGATTTCACTCTCTTTCGCACCATCAAACACCGGCGTTGCGATTGGCATACCTTTTTTCAGGTTCTCTGCCAGACGCAGTACTTCGTCGTCGGTGAAGGTGTTCAGGTCAACTTTCTGGCAGACATCGTCGCCCAGATCGTAAGCCTTCTGAATGAACTCACGCAGCTTGGCCACTTCCTGATGCTGCTTCAGCATTTGGTTGATCTTCTCACCAATGCCTTTCGCAGCCATACCCAAGTGGGTTTCCAGGATCTGACCGATGTTCATACGTGATGGTACGCCCAACGGGTTCAGTACGATGTCAACCGGCGTGCCGTTTTCATCGTAAGGCATATCTTCGATCGGGTTGATCTTGGAGATAACACCCTTGTTACCGTGGCGGCCTGCCATCTTGTCACCCGGTTGGATCTGACGCTTAACAGCCAGATAAACCTTAACGATTTTCAGCACGCCTGGTGCCAGATCATCGCCCTGGGTGATCTTACGACGCTTGGCGTCCAGCTTCTTCTCGAAGTCGGATTTCAGCTCGTCGTACTGCTCTGCCAACTGTTCCAGCTGGTTTTGCTTTTCTTCGTCGGTCAGGCCCAGTTCCAGCCAGCGATCGCGTGGCAGTTTGCTCAGCTTTTCAGCTTCAACACCGCCGGCAACCAGCACCGCATGGATACGTGCGAACAGACCAGCTTCCAGGATCTGCAGTTCTTCAGTCAGGTCTTTTTTCGCCTGCTTCAGCTGCATCTCTTCGATTTCCAACGCACGCTTGTCTTTTTCCACGCCATCGCGGGTAAAGACCTGCACGTCGATAATCGTACCGGAAACGCCGTTTGGTACGCGCAGAGAGGAGTCTTTAACGTCAGACGCCTTCTCACCGAAGATCGCACGCAGCAGCTTCTCTTCTGGCGTCAGCTGGGTTTCACCTTTTGGTGTTACCTTACCAACCAGAATGTCGCCACCGGTCACTTCAGCACCGATATACACGATACCGGACTCATCCAGTTTGGAGAGCGCAGCTTCACCCACGTTAGGGATGTCGGCAGTGATCTCTTCAGGCCCCAACTTGGTGTCGCGAGACACACATGCCAGTTCCTGGATGTGGATGGTAGTGAAGCGATCTTCCTGAACGACACGCTCGGACACCAAGATGGAGTCTTCGAAGTTGTAGCCGTTCCATGGCATGAATGCCACGCGCATGTTCTGGCCCAGCGCCAGTTCACCCAGGTCAGTGGATGGGCCATCTGCCAGCACGTCGCCGCGCTCGATTGGCTCACCCAGATTCACACACGGCATCTGGTTGATACAGGTGTTCTGGTTAGAACGGGTGTACTTGGTCAGGTTATAAATATCGATACCTGCTTCGCCCGCGAGCATCTCGTCTTCGTTAACTTTAATAACGATACGGGAAGCATCCACGTACTGGATCACACCGCCACGTCGAGCTACGGCAGTAACACCGGAGTCAACAGCTACAGCACGTTCCATACCGGTACCTACCAGCGGCTTGTCAGCACGCAAGGTTGGAACCGCCTGACGTTGCATGTTCGCACCCATCAATGCACGGTTGGCGTCATCGTGTTCCAGGAATGGAATCAGTGAAGCACCAACGGAGACAACCTGCTGGGTTGATACGTCCATATAGTCAACCTGGTCGCGGCTGAACAGGCTTGATTCGCCTTTGCTACGACAGGTGACCAGGTCTTCTACGAAGCGGCCGTCATCATCCAGGTTGGAGTTCGCCTGAGCGATAACGAAGTTGCCTTCTTCAATAGCAGACAGATAGTTGATTTCATCGGTAACCAGGCCGTCACGCACGCGGCGGTACGGAGTTTCCAGGAAGCCATACTCGTTGGTCTGTGCGTACACGGACAAGGAGTTGATCAGACCGATGTTTGGACCTTCCGGCGTTTCGATTGGGCACACGCGACCGTAGTGAGTCGGGTGTACGTCTCGAACTTCAAAGCCGGCACGTTCACGAGTCAGACCGCCTGGGCCCAATGCAGAGATACGACGTTTGTGCGTAATCTCGGACAACGGGTTGTTCTGGTCCATAAACTGAGACAGCTGGCTGGAGCCGAAGAACTCTTTCACCGCCGCCGAAATCGGCTTGGCGTTGATCATGTCCTGTGGCATCAGGGTGTCCAGATCGCCCAGGGACAGACGTTCTTTAACCGCACGCTCAACACGCACCAGACCTACACGGAACTGGTTCTCAGCCATTTCGCCGACGGAACGGATACGACGGTTGCCCAAGTGGTCGATATCGTCCACTTCGCCTTTACCGTTACGGATACCGATGAGCTTCTTCATCACTTCGATGATATCGTCTTTGCTCAGGATGCCCGAACCTTCGATCTCGTCACGCAGCAGAGAACGGTTGAACTTCATACGACCAACCGCAGACAGATCGTAGCGGTCTTCAGAGAAGAACAAGTTCTCAAACAGGTTTTCAGCAGCTTCGCGCGTTGGCGGCTCACCAGGACGCATCATGCGGTAGATTTCTACCAGTGCGCTCAAACGATCGCTGGTTGGATCGACACGTACAGTCTCAGAGATGTACGCACCGTGGTCCAGATCGTTGGTGAACAGCGTTTCGATACGCTTGTGGCCTGACTGGCTCAGTTTGGCCAGCAGATCCAGCGACAGCTCCATGTTGGCTGCGCAGATCAGCTCACCGGTATTGGTATCGATATAGTCCTTCGCGACCACTTTGCCCGCGATGTACTCAACCGGTACTTCAATACTCTGAATTTCGTCTTTTTCGAGCTGACGGATATGACGAGCGGTGATACGACGGCCTTTCTCAATGTAGATCTTGCCGTTGGCTTCGATATCAAACGAAGCAGTCTCACCACGCAGACGTTCTGGAACCAGCTCCATCTGCAGCTTGTTATCACGGATCTCGTAAACTACTTTCGCAAAGAACAGGTCAAGGATCTGCTCAGTGGTGTAGTTCAATGCACGCAGAATGATGGTCGCAGGCAATTTACGGCGACGGTCAATACGCACAAACAGGTTGTCTTTCGGGTCAAACTCGAAATCCAGCCATGAACCGCGGTAAGGGATGATACGTGCGTTATACAGCACTTTACCCGAAGAGTGGGTTTTACCCTTATCGCTGTCAAAGAATACGCCAGGACTACGGTGAAGCTGAGATACGATAACCCTCTCAGTACCGTTGATCACAAAGGTGCCGTTTTCGGTCATGAGCGGAATTTCGCCCATATAGACTTCTTGTTCCTTGATGTCTTTGACCGTGCCTTCCGGAGCTTCGCGCTCATAGATTACCAGGCGCAGTTTTACGCGCAGCGGTGCAGAGAACGTCACACCACGGATCTGGCACTCTTTGACGTCGAAGACCGGCTCACCAAGACGGTAGCTAACGTATTGCAGCTCCGAATTGCCACTGTAGCTCTGGATAGGGAAAACAGAACGGAAGGCGGCTTCTAGGCCGTGCTGCCCTTCTGGATCTTGCTCGATAAACTTCTGGAACGAATCAAGCTGGATAGAAAGGAGATATGGTATGTCCAAAACTTGTGGACGCTTACCAAAATCCTTACGAATACGTTTTTTCTCGGTATAGGAGTAAACCATAGGGTTCCTCAGCTCGCTGGAAAGTCGAACCTATTGTCCGTCCGGATATAGGACGGTTCACGCAACACCATTTTGTCGACCGGAAAGCGGGAACACTCTCCGCAATACTCGTTTCTATCACGCTTAAATCATTTCGTTGCGTTGTGCGGCAGATTTTGCTGCGGCAGGGAAGGCAATATATTAAGTCGTCGATAGAAAGAAATATTGGGGTTAGCCAGTAGCCAAACAGTGTGAAACTCTACTGACGCCCTACAGCGCAAAAAGGCTGGTGACCAAAAAGTCACCAGCCATCAGTCTGTTAGTTAAAACAGACTGCACTCAGAAAGCAGTGGCTTATTTAACTTCAACTTCAGCGCCAGCTTCTTCCAGAGCTTTTTTCAGTGCTTCAGCGTCGTCTTTGCTGATGCCTTCTTTCAGTGCTGCTGGTGCAGACTCAACCAGGTCTTTAGCTTCTTTCAGACCCAGGCCAGTTGCGCCACGTACTGCTTTGATTACTGCAACTTTGTTCGCGCCGATACCTTTCAGTACAACGTCGAATTCAGTTTTTTCTTCAACAGCTTCAGCAGCAGCAGCAGGACCTGCAGCTACAGCAGCAGCAGAAACACCGAACTTCTCTTCCATAGCGGCGATCAGTTCAACGATTTCCATTACAGACAGAGCTGCAACGCCTTCGATAATTTGGTCTTTAGTGATAGACATAACAAATGTTCCTAAAATTCAGAAATAGTTTAAATACGTAAGCAACGGATAAGAAAAAGGGCTTATGCCGCTTCTTTCTGATCGCGCAGTGCAGCCAGAGTGCGAACCAATTTGCCGGCAGCGGCTTCTTTCATGGTTGCCATCAGGCGTGCGATTGCTTCATCGTAAGTAGGCAGAGTTGCCAAGCGGTCAATTTGTGCCGCAGGGATCATCTCACCTTCAAAGGCCGCAGCTTTAATCTCGAACTTTGCATTCGCTTTCGCGAAATCTTTGAACAGACGAGCAGCAGCGCCCGGGTGTTCATGAGAAAATGCAATCAAGGTAGGACCGACGAACGTGTCTTTCAGGCATTCGAATGGAGTGCCTTCAACTACGCGACGCATCAGGGTGTTACGAACAACACGCATGTAAACGCCAGCTTCACGACCTGCTTTACGCAGTTCAGTCATTTTATCAACGGTAACGCCACGGGAATCCGCAACAACCGCAGACAGCGCGCCTTTGGCTACTTCGTTGACTTCAGCAACAATCGCTTGTTTGTCTTGAAGATTTAATGCCATTAGCTCTTTGCTCCTGGATTTAGCCGGGGGAAATCCCCGGCACTCACATCACTCAACACCTTGTGATAAATCACGCAGTGAGAGCGTTCAAACACGGTGAGCAGAATCCAGCAAAGACTATTCTTTTATAAAAAGAAAAAATTTCTTTAGGCTCTGTCACCGTCTACGCAGGAAGGATTAAGTACCTTTCGATACACCTGCGGTCTTGGACGGAGGCCTGGATAGGCCAGGCTCCAACCGAAAAATCTTTGTTTCGCTGTGGCTATGGCCAATAGCAAAACCTTGGGGCATAAGATTCTAGACAAATCTTCGCCCCAAGTCAAAGCGATAATCGCAGGGCGATTAGTTCGCTACAGCAGTCAGGCCGCTTTGATCGATAGCAACGCCAGCACCCATGGTGGTGGAGAGGCTAACTTTCTTGATGTACACGCCTTTAGCCTGAGATGGTTTTGCTTTTTTCAGCGCAACCAGCAGAGCTTCCAGGTTTTCTTTCAGCTTGTCTGACTCGAAATCAACCTTACCGATAGTGGTATGGATGATGCCGTTTTTGTCGTTACGATAACGAACCTGACCTGCTTTAGCGTTTTTCACAGCTTCAGCAACGTTCGGAGTAACGGTACCCACTTTCGGGTTTGGCATCAGGCCACGTGGACCCAGGATCTGGCCCAGTTGACCAACAACGCGCATTGCATCAGGAGAAGCAATAACAACGTCGAAGTTCATTTCGCCTTTCTTGATCTGGTCTGCCAGATCTTCCATACCTACCAGCTCTGCGCCAGCAGCTTTAGCTGCTTCAGCGTTAGGGCCCTGGGCAAATACGGCAACGCGAACGGAACGACCGGTGCCGTTTGGCAGAACGGTAGCGCCACGAACGTTTTGGTCAGATTTACGAGCGTCGATGCCGAGGTTAACAGCAACGTCAACGCTTTCTACGAATTTAGCGGTGGCCAGCTCTTTCAGCAGAGCAACAGCTTCGGTGATGTCATACTGTTTAGTAGCATCAACTTTGTCACGGATCACGCGCATGCGCTTGGTCAGCTTAGCCATTTCTTAATCCTCCACTACCAGGCCCATGGAACGAGCAGTACCTTCGATGGAGCGAGTCATCGCTTCAACGTTGGAACCAGTCATGTCCGCAGCTTTGGTTTCTGCGATTTCACGTACCTGAGCACTTGTCACTTTACCTACTTTGTCTTTGTTCGGCTTGCCTGAACCAGACTTGATACCAGCCGCTTTTTTCAGCAGAACTGCTGCTGGCGGGGTTTTGGTAACGAAAGTGAAAGAACGGTCAGAATAAACAGTAATAACAACCGGAATCGGCAGACCTTTCTCAACGCTGTCAGTCTTAGCATTGAACGCCTTACAGAATTCCATGATGTTAACACCTTGCTGACCCAGAGCTGGACCAACTGGCGGACTTGGGTTCGCCATACCGGCTGCAACTTGCAGCTTAACGTAGGCTTGTACTTTCTTGGCCATTTACAATTCCTCGGTTTGGGTAATAACGCCTCGCAAAAGGCTCCCCGTGTATCACCTCACTCTAAAGAGCAAGGCCTATAAAAACAAAAGGCGCGAAATTATAGTTCAATTTCGCGCCTCTGACAAGCGGCAAAAGCCACTTATTGCTGATTAATTGATCAGCCCTTCTCAACCTGAGCGAAGTCCAGTTCCACCGGCGTTGCACGGCCAAAGATGGAAACGGAAACTTTCAGGCGACTCTTCTCGTAATCCACTTCTTCAACAACACCGTTGAAGTCAGCGAACGGACCATCGCTAACGCGGACCAATTCACCCGGTTCGAACAGCGTTTTCGGACGAGGTTTATCACCAACCTGCTGCAGGCGGTTCATAATCGCATCGACTTCTTTGTCGCTAATCGGCGCCGGACGGTCAGAAGTCCCGCCGATGAAACCCATTACGCGTGGAACGCTGCGTACCAAGTGCCAGCTGGCATCGTTCATCACCATCTGAACCAGTACATAGCCAGGGAAGAATTTACGTTCACTTTTACGACGTTGGCCGCCACGGATTTCAACAACTTCTTCCGTAGGAACCATGACTTCGCCGAACAGTTCTTCCATATCATGCAGTTTGATGTATTCACGCAGCGATTGCGCTACGCGACCTTCAAAACCGGAAAACGCCTGAACGACGTACCAACGTTTTTTTGGAGCTTCAGACATTTTAGAACCTCAGGCCAGTAATAAACGATACCAGACGGACCAGAATACCATCCAGCCCCCACAGAATCAGTGACATCACGGCAGTTACCGCGGCAACGATCAACGTGGTATGTAGCGTTTCCTGACGAGTTGGCCAGATCACTTTACGTACTTCAGTACGCGCTTCGCGTGCAAACGCAACGGTGGCTTTGCCTTTGGTCGTCATCAGCGCCACAGCGCCTGCAACAGCGATAACCACTACAACGGCCAGCGCGCGTAATGGCAGGCTGAAATCACGGTAGAAATAGTTACCGACAATCGCTACAACCAACAGAACAGCGACGATAAACCATTTAGCCGTTTCCAGGCCGCGCCCGCTCCCTTGAGCCTCGGTATTCGCACTCATAAACCAACCTGTCACAATGAATTCAGAACAGACAACTTTGCCTCGCACTGCAAGGCAAACCAAACCGATCAGATGCTGCTCGGCAGCATTTCGGTGTTTTACGCTATGACGTATTTCAGTCAATACGCTTTAAGAGCCCATCTCACCAATGATTATGACTGCAAAATCGCTGATGAGATAGGTTCTAGTTCACAGCGTAGAAAAAGGGCATCAAATGATGCCCTTTTACCGCGTGTCGCGTCAAACGTTATCAGCGATTAAGCGATAACTTTGGCAACAACACCAGCGCCAACAGTACGGCCGCCTTCACGGATTGCGAAACGCAGACCGTCGTCCATCGCGATTGGGTGGATCAAGGTGACTTTCATGTTCACGTTGTCACCAGGCATTACCATCTCAACGCCTTCTGGCAGTTCGATGGTACCGGTCACGTCAGTGGTACGGAAGTAGAACTGTGGACGGTAGCCTTTGAAGAATGGAGTATGACGACCACCTTCATCTTTGCTCAGGATGTACACTTCTGAATCGAACTGAGTGTGCGGCTTGATAGAACCTGGTTTAGCCAGTACCTGACCACGTTCGATGTCTTCACGCTTGATACCACGCAGCAGAACACCAACGTTCTCACCAGCACGGCCTTCGTCCAGCAGTTTGCGGAACATTTCAACGCCGGTACAGGTAGACTTAACGGTGTCTTTGATACCAACGATTTCAACTTCTTCGCCAACTTTAACGATACCGCGCTCAACACGACCGGTAACAACAGTACCACGACCGGAGATGGAGAATACGTCTTCGATTGGCAGCAGGAACGGCTTGTCGATAGCACGCTCTGGTTCTGGGATGTAAGAATCCAGGTAGCCAGCCAGCTCGATGATTTTAGCTTCCCACTCAGCTTCGCCTTCCAGTGCTTTCAGCGCTGAACCACGAACAACCGGCAGGTCATCACCAGGGAAGTCATAAGCAGACAGAAGTTCACGAACTTCCATTTCTACCAGTTCCAGCAGCTCTTCATCATCAACCATGTCGCATTTGTTCATGAATACGATGATGTAAGGAACGCCAACCTGACGACCCAGCAGGATGTGCTCACGGGTCTGAGGCATAGGGCCGTCAGTCGCAGCAACAACCAGGATAGCGCCGTCCATCTGAGCAGCACCGGTGATCATGTTTTTAACGTAGTCGGCGTGCCCTGGGCAGTCAACGTGCGCGTAGTGACGAGTCGGGGTGTCATATTCAACGTGAGAAGTGTTGATGGTGATACCACGAGCTTTTTCTTCTGGCGCGTTATCGATCTGGTCGAAAGCACGTGCAGAACCGCCGTAGGTTTTAGCCAGAACGGTAGTGATTGCTGCAGTCAGGGTAGTTTTACCGTGGTCAACGTGGCCGATAGTACCGACGTTAACGTGCGGTTTTGTACGTTCAAACTTTTCTTTAGACATCGATTGTCCCTCTAAGACACGGATAAATCGGTGGTATCACCACATCAACCAAGCATTTGCCTGTTGAATCCAGAACAGAAAGAAAATCAGGGGGCGAGATTATAAGAAGTGGTGCTGATAGGCAGATTCGAACTGCCGACCTCACCCTTACCAAGGGTGCGCTCTACCAACTGAGCTATATCAGCACATCTTGGAGCGGGCAGTGGGAATCGAACCCACATCATCAGCTTGGAAGGCTGAGGTAATAGCCATTATACGATGCCCGCATCCTGGAACTCGGCTACCTGACTTTTCTGTAGAATTTTTAGGTGGGAGAAGGATTGTTCGTCGCTTAACTCTCACCCTTCGGGCCGGCTGCGCGATGCGCTGCACAACTCGAACCTTGCTGAAGACTTTCGCCTTCCCCTTCCGCAATTTAACCGTTGCGAGTTTATCGCTGGCCAGTTAACTGCCGAAGGCAAGATATGGTGGTGGGGGAAGGATTCGAACCTTCGAAGTCTGTGACGGCAGATTTACAGTCTGCTCCCTTTGGCCGCTCGGGAACCCCACCAGATTTTAACTATTGTGACTTGATTGGTGCCGGCTACCGGAATCGAACTGGTGACCTACTGATTACAAGTCAGTTGCTCTACCAACTGAGCTAAGCCGGCATCAAGTGCAGCGCATTCTAGGTAGACCGGACGGGCTATGCAACAAAAAAATTGCGTTAACTGCACTTTCGCTCACAAATCGCCCAATTTTGCCCACTACCTGGCAATTCACACTGTAAGGCGTGCAAAAATTCATCAATCACAGTCAGCACTCCCTACACTGTAATTGTTCTTTTGCCAGTGTCGCCCACATATTTTACCTAAACAGCAGTTTCACCCCATTCGGCAAGCTGTGAATTGAAGTAAAAATACGCCTAAAGCGACTTCCGCCTACTGCGCGCCGCTTCGCACAATTGAGATAAACTCATACTAATCGCCAACTTTTGCGAAAAAAGTCTACGTCAAAAACGAAGCTGTCTATAATATGCAGCTTGATTATTATCTGGAGTTGGCGTCCGGCGCCTTTCCCAACCTGCGTTAACAGGCAGAATTTGGCTTATGATAAAAAGAGATCAATCTTTAGCGACGCCCTATCTTCAGTTCGATCGTACCCAGTGGGCTGCGTTACGGGATTCGGTGCCGCTGACACTGTCAGAAGAAGAGATTGTTAAACTGAAAGGGATTAACGAAGATCTCTCTTTGGAAGAGGTAGCACAGATTTATCTGCCGCTATCCCGATTGTTGAACTTCTATATCAGTTCGAACCTGCGCCGTCAGGCCGTACTTGAGCAATTTCTCGGTACCGATGGACAAAAAATCCCCTACGTGATCGGCATTGCCGGCAGCGTTGCCGTAGGTAAAAGTACCACGGCACGTTTGCTACAGGCATTGCTTAGCAGTTGGCCGGAACATCGTAGCGTTGAGTTGATCACCACCGACGGTTTCCTGCATCCGAATAAGGTGTTGAACGAACGCGGGCTGATGAAGAAAAAAGGCTTCCCACAGTCTTATGATATGCACAGCCTGGTGAAATTTGTTTCTGAAGTGAAATCAGGCGCTAAGCGCGTGACCGCTCCGGTCTATTCCCATCTGATTTACGATGTTGTTCCCGAAGGGAATAAAGTCATCGAGCAGCCGGATATTCTTATTCTTGAAGGGCTAAACGTATTACAGAGCGGGATGGATTACCCTCACGATCCGCATCGTGTATTTGTTTCTGACTTTGTTGATTTTTCAATATATGTCGACGCACCTGAAGAACTGCTGCAATCCTGGTATATCAATAGATTTCTTAAGTTCCGTCAGGGTGCATTTTCCAATCCTGACTCTTATTTCCATAACTATTCCAAGTTACCTGAACCAGAAGCTATAAATATAGCATCTCAACTATGGAATGAGATTAATGGATTGAATTTACAAGAAAATATCTTACCCACCCGCGAACGCGCCAGTCTGATCATGACGAAGAGTGCTAATCACGCGGTTGAAAACGTACGTTTAAGAAAGTAATTTAATAATAAGCAGGGGCTTACCGGCCCCCTTATATTTAATGATAATTACTCGGCGCTGCGCAGAGAGATTTCCCCGCCAATGAACGGTTTAATCACACCGTCCTGATCGAGCAATAATGCCCCTTGTTGATCAATGCCTCGTGCTATACCAAAAATTTGTTGTTCACCAATTAATAGTTTAACCGGCCGATCGATAAAGTTGTCCAAAGCACGCCAGCGCGCAATAAATGGCGCTAAACCATCAATCTCAAATTGCCGCAGCGATTGGCGCAATTCATTGAGTAAGGTGGCGGCCAATTCATTACGATCGATATTAATCCCCGCCTCCTGCAGGTTTATCCAGCCTTGATTAATCGCATTGGCATTGGTTTCACGCATTGCCAAATTGATACCGGCACCAATGACCAGTTGTGCCGCATCACCGGTTTTTCCTGTTAATTCGACCAAGATACCAGCTAACTTGCGATCGTTAAGGTATAAGTCGTTTGGCCATTTAACCCTGACATCTTGTGCCCCAAGGTCTTTGAGCACCTCGGCCATCACGATGCCAATCACCAGACTCAGCCCCATTGCGGCTGCAGGCCCCTGATCCAGACGCCAAAACATGGAGAGATACAGATTGGCGCCAAATGGTGAGATCCATTGACGACCGCGACGGCCACGACCGGCCTGCTGGTACTCAGCAACACAGGCATCGCCAGATTGCAGTTCGGTAATACGATCCAGCAAATATTGGTTGGTGGAGTCCACAACCGGCAGCACCGTGACACGTTTATCAACCAGTTGGTCAAGAATACATTCAACATCCAGTAACTGGATCGGGCTCGGTAGGCTATAGCCCTTTCCGGGCACGGTAAACACATCCAAACCCCATTCCCGGATGGTCTGGATATGTTTATTAATAGCGGCACGACTCATGCCCAGCAACTCGCCAAGATGCTCACCAGAATGGAAATCGCCATCGGCCAGTATAGAAATGAGCTTAAGGGGAACTTTGGTGTCCTTCATGAAAGAACCTCTACGGCATTCAACTCACCAACCGCACCGATAAAGCGAACTTCCGGCTCAAGCCATACGTCGAATTTTTTTCGCTACGGTATTACGTACATGCCGTGCCAGCGCCACCACGTCCTGACTGGTGGCATTATCCGTATTAACCAGCACAAGCGCCTGTTGATTATGTACCGCCGCACCGCCAATTTGGTGTCCTTTTAGCCCACACTGATCGATCAACCAGCCTGCAGCCAGCTTCACCTGACCATCCTGCTGCGGATAATGCGGTATGCCAGGATATTCGGTGGTCAACTCAGCGGCTTTGTCACTACCAACCAGTGGGTTTTTGAAGAAGCTGCCTGCATTACCCGTCACTTTAGGATCGGGCAATTTGCTGCGGCGCATTGCACATACAGAGTCAAATACCTGACGTGGTGTCACCGTTTCAGGATCCAGCTTTGTCAGATCGCCATAATTCAGCATCGGTTCCCATTGCTTGCTAAGGCGCAGGCCTACACCAACAATGATATGCCCCTTCTGAAAATGATGTTTAAAAATACTTTCTCGGTAGCCAAAGCCGCAGTCAGATGCGGCAATGCGATCGATGGCACCCGTAGTCAGATCCAATAGATCAACGTAGTCACATACGCTCTTGAGTTCGATACCATAGGCACCGATGTTCTGAATAGGTGCAGAGCCGACCAGGCCGGGGATTAACGCCAGGTTTTCCAGCCCGGGAATGCCGATTTCCAGAGTGCGACAAACCAAACCATGCCAATTCTCACCAGAGCTAACGTGAAGAAACCAGGCATCTTTCTCTTCTCGGATGTCGATACCTTTTAATTGATTGATCATTACCGTACCGGAAAAATCATCAAGAAACAGGACGTTACTCCCTTCTCCAAGTACCAGTAGCGGCTCTTGACGCTTCTGTATTTTCTGCCAAACCTTGATCATTAATTCGATTGTTTCTGCAATGACCAGATGCGCTGCGTTGACCGGGAGCGCAAAAGTATTGTGTTTTTTTAATGACGCGCTTTCAGTAGACATAACGATAAATACCTATACGGAAATGAACCTGCACCTAGTCTACTCGATTCGGCACGCTAGGCTAATATTTGTTTTCATCGATAGGGTTTTTATCTGGAGAACATCCATTGGGGGAATGCTTTCGATTGTTTTATAAGGTATTTTCTATATAAATGAATTAAGTAATAAGTTTTAGATAGAAACCAAAATGATTAATAACGGTATTTCCTCATAACTGAGTCTTATTAGCACAAATTCAAATACTCCTCCTAAATTGGATTATATATATTTGAAGTTATTTATCATTTTTAAACATTGTTGATATTTATATATTAAAGATAGCCAGTTGGCTTTTATTCGGAGGATATTGTGATGTGGAGTCTGCTTCAAGGCGCAGCGTAGCTGCGTCTGTTTTTGTCTTTCGCACACAGCAAAGAGGCCATCCTTGCGGATGGCCTCTTTGCTTAATTGATGCCTGGCAGTGTCCTACTCTCGCATGGGGAGACCCCACACTACCATCGGCGCTACGGCGTTTCACTTCTGAGTTCGGCATGGGGTCAGGTGGGACCACCGCGCTATTGCCGCCAGGCAAATTCTGTTTCATTCCAGCCGTCATTTGCATGACCACCAGAACCAATCTCGGAACGCGCTGAAAATCTCTCAAATCAAAACACTTTTGGTGTTGTAAGGTTAAGTCTCACGGATCATTAGTACTGGTTAGCTCAATGCATCGCTGCACTTACACACCCAGCCTATCAACGTCTTAGTCTTAAACGTTCCTTCAGGGGAATCAAGTTCCCAGGGAAGACTCATCTCGAGGCAAGTTTCGCGCTTAGATGCTTTCAGCGCTTATCTTTTCCGCACTTAGCTACCGGGCAATGCCATTGGCATGACAACCCGAACACCAGTGGTGCGTTCACTCCGGTCCTCTCGTACTAGGAGCAACCCCTCTCAATCTTCCAACGCCCACGGCAGATAGGGACCGAACTGTCTCACGACGTTCTAAACCCAGCTCGCGTACCACTTTAAATGGCGAACAGCCATACCCTTGGGACCTACTTCAGCCCCAGGATGTGATGAGCCGACATCGAGGTGCCAAACACCGCCGTCGATATGAACTCTTGGGCGGTATCAGCCTGTTATCCCCGGAGTACCTTTTATCCGTTGAGCGATGGCCCTTCCATTCAGAACCACCGGATCACTAAGACCTACTTTCGTACCTGCTCGAGCCGTCACTCTCGCAGTCAAGCTAGCTTATGCCTTTGCACTAACCTCACGATGTCCGACCGTGATTAGCTAACCTTCGTGCTCCTCCGTTACTCTTTGGGAGGAGACCGCCCCAGTCAAACTACCCACCAGACACTGTCCTCACCCCGGATTACGGGGCCGAGTTAGAACATCAAACATTAAAGGGTGGTATTTCAAGGTTGGCTCCACGCAGACTGGCGTCCACGCTTCAAAGC
This sequence comes from Serratia quinivorans, assembly GCA_900457075.1. Taxonomy (NCBI): domain Bacteria; kingdom Pseudomonadati; phylum Pseudomonadota; class Gammaproteobacteria; order Enterobacterales; family Yersiniaceae; genus Serratia; species Serratia quinivorans. The sequence goes on from UGYN01000002.1 coordinate 1,942,481, forward strand.
CTCCCACCTATCCTACACATCAAGGCTCAATGTTCAGTGTCAAGCTATAGTAAAGGTTCACGGGGTCTTTCCGTCTTGCCGCGGGTACACTGCATCTTCACAGCGAGTTCAATTTCACTGAGTCTCGGGTGGAGACAGCCTGGCCATCATTACGCCATTCGTGCAGGTCGGAACTTACCCGACAAGGAATTTCGCTACCTTAGGACCGTTATAGTTACGGCCGCCGTTTACTGGGGCTTCGATCAAGAGCTTCGCCTTGCGGCTGACCCCATCAATTAACCTTCCAGCACCGGGCAGGCGTCACACCGTATACGTCCACTTTCGTGTTTGCACAGTGCTGTGTTTTTATTAAACAGTTGCAGCCAGCTGGTATCTGCGACTGGCTTCGGCTCCGAGAGCAAGTCTCTTCACCTACGCGCCAGCGTGCCTTCTCCCGAAGTTACGGCACCATTTTGCCTAGTTCCTTCACCCGAGTTCTCTCAAGCGCCTTGGTATTCTCTACCTGACCACCTGTGTCGGTTTGGGGTACGATTCTGTGTTACCTGATGCTTAGAGGCTTTTCCTGGAAGCTTGGCATCAACTACTTCTGCACCGTAGTGCATCGTCATCACGCCTCAGGGTTGAATAAGCAACCGGATTTACCAGGTCACTCCCCCTACACGCTTAAACCGGGACAACCGTCGCCCGGCTAGCCTAGCCTTCTCCGTCCCCCCTTCGCAGTAACACCGAGTACAGGAATATTAACCTGTTTCCCATCGACTACGCCTTTCGGCCTCGCCTTAGGGGTCGACTCACCCTGCCCCGATTAACGTTGGACAGGAACCCTTGGTCTTCCGGCGAGCGGGTTTTTCACCCGCTTTATCGTTACTTATGTCAGCATTCGCACTTCTGATACCTCCAGCAACCCTCACAGGCCACCTTCAACGGCTTACAGAACGCTCCCCTACCCAACAACGCCTAAGCGTCGCTGCCGCAGCTTCGGTGCATGGTTTAGCCCCGTTACATCTTCCGCGCAGGCCGACTCGACCAGTGAGCTATTACGCTTTCTTTAAATGATGGCTGCTTCTAAGCCAACATCCTGGCTGTCTATGCCTTCCCACATCGTTTCCCACTTAACCATGACTTTGGGACCTTAGCTGGCGGTCTGGGTTGTTTCCCTCTTCACGACGGACGTTAGCACCCGCCGTGTGTCTCCCGTGATAACATTCTTCGGTATTCGGAGTTTGCATCGGTTTGGTAAGCCGGGATGGCCCCCTAGCCGAAACAGTGCTCTACCCCCGAAGATGAGTTCACGAGGCGCTACCTAAATAGCTTTCGGGGAGAACCAGCTATCTCCCGGTTTGATTGGCCTTTCACCCCCAGCCACAAGTCATCCGCTAATTTTTCAACATTAGTCGGTTCGGTCCTCCAGTTAGTGTTACCCAACCTTCAACCTGCCCATGGCTAGATCACCGGGTTTCGGGTCTATACCTTGCAACTATTCGCCCAGTTAAGACTCGGTTTCCCTACGGCTCCCCTATACGGTTAACCTTGCTACAAAATATAAGTCGCTGACCCATTATACAAAAGGTACGCAGTCACCCAACAAAGTAGGCTCCCACTGCTTGTACGTACACGGTTTCAGGTTCTATTTCACTCCCCTCGCCGGGGTTCTTTTCGCCTTTCCCTCACGGTACTGGTTCACTATCGGTCAGTCAGGAGTATTTAGCCTTGGAGGATGGTCCCCCCATATTCAGACAGGATGTCACGTGTCCCGCCCTACTCATCGAACTCACAATTAATGCATTTTAGTGTACGGGACTATCACCCTTTACTGTGCGACTTTCCAGACGCTTCCACTAACACAAGAACTGATTCAGGTTCTGGGCTCCTCCCCGTTCGCTCGCCGCTACTGGGGGAATCTCGGTTGATTTCTTTTCCTCGGGGTACTTAGATGTTTCAGTTCCCCCGGTTCGCCTCATACGACTATGTATTCATCGTATGATAGTGCAACGAATTGCACTGGGTTTCCCCATTCGGGTATCGCCGGTTATAACGGTTTATATCACCTTACCGACGCTTATCGCAGATTAACACGCCCTTCATCGCCTCTGACTGCCTAGGCATCCACCGTGTACGCTTAGTCACTTAACCTCACAACCCAAAAGTGTTTCCACTTTCGCGCTGCTACATTTGAGAGACTCTATGACAGGGTAATCCTTACTCCAATACTTCTACGGAGGAGTAAGTTTCAGCTGTCATGTTTCAATTTTCAGCTTGTTCCAGATTGTTAAAGAGCAATATCTTAAACACGACTCGTTAAAGTCATCTTTAAGATGTTTTCGGTGCAGCAAGCACCGGTGATAATGTCTTTCACTCATTATCGGAATGGCGTCCCCAAGGGGATTCGAACCCCTGTTACAGCCGTGAAAGGGCAGTGTCCTAGGCCTCTAGACGATGGGGACACGAAATTCCGATTAGACTCACGTCTTAATCGGTTCGTATCAGCATGAGTCAGAGACTCATTACATCAACAGGTAGCGCTTTTGCTCATTACTTTTCTATCAGACAATCTGTGTGAGCACTTCACGCAATCAATATCATTAGGTAAGGAGGTGATCCAACCGCAGGTTCCCCTACGGTTACCTTGTTACGACTTCACCCCAGTCATGAATCACAAAGTGGTAAGCGCCCTCCCGAAGGTTAAGCTACCTACTTCTTTTGCAACCCACTCCCATGGTGTGACGGGCGGTGTGTACAAGGCCCGGGAACGTATTCACCGTAGCATTCTGATCTACGATTACTAGCGATTCCGACTTCACGGAGTCGAGTTGCAGACTCCGATCCGGACTACGACGTACTTTATGAGGTCCGCTGGCTCTCGCGAGTTCGCTTCTCTTTGTATACGCCATTGTAGCACGTGTGTAGCCCTACTCGTAAGGGCCATGATGACTTGACGTCATCCCCACCTTCCTCCGGTTTATCACCGGCAGTCTCCTTTGAGTTCCCACCATTACGTGCTGGCAACAAAGGATAAGGGTTGCGCTCGTTGCGGGACTTAACCCAACATTTCACAACACGAGCTGACGACAGCCATGCAGCACCTGTCTCAGAGTTCCCGAAGGCACTAAGCTATCTCTAGCGAATTCTCTGGATGTCAAGAGTAGGTAAGGTTCTTCGCGTTGCATCGAATTAAACCACATGCTCCACCGCTTGTGCGGGCCCCCGTCAATTCATTTGAGTTTTAACCTTGCGGCCGTACTCCCCAGGCGGTCGACTTAACGCGTTAGCTCCGGAAGCCACGCCTCAAGGGCACAACCTCCAAGTCGACATCGTTTACAGCGTGGACTACCAGGGTATCTAATCCTGTTTGCTCCCCACGCTTTCGCACCTGAGCGTCAGTCTTTGTCCAGGGGGCCGCCTTCGCCACCGGTATTCCTCCAGATCTCTACGCATTTCACCGCTACACCTGGAATTCTACCCCCCTCTACAAGACTCTAGCTTGCCAGTTTCAAATGCAGTTCCCACGTTAAGCGCGGGGATTTCACATCTGACTTAACAAACCGCCTGCGTGCGCTTTACGCCCAGTAATTCCGATTAACGCTTGCACCCTCCGTATTACCGCGGCTGCTGGCACGGAGTTAGCCGGTGCTTCTTCTGCGAGTAACGTCAATGCAATGTGCTATTAACACACTACCCTTCCTCCTCGCTGAAAGTGCTTTACAACCCGAAGGCCTTCTTCACACACGCGGCATGGCTGCATCAGGCTTGCGCCCATTGTGCAATATTCCCCACTGCTGCCTCCCGTAGGAGTCTGGACCGTGTCTCAGTTCCAGTGTGGCTGGTCATCCTCTCAGACCAGCTAGGGATCGTCGCCTAGGTGAGCCATTACCCCACCTACTAGCTAATCCCATCTGGGCACATCTGATGGCGCGAGGCCCGAAGGTCCCCCACTTTGGTCCGAAGACGTTATGCGGTATTAGCTACCGTTTCCAGTAGTTATCCCCCTCCATCAGGCAGTTTCCCAGACATTACTCACCCGTCCGCCGCTCGTCACCCAGAGAGCAAGCTCTCTTGTGCTACCGCTCGACTTGCATGTGTTAGGCCTGCCGCCAGCGTTCAATCTGAGCCATGATCAAACTCTTCAATTAAAAGCTTGATTTGCTTCAACTCGTGAAGCGATGCTCGAAAATAACTTTCGTAATAGTCATTCAGTTGGACAAGCCAACGAAACAACTTATTGCTTGGTCACTCTTCAAGACTTGATATTTTTTCGAACCCGAAGGTTCTGGATATCGTCTTGTGGAGTGCCCACACAGATTGTCTGATAAATTGTTAAAGAGCAGTGAGTTAGCCGCCGTAGCTTGCTATCTCGAGGTGGCGTATATTACGCTTTTCACCCGAAGAGTCAAGCGTTTATTTCGCTTTTCTCTTTCCGACTGGGCGACTTGGTTCTCGTTAGAGGAGTCGTTGTTCCCGGTCAGTGGAGGCGCATTATAGGGAGTTCTCAGAAGGCCGCAACCCCTAAATGCAAAAAACTTTTCAAGCGCGGATTATTTCAACAAAGCGCTGCACAAGTCAGCGTTTTCGTCACTTTTCATACTGAATATGACCAAACTCCTGGGCAAAACGGTCCACCTGTTGCCAGTCTGTGTACTCCACTTCTTTACTGGTATCTGTTTCGCCCCCCGTCATACGCATAATAAGTTGAATCATGACTCGATCGAACCAGCGATAACGTGGATAGCGAAGCGCGCCGGCAAACACGGCACACTGTTTTGGCTGCCAGGGAGAAGACAACAGGAACTTGCGGGTATAGGCGTTGGTCTGTGGCGAACGCTTGTCTGCCTTACGCGCGGTCAGGTTAACGCTAAAAAACGCGCTCGGCATCTGGTTCAACTGCTCAGCATGGCGCTTAACAAACTTTTCCAGCGTCGGATGGAAATGGCCATAGCGTATTGAGGCACCAATCAGCACCTGCTGATACTGGCTGAGGTCGACATTATCCGCCTGTAGTAAATCGATCACGTCACAGCGCAGCGTATCCTGCAATTTGTTTGCTATATAGGAAGCAATAGAACGTGTTTGCCCATCACGGCTAGAATAAAGAATCAGTGCCTTCACGGCGTTACTCCTTCTATCAGGATCATTCACGCCAGAACGTCGGCGTAAACAGAACCAGCAGTGTAAAGACCTCAAGGCGCCCGAACAGCATCGTCAGAACCAGGATCCACTTCGCCGGTGCAGGCATAGTAGTGAAGTTATCCGCAACCACTCCCAGCCCTGGTCCAAGGTTGTTCAGCGTCGCCGTTACGGCAGCAAAGGCAGAGAAATCATCAACGCCGGTGGCGATAATTGCCAGCATGCTGACGATAAACACCAGCGCATAAGCAGAGAAGAACCCCCATACCGCCTCCAGGATACGTTCCGGCAGCGCGCGGTTACCCAACTTGATAGTGTAAACCGCATTAGGGTGCACCAGCCTTTTTAGCTCACGCGAGCCCTGTAAATACAGCAGCAGAATGCGAATCACCTTCAGGCCGCCACCGGTCGAGCCGGCACAGCCACCAATAAATGCAGAACACAGCAACAGCATCGGCAGGAATAACGGCCATTTAGCAATGCTGTCGGTGGTAAAGCCCGCCGTTGTCGCCATCGACACCACCTGGAAGAACGCCTGATTGACCGTTTCCATTCCGGTTTTGTAGACACCATGCCCCCCACAGCACGGCGGTACACACCACCACCAGCGTCAACTGCACGGCAATAAACATGCGGAACTCAGGATCACGCCAGTAAACTTTCAGGCTGCGGCCGCTCAACAAGGCGAAGTGCAAGCCATAGTTACAACCGGAAATCAGCAGGAAAATCGCAATGATGGTGTTGATGGTAGGACTGGCGTAATAACCGATGCTGGCGTCGTGGGTGGAGAAACCGCCAATAGCGATGGTCGAGAAACTGTGGCCGATGGCGTCAAACACCGACATGCCAGCGCCCCAAAGTGCCAGCGCACAGGCAATAGTCAACAGGACATAAATCAGCCACAGGGTTTTGGCCGTTTCGGCAATGCGTGGGCGCATTTTATTATCTTTCAGCGGGCCTGGCATTTCTGCGCGGTACAGCTGCATGCCGCCGACGCCGAGGATCGGCAGTATCGCCACTGCCAACACAATGATCCCCATCCCGCCCATCCATTGCAGCATCTGCCGATAGAACAAAATGGCTTTGGGTAGTGAGTCCAGCCCCACCAGCGTGGTAGCCCCGGTGGTGGTTAAACCGGAAAACGATTCGAAGAAGGCATCGGTCAGCGAAAGATTAGGCCGCTCCGAAAATAAAAACGGTAATGCCCCGACGCTGCCCAGCACCGTCCAGAACAGCACCACAATCAGAAAACCTTCTCGTGGCTTCAACTCGTGCTTTTGTTTACGGTTAGGCCACCACAGCATCAGGCCGATGGTTACCGCCACAAAGAAGGTCTGGCTGAATGCCCGCCCCGCCCCATCGCGGTATATCAATGCCACCAGACCAGGAATAAACATCGTCCCGGAGAACAGGATGACCAGCAAACCAACGATACGGGTTATAGCGCGAAAATGCATTTCAGCACGATCCTTAGCAATTCAGTTGGGGGAATTATTGCGAAATGGGGGTTAATTGCAAATTACCGCGACTAAGATCACGTAATTTATTCCCAAACGCTTCAACGCCGGTGACCGGTAAAGCCAAATGCAGCATGACGGAAGCACCATATTCCCCCTGCACTATCCGCCCTTCAGTTTGCTGCAATAAATTCTCTACCAATGCCAACTGAGCATAGTCACATTGCAAAGTATATTCGGCCTGCGGGATTTTGTAGCTCACGGCCAATTGCTTTAATGCCTGCTGCACGCCACTGCCGTAGGCTCTCACCAAACCACCGGTGCCCAACTTGATACCGCCGTAGTAACGTACTACCACGGCGGTGATTTCGCCGATTCCACTGCCCATCAGTTGTGCCAGAATGGGTTTACCAGCCGTGCCGGAAGGTTCGCCGTCGTCGGAAAAGCCCAACTGTTGTGAGTCAGTAGGTGATCCTGCGACAAATGCCCAGCAATGGTGCCTGGCCGCAGGGTGTTCATCACGAACCTGCTGAATAAACGCCTTTGCAATATCAACCCCACTGGTCGGTGCCAGCAGGGTGATAAAACGGCTCTTCTTTATTTCTTCGCTGACACTGACGGGGCCTGCCGGGATCGGGTAAGGCTGCATCAGGCCAGGTTCAGATCGCGCGTCATGTTCTCGATACGCTTTTCGTGGATCACGATATTGTCTTCAATACGTATACCACCATAAGGTTTCAGCGCATCGATGCGATCCCAGGCAAAATGTTGACTGAATTCGCCGCTGCGCCATGGCGCCAACAAGGAATCAATAAAATACATGCCAGGCTCAATGGTTAACACCATGCCAGGTTGCAACACGCGGGTGCAGCGCAGGTAAGGGTATTTGGAAGGGGCGGCCAGATGGGTGCCCTGTTCATCTTGCATAAAGCCGGCAGAGTCATGCACCTGCAAACCTAGCGGATGGCCCAGACCGTGTGGCAGGAATGGCGTGGTCAGCCCCTGCTCAACCATGGCCTCTTCACTGATGCCGGTCACCAGCTTGTGACTCTTGAGCAATTTGGCGACGCGTTGATGCATTTGCACATGGTAATCGGTGTAACGCACACCGGCTTTGATGGTATCCATCAGTGCCAGTTGTTCACCGTTAAGATCTTTTATCAGCTGCGCGAAATCACTGCCGCTCTGGCCAGCATAGGTGCGAGTCAGGTCGGCGGCGTAACCGTTATATTCGGCACCGGCGTCAAGCAGGAAGCTTAGCATTTCGGACGGAGGCTGATGATCCAGCGTGGTGTAATGCAGCACCGACGCATGCTCATTCAGCGCAACAATGTTGTCATAAGGTACATCGGTGTCGCGATGCCCCGTGGCGGTGAGGTAAGCCTGGTTGATATCAAACTCACTCATGCCGGACAGGAAAGCCTCATGAGCGGCACGGTGCCCCATAACAGCGGTTTTCTGCGCTTCGCGCATGCAGGCCAGCTCGTAGCCCGTTTTGATAGAGCGATGGAAATCGAGGTAATTCAATACCGCTTTCGGGTTGACGTTTTCTGCCAGGATACCGAGATCGCGGGCACGTTGCTGCGCATAACCAATATAGCCCACACGCTCACGCTGGGCAGGAAGCTGCTGCGCGATATCATCGGCATTGGCCAGCGGCATCAGTTCAACGGACCTGGTCCAGAAACTCTCCGGCAGTGGCTCAACGCTATGCCAGTAATCGACCGGCGAATAGAACCACAGCTTCGGTTTGTTAACGCCATCCACCCACAGCCAGCAGTTTGGCACCGAGGTAACCGGCACCCAGGCCTTAAAGTGCGCGTTCACTTTGAACGGGTAGCTACGGTCGTCCTGGAATATCCGTTGCAGTTCCCCAGAGTGAATCAGCAACGCATCCAGTTTGTTGCGCGTTAACACTTCACGCGCCCGTTTTTGCAGTTCTGCCAGGTGGTCGTTATACAAAGAAGCCAGCGTTTCCATCACAATACCCTTATACATACCATTAGAACGGAATGAGTCATCTTAGCACACCGTTCAGGTGCACCAACCCCATCAGCTCTGGCATGCGGAGCGGTTCGCAAATCGCTGTAAACGTCGTTACATCCTTAGCTTAACAATTAACCAGGCGATCAGACCAAGCAACGCGATAGCAGCCGCCCACAGGCCATGATGTTCGAGTAGAACCGCACCGGCTGCAGCTATGCCTGCCAGACACTGTTGCAGAAAGCCACATAACGCCATGGCGTAGGCGCCATGCTGTTTAACATCGCTGACCGCCATCGCCATGCTATTAGGGAACAGTACCGCCTGGCCAAAAATCGTCAAACAATACAAAGCGATGAAGACTGTCATACCGGAAAGCCCCACCAGTACACCGCTCCACCACAGCACCATTATTGCAGCAGTGGCAACGGCAACGATACTCGTCCCCGCCTGCATCAGCCGCTTACCGCCAAAGCGCGCAACCGTCCGGTTTACCGCCATTGCTCCAGTAAAGTAAGCCACGCCGATCACCAGCCCCAGAGCCCCAAAGGCAGTAACGTTCAGGCCAAACCCCTGCAGCATGATAAACGGACTCACTTCCTGCAGAGTGACGGTGGTAGCAAACCCCAATCCACCGACAATGGCAGGCCAGAAGAACCCCGGACGACGCAGAATGTGCCAATAGGTTGCCGCCATGGCCGGGCGCCTGCCTGCTCCGCGGCCCGCTTCCAGTGGCAACGTCAGCATCAGTAACCATATCGCCAGCCCGGTCAGCCCCATCACCACAAACCCCATTTGCCAGTGCGAATACTGACTGAGCAGCCCACCGATAAACTGCCCACCGCCCAACGCGGCGATAAAGGCTATCGACAGCACCGAAAGGCGCCTTGCCAGCTCATCACCGCTCCAGTTATCACGAACAATAATGCGCGCGATGATTGCAGCACCACCGGCGGCAACCCCCTGCAGTGCCCGCAGCACTAATAACTGAGTACCGTTACTGCAAAATGCCAGCAGAGCACTGCAACTGATAAACAACGCCAGAGACAATGTCAGCGGCAGGCGACGGCCAAAACGATCGGCCGCAGCCCCCCAGAACAACACCGGCAAGGCGGCTCCTATCACGAATATCGATATAGAAAGCTCGGTGGCGCGGCGCGTCATTGCCAGTTCCTGCATCACCGTCGGTAATGAAGGCAAATACACCGTCGTCGCCATCTGCGCCATAAACACCAGCAGACAAGCCAGCGTCATGGTTCTGGCGGGAATACTCCAGAAACCACTGTGTTTTACACATACCGCTTTACTCATTTCACACCTCTGCGTGGGCAGCGCTCTGCTCTGGCAAGTGTATGAGTGCTTTTACACGCCGACAAATCACCATAAAGCATAAAATATAACTTCGTTTTAAATCAAAACACTAACTCAGAGTCATGTGATCAGACCAGCAAATATGCAATCTCTTATTTGCATATTGTTAACATAAAAACCACACTCCTCATCATCTGGTCATACCAGATCAAACGCTGATTCAGGAGATAGACATGCTCTACCAAGGCGAAACATTACAACTGCACTGGCTCGACAACGGTATCGCCGAGCTGGTGTTCAATGCCCCAGGCTCGGTAAACAAGCTCGATACCCGCACCGTTGCCAGCCTGGGCGAAGCGCTCGCGGTGCTGGAAAAGCAGACCGAGTTAAAAGGCCTGCTGCTGCGTTCTACCAAGGCCGCCTTTATTGTCGGCGCCGACATCACCGAATTCCTTTCGCTGTTTGCTGCCCCGGCTGAAAAGCTGCAGGAGTGGCTGAACTTCGCCAATGCGATCTTTAACCGGCTGGAAGATCTGCCGGTGCCGACCATTTCGGCCATTAACGGCTATGCGCTCGGCGGCGGCTGCGAATGTATTCTGGCGACCGACTTCCGCGTTGCGTCTCCGGATGCGCGTATCGGCCTGCCGGAAACCAAACTGGGTATTATGCCGGGCTTCGGCGGCTCCGTTCGCTTGCCACGCCTTTTGGGTAACGACAGCGCACTGGAAATTATTGCCGCCGGTAAGGACGTCAGTGCCAAAGATGCACTGAAGGTCGGCCTGGTGGATGCGGTCGTCGCACCAGAAAAATTGGTGGAAGCCGCGCTGAAAATGCTGCAACAGGCGATTGAGGGCAAGCTGGACTGGCGCGCCTATCGCCAGCCAAAGCTCGAGCCGTTGAAACTCAGCCCAATCGAAGCGGCCATGAGCTTCACCACCGCCAAAGGCATGGTGATGCAAACCGCTGGCAAACATTATCCGGCGCCGATGACCGCGGTCAAAACCATTGAGGCCGCCGCCAGGCTGGGCCGTGATGAAGCACTGAAACTGGAAACCGCCAGCTTTGTGCCATTGGCCCGCTCCAAAGAGGCGCGCGCGCTGGTCGGCATCTTCCTCAATGACCAGTTTGTGAAAGGCCAGGCGAAGAAGCTGGCGAAGGGTATTGAAGCACCGAAGCAGGCTGCGGTGTTGGGCGCCGGTATCATGGGTGGCGGTATCGCCTACCAGTCCGCGCTGAAAGGCGTGCCGGTTGTCATGAAAGACATCAGCGACAAATCCCTGACGCTCGGTATGAATGAAGCCGCCAAACTGCTGAACAAGCAGTTGGAACGCGGCAAGCTCGATGGCATGAAGATGGCCCAGGTGCTATCGACCATTCAACCGACGCTGGATTACGCCGGTATCGAACGCGCGCAGGTGATCGTCGAAGCCGTGGTCGAGAATCCAAAGATTAAGGCGGCAGTATTGTCCGAAGTGGAAGGCCTGATCGGTGAAAATACCGTACTGGCGTCCAATACCTCGACCATTCCGATTAATCACCTGGCGAAATCGCTGAAGCGCCCACAGAACTTCTGCGGCATGCACTTCTTTAATCCGGTACACCGCATGCCACTGGTGGAAATTATCCGCGGCGAGCAGACCAGCGACAGCACTATCGCGGCCGTGGTGGCCTATGCCAGCCGCATGGGTAAAACGCCGATTGTGGTTAACGATTGCCCAGGGTTCTTCGTCAACCGTGTACTGTTCCCGTATTTTGCCGGTTTCAGCATGCTGCTGCGCGACGGGGCGGACTTCCGCCAGATCGACAAAGTGATGGAAAAACAGTTTGGCTGGCCAATGGGCCCGGCTTATCTGCTCGACGTCGTGGGGATTGATACCGCGCACCACGCCCAGGCGGTGATGGCGGCCGGTTTCCCGGAACGTATGGGTAAAGATTACCGCGACGCCATCGACGTGATGTTCGATAACCAGCGTTTTGGTCAGAAAAACCAGTTGGGCTTCTATCGTTACAGCCAGGACAACAAAGGCAAGCCGCGTAAAGACAACGATGAGCAGACCGATGTGCTGCTGGCCGAAGTCAGCCAACCGCGTCAGACCATCAGCGACGAAGAAATTATCGCCCGCATGATGATCCCGATGATTAACGAAGTGGTGCGCTGTCTGGAAGAAAACATTATTGCCAGCCCGGCCGAAGCCGATATGGCGCTGGTCTACGGCATCGGTTTCCCTCCGTTCCACGGCGGGGCGTTCCGTTACCTGGATACGCTTGGTACCGCCAATTATGTCGAACTGGCCCAGCGTTATGCGCATCTCGGTGCTTTGTATCAGGTGCCTGCCGGCCTGCGCGCCAAAGCTGAACATAATGAAAGCTACTACCCGGTGGCAGCGCCGCTGTCCGATGTCTCCACTGGCCAACCGGCATGAGGTCATAAAGATGGAAAACGTAGTTATTGTTGATGCCGTACGCACGCCGATGGGCCGCTCCAAGGGCGGCGCCTTCCGCCAGGTACGTGCTGAAGATCTTTCCGCTCACCTGATGCGCGCCGTACTGAGCCGTAATCCGTCGCTGGATGCCGCCGAAATTGACGACATTTATTGGGGTTGCGTGCAGCAGACGCTGGAGCAGGGCTTTAACATTGCCCGTAACGCTTCGCTGCTGGCCGAGATCCCGCACAGTGTTCCGGCGGTCACCGTCAACCGGCTGTGCGGCTCCTCCATGCAGGCACTGCACGATGCCGCACGCGCCATTATGGTCGGCGATGCACACGTCAGCCTGATTGGTGGCGTAGAACATATGGGCCACGTACCGATGAATCACGGTGTGGATTTCCACCCGGGTCTGAGTCGCAGCGTGGCAAAAGCCGCCGGAATGATGGGGCTGACCGCCGAGATGCTGGCCAAGATGCACAATATCAGCCGCCAGATGCAGGATGAGTTCGCAGCACGCTCGCACCAACGCGCACATGCTGCCACCCTGGCCGGCTATTTCAAGAATGAAATCATCCCAACCACCGGCCACGACGCCGACGGTGTGCTGACCCGCTATGACTTCGACGAGGTCATCCGCCCGGAAACCACCGTTGCCAGCCTGGCAGCGCTGCGTCCGGCCTTCGATCCGGTCAATGGTACCGTGACCGCCGGGACTTCTTCGGCATTGTCCGACGGTGCCTCTGCCATGCTGTTGATGAGTGAATCACGCGCCAAAGCGCTTGGCCTGAAAGCCCGTGCCCGCATTCGTTCAATGGCCGTTGTCGGTTGTGACCCTTCCATCATGGGTTACGGCCCTGTGCCTGCCAGCAAGTTGGCGCTCAAACGTGCCGGCCTGAGCGTACAGGACATCGACCTGTTTGAACTGAATGAAGCCTTTGCCGCCCAGTCACTGCCGTGCATCAAGGATTTGGGACTGTTGGACAGCATCGACGACAAAATCAACCTGAACGGCGGCGCCATTGCTCTGGGCCACCCATTAGGCTGCTCGGGCTCACGTATCTCGACTACCCTGCTGAACAATATGGAACGCCGCGACGTACAGTTTGGTTTGGCGACCATGTGTATCGGTTTGGGCCAGGGGATTGCTACCGTTTTTGAACGCGTTTAGCTGTGTCTATTAGGGATGACTGCGTCAACACTTCAAACCGCAGCATTCCACCAAGTTTAGTTGCCGTACTTCCCGCCTGTCAGGGGCGGGTTTTTTTATGCCTGAATTCTACTGACGCCCCAATAAAAAGGGGCAGCCATTGGCCACCCCGTTTGCTACTGCTTCGCGCCTCAGATAAACGAGAAGGCGTCGCCAAACATATGCGCTTCCAGCGCGCCACGTTCGGCGCAGAAACGTTCGCGAGCGATTTTGGCCATCTCGAAGCGGCCGGCAATATAAATGTCGTGCTCTGCCAGCGTGCCGAAGTCCTGCAGCACCGCGCTGAGCACTGTGCCACTGCGGCCGCGCCACTCCTCTTCCGGCTGTTCAACCACCGGAATGACTTTCAGATTAGGATGCCGCAACGACAGCGCTTCCAGCTCGCTCAAGTCATACAGGTGCTTCAGTTCGCGTCCGCCCCAGTAGATGGAAATATCGCGTTCCGGCTGCTGCTCCAGCGCGGCCAACAGAATCGAGCGCGCGTAGGAGAAACCAGTACCGCCGGCGATCAACACCAGCGGACGGCTGCCTTCTTCACGCAGCCAGGCGTCACCGTGTGGGATATCAACGGTAATCGCCTGCTCTTTCAGAATGCGATCCATTACCGCCATGGCGTACAGATTCAGCTCCGAAGCGCCAATATGCAGCTCAATGTAATCCTGGTCTGACGGAATGGAGGCCAGTGAGAACGGACGCTTGTCGCGCTCATCCATCACCACCATCAGATACTGTCCTGCCTTGAAAGAAAACGGTGCCTCAGGCACCAAGCGTACCCGATAAACCGTATCGGTAATGGCCTCTACGGAGGTCACTTTACAGCTCAATATTGTCATGCGTTCCCTCTGTCGGGTCATCAATGCAAAACTGAGAACAAAGCCTGGCGCTAAAGCGTCGGTTCTCTGTCACTGAAAATTGCGAGCTCATCCCAGATTTCATCGACGCGCGCACGCACCTTTTCATCCATCTGAATCGGACGGCCCCATTCGCGCTGGGTTTCACCCGGCCATTTATTGGTGGCATCCAGCCCCATCTTCGATCCCAAACCGGAAACCGGTGAGGCGAAGTCCAAATAATCGATCGGCGTATTCTCCACCAAAACGGTATCCCTTGCCGGATCCATTCGGGTGGTGATCGCCCAAATCACATCATTCCAGTCGCGTGCGTTGACGTCATCATCGCAGACGATCACAAACTTGGTGTACATAAACTGACGCAGGAACGACCAGACCCCCATCATTACGCGCTTGGCGTGACCGGCATACTGTTTCTTGATAGTCACCACTGCCAGGCGATATGAGCAACCCTCAGGCGGCAGATAGAAATCGACAATTTCCGGGAACTGCTTTTGCAGGATAGGAACGAAGACTTCATTGAGCGCCACGCCCAACACCGCCGGCTCATCCGGCGGACGGCCGGTATAGGTCGAGTGATAAATGGCATCACGACGCTGGGTGATGTGGGTGATGGTGAATACCGGGAAGTGGTCAATTTCGTTGTAGTAACCGGTGTGATCGCCATACGGGCCTTCAGGCGCCATTTCTCCCGGTTCGATATAGCCTTCCAATACGATTTCCGCGCTGGCGGGCACTTCCAGATCGCAGGAGATACACTTGACCACTTCGGTTTTGTTGCCGCGCAGCAGCCCGGCAAAGGCATATTCAGACAGGGTATCCGGCACTGGCGTGACCGCGCCGAGAATGGTGGCGGGATCTGCGCCCAGCGCAACCGCAACCGGGAAACGCTCACCGGGATGCGCCTGGCACCATTCCTGGTAATCCAGCGCGCCGCCGCGGTGCGACAGCCAACGCATGATGACTTTATTCTTACTCAGCACCTGTTGGCGATAAATACCCAGGTTCTGCCGCTCTTTTTGTGGCCCGCGGGTCACGGTCAGGCCCCAGGTGATCAAGGGTGCGGCGTCTTCCGGCCAGCAGTGCATCACCGGGATACGGCTGAGATCGACGTCATCCCCCTGCCATACCTGCTCCTGACAAGGCGCTGAACCCAACACCTTGGTCGGCATGTTCAGCACTTGCTTGAACTTCGGCAGTTTATCGAACAGATCGCGAAAGCCCTTTGGCGGCTCCGGCTCTTTAAGGAACGCCAGCAACTTGCCGACCTCGCGCAACGAGCTGACGTCTTCCTGGCCCATCCCCATCGCTACGCGACCAGGAGTACCGAACAGATTGCACAGCACCGGCATGTCGTACCCTTTCGGGTTTTCGAACAGCAACGCCGGGCCGCCCGCACGTAAAGTACGATCGGCAATTTCTGTCATTTCCAGATAGGGATCAATCGGCTGGCTGATGCGTTTTAGTTCCCCTCTCTTTTCCAGCAACGAGAGGAAATCGCGTAAGTCACGGTATTTCATGCTGATCATTATAACGGCCAGTGAGAAGGGCATTATAAGCCCTCTTCACGGTTGTTGCTGCACTTTTGTTAAACACCGGTAAAGACCTTACCGGCACTCAGTGGCACGTGAACGGCACCAGCGGGCGTAATGCCTGCGTATCCTGATACTCTTGGGTCTCTACGCCGTGGCGGAACACCTTGAAGCCTTGGTCTCTGGCACTGAAATAACGCAAGTCATTGCCCTCAACGTGCAACAGACTGCCCTCGCGCAGCGCCACCACAGATTCGCTCGGATTAACTGCACAGAACTCCGCCAGGCGCTCATCACGGGTTTCGCCCATGTGGCCACTGATATGGGCGTCAATGTAATGCGGGTTAATCTGCACCGGGAACAGGCTCAACGCCGGCAACACTACGCTGTTGCGCACCGGCATATCATTGGTGGTACGGATACTTGGCGTAGCCACGTTACAACCGGCGCTCCAGCCAACATAGGGGACGCTACGTTCACGAACAGCCCGCTGGATCGGGACAATCAGGCCCTTCTCATGCAGCATTTGGTTCAGCATCCAGGTATTGCCGCCGCTGACCAGGATACATTCCGCCTGTTCAATCGCCGCCGCCGGTGACTCGGCATGGTGAATGCTGTTGACCTTGATGCCCAGAGTTTGCGCCAGCTCCTGCGCCCGCTGGTCGTAATCACTGCGGATCATGGCATAGGGGATAAAGACGGCAGACGTGATGCCACGGCGGGCGATCATCGCCAACAGATGGCTCTTGGCATAACCCAGCAGTTCACTCTCGCCGGACAGTTTGCCGTTGCTCAACAGAAATAACTCCATTTCTCCCCCTCAATCAAAAACGATGAATACCGTCACATCAGGCGACAGCGCCCCAAGGCATACTGCGACGGTAGCAAATTTTTAGCCCTCTGTTATACCCAAGCCGTGCGGATAAGTGTGTGACCCCTCGCTAATTGCCAAAGATTCATGCAGATAGCGGCTGTTACATGCTGAAACTTGCATCACTATGTATCCGTAATGGCTTTTGATATGCTTACCGGCTGACAGAAAGGCATGTGAAATTATGGAATCCTGGTATCTATTGTATTGCAAACGCGGCCAGCTCTTACGGGCGCAGGAACATCTCGAGCGGCAGGAAGTGAACTGCCTTAGCCCGATCATTACGCTGGAAAAGATCGTTCGCGGCAAACGCATCGCGGTCAGCGAGCCTCTGTTCCCCAACTATTTGTTTGTGGAATTCGATCCGGAGCGTATCCATACCACCACCATCAGTGCAACACGTGGTGTCAGCCACTTCGTGCGCTTTGGTTCGACGCCGACCACTATCCCGCAGAAGGTAATCGAAGAGTTGCAGACACACACCTGCGAAACCTATGTCGACCCGGAAACGCCGCAACCCGGCGATAGTGTGTTGATCGTCGATGGGGTGTTCGAAGGGCTGCAGGCGATTTACACCGAGCCGGACGGCGAAGCGCGCTCAATGCTGTTGCTCAACCTGATCAACAAACAGGTCAGCCAAAGCGTGGACAACCGACAGTTCCAAAAGCTGTAATGTAAAAAAGGCGCCCAAGGCGCCTTTATCATTGGATACTCGCGCCTTAGCGCTGCATCGCGTCGTCATGCATCCACTGAGCTACCCGCTTGGCGAAGTAGGTCAGCACACCATCGGCACCGGCACGCTTGAAGCACATCAACGACTCCATCACCGCCGGTTGTTCCTGCAACCAACCGTTTTGAATCGCCGCCATGTGCATCGCGTATTCGCCGGACACCTGATAGGCGAAAGTCGGCACACCAAAGGTGTCTTTCACCCGGCGTACCACGTCCAGATACGGCATGCCCGGCTTCACCATTACCATATCTGCGCCTTCCTGCAGATCCTGCGCAATTTCCTGCAGCGCTTCGTCGCTGTTGGCAGGGTCCATCTGGTAGGTTTTCTTGTTGCCACCTTTCAGATTGCCGCTGGAACCGAGCGCATCACGGAACGGGCCATAGTAGCAAGAGGCATATTTGGCAGAGTAAGCCATTATCTGAGTATTAATCAGGCCCTGATGCTCCAGTTGATCGCGGATCGCACCAATACGGCCATCCATCATGTCGCTTGGCGCCACGATTTCCGCACCGGCTTCAGCATGGGACAGTGCCTGACGTACCAAAATCTCTTTGGTGATGTCGTTAATAACATAACCTTGCTCGTCAATGATGCCGTCCTGACCGTGGGTGGTATAAGGATCGAGCGCCACATCAGTCAAAATCCCCAGCTCTGGCACCGCGTCTTTCAACGCACGTACCGTACGCTGCACCAGACCGTCCGGGTTATAAGCTTCTTCTGCGTGCAGTGACTTCAGGCCAGGCTCAATCACCGGGAACAGGGAGATCACCGGCACGCCCAGCTTGGCGATGGCTTCCGCTTCTTTAACCAGCAGGTCGATGCTCATGCGCGATACGCCAGGCATGGATGCCACCGCTTCCTGACGGTTACTGCCTTCCATGACAAATACCGGGTAGATCAGGTCGTTAACCGTCAGTTGGTTCTCCGCCACCAGGCGACGACTGAAATCATGACGGCGCACGCGGCGCATACGGCGACCTGGGAAGGTGCCCGGAAATGCATAGCTCATAGTTTTCTCCTAACTCATTCCAGCCGGAATAGCCGGCGGGCGTTCTCATCGATTTTTTGCCCCAGCCATTCGGGATCTTCTTGTCGCCAGGCGGCCACCTGCCGGACGATATGAGGCAAAAAACAGGGTTCGTTGCGGCGAGATGTGGGTTTCGGAAGTAAATCCCGGGGCAACAGATAGGGGGCGTCGGTTTCCAGCAACAGACGGTCCGCCGGGATCTGCGGCAACAACGCGCGCAG
This sequence comes from Serratia quinivorans, assembly GCA_900457075.1. Taxonomy (NCBI): domain Bacteria; kingdom Pseudomonadati; phylum Pseudomonadota; class Gammaproteobacteria; order Enterobacterales; family Yersiniaceae; genus Serratia; species Serratia quinivorans. The sequence goes on from UGYN01000002.1 coordinate 1,961,224, forward strand.
TTCCAGGCCACGCCGCTCATCGCAGACCCAACCGGTAATACCCACCGACAGGCCTAACGACAGGCAGCTTTCCAATTCTTCGGCGGTGCCGGTAAAACAGTGCACCACGGCCGCGGGCAGTTTATCCAACCACGGCGCCAGCAGCGCTGCAAAACGTGCGTGTGCATCACGACAATGAAGAAAAACCGGCATCGACAACTCTGCCGCCAGCGCCAGTTGTGCGCTGAATGCCGCCTCCTGCTGCTCTGGAGTAGAGAAGTTGCGGTTGAAATCCAGCCCACATTCACCAATAGCCGCGACCCGTGGCCGGGCGGCTAACTCGCAGATTTGTTCTGCGACTCGCTCGTCCCAACTGCTGGCATGGTGAGGATGCACACCGGCGGTGGACCAGCAAAAATTCGCATGCTGTTGCGCCAGTTCACTGGCTGCACGGCTTTCCGGGAGATCGGTACCGGTAATCAGCAGCCCTGTTACGCCTGCAGCACGGGCGCGCTCCACCACCGCCGGGCGGTCTTTGGCAAATTGTGAGCTGGTGAGATTGACGCCGATATCAAACATGATGTTCCCAAAGTAAAAGCCGCCCATCGGGCGGCTTAGAAACAAACAGAAATTAAGGTGCCGGGGGTTCGTCACCCTCGTCTTCTTCTTCTGGCTGCGGACGACGCTTACCGGTGTAGAAGCGGGCAAAGAACACGCCCACTTCAAACAGCAGATACATCGGGATCGCCAGCAGGGTCTGCGAGAACACATCCGGCGGAGTCAACAGCATACCGACCACGAAAGCGCCGACCAGAACGTAAGGCCGTTTCTTTTTCAGATCTTCCGGTGAAGTGACGCCACTCCAGCACAGCAGAATAATGGCAACCGGTACCTCAAAAGCCACGCCAAACGCCATAAATAGCGCCATGACGAAATCGAGATAGTTATTGATGTCGGTCGCTATCATTACCCCGGCCGGTGCGGTCTTGGCAAAAAAGCCGAATGCCAGTGGGAAAACGATAAAGTAGGCAAACGCCATGCCGAGATAAAACAGCAGGCTGCTGGAGACCAGTAAAGGCATCATCAGGCGGCGTTCATGCTTGTATAACGCCGGTGCGATAAAGGACCACACCTGATACAGGATCACCGGAGCAGACACAAACACCGAGACGATCATGGTCAATTTGATCGGGGTAAAGAACGGTGAAGCCACGTCAGTGGCGATCATGCTCGCCCCGGCGGGCAACTGCTTGATCAGCGGTGCTGACACCAGTTGGTAAATATCATTGGCGAAAAAAACCAGCACCAGGAAGATCGCCAGTATGCTGATAATCGAGTTTAACAACCGCTTACGCAGTTCTATCAGGTGACTGATAAGGGGTTGGGTATCTTCAACAGCCATGTTTTAACGATCGCCACTAGGTTGGTGAGACGCTGGGGTTTTATCCGCAACAGGTTCTGGGGTTGCCTGAACGCCCGAAACGACCGGTTGTTTAACCGGCTCGACCACGGGTTGTGCAACCGGCGGCGTTACCGAAACCACCGGCTCCGGCACGACAGCCGGGGACGATGCCACGGCCGCAGCCTCTGCCGGCGTCACGCCGTCATGAATGGCTTCAGGATCGGTGACCAGAGGGTTATGGATGGTGTGAGCAGGTTCGGTTTTGTTGTCACTGTCACCCAGATAAGAACGTTTCAGCGATTCCGCCGCGTCTTTCAGCTCATCCATCGACGCCTTCAGCTCCGGCGACAAATTCTGCATGCCCGCCTTCTCTACCTTTTTCAGGCTGTCCTGCAATTCCTGCAGCTTCAGTTCCTGAGAAAGTTCGTTCTGCACCGAAGCCGCAAGCGAACGCAGCGCGCGGATCCAGCCCGAAACTGTTCTTACCGCTACCGGCAACCGTTCCGGCCCGAGTACCACCAGGCCGATAACCAGAACCAGCAGCAGTTCACTAAACCCAATGTCAAACACGGTTTATACCTGCTCTTTGTTCTTCGACTCTTCCGTTTTCACTTCCGGCTGCTTATCGGTAATAGGCTTGGCCGTGAAGTCAGCGTCATCCAGGCTGCTTTTTTCAGCCGTGTTGGTCGGCGGCGTGTTGTCATCGCCGATCGCCTTTTTGAAACCTTTGATTGATGCACCGAGATCAGAGCCCAGCGTACGGAGCTTTTTGGTACCGAACAGCAGCACCACGATCACTGCGATGATCAACAATTGCGTAATACTAATACCGCCCATTGCAATTACCTCTATTTTTACAGGGTTTTTTCAAAATCCGTCGCATTATACGGCAGATTTTACCAGAGTTTCGAATCAATTCAGGTGGTTCGCTTCCAGCCAATCACCCAGGATACGATACCGGCCGCTATCAGCCACGCAGGGAACACTTCAACATCCCCCAACAGCAAAATCGTACCGCTTACTAACAGTGTAGCGCCAACGCCGAACAAATAACGCGATTGTCCCTGGCGAACGCGCTGGGCCTGCATCTGATTGGTCAGCTTATCAACGCTTTGTTGCAACAGTTTATGCTGCTGCAGGCTATCGTAAAATAATTCAGGCAGTTCGGGCAGTTTCTCGGCCCAAAACGGCGCTTTTTCTTTCAGTGCGCGGATCACTGCCGGTATACCGACCTGATCGCGCATCCAACTTTCCAGGAACGGCTTTGCAGTGGTCCACAAATCCAGCTGTGGATAGAGCTGCCGGCCCAGACCTTCAACATACAGCAAGGTCTTCTGCAATAACACCAGTTGGGGCTGCACTTCCATATTGAAACGGCGTGCGGTATTGAACAGGTTCAACAGCACGTTGCCGAACGAAATTTCCGACAGTGGCTTTTCGAAGATGGGTTCACACACCGTGCGAATAGCGAATTCGAAATCTTCCACGTTGGTGTCGCGCGGTACCCAGCCAGAATCAACGTGCAGTTCTGCAACCTTGCGATAGTCACGATTGAAGAAGGCAATAAAGTTTTCCGCCAGATAGCGTTTATCGTCTTTGTTCAACGAGCCGACAATACCGCAGTCAATGCCGATATAGCAGGGATCTTCAGGATGCTCATAGCTGACAAAAATATTACCGGGATGCATGTCCGCATGGAAGAAGCTGTCGCGGAACACCTGGGTAAAGAACACCTGAACCCCGCGTTCGGCCAACAGTTTCATGTTGGTGCCCTGCTTTTCCAGCGTTGGAATATCCGAAACCGGAATTCCGTAGATACGCTCCATGACCAACACGCTTTCGCGGCAGTAATCGGAGTAAACCTCCGGCACATACAGCATCGGGCTACCGTCGAAATTGCGGCGCAGCTGGATGGCGTTGGCCGCTTCACGCAGCAGGTTCAACTCGTCCAGCAAGGTCTTTTCATATTCGCGCACCACTTCACGCGGACGCAGACGGCGACCATCCGGCATCAGCTTTGGCACCCAGGCCGCCAAACGATACATCAGGCGGACGTCAGCCTTGATGATCGGCCGAATATCGGGCCGAATCACCTTCAGAACCACTTCCTGCCCGGTCGTTTTTAGCCGTGCGGTATGCACCTGAGCTATCGATGCCGAAGCCAGCGCCTGCTGGTCAAAATCATCAAACCAGGTTTCCAGCGGGCCGCCCATCGCCAACTCAATATGCTTGCGCGCCAGTGCACCATCGAAGGGGGCAACCCGGTCCTGCAACAGAGTCAGTTGATCGGCGATCTGTGGTGGGAACAGGTCGCGGCGTGTGGACATCATCTGGCCAAACTTGATCCATACCGGCCCCAGTTCCTGCAAGGCCAAACGCAGACGTTCACCCAGCGGTTTGTCTGCATGGCGGTTTGGCATCCAGAACAGCAGACGGCGCCCCACGCGCAGCGGCAACGTCAAGCGCATCTGGGGGATCAGTTCATCCAGGCCATAGCTGAGAAAAACGCGGACGATCAAATACAGGCGGCGTAGTTCGCCAGGGGTCATCGTTTACCCTCCAACTTGTCCATGCGAGCAATCAGCGCTTCGAGGTTGCGAACGGTGGCATCAACTTCCTCGTTGAACCACACAACTTCCAGTGGGCCTGGCGCCACGCGCCACTCTTCCGTCAGCGTTTCCGCTACGTAATGCTGTTGACGCTGAAAGCCTGTCTTCAGCAGATTCGCGCCCTTACCGAGCGCCTGCGTGATACCCTGCGCGGCAATATCGCCGATGTAGGGAGCCAACCATTCAGCCGGATCCCACTCTGCCAGATCGAGCAGCCCAACCAGTTGTTGAACCACCTGAATATCACCTTCGACAATCAGTTCACCGCTGCGCATCAATGGCGAAAGTTGCTGGCGATCCCGCAGCTTCAGCAACACCGAGATGCGGCTGCGCACCGTGCAGTCAGCGGTATCTTCAGACTGACCAAGCACATCGACACGCTGCTCACTGAACAGCAACACCAACGGTGAGGAAAGCTCCTGCAATTCAATACGCAGGACCTTACCCGCCAGGCGCAAACGGGCGGCTTTCATGCTGCGATCGCGGAACAGCAGGCTGTTGAGCGATGTTTCCAGCACGCCGGTCAACAACGGGGTTAACAGCATCGGCATGTCCATATCAGAACTTGAAGCCGCGATGCAGGGCCACAATGCCGCCGGTCAGGTTAAAATAGGTCACGTTGTCAAAGCCGGCAGCCCCCATCATACCTTTCAGGGTTTCCTGATCGGGATGCATGCGGATAGACTCAGCCAGATAACGGTAACTTTCCGGATCCTTCACCACCAGCTCCCCGATTTTCGGCAGCACGTGGAACGAGTAGGCGTCATAGGCTTTACTTAACGGCGCCAGCAGCGGCTTGGAGAACTCCAGCACCAGCAAACGGCCGCCCGGCTTAAGCACGCGGAACATGGAACGCAGCGCCTTGTCTTTGTCGGTCACGTTGCGCAGGCCGAAGGAAATGGTAATGCAGTCAAAATAGTTATCCGGGAACGGCAGCGCTTCGGCATTGGCCTGCACATAGTTGACGTTACCGATAATGCCGCGGTCGCGCAGCTTCTCGCGCCCCATCTTCAGCATGGAATCGTTAATGTCCGCCAGTACCACCTGCCCCTGCTCACCGACCATGCGGGAGAACTTGGCGGCCAGGTCACCGGTACCACCGGCCAGATCCAACACCCGCTGCCCACGGCGAACGCCGCTGCAGTCAATGGTAAAACGCTTCCAGATACGGTGGATACCAAACGACATCAGGTCGTTCATCACGTCATACTTTGCAGCTACCGAATGAAAAACATCTGCCACCATGGCCTGCTTCTCGTCTCTAGCTACGGTGCGAAAACCGAAGTCGGTGGTTTCCTGCGGTTGATCTGCCATTGTCCTGCCTGCTATTCAGTCAATTTAGTGTGGATGAGTGTACCAGAACCCTACGCAATACCCCACCTCGCAGCCGCTGTCATGCCTGCGATGCGGAGCGGGGTTCCTCTGCGGAGTCGTCGTCTTCCGCCCCGGGCAACGCGTCAACTTCATCAAAGCCCGTCGCCTCGCATTCTTCATCATGCTGCGCACTGGCCTGCTGAGCCAGCAGCGGGTTAATCGGTCTTTTCACCTCAACCCCCAAAGCGCGGAACCCCTCGGTCTGGCCGATAAGATTACCACGGCCTTCGCTCAGTTTATTCATCGCCTGGCGATAACTCCCCTGGGCCTTGTCCAGGCTCTGCCCCAGCGCCGACATATCGTCAACAAACAGCCGCATTTTGTCATACAACCGCGCCGCTCTGTCGGCAATGCGTTGGGCATTCTGGCTCTGATGCTCATAGCGCCAAAGATTGGTGATGGTGCGCAACGCCACCAGCAAGGTCGTCGGACTGACCAGCATGATGTTGTGTTTGAGCGCTTCGCTGATCAGCTCCGGCTCACGGTCGATGGCCAGCAGGAAAGCCGGCTCGACCGGAATAAACATCAGTACGTAGTCCAGCGAACGCAGGCCGGGCAACTGCTGGTAATCCTTGCGTCCCAACAGGCGGATATGGCCACGCAGCGAGCCAATATGCTCACTCAGCGCCGCCTCGCGTTCCACTTCATCTTCACTGTTGAAGTAACGTTCGTAGGCCACCAGCGACATTTTCGCATCGATGACCACGTCCTTACCCTGCGGTAAACGAACGATGACGTCGGGCTGCATACGGCTCTGATGATCCAGCCGCACATTGACCTGGGTTTCGTATTCGTGTCCTTCGCGCAGGCCGGAGGCTTCCAGTACCCGACTTAACACCACCTCACCCCAGTTACCCTGAGTTTTGTTATCCCCTTTCAGGGCCTTGGTGAGGTTAATCGCCTCGCGTGCCATTTGTGCATTGAGCTGCTGCAGGTTACGTATTTCGTGGGTCAGCGTATGGCGTTCACGCGCTTCCTGGCCAAAACTGTCCTGTACCTGGCGGCGGAAACCATCGAGTTGCTCACGTAGCGGCAGTAACATGCGGTCCAGGCTTTGCTTATTCTGCTCGTCAACCTTGCGCCCGCTGTGTTCAAAAATGCGGTTGGCCAAATTTTCAAACTGGGTGGTGAGGCGCTGTTCGCTGTTAATCAGCAGACGCTGTTTCTCTTCTGCCGCCATACGGGTCTCTTCCAGGCGGATAGTCACCTCACGCAGCTCGGCCTCCTGAGCGCTGTTAACCTCACGCTGGGCGCGCAGTTCCTGATTCAGCAACTCGCATTCGTTGCGCCAGTGATTGAGCTGTTGAAGTTTTTCGTGCCCGGCGGCCAGCTGGCTGTGCAAATTGCGCAGTTCCAGATCGGTCTGTCGCATTTGTTGTTCATTACGCTGCAGCGTTTCTTGCCGGGCTGCTGTTTCCTGCTGCGCCTGCTGTAGCGATTGTTCCAGCAGCCGTTGCTCGGTTTCATGCTGTGCCTGCGCCTGCTGCACACGCAAACTGGCAATTAGCCACCCCAACAGCAGGCCAATTGCCACCCCGCCCATACCGTAAACCAAACTGGTATCCACCCTGCCTCCTGTTACACCTGACCGTTCCGGCGTTTTATGCGCCTGTTGCCCGTCACGTTAAGGGGATGCTGTATGGATGTCCAGTCTGTTTTTGCCCCAACGGCGCAAAATTGCGAAACGCTACGCAAGTCAGACCAGAACTAGCCAAACCACTGGCTTAACCACTTGATGCCAAACGCCCCCGGCGCGAGAATGCCAAACGCCCAGATCATCGCTGAAGTGATATTCGCCACCTGGAAATAACGCTGGGGCATGCCGCAAATGCCACCAACCAATGGCACCACGGCGCGCAACGGGCCGAAGAAGCGGCCGATGAAAATGCCCAGTACGCCCCAGCGTTCAAAAAACGCATGGCCACGCGTGAGTAGCTGTGGATTGCGGGAAAGGGGCCACATATGCGCCACCCGGTCTTGATAGTGATAGCCAATCCAGTAAGAGAGCCAGTCGCCGAAAAAGGCCCCGGCTGCGGCGGCGGCCCAGATAGGCCAGAATGCAATGCCGCTTTCGCCTATCAAGGCTCCCAGCGCCAGCAGAATCACCGTGGCCGGCAACAGCAGCGACAGAAATGCCAGCGATTCACCGAACGCCAGGAAGAAGATAATCGGGATGGCCCAGGCTTCATGCTGCCGCACGGTGTCGCTGACCCAGTGGATAATGTCATTGAGGCTCAATATGGGCTCCTGATGCGGGATTTATGGCCCCAAGGATACGCAATGCCGGCCGGGGCCGATTAAACCCCGGCTAAACACCCGTGCAGTTTACTCGAGGTAGAACGCCTGCAGTGCTTCACGCTGGTTTTGGCCCAGGCCGTACTCGGCCTCCAGCCAGCGATCGGTTGAACCATATTGGTCACGGATGCAGTTCAGGGCGGTCATCAGGAATTCTTCACGGGCGCTGAGCACATAGGCAAATTGCCCCAGTGCCGAAGCGTTAAGGCGAATCGACAGTTGATCCAGCATCTGTTCGCGGAAGGTCGCCAGCGTGGTTTCGGTCAGCAGGTAATCTTCCACCACCGTCGCTTCATCTGCCCCCAGCGCGAATAACACCAGCGCCGAACCGACCCCGGTACGATCCTTGCCTACCGCGCAGTGTTGGACGATGGCTCCGTTATCGACATTGCTCAGCAATTGGGCCAACTGCTTATACGCCGCATTACCGAAAGGCAGCCGACGGTAAAGTTCCAGCATAAAGGCCTGTGCGTCGAAACCGGCCAGCGTTTCGCTGGTCAGTTTTTCAAGATTGGCATTCACCTCATTGCTCAACGGATTGGCCGGGAAATGATGATAATCGGCGCCGTTCCACAGGACATCGGGCTTGGCCTGAACTTCATCGGCGTCACGGTAATCCAGCACCGAACGCACCGGCACACCGGCCAGGAAGGTGCAGTCGTCTTCGGTCAGACGCTCCAGCGAGCCTGAGCGGAACAGCAGACCACGCTTGATACGGCGGCCATCGGCGACGCTATTGCCGCCAAGATCGCGAAAGTTAATGCCGCCATCAAGCGGTGCCAATGAAGGATGAAGCAGGATCTGGGCAGTCATAGACGTCCTCGTGGTTATTGTCTGAAAAACGCAACCTGAGAGCAGCGGAAAAACCGGGCTCAACGGGTAAAGAGGCGGCCAGAAAGATGGCGCTGATGAGGTTAACCGTAACAGATTACGGCCGAATGGAGAAACGGGCCGCGTCGGCGACCCGTTGAACTGCGAGGTAATTACAGCAGGCGGCGCGCCGCATCAACCACGATCTGCACCGCTTTGCTTTCGGTGTTTTTCATGGTTTCTGCGTTCGGGATTTCCTGCTGGGTGCGGTTAACAATCACACCGGCAACCATACCGGCACGCAGGCCCTGGCTGGCACACATGGTCAGCAAGGTAGCGGATTCCATTTCATAGTTCATCACGCCCATCGACTGCCATTCTTCCATCGAGCCTTTGAAGCGGCTGACGACGCGGCCGGAGAAGGTATCGTAACGTTCCTGGCCAGGGTAGAAGGTATCAGAAGACGCGGTCACGCCAATGTGCGTGGTAGCGCCGGCAGCCTTGGCGGCTTCGACCAGTGCCGTGGTACAGGCAAAGTCGGCCACGGCCGGGAATTCCATCGGTGCGAAGTGCAGGCTGGCACCGTCGAGACGAACCGCGGCGGTGGTGACCAGAACATCGCCAACATTGATGTTCGACTGGATCGCACCGGTGGTGCCGATACGCAGGAAGGTACGGATCCCCAATTGCGCCAGTTCTTCAACGGCGATAGAGGTAGACGGGCCACCAATGCCGGTAGAGCAGACGATCACCGCCTTGCCGTCCAGCTCTGCGCGCCAGGAGGTAAATTCACGATGGGAAGCCAGATGCACCGGATTTTCCATCAGCTTGGCAATTTTCTCTACGCGCTGTGGATCGCCTGGAACGATGGCAAGCTGGGCCCCTTGTAAATCTTTTTTAGTGAGGCCGAGATGAAAAACGTCAGATTGGGACATGCGAGACTCCTCATGGATCATGTTTATTGGGAGGAACAAAAAAGTACTCTACTGAAAATTGCCATTCAATTTCGTGACAACCATCACTATGAATAAAGAAACAGAATGCAATCTACATAACTTTTGTGATTAAAGTCACAAAAACACACCAGAAGCTGGAATGGTCGTCTCAGATGCCCCAAGTCTAGTCGACAAAATGCAGCGCCGTTTTTCACCCTGTCTCCTGAGCGCAGAGCTGATTTCCTGATGAGACTATTGACACCACCACAGAAAATAACCTTATTTTATCGGTGACTTAGCCACAATAAAGGGAGCTAACGCACCTTATGGTATTAATGCAGGTCAACATGCGTAATAGCATGATAAAAAGGCAACAAAAACGCGCTAAAGCCAGATAATTATTCGTTTTTTACAGACTTGGCCGAAAATGCTCCACCCGGTGCCAATAACGGGTAATCTTTCCTATAGTTAATCTCAGCGCTTTTCTCGATTGCACGGAGACCGCAATGAAAACCGATCAAGTGATGACATTAAAACAGGCCCAGGGGGGATTCACCCCGGCCGTTACACCCTTGGCTGCTTCAACCATTATCACCGACGAACAAGGCATTCATGCCGGGGAAACCACCATTCCTTCACAGGGTGACAATCTGCCGGCCTATATCGCCAAACCTGCCGATAGCAGCGGCCCCTTCCCGGTGGTGCTGGTGGTACAAGAGATTTTTGGCGTGCATGAGCACATTCAGGACGTGTGTCGTCGCCTGGCCAAACAGGGCTATCTGGCGATAGCACCGGAACTGTATTTCCGTCAGGGAGATGCCCGGGATTACACCGACATCGGCGAACTGTTCCAAAAACTGGTGACCAAAGTGCCGGATCGTCAGGTGCTGGCGGATCTGGATCATGCCGCTCATTGGGCCACGCGCCACGGTGGCGATGCCGGCAAGCTGGCGATTACCGGTTTCTGCTGGGGCGGGCGTATTAGCTGGCTGTATGCGGCACATAATCCGCAGTTGAAAGCGGCCGTCGCCTGGTACGGCAAACTGGTGGGCGAAAAAACGCTGAACTCGCCAAAACATCCGATCGATGTCGCTACCCAACTCTCTGCGCCGGTGCTGGGATTATATGGCGGGCAAGACACAGGTATCACGCTGGATACGGTGGAAAGCATGCGTCAGGCGCTGCGTGCGGCCAACGCCGATGCCGAGATCGTGGTCTATCCCGACGTCGGCCATGCCTTCAATGCCGATTACCGGCCAAGCTATGATGCCGAAGCGGCCGCCGACGGTTGGCAACGCATGCTGGCATGGTTCACCCAACATGGCGTTCCGGGCGTTAAGTAAACCTCACCTCACGGCTGCCTGACCAGACAGCCGCTTGCGACATAAAAACGGGCGCCGAAGCGCCCAGATTGCCAGATCAAAACATCATTGCACCACGGTGGCAATCAGGCCTGCTGCTCGCGCAGGCGCTGTGCAGCCAGCACCATGTTGGCCAGCGACTGACGGGTTTCCGGCCAGCCACGGGTTTTCAGGCCGCAGTCCGGGTTAACCCACAGGCGTTCTGCCGGGATGTTCTGCGCGGCTTTACGCAACAGCGCTTCGATCCATTCCACACTTGGCACGTTTGGCGAGTGAATGTCATACACGCCCGGACCGATTTCGTTCGGATATTCGAACTCTTTAAAGGCTTCCAGCAAATCCATATCGGAACGCGAGGTTTCGATGGTGATCACGTCAGCATCCAGCGCTGCAATCGAATCCATGATGTCGTTGAACTCGCAGTAACACATGTGGGTGTGGATCTGAGTATCATCCTTCGCCACGGCGGCATTCAATTTGAACGCGTCCACCGCCCAATTCAGGTAGGCAGCCCAGTCGGATTGACGCAGCGGCAGACCTTCACGCAGTGCCGGTTCGTCAATCTGGATGATGCCAATGCCGGCTTTTTCCAGATCTTCCACTTCATCACGCAGCGCCAGGGCGATTTGTTTGGCAATCACTTCACGGGTCACATCTTCACGCGGGAATGACCAGCAAAGAATGGTTACCGGGCCGGTCAACATGCCCTTCACCGGCTTGTCGGTCAACGACTGGGCATACTTCGCCCACTCTACGGTGATGGCTTCCGGTCGGCTGATATCGCCGATGATCACCGGCGGTTTTACGCAGCGGGAACCGTAGCTCTGTACCCAGCCGTTTTGGGTGAAGACGAAGCCGTCGAGGTTCTCACCGAAGTATTCGACCATGTCGTTACGCTCGGCTTCACCGTGCACCAATACGTCCAGGCCCAGACGCTCTTGCTCAACGATCGCCTGTTTGATGTGCTCACTAATGCTGGTGCGGTAGTTGTTGCCGTCCAAACGCCCCTGCTTGAAGTCCAGACGCAGGCCGCGAATTTCTGTGGTTTGCGGGAATGAACCTATGGTAGTGGTCGGCCAGGCCGGCAGGTTAAAGCGTTCACGCTGTGCCTGAGCACGCTCGGCGTAAGGACGCTGACGTTCGCTGTCCTGCGCGGTAATAGCAGCCAGGCGTTGACCGACCTGCGCATTATGCACACGGCTGGACTGACGACGGGCACGGATGGGCGCGCTGTAGGCGTCCAGTTCAGCCTGTTTTGCTGCGCCCGGTGCGTTCAACGCCGCGCTCAGCAACGCCAGTTCGCCGCATTTTTGCAGGGCGAAGGCGAACCAACTCTTCACTTCTTCGTCCAGCCGGGTTTCCACACTCAGATCGATCGGGCTGTGCAACAGTGAACAGGAAGTACCGATCCACAGCGGGCGACTGCCCACTAATGGCTGCAAACGTTCGAACCAATTGCTCAGATCGGCGCGCCAGACGTTGCGACCGTTGATCACCCCCCAGTGATAGCAGCCACTCTTTCGGCAGTGCCTTGTTCAATACCGCGATATCGTCGTGACCGCCAACCAGGTCAACGTGCAGCCCCTGCACCGGTAACTCACGGAGAGTGTCAAGATTGTGGCCAACGCTGTCGAAATAGGTAGTCAGCAGCAGTTTTACCTGGCCCTGCAGCGCGTCATAAGCCGGTTTGAAGGCGTTCAGCCACGCCTGCGGCAATTCCAGCACCAGCGCAGGCTCGTCGATCTGCACCCATTCAACGCCGCGTTTTGCCAGCTCGGCCAGCACCTGCTGATAAACCGGCAGGATATCGTTGAGCAGCGACAGGCGGTCAAACGGCTCACCCTTCACTTTGCCCAGCCACAGGTATGTGACTGGCCCCAGCAGCACGGGTTTGATTTTGTGGCCCAGCGTCAACGCTTCGTCAACTTCGTCCAGCAATTGGGTCCAGCCCAGTTTGAACTGCTGGCCCTTATGGAATTCCGGCACCATGTAGTGGTAGTTGGTGTTAAACCATTTGGTCATTTCCGCCGCTGCTGCCGGTTCACCGGTCGGTGCGCGGCCACGGCCCAGGCGGAACAACGTATCGAGATCGATTGTGCCGTCCGCATTTTGGTGACGCGCCGGCACGTTGCCGAGCAGCAGACTGGTGGTCAATACATGGTCGTACCAGGCGAAATCGCCGACCGGCACCAAATCCACCCCGGCCTGTTGTTGCTGTTGCCAATGGCGAGCGCGCAGCTCGCGGCCAACTGCCAACAGTTCTTCCTGCGTTGAGTTACCTGCCCAGTAGCTTTCCTGAGCTTTTTTCAGTTCACGTCGTAGCCCAACGCGAGGAAAACCCAGTGTGTGATTTAGAATTGCCATCGTCATATTCCCCATTTAGCCGTCCAGATGTTTACACATCCATAATCCGCAGGTACTGTATTAACCACAAGCGCAATTTATTCACTGTCACTGTGAAGGACTCTCATGATCGAACTGAAACACTTACGGACGCTGCAGGCTCTGCGCAATACCGGTTCGCTGGCGGCCGCGGCTGCCCAACTCCATCAGACGCAGTCTGCTCTTTCGCATCAGTTCAGCGATCTGGAGCAGCGCCTGGGCTTCAAGCTGTTCGTTCGTAAAAGCCAACCGCTGCGCTTTACCGCGCAGGGAGAGATCCTGTTACAGCTGGCAGAGCAGGTTCTGCCGCAAATTCAGCAGGCATTGCAAACGTGCCACGAACCGCATCAGGCCACGCTGCGTATCGCCATTGAATGCCACAGCTGTATTCAATGGCTGACACCGGCGCTGGATAACTTCCGTCAGAGTTGGCCGCAGGTGGTGATGGACTTTAAGTCCGGCGTCACCTTTGATCCGCAACCGGCCTTACAGCAAGGCGAGCTGGATCTGGTGCTGACTTCCGATATTCTGCCGCGCAGCGGTCTGCATTATTCACCGATGTTTGATTTTGAAGTGCGACTGGTGCTGGCGCCGGATCACCCGTTGGCCAGCAAACTGCATATTGAACCCGAAGATTTGATCGATGAAACGCTGATGATTTATCCGGTACAGCGTCAACGGCTGGATATCTGGCGTCATTTCCTGCAGCCGGCGGGCATCAGCCCGGCGCTGAAAAACGTCGATAACACCCTGCTACTGATCCAGATGGTGTCGGCGCGGATGGGGATTGCGGCGTTACCGCATTGGGTGGTGGAGAGTTTTGAGCGCCAGGGGTTGGTGGTGACCAAAACCCTGGGCGATGGCCTGTGGAGCCGTCTGTATGCCGCAGTTCGCGATGGTGAGCAGCGTCAGGCGGTAACCGAAGCCTTTATCCGTTCGGCACGCCAGCACGCCTGCAATCATCTGCCGTTCGTCCGGGACGCCGCCCGCCCAAGCGCCGGTGTTGCCAGCGTCAAACCGCTGGCCTCACAACCCTGACGACCAGGGCTGCCTGCGCTTGGGCGGCCCGGTTTATTTACTGATTATTTTGGGTGCCACCCAACGGCGATGTACCCACAGCGAAGCAACAATCACCGCCCCACCGATAATAAAACTTGGCCAGTGCGGCTGTTGCTGCCAGATGGCCAGATTCACCAGCAGCCCGGCAGGCACATGCATGTTATTCATGATGCCCAGCGTGCCGGCATCCACCTGCGTGGCACCGTAGTTCCACATGAAATATCCCAGCCCAGAAGCGACCACGCCCAGCCACACCAGAATGCCCCATTGCAGATTGGTGGTCGGCAACTGTTGCGGGTTGCCCCACAGGCACCAGGCCACCACCGCCACCACCAACGCGCCCAGGTAGAACCAGGAAAACGCGGTGTGCTGTGGCAACGGATGCACTTCCATCAGCCGCTTGTAACCGACCATGCCAATGGCGAAGCTGATATTCGCCGCCTGCACCAGCAGCAGCCCCAGCCAGAAATGCTCGCTAAGCTGGTGGTAACGAATGATCGCCGCCCCCAAAACGGCCAGCAACGCACTGAATACGTAGCTCCAGCGCAGGCGCTGCCCACTGATCAGGTCATAAATCAGCGTGACGTAAAGCGGCGTCAGCACGGTAAACAGCAGGAATTCCGGCACCGTCAGGTACATGTAAGCGCGGAAGCTGAACAGGTACATGATGCCGAGCTGGCAAGCCCCCACCAGCATGTACATCAGGATCACTTTCAGCTTGATATTGCGCCAGCGCAGGAAAGGCAGGAACACCAATGCCGCCAGGCCGATGCGCATCAGCACCGAGAACCAGCTGTCGACCTGGCCCGCCAGATATTCGCCAATCAGGCTGAAAGAGAACGCCCACAAAATGGTAGTAATCACCAGAAGCAGCACGATGGGTTCATCCTAAAAATTCACAAAGGGCGATTGTAACGGAAGGCGGGATAGGTCGTGACGAAAAGGCAGTTTACATCTGTGCGAAATACAAACTATCGGCAAAAAATTCACCGGTGGGTTAGGCTTAATAAAAAAGCGAGGTAAACATCATGAAGACTTATCACCTGCTCTACGGTCTGTTGTTGCTGTCCGGGTTGGCTACTGCGGCCAACGGGGTTACCGAGCTTAGCTCGCAGCAGCAGTTTCTCAACCAACGCAGTCAGCAAGCGCAACAACAACGCATGCTGAATAACCAGCAGTTGGATCAGCGCCGTCTGCAACAACAGCGGCAGTTCGACAATAACCAGCAACAACTGCTGCGAACTTCGCCGAACGGCGGGCAACTGCTGCCAAATGGCAACCAACCGCGCAATCCGTTCGATCGCACCACGCCTGCGGTACCTCAGGCGCCGCTGCCGACGCCGGTCAACCGAGGTTAGCCATTGGGAAAATCGGGGCCAATCAAATCTATTCGGTCCGTGCAAATGCAGTCAACGCCCCAGTTTAACAACAAGCGCGCCCGCGCCGGCTGGTTAACGGTATAAACCAGAATGCGTAATCCCGCCGCTTTCAGTGCTGCCACCCGTTCGGCGGTCAGTTCTTTATGGTTGATGTGCAAAGACACGCAACCCAGGCGTTCGGTCAGCGCCGGCCAGTTGTCATCCCACTGATCGAGCAACAGGCCGCGCGGCAATTCAGGCACGGTACGTTGTGCTGCTGCGAGCGCTTCAACCGAGAACGAAGAGAGCAGCGGATCGGTCTGCCCCTGCCACAGCAGGCGTGCCGCCAGCGCCACTACCCGGCCGGTTTCGTCATCACTGCCGGTGGTGGGCTTGATTTCAATGTTCGCCATCATACCGTGCTGCAGGCAGCGTTCCGCGACCTCCGCCAGCAAGGGTAAGCGTTCGCCTTTGTAGGCGGAGTTATACCAGTTGCCGGCATCGAGCTGCACCAGCTTGTCCCACGGCAACTCGCCCGCTACGCCCCAGCCGTTGCTGGTGCGATCCAGAGTATCGTCGTGCAGCAGAAAAATCTGCCCGTCCTGCGCCAGCTTGGCGTCGAACTCAATCATTTTGTGGCCGTGACGTGCGCCAACGTCGATCGCCGCCAGGGTATTTTCCGGTGCCAGAGAGCCACCGCCGCGGTGGGCAACAATATGAGGGTAAGGCCAGGCTGTGGTCATCATTCCATCCGTAATCCGCTATCGGTATCAAAAAAGTGCAGCGCTTGTGCAGGCAGTTGTAAATATAGCGTGCTGCCTGCCGTCGGCATAGTTTCATGCGATAGCCGCGCAATGACCCCGTGGCCGCCCCACTGCCCGTGCGCCAGATTATCCGCGCCCAGTAGCTCCAGCGTTTGCAGCACCAGCGGCACGCCACCCTGCCCATCGGGGAGCAGTTGAATATGCTCGGGGCGAATACCCAGCGTCAGCCGGCGTCCGCCCCAGTGCGCCTTCGCCTGCGGTAAATTCAAGGTCATACCGTCCGCCAGTTGCAGTTGGCTGCCGTCGGCGCTCAGGGTGCCTGGCAACAGGTTCATCGCCGGTGAGCCAATGAAACTGGCGACAAACAGCGACGCCGGGCGTTGATAGACCTCACTCGGGGTGCCAATCTGCTCTGCCACGCCCTTGTTCATCACGATCACCCGCTGCGCCAGCGTCATCGCCTCCACCTGATCGTGCGTTACGTACAGGCTGGTGGTTTTCAACCGGCGATGCAGCTGTTGTAATTCCAGACGCATCTGTACCCGCAGTTTGGCGTCGAGGTTGGACAAGGGTTCATCAAACAGGAACACCGCCGGTTCACGCACGATAGCCCGCCCCATCGCCACCCGTTGACGCTGGCCGCCGGAAAGCTCACGCGGCTTGCGCTGCAACAGCGGCTCCAGCTCTAAAATGCGCGCCGCTTCTTCTACCCGCTGTTGGATATGCTGTTTGCCGAAGCCGCGAATTTTCAAGCCATAGGCCATGTTGTCATACACGCTCATGTGCGGATACAGCGCGTAGTTCTGAAACACCATCGCAATGCCGCGATCTTTCGGCTCCATATCGGTCACGCGTTGGCTGTCGATATAGATATCGCCGCTGGTGGTACGTTCCAGCCCGGCGACCATGCGCAGCAGCGTCGATTTACCGCAGCCGGACGGCCCAACCATCACGATAAACTCACCGTCCGCCACGTCGAGATCGATCTGCTTAATCACCGGCGTTTTACCGTCGTAGGATTTGGTGACTGCCTGTAGTTTTAAACCTGCCATTTCGTTACTTCTCGCTATCAACCAGGCCGCGTACAAACCAGCGCTGCATCAGAAGAACCACCGCCAGCGGTGGGATTAAAGTCAGAATCATCGCCGCCATCACCTGATTCCACTGGGTCGGCGCGCCGGAGGTGGAGATCATGCTTTTGATGCCCGCCACCGCGGTGCCCATTGAGGCATCGCTGGTGATCAGGATCGGCCACAGGTACTGGTTCCAGCCGTAGATAAAGGTGATGACAAACAGCGCCGCCAGGTTGGTCTTCGACAGCGGCAACACGATGTCCCAGAAGAAGCGCATCGGGCCGGCACCATCAATCCGCGCGGCTTCCAGCAGTTCATCCGGCAAGGTCATAAAGAACTGGCGCAACAGGAAGGTAGCGGTTGCCGAGGCCATCAACGGCAGCGTCAGACCGGTGTAGCTGTCCAGCAGATTGAGGTTGGAGATCACCTCCACCGTGGGGGAAAATACGCACTTCCACCGGCAACATTAGCGTCATGAAAATCAGCCAGAAAAACAGGCTGCGCAGCGGAAAACGAAAATAAACGATGGCATAGGCCGACAACACCGATACCACGATTTTGCCGCAGGTAATGGCCAGCGCCATGATCACGCTATTGAGCAGCAGCAGCGAGAATGGCACCTTGAGGTTGCCCACACCGCCCTGCCAGATATTGCTGATGTTATCCCACAGGTGGCCGCCCGGGATCAGGGTCATCGGCACCTGAAACACCTGTTTGTCATCCAGCGTGGCGGCGACAAAGGCCACGTATAGCGGGAACAGCACCACCAGCACGCCGATAATCAGCATTACGTGGCTGAAGATATCCAGCCCGCGTCGGTTCTCAATCATTGGTAACGCACCTTACGTTCGACAAAACGGAACTGGATCACCGTCAGGCCAATCACCAGCAGCATCAGGATCACCGACTGCGCCGCAGAGCTGGACAAGTCCAGACCGGCAAAGCCTTCACGGTAGATCTTGTAGATCAGCGTGGTCGTGGACTGCACCGGCCCGCCGCCGGTCGCGGCATCGATCACCGGGAAAGTGTCGAAGAAGGCGTACACCAAATTCACCACCAGCAGGAAGAAGCTCACCGGCGTGATCAACGGCAGCACCAGATTGAAGAAACGCCGCACCGGGCCGGCACCGTCGATAGCCGCCGCTTCCACCAGCGATCGGGGAATGGACTGTAATGCCGCCAGGAAAAACAGGAAGTTGTAGCTGATTTGCTGCCAGACCGAAGCCAGCACCACCAGGAACATCGCTTGCCCACTGTTCTGTGCGTGGTTCCAGTTGTAGCCCAGTCCGTTAAGGAAATGAGTAATCAGCCCCAGACCGGGGTTGAACAGGAAGATCCACAGTACCGCCGCCACCGCCGGAGCTACCGCATAAGGCAAGATCATCAGCGTCTGGTAAATCCGGCTGCCGCGCAGCACGTAATCCACCAGTGCAGCGAAGAACAACGACACGACCAGCCCGATACCCGCCACCAGGAAGCTGAAAATCAGCGTGGTGTAAAACGAATCGAGGTAGTAAGGATCCTGGAACAGCTGGGTAAAGTTATCCAGGCCGACAAACTGGCTGGACAGGCCGAAGGGATCGAGGCTCTGCACCGAATACCACAGCGCCTCGCCGGCGGGCCACAGGAAAAAGATTGCGGTGATCAACAGTTGCGGCAGCACCAATACATAGGGCAGCCAGCTACAGCCGAAACCGGGACGGGAAGATGACATAGGGGTTAACCGTTAATGTGGGGAGAGGGCTGACTGAGCCCCTCACCCCGGCCCTCTCCCAGGGGAGAGGGGGTGAAATCGGTGTCGTTCGCCGGAACGGAGTCCCGGTTGACGCTACTTGGTCTGGGACTCGAAGCGACGCAGCAATACGTCACCGCGCTGCACGGCGGCATCCAGCGCCTGTTGTGGCGTTTTCTTGCCGGTCCACACGCCTTCCAGCTCTTCATCCACCACGGTACGGATCTGCGGCATGTTGCCCAAACGCAGGCCCTTGGTGAACGGTAATGGCGGCTTATTCAGCATCTGACGCGTTGCCACATCAGCACCCGGGTTCTTGTCATAGAAGCCCTGTTGCTTGGTCAGATCGTAGGCCGCGGTGGTGATCGGCAGATAACCGGTCTTCTGGTGCCATTCGGCGGCAATTTCCGGCTGGGCCAGATACTGCAGGAACTCGGCGACCCCTTTGTAAGTGGCGGCATCTTTGCCGTTCATCACCCACAGGCTGGCACCGCCAATGATGGCGTTCTGCGGCGCATTTTTGGCATCCGCATCGTACGGCATCATGCCCACGCCGTAGTTGAACTTGGCGTAATGCTTGATATCCGCCAGAGAGCCGGATGACGCGGTAGTAATGGCACAGTCGCCGCTGTAGAACTTCTCGGTGGATTCGTCTTTACGGCCGAAATAGGTGAAATCACCCTTCTTGTTCATCTCTTCCAGCAGTTGGATGTGCTTGACCTGCAGCGGCTTGTTGAATTCCAGCTTGGCGCTGGCTCCCCCGAAACCGTTGTTCTCCGTGGCGAACGGCACCCCGTGCCAGGCGCTGAAGTTCTCGAGCTGGATCCAGCCCTGCCAGCCGCTGGCGTAGCCACACTTCATACCGGCTGCACGCAGTTTGGCGGTATCCGCCGCCAGTTCCTGCCAGGTTTTTGGCGGCTGGTCCGGGTTCAGGCCGGCTTTTTTGAAGGCGTCCTTGTTGTAATACAGCACCGGAGTGGAACTGTTGAACGGCTGAGACAGCAGGTGACCGCTCTTGTTGTCGGTGTAGTAACCGGCCACCGTTGGCACGAACACCGACTCGTCAAAGTTGATACCGGCGTCTTTAAACACTTCATACACCGGCTTGATCGCCTTGCTGGCCATCATGGTTGCCGTGCCCACCTCGTACACCTGCAAAATTGCCGGCGCTTTGCCGGAGCGATAGGCCGCGATGCCCGCCGCCAGGCTCTGTTCGTAGTTACCTTTATAAACCGGGACAATTTTGACGTCGGTGTGCGACTGGTTAAAGCGATCCGCCAGGGAATCCACTTCTTTACCCAATTCACCTTCCATCGAATGCCAGAACGGGATCTCGGTTGCCGCCAGTGCCTGAGTGCTGACCGCCAGGGTCAACGCGACGCACAGCGTAGTTTTGCGAATAGCGTAGGTGAGCATGCCTAACTCCTGAAAAAAGCTGGTGTAATAAGCGCGTGAGCGAAAAGAATCAGTTTTTTGTTCGGTAGCTAACATGCCATGCTCGGATGACAGAAATATAACTGCCAGATGACAGCCGTGTGACGGGAGAGTGAAGTGCAGATTGCGGTTTGATGTCGGCGGCAGGGAGAACTGCCCCGCCGCCGTGGGTATTACAGTGAACGACGCAGTCGAGCGACCGCTTCCTGCATTTGCTGTTCGGTCGCGGTGGCGAACGACAGGCGGAAGGTCGAACGATCCGGGTTGTCTGAGAAGAAGTATTCCCCCGGCACGAATACCACGCCCTGCTGCAGGGTGGTTTTGAGCCATTCGGTCGCGTTAAACGGCTGACGGAAACGCGCCCACAGGAACATACCGCCCTTCGGCATATCGAAGCTGATATGGTCGCCCAGCTCTTGCTCCACCAGCCCGGCCAGGATCTCGCCCTTGTGCTTGTAGGCCGCGCGGATCTTTTCGATCTGCGCCGGCAGACGATCCAGCCCCAGATAGCATTCTACGATGCTCTGCGACAGCGCACTGGCGTGCAGATCCGCCGCCTGCTTGATGATCGCCACTTTATGCAGCAGGAACTCAGGCAAAATTGCCCAGCCTAGGCGCAGGCCCGGTGCCAGGATCTTGGAGAAGGTCGAGGTGTAGATAATGTTATCGGTGTGACCCAGCACCTGCTGGGAAATCTGGTGCAGCGTAGCGTTGCGCTCTTCGGTAAAGCGCAGTTCGCCGTACGGATCATCCTCGATGATCAGGAAATTGTGCTCGGCCGCCAGTTTCACCAACAGTTCGCGGCGCGGTGCGCTCAGGGTGATACCGCTTGGGTTACCGAAGTTCGGCACCACATACACGCCCTTGATGCGCTGGGTTTTCAGCAGTTCAGCCAGCTCTTCGACCACCATGCCATCGCTGTCGGACGACACCGACATGATGTTGGCTTCCGCCAGCTCCAGCGTCTGTAACGCCGCCAGATAGGTCGGACGCTCCACCACAAACACATCGCCCGGGTTGACGATGGCACGCATCACCAGATCCAGCGCCTGCTGGGAACCGGCCGTGACCATCACTTCTTCGGCAGTGGCAGAAACACCACGCTGGGCGCACAGTTCGCAGATGCGCTCACGCAGCACCGGACTGCCTTCGGTCAAACCATATTGGAAAGCGCTTTTCGGCTGCTCGGTGATCGCCTGATGAGTAGCGATGCTCAAGCCTTCGAAATCAAACAGGGCATCAGAGGGGATGCCGCCCGCCAGCGAAATGACGTTTTCCATCTTACTGTGCTTGAGCAATTCACGAATTGCCGAGCTTTTTACTTTTACGATGCGCTGCGCGAGTAACCCTTCTGTGTTCATTTCTTCTTCTCATTCCTGATTATTATTAGTTACTGGGACAAACTATCCACCGAGATAAGCGGATCGAACTGCTTCGTTTGCTAACAATGCGGCTCCCGTATCTTCCAACACCACGCGGCCGTTTTCCAGTACATAACCACGATCGGCCAGTTTCAGCGCCTGATTGGCGTTTTGCTCCACCAGGAAGATGGTCATTCCCTCTTCGCGCAGTTGCTCAATGATGTCAAAAATCTGCTGAATAATGATCGGCGCCAGCCCAAGGGAAGGTTCGTCGAGCAACAGCAATTTTGGCTGGCTCATCAGCGCACGGCCGATAGCCAACATCTGTTGCTCACCGCCGGACATGGTGCCGGAACGTTGGGCACGGCGCTCCAGCAACCGCGGGAACAGGCCGAAAACCCTTTCGATACGCTGCTGATACTGCTGACGATCGGCAAAGAAACCGCCCATCGCCAGATTCTCTTCCACCGTCATGCGCGAGAATACCCGTCGCCCTTCCGGCACAATAGCCACCGCCTCACGCATGATGCGCGAGGTCTGCCACTGGGTAATATCCTGATCGAGGAAAGTGATGCTGCCCTCGCTGGCACGGGGCTCACCGCACAGCGTGCCGAGCAGCGTAGTTTTACCGGCGCCGTTAGCACCGATCAGCGTGACTATCTCACCCTGCTTAATGTTCAGGCTGACCTGATGCAACGCCTGGATTTTGCCGTAATGGGCGGATACCTGATTAAATGACAACATAATTTATTCGCCCAGATAAGCCCGGATCACGTCCGGGTTGTTGCGGATTTCTGCCGGAGTGCCCTGCGCCAGCGGCGTACCCTGGTTCACCACGTAGATGCGGTCGGAAATGCCCATCACCAGCTTCATGTCGTGTTCGATCAACAGCACCGACACCTTATGCTGATTACGCAGCTCGACAATCAAATGGTCAAGTTCGTCGGTTTCCTTCGGGTTCAAACCCGCCGCAGGCTCGTCGAGCATCAGCAGCTCCGGCCGGGTAACCATGCAACGCGCAATCTCCAGCCGCCGCTGCTGGCCGTATGCCAGGTTGCCCGCCGAGCGGTTAGCCATCTCCAGCAGGCCAACCCGCTGCAGCCACACCGCCGCACGTTCCAGCGCGTCGGCTTCGGCACGACGGAAGGCCGGCGTTTTCAACAGCCCGGCGAAAACGCCGCTTTTCAGATGCTGGTGCTGCGCAACCAGCAGGTTTTCGATCACCGTCATTTCACGGAACAGCCGCACATGCTGGAAAGTCCGCACTACGCCCATACGAGCGATGTTTTGGCCGGATAACCCTTCCAGATGACGTTCGCGCAGTTTAATGGTGCCGCCGGTTGGGCGGTAGAAACCGGTCAGACAGTTAAATACCGTGGTTTTTCCGGCACCGTTTGGGCCGATCAGCGAAACGATTTCGCCTTCATTGAGTTCCAGCGCCACGTTATTGACCGCCAGCAGGCCGCCGAAACGCATCGATAACCCTTCGACCTTCAGCAAAGGTTGCATACTCATGCCTGTTCCCCCTTGCCCGCGTGGATATCCGCCGCTTTCAGTTTCAGCTGTGGCCGCTTCATTGGCAGCAACCCTTGTGGCCGCCAAATCATCATCAATACCATCAGGGCACCCAGCAGCAACATGCTGTATTCGTTCAGATCGCGCATCATTTCACGCGATACCACCAGCAGAATAGCCGCCAGGATCACGGCAAACTGCGACCCCATACCACCCAAAACCACGATCGCCAGCACGAAGGCCGACTCGACAAAGGTAAAGGATTCCGGGCTGACAAAGCCCTGACGTGCGGCAAACAGCGTACCGGCAAAACCGGCAAAGGCGGCGCTGATGGTAAAGGCGGTCAGCTTGATTTTGGTCGGGTTAAGGCCCAGTGAACGGCAGGCGATTTCATCTTCGCGCAGCGCTTCCCAGGCACGGCCCAGCGGCATGCGCAGCAGGCGGTTGATCACAAACAGCGTCAGTACCACCAGCAGCAGTGCCACCAAATACAAAAACACAATGCGATCGCTCGGATCGTATTTCAGGCCAAAGAAGTTGTGGAAGGTGTCCCAGCCGCCGTCGCGCACGCTGCGGTTGAACTCCAGCCCAAAGAAGGTCGGTTTCGGGATCTGGCTGATACCGTTCGGCCCGCCGGTGATCTCGGTATTGTTCAGCAGCAGGATACGCACGATCTCCCCGAAGCCCAGGGTCACAATCGCCAGGTAATCGCCGCGCAGACGCAGCACCGGGAAACCGAGCAGGAAACCGAAGATGGCGGTGACGATGCCCGCCAGCGGCAGGCTTTCCCAGAAGCCGAGGCCATAGTAATGGTTCAGCAGCGCATAGGTGTAGGCGCCGATGGCGTAAAAACCGCCGTAACCCAGCACCAGCAGGCCGGACAAGCCGACCACCACGTTCAGGCCCAGACCCAGCATCACGTAGATCAACGTCAGGGTGGCGATATCCACCGTGCCGCGCGATACCAGGAACGGCCAGGCGACCGCCGCGACAATGATCGCCGCGGCCAGCAGCTTCTGGCGCGCGGTGGTGCCATCAAAGCTCGGTAAGACGAATGACGGGCCGGAGATTTTTTTCAGCCCTTGCTGCATCAACGGACGCAACAATTGGAAGAAAAACACGATGACACAGCCAATGCCGATCCACATCCAGCGAACTTCCGCCGCGCCATGAACCACCAGTTTGGTTCCGTCGAGGCTCAGTTGCATCCCCATCAGGAACGAAGCCATCACAAACAGCACCAGCGTGGCGATCAACGCATTGAGCAGATTGAGTTTCATACTTTCTCAACCTCCGGACGCCCAAGGATGCCGGTTGGCATGATCAGCAACACCACGATCAGCAGCGCGAATGACACCACGTCTTTATATTCGGTGCTCAGGTAGGCCGAGGTCAGCGCTTCCGCCACGCCCAGTACCAGGCCACCAATCATTGCGCCGGGAATGCTGCCGATCCCGCCCAGCACCGCCGCGGTGAAGGCTTTCATGCCTGCCATAAAGCCGATGTATGGGTTAATCACTCCGTAGAACTGGCCCAGCAGCACGCCGGCCACTGCCGCCATCACCGCGCCAATCACGAAGGTCAGCGAGATAACCCGGTCGGTATTGATGCCCAACAGGCTGGCCATTTTCAAATCTTCCGCGCAGGCACGGCAGGCGCGGCCCATGCGGGAATAACGAATGAATATCGTCAGCGCCAGCATCGCCAGGAAGGTGACGACCCAGATAATCAACTGCATGGTAGTGATGGTGGCGGCAAAACCGTTACTTTCACCCAACACCCATTGGCCGGTGACCAGGCTAGGCAGCGCCAAATCGCGCGAGCCCTGCGTCAGGCTGACGTAGTTTTGCAGGAATATCGACATCCCGATGGCGGAGATCAGCGCGATCAGACGCTTGGAGTTGCGCACCGGCTTGTAGGCTACCCGCTCAATGCTCCAGCCGTAGGCGCTGGCAATGACGATCGACACCAGGAACCCGGCGCCAATCAGCAACCAGCTCACGTCGATGCCCACCATCATCAGGGCGGCGATAACAATAAAGGAGACATAGCTGCCGATCATATACACCTCGCCGTGGGCGAAGTTGATCATGCCGATGATGCCGTAGACCATGGTGTAACCGATGGCGATCAATGCATAGGTGCTGCCCAACGTGACGCCGTTGAACATCTGCTGCAGAAAATAGAGAACCTGCTCTGACATACTCTAACCCTTGGCTGCGAAACCTGAATGCGAAGAGCATTCAGGTAAAGGGATACGGAGCCGGCAAGCCGGCCCGCGGGCGCAGCAGAACTGCGTCCTACCCTGATGATTATGGCTTATTTGATTGGTGTTGATGTGCCGTCTGCATGCCATTCAAACACGCCGAACTCGAAGCCTTTCAGATCGCCCTTGTCATCCCAGCTCAGCGGCCCCATCACGGTGTCCACCGGCTTGCCGGTTTTCAAATCCTTGACGATATCGGCCGGCTCCTGGCTGCCACTGCGCTCCATCCCGGTGGTCAAAGATTGCAGTGCGGCGTAGGTGGTCCAGACAAACGGCCCGGTCGGATCCAGTTTCTTGGCTTTCAGCGCATCAACCACAGGTTTGTTGGCTGGAACCTGATCGTAGCGTTTCGGCAAGGTCACCAGCATGCCTTCGGAAGCCGCACCGGCGATGTTAGACAGTGAGGAGTTGCCCACCCCCTCTGGCCCCATAAAGCGGGTGGTCAGCCCGGCCTGTTTGGCCTGGCGCAGGATCTGGCCCATTTCCGGGTAGTAGCCGCCGAAATAAACAAAATCGACGTTCTCTTTCTTCAGGCGTGCCACCAGAGTGGAGAAATCTTTATCGCCGGCGGTGATACCTTCAAACATCACCACGTCGGTACCCTGTTTTTTCAGACTGTCGCGTACCGAGCGTGCCAGGCCTTCGCCATACTGCTGCTTGTCGTGGATCACGGCAATGCGCTTGGGTTTGATTTCACTGAGGATGTACTTGGCTGCGGTCGGGCCCTGATCGGAGTCCAGGCCGGTGGTACGCATGATCATCTTGTAACCACGGGTGGTCAGATCGGCGTTAGTGGCCGCCGGGGTAATCATGATCACGCCTTCATCTTCATAAATATCGGAAGCCGGCTGCGTCGAGGACGAGCACAGGTGGCCGATCACATAGCGGATACCGTCGTTGATCACCTTGTTGGCCACCGCTACCGCCTGTTTCGGGTCACAGGCATCGTCGTATTCCACCCCAACCAACTTATCGCCCTTGATGCCACCCTTGGCATTGATATCGGCAATTGCCTGACGGGCACCGGTAAACTCCATATCGCCATACTGTGCGACCGGGCCGGACATCGCCCCGACGATCGCCACCTTAATGTCTTTTGCCATTGCCGCATGCCCGATTGCCATCGCGATACAGCCAGCCAACAATGCCTTACCTTTTGTTAATTTCATCCGCAAATCCCCATCTGTCGTTGTGAACGTACCTGTTGTGTTTGCCTGCACCTGACCCTTATTTACTGCTTTTATTCATAAGTAATAATGATTTAGGTGTTTTCGCGGCAATATTTTCTAATAAGACTTTATTTTTCATGCCATTAAACAGGAATTTTCTGCTGCAAATCAACTTGCACAATCAGGAACAAGCGGTGTAAACAGCATAAAATCCGGATTAAATCTGCGCTGTTTTGCATCAGGCGCAGCGCGTTATGCTGGTTCCGGATCGCTTTACTACATATTTACTCGGAAAATGCGTCTTGCAAAAAACATTTCGCGCAGTAATCGTACAGAAAAACTTACACAACGCTCTGTGCAAGATCTATTACACTGTCGGCATCGATTAGCCGTTCGGAAATCCTGCATGAAATTAACTATAGAACGATTAACCACACTGTCCCCGCAAGACCTTATCGATCTTGGCAAAATCTGGCCGCATCAGCAGCCGGAGCAGTGGCAAAGCGGGTTGAGCGGCGATAAAGCCCTGTTCGCCGCCCGCTTCAACGAACGGCTGCTCGGTGCGGTGAAAATCGAGCTGAACGGTAAGCATGCCCAACTGCAAGATTTACTGGTGCGTGAGGTGACGCGCCGTCGCGGCGTTGGTCTGTATCTGGTACAGGACGCCCAGCGTCAACTGCCGCAGATAACGCACTGGCAGCTTTCAACCGCCGGCCTGACAGCGCGCGAACGCGGTGAAGTGGATAACTTTATGCGCGCCTGCGGCTTTACTCAGCAAGGCGAACTCTGGCAGCAATGAAACGCGGGCTAATGGCGCTATTAATGCTGGCACTGGCATTCATCGCCTGGTTTGGTGGCCGCCAGCAGGCACTGCAACTGCAGCAAGCCTGGGATAACCAGGCCTACGTTTGGCAACGCGTCTGGACGCCGCAACATGCTGCGGCATTGGCGCAAAGCCGCGATCTTTTCTCTGCGTTGCGGGTGCTGGGTTTGCAGGTACATCCGCGCGAAGGCTGGCGTGAAATTCCGGTTAATCTCCCATTATTGAAACAAGATGGCCGCCCGCTGTGGCTGGTCGTGCGTCTGGATGGGCAGTTGGCGCAGTTGGACGAATCCGCCATTCGCCAGCGCCTGCTAAAGCAGGTGCAGCAGTGGCAGGCCGCCGGGTTGCAGGTCATCGGCGTTGAAATAGATCACGACGCCGCCACCGCTCGCCTGCCCGACTATCAGCATTTCCTTCAACAACTGCGCCAGCAGCTGCCTCGCTCATTGCAACTGGGTATTACCGCCTTACCGACCTGGATCGGCTCAGCGACGCTGCCCGGCGTATTACAACAGGTGGACAGTTCGGTACTGCAGGTACATGCGGTGCTGTCGCCGCAGCAAGGGTTATTTTCCGGCCCGCTGGCACTGCGCTGGGTAAAGCAGTACGCGAAAATGACGCCGAAGCCCTTCCGGGTGGCCTTGCCCGCCTATGGCATGGGTCTGGTGGGGTTTGATGAGCAGGGCGCGCAGGTCGAAAGCGAAGCCTCGCTGCGCGTGGCCGGGACTTCGCGAGAGCTGACGGTCGCGCCGCAGCAGATAGCTGATTTTCTGCATCAATTGAACGCGCAAACCACGCCGCACCTGCGTGGCATTATCTGGTTCCGGCTGCCGCTGGCGGACGATCGTCGCGCCTGGTCATTGACGACGCTGCGGGCAGTGATTGAAAACCAACCGCTCAGCGTCAACTGGCTGGTAAAAATTAGTCCTCAGCCACAGCAAAATGGGCTCAATGATCTGATACTTCACAATAATGGGCCGATTGATGCCCCACTGCCCCATGAAATTGTCATCACCGCCAGCGACTGTCTGGCGGCGGATGCCACGGGCAACTACCGGCTGGAAAGTGAGCCTCAACGGCAACGCTTTGTCCTGATTAGCGGCGACCAGTTACGTGCCGGGCAATCCCGGCCACTGGGCTGGCTGCGCTGCCAACAACTGACGCCAGGAGGCACCCTTGTCACACCTTAATGCTCGCACTCTTCCACTGGCGGCCCTGATCGGCTCAGCGTTGGCGCTGCCGATTAACGGCTACGCCTGCGGACCGGATTTCCCTAACCGGTTGCTGGTCGATCGCAATGGCACACTGCTGTATATGCCGGAAGGCAATTTTGCCTTTGAAGCCGGCCGCCTGGTCGCGATAGATAAGCAACTACCGCAATGGAAAGCGCCACCGCCGCCCATGCCGCCGAAACCGATGCCTCTGTCGCCAGAAACCATCATCATCGGCAAAATGCGCGCGGCAAAAACCGTTGAAGAAGCCGATGCGGTCAATACTCAGGGGTTGTCTGATGCCGCTCGCCTGTACCAACTGGGCGCAGTGGCCTTTGCCGGCCAGGATCCGCGGGCCGGCGAATACTTCCAGCAGGTATTGGCGCTACCCGCTGCAGAACAGGGCGATTGGGGGCTACGAGCGCAATACTCACTCGGCCGACTGCTGATGGGCGATCACGGCACGCCAGAGAACGAAAGTGGCGAACCGGCTGCGACGGCCAAACACCCGGCAAAACCGCAGCTGGAGCAAGCGCTGGCGGCTTTCCAGCAGGTGATTGAGCGAGTGAAAAGCGGCACGGCCGATCCGGATCAACTGGCGCTGAGCAGTCTCGGTCAGCAGGCACGTATCCACCTGTGGCTCAATGACGTGACTCAAGCGGCGCGGCTGTATGCCCAGCAGGCGGCTCAGGGCGATCAAAACGGCGGACTGTCGTTGCAGTACGTTTCCAGTTATCTGGTCAATCCTGACCACTTCGATACGCTAAAACAGGCGATTACCGATCCGCTGATCCAACAGCTGGTCACTATCGAACTGTTCGCCCGCAGCAGTAATCTGCAATTGGCCGACACGGACGGCACCGGTAGCCGCTCAACGCAGATTATCAGCCAAATTCTGACGCTGTTGGACGCCTCGGTGAAAAACGGCTTCAGCGGCAGCGACCGGTTGGCAGCATTGGCCTACCGCACCGGGCAATATCCGATGGCGGCCAGCCTGCTGAAACACGCCGGTGACAGTGGCCTGGCCTGGTGGCTACGCGCCAAGATGGCGCTGCGCGACGGGGATGTTAAAGCCGCCACCGCGAACTACGCCAAAGCGGCGGCCGCTTTCCCATCCAGTGAAAGCTGGGGCGAGCAGCGCAATGCCGACTTTGTGCAAGAAACCATTGTGCCCGAGTGTCGGGTGGCGGGTGAGCAGGCGATCCTGGCACTCGATCGCGGTGACTATCTACAGGCAATGGATTTCCTGTATCGCGGTAAAGAGATTTATTGGGCTGACGTCGCCGACGTAGCCGAACGGGTGCTGACCGTCGACGAGCTGAAAGGCTTTGTCGATAAACATGCGCCAGCACCAACTACGCCGCTAAAACCGGTCAATCCGGACGAGTACAACGGTCAGCCACTTACGCCGGAAGTACAACTGCGTGAACTGCTGGCGCGGCGTCTGATGCGCGCCGGACGTCCTCAAGAGGCCATGGGCTATTTCGACATCCCTAACTATCGTCAGGTGGCGCAGCAGTACGCCGATACGCTGAAAACGGCGCAGGACAAAACCGCCGACAAACTGGCGCGCGCCGAAGCCTATTATCAGGCGGCCACGCTACTGCGCACACAAGGGCTAACCTTCACCGGCTATGAGATGACGCCGGATTACGCGATTTATGACGCAGGTTATTCCTATCTGGGAGATGCGTTTGATACTCGCGAACTCAAACATAAGAGTTGGATCAGCAGCGCGGAAGCGGCACGGGCCAAAGCAGCACTGCCGCCACAGGACAATCGCTTCCTGCACTATCGTTGGCAGGCCGTCACCCTGGCCCAGCAGGCTGCCGATTTGCTGCCGCCAAAAAGCCAGGCCTATGCCGCCGTGCTGTGCAATGCCGCCGGTTGGGTGATAAAACGTGATGCAAAAACCGGTCAGGCACTGTATCAGCGCTATATCAACACCGGGTCTCGTTATCCCTGGGCCAACAAGTTTGGCTATAGCTGCCCGGCGCCAGACTTCGCTGCCGTTACGCCATAGCGCCGAATTTCAGGCACAAAAAAGCCCGGCTAGCCGGGCTTTTTAACGCTTACGCGGGATTAGGCTTCGATCGCCATTTTCAGTTTCTTCATGGCGTTCTTTTCTAGCTGGCGGACACGCTCAGCGGAAACGCCATATTGATCGGCCAGCTCTTGCAGCGTGGACTTGTTATCGTCGTCCAGCCAACGGGCACGAATAATATGCTGACTACGCTCGTCCAGGCCTTCCATCGCGTAGGCCAGTTTGTCTGCGGCGTTGCTTTCCCAGTTATCTTCTTCGATACCTTCGGCAAAGTCAGAGCTTTTATCCTGCAGGTACAGCACTGGCGCCATCGACTGGCCTTCACGGGCGTCGTCGTCCGGCGTTGGATCGAAAGTCATATCCTGTGCCGCCATGCGAGATTCCATCTCGCGTACGTCCTTGCTGGTCACGCCCAGTTCACGGGCCACCAATTCCACCTCGTCCTGGTTGAACCAGCCCAGACGCTGCTTGGTTTTACGCAGGTTAAAGAACAGCTTGCGCTGTGCCTTGGTGGTAGCAACTTTGACGATACGCCAGTTGCGCAGTACGTACTCGTGAATTTCTGCCTTGATCCAGTGCACCGCAAAGGAAACCAGGCGCACCCCAACCTCTGGGTTGAAGCGGCGAACAGCTTTCATCAAGCCGATATTACCTTCCTGGATCAGATCCGCCTGCGGCAGGCCGTAACCAGAGTAATTGCGGGCAATATGAGCGACAAAGCGCAGGTGAGACAGGATCAGCTGCTTAGCGGCTTCCAGATCGCCCTGATAATGCAGCCGTTCAGCCAGCTCCCGCTCTTCCTCTGCCGTCAGCATCGGATAGGTGTTGGCGGCCCGGATATAGGCTTCCAAACTGCCCTGGGGCACTAAAGCTAAAGTTTGCATTTCTTTGGTCATTCAAACCCTCTCTTGAAAAAACAGGTCATGCAGGTGATTTATCACGGCGGGGAAATAATTGATTCTACGGCAGTTGCTATTGCAAAAGCGGTCCACACGCCGGGCACCATAACATTTTGCTGCAGATTTTGACCGTGTTCCGCCCTATTAGTTCACAGTTTTTCGATCACATAGTGCATGACAATACGTGACGAAGACTCAGGCCGATAGGGAATTTGTGCGCAAAGAAGAGACTGAATGGGGCTTGGGTTGGTGCCGGTAGCTCTTCTCCCGCAACACGCTCGGAGCAGCAGGAGAAGAGTATACCAAAAAAACTTTATTGTGGTGTAAATCGACGTAAATGTTGCACCGTCGCCAGCCAGGCGGCGATCCAGCCGATCATCGCGGAGACAATCAGCAGCAGCAGGGCTTCATCCCAACCCAGGCCGTGCAGGGTAAAGGTGGTGCCAAACACCTTGGCCACGCCGGTGACCACCGACTCCAGACGCCACACCATCCCGCCGGATAACAGCAACGACAGCAACGCGCCAAAGAAGCCCAGCATTGCCCCGCCGTTCAGGAACGGCCGCAGGATAAAGCCGTCGGTCGCACCGATCAGCTTCATCACGTTGATAGTGTCACGACGGCTGAAGATGCTCAGCCGCACGCTGTTGCCGATCACCAGGAACACCGCCACAATCATCAGCACGCCGATCATCGCAGCCACCTGGCCCACCAGCCCGGTCAGCGCCGCCAGGCGGGCAAACCAGCTGTCATCCATTCTAACCTCATCCACGCCCTGTACCGCGGCTACGCGATCGCGCAGGGTGTTGAGGGTGTCGGAACTTTGGAAGCTCATTTTCGGCGTGATGATGGCTACCGCCGGCAACGGGTTCTCTTCCAGCATATCCAGTGCGCCGCCAAAGCCAGACCAGTTGCGGAATTCGCCCCGGGCCTCTTCACGCGACAGGTAATTCACTTTCTCGACGCCGGCTTCCGCCTTGATGGCATCGAGCACTTTCACCGCGGCATCGTCATCGAGGGATTTATCCAGATAAACCGTCAACTGTGGCGTCGGGTACCATTGGGTCGCTGCGGTACTGACGTTTTTCCAGACGATGTAACACACGCTCGGCAGCGTCAGAGAAATGGCGATCACCATCACCGTCAACAGCGTTGCCAACGGCTGGCGCAGCATATCCTTGATGGCGTTCATCCAGGCGTAACGCCATTGTTCACGCCAGCCCCCGCGCAGCGCTTTGCTCTTGGCGGTTTTTGCGTTATTCGCCATGATGCGCTCCTCCAGCCATACGACCCTGGCTCAGGCGCAGAGTGCGGTAATTACGACGGGCAATCAGCCCGGTGTCATGGGTGGCCATCAGCACGGTCACGCCAACACGGTTAAATTCTTCAAACAGACGCAGAATGCCTTCCGACAGCGCATCATCCAGGTTACCGGTTGGCTCATCCGCCAGCAGCACCGCCGGTTTGTTCACCACCGCACGGGCAATACCCACGCGCTGCTGCTCACCACCGGAAAGCTGGATTGGGAAGTTTTTGGCCTTATCCAGCAGCCCGACCTTGTCCAGCGCGGCGGAAACGCGACGGCGGATGTCTTCGGTACTGGCACCGGCGATGATCAGCGGCATCGCCACGTTGTCATACACCGTGCGATCCAGCAGCAGATGGTGATCCTGGAAAATCATGCCGATCTGACGACGCAGGAACGGCACCTCACTGTTTCTCAGGCGACTGATGTCGTGACCACCAAACCAGATATGGCCGGCGCTCGGCCGTTCGATGCCACAAATCAGTTTCAGCAGGGTACTTTTACCCGCGCCGGAATGGCCGGTCAGAAACGCCATCTCTGCCGGGCGCAGATGAAAATCTACCCCCTGCAGTGCCTGCCGTCCGCCCAGATAAGCTTTACTGACCTGTTCAAAGCGAATCATCCGTATTAATCCTCTCGGGCAAAAAGTGCCTCAATAAAATCGTCGGCCTTAAACGGCCGCAAATCTTCGATGCCTTCCCCAACGCCGATATAGCGAATCGGGATAGCGAACTGATCGGCAATGGCGAAGATCACCCCGCCCTTGGCGGTACCGTCCAGTTTAGTCAGTGTGATACCGGTTAAGCCTACGGCTTCATTAAATAATTTCGCCTGGCTGACAGCATTCTGTCCGGTGCTGGCATCAAGAATCAGCATAACCTCATGGGGGGCCTGGTCGTCCAGTTTTTTCATAACGCGGACGATTTTCTTCAGCTCTTCCATCAGGTGCGCTTTATTCTGCAGACGTCCGGCGGTATCGGCCAGCAGTACGTCGATGCCACGAGCCTTGGCGGCCTGTACCGCGTCAAAAATCACCGAAGCGGAGTCTGCACCGGTATGCTGCGCGATCACCGGGATCCGGTTACGTTCGCCCCATACCTGCAGTTGTTCCACCGCCGCGGCACGGAAGGTATCCCCTGCCGCCAACATCACCGATTTGCCTTCCGCCTGGAACTGGCGGGCCAGCTTGCCGATGGTGGTGGTTTTACCCACGCCGTTCACACCAACCATCAGAATGACATACGGGTTTTTACCGCCAACATCCAGCGGCTGATCAACTTTAGCCAGAATTTCGGACATTTCCTCCTTCAGCTTGCCGTACAGCGCCTCGGCGTCTTTCAACTGCTTGCGGCTGGCGTGCTGGGTCAGGGAGGTAATGATTTTACTTGTGGTTTCCACGCCGACATCGGCAATCAGCAGCTGCTCTTCCAGCTCTTCAAACAGATCGTCGTCGATTTTCTTGCCGCGGAACAGGCCGATAAAACCGGAGCCCAGATTCTGCTTGGTTTTCACCAGGCTGCGTTTCAGACGGGCGAAGAAACCTTCTTTGGTCGGGCGTTCCTGCTCCTGAGTCACCGCAGGGGCCAGCAGCTCAGGTTGTTGTTCTTCAATAATGGCCGGAGCGACGATAATCGGTTCCAGTGCCACGCTGGCCGGCAGAGGCTCTGACTCTGGCTCTGGCTCTGGCTCTGGCTCTGGCTCTGGCTCTGGCTCTGGCTCTGGCTCTGGCGCGATAACCTCAGGTTCAGGCTCGATCGCCTCCACTTCAGGCACCGCAATCGGTTCTGGCTCAGGCTCGATAACAGGCTCAGGCTCAATCAGTTGCGGTTCTGGTTCGATAACCGCTTCTGACTCAAGCACTTCCGGCTCGGCTACGACAACCGCTTCCGGCTCAATCACCACCACCGGCTCAGGTTCAACCTCGGCAACCGACTCGGCAATATCTTCCTCTGTCACCGGCTGCTGTTCTGCCGCCACCTGTTCGGTGAGGGTAACAATCTCTTCCGCCAGCGCTTGTGCCGCTGCAGAGTGCTCGGCAACCACCGGCACGCTTTCTGCGATATGCTCGCCGGTCAGGCTGCCGTCCCATTCTCCTGGGGTTTCTACGGAGGCGGCAGGTTCAGATTCCTGGGCGGGGAGTTGGTCATCCAGCTTGGGAGCAACCGGTTCAGCCGGGGTCTCCACGGCCTGATTTTCCGCCGGTTCTACCGCCGTCTCAGGTTGCTGTTGCTCTTCTTCCTTCTGGCCGAAGCCCAGCCAGGAGAAAAACCCGCGTTTCTTATCTTTTGCCATGTTATGACTCTACTCCGTACCGAAGGCTTGCTTATGCTGACAATTATTCCGCCGAGTCTATCACTTTCCCTCGCCCAGCAACACGCATCCGGTATGCTTTCCACTGTGAAATCAGGCAACAAAGTTTTACCGTTTCCCCCGGCGCGTCTCACCGGTAGAATAGAGGCAACTTTTCGCTAACTTGTGCGGCCTTCACCGCCCCAAACAGAAATAAACCAATCCTATGACAAGAATATCGCCACGGGCGTCGGCAAAAAAACCGCCTCAGGCTGCGGCCGGGCAGATCCGTATTATCGGCGGCCAATGGCGCGGACGGAAACTGCCGGTGCCAAATAGCCCTGGGCTACGTCCAACCACCGATCGCGTCCGTGAAACCCTGTTCAACTGGCTGGCGCCGGTGATCCAGGGCGCGCGCTGCCTGGACTGTTTCGCCGGTAGCGGCGCACTCGGCCTGGAAGCGCTGTCCCGCTATGCCGGTAGCGTTACGCTGTTGGAGTTTGAACGCCCGGTGGCGCAGCAGTTGGAAAAGAATCTGGCGCTGCTGCAAGGCAAAGGCCATGTGGTCAACACCAACGCGCTGAGCTGGCTGGCGAACAATGCCCAACCGTTTGACGTCGTGTTTCTCGATCCGCCTTTTCGCAAAGGGCTGCTGGCGGAAACCGTCACGCTGCTGGAGCAGCAGGGCTGGCTGGCCGATGAGGCCTGGATTTACGTAGAGGCCGAAGCCGAAAGCGCCGCCACCGACGTTCCGGCCAACTGGCAGCTACACCGTGAAAAAGTCGCCGGTCAGGTGGCTTACCGTCTTTATATCCGCTCTCAAGAGAAAACCGACAATGCTGATTAATCTGGGTCGCCTGCTGATGCTGTGCGTATGGGGCTTTCTGCTCTCCAATCTGTTTCACCCTTTTCCCAAGCCGCTGAAGTATTTCATCGACGTGGCGCTGTTCTTTATGGTGGTGATGCACGGGCTACAGCTGGTACTGCTGAAATCCACGCAGCCTAAAGATCAGCCGATAAGCTACTGGCAGGAAGCCAAGATCTTTATCTTTGGCGTCTTCGAACTGCTGGCCTGGCAGAAAAAGCAGCCGCCGATCAAAAGAAAATAACACTGCTCCGGCGCACGATCGTTTTCGGCCTCAGAACGGTACTGGTCGAAATAACGGTGCGCCGCCAGTACGGCGACAAACAATCAGCGAAAATGCCCTTCGCTTCCCCGGTGTTTCAGATTTTCTTTCAGCGAGCCCCCCGACAGAGTTCCCCTAATTACCGACACAATCCGCCTGCATTTCCTATACTCTCCTGCCGACCCATTTCAGGGCCGGGTTTTCTCCATTACCGTCAACAGGAGCCATGATGAAAAAAAACGTGCGAAAGCACCTAACGCGCCCGGAAATCGAGCGCATGCTCGCCGCCGCCGACAGCATCCCCGACCCGGAACGTAACACCTGCCTGCTATGGATGTGTTTTGTCCACGGCTGTCGGGTCAGCGAGCTGACCGGAATGCACCTGGCAGATCTTGATATAGCCGGCGACAGTCTGTATGTCCGGCGTCTTAAAAATGGCCTGTCAACCATGCAACCCCTGCATCCCATGGAGCGGAAGTTACTGGCACGCTGGTTACAACGCAGACAAAGCTATCCGGGGGCAAAAGATTACGATTGGCTATTTTTATCTCACAAGGGTGGGCGACTTTCCCGCTCACGCATTTATCGGATACTGAAGGATTTAGGGGAACGGGCAGGATTATCTATTGCTGTGCATCCACACATGTTACGCCATGCCTGTGGCTACGCGTTGGCTGACAAGGGGGCAGATACCCGGTTGATTCAGGACTATCTCGGCCACCGCAACATTCAGCACACTGTGCTGTACACAGCCAGTAATGTGGGACGATTCAGGGCGTTATGGGGGGAGGAAAATGTTACATAATGAACCAAAGTGTCACTATTCTAGAATTCCGCTCATAAAAGCGTCAAGATTTTTTTAAGACCCGCCGCAATTTAAAATTTTTATCTTTTAATATCATTAAGTTATATAAAATCATTTCGTACCCCAGCTACTCTCATTTCATTTGTCATTTCTCTTAATCCACCTGTCTCTGATACCCCCCATAAAATTAAATTAGAGCATCACACTTAAATAGCGCCATCCATGGCTGTTTATTAGTTATATCGACTACAAAATACAACAAATTCAGTCACAAAACCATAATGTAACACTTTGGTTCATTATGTTGCATTATCGCGGCCCGCAAAACGGGGTAAATCCATACCTTTTTCTCGCATCACAGGGAGTGTGCAGACATGGCGAAAACGAATCATCCTCTAACACCCAGCAAGCTCACGGGGCTGGCAGGTGTGTTGATGCTTATCAGTACCTGCGCCCTGGCCAACCTGACGGTCTACCCGATAAGCAAAGACATTGGTGCCGAACAAACGGCCACCACGCTACAGGTATTTTCCAAATCGCCACAAACCCAATACGTGCGTGTCAACGTCAAGCGGATCCTCAACCCGGCTACGCCTTTGGAAAAAGAAGTAGAGGCCGAAAGCCAGCAAGGGCTGGTCGTTTCGCCGGACAAGTTTGTCCTGCCGGCCGGTGCCACACGCACGGTACGGCTCATAACGTTGGTAACTCCGCTGCGGGAAGAAGCCTGGCGGGTCTATTTCGAACCTGTTGCCTCGTTGGGCGATGAGGATCCCGACAAGTCGCAAAAAGCGCAGGTGAACGTCAACCTGGTTTGGGGTGTGCTGATACGTTTGCTGCCGGCGGTTGCTCAACCGCTGTTGGCACGGAGTGCCGATGGCGCTCAGTTACTGAACCAGGGCAACGTGCGTCTTGGCGTATTAAAAGTGGGTCTCTGTTCGCCGGTCTGTCGCTGGCAACAGATTGACCGCAGTGTCTATCCCGGTGAGGCTCTGATGCTGCCCGCCGGGATGTCAGGTGGCGTTGTACGAGTGGAATATCGCGACAGCGCCGCAACTCCGGTGACGGCGGATTTGCCAGCCGGAGCATCAACCACAAAAACCATGAAATAAGGATATTATATGAAAAAGTCGTATGCATTCGCACCCATCGCATTGGCCGCCTTGTTCTCACTGTCAGCCATGGCAGTACAGAAAGACATTACCGTCACGGCGGATATCGATCCGACGGTGGAACTGTTGCAGAGCGACGGGACTGCGCTGCCTTCCAGCATCAAAATGACCTATTTACCCGGCGTTGGCCTGCAGAAACAAACTCTCAGCACCAAAATCTTCACCAATGATGCCACCAAACAGGTTGAAATGCGTTTGCTTGCCACCCCAAGCCTGACGTCGATCACCACGCCTACCGCCGCAGCCATTCCACTGACCGTTAGCTATAACGGCAAGGCCCTAACCACCGCAGTGACCAAGGACTCCACATTAGAGCCTGCGGTGCTGTTCCCTAACGGGCGTTTAGATGGCGGTTCCGTTCCCTTTGATCTGGTTATTGCTCAGTCCACACCAGGATTGGTCACGACTTCTGGCTCTTATCAGGGCGTCGTCAGTCTGGTTCTGAATACCTCAACCGTACCTGTTACACCACCAGCACCATAAGAAAATCATACCGACAGGGCGCACCGTGCGTGTGCCCTTTTCCCGGGGAAGGATCCCCCGGTTTGACCAAGGGATATGATCGTCATGAATACCCGTTATCGTCCGCTGTATCTACCCTTGCTTCTGGCCTGCCAGGCCACGGCCGCACCACAGGTGCCGCCAGGATTTGAATCACTGTTGCTGGGGCAAACGGAACAACTGGAGGTGCGCCTGCCGGGCCACTCACTTGGCCTGTTTGCCGTGGAGGTCAAACCAGACACGCTGACGTTTGAAGCGCCAGAGGCGTTATTAGCGGCGGCCGGTCTGCAAGCGTTGCCAGAAGCGCAAAAGCAGCAGGCGCTGCAAGCGTTGAGTCAACCGCTACTGCGCCATGGCAATCTGGCCTGTAACGGAAGCCAGACGCCAGGGTGCGGCTATGTCGCCACCGACAGCGCAGCCGCTATCCTGGATGAAAGCCAGGGTGCCGTTCTGTTGTTTCTGAAACCAGACTGGCTAACCACCCTAAAACAAGATCAGCGCTGGCTCAGGCCAACACCGGCAGCGAAAAACGCCTTTATCCATCGACAAACCGCCAACTACAGTGGCGACCGAGACAGTCAGAATCTGGCACTAAACGGAACGGGGGCACTTGGCCTTGGAGAGCGCCGTTATCTTGGCGGCAACTGGGCTTACACCTGGAACCGGGTGCGGGATGACAATGCCAGCCGTTTCTGGTTCGACAACCTGTACGCACGTCAGGATATGGGCAACCGCTACTATCTGCAGGCCGGGCGTATGGACCAACGCAATCTCTCCAGCCCGCTGGGCGGCAACTTTGCCTTCACCCTGCTGCCGCTGACGCGTTTTGACGGTTTACGGATCGGTACCACCGAAGCCTATGTCAACCACAGCATCAACCGTGATGCCACACCCGTAATGATTCAGGTCAACCGCAATGCCCGAGTAGATATCTACCGCGGCGCCCAGCTGTTGGGCAGCCAGTATTTTGCGCCGGGGATGCATACCCTGAACAGCGACAGTTTTCCGCCCGGCAGCTACCCACTGGAACTGCGGGTATATGAAGACGGCGTGCTGCAACGTAAAGAAAGTCAGCCGTTCAGCAAGGGCGGCGGTACCTTCAGTGACCAATGGCAGTGGTTTTTGCAAGGAGGGAAAGCGTCCGCGGAACGCGCGACATCGCAACAATCCACTGCACAGGGCACCCAAGCTGCCGGGGTCCAAATGGCCTTGTGGCGCAACCTGCAACTGACCAGCGGCTTGGCAAAAACACAAAACACCACCTACAACGAGACCCGGCTGGATGCTCAGCACGCCTTTAGCTTCGGCGTGCTGAGCCTGGCCGCCAGCGGCTTGACCGGCAGCAACGGTGCACGCGGCGACAGCCAGCAGGTCAGTTTTGCCGACGGATTTTCCGCCAGTCTGTACCGCTACCGGGTAGGCGGCGCAGGCTGCGACCAAACAGGCAACGCCAATAATGATATCGGCTGCTATACCACGCTCAACGGCTCACTCTCGGTGCCGCTTGCCGGCTGGAGCGCCACCCTGGGCTACAGCGACACCAAAAACAACGGACGTCGTAATTCGCGATCGGCCTCGACGGACAATTTGCTGCCGCCGCCAACGTTGCGCTCGGCCGACCAACGCAACCGCGCCTGGCAATTAGGGCTGGCTCGCGCTTTCAACTGGAGCGGCACCACGATCAACACACGACTAGGAACATTTCGCAACAGCAACGGACAAACCACCGACAACGGCGTCTATCTCGGTTTTACCCTGTCGCGCGTCGACAATGCGGCAAAATCCGGCGGCAGTGACAGCTACAGCAGTGCCGGCATTGACTGGCGCAACGGTAGTGGTCAGTCGCAGACCAGCTACAACCTCAACCATACCCGCATGTGGCAACAGGATACTTACCGTGAACTGGCGCTCAATTTTTCCGGTTACAACGACGACAGCTACAGCGGCAATCTGGGAGGCAGGGCCAACGGACGTTATGGCGACCTGACGGGAACGCTGAGTGACAGCCAGCGTCGCGGCGGCGGTAGCCGCACCGCGTTGACCGGTGGTTACTCCTCGGCCTTTGCCCTGGCCGGCGATGGTCTGTTCTGGGGCGGCAACGGCGGCGGAGAGCCCGCTGCCGGACTGGCGGTGCGGGTCGCGCCAGCGGAAGAAAACGGTGCAGCAGCGCAGATCAGCGGGGGGAGTTATCGCCCGCTGACGCTGGGCTTTGGCCAAAGTACCCTGCTGCCGCTGGACGGTTATCAGTTATCGAACGTGACGGTGCAGGATATTGCCGGTACCTCCGACGGCGGGGTAGCCAACGTGACCGGCGGCGCCGGAGAGGGTCGTTATTTTCTGCCCCCAGGCCGCCTGCTGGTACGGGATGTCCGCGCCAATATCACCTGGGTATAGATCGGTCAGGCAATCGGGCCGGAAGGCCGGGCGCTGGCCAATGCCCAGGTGCTGAATCAGGCGCTGCCGGCGTTGGGAGCCGACGGCGGTTTCACACTGCAAACCCAGCAAAAAGTCCCGGCGCTGTGGCTGATCAGCGACGGTCAATTACTGCGTTGTCCGCTGCAGGTCAAAACCGTCAGAGACATTTTGCAGGTGGTCGGCGAGACGCGCTGCACGGTCTCCGGGCCGGAGGGGCTGCCGCAGTCACTGCGCATGAAGCCACGGGTAATGAAACTGCTGGCCACCGCCAAACGCTAACCACGGGACGGAAAAACAGAATGAAGGCAATGCTGAACAGAACGGTAAAAAAGATAATTGCGCACGGTCTACTGCTGCTGCTGGCCATGGTCAGCCTGCCTGCACAGGCAGTGAGGGTGCCGCCAGCAGACAACCATCAGGTGATCAATTTGAGCTATGACAAGAGCGCACCGCTGGCGGACAGCTATATCTGGAGGCGCGCATCGGGCGGCTATGATACGGATAACAGCAGTTTATGGGGGCGTAATACCTGGGTATGTCAGTCGCAGAGCAATAGCCTGGAGGGCGCCTGCAGCACCGAAGCTCGATGGGTATACGATTCATGGAAAACGACGGCCATCACCCTGACGTTTACCGAGCAGCGCAGTAACTTGTCAACCCAGTTGCGCCTGACGGCTTATACGGAGGCAACTGGTGCTAGTGACCTTTGTGTCACCTATGTACCATTAACGCCTCTGGACGCGGCAGCTTTTAGATACTGTGAAGATGGAACCTCTTTTAGCGAAAAAACCATCACCGCTTATCTTCCCCAGACCGAACTGGCCAAACTCCCCGTTGGCGGCATCTGGAAAGCCAGGCTAGTGCTTAACGAGATGCAGTGGTCCCCATACATCAAAGTAGCCACCTTCTCCGCCGATATCACCCTTGACGTCACCGATAAAAATAATGGCGCCATTTATTTACCGGCCTTTGGCAGTGCCACACCGCGCGTAGACCTCAACTTACGCACCCAGCCGCTCTCCACCGCCCCCGGCGGCGAGGTCTCCGGCCAGGCCAATATCGATATGTGCCTGTACGACGGCTACAACAGCAACAGCCCTTGGTTAAAGGTCGCCCTCTCCGACCTGCAAACGGTCGCCGGCCGCCCGGCGGACGTGTTCTCACTCCGTCGCGACGGCAGCAGCGGCACTGCCGCCGCCGATCGTGTCGACTACCGTATTACCCTCAACTACAACAACCAGCCACAAACAGTAAACAACGGCCAGGACATTACTCTGGCAAGCGTCAATAGCACGTTGATCCGCCCGGTGGTGCTGCCCGGCATCGCGTTTCCGGTGATCTGCACCCCGACACCTCTGACGCTCAACGTGCTGCCGTTCGCCAAACTGAGTAAGGCCGCAGGCCATTTTAGCGGCACGCTACGCGTCACCCTGAGCGCAGATGCGCTGGCTCCCTGACAGATTCCGCATCAAGTTGTTTTAACTGCGTAATTTATTACCAATTATCGGAAATTTCATATGCGCCTGACGATTAACGACCACATTGGCTATTTTCCTCCCTTCAACTGGCAGGAGATTTACGACACCACCCGTCAAAACAGTCTGCCCAACGTGGTGCTTGGGCAATGTCCGAATGTCGGAAGCACCGTACTGCTGGAGCCTCAACACCATGAGCACGCTGTTAACTGGCTCCCGCTCTTATGGCAGCTGGTAATATTGAAATCTTGCAGGCCCGACCTAAAGCTGGCTCTCAGCGCCCCTTTTTCGGCCCCAAACTGGCACCGGCTGCTGGCCGCACTGGGCATCACCCCCCTGGAGGGCAATGTAACGCCATCGCCCACCACGCCACTGTTGACCCTGACGGAAAGCCAGGTGTTATTGACGTTGCTGGACGGTACCCATACCCAGCAGCTGGCATCCCGCCTAAACCGCGACATACGCACCGTTTCCAGTCATAAAAAACGGGCGATGGATAAGGTGGGGTTGCGGCACAACGGCGAGCTGTATGCGCTGGGTGCCTTGCTTTACGACCGAGAAGACACCATGCCTGCCGTCTTCTTGCCCCCGGCGGAACAACGGGTGCTGGCCAGCCTGCTGCATAATGGCAGCGTCACGGCCACCGCACGCCTGTTAGGGAAAAGCGTCAAGACCGTCAGCGGCCAGAAGCTCAAC
Organism: Serratia quinivorans; assembly: GCA_900457075.1. Taxonomy (NCBI): domain Bacteria; kingdom Pseudomonadati; phylum Pseudomonadota; class Gammaproteobacteria; order Enterobacterales; family Yersiniaceae; genus Serratia; species Serratia quinivorans. Next base: position 2,004,862 of record UGYN01000002.1, read on the forward strand.
ATTATGAGGCGATTCGGCGTGCCCCATGAAGTGGCGCTGTTTGCGGTCGCCGTGACGCAGCAAGGCACGACGGGGAGCTTTTATCGGGTTCTGCCGTAAGACAACCTTTGCGAAAGGCCAACCCGCAAAGGGAAGCATTAGCCAAACCTTGTCACAGCAAATAGGTTACAGTCCATACGCAAGAAAGCGTTGTCGATTACAGGCCTGCTGCCTACACTGCAATCAGGAAGTGACACTGGTGACAATTTGGAGCCGGAGGCTGTGGCTCCCATAATGAATAAGGAAGACATATGAGTTGGCCGTTCCTTGCCGTATTCTTTTCCGGTTGGCTGTTCGTCGACGCCTCATACCGTGGGCCACGCTGGCAACGTTGGGTATTTAAACCCGTTACCCTGCTGCTGCTGTTATTGCTGGCCTGGCAAGCGCCGGTATTGGGTGCGGCAGGCTATCTGATCGTTCTCGGCCTGTTGGCGACGCTGCTCGGCGACGCTCTGTTGCTGCTGCCGCGTGAACGGGTGCTGTACGCCATCGGCGCATTTTTCCTGTCGAGCCTGCTGTATACCCTGAGCTTTGCCAGTCAGATGACCTTCAGCCTGTTTTGGCCACTGCCACTGGCGCTGCTGGTGATTGGCGTGCTGTTGCTGGCGACCATCTGGACCCGGCTGGAAGAGATGCGCTGGCCGATTGCCACCCTGGTCGCAATGACGCTGCTAATGGTGTGGCTGGCAGGGGAACAGTATTTCATGCGCAGCACCGATTTCGGTTTCTCACTGCTGGCAGGGACCTCACTGCTGTTGCTGGCCAACGTCATTTGGCTGCTTAATCGCTATCGCTTTAGCTTCCGCGCGGCCGATGCGCTGGTGGCCTTCTGCTATTTCTCCGGCCATTTCCTGATTGTGCGTTCGCTATACCTGTAGCGACTCAGGGCGGGTTCGGCTGCCGAACCCGCTGCTACTAAGCCAGAGCCTTGAGCGTCAGGCCGCCATCTGCGCCAGGTTGGTTACGATAAACGTCCCCATCCCGCGAAAAAAAAGCCAGCGTGCTGCCGTCCGCCTGCAGTAAAGCAATGCCATCCGGTGCCGGGCGCCAACCGACCACCTCAGCCGTTAACACTTTTTTCAGGCAATTTTGCCGATCAATCAATGGGTAGCCATTGGTTGCACTCTGTTCGCTGGCCAAAAATTCAATCTGGCATTGCTGCTGCGCATCGGCGACTTGCCATTGACCCGCCAGAGACTGCGCGGAAGGAAGAACCAAACTGCTGGCCATAGCTGCCCCCGTTACCATCATATTTCCCGCCATTATGGCGGTACGCGCCAATCTGCCTTTCATATCGGCTCCCGCATAACGCCCGGCCAGACTGCGCCGGGCGTTATCTTCACTGTTACACGATAAAATCAGTGGTGACGTCTACCTGACCCACGATCTTCACCAGGAAGTCCGGCGTCTGATGGCCACCGATATTCAGCGCCAAATCGCTGACATTATTCGAAGCGTTGTAAGTCAGTAACGCTTCACCCACAGAGCCACTGAAATGATCGACGAAGTGGATTTGGTCACCGCTCTGTTTGCCCTGATTGAAGAACGACAGATCGATTTTATCGGTGCCTTTCTGGAAATCCTTGATCACGTCGGAAGCGCCCGGCGCGGAATCGCTGACCGCAGAGAACACAAAGATATCCTTGCCTGCACCGCCCCACAGCTCATCTGCCCCGCCGCCGCCGAACAGCACGTCGTTGCCCGCGCCGCCCTTCAGCACGTTGTTGACCGCATTGCCGACGATCACATCATTGCCCGAACCGCCGATGGCGTTTTCAATGGTCACACCCGCCGCGATAGACACGTTGCCTTTCAGCCCGCCCACGTCGGAGAAGGACGTCTCGTTCAGGTTGATGCGCTGGTTGGCGGTGTAACCGGAGAAGTCGAAAGTGTCATTGCCGCCCGCATCCCAGGCAGCAAAGATCACTTTCTGCGAGTTGCTGGTGGTGCTGAGGAAATCGCGGCCGGTATTGGAATTGAAGCCATAGACGCTGTCACCGGTACGGGTCGACAGGTTGGCTCCATACAGATGCTGGATGGCGGCAATGTCATCCAGCAACGGTGCTGCCGCGTAGTGCCCACCGTTGTCACCGCCGGTGTTGGTTTCACTCCAGTAGCTCATCAGGCTGAACTCGCGGGTGTCCTCGGCATAGGTAACGTCATTGTAGGTTGGGTTACCTTCCCCGGCGTTGTATTCACCTGGGTGGCTCAGGCCCAGCGCATGGCCAATCTCGTGGGTAAACGTCTGACGGCCATAGTCTTCGCTGGCCGGATGTTTGACGTTGGACTGGTTGACGTTGTACCAGGTCTGGCCACCCAGATCCTGGCCCTGATAGATGGTATTGGGCAGGAAAGCGTAGGCCTGCGTATCATAGTCATAATGGCCGGGACGATCCTGACTGTAGTTGCCGAAGGTAATATTGGCCTTTTGGCCGGCGGCAACTTCGGTGAAGGTGAGATTGGCCACGTCAGACCAGGATTGCAGCGACAGTTTCGCCTGCTGCTGCTGTTCTGCGCTGAACTTGCTCAGCCCGGTATCGCCGGCAACGTTGGTGGAGGAGAATTTATAATCCGGGAATGAGAAAGTTAATTTAGCCGGCTGGCCAAAAACTTTATAACCGTTCCAGGTTTGGTTCTCACGGGTAATAAACAGCCCAGCTTGTTCGTTAGAAAATGAGTCCTTGCCATTAACCTGGATCCCGTTGCCACGCTCGTGGTAATGCAACAGATCGTCTACAGCATTGTAGCCAGATCCTGTTGCTGCGAGGCTGGATTCAGTAACTTCAATTGCCTTTTTAGTAGATTGCATTGGTTCGATTCCACTCATTAGCTGATCGTTATCAATCAGACAGATAGACATAACCTGCCGGTCAGCCACGGAGAAGGTTCCGCCGATTAACCGGAAGGGACTTATGCGCCGTTACCGGCAGTGTGTTAGATAGAATTAATGCATATATATCAGCAAATAAGATTACCGCCATAAATGGTAATCGATTCCAATTATAGGCAGGCGCGCAAAACTGAACATAAAATAATCAGCTATATATTTTCATAACGAAGGAGAGTTATGCTGGTTTTTGGCGATACTTACAATCTAAATGAAACCTGACGGTCACAAGTTAGCAACAAACTTCAACAAAAATGCGGCCTGCAGGTGCAAGCGGATCGTGCTGGCTTTTAAGTGACGAAAAGTTAAATTTAGCTAAAGAGTTATAGATTAATAACTCTTTATTATTAGCCGCCGGGACTTTTAAGTTTCTAAGGGAATACCATTTTCTTTTTTCGTCTAACGGCCTTGCGCCACCCACGATAGCGCCCGCCTCACAGTTAGCAATAATTCTCATCCCGCCGCTTGACTCTGGAGTTGACTCCAGGGTGTAGAGTCTGCCCAATGAACTTCATTAACGGCCCGGAGGGGGACGCTATGACTAACCATGAAAAGCATAATCATCAGGAACATCACCATGCGGAAGGCGGCTGCGGTTGCAACCACAGCCATAGCAAAACCCAGCACGGCTGCAGCAGTGAAAAGCAAAGTGCCGCCAGCCATAGTGGACATGCCCACACGCACGATCACGGTGCCGGCGGGTGCAGCACTGACGGTCATGAAGATCCGGATGAGGAAAGCGACAGACTGGCTGCCGCCCCTCTCTCCGGCAGCCGGCGCTACAGCTGGAAAGTCACCGGCATGGACTGCCCAAGCTGTGCCAAAAAAATTGAGAATGCCGTAACCGCGCTCCCAGGCGTCGATAATGCTCGCGTGCTGTTCGCCACCGAAAAACTGGTGGTCGATGCTCAATCCGATATCAGCCTGCGCATTCAGGACGCGGTGAAACAAGCCGGTTTCACCCTGCTCGGCACCCAGACCTCCCAAGCCGACCAGCCAAAAACATCGCGCCTCGGCGAGTTTGGTCCACTGCTGCTGCTCACCACGCTGATGATCGTCAGTTGGGCGCTCAGCATGGTCAACCCTGAACTGAGCCGCATTGCCTTTATCGCCACCACGCTGGTGGGTCTGGCTCCGGTTGCCACCAAGGCGGTACGCCTGATCCGCTCCGGCACGCCGTTTGCCATCGAAACCCTGATGAGCGTCGCGGCCATTGGCGCACTCTTTATCGGCGCCACCGCCGAGGCGGCGATGGTGTTGCTGCTGTTTATGGTCGGCGAGATGCTGGAGTCTTACGCAGCCAACCGCGCACGCCGTGGTGTGAAGGCACTGATGGAGTTGGTGCCGGAAGACGCTCTGCTGCTGCAGGGCACGGAGCGCAAACGCGTGCCGGTTGCCAGCCTGCGCCCCGGCGATGTGATTGAAATTGCACCCGGTGGCCGCCTGCCGGCCGATGCAGAACTGCTTAATCCGTTCGCCAGCTTCGACGAAAGCGCCCTGACCGGCGAGTCGGTGCCGGTCGAACGTCAGCAGGGGCAGAAAGTCGCGGCGGGCAGTTTGTCGGTCGATCAGGCCGCACAGATGAAGGTCATTTCCGAGCCGGGCAAAAACGCCATCGACCGCATTCTGCAACTGATTGAAGAAGCCGAAGAGCGCCGCGCGCCGATCGAACGTTTCCTCGACCGTTTCAGCCGTTACTACACCCCAGCCATTATGCTGCTGGCCATCGCGGTGATCCTGGTGCCACCGTTGCTGTATGCACAACCCTGGGATGTCTGGATTTATCGCGGCCTGACTCTGCTGCTGATCGGTTGTCCTTGTGCGCTGGTGATCTCTACCCCGGCGGCGATCACCTCCGGGCTGGCAGCGGCTACCCGACGTGGTGCGTTGATTAAAGGCGGCGCGGCACTGGAACAATTGGGCCAGGTGCAAACCATCGCCTTCGATAAAACCGGCACGCTGACGGAAGGTAAACCGACGGTGACCGATGTACTGCCGCTCAACGGCATCAGCGAACAGCAGTTGCTGACGCTGGCCGCGGCCGTCGAGGCCGGTTCCCATCACCCACTGGCGCAAGCGATTATCAACCGTGCCGAGCAGTATGGCGCGCCTCTGCCACTGGCACAGGGTCGCCGTGCGCTGGCAGGCGTTGGGGTAGAGGGCGTTATCGACGGCAAAACCCTGCTGATCAGTGCACCGGCCAAGTTGGCCGCAGGCCTGCTCAATCAGCAGGCTGTCAATCAGGTGGAACAGCTGGAAAACGCCGGTAAAACGGCGGTGGTGGTGCTGGAAGACGGCGTGCCGATTGGCCTGTTGGCGCTGCGCGACACGCTGCGTAGCGATGCCAAACAGGCGATTGCCGAGCTGAAAGCATTAGGGATCAACGGAGTGATGTTAACCGGTGACAACCCGCGTGCGGCGGCGGCGATTGCCACTGAGCTGGGGCTGGATTACCGTGCCGGGCTGCTACCGGAAGATAAAGTGCGTGCGGTGACCGAGCTGAGTGAACTGCGCCCAACGGCGATGATCGGCGACGGTATCAATGATGCGCCAGCGATGAAAGCCTCCAGCATCGGTATCGCGATGGGCAGCGGCACCGACGTGGCGCTGGAAACCGCCGATGCAGCGCTGACCCATAACCGGCTGGTGGGCGTGGCGGAAATGATCCGCATTTCACGCGCGACGCACGCCAATATTCGGCAGAACATCACCATTGCATTGGGGCTGAAAGGGGTATTTCTGATCACCACCCTGCTGGGGCTGACCGGGCTGTGGCTGGCGGTGCTGGCAGACTCCGGCGCCACCGCGCTGGTCACCGCCAATGCCCTGCGGCTGCTGAAGAAACGTCAATAATACCCTATGAAAACCACATCATGCGCCAGACTACAGGGCGCATGATGTGACGCATTTTATGCACTATTAACTGTAGGGTTTTACTATATTCTCGCGCACTTGCATGACGGGACCGTCAAGGATGCCCCACCCTTAAATGCCAAGAGCCTAAATATGAAAAACTTTAATTATACCTACCTGTTATTTGTTCCAATGACCCTGCTCTCTCCCCTGAGCTTTGCACAGCAGCCTGAAACCGACAGTACGCAACAGTTGATCGACCAGGCCCAGCGCCCCCCATTTACCCAAGGGGTGCTACCCGCCGCCAGCCATACAGCAGTAACCGCCGAAAAATCCCAGCCCCAACCAGAGCATCGCCTGCTGCCCATTTGGGGCGATGAAGCGCGAGCTCGCGGCTATGACCTGCCGGAACCCTTTGGCATCGGCGTCAATTACATGAACATGCGGCAGAATATAGAAGTCGATAGCATCAACTTTACCGGTTTGGGTTGGGATACATTCAATCTGCCGTCAAATTTGTTCAAAATCGATGTGGGCAAAACCCGCGAACAGAGCAAAACGGAAACCATGCGTCTGGATACCTGGGTGCTGCCGTTCCTCAATGTTTACGGTATCGTCGGCCATACCAAAGGCAGTTCGTTGTCCCAGGTCTCCGTTGATGCCGATCCCAGCCAACATTCAGAAATGATGGAAAAAATCATCGCCAATGTCGTACACGGCATGAATAAGCAAGGGACGCTGCGCGATCTGGATTTCAAACTTGATTTCAAGGGCACCACTTACGGCGCGGGTGCCACAATAGTCGGGGGATATGACAACTGGTTCGCCTCGGTCGATACCAACTACACCCGTACCAGTTTCGATATCCTCGACGGCCAGATTTCCGCGCTGACGGTGTCACCCCGCGTAGGTTACCGTTTCCTGGTGCCAGGTATCCGTGGGCAGAGTCATCTAAACCTCTGGGTCGGCACCATGTATCAGGACGTCCAGCAAGAGTTCAAAGGCAGCCTGTCTGATCTAAGAATGCCGGCAGAACTGCAGTCGCTGATGGCCCTGGCCAATCAGAAAGGCGAAGGTCGTTTCGAGGTTAAGCAGCATCTGCAATCCCCATGGAATGTCCTGGTTGGCACGCAATATGAGATCACACGAAACTTCAACGTGTTGACCGAGTTTGGCTTTAGCCAACGCAACAGTTTCATGGTTTCCGGTGAATATCGCTTCTGATGGCGATATTTACCCGCAGTTTACCCCTGGCCTTGTTAGTCCTGTTGCCCGGTGTTGATGCCGCTTTATTGTCACGTCAGCAAGTAGATGAAATGTTGGCCCCTCTGGGGTCTGACAACCGTTTCGACAGCAGCAAAACCATCGATTGGGGTGTCTTGCCTGGCCCGTTTTATACTCCCGAACTCGGTCTTGGCCTCGGTACCGCTATCGTTGGGATCTATCGGCCGGACAGCCACGACAACGTCAGCCAAAATTCGACGCTGGCGTTAAAAGGCTTTGTCAGCTCGACGGGGGCCTTTGGTGTCGGTTTCCAAAACCACAGTTTTTTCGCTGACGACCAATGGCGTTTCTTCGCCGACGGCTCTCTCAATAATATGCCCACCTACTTTTGGGGCACCGGCTACCAGGCTGGGCATAACGAGGGGAACAAGGAAAAGTACACTCAACAGTCATTCCAGATAGCGCCACAGCTGTTGTACCGCATTGCCAGCGCTACCTACGCAGGAATCGGCTGGGACTTTTCCTCAACTCACGCCAGCGATCCCGATGAGGGTGACAGCAGCCTGCTAAGGGCCCAAAACGCCGGTGTGTCCTCACTGAGTTCAGGAATCAGCGGTTCGCTGAGTTACGACACCCGTGATTTCGTTTCCAATGCCAGTCGGGGCCAGTTTTTTCGCCTGAGCGACACTTATTTTGCACCGGAGTTGGGCGGTGACAGCCGTTTCAATGCCGTTGAAGGCCAATACAATGCCTACCACAGTTTGAGTGCGAAAAGCGTGCTGGCGTTGGATGCCTTCAGCCGCCTGACCACTGGCGAGGTCCCCTGGGACAGGCTGTCTGAGCTGGGTGACGACCAACGAATGCGTGGCTATTATCAAGGCCGCTACCGCGACAGGAATGTGTTCAGTAGCCAGGTCGAGTATCGTCGCAAGCTAAACTGGCGGCACGGGTACGTGCTGTGGGCCGGTGCCGGAACGCTAAGCAGCAAGGCCGGCGATCTGGGCCGTGGTCCCTGGTTGCCTACGCTGGGAGCGGGTTACCGTTTCGAATTCAAACCGAAAATGAACGTACGGCTCGATTTTGGCGTCGGGCGTGGAAGCAGCGGATTTTACTTTCAGGTTGGGGAAGCTTTTTAATGCGTTCTGTTGCACTGCTATTTTTTCTGTTGTTGCCCCTCTCGCTGCCCGCCAAACCGTTGGAAACGCTGATCACTTCGCAACCCACCGGTGAAAGCCAAATTGCCTGGCCGGTGGCCGCGCCACTGCCACCACCGGGAGGTTTGCGCCCCTGCTGCGCCTTTGGCTATAACCTCAAAGCGCAAGCCTGGGGTATTCCCGTGCCGTTTTATCAATTAGGTAACCTGGTGGATGCCGACCGGCTTGGCACCCATCACTATAACGACAGCGCTTTCAACGCCATCAGCAACTTGCTGGGCATTGGCAGTGAGCAATTGGGCTTGATCTACACCCACCGGGGAGGGTTTATCGATATCGCCCACGTCCGCGATACCGCCGACAATACCCTTTTCCTGTTCAGCCAACTGCTACCCCGATTGGGTCAGCAGTGGCATATCGACCTTAGCCCTGAGCTGGCAACGCGTCGCATACGGCTTAACGCCTTTAGCCCACCTCAGGATGCAGCACAGCGCTATACGCTGGCGGCCTATTTGGCAGGAGAGATCGCCTTTCAAATGGCGGCATGGCATGAGATTGCACAGTGGTATGGCTACCGTTCCGTGCCGGGATTTTCTGAGGAGGTCTCGGCTTTTTCGCCGGAAGATTTGTATTCCAATCTGCTGGGGGCACGGCTGGCGATCGATGCAATTTTGCAAGGGCAGGCGGTTTCTCTCACTGCCTACAACAGCGCCATGGAGAGGCTGCTCCCTCAGGCTCTGCACCAGCTTGGCGCGGTATCCATCGCGGCGACCCAGCGGCAGTTTGACGGTATTGACGGCGACTGGTGGGACAGCCATCGCCGGGTGCCGGAGAAGTTTTTGGTGTTAAAACGGGATTACGCCACCGGAAGCAATCGCCTGCCTGCGCTGCCCCCGTTCGAGAAGACCGCCCCACAGCGCCTGACGTTACCGCTACAGCTTCAGGGGTTCAGTCTGGCCAGTCTGGGCGAGCTGCAACTCTGGCCGACGGATGACATGCGCCATCTTCCGGCACCTGCCCACTATTACCGCCCACAGGATTTCAATGGCCTGGCATTGCATGCTCGCGCAGCAGACGCACAGCAAATATTACAAAACGCCAGGCAAACAGACGGTGATAAACGTCAAACGCCTTTGCGCAACAAATAGCGGTAAGGCGCGGTGTCGGTTTCCTGCGCCACCAGCGTGTGTTCCATAAAGCGGCAGAACCCCGGAATGTCACGGGTGGTAGCCGGATCGTCAGCGATGATCAGCAGAGTTTCACCGTTATCCATATGGCGCACGGTTTTGCGCACCATCATTACCGGTTCAGGACAACGCAGCCCCAGCGCATCAAGCGTCTGGTCGGCCTGGGCAAATAAGTCAGTCATGCAATTTTTCTCGGTCGAAAACGATCGGCGAACGCTCGCCACATCTCATTAGCGCATAGTTTACGCCGGTAGTTTTTCTGTGCAAGATGCGTTAACGTTTGCGTTAAATTTAACCATTGCATTGGTTGCGCAAACGCGTATCATGCGGCCGCGACGCTTATTTCTCGGCGCAGAAAAGACATTCTGGGTTCCCTCACCCCACTGCTAAAAAGGCTACAACATGTATTCGTTTACTGCTCGGCAGCGCCTTACCGCGTTGGTCTGGCTATCGCTGTTCCATATTGTCATCATTACCTCCAGTAACTATCTGGTGCAGTTGCCGATGTCCATTTTCGGCTTTCATACCACCTGGGGCGCTTTTACCTTTCCGTTTATCTTCCTGGCGACCGATCTGACGGTGCGTATTTTCGGCGCTCCGCTGGCGCGACGCATCATTCTTTCGGTGATGGTACCGGCGTTGTTCATCTCTTACGTGATCTCCACCGTCACCTATCAGGGTGAATGGCAGGGCTTTGCCGCCTTGGGCAGCTTTAATCTGTTTGTCGCCCGTATCGCCGTCGCCAGCTTTATGGCTTATGTGCTCGGTCAGATCCTCGACGTCCACGTTTTCAATCGCCTGCGTCAGCGCAGCGCCTGGTGGGTCGCTCCTGCCGCCGCCATGTTCCTCGGTAACATCAGCGATACCCTGTCGTTCTTCTTTATTGCGTTCTACAAGAGCAGCGACGCCTTTATGGCTAACAACTGGGTTGAAATCGCGCTGGTGGATTACAGCTTCAAGGTAATGATCTGCTTGCTGTTCTTCCTGCCAATGTACGGCGTACTGCTGAATATGCTGCTTAAGCGCATTGCCGCCCGCCAGAACGACGGCAGCCTGCAACCCGGCTGACCCATGTTATTATTGGCGGCCAGCCCCCCGGAGGCCGCCATCACCATCCGCCATGACAACCTCTGCTTGCATTTCACCCTGGAATAGGTTGCGATACGTGAGAGAACCCCTACCTGAAAGGAAGAAGGAAGCCCAATGCGTAAAGTAGCAAAATTGATGGGTATCAGCCTGTTAGTGCTTGGCCTGGCGGCCTGCGACGGCGACACCAAAGACACCAAGGCATCGGCAGGCGATGCCGCTGCCAGCGCCCCAGCCGGGCAACAGGTAAGCTTGCTGGATGGCAAGCTGGCGTTCACCCTGCCGGCGGGCATGGCGGACCAAAGCGGCAAGTTGGGTAATCAGGCGAACAACATGCACGTTTACGCCGACAGTACCGGCCAGCGTGCACTGATCGTGATCCTCGGCGATAAAACGGCCGACAGCCTGGAAACCCTGAGCAAGCGTCTGGAAGATACCCAGCGCTCGCGCGACGCCAACCTGCAGGTGATCACCAACAAAGCCATCGACGTTAACGGTGTTCCGCTGCGTCAGTTGGACAGCATCATCACCAGCGGCGGCGAGAAAGCCTACTCCTCTATCCTGATCGGCACGCTGGACAACAACATGCTGACCATTCAGGTGACGCTGCCGGCGGATAACCAGCAGCAGGCGCAGAGCGAGGCCGAAGGCATCATCAAAACGCTGAAACTGAAGCAATAAACTTTTCCGGGGCGCAGTTCACAACTGCTGCGCCCTTAAGCCAATGCCTGCGCCAGCAGGGTGATCGGATGTTCGCAGCGCTTGCTGGTCGACATCTCGATTTGCCATTTGCAGGTTTCGCAGTCAGTGACCACCAAATCCACCCCGCTCTCCTCTATCTGGCGGAACAGCGACGCCCCAATTCCCTGCGAAGTCTCATAGTTCTCCGATTTAAAACCATAGGTGCCGGCAATACCGCAGCACTGCGAGTCCAGCACCACCAGTTCCAGCCCCGGTATCTGCCGCAACAGCTCCAGCGTATAGGCGGTCCAGCCCATTTTTTCCATATGGCATGGCGTATGATAGGCCACCCGCAGCGGCGTGTGCTTCAGCGGCAGCTGGCGTCCTTGATTGATCAGACGGTACAGGTAGCGCGTCGCCAGCTCCACCCGTTCACGTACCGCCGAGGTGTCCACGTCCAGCAGGTGCGGGTATTCATCACGCAGGGTAAAAGTACAGCTCGATGAGGTTGCCACGACCGGGATACCCCGCTCCAACACCGTCTCGTGCAGCGATTCGGCGTTCACTTTGGCCTGTTTCCTGGCCTGGGCGATAAAACCGTTGGCGATCAGCGGTACGCCGCAGCATTTCTCCCGCTTGAGCAACTGCACGCCGATATCCATCGCATTGAACACCTTGATCAGATCCTTGCCCAGTTGCGGATGGTTGTAATTAACGAAGCAGCCGTGGAAGAACGCGACCTGCTCGGCATAACGCCGTTGGGCCTGCGCCTGCTGACGGTACCAGCGGCGGAAGGTACCGAACGAGTATTTGGGCAGTTCGCGGCGATGGTCAATCTTCAGCGCCTTGTCGAGCAGGGCACGCACCGGCTTAAGCCCGGTAGCGGCATTAACAATCGGCGCAAATGGCGTCGACAGCGAGCCCATGAGATCGGTATGGCTGAGGATAGCGTCACGCAGCGTGGGCTTGCTCTGGGCAAAGTCGGCACGGGCGCGCTGAATGATGTCGCCGATTTTGACGTCGGACGGGCAGGCCACCTCACAGCGTTTGCAGTTGGTGCAATACTTCAGCGCCTCATCATACAGCGCCGGATCCTTCAGTCGCAGGCGCTCGCCGTCCGGCCCCGCCTGTTTTGGCCCCGGATAGAGCGGATTCACCTTGGCCACCGGACAATAGGTGGTACAGACGGTACATTTGATGCAATTCTCAAAACTGTTGTCTTTATGCAGGCTCATGGACGCTCCTCCTGTGCCGCAATCTGTTGCGCGACGTACAGCGCCCCAATCAGCGAAACACCCGCACCGCAGCCCTGCTGCAGGGGATCATAGCCGCCGGTCACTGCGCCGATGGCATACAGGTTGCTCAATGGCTCCCCCTGCCTTAAGGCACGCAGTCGGTCATCGGTTCGTACCCCAAATTGCAAATAGGGTTGCGGAGCAAACAGATTGCGATCGCTCCAGTCTGCGCGATCCGCACGGCTGTCGACATCCAGCCCAAACACCGGTTCACGTATGCCGTCGAAGCCCGCCACCAGCCCGTTGCTGAAGAAGCTGCCGCTGGCCAGCACCACCTGCTGCGCCAGCAATGGAATATCGGTATGGTTGCGGGTATAGAGGCCAGTGACTCGCCCGGCTTCGATATCTGCCCGCAGTACGCTGTCACCCGGCATAAAAACGCCGCCCAGTTGCTGCAGACGCGAACGCAGCGCCTGATGCAGGCGCATACCCAGAACCGAAGGCGGCAACGTCGGTAACAGCAGAATCGGTTTACCCACCGCCGCCTGCAACGCGGCCAGTGCGCTATCATCTTCCAGCCCCAGACAGGCAGGCAGGAAAATCGCCTCGGCATCACCGGCCAACCGACGCATTTCTTCTGCCATCGGCGTCAGGTTTTCCGGCAGATCCAGTACTCTGGCAATATTCACCGCCCGGAACTCACTGGGGTTGTTACGCAGCCGATCCAGCGCCGGCAAGTGCATATAAGCCACTTCCGCCTTGATGCCCAGCGTCTGTATCAGGGAACTGGCGGCCAACTGTGGCTGAAAATCCAAAAACCCTTCAATGCCGATCACCGCGATATTTTGCCACGCTAGTTCGCCGTCCAACGGCGTGACCGGAATAGCCTGAGGACTAAGCCAGGTGGGCCGGCGCGTACCCAGCGGAGTCACCCGCAGATGATTACGCTCATTGCTGCCCTGCAGGCTCAAACCACAGCGTTGCAACAGCAGAGCCGCATCATTTGACAGTGCGGCCACCCGTTCAGCGCCGATCAGCGCATAAGGATGCCGTGGCGCTTGTAGCTCAAGTGCCGGTAGCGCCATCAACGGTGATTCCACCAGGGTGCCGTCGGGCAGCTGCGCCAGCAGATCAAGCGATCCGGACGAAAAATAGAGTGCGCTTTGGCCTGAACTGACCACGGCGCAGCGCTTGCCTTGCTCTGCCAATCGAATGGCACAGCTCATGCCTGCCAGGCCACCGCCAATCACCACTACGTCAAATCGCATCATCGGCCTCCTGTTCCCCCCGGGCATCAAGCCCGCACAATCCCTGATAAACCCAGCTGGTAAACTCACTTTCACGTAGCGCATCGCCCCAGGCGATCGGTCTTACCCCTTTCCAACGCTCGTTAAGGAAATGCGATAGCTGATCGATAGACTGCTGCGGGGTAGTGACGTTAAAACGCGTCAACAGCCCGGCGGCACGGCAGGCGCAAAGCTCCCCCTGGCAGGTGCCCATGCCGACGCGGGTGCGGCGGCGCAGATCGACCAGGTTATTAACGGTGAGGGAGTTCACCGCATAACGCACTTCACCAGCGGTCACCGCTTCGCATTCGCACACCAGGCTGTTATCCAGCCGATCGCCGGCCGGTACCTGACTGGCCCTGTCGCCGTGGCGATAAACCGCCGAGCCGCGAATGCTGGCAGGCAGGGAAACCACGCTGCGCACCGTTTCTTCCGCCGACTGCCGCGAACCGGGCAAGGCTTCCTGCGCGGTAGTACAGGGGCTGTCGATTCCGAGCTTTTCGCACACTTTATCGGTCGCCCACTGCGCCATCAGCCGGTAGGTCATCAGCTTGCCGCCGGTAATGGTGATAAAGCCTTCCAGGCCGTCGCGGCTGGCGTGATCGAGCAGCACGATGCCGCGGCTGACGTTGCGGCCGCTGGGGTCGTCGTCACTGGCTACCAATGGGCGCACACCGGCATAGGCGCGCAGAATACGCGTCTGCGCCAGCTCCGGCGCCAGCAGCGCCCCTTCGCGGATCAGAATGTCCACTTCCTGCGGCGTCACCAGCATGTTGTCGATCTGGTCATAATCAATATGGGTGGAGGTGGTGCCAATCACCGAGATGGTGTCGCCCGGCACCAAAATGTCGGCGTCCGCCGGTTTGCGGCAGCGGTTGATCACCATGTTGTTGATGCGGTGGCCGAGGATCAGCAAAGCGCCCTTAGCCGGGAACATGCGAATGCGCAGATCGGCATATTCCGCTATCTGCTGGCCCCAGATGCCCGCAGCATTGACCACCACTTCGGCATGAATATCGTAGCGCTGTGCAGATTGATGGTCGAAAACGCGCACCCCGGTAACGCGCTCGCCAGCGCGAAGCAAACCGACCACCTGATGATAGGTGAGGATCTGCGCACCGTGCTCTCGGGCATCGAGCATATTGGCGGCGGTCAAACGGAAGGGATCGACAGTGCCGTCCGGTACCCGCACCGCGCCGATCAGCGCCGGATTGGCCGCTGGCTCCAGACGCAGCGCCAGCTGTGGGTCGATCGCTTCGGCGTTGATACCGGCGCTGTGGCAGGAGGCAATAAACTGTTGTTGATAGGCCAGTGAATCCTGCGGCAGCGTAATAAACAGCCCATCGGTACGTTCGATGCAGTGGTGCGCAATACGCTTGAGGATTTGGTTTTCTTCTATGCATTCATGCGCCGACTCACCGTCGGTCACCGCATAGCGTGCTCCACTGTGCAGCAGGCCGTGGTTACGGCCAGTGGCACCGGTGGCAATATCGTGACGCTCCAGCAGTATGCAACGCAGGCCACGGCGCGCGCAGTCACGAGCAATGCCCGCACCGGTCGCGCCGCCGCCAATAATGATCACATCCGTTTCGTTATCCGGTGAATGGCTGCTCATGAGGCTCTCTCAGGATCCGTGATTATTAGCCTATTGAGCCACAGTCATTGGGGTCTTTGTTTGATAAGGAACAATAACGAACTCGAAACGAAAACCAAATGTCCACAAAAAACCATGAATGTGATCATAATCACGATTTTTAGGCGTTTTTCCATTTCATAACGTTAACGAATCGCTCAAAATCCGCCGGTGTTTCATAAAAGTGTAACAATTGCGCCATCCATCACAGCGACACCAGGCTGTTTTGACTAGGATGACGCTCGTTATGGAACAAAAAAACACCACATTCGATATCCGCTCAATCATCAAATGAACGTAAAAGGTCATATTGATGTGATAACTAGATAAAGCCATCGGAGGCGCTCATGTTGAGTATTTTTAAGCCGGCAGCACACATTTCCCGTGTGCCGGTCGACAAAGTCGACCCGCTGTACCGTAAATTGCGCTGGCAGATTTTTATGGGGATTTTCTTCGGTTATGCCGCCTACTACCTGGTGCGCAAGAACTTCACCCTGGCCATGCCTTACCTGATCGACCAGGGCTTCAGCCGCGGTGACCTCGGTTTCGCGCTGTCCGGTATTTCCATCGCCTACGGTTTTTCCAAATTCATCATGGGGTCGGTTTCTGACCGCTCTAACCCACGCGTGTTCCTGCCCGCCGGCCTGATCCTGGCTGCCGCGGTGATGCTGTTCATGGGCTTCGTGCCATGGGCGACTTCGAGCATCGCGGTCATGTTCGTGCTGCTGTTCCTGTGCGGTTGGTTCCAGGGAATGGGCTGGCCGCCATGTGGCCGTACCATGGTGCACTGGTGGTCGCAGAAAGAGCGCGGCAGCATCGTTTCGGTCTGGAACTGTGCTCATAACGTGGGTGGCGGTCTGCCGCCACTGCTGTTCCTGCTGGGCATGGCCTGGTTCAACGACTGGCATGCAGCGCTGTATATGCCGGCCTTCGGTGCCATCCTGGTGGCCCTGATCGCCTTTGCCCTGATGCGTGACACTCCGCAATCCTGTGGCCTGCCGCCGATCGAAGAATACAAAAACGATTATCCGGACGACTACAGCGAGAAAGCGGAAGAAGAGCTGACCGCCAAGCAAATCTTCATGCAGTACATCCTGCCGAACAAGCTGCTGTGGTACATCGCCGTGGCCAACGTGTTCGTTTACCTGCTGCGTTACGGCATCCTGGACTGGTCACCGACCTACCTGAAAGAAGTGAAACACTTCACGCTGGATAAATCTTCCTGGGCCTATTTCCTGTACGAATATGCCGGTATTCCGGGCACCCTGCTGTGCGGCTGGATGTCGGACAAGGTGTTCAAGGGCAACCGTGGCGCCACCGGCGTGTTCTTCATGACCCTGGTCACCATCGCCACCGTGGTTTACTGGCTCAACCCGGTCGGTAACCCTGGCATCGATATGGCCTGCATGATCACCATCGGCTTCCTGATTTACGGGCCGGTGATGCTGATCGGTCTGCACGCACTGGAACTGGCGCCGAAGAAAGCGGCCGGTACCGCGGCGGGCTTCACCGGTCTGTTCGGTTATCTGGGCGGCTCTGTCGCAGCCAGCGCCATCGTCGGCTACACCGTTGACTACTTCGGTTGGGACGGCGGCTTTATGGTGATGATCGGCGGTAGCGTCGGTGCAGTAGTTCTGCTGTTACTGACCATGCTGAGCGAGAAAAAACACCACGCGGAAATCGCTGCCAACAAACGCGGTTAAGCGTCATACCACTTTCGCATTATTTAAAGGCCGCACCGCGGCCTTTTTGCCACCTACAATATGGAGAACAACAATATGCGGACTCAAGTCAAAGCCCTGCTGACAGGGATTATCCTGGCCACCTCAATGGTCAGCGCCGCACAGGCTGCCGACAAGGTGGTGATCGCCCACCGTGGCGCCAGCGGCTATCTGCCGGAACACACGCTGCCGGCGAAGGCCATGGCCTACGCGCAGGGTGCAGACTTCCTCGAGCAGGATCTGGTGATGACCAAGGACAACGAGCTGGTGGTGTTGCATGACCACTACCTCGACCGCGTCACCGACGTAGCCGAACGTTTCCCGGACCGCGCGCGCAAAGACGGCCGCTATTACGCCATCGACTTTACCCTGCCGGAAATCAAATCGTTGAAGTTCACCGAAGGCTTCGAGATTGAGAACGGTAAAAAAGTGCAGGGTTACCCTGGCCGTTTCCCGATGGGCAAATCCGATTTCCGCGTCCATACCTTCCAGGAAGAGATCGAGTTTGTGCAGGGTCTGAACCATTCAACCGGCAAGAACATCGGTATTTACCCGGAAATCAAAGCGCCATGGTTCCATAAGCAGGAAGGCAAGGATATTTCCAGCAAAGTGCTGGCGGTGCTGAAGCAGTACGGTTATACCGGCAAGGGTGACAACGTTTATCTGCAATGTTTCGACGCCAACGAGCTGAAACGCATTAAAACCGAGCTGGAACCGAAGATGGGCATGGATCTGAAGCTGATCCAACTGATCGCCTACAACAAATGGCAGGAAACCTACGAGCAGAAGGCCGACGGCAAGTGGGTGGAATATGATTATGACTGGATGTTCAAGCCGGGCGCGATGAAGCAGATTGCCCAGTATGCCGACGGCATCGGGCCGGACTACCACATGCTGGTGGTGGCGGAGAAATCCAAGCCGGGCAAGGTAGTGCTGACCGACATGGTGAAAGAAGCCCATGCCAACAAGCTGGCGGTGCACCCTTTCACCATCCGTGCGGATGCGCTGCCGGACTACGTGACCAACGTGAATCAACTGTATGACGTGATTTACAACCAGGCGGGCGTTGACGGCGTGTTCACCGACTTCCCTGACAAGGGCGTGCAATTCCTGCAAAAGCAGGGCCAGCACAAGTAATACCGATTGGGGCGCCGCGAGGCGCCCCGTTCAATCAACCCAGGAACATCTTGCGCAGGTAGTGCGGCACCGCGTCATCGACGTTGGAGCCGATCACTTCCAGCTCCGGCAGCTTGTCTTTCAGCCGCTGGTGCGCGTCGCGCATGATGCAACCCTTGCCGGCCATCGACAGCATTTCCAGGTCATTCATACCGTCGCCGAAGGCAATGCACTCTTTCAGCGTATAGCCGATGATCTTGGCCACTTCTTCCAATGCGTGACCTTTCGACACGCCACCCGCCATGACTTCCAGGCAGGTTGGGAACGAGAAGCTGACGTTAACCCGATCGCCCCAACGCGCATTGATGGCATCTTCCAGCGGCAACAGCTTTTCATGATCGTCACAGGTGAAGTACACCTTGCAGACGCCATCGGTTTCCAGCAGGCCCGGCTCAAACAGTTGATACTGGAAGACGGACTCCTGAAAAAACTCTTTCTGCTCCGGACTTTCGCGGTTAATGAACCAGTCGTCATTACGATAAACGTTAGTGGTGATGTCCGGATCGTTATGCAGCATACCGTAGAGATCGCGGGCAATGTCTTCGGCCAGGTTATGGCTGAAAATCAGCTCGCCGTCGGTGTTGTGCACGCGGGCGCCGTTGGAGGTGATCATAAAGGCGCTGATCTCGAGGTTATCGCGGATCTGCGCAACGTCGATATGATGACGGCCGGTAGCAAAGACAAAATGTACGCCACGCTGGGTCAGCAGCTTCAGTGTCTCTTTGGCGTAAGGGGACAGAGTGTGGTCGGGTGACAGCAGCGTGCCATCTAAATCGGAAGCGACGACGTGATACATAGCGGTAATTTCTAACCTCTAATGGTGTGGTCGGCGGTTGGGGTACCACCTAAGTGATGAGCAAAAAAACGCAGGATTGCGCTCAATGCTTCGGCGCGCATCGCGTCCCGCTCAAACAGGATCTCATGCCGTGCGCCTTCGATAACCTGCGGTTTTCCCCCTTCACAGGGATGGCCCGCTTCTGACAATGCCTGACAAAAAGCCTGATGAGAACGGTTGTCGACCACCCGATCCTCACCGGCCTGCAATAATAATAGCGGCGTGGTGATTTTAGCCGCCTGGGCGATGATTTCTCGTCCCGCCTGCAGGCTTTCCCGTACCCAGTGGTAGGTTGGCCCCCCCACCTGCAACTCGGGATAATCGGCGTAATAACGTAAACAGCGACGATAGCGCTCACGGCTGTGGGTCAACACGTTGACCACATAGGGTAGCGGTCGCCACTGGCCGGTGCCTATCGCATAGTAATCGCGCACCTTCGGGTGTTTCTCCGTCCAGTTCAGTATGCGGTTGGCCATCCAACCCGGCATCGGCAAATAAATACCGAACATCGGTGCACAAAACGCAGCAGCGTCAAATGCCTGTGGCTGGCGGGCCAGAAACTGCGCCAGGATCGCACCGCCCATCGAGTGAGCCAAGGCAAAGTGCTGCCGGTAACCCAGTGGCACCACTTCCTGCTGATAAAACTGGGCGAAGTCATCAACGTAATCGGCAAAGTTTATCACATGACCACGGTGCATATCAGTCAGCAAACGGCCGGAACGGCCCTGCCCGCGATGATCCAAAATCATCACGTCATAGCCGCAATGGAACAGATCGTAGGCAACCTCGGGATATTTAATATAACTTTCGATACGACCGGGGCTTACCACCACCACCCGCTGATGGCGAGAGGAACTGAAACGCACAAAACGGATGGGTACGCCGCCGACGCCGCTGAACTCGCCTTCCTCGCGCTGCCGCCAAAAGTCCAGCAGCGGTCCCGTGGCGAAAGCAGCAAACTGCTTTTCACGCGTTAACCAGTCATCAGTGCTGAGAGTAAACGACGTCATCAAATGCTTTTCCCTGAGCCGCCAGCGGCAAAAATGTGACCTCTGGCACAAGAAATAATACTAGCGTATTGTGATTCAATTCTTACAAAAACCGAACCATTTTGGCACATATTGGCCATTGGCGCTTTCAGGGAGTCCCTCAATGACCTTGGACTGGTGGTTAACCTACCTGCTGACAACCCTTATCCTCAGCCTGTCGCCCGGTTCAGGAGCCATTAACACCATGAGTACCGGTATCAGCCATGGTTATCGTGGCGCTGCGGCGTCTATTGCCGGCCTGCAGGTCGGGCTGAGCCTGCATATCGTGCTGGTGGGCATTGGCCTGGGCGCGCTGGTGTCGCAGTCACTGTTGGCGTTTGAAATGCTGAAGTGGTTCGGCGCCGCCTATCTGGTCTGGCTTGGCATTCAACAATGGCGCGCGGCAGGTTCGCTGGACTTGCATACGCTGGCAGGCACTATGCCGCGTCGCCGTCTGTTCCGCCGTGCCGTGCTGGTGAATTTGACCAACCCGAAAAGCATCGTGTTTCTGGCCGCACTGTTCCCACAGTTTATTTTGCCCAACCAACCGCAGGCCGAGCAGTACCTGGTGCTCGGTATCACCACCGTGGTAGTAGATATTTTTGTCATGATTGGCTACGCCACGCTGGCCACCCGCATTGCCGGCTGGCTTAAGACGCCTCGCCAGATGCAGCTGTTGAACCGTATTTTCGGTTCACTGTTTATTCTGGTGGCCGGGCTGCTGGCTACGGCCAGAAAGGCATAATGCAAAAGGGCCGAACATGGCAGTTCGGCCCTCAAAATCTGTACGGCAGTGTTTAGCGGGTAAAGATCAGGTGTAAACCAAAACCGGTAAACAGCACGCCCGCCAGTCCGTCTATCCACTTGGCCAGCCGTTGATAACCCCGGCGCATGGTCGGCAATGCAAACACCACCGCCACCAGGCTGAACCAGACAAAAGTCTCGGCGATGATCAGCAAGAACAAGCCCCAGCGTGCACCGGCCCCGACGTCGTCACCCACAAACAGTGAAAACACGCTGCCGAAATAGATAACCGCCTTCGGGTTGGACAGGTTGGTCAAAAAACCACGGATAAAGCTGCGCCCCGGCTTCGGCAAGGCCACTGTCACCTCCGCCGCAGGCACCGACTGGGCATTTTGAGAACGGGCGGAGCGCAACAGTTGCCAGCCCATCCAGCACAGGTAAATCCCACCGCCAACCATGATAATCTGATGCAGCCAGGCCATTTTTTGCAGGATCAGGTGCAGGCCCATCAAGGCTACGCCCGCCCACACCACGATACCCAGTGAAATACCTAGCACGCCCATCATCGCCTCACGACGTGAGCGGCTGGCGGCGGTTTGCGAAACAAAAAAGAAGTCCGGCCCCGGGCTCATCAGCGCAATCAGGTGCACCAGCGCCACGGTCAGAAACAGCATCAGCATGATTTATTGCCCTTAATCTTCGTCATTATCGAGGTGATCGCGGATCATCGCCATAAACGGCGCGCCAAAGCGCTCCAGCTTGCGCTGACCGACACCGTTAACGCTCAACAGGTCGCCGGCCTTGATAGGCATCTGCTCCGCCATTTCCAACAAGGTGGCATCGTTAAACACCACATAAGGCGGGATATTTTCTTCGTCGGCAATCGATTTTCGCAACTTGCGCAATTTGGCGAACAGCTTGCGATCGTAATTGCCGCCGTAGGACTTTTGGTTACTGCTGCTGCGGGCCTTCAGGCTCTGGATGCGCGGTACCGCCAGTTGCAGTTCCAGCTCACCCCGCAGCACCGGGCGCGCGGCCTCGGTCAGTTGCAGCGCCGAGTGCATGGCAATGTTCTGGGTGATAAAGCCCAGGTGGATCAACTGACGCAGCACGCTGGTCCAGTGTTCGGTGGTCTGCTCGCGACCAATGCCGTACACCGGCAGTTTCTCATGTCCGTATTCGCGGATACGCTGGTTATTGGAACCGCGCAGCACTTCGACAATGTAACCCAGCCCGAAACGCTGGCCGACGCGATACACACAGGACAACGCCTTGCGCGCATCTTCCAGCCCATCGTAACGCTTGGGAGGATCCAGGCAGATATCGCAGTTGCCGCAGTTCTGGTGTTTACCTTCGCCAAAATAGTTGAGCAGCACCAAGCGGCGGCAGGTCTGCGCTTCGGCGAAAGCCCCCATGGCGTTCAACTTGTGTCGCTCGATATCCAGCTGCTGCCCGGCGGGCTTTTCCTCCAGACAGCGGCGCAGCCAGGCCATATCGGCCGGGTCATACAGCAGGATCGCCTCGGCCGGTAAGCCGTCACGCCCGGCACGGCCGGTTTCCTGATAATAAGATTCGATATTGCGCGGAATATCAAAGTGCACCACAAAGCGCACGTTGGGTTTGTTAATGCCCATGCCAAAGGCGACGGTGGCGACCACTACCTGCAAATCGTCGCGCTGGAACGCTTCCTGCACCTGCGCGCGGCGGTCGTTGTCCAACCCGGCATGATAGGCTCCCACGCTCAGCCCACGGCTTTGCAGGCGGGCAGTGGTGTCTTCGACCTTGGCGCGGCTGTTGCAGTAAATGATGCCGCTTTTGCCACGTTGGTCCTGCACAAACCGCCACAATTGGTCGAGCGGCTTGAATTTCTCCACCAGCGTATAGCGGATGTTTGGCCGGTCAAAACTGCTGACCTGCACCAGCGGATCCTGCAATGCCAGCAGGCGGACTATGTCACCACGGGTCGATTCATCAGCGGTCGCGGTCAACGCAATCACCGGCATATCAGGGAAGCGTTGCTTCAACAGCCCTAACGCACGGTATTCAGGACGGAAATCATGGCCCCACTGCGAAATACAGTGCGCTTCATCCACCGCCAGCAAGGCAGGTGGGTTGCCGCCGAGCTGATCGAGGAAACTGTCCATCATCAGCCGCTCGGGGGCGATATACAGCATTTTGATCTGGCCGCTGCGGCAACCCGCCATCACCTCGAGCTGCTGCTCACGCGTCTGCGTTGAGTTATAGCAGGCAGCGGCGACGCCATAGGCCAGCAGTTGATCGACCTGATCTTTCATCAGCGAGATCAACGGGGAAACCACTAACGTCAGGCCATCCATCACCAGCGCCGGGATTTGGTAACACAACGATTTACCGCCGCCGGTCGGCATAACCACCAGGCAATCCTGCCCGCCGATCGCCGTGTTGATAATCGTTTGTTGACCCGGTCGGAATTGCTGGTAGCCGAAGGTATCGCGTAATACCTGTTCGGCCAGCAACTCTTTGTTTATCACTGCTGCGGTTGACACACACTTCCCCATTTTTTGCTGCGATACGCCGCCTTTATGACGGCCGGATTACATAATATCGTTAAGCATGACACCAACGCCAACCCGTGTCTGCCGGAAGTTGTAATCAATCAAGGATTCGCCGTAACCGCTGAACACCTGAGTGTAGAAACGCACGTGCTTGCTGATCGGGTAGCTCCAGCCTAATTCCGCGCCGCCATAACCGCTGTTCCAGTTGTAATGGCTGTCGACACTGAACACGCTGTCACCCCAGGCATAGCCCACTTTCAGACGGTAATAGCCCATGTATTTGGTGATGTCCGGGTTATCGTCACTGCTGTCGCTTTCCGAAAAGCGGAACCAGGGTTTGAGATCCACCTGCCAGTTGCCGTTTTGTGCCATAAAGCGCGCATAACCCCGGTTCCAGCTGCGTGAAGTGGGATCAGAACGGCCGTTGGACTGGTGATTCAAGCCCACTTCAACGTCACGCAGCGTCCAGCCGGCGAAACTATAATCGGTCGCCCACCCCAGGAACACCTGCGGCTCGTAGTTGGTCTCACGGAACGGGGATGACTCACTGTGGTTAGAAAGCTGCCACCAGGAGCGCTGAGTATAAGAGGCGCCCAGCACCGAGTTATCACCGGCAATGCCACGCCACAGTGGGAACGCCAGGCTGAGTTGGAATTTGACCTCGTCCTTGCGGGCATTATCGGCCCAGTTATAGGACTGGATGGCCTCTTTGTTGATATTGCTGGTATCGGTATACAGCACATAGTTGGTGTCATACGGATACAGCGTGAATGGGTTGTCGTGATCCTGCAGCATATTGGCAATAATGCTGCCGCGCACCGCCGGCTTATCATGAATTTGCTGCTCTTTGGCTTCTTCCGCCTGAGCCAGCGGAGCCGCCGCCAGCGTGGCCAAAATGAACCCTGACAAAATGCGCATAACGTTCCTCACCCCAACAAAATTGACAAATTCTGAAATAAAAACAGGCCATTTTACACACAAAGGGAGTTTTACAGCAGTGCGGCGTGTATTTATTGGATTAGTCTGGAAAGCAACAAAATATAGGCATAATATCAACAAACAGTTAACCTGGACTGACCAGTTAACTTCCCCTACTACACAGAAAAGAATGGGTATTTATGTCTACCACACCACTGACACTTGAAGCCGCCCGCCAGAAAATTGGCGAGATCTTTGTTTATCACATGCCGTTTAACCGCGAGCTGGGCCTGGAACTGCGCCGCTTTGACGACGACTACGTGGAGCTGAGTTTTACCAACCAACCCAAGCTGGTGGGCAATGCCGCGCAGAAAATTCTGCACGGCGGCGTGATCGCCTCGGTGCTGGACGTCGCCGCCGGGCTGGCGTGCGCCGGCAGCGTGTTAATGCGTCTGGATCCGTTGATCGAAGAAGAAGTCGCTACTCGTCTTTCCCGCATGGGAACCATAGATCTGCGCGTTGATTATTTGCGCCCTGGCCGTGGTGAGCATTTCGTCGCCGCCGCCAGCGTATTGCGCAGCGGCAACAAAGTCGCGGTCGCCCGCGTCGAACTGCATAATCACGATGGCCTGCATATCGCCAGCGCCACCGCTACCTACCTGGTCGGGTGATTGTGTGCGGTGAGCGTCTTAAGTACACTCACCGCATCTCCGTTTTACCCATCTGAGTAACGTCATGGACGCACAGCAAACACGGCAGGGCATCTTCTTTGCTCTGGCCGCCTATTTTATTTGGGGCATCGCCCCGGCTTATTTCAAGCTGATCCAACAGGTGCCTGCCGATGAGATCCTCACCCATCGGGTGATTTGGTCGTTCTTCTTTATGCTGGCGCTGATCACTCTCGGACGTAACTGGTCACAGGTGCGGTCCGCCTGCCACGACCGTAAGCGGCTGTTGCTGCTGGCGGTGACCGCGTTGCTGATCGGTGGCAACTGGCTGCTGTTTATCTGGGCGGTAAATAACCACCATATGCTGGAAGCCAGTCTGGGCTATTTCATTAATCCGCTGGTGAATGTGCTGCTGGGGATGTTGTTCCTGGGCGAACGCTTCCGCCGAATGCAGTGGTTGGCGGTGGCACTGGCTTTCGCCGGCGTCCTGATCCAGCTATGGCAGTTCGGTTCACTGCCGATTATCGGTCTGGGGCTGGCATTCAGTTTTGCCTTCTACGGCCTGCTGCGCAAGAAGATCGCCATCGACGCGCAGACCGGCATGCTGATCGAAACCCTGTGGCTGCTGCCGGTAGCGGCCGCCTATCTGTTCCTGTTCGCCGACAGCCCGACCAGCCACCTCGGTGCCAATGCCTGGTCGCTGAACCTGTTGCTGGTGGCCGCTGGTATCGTCACCACCATACCGCTGCTGTTCTTTACCGCTGCGGCTACTCGTCTGCGCCTGTCGACGCTCGGCTTCTTCCAATACCTCGGCCCCACGCTGATGTTCCTGCTGGCCGTGACCTTCTACGGTGAAACCGTCGGACAGGACAAGCTGGTCACCTTCGGCTTTATCTGGGCGGCGCTGCTGCTGTTTATCCTCGACGCGCTCTACACCCAGCGTAAACTGCGCTGAGGTCAGAGCTAGGTTGAGGCCGGCGTGGCGTGGTTGGAAATAAATCGCGCCATCGCCGGCCCCGTCAGCAGAATAGTGAACAGCCGCAGTGTCTGCATCGCCATCACAAAAGACATGTCTACCCGGCTGCCGGCGGCAATGATCGCCACGGTATCCAATCCGCCTGGGCTGGTCGCCAGATAGGCGGTCATCAGGTCTACCGGCAGAAAGTGCGTCAGCATCCACGCCAGCAGGCCACAAAACAGCATCAGCGCGACGATCGACACCACCATCTGCGGCAGAGTCCGCAATGCCAGTAGAAATATCGGCCGGGTAAAACGCAGCCCGACGCTCCAGCCAATCAACGTATAAGCCAAGGCCAGTAGCCACTCTGGTATCTGCAGCGCCATCGTGCCGCTGGAATGCAGTACCGCACCGATGATCATCGGCAGCAATAGCGCACCGGAAGGAATACGCAGCCGTGGCCCTAGCCAGGCACCGACCATGGCTACGCCCAGCGTCGCCGGAAAGCGCCAATCCAGCGACGGGAACCATTCCAGCGCCGCACTGCCGTGCCCTGCCTCATCGCCCAAACCAATGCGGGCCACCATCGCCGACGCTCCGCCGGGCGACGAGCCCCAGGCACCGGTCGGCCCAGGCAGGCCGCTAAAGCGCACCAGGCACCAGCCGGAAATGCCACTGGCCAGCAGCGTGGCGATCAGCACCAGCAGCACCAGCGGCCAGTCATCGAGTAACGGCGTGAGAATAGCGGGAGAAAGGCTTTGTGCAATCATGCAGCCCAGCACCGCCTGCGCAGCGATAAACAGGTAGCCGGGAATGCGCACCGTGGCGCCCAGCAGCCCCATGGCTACGCCGACAATCATCGGCCCCAGCAACAGCGCAGCGGGAATATGGAAGGTTTGCAGGCCAAACCCCAACACCAGCGAAGCCAGCAGCAGGATTGACCATTGAATCAAGCGGGGGAACTTCTCCATCAAAACGCATGCCTTACAGACAGATAAGCCGTGGGGGCATTCTAACCCTATTTAGCAGGCTAAGCGTTGGCCAACGGCAGAAATATCGGGCGAACAGGTTCGCCCGTCAGCTTACAGCCAGTTCTTGCGTTTGAAGTACAGATAAGGGGCCAGCCCTGCCAGGATCATCAAACTAATGGCGCCGGGATAACCGAACGACCACTTCAGCTCCGGCATAAACTCAAAGTTCATCCCGTAGCTTGAGGCCACCAGCGTGGGCGGCAGGAACACCACCGAAACCACCGAGAAGATCTTGATGATGCGGTTCTGCTCGATGTTGATAAAGCCCATCGCCGCCTGCATCAGGAAGTTGACCTTCTGGAACAGCGATTCGTTGTGCGGCAACAGGGATTCGATGTCGCGCAGCACTTCACGCGCCTGCTCCAGCTGACCGGTTGGCAGCCGCGCCTTGCGCACCAGGAAGTTCAGCGCCCGTTGGGTATCCATCAGGCACAGACGGACCTTCCAGCCGATATCTTTCCAGTTCGGCCAGCGTCGACAGCGCCTCGTCGTATTCATCGCCCTGATGGCCTTCCATGATTACCCGGCTGAGCTTTTCCAGATCGCTGTAGACGTTTTCGATCTCGTCCGCCAACTGCTCAATCTTGGTTTCGAACAGATCCAGCAACAGCTCGTAGGCGTTGCCGTCAACCATCGTCAGGTTACGGGCACGCATGCGATACAGACGAAACGCCGGCAATTCACGCTCACGCAGGGTATACAGGCGGCCATCGCGAATGGTGAAAGCCACGGTGGAGTTGCCGGCATGATCTTCCGCATCTTCAAAATAGAAAAAGGAGTGAATATGCAGACCGTCTTCGTCTTCGAAGAAACGCGCGGAAGCTTCGATATCGTCCAGCTCCGGGCGTGTCGCCAGGCTTTGGCCCAGCTCGTTTTGCACGCGCTCACGTTCGCCTTCTTCCGGCTCAACCAGGTCAACCCACAGTGACGTAGTGAGGTCATCGGAGTCATCCAACTCCAGACGGGACAGGCGGCTGTTATCTAATTTAAACGCGCTTAGCATCTGCTAAAACTCCCTTGGGGTGACAGGGGTAAACAACGCGTGGAAGCACAGAAACAGGGGGATATTGTATCACCAGCTTGTTTCAGACCATGTAAGGATCTGACTCATAGCGACACTGAAGAGGTCGCCGACAACCACGAAGGCTATCAGCTCAATGGGATAGCCTTAGAAGTTGCACCTGTTGTTGTCCAGGTCAGTGAGCCAGTATCTACTGGGTGTGTCCAAGGCGTATGTCCTCATTGATAATAGTGCGCGCATGTTACGCCGAGAAGAAAAAGTCTGTCAACCGGTTAGGTCCGATAATTGCGCAACAATTCATCGCTATAACCGATGGGGGAAATCAGCAAAATCGGCGATAAAGGGTAACGAAAAAGCTGCGACGATCTCTGACCACGCGCAAGAATGTTGCTAAGATTAGGCCACGATAAGCTTGCGGACTTTACCGATGAAACAAATTACCGCCCACGACCTGACCGCCATGAGTGAACAGGCCGCTAAAGTGGCACGCCTGCGCGCGCACCGTACGTTACACGAAGAGTTGAGCGACCCGGTGCAGCGACTGGCGATTGCCATGGAACCCGGCACCTATATCCGCCCCCACCGCCATCCGCAAACCTGGGAGCTGCTGACCCCGCTGCGCGGCCGTTTTGTGGTGCTGCAGTTTAACGAGGCCGGCGTCGTCACCCAGCGCACCCTGCTCGGCGAAGAAACCAAAGTGCTGGAGATGCCGGCGTTTACCTGGCATGCCGTGCTGTCGGTTGATCCGGGTGGCGTGGTATTCGAAGTGAAGCAAGGGCCTTATCAGGCGCTGTCGGAAGAAGACTGCATGCCGTGGGCACCGCAGGAAGGGGCCGAAGGCACCGAAGCGGTGATGCGTTGGTATGCCACAGCGCAGATCGGCGATCGCTATACCCATACTGTTTGATATCACCATAGGGGCGATAATTCGCCCCTGCCGGCACCGGGCTTACACCGTCTCCAGGCGGGCGTAAGCGGCCACCAGCCACTTGATGCCTTCGCCCGGGAAAGCAATCTGCAACCGGCTGTGTTCGCCGCTGCCTTCCAGATTGACGATAGTCCCTTCGCCAAACTTGGGGTGGCGCACTCGCTGGCCCAGCTTGTAACCGGTGTCGTTTTCGCTGATCGGCGTGCCCATGCGGCGATGATTCGCCGGCCGTGAGACGCTGGCGCGCAAACGCACTTCTTCCACACACTCCTCCGGCAGTTCGCCGATGAAGCGTGAAGGCCGGTGATAAACCTCTTTGCCGTACAGACGACGGGTTTCGGCATAGGTCAGCGTCAGTTTCTGCATGGCGCGCGTCAACCCAACGTAGGCCAGGCGGCGCTCTTCTTCCAGCCTGCCGCCTTCGTCCAGCGACATTTGGCTCGGGAACATCCCCTCTTCCATGCCGACGATAAACACCTGCGGGAACTCCAGCCCCTTGGCCGAGTGCAGGGTCATCAACTGCACCGCGTCCTGATAGGCATCGGCCTGCCCCTCGCCCGCTTCCAGCGCAGCATGTGACAGAAACGCCTGCAGCGGCATCAGATCCTGATCTTCATCCTGATAGCTGTACTGGCGCGTTGCCGTCACCAGTTCCTCAAGGTTTTCGATACGTGCCTGACCTTTTTCGCCCTTCTCCTGCTCATACATGATGAACAGCCCCGAATCGCGGATCACCCGATCGGTCTGAACGTGCAGTGGCATATCGGCGGTTTCGTGCGCCAGTGAGTCCACCAGCTCGGTAAAGCGTTGCAGTGCTGATGCCGCGCGCCCGGCCAGCACCTTGTCCTGCAACAGTGCGCGGGTGGCCTGCCACAGGGTCAATTGACGATCGCGGGCCGTACGACGCACTTCGTCCAGCGTCCGGTCGCCAATGCCACGCGTCGGCGTATTCACCACGCGTTCGAACGCAGCATCGTCGTTACGGTTGGCGATCAGCCGCAGGTAGGCCAGGGCATCCTTGATCTCCTGACGTTCGAAGAAGCGCTGCCCGCCGTAAATACGGTATGGCATCGCCGTTTGCAGCAGCGCCTCTTCCAGTACGCGCGACTGGGCATTGCTGCGATAAAGGATGGCGCAATCATTCAGCGCACCGCCGTTTTCCTGCCAGGCTTTGATACGGCCCACTACGAAGCGCGATTCATCCAGCTCGTTGAAGGCACAGTAGACTGAGATAGGCTCGCCTTCGCCGCCCTCGGTCCACAGATTTTTCCCCATGCGTCCGCCGTTGTTGGCGATCAGGGTATTGGCCGATTTCAGGATATTGCTGGTCGAACGGTAGTTCTGTTCCAGAAGTACGCTTTGCGCACCGGGGAAATCCTTCAGGAAGCGTTGGATATTTTCCACCTGAGCGCCGCGCCAGCCGTAGATCGACTGGTCATCGTCGCCGACGATCATCACGTTGCTGTTATTGCCGGCCAGCAGGCGGATCCAGGCGTACTGAATGCTGTTGGTATCCTGAAACTCGTCCACCAGCACGTTGGTGAAGCGTTCGCGGTAATGATTGAGGATATGCGGCTTGTTCAGCCACAGCTCATGGGCACGCAGCAACAGCTCGGCAAAGTCCACCAGCCCGGCGCGATCGCAGGCTTCCTGGTAGGCCTGGTAGATACGCAGCCAGGTCGCTTCCACCGGGTTGTTGTAGGTTTCAACGTGCTGCGGGCGCAGGCCCTCATCTTTTTTGCCGTTGATGTACCACATTGCCTGACGCGGCGGCCATTGCTTTTCGTCGATATTCAACGCTTTGACGATACGCTTGAGCAGGCGGAACTGGTCGTCGCTGTCGAGGATTTGGAAATCCTGCGGCAGGTTGGCATCCAAATGATGAGCGCGCAGCAGCCGATGAGCCAGACCGTGGAAGGTACCAATCCACATGCCGCCCTGGCTGGTGCCAATCAGGTGTTCGATACGGTGGCGCATTTCCGCCGCCGCCTTGTTGGTGAAGGTCACCGCCATGATGGAATACGGCGAGCAGTTCTCTACCGCCAGCAGCCAGGCGATGCGATGCACCAGCACCCGGGTTTTACCGCTGCCCGCGCCGGCCAGTACCAACAGGTTGCCACGTGGCGCCGCCACGGCTTCGCGTTGTTTTTCATTCAGGCTGTCGAGCAGATCGGAAACGTCCATAGGCACCATTAATTGGTAAGGGAAAGCGCGTCAGAGACGCGATTCCACTGGGAATTTATACAGAGTTCTGGCAGGGATTATAACAATGCTGTCAGCGATGCCAACTGCGAAATCTCAATATGTGGCAGCAGACGGCTGTCGGCGGCCTGCATCAGGCTGCGCTGGCGGTCGTTGATCCAACAGGCCTGCAGACCGGAACGCAATGCCCCGGCGACGTCGGTGGTCAAATCATCACCCACGTGAAGAATGCGTTCCGGGGCCACTCCCAACCGCTCGGCGGCCAGTTGATACATGTCCTGATAGGGCTTGGCGCGGCCATCCGGCCCGGAACGCAGCACAAACTGGAAGTAACCATCCAGCCCGCACAGTGCCGGGTCGGCATTGCCGTTGGTAATCGCCACCAGGGGGAAACGTTCACCCAGCGCTTTCAGGGTGGCATGGGTTGCTTCCGGTACCTCGATGCGGCTGCGCCACAGCGCAAAGTTCTGCATCGCCGCATCGGCGCCGTCGGCGGCTTCGGCATCGCGCAGCCCCTGACGGCTCAGCGCCAAATGGATAGCGCGCCAGCGCCACTGGGTGACATCGTGATAAATCTCCGGATCCTGTTCACGCAGCTCCTGGCGCAGGCGATGAAAATCCGCCGACTGGAAGTGGTTCAGCCCGGGATGGTAGTTCTGCAGAAAAGCGACCGACTGCAGCTCGGTCTGTTTGATCACCGGCCGATTGTCGTACAGCGTGTCGTCCAGATCAAAAGTCAGCGCCGCCAGCGGTCGCAGCGGACGATAAAAATGCATCAGGATTTCCCCCGTTTGGCGCGTGGATGCGCAGCATCGTACACGTTCGCCAGATGTTGAAAGTCGAGGTGAGTGTAGATTTGAGTGGTGGTCAGATTGGCGTGGCCGAGCAGTTCCTGCACCGCACGCAGATCGCCGCTCGACTCCAGCATATGGGTGGCAAACGAGTGGCGCAGCTTGTGCGGATGGATATGGCTGTTAACGCCCTGTTTGACGCCCCACTCGGCAAAACGCTTTTGCACATTGCGGGTCGAGATGCGCTTGCCCTGATTAGACAGGAACATCGCGTCGTCTGACGGCCCGAACAGATCGCGCATCGCCAGCCAGTGTTCAAGCCAGGTCACCGCAGTGCGGCCCACCGGCAGCTTGCGTTCCTTGCTGCCCTTACCCAACACCCAGATTTCACCGGCGGCCAGATCGACATGGCGACAGTCCAGCCCCACCAGTTCCGAAAGACGCAGCCCGGCACCGTACATGACTTCAAGCATGGCGCGATCGCGCACCGCCAAAGGATCGTTAAGATCGATATTCAGCAGCTGATTCATTTCATCAACGTCGATGTTTTTCGGCAGATGACGGCCGCTGCGTGGCGTTCGGATCCCTTTGGCCGGGTTGGCAATCAGCATACCCTGGCTGACCTGCCAGTCGAGAAAACTGCGCAACGCCGACAGGCGCAATGCGAGGCTGGAAGACTGTAATCCGGCACGTTTACTGCGCGCTGCAAGCTGACGGACTTTGGCGGCGTCCAGCAACGGCCACTCCGTGACGCCAATTTCCTGCGCCAACGCCATCAGCGCCTGCAGTTGACGCGAATAACTCAGTTGGGTCAGCGGGCTGAGCTGGCGCTCGACCTTCAGATAGCGCAAAAAAGCGTCCACCGGCTGTTGCAGGCTGGCCGCCAGCGGGATCATGCGCGTTCGACCCAGCGTTCCAGCAGTTCCGGCAGCATGCGCGCCAGTTGATTGAGCATCACGGTGCCCATACCCTGCTGGTAGTGTTGCGTATCGCGGCTGCTGAAGATCACCATGCCCAGCTCGCCGTCTTCACCCAACATCGACAGCGCTACCGAGCCGACCAGCTTGGCCTGCGGCAGCAGCAACAGCAGCTCAGGGCCATTGAGGCTGCCGAGGAAATGCTGTTGGTCACCCAAACGCTGAATGCGCAGCGGTTCGAACGACGAACGCGTCAGGGCAAGGTGGGTGAAATCGGAAGGCGCACCGATTTTCCAGCTTTCAGAAAACAGGCGAATATTGGCGCCGGCCAATCCGAAACCGCGCGCCCAACGCTGCAGGCGATTGAGCATATCCTGCAGGCTGTCGGCGGTGGCCAGATTGGCCTGCAAATGCAGCAGGCTGGCAAACAGCGTTTCGTTGGCGCTGGCCTGCTCCATCAACAGGGTGATTTCTTCTTCCAGCCGGTTGATATGGTTGCGCTGGCGGGCCAGATGCCACTCGACCAGCGACACGGTACCGCGAACGGGATGGGGAACGCGCATCTGTTCCACCAACCGCGCATTGCGGATAAAGAAATCCGGGTTTTGCAGCAGAAACTGCATCACGGTGTCGTCGTCAAGCTCAATGCCTGCGACAGCCTGGTCCTCAACACTCTTCATAGATGAATAAATCCGTCATATACATGGGTTGCCGGGCCGGTCATAAACAGCGGCTGCCCGGTCCTTTCCAGCGAATATGCAGGCTGCCGCCCGGCAGTTCTACATGCACCTCTTCTGACAGCAATTCCTGTTGGATCCCCACTGCCACTGCCGCACAGGCGCCGCTTCCGCAGGCCTGGGTTTCGCCGGCACCGCGCTCATACACGCGCAATTTGATGTGCTCACGGCTGACAATTTGCATAAAACCAATGTTGGCCCGTTCAGGGAAGCGCTCATGCCCTTCCAGCACCGGCCCGAGCAATTCCACCTTGGCGGTTTTTACATCATCTACCTGTAAAACACAATGCGGGTTGCCCATCGACACCACGCCGCACAGCACCGTATGTTCCGCCGCGCGCATGATGTAAGTCTTTTCTTCTTTGGTCGCGCGAAAGGGCACCGTCTGTGGATCAAAGTTCGGCTCGCCCATGTTCACACACACCAAATCGTCATCGGTGACACTCAGCACCATACGTCCGGTCTGGGTGCTCACGCGAATATCGCGCTTGTTGGTCAGCCCTTTCAGCCGCACAAAGCGGGCAAAACAGCGAGCGCCGTTGCCGCACTGCGCCACTTCACTGCCGTCGGCGTTAAAAATGCGGTAGTGGAAATCCAGTTCCGGATCGTAAGGCGGTTCTACCACCAGCAGCTGGTCAAAGCCAACGCCCAGGTGCCGATCGGCCAAACGGCGGATCAGCTCGGGTGAAAAATAGACATTCTGTGTAACGGCATCGACCACCATAAAGTCGTTGCCCAGACCGTGCATTTTGGAGAACTGCATATCATACTCCGCTATCCGTCTTGGTTTGCGGTGGCCTGTGCCGCCGCAAATAGGGTGTTACTGAGCGCTCATCGACGGTTTTTGCTGAGAGCTGGAAAGTTCCTGCTGATTTTTCTGTACCTGTTCGCCAGTCTGAACCTGAGTGGCCGGTTTCTTAGTGCTGGCCGGATCGGCTGGAGGGAAGTACAGCGGGCCTTTCAGACCACAGCCGGAGAGCCCGGCAAGCAGAACTGCCATCAGCGCATAGCGTAGTTGTTTTTTCATTTGCATTAATGCCTGTAATTCATGCGTCCAAGGTCTCTATAATCGCAGGTGGATCATGAAAAGCAATAGGAATTGAATATGAACGACAGTGAGTTTCACCAGTTGGCTGACCAACTGATGCTTAATATTGAAGAGACACTGGACGATTTTGACGGCGATGCGGATATCGATTACGAAACCAACGGTGGCGTAATGACGTTAAGCTTCGAAAATGGCACCAAAATTGTCATCAATCGCCAGGAGCCACTGCATCAGGTTTGGCTGGCAACCAAGACCGGCGGCTATCACTTTAACTACCGTGATGGCGTGTGGCTCTGCGATCGCAGCGATCGTGCGTTCTATCCGTTGCTAAGCGAAGCCGCCAGCGCACAGGCCGGCGAAGAAGTGAAATTTGCCTGAAAATAGCCGCACTCACCGGGGTTCAGTTAACTGAGCCCCTGCGATATCAGTGCAGCTGGAACTGCTGTTTCAGCGGCTGAGCCGCGCCGTCAGTCAGCGGAACACACAGGCTCGACAACACGTTACTGCGGAACGGGATCACCTGAGTGCGGCCATCAAGCTGCACTATCTGGTAAAACTGCGGCAAATTGAAGTTGATGAAGCTGGAGCCGTAGGTGAAACGATCGTGCGAGGAAGAGTAGAAGCGGCTGACGTCGCGCACCAGCTCCTCTTTACTTCCTTCACAATGGTGATAAACCTCAACGCGGTTCGACTCATCCAGAATATAGATGTTAAAGCCCTTGTCGTCCGACGTGTCCTCAAAGAAGAACTGAATGATCCCCTCACTGGCGAAACCATCTACCACCGGCGGCAAATGCACCTGATCGGTTTCCACTTTGATCGACAGGCCATGCAATTTGTTGTTGGAAATCGCCCCGTAGAATTCCACCGCGTTTTCCAGTTTTTGCACCGACACGCTCAGCCGCTCGAAGAACAGACCCCAGGTCTGGCCGGCAACCCGCACCGCCTTAAAGCGGCCCGGTTCCAGTCGGGTGCTGGACAAGCGCAGCTCAATGCACTCTGACACCAACTGCTGAATACGGGTACGGATCAAACCGCGCAGATGCTGGCTGTAGCAGAACACCTCTACCGATTCCGGTGGGGCGGCGTCCTGATGCATTTTGCCGAGAATGGTCTTCAAGGCTTCCAACACCGATTGCTCACCGCTGAAATGCAGGGTACGTACTTCGTTCCAGGAGTTGCGGTACAGCAGATCGATACTGCCTACCAGGCACTGTTGCTGCTGGCCGAAGCTGAACACATCGAGTTTGCGGAAATCGAAATGCACCACCTGATTGCGGAAGGCGGCGGTCGGATCGTTTTCCAGATTGACGATAATTGCCAAATGGCGAATTTCACATGGGCTGTACAAGGCTTTTGGCGTCGGTGCCGCCAGCCGCAGCGGGAAGTGGTGCGACACATCGGCCACCAACTCCTGCAGTTTGGCGGTGTCACACAGGTTGCCGCTCTTGATATGCAAACGGGTCTTCGGCGTCAGCAGGCCGTTGAAATAAGCCCAGGCCACTAGCTTGTTCAGGTAACGGTTATATTCCAGCGGTTGATGGCTGACAATCGAGTCCATGGCCGGTGCCTGGTTGTATAGATACCAGCCGGTGCGGTTGGCGCGGCCAACCGGCACGTGAATAAAGGTTAAATCGTCTTCTGACAGGTCCGGCGAAATCTGCGGGTTCACCAGCGTCACCTTGCCGGGCAGCGCTTCAAACGCGGCGTACAGCTTGCGGGTCAGCACGCCGATATCCTGCGGGCTGGCACTGACGCTGAGGTTGTTGCGACGGGCGAAGCGGATCAGGTTGCGGTAGCTTTGCATCATCGCATCCAACAGTTCGTTGTGCGCTTCCCGCACCCGTGCGATTTTCCAGTTGGCGCGATTATCCAGGATAGCCAGACGCTCTTCGTCCCAGCCCCATTCGCTGACCAACTGGCTGAGGATCTCACGGCGCCAGCCGACGCATGCGTTGGCACGCGACAGTTTTTCACAGACTTTCAGGTAGAAACAGCGGCGGACCAGATCGAGGCGGGTGGTATCGTTGATGGCGTTCAGATAATGCGTGACGCGTTCGAGCATCATACAGTAGGCGTCAAGACCAAAGCAGACGATTTCACCCTGATGCAGACGCTGTTTGATGTCCATCGCCAGCAATTGAGTATTCGGGTATTCCCAGGAGTACGCTTCCAGCAACAGGGTCTTCAGCACCGCCTTGTATGGCGAGTCGATGCTTTTGTACAACTGCCACAGGCTGGCACCGAAGTATTCTTCCGCCGACAGCGTACCCAAACCACCGAGATCCAGCCATTCGTTCGGCGTTAGCGCGCCTTGCGAGTACAGCGACAACACATATTCATCGTAATGTGATTCTTCGTCGCCCGGCACCATGTTCCACAAAATACGTTTGCCGGCCAGGCGCACCGCGGTACGGTAAAATTCGTCCAGCAGCAGGATATGTTGGGTAGAACCGCAGTCTTCACCGCCCAGGCTGCCGCTTTCGTTATGGCGGAACCGGTTTTCATCGATCAGGAAGAAGCTGACTTCCACCCCCATCGACGCCGCCCATTTTTCCAACAGGCTGCATTTTTGCTGCAGGCGGTTACGCTCTTCGTTATCCAGCCAGGACTGGTGGCACACCCAGATATCGAGATCCGAGCTGCAACTCTGGCCGATCGACGACGTGCTGCCCATCGAGTAAACCCCGGTAATCGGCAGTTCACCACTGGCAGGCTTGTCAAACGGGCTGCCCCATTTGTCTTCTAAATCGTTGAGGTATTCTTGCTGGGTTTCATCAGGCGTGTAGATGCAAACGCCATGGGGAACGTTACCGTTCAGATAACCTGGCATCAGTGGGTGGTGGTGGTGCAATAAGGTAGGCAGCAGACTGTATACCCGTTGGAACGCGGGCTTCATGGCCGCTAGGGCGCGATCGATTCTTAATTGATTGATCGCATCCAGTCTCTGCTTCAATGTCTCGATGTAGAGGTACAAGACGTCTCGCCTGATTATCCCGGTATTTAGAAAAAAACCCGTATTCCATAAGCGCCGTTAGTGTTGGAAGAATATTTGGCAACTTATTGCTGGAAACGTGATCAATCTAACACCTTGCTGATTGACCGTAAAGGAAGTAACGCTTCACTATTATTGTAGCGCCACTCCAAACGATTTACCCGCAGTGTTAACTGCCCCAAAACACATCACACGTCCCGTTGATTCCGTTGTCCTTTCTTCGCCTGCGGCTTCTTGCACTGACAGTTTTCACACTCAGTGGTAGGATGAACGGCGAATTATAAAAACGGTAACAAGCATGTTAGACAAAATTATTCGAATTGCCACCCGACAAAGCCCACTCGCTCTCTGGCAGGCACATTATGTGCAGCAGCGCCTGATGGCCAGCCACCCTGGCCTGCAGGTTGAACTGGTGCCAATGGTCACTAAGGGCGACATTATTCTGGATACGCCACTGGCGAAGGTCGGTGGTAAAGGGCTGTTTGTTAAGGAACTTGAGCTGGCGTTACTCGATGGCCGTGCCGATATCGCCGTCCATTCGATGAAAGACGTCCCGGTAGATTTCCCCGCCGGCCTGGGTTTGGTGACCATTTGCGAGCGCGACGATCCACGCGACGCATTTGTATCCAATCGTTTCACCTCGCTCGATCAACTGCCGCAGGGCAGCGTGGTTGGCACCTCCAGCCTGCGCCGCCAGTGCCAGTTACGTGAGCGTCGTCCGGACCTGATCGTGCGCGATCTGCGCGGCAACGTTGGCACCCGTTTGTCAAAACTGGACAACGGTGATTACGACGCCATTATTCTGGCGGTCGCCGGGCTCAAGCGCCTGGGTCTGGAACAGCGCATCCGCAGCCCGCTGAGCCCGGAAGAGTGCTTGCCGGCGGTCGGTCAGGGTGCGGTGGGCATTGAGTGCCGCCTCGACGATGAAACCACCCGTGCGCTACTGGCCCCGCTCAATCATGCCGTCACCGAAACCCGCGTTCGTGCCGAACGTGCGATGAATACCCGGTTGGAAGGCGGTTGTCAGGTGCCGATCGGCAGCTATGCCGAACTCGATGGCGACAGCCTGTGGCTGCGTGCATTGGTAGGCTCCCCGGATGGCAGTCAGATGGTGCGCGGCGAACGTCGCGGCCCGGCAGCGCTGGCGGAACAAATGGGCATTGAGCTGGCGGAAGAGTTGCTGGCGCAGGGCGCTCGCGAAATTCTACAGGATGTTTATCAGGGAAATCCTCCGGCATGACGATTCTGGTAACCCGCCCTTCTCCTTCGGGAGAGCAATTGGTAAGCCGACTGCGTGCGCTCGGCCGGGTTGCCTATCATGCCCCGCTGATCGATTTCGCCCCTGGCGGCGATCTGCCCAAACTGCCGCAGGCGCTGCAGCAACTCAATGATGGCGATTTGGTGTTTATCCTGTCGCAACATTCGGTCAGCTACGCCAACTCGGTGATGGGTCGCGTTGGGCTGCCATGGCCGGCCAGGTTGGCCTATTATGCTATCGGCCGTAACACCGCACTGGCGATGCACCGCATCAGCAGCCTGCCGGTGGAATATCCGCGCGAGCAGGAAATCAGCGAAACGCTGCTCCTGTTGCCGGCGTTGCAGAATCTGGACGGTAAGCAGGCATTGATCCTGCGCGGCAACGGCGGGCGTGAGCTGCTCGGCAACAGCCTGAGTGAGCGCGGCGCCGCCGTCAGCTATTATGAATGTTATCAACGCAGCCCGGTGCATTATGATGGCAGCGAGCAAAGCGCCCACTGGCAACGTGCCGGTG
Source organism: Serratia quinivorans (assembly GCA_900457075.1). Taxonomy (NCBI): domain Bacteria; kingdom Pseudomonadati; phylum Pseudomonadota; class Gammaproteobacteria; order Enterobacterales; family Yersiniaceae; genus Serratia; species Serratia quinivorans. The sequence goes on from UGYN01000002.1 coordinate 2,044,150, forward strand.
TTGATACGCTGGTAGTCACCAGCGGTGAAATGTTACAACAGCTCTATACTTTAGTTCCTGATTACTACCGTTCATCGTGGCTGTTGCGTTGCCGCCTGGTCGTAGTGAGTGAACGCCTGGCTACCCTCGCCCAGGAATTGGGCTGGAGCACAATTCGGGTAGCTGATAACGCCGATAATGACGCGCTGATCCGCGCGCTACAATAAACCTGACTATGGGATGTGCCACTATGACGGAACAAAATACCCCCTCCGCCCCGGTTGAAGAGCCAACCCCAGTGGCTGATAGCCCCAAGCCACCAGACGCTAACCAGCGTAAAGGTAAAAATACCGGCCCGATATTGGGCGCGATCGCCATCGTGCTGGTTATTGCCCTTGGCGCGGGTGGCTATTACCACACACATCGACAGGCACAGCAGTTGATCTCCGCCAATCAAAACTTGCAGCAGCAGCTCGAAGCGCTGAAACAGAGCCAACAGCAGGAAAAAAACGCGCTGGAAGGCCTGTTGCAGCAACAGGGAAAAACGCTGGATGCCGCCGACCGCGAGCAAGCGACCCTGACGCGACAACTGAGTGAACTGCAAGAAAAAGTCGCCATCATCTCCGGTAGCGACGCCAAAACCTGGTTACTGGCGCAGGCCGACTTCCTGGTGAAAATGGCCGGCCGTAAACTGTGGAGCGATCAGGATGTGACTACCGCCGCCGCCCTGCTGAAAAGTGCCGATGCCAGCCTGGCAGACATGAACGATCCGAGCCTGCTCGAGGTTCGTCGGGCCATCACCGAAGACGTCAGCACGCTGTCCACCCTGACCCAGGTGGATTTCGACGGTATCATCCTCAAGACCAATCAGTTATCCAATCAGGTTGATAACCTTCGCCTGGCGGATAACGACAGTGACGAAGCGCCGATGGATCAGGACAGCGGTGAGCTGTCGAGTTCGATTAGCGAGTGGCGACAAAACCTGACCAAAAGCTGGCACAACTTTATGGCCGACTTTATTACCGTTCGCCGCCGTGATAGCAGTGCAGAACCGTTGCTGGCGCCGAACCAGGACATTTACCTGCGCGAGAATATCCGTTCGCGCCTGCTGGTTGCCGCTCAGGCGATCCCACGCCACCAGAACGAAGTGTATAAACAGTCGCTGGAAACTATCTCGACCTGGATCCGCGCCTACTTTGATACCACCGACCCGGCCACGAAAGCTTTCCTGGAAGAGTTGGATGCCCTGAGCCAGCAGTCAATCACCATGGATGTGCCGGACCAGTTGAAAAGCCAGCCACTGCTGGAAAAACTGATGCAGACCCGGGTGCGTAATCTGATGACCCAGTCCCCTGCCGCTCATCAGGAGGGATAAGCCATGTTACGCGTGCTATTTCTGTTCCTGGTGCTGATCGCCAGCGTGGTGGTCGGGCCGATGTTGGCCGGCCATCAGGGCTATGTGCTGATTCAGACCGATAACTACAATATCGAAACCAGCGTCACCGGCCTGGTGATCATGGGCGTCCTGCTGTTTGTCGTGCTGCTGGTGATCGAATGGATCCTGCGCCGCATCTTCCGCACCGGTGCTCATACCCGCGGCTGGTTCCTGGGGCGTAAACGCAGCCGTGCGCGCAAGCAGACCAAGGCCGCGCTGATCAAACTGGCCGAAGGCGATTACAAGCAGGTCGAAAAACTGCTGACGCGCAACGCCGATCACGCCGAACAGCCGGTGGTGAACTACCTGCTGGCCGCCGAGGCCGCGCAGCAACGCGGTGACGATTTCCGCACTAACCAATACCTGGAACGCGCCGCCGAAGCCGCCGACACCGACCAGTTGCCGGTAGATATCACTCGCGTGCGTATCCAACTGGCGCAGGGCGAAAACCATGCCGCACGTCACGGTGTCGATCGCCTGCTGAACCAGGCGCCGCGTCACCCGGAAGTGTTGCGTCTGGCCGAGCTGGCTTATCTGCGCACCGGCGCTTTTGCCTCGTTGCTGGAGATCCTGCCGTCGATGAGCAAGATCAACCTGCATACCGAGGCTGAACTGCAGGCCCTGCAGCAGCAGGCCTATATTGGTTTGATGAATCAGGCCATGGCAGATGAAGGCAGCGAGGGTCTGAAACGCTGGTGGAAAGATCAGAGCCGCAAAACTCGCCATGAGGTTCCGCTGCAAATTGCGATGGTGGATCACCTGATCGAATGCAATGACCATGAATTGGCGCAGGAAATCGTACTCGATAGCCTGAAGCGTCAGTACGATGAGCGTCTGGTGTTGTTGATCCCGCGCCTGAAGTCCGGCAATCCGCAGCAGTTGGAAAAAGCGCTGCGTCAGCAGGTGAAGCAACACGGTGCCACACCGCTGCTCAACAGCACGCTGGGTCAGCTGTTGATGAAACACGGCGAATGGCAACAGGCTGCCGATGCATTCCGGGAAGCACTGAAACAGCGCCCGGATGCCTACGACTACGCCTGGTTGGCGGACGTGCTGGATAAGCTGCACCGCTCGGACGAAGCGGCCCAAATGCGTCGCGAAGGTCTGATGTTGACCCTGAAGCAGAACGGCGAGTCATAACGGCATTATCGAAAGATCAAAGCGCGGCATGGTTGCCGCGTTTTTTTTCGCCTGTCGCTTATATTCAGGCAAAAAAAACACTTGCCGCGGTGGCAAGTGTATAAAAAAGCAATCAGGTCTAGGACAACAGGGGCGGTGCCTCACTCAACGTTATGCCCGGAGTGTGATGTCTGCGGCTGCAAGCAACGCTGACATCGTTCTGGTGGGCAATAGGCACCTTAAATCGGCTCTGCGTCATTCCCAGGGTTTATGAAGCCTAAGGCAAACATAAGAGGTGGAATGAGCATCTACGAAATAGATATTGCACTTGGCGTGCCAACTGTGGGAAAAGTGCCATTTAGCTTGAAGGAAAAAATTTAATTATTTGAATTAAAAGAGATTTAATCGTTATATTAAATTTATCGCCTCTCATCAGATATGAAGCCACTCTCCCCCTGTCCCCAGCAGATATGTCGCCTTATAACGACGACTTAAGCCAAAGTGATTTTTATCGTATTAAATCATAATGTTATATGTCTCAACCTGGCGACAATGCGCCATGCCGATGTCGCTGAAAACCAACACGGCTCCAGAAACCCGGAGCAGGACAACAGGAAGTTAAAAGTGAGGTTTACCGAATGGCAGAAAGCGAAAAGCCCGTTCATTGCTGAACGGGCTTTTCTGAATGTGGTCGGCGAGAGAGGATTACTGCATCTGCGATGCCGCCCTGCGGGCCGTTGCTAAAGCAACGTTGTCTCGCTGCGCTCGGCTCAAACCTCCTTCGGAGGTGCTCATCCTATAAACTACAGACGTAAAAAAACCCGCTAAAAGCGGGTTTTCTTGAATGTGGTCGGCGAGAGAGGATTCGAACCTCCGACCCACTGGTCCCAAACCAGTTGCGCTACCAAGCTGCGCTACTCGCCGATTTCTTGTTGCAGATACTACCGAATTTTATCGCTTATGTCTATGTAAATATTAAATTTATTAGACATTTTGTGTGTGGTGCGAAGAGAGGGACTTGAACCCTCACGTCCGTAAGAACACTAACACCTGAAGCTAGCGCGTCTACCAATTCCGCCACCTTCGCACAGTCACAAAACAGCTTACAATTCTTCACTTCTCTTAGGAAGTGGGGTGGCTAATGGGACTCGAACCCACGACAACTGGAATCACAATCCAGGGCTCTACCAACTGAGCTATAGCCACCATTACTTCTTAACTACTTCACGCGGTAATACTACCACCGCAGCTCTTGCACACAAACTTAATGGTGCGCCCGACAGGATTCGAACCTGAGACCTCTGCCTCCGGAGGGCAGCGCTCTATCCAGCTGAGCTACGGGCGCATAGCGCCGTTGCGGGAGGGGATACTACGGTTTTAACCCAATCCTGTCTAGTGCTTTTTCGCAGAAATGTCGCGTTTGATTACGCTTTGCTCAGTCCCGCGCAGGAAAGGGCTATCCGTAGCCCTTTTTCACCGGTTATTGCTGGGTTTCTGTCCGTTTTTCAGCCGGATGATGTTTCTTGTGCATCCCGAAAACAAAGTAGCACAGGCTGACTGCCGCCAAGAATATTGCCCCGACCAGCAAAGAAATACGAGTATCCGGGTTAATTCCCATGCCGATCAGCACGCAGACCAGAAAAGCGATGGTCAGATAGTTCACATAGGGGAACATGATCGACTTAAAGCTGTGGGTTTTGATCGCTTCCTTATGGGCTCGGCGGAAATACAGTTGGCTAATCAGCACCACAAACCACGGCACCATACCCGGCAGCACGCTGGCGCTGTAGACATAGACAAACACCGCCTGCGGATTGGGGATCAGATAATTCAGGCCAGAGCCGACCAACAGACAGGCGATGGTCACGGCAATACAGTTCACCGGCACGCCGCTGGCAGACAGCCTGGTCAGTGACGCAGGGAGTTGACGGTTTTTGGCCAGCGCATACAGCATGCGCCCCCCGCTATACATACCGCTATTGCAGCCAGAGAGTGCAGCGGTCAGCACCACGAAGTTAATGATACCGGCAGCGGCAACGATGCCGATTTTGGCAAAGGTCAGTACAAATGGGCTGCCGGTGGTGCCGATACCGTTCCATGGGAAGATGGTGACAATGACAAAAATGGCACCGACGTAGAAGATCAGGATGCGCCACAGGATGTTGTTAATCGCGCGTTTCAGCGTCACCTGCGGGTTCTTGGCCTCACCGGCAGTAATGCCGACCAGCTCAACCCCCTGATAGGACGCCACGACAATACACAGCGCAAACAGGAAGCCCTTCCAGCCGCCGGCAAAGAAACCGCCGTGCTCGGTCAGGTTGGCAAAGCCGATAGGCTGCCCCCCATTGCCAAAGCCAAACAGGATCACTCCCAGCCCCACCAGAATCATCACAATGATGGTGGTCACCTTAATCATGGCAAACCAAAACTCCAGCTCGCCGTACAGGCGTACCGCCGCCACGTTAGCCAGCGCTACCATCGCCACCGCGATCAGCGCCGGCAGCCACTGCGGGATCTCCGGGAACCAGAACTGCACGTAGACCCCAATGGCGGTAATTTCCGAGATGCCGACGGCAATCCACATAAACCAATAGCCCCAGGCCGTCAGATAGCCAAAGTAAGGACTCATATATTTATGTGCATAAACGGCAAAGGAGCCTGCGACCGGTTCAAGGAACAGCATCTCGCCCATCGAACGCATAATAAAGAACACGAACAGCCCGGCGATGATATAAGCCAATAATACCGACGGCCCCGCCCATTTCAGCGTGCTGGCCGAGCCCATAAACAGGCCAACGCCAATGGTGCCGCCCAGAGCAATCAGCTCGATATGCCGGGCTTCCAGCCCCCGGTGTAGTCCTTGCGGTTTTTCAGTGTGTGGCATAAATCCTCGATAATATTCTTTTGATTGTGTCTGCATGCCGGCCGTTACCGGTCGTTATTGTTTTAATGAAAAATAGCGCAAATCATCTCCCGCCGCTCTGGCGGACATCAGCTTGTGATAGGACGGTCTTACGGCGGAGAAAAACGTCGTTCAATGCGGCCACATCTGGCGCCAACAGCTGGGGATAATTTCTGGGCGGTATCGTTTCGCATTTTGCCGCTATAAGCAAACCGCAATTTAAAACTTTATGGAATAAACATGGAGGGGTTTAGCGGCTGAGGTTATAGAGTGCTGGATAATTGGCCACAAAGCAGATTAATTAAACAACTCATTGCGTCGGGGCAGAAAAATCCGCCCCAACGCCTTGATTACATCTTGCCGCGATAATAATAACTCACGAACTTCAGCAACCGCAGTTGGCGCCCAAGACGGCTCGGCTGGCTGAGCAGCCGGTAGAGCCATTCCAGGCCGAGGTTCTGCCAGACCTTTGGCGCACGCTTAACATGGCCGGTGAATACGTCGTAGGTCCCGCCTACGCCCATATACAACGCTTGCGGATGCACCTTGCGACAGTCACGCATCAGGATCTCCTGTTTTGGCGATCCCATCGCGACCGTTACTATGGCGGCCCCGCTGGCACGGATACGTTCAAACAGGGGTTCACGTTGCTCCGGCTTGAAATAACCGTCCTGGCTACCGACCAGATTCACATTCCACTGGCTGCGCAGCTTCTGTTCGGTTTCTGCCAACACCGACGGCTTGCCGCCAATCAGGAACACCGGCGTGCCTTCACGACCGGCGCGCTGCATCAGCGCCTCCCACAGATCGGCTCCCGCTACCCGAGACACGTCGGCACCCGGATATTTACGGCGGATTGAGCGCACCATGCTGATGCCGTCGGCATACTTATACTCAGCCTCGTCCAGCAAGGCATGCAGCTCAGTGTCCTGCTCTGCCGTCAGGATTTTTTCGGCGTTCATGGCAACCAGCGTGCCGCGCTTGACCCGGCCACCGTCAAACAGAAAATCCATGCATTGCGCCATATCGCGAAATCCCCACAGGCTGAAACCGCGCAGCTCATATTTGGGAACCGAGATTTTTGCTTCCATCTTATTATTACCCTTACAAAAGGCCGTCGGCCCGCACAGAAGAAGCAGGCGGTGTCAGCGTTCGCGAACGCTGCACTCGCGCCTTAATCAATCCGGCAGTATCAAACAGCCAGTACAGCAATTTTGCCATCAGCAAACAGACGCCGAAAATGAGGCAGAAGAACACCACCCGCGAGACAAACGAATCCACCCCTTCTCGCGCCAATACGATGATGTTGAATACCGCGCCAAAGCAGAAGCCCTGCAATATGGCGGCTTTATAACGGTTCGATTCGCTTTTGCCCATCTCATACAGCCAGTCAAACCACTTGATGATCATACCCACCAGCACCGCGCCAACAGGAATAAACAGCGCGCCCCCCATCACCACCAGCGAACCGATCAGCGTCGGTGAGATAGCCAGGCCAGAATGGTTATCCAGCACTTCCCAGGTGAAATAGTTAGCGGTATTGAGCACCGTGTCCGGTCGGCCCGGCCACAGCCAGCTCGGAATAAACACGTAGAAATCACGCACTATCGGCGCCAGCCCCTGGAAATCAATCTTGTCGTAGTTTTGCAGCAGCAACGCCAAATTTTCCCACGGCGAGAAGGTGTCACGCGTCAGATAGAGGAAGGTATAAAACGCCTCGGGGCCACTGACGTCCAGGCTGTAGCGCTTTAACGCCAGCCAGAACATGCCGACAATGCCGAACACCCCCGCAGCAACCAGCATCCACAGCGAGATCCAGCCGCGTACGATACCGATAAACAGGAATAGCGAGAAAGCGATAATGATATTGGCGCGGGTGCCGCCAACAATCACATAGGTGAGGATGCCAAAAGCTACCGTCGCCGCCAGGAAAAAGAACCAGGCTCGCAGATCCTGCTTCAGGAAATACACCACCAGCATCGCCGGAATGAAGAAATAGAAGAACCGCTTGAGCGCCACGCCCGACACGTCACTGGAGAAAATCTGGCTGTATGAGTTGAGCTTGAACAGCAGAAAACCGTTTTGCAAAAAGAAAATGCCGACGGTAACGATCGCCACCAATGCCAGTAAAATCCAGGTCAGATGGGTTTCAACCCGGTTCATGCTGAATACCGCTTTACGCGGTTGCACACTACGCTTGCGCAGCCGGGTTTTATAGCTGACGTAGTAAATCGCATAAAACGCGGTGGCCGAGAGGATGGCATACAGCAAGAACTCGACCGGCACCACCTCAACGTCAAACTGAAACACCAGCAGGCAGGTCAGCGGGAAGCCGAAGTAAAACGTCAGCAAATACAGCAGCGAAAAGAACACGTTGAAGTTAAAACGGACGCGCCGAAACTCCTGATAAGTCAACGTCAGAACAAACAACGTGCCAATCAGGTAGACGACAAATAACCCGCCAAATTGCGCCAGCGTCATGAGTTATCCCCTGCCGCCAGGGCCAATGCCTGTTGCCAGCCATCAACGTAGTTGGGATTAAAGAACGCGATCGCCTGCTTGTCCACTGACGCCAGTTGGCGTTGCGCTTCACGCACTACCGCCTCATCCAGAGAATCACCGTAGAACAGCACCGGCAGGTGCTGCTCCGCCAGATCCTGCCAGAACGGGTTCTGCCGGCTCAGCACGAACGGCACGCCAAACTGGATCAACAGGCAAAGCGTGCCGATACCCTGCTGGCGGTTAAAGATAAAGTAGCCAAGATCGCACTCGCGCAGAATGTTCAGGTAGTCGTCGAACGCCACCTGCTGCGTCAGCACCTGCAGATTGCTGGCACTGAACAGCGCCAGCCCGGCAGCGCGGACCTGTTCAATATAAGCCTCGTTGTTGGCCGGATAACCCATCGGCAGGATCACGCGCACATCCGCGCCAAACTGTTGATGAATCGCTTTCAGTGCCTCAACGTGCCGGTTGGTGCGATCGCCGGAGTTACCCACCAGAATAGTCATCGGCCCGGCCAGATTTTTCTCGACGCTGATACCGGTCAATGCCGGATCCATCCGCGTCGGGAAATACAGCAGGGAGGCAGGCACACGCGCATGCCGCTGTTGATAGTGGATCACATCGCCACGGGTAGCGAACACGCGTCCGACGCGGCCTTGTGCAATGCGGCGCAGCAAATAGAACAGGCGGAATTTCCAACTGGTGGCGTTTTCATACAGGTCAGCGCCCCAGATATGCCAGCTGACCTGATGGGCTTTGATTTTGCCGCTCAGCAATGCCAGCCACAACGTCGGGTTAAACTGCCCATGGAAGAAGAAACGCTGGTCGCGATCGGCCTGAGCACGGGCTATAACCGCCATCGCCAGGCTTTTCTTGTCCGGATGACATTCAAGGTTCAGCTCGGGGAACGGCCCTAACGCAGCGGTATCTTTGGCAGCCACCATGAAATGGCGTGTCTGATCGGACGGCAAGCGTTTCGCCAACACGTCGTTGAAGAAACGCAGCACCGTCTGATTGTGATGCGGGATGTCAGATCCCAATACGTGAATCAGTGTAGTCATACTCGTCTACGATAAAGAATAAATACGCAGCTACAGAGCGTGAAATACACGATGTAGGTTGCCATGTAGGCCTGTGCCGCACCCAGCGCGCCGTGCAAAGGGATCAACCAATGCGAGAACAGCGTCAACAGCAGGAACTGGCTGACTTCGGTCAGGATATAAAAACGCAGCGACGCCTTGGCAATAACCAGGTAGCCAAATACATAAGCACCCACCTTCAGCACATCCCCCACCAGTTGCCAGGCGAACAAATCGCGCATCGCGACGAACTTGTCCGTAAACAGCAACCAGATAGCGAAATCGCGTAGCAACCAGACCGTGAAGCTTGCTGCCGCCACCGCAGGCAGCACAAATTTTAGTGAGCGCACAATCTCCTGCGAGATAGCGCTTTTTTCCTTTAACCGCGACAGCGTTGGCAGCAGATAGACGGTAAACGAGGCGGTAATAAACTGCAGATACGCGTCGGAAATGCTGCTGACGCCCTGCCAAATCCCCACCTCTTCCCAACTGTAATGGCTTGCCAGCAGGTTACGCATCATCACATAGGCCACCGGCAGCGTCACTGAGGTGATCAGCGCCATAATGGTGAACTTGCCGAGATGGCTGGCCAGCGCCTTGTCCCATGCCAGCGCCAAATAGCTCAGCGGCAGGGTTTTGCGTCGCCACAGCATAAAACCGGCGGGCAACACTACCAATGCCGGTACCAATGCCAACCCCGCCAGCGCACCTTCATACCCGCCCAGCTTAAAGCACAGGTAGTAGGCCACCACGCCAATCAGGCTGCCGCCAATCACCGCCAGCGCATTGCCCATCGCATCGCGGTAGCCCTTCAGCACCGCCATAAACAGGTTGGCGTAAGCAATACCCATCTGAATAAACGCCACCGCCCGCACTACGCCGACATAATCAGCATGGCCGAATAGCCCGATACTGATAGGCTCCGCCGCGAACAGAAACACCAGCGCCAACAGCGTGGAAAAACCCAGCACGATGGTCGACGCTGTGCCAACAGCCAGCCGCAACCGCTGCGGATCCTGATGATATTCGGCAACGTATTTTGTGATGCCGTTAAAAATCCCGGCACCGGACAACACGCCCAGCACGGTAATCAACTGGCGGAAGTTACCCGCTTGCCCCACCCCGCTGGGGCCAAAGGCCACCGCCAGCAGTTTCACCACCAACAGCCCCACGCCAATCTTGATAAGCGTAGAGCCGGCGGTCCAAATCGATGCTTTTGCCAGCGACATATCAGGCGAAGAAGTTGAGAATGGTATTGATCACCGTGCGCTGAGTGACATCAGTCATATTGTAGAACAGCGGCAAACGTACCAACCGCGCGCTCTCCTGGCTGGTGAAGCGATCTTCCCCGGCAAAGCGGCCAAAGCGATCGCCCGCCGGGCAATCATGCAGTGGGATGTAATGGAATACCGTCATGATCTCGGCTTCTTTCATATAATCGATAAACGCCGTACGGTCTTCAACATCGCGCAGTTTGATATAGAACATATGCGCATTTTGCACGCAGTCTGCCGGGATGCTCGGTAGCACGATACGGCCCGCCTCGGCTAACGGCAGGAAACTGTCGTAATACTTCTGCCACAGCGCCAGACGGCGTTGGTTGATGCGGTCAGCCGCTTCCAGTTGGCCCCACAGATACGCGGCCTGCAGGTCGGACATCAGATAGCTGGAGCCGATATCACGCCAGGTGTACTTATCCACCTGCCCACGGAAGAACTGGCTGCGGTTGGTGCCTTTCTCACGAATGACTTCCGCCCGATCAATCAGCGCCGGATCGTTAATCAGCGTAGCGCCACCCTCACCGCCTGCGGTGTAGTTTTTGGTTTCGTGAAAGCTAAAGCAGCCAATATGGCCGATGGTACCCAGCGCTTTCCCCTTGTAGGTGGACATCACGCCCTGCGCCGCATCTTCCACCACAAACAGCTCGTACTTCTTCGCCAGCGCCATGATGGTGTCCATCTCGCAGGCTACACCGGCGTAATGCACCGGTACAATGGCACGGGTCTTATCGGTGATGGCCGCTTCGATCTTGCTCTCATCGATGTTCATGGTGTCAGGGCGCAGGTCGACAAACACCACGGTGGCACCACGCAGCACGAAGGCGTTGGCGGTTGAAACAAAGGTGAAGCTCGGCATGATCACTTCATCGCCCGGCTGGATATCCAGCAGGATCGCCGCCATCTCCAGCGAGGCGGTACAGGACGGCGTCAACAGCACCTTCGGGCTGCCAAAACGCTGTTCCATCCACTGCTGGCAACGACGGGTAAATCCACCGTCACCACACAGCTTGCCACTGCCCATCGCAGCCTGCATATAGTCAAGTTCAGTGCCAACAACCGGTGGTGCGTTAAATGGGATCATGTCTTCCTCTGTATAACCAATACGAGGTGCTTTCAATAGCAGCACCCTGTCGTTGATAGAGCCGTAACGCGGCGATGTTACCGAACTGGGTCGCAACCCGCAGACGCAGCAGTGACCGTTGACGGCACTCGGCAATAACCGCCGCCATTAATCGAGAGCCAATTCCTTTGCCTGCCGCGCCGGGGAACGCCGCCAGCAGACCAATGCGGGCCTCCTGGCCATCGAGTTCACGCAGGCTGACAAAGCCTTCCGGCTGCCCAGTATCGTCGAGTACCAGCAGGCATTGATGGTCAAAGGTGCCCAATACCGCCTTTTCTATCCATTCGGCATAAAAGCGGCCGCTGTCCTGGCAGTGATACCAGGGGGCGCGGAAACGGCTGGCGGTGAATACGCCGGCTGCCGCCGCGCGCAACATCGGGATATCGGCCGGCACCGCCGGACGAATGGCCTGCGTAGCCTCGGTATGAAGTGATGCACATTCCGTGCCGATATTCAGCACCAGATCGACTTCACCCTCAACCAGTTGGAAGCCCAAACGGGTCAAGCCGTCCACCAAAGCAGTCTGATGCGCCGGAATTTTGGCCTGCACTAATGCGTAGCCATCCAGTTCGGCCTCGGTGAGCATCGGAGCCGCCGTTGAGAAGTTGAGTTTGGCGCTGTTAAGGGCGAAAAACTCAGTTTCCCAGGCTAATGGCTCAATACTGGCGTGGGCGTGCATGCAGCAGATCCAGCAGATATTTTCCATAACCGGTTTTGAGCAACGATTGTGCGGCGCGTTTCACGCCCTCATCGTCCAGCCAGCCGTTACGCCAGGCAATTTCTTCCAGACAGGCAATTTTAAAGCCCTGACGTTTTTCCACCGTCTGCACAAAGCTGCTGGCTTCCAGCAGGCTGTCATGAGTACCGGTATCCAGCCAGGCGAAGCCGCGCCCCAGCAGTTCAACCGTCAGTTCGCCACGCTCCAGGTACATCTGGTTAATGCTGGTGATCTCCAGCTCGCCGCGATCCGAAGGTTTCACCTGTTTGGCGAACTCCACAACCTGGCTGTCGTAGAAATACAGCCCGGTCACCGCCCAATTGGATTTAGGCGCTTTCGGCTTTTCTTCGATCGACAGCGCACGGAAATTATCATCAAACTCCACCACGCCAAAGCGCTCGGGATCCATTACCTGATAACCGAACACGGTAGCGCCCTGCGTACGGGCGGCAACCGTCTTCAGTTTCGGACTAAAGCCCTGGCCAAAGTAAATGTTGTCACCCAGCACCAGGCAGCTCGGCTCGCCGGCGAGGAATTCTTCGCCAATCAAAAATGCCTGCGCCAGGCCGTCAGGACTGGGTTGTTCGGCATAACTGAGGTTAATGCCGAACTCTTCGCCGCTGCCCAATAAGCGTTTGAACGAGGGTAAATCTTCTGGGGTAGAGATGATTAAAATGTCGCGGATCCCCGCCAGCATCAAAACTGACAGTGGATAATAAATCATCGGCTTGTCGTAAATAGGTAATAGCTGTTTGGATACGCCGCGGGTAATCGGATGCAAGCGTGTGCCGGAACCGCCCGCCAGAATAATACCTTTCATACTCACTCCAGAATCCACAGGGCCACCGCTTAAGCGGTGGCCTCGCTAAATTTAGTCGGATAAACCTAAACGTTCACCCGCATAGGAACCGTCCTGAACGCGACGCCACCAGATTTCATTGTTCAGATACCAGGAAACCGTTTTGCGGATGCCGCTTTCAAAGGTTTCCTGCGGGCGCCAGCCCAGCTCCCGGTCAATTTTTCCGGCATCTATCGCGTAGCGCATATCATGGCCCGGGCGATCCTTGACGTAGGTAATCAGGTCGCGGTATTTCTCCACGCCCTGTGGCTTGTTCGGCGCCAACTCTTCAAGCAGGTCGCAGATGGTCTGCACCACTTCAATATTCTTGCGCTCATTGTGGCCGCCGATATTGTAGGTTTCCCCTACCACGCCTTCGGTAACCACCTGGTACAGCGCGCGAGCGTGGTCTTCGACATACAGCCAATCACGCACCTGCGCCCCATCGCCATACACCGGCAAGGGTTTACCGGCAACGGCATTGAGGATCACCAACGGGATCAGTTTCTCCGGGAAGTGATAGGGACCGTAGTTATTGGAACAGTTGGTGACCAGGGTCGGCAGACCGTAAGTACGCAGCCAGGCGCGAACCAGATGATCGCTGGAGGCCTTCGAGGCCGAATACGGGCTGCTTGGCGAGTAAGGCGTGGTTTCGGTAAACAGATCGTCCGTACCGTGCAGATCGCCATACACTTCGTCGGTGGAAATGTGGTGGAAACGGAAGCTTTGCTTCTTTGCCGCGTCCAGCGGCTGCCAATAGTGGCGGGCCGCCTCCAGCATGGTGTAGGTGCCCACCACGTTGGTTTCAATAAATGCCGCCGGGCCGTCGATAGAACGGTCAACGTGGCTTTCTGCCGCCAGATGCATGATCACGTCCGGCTGGTACTCGGCAAACACCCGATCCAACGCCGCGCGATCGCAGATATCCACCTGTTCAAACGAATAACGAGGGTTATCGGCAACCACCGAAAGCGACTCCAGATTGCCCGCGTAGGTGAGCTTATCCAGCACCAGGACACTGTCCTGCGTGGCTTCGATAATATGCCTCACGACCGCGGAACCAATAAAGCCGGCGCCTCCAGTGACTAAAATACGTTTCAACGCCAAACCCCTTTGGTATCCACGATCCAGGACTGCGTAATCTCTTCCGGCTTGATCGCCTTGAACTGTTTATGATCGACCAGCATCACGATCACATCCGCCTGCTGCAGCGCTTCTGGCAACTCTTTCAGCGTCACGTGGCCTACCAACGATTTCGGCAACTGTTCCACGTTCGGCTCAACGACCAGCGTTTCTCCCACGTGCCAATCGGCAATCAGATGGGCCACTTCCACCGCCGGACTTTCGCGCAGATCGTCGATATTTGGCTTGAAGGCCAGGCCAAAACAGGCAATTTTCACTTCTGAAGCGCGCTTGTCGGTCGCCGCCAGACAGTCGGCAACGGCCGCTTTCACGCGATCCACTACCCACAAAGGTTTTCCGTCATTCACCAGACGCGCAGTATGAATCAAACGTGCCTGCTGCGGGTTTTGCGACACGATAAACCAAGGGTCGACCGCGATGCAGTGGCCACCAACGCCAGGGCCTGGCTGCAGGATATTCACCCGCGGATGGCGGTTGGCCAAGCGAATAAGCTCCCAGACATTGATGCCCTGATCGGCGCAAATCAACGACAGTTCGTTGGCAAAGGCGATATTCACGTCGCGGAAGCTATTTTCGGTGAGTTTGCACATCTCTGCAGTACGTGAATTGGTAATGACGCACTCGCCTTCGAGGAAAATCTTGTACAACGCGCTGGCGCGCTCCGAACATTTTGGCGTCATGCCGCCAATAACGCGGTCGTTCTGAATCAGCTCAACCATCACCTGCCCTGGCAGAACGCGCTCTGGGCAATAAGCGATATTCACATCAGCGGCTTCACCCGCCTGCTGCGGGAAGCTGAGATCGCTGCGCGCCTCGGCCAGCCACTGCGCCATCTGCTCGGTGGCGCCGACCGGAGAGGTGGATTCCAGGATAACCAGATCGCCCTTTTTGAGCACCGGTGCCAGAGATTTGGCCGCAGCTTCTACATAGGCCAGATCCGGCTCATGGTCACCTTTAAACGGCGTTGGCACCGCGATCAGGAAAGCGTCCGCAGCCAGGGGTTGGGTCACCGCCTGCAGGTAGCCGCCGTCGACCGCATCTTTCACCACTTTATCCAGATCGGGTTCAACGATGTGGATCGCGCCGCGATTAATGGTATCCACCGCATGTTGGTTAACATCTACGCCCACCACTTTTTTCTTGCGGGAGGCAAACGCCGCCGCCGTTGGCAGACCGATGTAACCCAGGCCGATAACCGAAATAGTGTTAAAACTCATAGTGTCACCTGATGATTCTTCAAAGCTTCGAGAATACGCTGGCAGGCATGCCCGTCACCGTAAGGGTTATGCGCCCGGCTCATGGCGTGATATTCGTCTTCGTCCGTCAGCAACTGGGTAACCGCATCAACAATTTTGGCTACGTCGGTTCCCACCAGACGCACCGTACCCGAATCGACCGCTTCCGGCCGTTCGGTGGTATCGCGCATCACCAGCACCGGTTTGCCCAATGACGGCGCCTCTTCCTGAATACCGCCCGAGTCGGTCAGGATCATATAAGCGTTGGCCATCAGGTACACAAAGGGCAAGTAATCCTGCGGGTCGATCAGGATGATGTTATCGATCCCTTTCAGAATGCGGTTGACCGGCTCGCTAACGTTGGGATTGAGATGTACCGGGTACACCACCTGCACATCGGGATGAGTGCGGGCAATTTCTGCCAGCGCGCTGCAAATCCGCTCAAACCCACCGCCAAAACTTTCACGACGGTGGCCGGTCACCAGGATCAATTTTTTGTCGGCATCCAGGAACGGGTAGCGTTGTGCCAGGCTGTCATGCAATGCAGCATCACCCATCACCCGATCTCGTACCCAGAACAGCGCGTCAATCACCGTGTTGCCGGTGACGAAGATATGATCGTCCGGTAACAGTTCGCGCAACAGGTTCTGACGCGAGTTTTCCGTCGGGGCAAAATGATACATCGCCAGATGGCCGGTCAGCTTGCGGTTAGCCTCTTCCGGCCATGGGGAGTAAAGGTCGCCGGTGCGCAGACCCGCCTCTACGTGCCCAACCGGGATACGCTGGTAAAACGCCGCCAAACTGGTCGCCAGCGTGGTGGTGGTATCACCATGAACCAGCACCACGTCCGGTTTGAATTCTTCAAGAACGCCTTTCAGGCCTTCCAGAATACGGCAGGTGATCTCACTCAATCCCTGGCCGGGCTTCATGATGTTCAGGTCGTAATCAGGCACTATCTCAAATAACCGCAATACCTGATCCAACATCTCACGATGCTGTGCCGTAACGCAGACTCTTGATTCAAAGGCTTCATCCTGAGCCAGGGCATGTACCAGCGGGGCCATTTTGATGGCTTCAGGTCTGGTGCCGAAAACAGTCAACACTTTCACAGCGAATCTCTTATTGTCGGTTAACCGCAGGCGTACCTGCGAATTGGGCGCTTATGCGCCCTTCAGCGAATTATTATATTATTTTTAATTACGCGGCCGACGCACCAGGGCAACACCTGCGCCAACCAAAGCACCCATCGCGCCCCACATGATCAACCAGAATATCCGCCGTGGGCTATCACGTTTTACCGGTTCTTCCGGGGTCCGCAAATAGCGGTAAGTCTGAAACTTCTCGTCCAACGTCGGGCCGACGTTTAATGTCGACAGCATCGCACGATTTTGATCGTAATCGAGATCGAAGGTTGGCCCTGAAGCCTGTAGCCCTTCCAAACGCGCCTGCAGCATAGGTTTACCCAGCAGGAACAGGTCGGAGTCTGGCAGTTGCTCTGTCGGCGTATCGGTCTGAGTTCGGCTGATACCCTGCGTCTCGGCAATCTTCAGTGCCTGCTGAATGGTATTCAATTCACGCTTATACACTGCCGCCGCCACCGCTTCCTGACGCTTGACCTGCGCCTTCATCGAGGTGGTACGAGCCGCCCAGGCACCCTGGATCTCTTCGTTCAAATGCTGCGCAGCGCGGTGACTGGCGAACGCCACATAATGACGCAACATACGGTTGGCATCCGCCGCCGTTTCCGCCGTCAGCTTCACGCCGTCGTTCGGCACTTTTTTATCATCACGCGGTGTGAACTGAATATTGTTAATCAGTTCGTCGAGCAATGCCGCATCGGCAGCGGCATCGCCTTCCTGGCGCTGCTTGTAATAATCGCTCTGCAGCCAGAAATCGCGACGCGTATCGTAGGCCGCCAACTGCATAATGAATTCATTATAGGCTTCGTCAGCAATGCCGGGTTGATCGGTGCTGGCGGCCGGCATGGTCCGCACGTCCAGATTACGCAGGAATTGTTGCTGGGAATAATATCCCCCCAACGCATTCACTGTTGGCCGATCGGTAATCGCCGTCGCACTCCACTCCTGTTTCACCAGGTAGGAAACCATCAGCGCTACCACGGCGAATAACACCGCAATACCGATAATCCATGGCTTACCACGCCACAGGGTGCAGCACAGGCCGCGGATATCGAGTTCGTTATCCACCGCCGGGATATTCTTGTCAGACCTTGTTTCTGGATTCATCACTGCCCAAAAGCCTCTGGTTAAGATACTTGCTTATTGCCGTTCGAACGCCGCAGACGACGCTTGATACGCTTAATGTAACGTGCAACACGCCAGGCGCGTTTAATGCAGTAGCCGTACAAGAAGAAGGCAAGCAAGAATAATGCCAACATCACCCATTCAGGGATAAAAGTAAGGCGCTCGCCAAGCACGCCGATAGCCGCCAGCAAGGCTGCCGCCAGGGTAATCAACACGAAAGCCTGCCGTGGCGTAAAGCCTGCGCGCATAATCAAATGGTGAAT
This sequence comes from Serratia quinivorans, assembly GCA_900457075.1. Classification (NCBI taxonomy): domain Bacteria; kingdom Pseudomonadati; phylum Pseudomonadota; class Gammaproteobacteria; order Enterobacterales; family Yersiniaceae; genus Serratia; species Serratia quinivorans. Next base: position 2,062,027 of record UGYN01000002.1, read on the forward strand.
GTGTTGGCGGTCTGGAGAGAAAGGGCTCATCCCTTTACGTAAACGGCGGTACATGATCGCAATCATGTCCATCAGCGGGATGGCAATAATCCACAACGCGGTAACTGGATTGATGGAGTGAGCTTTGCCCTGCGAACTTTGCACCAATAGCCAAATGGCGGTGAAACCGATCAGCGTGCTACCGGCATCCCCCATAAACACTTTATACCGGCGGCCAAGAATGCCGAGGTTAAGCAGAATATAAGGAACGATGGCGGCAATCATTGCGAAGCACCAGAAGGCCAGGTCAGAATGACCGCTCAGGTACAACAACACGCCCAGCGCACCGAAAGACACGCACGACAGCCCACCCAGCAGGCCATCAATACCGTCAACCATGTTAAAAGCGTTGATGGCTGCCCAAACGGCAAACAGCGTAACCAGGTAGCCAAACGGCCCCAGCAGCATTTCCCAATCGCCCAGCACATGACCCAAACTGCGCAGGTAAAGTCCGGCGAAAACCATCATCGCGATGCCGACCAGTGCCTGAACCAGCGCACGAATTTTCACGCTGATATCGAAACGATCGTCAAGAGCACCAACGAACACTAATATCCCCGCGCAAGCGAGGTAGAGTTTGCCATGCGCAATCGTTTGGTCAGAGATAAGAAAGGCGAAGCACAGCCCGGCATAAACTGAAATACCCCCGACCAGAGGGATCAGCCCCTGATGGCGTTTACGGTAATTAGGTTTATCAACCAGACCAATACGTTTTGCTGCTTTACGGGCAACAAAGAGAAAAGCCAAAGAAAACAGGAAAACAAATAGAATTTCAGTACTCATAGTGAGTAAGTTCACAGTTAACAAGATCTCTGTAGAAGATAAGGCAGCTTAACACGGGCGACAGGTTGCGCCATGGTATCCCGCTACCTTTCAGTCATTTCCTATGACGACAGCCATTCATTCTTATTCCACCGTGTTTGCCCGCTGTTTCGGCAGTAACAATGCGCGAACGACGAAACGCCGACCGCAAATAAGATGAATTCTCAGTAAGTCACGAAAATAACTTACGTTTCCATTTCTGTTACTTATCGTATCTTCCAAAAGCAAAAAACGCCACGACTAGGCGTGGCGTTCTTGGAATATTTACTCAATTATGAGCGCATCGTCATTATGAGCGCTTCATCATATCGAAGAATTCATCGTTGGTCTTGGTCATGGCCAACTTGTTAATGAGGAATTCCATCGCATCAATCTCACCCATTGGGTGAATGATTTTACGCAGGATCCACATTTTCTGCAGTTCTTCAGAGGTGGTGAGTAATTCTTCTTTACGGGTACCAGAGCGGTTGTAATCGATAGCAGGGAATACGCGCTTCTCGGCGATTTTACGCGCCAGATGCAATTCCATGTTGCCGGTACCTTTAAACTCTTCGTAGATAACTTCGTCCATTTTCGACCCGGTATCGACCAGCGCGGTAGCGATGATGGTCAGGCTGCCGCCTTCCTCAACGTTACGTGCCGCACCGAAGAAACGCTTGGGACGATGCAGGGCGTTGGCATCCACACCACCGGTCAACACTTTACCGGAAGCCGGTACCACGGTGTTGTAGGCACGCGCCAGACGAGTGATGGAGTCAAGCAGGATGATCACGTCTTTCTTGTGCTCAACCAGACGCTTGGCCTTCTCAATCACCATTTCTGCAACCTGAACGTGGCGAGATGCCGGCTCGTCAAAGGTAGAAGCGATAACTTCACCCTTCACCAGACGCTGCATCTCGGTCACTTCTTCCGGACGTTCGTCGATCAGCAGGACCATCAGCACGCAGTCTGGATGGTTGTAAGCGATGCTCTGCGCAATGTTCTGCAGCAGCATGGTTTTACCGGCTTTTGGCGGAGCAACAATCAGACCACGCTGACCACGACCAATCGGCGAAGCCAGGTCCAGCACGCGTGCTGTCAGGTCTTCGGTTGAGCCGTTGCCGCGTTCCATCCGCAGACGGGAGTTGGCATGCAGTGGGGTCAGGTTTTCGAACAGGATCTTGCTACGGGCGTTTTCCGGTTTGTCGTAGTTAACTTCGTTAACTTTCAACAGGGCAAAGTAGCGCTCGCCTTCTTTTGGCGGACGAATCTTACCGGAAACGGAGTCACCTGTACGGAGGTTAAAACGGCGGATTTGGCTAGGGGATACGTAGATGTCGTCGGGGCCTGCAAGGTAGGAACTGTCTCCAGAACGGAGGAAACCAAATCCATCCTGCAATATCTCCAACACGCCATCGCCGAAGATATCTTCTCCACTTTTCGCATGTTGCTTAAGGATAGAGAAGATAATGTCCTGCTTGCGCATGCGGGCAAGGTTTTCCAGCCCCATATTTTCGCCGAGAGTAATCAGCTCAGAAACCGGCGTATTCTTTAATTCGGTAAGATTCATAGTGGTGGGTTCTTAAACTCGGGGTATGTCTCGAACTTACATCGTGAATGGTATGGCAGCGGGATATCTCTTCCGGCTTTCTGGTGGTTGCATTGGCTTCCCTTGTTCATCCCAAAACTTAGCGAACTAAGCTGCGGAGACGCTTTCGGTTGCCGACTGGCCACGCCTTGAAATCCATTGGATATTCGTGCCTGTTTACTGGACGTTCGATCACCGGGCGCTGAGCCGTCACGGTAAGAAATGGCTTACAGAGGACGCGCGCAATGACGGTTTAAGATCGAAGGTACCTTAAAATTGATTTTGCAAAACCTTTTGATTGCTAAAACGCGGGCTGAGTTCATTTTTTCTTTCAACGCCAGCGGTTCAACACAGAGTAAAGCTTTAGATTTAGACTCTTTAGATTTAAAACTTCGGGCAAGTTCTATATGCAGTATGGTTAAACTTAACACGCTTCTGGGCAGGCGTCTAGCGGTGAATTGAACATCCCCGCCAGACGCCTGTATATCCCCGTTGTCTCTCACGCGGCAGCGTTTTTAGCCGCCGCATCACATCCATTGGGCATAGGGCTTCCCGCCCGATTACAGATTCGCGTTAAGGAAATCTTTGAGCTGACCTTTGGACAGCGCACCAACCTTGGTCGCGGCCACTTCACCGTTCTTGAACAGCAACAGCGTAGGGATACCACGGATACCGTACTTGGGTGCGGTTGCCGGGTTCTGGTCGATATTCAGCTTGGTGATGGTCAGCTTGCCTTCGAACTCTTCGGCAATCTCATCCAGAATCGGAGCAATCATCTTGCACGGCCCACACCATTCAGCCCAGAAATCGACCAGGATTGGCCCTTCAGCTTTCAGCACGTCGGTGTCGAAGCTGCCGTCAGTCAGGTGAATAATTTTATCGCTCATGTTCTACTCCAAAGGATTGTGTCTACCTTGTTGGTGTAGCATTAACCAACCTAAGGTGACTTTATTTCACCGGATACGCTTTCGTAAAGCAATAGTTAGCTGATATTCTACCACACTATGAGCAAAACACACTTGACCGAACAGAAGTTTTCCGACTTCGCCCTGCACCCGTTAGTCCTTGAAGCCCTTGAAAAGAAAGGGTTTCAACATTGCACGCCTATCCAGGCGTTAGCATTGCCGCTCACGCTCTCTGGGCGTGACGTTGCAGGTCAGGCGCAAACCGGTACCGGAAAGACGTTGGCATTTTTAACGTCTACTTTTCACTATTTGCTTTCTCACCCGGCGAAACAGGATCGCAAGATCAACCAGCCGCGCGCCTTGATCATGGCGCCAACGCGTGAACTCGCGGTGCAGATCCACTCCGATGCGGAAGCCCTGTCCCAGTCCACAGGCCTGAAAATGGGTCTGGCATACGGCGGCGATGGCTACGACAAACAGCTGAAAGTGCTGGAAAGCGGCGTGGATATCCTGGTGGGAACTACCGGTCGTTTAATTGATTACGCCAAACAGAACTATATCGATCTGGGCGCGATCCAGGTTGTGGTGCTGGATGAAGCCGACCGCATGTACGATCTGGGCTTTATCAAAGACATTCGCTGGTTGTTCCGCCGCATGCCTGCGGTCGATCAACGCCTGAACATGCTGTTCTCTGCCACTCTTTCCTACCGCGTACGCGAGCTGGCTTTCGAGCAGATGAACAACGCTGAATATGTTGAAGTGGAACCGGAACAGAAAACCGGCCACCGCATTAAAGAAGAATTGTTCTACCCGTCCAACGAAGAAAAAATGCGTCTGCTGCAGACGTTGATCGAAGAAGAGTGGCCTGACCGCTGCATCATCTTCGCCAACACCAAGCACCGCTGTGAAGACGTTTGGGGCCATCTGGCTGCCGATGGTCACCGCGTAGGCCTGTTGACCGGCGATGTAGCGCAGAAAAAACGCCTGCGTATTCTCGATGACTTCACCAAGGGCAACCTCGATATTCTGGTCGCCACCGACGTCGCTGCCCGCGGCCTGCATATTCCGTTGGTTACCCACGTCTTCAACTACGACTTGCCTGACGACTGCGAAGACTACGTTCACCGTATCGGTCGTACCGGCCGTGCCGGCGAAAGCGGTCATTCCATCAGCCTGGCTTGCGAAGAGTACGCGCTCAACCTGCCGGCGATCGAAACCTATACCGGTCACAGCATTCCGGTGAGCAAGTACAACAGTGATGCGTTATTGAGTGACCTGCCTGCGCCGAAACGCCTGGCACGCCCACGCGGCGGCAACGGCCCACGCCGTAACTCCGCGCCACGTCGTGGCGGTGCGCCACGCAATAACCGTAAACGTTCAGGCTGATAGACCATGCTCAGTTCCAGCGCACTTTATGCCGCTATCGACCTTGGCTCCAACAGCTTCCACATGTTGGTGGTGCGCGAGGTGGCCGGCAGTATTCAGACTTTGGCGCGCATCAAGCGCAAGGTGCGTCTGGCTGCCGGGCTGGATCAAAACAATCTCCTGTCGCATGAAGCCATGCAGCGCGGCTGGCAATGCCTGAAGTTGTTCTCCGAACGCCTGCAGGACATTCCACGCGCACAGATCCGAGTGGTCGCCACGGCTACGCTGCGTCTGGCGTCCAATGCCGATGAGTTTCTGCAAACCGCAGAGCAAATTCTCGGCTGCCCGATCCAGGTGATCAGCGGTGAAGAAGAAGCACGGCTGATCTACCACGGCGTTGCCCATACTACCGGCGGTCCGGATCAGCGTTTAGTGGTCGATATCGGCGGCGGTAGCACCGAGCTGGTTACCGGTACCGGCGCACAGGCGGCTCAGCTGTACAGCCTGTCGATGGGTTGTGTCACCTGGCTGGAGCGGTTCTTCAGCGATCGTAATCTGGGGCTGGAGAATTTCGAGCGGGCCGAACAGGCTGCACGTGAAATGGTGCGTCCCATCGCGCCACAGCTGCGTCAGCACGGTTGGCAAGTCTGCGTTGGTGCTTCCGGCACCGTCCAGGCGCTGCAGGAAATCATGGTGGCACAGGGCATGGATGAACGCATCACCCTGTCCAAACTGCGCCAATTGAAACAGCGCGCCATTCAGTGCGGCAAGCTGGAAGAGTTGGAAATTGAAGGGCTGACGCTGGAGCGGGCTCTGGTGTTCCCAAGCGGGCTGTCGATCCTGCTGGCGATTTTCCAGGAGCTGGGCATCGAAAGCATGATGCTGGCCGGCGGCGCACTGCGCGAAGGACTGGTCTACGGCATGTTGCATCTGCCGGTCGAACAGGACATCCGCAGCCGTACCATTCGCAACCTGCAACGACGTTATCTGTTGGATACCGAGCAAGCCGAGCGCGTCAGCCAACTGGCCGCCAACTTCTCGCAGCAGGTGAGCAATGAATGGCAATTGGATGCGCGATGTCGCGAGTTATTGCACAGCGCCTGTCTGATCCACGAAATCGGCCTCAGCGTTGATTTCAAACAGGCGCCGCAACACGCAGCCTACCTGATCCGCCATCTGGATTTACCCGGTTTCACCCCGGCGCAGAAAAAACTGCTGGCCACCCTGCTGCAAAACCAGAGCAACACTATCGATCTGCCACTGCTGAGCCAGCAAAACGCCCTGCCGCCGCGTACGGCGCAACGTTTATGCCGGATTTTACGCCTGGCCATCATCTTCGCCAGCCGTCGCCGCGACGACACGCTGCCGGCGGTACGCCTGCGTGCCAATAATGATGATGAGCTGACGGTGATCCTGCCGCCAGGTTGGCTGGAGCAGCACCCGCTACGGGCGGAGGCGCTGGATCAGGAAAGTCATTGGCAAAGCTATGTTCATTGGCCGTTGATACTGGAAGAACAACGTTGATATGACAAGGGCGCGAATAGCGCCCTTGAGTTTGATGACAAAGTTGTCTTTGAATCCGAGAGACCCGGGCCTAGCGCACCGAGGGGCGCTCCGGCGGGCAAGCCGCTACGACCCCTTCGGCACGCTCTCCCTAATAACGGGCTTTGTCAGTAGTCTGAAGGGCGCCAATAGCGCCCTTAATTTTAACTTCCGCCTTTAGCCTTGGCCAACTGGGCGCGAATATTCGCCAGATGGCTCTGCCCTTTTTGCATCCGTTCTTGCGGGCTCACCACCTTACGTTCACTTTCCCACGCCAGGTCATCCTGCGGCAGCTCCAGCAAGAAACGACTGGGTTCCGGCCGCACCAGTTCGCCATATTGGCGACGTTCGCGACACAGGGTGAAAATCAGCTCTTTTTGGGCGCGAGTGATCCCTACATAGGCCAAACGCCGCTCCTCATCGACGTTATCCTCGTCAATGCTGCTCTGATGCGGCAGTAACCCCTCCTCCATCCCCACCAGGAAGACATAGGGGAACTCCAGCCCTTTGGAAGCATGCAGCGTCATCAACTGAACCTGATCCAGTTCCTCGTCGCTTTCGCCGCGTTCCATCATGTCGCGCAGGGTAAAGCGCGTCACCACCTGGGTCAGCGTCATTGGCTCATCCAGCTCGCTGCCTTCGAGCATTTCCGTCATCCAGCCGAACAGGGTATTGACGTTTTTCATGCGCATTTCGGCGGCTTTCGGGCTGGGTGAGGTTTCAAACAGCCAACTTTCGTAATCTACGCCGCGGATCAGATCGCGCACCGCGGCTATCGGTTCACGCTCCGCCAACTGAGCAATCCCGTCCAGCCAGTGAGTGAAGCGTTGCAGCGACTCTAACCCACGACCGGTCAGATGCTGGCTCAGGCCGAGATCGAAACTGGCGCGGAACAGGCTTTTGTTACGTTGATTGGCCCACTCACCCAGCTTTTGCAGCGTTGCCGGGCCAATCTCACGCTTTGGCGTGTTAACGATGCGCAGAAATGCGCTGTCATCATCCTGGTTAGTCAGAACACGCAGGTAGGCCAGCAGATCCTTGATTTCCGGCCGCGAGAAAAACGAGGTGCCACCGGAAATTTTGTAAGGGATGCGGTTTTGCATCAGCATTTTTTCAAACAGCCGTGACTGATGGTTACCACGATAAAGGATCGCATAATCGCCGTAGTTGGTTTTCTTCACGAAGTGATGAGCAATCAGCTCCCCGACAACGCGCTCGGCCTCATGATCCTCATTATTGGCAGTCACCACCTTCAGCTCTTCGCCGTAACCCAGCTCGGAAAACAGCCGTTTTTCAAACACGTGCGGGTTGTTGGCGATCAGGATATTCGCCGCCTTCAGGATACGCTCGCTGGAGCGGTAGTTCTGCTCCAGCTTAATCACCTGCAGTGCCGGAAAGTCTTCCTTCAACAGCACCAGGTTCTGTGGACGCGCACCACGCCAGGAGTAAATCGACTGATCGTCATCCCCCCACCACGGTGAAACGCGCGCGGTTACCCACCAGCAGTTTCACCAGTTCGTACTGGCTGGTGTTGGTGTCCTGATATTCATCCACCAACAGATAACGAATACGGTTCTGCCAGCGTTCGCGCACTTCTTCATTGCGCTGCAGCAGCAGAGTCGGCAGCAGGATTAAATCGTCAAAATCCAGTACGTTACAGGCACGCATATGCGCGTGATACAGGCCGTAGCAATGCGCGAACAGCTTGTCGCGTTCAGAGCGCGCCAGTTCCATCGCCTTCTGGGGATCGACCAGATCATTCTTCCAGTTGGAGATGGTGGAAATCAGCTGCGCTACCAGCGTCTTGTCATTCTCCAGCCATTTCTCGGTCAGTTCTTTCAACAGCGCCAGCTGATCCTGATCGTCGAAAAGTGAGAAGTTGGACTTCATCCCCAGCGCGACATATTCACGTTTGATGATTTCCAGCCCCAGCGTGTGGAAAGTGGAAATCATCAGTCCGCGTGCTTCTTTGCGCCCCATGGTTTGCGCCACACGTTCTTTCATCTCACGCGCCGCCTTATTGGTAAAGGTCACGGCGGCGATGTGCCGCGCCTGATAACCACAGTTGTGGATCAGGTGAGCGATTTTGTTGGTGATGACGCGCGTCTTGCCGGAACCGGCACCGGCCAGCACCAGGCAGGGCCCGGTAACGAATTCGACGGCTTGTTGTTGGCTGGGATTTAATCGCATGGCGCTTTATTGCTCGACTTTATAACGTAGGAGGGGATTGTAGCAGAAAGCGTCGATGAGATTTAACGGGTATAATCAGCGCAATTTCTGTATCGATAAAGGCAATACCATGGCAAAGACGGCGTGCGCCCTGCACATTCTGGTAGATAACGAAAAACTGGCCGATGAACTGCTGGCCAAGCTTAAACGCGGCGTCAGTTTCGACACCCTGGCGCGCAAATACTCAACTTGCCCATCAAAACGCAATGGCGGCTCTTTGGGCGAGTTCAACAAGGGCACCATGGTGGCCGCCTTCGATAAAGCGGTGTTCAGCATTCCGCTGCTCAAGCCCTACGGCCCGGTCAAAACCCAGTTCGGCTACCACATCATCAAAGTACTGTATCGCAGCTGATTGAGGGGGCAAGCGCCCCCTCTATTCTTACTGTGCGCTGGTCTCCGGCGCTGGAGCGGTATCGGTAGGTTTAACTTCTTCCGATACCACGGCAGGTGCCGGGGACATAATGCCGTTATAGGTTTCCTGTAACTGCTTCATGCTCATCTCTGGCTCGCCTTTCGGCTGCATCAACACCAGGGTCGCATCTTGCGAAAGCTGAAGTTTCAGCTCCTGATTCAGCGCTTCCAGCGTCAATCCGCTCAGGAACTCCTGGCGCAGCTTTTGATACTGCTCCGGCGCGATATCCACTACGCCACTCTGTTGCGAACGCAGGCGCTGGCTCATCAACACATCAGTATCGGTGCGGGCATAGGTGGCAAACAACTTGCTGAGTTGATCGTTTTTCTGCGCCAGCAGGGCGTTAAACTCGTCTTGAGACAAACCGTTATTACGCACGTTAGCCAACTCGCGGGCGATAAAGCCCAGGCTGTTGTTCAGGTTGTTGTTTGGCGTGTCCAGATGGATGGCACATTGGGCGCGTTGGTATTGCACCCGGCAATCGAAGCCCAGATGCAGGTTTTTCTGGTCACTCTTGTCCAGCACCTGCTGGAGATGCCAGAACAACGCTTCGCGAGCCATATCCCCGCGCCAATAGCGGCTCAGATTTTGCGAGTCACGGATCGGGTGCCAGGGTGCATCCCACATGATCGACAGCGTATCCTGTTTCACCTGTTCGCTGATCAGGCTGACCGGCTGCGGTGGCAGGGACGTCAGCGTTGGCATCAGGGCCGGCGTTTCACGCTTGCCTTGTAGCGGCGAGAAGGCTTTGTTGATTTGCTCGCTCAGGCTACGGCTGTCTACCTTGCCCACCACGTACAGCGTCATCGCGTCCGGGGTGTACCACTGCTGGTAGAATTTCTTCAGTTGATCAACATTCACCGGTCGCTTGGGTGGCTGGGCCGGATCGTGTGCCAGCATCGTCGAGCCTTTCAGGCGATAGCGCCACCAGGCATCTTTGGGATTCGGTGGGAAAGTGCCAACCGGATCGATGCTGGAGTTGACCACCGCATGCACCGTATGTTCGTCGATCGCCAGCTTGCCGGTGGTATCGGAAAGCCACGTCAGCGCTTCTTTCAGCAGGTCTGGGCGGTTATTCGGCAAACTGAGATTATAAATGGTGAAGTCATAAGAACTGATGGCCGGCGGCAGTGGGCGGTCGCTGTCTACGCTTTGTTGCCACAGTGAACGCAACTGCGGTGGCGTAAAGCTTTCGCTGCGCGCCAACGACAGGCGCGGCAACAGATGGGCGAAGCCAATCTGCTGTGAAGACTCCACTAAAGAGCCAGTGTTAACCATCAACCGTAGTTCGACGCGATCGCTCGGCCGCTGCGGTGTGTCTAATATCTGCCATGAAAACCCGTTGGCCAACGCCCCCTGCTGCCAGGCAGGGTCGGGTTGTAGTGCTTCAGCCTGCGCGCTGCTGTTGGCTGCAGCCAACAGCAGCCCACCTGCTATGAGATGAATTCTGGTGCCCTGCATGTGAACCCCTACTTAATGACTATCCAATTTCTTTATGCAAATGCGGATATTCCATTTACCGGAATATTAGGCTGCGACCAACAGCCTACAAACAAAACGCCCTGAGTTTCACAGTGGGGCGGAAAGCAGAAAGTGTACCATCGAGTTAGACCGCGCGCCTTTGCGGATGTCACTCATTAGTGTGAAAAATAATGGATAACCGTATTTTTAATGCAAGAAATCATTACGCGGGGGGATAAAACATCACCGATTGCCGTGGCAACCGGTGATTTGAGGATAAAATCAGGCCGAAGGCAGTGTTTTATCGGCTCCTGAGCCAGGCTTGTTGGACAGGGTGTCATGCAGCTGCTTTTCATCCAGCTGTTTACACCATTTTGCCACCACCACCGTGGCCACACCGTTACCGACCAGGTTGGTCAGCGCACGGGCTTCGGACATAAAGCGGTCAATGCCCAGAATCAGCGCCAGACCGGCCAGCGGCAGATGACCGACGGCGGAAATGGTGGCGGCCAGCACGATAAAGCCACTGCCGGTCACCCCTGCCGCCCCTTTAGAGGACAGCAACAGCACCACCAGCAGCGTGACCTGATGGATAACATCCATATGGGTGTTGGTCGCCTGCGCGATAAATACCGCGGCCATGGTCAGGTAGATTGAGGTGCCGTCCAGGTTAAAGGAATAGCCGGTCGGAATAACCAGGCCCACCACCGATTTTTTGCAGCCCAGCTTTTCCATCTTGTCGAGCATGCGTGGCAGTACCGACTCGGAAGAAGAGGTCCCGAGCACGATCAACAACTCTTCTTTGATATAGCGAACAAACTTGAAAATGCTAAAGCCGTTGGCGCGGGCAATCGAGCCCAGCACCACCACCACGAACAGAATGCAGGTGAGATAGAAGCAGGCGATCAGCTGACCGAGCTGCAGCAGCGAGCCCACGCCATACTTGCCTATGGTGAACGCCATTGCCCCAAAGGCACCCAACGGCGCCAGGCGCATAATCATATTGATGATGCCGAAGATCACGCGGGAGAAGCTTTCGATCACATTAAAGATCAGTTGGCCCTTATCACCCAGGCGATGCAGGGCAAAACCGAACAGCACGGCAAACAGCAGCACCTGCAGAATATTGCCGCTGGCGAAAGCACCGATCACGCTGCCGGGGATGATGTCCAGCAGGAACGGGACAATGCCCTGCTGCTGGGCCTGTTCGGCGTAAACCGCCACCGCCTTGGCATCCAGCGTGCCAGGGTCGATGTTCATCCCGGCACCCGGTTGTACCAGGTTGACGATCAACAAACCAATCAGCAGCGCAATGGTGCTGACAATTTCAAAATAGAGCAGTGCAATCGCACCGGTGCGGCCTACGGCCTTCATGCTTTCCATGCCCGCGATACCGGTCACCACGGTACAAAAGATCACCGGAGCGATGATCATTTTAATCAGTTTGACGAATCCATCGCCCAGAGGTTTCATCTGCGCGCCAATGTCAGGGTAGAAATGGCCAAGCAGGACACCCAGCGTAATCGCTGTCAGCACCTGAAAATAGAGGCTCTTAAAGATAGTGAGTTTCATATGAACATCCTTTGGGGGGGAAGACACGCACCAGGCGGTAGTCTAGTTATCTCGCCTGTTCATCGCTTGCGCGGAAAATAACACCCACCTAACAACATGGAAATAATTTGTTGCACCAATAGATACATGTTGATACGAATTTAAGAGCTGAAACGCGCCAGCCCAAATGCAAGGCTGTAAATTGCGTAACCCATTGTTTGCACTAACGCGAAAGAGGTAGATAACACTGGCGATTTTCGGACGGGATTATTGGGCGACGTGGCTGTCACCCATGGCGAAAGGCAAAAAGGGGATCAGGCCGGGGGCCGGCAGAACTCGGCTTCAAACTCACTGCGCGGTAACGGACGTGCAAACAAAAAGCCCTGGCCGCTATGAATTCCTTGCTGCAACAGCCAGTCACGCTGCTCGGCATTTTCGACGCCTTCGGCCATCACCGGCAGCGCCAGCACCTCAGAAATCGAACTGACAATACGCACCATAGCGTCATCCGTCGGCAGGCCCTGAATAAAGCTCTTGTCGATTTTAATCAAATCGATCGGCAGGCATTTCAATCGGTTGAGGTAATTAAGGCTGGAATATCCCATGCCGAAGTCATCCAGCGCGATGGAAAGCCCCAAATCGTGTAACTCCCGCAACAGCGCCAACGCACGATCGAGATCGTCAATACGCACCGTTTCGGTAATTTCCAGCAACAGCTTGCGCGGATCAATCTGATACTGCGCCAGCAGGCTCTTCAGGTGTGGAATAAAATCTTCATGCTTCATCTGGATTGGGGAGACATTGACCGCCAGCGGCAGCGTAATGCCACGGGCCTGCCAATCGGCCAAGATCAGGCAAGCCTCTTCCAGCACCCAGTTGCCGAGCGGCACAATCACGCCCAGTTCTTCGGCTAACGGAATAACGTCTGCCGGCAGGGTAAAGCTGCCGTCGTACTGCTGCCAGCGCAGCAAGGCCTCGGCACCGATCACCGAGTTGGACTGCATATCGACCTGCGGCTGTAAAAACAGGGTGAAACGGCGCTGCTCGATGGCATGCAGAATTTCACTTTCCTGCGTCAAACGCTTTTGAGTGCGTTCCGTCAGGCTGGGTTCGAAGAACAGCACCTGATTTTTGCCTTCCCGGTGCGCCGACATCATCGCCGAGGTGGCACTGCGCAGTAGCTGCTCCGCGCTTTCCCCCGGATTAAGATAATGGGCGATACCGATGCTGGCGCTGGGCCGCAACGGCATCTCTTGCAGGCTCAGCGGCGCATTAATCTGCGCCATGATACGACGCGCCAGTTGCATGGCGTGGAACGGACGCTCGACGCCTTTAGCCAAAATGGCAAACTCGGTTTTGCTCAGCTGCGCCAGCACGCCGTTTTCATCGATGCACTCACGCAGCTTCTTCACCAGCGTCAACAGCAGCACTTCTCGCATTGCCGGATTGAGCACGCCGGAGGCCTCATGCAGGGTTTCAATGCTGATCACCAGCAAGTTAAAACGCTCGGGCCGCAGGCTGGAGGCAATATGCTGCTCCAGCAGGGCGGTGAACAGCGCCTGATTTGGCAGCTCGGTGACCGGATGATGGGTGCTCATGCGGCTCATTTCGGCATAGGCCTTGGCCAGCCGCTGCTGATTGCGGTTGTAATTGCGCACCAGCAGCCCCAGTTCGTCGTCCTGGTGTAACGCCGGCAGCATCAGTTGATGGTATGGCGCCTCTTCCTGGGAAATATTTTCCAGCTCTTTGGCCATCGCCCGCAGCGGATGCACCATCAGCCGGTTCATACACCAGCTAATGGAGACCGACAGGATCAGCGCCAGCAGCAAATAGGTCGATAACATGGTCGACAACATGCTGAGAATGAACTGGTACATGCGGAACGAATCGGCCTGCAGCACCAGATAAGCCAATGGCTGCGGGTTGGCTGGCACGCGCTCCAGCGAATAGAGCGGAACGGAAATCTGGATTGGCAGCTCGAACAGGCGAGCAATCAGCGTCGGTACCGGGCGTTCCGGCGGAAAATTGGCGTGTAATGCCTGGAATTCGTTCGGCAGTACGATATCCGCCCGGCTCAGAATGCCGACCGGCAGCAGGGTATTCAGCACCCGCTTGGTTTCCGGCACGTCCATGCGCAGCACGGCCTCCGCCAGCGGCTGACGAACGGAATGAGCAATATTTTCCAGTTGCTGGGCATAGTCATCCCTGCGCTGCTGCACAAAATGGAATAACTGGATCACGATAAAGATGCAGATTGTCACCAGCGCTACGCCGGAAACCGTTGCCATCTGTTTAATCGTTAATGAACGCCTGACCCGCAAACCTGCTCTCCGCTAATTCGGGCTGAAATAAAAAAGGGATGAATAATACCCATCCCTCGGACCGGTCTGAGTATACTCGATTGTCTGCTGTTTTTATCTTGCCATACCCAGGACAAAACCAAGAAAACCGCGGGTTTCAGTATTTTCCTAATGAAACGCGGCTTATAAAGCCGGTTATTAGTGATAGCGCCCCTCGGTGCGCCAGGCCCGGGTATCTCAGGCTATAGACCAAACTCACACAGGGTAGCAAAACTACCCTGTGCCGACACTCTGAATCTACCTGAGTTGGGTTACTTGAAATCGGCGTATGGCGTCAGCGGCTGCGGCGGTAAATCCAGGTCGCCTTGCCAACCGGCCATCGAATAGCGCAGATAGATTAACGCGTGGCTTGGCGTATAGTCCTTCGCCTGCTGGATATCAAGCCCGGCACCCAGCGTCCAGTGCGAGCTGAGGCGTCGCTCGACAATGGCCCGCAGGGTATAACCGACACCGGAAGAGGAACTGCCGTCTTCTACCGCAAACTTGTCCGGCAGCGAGTCCGGGATCAGCCCTTGCAGCGGATAACGTTGCTGACTGTTGGTTTTCGAATGGGACAACGACACCGACCCACCCAGCTCCCATGACCAGTTCTCGGTCCGCTGGCGATAATTGACCGGCACCGCCAGCGACATATATTGCTGTGGGCTGTAATAGCCGCCCTGGCCGAGAGAATAACCACTCAAATCCTTCTGATAGTGCCACAGCATGGTGTTCAACCCGACGGTGACGCGGCGGTTATCTTCATTGATCAGCTTGTAATAATAACCGGCCATAAAGCGTTCACGTTGGTTATCCTCAACGTTTTTACCGGTCAACTGATGCGCGCTGAGATCGGCCCAGACGCCATGCGCCTCGCCGCGATCGTAACTGCCGCTCAGGCTGACGCCGGTGGCGCGCACGCCGCCCCAGGTGGTGCCGGTGTTCGGGTCTTTGGTGCCGCCAAACGCCAGCAATGAGCTGGAAATCGGCCGCCGCGATGCCGCCAGCGTCCAGCCAATGTGGTTCCAGTCACTGCTGTAGGCCAGCCCGCCGACCCAGTCGACCACGTCGAAGCCCATCGGCGTGGTGCCGATATCCCCCGCCCAGCGATCGTTCTTCCAGCCAACCGCCACGCTGGTGCCGGTGGTTTTCTGATGTTCGTCGCCGCTACACCCCTGGGTATTACAGGTGCCAAAGGTCTCGTAATATTTACCGCTGCCGTCGCTAGAGAAACTGCCGGCATCCAACTGCACGGTATCGGAACGGAAAAATGCCCGCCCGTCGTACAACGGCATGTCCACCTGCAGCATGGTGTCGTGCGCTTTGTAATCGGAGATACCGCCGGTGCCGCTCGAGCCCCAGTAATCGTGATCGAGCGTGACGTTAACGTCCTGCTGACGGTACAAATCCGCCGCGTCCGAGCGAATACCCCGCTTGAGCCAGTCGTCGCTCGGGTTGTTGCGTGTCAGATAGGTGTAACTGTCGTTATCCTGCGGCACGCTCGGCGTAATGCCGCTGGCCACCATCGCCTGTTTATAATCCTGTTGCGCCAGCGCCGGTTGGAGTTGGTCGCGCTCGAGCCGGGCCGCATCGCGGTAAATCAACGCCTTCGACTGGCTTGCCGGCTCTGATTGGGCCGCGGTTTTTAGCCGGGAAAAGATATCGGTGGCTTTTTGCGGTTCGCCAACGGCATACCAGGCATTAGCCTCCCGTCGCTCGCTGTTGCCTGAGGGGGTTGGCTCCGGCGCTTTGGTTTGCAGCCGCTGGCGTGCCTCGTTCAGCTTGCCCTGCGCCACATAGGCCTCGATTTCGCCCAGTCGCGCATCCGGGTTATTCGGTTCGCGAACCCGCACCCGCTGATAGTCGGCCAGTGCGGCGTCATAGTCACCGCGTGCCAGCGCCCAATCGGCCAACTGGAGATCGATACGGGTGTCCGCCGGCTGGCGGCGCAGATAAGCCACCGCACCCGGCTCGTCGCCTGCGGCACGCAGCCGCTCGGCATGTTCCAGCGTCGCCTGCATTTTCAGTCGCTGCGCCAGTTCGCGCATATTGTCGTTCCACTGCGCGCTAGGCAAAGTATTCAACTGCGTCAGCGCCTGCTGGTCGCGATCGCTGCCGGAGAGATACAGCGCATAGGCATAGGCCAACTGTGGGTTGCCGCGCTGTTTTTGCGCCAGCCGACTAAACAGGGCATCCGCCTGCTCTGGCTGTCCGGCCTGACGCAGCGTTTGCGCGTAGTGGTAGGTCAACCAGACGTCATCGGGGTCCATCTGCTGGGCGCGGCGATATTTTTCCGCCGCCTGATGCCACTGCTTTTGCTGTGCCAACTGCTCGGCCTGCTGCTTGAGCATATCGAGCTGCAAACCCTCGAGCGTACTGCGCATTTTGTTTTGCTGGCTGCGCGGCAGGCTGTTGAGATAGGCCAGCGCCTTTTCCGGCGACTGACGCTGATAGATATTCACCAGGCCACGCACCGCACTGCCGCTGCCCGGATCCAGCCGTAGCGCCTGCTGATAGAAACGCTCGGCGGCGGCATCATCTTTACGCGCCACCGCAACGTCGCCCAGGCCGATCACCGCACTGCTGTCGGTGTTGTCGAATTGCCGCGCCTGTTGGTATTTTTGCTGCGCCAGCGCCAAATTACCGGCTTTCAACGCCTTGTCACCTTCGTCGACCGCCAGCCAATAGCTGTTGCTCTTGATCAAGCTCTGCCATTTACTGCTGCCATAGCCGCTTTTATCGGCCTGCAACGCCTGGCGGAACAGGCTCAACGCTTGCGGACGGTTACCTGCGCGGGAATAAGCCTGCCCGAGCGCGCCCAGCACTTCGGCGTCATTGGGAGAAGCCGCCAGCGCTTTCTTCAGTTCGGGAATGGCGGCACGGCTGCCGCCCTTGTCGACCTGCGCCAGCCCGCGCACCCGCGCCAGATAGGCCGGGTCGGACAACAACGCCTGCTGTCGTGCCAGTTCTTGCCGGGCGCTGACCGCCTGATCGCCTGTCTCAAATACCCCGAGAAAACGGTTCAGAGCCGCCACGCTTTGCGGGCTGACCGGCATGGCTTTCACTTTCTCCAGCCACAGATCGGCGGCATCCCCGCGACCGGCCGGGTCTGCGGCCACTTTCTGCAGTAAATCATAGGCCTGAGCATCGCGATCCTGACTAAACAGCATCCGCGCCAGCGACATGCGCAGCGGCACGTTGCCGGAATATTGCTGATCCAACGTCTGCAGTTGTTTCAGCGCCGCCGCTTCTTGCCCGGGCAGCCGAGCCACCAACCGCCAGTATTCCACCGCCAGCTCAAGCGTCGGCGGATCCCCATGGAACAGAGCGTCATACTGCGCCTTGGCCTCCGGCAAACGTCCGGCGGTCGCCATCAGCCGCGCCTGCTGCAACTTTTGGCGGGTTTCCGGTTGGGTCAGCAGCATATTCATTTCCGCCTGGCGATAGGCGCTGGACTGCGGCGCAATCTTTTTCAGCTTATCCAACTGCTGTTGCGCCAACGCCTGATTCCCCTGGCGTAACGCCAGGCGCATACGCGCTGAAATCACCTCCGGGTTGTTCGGATCCATCAGTTCAAGCCGGTAGAGCGATTGGCGAACCAGCTCATCTTTGTTGCCGGCCTCGCCAACCCGTACCTGCTCCAGCAGCCACTGTTCCGGCGCGACGGTTTCTGCCCCCTGCGCCTGTGGCAACATCGCCAGACTTAAAGGCACCAGACCCAGCCAGTTTATTCGGAAGTTACGCATTGGCCGCCCCAGGAGGGTTGAAGTTCACCCTGCCGATTAAAACGATAACGTTGTTGATCCCATCCCTGGCCAAACAGCGCCAGCGAGGCGCTGAAATAGGCGTCGTCGCCCGGCGGGTTTTGCTTAATACGCTGGCGTTGTACCTGTAACGCCTCGGGTTGATTGGCCAGCATCGGCAACATCGAGGCAGAAAAACCTACCGGGCCGTTACCCGTGGTTTTGCCGCTGGCGGTGTCGGTTTTCTCCGGCGGCACGCCCTGTTGAACGGTGAGCTGTGCCATAGGTTGCAACTGCTTGAGCAGCACCGCCTTGTGTTGATCGTCGTCCGCCAGCATACCGGCCCACAAATAGGCCCGGATGGCGTCGTAGCTGCCGATGTTCGGCTTGACGGTGTCCGGTTGCCAGCCTTTGCCCACCTGCCACACTACCCAGTCCGGCAAGAAGCCGTGGGGGGCCGTCTCCAGCCATAGCCGTTGATTGGTTTGCTGCATCGCACGCCATGGGCCGTTCAACGCGGCAAAACGCGCCAACAGTTGCGGCGGCAGGTAGCTTGGGTTGAGCCGCCAGCGATCTTCCGCCACAAACCCCACCTTACCCGGTAACAACATCAGCCCCAGACCGGGAATATCAGCCACTTCTTCACGGGCAATACGCTGTAACAGCAGGGTACCGAGAGTTTGATAGCGACGGCTTTTCCACAGGCGACCCGCCTCCAGCAGGTTATAGGCAATCCACAGATCGGAATCGGAGGCCGAATTGCTGTCCAGCACCGTCCACTGCTTTTTATCGTCCTCACCCCATAGCCAGGCCGGCAAATGGGCGCTGAGATCGCCCGCCGCCAGATTATTTTCCGTCCACGTCAGCAGTTGGTCGAAAGCAGGTCGATCGTTGGCCACCAGCGCGAAGAACAGGCCATAACTCTGGCCTTCCGAGGTGGTGATTCGATTCGGGCTACTCGGGTCGATCACCCGCCCCTGCTCGCTGATATAAAACTGTTTGTACTGTTGCCAGGCCGGCCACTCGCAGGTGGCTACCGCGCTGAATGAGCACAGTAGCAACATGCCGAATGTCAGACGCTTCAATGCCGTAGGCATAGCGATTAATCCCGATCTTCAGGCGACAGGCGACGACGGCTGAAGGCTTTCAAACCACGCCACAACAACAGCGCCAGGATCACCACCACCACGACCGCAATCACTGCCAGCAACACCGGGTGAGTCGACAGCGCATGCCAGATACGCTCCCACCACGGCAGGTGACCGACATAATAAACGTCGCCCACGCGCAGGCTGTTCACCCCGGATTCCCGGATCACGGCCACCGAACCAAACACCGCCGCACGCTTGCCACTGTCCAGCAGTGCATTGTTGAGCAGGTCGTAGCCACGCGGGCTGTCGGCCAGCAATGCCACAATGCTGCGCTGATCGTTAAACGGTGACTGCACGCCGACAATCGCCGACATGGCCCCTTCTGAACTGATGGTGGTTTTGCTGTCCGCCTTGGTATCCTCCGCCAGCACGTCCATGGTCGGCAGCGGCAACTGCCGCGTCGGCTGCTTCACCCAGCTCTGGGTGGCATCCACCAGCAGGTTGATTTTTTTGTCGTCCCGCAGTTCCGGCGGAATAGTGCCGATCATCAGAATATCGGCATCGCGTTCCTTGGCCTGCGACCAGTCGTCACTCACCGTCACCTCCAGCGCCGGATAACCGGTCTGAGCGCCGATAACGCCCATCGCGTTCAGCAATGCGCTGACCTGCGATGGCTGTGGCTGCTTGTTCACCAGCACCAGGGTCTGCGAAAGATCGGCCAAACGGCTGAAAGGGAAACCGGCATTGGCAAAGGCACGCAGATCCGGCATCGCCATAAAGTGGCGGTAACCGGAGAAATCAATGGTCGATGAACCGTCGATCACCGCATGGTTGGCGGTGAAGGAGTAGGTTTCACAGCGTCCTTCGGCACCGCTGGCGAGCAGGGTGGTGTAGTCAAAGTCGAAACGCAGCTGGTTAGTGGCCCCCAGCCGCAGCGCCGGGATATTGACGCTCTTGTCCGAGTCGATCAGCCCCTGGGTCAGTGGCAAACGTAACAGTTGAGCGCCCTGTTCGTGCTCCGGCACCAGCGAATAGGCCTGCACAAACTGGTTGTTCAGGCTGACGCTCAGGCGCGAGCCGTCCTGAATGCGCGGCGCGGTGTAGCGATATTTCAGATGCATATCAATGCCGGTACTGCGGATCAGGAACAGGTCCGGCGGCAGATTCATGGTCAGCGAGATCGGGCCAGGCTCAATGCCGCTGGTCTGCAGTTGTTCAGCATACTGCTGCAGCTCGGCAAAGGTCATTGGCCTGTCGGTACGCACCCAGTTAGGCGCGTCGTACGGCCGGCGCGGCGCCAGTTGTTCGACCTTGTCCACCGTAACATTCTGGCCACGGAACAGGATGTTACCCTGCGCAATGCCTTTCACGGCGGTGATCAAATCGTTGTCGTCACGGCCCTGCACCAGCAGCAGCTTGATGTACGGATTATCCGGATGGCTGATCATCTCCACCGTCGGGCCGTTGACCGGCGGATAATCGCGCAGGAAGTCCGGGCGCTGCTTATTGGTGGCGAAGACAATGGCATGCTGCTCCGGCAGCTTGTTATACAGCGTCGGGAACGACTGGCCGCGCCACTGCGCTTTGCTGCCGAACCACGAGGCCAGAATGCCCGCAGCCCGCTGCTGGGTGATATCCGGCTGGCCGGCAAACACCATTGGCAAGGTCAGCGGCCGGTTGTCGCGACTGTCGAAGAACGGCTCCGGGAAATGCGAAAGCTCGTTTTTCACCGGCAGGGTTTGGTAGCGTAGATTCAACGAACTGGATTTGCTGACTTCGAGCCACAGCGTGGTGCTGGCCGGGTTTTCACAAATGTTCTGGTAATGACCAACGAACACCAACCGCACACGGTTAAAATCGGTGATATAGCGCGGATCGATGGCCATCTGGATACGATTGGGTTTGCCGAGCTGCTCTTTGGCGAGAGTGGTCACGCCCATCAGTTCGTCATTGAGGTACACCTTGACGTGCGACTCCACCGGGATCAGCGAAGGTGACGGGGTGAATTCCAGGTCGAGCATCGCCTGCGACACCACTTCATCGCTGCGCACACCGAATTCGACCTGGCCATCCGGCCGGGTGCCACGCAGGGTAAAGGTGCCCG
The DNA here is from genome assembly GCA_900457075.1 of Serratia quinivorans. Taxonomy (NCBI): domain Bacteria; kingdom Pseudomonadati; phylum Pseudomonadota; class Gammaproteobacteria; order Enterobacterales; family Yersiniaceae; genus Serratia; species Serratia quinivorans. The sequence goes on from UGYN01000002.1 coordinate 2,083,197, forward strand.
GCGGCGGCGCAATCTTGGCAAACGGCAATTGCACGTCACGCACCGGCGCATTCGGATCCTGCGGCGCGACCGATCCCATGGGTGTCGTAACCGCTGCGTCGGCTGGCACCGCCAGCGGCGGTTGTGCGGCAACGGTCGGCGCGGTGGCAGTTTCAGCCTGAGACAGGGTGCTGATGCCTAAGGCCAGGGCGGTAAACCAGGTTATTTTTCTCGTCATCGTATCATCATCAATGTTAGAGCCTGGGGGCCAGGCGAGTAAGCGGGCGGTTTGCCTATACCACTGTCTCTTTTTGGCTGAAGGCCGGAGCCCTGCCGACGCCGTGCGGGATAAATGACACTATCCAGCCAATCAGCGTCGTGGTTCCAACCAGCAGGCGGCGCACCATCGGCGGTGCGTAATCCGCCATACGTATATAACCCCGGAAGCCCAGCGCCAGAACGTCGCGCAGGCTTTCGATCGGTTTATCTTCAGGGAACCCGTCCTGCCACAACGCCCAGGTATCGGCGCGGGCAAAGGTGCACTGAATAAAATCAATATGTTCACGGGTGCTAAGGCCTACCATGCGGATGCCCACCTTGCTGCCGAAGGCGCGCGTGACCACGCACGGGAAGCTGTATTCCTGCTGACCGCGTTTGAGTAACAACGACGCCTTGTCACCGTCTTTCAACGCGTCCGCCACGCGCATCTCAATCCCCACCCCGCCGTCGGAGTAATCGCGCAGCGTGCAGGGGAACAGGTGACCGTCGGCGCGAGCAATGGCGGCCGGCATGGCAATCTCCACCCGGTGCGCCTGGCGAACTTGCTTGGCCTCTACCGCCACCGCCACCGCGCCGCCGAGGATGGTCATGTTGTACAAGACCCACACCAGACTGATGATCACCGTCATCACTTCATCCGCCGGGCCGTAGCCCAGACGCCAGACGCCGAAGAACAGCCCGGCCAGATTCAAAATCACCAGGAACATATAGGGCCGGGTAATCACCCAGTCGACATGCTCCTCCTCCACCAGCCCGCCTTTGGCGGTCACGTTGAATTTGCCCTTGTGCGGATTGAACAGCGCCACCGTGGTCGGCCGGGCGATGTACCAGGCCAGCACCGTCTCGTAAATCTCGCTCCAGAAAGAGTGGCGGTATTTGCCCTGAATACGCGAGTTGGTCAGGCTGGCGTGGATCATATGCGGCAGCACGTACAGCGCGATCGCCAGCGCCGGAGCAAAGATGATATAGGCGTGCAGCAGCAGGAAGGCCAAAGGCGCGGTGAGGAAGATCAGCCGCGGAATACCGGAAAGGAAGTGCAGCATGGCGTTGGCGTAACACAACCGCTGCGCCAGTTTCAGCCCCTTGCCGAACAACGGGTTATCCAGCCGGAAGATCTGCACCATGCCCCGCGCCCAGCGAATACGCTGGCCAATGTGCGCCGACAGGCTTTCGGTCGCCAGCCCCGCCGCCTGCGGGATACGGATATAGGCAGAGGTGTGCCCGCGCCGGTGCAAACGCAGCGAGGTATGGGCGTCTTCGGTAACGGTTTCCACCGCAATACCGCCGATTTCATCCAGCGCACTGCGCCGCAGGATAGCGCAGGAGCCGCAGAAGAAGGTCGCGTCCCACATGTCGTTGCCGTCCTGTACCAGGCCATAAAACAGCGTGCCTTCGTTCGGTGTCTGGCGGAAACGCCCGAGGTTGCGTTCAAACGGATCCGGCGAGAAGAAGTGATGCGGGGTCTGCAGCATCGCCAGTTTTTTGTCTTTGAAGAACCAGCCCATGGTCAGTTGCAGGAAAGAGCGCGTCGGCACGTGGTCACAGTCGAAAATCGCCACAAACTCACCGGTCGCCTGTTTCAGTGCGTTATTGATGTTACCGGCCTTGGCGTGTTCATGGGTTGGCCTGGCAATATATTTCACCCCCACCTCTTCGGCGAAGGCCTTGAATTCAGGCCGGTTGCCGTCGTCGAGAATGTAAATGGTGACCTTCTCTTTTGGCCAGTCGATGCCCAGCGCGGCGTAGATAGTGGGCTTCACTACCCCCAAGTCTTCGTTATAGGTTGGCACCAGCAGATCGATGGTCGGCCAGGTCGCGCTGTCGGCAGGCATCGGTACCGGCTGACGGTTAAGCGGCCAGACGGTCTGGAAATAGCCCAGCACCAGCACCACCCAGGCATAGGTTTCCGCCACCAGTAACAGCAGACCACAGGTCAGACTGAGCGGATCGTCCCAGTTCAGCGTGGCGGTATAGCGCCACCACAGGTAACGACAGGACACGGTCAGCGACAGCACGATCAGCATCAGCGCCGGCAGGCGGCCCGGTACCCGGCGCACTACCATGGCGATGCCCCACAGCAACAGCACAAACACAAACTGCGCAGGCAGGTCGAACGGCTGCGAAATACACAGGATCGCCAGGATCGCCGCCAATACGCCGACAATAATAAACAGCACGCGGCGCACTCGCTGGTTCATCCGGCTCAGCCGTGCTACCGAGCGCTGCTCCAGCCCGGCATTTTCCAGCCGTTGCGGGATAGTTTTCAGCCAGTTGGCGTAGCGCAATTGCAGGCGCTGCCAACCGGCGAAACGCTGATGGTCCATCGGCTCGCGATCGGTACGGAACACCAACAGCCACAATCCCTGCACCAGATAACGCAGCACATCCGCCGGCCGCGGGCGGCTAGACGACAGATGCGGGAACCAATAGCCACGACCCGCCCGCAGCCGTTGCCAGCCCGGCGATTCAAAGCGCAGAAAAATCCAGCCCAACGCCACCAGCAGCGTAGTGAAAAAGGCGGTAAAGGCCGATGAGCCATGGCGACGATAGGCGCGATAACGCGTCTGCACCGCCTGTTGGACCGGCGGCACCAGCAGCAGGCTCATCACCCGGCTCATGGCGCCGTATCCTTCAGGTTGATCAGACACCAGTTGGCCAGCGTCAGCACTTCATCTGCGGCCAGGCTTTCCGGTCGATACTCGCCCAGCGGCTGCTTTACCGCCAGCGCCTCGGCCATCGCCTCATCACGGTGGATAACCACCGGTAACAGTCCGCCCAGGGTTTGCAGCCATAGCTGATGCAAATCCTGCTGGAGCTGACTGGCAGCGAAATAGTGGTTAATCAGGAAACGGCAGCCTTCCGGTAACGCCTGTTGATGCAACCGCACCTGGCAGTTAGCGTCCGGGGCGATCAGCATAAATACGCAGTCAGCCAACGGCAGTGCCTGCGCGGCCAACAGGGGGTTATCCGCCGGCAAATCCAGCAGGATCCAGTTGTACTGCGCACTGGCGCTTAGCTGCGCCAGATTCTCCTGCCAGCGGGTGGGATGTTGCCGGCAATATTGTTGTAAATTTAACCGTTCTGCCGCGGTGAGCTGACCAAAGGGCAGAAAGTCGAGGTTTTCGCAGTAGCGCATCGCGCCCTGCTGCCATTCTCCGCCGTCCTGCTCCGCCCTGGCCCAGCCGCGTGGCAGCTCAAACGGCGTATTAAAATGCAGACGCAGCAGGTTATCCGGCGCGAAATCGACGGCCAGCACCGACTCGCCCAATTGCTGTAATGCCCACGCAAGCGCCGCGGTGACCGACGTTGCGCCCATCCCGCCTCGCAAACCCTGCAGCGCAATCACTGGCATAAATTAGTGGCTCCCCGTGTTCTGCACCAGTTCGGCCAGCAGCGGCCAGCGAGTCATCATCTGCGTTAAACGCTCCTGACGCGAAATATCGATATAACTTAATTTGGGTAAGGAAAATGCATGACTGAGGGCCAGCAGATCATCCTGTGTTTCTGGCGGTACTACTGCATGAAAGCGCGTTAATTGATTATTCATTCTGCCGCCTTTAAAAATAGGCTAATGTTAATTAACTATAGCAACGTAATAAAAAGACATGGCCAATAAGATGATTCCTAACAGATATTATTACACAGAATGTAAGATTTGTTATTATTGATCCCAATGATAATATGACTGAATAGCAATGCTCAGTTGGCCACGACGACACTTTCAACGAAAGTAGAAACATAACCTATGGCGCAATCTTTCTCATTAGGTATTCGGCAGGTTTGGGAAGAACTGTCTGTCATGCAGGCCCCGGGTCTGTATTGGGTGAATATCGACCGTCAAACCGATGCTAACCTGCTTTGCCAACAAACCATAGCCGCCCAGGCCGCAACCAGCCAGGTGGCATTGATTTGCAGTGGGGATAAACCTGACCGACTGCTGGCCGAACTTGCCTCACCGGCGCTGAAAAAAATTCCGCTGTACCAGCTGCCGGAAAAAAAAGCCGCGCTGACGCATTTCAGCGACGACCTGATGCGCGCCTTAAAACCCCAAAACCGCTTATTAATCCTGTTGGCCCATGCCAGTTTGTGGCAAACCTTCACCAGTGAAGAACTGCGCGACTGGACCCGCACCACCGGCACCTGGCTACGCCGACAAGGCTGTACGCTGCTGATCCTCAGCCACGGCGGCGGCGTCAACAAGCTCAAGGGGCAACTCAGCGCCCAGCACCGGATCCTTAACGGCCTGTCCAGCCTGCAGTGGCAACAGGACAGCGCACAGTATTTGGTTAACTGGTGGAGTACCGAAAACGGCATCAATGCCAACCAACTGCTGACGCTGTATGCCGGTGAAAACGGCTGGCAGGGTGACGATGACAACAACAAACCCTCGCCGACCTCCATTCGCAGCGATGAAGGACTTTATCTGGCCCAACAGAGCATTCTGGAAGGTGCGCCGCCGCTGTCGGCCAACTGGCAACTGCTGGAAAGTAATGCGCTACTGGCGCAGCACGGCATGCTGACACTCTCGGCAACGTTGATTTTTGCGCTGTACCAAAGCGATGAAATCGATGCACTGGCACACCAAATCCACAGCCTGCGCCGCCAACGCGGCAACGGGCTGAAAATCGTGGTGCGCGAGATGAGCGCCAGCCTGCGTTACAGCGACGAACGCCTGCTGCTGGCCTGCGGCGCCAACCTGATTGTGCCGCACGTGGCACCGCTGTCGCGCTTTCTGACCATGCTTGAAGGCATTCAGGGGCAGCGCTTCTCACGCCACGTTCCGGCAGATATCGACGCCCTGCTGGCCGGGTTGCGGCCGTTGCAGTTGAAGGGCTACATGCGGCCGGATGATTTTAGCCAGGCGGTCATTTCGCTGATGGGCAACACGCTGTTGCCGGAGGACGGTAAAGGCGTGATGGTCGCACTGCGCCCGGCGCCGGGGCTGCGTGCCGAACAGGCGATGACCCTGTGTTTTTTGCGCCGCTTCGGCGACGTGATGACCGTGGTGCAAGGCCGGCTGGTGCTGTTCCTCTCCACCTGCCGAATTAACGATTTGGATACCGCCCTGAAATTTATCTTCCGCCTGCCGGTAGACGAAGCCTTCAGCAACCGGGTGGTCTGGCATCAGGACGTAGATATTATTTCAGAAATCAAACGGCTGGCGCACAACGCCCCGGTTCCGTTGGGCGCGGCGACCGCCGCGGTGGCACCACGTCAAACCGCCGCCGAGGCAGCAAGCCCGCAGGAACGCCGTCAACCGGTGGCCTTCACGCTAACCACCACGGCACAGGAGAACAAGCATGTTGAATCTTAGCGATATTGTGCAGTTGATTATCCTGTGCGCCATTATTTTTATTCCACTGGGCTATGCCTTTCATCGGCGTTTCCCGCACTGGCGTCAATACTGGCAAAACCTGTTGTTATCACCGCGCTATTTAAAATCCGCCGGGTTATGGGTGCGCGAAGGTTCTTCATCCCAGATTAAGCGTAAAAATAGCCATGAAGCCAACAAATAACCCGCAATCCGATAACTCCCTGTGGCGCTACTGGCGTGGGCTGGGGGGCTGGAACTACTACTTCCTGGCCAAGTTTGCCCTGCTGTGGTTCGGTTACCTGAATTTCCACGCACTGCCAAACCTGGTGTTCATGGCATTTTTGTTGATGCCGATACCGGCGCTGCGCGTGCATCGCTGGCGACATTACCTGGCGATCCCGATCGGTTTCGCGCTGTTCTATCACGACACCTGGCTGCCCGGCATCAACAGCATCATGAGCCAGGGTTCGCAACTGACCGGCTTCAGTGCCCAGTATCTGCTGGAGTTGACCAACCGCTTTATCAACTGGCAGATGATTGGCGCCGCCTTTGTGATGCTGATTGCCTATCTGTTTTTATCCCAGTGGATACGGGTGACGGTGTTCACCGTCGCCGCGTTGGTGTGGCTGAACCTGGTCAATATTGCCGGCCCGGCAGTGTCACTGCTGCCCGCCAGCAGCACCGCTTCCACCAGCGGCACACCGGCAGCGACAGCCCCGGCGGCTGGCGGTGATAGCGCCCCGACGGACAGTGCGCCACCCACCAGCGCCAACCTGACGGCCTATCTGAACCAGTTCTACGATAAGGAAAAGGCCCGCGCCACCGCCTTCCCGGCCAGCCTGCCTGCCGATGCTCAGCCGTTCGACCTGCTGGTGATTAATATCTGTTCGCTGGCCTGGGCCGACATGGATGCGGTGAAACTGGAAAACCACCCGCTGTGGTCGAAGATGGACATCATGTTCGACAACTTCAACTCGGCGACCGCCTACAGCGGCCCGGCGGCCATCCGTCTGCTGCGCGCCAGCTGCGGTCAACCCTCACACCACGATCTGTATCAACCGGTGAATCAGCAGTGCTATCTGTTTGATAATCTGGCCAAGCTGGGCTTCAAAGAACAGCTGATGCTCGATCACTCCGGCGTGTTCGGTAACTTCCTCAAAGAGCTGCGTGAACAAGGGGATATACAGGCCCCGCTGATGTCTCAGGCCGGTATCGGCAATGAACTGGCGTCGTTTGACGGCGAACCGATTTACAACGATCTGGAGCTACTCACCCGCTGGCTGAGCCAGCAGCAAAAGGCCGGCGATACCCGCAGCGCCACCTTCTTCAACGTCATTCCGCTGCATGACGGCAACCGTTTTGTCGGTTCGAACAAGAGCGCCGACTATCAGCCGCGGGCGCAAAAACTGTTCGACCAGTTGAATACCTTCCTTGATCAACTGGAGAAATCCGGACGCAAGGTGATGGTGGTGATTGTGCCGGAACACGGTGCAGCGCTGGTGGGGGACAAAATGCAGATGTCCGGCCTGCGGGATATCCCCAGCCCGAACATTACCCATACGCCGGTGGGCATCAAACTGGTGGGCATGAAAGCGCCGCATCAGGGCAGCCCGTTGCAGGTTAAAACGCCGAGCAGTTACCTGGCGCTTTCCGAGCTGGTCTCACGCCTGGTCGACGGTAAAGCGTTCACCGCCCCAAGCATCGACTGGCAGGCGCTGACGCAGAACCTGCCGCAGACGGCGGTCATTTCGGAGAATGACAACGCCATCGTGATGCAATACCAGGGTAAACCGTACATCCGCTTGAACGGCGGTGATTGGGTGCCTTACCCCCAGTAAATGCAGCTAAGAGTCTGGCCCGTTATTATTAAGCACGCCTTCGGGCGTGCTTTTTTATAGCCGATATCAGGCAAAGTGAAACTTAAGCGATTCAATTATTATGATCGTGCGAAGATTCCTAACTAACGATTATTTCGTCAGGATTTCGTTAAGAGAAATAAGCGCTATTAATACGAATTAATTATTCGCTCAATAAACTAATTAATAAACCCATGGGTTTAATCAAAAAAATGCCGGCGTAAATGCCGGCATTCTAATTAATCGTGATTGATAACAAAGTTATGCCGCAGGATTTTCATCCTGATCGACCGCAAAGCAGGCCACCATCTGTTCGCCGTATTGCTTCAACTGGGGCTGCAACTGGGTACAGGGTCCAAAAGCACGACGGCAGCGGGCATTGAATGCACAACCCGGCGGTGGATTCATCGGGCTGGGCAGCTCGCCGGTCAGTTTGATGCGTTCACGACGCATATCCGGATTCAGACGTGGCGTCGCAGACAACAACGCCTGGGTATACGGATGACGCGGGTTGTTGAAAATGGCATCTTTGCTGCCCTTTTCCACACAGCGACCGAGGTACATCACCATCACTTCGTCGGCAATATGCTCCACTACCGACAAATCGTGCGAGATGAACACATAGGACAGCCCCAAATCCTGCTGCAAATCCATCATCAGATTCAGTACCTGCGCCCGCACCGAGACATCAAGGGCGGAGACAGGTTCATCGGCAATCACCACGTCCGGGTTAAGCATCAGCCCGCGTGCGATAGCAATACGCTGCCGTTGTCCGCCAGAAAACATGTGCGGGTAGCGATCGTAATGTTCAGTTTTCAGACCGACCTTGGCCATCATCTCCAGCGCTTTCTCACGACGTTGCGCGCTGTTTAGCCCGGTATTGATCTGCAGCGGCTCCTCGAGGATCTGCCCGACCTTTTTACGTGGGTTAAGCGATCCGTAAGGATTCTGGAACACAATCTGGATCTTCTGGCGCCGCAGCTTCTCGGCGGTGACGTCCGGTTTCAGCAGATCCTGTCCCTGATAGTACAGCTCACCGCCGGTCGGCACTTCAATCATCGTCAACAAACGGCCCAGCGTTGACTTGCCACAGCCGGACTCGCCCACCACCGCCAGCGTTTTGCCACGCTCAAGGGTGAAAGAGACGCCGTCCAGCGCTTTAACCAGCCTTTCCGGGGCAAAGATGCCCTTCTTGACCGGGTAGTGTTTCTTCAGGTCAATCGCCTGCAATAAGGGTTGGTTCTGGCTCATACGGTCGGCCTCCCCGCATCATCCAGCGGTGTGTGACATTTAACCTGACGGCCGGGAATGGTGCGTAATTCCGGCTCTTCATTGCGGCAGCGCTCATTGGCGTACGGGCAACGCGGGTTGAGCAAACAGCCGCTTGGGCGGTCATATTTGCCCGGCACCACGCCCGGCAGCGAAGCCAGGCGTGCCTTGTCAGCCGCGAACTCCGGCAGCGCGCGCAATAGCGCCTGAGTATAAGGATGCCGCGGTGCGCGGAAGATTTCCGATGCTTTACCGGATTCCACTACCTGACCGGCATACATCACGATGATGTGATGCGCCGCCTCGGACACCAGCGCCAAATCGTGGGTAATCAGCAGCAGCGCCATATTTTCCCGCTGCTGCAACTCCAGCAGCAGCTCGATAATTTGCGCCTGGATGGTCACGTCGAGTGCGGTGGTCGGTTCATCGGCAATCAGCAGTTTCGGCCGACAGGCAATTGCCATGGCGATCATCACGCGCTGGCTCATCCCACCGGAAAGCTGGTGCGGATACACGTCCAGCCGCGAGGCCGGATCGGGAATGCCCACCTGCGTCAGCAGATCGATAGCCCGCTGGCGGCGGGTGCGACGGTTGCCGCCCTGATGCACCTTCAGCGCTTCCATAATCTGGAAACCGACGGTGTAGCACGGGTTCAGGCTGGTCATCGGATCCTGGAAGATCATCGCCACTTCCGAGCCCACCAGTTGGCGGCGCTCTTTTTCGGAAATTTTGCGTAGATCCTGGCCGTTAAACTCCAGCTTTTCGGCCATTACCTTACCGGGGAAGTCGATCAGCCCCATAATCGCCAGCGAGCTGACGGATTTGCCGGAGCCGGATTCACCGACGATCCCCACTACCTGGCCCTGCTCCACGCTGTAACTGATACGGTCTACCGCGCGGAAAGGGGTGCCTTCGTCACCGAAGTGCACCGAAAGCTTATCTACATTTAATAACGCCATCTCTCTCGTCCTCTTTACTGCTTGAGTTTGGGGTCGAGAGCATCACGCAAGCCGTCCCCCATCAGGTTAAATGCAAGCACCGTCAGCAGGATCGCCACGCCAGGGAAGGTTACTACCCACCAGGCGCTTTGTGCGAACTGCAGTACGTCGGAGAGCATGGTGCCCCACTCCGGCGTTGGCGGTTGTGCACCCATACCCAGGAAGCCGAGAGCGGCCATATCCAGGATAGCGTTCGAGAAACCCAGAGAAGCCTGAACGATCAGCGGCGCCAGGCAGTTTGGCAGGATATTGATAAACATTTGGCGCATCGCACCGGCCCCCGCCACGCGTGAAGCGGTGACGTAGTCGCGGTTCACTTCCACCAATACCGCAGCACGGGTCAGACGCACATAGTGCGGCAAGGCGACAAAGGTTAACGCCAGTGAAGCATTGACGATCGACGGACCGAAAATCGCCACCAATACCAACGCCAACAGCAGGCTGGGCAACGCCAGCATGATGTCGACGATACGCATGATGATGGCATCCACCACGCCGCCAAAGTAACCGGCCAGCAGGCCCAGCACCACGCCCATGATCAGCGACAGCACCACCACCAGGCAGCCAACCAACAGTGACAGTCGGGCGCCGTACATCAGGCGCGACAGCACATCGCGGCCAACGTCATCGGTACCCAGCAGATATTGCCAACTGCCGCCTTCCTGCCAGACCGGCGGTTTGAGCAGCGCATCGCGGAACTGATCCGCCGGCGCATGCGGTGCCAGCACCCCGGCACCGATGGCAATCACAAACATCAGAACGATATACACCAGGCCGACAACGGCCCCTTTATTGCGCTTGAAATAGTGCCAGAACTCCTGGAACGGGCTCATCGGCTTCGGCGCACCTTTAACGACAGACTCAGTGACTTGAGACATTAGAGCGCCCCTTATTTCTTGTGGCGAATACGCGGGTTGACCACGCCGTAGAGCACGTCTACCAGCAGGTTAACCAGAATAATCATACAGGCGACCAGCAATACGCCGCCCTGAACAACCGGATAGTCGCGACGTTGCAATGCGTCCATCAGCCAACGCCCCAGGCCCGGCCAGGAGAAGATGGTTTCGGTCAGGATCGCACCGGCCAACATGGTGCCGACCTGCAGGCCGATCACCGTCACGACCGGCAGCAAGGCGTTACGCAGCGCATGCACCACAATCACCCGCATACGGCTCACGCCCTTGGCGCGCGCGGTACGGATGTAATCTTCGCCCAGTACTTCCAGCATCGAGGAGCGCGTCATACGCACAATGACCGCCAGCGGGATGGTGCCCAACACGATGGCCGGCAGGATCATATGCATCACGGCGTCAGCGAAGTCGCCCGGTTCGCCCCAGATCAGGGTGTCGATCAGCATAAAGCCGGTCAACGGCAGGCTATCGTCAAGGAACACCGTATCACTGACCCGTCCCGATACCGGCGTCAGGTTGAGCTGCACCGAGACCAGCATGATCAACATCATGCCCCACCAGAAAATCGGCATCGAATAGCCGGTCAGTGAGATGCCCACCGCGGTATGATCGAATATTGAGCCTCGCCTGACCGCCGCCAGCACCCCAACCGGAATGCCCACCAGCACGGCGAAAATCATCGCGCAGAGCCCCAACTCCAGCGTAGCCTTGAAGCGCGGAACGAACTCTTCCCAAACGGAGATACGGCTTTTAAGCGAGGTACCCAGATCGCCATGCAACACGTTGGATACGTAAGTGAAATATTGTTGATAGAGCGGTTTATCCAGCCCCATTTCCGCCATCAGGTGTGCATGGCGTTCTGCGGAGATCCCGCGTTCCCCGGCCATGATGGTCACCGGGTCGCCGGGGATCATATGGACGAATGCAAAAGTCAGCAAAGTAATGCCGATAAACGTTGGGATAACTAACCCCAAACGTCGGAGTATGAACTGCAACATATCCCGAACTCTCTGTATCAATGCCCGGCAGCTCATCGTCCGCCAGGCTTATTAAAGCTCACACACCTCTGGTGCTTCTCTGCCTACGGGCAACCCCACCCCTCCCTTAAAGAGAGGGGCGTGGTATTAACCGGTAGTAAAATTAATCCAGAGAGACATTCTCAAAGTGATGCTTACCAAGCGGATCCACGACGTAGCCCTTCACTTCCTTACGCACTGGCTCGTAAACGGTGGAGTGGGCAACAATCAGCGCCGGAGCCTGATCGTGCATCACTACCTGAGCCTGTTTGTACAGTTCGATGCGTTTGTCGTGGTTCGATTCGGCGCGCGCCGGTTGAATGAGATCTTCAAACGGCTTGTAGCACCAGCGAGAATAGTTGGAACCGTCTTTAGCCGCCGCGCAGCTAAACAGCGTGGCGAAGAAGTTATCCGGATCCCCATTGTCGCCGGTCCAGCCCATCATCACCGTCTGATGTTCGCCCGCTTTGGCGCGCTTGAGGTATTCGCCCCACTCATAGGTTACGATTTTGGCTTTCACGCCGATTTTCGCCCAGTCAGACTGGATCATTTCCGCCATGCGGCGCGCGTTCGGGTTGTACGGACGCTGTACCGGCATTGCCCACAGATCGATGGAGAAACCGTCTGCCATGCCCGCTTCTTTCAGCAGTTCTTTAGCCTTGACCGGATCGTAGGTGTAGTCTTTCACCGCGTCGTTATAGCCCCACATGGTCGGTGGGATCAGGTTCTTGGCCGCCTGGCCTGCACCCTGGTACACCGCGTCGATGATCGCCTGCTTGTTGACCGCCAGGGTCAACGCCTGACGCACCTTCAGGTTATCCAGCGGTTTTTTCTCAACGTTGAACGACAGGTAGCCGACGTTCAGCCCCGGTTGTTCCATCAGGTTGATAGTTTTGTCCTGCTTCATGCGCGCGATGTCAGCCGGGTTCGGGTACGGCATCACCTGGCATTCGTTTTTCTGCAGTTTGGCGTAACGCACGGAAGCGTCTGGCGTGATGGAGAACACTAAACGGTCAATCTTCGGCTTGGTGCCCCAGAAACCGTCAAACGCCTTGTAGAGAATCTTGGAGTCTTTCTGGTATTGCAGCAGTTGGAACGGACCGGTACCGATTGGGTTCAGGTCAATTTTCTCCGGGGTGCCGGCCTTCATCATTACGTCGGCGTATTCGGCAGACAGAATAGAAGCGAAGTCCATGCCCAGGTCAGCCACAAACGGGGCTTCCGGACGGGTCAGCACAAAGCGAACGGTGTAGTCGTCCACTTTCTCGATTTTGGCGATCAGCTTCGGCATGTCCATGCCTTCAAAGTACTCATAGCTGCCGCCGGAGACTTTGTGATAAGCATTTTTCGCGTCCAGCTGACGTTCGAAGGAGAACACCACGTCGTCGGCGTTGAAATCACGGGTCGGTTTGAAGTCTTTGCTGCTCTGCCACTTCACGCCTTTACGCAGGTGGAAGGTGTAGATTTTGCCGTCTTCGCTGACATCCCATTTTTCAGCCAGGCCCGGCTGCAGTTCGGTGGTGCCGATTTTGAATTCGACCAGACGGTTGTAAATAGGCACCGAGCTGGCGTCATAGGTAGTACCCGAGGTGAACAGCTGCGGGTTGAACCCTTCCGGGGAACCTTCAGAACAGTAAACCAGAGTCTTGGCTTGCACGCTGGCCGCAACGGTCAGCGCAATCAGCCCAATACCGAATTTCAGAATCCCTGTTTTTCCCAAGGAACTTGTCATCGTTTGTGCTCCATTATGTGATGTGATGTGTGTATTACCGCCAGAGCCTGTATTTTTTATTGCGCGGCCTGTGCAGTCGTGCCCGAAGGCTGGGAGGGATAATTGCGCGAGAGAGCCGGGTGGAACGCCTCCCGGTGGGGGCGTCTGAGCGCGTGGAATTCACTCAAACAACTCTCGCTCTTACCCCTGAGGCTACCAAATTGCCAACTGTTTGGGGTGTCGTCAATATAACCAGTGGGGATTTACGCAGACTGTGAGAAACAGCAAACAAACATAAAAAAAACCTTTTTTTAACAGTAGCAGCATGAAAACTTATGCTATGCGGTCATTTTTAGTTCGATAGGCTGTGTTGCAGAAAGTTGCTGGTGTTTAACTCCGATAAAAAACTAAAAAAGTTTGTTGCTGAATGATGAATATCTGAACGGTTATTTTTGTGATCGGCGTAAAAGACAGGACGAAATGCTGCCCTGTCACCCGAAAGGGTGAGGCATCGGCGCATTTTTTTAGCCGGGTGACGCCACAATCTATCCACCGTAAAAAAACTTTCGTCTGTTAAAAAGCCGGGGGCAAAAGGATATCCCCCGGCAACGTGCTACAACCGATTTATTGCGTGCCGGCGCTGTTGCCCAAGCTGCTATTCATATTGTTCAGAATATCTCCGTTATCGGCGTCGATTTCCCAGGAGAACAACCCGCCCAACTGCTTATCGAGCACATACTTGCCCTTCGCCTGCACCGAGCGGGCATCGTCGAAGGTGATCAGGTCACCGGTGGAAGGTTTGAACACATAAGGCGCTTCGGCAGTGGCGTCGTAGCTGTATTGCCATTCACCGCTCATAAACTCATTGGCGATTTGGCGGTAATCCACGATGCCATTTTCCCAGGTGCCTTTTACCGGGCCGGTCGCGGTGCCGGTAAACGGAATGTTGTTCTGGTAGCCGTTAACACCGGTCCAGCCGCGGCCGTACATGGCAGTCCCCACCACGATTTTGCCCGGCTTCACCCCCTGCGTCAGCAGCGCGTTAACGCCATTCACCGTGGTATAGGCCGTATCCGGTTTCCAGGACGGCGCTTTCAGTGCGGTCTGATGGCCCAGGTTTTTCAGATCGAACGCGCCGTAGAAGTCGTAGCTCATCAGGAAGATGTGATCCATCGAGTTCTGCGCAGTGTTGTAGTCCACCTTGTCGATTTTGTCCTTGCCGGCACTGATCGCAGAGGTCAGTTCATACTTGCGACCGGTTTCCGCGGAAAGCTGATCCAGCATCGCCCGCAGTTCTTTCATCAGTTGCACATAGGTCGCCCCATCCTGTGCGCTGCCCAGTTTCGGGTTAGCGCCCTGCCCACCCGGGAACTCCCAGTCGATATCCACGCCGTCAAAGAACTTCCAGGTTTGCAGGAACTCTTTCACCGAGCCGACGAAGCGATCGCGCTTGGCCTTGTCACCCATAAAGAAGAACGGGTCGGACAGCGTCCAGCCACCAATCGACGGCAGGATTTTCAGGTCCGGACGTGCCTGCTTCAGCGCCATCAACTGACCAAAGTTACCTTTGTAGGGGTCGTCCCAGGCGGTCACGCCTTTTTGCCCTTTCTGCAACGCGGCGAACGGATCGTGGATCGACACCTTGAAGTCTTCACGGCCCTGGCAAGAGCGTTGCAGCGCCTGGAAACTGCCTTCGATCTCTTTCAGACTGTCGTTGATGCCATCACCGCCGCAGATTGGAATGAAACCGTACAGCAAATGCGTCAGGTTCTGTGCCGGCAGTTTATCGACGGTGAAATTACGGCCGTAAACGCCCCATTCAACGAAATAAGAACCGACCACTTTGCCGGAATCCTGCTTATAAGGTTTATTCTTTTCCAGCAACGGTTCTTTTAATGGTGCCAAATGACTGCCATCGGTATCTGCCACCACAATTTCGGTAGCGTCGCTGGCGGTACAACCGTCGGCATTACATAATGCCACCTGCATTTGATAACGGCCGCCTTTATTAACCTTAAAGTTTGCCGTACCCGAAGCGCCGGTTGAGGCACCGCTCCAGACTTCTTTGCTATTTAATAATACTTTTGCCGTGGTACCGGTATCGCCATTCCATAAATTCCATGAAACGGAAACGTCGGCGGCATTTTTCACCTTCACCAGGTTATTATAAGCCGTCGCCGCTTGATCGACTTCGACAATGGCGAACTTGGTATTGCCCCAGGCCAGCGTAGGCTTACCCGGTACGGCGGCCTGCGCCGCAGAGCACAGCGTGCTGCCGATCAGCAACGCCAACAGCGGTTTATTAAATTTGCGCATAACTGATTCCTTTATTCCGAGAGGATAAACGTAAAATATTTAATGACGACCGCCGATTGTCGGACAAGAATAATTCCGCAATAACTCTGGCCGATTAAAATGAATAACTAAGTATTAATCTTTCCCACGTAACGGAAATCTATCATTCCCATTTCGTGTATTCAGACTATAGATAAATTAATCCTTAAAACAATAGCGCTATCAACCGGGTTTTATTGAGCAATAATGAATTAATTTAATAATAGATAACCAGCAGCAGTGGGAATCAGGATAGTGAATTAAATACAGGGAAAGGATAAATATTTGTCATGGTTTTGATGTCGTAATTGACATCAAATTAATTTTGATGGTAGCGTAAACATCAACAAGGAATGTTCAATGCCGGCAACACTGGTCATGAAGAGGCGCATTTGGCTGGACACAAACAGTTTGCTTAGTTTGGTTGTCTGGGACGTCACCCCCTCGATAAGAGGCAGCAACCATAAATACAAGTATCGTTTGGCCTATGTAGTAAAGGATGAATGCCTATTGCGCTATGACAATGAAGCGGGTAAAGGCGACCACAAGCATCTCGGCATAGCCGAGATCCCAATAGAATTTATTGATATCAATAAGCTGGTTGATGATTTCGTTACAGAAGTGAACCAGCTGAGGAGGCCGAAATGCGCACTCTAATGGTCAGTGTCATGCCTGTCCAACAGGCGATCGACGGGCTTAAAACCGATTTTTCCAAAGCATTATCCGGCGCGGATATGGGCAGCAGGCTGATATTCCCGGATGTTAAAACGCTAACCTATGTATTGCTGAACAATAACCGGATGGCGCTACTCGAGGAAATGACAGGAGCAGAAGCAATGTCAATCCGCGAACTCTCCAGACGAGTAAATCGAGATTTCAAAGCCGTACATACGGATGTCCAGGCTCTGCTGAATGCCGGAGTTTTAGATAAGAAAGGCACGAAGATTATCTTCTCGTACGACGAGATCCATTTTGACTTCGTCACCGGCAAGGCCGCCTAAACTACAGACGAAAAAAAACCTGCTTTAAAAAGCAGGTTTTCTTGAATGTGGTCGGCGAGAGAGGATTCGAACCTCCGACCCACTGGTCCCAAACCAGTTGCGCTACCAAGCTGCGCTACTCGCCGATGCGGGGCGCATCTTACTGCTGACGATATTACGCGTCAATCACTTTCTCGTCCCGGTCAATCAAGTGGTGATAAAAGCGGCATAAAGCGCGCTACAGCAGCCTGCAGCGCGCTTTTTCATCATGCCTTGGCAGTTTTCAGCGCCGGTGATTGAGCACGCAAGAACGGCAACAGGAACAACGCAGACAAACAGGCAGCGATCGAGATCACCACGAAGAACCCATTCCAGTGCCAGATTTCCATGATGCGGGCAATCGGGTAACCGGACAACGCCGCCCCCAGATAAGCAAACAGGCCGACAAAACCGGTTGCCGCCCCGGCAGCATCCTTATGCGAACATTCCGCCGCTGCCATGCCGATCAGCATCTGCGGACCAAAGATAAAGAAGCCGATAGCAAAGAAGCAGGCCGCCTGCAGCAGGAAAGTAACACCCGGCATGATCCACAGCGCCGCAACCGACAGGAAGATGCCGATGGCGAAGATCAGGTTCATTGGCCCACGGTTACCGCGGAACAGTTTGTCAGAACCCCAACCGGCCACCAGCGAGCCGATAAAGCCACCCACTTCGAACAAGGATATCGCCGAGTTGGCAGTCATCAGCGAATAGCCTTTCTCCTGCGTCAGATACAGGTTACCCCAGTCGTTGATGGCCGTACGCACGATGTACACCAGCACGTAAGACACCGCCAGCAGCCAAATGTATTTGTTGGTCAACACGTAGCGCTTGATGATTTCGCGGTTGGTCAGCCCCTGGCCTTCCGATTCCTGCACCAGTTCCATGGCGTCGTTACGCCATTTACCCACGCTGGGCAGCCCCATGGTGGACGGCTTGTCACGCAGGCGCCAGCACATCAGCAGCCCCAACACCACACCGATAATACCCGGAATAATCATGCCGTAGCGCCAGCTAAAGTGCAGCGAGATAAAGCCGACCAGCAGCGGGATTAACGCACCGCCAAAGTTATGCGAAGTGTTCCAGATCGCCCACCAGCTACCGCGCTCGGAGCGCGAGTACCAGCTTGTGAGGATTTTCGAACATGGCGGCCAGCCCCAGCCCTGGAAGAAGGCGTTGAGGATCCACAACGTCCCCAGCATCAGCAGCGAAGAACTGAGGCCGAAGAAGATATTGAGTATGCCGGTCATAATCAGGCCCAACCCCATAAAATAGCGCGGGTTGGAACGATCGCTGATCATGCCTGAAATAAACTTCGAGCAGCCGTAAGTGATGTAGAACAGCGTACCGAGAATACCGACGTCGGACATCGTCAGGCCAAGATCGCTCAGCATTGCCGGCATAATGAAGTTGAAGCTTTTGCGCGTGAAGTAAAACGCGGCATAGCCGATGTACATCGTCCACATCAGCTGGATGCGCCAGTATTTATAGCTGGCATCGATCTGTTTTTGATCGGTAACCGGCGGCACATCATCGCGGCTTTTAAGGAAAGACCACATGTGAAACCTCAGAGAATATGAAAAGTGCCGCTATCATGCTGCGCGCGCGCGAAAATGACTTACGCCGGATTCCCGACGCGGCTAGGAGTATTTCCTAGTTTGGCCCTTCCGCCGGTGAAACTGTGGGTAAGATCACATTCAAACAGGTGCCATTCTCCGACGTCAGCCGCAGGCGGCCGCCCAGTGCGCTGATGCGCTCCTGCATGCCACGCAGACCATAACCCGGCTCATGATGGGCCAGATCGATACCCACGCCGTTATCGCGAATGGTCAGCAAGACTTGCGGCAACCGCCCTTTGCGCTGACGAAGACGTGCATCCAGCTCAATCCGGCTGGCGGCGGCGTGACGACAGACATTGGTCACCCCTTCCTGACACACCCGATACAGCGTAATTTTCAACGTCTCATCCAGTAACTCATCCGGCACCTGCCACTGCATCACGCTCACCAGCGACGTATCCTGCGGCAGCGATTCGCGCAGCATCGCCGCCACCGCCGCCGACAGCGGCAAATTATTCAACGCAGCCGGCCACAGTTGCGTCAACACGTCGTGGACGCCGTCATATACCCGCAGCGCCAGGGTATCTATCGCCTCGGCGCAGCCCATCACCTGCGGCTGTGGTGCCAAACGCTTGATAATACTGGCCTGGGTGCGGATCACGGTGATGGTTTGACCGACCTCGTCGTGCAACTCCCGCGCCACCTCGCGCCGGGTCTGTTCTTCTGCCGTAACCAGTGCGCGCGCCAGTTGGCGATTTTCCGTCAGCCGCAGCCGCAGTTGCTGGTTCAGCTCGCGCTGGCGTTGAATACCTGCGCCGAGCAGCAGACCGGTCAGGCTCTGGGCCAGCAGCGACAACAGTAAATCACGGTGCGATTCAGGTTGTGGCGGTTCGTTGGCCACCAGCACCACCCCATTGAGCAAGGTTGCCAACAGTGCGCCCTGCCAGCCGTAGCGATAGGACATAAAGACTATCGGAATGGCCAGACAAAACGGCGCGAAGCGACGCAGCTCAGCGGCATTAACCTGCTGTTGCAGCCAGATACTGAGCGCAAACAGCAGTAAGTAACTGGCCAGATGGCGCAACCGTAGCGTCACCGGTTTATGGATCAGGCCCGGTTCAAGCGGCACCCAGATCTGCCGCGCCAGATAGTGCCACAGCAGCAGACAGGTTGGGGCAATGGTAAAACCGCCAGCCAACCCGAGCAGCAGCGCACGGGCACCCTCGCCGTTCACTAACTGCCACACCAGCGCCTGCAGCAACGCGGCCACCGCCACTACCGCGCCCTGCATCAATGGCCATTGCCATTCGCTGTCACTTTCCTGATGCCGCAGTAGCCAGGGGGAGGCCACCAGACTGAGCAACACCGTCAACACCAGCACCACCACCGAAGCCCACAGTGCCGGCCCATAACCGAACTGATCGGCCAGCACCACCATCAGCAGCAGATCGGCCAGCAGGATACCCGGCCAGAAGCGGTAAGGGCTTTGCAGCAGAATGCCCATACGCAGACCAAACGGGAACAGCAACAGCGCCTGCCACGGCGGGTCGATCAGCGCAGTGCCAATCCCCCACAGGCAAAATGCACTGGTGGCATAGATAAAGAACAACGCCAGTTGGGTGATCAGGCGTTGCATCACAGGTTCAGCATCCTCTTCGCCAGCTCGACGTTGTTGTTGATACCCAGCTTGGCGAACAGATTGGCGCGATGCACGTGTACCGTTTTGGGTGACAGCCCCAGCGCGACAGCAATCTCCCGTACCTCCTGCCCTTGCGCCAGCAACAGTGCAATTTCGCGTTCACGGCGCGTCAGTGGGTCCACCTTCACTCGCGCCAGTTGCTGGGCGATTTCAGGCATCAGATACACGCCACCGCTGGCGACGGTGCGTACCGCGGTGATCAAATCTTCCGGCTTGCAGCGTTTTGACAAGAACCCGCAGGCACCGCGTTCCAGCGCCAGCTCCACCAGCGCCGGGTTGTCATGCATCGACAGCATCACCACCCGAATACCGGAGGGAATGTCCGCCAGCAGATCCAGCCCGCTGCCGTCCGGCATCGAAATATCACAGATACAGATTTCCGCCTCCAGACCGGGCAGGCCAGCGCGTGCCTGAGCCGCGCTGCTGAACTCGCCGACCACCTGAATATCCGGCTCCAGCGACAGCAGTTGCACAAAGCCCGATCGCACAATGTCATGATCGTCAATAAACGCCACGCGCAAGGTCATGGAAATCTCCGGTCCGAGGGGGAAAGTGCGCAAGTATAGCGCAAGCCTGAGCCAGATTAGTTGATGAAAGGAAGGTATAAGCAGATTTTACCGGGCGCAATGCGCCCGGTATTAAAGAGGTTACAGCTCGCTTGGCGACGCTTTTTCCTGCGGAATATCGCACCAGTTGTTTTTGGCCACGATGCCGCCGTTCGGCGAGGTATAACCGAGGCAGCCGAGAATGGTATCGAACAGCTCAACATGGCGGTGGGTCTTGCCAACCCGCTGCTGCGCCTGCAATTGCTCAAACGCTCCGCGATGCTGTGGATCTTCCAGGAACTTGTCGGATGCCCATACCATCATTGGCACACGGAACTGCTCCACCGGCGCCATTTCACGCGGCGTGCCGTGCAGGTGTGAATTCTCGCCGATCGATTCGCCGTGATCGGAAGAATAGAACACAATCGCCTTCTTCTCGCGCACCTGATCAATCACATTGGCGATAAAGCTGTCGGTATACAGCACCGAGTTATCGAAGGCGTTAACCAACTGGTCCTTGGAGCAGAAATCGTCAACGCCGATACACTCCGGCTGATAACGCGCGTAGCTACGCGGATAACGCTGGGAATAGAGATAATGTGAGCCCTTGGTGTGCAGGATCACCAGATGCTTGCCCTTGGGATAACGGGCCAGCGACTCCTTCATTTCATCCACCAACAGCATATCGTCAACCGATTTGCCGTCGTTGCGCTTTTCGGAGGCGATCATCTCGCGGAACGAATAGTTGTTCACTTCGGTGTTGTTATAGAACCAAACCTCACTCTGCATGGCGAACAGCTCGGAGGTGAAGCCCAAATCTTTCATTACTGCGAACACGTTTTGCTCTTTCAGAGTCCGTTGCGGGTTATCTGCCGTGCCGCCTTCCCGCACGAACATACAGCGCAACGACAGTTTGGTGGCGGTATCACAAGACGTGCCGCGGAACGCCACCAGATTTTTCTCTTTGGATAGCCGCGGCGTAGTGTCACGGTCGTAGCCAAGAATGCCCATGTGATCCCAGCGCGTGGTTTCACCAATGATAAACACCACGTAGGTATCATCAATATCGGCCGGTGCAACATAGGTAAAGTTCTTGGCCGGGTCGAACAAATTGGCCTGATCCTGACTTTCGTCATAACGGGTGTAGGCAAACAGACCCAACGCCGACAGCCAGTTGGATGGCAAATAGGAATGTGCAACCACGCCACCGTAGCTTGGCAAATCCACATTGGTGATTTTTTCCTGCGCGCTTTGCTCGTTATCCAGCATACGCAGCGGCACCCAGACCAGCGCCACCACTGCCACCAGCACCACCAGCGGTTTTATCCGGTGTCCGGGCGTTTTCAGTTGCTCGATCAGGGTATAACGCAGGTTGTTTTTCCAGATGCACAGCAGCGGCAATGCGCTGAGCACTACCATCCACAGCACGAAGTGCATACCGACCACTTCTTTCGACAGGTCGATATCGGTGGTCATCACCGACACCACAATGCCGTAGCCGATCACCACGTTGAAAAACGTCATGTAATAGCTGGCGGCCACGGAAATCAGCACCAATAGCGAGGCAATAATCCGGTAGAACAGCCGGCCGCCGAGCGAGACCAGCCGCATAATAAAGAAGGTGAACAAAACGATGGCGATAACCTCGGTTACCGCAGAAATGACCTTAATCCCCTGAATGCCGTGCGAAAACGAATCAAAGCGACGATAGAAAACGGAAAGGTTCAAAAAGATGCCGATATAGATCGCTAACAATAACGATAAATTCTGCTGTGATAGCGATTTAACTTTGTTCATGTAACGCGGTGGCTCCGGGGGCTTTAACAGTTCTGAAGTCAGTCAGACATTCGATGCGGCTGCAGGTTCAGCCGATCGGCAATAAGCGCTATTTTGGGGGTAAGAATCAAGAGAATTCTCACAAAATAACCATTTTTGCCATTTTTTGTGCAAGGGATAAAGGGGCACGAGACGAGAAATGGAGGGCTGAAACCCTCCATTTGTTCCGTGATATTGGCGGAAATCTTACTTAACGTTAAGCGTTACATCAATATTGCCGCGAGTGGCGTTGGAATAAGGGCAGACCACGTGGGCTTTTTTCACCAGGTCTTCCGCCACGCTGCGCTCGATGCCCGGCAGGATGATATCCAACTGCACTTCGATGCCGAAACCGTTGGGGATTTCGCCAATACCGACGGTGCCGTCAATTTTGGCTTCGGCCGGGATCTTCACTTTTTCTTTCGCCGCGACAAACTTCAGTGCGCCGAGGAAGCAGGCCGAATAACCGGCAGCAAACAACTGTTCCGGGTTGGTGACTTCACCGCCCGCGCCGCCCATTTCTTTCGGCACGCCCAGTTTGACATCCAACACGCCGTCAGATGAGGTCGCACGGCCATCGCGGCCACCGGTTGCGGTGGCATGAGCACGGTACACAACTTTTTCAATCGACATACATCATTCCTTCTTTCTGGTTGGAGGCAAGACGGCAATTCCTGCAGGTGGAACGTCGTCATTGGTATATCTTTCACGATTAAATCGCACACTATATATTTACTGCTTACTTCCAGTGTAGTCCACCCATGCCGATCCTGCTGCCGGCACCGGGGTCAAAGCTGGTTGATTAGCTTGCCACGCAGCTTTTCCAACTGCTGTTTGATATTGACGATTTCATCGAGGCTGCAATCGGTAGCGCACATAACGGCTTCCGGCACCGACTGCGCTTTTTCACGCAGCGCACGACCGGCATCGGTTAACGCAATAATCACCTGCCGCTCATCGGTGGTGGCGCGGTAACGCGCTAACAAACCGGCGGTCTCCAGGCGTTTCAGCAATGGCGTCAGGGTGGCGGAATCGAGAAATAGCCGTTCGCCAATGTCAGTGACCCTGATTTCGTCCCGCTCCCACAGCACCAGCATCACCAGGTATTGCGGGTAGGTGAGTTCAAGCTGGCTCAGCAGTTTGCGATACACCTTATTCAGCGCCAGGTTGGCGGAGTACAGGGCAAAGCAAAGTTGCTGGTCGAGCAGCAGCAGGTTTTTCGTCGCGGGTTGTTCGGTGTTTTCGATTTTCATGTTCTAAATATAGATAGCGCACGATGTAATCGCAAACTATTTTTTCGTCAATATGCTACCTTGTTAAAAGCAGGGGATGCCACAGCGAGGTGCTGTGTGGAGGAAAAGGACATGACAGACACTCTGGCAGAACGCGCGCGCCGCTACGCCACCAAGGCCCATGCGGCTATCGATCAGCGCCGCAAATACACTAATGACCCCTACATTGTTCACCCGCAGGCGGTAATGGAAATCGTCAGCAGCGTGCCGCACAGCGAAGAAATGCTGGCCGCCGCCTGGCTGCACGACACGGTAGAAGATACGCCCACCACTCTTGGCGATATCGAAAGCCACTTTGGGCCACAGGTCGCGAGCCTGGTGGCGATGCTGACCAACGTCAGCGACACCGGTGACGGCAACCGCTTCGAGCGTAAAAACCGCGATCGGCGCCACAGCGCCAAGGCCTCACCGCAGGCCAAGACCATCAAGCTGGCAGACCTGATCGACAACACCCGCTCACTGCTGGACTATGACAGCCATTTCGCCAGAACCTATCTGATCGAAAAACAGCGGCTGCTGGAAGTGTTGACCGAAGGTGACCCGACGCTATGGCAGCAGGCGCATCATATTGTCGAAAAGGGGCTGGAAAGGCTGCAATTGCCACCGCATAACGTCCCGGCAAGCTGGTTTGAACATGCCCGCCGGCGCTACCGGGAAAGCGATGCGGCATAGCCGACAACCACTTCAGTGCGCAAAATAATGCATACCGCCATCCACCGGGATCACCGCCCCGGTGATATAGCGCGCCTGCGGGGAACAAAGAAACGCGGCCAGATAGGCCATATCCTCCGGCTCACCAAAATAGCCAATCGGGATATTCTGTTCGATAAACGCCTGGCGGGCGGCCTCTGTCGGGTGCAATTTTTCACGCACCTGCTCGCTATTAATCCGCCCGGGCTGCAGCGTATTAACCGTAACCCCTTGCGCCGCCACGTTGCCTGCCAGCCCCTTGGCCCATAGGTGCAACGCCCCCTTGGCGGCGGTGGCCGCGTTCAAACTGCGCGGCTCCATCGAGCCACTGATGTTGATCACCCGTCCCCAGCCCTGCGCCAGCATCCGGGGCAACAACGCATGGGTTATCCGACGCGCCGGGGTAAAGTTCAGGGCAAAGGCTTCTTCCCAACCGGCATCGCCTTCGCTCAACGTGGTCGGGCGAGCCCCACCGACCGCATTAATCACAATATCGATGGTCCCGAACTGCTGTAGCGCCAGCGCCAGCATGCTGTCGAGCGCTTGTGTCTGGGTGATATCTGCCGCGATGACATAGGGCCGTATGCCACCGGCTTGCTCAACCTCATCCGCCAGGGTCTGCAAACGGTCTTCCCGGCGCGCCGTCGCCACCACAGTCACCCCCTGCGCCGCCAATACCCGAACCATGCCTGCGCCAATCCCTTCGCTGGCACCGGTCACCAACGCGATACGCCCCTGCAGATGCAAATTCATAAGATATCCTAATTGAATAATTCAATCTGGTTACAAAGATAACGCCATTGAATCACGTCCCAGTCTGTGTGAATATTCCGTAAACTCGCGGCAATACTGTGCAGGAATTCACTGATGTTCGATTGGCAGGATTTAAAACACTTCGTGGTGCTGGCACGCACCGGTTCATTGTCGGCAGCGGCACGGGAGCTGGGCTGCGATCACGCCACGGTAGGGCGTCGGGTGGCGGCGCTGGAGAAAGCTCTCGGCCTGCCGCTGATCCTCCGTCTGCCGCGCAGCACGCCGCTGACGCAGGACGGAAAGGTGATTGCCGGCCTGGCGACTGACATCGAAAACCAAAGCCACGCCATAGTCCGCCATGCGCGCAGCATTGGTGAAACACCGCAAACCCAGGTGCGTATCAGCGCCCCGCCGTCGATTGCCGCGCGGGTTATTGCCCCGCAGATTGCGCAATTTCACCAGACTTTTCCGCATATTACACTGATACTCTCCGGCGAATCGGCGATCGCCGAACTGGATCGCGGTGACGCCGAAGTGGCTGTACGCATGGTGCGGCCACAGCAGCCGGATTTACTGGTGCAACGCATCGGCATGATGCGCTATGCGCTGTATGCCACGCCACAGCACGCCGCCCTGCCGGAGGCGGCGCGGGCCTTCATCGGCTACGATCACCACTACCAAAACCAACCGCATCAACAGTGGCTACAGCAGCTGTTGCAGGGCCGCCCGGTGGTATTTCAGGCCAGCGATCTGTTCTCGTTGCAAGAAGCCGCACGATCGGGACTGGGAGCGGTAGTATTGCCGACGTTTGTTGCCGATGGCGACCCAGACATGGTTACACTGCCCACTGCAATCGCTGCCCCGACCCGCGAGCTGTGGCTGGTCACTTACCCAGACCTGGCCCGCTCGACGGCCGTGCGCGCGGTAATGAATTTCCTGGCCGAAATCATCGGGGAAAAATGCCCACTGGCACGCTAAAACATAAGTCATGCTAACTTGATACTGGACAAATCTTACGCGGCGGATTATTACTGGTCACCACAGAATGGACTTTAGGGACTGGTTGAGAGCATGACTTTGCGTACTGAATTTGGACGAATTCTAATTACCGGCGCGGGCGGCCGGGTGGCGACGGCATTTCGTCAATCGGTGGGAAATCGCTATCAACTGCGGCTGGCGGAAAAAGACCTCGGGCTGCTGACCAACCTACAGCCGAATGATGAGATCATCAGCTTCGACATTGCCGACATCGCCGCCTGCCGCGCGGCCTGCGCCGGCATCGATACCGTGTTGCATCTGGCGGCCGATCCTTCTCCTGACGCCGACTTCTGCAATTCATTGATGGATAACAACATCCTCGGCACCTTCAATATTTTCCGCGCAGCGAAGGACGCCGGTTGCAAACGCGTGGTCTTCGCCAGCAGCGCGCAGGCGGTGGAAGGTTATGCGTTGGACTACCAAATTCGGCCGCAGGACGCGCCCAAACCGAAAAATCTTTATGGCGTCAGCAAGGCATTCGGCGAAGGCATTGCCGCCTATTTTGCCCATCAGGAAGGACTTTCCGCATTGTCGGTGCGCATCGCCAACTTCACCACGCTGGAACCAGGCGAGCAGCTCAGCGCTCGTGATATGAGCGCTTTTCTCAGCCACCGCGACGCCGCCGATCTGCTGGAACGTTGCCTGCGCATTGAAGGCGTACACCATGCGGTGGTGCACGGCGTTTCCAACAACCGCTATAAGCGGCTGTCGCTGGAGGAAACCAGCCAACTGCTGGGTTACTACCCACAGGACGACGCGTTTAGCATCCTCGGTTTCGGCTAAAGTTTGCTATCAATGCGCTGCAGCAGGTAAGGGAAAAACGGGTTGGAGGCGATGCGCATTAGCGAATCGAGGTCCACCACCAGCACCGAGCGTTCACCACGCGCAGCAAGCGTGCCGAGGCTAATACCAAACTCGCCACGCTGCACCGGGAAACGACCATAAAGCGAATCGCTTACCGGGAATGGCAACGCCACATGCGACAACGAATAAATATCCGCTGGGTAAGTCATGCCCAGCGGCTGCTCACTTACCGTCGTTGCCCCGGCTGGCGTTACGCTGGCGATCGCCTCACTGCTATCCGGTGAGGCGTTGGCAATCACCGTAGTCTGGTAGCGGCGTGGGGGCGCAGGCAGCAGTTGGCTGACCGCCGCCGCCGCGTTTGGCCGCAGCAGCGGGCCGAAGTTGACCGTACGATTGACGTCAAACAGCACCAGTTCGCTGCCGTTAGCCGGCAGTTCGTTATATAACGCGCGGATCACCGCCCGGGTGCTGACGGTAGAATCCATCACCGACTGGAAGGTCAGCACCGGCGCTAATTTATCCAGCCTGCCATCACGCGCCGCCCGGGCGATTTGCTGTTGCAGGCCATTGCTGAGCAGATAAGACTGGCGCGCTCCGTTCACCGGGAACGAGTTGTATTTGAAAGGGTTAAATTCCGGCAAGACGCCGAGCCACGCGGCCTTGGCAAACGCCGGGAACACCGCAGGCCAACCGGCAATACCGGCGAAACGGGCAAAACTGGTGACGCCAATCATCGGTGAGATCAGGATCAACCGCTGCGGTGCCGCCAACTGCGGATCGTCCAATGCATCCAGCGCGTACTTCATCGCCAGCGCACCACCGTTGGAAAAGCCCACGATATGCAGCGGCTTGTCGCCCCCGGCCTTACTGCGCGCCTCACGTACCGCTAGCCGCGTTGCCGCCAACCAGTCTTGCCATTCAATATCGGTCAGGGCGCCCGGCACCGTGCCGTGTGCCGGCAGGCGAATGCCGACCGCCACATAACCATGCTGACGGTAGTTCTCGGCAATGTGCCGCAGGCTGTAGGGGGAATCGGTCAGGCCGTGCAACAGCACCACCGCCCCACGCGGTTCGCCCTCTGGCATCAGTTCATAGGAACGGTTCCAGTCACGGGTAAAGTGCTCCGGATACACCGGACTGCCGTCAAAATAGCGATTAAGCGGAATACGTTCGCTGGCGGAGAGTTTGTCCGTGACGTTGACCTTCACCTCATCAAACACCCGACTCTCTGCGGCCAGATAGCCCTGCCAGTCGGTGTTGTCCATTTCGGCGGCCGACAGCTCGTGTGGCACAAAGGTATGCCACGGCTCCAGCGCCGGACCGCTCTGAGTATCGTAAACGCGCACCGCAAACAGCGTGAGCAATACGGTGACAGCCACAATCGTCAGCCGTTTGGTCCATTTAATTATCGCCCTGGAAGGCATGCCCACTCCTGAATTCACGGTTATCCCAGCAGCGATTATAGAAGTTAAATGCCCGCAGGGGCAGCTCGACGATCGCCGGGCGTGACCCACCGATTTTTAGAACCTGCTCACAGAACCTGCATTTCCCCGCCATTTTGGCGGATAAAAATTGATCTGCCGACGGAATGTTTGTAGGTTTTCTGTAACGATACACTAAAACGTTACAGTGAAAGCAAAGACACAAAGTATCGTACCCGTTCCCCCTGTCCCTACAGCGTTACCCACAGGGGAAATCATCTTCACCACCAGCATCGCAGGCTGTCTGCGATCGGGAGCCAGGCTGATGAAATCACTGACATGCCGTTTAACGCCGCGTCTGTTTATCACGCTGTTATTTATGCTGTTTATCTTGCCACTGCGCGCCAATGCCGCCGAAGTTAGCCTGAGGGTATATTCATCGCTACCCGACGATGGTTACTCCGCGCACGCCATCTGGTTTCACCGTTTCAAACAAAATCTGGACCAGCGCCTGCCGGGCAAAATCGCCCTTAATTACTTCCCTAACGGCATGCTTGGTAAAGAGGCCGATGCGGTCCAACAGGTACGTATCGGCGCGATCGACATGACTATCTCCGGGACTTCCATCTGGGGCACGCTGGTGCCGGAAATCGGCGTGCTGGATCTGGGCTATCTGTTTGACGATAACCAGCAACTGGGTCAGGCGCTGGATGGCCAGGCGGGCCAACTGCTGAGCGCCCTGCTGGCCAAACAAAGCAATATCAAGGTGCTGGGCTATGGTTTCAGCCTGGGCGCACGCAACATTTACAGTAAAAAACCGCTGCAGTCACCGCAGGACCTCAACCGGATGAAAGTACGCGTACTGCCGGCCCCCAACTTTATCGCCACGCTAAAAAGCATGGGTGCCACGGCGATCCCGATGCCCGGCGGTGAGGTTTACTCCGCACTGCAAATGGGAGTGATCGACGGTGTGGAACATGACGCCGCCACGGTCTACACCAGCAAGTATTACGAGATTGCCAAATACGCCACGCTGACCCGCCATATCTACAACCCGATTGTCGCCACCATCAGCCAGGCGGCGTTCCAACGCATCCCGCAACCGCTGCAAGCCGACTTCTTGGCGGCAGCCAGCGAAGCGACGGTTTATGAACGCAAAATCGCAGCGGAAAAAGAAATTCAGGCGATGGACAAACTGAAAGCCGCCGGTGTGATCTTTACCGAAACCGACCGCGACTATTTCCGCCGGCAAACACTGCCGCTGCAGGCGGCATTTAGCGGGAAATACCCACAGGCCAAAGCGGTGCTGGATGCCATTCATGCCACAGCGCAGCCCTAACGCACGCCTGGCGGAGGATTTGCTATGACCCTTCCTGTAACCCTTGAAATGAGCGTAAAAAAAGTGGCCATCCTGACGCAGTTAAGCCGCGGTCTGACCCGCTTTACCGCCTGGGGTGGCGCACTGGCGCTGCTGATCAACGTGGTGGTGGTGTTCGCCTCGGTGATTTGGCGCTACGCGCTGCACAGCCCGATTGAATGGGCGGAAGAAGTGGCGCGCGCGCTGATGGTAACGCTGGTGTTCTTCGGCGTCGCCACCTCCACCGGGCGTGGCCGACACATCGGCGTCGATCTGTTCCTGCGCTGGCTGCCCGCGGTAGCCCGACCCTATGTAGTGCATGCCAGCCGTTGGGTGCTGGTACTGGTGGCGCTGGGCCTGACGGTGTCCAGCTTCAGCCTGGTGGGTATTTCACTGCCACAGACCACCGAACACGGTCTGCCACAGGCGATCTTCGTGGTTCCGGTGTTCATCGGCGCGGCAGTAATGCTGGTCAGCGCGCTCGATCACGCCTGCCAGGCACCGTTGAAAGTGGTGTTAATCAGCGCCGCCGCCGTCGCTCTTCTGGGCGGCGCTGGCTACCTCAGCCTGCATGCCCCGCTGGGGTTCAGCTCGCTGCCCGCCGCGCTGATGCTGGCCTGCTTTATCCTGGGCATCATCTCCGGCGTGCCAATCGCCTTTACCCTGGGCATGTCGGCTATGGTGTTCTTTCTTAGCGATCCATCGCTGCCATTCGTGTTCTTTGCCCAGCAGGTGACCGCCGGCGTCGATCATTTTGTGCTGCTGGCCATTCCGTTCTTTCTGCTGGCCGGTGCGGTGATGGAGGTCAACGGCATGTCGTCACGGCTGGTTGAGCTGATCGTGCGCGGTATGGGGCGTTATCGCGGTGGCCTGAATATGACCACGATTGTATCGATGGCGTTCTTCTCGGGCATTTCCGGCTCCAAACTGGCAGACGTCGCCACGGTCGGCGGCGTGCTGATGCCCGCGGTACGCCGGGCACGCCAACCGGCCGCAGAGTCCGCCGGGGTGTTCGCCGCTTCGGCGATCATGGCGGAAACCATCCCCCCCTGCGTCAATCTGATCGTGATGGGCTTTATCGCCAACATTTCGATTGGCGCACTGTTTATCGCCGGCCTGATCCCGGCGCTGTGCCTGCTGGTGTTGCTGCTGATTGCCGCCGTGATCTTCGGCAAGCGTATCAACGTCGATGACGCCTACCCGGTGCGAATGCCAACCCGCCAACTGCTGATCGGTGCCGCCGTCGGGCTGGTGATGATTTTGATGATCGGCAAGGGCGTGGTGGCCGGTATCGCCACCTCCACCGAGATTTCCGCCTTTGCCGTGGTTTACGCCATCGTGGTCGGTCGGCTGGCCTTTGGGGAACTGACCCTGAAAGCCACGGTGAAACTGTTCGTCGACACCGCCGCGCTGTCCGGCATGCTGTTGTTTATCGTCGCCTGCGCCACCAGTTTGTCCTTCGCTCTGACCATCGAGATGATCCCGCAGCAGTGCGCGCAACTGTTGGTCGCCATCGGCGCGGACTACGGCCCGTGGCTGTTTCTGCTGCTGTCGATTGTCATCCTGATTATTTTCGGCGCGGTGCTGGAGGGGGCTCCGGCGCTGATTATCTTTGCCCCCATCCTGGTCCCTATCGCCACCCAGCTCGGCTTCAACCCGCTGCACTACGCCATTGTGATGATTCTGGCGATGGGCTTCGGCCTGTTTTCCCCGCCGATCGGCCTGGGCCTGTACACCACCTGCGCCATTTGCGGCGTACCGATGCAGGACGTGATTAAACCTATGGCCAAGTACCTGCTGATCATCCTGCTCGGCATCATTGTTATCGCGCTGTTCCCGGCGCTCACCACCTGGCTGCCCACGCGGCTGGGCTACTGATTTTCTCAAGCAAGGAGTCACACCATGTTCTCTGATTTAACCAACAAACGCGTGTTGATCACCGGTTCCACCGCCGGTATCGGATTGGCAACCGCCGCCCTGTTCGCCCAACACGGCGCCAGAGTGGGGATTAACGGCATGCGCAGCGAACCGCCGGCAGAAATCGCCGCCTTCCCCGGCGAATGCGCGTTCTTCTCCGCCGACCTATCGCGTTCCGCCGGTTGTGAAGCGTTGGTGGAAGCCTTTGTCGCCCGCTTCGGCGGCATCGACATCCTGATCAATAACGCCGGTGGGCTGGGCGGGCGCAACGGGCTGGAAGCGATAGACGACGAGTTCTTTGATCGAGTGATGGATCTGAACTGCCGCTCGGCGCTGATGGTCACCAAATTCGCTATCCCTCACCTGCGCGCTTCGGCACGCGAGAGCGGCGCTACCGCCAGCGTGATCAGCACCGGCTCCATCGCTGCACGCGAAGGTGGCGGTATCGGCGCCGGTCTGTATGCCAGCGCCAAAGCCTGGTTGCACAATATTCATCGCAACTGGGTGAAGGAGTTCACCCAGGACAACATCCGTTTCAATATCGTGTCGCCGGGCAGCATCGACACCGCCTTCCATCAGGGTAAAAGTGAAGAAGTGCTGGGCAAGATGTGCGCCTCGATCCCGATGGGCCGCTTTGGTCGCAGCGAGGAAGTGGCACCCACTTACCTGTTCCTGGCATCGCATAACTGCAGCGGCTACATCACCGGGCAGATTATCGACGTCAACGGCGGGCAGATTGCGCCCTAAGGGTCTGTGACTCACTTTCGGCCGCGTGATAAAGTCAGGGTAATGGGCTAATGCAAAACGGGAATGTAATGGCGAATATACGTGATGTGGCACGTCATGCCGGAGTGTCGGTCAGTACGGTTTCCAACGTGCTGAACGGCCGGGTCGATCAGATGCGCAAGGATACGCTGGCCCGTATCGAACAGGCGATGGCGGCGCTGCAGTACCAACCGAACCGTGCGGCGCAGCAGCTCAAAACCGGGCAGGTCAAAATGCTCGGCCTGCTGGTGCCTTCGATCGTCAACCCCAGCTTCGCCGCACTGGTGCGCGAGATTGAGCTGGCGGCCAAGCAAAACTACGGCTATCAGGTGTTGCTGGGCGATACCCATCGCCAGCAGGAAGAGGAGATCCGTTTTCTCGACGATTTGCTGGCGTTAGGCATCCGCGGCGTGGTGGTGGCCTCCACCTTTTACGATCGCCCCCATTTCCGTGAGGCTCTGAAACGCGGCCTGGTGATGATTAACTACGACGAACGTGCCCTGACGGCCCCAGGTGAAACGGCGCTGCCGATCGACAGCGTGTCGATGGACAATAGCGCCGCAGGCAACATGGCGGCCCGGCATCTGATCGCCCAGGGCTGTCGCCGTATCGCTTTCGCCACCGCCTCCGGCATGACCAGCAGCCGCGCCAACAAGATTGCCGGCTACCGGCAGGCACTGGAGGCCGCCGGGCTGCCGGTCAGGGTGATCGAAGGCAAAGCGCAGTTCGCCTACGGCGATGCCGAAATGGCCGAACTGGGGAAAACGCTGGCTGAGCAGATCTGCCAGAGTGAACCCCGGCCGGACGGCGTGGTAGCGCTGAACGACATGCTGGCCATCGGCATGATTTCCGCCTTCCAGCGGCTCGGTGTGCGGGTGCCGGAGGATATCTCGGTTGTCGGCATCGATAACATGTTTCTGTCCGAACTGTTCAACCCGACGCTCAGTTCTGTGGCGCCACCGCTGCGTGAGATGGCGGTAAAAATTGTCGATCGGCTGATCGGCCGGTTAGAAAACCCTGAATTGCCGGTGGAGGAGTTTTTATTTGCTCCCAGCCTGGTGTGCCGCCAGTCGGTCATTAACTCGTAATCCCCGGCGGGGTCGCTGCCCCGCCCTCATTCACATGGAATTCCTGGCTGCGCTGAGGCGCGGCGGGGCTTCGCTGCGCCCAAATCGCAGCAGGAGATTAAAAATGAATAATGAATCTTGCGTTTACTGCCATCCAACCGATGAAATCGTGCTGTGGCAAAACCCGCAGTGCCGGGCGATATTCATCGCCGACAGCCCCTTCCCGGGCTGGTGCCGGGTGGTATGGCATGAACATATCGCCGAACTGAGCGATTTACGCGACGACCAACGCAACAGCATCATGGCGGTGGTGGCGCAGGTTGAGGCGCAACTGCGGCAATTGCTGACGCCGGCGAAGATTAATATCGCCAGCCTGGGCACCGCGCTACCGCATTTGCATTGGCATATCATCCCGCGTTACCTC
This sequence comes from Serratia quinivorans, assembly GCA_900457075.1. Lineage (NCBI taxonomy): Bacteria > Pseudomonadati > Pseudomonadota > Gammaproteobacteria > Enterobacterales > Yersiniaceae > Serratia > Serratia quinivorans. The sequence goes on from UGYN01000002.1 coordinate 2,117,029, forward strand.
GACGATTCGCACTTCCCGGAACCGGTCTGGAGCGCGGCGCGGCGGGCGCCAACGACGAAAACGCTGCCGGAGAATTTTATTGAATTAATGCAGGAGCGGCTGGCGATAACGCTGGGGGCATGATACTACGCCGGGCGATGCCCGGCGTTTTCAACTTGATTACGGCTTTTCGGAGATTTTGCGCAGGTATTCGTTATTTTTAAACGCAATGATGATCATTTCAAAGCAAACGCGAGTAAACACGCCGCCGATGATGATCGCGAACAGACCACGGAAAAATTCACCGTAGAACATCGCACCAATCCCGCCAACAATAATGCTCAGCAGGCACAGCCAGTAGACACCGGTGATGATTTTCGGAGTCAGCATCGCATCAAAAAAGAAAATGTTTTTCATTGTAAATCCTTCCTTAGGCCAGTATTTAATTATCCCAGAGGCGCCACATGGGTGCGGCAAGCCTTTTTGTCACGCCGGTTATGATAGCGAGTAACACGATGAAAAGCGCCCAGAAATCAGCACGCCATTACATAAGGGTTGAGGATGTTTAACAAAACAGGCAACAAAATACTCGGCGGTTTGGCGGCGTTGCTGCTTTTCAGCCAAAGCGCACTGGCGCAGGAAACGCTGATCTTCGTGCGGCACGGGGAGAAACCCGCCAACAACAGCGGGCAGTTAACCTGCAAAGGGCTGAACCGCGCACTGGCACTGCCGGACGTGTTGCTGAAGCGCTATGGCAAACCGGACTACATTTTTGCCGCCGGGCCGAAGGAAAACAAGCTCGGCAGTTCACTGCGGGCGCTGTCGACCATCATGCCCACCGCCGTGCGCGTCGGGCTGCCGATTGGTATTCAGTTCCACGCCGATGACATCACCGGGCTGCAGCAAGAGCTGCTCAGCGAGCAATACCAAAACTCACGCATTTTCATCGCCTGGGAACACAAGAATCTCGATAAGGCAGTGAAGGCCATCGTGGCCGCACGCGGCGGTGACGCCAATTTGGTGCCAAAATGGCCGGGCAGCGACTTCGACAGTATCTTTGTGGTGACGCTGGATCAGGACAAGGTTTCATTCAGGCAGGAAAGTGAGGGTCTGACGCAGTTGGCGGAGACCTGCCCTGCTGCGGGATAAAGCCAAACCGCCTTTGGCGGGTTCGGTGAGATGACATAAGGGAGTCTCATCGGGCCTGACTCATTTTATCTGGCTGCTGACGGCGTCATAAGCCCCAACTCAACACCCAACCGAATCGCCTGTCGGGCGTTACTGACGCCAAGTTTAACCACAATATTTCTCATATGAAACTTCACCGTACTCGGGGAAATACTGGCGATGGCGGCAATCTCGCCATAGGTTTTCCCCATACTGGCCCAATACAGCACCTCACTCTCCCGTGGGGTAAAAATGGGTTTTTCCGTATCCGCATGATGCTTCCGCCGGTTGGATGAGATCCGCTTTTCCAGATCCTCTTCTCCACTGCCGCCGAGGATAACCGATAACAACGCCAGGCTATTCATAGAGTCGTGCAACACAAAGGTGAAGCCGTTAACAAAGATGTACGACGTTGTTTAAGTGAGCGTCTCCCTCTCCCAAGGGAGAGGGAACAATATCACCTTAAGTGACCGGCATTTCCTCCTCAGGAAGCGGCTTTTTTATACTGCGCTAATGGTCCAGATAGAGATAGTGCATCCAACTGGTCATGCGTAGCAGTACCTTGCGCATGACCGCCACGTGGGTAAAGTGGTCGGAGTAAACCGCCACCTGCGAAAAAATGCCGTCAGGTAATTCATCGATTTCACTGTTGGGTGCCAGCTCAATCACCGCCAGCACACCATCACTGCCGGCAGCCACACTCAGCGATTGTAGCGTCCCTTGCGCCTGGTAAGACCCGCCGGGGACAACCGGCAGAATTCTGATCAATTTACCGGGGAATACCTGGCCGGGAAATGCATTAAACACCACTTCGGCTTCGTCGCCGGCCTTAAGACGCAGCAACGAGTTTTGGCGGAACTGAGCAATGATTTGCCGTTTTTGCTCAGGAATAAACACCATCACCGGCCGCAGCGGAATTGCCGCGGCGTAGGTCCCTGGGCGGATCAGCACCTGGGTCACGTAACCGTCGCTGGGAGCGCGTATCACCGTTTGATCAAGATTATATTTGGCCTCTGCCAACTGCGCCCTGAGGCTAACGATTTGAGACTGTTCCCCGTTAATCACACTGTCTAACTGACTTTTTATTTGCGCTTGCTCCGCCACGGAACCTTTTACCAGCGCATCTTGCGCCAGATAGTTTTGCCGGGCGTTATCAATATCGCTTTCCGAAAATGGATTGACCTTGGCCTGGCTGCCTCGGACATAACGCTGATAGTCTTTATATAACCGGTCGCGCTCTGCACTAACCCGAGATGTGTTGGCAATAGCTTCGTCGAGCTGCCCTTTAAGCACCTGAGTATTATTAATCTCGGTGACCAAATCAGCCTGGAGTCGATTGACCCGTGCCTGATAGCGTGCGGGATCTAATTTAAACAGCACTTCACCTTTTTTTATTAATACGTTTTGCTTCTCAGTTACTTCGCTAACCACGCCAGTCACCTGTGGCGTAATAGGGATTGAAATAACCGCTTTCTGCGCCAAATAAGTATAGGGGTGGTTATAATTCATTAGCAGAATTAACGCCCCAATTAAAAACACCCCACCTAATGCAGCCGTGGGCACGGTCCATTTATTGACCGGTATTTTGAAAATCTTAAATATGGACCAGGCAAAAGCGACATAAGTCAGGATAATGAGCAGATCCATGGTGGCTACTCCGAAGGCGGCGTTTTATTATCCGCCAGTTTCAACTCCAGCTCCGCCACACGTTGCTGCAACTGTGCGAACGACGCCTCCTGACCTTGCATACCCCAACCACGCTCGGGGCGATATAAAGTAGCCCATATCCATAAAAACGGCCAGATCACGTGCAGAGTAAATAAACTTACCCAGCCCGCGACATGGATAGCATCGGCATGCGGATGGTTGCGTGCCTTGGCAATAAGATAGGGAATATCATGCAGAATAATAATCCCATAGAAAATAATAAGGAAAACCAGAATAAGTACACCCAACGCGAAGTAATTAAGAAACATAACTGCCTCTCATTTGCGGAACCCGTGTTCACTGGTAAAGATAGACGCGTTTTTAGCTTTTTGTGCTAAAACTGGGTAAGTTTATTTCGGCGGGTGTACCTTATAGAAAATGAACCAAAATAGATAACAACGACACTTTGATTTTATGGGATTTTTAGGTTTAAACGGAAGAACCGTTACCACTCTGACGAGTAGCACAAACCATCCAGTAATAATGATTATTATTAAAGGTAAACTCATTTAAAACCTGCAGCCCCAGTTTGCGCGTATGCGCCGCATAAGAGCGTGGGTTAATTTTATTCACAAATGTGACCAAGACATCAAAACGCGATGACATTTGTTTTAATGCAAACGCAAACAGCGCTTCAAGCACCCCGCTGCCCCGAACCGAAACGTCGACACAGATCGGACCGTATTGGTAAGAGTTCTCCACCGTCAACACCTGGCCGGCAAACTCACATTCTCCCAATCTGCCAATCATGTGCTCAAATAAAGGCCAGGGTGCCCAAAACTGCCAGGAAGCGGCCATCACGAATGCGACAATCTTACCTTCCTGTCTGGCGACAAACAGCCCTTGTTCTTGCTCGATCAACGCGACCATTTGCTCATAGGTCAGCAAAGTGGTCACAAAACCATCTTTCTTGTCTTCCTCACTGATGGTTGCTACCTGATACCGCTTGAGCAGTTCAGTCACTTGTTCAATATCAGCCACATTGGCCACACTCAATTCCATACAACCCTCCTCAAAAGTCGAAAATAGCCCAGTTTTTTTAGAAATTTATCATTGCAGTAAAAATTAACTCTCTGTATCCCATTAAAGTTATCCTTTGATAAATAACAAACGGCGCATTCACAGGAATATAACCCCCAGTAATTCATCAACCCGAACTGACAAACTTTCTGCGAATTAACACGTTGAATTCATTATTTCCAAGCCTTGCTAGCTAAACTACTATCAAAGTAATCTGTTTTATACGTACAGATCAGAGCGATATGGAGTGGAACAGATGCCGATGGAGCAGACGGAAGCGGGAAGACAGGGCAGCCTGTACCGTCAGATTGCCGAACAGATCAAACAGGCAATCCACGCAGGATTTTTACCTGCCAATACACGTTTGCCGTCGGTAAGAACGCTGGCCACTCAATACAACATCAGTCTGACAACCGCACTTAAAACCTTGCGTACCCTGGAAGACGAACATTACGCCGTAGCCAAACCCAAATCCGGTTTTTTTGTCGCACCAAGACGGCATTCGCTGCAAAAGGGCGCCGTTATGGTGGAACAGCCACGCGAGATTGCGCCGCTGGATGAACAAACCGAACTGCACATGGCAATGGTGGGGGAAGATTGCCGCGTTCGTCTGGATCTGGCTAATGGTGATAGCTCTTTGTACCCCATCAAAAAACTGAGTTTAATCATGCGCCAGCTGGGTTATAGCAAGCCATTTTTGCTTGGTGATACGGTCAAAGGCTCTGGCTATGCGCCGTTAAAAACAGAAATTGCCCGACGAGCAATAGACTACGGCTGCAACATCAACCCGGATAACATTTTAGTGACCAACGGCTGCGTGGAGGCACTGTCGCTCTCGCTGATGGCGACAGTAAAACCGGGAGATGCGGTTGCCGTTGAATCGCCCTGCTATTTCGTTTTATTGCAAATGTTGCGTCAGCTCAAACTACGCGTGATTGAGGTTGAAACGGGTAACGAAGGCTATGTTGATAGCGAAAAGCTGGTTGCGCTGTTCCAGAGAAAAGCGGTGAAGGTGTTTGTCACCCTCGCCAATGTTAATAACCCTCTGGGCAAAACCATACCGAACGAGAAAAAAGCTCACATCGCGCGGCAGGCCGATGAAAACGGTGTGATTATTATTGAAGATGACACCTTTGGCGACATCTCCTTTGGTGTTCAACGACCATTTCCAATGAGGGCCTTTAGCCCCAATGTCATCCTGTGCAGCGGTTTCTCTAAAACCGTGGCGCCTGGCATGCGTGTCGGTTGGGTTCACAGCAACCATTACATGCGAAAAATCACCTCGCTAAAATACACCTCGACCATGGGTTCACCCATATTGCCGCAGGCAACCATTGCCGAATTACTGAGCAATGGCGGATACGACGCCCATCTGCGCAAACTCAGGCATAAGTTGGCTAACCTGGTGAACAAAATCCGTCAGGTAGTGCTTCTAGCATTCCCCCCGGGCACAAAAGTCTCTGAGCCTGAAGGCGGTTATGTGCTGTGGGTGGAAATGCCGAAGAATGCCTTGAACGTACGTTCACTGTTTATCAAGGCGCGTAATGCCGGGATCGGTATCGCCCCCGGGCATATTTTTGCCACGGATAACCGCTACGATCACTGTTTCCGACTGAATGCAGGCTTTGGTTATAACGATGAAGTTGAACAGGCAATCGCCCAGCTTGGGCAATGGTGTACTCAATCACTTGTGGGGCATGAAGGGGGTTGATTGGCGGAAGATCACAGGAGTCGAACCTGCCCAGGACCGCTGGCGGCCCCAACCGGATTTGAAGTCCGGCCGCCCCACCGGGGACGAGGATCTTCCTTCGGGAACAGGAAGCAAGGGGCTGATTATAGCGCAGTTTACCCTTGGCGCTAAGAGGGAAATAGCGCTAGCCCCCGGCACCATGCCGGAGGCAGGCAGGGTTAAGGCTTCAGCAAGTCCTTCACGTCCAGCAGGATAAACTCGTTGTCATCCGCCACGTTCGGCTGGCGGCTGGAGGAGAACGGGAAGTTATTATCGTTGCCGACGATGATATGGCTGCCGTCCACCACGTCCACGTTTTCAATGGTGAAGAACGGGAAGGTCAGCACGCCGTTGTTCAGCGGTTTGCGCGCCAATTTGTTCGGGTCCTGGATGTTCATCAGGTCAATATAGGCCAATTTATCGACCGGTTTACCGACGTTGTCGTCAGAAAAGGCAATTTTATATACCCGTTTAAACTTCGCCACTTGGCTAAAGCAGTTGTCTGTGGGGGCACCCGCAGCGCAGGCTTGGTCCGCCGTGCCTTCGTTATTATCGCGCTCGATCACCAGGCCATGAGTGGCGTCGATCATATTAAAATCGCCGATGGCGTTCTGGTTGTCTTCCAACACGTATTGCCAACTGCGCCCGGTCCAGGCCTGCTGTTTCACGTCAAATTCCAGCACCCGCAGGTAGCGTTTGCCATCGATGTTCTCGAATTTTTCACCGTCCCACAGTGCGCCTTCCAGCAACGGGTACAATTTGCTGCCGTCCGGTGATGCCGCCATGCCTTCAAAACCCTTGGAACGTGCCACCTGGAAGTTCTGTTTGCCGTCCGGTGCGCCCGGCAGGGTCAGCGTCGGGTTATCCGGCGACTTCACCACCTTGCCGTCGACCTTGGTATCGAACACCGCCAATACCTTACCGTTTAGATCGGCCTTAATCAGATAGGGGCCAAACTCATCGCCAATCCACAGGGCATTATCGGCAAACTGGAAGCTTTCCGGGTCAAAGTCGCTGCCGGTCAGGTAACGTTTATCGGTGCTCTCATTGATGATATGGAAGGGAACATTTTTGTCCGGATCGTGCAAAAACACCGTTTTCAGCGGCGTCACCGTGCCGTTGTCAAAGTCGATTTTGTAGTGATTGAGGTACAGCATGGCGTCCGGCGAATTGGCCTTGCTGCCAAAACCATTGTCGGTCAGCACCCAGTAGGTACCGTCGGGCATATGTTTGATGCCGGAATGGCCCTGCAGCGGCTGCCCGTTGATCGGCAGGCCAATACCGGTCATGCGATCGGCGGATTTACCCGCCACGCTGCCCAGTTCGGTCACGCGTTTGCCGCTGGTGTATTTACCGCTTTGCTGTAAATCGGCGGGGGCATCCTGCGGTGCGGCGACGTTGGATTTCACCGCCAGTAACGCGTGCCCGGCCAGGGTTGCCGGCACCGGTTGGGCTTGCGCCCACAGGTTAGTGCTCAGTGCCATACAGCCGGCCAACAGTGCCAGGCGGGTTTTGGTTATGTGCATGTCTTGGTTCCCTTTTTGTTGTTATCACCCAGAAGTAAAAGCAACGTCACTATAGGGAACCGCAATGACAGTAATATTATTCGGCGAACGCCCGCCGGTAGCTGTGCGGATGGAAGCACCAGGTGATGGCGATCAGCACCACCACCAGCAGCGCATGGATTTGCCAATCCAGCACAAAGCCGCCGCTGTAATCACGCAACAGGCCGGAAATATAAGGCGTGGCTCCCGCCAGCAGGAAACCTATGCCCTGCATAAAGGCCACCAATCGCCCCGCGGCCGCCGGGTGCGGAATATGATCGAGCGCCAACACCAGGCACAGCGGGAAGGCGCCGCCCAGCCCCAAGCCGGAAACCAGCACCCACAGCCACGGCAACGTCTGCGGCAGATAAATCAGGCCGATGAAGCCGATCAACTGCATGACTAATGCCAGCAATAACAACGGCCGTCGATCCAGCGATCGCGCCAGCGCCGGCAACAGCAGCGCCCCGACGACCTGCCCGAAGGTCATCAGTGCCAACAGCGATCCGCTGGCCTGCGGCTGCCAGCCGAGCTGCATATAATACGGCGGCAGCCAGGCGATCAGGCTGGTATAGCCGCCATTGATCAAACCAAAATAGGCACCGAGCAACCAGGCACGACGGCTGAACCACAGACTCGGCCCAGAGGAGGTTCCGGATGGCGTCAGGCGTGCCAGGCCACGGCTGACCGGCCACCAGGCGATTAACGCCACCAGTGCAGGTACCGCCCACCAGGCCAATGCACGGTGCCAGTCATGGCCGACACTCATCAGCCAGGGGGCCATTGCCGCCCCCAGACCGCCACCGCCCATCAGAGCCGCCGACCATAGCCCGGCCACCAGCGCCATCTGCTTGAGAAAGTGATGTTTGATAATGCCGGGCATCACCGCCTGGATCACCCCAATCCCCAGTCCACCCAACACCGCGCTCAGCAGTAATTGCGTGCTGCCCGGTGCCAGCTCACGCCAGGCGGCCCCCAGGCCAATGGCCAACAGGCTCAGCACTACGCTGGTACGCTCGTCGAACAGGCGGTTGATCGCCCCACCCGCCAGCGCCATCAACCCCATCATCAGCACCGGCAAGGTGGTCAGCAACGCCGCACCGCCAAAGCTCAGCCCGGTGGCCTGCCGCAACGTCGGCAACAACGGGCCGATCGAGGTCAACAGCGGCCGCATATTCAGGCCAATCAGCACCAGCGCCCATAGCAGGGGGTTGAACCAGCGGCGTAAGAAAGGGGGAGCAACAAATTGATTTAACACGATCTATTCCTGAACTTCCGGGATGAAGAGTGCGGGGGTCACAGAGTGGCAGCCGCAACGTTGCCTTACTCTAGGCTTCCCCGTTAGTATTGGGAAATTAAATAATAAAATAGCCAACAGTGGAAAAATGAATCGTTACCCGATGTTCAATCCGCAGTTACTGCTCAGCTTTGTCGCAGTATGCGACAGCAACAGCTTCACTCGCGCCGCAGAGCGGGTGTTTTTGTCGCAGTCGACCGTCAGCCAACAGGTGCGCCGCTTGGAAGAAATGCTGGGTAAACCCCTGTTTGAACGTTCGTCCCATCAGGTACTGCTGACCGAGGAAGGCGTCAAGCTGTTGAGCTATGCGCGGCGCATCATCGCGCTGAATGAAGAGGCGCACGACGCCTTGACCGGCATCTGGCGCGACGGCGTACTACGGTTGGGGATGCCGGAGGATTTTGCCGCCCCCACCACCGAACTGCTGGCGGAATTCAGCCGGGCGCATCCGCATCTGCGGCTGGACGTCACCAGCGGCCTGAGCGCCGATCTGCACAGTGCCTACGCCCGTGAAGAGCTGGATCTGATCCTGGTTAAACAACGCCGTAGCCAGCCGCCGCGGGCCGCCCGGCCGGAACCGCTGCTGTGGCTGGACAGCCTGGCCTTCCCGGCAATAGAACAGTCACCGGTACCGCTGGCGGTGTTCCCGCTCAATGGGTTATATCGCGATGATTTGTGTCAGGCGCTGGATAACCTCGGCAAGCGCTGGCGTATTGGCTACAGCAGCGCCAGTCTGGCCGCACTCACCGCCGCGTCTGCCGCCGGGCTGGGCGTCACCCTGCTGCCGGCCGGTTGCCGCTTGCCCAGCCATCGGGTTCTCGGCAGCGCCGAAGGGTTGCCGCCGATCGACAACATTGAGCTGGCGCTGTACTACCGCGACGGCGCCCCCGCAGCCACTCCCGCGCTGGCCGAACGGCTGAAGGCGTTTTGCGGGTTGGCGTGAGGAAATCTGTAGCTTGATTAGCTACATATGTAGCCATAACGGCTACACCCGCCCTAATACCCAACCTCGCCATAACGCCCACGGTAATCTTTGGGCGTCATGTCATAACCTTTCTTGAACACCGAATAAAAATACTGCAGTGACGGGTAGCCACACATCTGTGAAATTTCGTTGATGGTCAACGAGGTAGCCGTCAGCAGGTTGCGGGCGCGATCCAGCTTTTCCTGATGGATCATATGGTGGATAGTTTCGCCGGTTTCATCCCTGAAGCGTTTTTCCAGGTTGGAGCGCGACAGGCCAATCGCGTCCAGCACCTGCTCGACCTTGATGCCCTTGCAGGCGTGATGGCGGATGTAATGCATCGCCTGAATTACCGCCGGATCGCGCAGCGAGCGGAAATCGGTAGAACGGCGTTCAATCACCTTCACCGGCGGCACCAGAATGCGCTGCAGCGGCAGCTCACGGCGATCGAGCAGTTGGTGCAGCAGCTTGGCGGCACGATACCCCATCTGACGGGTACCCTGCGCTACCGAAGACAGCGCCACCCGCGACAGGTAACGCGTCAGTTCTTCATTGTCGATACCGATCACGCAAAGCTTTTCCGGCACCGCGATGTCCAGATGTTCGCACACCTGCAGCAAATGGCGCGCCCGCGCATCGGTCACCGCGATGATGCCGGTCTGCTGCGGCAAGGTCTGCACCCAGTCCGCCAATCGGTTCTGCGCGTATTGCCAGTTATCCGGCGCGGTGGCCATGCCCTGATACACCACGCCCTGATACTGCTCCAGCGCGACCCGCTGGCGGAAAGCATGCTCACGCTCCTGCGCCCAGCGTTTACCGCCTTCACTGGGCAAACCATAGAAGGCAAAACGATTAATGCCTTTTTCTTTCAGGTGACTGAATGCCGCCTCCACCAGCGCCTGATTGTCGGTAGCAATGTAGTGCACCGGCGGATAGTCCTCATCACGGTGATAAGAGCCGCCCACCCCGACAATCGGTACCCGGACGTTATGCAGCAGTTGCTCGATGGCCCCATCGTCGAAATCGGCGATCACCCCATCGCCCAGCCAGTCCTTGATGTTGTCGATACGGCAGCGAAAATCCTCTTCGATAAAGATGTCCCAGTCACATTGTGAGGCCTGTAAATACTCACCTACGCCCTCAACCACCTGGCGGTCGTACACTTTATTGGCGTTGAACAACAACGTAATGCGAAAGCGCTTTTCAAACATGCCACATCCCCGGTAAACGAACTGCCCTCTGGGTCTGGGATAGCACAACTATCTGCAAGAACAGCAGGCATCACCTCATAACTGTGAGCTCAGACGCTATTCTTTTATGCCCGGCGCTTGGTGGCGGAGTCCATCCATACCGCCAGCAGCAAAATGGCGCCCTTGACGATGTACTGCCAGAAGGTCGGCACGTCCAGCATGCTCATGCCGTTATCCAGCGACGCCATAATGAATGCGCCCATCACCGCGCCGGCCACGCTACCGATGCCCCCCGCCAGACTGGTGCCGCCAATCACGCAGGCGGCGATGGCGTCCAACTCGGCGATATTACCCGCCGAAGGCGAACCGGCACCCAGGCGCGAACTGAGGATCAACCCGGCAATCGCCACCATCAGGCCGTTGATGGCGAACACCGCCAGCTTGGTGCGCTCGACGTTAACGCCCGACAGCCGCGCAGCGTCAATATTGCCGCCGATGGCGTAGATCCGACGGCCAAAAGCGGTGCGGGTGGCCATAAATATCCCCGCCAACATCAGTGCGGTGAGGATCAGCACCGGCGTCGGTACCCCACGGTAATCATTGAGCAAATAGATAGCCCCGAGCACCAGCAGCGCCAAAATGCTTTGTCGGGTGACGTCACCGCCTGCTGTCGCCACCGGCAAACCGAGCTGGGCACGCCGACTGCGTCGCCGCCACTGCCAGGCGACAAACAGCATCAACCCAACGGCACCGATGCCAAAACCCAGGCCGTTCGGCAAATAGCTCTGGCCAATTTGCGACATCGCCCCGCTGGTCGGCGCGACCGTGGTGCCATTGGTAATGCCGATCAGGATGCCGCGAAAGGCCAGCATCCCAGCCAGGGTAACGATAAACGACGGAACCTTGCGATAGGCCACCCACCAACCGTTCCAGGCCCCCAACAGCAGGCCGGCCAGCAGCGTCACCACGATAGTCAGCGGCAGTGGCCAACCCAGCCAGACGTCAAAAATCGCCGCCGCCCCGCCCAGCAGGCCCATCATTGAGCCGACCGACAGATCGATTTCTGCCGAAACAATCACAAACACCATGCCGACCGCCAAAATGCCGGTGATCGCCGTCTGGCGCAGCAGGTTGGAAATATTACGCGCGCTGAGATAGGCCCCTTCGGTGGTAAAGGTAAAGAACAGCATAATGACGACTATCGCCGCCAGCATCACAAACACCTGCAAATTGATAGATTTCAGTTTCACTATGGATTTTTTCTCCACCATTGGCGTCACGATCGCTTCAGATTGCGTGTTTTTCGACATCTTTTTCACTCCTCAATGCGGCTTCCATCACCTGTTCCTGGGTCAAACCCTGGTTGACCAACGAAGCCTTGATACGCCCCTGGTGCATCACCAATACCCGATCGCTTAATCCCAACACTTCAGGCAGCTCCGAAGACACCACGATCACCGAAATACCCTGCTGGACCAGCTGATTGATTAACTTATAGATTTCGTGTTTGGCACCGATATCGATACCGCGCGTCGGCTCATCCAGAATGAGAATTTTCGGCTTCAGAAGCAGGCATTTGGCGAGTATGGCCTTCTGCTGGTTACCGCCGCTCAGCCGGGCTATCGCCAGTTCGGGTGAGGAAGTCTTCACTTTTAACTGCGCCAGCGATTGACGAATGGTCGCCTGTTCCCGGGCATCATCAAGCACCGTCAGCACGCCGCTAAAGTCGCTCAGCGCCGCCAACGTCATGTTGGCCCCCACGCCCATCACCGGCACGATGCCATCACGCTTGCGATCTTCCGGCACCATGGCAATGCCATATCGCATCGCCTGGCGGCAATTGTTGATGACGGCCGGCTGGCCATTGAGGCTAATGCTCCCCTGCCAACGGCCAGGGTAGACGCCGAACAGGCACTGCATGGTTTCGGTACGCCCGGAGCCGACCAGCCCGGCAACCCCGAGGATCTCGCCGCGTCGCAGGGTGAAAGAAACATCGTCCACCCGACGAACGTGACGGTTCACCAGGTGCCAGGCGGTGAGATTATCCACCTGCAGGATCACCTCTCCGATATCATGCTGTTGCTGCGGATAGAGCTCGGTTAATTCGCGCCCAACCATCATGGCGATAATATCGTCCTCGCTCATTTCCGCTGCCGGGCGCGTACCGATATGCTTGCCGTCGCGGATCACGCAGATCAGATCCGAGATCGCCTTCACCTCATTGAGCTTGTGCGAAATGTAAATGCAGGCGATGCCGTGATCGCGCAGATCCTCGATGATCGCCAGCAGCGTAGCGGTTTCACTTTCGGTCAGCGACGCTGTCGGCTCATCGAGCACCAGCAGCCGCACCTGCTTGTTCAGCGCCTTGGCAATCTCCACCAGCTGTTGCTGCCCCAGGCCCAGTTCGCCGATCGGGGTGTTGGGATCCACCGCCAGCTTGACCTGCGCCAGCATCCTTCGGCAGCGCAGATACATGGCGTCATAATCCATTACGCCGTACCGGCGCCATTCATTGCCGAGAAACATGTTTTCCAGCACCGTCATCTGCTTCACCAGCGCCAGTTCCTGATGAATGATGGCGATGCCTTTCTGCTCGGTGTCGCGAATATTTTTCGCCGCTAATAAATCATCAGAGAAATAAATATCTCCCTGATAACTGCCGTGCGGATATATACCGCACAGCACTTTCATCAGGGTGGACTTTCCCGAACCGTTTTCACCACACAGCGATAATACCTGGCCTGCCTCTAACTTCAGGCTGACATTATCTACCGCCTTGACCGCACCGAATTGCATGGTGATATTTTTCATTTCTAATAGGCTGGGCATTATTCCCTCCGGATTACCGGCTTGCGGAATTAATTAATCTCGGCTTTTTTATGGAAACCGTCGGCAACAATGGTGCTGTCGATATTCGATTTATCAACCGGAATAGGGGTTAATAACCAGGATGGCACGTCTTTGCTGCCGTTATTTAATGTGGCGTTAGCCTTCGGCTGTTCACCCTTGCCCAGTTGCACCGCGATGCCCGCCGCCTCGTCGGCCAGTTTGCTGATTGGCTTATACACCGTCATGGTCTGGGTACCGGCGACAATGCGCTTCACCGCCGCCAAATCGGCATCCTGACCGGAAATAGCCACCTTGCCCGCCAGGCCCTGCGCGGCCAGCGCCTGGATAGCGCCGCCGGCGGTGGCATCGTTGGAAGCCACTACCGCGTCAATCTTGTTATTGTTGGCGGTCAGCGCATTTTCCATGATTTTTAATGCGTTTTCCGGCAACCATCCGTCGACCCACTGATCGCCCACCACTTTGATTTTCGCGCCGTCAATCAGCGGTTGCAGCACCTTCATCTGCCCCTGGCGAAACAGCTTGGCGTTGTTATCCACCGGCGAGCCGCCCATCAGGAAATAATTGCCCTGCGGCACCCGCTGCACCAGGCTTTGCGCCTGCAGCTCACCGACCTTTTCATTATCAAAGGAGATGTAAAAATCGATATCTGCGTTATTGATCATGCGATCGTAAGCCAGCACCTTAATGCCTTCCCGCTTGGCCTCGCTGATGACGTTGCTCAACACCTTGCCGTTGTAGGGAATAATCACCAGCACGTCGACGCCGCGGTTGATCATATTTTCAATCTGCGCCATCTGGGTTTCTTCATTACCATTGGCCGACTGAACAAACACATCCGCCCCCAGCGCTTTGGCTTTGCTGACGAAGATGTCGCGGTCTTTCTGCCAGCGCTCCAGGCGCAGGTCGTCGATCGCCATGCCGATTTTGACTTCTTTGCTCTGCGCCGGTTGGCTCGCCAGCGCCAGCAGCGCACAGACCGAAAGGAACACAGGTTTGAATTTCATCTTATATACCTTTGTTATTTAACGGGTAGGGGCAATAATTGAAACAGACTGGTGATGCAACTTAGAGCGGATTGTTATCGGTTATTTAATATTCAGCAATTACTGATTTTTACCGGCCAATTATGATTTTTGGTTTAATGTTGTTTTTATGATGGCGGTCATGCTTTCGCGCTGAAAAACAGCAGGTCGACAAATAAAAGTGAATTAAGCCTTAAATAAACTGCGGTTAATAACCAATTATGAGATCTGTCGCACATTTAATAATTCTGTGAATTTAACTGTGAAATAACGTAATTGAGCAGCCTGTCGCAAACTCCGAAGATAAAGCCATCCCGTAAACCGGGCATTGCTACCCAGGAGTCGATAATGCAATCTTATTTTGATCAGCTTGAGCAAGTGCGCTACGAAGGCCCCACCAGTAATAATCCGCTGGCCTTTCATCATTACAATCCGGATGAACTGGTGCTCGGCAAGCGCATGGCGGAGCACCTGCGCTTTGCCGCCTGCTACTGGCACACCTTCTGCTGGAACGGTGCGGACATGTTCGGCGTCGGCTCGTTCGATCGCCCCTGGCAGCAGCCGGGCGACGCGCTGACGTTAGCCAAACGTAAGGCCGACGTGGCGTTCGAGTTTTTCCACAAGCTGAACGTTCCCTATTACTGCTTCCATGACGTCGACGTCTCGCCGGAAGGCGCTTCGCTGAAAGAGTACCTGCACAACTTTGCGGTCATGACCGACGTGCTGGAAGAAAAACAACACAGCAGCGGCGTAAAACTGCTGTGGGGTACCGCCAACTGCTTTACCCATCCGCGTTACGGTGCCGGTGCGGCCACCAACCCGGATCCGGAAGTCTTCAGTTGGGCCGCCACCCAGGTGTTCACCGCCATGAACGCCACCCAGCGTCTGGGCGGTGAAAACTACGTGCTTTGGGGCGGCCGCGAAGGCTATGAAACCTTGCTGAATACCGATCTGCGCCAGGAGCGTGAGCAAATTGGCCGCTTTATGCAGATGGTGGTGGAGCACAAGCACAAAACCGGTTTCCAGGGCACCCTGCTGATCGAGCCAAAACCTCAGGAGCCGACCAAGCATCAATACGATTACGACGTCGCCACCGTGTACGGCTTCCTCAAGCAGTTTGGCCTGGAGAAAGAGATCAAGGTGAATATCGAAGCCAACCACGCCACGCTGGCAGGCCACTCGTTCCACCATGAGATCGCCACCGCCATCGCGCTCGGCATCTTTGGTTCCGTCGATGCCAACCGGGGCGACCCACAGTTGGGCTGGGATACCGACCAGTTCCCGATCAGCGTGGAAGAGAACGCGCTGGTGATGTTCGAAATTCTCAAGGCCGGGGGCTTTACCACCGGCGGGCTGAACTTCGATGCCAAGGTGCGCCGTCAAAGCACCGACAAATACGACCTGTTCTATGGCCATATTGGGGCTATGGATACCATGGCACTGGCGCTGAAGGTCGCGGCAAAAATGGTGACCGACGGTCAGTTACATCAGCAGGTATCAAAACGCTATGCCGGCTGGAATGGTGAATTGGGCCAGCAAATTTTGCAGGGCAAACTGTCGCTCGAGGCGCTGGCGCAGTACGCTGAAGGACATGCACTGGCGCCACAGCACGTCAGCGGCCGCCAGGAACAGCTTGAAAACCTGATGAACCGCTATCTGTTCGGCTAACTGACCCCGCGCGGCACTCGCCGCGCCTTTAAGGATCTTTCCATGTATATCGGCATCGACCTCGGCACGTCCGGCGTAAAAGTCATTTTGCTCAGTGAGCAGGGCCAATTGCTCGCCAGCCACGGTGAGTCGCTGCCCATCTCCCGCCCTCATCCCTTATGGTCAGAGCAGGCCCCGCAGGACTGGTGGCACGCCACCGATCGCGCCATGCTGGCGCTGGGCAAGCAACACAGCCTGCAACAGGTGAAGGCCATCGGTCTCAGCGGCCAGATGCACGGCGCCACGCTGTTGGACGCACGGCAACAGGTGCTACGCCCGGCCATTTTGTGGAATGACGGCAGAAGCGGCGCGCAATGCCTGGCGCTGGAACAGGCGGTGCCGCAATCGCGGCAAATCACCGGTAACCTGATGATGCCGGGCTTCACCGCCCCTAAACTATTGTGGGTGCAACAGCATGAACCCCAGGTGTTTGAGCGCATCGATAAGGTGCTGTTGCCCAAAGATTATTTACGCTGGTGCATCACCGGCGACTTCGCCAGCGACATGTCGGACGCTGCCGGCACCGGCTGGCTAAACGTGGCGCAGCGCGACTGGAGCGACGAGATGCTGGCCGCCTGCGGCCTGACCCGCCGCCAGATGCCGCAACTGTTCGAGGGCAATCAGGTCACCGGGCAAACGCATACCGAACTGGCCCGGCGCTGGGGCATGTCCCCGGTACCTGTGGTGGCCGGTGGCGGCGATAATGCCGCCGGGGCGATCGGTGTCGGGCTGTATCAGGCCGGGCAGGCGATGCTGTCGCTCGGTACCTCAGGGGTTTATTTTGCCGTCAGCGACGGCTTTCTCAGCAACCCGGCCAGCGCGGTGCACAGTTTCTGCCATGCGCTGCCCGACACCTGGCACCTGATGTCGGTGACCCTCAGCGCCGCCTCCTGTCTGGACTGGGTTTGCAAACTGACTAACGTCGAAGACGTCGCCACCCTGCTGCGCAATGTCGAACAGGCCCCCCCGGCGGCGGCTCCGCTGTGGTTTCTGCCCTACCTGTCCGGCGAACGGACGCCGCATAACAATCCGAACGCCAAGGGGGCATTCTGGGGCCTCACCCACCAACATGGCCCGAACGATCTGGCGCGTGCGGTGCTGGAAGGCGTCGGTTTTGCCCTGGCAGAAGGCATGGATGTGCTGCACGCCAGCGGCCTGCAGCCCACCAGCATCACCCTGATTGGCGGCGGGGCGCGTAGCCCGTTCTGGCGGCAAATGCTGGCGGACATCAGTGGTCAACGGCTGGAATACCGCACCGGCGGCGACGTCGGCCCGGCGCTGGGGGCCGCGCGGCTGGCTCAAATCGCACTGAACCCGCAGCGCCCACTCGGCGAACTGCTGCCCGAACTGGCATTGGAGCAGGTGCATACCCCTAATGCCGAGCGCCATCAGCAGTACGCCACACTGCGCAGCACCTTCCGCGAACTCTATACTCGCTTGTTGCCGCTGATGTAAAACCAGTGGGGGCATTAGCCCTGCCCCCTTATTATTGCCAAATCGAATAGTCGCCAGTGGCAAATGTCACTGCCAACCCGCCGGCTCCTCTCCTAAATTGGTGGCTGTCTTTTGACGCACTTCACCTCTGGATTAAGGAACTGAACGTGGAAAAAAACCAACAACAAAGCCGCAGAGCTTTCCTCAGCCAAACCGGCAAAATTACCACTGCCTGTGCGGTGATCGGCCTGACCGGCGGCGTGGCGCAGGCCGCCGTCCCCACTGGCAGCCCTTGTTTACCGGAGGCACAACCCATGACCCTGACCGACAGCCACTACTGGCTGAGCGATGTGCGGCTGGAAGAGGGTTTCGAGTACGATGGCGATACGGTGATCGGCACCCGCACCGCGCTCTATCAGCTTGAAATCAAAGACGGCAAGATTGCGGCCATCCACCCGAAGGATGCCGCAGCCCCCGCTGGCGTACCGCGCTATCAGGCGCAGGGCCAGTTACTGTTACCGGCATTTCGCGACATGCATATCCATCTGGATAAAACCTTTTACAGCGGCCCATGGCAGGCACCGCGCCCACGCCAGGGCAAAACCATCATGGATATGATCGCGCTGGAACAAACATTAATCCCCAAACTGTTGCCCACCTCGCAACAGCGCGCAGAAAACCTGATCGCCCTGCTGCAATCCAAAGGCAGCACCGTGGCGCGCAGCCACTGCAATATCGATCCGGTCAGCGGGCTGAAAAGCCTGGAACACCTGCAGCGCGCACTGGAAAATCACCGGGCAGATTTTAGCTGTGAAATCGTCGCCTTCCCGCAGCACGGGCTGCTGCATTCCAAAGTCGACGGCTTGATGCGCGAAGCCATGCAGATGGGAGTGCAATACGTTGGCGGGCTGGATCCGACCAATGTCGACGGGGCGATGGAGCAGTCGCTGGATGCCATGTTCCAGATTGCGCTCGATACCGGCAAAGGCGTCGATATCCACCTGCATGAAACCAGCCCGGCCGGGGTGGCAGCCATCAACTACATGATTACCACCGTAGAAAAGAACCCTTCGCTACGCGGCAAAGTCACCATCAGCCATGCCTTTGCCCTGACCGCACTGAACCCGAATGAATTAGAGGAAACCGCCACCCGACTGGCGGCGCAGCAAATCACCATCGCCTCGACGGTGCCGATCGGTGGGTTGATGATGCCACTGCCGCAGCTCAGTGAAAAAGGGGTATTTGTGATGACCGGAACCGACAGCGTGATCGACCATTGGTCACCGTTCGGCACCGGCGATATTCTGGAAAAAGCCAACCTTTACGCCCAGCTCTATCGGGGTTCCGACGAGTTCCATCTGTCGCGCGCCATGGCGATTTCCACCGGCGGCGTGCTGCCGCTGAATGACAAAGGCCAACGGGTGTGGCCCAAAGTCGGGGACAGCGCGGAGTTCGTGTTGATCGACGCCAGTTGCTCCGCCGAAGCGGTAGCCCGTCTGCCAACGCGCCGCACCACCTTCCATCAAGGGCGGCTGGTGGCCGGCCAGGTTGGCAAAGCCTGATGCTGGTCCGCTAATGCCACCATGATGGCCGTTTTTGGCCTTCTCCCTTGCAGAATAACGGCTCAGTATGGCGTTATACCTAATTGGCGGAGGGCCGAAAATGTCACATAGCGCGTTATTGATCATCGATGTTCAACAATCATTTCAGCATCGTCCATTCTGGCAAGAGCAGGATCTCCCCGCTTTCCAACAGGCGCTGACGCGGCTGATTGAAGGCTGCCGCCAGCAGGGCGTAGCGCTGGTTGATGTATTTCATGTATCGCCAGAGGGGCCATTTTCGTTGGCGTCCGGCTGGGTAAAGCGCCTGCCGTTCCTCGACCATCAGGCCGATGTCACCGTACACAAACAGGTGCACAACGCGCTGACCGAATCCGGCCTGGATGCCTGGCTGCTGGAGCGACACATCAAGCATTTGATTATTTGCGGCATTCGTACCGAACAGTGCTGTGAAACCACCACCCGGGTGGCGGCCGATCTCGGCTATCAGGTGACTTTCGTGACCGAGGCCACGCTGACTTTCCCGATGCAGCATCCCGATGGAGAAGTCTTTACCACCGAACAACTCAAGCGGCATACTGAGACGGTGCTGGTCGACCGCTTCGCCCGCATCGCCAGCGTGGATGAGGCTCTGGCGCAACTCTCACAGGAGTAACCATGCCGCAGGCCGTCTACTTTCTGATGTTGCCCCAGGTGCTGTCGCTGGACGTTAGCGGCCCAGCCGAAACCCTGCGCCTGGCCGGGCAGTTCAGCCTGCACTACATCAGCCCAGTACCGCAGGTTACCTGCTCGGTTGGCATGACGTTGAGTCAGCTACAGCCGCTGCCTGATCGGCTGGAAGACGGCGCTATTTTAGTGGTGCCGGGCGTCAGTGATTCGCAACATTTCTTCGCCAATGGGCCGGCCGAACAGGCCCGTCGCTGGCTGGCCGCGCTGCAACCCGACCTGCAACAGCAACGTATCACGCTGGTTTGTGTCTGTTCCGGCGCCCTGCTGGCGGCACAGGCCGGTTTGCTCGACGGTTACCAGTGCACCACCCATCACGACGTGATTGAACGCATGCGCCAGCAGGCCCCGGCAGCGCAGGTGAAAGAAAACCGCATCTTTGTTGAAGACCGCAGCGTTTACACCAGCGCCGGCATCACCGCCGGGATCGATCTGGCGTTGCACCTGATTAATCGCCAATGCGGCGCTAGCCGGGCGATGGAGATTGCCCGGGAAATGGTGGTGTATTTTCGCCGGTCCGGCGACGACCCGCAGCTTTCACCCTGGCTTCGCTACCGTAACCATCTGCACCCGGCGGTGCACCGGGCGCAAGACGTGATGGCCGCCGAGCCGGAAGCGGAATGGTCAGTACCGCAGGTGGCGGAAAAGGCCCACGTCAGCAGCCGCCATCTGGCACGGCTATTCCGCAGCCATGTTGGCATCAGCGTGCGTGAGTACCATGAACAATTACGACTGGCGGTGGCGCAGCAGCGCCTGCAGCAAGGCTATGGGCTGGAGAAAGCGGCGTTGGCCGCGGGATTTTCCTCCGGCCGCCAACTGCGCCGCGCCCAGCAGCGCGGCTCAATCGGCTTATGACACCAACCGTCGAGTGTCTATTTTCTGCAGGCCTATCGACAGCAGCAGGCTAAGCGCCAGCGCCACGCCAAACACCCAGAAGATATCCAGCAACGGATGACTGGTCAGTTCCAGGTGCCGGTTGCGCATAAAGTTAACGATAATGGCGTGAAAACCGTAGATCGCCAGCGAATGGCGGGAAAAAACGCCCAACCAGCCAATCGGCTCCGGCAGGCAGTTTTTAAACCAGATAACCAAAGACACCGCCGCGATAAACACCAGCGGGCCGCAGTAAATGTAATAGGTATCGGCGAAGTTGCCGTTGATAAACATCTGGCTTTTGGTGCCGTGGATAATCAACGCCACGCTGGCTACAAACCCCAACGCCGCCAGCCCACTAACGCCCCGCCCCTGGGTGTCCATCATGCCAATCGCCCGTCCGGCCAACGCATACAGCAGGTAATAGAAGGTATCGCCGTAGATATACAGATTCACCGGTAGCAGGTGCGTGTTACCCAGGGTCAGCGAGCTGGTATTGGGGTTGGCAATCACCGCCAGGATCACCAGCACCCCGGCCAGATAACGGCGCGATACCGGCTTGACGCTGACCAGCGGCGACAGCAAGTAAATCACCGCAATCGCATAGAAGAACCACAGGTGATAGAACACCGGCTTGAGTAACATGCCGCGCAGCGACGGCCAGAAGCCGATTTTGGTGAACGTCGCGATATAGATCAACGCGATGGTGCTGTAGAACAGGATGCAACAGCCAATGCGGATGAAATGTTTCTTGCCTGCGCTTTTCTCACCGAAAAACAGATAGCCGGAAATCATGAAAAACAACGGCACCGAGACGCGTGACAGCGAGTTCAGCACATTGGCGATATCCCAGTTGTGTTCCCCCCACCGCCACCCCGCTGGTGACGTAATAGGTGGTGGCGTGGATCATCACCACCATCATGCACGCCACCGCGCGCAGGTTATCTATCCAGCCAATTTTATTACTCAAAGGTCGCCCGTAATATTGTCATCTTCGTTTGTTATAAAGAGGTTAACCAGCGAAAGTGTGGGTGGCAACCCTGACGGGCAATATCAGAATGTGCTTAAACAACACCTGATGATTGCCAAGGTGAACAATTGGCGGCAAAATAGCCGCAACAACTCGCTCAGATAGCGTTCCCCGCCCTGACAGTTCCTTATTTATTCTTTACTTTCAGTACGATAACTATGAAAACAACATTACCACCTGCGGCTCGCTTGGGTCGACAGGCGCTTTTATTCCCTCTTTGTCTGGTGCTGTTCGAGTTCGCCACCTATATCGCCAACGATATGATCCAGCCTGGCATGCTGGCGGTGGTGGCAGATTTCAACGCCGGGGAAGAGTGGGTGCCAACCTCAATGACCGCCTATCTGGCCGGCGGTATTTTCCTGCAGTGGCTGCTGGGGCCATTGTCGGATCGCCGTGGTCGTCGCCCGGTGATGCTGGCGGGTGTGGCGTTCTTTATCGTCGCCTGCCTGGCGATTTTGCTGGTGACCAGCATCGAGCAATTTATCTTTATGCGTTTCCTGCAGGGGATTGGCCTGTGCTTTATCGGCGCGGTCGGCTACGCCACGATACAGGAATCTTTTGAGGAATCGGTGTGCATAAAAATCACCGCGCTGATGGCCAACGTGGCGCTGATTGCCCCGCTGCTCGGGCCATTGGCCGGTGCTGCGCTGATCCATGTCGCGCCGTGGCAGAGCATGTTCGTGCTGTTCGCGGCGCTGGCGGCCTTTGCCTTCTATGGCCTGTGGAAAGCGATGCCGGAAACCGCGTCGCTGCAGGGTGAGAAACTCTCGGCCGCCAACCTGTGGCGTGACTATCGCCAGGTGCTGTCCAACCGTCGTTTTGTCTGCGGGGCGCTGGCCATTGGCTTCGCCAGCCTGCCGCTGCTGGCCTGGATTGCCCAATCACCGGTGATCCTGATCAGCGGCGAGTCGCTGTCGACGCTCGATTACGGCCTGCTGCAAATTCCGGTGTTCGGTGCGCTGATCCTCGGCAACCTGACGCTGGCGCGTTTGACCGGTAAAAACAGCGTACAACGGCTGATCAAACTGGGTGCAGGGCCAATGATGCTGGGGCTGCTGATCGCGGCGCTGGCTACCCTGTTCTCGACCCACGCCTACCTGTGGATGACCGCCGGTCTGAGCCTGTACGCCTACGGTATCGGGCTGGCCAACGCCGGGCTGTACCGCCTGACGCTGTTCTCAAGCTCCGTCAGCAAAGGCACGGTTTCCGCCACCATGGGCATGCTGAGCATGATGGTGTTCACCGTCGGCATAGAACTGGCGAAAGTGGCCTACGTTTGGGGCGGCAGCGGGTTGTTCAATTTGTTCAACCTGATTAGCGGCCTGTGCTGGCTGGCGCTGGTGGCGCTGTTCCTCAGCAAACGCCGCAGCGGCGACGCAACGCCGACGCCTAACGCCGCATTGTAATGATCAGCACGTGAGGAGAGGTTATCTCCTCACGTGCTGTAAAGTTTGCATTGGATTCAACACCCTCAACTCCGTTTGTCAGCATCCAAATTTATCGCCCATGCTTGCACTTCCTCATGGCTGATAATATTCAGCTGTTCTACATCATTAAGTGCCTCTAGCGTCAAACGTCGCTGTTCTTCCTCTCGAACAGTTTTGTCAGTCCCTACGTTATTTTTTGCAACTAGCAGAAAAGTATTAATATTCATCCTGATCGCCTCGTCCCTAAACCAAAAAACGTAAGATACCCAAAATAATTGGAGTTGCATCAAGGCGGCAAGAGCATGAGTCCCCAGGAGCTTACTCAAGTAAGTGACTGGGGTGAGTGCTCGCAGCCAACACAGAGGCAGCTTCAAGTATGACGGGTATACAACCCACTGTCGCGCAGCAGGTGCTGGTTGCCCTTGCGGCGGGTGAAGCCGCTGCGGTCGAAGAACTCCAGCACCTGGATCGCCAGCTTGCGACCCACGCCGAGCCGGTCACGAAAATCGGCGGCATTGGTGCTGCCCTGCTCCACATCAAGCTCACGGATCAGTGCAGCGAACTGTTCAATGCGTTGGCTTAAGTAGTAACGATCCACCACTACCGCCGTGACATGCCCCAACTGTGCCGCTTTACGCAATGTCACCCGTATCCGGGCCTCGTCTTCGCCCAGTTCGGTCGCCAAATCGCGAACCCACCAGGCTTCATCGCCGAACCGCGGCTCGATAATTTCCCACAGGGCCAGTTCTTCAGCACTGAACGCCAGGCCGTGTTCCGGCAGGTGCAACCAACCCCGGGTATTGTTTATCAATCCCTCGGCCAGCAGCCGATCGATCATCATAAATACCAGCGGCTCAGCAAGCTGAGGCAAAGCCATGCGCCGTAGGCGTGCCCGCCCCAGACCGAGCTGATCGCTATGCTGCTGGTGGTAGTCGGCCAATACCTGTAGCAGACGCTGTTGACCCTGCTGCACATTCTCTTGCGCCAGCGCCATATCGCCGGCAATCAGCAACTCACGGCTCACCAGCAGTGCTGCCAGTTCGCCTGCCGTCAGTTGCCGGGCCCAGGCGAAGGCGGCCAGATCCAGTGCGCCATTAGGCAAATGCAATGCCAGCACCTGCCGGTCATCGTCGGCCTTTGCCAGCGCCGCCAGCCAGGCCAGATACTCAGGTTGGCGTTTGCCTCGCTTCGGGGTGGCCAAACTCAGCACTCTGGCGCCCCCCAGCGTTTGGCGAGCGCCAATATCACGTAGCACCAGCCGATCGTTTTCCGCCAACCAGAGTGGACGATCGAGGATCAGCTCTGCCAGCCCCTCATTGAGCAGCGAAACTCGCCCGGTGATATGGCTGGCGGCATGATGCAGATGCAGCGGTTGCCAGTGTTTTATCGGTTGGTCAGCATCCAGTGCGACCAAAATGCGCTCGGCAGCGGCCAGCGGCTTTTGCGCCAGCAGCCAGTCACCGCGCGCCACCTGTTCTTTACTGACGTCACCACTGATATTCAGTGCGATACGCTGCCCGGCCTGCGCCTGCTCAACCGGTTGGTTCTGCGCGTGCAGGCCTCGTACCCGCACCGGGGTATCGGCACCGGTCAGCCACAGCTGATCACCCACGGCGACTTGCCCACCCAATGCGGTACCGGTCACCACCAGACCCGCGCCTTTAACGCTGAACGCGCGATCCACCGCCAGACGGAAGCGACGGGTTAACGCATGTTCGTCAGGCTGCAACGCCAGCAGATGCGCGCGCAGCGCGTCGATTCCCCGCGCCTGTAGCGTCGCAGTGACGAACATGGGCACCTGATGCCAACCCTGGTGCGCCAGTTCGTCACTTAGCTGACGTCGTACTTCTTCAATGCGGGCTTCATCCACCCGATCGGCCTTGGTCAGCGCCACCGTCAGCGCTGGCTGGCCGCTCAACCGCAGTATCGCCAGGTGCTCGCGGGTTTGCGCCATCACGCCGTCGTCGCAGGCCACCACCAGCAGCGCATGGTCAATGCCGCCAACGCCTGCCAGCATATTGGCGAGGAATTTTTCATGACCTGGCACGTCGATAAAGCCCAGCACCCGGCCATCGGGCTGCGGCCAGTAGGCATAGCCCAGATCCAGGGTCATGCCGCGGCGTTTCTCCTCCGGCAGGCGATCGGCGTTGATCCCGGTGATCGCCTGCAGCAGGGTGGTTTTGCCATGATCGACATGACCGGCGGTAGCGATAATCATGCGCTCAGCGCCTCAATCAATGCGTCTTCCTGCTCCAGACAGCGTAGATCCAGCCACAGCCTGCCGTCGTTAATCCGGCCAATCACTGGCTGCGGCAGAGCGCGCCAGCGTTCCGCCAATGCTTCCAGCGTTGCGCCACGGCCGTCCTGCGGCGTAAAGGTCAATGCATAGCTGGGTAGCCGATCCACCGGCAATGAACCGCTACCGATCTGCGACCAGCACGGCTCGGCACGCAACTGGAAATGCCCGGTAAACTGCGGCGTCAGCATCTGTAACAGTCGCTCGGCGGCATCCTGCATCGCCTGTTGTGGACGTGTCAGCAGCCGCAGCGTCGGCAACTGTTGCCCCAGCAGTTCGGGTTGTTGATAGAGCCGTAAGGTGGCCTCCAGCGCCGCCAGCGTCAGTTTGCCGACGCGCAGCGCACGCTTTAACGGATGCTGCTGCAACCTGGCAATCAGCGCCTTTTTA
Source organism: Serratia quinivorans (assembly GCA_900457075.1). NCBI lineage: Bacteria > Pseudomonadati > Pseudomonadota > Gammaproteobacteria > Enterobacterales > Yersiniaceae > Serratia > Serratia quinivorans. Next base: position 2,142,940 of record UGYN01000002.1, read on the forward strand.
CCGACGATGATGCCGGCCTGTGGGCCGCCCAACAGTTTGTCACCGGAGAAGGTCACCAGATCAACACCGGCAGCCAGCAGCCGCTGCGGCATAGGTTCGGCCGGCAGGCCGTACTGCGCCATATCTATCAGCGAGCCGCTGCCCAGATCGGTGGCGGTCGGCAGGCCGTGTTCGGCACCGAGCTGCGCCAGTTCGGCTTCGTCCACCGCCGCGGTAAAGCCCTGAATGCTGTAGTTGCTGGTATGCACCTTCATCAACAACCCGGTCTGATCGTTAATCGCGTTACGGTAGTCTTTCAGATGGGTGCGATTGGTGGTACCTACTTCGACCAACTGGCAGCCCGCCTGACGCATCACGTCGGGAATGCGGAACGCGCCGCCAATTTCCACCAGCTCACCGCGCGACACCACTACTTGCTTGCCGGGGGCAATCGCCGCCAGCATCAGCAATACCGCGGCCGCATTGTTATTGACGATGCAGGCGTCTTCCGCGCCGGTCAGTTGGCACAATAAATCCGCGATAGCGCGATCGCGATGCCCACGCCCGGCGCCATCGAGATCGTATTCCAGCGTCACCGCCGCGCCCATCGAACGCGTCACCGCCTCTATCGCCGGTTGCGCCAGCAGAGCCCGGCCGAGATTGGTGTGCAACACGGTACCGCTTAGATTGAATACCGGGGCCAACGACGGGCGCTGCTGTTGTGCCAGCCTGACGCCAAGCGCCTGCGGCCAGTCAGCACACCAGTCAGGCAACCGTTGATGTTGTTTAATGGTCTCACGCGCCTGTAATTGCAGTTGGCGCAGTAGCTCGCTAATCAGCGTCTGGCCATGTTGCGCCACCAGCGGTTCGATAGCGGGATCGCGCAGCAGGCGGTCAATGGCGGGTAACTGGCTGTAAAGATGCTGGGATTCAGTGCTCATGGTCGCTCGGTTTTATTGTGTGGTCTCGGCATAAAGCAGAACCCCGCCGCAGCGGGGTGGGAGACATCAGGGGGGCGAGGTGCGGGCAAAGCTTTCGCGGGCAAACAGCCGCTCGGCCAGTTTGATTAACGCCGGTCGTTCGACGCACCAGTTGGGCATGATACGGCGGAAATTGAGATAACCCAGCGCACAGCCGGTGGCGATATCCGCCAGCGTCAGCGTTTCGGTGTTCAACAACGTTTTTTCCTGCGCCAGCTTTTCCAGCGCGTCCAGCCCGTGCGTCAGCTTGGCGCGCTGGCGCAGGATCCAGTTTTCGTCCTGTTTATCCGACGCCCGCTGGCTCTCGCGATACAGCGTGGCGGCGGCCTCGGTCACGCCATCCGCCAGGGCTTCCACCTGACGTATACTCAATGCTGCCGCGCGATCGGCGGGTAAAAATGCCGGGGCGGCAGGCAGCAGTTCAAGGTATTCGGCGATCACCCGCGAGTCGTAAAAGACGCCGCCGTCGTCAGCCACCAGCACCGGAACCTTGACGAGCGGATTCAGCTCCACCACCCGGCTGTCCGGCTCATACGGCGGATCGTTAACGAATTCGAACGCGATGCCCTTTTCCAGCAGCATCACGGAAATCTTGCGGACAAAAGGGCTGGTGTAACTGCCAATAAGCTTCATCAGTCTTCCCCTCGGCTTGCAAACCTCAGCGTTGTTAGTTCACCGTCAGCGTGTCGATAATCTGCTGAACCAGCGCCTGATGCGCCTCCGGCGTTTTGGCCGGCGACAGCATTTGCAGCGTCACCACCCGCTTGTTGAGCACCGTCAGCATGATGGTAGACACCACCTTCTGCCCGTTGATGCTCTGCTCGGTGTCCACCCGGCGGAATTTCTGCTTACCGACGGTGAAGTTCTCTTCTTTGGTGGTCTGGATATTTTGATAACGGTCTGCCAGCTCGGTAATCATGCTCTGCGTCAGATCTTTGAGCATTTTATCGCTGCTGTTGAGCTTCATGTCGTCAGGCGGGATCACTTCAGAAGAGACGGTGCTCTGGCGCGATTTGCCGTCCAGGAAGCGCTGAATGGTGGACTTGCTGTCGTTGATGATGCCGCTGTTCTCGGTCTGATCGCTAAAGCCCGATGGCAATTCAAAGGTGATCTTGCCCTTTTGCATCGAGACTTTCAGGCCCGGAGGCGGTGCGGGTTTTGTCTCCACCACCGGCGGTGTCGGTGCAGGCTGCGTGACGACCGGTTTGGTATCCGGTTTTGGCACTTCCGGTTTGGTATCGTCCTTGTTGTCACAGGCCGCCAGTCCGATGGCCAATACGGCAACCGCCGTAAATTTCGCAATGGTCTTCAACATCGTCAGTCCCTTTCCTTTCGCTTCGCGCGTCATTGCGTAAACGTAGCAAGTCGCCCCGGCGAATGCCAGAAGCCCAGTCCGAAATTAATCATCCGATAAATGATAAGGGCCGAATATATTCAGCCCATACGCCAGATATTACGAACCCGGGAACAGGAACGGGTTGATGCTGCTGCGGGCAAAGCCTTCATCTTCCATTTTGGCGTCGAGCACCAGCGTGGCCAGATCGTCGGCAACCGCCTCAACCTGTGGGTCTTTTTCCTGATACAAAATCTTCAGGTAAGTGCCGCAGTCACCGCAACTTTCCGCCTTTACCGCTGCCAGTTCGCTGTCCAGCGACCAGTAGTTGAGGTCACGAGTCTGCTCGCAGTTGCTGCATTTGATTCGCACCACGTGCCATTCGCTTTCGCACAGGTTGCAGTGCAAATAACGCAGGCCGCTGACGGTGCCGATATGCACCACGCTGGAAACCGGGATACTGCCGCACACCGGGCAGAACTGGCGGTGTTCGCCATATTCAGCGCGAGCCTTGCCGGGGATAAGACCGGCCATCTGCGCCCAATAGAGCGACAGCGCGGCCCAGATAAACGGCGCTTTCTCGCTGCCAATCTTGCCGAAGTCCTGGTTAAGCAAGGCGTCGGCCAGCAATTCCAGCTCGTGCGACGAGGCCTTTTCCAGGTTATCCAGCACCGCCAGAATGTGCTCCGGCGCCTGCGGGCGCAACTCGGCAATCAGCGAAGCCAGCAGTTTGTGCCAGTGTTCACTGCGCGGAAAAACGCTCAGATCCAGCGGTGGTTTGCCGCTGGCTGCGCCCTGCTGCAACGCTTCGGTCAGATCCAACGTCAGCGGGTTGTCGTGCAGCGCGTGATGCTGCGCCTCGGCCAGTTGGGCGGCGAAGTTCAGGTAGTCGCCCAGCGGGTTGTCGGTCGCCAGCTTGCGCAAGCGCTCAGCACGGCGGCTGTAAAGGCTTTTCAGATTCGCGAAAAGTAACGGCGGGATGGTTTCCGCCGTTGTGGACTTCTCACGCTGTGCCCCTAACTGCTCTTTAGGAACAATGCGGATGCTCATCAGGGTTTGTCTTCCTGTTGTTTCTCGCGGACCTCTCGGTACCAACGCGGGTGATGTTTTTTAGCCCAGGCCGCCGGCACCCAGCCTTCCACCATCGCGGTAATGGTGCCTTTTACCCACAACGCGGCGTAAATATGCACCATAATCACAATGATAAGCCCCACCGCCGCCAGCGAATGCACCAGCAACGCGATACGGATCAGCGGTATTGGGAAGGACGACGCAAAGTACGGCCGCCAGATCACCACACCGCTGGCCAGCAACAGCACCAGACTAATGATTGCCGCCCAGAATACGCACTTCTGGACCGAAATTATAACGCCCGGTGTCACCCACTTCCTCGTTCATGGACGATTTTTTGGATGTTTTTGGCCCAGACGATGTCTTCGCGGTTGATCAGGTTATGCTTCCAGTAGCGCAGGAACATCAGCAGGAAGGCCGCAAACATAATCACCCCAACGAAGGGGTGCAGAATACGCGCCAACTGCGGCGTGCCGAGAATGTTCATCAACCAGTTGAAGGAGGGGAAAAAGAACCCCAGCCCGCTAATGGCGGCGAACACAAAGCAGAACGCCACAATCCAGTGGTTAATCCGCTCCGGCGCGCTGTAGCGCTGAATACGCTTTTCCTTCTTCATTTGCGCGTCTCCTCATCGTGCAGCTCGTCGTGGTCTTCCTCTTCGACGCGGTTAGGACCGACGCCGACATAGTGGAACACGCTCGCTGCGAAGGTGGCGGCAAAGCCGATGGCCGCCAGGGGTTTCCACACGCCTTTCCAGAACGTGATTGCCGGGCTGATGGTCGGGTTATCCGGCAAACCGTGATACAGCTGCGGCTTGTCGGCATGGTGCAGCACATACATCACGTGGGTGCCGCCCACGCCCGCCGGATCGTACAGACCGGCGTTCTGATAACCACGGGTGTTCAGCTCGCTGACGCGCTCGGCGGCGATTTCCTTCATGGCGTCCTTGGTGCCGAAATGGATGGCCCCGGTCGGACAGGTCTTCACACAGGCCGGTTCCTGGCCGACATCAACCCGATCGACGCACAGGGTGCACTTGTACACCCGGTTGTCGTCCTTGTTCATGCGCGGCACATCGAACGGGCAACCGGCGATGCAGTAACCGCAGCCGATGCAGTGTTCAGACTGGAAATCGACGATGCCGTTGGCGTACTGGATGATGGCCCCTTCCGACGGGCAGGCCTTCAGGCAGCCCGGATCGGCGCAGTGCATGCAGCCGTCCTTGCGGATCAGCCACTCCAGCTTGCCGTTTTCCTCCACCTCGGAAAATCGCATCACCGTCCACGACTTGGCGGTCAGATCGGCGGGGTTATCGTACACCCCGACGTTGCTGCCGATTTCATCGCGGATGTCGTTCCATTCGGAACAGGCCACCTGACAGGCCTTGCAGCCGATACAGGTGGTGACATCGATCAGTTTGGCCACTTCCTCCTGGTGGTCACGGGCGCGCGGCGCCGGCGTGAAACCATTGGTGGCGGATTTACGAATGATGTCCTGAGATTGCATTGCCATAATTCGTCTCCGTTACACCTTTTCCACGTTGACCAGGAACGCCTTGAACTCTGGCGTTTGCGTATTGGCATCACCGACAAACGGCGTCAGCGTGTTGGCAATAAAGCCTTTCTTCGCCACCCCTTCGTAACCCCAGTGGATCGGGATACCTATGGTGTCGACGTCCTGGCCGTTCACCTGCAGGGTGCGGATACGTTTGGTCACCACCGCCTTGGCCTTGATAAAGCCGCGGTTGGAGCTGACCTTCACCGTATCGCCATGCTGAATGCCTTTTTTCGCCGCCAGTTTCTCGCCAATCTCCACAAACTGTTCCGGCTGCGCGATGGCGTTGAGTATCGCGTGCTTGGTCCAGTAGTGGAAATGCTCGGTCAACCGGTAAGTCGTCCCGACATACGGGAACTTGTCGGAAGTGCCCATCGCCGCCAGATCGTCCTTGAACACCCTTGCCGCCGGGTTGGAAACCACGTTCGGGTGCAGCGGGTTGGTACCGAGCGGCGTTTCAAACGGCTCGTAGTGTTCCGGGAACGGCCCTTCGGCCATTTTATCGGTGGCAAACAGACGGCCCATGCCTTCCGGCTGCATGATGAATGGCCCCACGTCACTGCCCGGTGCGGCGGCGCTGTAGTCCGGGATATCCACCCCGCCCCACTTGGTGCCGTCCCATTCCAGCAACTGACGTTTTGGATCCCAGGGCTTGCCCTGCGGGTCAGCGGAAGCACGGTTGTACAGAATGCGGCGGTTGAGCGGCCAGGCCCAGGCCCAACCCAGCGTATTGCCGAGGCCGGACGGATCGGCGTTATCGCGCCGCGCCATCTGGTTACCGGCCTGTGTCCAGCTACCGGCGAAGATCCAACAGCCGCTGGCCGTCGTGCCGTCGTCACGCAGGTGGGCAAAGGTGCTGAGCTGCTCACCTTTTTTCGCCAGCACTTTGCCGTCGGCGTCGAGAACGTCCGCCAGCGCCTTACCGTTGCTTTCCATCGCCACTTCTTCCGAAGCAGGATCTTCCGGTGTCAGGTAATCCCAGGTCATGTTCAGTACCTGCTCCGGTACTGCACCGCCGTCACGCGCATACATCTCACGCAGACGGATGAAGATGCCCGCCAGGATTTCCCCGTCGTGCTTAGCCTCGCCTGGGGCATCAGCCCCTTTCCAGTGCCATTGCAGCCAGCGCCCAGAGTTCACGATCGAACCGTTCTCTTCGGCGAAACAGCTAGACGGCAGCCGGAATACCTCGGTCTGAATCTTCGACGGATCGACGTCGTTGAACTCGCCGTGGTTCTGCCAGAAGTTGGAGGTTTCGGTATTGAGCGGATCAATGGTCACCAGGAACTTAAGTTTTGACAGTGAGGCCACCACCTTGTTCTTGTTCGGGAACGACGCCACCGGGTTGAAGCCCTGGCAGAAGTAACCGTTGACCTTGCCTTGCGACATCAGCTCGAAGTACTGCAGCACGTCGTAGCCTTTGTCCCACTTCGGCAACCAGTCAAAGCCCCAACCGTTGTCCTTCTGCGCCTTATCGCCGTAGAAGCTCTTCATCATGCTGACGAAGAATTTCGGGTAGTTGCTCCAGTAGTTCACCTGGCCCGGCAGCAACGCCTTCGGCGTATTGGCTTTCAGGTAGGTGTCGATATCGGTCTGTTTCTCCGACGGCAGCGTCATATAGCCCGGCAGGCTCTGCGACAGCAGGCCCAGATCGGTCAGACCCTGAATGTTGGAGTGGCCACGCAGCGCGTTGACGCCGCCACCCGCCATGCCCATGTTTCCGAGCAACAGCTGGATCATCGCCATGGTGCGGATGTTCTGCGAGCCGACCGAGTGCTGAGTCCAGCCCAGGGCGTACAGGAACGACGCGGTTTTATCCGCTACGCAGGTTTCGGCGATGTATTCACAGACCTTGATGAAGTCTTCGGTCGGCGTACCGCAGATATTGTTCACCACCTCTGGCGTATAGCGGCTGACGTGCTGTTTCAGCAGGTTCCACACGCAACGCGGGTCCTGCAGCGTCAGATCGCGCTTGGCGAAGCCGTTTTCATCGAACTGATAGTTCCAGGTGGTTTTATCGTACTTGCGGTTTTCCGCGTCATAACCGCTGAACAGGCCGTCTTCAAAGGTAAAGTCTTCCCGCACCAGCAGGCTGGCGTTGGTATAGGCGTGGACGTATTCGCGGTTAATCTTGTCGTTGGTCATCAGGTACAGCAACACGCCCGACAGGAAGGCAATGTCGGTCCCGGAACGGATCGGCGTGTAGAAATCCGCCACCGATGCGGTACGGGTAAAGCGCGGATCGATGACGATCAGCTTGGCTTTATTGTGTATTTTGGCTTCCATCGCCCAGCGGAACCCCACCGGATGCGCTTCCGCCGCATTACCGCCCATGACGATAATCAGATTCGCGTTCTTGATATCAACCCAGTGGTTGGTCATCGCACCGCGACCAAATGTTGGAGCAAGACTTGCTACCGTTGGTCCGTGTCAGACACGTGCTTGGTTGTCTACGGCAAGCATGCCGAGAGCGCGACTAAATTTTTGGGTTAAATAACCGGTTTCGTTACTGGAAGCGGAGGCACACAACATGCCGGTGCTCAGCCAGCGGTTGACGGTCACGCCCTGTTCGTTGGTTTTAACGAAGTTGGCGTCACGGTCTTCCTTCATCAGCTTGGCGATGCGGGTGAAGGCGTCGTCCCAGCTCAGGCGCTGCCACTTGTCGGAACCTGGCGCGCGGTACTCCGGATACTGGAGACGACTGGCACTGTGGATGAAGTCGACCAAACCTGCGCCTTTCGGGCAAAGCGCGCCGCGGTTGACCGGGTGATCCGGGTCGCCTTCAATGTGGAAAATGCTTTCTTTGGCGTTTTTGGCGCCATCACCAAGGCTGTACATCAACAGCCCACAGCCGACGGAACAATACGTACAGGTATTACGGGTTTCACGGGCGCGCAGCAGTTTGTACTGCCGGGTTTCCGCTAACGCCACTTCCGGGGCAAAGCCCAGAGCAGCCACCGTCGTCCCTGCCATACCGCCAGCGCAGATCTTAAAGAACTGCCTTCTGCTGACCTGCATGGGGGTCTCCTTTCACTTGCGATTGTCACATTGTTTCAAATGGCGCTTTCCCCCTGGAAGCGGGAAGCGCTAAAATTACTGTTGTTTTTACGCGGCAATATTACCACAGCGTATATGTGGTTGTTACAAACAGGTGCCACTTAAGTGAACAATATAAACCCAGACCAACATATCAATGATATCAATGAGACCTTGCTCACAGGGGTGACCCGGTCCCAGGTGTATCAACGCGGGCAACTCGCCACCGCACAGCAGGATTGGCTGGCGGAAGAAGTCCCGGTCGCACTGGTCTATAACGGCATTTCTCACGTGGTGATGATGTGCACTCCCAAAGATCTGGAGGCGTTCGCCCTGGGTTTTTCCCTGTCTGAAGGCATCATCGAGTCACCGCGCGATATTTACAGTATAGAGATTAACCAAACTTGTAACGGACTGGGAGGTGCAAATTGAGCTTTCCAGCCGTCGCTTTGCCGGTTTGAAAGAGCGCCGCCGTGCCATGGCGGGCCGCACCGGCTGTGGCGTGTGCGGCATTGAACAGTTGGCAGATATTTTTCGCCCGCTGCCTGCACTGCCGTTTACCCAGACCTTTTCCCTCACCAATCTTGACTCTGCATTGAAACAACTGCGAGAAGTGCAGGAAGTTGGGCAACTGACCGGTTGCACCCATGCCGCCGCCTGGTTGTCGCCACAAGGGAAATTACTCGGCGGGTGTGAAGATGTGGGCCGTCATGTCGCCCTGGACAAGCTGCTCGGCGTACGCGCCAAACAGGGCTGGCAGCAGGGTGCGGTATTAACTTCCAGCCGTGCCAGCTATGAAATGGTGCAAAAATCCGCCATGTGCGGCGTCGAGATCCTGTTTGTGGTTTCTGCCGCCACCTCACTGGCAGTGGAAATCGCCGAGCGCAGCAACCTGACGCTGGTCGGCTTCAGCAAACCCGGCCGTGCCACGGTGTTTACTCACCCGCAGCGCATTGTGGATTAACCAAAGACCACATAATAAGTAGGGCATTGATAATCATTTTCAATATCATTTAAATAACTATAATGATCCGACTGCTTACGCGGTGCTCACATAATGCGCCGCCCCTATACCATTGGAGATGATGATCATGAGTTACTCACTGCCATCCCTGCCGTACGCCTACGACGCACTGGAACCGCATTTCGACAAGCAGACGATGGAAATCCATCACACCAAACATCACCAGACTTACGTTAACAACGCCAACACCGTGCTGGAAGCTTACCCAGAACTGGCTCAATACAGCGTTGAAGACCTGATCCAGGATCTGGATAAAGTGCCTGCTGACAAGCGCACCTTCATGCGTAACAACGCCGGCGGCCACGCTAACCATAGCCTGTTCTGGAAAGGCCTGAAAATCGGCACCACTCTGGGTGGCGATCTGAAAGCGGCTATCGAACGTGATTTCGGCAGCGTTGAGAAATTCCAGGAAGAGTTCGAGAAAGCCGCAGCGACCCGCTTCGGTTCAGGTTGGGCCTGGCTGGTACTGAAAGGCGACAAACTGGCTGTAGTGTCTACTGCTAACCAGGACAGCCCGCTGATGGGCGAAGCCGTTGCCGGCGCTTCAGGCTTCCCAATCGTGGGCCTGGACGTGTGGGAACACGCTTACTACCTGAAATATCAAAACAAACGTCCAGACTACATCAAGGCATTCTGGAACGTGGTTAACTGGGATGAAGCGGCAGCACGCTTCGCTGCGAAGAAGTAATTCGCCCCCAGAAATGAAGATACCCGCTTGATGCGGGTATTTTTTTGACCAAAATTCGCTAAAGTTTGACCGTTCTTTGCCGATGGTTTGTTCAATTGACGTTCGCCCGAAGGAAAGGAAAATCATTATGGCGGCATTGAAAACCTTGGCAGGAAAGTTCGTTCATCTCACCGTGGGTAAAAAGCTCGGCCTCGGATTTGGCCTGATGCTGTTACTGACGGCGATCATCGCCGGTACCGGCGCCCAGTATCTGAATATCATCGAATCCCGCGCCAACCGCATCGATTTCAGCAACCGGCTGAACGACGAGATCAATCAGGCCAAATACAACCGTGCGCTATTCGGCCAAACCTACAAACCGGAATACCTGAAAAATAACCGCACCAATATCGAAAACGCGGTCAAGCTGATCAACCAGGGCCAGGAACTGAACTGGGATACGCAGAGCCGGAAAGATCTGCAGCGTTTGGTCGGGCTGATTGGCCAATACCAGCAACAGCAAAACGCCTTCGAAAAGGCGGTGGCGGCAAAAGATGCCGTACGCCAAAGCTGGAACATGTCAGAAGTGCAGGACAGCCTGAACCAGGTGGAGCGGCAAATCACCAATGCTGACCTGCAACTGGCCTTTATCCAGTTGAACCAAAAGCTGACCCTGGTGCGCTACGGTGCTCGCGGCCTGTTGCTGAGCCTGAGCGCGGAATCCGAAGCCCCGCTGGTGGCGGCCATTGACGATGCCCGCAGCGCGGCCAATGCGCTCAGTCGGCGACTCAGCGATGCTCAACGCCCCCTGCTGCAACCCCTGCTGAGCGCGCTCGACGACTACAAAAACCGTATCGAAGCCTACCTGCCGGCTTATCAGCAGGAACAAGCGGTCAGTCAGTTGCTGGGCAACAGCGCGCAAGAAGTCGGCACGCTGGTTAATGCCTTTATGCAGGACGAACTGACGCAAACCCATAACGACATCAATTCGGCGCAGTTGCAGATGGGTATCACCACGCTGATCGCCATTATCGCCGGATTACTGGTTGCCTGGCGCATCACGCTGCAAATAACCCGACCGCTGCAAAGCACGCTGGCGCTGGCGGAACGCATCGCCAGTGGCGATCTGCGTCAGGCGCAGACCAGTACCCGCCGCGACGAACTGGGCCAGTTATTGAACGCCGTGGCGGCCATGAGCCAGAACCTGCGCGATATGATTGAAAAAATCCAGATGGGCGTCAGCCAGGTGTCCACCGCCGCCGCCGAGATTGCCGCCGGTAACACCGATTTGTCCTCACGCACCGAACAGCAGGCGGCCGCAGTGGAAGAAACTGCCGCCAGCATGGAACAACTGACCGCCACGGTGAAGCAAAACGCCGAAAACGCCCATCATGCCAATCAGTTGGCTACCGATGCCTCGCAGACGGCCCAGCAGGGCGGCAAGCTGGTGGAAAGCGTGGTCAGCACCATGCGCGATATTTCCAGCAGTTCGCAGCGGATCGCTGAAATTACCACCCTGATCAACGGCATTGCCTTCCAGACCAACATTCTGGCGCTGAACGCAGCCGTGGAAGCTGCGCGTGCCGGCGAACAAGGCCGTGGCTTCTCGGTGGTCGCCAGCGAGGTGCGCAATCTGGCACAGCGCAGTGCCCAGGCAGCAAAAGAAATCGAAGGGCTGATTGCCGAGTCGGTCAACCGGGTACAGACCGGCACCACACTGGTGGAAAACACCGGCAATACCATGGAGCAGATCGTCCTGTCGGTCACCCACGTGCGTGACATCATGGCGGAAATCGCCGCGGCCTCCGACGAACAGACTCGGGGTATCGCCCAGATCGGCCAGGCGATTGTCGAAATGGACCACACTACCCAGCAGAACGCCGCACTGGTGGAAGAATCCGCCGCCGCTGCCGACTCGCTGGAAGAACAGGCAGAAATGTTGCTGCAGAGCGTTTCGGTATTCCGCCTGGCGGAGCATTCTGTGCCTGCCGCCGCGAAAGCCGTCGTGGCCAAAGCCCCGATCGGCAAACAACCGGTCACCCAAACCGCCGAGCAAGACAACTGGACCACCTTCTGACCCTCTCCCGCCCGAAACCTCTCGGGCGGGTTATTGTTCCCCGCTGCCAACTCGGGCTATGCTGGGCCTTCGACGCGAGACAAGGAGGCGCATATGCATCACCCAGAGGTTTACATCGGCACTATCCAACCCTACGAAGGCGGACGGCCCAGCGGCATCGCCAAGCGCCTGGTGGATGGGATCGTCAAACTGACCCCGCTCGGCCTGGAAGGCGACGAACAAGCGGAGAAAAGTTATCACGGTGGGCCGGATCGCGCGCTGTGTCACTACCCCCGTGAACATTACGAGCACTGGCGCGAACAGTTCCCGGCGCAGGCGGAACAATTCTGCGCACCGGCCTTCGGTGAAAATATTTCTACCCTCGGGCTGACCGAACATAACGTGTTTATGGGCGATATCTTCCGCTGGGGCGAAGCGCTGATCCAGGTCACCCAGCCGCGCTCTCCCTGCTTCAAGCTCAATTACCATTTCGATATCGACGACATTTCGGTGCTGATGCAGCAAAGCGGCCGCTGCGGTTGGCTGTACCGCGTAGTGTCCGCCGGTAAGGTCAGCGGCGATCGTCCGCTGGAACTGGCAACGCGCAACAGCGACGTCTCGGTCGCCGAAGCCATCGGCATCGCCTGGCATATGCCGTTTGATGAAGAGCAGTATCGCCGCCTGTTGGCGGTGGCCGGGCTGTCTGCCAGCTGGAGTAAAACCATGCTGACGCGCATCAGCGAAGGCCGGATCGAAGACTTTAATCGCCGCCTGCTGGGCCGCTAAAATAGACCGGTTGAAAATAAAACCTGGCGCTGCCTACAGCGCTAAACATTTTCACCGGCCTATACTGTTCAGCGTCGGTCGTTCCGGCAACCTCTTTCAGGCAGGAGCAAAGTTATGAACACCCCGTCTCATTCGATTCACCATGCCGCAGCCGAAGGCTACCAGGCCAACGCCGATCGTTACGTTAAAGGGCGTCCGGACTATCCGCCGGAGATAACTACCTGGCTACGCGACACCATCGGCCTGCACGCCGGTATGACGGTGATCGATCTCGGCGCCGGAACCGGCAAGTTCACTCCGCGCCTGTTGGAAACCGGTGCGCAGGTGATCGCCGTCGAACCCGTGGCCCAAATGCTGGAAAAACTCTCGGCGGCGCTGCCGCAGGTGAAAACCCTGGCGGGCACCGCCGAATCTATCCCGTTACCGGATGAGTCGGTCGACGCCGTGGTCTGCGCGCAGTCCTTCCACTGGTTTGCCACGCCGCGTGCTTTGGCCGAAATCCAACGTATCCTCAAGCCCGGCGGCAAACTTGGCCTGGTGTGGAACATGCGCGATGCGCGCGTGAGCTGGGTGCGTAAACTCAATCAGATTGTCGACCGTCACGAAGGCGACGCGCCGCGTTTCTACACCGGTGAATGGCGTAAACTTTTCCCGACCAAAGGATTAGAACCGCTGCAGGAACAGGTGTTTATGCTCGGCCACCAGGGCGCAGTAGAAGATGTGATTTATAACCGGGTGCGCTCCACCAGTTTTATCGCCGCCTTGCCGCTCGAGCAGCAGGAACAGGTGATCGAACAGATTCGGCAGTTGGTGGCAGAGGAAGGGGAACTGCAGGGCAAAGACACTGTGACTGTGCCCTATCAGACCAAAGCGTATTTCACCACCAAGCTTTGAAAACCGGGCGCCACAATCAACGGCGCCCCGGCAATCAGAATGCTTTTCTGGCGTAGCCGGTGACCACTTTCAGGCCCATTTCACGGCCCAGTGCGGTCATCGGATGCACCACGATCAGGCCGCGCACGTTTTTCTTCAACGTGCCCATATCCGCCTGCTCTTTCTTGGTGATTTCACGATTGAACGGCAGTTGGCTCAGCTTTTGCGCTTCGGCGCTCAGCTTCTCAACGCGCACGCCTTTCAGGCGCTCGATCTCCGCAGCCATCTTCTCTTTTTCTTTGGTGTGCTGAGCAATCAGGTCAAGATTCCCCTGTTGGATAATCAGGGTGTCTTTGTGCTTGAGTGCGTCCAGCAGGTCGCTAAGGCGCTTAATCTCTGCCTTTTCTATTTCTTTCATGGTTTCTGGCCTGTTGTGCCGATACGGCACGCTAATCAATGATGTCCACATTGTAGCAAAATGCGCGCGTGGTTACTCGTCTTGCGCAATGCCCGGCGGCAAGCCGCTCATCTCGCAGGCTTTGGCACCGACACGCGCCAGTGCCTGGCTGTAACGGGCATTAAACGGGTAGCAACAGGAAAGCCGCAACGCGTTACGATAGCGGCCACTGGGGGAATACAGCGTGCCGGGCGTCAGGCAAATCTGTTCCTCCAGCATCTGATGGAATAGCGCTACGCTGTCGACCCCGACCGGGAACTCCACCCAGAATACAAAACCGCCCGCGGGTTGTGTCGCCCGGGTACCACGTGGGAAGTGACGCGCAATCAGCGCCCGCGCCTCATCCACCTGAGCGGCGTAGCGTTTTCGCAGGTTGCGCAGATGGTGATCGTAGCCGCCGGTTTCCAGAAACATCGCCAGGGTTTCCGACAGCAGCTGCGACTCGGACATCGACGACACCGCCTTCAGTTTGCGCAATGCCTCGTTAAAGCGGCCACCACTGATCCAACCGATGCGGAAGTCCGGTGCCAGGGTCTTGGTAAAGCTGGAGCAGAACAACACCCAACCGTCACGATCGAAAGATTTTACCGCCGGGGACAGCGCATTGCCGAATTGCAGCTCGGCGTACAACCCATCTTCAATCAAGGGCACCTGGTGATCGTTCATCAGCCGCGCCAACCGTTTTTTCGCCGCCAGCGGCATGGTGCAGCCCAGCGGATTTTGCACCGTCGGCATGGCAATCACCGCATTCAGCCGCTTCTCATTGAGCAACAGTTCCAGCGCATCCAGCGACAGCCCGTGCTGCGGATCGGTAGGAATTTCCAGCGCCTTCAGCCCCAGGCTGGCCAGCAGCGGCAGCAGATAAAAATAGGTCGGTGATTCCAGGCCGATACAATCACCCGGTTTGGTGGTCACCCGCAGCGCCAGTTGCAGCGCCTCCATGCAGCCATGAGTCAGCGTGATATCGCCGGGCTCCAGCAGCATGCCCAGCGCCATCGAACGCCGGGTGATTTGCTGGCGCAGCCGCAGGCTGCCGGGTGGCAGCGCGTACTGGCCAATCAGATTCGGCTGACGGCGTAACTGCGACGACAGCATCCGCCCCAACTTGCCGCCGGGATAAAAATCAGAAGTCTGCGGGCAGGCCAGCGAAAGATTGGTGAACGCCGGATTTTGCTGAGCGGCAAACACCGTGTCGATCAACGCCAGTACGTCATCCGCCGGTGGCTCTATTCGGCTGCTGGTCGGTGAAGCGGCCTTCAGCGCCGGTAAGGTGTTACACACATAAAAACCGGACTGTGGCCGTGCCTCTATCAGCCCGCGATCTTCCAGCGTGCGGTAAGCCGCCACCACGGTATTGATACTGACGCTGTGGCTCTGCGCACAGCGGCGCACCGAAGGTAAACGGCTGCCGGGTAGCAGCGTGCCGCGGCGTATGGCCTCTGCCAGCGTATCCGCCAGCTGCTGGTAGCGCGTTTCCGGCATTTCATCGAGCAAGGTCACAGTTTGTCTCCAGGTAATGGGTACAGTTTGAATTTGCTACAACTGTATCCATGACAATAGCGGGTTTTTGGCTCTGTCACCATCTGCCCGTAGGTTTTATGCTGGTTCCCTTGCTTCTTAGCCTTAAAAGGAACCCGTTATGCTGGACTCCGCCTTTATCAGTTATGTCACAGTCATGTCGATCACCCCTGGCCCCAACAACCTGCTGCTGGCCTCGTCCGGGGTCAATTTTGGGCTGCGTCGCACCCTGCCGATGGTGTTTGGCATTAGCGTCGGCTGTGCGGTGCAACTGGCCCTGACCACCACCCTGCTGGCGCTGATCCTGAGTTCGGCCGCCATGATCCGCTTTCCGTTAGCGGTGATCGGTTGCACCTACCTGCTGTGGCTATCATGGAAATTATTCAGGGCAGCCTCGCCCGACGGCAAGCAGCAGGCACAGCCGATGCGCTTAATCAGCGGCGCGCTGTTTCAGGCGGTGAATCCCAAAGCCTGGCTGATGGCGATTAACGTCGCCATTCTGTTCACCCCGCGAGAAGGTGCCAGCCTTGGCCATACGCTGATGATCATTGCCGGTTTCACCGCCCTGAACATTCCTTGCGTCCTGGTATGGGCGATATTGGGCGATCGGCTGCGCGACGCGCTGCGCGTAACCTGGAAACTACGGTTGTTTAACGGCGTCATGGCGGGCTTGATGGCAGCCACGGCACTGTGGCTGTTATTCGACGAGTGGCGCGCGGCCTTTGCTTAATTGCGGCCGAGCGGGGAAAGCCGGGACGGTTGTTTGGCACCGATACCGGCGATCAGATCGGTGACCGACAGTACCATTGTGGAACGTAACACCTGCTGGTATCGCTGACGCTGCATGGCGATCAGCGATTCTTCCGCTTCGCCGGGCTGCAGGAAGGTCGGTACCGGCGGCAGTGCAGCCACGCAATGCAGTTCGCCGAACGGCCCGAGGATTTCATCATCGACAAAACGGTATTCCGCCCCGTCGTGGTTCAGTTCTTCGCGCATCGCCATCAGCAGTTCGGCGTCTTCATATTCGTGACGTGAAATCACCCCCAGCCCATACATCAGCTTCAGACGTACCGACAGCTCACCCAATGGACCGGCGCCGGACAATAGCGGTTCGACGGCATACTTCACCGCATAGTCATCTTTGCGGAACACCTGCACCACCAGCACGTTCAGCGCCTCCGCCAGCAGCTCTACCGCCGCGATCAGGAAACTGCGCACCGTCTTGCCTGCGTTCAGCCGTTCCAGAACCTTATTTTCAAATGCCTGTGCTTCTTCCATCGTCGCTTTTCGAATGGCCTGGGTGGCGCCGTCAATGCCGAAGTCGGGGTGTAGGGGCGCAACTTGCTGCGCCCGAAGATTCATCATATTGAATCTACTTTTGCATGGCGTTATACACAGCAACCGCCTGTTCTACAACCTCACTTTCCACCGGCAGGCCGGAAATTTGCGCCAGCGCCGCTTTTGGCCCCAGTTTGGCCAGCAGTTCCACCAGCTCTTTGGCCTGCGGATCCTGCTCGCTGCGGTAGCTCATGGCGGCGGCAATACCCTGGATCAGGTTGGCGTGCGGCAGACCGTACTCCAGCGTGCCGAGCAGCGGCTTGATCAGGCGATCGCCGGCGCTCAGCTTGCGCAGCGGCTGACGGCCCACGCGCTCCACGTCGTCTTGCAGATAGGGGTTTTCAAAGCGGCTGAGGATTTTGTCGATGTAAGCGGCGTGCTTGGCGGCGTCAAAACCGTAGCGTTTGATCAGCACCGCACCGCTCTCTTCCATCGCGCCTTTCACCACCTGGCGGATTTTCGGGTCAAGAATGGCATCGCGAATGGTCTGCAGGCCGGCCTGTTGCCCAAGATAAGCGGTAATCGCATGGCCGGTATTGAGCGTGAACAACTTGCGCTCAACAAACGCCATCAGGTTATCGGTCAGTTCCATGCCGGCAATCGCCGGTGGCTGGCCCTTGAACTGGGTTTGATCGACAATCCACTCGCTGAAGGTTTCTACCGTCACTTCCAGCGGATCGCTGCTGCCCGCTTCCGCCGGCGGTACAATGCGGTCAACTGCCGAATCAACGAAGCCCACATGCTGTAGGGCCCATGCCTGATCTTCCTGCGGCAGGACATCAAACACGTGCTGTTTTAACTGGCTGGTGCCCCGCACCATGTTCTCACAGGCGATGATGTTCAGCGGTTGGCTATTGCCCTGCTGGTGACGCCTGCTCAGCCCTTTGGCAATAGTCCCGGCAATTTTAGCCAGGATCTGCGGACCCACGGCGGTGGTCACGATATCCGCTTCGGCGATCAGCGCAACCGCCTCTTCACTGCCGCTGTTCACTGCGCTGACGTTGTTGACCTGTTCGACCCTGGCCTGTTCGCCGACCACGTGCACCTGATAACTTTTGCGGCTGTTCAGCAGGTCCAGCACCGTCTGGTTGACGTCGGCAAAGGTCAGTTCGGCCTGCGCGTCCGCCAGCAGCTTGCCGATAAAACCACGGCCAATATTTCCCGCACCGAAATGTAATGCTTTCATATTCCTACCTTTCTAATGTCGAAGGGTGCAGCAAGCTGCACCCCTTAAAATGATTCTGTTATCCGCGTTTTTTGCCGCCCAGCAGATCCAGCACTTCCTGCACGCTGCTGATATTCGCCAGCCGCTCGATGACGCCGTCGTCATCCAACGCATTGGTCAGGCTGGTGATCACCTGGATATGTTCGTTATTGCGTGCGGCAATACCGATGACCAGCCGCGCCACCTCGTCCTCTTCATCACCGAAACGCACGCCCTGCGGGTATTGGCAGAACACCACGCCGGTGCGCAGTACCCGGTCTTTGGCTTCGATGGTGCCGTGCGGCACGGCGATCGACTCGCCCAGATAGGTGGAGGTCAGTTTCTCGCGCTCCAGCATCGCAGGAACGTATTCCGGCTCGACGTAGCCCCCCTTGACCAGTTGCTCACCGGCAAAGCGGATCGCCTGTTCCTTGTCGCTGGCCTGCAGGTTAAGGAACACGTTGCTTTCGCTGAGGCGGAACAGGTTTTGCTCGCTCGCTTCAAAGCTGTCGTCCAGCGTGCTGATGACTTTCTGTTGGTTATCGGTGGTTTTGTTGGCCGCCACCAGACGCTCGGTCAGATCGCTGTACAGCTTGCTGTCGAGGAAGTTGGTCAGCGAGATATGCTGGGCCTGAGGCGCGTGCCGCATCGCTCGCTCGGTCAGGTCGCGGTGAGTGATCACCAGATCCACATCGTCCGGCAGGCTATTGATGGCGCTGTTGGTCACCGAGATATTTTTCAGCCCGGCATCCGCCACTTTTTTGCGCAGCACCCCGGCCCCCATCGCGCTGGAGCCCATACCGGCATCGCAGGCAACGATGATTTTACGTACCGTGGTCAGATCGCCATCGACCGCTGCATGAGCCGCCGCGCCGCCTTTAGACTGCGACTTCATTTCTTGCATACGGCGAGTCGCCTCTTCCAGATCGTCCTCTTCTTTCACTTTTGAGGTTTTCAGCAGGAAGCCCGCGACCACAAACGACACCACAAAGGCCGCACCGATAGCCGCCAGGTTAGCGAAATAAGCGCCCTTCGGCGTCATCGCCAGCACCGCCAGAATCGAACCCGGTGAAGCCGGAGAAACCAGACCGCCGTTCAACATGGTCAGGGTGAATACGCCGGTCATGCCACCCAGGATCACCGCCAACAGCAGACGTGGGTTCATCAGCACGTACGGGAAGTAGATTTCGTGGATACCACCGAAGAAGTGAATGATCGCAGCACCACCGGCAGACTGCTTGGCACTGCCGCGACCAAAGAACATGTAGGCCATCAGCACGCCCAAACCCGGGCCTGGGTTGGCTTCGATCAGGAAGAAGATGGATTTGCCGGTTTCGGTCGCCTGCTGGATGCCCAGCGGTGAGAAGATACCGTGGTTAATCGCGTTGTTGAGGAACAGGATTTTCGCCGGTTCCACGAAGATTGACGCCAACGGCAACAGGTTGTTGGTCACCATGATGTTCACGCCGGTAGCCAGGATATGCGACAACCCTTCGACCAGCGGACCAATCGCCATAAACGACAGGATAGCCAGCAGCATACCGATAATGCCGGCGGAGAAGTTGTTCACCAACATCTCAAAACCGCTTTTGATTTTGCCGTCTACCCAGCGGTCAAAATGCTTGATCGCCCAGCCGCCCAGCGGGCCGGCAATCATCGCACCGAGGAACATCGGCATGTCTGCACCGACAATCACGCCCATGGTGGTGATGGCACCGACCACGCCGCCGCGATCGCCCCCCCACCAGGCGGCCACCGGTGAAACCGATCAGCAGCGGCAGCAGGTAAGTGATCATCGGGCCAACCAACTTGGCTAAGGTTTCGTTCGGCAGCCAACCGGTAGGAATGAATAACGCGGTGATGATACCCCAGGCGATAAATGCGCCAATGTTGGGCATCACCATGTTGCTTAAGAAGCGGCCAAAGTTCTGAACTTTGACTTTGATGTCTGGTGAAAACATAAAACACACCCCTATTGTTACGCGCTGACAATAGAGCGCGTGATTATTGTTGTTACGATCCAGCTGTGTTGTGGCTGTATGTGAAATGGACTCTATCACGCTGTTTTTACCGTGCGAACTTCACGGATTTTTTGTGATGAAGATCACCAACAACACCCCATCCAATAGGCATTTATAGTGATATACATCACACTTAATCGGTGTAGAAAAAATACAACGCGCCAAATTCGCCCTAAAATCCCGACATAATGCGACATTGATCACATTTTCATATTGCGTGTTTGTTTTTAAATTGTGACATCAATCACAATTTATTTGCTGATGGCTACCGGATCCTGGCCTGGGGGTGTTCTTCCCTGTGAGCATTCATCCCGTCGGGAAATAACAGTGCGATGAATGAAAGAAAACTACATGTCTGAAAAAGGTGATTAATTGAAGTGTAGTACAGAAGCGACGCGCAAGAAGTGAGCAAGTGATTGGAAAGACAGGGAGGGAACAGCGGAAGGGAAATAGCAGAAGCCGGAATACCGGCTTCTGCATTGACACTATTACTGGGTGACGCTTGAGACGGTTTTCTGCGCGTTCAGTAAATCCTGCTGCTTGGCGACCAGATTCGACATCATGGTGTTGTACTGCGTTGCCTGCTGGGAAGTACGGAATTGCACGCCGTTATTGTTAAAGCTCACCAGATTGCCCTGTGTACGCAGGAAATCCCCAACCTGCACCAGATCCTGAACGAAACTGGCGGTAGCAGGAATAACCGGCATCAGCGCATTGGCCGGCCCGGTGACGATTTTGTCGTAGGCCTGGTTATACACGGCTTTCAGATCGTCAGGTTGCTTCAACGTTGCCCGGGCGGTATCCGCCTGTGACTTGGCTGACTGGATCTGCTGCCCCAGCAGGTTCAGCGCCCCAACGGACTGTTGCAACGAATCGCGCTTGCTCATGTAGTCCTGTGCGGTGCGGATCTGGTTGATTTGATCCAACGCCGGCGTCAGGCTGGCGTCCAGTGACTTGGACAACTGCTGTGAAAAGCCGACCAAAATAGCGTAATCACCGGCATAGTTGCCGAACTTCTGTTTCTGATCTTCGCTCAGCGTCGGGATTTTCGCGCCGCTGCGCATCACCGTATTCTGTATGTAATCAATAAACGCCTTGCGTTGTTCCGGCTCTTTATCGCCGCAAGCAGTCAGCTGCATGACCACCAACAATGCCAATACCGGGGCCAACCAACGCGCGAAATTCCTGCTCTGGATCCCTACCGCCATGTGACATAACTCCTGTTATAAACCTGCTTTTTCATCGGACTCCGTCCCTTTTGCTGCACTCCCTGCGCCTATAAGAATAGATCAACTGAGTGCGATCCGATACGCGATTCACCTTTCCGGGCTTATTCTTCGGTGAAAGGCCAAGCTCTGCGGGTTGGCAAGAGGCTACTGTACCGGCTCAGGAGCATGATACACTTTTGTATCATTTATCACCGGGCCAAGCTGCGCATGTCATCCTATCAGCCACCGTTGACCATCAGCTCACGCATTCTGCATCTGGTAACCGATGTCGGTGCTGCACTGGCGCGCTTAAAAATGCAGGCCGAGCAAGAACATGCCTTACGGCTGCGCCGCATCAACCGCATCCGCACTATTCAGGGCTCTCTGGCTATCGAAGGCAATAGCCTGAGTGAAGAACAGATCACCGCCATCATCGAGGGTAAACGCATCATTGCGCCACCTCGCGAGATCCAGGAAGCACTCAATGCCATTCGTTGCTATGGAAATCTGAACAACTGGCGTCCGTTCAGGAGAAGGATTTACTCGCCGCACATCTTGTGCTGATGGAGGGTCTGCTGCCTGATGCAGGGCATTATCGCCATGGCGGTGTCGGGGTCATGAACGGTAGAAACGTCATTCATATGGCACCGCCGGCAGAACGGGTCTCGCTGTTAGTGCGTCAACTGCTGGTCTGGTTACAAGAGACAGATCTGCCGCCGCTGATCGGCAGTTGCGTATTTCATTACGAGTTTGAGTTTATTCATCCTTTCGCCGACGGTAACGGACGAATGGGCAGACTGTGGCAAACGCTGATCCTGTCACGTTGGGACCCCCTGTTTGCCAACGTACCGGTTGAAAGCCTGGTACATGACAATCAGCCCGGTTACTACCAAGCGTTGAATGCCAGTAACCAGCAGAGCGACTGTGCTCCCTTCGTTGAGTTTATGCTGGACATGATTTTGCGAGCACTAGAGCAAAGCCTTACCCCCCAAGTCACCCCCCAAGTCACCCCCCAAGTCGCTGAGCTACTGGTGATACTGAAGGGGGAGATGTCACGCGAAGAGATTCAACAAGCACTTCAGCTACAGGATAGAAAATCTTTCCGCGAGCGCTATCTGCGCCCGGCGTTGAGCGCTCAACTGATTGAGATGACGCTGCCTGAAAGACCCAACAGCCGCCTGCAGAAATACCGCCTTACCCTTCAAGGCGATGCACTGCGCCGACAGCAATAAAAAAGGCGCCCTGAGGCGCCTTTTCACAGCAGAACCGCTTATTGCAGCACGGAGATATCCGCGACCTGCAGGAACAGCTCACGCAGCTTGCTCAGCAGCGTCAGACGGTTCACACGTACCGCTTCGTCTTCTGCCATCACCATCACGTTGTCGAAGAACGCATCGACCGGCTCACGCAGGTCTGCCAGCTCCACCAGCGCATCCTGATAGTTGCCTGCCGCAAAATACGGCTCCAGCTTATCGCGCAGTACCACCAGATGGGTCGCCAGTTGGATCTCAGCCGCTTCTTTCAATACCGAGGCGTGTACACGATCATTAAGCGTATCGGTAGATTTGGCCAGGATATTGGAAACGCGTTTGTTGGCCGCAGCCAGCGCAGCTGCCGCTTCCAGGGTACGGAAGTGGGTCACCGCTTTGACGCGCGCATCGAAGTCCGCCGGTTTGGTCGGACGACGTGCCAACACCGCCTGAATGGTGTCGACCGCGTGGCCTTCTTCCTGATACCAGGCGCGGAAACGGCCCAGCATAAACTCGACGACCTCGTCGACCACCTTGGCGTTGGTCAGCTTGCTGCCGTACAGGCGCACGGCCTCTTCGGTCAGGGTCTGCAGATCCAGCGTCAGGTTTTTCTCAACGATAATACGCAGCACGCCCAGCGCAGCACGGCGTAGTGCAAACGGGTCTTTATCGCCTTTCGGATGTTGCCCGATGCCGAAGATACCGGCCAGGGTGTCCATCTTGTCGGCGATCGCCAGCGAACAGGCCACCAGCGACTCCGGCAGTGCATCACCGGCAAAGCGCGGCTGGTACTGTTCGTTCAGCGCAACGGCCACGTCTTCAGCTTCGCCGTCATGACGCGCGTAGTGCATGCCCATCACGCCCTGGGTGTCGGTGAATTCGAAGACCATGTTGGTCATCAGATCGCACTTCGACAGCAGGCCCGCACGGGTAGCGTGGTTAACATCAGCACCAATCTGACCGGCAACCCAGCCCGCCAGCGCCTGAATACGGTCGGTCTTGTCGCGCAGGGTGCCCAGTTGCTGTTGGAACAGCACGGTTTCCAGACGCGGCAGGTTATCTTCCAGACGTTTTTTGCGGTCGGTGTTGAAGAAGAACTCGGCATCAGCCAGACGCGGACGCACTACCTTCTCGTTACCGGAAATAATCTGCTGCGGATCTTTGGATTCGATATTGGCCACGAAGATAAAGTTCGGCAGCAGTTTGCCCGCGGCGTCATACACCGGGAAATACTTCTGGTCGCCTTTCATGGTGTACACCAGCGCTTCCGCCGGCACCGCCAGGAATTTCTCTTCGAATTTGGCGGTCAACACCACCGGCCATTCCACCAGCGAGGCCACTTCTTCCAGCAGGCTTTCGCTCAGATCGGCCTTGCCGCCAATGGTCGAAGCAGCCAGCTCGGCGTCACGCTTGATCATTGCCTTACGGGTTTCGTAATCGGCGATCACCTTACCGCGCTCCAGCAGGATCTGCGGATATTGGTCGGCATTGTCGATAGTGAATTCCGCTTCACCCATGAAACGGTGGCCGCGAACCGTACGGGCAGAATCGATACCCAGCACGGTGCCAGGGATCAGTTCCGCACCCAACAGCATCGTCACGGTGTGCACCGGACGCACAAACTGCACGTCGGAATCGCCCCAACGCATCAGTTTCGGGATCGGCAGCTTGGCCAGAGAATTGCTGACCATGCCCGCCAGCAGCGCTTGCGCGGATTGGCCTTTAACATGGGCGCGATACAGCAGCCATTCACCTTTGTCGGTCGCCAGGCGTTCGGCCTGATCGACGGTAATACCGCAACCGCGTGCCCAGCCTTCGGCCGCCTTGCTTGGCTTACCTTCGGCGTCAAACGCCTGGGCAATGGCCGGACCGCGTTTTTCGACTTCGCGATCGGCCTGTGCAGCGCTCAAATTGGCCACTTTCAGCGCCAGGCGGCGCGGAGCGGCAAACCAGCTCACTTCGCCGTGTTCGAGGTTGGCGCTATCGAGCTCGGCGGTAAAATTCGCGGCAAAAGCTTCTGCCAGTGAACGAAGAGCCTTCGGCGGCAGCTCTTCCGTGCCGATTTCCACCAGGAAA
Source organism: Serratia quinivorans (assembly GCA_900457075.1). Classification (NCBI taxonomy): domain Bacteria; kingdom Pseudomonadati; phylum Pseudomonadota; class Gammaproteobacteria; order Enterobacterales; family Yersiniaceae; genus Serratia; species Serratia quinivorans. The sequence continues at coordinate 2,167,371 of UGYN01000002.1, forward strand.
GTCTGTTGAGTCATGGCTGCCTCTTAGCTCTTGTTCTTTTTGCACATTGGGAAGCCCAGCGCTTCGCGAGAAGCGTAGTAGGCCTCGGCCACGGCTTTGGTCAGCGTGCGGATACGCAGAATATAACGCTGACGCTCGGTCACCGAGATCGCCTTGCGCGCATCCAACAGGTTGAAGGTGTGGCCGGCCTTCAGAATACGTTCGTAAGCCGGCAGCGGCAGTGGTTTCTCCAGCGCCAGCAGCGACTGGGCTTCTTTCTCGTACTGCTCAAAGCAGGAGAACAGGAAGTCCACGTCGGCGTATTCGAAGTTGTAAGTGGACTGCTCCACTTCATTCTGATGGAACACGTCGCCATAGGTGGTCACACCCAGCGGGCCGTCGCTCCACACCAGATCGTAGACGCTGTCCACGCCCTGGATATACATCGCCAGACGTTCCAGACCGTAGGTGATCTCGCCGGTTACCGGTTTGCACTCCATGCCGCCGACCTGCTGGAAGTAAGTGAACTGCGTCACTTCCATGCCGTTCAGCCACACTTCCCAGCCCAGGCCCCAGGCGCCAAGCGTCGGGTTTTCCCAGTTATCTTCTACGAAGCGGATATCGTGAATGGTCGGATCCAGACCCAGCTCTTTCAACGAGCCCAGGTACAGTTCCTGAATGTTGTCCGGCGATGGCTTAATCACCACCTGGAACTGGTAATAGTGTTGCAGACGGTTTGGGTTTTCACCGTAGCGGCCGTCGGTCGGGCGGCGGGACGGCTGCACGTAGGCGGTAGCCATTGGCTCCGGCCCCAGTGCGCGCAGGCACGTCATCGGGTGTGAGGTACCCGCGCCGACTTCCATGTCCAATGGTTGAACGATGGTGCAGCCCTGGCGCGCCCAATAGTCCTGCAGTGTCAGGATCAGGCCCTGAAAGGTCTTGGTATCAAACTTTTGCATGTTGAATTCGCACGCGATACAAGTGGATTTAAATGGGATGCGCCAGTATACCCGTTGACCGTAAGATATACAGCCCGAATCCGGTAACAAGTGCGAATCATCAAAGAAGCGCGGTGTTTTTACGCACTGAAATGGGGCAAATGCGCCTGCATGGCACGGTTTCCCCCTGCGAATACACCACAACCCCCCGCCCTCCATGATCTCCGAGACTGGCACCAACCTTGCTAGCGTCCTGATAACCAACATTTCAGGAGGTTCGCTGATGACTACCGCCTTAACCGACAGCCGCTATCGCTACCGTATTTTCGCCATGGTGTTCTTTATTGCGTTGATCAACTACGTCGATCGCGGTGCGCTGTCCTTCGCCGCCAACGATATCTCCCGAGAATTCAACTTCAACAAGGCACAACTGGGCGCCGTACTCGGCTACTTCGGCTTTGGCTATTTGTTCGGTTCGCTGTGCGGCGGTTTTCTGGCCGACCGCGTCGGCACCAAAAAGGTCTGGCTGATCGCCGGGGCGCTGTGGTCGCTGCTGGAGATCGCCACCGCCTGGGCGGGCGAACTGGGGTAGCACTGTTTGGAGGGTCGGCGATCATGGGTTTCGCCGCGCTGCGTATCATGTTCGGTTTTGCCGAAGGTCCGGCCTATGCGCTGATGAACAAAACCATCGCCAACTGGGCACCGCGCAAGGAGCGTGGGTTTTCGCTGGGCATCGGCCTGCTGAGCACTCAGGTGGGGTCGCTGCTGACCGCACCGCTGGCCGTGGGGCTGCTGCTGCTGACCGATGACTGGCGCAGCATGTTTATGTTGCTGGGTCTGTTCTCGCTGATCGCCATTCTGCTGTTTGCCCGTTTCTTCACCGACACGCCGGAGGAGCACCCTGAAGTCAACGCCGTCGAACTGGCGGCCATTAATGCCGATCAGGACGCAGACAGCCAGCAACCACGCCTGCCATGGTGGGCATTCTTTACCAACCGCACGCTGGTGTTTAACGCCCTGGGTTACTTCTCTTTCCTCTATGTCACCTTTGTGCTGGTGACCTGGGGCCCCAAATACCTGCAAGACACCTTTAATTACGATCTGCACTCGCTGTGGTATGTGGCGATGATCCCGTGGAGCGGAGCCTGTTTCACCGTTCTGCTCGGCGGCCGCATCGCCGACGCGCTGCTACGACGCTTTGGCAACCTGCGGCTGGCGCGCAACCTGTTTGCGGCAGTCACCTTGCTGCTGACCGCCACCTGCTTCCTGCTGATCCCCTTTATGAGCACGCCGACCGAAATCATTCTGCTGATGACGCTGGGTAACGCGCTGAATGCGCTGGTGAATAATGTGTATTGGTCGGTGGTGATCGACGTCACGCCCAAGGCTTCGGTGGGTGCCTACAGCGGCATGACGCTGGCGATCGCCAATATTGCCTCAATCACCGCGCCAATGCTGAGCGGCTGGCTGGCACAACACCACGGTTATGGCGCGATGTTCTTCGCCACCGCCGTGGTGTCCTTCTGCAGCATGCTGTGCATGACCCTGCTACAGCCGGAAAGAAAGATGGGAGCCGACAGCTCGCTTGTGAGCCATAGTGGTATTCAGCACGCAGCGCAGCGATAACAACAAAACCATGAGGCAAGGATGCCGTCAGGTTAGCGTCTGTCGAATTAAGTTAACTTCTGTACCTGCAGACAATAACATTTCTATTATTCACAGAATTGATAACATACCGACAATAATCATGCTTAAAAAGACATCCTCATGTGAAACATTCCAAGAGATAATTCGCAAACAAAAATGTGATTGTTAAAATAACAATCATCACATAAAAGAAACACTTTATTATAAAAACCAATCATCAATTATTTACCTCACAGGCTAAAAATTTACTTGCCGACTTGACTCTGGTAGGATTGTCTACCGCACCCCAGCATTGTCGTAAGACGAAATTAAATTTAAAATTCGATTATGGAAGATGTAGAAATGATAGAAATCTTTGATGTGGATTACAATCTACTGTCGGATAACCGTTCTAAAGAATTATTCTCTTTAAGAAAGAGGACATTTAAAGACCGTCTCAACTGGATTGTTAATTGCGAAAACAATATGGAATTTGACGAGTATGATAACAATCATACTACGTACCTTTTTGGTATGTATGAAAATATGGTAGTCTGCAGTCTGCGATTTATAGAAACAAAATACAATAATATGATTACTGGCACGTTTAAATCCTATTTTAATAAAATAGAACTTCCTGAAGGTAACTTTGTTGAGGCCAGTAGGCTTTTTATCGATAAAGGACGTGTGCAGGCGATGAAATTACAAAACGAACCGATCAGTTCACTACTATTTTTATCTATGATCAATTATGCAAGAAATTATGATTACCAAGGGATTTATGCAATTATCAGCCATCCCATGCTGATTATCTTCCAAAGATCCGGTTGGGAAATTACAGTAGTCGAGCAAGGGCAATCAGAGAAAAACCAGCGAATTTACCTGATTTACATGCCGGTTGACGATCGCAACCAGCAGATATTGGTCGATCGCATCAACTTGGCCCACCCTGGCTTAACCCCGGACCGCGATGCCTGGCCATTAACCTTCCGTGTCAGGAAGCACGGGTCTGATCAGCTGTAGTTCAACGCCTAGCCTGATAGCATGCTTGGCGTTGGTAACGCCTAATTTTTTGACGGCATTACCAATATGATATTTTATTGTGGTGAGCTTGATCCCCAGGATGAGCGCAATCTCCTGATAGGATTTTCCCATGCTTGCCCAGTAAATTATCTCATTCTCTCGCTTCGAGAATATTCCTTTATTGTTCATTTTGTCAAAGTAGGTAGGGCTATTAATTTCCTTGTAAAATGCAGTGAGCTTATCATGAGTAGTAATTAGCAGCATTTGAAGTTTGTCTTGGTTGGCTATTATTCTTTCTTCTATATTATAGTCGCAATGTTTATCAATCATAATAGAAAGCACCACCAAATTATGATTATGATCGTGCAGCACAAATGTATAGCCATTAACTACATTGTAATTCTTAGCCATATCAAAAATTCTTGGCAATTTTAACCCTGGATCAATCATTATATTTTCATCCCAGGAGAACGGAGTAATACGGCGCGAAGCAGTAATAAGAACCGGGTCGATAAATTGATAGTTATTTTCTGTATAAAATTCAAACCATTCAGTTCCGTTCGAAATAATCGCAAAGTTCGCCGGATTTCTTTTATTCATTATGGCATAAGCGTACTTCACGTTACTATACTCGCTAAGTTTACCTTCCAAATCATTTTTTATGGTGGTGTTGATGGTTTCATCATTGAAGAATGAATTTGACACTGAACCCTCTCCTTAAAAAATAAAAATCCTTAGCTAATAAAAATTATAACATAAAAATTGCTGGCGGCATAACTGATAAAAAGTCAGGTTAAATTATTAAAATCGACAACAAAAATTATCTATACAATATAAATAATCACGGATTGGGATTTATTTATATTAATAAGCGCCATTTAGCCTCATAAAGGATAGGTAAAAAAGGAAAATATCGTGGTTATCTTCAAAAAATTTCAGATACATGTCATGTTAATTTTAATTACAAAATAAACAAAAACACTACATACGGAGTGAGGAGTTACGAGCAAGTACGGAGGAAGACACACGATTCGCCATCAGAGGAAAAAACCAATAACTTCCTCACCCCATCAAATGACAGGGTGAAAGAAAGAAATTGACAATCAAAATATATAAAACAATAATATTTAAAATTGTTTCCCTGGTGTTGGCCAAATTGGCTATCTGATCCTGATTCAGGATCAGTTTTTTTTATGTGTGTCTTGTTTTTCTGAGATAACAATAAAGTTTTTTAAACTCGAATGATAGTTGTACTAAAGTACAGTCAAATACTGTATTTCATCATGCAAAGAGCGAAAATTATCGCATTATAACGTTGATTCCCCCCACTCAGTGCCATAAATAATCCATAGCAAATCGAATAATCCCCCATACATCATAGATGTGCCCACACTGTTTAATTGGCCAGCATCAACATACCGTTATATCTGCGATCCGCCACATCAACCGGTATTGATTATGGGCCAGATGTCCGGGCCCCTTACTGATATATCAACCACTCAAAACCGAGCACTGACGCCGACGTTATACATAAACTGTTCGCCGCTGCTCAGGCCGCCGGTCTGCGAAACGGTGGCGAACGCGGCCACCTGATCGGTCAGCGGCATGTTCGCTCCCAGGGTCACATCCAGCCAGTTTTTATCCTGATTGGCGCTGTCGCGGGTAAAAGAGGTCTGGGTGGACTTCAGGCCGCCGCCGGCCCGATAGACATCATCGCCAAACTGATGCTGATAACTCACTTCGGCGTACGGGTTAAACAGGCCGAAATTGCTGTCTAACCGCCAGCCCAGCGCACCAATCTGCGAATGGTAGGTCTGGTCGTTAAACCTCATGGCGGTGCTGTCGTTGCCGTCCTCGCTGTAACCGGAGACGTTACTGTAATCCCAGGCGAACTGCGCCATCGGCCCGGTGGTCAGGTAGGAGGTCACGGGGAAGTCATAACCGGCGGTGACCCTTGCGCCCCACTGTTTACCGTCGGTGCTGCCGGTTTCGGTGCGGGTTAACGACCCCAGTTGCATGCTGCGGCGAATATCATCGTAATCCATTGTCGCGTAATGCAGATCGGCGTTCACCCAACCGTGCTCAAACACGTCCAGGGCGGTAAAGGCCGAGAACAGCAGGCCACGCGCCTTATAGTCGTAGCGGCTGGAAGGCTGCTGATCGTCATTGGAACCGGAAATCAGCGCCCCAATTAACCAGCCGTCGGTCAACTGGTAATCCACCCCGACCGTCAGATTATGGGTGGTGGCGTTGCCGTCACCTGCCGCCAGATTGGCTGAATAGTCATAGTGTTGTCCGGCATAACCGCCGAACACGCCCAGCGCCCCTTGCGGATTGCCGCCATTGCGCAACTGTTGGAAACGGCTGTCGAGGGTAGCGCGGCTGTCACGCGCCATGGCCGCCGTCGCCTGATTCAGCGCCACCACCTGCGCCGGGCCGTCCAGCACCGCCTGAATGTAATCGGCGATCAGTTGATGTGCCTGCGGGCTGGGGTGGAAATGATCGGCAAACAGATAGGATTGGCTGCTGTCAAAACCCGGCATGGCGGAGCTGCACACAGCTGAAGAAACGCCCGGCGGGCAGGCCATACCGGCGGTATTGGTAAAGCCAAACTGCGCCGGATTGGCAATCGCCTCGCTAAACAGTTTGTTGACATCAACCCGAACGATATTGCCGCTGCCCAGTGCCAGCAGGCGGTCTTCGTTCTGGTTATAAAAATCGGTCAGTTGCCCGGCCTGAGCACTCAGGCTGTCAAAGGCAGCAATCAGCTGTGCGGCAATCGCCTGCTGCACCTGCGGGATGGTACTGCCCTGCGCCGCAGCGGCCGTCAGCGCCTGGTGGATGGCCTGAGTTCGCGAGTCATTGTCCGGGGTCGCCAGCGAATTCAGGGTGGCGTAGGCCGCCTGCACTGCCGCGTTTTGCACCGGCGTCAGCGCCTGTTGGATAATCAGCTCCATCAGCTGCGGCGTAGAGCCAATATTCGGCACCGTCGGGACAATCACCGTTCCGGCACCGGCATTTAACAACGAGTGAACCTGCGCTGCAGCGGCGGCCGCACTGTTGTAGGCCACACCCGGCGCAGTCGTCGGATTTAACGCCGCCGCCGCCAGGTCGTTGCCACCAATCCAGTGAATATACAGCCCATCACCATCGGCCCGGCCATTGACCCGGTTGAGGTAGCTCTGCACCTGATCCTGAGTGTTATCCGCCGGGTTAAGCGCCGGTACCGCCACGCCACCGCCCGCGGCATAGTTGTCACCGCCGTTATCCGACGCCACCAGCGCGGCACCAATACGTTGCGCCAGCACTTCGTCGTATAACAGATGTTTATTGCTGTCGTAGGTAAAGCGGCCATTGTTGCCGGTGTCGCTCAGACTGTCGCCGAAGACGTAGAGTTGGTCGTAGGCCAGCGCTGAGGTCGTCATACTGCATAATATTGCCACTGCAAGCACCGCCGGGCGGGGCATACGAGTTATTTTTAGAGGCATGAACAGACTCCTGAGAGCCAAGCAAATGAAGGAAAATACATTTTTATCATTGGCCTTTTTGGCTACCGGCCATCTAGTAAATATTGCTGGCTTTTTCGCCACGTCAAGCCGGTCGTTGATAAAACAATCAGGGGCTTGCCAAGTTCGCAACTTCGGGCGATGCTTACTGTAAATAAACACAGCACAAGGACAGTCAGTATGATCAACGAACGTTGCGGTTGGGTGACGGCAGATCCGTTATATCTCGAGTATCACGACAAGGAATGGGGCGCACCGACTACCGATGCGCGTGAACTGTTCGAAATGCTGTGTCTGGAAGGGCAACAGGCCGGACTGTCCTGGATCACCGTGCTAAAGAAACGTGAAAACTACCGTCGTGCCTTCCACAACTTCGATCCACAGCGGGTGGCGGCCATCAGCGAACAAGAGGTGGAAACGCTGCTGCAGGACAGCGGCATTATCCGCCACCGGGGCAAAATCGAGGCCATCATTGCCAACGCCAGGGCCTATCTGGCGATGGAAGCAGCCGGTGAAGACTTCGTCAGCTTTATCTGGACCTTTGTCGACGGCAAGCCACTGCTCAACCGTTGGCAACAATTGAGCGAAGTACCGGCGAAAACCGAACGTTCAGACGCCATGTCCAAGGCGCTGAAAAAGCGCGGCTTCAAATTTATCGGTTCTACCACCTGTTATGCCTTTATGCAGGCCAGCGGGCTGGTGAACGATCATCTTACCGGATGCCTCTGCTACCCAAAGCCGTAGCGATCCACCCTTGCGGCCCGGCCGATCTGCCGCGGCTGATGGCCCTGTGGTTGCCCAGCACCATCGCCGCCCATCCGTTCGTGAAGGAAAGCTACTGGCGGGAAAGCGCAACGCTGGTACGGGAAAACTACCTGCCGCGAGCGCACAGTTGGGCGTATTGGCATGAGGGGGAGATCGTCGGCTTCATTAGCGTGTTGGATCAGCGCTTCATTGGCGCGCTGTTTGTTGAACAGGCGTTTCACGGTCGCGGCGTCGGACAGGCACTGATGGCGCACGTACAACAACGCTATCCCCAGCTGAGCCTGGAAGTGTATCAGGAGAATCTGCGCGCCTGCGCGTTCTACCACAAGCAGGGTTTCCAGGTAACACAGCGCCTGTTAAATGAAGAAACTCAAGCCCATACGTTGCTCATGAACTGGGCAGCCAGCGTTTGATTCTTGTCACTTCTGGCTAAAAACAGCGCACTCCGCACCGGGGTGCGCTCAATTCAGAATCCGCTGCATGGTATTCCCCTCCGTTTTACCGGATAACAAGCGCTGCCGTGAGCCGCTTATAATTTGTCACGTTTTTTTCCGGAACTGCCGGAGGAGATACGCGTCATAGTAGCGCCGCAACCTGGCGTGCCAGGCGGCCAACGGTTTTTTTAGCGTCCCCGAGATTGGACCGACGCACACAGATTTGATGCCACAAAGGAAAAAACATGAATAAACGCATTGCGATTATTGCCGGCGCGGTGAGCATTGCGCTCACGCTGTCAGCCTGTACCACCAACCCGTACACCGGGGAATCTGAAGCCGGAAAATCCGGCATTGGCGCAGGGATCGGCGCGGCATTGGGCGCAGGCGTCGGCATGCTGTCCTCGTCGAAAAAAGACCGCGGCAAAGGCGCACTGATTGGTGCCGCTGCCGGTGCAGCACTGGGCGGCGGTGCCGGTTATTACATGGACGTGCAGGAAGCCAAACTGCGCGACAAAATGAAAGGTACCGGCGTTAGCGTGACCCGTCAGGGCGACAATATCGTGCTGAACATGCCAAATAACGTCACCTTCGACAGCAGCAGTGCTACCCTGAAACCGGCGGGTGCCAATACCCTGACCGGCGTGGCCATGGTGTTGAAGGAATACCCGAAAACGGCGGTTAACATCATCGGCTACACCGACAGCACCGGTTCTCGTGCGCTGAACATGACCCTGTCGCAGCAACGTGCCGACGGCGTCGGTAGCGCGCTGATCACCCAGGGTGTGGCGGCCAACCGCATCCGCACCTCAGGTGCCGGCCCGGACAACCCGATCGCCTCCAACAGCACCACGGAAGGCAAGGCGCAAAACCGCCGCGTTGAAATCACCCTCAGCCCGCTGCAGTAATCCCGTGCGGGGCGCTCTGCCCCGCCACTTCCTGTCCCCCGCCGCTCCGCCATTGGGCATTCCGGCTCTGCGCCGGGTGTGTTAGTCTCCTTGGCAATTAACCACAGGGGAGATCGGCTGTGAGCAGTGTTAAGGCAATTCGCGCCTCGGGGCGGGCCACCATCAGCGATGTGGCGAAAACCGCCAAGACGGGTAAAACCAGCGTATCGCGCTATCTCAATGGTGAGCAGCACCTGCTTTCTGACGATCTCAAACAGCGCATCGAACAGGCGATCCACCAGCTCGACTATCGGCCCAGCCAGATGGCACGCAGCCTGAAGGGCGGCCAAACGCGGCTGATTGGCCTGATCATCGCCGACATCACCAATCCCTACTCGGTGGATGTAATGCGCGGTATCGAAGCGGCCTGCCGCCAACACGGTTTTACCCTGCTGGTGTGTAATACCAATAACGAGGTCAATCAGGAACAGCACTACCTGCAATTGCTTAGCAGTTACCGGGTAGAGGGCATCGTGGTCAATGCCGTCGGTATGCGCGAAGAGGCGCTGTCGACCCTGCAACAATCGATGCTGCCGATGGTGCTTATTGACCGCAAAATCTCTGATTTCGCCTGCGATGTGGTGGGCCTCAACAATCACGAAGCGGCCACCGTCGCCACGGAACACCTGCTGCAACAGGGTTTCGAAGCCATTTTGTTTCTCAGCGAGCCAATCGGCACGGTCAATACCCGCCTGGAAAGGCTGCACGCCTTTAACCAGACCATGGCGCAGCATGCCGGACTGTTGGCCGAACAGGCCGAAACACCACTTAACGACGTTAAGCAGCTGGAAGGCGTGATCCGCGACTTTAACGCTCGCCATCGCGGTATGCGCAAGGCGGTGATTTCCGCTAATGGTGCCCTGACGCTGCAGGTGGCACGCGCCATGCGCCGGCTGGGTATCCAATGGGGCAGCGATATCGGCCTGCTGGGCTTTGACGAACTGGAATGGGCCGAACTGGCTGGGGTGGGTATCACTACCCTGAAACAGCCCACCTATCAAATGGGCCATGCCGCGCTGGAGCAACTGGTGCAACGCATTCAGGGCCTGAATACCCCCATCAGCGAACAGATGTTCCCCGGTGAACTGATCGTGCGCGGCTCCACCACCCGATAATCTCTCCCCTTTCCCGCAGGGGCGCGAGCTGTGCGCCCCTTACATCGCATCATTCAGACTATTTTTTGCTCAGGTTCGTGACTGCGATCATATTTTTACACTCTGTCGCTTTTGTCTGGAACCGGTACCATTTAACGTGTGGTTAACAGTATCGGTGGGACTGACACCACCTCAGGAGCAAAAATGACCAGAGAAATTATCATAGTGACCGGCGCCTATGGCACCGATACCGTCCAGCAGCTCGGTGGCCAGGCCGCTTTACTGCCGATTATCGCCGGTGCAGGTGCCGACGGCGTAGAAATTCGCCGCGAACTGTTTTCTGCTCAGGATCTACAGGCCCTGCCGGCTCTGGCTCAGGCCATCGAACAGCAGCAACTGTTTGCCGTTTATTCCGCACCTGAAGCCCTGTTTACCCCGCAGCATACGCTGAACCCAAATCTACCTGCACTGCTGGCGGAAGCCCAGACGCTGAACGCACGCCAGTTAAAATTATCCCTGGGCCATTACCAGCCAGGCTTCGATTTTACCGAACTGAAAGTGGCACTGGAGCAGCATCCGGTCAGCCTGGTGGTGGAAAATGACCAGACCCCGGACTGCGGCATTCTGTCACTGCTGAACGCCTTTTTCCACGCGGCGGAAGATAACCGTCTGCCGGTCAGCATGACTTTCGATATGGCCAACTGGCATTGGGTGGGCCAAGACGCCTTCGCCGCCGCCGAGCGCCTGGCCCGCCACGTCAGCTACGTTCACGTTAAAGCCGCCACTCATAGCCTGAAAGGCTGGCGTGCCGTGGCGCTGGACGACAGTGACGGTAAATGGCGTGAGTTGCTGACCCGTCTGCCGCAGGATGTTCCACGTGGCATTGAATTCCCATTGCAGGGTGACAGTCTGGAAGACGTAACCCGCTACTACGTTAACCTGTTACGCGCGGAGTAAAACATCATGACAACGCTGACAGCCGCGCATAGCGCACCATTGGACGTCGTCACCCTGGGTGAAGCCATGGCCATGTTCGTGGCAAGCCAAACCGGCGATATGGCGGAAGTGGAAACCTTCACCAAACGCATTGCCGGTGCCGAACTGAACGTGGCGATCGGTCTGGCACGTCTGGGCCTGAACGTCGGCTGGGTCAGCCGCGTCGGCAATGACAGTTTCGGCCGCTTCGCCCTGCAACAATTGAAAAAAGAAGGCATTAACGCCCAGCAGGTAACGGTAGACGGCAATTATCCGACCGGTTTTCAGATCAAATCTAAAACCACGGATGGTACCGATCCCAAGGTGGAGTATTTCCGCAAAGGTTCGGCGGCCAGTCATCTTTCAGTGGACGATTTCAACCGCGAATACTTCGGTTCCGCTCGCCATCTGCACCTGAGCGGCGTAGCGGCGGCCCTGTCCGGTCAGTCGCTGGCGCTGTGTCACCATGCCGCACGTGAGATGCGTGCGATGGGTAAAACCATTTCGTTCGACCCTAATTTGCGTCCGGTGCTGTGGTCCAGCCAACAGGTGATGATCGAACAGCTCAATAAGCTGGCATTTGCCGCCGACTGGGTGCTGCCGGGGCTGAAAGAAGGGCAAATCCTCACCGGCCAATCAACGCCGGAAGGCATTGCCGATTTTTACCTGGAGCGCGGCGTACAGGCGGTGATTATCAAAACCGGCCCGGACGGCGCCTGGTTTAAAACCGCCGCCGGCGACCAGGCGGCCGTAGCCGCCATTAAAGTCGACAACGTAGTGGACACCGTGGGGGCAGGCGACGGTTTTGCCGTCGGCACCCTTAGCGCCCTGCTGGAAGGCAAAACGCTGAAACAGGCGGTTCAACGCGGTAACAAAATCGGCTCGCTGGCGATCCAGGCCATCGGCGACAGCGAAGGCTTGCCGACCCGCGCAGCACTGGCTGAATAAATATAACAAACATAATCGGTTAACCGACTTCTCCACATGACGTGTACCTCTGGCCCTACAACCAGGACGCGTTGAGAGAACACTGAGGAATCTGAACATGAACAAAGCGACTATCGCGGCTAAACGCTGGTGGTACATCATGCCCATCGTGTTTATCACCTACAGCCTGGCCTATCTCGACCGCGCCAACTTCAGCTTTGCTTCGGCCGCCGGCATTAATGACGATCTGGGCATCACCAAGGGCATGTCCTCACTGCTGGGCGCGCTGTTTTTCCTCGGCTATTTCTTTTTCCAGATCCCCGGCGCTATCTATGCCGAACGCCGCAGCGTTAAAAAACTGATTTTCTGGTGCCTGATCCTGTGGGGGGCCTGCGCCTCACTGACCGGCATGGTCAGTAATATCCCCATGCTGGCCGCTATCCGCTTTATCCTCGGCGTGGTGGAAGCCGCGGTCATGCCGGCGATGCTGATTTACATCAGCAACTGGTTCACCAAATCAGAACGCTCACGCGCCAACACCTTCCTGATCCTCGGCAACCCGGTCACGGTGCTGTGGATGTCGGTGGTTTCCGGCTACCTGATCCACGCCTACGGCTGGCGTGAAATGTTCATCTTTGAAGGCATTCCGGCGGTGATCTGGGCCTTCTGCTGGTGGGTGCTGGCCAAAGATAAACCCGCCCAGGCCAAATGGCTGAGCGACGGCGAAAAACTGGCGTTGCAGCAGCAGCTGGAAGAAGAACAGAAAGGCATTAAAGCGGTGCGTAACTACGGTGAAGCCTTCCGTTCACGCAACGTTATTTTGCTGTGCGCACAGTACTTTGCCTGGAGTATCGGCGTGTATGGCTTCGTGCTGTGGTTGCCTTCCATCCTGCGCAGCGGCATGCAGATGGGTATGGTGGAAGCTGGCTGGCTGTCGGCGGTGCCTTATCTGGCGGCGACTATCGCCATGATCCTGGTGTCCTGGGCCTCCGACAAAATGCAAAACCGTAAGCTGTTCGTCTGGCCGCTGTTGCTGATTGGCGCGCTGGCTTTCTTCGGCTCTTACGCCGTCGGCGCCAACCATTTCTGGGTCTCTTACACCCTGTTGGTGATTGCCGGTGCCGCCATGTATGCCCCTTATGGGCCTTTCTTCGCCATCATTCCTGAAATGCTGCCGAAAAACGTTGCCGGTGGCGCCATGGCACTGATCAACAGCATGGGTGCGCTGGGTTCCTTCTTCGGCTCGTGGTTTGTCGGTTACCTGAACGGCGCTACCGGTAGCCCGGCGGCTTCTTATATGTTTATGGCCATTGCCCTGCTGGCGGCGGTGGTGCTGACGCTGGTCGTCAAACCCGCTCGCAACGAGGCCCAGCCACAACTGGCCTGATCTACCTGAATGACCGGGGTGACGGGCGCTACGCCCTTCACCCTTTTTGCTTTATGTTATGTTGGATCCCCAACGTCCTAATCGTTAGCTTGCTGGAGTTCGTGATGAAGCCTTCTATCGTTTTATACAAAAACATACCCGCCGACCTGCGTGAACGACTGGAACAGCACTTCACCGTGCACGCCTTCGACGGCCTGACCCCGGATAACCACGATGAGCTGCGCCAGGCGTTGCAACAGGCGGAAGGGATCATCGGTTCCGGCGGTAAAATTGATGAGGCTTTCCTGCAGCAGACGCCAAAACTGCGTGCGGCCTCAACCATTTCCGTCGGTTACGACAATTTCGACGTCGACGCGCTTAATGCCCATAACGTGCTGCTGATGCATACCCCTACCGTGCTGACCGAAACCGTCGCCGATACCATCATGAGTCTGGTGCTGGCGACAGCACGCCGGGTGGTGGAAGTGGCCGAACGGGTAAAGGCCGGCGAATGGCAGGGCAGCATTGGGGCCGACTGGTTCGGCGTCGATGTACATCATAAAACCATCGGTATTCTCGGGATGGGCCGAATTGGCCTGGCGCTGGCGCAACGTGCGCACTTCGGCTTCGGCATGCCGGTGTTGTATAACGCCCGCCGCACGCACGAAGAAGCCGAGCAACGTTTTAACGCCCGCCGCTGTGACCTGGATACGCTATTGGCTGAATCCGATTTCATCTGCATTACGCTGCCGCTGACGGATGAAACCTTCCATATGATCAGCCGTGACCAACTGGCGAAAATGAAAAAGAGCGGCATCCTGATCAACGCCGGTCGTGGCCCGGTGGTGGACGAAGCTGCGCTGATAGAAGCGCTGCAGAACGGGACCATCCATGCCGCCGGGCTGGACGTGTTCGAAAAAGAGCCGCTGCCGGTGTCTTCTCCGCTGCTGACGCTGCCAAACGTAGTGGCACTGCCGCATATCGGTTCTGCGACCCATGAGACCCGCTATGGCATGGCCGAATGTGCCGTCGACAACCTGATTGCAGCCCTGACCGGCAAGGTCAAAGAAAACTGTGTTAATCCGCAACTGCTGAAAAAGTAACTTTCATGGATGCCAGTGAAATAAAAACTGGCATCCATTCAAAATTACCAAGATTTTTTCGGCGGATGTCGCCGCATATGGAATACCCGAAGGATATGTATTTCATTATTTTTGATTCTGTAGGGGATCAGATAAGGAAAGGTTTTCATCACGATTTCCCGGGTTCCCATCACCCTGCCTGCCCTGCCCAAAGCCGGATTTGTCGCCAGCAAGTTTACTAATCGAAAAACCTCCCTGGCGAATTGGGTCGCAACCTGAGGACTCTCTTGATAAAACCAATCGTACGCATCATCAAAATTGCTTGCGGCTTTCCTTAGCCATTTAATTTTCATCGTTAACAATCACCCCCATCTTCTTGAAGCGGGCTTCCATTTCATCGTCAGAAACAAAATCCCCCTGATCCGCCTCAATGATTGCCTGCTGAGTTTCAGCAATTTGCCAGGCTTCGCGGTTAATAAAATCTCGGATGGCCTGCCCGGCCAAAAACGATTTAGTTCTGCCGGTCGCTTTGGCCAAAGCTTCGAGCTGCTCACTAAGATCTTCCGATAGTCGAACGGACATCACGCTCATAGGTCACCTCACACTACAATGTATACATTGTAATATAGATTAAAAAACCACCGGGTGACAGCCTGGTTTCTCCCCCCGCCATCTCCTCCCGGAAAATTATCTGTTGGGATGAGGCTATTTTTTTATCGTTGGTCACACTGGGCATTACCCTACAAGAAAAACGCTTCCTGCCACGCGTAAGGAGAGCCATGAAACGCCTGACCCTTCCCCTGTTGATGCTGCTGTCACCGGCGGCAATGGCGAGCTGGACGCTGCAAAGCTTCCCGACCTTTGACGAGTCCGCCAGCGGCTTGTTCACCAGCCACGCCACGTTGGCCAAGGGCGAACTGCCGCTGAAGATTTACCAGAACCAACAGTGCTGGCAGCCGACCACGGCGGCCAAACTGAATCAAGCCCTGTCACTGCAACCTTGCGGCGATAACCCACCGGTTAACTGGCGGTTGTTCCGCGCAGGCGAATATCAGGTGCGCATCGACACCCGCAGCGGTACACCAACGTTGCAGCTCAGCCTGAAAACCGCACCGGAAATCGCCGCCGCTTCGGTAGCACGCATCTGCCCACGCTGGAACGGCTTGCCGGTCACTCTTGACGTGGCGGCGACCTTTGCCGAAGGTGAAACGGTACGTGATTTCTATTCTGGCCAAACGGCCAGGGTCAGCCAGGGCAAAGTCACCCTGCAACCGGCCGCAGGCAGCGGGGGGTTACTGTTGCTGGAGTCGGCAAGCAGCGAGAAAGCCGCGCCGTTCAACTGGCACAACGCCACGGTCTACTTCGCCCTCACCGATCGCTTTGAAAACGGCAACCCGGCCAACGACCACAGCTACGGCCGCCGCAGCGACGGCATGCAGGAAATAGGCACCTTCCACGGCGGTGATTTGGCCGGCCTGACGCAAAAGCTCGATTATCTGCAACAGCTCGGCGTCAATGCGCTGTGGATCAGTTCGCCGCTGGAGCAAATCCACGGCTGGGTTGGCGGCGGCACCAAGGGCGACTTCCCGCATTATGCCTATCACGGATACTACGCGCTGGACTGGACCCGGCTCGATGCCAACATGGGCAGCGAGCAAGATCTGCGCACGCTGGTCGAGCAAGCGCACCAGCGTGGTATCCGCATCCTGTTCGACGTGGTGGTGAATCACGTCGGTTACGCCACGCTGGCGGATATGCAGACCTTCCAGTTCGGCTCGCTGTATCTGAAAGGTGCAGAGATCGAAAAAACACTGGGTAAAAACTGGGGCGACTGGCGGCCAGGCACAGGACAAAACTGGCACAGCTTCAACGATTACATCAACTTCAGCGATAAGGCCGACTGGGACGCCTGGTGGGGTAAAAGCTGGATCCGCACCGATATCGGCGACTACGATCCACCGGGCTATGACGACCTCACCATGTCGCTGGCCTTCCTCCCGGACATCAAAACTGAAGCGCCCGGCGCCAGCGGTCTGCCGCTGTTTTATCGCCATAAACCCGACAGCGCTGCGCACGAAATTCCCGGAGCGACTCCCCGCGACTACCTGACTACCTGGCTCAGCCAATGGGTACGCGATTACGGCATTGACGGCTTCCGCGTCGACACTGCCAAACACGTGGAGAAACCGACGCTGGCGCTGCTGAAACAGCGTGCCACGGCGGCGTTGGCCGAGTGGAAAGCCGCCCATCCGCAACAGGCACTGGATAACGCCCCGTTCTGGATGACTGGTGAAGCCTGGGGCCATGGCGTGATGAAAAGTGACTATTACCAGAACGGCTTCGACGCGATGATCAATTTTGATTTCCAGGATCAGGCGTCGCAGGCGCTGAGCTGCTTCTCCAGCATCGACGCCACCTATCAACAGATGGCTGACAAGCTGCAGGATTTCAACGTGTTGAGCTACATCTCTTCGCACGATACCCGGCTGTTCTTTGCCAGTGATGCCAAAGGGTCGTTGGCGCTGCAGCAGCGTGCCGCCGACCTGCTGCTGCTGGCCCCCGGCGCGGTACAAATTTACTACGGTGATGAAAGCGGCCGTCAGCTTGGCCCGAGCGGTTCAGACCCGTTGCAGGGCACCCGTTCCGATATGAACTGGAGTGAGCTACAGGGCGGCAAAGCCCCACTGCTGGCGCACTGGCAGCGGCTGGGCCAATTCCGCGCTCGTCACCCGGCAATCGGTTCGGGTAAACAGCAGTCGCAACAAACGGCGCAATACTACGCCTTCAGCCGTCGGCTCGGCGACGATAAGGTGATGGTGGTATGGGTCGGCGATCGGTCACAATAATTCAGCGCGATATGCTGGTAAATGGCCATCGGGCGAAGTTTACTCCCGGTGGCTGTTTTATGAACCGCATTGCGTCGGAAATTGACAGGCGGTATGGTGGGGAATTACCTGCTAAAAATAATACAGCTGCACCTATGACTTTTTCACTTTTCGGCGACAAATTTACCCGTTACGCGGGCATTACCCGTTTAATGGATGACCTGAACGAAGGCCTGCGCACCCCCGGTGCCATCATGCTCGGCGGCGGTAATCCGGCGCAAATTCCAGAGATGGAAAGCTACTTCAAACAGCTGTGTCAGGACATGCTCGACCAGGGCAAACTGACCGAAGCGCTGTGTAACTATGACGGCCCGCAGGGCAAAGACGCCCTGCTGAAAGCACTGGCCAAATTGCTGCGCGACGAGCTGGGCTGGCAGATCTCTCCACAGAATATTGCACTGACAAATGGCAGTCAGAGCGCGTTTTTCTACTTGTTTAACCTGTTTGCCGGCCGCTATGCCGACGGCAGCCGCCGCCGCGTACTGTTCCCGCTGGCGCCGGAATATATCGGCTATGCCGATGCCGGGTTGGACGAAGGGCTGTTTGTCTCGGCCAAACCCAACATCGAATTGCTGCCGGAAGGCCAGTTCAAGTATCACGTTGATTTCGAACACCTGAACATCGGCGATGATATCGGCATGATCTGCGTATCACGCCCGACCAATCCGACCGGCAACGTGATCACCGACGAAGAGCTGATGAAGCTCGACCGGTTGGCGCAGCAGCGCAATATTCCGCTGGTGATCGATAACGCCTATGGCGTGCCCTTCCCCGGCATTATCTTCAGCGACGCAACGCCGCTGTGGAACCCGAACATTATTCTGTGCATGAGCCTGTCGAAACTCGGCCTGCCCGGTTCGCGCTGCGGCATTGTGATCGCCGATGAAAAGACCATCAGCGCCCTGACCAACATGAACGGCATCATTAGCCTGTCACCGGGCAGCATGGGGCCGGCGATGGCAACGGA
The DNA here is from genome assembly GCA_900457075.1 of Serratia quinivorans. Taxonomy (NCBI): domain Bacteria; kingdom Pseudomonadati; phylum Pseudomonadota; class Gammaproteobacteria; order Enterobacterales; family Yersiniaceae; genus Serratia; species Serratia quinivorans. The sequence goes on from UGYN01000002.1 coordinate 2,185,885, forward strand.
AATGATTGAACGCGGTGACCTGCTGCGCCTGTCCAACGAGGTGATCCGTCCGTTCTACAAACAGCGCGTCGAGCACACTATCGAGATCATTCGCCGCTACCTGTCACCAGAGCGCTGCCTGATCCATAAACCGGAAGGGGCAATTTTCCTCTGGCTGTGGTTCAAGGATCTGCCGATCACCACCGAGCTGCTGTACCAGCGCCTGAAAAAACGCGGCGTGCTGATGGTACCCGGCCACTATTTCTTCCCTGGGCTGGAGCATGAATGGCCGCATACCCATCAGTGCATGCGGATGAACTACGTACCGGATCCGGAGAAAATTGAGCGTGGCGTGGCGATCCTGGCGGAAGAGATCGAACGCGCGCACCAGGAATAATGATCCTGCCTTGCTCGATTGATTGAAAATTAACCAGAAAAGATATATGATACGTATATCTTTTTTCTCAGAAGGTTAATTATGGCCCGCATAGTGATTGATTTACCTGAAGAAGACCTGCGGCAACTCGACAATCTGAAGAACATTCGTCATGTCCCTCGAGCTGAGATCATCCGGCAGGCAGTCTCTCGTTATCTGGTGGTAAACCGAGTGGATGACCCAAGTAATGCTTTCGGATTATGGTCGGGTGTATTGGGTGACGGCGTCGATTATGAGAATCAGCTCCGCGAGGAGTGGGATTAATGACCGCTCAACTGGTGCTATTTGATACCAATATCCTGATCGATTATCTCAATGGCATTCCGCAGGCCAGGGAGGTACTCACCGAATACCATGCCCACCCGGCAATCAGCGCCATTACCTGGATGGAGGTCATGGTTGGAGCAAAAAAACAATCGTCAGCGCTCGAACTTAAAACCCGCCAATTTTTAGGGCAATTCTTGTTGCTGCCAATCACCGATGAGGTTGCAGAGCGAGCAGTTGAACTACGTCACTCACGAGGAATAAAACTACCCGATGCCATTATCTGGGCTACGGCGCAAATTGGTTTCAGAACGCTAATTTCACGTAATCCCAAAGACTTCGGCACCAGTAACGGTGTACTGATGCCATATCAACTTTGACGCACTATTGCCAGAGTCTTACATCGCCCAGAACAAGACCGCCAGCAACTGTGGCGACATGATGCGCAGGAACATCGCCAAAGGATAAACCGTGGCGTAAGACAGCGCGGCAGCGCCGCTGGTCGGGTGCAGGCCGTTAGCGAAGGCCAGCGCCGGCGGATCGGTCATTGACCCTGCCAGCATGCCGGACAGCGTCAGGTAGTTCATCTTGCCCACCATCCGCGCCAGTACGCCCACGCTAAACAGAGGAATCGCAGTAATCAGCGCGCCATAGCCAATCCATGCCAGCCCTTCGCCATTAATCAGCGTATCGACAAAATTACCGCCCGACTTCAACCCGACCACCGCCAGAAACAGCACTATCCCCAGTTCACGCAACGCCAGATTGGCACTGGGCGGCATAAACCAGTACAGCTTGCCGATGCTGCCGATACGCCCAAGGATCAGCGCCGCCACCAGTGGGCCACCGGCCAGCCCCAGACGCAATGCCGCCGGGAAACCCGGTATAAACAGCGGGATGGATCCCAACAGCACGCCGAGGCCGATTCCGATAAACACCGGCAACATCTGCACCTGCTGCAACTTCTGCTGGGCGTTGCCGACAATCGCCGCCACCGCCTCGATAGATTCGGGCCGCCCCACCAGGTTGAGGATGTCACCAAATTGCAGCGTCACATTGCTGCCGGCCACCAGCTCGACCCCGGAACGGTTGAGTCGCGAGATCACCACGTCGTATTTCTGCTTCAGGTTCAGATCGCGGATTTTACTGCCCAGCACCTTCTCATTAGTCACCACTGCTCTCACCACCTGCAGCTCTGTACCGCGCGTTGACAGCGAGACGTCGACCTCTTCGCCAATCACCAGCCGGGCATTTTCCAGGCTTTCGCGCTTGCCCACCAGATGCAGATAATCGCCCAGTTCCAGCTTTTCAAGCGGTGCCGGCACCATCAGCAAATCGCCGCGTTTCAGGCGAGAACAGATGATGTCCTCGCCGTTCAGCAGCGGTACATTTTTGATAGCCATCCCCTGCAGATTCGGGTTACGCACCGCCACGTTCATGGTATGCAGCAGTTCGCGCTGGTTGCCCAGGCTGCTTTCAAACGCCTGCGCCTCTTGCTCGATATTAATGCGGAAAAACAGGCGTATCAGCCACATCACCAATAAAATGCCGCAGATGCCAAACGGATAAGCCATGGCGTAACCCATACCCATGCGATCGACCAGTGCCGGATCTGAACCCAAATCGGTAAGGATTTGCTGCCCAGCGCCGAGCGCCGGAGTATTGGTGACCGCCCCGGAGAACACGCCAAGAATAATCGGCAACGGCACGGCAAACAGCTTGTGAACCACCGCCGCGACCAACCCACCGACCAGCACCAGTAAAATGGCGAAGCCGTTGAGCCGTAGCCCGGACACCCGCAAGGAGGAGAAAAACCCCGGACCGACCTGAATACCAATGGTGTACACGAACAGGATCAGGCCGAATTCCTGGATGAAATGCAGCATGTCGCCATTAAGATTGAGCTGCCAGCTCTGGGCGAAATGCCCAACGATAATGCCGCCGAACAGCACCCCACCAATGCCCAGCCCCACCCCATAGATCTTCCAGTTACCCATCCACAGCCCGAGAACGGCCACCAACGCCAACATGCTGACGGTCAGGGCGATTTCGCTCATAGCTCACATCCTTGCCAAAAGTTTAACAACCGGTTTGCGGTTAAAGACTCACAATTAACAGGGATTTTGGCACAGGCGGAAAAGGGTGACTGTGGCTTGCGCCACAGAAAGCAAAGGGGGAAGCCCGTTAGGACTTCCCCCTGAAAATTTAACTGTTTCTCAGTCGGTTATTTGGCTTCCAGCCCTGGCGTAGTACCGATGGCGATCCGCTGTGGCTGCAGGGCTTCCGGTACCTGACGCACCAGATCGATATGCAGCAGGCCATTTTCAAACTGGGCCTCGGAAACCTGCAAATGTTCAGCCAGCGTGAAGGTCAGTGCGAACTCTTTGCACACCAACCCCTGATGCAGATATTCCACCTGTTTTTCCGACGGTGTCGGCTTACCGCGCACGGTCAGGCGTGGGCCTTCGACTTCAATATCCAGTTCGCTTTGTTTGAAGCCGGCCAGCGCCAGAGAAATGCGGTAGTGGTTATCGTCGCTTTTCTCGATGTTGTATGGCGGGAACCCTTGCGGCTCCTGGCCGCCCATTGAACTGGCCAATTTGTCAAAGCCGATCCACTGACGCAGTAGTGGGGATAAGTCGTAATTGCGCATAGTATTAACTCCTTCTATGAAGCGAGATGAGGTTTAATCGCCCCCTGACGGCAGGCAGTTAACTAACATTCATTGCACCGGCGGTTCATTCCGCCGATGAAATAAGAATTACTTAATTTCTATCCGGCGCGGTTTTAATGTTTCCGGCACGATGCGTTCCATATCGATATACAACAGGCCGTTTTCCAGTTTGGCGCCTTTAATTTGGATATGCTCGGCCAACTGGAATTTACGTTCAAAGTTACGTTCGGCAATACCTTGATATAAGTAGGTTCTTTCCGCCGGCTCATTATTATGAGCGCCACGTACAATCAACAGGTTATCCTGGGTGGTAATCTCGAGCTCTTGCTCGGCGAATCCTGCCACCGCGATCGCGATGCGGTAATGATTTTCATCCACCAGCTCAACGTTATAAGGGGGATAGCCGCCATTACCCTGACTCTGGCCTGCCTCCAACGCATTAAACAAACGGTCAAAGCCAATCGCAGAACGGTAGAGTGGAGAAAGATCGAAATTACGCATAAAACAGCCTCCTAAGGCACTTCAGCGAGGTTTAATAATTAAGCCTTCCATCATGGACAGGCTAAATAATCAGAATTCCCTTACGGCGAATTCTTAATTTGCTTCTGATAAGAAAATGGGGGTGACTTTCACCATTTCAACCGGCGATGATCAAAAAAATGATAATCAGTGCAGCGAAAGTTTTTTTATCCCTTACAATAAACTGAGACGGCCGCCACAGAGCGGGCTCTTGCTCCTTTTAAAACATCCACAAGATGTTATAGATCAGCAGATTTTGGGGAACAGCACCCTGCAGGATGGAATAATGAAAACGATAAGAGTCATAGCAACCAGTTGCATGCTGTTAGCGACCAACGGCTGCTCCAGCGTAATGAGTCACACCGGCCCGAATCAGGGCTACTATCCGGGTACCCGTGCCAGCATGAACGTGCTGAGGGACGACAATACCAGTTGGGCAATGATGCCACTGGTGGCGCTGGATCTGCCATTCTCGGCGGTGATGGACACGGTGTTACTGCCTTACGACTATATGCGCTCCGGCAGTGACGGTACCGCAGACTCGCCGAGAGCGCGCATCTTGCGTGGCGAAGAGCAGAATCTGGCCGCCAGCGGCGATCCAGCCCATGCGGCGGCTGCCACCCCACAGTAAAAAACCTGATGCGGGCTGTTCGCCCGCCGTTGCTCATACCCCGGCCACAAAAATCTGGCTGAACCCGTCGATCTCACGCATAAACGCCACTTTACTGCCGTCCGGAGAGAACACCACCGCATCACCCGATGGCGGTAGCGCAGTACGCTGCGTCAAACGCTGCATCCGCCCGCTGGCTACCTCACATAACATCAGGCTGTTATCACACACCAGCGCGATACGACCGCCCTGCGGATGCCAACTGAACGCCGATTGAATCCCCTGTTCACCCTGCGTGACCTGACGCGGCTCACCGCCGTTGGGTGAGACCACCCACAGCTGTACCACGCCCGCGTCATCCTTCATCAGGCAGGCAATCATACTGCCGTCGGGTGAACTACGCAGCCAGTGGCGGGGAGTGGTCGCCACACCAGGGAAACGTCGCTGGCCAGTAAAGGTCAGCCGACGTTGGCGTACCCCCAGCGGGGGGGCAGGTATTTGGGTCGGGGTACCCTGCAACGGCCGGGCACCGGCTTTGGCGTAATCGGCATCATCCTGCGGCAGATCAACGATAAACACCTCAGGCAGCTTTTCACCGCTGCTGGAAATCGTATCGCCGATAAACGCCAGCGCCCAGCGCTGTTGCCGCCCATCAGGCCGGGTATAACCGCCTTGGCCAACCCAGCCCTCTTCATAAGCGCGATTAATTTGGTCACTGCCCGGCTGCGGTTGTGGCGTGGTCTCGCTAACCAATACGCAGTAATGGCTGCCGTCATATTCACGCGGATGCTGCTTGGGAGGGTTCACGCCCTGTAATGGCACGGCTACGCCCACGTTGCGCAGATCCAGCGCCGGGTCCAGCTCATGCATCACATGGTCATTATAGGTAAAGCTCAGGCGACTGCCGTCCGGACTAAAAACGTGCACGTGAGTGCCGCCGCGCAGTGCGCCGGGAGTATAGGGCGCGGTGATGTCCATCGCATCGAGGGTAATGGCCAGTTCGCGATCCGGTTCGCTGACAATCACCCCACGACGATGGTGAAAATCGTAATGCCAAACGCTATCTGGGTGCTCCGGGCCGTGGATAAAAGCATACCGGGCCGGTGCGTCCGGGCTGACGGTCACCACGCCCACATGAGCACCGTGCTGGGCACGGTACACCACTTCCACCACGCCGCTGTCGACGTTCACCCGTTCAATACTCAGGCCGGTGAAAGAGGCGCCGCTCGGGCGTACGTCGTAAGCCAGCCACTGGCTGTCCGGCGTCCAGACGTTAATATTGGTTAGCTGATGCCCACGTGGATCAAAAGTCAGCTGTTTTTCCCGATGGCTCATGGCGGCTCCCCTGCGCATGCTGGCACTGAGCCGCCATCTTACCGGATCAGCCAACGCGTTTCACATCACCCACCAACAACAGATACGACAACGCGCCGAGTAGTGCCACCACGGCGATATAAATCAGTGAGGGAGCAAAACCATAATCCTGCGCCAGATAACCGACCACCAAGGGTACTGTGATCCCCCCCAGCCCGCCGACAAAGTTAAACACCCCACCGGTCAAGCCAATCAATCGGGTCGGTGCCAGCGATGACACCAGCGACCAGGTAATGGAGGCGAAACCGTTGCCAAAGAACGCCAGCGCCATCAACACCATAATCCACAGCGGATCGTTGGTGTAATTGGCCCCCATGATGCAGGTAGAGAGCAGCAATCCGCAGATGATAGGCGTTTTACGCGCAAAACCGATGGAACGGCCGCTGCGTAGCAAGCGATCGGCAACAAAACCGGATAACAACACGCCGCAGAACGCCGCCAGGAAGGGCACCGTGGTCATAAAACCGGCGGTCAGTGCGGCAATGTGCTTTTCCTGCGTCAGATAATTCGGGAACCAGGTGAGGAAGAACCACAGCGTTGAGGTAATAGCGAACTGGCCGAGATACACCCCCACCAGCTTGCGGTGAAACACCAGTTTCCAGTCGGCAGCGGTGAGCGCTACGCGGTTTTTCTTTTCCGACGCGACGTCGCCATCCACCATACCGCCACCGTCCTGAATATATTTCAGCTCGGCGTCGTTCACCCCTTTGCTGTTGCGCGGCGACTGATAAACACGCTGCCACACCAACGCCCAGACGATGCCGACACCGCCGGTGATGATGAACACCCAGTGCCAACTGAGGATCTCTTGTACCCAGATCAATAGCGGCGTCAAAAACGCCAGCCCGACAAACTGACCGGAAGTATAGAACCCCACCGCCGAAGCCCGCTCCTGCTCGGGGAACCAACTGGTGACGATGCGATTATTGGTGGGAAATGCCGGCGCTTCAAACAACCCGGTCACCGCACGCAGGCCAATCAGTGATACCAGGCCACTGGCGAACCCCTGCAGCAACGTCGCAATTGACCAGCCCATAATGGCAATAAAATAGGTCAGTTTTGAGCCGACGCGATCCAGAAACCAACCGCCAGGGATCTGGCACAGGGTATAGGTCCAGGCAAAAGCAGAGAAAATATAGCCCATCTGCGCCTTGCTGATGCCGAACTCCTGCTGAATATGCACCGAAGCCACCGCCAGATTGGCACGGTCGACATAGCAGATCACCACGGTGACAAATATCATGAATAATGTCAGATAGCGGCGTTTACTTTTTGGTGCTGAGGTTAAGGTTATTTCCATTATTTTTATTCCGTTATTTTTCGGATTTTAAGACGGAAGAGAAGTAGGGGATCCCCTTCCGGGTTAACAGAATTATTTAATTCAATTGATGGTGTTTTTAATTTAGGACTACTTTATTTAGCCTTAACGCTATCGGTTATTACCCTGTAAATCGTCAATCCGTGACTGGGGTCGGTATCTGCAGGTAATAACGCTGCGGTTTGAAAGATGACGGCTAATTACCACTCGGCAACTGCGCCGTCCGGATAACGCCACACGGGATTACGCCAGTCCGTCGCTTGTTTACTGCGCTCGATCACCAGCTCTTCGTTAATTTCCACCCCGAGGCCCGGTTTAGTCAGTGGGTAGAAGTGGCCGTCGGTCATTTTGAAATCGTCTTTATTCACTACGTAGTCCAGCAGTTCGGCCCCCTGATTGTAGTGAATGCCCATGCTCTGCTCCTGGAACACCGCGTTACGCGCCACAAAGTCCACATGCAGACAGGCAGCCAGCGCAATCGGCCCCAGTGGGCAATGCGGAGCCAGCGCCACATCATAGGTCTCCGCCATGGCGGCAATCTTGAAGCATTCGGTGATGCCACCGGCATGAGACAGATCAGGCTGAATAATCGCCAGGCCGCCATCGGCCAGCACCCGTTTGAAATCAAAACGCGAATACATACGTTCACCGGCGGCAATCGGGATATGCGTCTGCGCCGCCAGGCGCGGATAGTACTCTGCCTGTTCCGCCAGCACCGGCTCTTCAATAAACAGCGGACGGTACGGCTCCAGCTCTTTGATCAGGATTTTTGCCATCGGCGCATCGACGCGACCATGGAAATCCAGACCGAACTCGATACGGTTACCAAAGGCTTCGCGGATCTGCGCCACCACCGCCACCGCAGCATCCACCTTGCGCGCACTGTCGATAATGCCCATCTCTTCGCAACCGTTCAGCTTAAAGGTGTCGAAGCCGATTTCCGTCAGCTTGTTGATGCCGGCAATCACGTCAGAAGGACGATCGCCGCCCACCCAGCTATACGCCTTGATTTTGTCACGCACCAATCCGCCCAATAGCTGATAAACCGGTACGCCCAGCGCCTTGCCTTTGATATCCCACAGCGCCTGATCAATACCGGCGATCGCACTCATCAGGATCGGGCCGCCGCGATAGAAACCGCCGCGGTAGAGGGTTTGCCAGATATCGTTAATCCGCGCCGGATCCTGGCCGACCACATATTCCGACAGCTCGTGCACCGCCGCCTCCACACTGCGTGCGCGCCCTTCAATCACCGGTTCACCCCAACCGACGATGCCTTCATCGGTTTCAATCTTCAGGAACATCCAGCGCGGCGGTAGCCGATAGGTGGTCATTTTGGTTATTTTCATTGAGTGGCTTCCTTATAGGCCCGAACGAAAGCGGCAGCCTGCTGAGCGGTGCGTTCCACCGATTGGCCGGCGCGATAGAGATCGCCCCCCAACCCGGCACCCACGCAGCCTGCGGCCAGATACAGATGCAAGTTTTCCGGCGTGATGCCGCCGACGGCAAAAACAGGGATCTGAGGCGGCAGAACCGCTTTCAGCGCCTTGATATAGTCCGGGCCAAAGGAGACCGAGGGGAAAATCTTCAATGCCTGAGCCCCGGCCTCCAGTGCGTTGAATGCTTCTGACGCGGTGGCGCAACCGGCGCAAACCGTCATACCCAGCGCCACGGCCCTGCGGATCACCGCCGGTTGGGTATTGGGAGTCACCACCAGTTGACCACCCAGCGCGGCCAACTCTTCCACCTGCGCAGGTTGCAGCACGGTGCCGGCACCAATCAGGGCGCGATCGCCGAATTTCTTCACCGTATCACCGATGCTTTGCTGCCAGTCCGGCGAGTTCATCGGTATTTCAATTGCATCGAACCCCGCCTCAAGCAAGGTTTGTACGTGATCAGCCACCTCCTGCGGCGTAATGCCGCGCAGGATGGCAATCAGCGGCAGTTCAGTATTCCAGCTCATGCACAATGCTCCTTATTCCCGATTGGAAAGCCCGATCGCCATCCAGGATCTGGTGGCGTATCCCGGCCATAGTCAGTGCCTGGGCATAACGCTCGCCAAGCTGCGGGTTGCCGATCACCGTTAATGCGGCATCCGGCGGCAGCGGGTATTCACGCTGCATCTCCGCCACCTCGTTGCCGATCAACAAGCCGGAAAGCCAGTCGCTGACGGCGCTTTTTTCCAGTTTGCCAAGCACGTGAGCGGCGCGGGTTTCAAATAAACGTCGCACGATGTGGCTTTCATTCATGCCGACTTCCAATCCGTTGATAAACGCCTGTGGATTAGGCCGTTGTTCACTTAGCCCCACGCCGATCAACGAATGGCTGAGCAGCAAATGATGCAATTCGCCCGTCATCACCGTGCGGAAATCCGCCAGGGTGTCGCCCTCCATGCGCACCCATTTGCTGTGGGTACCGGGCATGATATAAACCGCCGCCGGCTGTTCGGCATAGGCGCCAATCAACTGGGTTTCTTCACCACGCATGACGTTGTAGTTATCTTCACGTTCGATACAGATGCCCGGAATAATCCAGGCCCGGTAAGGTAAAGCCTGCTCTATCGCCGTTAACTGTTGGGCAACTTCTGTCAGGCGGGTTGGGCAATGCAGATAAGGCACCTGCAGCCAGCCGGCATTGCTGCCGACCATCCCGGCCATCACCACCGGCAGCGGCTCAGCCCACCGCGCCATCAGCTCGCTGAAAACCTGCTGTGGCGTGCGGCCATCAAGGCGGGTAACACCGGCCTGCGACTGCAGGCTATCGACACAGACGCCCTGTTCGTAACGCCAGGCGCGCAGGTTGGTGGAACCCCAGTCAATCGCGATAAAGCTGTCACTCATGTTATGTCCTTTAGGCGTTTGGTTGAGCTGGCGATCATTGCCAGTGCCGCCTGCTCTGCGGCATCCGGATCCTGATGACGGATCGCATCATACAATTCCTGATGCTCGCGCAAGGTACGCGGCATATTGTTCTCATCCGACATATAAGTGCGCTCGAACACCGCGCGCTGCAGCGAGCTAATCGCCACGCTAAGCTGTTGCAAAACCGGGTTGTGCACCGCCGCCAGCACCGCTTCGTGATAGCGGATGTCGGCCTCATTAAAACGTTCGCGATCCTGGTGATGGATTTTCATATCGTTCAGCGCCGCTTCGATCACCGCAAGTTCGCTAGAGGTAGCTCGCTCCGCCGCCCAGCGAGCAATCGTTGGCTCCACCAGGTTACGAACCTCACTCATCGAGGCGATCAGCCGTGGATCATAATCCTGCGCCAGCACCCAGTTCAGGACGTCGGTATCCAGATAATTCCACTGGCTGCGTAGCGTTACGAATGCGCCACGATAGCGCTTCACCTCCACCAACCGCTTGGACATCAGCGCACGCAAGACTTCGCGGATGATATTGCGCGAAGTTTCAAACTCTTCGCACAGTTCCGTTTCTGCGGGTAATGCCGCCCCCGGAATATACTTACCGCCGACGATCTGCTGGCCCATCTCGATAATGATGCGGTCGGTTTTACCGATCTGCTGCTTGTTCATGATTTCTCCGTGGCGTTCGCCATGCTGTGATAACGGATTTACTTTACCCGCGTCTCCCATTGGCGTCCTGCAGTTGCAGCACAATCTTGATAACTTCCCTAAACAACCACCGCCTTATTGTAGTACCTATATGTTTTGTTGTACTACAATCAAGATCACAAAACAGACAACAAGTTTGCGTGACGTACCAAAACAGACCACCGTTGTTGGGCGATAAACAGGCTGGAAACAGAGGCAATGCCACTACGGGTTGGGGCTTTCCGCTACCGGCGTTGGCAAAGCCCGACCGGCAAAATAAGCGGCTATGTTGTCGAACACCAGATCGGCCATCATCCGCCGCGTGCTGTGGGTCGCGCTGGCCATATGCGGCGTTAGTACCACATTGTCCCGCCCCATCAACCCGGCGGGAACCTGCGGTTCGCATTCAAAAACATCCAGACCAGCACCGGCAATTACCCCTTGGTCAATCGCCTTTACTAATGCAGCTTCATCCACCACCGAACCCCGCGCAATGTTGATTAAGATGCCGTTAGCGCCCAATGCCGCTAACACCTTTGCATCCACCAGCGCCCGCGTCGCCACCCCTCCGTTGGTGCACACCAATAAAAAGTCGCAGTGCTCGGCCAGTGCCAGAGGGGTCGCAAAAAAACGCCCGGTAAAATCGTCATATTGTTGGCGGGAATGATAACTGACGTCCATTTTGAAGGCCGCTGCACGCTGAGCTATCGCCCGCCCGATCCTTCCCAATCCAAGAATGCCCAGGCGTGCGCCGCTAACCTTGCGCGTCCAGGGATAGCCGCCCTGCAGCCAGTCACCGCGCTCGATAAAACGTTGGGCGCCGCCAATCTGCCGGGCCGTCGCCAACAGTAGCCCAATCGCCAGATCGGCGACGTTATCGGTCAACACCCCCGGCGTATGCGTGACGCGCACACCCTGCGCCCGTGCAGCCTGCACATCCACCCGCTCGTAGCCCACACCAAATACGGCAATCAGTTTTAACTGCGGCAAAACAGCAATTTGTGCCGCACTGACCGCCGTTTCGCCATCAACCAGCAGGACGGTGAATTCGCCGGCTCGGGCCGCCAGCGCCAAAGGGGCCAATTCGCGCTGATCCACCAATGGGAAATGTTGACGCAGTTGCACCACCAACCTTTGCGGCAAGGGTGAGGCCTGCAAAATGGTCTCAGCCATGGTTGTTCTCCCGCAGTGCAACCTCGCCTGTGGCCGCTGATAGCGGCCTGCCAAGCCGCAGGCCGATAATGCCGCCAGCCACCAACGCCGCAGCAATGGCCATCAACGCAATATCATAGTTGCCGGTAATATCTTTAATTCGCCCCATGACCGGTGGGAAGACCAGGCCGGCAATATTGGCCACCGCATTAATCAAGGCTATTGACGCCGCACCAGCCACGCCGGCGATAGATTCGGTGGTTACCGCCCAGAAAATAGGGGTGATCGCCCAGTTCAACGCAACGGTAAGCACTAGCATGCCGTAGGCCAACACCAGATTTTGACAATAAATCGCTGCCAGCAGCAGCAGACCGGCGGCAATCAGCGGGCCCCCCAAATGCAGGGATCGCTCACCGGTCAGGTCGGAGTGCCTGCCGTTGAAGTACATGAAAATGCAGGCAAAGAAAAACGGAATGGCGGAAAGGACACTGACAACAAAGGAGCTTTGTTCCGTGACTACGCCCTTGACGATTAAAGGCAAAAATAGCGTGATACCTATGGTGCCGAACGCCTGCAACAGCCACATAAAGCTCAGCGCCCAAACCCGCCGGTTGGTCAACGCCTGGCTCCAGCGATGTGATTGTCCACCAGCGGTCTCCGCCATTTCACCGGCCATTTTATTGACCAGCCACTGACGTTGCGGCGGCGCCAACCATTTTGCCTGTTGCGGCGCATCATCGAGGTAAAAATAGGTCACGATGCCCAGCAACACCGCCGGGATACCTTCCAGCAGGAACAGCCAGCGCCACCCTGCTATGTCAAATAAACCATGCATATTCAGGATGCTGCCGGACAGCGGCAGGCCAATAACCGAAGCCAGGGCTGCACCGATGTAAAACATCGACATGGCACGCGCACGGTCACTGCGCGGATACCAACAGGAAAGATAATAAATAATGCCAGGGGTAAACCCGGCCTCCGCCACGCCGAGTAAAAAACGCATCACATAGAGTTGCGTTGGCGTTTGCACCAGGCTCATACCGGCGGCGATAATGCCCCAGGTGACCATGATGCGCGCAATCCATATCTTGGCACCGATACGGCTCAATAATATATTGCTGGGGACTTCAAAAATAATGTAGGAAATATAGAAAATCCCTGCGGCAATACCATACATCTCGGCGCTAAGCGCCAAATCGGCATTCATCTGCAATGCAGCAATGGAAATATTAGATCTGTCTATATATGCAATAAGATAAAGCAGCATAATAAATGGAATAATACGCCGATTCATCTTTTTGATTGTCGTGGAATAAGTACTGGAATCCATAATTCATCCCCCAGAGCAATTCATTAATTTCTGCACGATCTGTTCCTGACAAATCACGCATCCAGTGGTGTTTTCATCTCGTCATCAGAAAAAACTCGTTGTTGAATATAAAAATCGGTTGGTTGTTTAATAGGCTAGCGTACATTGTAGGCACGAAAATCCATCTTGTAATACAAGATAGATCACAAAAAAAACACCGAACCGGAGGTCGGAATGATTTACAAAGTAGAAAATTAATTCTAAATTAGATTTTTAAATCCAAAAAAAAGATCGCCATGCTGAGCCGCTACCACGCCATCGCCGATGCCATTACGCTGTTGTTTGCCCCTTACGCCGAAGTGGCACTTCATGATTTGGCCAGCCAGACGCTGGTTTACATCACCAATAACCGATCGCAGCGTGAGCTGGGCGAAAGTTCCAACCTGAGCGAGTTACAGGATGAACCCGGTTTACAGGTGATTGGCCCCTACCTGAAGCGCAATTGGGATGGCAGCCAACTGCGGTCTATCAGCGCGGTCCTCCGCGATGACAGCGGCAATCCCATCGGGCTGATGTGCATCAATCTTGATATCACCGTGCTGGAAAGCGCTAAAGCCGCGCTGGATATCTTTCTGGCGGGCAACGCCTTGCAGCCGCAGCCGGATGTGTTGTTCCAGGACGACTGGCAGGAGCGCATTAACACCTTCATTTATCAATGGTTGCAACAACACCAGCAGACGCTCAGCGCACTTAACGGCGCAGGGCGGCGAGCACTGGTGGAGGCGCTGTATCACCAGGGCGCTTTCAAAGGAAAAAATGCCGCCGGCTACGTCGCCAAGATCCTCGGCATCGGCCGCGCCACCGTCTATAACTACCTGAAAAATATCAAGGAGTCTGTATGAGTCAGCTATTTGACGCGATTGTTTCCGCCCATCAGCAATTGCGCCCGCAGGTTCGCGTGACCCCGCTGGAACGCAGCGTATTGCTGTCACAGCAGTTGGGTTGCGAGCTGTATCTGAAATGCGACCATCTGCAACCTACCGGCTCTTTTAAGTTTCGCGGCGCCAGCAACAAGCTGCGGTTGTTAAGTGACGAGCAACGTCAACGCGGGGTGATCGCGGCTTCCAGCGGTAATCACGGCCAGGCGATGGCGCTGGCAGGCAAACTGACGGGAGTCAGCGTGACGGTGTATGCCCCGGAAACAGCGGCAGCGATCAAACTGGAAACCATCCGCGCGTTGGGCAGCGAAGTGGTGACGGTACCGGGAGATGCCCTGAAAGCGGAACAGGCGGGGGAAAAAGCGGCGCAGGAACAGGGCAAGGTGTATGTCTCTCCCTATAACGACGAGCAGGTGATCGCCGGTCAGGGCACCTGCGGCATGGAGTTGGTCGAGCAGCAAGCGGATTTGGATGCAGTATTTATCGCCGTGGGTGGTGGTGGCTATATTTCAGGAATTGGTACCGTTTTGCAGCAATTATCGCCGAAAACGCAGATTATTGCCTGCTGGCCAGAAAACTCCACCAGCATGTACAGTGTTCTGCAGGCCGGTCATATTTATCCAGTCGAAGAGCAGGACACGCTGTCAGATGGCACCGCCGGCGGCGTTGAGCCGGGTGCGATCACCTTCCCACTGTGTCAGCAGGTGATCGATCGTAAAGTATTGGTCAGTGAAACTGAGATCAAGCAGGCCATGCGGCAGATTGCCGCCAGCGATCGCTGGATTATCGAAGGCGCAGCCGGGGTGGCCTTAGCCGCGGCCATCAAACTGGCACCGGAATTCCAGGGCAAAAAAGTGGCGGTGGTGCTGTGCGGGAAAAACATTGTGCTGGAGAAATATCTCAAAGCGATCGCCGATGAAAATCATTAACAAACGGCAGTTTCGATCGGGCCGGCGATACAGAGCGGACAGATTGTGAAGCGTATTTTAGCGCGGTTATAACCTGCTTTCAGGGGCACGACTGCGCCCCTGTAAATAGAATCATTGTCAGGCATTCAGCACAAACTTCTCGATGGCACGGGCTACACCGTCTTCGGTATTGGTGCTGGTAACAAACTGCGCTACCGCTTTCAGTTCCGGAATAGCATTACCCATCGCCACGCCCAACCCGGCATACTCAATCATCGCCGTGTCGTTGGCCTGATCGCCCAACGTCATCACATTTTCACGCGCAATACCGAGATGATCGGCCAGCATTTTCACCCCAGCCCCCTTATCCACTTTCTGGTGCAAGATTTCCAGGTAATAAGGCGCGCTTTTCAGGATGGTGTAACGTTCCCGCGTTTCTGCCGGGATGCGAGCGATAGCGCGATCCAACAGCTCAGGCTCGTCGACCATCATCACTTTAGGGAAACGAATCGAAGGATCCATCTCTTCCACGCTGCGGTATTTCAGCGGAATACCGGTCATCTCAGACTCATGCACGGTGTATTTGCCGATATCCTTGTTCGGGGTATACAGGGTATCGAAATCAAACGCCTGGAAATGGACGCCAAACTCGCGAGCCATCTTCTCGAAGTGCAGGTAATCCTCAAAACCCAATGTTTCCTGCAGGATGCATTCACCATCTACTGCCTTCAACACCAGCGCGCCATTATAGGTAATACAGAAATCACCGGGCCCCTGAATGTCCAACTGACGCAGATAATCCTGCACGCCGACGTAAGGCCGCCCGGTGGCCAGCACCACATGCACCCCTTTGCGGCGTGCCTCGGTGATCGCCTGCTTTACCGCCGGCGTAATCTGGTGCTGCGGGTTAAGCAGCGTGCCGTCCATATCAATCGCAATCAGTTCAATAGCCATTCGAGCCTCTCCCAGTGGTTTTGCCCCATGCTAACGCGTTTCAGCCCGTAATGTCAGCGCCAAAAAAGGCGTAAAAAAATCCGCGCGGGTCACCCGGCGCGGATTTTTACAGCCATCAATGCGTTAGATATCGATGTTTGCCGCTTTCAGGGCATTTTCTTCGATAAAGGCACGACGAGGCTCAACCGCATCACCCATCAGGGTGGTGAACAGTTGGTCAGCAGCAATGGCGTCCTTCACGGTCACGCGCAGCATGCGGCGGCTTTCCGGATCCATGGTGGTTTCCCACAGCTGCTCTGGGTTCATTTCACCCAGACCTTTATAACGCTGTACTGCCAGCCCACGGCGTGACTCTTTCACCAGCCACTCCAATGCCTGCTCGAAGCTTTCAACGGGTTGACGACGCTCACCACGTTCGATGAAGGCATCTTCTTCGATCAGGCCGCGCAGTTTCTCACCCAGCACGCAGATCTTGCGATATTCGCCGCCGTGGATGAAGTCGAAGTCCAGCGCGTAGTCGGTATCCACACCGTGGGTACGGATGCGCAGTACCGGCTCAAACATCTGGCGCTCACGGTTCTCAAAGATCACCGAGTCATAGCTGCTGCCATGCTGCTCTTTGTCGTTCAGCAGTTTCACCAGCGAATCAATCCAGGTTTTAACCTTGGCCTGATCGCTCAGATCGCCCTCTGCCAAAGTTGGCTGGTAAATCAGGTTGTTCAGCAGTGCACGCGGGTAGCGGCGCTCCATACGACCGATCAGCTTCTGCACGCTGTAGTGCTCGGCAACCAGTTTTTCCAATGGCTCACCGGCAAGTGCTGGTGCGCTGGCGTTGGTGTGCAGGGTTGCGCCGTCCATTGCGATAGAGATTTGGTACTGATCCATCGCTTCGTCATCTTTGATGTACTGTTCCTGCTTGCCTTTTTTCACCTTGTACAGCGGCGGCTGAGCAATGAACACGTGGCCGCGCTCAATGATTTCCGGCATCTGACGGTAGAAGAAGGTCAACAGCAGCGTACGGATGTGCGAGCCATCGACGTCGGCATCGGTCATGATAATGATGCTGTGGTAACGCAGTTTGTCCGGGTTGTACTCATCGCGGCCAATGCCGCAGCCCAGTGCAGTGATCAGCGTCGCCACTTCCTGCGAAGACAGCATCTTGTCGAAGCGTGCTTTCTCAACGTTGAGGATTTTACCTTTCAACGGCAAGATTGCCTGGTTCTTACGGTTACGCCCCTGCTTGGCAGAGCCGCCCGCTGAGTCCCCTTCCACCAGGTACAGTTCGGACAGCGCCGGATCGCGTTCCTGACAGTCAGCCAGTTTGCCCGGCAGGCCGGCCAGATCCAATGCGCCTTTACGACGGGTCATTTCACGCGCTTTACGCGCCGCTTCACGAGCACGCGCCGCATCGATGATTTTGCCGACGACGATTTTCGCGTCGCCCGGGTTTTCCATCAGATAATCGACCAGCTTTTCATTCATCAGCGTTTCAACCGCGGTTTTCACCTCGGAAGAAACCAGCTTGTCTTTGGTCTGAGAAGAGAACTTCGGATCCGGCACTTTCACCGAAACCACGGCAATCAGGCCTTCACGCGCATCGTCACCGGTGGCGCTGATTTTGGCTTTTTTGCTGTAGCCTTCTTTATCCATGTAGCTGTTCAGGGTACGGGTCATCGCGGTACGGAAACCGACCAGGTGGGTACCCCCATCACGCTGTGGGATGTTGTTGGTGAAGCAGTAGATATTTTCCTGGAAACCGTCGTTCCACTGCAGCGCCACTTCCACACCGATGTCGTCTTTCATGGTCGAGAAATAGAACACGTTTGGATGGATCGGGGTTTTGTTCTTGTTCAGGTACTCAACAAACGCCTTGATACCGCCTTCGTAGTGGAAGTGGTCTTCTTTGTCGGTGCGTTTGTCTTTCAGGCGGATAGACACGCCCGAGTTCAGGAATGAGAGTTCGCGCAGGCGCTTGGCCAGAATATCGTACTCAAATTCGACATTATTGGTGAAGGTTTCATAGCTCGGCCAGAAACGCACCGTGGTGCCGGTCTGATCGGTTTCACCGACCACTTTCAGCGGCGCCTGTGGCTCGCCCATGGCGTAGGTCTGTTCGTGCACCTTGCCTTCGCGACGGATAACCAGTTCCAGCTTCTCAGACAAGGCGTTAACAACAGAAACGCCCACGCCGTGCAGACCGCCGGATACCTTGTAGGAGTTGTCATCAAATTTGCCGCCGGCATGCAGCACGGTCATGATCACCTGCGCCGCAGAAACCCCTTCCTCTTCGTGAATACCGGTCGGGATACCACGGCCGTCATCCTGTACCGAAACGGAGTTATCGGCATGGATGGTCACCTGGATGTCACTACAGTGGCCAGCGAGTGCTTCGTCGATAGCGTTGTCCACAACCTCGAATACCATGTGGTGCAGACCGGTGCCATCATCGGTGTCGCCGATATACATGCCCGGGCGCTTACGCACCGCGTCCAGCCCTTTTAATACCTTGATACTTGAGGAGTCATAAGAATTCGACATCAACGTTTCTCGCTCATTTTAGTCCTGTGGTTGAACCTCTATTTTACCTTGTTCCACGCGGAACATCTTGCCCTTTTCACCGGCCATATCGGTCACTTGTTCAGCGCTTACCGCACTGACAAAGACCTGGGCCTGGGTGGCTTTCAGGCGATCGGCCAGCAACCGGCGACGGCCGGTGTCCAGCTCGGAGGCAAAATCATCAATCAGATACAGGCAACGCCGCCCGCTCTGCCGGGTGAGAAACTCACCCTGCGCTAAGCGCAACGCGCACATCAGCAGTTTAAGCTGACCGCGCGATAACAAATCCTCTACCGGCGTGCCGTCGGCACGAATGCGGAAGTCCGCCTTATGCGGCCCCACCGCGGTATAGGTTAACGCCCTGTCACGCTCAAACTGGCGCTCCAGCAGCTCTCCGTAGTCACTCTCTTTGTCCCAGCCACGCTGGAAAGAGAAACTCAGGGCAAATTCGGGCAAAAACTGCGCGCATGTCGCGGTAATATCCGCGGCAATCGCGTCGCTGTAAGCTGCCCGCCACTCGCTGATACGCTCGGCCAAGGGGATCAGTTCCTGATCCCAGGCGCGGATCTGCGCATAGCGACTGACCTGGCGCAGCGCGGCATTGCGCTGCTTCAGTAACCGTTTCAGGTTGCTCCAGGCGGTGAAAAAACCGGGTTCGTTATGAAAACAGCCCCAGTCCAGGAAGGCACGCCGAAATTTCGGCCCACCGTTTAGCAGGGTAAAACCTTCGGGGGTAATCAGTTGCATCGGCAATAACTGCGCCAGTTCAGCCACTTTGTGGCCGTCGCTGCCATCGATGCGTACCTTGCTGTCCCCCTGACGGCTCTTGCTTAATCCTACGGAAATTTCACGCTCTGCACCGTCAATACGGCCGTGCAAAATAAACTCCGGCTGGTCGTGGCGGATCACCCGCCCGGCCTGCAGGCTGCGAAACGCCCGCCCGTGCCCAAGGGTGTAAACCGCCTCAAGCACGCTGGTTTTTCCGCTGCCATTGGCACCCACCAGAAAGTTGAATCCCGGCGCCAGCGCCAAATCGGCAGCTTCTATATTACGGAAATCTTTAATCAGTAAACGCGTCAGAGCCATGCAATCTCTTTACCCATGACGGTAAGTTATCCAACCTTATATACCCTATGGATTTCAAGTTGCAGCTAGTGCAGCCAACAACGCTGCAGCTTGAAAGACGACGGGTATGAACTACAACCGCATTGGCATGACGACGTAAGCAGCAGACTTACTGGCACCGTCTTCGATCTGCACGCTGGAAACCGAGTCGGTCAGCAGCAGGCGCACATCTTCACACTTGAGCGCGTTCAATACGTCCAGCACGTAGCTGACGTTGAAACCAATTTCCATCTCGGTGCCGTCGTAGCTGACATCGAGGATCTCTTCCGCCTCTTCCTGTTCAGGGTTGTTGGCGGTGATCTTAAGCTGGTTTTGGCTGACATACAGCCGCACGCCGCGGAACTTCTCGTTCGACAAAATGGCCGCACGAGCAAACGCCTGCTTGAGCAGATCGCAGCCGGCTTCCAGCGTTTTGTCCGGGTTCTTCGGCAAGACGCGACGATAGTCAGGGAAACGGCCATCAACCAGCTTGGAGGTGAAGATAAAGTCACCGACGTGGGCGCGAATGTTGTTACTGCCGATTTGCAGTTGCAGCAGCGTATCGCCACCGTCCAGCAAACGCACCAGCTCCATCACGCCTTTACGCGGCACGATCACCGAATGCGACGGCAATTGCTGACCGATCGGCATCGAGCACACCGCCAGGCGGTGACCATCGGTCGCCACGGTACGCAGTTCTTCACCTTCGGTTTCGAACAGCATGCCGTTTAAGTAGTAGCGCACGTCCTGATGAGCCATTGAGAACTGCGTGGCTTCGATCAGGCGCTTAAGGGTCGCCTGTGGCAGAGAAAATTCAACTTCGCTCTGCCAGTCGTCCAGGTTCGGGAAATCCACCGCCGGCAACGTAGAAAGAGAGAAGCGACTGCGGCCGGAACGCACCAGCATACGCTCGCCTTCCAGCGTCACAGTGATCTCGGCCCCTTCGGGCAAGCCACGGCAGATATCAAATAATTTACGCGCGGGGACGGTAGTCGCGCCCGCTTCATGAGGTTGGGACAGGGCAACGCGCGCCACCATCTCCATCTCCAGATCGGTGCCGGTCAACAGCAGGCAGCCTTCCGTCACCTGCAACAGCAGGTTACCCAGAATTGGCAGCGTTGGGCGGCCGCCCAGCGGGCTGCTCACCTGTTGCAGTGGTTTTAGCAGATGCTCACGTTCAACGATAAATTTCATAGCGCTAGGAAGATAATGTTCTGATTAAATTGGAGAAATCTTCTTTGATGTCGTGACTTTCCTCACGTAACTGCTCGATCTTCCGGCAGGCGTGCAACACCGTGGTATGGTCGCGGCCACCAAACGCATCGCCGATTTCTGGCAGGCTGTGGTTGGTGAGCTCTTTTGCCAACGCCATCGCCATTTGGCGGGGACGGGCAACGGAACGCGAGCGCCGCTTGGACAACAAATCAGCGATTTTAATTTTATAGTATTCCGCCACCGTCTTTTGAATATTATCGATGGTGACCAGCTTTTCCTGCAATGCCAGCAGATCGCGCAGCGCTTCACGCACGAAATCAATGGTAATGGCACGGCCGGTAAAGTTTGCGTTGGCGATCACGCGGTTCAACGCCCCTTCGAGCTCACGCACGTTGGAACGCAGGCGCTTGGCGATAAAGAACGCCACTTCGCCCGGCAGACGGATATTATTCTCGTCGGCCTTTTTCATCAGGATCGCTACGCGGGTTTCCAGCTCCGGCGGTTCGATCGCGACCGTCAGCCCCCAACCGAAGCGGGATTTCAGACGATCTTCCACGCCGTTAATCTCTTTCGGATAACGGTCCGAGGTCAGGATAATCTGCTGATTGCCTTCCAACAGGGCGTTAAAGGTATGGAAGAACTCTTCCTGCGAACGCTCTTTATTGGCAAAAAATTGGATGTCATCGATCAGCAGCGCATCGACCGAACGGTAATAACGCTTAAATTCTTCAATGGCATTGTTCTGCAAGGCTTTGACCATGTCCTGCACAAAGCGTTCAGAGTGCATATAGACCACTTTGGCGTTGGCCTTGCGTGCCATGATGCCGTTACCCACCGCGTGCAACAGGTGAGTTTTACCCAGACCGGTGCCGCCATAAAGGAACAACGGGTTATAGGCACCACCCGGGTTATCCGCCACCTGACGGGCCGCCGCGCGCGCCAACTGGTTGGATTTACCCTCAACAAAGTTATCAAAGGTATGCTTTGGGTTAACGTTGGAGCGGTAAGAAAGTTCAGGCTGCGGCGCTGCGTTGTCCCAACTTGGGCGGGACGGCGCGGCAACCCGCACTATTGGCGCGCTGGGTGCACTGACGCTGGCAGTAACGGTCTGGCTGATGATTTGGGAGAGGGGCTTACTGCCCACTTCAAAACGCAGCAATGGGGCATCCGTACCGCAGAAATCATTCAACAGACCATTGATATTGTTTAAGTATTTATCGCGAACCCAATCCAGCACAAAACGATTGGGCGCATAAAGCGCCAGGGTGTTGTCACTCAGTTCCGCCTGCAATGGGCGTATCCACATACTAAATTCTGTGGCAGGTAACTCATCCTGCAATCGGGCAAGACACTGCTGCCAAAGCGAAAGTGACACGGCGGACTCCACTCGAACAAGATCAATAAAAGAAAAGAATCAGGCTAATTTTTTATAACTCATGATTTTTGACACATACCCGGCATCGGCTGTTTGCCTGTGGGGGATGCGAACCGCCTTTCACGGTTTATGTCCCTCACGATCCCCGCTTGAGAGATCGCGATCGGAATGACGGATCATAGCGCAATCCGCGCAAGAGATCCTCCTCTTCATCACAGATTAGATCCATTTTATCCACAGGCCCCGGCCTGCGGCGATCTTTTCGCCAGCCTCGCCAAATTGCAGGCAAAAACCCGCCTGCGGAAAGGTATTTTTTACATTGTCAACCGGTTATACCCTGTTATCCACGCCCGATCCTTGGCTTTGCCCCCAAGGATCGCATCGGGATCCTTGCGATTTACCCCCGAGTCCGTATAATCTTCGCCCTACGTGTGTACCTGGTTCCTAAATGGTGTGTCATTAACCGGACAGGATTCTGCGGTGACCACGGGCCAAGACCGGATTTTACTCCGAATTGGCAGACAACCAGGTAGGCTAGCGCAATGTGAATTGACTCAGGACTGTACAATTATTACAATCCCGCCTCTTTATATATTGCGATTGAGGCGTCGGTCGTCTTCACGCCGAATAGCCAAACGCGTTTACTGATCAGTAATTATTTTAAGTTTAGGTAGAAATCGCCATGAAACGCACTTTCCAACCGTCCGTATTGAAGCGTAACCGTAGCCACGGTTTCCGTGCTCGTATGGCCACCAAAAATGGTCGTCAAGTTCTGGCCCGCCGTCGTGCGAAAGGCCGTTCTCGTCTGACTGTTTCTAAGTAATAAAAGCTAACCCGCTGAGTGGTTAAGCTCGCTTTTCCCAGGGAGTTACGTTTGTTAACTCCCACTCACTTCACTTTCGTCTTCCAGCAGCCACAACGGGCTGGCACGCCGCAAATCACCATCCTCGGCCGCCTGAACCAGCTGGGGCATCCCCGCATCGGTCTTACCGTCGCCAAAAAACACGTCAAACGCGCGCATGAACGCAACCGGATCAAACGCCTAACCCGCGAAAGCTTCCGTTTACGTCAGCACGAGTTACCGGCGATGGATTTTGTCGTGGTGGCCAAAAAAGGGATAGCGGATTTGGATAACCGTGCACTGACGGAAGCTTTGGAAAAATTATGGCGTCGCCACTGTCGCCAGGCTCCCGCATCCTGATCGGGCTGGTGCGGGCTTACCAGCTCGTCATCAGTCCGCTGCTTGGGCCTCGTTGTCGCTTCCAGCCGACATGCTCTCATTACGCAATTGAGGCATTAAGCAGGTTTGGCATGATAAAAGGCAGTTGGTTAGCATTGAAACGCGTATTAAAATGCCACCCCTTGAACCCAGGTGGCGATGATCCCGTGCCGCCGAAACCCGACGATAACAGAGAACACTAACGATGGATTCGCAACGCAATCTTCTCCTCATCGCTCTGCTGTTCGTGTCTTTCATGATCTGGCAAGCCTGGCAAACGGACAATGCTCCGCAACCAGTCGCGCAGACCACGCAACAGACTTCGAACCCAGCTACCGGTGATGCCGCAAGCTCAGCAGTTCCAGCCAGTGGCCAAGGTAAACTGATTACCGTAAACACTGACGTGCTGTCGCTGACCATCAACACCCGTGGTGGTGATATCGAGCAGGCTAAACTGTTGGCCTACCCTGACACTCTGGGTTCATCGACGCCATTCCAGCTGCTGGAAACCACGCCGGCATTTGTTTATCAGGCGCAAAGCGGCCTGACCGGCAGAAACGGCCCGGATAACCCGGCAAATGGCGAACGTCCTCTGTTCCAGGCGGCGCAGGACAGCTATACCCTGCCGGAAGGCCAGGAAGAGTTGCGCATCCCGCTGACCTTTACCGGTAAAGATGGCGCTATCTACACCAAAACTTTCGTGCTCAAACGCAATCATTACGCGGTTGCCGTTGACTACAACGTCGACAACAAGAGCACCACTCCGCTGGAACTGACCCTGTTCGGCCAACTGAAGCAGACCACCGAGCTGCCTAAGCACCGTGACACCGGCAGCAACAACTTTGCCCTGCACACCTTCCGTGGCGCGGCTTACTCTTCCAGCGATGACAAATATCAGAAGTATGCGTTCGATAAGGACGAGAACCTGAGTGTCACCACCCAGGGCGGTTGGGTTGCAATGCTGCAACAATACTTCGCCACCGCGTGGGTACCGGCAACTCAGGGTAGCAATACCTTCTATACCGCCAAGCCTGGCGACAACCTGTCTACCATCGGCTTCAAATCTACTCCGGTAGTGGTGCAGCCTGGTGCGCAGCAGCAACTGAACGCCACCCTGTGGGTAGGCCCGGAACTGCAGGATCAGATGGCCCAACTGGCGCCGCATCTGGACCTGACCGTGGATTACGGTTGGTTGTGGTTCATCTCCCAACCGCTGTTCAAACTGCTGAAGTTCATCCACGGCTTTATCGGTAACTGGGGCTTCTCAATTATCATCATCACCTTCATCGTGCGCGGCATCATGTACCCGCTGACCAAAGCGCAGTACACCTCGATGGCGAAAATGCGCATGCTGCAGCCAAAACTGCAGGCGATGCGTGAGCGTATCGGTGATGACAAACAGCGCATGAGTCAGGAAATGATGGCGCTGTACAAGTCTGAGAAAGTGAATCCGTTGGGGGGTTGTCTGCCGCTGGTTATCCAGATGCCAATCTTCCTGGCGCTGTACTACATGTTGATGGGCTCGGTTGAGCTGCGCCATGCGCCGTTCGCTCTGTGGATCCACGACCTGTCGGCGCAAGACCCGTACTACATCTTGCCAATCCTGATGGGCGTGACGATGTTCTTCATTCAGAAGATGTCGCCGACCACCGTGACTGATCCGATGCAGCAGAAAATCATGACCTTCATGCCGGTGATCTTCACAGTGTTCTTCCTGTGGTTCCCGTCCGGTCTGGTGCTGTACTACATCGTCAGTAACCTGGTGACCATCCTCCAGCAGCAGTTGATTTACCGCGGCCTGGAAAAACGTGGTTTACACAGCCGCGACAAGAAAAAAACCTAAGCGTATTGTAGGGGTTCGGCGCGCTGAACCCTTGCAGTAACACCAAGAGGCGGTCATTAGACCGCCTTTTTGCATATTGAATTGTCAGAGAAGAGAACCACTATGAGCACCACCGATACCATCGTAGCCCAAGCCACCCCGCCGGGACGCGGCGGCGTCGGCATTCTGCGTATTTCCGGCCGTGGCGCCAAAGATGTCGCCCAGGCCCTGCTCGGCAAGCTACCCAAGCCGCGTTACGCCGATTACCTGCCATTCCGGGATGCCGCAGGTGCCCCCCCTGGATCAGGGCATCGCACTGTGGTTCCCAGGCCCTAATTCCTTTACCGGCGAAGACGTGCTGGAGCTGCAGGGCCACGGCGGGCCGGTGATCCTCGATCTGCTGCTCAAACGCGTGTTGGCGCTGCCAGGCATGCGTATCGCGCGGCCCGGCGAGTTTTCCGAACGCGCATTCCTCAACGACAAGCTGGATCTGGCGCAGGCCGAGGCGATTGCCGACCTGATCGATGCCAGTTCCGAGCAGGCGGCACGTTCAGCCATGAACTCGCTGCAGGGGGCTTTTTCCACCCGCATCCATCAGCTTGTGGAAGCACTTACTCACCTGCGGATCTATGTGGAAGCGGCCATCGACTTCCCCGATGAGGAAATCGACTTCCTGTCTGACGGTAAAATCGAAGCGCAGCTCAACGGCGTTATGGCCGATCTGGACAGCGTACGCGCCGAAGCGCGCCAGGGCAGCCTGCTGCGTGAAGGGATGAAGGTGGTGATCGCCGGGCGGCCAAACGCCGGTAAATCCAGCCTGCTGAACGCATTGGCCGGCCGCGAGGCGGCGATTGTTACCGATATTGCCGGCACCACCCGCGACGTTTTGCGCGAACATATTCACATCGACGGCATGCCATTGCACATCATCGACACCGCCGGCCTGCGTGAAGCCAGCGACGAAGTTGAGCGCATCGGTATCGAACGTGCATGGAACGAGATCGAACAGGCGGATCGCGTGCTGTTTATGGTCGATGGCACCACCACCGCGGCCACCGAACCGGCTGAGATTTGGCCAGAGTTTATGGCACGTCTGCCGCACCGCTTGCCAATCACCGTGGTGCGTAATAAAGCCGACATCACTGGTGAAACGCTGGGCATGACAGAAGTAAATGGTCACTCACTTATTCGCCTGTCGGCGCGTACCGGCGAAGGCATAGAACTGCTGCGCGACCACCTGAAGCAGAGCATGGGCTTCACCAGCAATATGGAAGGTGGCTTCCTGGCGCGCCGTCGCCATCTGCAGGCGCTTGAGCAAGCGGCCCAGCATCTGGTCGAGGGCAAAGAACAGTTAGTGAGCGCTTACGCGGGGGAGCTGCTGGCCGAGGAATTGCGTCTGGCACAGCAAGCGCTGAGTGAAATCACCGGCGAATTTACCTCCGATGATCTGCTGGGGCGCATCTTCTCCAGCTTCTGTATCGGCAAGTAAACCCTCATCCTTCTAAGGAAAGAACAGGCATGGCATTAACGCTCAGGGTGTTACTGGAAAACCGCCGCGCCACCGGCGCGGACAAATCGCTGCGGGTGAAAGCCGGGCTCAGCCTGTTGATTCAGGATGAAACGGACTCGGTTTTGTTCGATACCGGCCCCGATGGCAGTTTTCTGGATAACGCAGCGCTGATGGGCATTGACCTGTCAGGGCTAACCGCTACCGTACTGTCACACGGCCATTATGACCACTGCGGCGGCGTCCCCTGGTTACCCGAAAACAGCCGCATCTTTTGCCATCCGCAAATAGCCGATGAACGCTATTCGGCGGTAAAACTGCTTGGCCATAGCCGGAAAATCAAAAAATTATCGCTGGATATCGATTACTCCCGCCATCGTATGGAATACAGCCGTGAGCCACTGCATATCAGCGAACGCTTTATGTGGTCAGGGGAGATCGCGGTGGCCGAGCCGAAGGCCTATGGCGTGATCGGCGGAAAAACTGAGGCTGTGGATTACGTTATCGACGAAGGCGTGCTGATTTATAAGTCCGATCGCGGGCTGGTGATTATTACCGGCTGCGGGCATCGCGGGATCATTAACATCGTGCGCCACTGCCAAAAGATCACCGGGGTCAATAAGATCCATGCGTTGATCGGCGGTTTCCACCTGCGCTGCGCCTCACCGCGCCTGATATGGCAGGTCAGGCAATTTCTGAATCAGCAAAAACCCGATAAGCTCATGGGATGTCATTGTACTGGCGCATGGGGGCAGCTGTGGCTGCCGGAGATGATATCACCGGCGACGGGGGACACTTTCGTTCTGGAATAAAACGCTAATAAGCACATTAGTTTTTACCGCCCTACCACTGAACAACAATCGCTATCTCCCCTGGCTTGCCAAAAATCACCTAAGCTTATCTCAGCGATTTTTTGGCGGGAGAGATAAGAAAAAATGAATGAACCACTGGATTTACTGGGTGTCGGCCTTGGCCCCTTCAACCTCAGTCTGGCCGCGCTGGCCTATGAAAGTGGCGTCCTCAATTACACCTTTCTCGATCGAAACGCCAGCTTCCGCTGGCACCCCGGCATGCTGCTGCCCTCCGCCTATATGCAGACCTATGTACTGCAGGACCTGGTTACGGCGGTAACACCCCGTAGCCAATTCTCCTTTATCAATTACCTGGTCGAGCAGAAAAAAATCTATCGATTTTTGATCACCGAACAGCAAATTATCAGCCGTGAAGAGTTCTCTGACTACCTGAGTTGGGCCTGCGATAGATTAGATGGACTACAGTTTTCACAGTCGGTTGAAAGTATTGATTTTGACGATGACAAGCAGCTGTTCGAAGTCCGCACCATCAACCAGACTTTGTGGGCAAAGAATATCTGCCTGGGTACCGGCCACGACCCCTGGCTGCCGGAGGAGTTTTACCCTGCGCTGGGCGAAAACTGCCTGCATGCCGCCGAAATTGCCATTCGCAACCCGGATCTGACCGGTAAGCGGGTCACCGTTGTCGGGGGAGGCCAAAGTGGTGCAGATATTTTCCTGAACGCGCTACGCGGCCATTGGGGAGAAGCCGCACAGCTGGACTGGATTTCCCGCCGGCCTAACTTCCAACCGCTGGACGAGTCCGCCTTCACCAATGAATATTTCACCCCGGAATACGTTGATTATTTTTATACGCTGCCGCAGGAAATCCGCGAACGCGAAATCAAGGCTCAGAAGTTACCTGCAGACGGCATCAGTAATCATACGCTGCGTACGCTGTACCGCGAGTTGTACCTGCGTTTCGACGTAATGCACCAGCCGCGTAATGTCCGTCTTTTACCACACCGTACGCTGCTGGCGATCGAACCGACGGACAAAGGCTATCAATTACGTACCCGCCACGGTTTGGAAAACCGCCAGGAAGGGTTTCACGCCGACGTCGTCATTTTAGCGACAGGTTACCGCCCTTCGTTGCCGTCCTGCCTAAAGCCGCTGCTGTCACGCATTCCTTTCGACAACAAACAGCGCTTGCCGCTACAGCCGGATTTTAACCTTGAGTGGCAGGGGCCAGAACAGAATCGCATTTATGCAGTGAATGCCGGCATACACAGCCACGGCAGCGCAGAAGGAGGACTCAGCCTGATGGCCTGGCGCTCGGCCCGCATCCTCAATCATCTGCTCGGCAAACCCCATTTTGATCTGACGCCGAACGCATCGATGATCCAATGGTGGAGTGATGCTCCTCCGGACAATGATATTGCTTATCCAGATAAATAGGATAAAACGCATACTGTTTTTTAATGATAAATCCTCGACTTATGCTTAATCTAACTCCCCAGCGTTTTCAGCGCCCCCTCTGTCACGGAGTGAATAATGGCATGTCATTTTGCCCGATGGATCCCCACATCCACCGCACTGGATACCCGGAGATTATCCGCCGAGGTCGTTGCTGCAACCGCTGCTTTTTCCGTTAAACGCCGCCAGCGCTTCCTGCAGGGGCGCATCCTGCTCGCAGAAATGATGTTTTATCTTTATGGCTTGTCGACATTGCCGGCTCTCGCCACCACCCCCACCGGACGCCCCTGTTTCGTCGATAATCACCTTCCCGATTTCAGCCTGGCCTATGCCAGCGATACGGTGGGGGTTTTGCTCAGCCAGGAAGGCAAGGTAGGCCTGGATATCGAAGTCATGCGTGCCCGTGCCGGGCAACATAGAGAGCTGCAACACCAATACCAAACGCCGGCAGAAAACGCCTGGATCAGCGCACAGTACGACCGGCTGGAGGCGGAAACCCAACTGTGGAGTATTCGCCAGAGCGTGCTGAAGCTTTCCGGCCTGGGTAACAGTGGACAATCGACGCTGCTGCTGCACCCTTTTTCCGGCCATTTGCGCTCCAGCATCACCCCCCAGGTTCATGTGATGAGCGATGCCGACGAATACCTGAGTTGGGCTTGCGCACGTGAACCCAACCTGGAGCGCTTAATCTGCTGGCAATACGAAGCGGGTAAAGGCCTGCACAAGCACGGCGAAATCTCCCCGCGAGCCCCTGCGCTCTCTACCCGCTTTGTGAAATTAACCAGTCTGGCTCTCCACCGCTGACATCGACGATTTATGGCTAATCTGTAAGATAAAACTTTCTTTAACGGATAAATTTCTGCATAAAACTGCAAAGTCAGCCAATTATTCAGTAATCATCTATTCTCCCCGCCCTTCTTGCCCTACTATCTTTGGGTGTTCCAAGCTGAATCTGTTCATTCGAAAGGGAGAATCACCATGTCAGACCAAGCATTAAAAATCGTCACTCTGCTCGGCAGCCTGCGTAAAGGCTCTTACAACGCGATGGTCGCCCGCGCCCTGCCAGGCCTCGCGCCACAGGGTGTCACCATCGAAGCACTTCCCTCTATCCGTGATATCCCGCTGTACGATGCCGATGTACAACAAGAAGAGGGCTTCCCCGCCTCGGTGGAAGCCATTGCCGAGCAAATCCGCCAGGCCGACGGTGTGATCATCGTGACCCCGGAATATAACTATTCGGTACCCGGTGGGTTAAAAAATGCCATCGATTGGCTGTCCCGCCTGCCGAATCAGCCGTTAGCCGGTAAACCGGTGGCGATCCAAACCAGTTCCATGGGGCCGATTGGCGGCGCGCGCTGCCAGTATCATCTGCGCCAGATCCTGGTGTTCCTCGATGCGATGGTGATGAATAAGCCGGAGTTTATGGGCGGCGTGATCCAGAACAAAGTGGATGCGCAGGCTGAGGAACTCATTGACCAGGGAACGCTGGATTTCCTGACCGGGCAACTGTCCGCCTTCAGCGATTATATTCGCCGTCTGAAATAAATGTCTTTTTTGACGCCTTCATAAAAAATTCGATTGAAGGCGTCATTTCAATCAGAGAGTTACTACCAACCCATTAAAATTAAAGTCATAAAATTATGTATTTTTTTATTTTAGCCATCTTACTGGCTTTCACCACCAGACCACTATTAGCCACAGAAATGCGTTATCCCGCCGGAGAAGAGCCGATCGAGCTACCGGTACATAGCCCACTCAGCACCCAACTGCCACGCACCACCCAGAGCCAGGAAGATAAAAAGATCGCAGCCATGTCGTTGTATCTGACGCTGATGCGTGAAGACGGCCGTAACATATGGGCACCTTATCAACTGGCGGCTTCCTCAGCGGAAAAGGGCCAGACCGAACTGGCAGAGCGCTATCTGCAACTGAGTGCCGATCGCGGGTTATGGTATTACTACAATCTGCTGGAGGACGACGCCTTCAACAATATCCAACACGGCAGTACCTACCAGTCGATTCTGGCGGCAACCAAAGCCCGTTATCTGCAACATGCTCATTGGTTCGAAGGCAAAGCCAGCTATGCCATTCCTGACGGCCCACCGCCGCCCGGAGGCTGGCCAACGGTGGTGTACCTGCACACCTATGGCAAAAGCGCCGGTATCACACCGGAAGAACGCTTGTTTTTTAGTGAGATTGGCGTCGCCTATATAGAGATCAACGGCACTCAGATGCTGTCGGAAAACAGTTTCCGCTGGTCAAATTACAGTGACGAAAGCACCCAGAGCGCGATCCAGCGGGTTCTGCAGCCATCCACCGAAGAATTAAAGCTCAATCCGCAGAAAATCTACCTTGCCGCCCGCGGACAGGGGGCGCTACATGCCGCCAATCTGTTGGCCAAATACCCGCAACTTTATGCCGGTGCGCTGCTGATTGCCCCAAATGGCGGGATCAAACAGGCACAGCAATCGCTGGCGACCCATAAGCGGCTGGTGGTGGCCTACTACGAACGGCAAAACTTCAGCGATCAGGCACTGGCAATGCACTTTGCCAATCTGTTCGGTGAGAATAATCAGGTGAAGGTTTTGCATTTTGCCCAGGGCGAGAGCCCCGACGGCGGCTGGCGGGCGCGTTTTAAACGGCCGTTGCAGTGGATGTTGCATCAGGCACCCGATGCAACGCCGGGCGCCTAAGACTACAGGGCCGACAAATGTCGGCCCTGTTCTTTCGTATCAGTGACCGTCGACAAAAACAATCTTCAGCACAAACAGCAGCGCTACCACTACCACGCATGGGCTGATTTCACGCCAGCGGCCGGTACCCAACTTCATCACGCAGTAAGAAATAAAGCCGAGCGCGATACCTTCGGTAATTGAGAAACTGAACGGCATCATCACCGCGGTCACAAACGCCGGTACTGCTTCGGTCAGGTCATCCCACTTCACCCGCGCCAGACTGGATGTCATCAGCACGCCCACGTAGATCAACGCACCGGCAGCGGCATAAGCCGGAACCATGCCTGCCAATGGCGACAGGAAAATCACCAACAGGAACAGAATACCGGTAACCACCGCGGTCAGACCGGTACGGCCGCCGACGGAAACCCCGGCGGAACTTTCAATGTAGGCGGTAACGGAAGAGGTGCCGACAAACGAACCGGCCACCGAACTGATGCTGTCCACGTACAGCGCCTGCTTCATGCGCGGGAATTTACCCGTCGCGTCGGTCAGACCCGCCTTATCGGTCACGCCAATCAAAGTGCCGGAGGAGTCGAACAGATTCACCAACATAAAGGAGAAAATCACCCCCGCCAGGCCAATGTTCAGCGCCCCCGCCAAATCAACCTGACCCACCACCGAAGTAATGTTCGGAGGCATGGAGAACACGCCGCCGTATTTCACATCGCCCAGCGCCCAGCCGATCAGGGTGGTTACCACGATGGAAACCAGCACCGCCGCATGGAAATTACGTGAGGACAGCACGGCAATAATAAAGAAGCCCAGCGCACCCAGCAGCACGTTATGCGAGGTCAGACTGCCGATGGTCACCAGCGTATCCGGGTTCGCCACCACGATACCGGCATTTTTCAGCCCCATCATGCCGATAAACAGGCCGATACCGCTGGTGATCCCCACCCGCAGGCTCATGGGAATATTGGCAATCATCCAGTAGCGGACGCGGAAAATGGTCAGCAGTAACAAACCGACCGCGCCCCAGAAGATGGCTCCCATGCCGACCTGCCATGAAATGCCCATTGCGCCCACGACCACAAAGGCGAAGAACGCATTGAGGCCCATAGCCGGCGCCAGCGCCACCGGCAGATTCGCCAGCAGGCCCATAAAAATACTGCCGAAAGCGGCAATCAGGCAGGTGGTTACGAACACCGCCTGCGTATCCATGCCCGCCGCACCCAGAATTTGAGGGTTAACGAACACGATATACACCATGGTCAGGAAGGTAGTAATACCGGCAATCGTTTCCGTACGCGCCGTGGTGCCATGTTGCTTGAGCTTAAACACGCGCCCAAGCAAGCCTTGCTCAACGTCAAGGCCAGTGACTTGTTTGTTCATTTTCAGAAATTCCGAAGAAGGGAATGGACCGTCGCCGGCTATCCTATAACAAAAAGTCAGGGTTTTGACGCCGCTCACAGCTTTTTTTCGCCGTCTTTACGGCTAAAAGCTTCAACAGATTGTATTTCCTGAGATTGATCGGCAATCCGTGATTCTGGGGTCGCAATCCTGCCTGATGCGGTTAAAGTGGCATTATCACCGCATAACCGAAGGACACGGCCCCTGATGAACCAAATTGACTGTATTTTGTTTGATTGCGACGGCACGCTGGTGGACAGCGAAGTGCTGTGCAGCAAAGCCTATGTGCACATGTTTGCCCACTATGGCATTCACCTTTCGCTGGATGAGGTATTCAGGAAGTACAAAGGGGTAAAGCTGTACGAGATTATCGAACAGGTTAATGCGGAGCACGGCGTCGCCTTGCCGAAGGAAGAGCTGGAGCCTTTATACCGTCAGGAAGTGGCCCGTCTGTTTGACAGCGAACTGCGGCAGATTGCCGGTGCGCGCGAGCTGCTGGCGCAGGTGACAGTACCAATGTGTACCGTGTCTAACGGCCCGGTCAGCAAAATGCAGCACTCGCTCGGCCTGACCGACATGCTGCACTATTTTGATGACCGGTTGTTCAGCGGCTATGACATTCAGCGCTGGAAACCGGACCCGGCGATCGTGTTTCACGCCGCCGAAAAAATGCGGGTGCCGGTGGAGCGTTGCATCCTGGTGGACGACTCCGCTGCCGGTGCGCAGGCGGGGATCGCCGCCGGGATCCCGGTATTTTACTTCTGCGCCGATCCGCACAACCAACCGATCGACCATCCGCTGGTCACCGCATTCGACGATTTGGCGCAATTACCAGCGCTGTGGCGTGAACGCGGCTGGCAGTTGACTAGCTAGCCGGCAACGGCGGCTTATTGCGCCACCAGCGCCATGAGCGTTTCAACGCCCGGGTCTGCGGGCTAAAGCGGCGGTTGACCGCATTGGCCAGCAGATCCAGCGCCAGACAAAACACAAAGTACACCAGGGCAATAAACAGGAAGACTTCCATCGGGTACACCATGCTGCGGTTGTTGACCTGGGTCGCCAGGAACGTCAGCTCACCGACGCCGACGATATAGGCCAGCGAAGTGTCCTTGATCAACGAAATCCACTGGTTGATAAACGAAGGCACCATCATCCGCAACGCCTGTGGCAACACGATCATCCGTAGCGTTTGCCAGCGAGTCAATCCTAGCGATAAACCCGCCTGCCACTGCCCCGGACCGATGGCGGCGATCCCCGCCTTCACCGCGTGAGCCAGATAGGCCGAGGCGATCAGTGCCAGGGCGCAAACCACGGTGGTGATTTCCGGAATATCCACGCCAAAAACGATCGGTAACAGGAAATAGGTCCAGAAAATCAGCATGATCACCGGGATGGCGCGGAAAAATCCCAGCAGCGCTGCCAGTAACCCGGCCGCTACGCCGCGTGACATCGCCAGTGCCACCCCCAACAGCGTGCCGATAATGGCCGAAGCCACACCGGCCATCAGGCTGATCGCCAACGTCAGCGCTGCGCCGCCCAGCGGGCCGTCCGGCCAGGTGCCCCACAGCAGGTAACCCAGATTGTCGTAAATGACGCTGAAATCCATCTTAGTGCCCTCTCAGCGGTTTACGCTGCTGTCGCCACATACCCCAGCCTTCCAACAGCGCAATGATGGCGATGTACAGCACCGTCGCCACGCCAAACGCCTGGAAGGTGCGCAGCGTCTCGGTTTCCACCTGACGCGAAGCATAGGACAGTTCGGCAACGCCGATCGCCATGGTCAGCGAGGAGTTTTTTATCACGTTCATGTACTGGCCCAGCAGCGGCGGCATGGCGATTTTCAGCGCCTGCGGCAGCACCACGTAGCGCATCGCCTGCCAGCCGGTTAATCCCAGCGCGTTGGCCGCATATTTTTGCCCACCGGCGACACCACGGATGCCGGAACGGATCTCTTCGGCGATAAAGGCACTGGAGTACAGCGTCAGGCCGAAGAAACCGGCGAGAAATTCAAACGACGGCCACTCAAGCGGGCCGATTTGATGTGAAGTATTCAGCCACTGCATGGCGGCGGACGGCAGGATCTGCCCGGCGGCGAAATACCAGAAGAACAGCTGTACCAGCAACGGCGTATTGCGAAACAACGAACTGTAACCCACCGCCAACCAACGCAGTGCCCGCAGGCGGCTGTCACGCATCGCGGTCAGTAAAAACCCCAACAGCGTGGCGGCCAGGCTCGCGCAGGCGGAAAGCCACAGCGTCAGCAGGAAACCCTGCCACAGCCAGCTCAGATACTCCGGCGCCAGCAGCCAGTCCAGATTCATGGTCAATCCTTGTCTTGCAAAATGCGTCAGGGGCGCAGCAAGCTGCGCCCCTCCAAACAGATTTCAGCCCGTGAAAATCAGGCCTTCGGCTGTTGATCCAAAGGCGCGATTTTGAAGTCGCCGCGTGGCTGCGCGGTTTTGGTTTCCGGGCCAAACCAGCGATCGTAGATCTTCGCCGCTTCGCCGTCTTTTTCCAGCTTGATCAGCGTGTCGTTAACACTGGCGGTCAGGCGGTCTTCGCCTTTAGGAATGCCAACCCCCTGGTATTCTTTGGTAATGCTGAACGGCGAGATCTCGAAATCTGCCTTTTGTGCCGCCGGCAGGTTACCCAGCAGGCCCACCAGCTTGGCATCATCCTGGGTGATCGCCTGTACGTTGCCGTTGCGCAGGGCGACGAACGCCAGCGGAGTGTCGTCGTAAGAGATCACTTTGGCCGTCGGGTAATGTTCACGCAGGGTAATTTCCTGCACCGTGCCTTTGTCCGCGCCGATACGCAGTTTTTTGATATCTTCCGGGGTTTTCAGCACGCCTTTATGGGCGATAAATTTCTGGCCGGTAGCGAAGTACGGCACGCTGAAGTTCACTTCCTTGGCGCGCTCGTCAGTAATGGTGAAGTTGGCGGCGATCAAATCGACCTTTTTCGATACCAGCAAAGGAATGCGATTGGCCGGGTTAGTGGCACGCAGCTCCACCTTCACCCCCAGCGCCTTGCCGATCGCATCGGCCACATCAACGTCATAACCCACCAGCTTTTTGCTTTGCGGATCGATATAACCGAACGGGGGATTGCTGTCGAACACCGCGATACGCACTACGCCGGCTTTCTTGATGTCGTCGAGTTTGTCCGCGTGCGCGGCACCGGTGGCGAGGCTGGTCAGGCTGGCTAACAAAGTTAAGGCCAAAACGCGATGTTTCATGAGTTGCTCCTAAGGGGTTGATGTCCTGCTGGCTGCTACGCTAGCAAGACCCACTTAGGTCAGGAAATAATATAAAAAGCTATATTTATAACCATTTTGTCTTTAGGGGTTTTAAACGGCATAAAGGCGCAGTTTTCTGCGCCTTTTAAGAGCTGACCCGAGGGGATATTACTCTTTTTCCTCGTCTTTACCGTCGGAGGACAACAGTTTTTCCAGCGCATCACCACCAATATGACGGAAGTCCTGGCCTTTCACGAAATAGAAGATAAATTCGCAGATGTTCTGGCAACGGTCACCGATACGCTCGATTGAACGGGCGCAGAACAACGCAGTCAGCACGCTGGGAATGGTGCGAGTGTCTTCCATCATGTAAGTCATCAACTGACGCACGATGCCTTCATACTCCTGATCGACCTTCCTGTCTTCGCGGTAAATTCGGATCGCTTCATCCAGATCCATACGCGCGAAGGCGTCCAGCACGTCATGCAGCATCTGCACGGTGTGGCGGCCCAGCGACTCCAGGCTGACCAACAGTGGCTGGTGCTGGTGCGAGAACTTTTCCAGCGCGGTGCGGCAGATTTTGTCCGCCACGTCGCCGATACGCTCCAGCTCGGAGATGGTTTTGATGATCGCCATCACCAGGCGCAGGTCGCTGGCGGTCGGCTGGCGTTTGGCAATGATGCGCACGCAGGCCTCGTCGATCGCCACTTCCATCATATTGACCTTGGCGTCGCCTTCGATCACCCGCTTGGCCAACTCACCGTCCTGGTTGTGCATCGCGGTAATGGCGTCGGTCAATTGCTGCTCCACCAGCCCGCCCATGGTCAACACCTGGGTGCGGATGTGCTCAAGTTCTGCGTTGAACTGGCCGGAAATGTGTTTATTTAAATTCAGGTTATCCATGATGCATCCTATCAACCATAACGGCCAGTGATGTAGTCTTCGGTCTGTTTTTTCTGTGGCGCGGTGAACAGGGTGTCAGTATCACTGAACTCGATCAGTTCGCCCAGATACATAAATGCCGTGGAGTCAGAGCAACGTGCGGCCTGCTGCATGTTGTGGGTGACGATCACCACGGTGTAGTCAGACTTCAGTTCGCTGATCAGCTCTTCAATTTTACCGGTGGAAATCGGATCCAGCGCCGAGCAGGGCTCATCGAGCAACAAGACGTCCGGACGAATTGCGATGCCGCGGGCGATACACAGGCGCTGCTGCTGGCCGCCGGACAGGCTGTAACCGCTCTGGTGCAGCTTGTCCTTGGTTTCGTTCCACAGCGCGGCCTTGGTCAAAGCCCACTGCACGCGCTCATCCATGTCGGCACGCGACAGCTTTTCAAACAGACGTACACCGAAGGCGATATTGTCGTAAATCGACATCGGGAACGGCGTCGGCTTCTGGAACACCATGCCGACCTTGGCACGCAGCAGGGCGATATCCGAGTTGTCGGTCAGAATGTTCTGCCCATCCAGCAGGATGCCGCCTTCTGCACGCTGCTCAGGGTATAACTGATACATCTTGTTGAAAGTGCGCAGCAGGGTTGATTTGCCACAACCGGATGGGCCGATAAACGCGGTAACCTTGTTCTTGGCGATATCCAGCGTGATGTTTTTCAGCGCATGGAATTTGCCATAGTAGAAGTTCAGATCGCGTACCTGAATTTTGCTGCTGGAAGCGTCGTTAACCATACTCATCAAGACTTCTCTCTTTTCATCAGCGCCGCCAGGGCCGCGCTCAAAATTTTATGAATGCTTTTGCTTGGCGAAAACTACGCGCGCCAAGATATTCAGTACCAGTACACACAGGGTAATCAACAGCACCCCGGCCCAGGCCAGCTCTTGCCATTCGGCGAACGGGCTCATGGCGAATTTGAAAATGGTCACTGGCAGGTTGGCGATCGGCTGCATCAGGTCGGTGCTCCAGAACTGATTCGACAACGAGGTAAACAGCAGCGGTGCGGTTTCCCCGGCGATACGCGCAATTGCCAGCAGCACACCGGTGATAATGCCGGAGACCGAGGCTTTCAACGTAATGGCGGAAATCATGCGCCATTTCGGTGTACCCAGCGCGTAAGCCGCCTCACGCAGCGTATCCGGCACCAGTTTCAGCATATTTTCAGTGGTTCGAATCACGATCGGCACCTGTAACAGCGCCAGTGCGATTATCCCGGCCCAACCGGAGAAGTGCTGCATCTTCGCCACCACGATGGTGTAGACGAACAGGCCCACGACGATCGACGGTGCCGATAACAGGATGTCGTTAATAAAGCGGATGACTTCCGCCAGCCAGGATTTACGGCCGTATTCCGCCAGGTAAATACCGGCCATTATGCCCAGCGGCGTACCGAATACCGTCGCCCACATGATCAACAGCCCGCTACCGGCGATGGCGTTAGCCAGGCCGCCACCCGCAGTGTTCGGCGGCGGCGTCATTTCGGTGAACAGCGCCAGCGACATGCCGTCGATGCCTTTGGTCACGGTGGAAAATAGGATCCACACCAGCCAGAACAGGCCAAACGCCATGGTCGCCATCGACAAGAACAGTGCCAGGCGGTTTTTCTGACGGCGCCAGGCCTGCATTTTGCGACGGCTTTCCAACAGCGCCAGGTTGTTTTGCATTTCCATAGTCGCCACGTTAGCGTCCCTCCTTCTTGGCCAGACGCATGACCATCAACTTCGACAGCGCCAGGACGATAAAGGTGATAACAAACAGGATCAGGCCCAGCTCCATCAACGCGGCGGTATGCACGCCCGATTCCGCTTCGGCGAATTCGTTGGCCAGCGCAGAGGTAATACTGTTGCCCGGCATATACAGTGAGGCACTGTCGAGCTGGTAGGTGTTACCGATGATAAAGGTCACCGCCATGGTTTCCCCCCAGCGCGCGGCCCAACCCCAGCATCACACCGCCAATCACGCCATTCTTGGTAAACGGCAGCACGATACGCCAGATCACTTCCCAGGTGGTGCAGCCGATGCCATAGGCCGACTCTTTCATCATCACCGGGGTCTGTTCGAACACATCGCGCATCACGGCGGCAATGTAAGGAATAATCATAATCGCCAGGATCACCCCCGGCAGCCAGAATACCGATACCGAACGCCGGGCCAGAGAACAGCTCACCGACAATCGGAATGCCGGACAGCACGTCGCCAACCGGAGTCTGGAAATATTCGGCAAACAGCGGAGCAAACACGAACAGGCCCCACATGCCGTAAACGATACTTGGGATTGCCGCCAGCAGTTCAATGGCGATACCCAGTGGGCGGCGCAGCCAGTTTGGCGCCAGCTCGGTCAGGAACAGGGCAATACCAAAACTGACGGGGACGGCGATAATCAGTGCGATCAACGAGGTCACTACGGTGCCGTAAATCGGCACCAGCGCACCGAACTGTTCGGCAGGCGCGTCCCACTCTTTGGTCCACAGGAAGGAGAAACCGAATTTCTGGATGCTCGGCCAGGAGGCGAAGATCAGCGAAACAATAATGCCGCCCAGCAACAATAGGGTAATCAGCGCTGCCAGTTTAACCAGCGCGCTGAAGATGACGTCACCATTTTTACTCGGTGCTTTCATGGTCGGCTTGTACTCAGCCATAGATCACTCTCTGTTTTAACCCTGGCAGGCCCAACATGGGTCAGGCCCTGAAAAACTGAGTGGGGCGCGCCGAATCACGCGCCCCTGCGTTGTTAGTACAGCGCTTTACCGGAACTGTCTTTTACGTTGGTTTTCCATGCTGCGCGCACCTGCTCGATCACTTCATTCGGCAGAGTGGCGTAATCCAGGTCATTAGCCTGCTTGGCGCCCGTTTTGTACGCCCAGTCAAAGAACTTCAGGACTTCGGTGCCCTGAGCCGGGTTTTTCTGCTCTTTATGCACCAGGATGAAGGTGGTGGAGGTGATTGGCCAAGCGTTGTCGCCTTTCTGGTCAGTCAGGTCCTGTGCGAAGGTCTTGCTCCAGTCCACGCCTTTGGCAGCGGCGCTGAAGCTCTCTTCCGTCGGGCTAACCGCTTTGCCATCGGCAGAAATCAGCTTGGTGTAAGCCAGATTGTTCTGTTTGGCGTAAGCGTATTCAACGTAGCCGATAGAGCCAGGCAGACGCTGTACGAAGGCTGCGATACCGTCGTTACCCTTGCCGCCCAGACCGGTTGGCCAGTTAACGGTAGAGCCTGCGCCGATTTTCTCTTTCCACTGCGCGTTGGCTTTAGACAGGTAGCTGGTGAACACGAACGAGGTGCCTGAACCATCAGCACGACGCACAACGGCGATGTTCTGATCCGGCAGCTTAACGCCTGGGTTGAGCTTGGTGATCGCCGGGTCGTTCCATTTTTTTCACGTTACCCAGATAGATATCGCCCAGAGTTTTACCGTCCAGGGTCAGCTCACCGGATTTGATGCCCGGGATGTTTACTGCCAGCACCACGCCACCGATCACGGTAGGGAACTGGAACAGGCCATCAGCAGCCAGTTTTTCGTCACTCAAAGGCGCATCGGAAGCACCAAAGTCAACGGTGTTGGCGATGATTTGCTTCACGCCACCAGAAGAGCCGATGCCCTGATAGTTAACTTTGTTGCCGGTTTCTTTCTGATAAGAATCTGCCCACTTGGCATAAACCGGAGCGGGGAATGTCGCACCTGCACCGGTCAGGCTAGCAGCAGCGAACGCGGACACGGCGGTCAGGGAGAAAGTCGCTGCCACAATACTGGCGACGGTGGTACGCATCAGTTTCATAATCACTCCTAATGGGGTATTCAAAAATCGATCTAGGTCGTTTTGAGTAAGTATTGCTGCAGGAGGGAAAATAGGACAGTTTGGTGACAGTTAAATGTACGAAATATGACAGTTATATTACAGTGAGGGCGTTGTGCTATCTACTCATTTAAAATCAGTCAGTTAAAGAATAAAACACACAGTAATTAATCAATGAAAAACCCGTTCCACCTCACCTATCCGCTTGAATATGACAACTTTTATCCCTGCTGTCGCACCATTGTCATATTTGATCCAATCATGAAAAAGCCGGCACAGTGGCCGGCTTTTAGAGGTTAACAGCAGCGAGTTACTCTACCGTGACAGACTTCGCCAGGTTACGCGGCTGGTCAACGTCGGTACCTTTGATCAGCGCCACGTGGTAAGACAGCAACTGCAACGGCACGGTGTAGAAGATCGGGGCCACGATTTCTTCGACGTGCGGCAATGGGATGATAGTCATACCCTCGCTGCTGACGAAACCGGCATCCTGATCGGCGAACACATACAGTT
Source organism: Serratia quinivorans (assembly GCA_900457075.1). Classification (NCBI taxonomy): domain Bacteria; kingdom Pseudomonadati; phylum Pseudomonadota; class Gammaproteobacteria; order Enterobacterales; family Yersiniaceae; genus Serratia; species Serratia quinivorans. The sequence continues at coordinate 2,227,519 of UGYN01000002.1, forward strand.
GGCCACCGCGTGCGCGAACTTCTTCGATGTTAGACTTCAGCTTTTCCAACAGTTCGTTGTTCGGCGCCACCACGATCACCGGCATATCGGCATCGATCAACGCCAACGGGCCGTGTTTCAACTCACCGGCCGCATAGGCTTCCGCGTGAATATAGGAGATCTCTTTGAGCTTCAGCGCACCTTCCATCGCGATCGGGTACTGATCGCCACGGCCGAGGAACAGCGCGTGATGCTTGTCGGAGAAGCCTTCCGCCAACGCTTCAATGTTTTTGTCCAGCGACAGCATCTGCTCAATACGCGCCGGCAATGCCTGCAGGCCGTGCACGATTTCATGCTCAACGCTTTCCGCCATGCCTTTCAGCCGGCCCAAACGTGCCACCAGCATCAACAGCACCGCAAGCTGGGTGGTAAAGGCCTTGGTGGAGGCAACACCGATTTCGGTACCGGCCTTGGTCATCAGCGCCAGATCGGATTCACGCACCAGTGAAGAACCGGCCACGTTGCACACCGCCAGTGAACCGAGGTAACCCAGCTCCTTCGACAGACGCAGTGCCGCCAGCGTATCGGCAGTTTCACCGGACTGCGACAAGGTAATGATCAGACTGCCCGGACGCACAGCAGATTTGCGATAGCGGAATTCTGACGCGATTTCCACGTCGCAAGGCACGCCGGCCAGCGATTCGAACCAATAGCGGGCAACCATGCCGGAGTGGTAAGACGTCCCACAGGCAATGATTTGCACGTGCTGCACCTTCGCCAACAGTTCATCGGCACGCGGGCCCAGCTCGCTCAGGTTGATTTTGCCCTGGCTGAAACGCCCTTCCAGGGTGTTCTTCAGCGCCAGTGGCTGTTCGTAGATCTCTTTTTGCATGTAGTGACGGTAAGCACCTTTGTCACCGGCGTCGTACTGTACCTGGGATTCTATTTCAGGACGCTCAACGGCGTTGCCCTGCTTATCGAAAATGTTGACGGTGCGGCGAGTCATCTCCACCACGTCACCTTCTTCCAGGAAGATAAAGCGGCGGGTTACCGGCAACAATGCCAGTTGATCGGAAGCCAGGAAGTTTTCACCCACGCCACGGCCGATAAACCAGCGGGCTGCCGGAGCGCGCAGCCACCAGCACGCTAGGGTCGCGGCTGTCCATCACCACGGTGCCGTATGCGCCACGCAACTGAGGGATCACGCGCTGAACCACTTCCAGCAAGGTGCCCCCCTGGCGCTGTTCCCAATGCACCAGGTGAGCAATCACCTCGGTATCGGTTTCAGAGCTGAAGTGATAACCGCGTTCGATCAGCAATTCACGCAGCGGTTCGTGGTTTTCGATGATGCCGTTATGCACCACAGTAATGTAATCAGAAACATGCGGGTGCGCGTTAGCTTCGGTAGGTTCACCGTGCGTTGCCCAGCGGGTGTGAGCAATACCGGTGCCCCCATGCAATTCATGTTGTTCAGCGGCTTCGGTCAGTTTGTTAACCTTGCCCACGCGGCGTAAACGGTTGACGTTGCCTTCGGCATCCACCACCGCCAAACCGGCGGAGTCGTAGCCACGGTACTCAAGGCGGCGTAACCCTTCCAACAGAATCTCTGCAATATCACGTTGCGCTACTGCGCCTACAATTCCACACATCAGTTGTATTCCTAATTAAACGCCTTTCGGGGCGCTTTCGATGCCTTGACCTGATTTTGCCGGTTTTTACCGTGCGTCCCCGAGCCTGTAGAGAATGGGGATTATTATGTTTTGCCCTGCACTCTGCACCAAAGCACAGGGCAAAACAGGGTGAGGAGCCGTCAGCCCCCTCACCCCGGCCCTCTCCCAAAAGGAGAGGGAGTCTAAGTTGTTACTTCTTCTTGACCGGACGCTGCCAGCCCTGGATATGCACCTGCTTGACGCGGCTCAGCACCAGTTCATCCTCGCCGATATCACGGGTCACCGTAGTGCCTGCGGCAATGGTAGAACCTTTGCCGACAGACACTGGCGCCACCAGTTGGGTATCGGAACCGACAAACACGCCGTCGCCGATAATGGTTTTATACTTATTGGCGCCATCATAGTTACAGGTGATGGTACCGGCACCAATATTCACATCGTCGCCAATCTCGGCGTCGCCCAGGTAGCTTAGATGGCCCGCTTTAGAACCTTTGCCCAAACGCGCCTTTTTCATTTCGACGAAGTTGCCGACATGGGCACCCACCGCCAGCTCAGCGCCAGGACGCAGGCGGGCAAAGGGACCCACGGTGCATTCCGCTGCCAGCACAGCATCTTCCAGCACGCTGTACGGGCTGATTTCGCAGTCATCGCCGATCACGCAGTTTTTCAACACGCAGCCGGCACCGATTTTCACTCTATCCCCGAGCTTGACCGTGCCTTCAATAATCACGTTGGCATCAATAGAGATGTCGCGACCGTGCACAAGTTCCCCACGCAGGTCAAAACGCGCCGGATCCAGCAGCATTACGCCGGCCAACAGTAATTTTTCAGACTGTTCTGCCTGGTAGATACGCTCAAGCCGCGACAGTTGCAGACGGTTATTCACGCCTTCCACTTCACTCAGGCGTGACGGATGCACGGCTTCAATTTTCTTGCCGTCGGCATGGGCCAGCGCAATGATATCGGTGATGTAGAATTCACCCTGTGCGTTGTCGTTATTCAGCATCCCCAACCAGCGCTTGAGATCGCGGCCGTTGGCCACCAGGATGCCGGTGTTGATTTCATTGATATGGCGTTGGGCTTCGCTGGCATCTTTATGCTCAACAATCCCCACCACCTGGTCGTTTTCACGCACGATTCGTCCGTAACCGCTCGGGTCAGCCAGCTTCACCGTCAGCAGGCCAATGCCGCCCTGGGGTTTCGCGGCCATCAGACGCTGCAAAGTATCGACAGAAATCAGCGGGACGTCGCCGTACAGCATCAGCACGTCTTCATCATCGGCAAAATGCGGGGCCGCTTGCTGCATGGCATGGCCGGTACCCAATTGCTCGGCCTGCAGTACCCAGTTCAGTGCGCCGTCGGTCAGGGTGTTTTTCAGCAAGTCGCCGCCATGGCCGTACACCAGATGGACGTTTTTCGCGCCCAGTTTCATCGCGGCATCAATGACGTGCTGCACCATCGGCTTGCCGGCCAACGGATGTAACACCTTGGGAAGATCGGAATACATGCGTGTTCCCTTGCCCGCGGCGAGGATCACCACACTCATTGCGCTGTTCGACATAAGCAACCTGATAACTCCATTTTAATAGACGAAAGTAGAACTCTTTAGTGACGGTATTACTACATATTTCTCTGCACGAACCCAGCTCAGGCCTTGGGGCACTAAGCACGCCGAAGTTAAGGTTCCAGTAACCCAATGCTGAGGATAACTGTCGGCGATCGGCGACATTTCCAGCCTCTATTGAAGGTTATACCTCACAATGCCTGCCGGGGTATCAGGCTTATTTTAAAACAAAAAAAAAGCGACCCAATAGGCCGCTTTCTTAATTTTGGCTGCGTTATGCACGCGCCAAAATATTACATCGATCTTCTGGTGAGCTCGATAACGCGAAGTTTCGCGATCGCTTTCGCCAGTTCTGCAGATGCCTGAGCATAGTCGACATCGCCATGAGAGCTACTGATATGTTCTTCAGCTTTACGCTTGGCTTCCAGCGCTCTCGCTTCGTCGAGGTCCGTTCCACGGATAGCAGTGTCAGCCAGCACGGTGACCACGCTCGGTTGTACCTCAAGGATACCGCCGGACAGGTAGATGAACTCTTCTTCACCGTGTTGTTTAACAATACGCACCATGCCAGGCTTGATGGCAGTCAGCAGCGGCGCATGACCAGGGAAAATCCCCAGTTCGCCTTCGCTACCTGTCACCTGGATCTTTTGCACCAGGCCGGAAAACATATGTTTTTCCGCGCTGACTACATCCAGATGGTAAGTCATAGCCATATCACCCTCCTCTCAAGACGTTACAGTTTCTTGGCTTTTTCCACTGCTTCTTCAATGGTGCCAACCATGTAGAACGCTTGTTCAGGCAGGTGGTCATAGTCGCCGTCCATAATGCCTTTGAAACCACGAATGGTGTCTTTCAGCGATACGAACTTGCCCGGAGAACCGGTGAAGACTTCTGCCACGAAGAACGGCTGAGACAGGAAGCGTTGGATTTTACGCGCACGGGATACAACCAGTTTGTCTTCTTCAGACAGCTCGTCCATACCCAGGATTGCGATAATATCTTTCAGTTCCTGATAGCGTTGCAGAATGGACTGCACGCCACGCGCTACATCGTAGTGCTCCTGGCCAACTACCAGCGGATCCAGCTGACGGCTGGTAGAATCCAGCGGGTCAACGGCCGGGTAGATACCCAGAGAAGCGATATTACGGCTCAGTACCACAGTTGCATCCAAGTGAGCAAAGGTGGTGGCTGGTGACGGGTCAGTCAAGTCATCCGCAGGGACGTAAACGGCCTGTACGGAGGTGATTGAACCGGTCTTGGTAGAGGTGATACGTTCTTGCAGAACACCCATCTCTTCCGCCAGCGTTGGCTGATAACCTACCGCCGATGGCATACGGCCCAGAAGTGCGGACACTTCGGTACCGGCCAGGGTATAACGGTAGATGTTATCAACGAACAGCAGAACGTCACGGCCTTCGTCACGGAATTTCTCAGCCATGGTCAGACCGGTCAGAGCAACGCGCAGACGGTTACCCGGTGGCTCGTTCATCTGGCCGTAAACCAGGGATACTTTATCCAGTACGTTGGAGTCGTTCATTTCGTGGTAGAAGTCGTTACCCTCACGAGTACGCTCACCCACGCCCGCAAACACAGAATAACCGGAGTGCTCAATCGCGATGTTACGGATCAGCTCCATCATGTTTACGGTTTTACCAACACCCGCACCACCGAACAGACCGACTTTACCACCCTTGGCGAACGGGCAGATCAGGTCCATTACCTTGATACCGGTTTCCAGCAGATCCTGGGAGTTGGCCAAATCTTCGTAGCTTGGCGCCGGACGGTGAATCGCCCAACGTTCTTCTTCGCCGATATCGCCCTTCATGTCGATTGGTTCACCCAATACGTTCATGATACGGCCCAGGGTAGCTTTACCTACCGGTACTTCAATTGGGTGGTCCAGGTCAGTGACTTTCAGACCGCGACGCAGACCATCAGAGGTCCCCATTGCGATACAGCGAACCACGCCACCGCCCAACTGTTGCTGAACTTCCAGCACCAGCTTATTGGCACCGTTTTCTACCTCAAGAGCGTTGTACACTTTTGGTACGGCATCCTGAGGGAACTCGACGTCCACTACGGCGCCGATTACCTGGATAATCTTTCCAGTAGCCATCTTGAATCCTCTACGTAATTCGTAAACCTAGCTTAAACCGCGGAGGCTCCCGAAACGATCTCGGTGAGTTCCTGAGTGATGCTGGCCTGACGAGCCTTGTTGTATACCAACTGCAGCTCTTTGATCAGGCTACCGCCGTTATCGGTTGCGGCTTTCATCGCTACCATTCGTGCGGCCTGCTCGCTGGCCAGGTTTTCCACGACGCCCTGATAAACCTGAGATTCCACATAGCGACGCAGCAAGGTATCAAGCAGCACTTTTGGATCGGGTTCATACAGGTAATCCCAAGATTTTTTCTTCAGCTCACCGTCTTCGGCAGGCGGCAACGGCAGCAGCTGAACGATCTGTGGTTCTTGGGACATCGTATTGATAAATTTGTTACTGACAATGTACAGCTTGTCCAAACGACCTTCGTCGTAGGCTTGCAGCATCACTTTCACCGGTCCGATCAGCTCCGACAGGGAAGGGTTATCCCCCATGCCGGTGACCTGGGCAACCACGTTGCCGCCCACGGAACCAAAGAAAGAAGCCGCTTTAGAGCCAATCAGTGCCAAATCTGTTTCGACACCTTTTTCGGACCAGCCTTTCATCTCTGCCAACAGGCGCTTGAACAGGTTAATGTTCAAGCCACCACAGAGACCGCGGTCAGTAGACACCACCAGATACCCGACGCGCTTAACATCACGCTCATCCAGGTACGGGTGCTTATATTCCAGATTACCCAACGCAAGGTGACCAATCACTTTGCGCATGGTCTCTGCATAAGGACGGCTGGCCGCCATGCGTTCCTGCGATTTACGCATTTTGGAGGCGGCGACCATTTCCATCGCTTTAGTGATCTTTTGCGTGTTTTGCACGCTCGCGATCTTACTACGTATCTCTTTTGCGCCGGCCATGTCTGCTTCTCCTCATTGCCAGACGGCCTGCTGTTTTACAACTGCAGGCCGCTGAGCGTTACCAGGACTGGGTTTTCTTGAAGGTCTCGAGGATGCCTTTCAGCTTGCCCTCGATCTCATCGTTGAAATTGCCAGTTTGGTTGATGTGGTTCAGCAACTCGGCATGCTCGCGGTCTGCGTAAGCAACCAGCGCGGCTTCGAAGCTCACGACTTTCGCGACTTCAACGTCGTTCAGGAAGCCACGTTCTGCGGCAAACAGCACCAGAGACTGTTGTGCGACGGACATCGGCGCATACTGTTTCTGTTTCAGCAGCTCGGTCACTTTCTGACCGTGGCTCAGCTGTTTGCGGGTCGCATCATCCAGATCGGAAGCGAACTGAGAGAACGCAGCCAGTTCACGATACTGTGCCAGCGCGGTACGAATACCACCGGACAGTTTTTTCATGATCTTGGTTTGCGCTGCACCGCCCACACGGGATACGGAGATACCCGGGTTAACTGCCGGACGAATACCGGAGTTAAACAGGTTGGATTCCAGGAAGATCTGACCATCGGTAATCGAGATTACGTTGGTCGGAACGAACGCGGAAACGTCACCCGCCTGGGTTTCAATGATCGGCAGAGCAGTCAGTGAACCGGTTTGGCCTTTGACTTCACCTTTGGTGAAGGCTTCAACGTATTCGGCGTTAACACGCGCAGCACGCTCCAGCAAACGGGAGTGGAGATAGAATACGTCGCCTGGGTAAGCTTCACGACCTGGTGGACGACGAAGCAGCAGGGAGATCTGACGGTATGCAACGGCCTGTTTGGACAGGTCATCATAAACAATCAGCGCATCTTCACCGCGGTCACGGAAGTATTCACCCATCGCACAACCGGCATATGGCGCCAGGTATTGCAATGCAGCGGATTCAGACGCGGTAGCAACCACAACGATGGTGTTTGCCAGTGCGCCGTGCTCTTCCAGTTTGCGCACCACGTTAGCGATGGTGGACGCTTTCTGGCCGATAGCCACGTAAACACATTTGATGCCGGAATCGCGTTGGTTGATGATCGCATCGATCGCCAGGGCAGTTTTACCTGTCTGACGGTCACCGATCACCAGCTCACGCTGGCCACGGCCGATTGGGATCATGGCGTCAACAGATTTATAGCCAGTTTGAACCGGCTGATCTACGGACTGACGCTCGATAACACCAGGGGCAATAGCTTCAACCGGGGAGAAACCGTCGTTATCAACCGGGCCTTTACCGTCAATAGGTGCGCCCAGGGTGTTAACTACACGGCCCAGCAGGCCACGGCCAACCGGAACTTCCAGAATACGGCCGGTACATTTTACCTTCATGCCTTCGGCCAGATCCGCGTACGGACCCATAACCACAGCACCTACGGAGTCGCGCTCCAGGTTCAATGCGATTGCGTAACGGTTGCCTGGCAGTGCGATCATTTCGCCCTGCATAACTTCGGCCAGACCGTGTACGCGGATGATCCCGTCACTGACGGAAACAATAGTACCTTCATTGTGAGCTTCGCTCACCACATTGAACTGAGCAATGCGCTGCTTGATCAGTTCGCTGATTTCGGTGGAATTCAGTTGCATGCTCCAGTCCCCTTAAGACTGCAAGACGTCTGTCAGGCGTTCAAGACGACCGCGAACGCTGCCATCAATCACCATATCGCCAGCACGGATAATTACGCCGGCCAGTACAGACTTGTCAATTTTGCAATTCAGCTTAACTTTGCGTGACAGACGCTTTTCCATCGCAGCGGCAATATTAGCCAGCTGTTTGTCGTTCAGTGCGCTCGCAGAGAGCACCTCGACTTCGACGGTGGATTCCAGCAAAGCGCGCAGTTCGATGAACTGCTGCAGCACCGCAGGAAGAACCAGTAAACGTCCATTTTCGGCCATTACACGGATAAAGTTCTGGCCATTTTCGTCGAGTTGTTCGCCACATACCGCGATGAACGTTCTGGACAGCGTCTCCGGTGCGACAGCACCAGCCAGCAGTTCAGAAATCTGTTCATTGCGAGTGACATCAGCCGCAAACGCCAGCATATCCTGCCAGCGATCCAAGCTTTGATGCTCAACGGCAAAGTCAAAAGCTGCTTTGGCGTAGGGGCGAGCTACAGTTACAAATTCAGACATCAGCCCCTCCCTCCTTACAGTTCAGCGACCAGTTTATCAACGATGTCGCTGTTAGCAGCTTCATCCACGGAACGTTCGATGATCTTCTCGGCGCCGGCAATTGCCAGCATCGCGACTTGCTTACGCAACTCTTCACGAGCGCGCTTACGTTCGGCTTCGATCTCAGCCTGAGCCTGCGCCACGATTTTGTTACGTTCCTGCTCGGCTTCGGCTTTCGCTTCATCCATGATCTGAGCTTTGCGTTTGTTTGCTTGCTCGATGATCACCTGAGCTTCTGCTTTAGCAGTTTTCAGCTGGTCGGTCGCATTGGCTTGCGCTAAGTCCAAATCTTTTTTGGCACGTTCTGCAGAAGCGAGACCGTCAGCAATTTCTCCCTGACGCTTCTCGATGGCTGCCATGATCGGCGGCCATACGTACTTCATGCAGAACCAGACAAACAGAACGAACGCGATGGCCTGGCCGAGGATTGTTGCGTTAAGATTCACAGCACAATGCCTCTTTAAAAGTTAATAGTGTGGTTTCAGTGTAGAGAAGTTCTCTACTTACGCGACAGCAAACATCACGTACAGACCCAGACCAACAGCGATCATCGGGATGGCGTCAACCAGACCCATAACGATAAAGAACTGTGTACGCAGCAAAGGAATCAGGTCAGGCTGACGTGCAGCGCCTTCCAAGAATTTACCACCCAGGATGCCGATACCGATCGCAGCACCGATTGCCGCTAAACCCATCATCACAGCGGCAGCCATGTACAGCAGATCCATACTCAGGTTTTCCATGACAGTCTCCAGTTTGTTTCAGTTTAAAAGTACAAGTGTTTTAAGAAAATCAGTGCTCTTCAGATGCCATCGAGAGATAGACAATCGTCAGAACCATGAAAATAAAGGCTTGAAGCGTAATGATCAGGATGTGGAAAATAGCCCAAGGCACATTCAGAAGCCACTGTGACCACCACGGCAACAAACCGGCAATCAGGATGAAGATCAACTCACCCGCATACATGTTGCCGAACAGTCGCAGGCCCAGTGAAACAGGCTTGGACAGCAGGCTGACACCTTCAAGAATCAGGTTGATTGGAATGAATAACGGATGGTTGAACGGCTGCATGGTTAACTCTTTAACGAACCCACCAACGCCTTTCATTTTGATGCTATAGAACAGAATCAGGATAAATACGCCCAACGCCATCGACAGTGTAATACTCACGTCTGCGGTAGGGACGACACGCAGTGCCGGCAAACCAAACACATGCTCGCCAATAAACGGCAGCAGATCGATTGGCAGCAGATCCATCATGTTCATCAGGAATACCCAGACAAACACGGTCAGCGCCAGCGGAGCAATAACCTTGCTCTTGCCGTGATACATATCACGAACGCTACTGTCGACGAAGCCCATGATAAGTTCGACGGCAGTTTGAAGTTTCCCCGGTACACCGCTGGTGGCTGTATTGGCTACTTTCTTGAAGATAAACAAGAACAGCGCGCCCAACACCACAGAGAAGAACAATGAGTCAATGTTCAACGTCCAGAATGTCGGGGTACCAGAGTGTGGTTCAACTAACTGAAAAGTACGCAGATCCAACTGAAGGTTATTCAGATGGTGGCTGATATAGTCCTTTGCAGTCCCATTTTCTCCAGATGCAGACATGATGCCTCTTACCCTTTTAGTTAAGTTCGGTAACTGTTAATCACGGCCGGTGCCACTATCTGCACCACTAACACCGCTAAATAGGTCAGGCCAAGCGGTACAAACGCCGCTTTAAACACCCCAAGCGCCACGATCAACAAAACTATGGTGATCAGGACCTTTAATCCCTCGCCGATGGCGAACGACCAGGCAACCCGACCGGGTGCCGGCGTCTGCGCCTGATGGCGCAAGGCAAACAGCATAAACATGGTGCTCGGCAACCAGGCAGCGAGACCGCCCGCCAATGCCGAACCGCTCCATTCCAGGCTTTTCAGACCGAAAGCAGCGCTGATCAGAACAAAAGTCATTAACTGCAGAAACAGCAATTTGCGAGCAACTTTTCCGCTGTAAAGGGACACAGACATGACGTTTGTTCTCTCCGTACCCCTGAGGAGGTATGCTGAGTGACGTATAAAACTTTCTTTACTGCTCTGAGTCAAGCAGCAAAAAACGAGCAAATTATACGGGGCATACCAACGAATTCAATCGATAAGTAGCGAAAAGGTGAACAATTATTTAAATTCCCCCATTTCAGGCTATTTTCACAAGAAAACGGTCGGAATAATAGGGCTCATTTAATTGTCTGATTATTCCAGTGTTACAGCAAGAAACGTGTAGTTGCTCACAATAATACCTATTTCTGATTTATAGCCCACGGCCAACCAAAGCGTCTTTAGCAAATCGGGCGATCAAAAAGATATTATAAATCAGAATATTACAAGTTAACTGTTCAAAAACAATCCGTCTACCCGCTAAAAACCTTTTATTGACAGCTTCAGGGATAATATTCCAACAGCTAATTAACATTAGCAGCAAAGCAAGATCCTTCACTTATGGTTGCTAACGAAACTATTACGATCTGCAATTACCCTATTGTCACCAATTGGTGGCTATTTTTGTGTTAATAAAAAGTAAATTAACTAAAAAAACCACCCATTGATTAGCCTGCTTACTTTAACCATGTGCACTATCTTTTAATTAGCGCTTACTTGATCAAAAACAAACTCAGTTTGCCTTAAGGATAACCAGATGACGTTCACCTTCGAGTTCCGGTACCTGCAGACGTACGACTGATTCCAACTCAATGCCCGGCGGCAACTGCGTAAGCTCTTCGTCTGGGCGTACTCCTTTCAGCGCGTAGAAACGCCCCTGCCCTTTTGCCGGCAAGTGATGACACCAGGACAGCATATCCTGCAGTGAGGCGAAGGCGCGGCTGATGACGCCGTCAAACGGCGGCTCCGCAGGAAACTCCTCAACGCGGCTCTGAACCGGCTCAACGTTGGTCAAACCCAGTTCATGCTGCACCTGACGCAGGAAGCGTACACGCTTGCCCAGGCTGTCGAGCAAGGTGAAATGGGAATCGGGGCGAACAATGGCCAGCGGTATGCCTGGCAAGCCGGGACCGGTGCCCACGTCGATAAAACGCTTACCCTGCAGATGCGGGTTGACTACGATGCTGTCGAGAATATGGCGAACCAGCATTTGCTGCGGATCGCGCACCGAAGTGAGGTTATACGCCTTGTTCCACTTATCCAGCATGCCGACATAGCCCAGCAACTGCTGTTTTTGCCGATCGGGAAGCGTAATGCCTGCCGCTTTGAGCAACGAATCTAATTTTTTCTGCACAATGAGTCCTTAGACTGGCGCACAACGGCAAGCCAGGTAGGGGCTGCCCAAGAAGGTGACCATAATAATTCAGGCCAGAAACGATGTCAGCGGCCGTTTGCCGATCAAATAATCAAACGGCCGCCCAAAAACAGGATTTATGCGCTGCGGCGCAGCAGCCCCTGCTTTTTCAGCCAAATCAGTAGAATTGAGATCGCCGCCGGCGTGATGCCAGAAATGCGTGAAGCCTGGCCGATCGAATTCGGCTTGTGGTCATTCAACTTGGCGATCACTTCATTCGACAGGCCAGAAACCTGCTGGTAATCGAGATCCAACGGCAGCACGGTGTTCTCATTGCGCTGCTGTTTTTCGATCTCTTCCTGCTGGCGAGCAATATAACCTTCGTATTTTTACCTGGATCTCAACCTGCTCGGCTGCCTGAGTATCGGCCAGCGGCGGCGCAAATGCCGCGACGGAGGTCAATTGGGTGTAATCCATTTCCGGGCGGCGCAGCAGTTCTTCACCGTTGGCTTCACGCGACAGCGGTGCTTTCAGCAGCGCGTTCACCTGCTCGACGTTTTCGGCGTGCGGATGCATCCAGATGTCGCGCAGGCGCTGACGTTCCTGTTCGATGTGCTCGAGTTTTTCGCTAAAGCGTGCCCAGCGGGCATCGTCCACCAGGCCCAGTTCGCGGCCTTTTTCCGTCAGGCGCAGATCGGCATTGTCTTCACGTAACATCAGGCGGTATTCGGCACGTGATGTGAACATGCGGTACGGCTCTTTGGTGCCCAGGGTGCTGAGGTCGTCCACCAGCACGCCCAGATAAGCCTGATCGCGGCGTGGTGACCAGCCTTCGTCTTCATTGGCGTAGCGGCCGGCATTCAGGCCGGCCAACAGGCCTTGCGCTGCAGCCTCTTCGTAACCGGTGGTGCCGTTGATTTGGCCGGCGAAGAACAGGCCCTGAATAAATTTGCTTTCCAGCGTCGGCTTCAGATCGCGAGGATCGAAGAAATCATACTCGATGGCATAGCCTGGTCGAATGATCCGGGCATTTTGCATCCCTTCCATCGAACGGACGATCTGCATCTGTACGTCAAACGGCAGGCTGGTGGAGATGCCGTTTGGATAAATTTCATTGCTGGTCAGGCCTTCCGGCTCAAGGAAGATCTGGTGCGCGTTACGATCGGCAAAACGCATCACCTTGTCTTCGATCGACGGGCAGTAACGCGGGCCGATCCCTTCGATGATCCCGGCATACATCGGGCTGCGATCGAGGTTATTACGGATCACATCATGGGTTTTTTCATTGGTGTAGGTGATGTAACACGCCATTTGTTCAGGGTGTTGCCCAGCGTTGCCCATGAACGAGAACACCGGGATCGGTGTATCACCGTGTTGAGGTGCCAATACGCTGAAATCTATGCTGCGGGCATCGATACGCGGCGGTGTACCGGTTTTCAGTCGGTTAACACGCAAAGGCAATTCACGCAGTCGCTGTGACAGTGAGATCGATGGCGGATCTCCGGCACGGCCACCGCTGTAGTTTTCCAGACCAATGTGGATCTTGCCGTCCAGGAAGGTACCTACGGTCAGTACTACCGCCTTGGCGCGGAATTTCAGCCCCATTTGGGTCACGGCACCGACAACGCGATCGTTTTCCACGATCAGATCTTCGACCGGTTGCTGGAAGATCATCAGATTGGGCTGGTTCTCCAGAGCAGTACGTACCGCTTGACGATACAGTACTCGGTCAGCCTGAGCCCGGGTGGCTCGTACCGCAGGGCCTTTGCTGGCGTTTAGTATCCTAAACTGGATGCCGGCATGGTCGATCGCTGTGGCCATCAGGCCGCCAAGTGCATCAATTTCCTTAACCAGATGCCCTTTACCAATACCGCCAATCGCCGGGTTGCAAGACATTTGCCCCAGCGTATCGATATTGTGAGTCAGTAATAAAGTCTGACGTCCCATACGTGCCGCGGCCATAGCGGCTTCGGTACCGGCATGGCCACCACCGATGATGATGACGTCAAATTGCTCTGGATAAAACATGGAACTGCACCTCGTCGTATTGCGAACGATCGTTGTTTGCCCTGGGGTGGTGGATTCTACTCAAGTTTAGTCGATCGACCAAGTGGTCAGGATCCTTGAGTAATTAAAAGAAGATCTTTTTATTTAAAGATCTCTTTATTAGATCTCTTATTAGGATCGCGATCTTCTGTGGATAAGTGATTATTCGCGATTGAGATCAGCTAATTAAGGAGGATCGTTAGCTGTGAATGATCGGTGATCCTATGGCTTATAAGCTGGGATCTAAATGGCATGTTATGCACAGGACAAAAAGCGACCTAAGGTTGTTATTGGGATAACTACCGGTTTTACCCTGCTTTTAAGCATAGTTATCCACAATCGTTCGGGTGATCTTTGAACAAATTAGAGTAAATTAATCCAATTTTTCACCCATTCCTCTGCTGGATCCTCAGGAATTTCGTGTTCAGTCACGTCGATCTCGAGCCGATCGCCGATCCTTTTCGCTCCACGGGCAATCAGAAGATCGTCGATCCGTTGGATCGCACCACAGAAAGTATCGTATTCAGAGCTACCCAAACCGACTGCACCGAACTGCACCTGGGATAAATCAGGAAGCTGTTCTTCTATTTGTTCCAGCAGCGGTTGCAGGTTATCCGGTAAATCCCCGGCGCCATGGGTCGAAGACACCACCAGCCAGCGTCCGGACAGGGTCAATTCATCCAATTCAGGGCCGTGCAGGGTCTCGGTAGTAAAGCCTGCCGCTTCCAGCTTTTCAGCCAGGTGCTCGGCTACGTACTCGGCACTGCCAAGCGTACTGCCACTGATCAGAGTAATGTCTGCCATGAAATGAATGATCCCAACCTTCTCAAAGTGGCAGCATTGTACGCTGTGAATCGGCTGGGATCTACCTGTGGATAATATGGGTATAGTAAATAGTTGGCTAGGGAGTGATGGTACGCATGATGGGGTTCTGCAGCGAGATCAGGGTTTCCGTAGACTGGATCTCGTCAATAGTCTGGATCTTGTTGATAAGTACTTGTTGCAGCGCATCTATCGAGCGGCACATCACTTTGATAAACACGCTGTAGTGGCCGGTGGTGTAATAGGCCTCGACCACTTCCTCCAGGCTTTCGAGCTTTTTCAGTGCAGAAGGATAGTCTTTGGCACTCTTTAATATAATGCCGATAAAACAGCAGACGTCGTAGCCCAGGCGTTTGGGATTCACGTCTACCCGTGCTCCGGTGATGATACCGGCCTGCTTCATCTTCTCTACTCGCACGTGAATGGTTCCGGGACTGACGGCAAAATTCTTCGCCAGTTCGGCATAAGGCGTGCGCGCGTTTTCCATCAAGGCATTAAGAATGCCGCGATCGAGATTATCGATCTGATAATTTTCAGCCATTTAATCCCCCACTAATTGCTGATTGTTGAATTATTACCGCATCAAAATGAACGATTAAAAGTGAAAAGGCAATATTGATTAGCGGATATTGAATTGTGGTGCCGTTCTGTTGCTTAATCGTTGGCAACAGAGACAGGTTTATAAGAGATACGGCAATGAAAAAACAATTTATTCAAAAACAACAACAAATCAGCCTGGTTAAATCCTTTTTCTCCCGCCAGTTGGAACAACAGCTTGGCCTGATCGAAGTACAGGCGCCGATCCTCAGCCGTCTGGGTGACGGCACCCAGGACAACCTGTCCGGTAGCGAGAAAGCGGTACAGGTAAAGGTGAAAACCCTGCCGGACGCCACCTTCGAAGTGGTGCACTCACTGGCCAAATGGAAGCGTAAAACGCTGGGCAGCTATGACTTTGGCGCCGGTGAAGGCCTGTATACCCATATGAAAGCACTGCGCCCGGACGAAGATCGTCTGAGCGCCATCCATTCGGTCTACGTTGATCAATGGGACTGGGAGCGGGTGATGGGCGATGGCGAACGCAGCCAGGATTACCTCGAAAGCACCGTGCGCAGTATTTATGCGGCGATTAAGGCTACCGAAGGGGAAGTGAGTCGCGAATACGGCTTAACGCCGTTCCTGCCGGAGCAAATCCATTTTGTGCACAGCGAAACCCTGCTGCAACGCTACCCTGAACTGGATGCCAAAGGCCGTGAGCGGGCGATTGCCAAAGAGCTGGGCGCGGTATTTCTGATCGGTATTGGTGGCAAATTGTCACACGGCAAATCACACGATGTGCGTGCGCCGGATTATGATGACTGGACCACCCCAGCAGCTGAAGGGCTGGCCGGCCTGAACGGTGACATCCTGGTATGGAACCCGGTGCTGAAGGACGCCTTCGAACTTTCTTCTATGGGGATCCGCGTTGACGCCAGCGCGCTGAAACGCCAATTGGCACAGACCGGTGATGAAGATCGCCTGGCGCTGGAATGGCATCAGTCATTGCTGCGTGGCGAGATGCCACAAACCATCGGTGGCGGTATCGGTCAGTCGCGCCTGGTGATGCTATTGCTGCAACTGTCGCACATCGGGCAGGTACAGTGCGGCGTGTGGTCACCTCAGGTACGTGAGGCGGTAGAAGGGCTGCTGTAATACTCAGCGCCGCCAGCGGCGCATTAAGCGGCTTTTTAACCCGGTATCAAAGCGCCAGATATGATCGAAGATGCGCATGATACCGGGCTTGCCGTAGTTGGACATCGCCACTGCGTGAAAGCGCTGCTGGTGGTTTTGCTGCAGTTGTTTAACCTTCTTTATTATCTCCTCCGGCAATCGCTGGGCAATAAAGTCAGAAATGATCACCGCGTCGGCGTCGAACCAGCCGCTTTCCGTCATTTTGCTCACCGTGGCATTCAGGCAGGCCGCCAGATCGGTGCCGCCGCGAAAATGCTGACCGAGAAAGCGAACCGCCTGCTCAATACCGCTGGCGGCGGTCAGTTCGTAATGCACTATCTGGTTGGCGAACAGCATGATGTAGCAGCGGCGGTTATCCGCCAGCGCAATGCGCAACAGCGCCAGACAGAAAGCCTTGGCGCACTGCTCGTTGAAACCGCCCATCGAACCTGAGGTATCCACGCAGACAATAAACGGCCCGCGAGGTTGTTGATCCTGCTGCTGGTGAGTGACCTGACGGATATGGATCTGTTCCTGCCAGACATCGCCCTGCAGACGATAGCTCAATAGCCGTTTTTCCAGCAGGCGGCGGTAAAACTCAAACTCCAGCTCTTCAATGCCCAGCGTGACCAACTCGGGCGGCAGCAGGCGCAGAATATCGTCGCTCTGGTGAATGCCGCTGACCTCTTCCGGCAGCGTGGCCGGCACCTGCACCATCACGCGGAAAGGCTCCGGCAACGCGTCCTGCTGTTGCACCGCCTTGGCCTGATAGCTGCGCCCAAGCTGCTGTGCCAGCTTTTTCAGTTCCGGTTGCTGCTGCAAGAAATTGCCGTATTCCACCAGCCGTTGGTAATCACCCCGTTGCAGATGGCCTTTACTCATATCCCAAAGCCGCCCGGCAGCGGTGTCGTTTTCCGACAGCAGCGGCTCCAGGGCGCCACTCAGCGCCAGACGTTCCTGCAGCTCCGCCATCAGCTGTTCGCGTTCCTGTTCCAGCAATTGGTGATGCATCATGGTGGCCTGCAGCGTCAGGCTGATGCGCCAGCGCTGCAGAAACAGGGTTTGGAAGCTGTCATCCAGTGGATGGTTGGGCAGATCGGCGGCGTCCACCAGTGAGCGCGCCTGCTCATAAAAGGGAGAAACCAGTTGGCGCAGCAGATCCAGGGTGTCGTTAAGGTTGTGGAAGAACTGGGTGTTGTTCTCTAGCTGACACTGTTGATAACGATAGAATTCCTGTGCCAGCGCGGGCGGCACCATGGCTTCATGCAGGCGTTCTTTCAGCTGTAGCTTCCAGCGTGGCAGGTCGCGATCCAGCGCCCGGCGGATCGCCGGAAACTTTTTGAAGAAAATCGACAGCTGCGGTGCCGCCAGCATGCCGATGATCATCTCCTCGATCAGTTCACCTTCGGTGATCGCCAGCAGCAGATCGAGTGTTTCCAGGCTGAGCATAATTACTGGCCGCGCATTTGCTGGTGCTGCTGTTTGATTTGTTCCGCCACCTGCAGCAGGCTGGCCTCAATTTTTGCCAGCCTGGCGGCAGGGGTAAACAGGCAGGGCTGATGCTGACTGAATAACCGACGCTGTTCTGCCAGGCGCTGTGCAAGCTGATCCATTTCGTCCAGCATTGCCTGCGGCGTGCCGCTGGTCTGCTTGCCGGGCTGGGCCAGTAAAGAGGGCTGGCGGCTGACGTCCAGTACCGTCAGATGCAGTTGCTCGTCCACTTCCAGGTCAATCTGCTGAGCAAAGCCAATGCCGTTCAGTTTGGCGCGCACGTCGCCGCCTTTTTGCAGCCAGTTTTCCAGCGCGATGTTTTCAATACTCAGATGGTTGACCTGAATATCATGCAGCTGCAGCGGTTTTTGCAGCAACAGGGTCAGGGTGCCGGTACCGAGTGGCGTGGCCAGGGCAAACTGGGGCTTTCTGCTGAACATGCCGCCCTTTTTTACCAATGTAATAGCCTGGCTGTCGCTCTGCTGTTGCTGATGCTGTAGCCAGAGGGTATGGATCTGTTGCAGTTGGATCAGCAAGGTTTGCTGTTGATAGGCCGACTCGTTCAGCAACTGCTCAACTTGCTGTTGCAGCAGTTTCAGCGAGCTGAGGTCGTGCCACAGGCAGTCTTTCAGCAGCAGCAGATCGATTGGGGCCACGGTGTTGCGACCACTGAAGAAAGCACAGGCCTGCAACAGCCGCAGCGCTTTTTTCCAGCGACGATCGGAAACGTAAGGGGCACTTTCCAGTGCATCCAGCCGCTGGCGCAGTTGGAATATCAGTTCAAAGCAATTCTCAGGCAGTTTGATTTTGTCGATATGCGATTGCCACTGGTGATATTCCTCGTCACTGATGCTCAGTGCTTCGGGCACCGGGTTTTCATTCTCGTTCTGGCGGCTGACCAGCAGTGAGCGGAAATTCTGTTTGTCCTGCACTTTATCCAACCACAGGCGTATCAACATGCGGTCATACAAGGCTTCCAGACTGTTGTCGGCTTCCGGCAGTTCGTTGGAGGCGGTGACCAGCAGCCGCAGTGGGATGGGTTCTTCGTTATTACCGTTACGGAAGCGGCGTTCGTTAATCGCCGTCAGCAGGGTATTGAGGATCGCCGGGCCGGCCTTCCAGATCTCATCCAGAAACACGATTTCCGCTTCGGGCAGGTAGCCGGTGGTCAGACGTTGGTAGCGGCCTTCGTCCTTTAACGCCTGGATCGACAATGGGCCGAACACTTCTTCCGGCGTTGAGAAGCGCGTCATCAGGTATTCAAACGAGCGCGCGCTGCGAAAGGCGAATTTTAGCCGACGGGCAATCAGGCTTTTGGCGATGCCCGGTGGGCCAAGCAGAAACACGCTTTCACCGCTGAGCGCCGCCAGCAAACACAGGCGAATGGCTTCCTGCCGTTCATAAAGACCGCTCTCCAGCGCGCTGCTGAGGCGGGAAATCCGTTCTGCAAGAAGTGATGATGACGCCATATTATTGTCGTGTTGTCCGAGGGTTAGCCAATCTTGGTGGATAATCCGATGATAAACCACCATTATTTTTAATGGTATAGCTTGTTGATTAGTAAAATCTTTCTATTATCAAAAGGGTGGCTGGTTCACATTTTGTTTATTTTTAAGCTCTGATATAAGGATAGGCAAGCAGTATAAATCGTGCATACTGTGCGCCTTTTAGTGGGCGTAACGGATCTTAGAGCCCGTATCTCTGGCTGATGCGGATGCATCGCTAACGGATGTTCTAATAAAGAAACGAATTATGAGCACAGAGCATAAACAGTCCTTATCGGCGGTAACCCTGGCGGCAATTGGGGGTGGTTTACGGTGATATCGGCACCAGCCCTCTCTATACTCTCCGAGAGTGTTTCTCCGGCCATTACGGCTTCGATGTTCGTCCAGACGTGGTTTTCGGTTTTCTTTCGCTGATCTTCTGGATGTTAATCATCATTGTTTCCCTCAAGTACCTCACCTACGTCATGCGGGCGGATAACGCCGGTGAAGGGGGGATACTGACGCTGATGTCGCTGGCCGGGCGCCATACTTCGGCGCGGACAACGTCCATATTGGTGATCCTGGGTCTGATTGGCGGCAGCTTCTTCTATGGCGAGGTGGTGATCACCCCGGCGATATCGGTGATGTCGGCGATAGAAGGTTTGGAAATTGCCGCGCCGTCGCTGGATGGCTATATAGTCCCGCTGTCGATTCTGGTATTGACCCTGCTGTTCGCCATCCAAAAGCACGGCACCGGCAGCGTCGGCAAGCTGTTTGCGCCGGTCATGCTGCTGTGGTTTATCGTTCTGGCGGTGCTGGGGGCTCGTAGCATCATGGCCAACCCGGAGGTGCTGCAGGCGCTGAACCCGAAATGGGCGCTGAACTTCTTTATCGAATATAAGAAGGTTTCGTTCTTTGCGCTGGGTGCGGTCGTGCTGTCGATCACCGGCGTTGAGGCGCTGTACGCCGACATGGGTCACTTTGGCAAATTCCCTATTCGTCTGGCCTGGTTCACCGTGGTGCTGCCTTCGCTGGTGCTGAATTATTTCGGCCAGGGTGCCTTGCTGCTGAAAAATCCTGAGGCAATTAAAAACCCGTTCTTCCTGCTGGCACCGGACTGGGCGCTGATCCCGCTGTTGATTCTGGCGACGCTGGCTACGGTTATCGCCTCACAGGCGGTGATTTCCGGCGTGTTCTCGCTGACCCGCCAGGCGGTGCGTCTGGGATATCTGTCGCCGATGCGCATCATCCATACTTCGGAGATGGAATCCGGTCAAATCTACATCCCGGTGATCAACTGGACGCTGTATATCGCAGTCGTGCTGGTGATTATTGGTTTCGAACATTCCAGCAATCTGGCGGCGGCATACGGTATTGCGGTGACCGGCACCATGGTATTGACCAGTATTCTGGTGACCTCGGTGGCGATCAAAAATTGGCACTGGAACCGCTTCTTCGCCGTTGGCATTCTGGTTATCTTGCTGATTATCGATGTGCCGATGTTCTCCGCCAACGCCCTGAAGCTGTTCTCTGGCGGTTGGCTGCCGTTGCTGCTGGCACTGGTGATGTTCATCATCATGACCACCTGGAAAAGCGAGCGTTTCCGCCTGTTGCGCCGCATGCACGAACATGGCAACTCCCTCGAGGCAATGATCGCCTCGCTGGAAAAATCACCGCCGGTACGGGTGCCCGGAACTGCGGTCTTTATGTCGCGCGCCATCAACGTGATCCCTTTTGCGCTGCTGCATAACCTTAAACACAATAAGGTGCTGCATGAGCGAGTGGTGCTGTTGACGCTACGCACTGAAGATGCTCCTTACGTCCACAACGTGCGGCGGGTAACTATCGAACAACTTTCGCCAACCTTCTGGCGGGTGGTGGCCAGCTACGGCTGGCGTGAAACGCCGAACGTGGAGGAAGTGTTCCACCGCTGTGGGTTGGAAGGGCTGCCGTGTCGGATGACGGAAACCTCGTTCTTTATGTCGCATGAGTCGTTAATCCTGACCAAGCGGCCGTGGTACCTGTTCCTGCGCGGCAAGCTGTTTATCGCACTGAGCCGAAACGCGCTGCGTGCGCCGGACCAGTTTGAGATCCCACCCAATAGGGTGATCGAGCTGGGAACCCAGGTCGAGATTTAACTTCCCCCTCAAGGGCTCAGCAACCGCTGGGCCCTTTCTGTTTATGTTCTCGGTAACTATGTTCTCGGTAACACCAGCGAAACGTTTCGATAGCGATCACATTTCTGCACTGTCCCGGTTGCCTTCTGTTGGCGTTTTTTTAAACTCCAGACACAAGCGAAACGTTTCGCTGGTGGAGTGAGAAGAAAAAATGAAAAAAGGCGTGCTGCTGAATGCTGATGTTTCTGCCGTGGTTTCCCGCCTCGGCCATACCGACCAGATCGTCATCTGTGATGCGGGGTTGCCTATTCCGGCGGCAACGCAGCGTATCGATCTGGCGCTGACCCAGGGTGTACCGACGTTTTTGCAGGTGCTCGGGGTAGTGACGCAGGAAATGCAGGTAGAGAGCGCCATTCTGGCGGAAGAGATAGTTAAACAAAATCCGCAGCTCCATCGTGCGTTGTTGGCTCAACTGACCGAACTTGGCCAACACCAGGGCAATACCATCAGCGTGAGCTATATCAGCCACAGTGCGTTCAAAGCGCAAACTGAACATAGCCGGGCAGTGATCCGCAGCGGGGAATGTTCGCCGTATGCGAATGTCATCCTCTGCGCCGGCGTAACTTTCTGAGGCATTTATGCAACCTTTACTGCAACTGAAAGGGATCGATAAAGCCTTTCCCGGCGTGAAGGCGCTTTCCGGCGCCGCACTCAGCGTTTATCCCGGCAAGGTGATGGCGCTGGTGGGGGAAAACGGTGCCGGGAAATCCACCATGATGAAAGTGCTGACCGGTATTTATAACAAAGACGCCGGCAGTCAGTATTTTCTCGGTAAAGAGGTGGCATTCACTGGGCCAAAGGATTCGCAAGAAGCGGGGATTGGCATTATCCATCAGGAACTGAACCTGATCCCGCAGTTGACGATCGCGGAAAACATCTTCCTCGGGCGCGAATTTGTGAACCGTATTGGCCGCATCGACTGGAAGCGCATGTATGCCGAAGCCGACAAGCTGTTGGCGCGGTTAAACCTGAGTTACAGCAGCCACCGGCTGGTGGGCGAGTTGTCGATCGGCGATCAGCAGATGGTGGAAATCGCCAAGGTGCTGAGCTTCGAATCCAAAGTAATCATTATGGATGAACCGACGGATGCGCTAACCGACACTGAAACCGCCTCTTTATTTAAAGTGATCAACGAGCTGAAGGCCGAAGGGCGCGGCATCGTTTATATTTCGCACCGGCTGAAAGAGATTTTTGAAATTTGCGACGACGTCACGGTGTTTCGTGACGGGCAGTTTATTGCCGAGCGTCCGGTCAGCGAGCTGCAGGAAGATTCGCTGATAGAAATGATGGTCGGCCGCAAGCTGGAAGAACAGTACCCACGCCTGAATCTGCCGCGCGGCGAAAAACGGCTGGAGGTCAGCCAGGTTTCCGGTCCGGGTGTGGATGACGTCAGCTTTACCCTGTACCGGGGCGAAATACTAGGTGTGGCCGGGCTGATGGGCGCCGGGCGTACCGAGCTGATGAAAATTCTCTACGGTGCCGCACCGCGCAAATCCGGTACCGTCAGCCTCGACGGCCGCCCGGTGGTGACCCATTCTCCGCAGGACGGTCTGGCGAACGGCATTGTGTATATCTCAGAGGATCGCAAGCGAGATGGTCTGGTGCTGGGGATGTCGGTGAAGGAAAACATGTCGCTGACCGCACTGCGTTATTTCAGCCGTGCCGGCGGCAGCCTGAAACAGGCAGAAGAGCAACAGGCCGTGGGTGACTTCATCCGTTTGTTCAATATCAAGACGCCGTCGATGGAACAGCCGATTGGCCTGCTCTCCGGCGGCAACCAACAGAAAGTGGCGATCGCCCGTGGCCTGATGACGCGGCCAAAGGTGCTGATCCTCGACGAGCCGACGCGCGGTGTCGACGTCGGTGCAAAAAAAGAAATCTATCAGTTAATCAACCAGTTCAAGCAGGAAGGGTTGAGCATCATTCTGGTGTCTTCGGAAATGCCGGAGGTGCTGGGCATGAGCGACCGCATCCTGGTGATGCACGAAGGACATCTCAGCGGTGAATTCCCGATTGAACAGGCCACCCAGGAAGCGTTGATGGCTGCGGCCGTTGGCAAGCAATACGGCGTAAAGCAGGAGTAATCAGATATGAGTTCCCAGAGTGCGGCAAAACGCTGGTTCAGTAAAGAGTGGCTGTTAGAGCAAAAATCACTGATTGCTCTGCTGGTGCTGATCGCCGTGGTCTCTTCAATGAGCCCGAATTTCTTCACCGTAAACAACCTGTTCAATATTCTGCAGCAAACCTCGGTGAACGCCATTATGGCGGTGGGGATGACCTTGGTGATCCTCACTTCCGGCATCGATCTGTCGGTGGGATCGCTGCTGGCGCTGACCGGTGCGGTGGCGGCGTCGATCGTCGGTTTTGAAGTTAACGCGGTGGTGGCCGTGGCGGCAGCGCTGGCATTGGGGGCGGCAGTCGGCGCCTGTACCGGGGTGATCGTGGCCAAAGGCAAGGTGCAGGCGTTTATTGCCACTCTGGTGATGATGCTGTTGTTGCGCGGCGTCACCATGGTGTACACCAACGGCAGCCCGGTGAATACCGGCTTTACCGACGTGGCCGATACCTTCGGCTGGTTCGGCATCGGCCGTCCGCTGGGCGTTCCCACGCCAATCTGGATTATGGCGATCGTGTTTATCGCCGCCTGGTACATGCTGCACCATACTCGTCTGGGCCGTTATATTTATGCTCTGGGCGGTAACGAAGCGGCGACCCGCCTGTCCGGCATCAGCGTCGATAAAGTGAAGATTATCGTTTATTCGCTTTGTGGACTGCTGGCGGCGTTGGCGGGGGTGATCGAAGTGGCACGCCTGTCTTCCGCGCAGCCAACCGCCGGTACCGGCTATGAGTTGGACGCCATTGCCGCGGTGGTGCTGGGTGGTACCAGCCTGGCCGGTGGCAAGGGCCGTATTGTTGGTACGTTGATCGGGGCACTGATCCTTGGCTTCCTGAACAACGGTCTGAATTTACTGGGTGTTTCTTCCTACTACCAAATGATCGTGAAGGCAGTGGTGATACTGCTGGCGGTTCTGGTAGAGAACAAAAGCAACAAATAACCTCCCCCTACAGGAATCACGATGATGAAAATGAAAAAACTGGCAATTCTGGCTTCAGCCTTCGCGCTGAGCGCCTCCCTTAGTGCTAACGCGCTGGCTAAAGACACCATCGCGCTGGTGGTTTCTACCCTGAATAACCCGTTCTTTGTGTCAATGAAAGAGGGCGCACAGCAGGAAGCCAATAAGCTGGGTTACAACCTGGTGGTGCTGGACTCGCAAAATAACCCGGCGAAAGAACTGGCGAACGTACAGGATCTGATGGTGCAGGCACCCAAGTTGCTGCTGATTAACCCAACCGACTCCGATGCGGTCGGCAACGCCATCAAGATGGCCAACCAGGCCAAGATCCCGGTCATTACCCTGGACCGTGTGGCGAGCAAAGGTGAAGTGGTCAGCCATATCGCTTCTGATAACCGCGTCGGCGGTAAAATGGCCGGTGACTTTATCGCTAAAAAAGTGGGTACGGACGCTAAAGTGATCCAGCTGGAAGGGATCGCCGGTACCTCCGCCGCCCGTGAACGTGGCGAAGGCTTTAAACAGTCGCTGGATCAGAACAAATTCAAACTGCTGGCCAGCCAGCCGGCAGACTTCGACCGTACCAAGGGCCTGAACGTGATGCAGAACCTGCTGACCGCTCACCCGGACGTACAGGCGGTATTTGCCCAGAATGATGAAATGGCGCTGGGTGCACTGCGTGCGTTGCAAACCGCCGGTAAAACCGACGTGGTCGTGGTAGGCTTCGACGGCACCGCTGACGGCGTGAAAGCGGTTGAAGGCGGCAAACTGGCGGCGACCGTGGCGCAGCGCCCGGATCAGATCGGCGTAATCGGCGTAGAAACGGCGGATAAAGTGTTGAAAGGCGAAAAAGTGCCGGCCACTATCCCGGTTGATCTGAAACTGGTCACTAAATAACACTCTGTAGCACCAGCGCCATCAAAACGGGGCGTTTATGATGGCGCACAATTCAGGAATCAATGCGATGGCAACAGGTAAGCTGGTGGTTTTGGGCAGTATCAATGCCGACCATATCCTTAATATTGAGCAGTTTCCCCGTCCGGGTGAAACGGTGATCGGGAAGCAGTATAAAGTGGCGTTTGGCGGCAAAGGCGCCAACCAGGCGGTGGCGGCAGGGCGCAGCGGCGCGGATATCGCTTTTATCGCCTGCGTGGGCGCTGATGACATCGGCGAACGCATTCGTCAGCAACTGGCTACCGATCGCATTGATACCCAACCGATAGAGGCGATTGCCGAAAACACGACCGGCGTAGCGCTGATTTTTGTTAATGCTGAAGGCGAGAACGTGATCGGCATTGATGCCGGCGCCAATGCGGCAGTGACTCCTGACTATCTGGCTCGCTATCAGCAAAAAGTGATCGATGCCGACGCGTTGTTGATGCAGCTCGAGTCGCCGCTGGAGACGGTTATCGCCGCCGCCGGCCTGGCGAAACAGCATCAGACTCAGGTGATCCTCAATCCTGCGCCGGCACGTGAACTGCCGGACGAATTATTGGCAATGATTGATATGATTACGCCAAACGAAACCGAAGCCCAGCGCCTGACCGGTATTGCGGTCAATAATGATGATGATGCCGCGCGTGCCGCACAGGTTTTGCATGATAAAGGCATTGCCACTGTGATCATCACCCTCGGCAGCCGTGGCGTTTGGCTGAGTGAAAACGGCAAGGGTAAGCTGGTGCCCGGCTTCAGGGTTAAAGCCGTAGACACCATTGCTGCCGGTGATACCTTCAACGGGGCGCTGGTCACGGCGCTGCTGGAAGGCAAAACCATGGCGGATGCGGTACGCTTTGCCCATGCGGCGGCGGCCATTGCGGTGACCCGTCCAGGTGCTCAGCCTTCCGTACCCTGGCGCGAAGAGATCGACATCTTCTTGCAGCAGCAGGAGTAATCCCCTTGGCCACCATGAAAGACGTCGCCCGCCTGGCGGGCGTTTCAACCTCGACGGTCTCGCACGTCATTAATGACAATCGCTTTGTCAGCGACAGCGTGCGGGCCAAAGTCATGGCGGCCGTTGAACAACTGAACTATGCGCCTTCTGCACTGGCGCGCAGCCTCAAACTGAACCAGACGCGTACCATCGGCATGCTGGTTACCTCCAGCAATAACCCGTTTTATGCCGAAGTCGTGCGCGGCGTTGAGCGCAGTTGCTATGAGCGTGGCTACAGTCTGATCCTGTGCAATACCGAAGAAGATGCCGCACGCATGAATCGCAACATGGAGACGCTGTTGCAAAAACGCGTCGATGGCTTGCTATTAATGTGCACCGAAAATCATCGGCCATCGCAGGACGCGCTGAGCCGCTATCCTTCGTTGCCGATCGTCATGATGGATTGGGCGCCGTTCGAAGGGGCCAACGATATCATTCAGGACAACTCGCTGCTGGGCGGTGAGATGGCGACCGATCACCTGATCGCCCGTGGGTATCGCAAGATTGCCTGCATCGCCGGCCCACAGGATAAAACTACCGCACGTCATAGGCTGGAAGGCTACCGTCGCGCCATGCAGCGCGCCGGATTGGCAGTCTTGCCGGGGTACGAAGTGCACTGCGATTTTGAATTTGAAGGCGGCGTGGATGCCATGAAGCAACTGCTGGCGCTGGCTGAACCCCCGCATGCGGTATTCGCCGGTAACGATGCGGTAGCCGTAGGTGCCTATCAGGCGCTGTATCAGGCCGGATTGTCGGTGCCGCAAGACATGGCGGTGATGGGCTACGATGATATAGAGCTGGCCAAATATCTGGCCCCACCGTTAAGTACTATTCACCAACCGAAAGATTCACTGGGGGAGTTGGCGATTGATACGCTGATTAACCGCCTGCAGAACCCGGACCGCGAAGCCCAGGTTCTGGTGTTGACCCCTGAGCTGGTGGAGCGTGCTTCGGTCGGTTACCGTTAACCCGCGGTTTTAACCGGTTTCTTCGGGTCCTGGCCGCTGATCAGGTTACGGCCGTCCTTTCTTCTCAGTAACATAAACACAAACGCCGAGGCCACGGTGACAATCCCCATGGTAATAAAGGTGTAGTGGAAGTGATCGACCATGGTCCCCAGCGACATGGTTTGATAGAAACGCAGTACCGCCGCGCTGATCGCCACCCCGAAGCTGATGGAAAGCTGTTGAGTTACTGCCAGCACGCTATTGCCGGAGCTGGCGTTGGCGTCATTCAAATCTGCCAGGCTGATGGTATTCATGGCGGTGAATTGCGTAGACATCGCCATCCCCAGCACGAACAACGGCAGGATCATCAACCACAGCGGCATTCCTGGGCTTTGCAGCGCGAACTGAGCAATCAGCACGCCAATAATGACGGTGATGCCGACCAGCGTTTTACGATAACCGAACCAGCGCAGCACCTGAGTGACGGTGGATTTCGCCATCAATGATCCGACCGCGGTCGGTGCCATCATGCAACCGGCAATAATCGCCGAGTAACCGAAACCCACCTGCAACATCAGTGGCATCAGGAAGGGTACACAGCCGGTGCCCAGCCGTGAGGCGACGTTACCGGCAATCCCCACCGAGAAGGTTCGGGTTTGGAACAGGTCCAGGCCAATCAGCGGTTGAGGATGCCTGCGGGCATGGGCGATATAGCCGAACAGCATCACCACGCCGCTGAGCAGAATGCCCAATGAGATATAGCTGGCCAGCACCTGCTCACCAAACAGTTCCAGCCCGGTAGAAACCAACACCAGGCTCAGGCCAAACAGCATAAAGCCAATGAAGTCGAAGCGGCGCTTGGGGGTGGTAAAGTCCGGCATATATTTACGCGCATAGAAGATGCCGAGCAGGCCAATCGGGATATTGATAAGGAAAATCCAGTGCCAGGTGGCGTAGGTCACCAGCCAACCGCCCAGCATCGGCCCCATAATCGGCCCAACCAGCCCCGGCATGGTCACGAAGTTCAGCACCGGTAACAGTTCGCTGCGTGGGTAGGCGCGCAGCAGAGCCAGGCGCGCCACCGGCATCATCATCGCACCGCCGACACCCTGAATGACTCGTGAAGTTACCAACAGGCTTAACGTCGGAGAAAGCGCACACAGCAGCGAACCGAGAGTAAACAGAGAAACGGCGATGATAAACACCCGGCGGGTACCGAAGCGATCCGCCAGCCAGCCGCTGACCGGGATCAGCATCGCTACCGTCAGGGTATAGCTGATAACCGCCGACTGCATCGCCAACGGCGAGCGCTCAAGACTTTGAGCTATCGCCGGCAACGCCGTATTGAGGATGGTGGCATCCAGTGCTTGCATAAAGAACGCCATGGCGGCGATCCAGGGTAGTCCTGCCATACTGCGCGCGGATTTGGTCATTGTGAGTCCCGGTTAACTGTCGTCTTCGTCCCTTTCATCTTCTTCTATATATAAGTAGGGGGCGTTAGTCTTTCTCTCTAAGCAAAACCTGGCAGGCGGTTAATGCCTCCGCGCTGTCACCGGCGAGTATCGCATCGACGATGGCCTGGTGGTGCTGGAGCTTAATCACTTCGTTGCCGGTGATGGCGCGGAAGTAACTTTGATATACCGAACTGAACAGATTGGCAAATGAGGTCAGAAATGGGTTGCCGCTGGCTTCATAGATGAGCTGGTGGAATTGGGTATCCACCTGGATCCAGTGCTCTCGGTCGAACTGGATATGAAGGGCGCGCATTTCCGCCATCAGTTCAGCCAGTCGTGCGGTTTGCTGATGGCTGGCATTGGCCGCCGCCAGCGAGCAGGCCTGAGGTTCCAGAGAGGTGCGCAATATAAGGAAGTGCTGCATGACCTGATCGAAGTTTTCCTTGGTCATCCACCAGGTCAGCAAATCCTGATCGAGAAAGTTCCACTGGCTTTGCGGCATCACCCGGGTCCCAATGCGTGGTCGGGGCAATAACATGCCTTTGGCTGCCAGCATCTTCACCGCTTCGCGTACCGCCGTGCGGCTAACGCCGAATTGTTCGCCCAGTTCCATCTCTCCGGGCAGGATGCTGCCGGCCTGATAATCGCCTGCCAGAATTTGTTGGCCGAGTTTTTCTGCAAGTAGATAAGAAAGATTGCGTTGGGCGGCCTGTTGTTGAGCATTAAATTGCATGGCTGCGAGTCCTTAACTGACATTGTTACTCTTATTTTACTCTACGGATCGCCAGCTTTTGTGGCTGTTTACCGGAAAAAGTGACGAAAACGCTGACTTGTGCAGCGCTTTGTTGAAATAATCCGCGCTTGAAAAGTTTTTTGCATTTAGGGGTTGCGGCCTTCTGAGAACTCCCTATAATGCGCCTCCACTGACCGGGAACAACGACTCCTCTAACGAGAACCAAGTCGCCCAGTCGGAAAGAGAAAAGCGAAATAAACGCTTGACTCTTCGGGTGAAAAGCGTAATATACGCCACCTCGAGATAGCAAGCTGCGGCGGCTAACTCACTGCTCTTTAACAATTTATCAGACAATCTGTGTGGGCACTCCACAAGACGATATCCAGAACCTTCGGGTTCGAAAAAATATCAAGTCTTGAAGAGTGACCAAGCAATAAGTTGTTTCGTTGGCTTGTCCAACTGAATGACTATTACGAAAGTTATTTTCGAGCATCGCTTCACGAGTTGAAGCAAATCAAGCTTTTAATTGAAGAGTTTGATCATGGCTCAGATTGAACGCTGGCGGCAGGCCTAACACATGCAAGTCGAGCGGTAGCACAAGAGAGCTTGCTCTCTGGGTGACGAGCGGCGGACGGGTGAGTAATGTCTGGGAAACTGCCTGATGGAGGGGGATAACTACTGGAAACGGTAGCTAATACCGCATAACGTCTTCGGACCAAAGTGGGGGACCTTCGGGCCTCACGCCATCAGATGTGCCCAGATGGGATTAGCTAGTAGGTGGGGTAATGGCTCACCTAGGCGACGATCCCTAGCTGGTCTGAGAGGATGACCAGCCACACTGGAACTGAGACACGGTCCAGACTCCTACGGGAGGCAGCAGTGGGGAATATTGCACAATGGGCGCAAGCCTGATGCAGCCATGCCGCGTGTGTGAAGAAGGCCTTCGGGTTGTAAAGCACTTTCAGCGAGGAGGAAGGGCAGTGTGTTAATAGCACATTGCATTGACGTTACTCGCAGAAGAAGCACCGGCTAACTCCGTGCCAGCAGCCGCGGTAATACGGAGGGTGCAAGCGTTAATCGGAATTACTGGGCGTAAAGCGCACGCAGGCGGTTTGTTAAGTCAGATGTGAAATCCCCGCGCTTAACGTGGGAACTGCATTTGAAACTGGCAAGCTAGAGTCTTGTAGAGGGGGGTAGAATTCCAGGTGTAGCGGTGAAATGCGTAGAGATCTGGAGGAATACCGGTGGCGAAGGCGGCCCCCTGGACAAAGACTGACGCTCAGGTGCGAAAGCGTGGGGAGCAAACAGGATTAGATACCCTGGTAGTCCACGCTGTAAACGATGTCGACTTGGAGGTTGTGCCCTTGAGGCGTGGCTTCCGGAGCTAACGCGTTAAGTCGACCGCCTGGGGAGTACGGCCGCAAGGTTAAAACTCAAATGAATTGACGGGGGCCCGCACAAGCGGTGGAGCATGTGGTTTAATTCGATGCAACGCGAAGAACCTTACCTACTCTTGACATCCAGAGAATTCGCTAGAGATAGCTTAGTGCCTTCGGGAACTCTGAGACAGGTGCTGCATGGCTGTCGTCAGCTCGTGTTGTGAAATGTTGGGTTAAGTCCCGCAACGAGCGCAACCCTTATCCTTTGTTGCCAGCACGTAATGGTGGGAACTCAAAGGAGACTGCCGGTGATAAACCGGAGGAAGGTGGGGATGACGTCAAGTCATCATGGCCCTTACGAGTAGGGCTACACACGTGCTACAATGGCGTATACAAAGAGAAGCGAACTCGCGAGAGCCAGCGGACCTCATAAAGTACGTCGTAGTCCGGATCGGAGTCTGCAACTCGACTCCGTGAAGTCGGAATCGCTAGTAATCGTAGATCAGAATGCTACGGTGAATACGTTCCCGGGCCTTGTACACACCGCCCGTCACACCATGGGAGTGGGTTGCAAAAGAAGTAGGTAGCTTAACCTTCGGGAGGGCGCTTACCACTTTGTGATTCATGACTGGGGTGAAGTCGTAACAAGGTAACCGTAGGGGAACCTGCGGTTGGATCACCTCCTTACCTAATGATATTGATTGCGTGAAGTGCTCACACAGATTGTCTGATAGAAAAGTAATGAGCAAAAGCGCTACCTGTTGATGTAATGAGTCTCTGACTCATGCTGATACGAACCGATTAAGACGTGAGTCTAATCGGAATTTCGTGTCCCCCATCGTCTAGAGGCCTAGGACACTGCCCTTTCACGGCTGTAACAGGGGTTCGAATCCCCTTGGGGACGCCATTCCGATAATGAGTGAAAGACATTATCACCGGTGCTTGCTGCGCCGAAAACATCTTAAAGATGACTTTAACGAGTCGTGTTTAAGATATTGCTCTTTAACAATCTGGAACAAGCTGAAAATTGAAACATGACAGCTGAAACTTACTCCTCCGTAGAAGTACTGGAGTAAGGATTACCCTGTCATAGAGTCTCTCAAATGTAGCAGCACGAAGGTGGAAACACTTTTGGGTTGTGAGGTTAAGTGACTAAGCGTACACGGTGGATGCCTAGGCAGTCAGAGGCGATGAAGGGCGTGTTAATCTGCGATAAGCGTCGGTAAGGTGATATAAACCGTTATAACCGGCGATACCCGAATGGGGAAACCCAGTGCAATTCGTTGCACTATCATACGATGAATACATAGTCGTATGAGGCGAACCGGGGGAACTGAAACATCTAAGTACCCCGAGGAAAAGAAATCAACCGAGATTCCCCCAGTAGCGGCGAGCGAACGGGGAGGAGCCCAGAACCTGAATCAGTTCTTGTGTTAGTGGAAGCGTCTGGAAAGTCGCACAGTAAAGGGTGATAGTCCCGTACACTAAAATGCATTAATTGTGAGTTCGATGAGTAGGGCGGGACACGTGACATCCTGTCTGAATATGGGGGGACCATCCTCCAAGGCTAAATACTCCTGACTGACCGATAGTGAACCAGTACCGTGAGGGAAAGGCGAAAAGAACCCCGGCGAGGGGAGTGAAATAGAACCTGAAACCGTGTACGTACAAGCAGTGGGAGCCTACTAGTTGGGTGACTGCGTACCTTTTGTATAATGGGTCAGCGACTTATATTTTGTAGCAAGGTTAACCGTATAGGGGAGCCGTAGGGAAACCGAGTCTTAACTGGGCGAATAGTTGCAAGGTATAGACCCGAAACCCGGTGATCTAGCCATGGGCAGGTTGAAGGTTGGGTAACACTAACTGGAGGACCGAACCGACTAATGTTGAAAAATTAGCGGATGACTTGTGGCTGGGGGTGAAAGGCCAATCAAACCGGGAGATAGCTGGTTCTCCCCGAAAGCTATTTAGGTAGCGCCTCGTGAACTCATCTTCGGGGGTAGAGCACTGTTTCGGCTAGGGGGCCATCCCGGCTTACCAAACCGATGCAAACTCCGAATACCGAAGAATGTTATCACGGGAGACACACGGCGGGTGCTAACGTCCGTCGTGAAGAGGGAAACAACCCAGACCGCCAGCTAAGGTCCCAAAGTCATGGTTAAGTGGGAAACGATGTGGGAAGGCATAGACAGCCAGGATGTTGGCTTAGAAGCAGCCATCATTTAAAGAAAGCGTAATAGCTCACTGGTCGAGTCGGCCTGCGCGGAAGATGTAACGGGGCTAAACCATGCACCGAAGCTGCGGCAGCGACGCTTAGGCGTTGTTGGGTAGGGGAGCGTTCTGTAAGCCGTTGAAGGTGGCCTGTGAGGGTTGCTGGAGGTATCAGAAGTGCGAATGCTGACATAAGTAACGATAAAGCGGGTGAAAAACCCGCTCGCCGGAAGACCAAGGGTTCCTGTCCAACGTTAATCGGGGCAGGGTGAGTCGACCCCTAAGGCGAGGCCGAAAGGCGTAGTCGATGGGAAACAGGTTAATATTCCTGTACTCGGTGTTACTGCGAAGGGGGGACGGAGAAGGCTAGGCTAGCCGGGCGACGGTTGTCCCGGTTTAAGCGTGTAGGGGGAGTGACCTGGTAAATCCGGTTGCTTATTCAACCCTGAGGCGTGATGACGATGCACTACGGTGCAGAAGTAGTTGATGCCAAGCTTCCAGGAAAAGCCTCTAAGCATCAGGTAACACAGAATCGTACCCCAAACCGACACAGGTGGTCAGGTAGAGAATACCAAGGCGCTTGAGAGAACTCGGGTGAAGGAACTAGGCAAAATGGTGCCGTAACTTCGGGAGAAGGCACGCTGGCGCGTAGGTGAAGAGACTTGCTCTCGGAGCCGAAGCCAGTCGCAGATACCAGCTGGCTGCAACTGTTTAATAAAAACACAGCACTGTGCAAACACGAAAGTGGACGTATACGGTGTGACGCCTGCCCGGTGCTGGAAGGTTAATTGATGGGGTCAGCCGCAAGGCGAAGCTCTTGATCGAAGCCCCAGTAAACGGCGGCCGTAACTATAACGGTCCTAAGGTAGCGAAATTCCTTGTCGGGTAAGTTCCGACCTGCACGAATGGCGTAATGATGGCCAGGCTGTCTCCACCCGAGACTCAGTGAAATTGAACTCGCTGTGAAGATGCAGTGTACCCGCGGCAAGACGGAAAGACCCCGTGAACCTTTACTATAGCTTGACACTGAACATTGAGCCTTGATGTGTAGGATAGGTGGGAGGCTTTGAAGCGTGGACGCCAGTCTGCGTGGAGCCAACCTTGAAATACCACCCTTTAATGTTTGATGTTCTAACTCGGCCCCGTAATCCGGGGTGAGGACAGTGTCTGGTGGGTAGTTTGACTGGGGCGGTCTCCTCCCAAAGAGTAACGGAGGAGCACGAAGGTTAGCTAATCACGGTCGGACATCGTGAGGTTAGTGCAAAGGCATAAGCTAGCTTGACTGCGAGAGTGACGGCTCGAGCAGGTACGAAAGTAGGTCTTAGTGATCCGGTGGTTCTGAATGGAAGGGCCATCGCTCAACGGATAAAAGGTACTCCGGGGATAACAGGCTGATACCGCCCAAGAGTTCATATCGACGGCGGTGTTTGGCACCTCGATGTCGGCTCATCACATCCTGGGGCTGAAGTAGGTCCCAAGGGTATGGCTGTTCGCCATTTAAAGTGGTACGCGAGCTGGGTTTAGAACGTCGTGAGACAGTTCGGTCCCTATCTGCCGTGGGCGTTGGAAGATTGAGAGGGGTTGCTCCTAGTACGAGAGGACCGGAGTGAACGCACCACTGGTGTTCGGGTTGTCATGCCAATGGCATTGCCCGGTAGCTAAGTGCGGAAAAGATAAGCGCTGAAAGCATCTAAGCGCGAAACTTGCCTCGAGATGAGTCTTCCCTGGGAACTTGATTCCCCTGAAGGAACGTTTAAGACTAAGACGTTGATAGGCTGGGTGTGTAAGTGCAGCGATGCATTGAGCTAACCAGTACTAATGATCCGTGAGACTTAACCTTACAACACCAAAAGTGTTTTGATTTGAGAGATTTTCAGCGATGTTCCGAGATTGGTTCTGGTGGTCATGCAAATGACGGCTGGAATGAAACAGAATTTGCCTGGCGGCAATAGCGCGGTGGTCCCACCTGATCCCATGCCGAACTCAGAAGTGAAACGCCGTAGCGCCGATGGTAGTGTGGGGTCTCCCCATGCGAGAGTAGGACACTGCCAGGCATCAATTAAGCCAAGAGGCCATCCGCAAGGATGGCCTCTTGGCTGTGTGCAAAAGACAAAAACAGACGCAGCTACGCTGCGCCTTTCAGCCATTCGGTGATGAAATCGGCAATGCTCTCCGGTTGGTTGAGATCCAGGGATCTTGTCTTGACCGCTATCGATTTATCGCTGGCAACGGCGATAACGAACTCATCCAACATATCTTCAAGCGGCCTGCCTATCTCTTCACGATAGAGAATGATTTTACTGATGGGCTCATGTTTAAACCCCTCGACTAAAATCATATCCACCTTGCTACGATCAAAACGACTGGCCAGATACTGAAGATCCAAAGGTTGCTGTTCCGGCGTTTCAGTCATTAAGGCCCAGCGACGATCGCTGGCGACCAAGGTTTGATCGGCGCCCGCTTTGCGCAGCTCATAACTGTCTTTGCCTGGTGTATCCACGTCCATATCATGATGCGTATGCTTGATCAGTCCTACGCGGATTTTCCGCTGCTTTAATAAAGGAATTAATTGCTTAAGTAGCGTGGTTTTACCCGTTCCGCTATAGGCGGCAATCGCCAGCAAGGGGGGAAGAGCCTTATTCATTGGTGAGTCCTTTTTCCTGCTGCCAGCGCAGGCAGTCTTCCCGGGTATTAAGATTATGGAATGCTGCTTGTTGGCCACTGAACGCTATTTGTCGCGCACCTGCCGCATCCAGGAACAACATCAACTTGCGTTCCCCACGGGCCAGATACTCTTTTAACTGAGGTGCCAGGCTGGTATGCAACAGTGCCAGTGTAGGGTGCGCCCGCTCTCCATCGCTGGCATAGGCGGCCAGAGAGCTGCCTTTCTGTTGCCAGAGTTGATCAACCAGCGTAGCAGGAAAATCGGGGACGTCGCAGGGGACAAAAACGACCCATTCGGTGGCCGCGTGTTTCAATCCGGCCAGCATACCTGCTAGCGGGCCAGAAAAGTCTGGCGTCAGATCGCTGACGATTGGCAGACCGCTTTCGCCATAGAGCGCCTGATTGCGATTGGCACTGATGGCCATCAGGCTTACCTGCGGGCGTAACCGAGAAAGTACGTACTGATACAGAGGTATGCCGGCAATCTGAATCAGGCCTTTATCTTCCCCGCCCATACGTGTGGCGCGCCCACCGGCTAAAATAATGCCGGTAATCTCCTCATGCATATCTATCATCCCGAATTTATGGCTAACGCCCTGATTGTAGCGCTAAAGAGGGTGCGACATCAGGATTTACCTTTATTGACAAGCTGCTTCTTTCACTGCGTTGTTAAGCCTGTTACTTTGTGTGTTTATTGATTCTATTGGATGATATTGCGATGAAAACGCACCGCGTAAACGAGCTGATTGAGCTGCTACAGCCGGCCTGGCAGGAAGATCCAGATCTTAACCTGATCCCGTTTTTGCAAAAGCTGGCACAGGAAGCCGGTTTTCAGGGCAATCTGGCCGACCTGAGCGATGATATCCTGATCTACCATCTGAAAATGCGTGGTAGCGCCGGCACCGAACAGATCCCTGGCCTGAAAAAGGATTACGAAGAAGACTTCAAAACGGCATTGCTTCGTGCCCGTGGGGTGATCAAGGAATAGCATTCGTGCGGTAAGGTGAACCAGTTACTCGTGAAACCTGCCATTAATGCTACTATTTCTCATTCCCGGCACAGTGATGTCACCAAACGAAACCGAATGTTGTTATGAACAACTCAGCTTTTAATTTTCAGACCCTGTCGCCCGACCTGATTATGGACGCGTTGGAGGGGGTTGGTCTGCGTGTAGATTCCGGGCTGACAGCGCTTAACAGCTATGAGAACCGCGTCTATCAGTTTATGGACGAAGATCGTAAGCGTTACGTGGTGAAGTTTTATCGGCCTGAACGCTGGAGTGCAGAGCAAATTGGTGAAGAACATCAGTTCTCTCATGATCTTGCCCTGGCAGAGATCCCGGCAGTTGCGCCACTGGCCCTGCAGGGCCAAACGCTGCATACACACAGCGGTTTCTTTTTTACTGTTTTTCCCAGCGTTGGCGGGCGGCAGTATGAGATCGATAATCTCGATCAACTGGAGTGGGTGGGGCGTTTCCTGGGGCGTATTCATCAGGTAGGCAGTGAAAGCCTGTTTGTGAAGCGCCCGACAATGGGCATTGAGGAATATCTCACTACGCCACGTCAGGTATTGGCTAGCTGTGAACTGTTGCCGAAGGCCCAGCGCGAAAATTTCCTGAATGCGACCGACAGGTTGATTGAGGCGATTAAGCAACATTGGCATCTGGACTGGCAGCCGCGACGTTTGCACGGTGATTGTCACCCAGGCAATATCCTGTGGCGTGATGGTCCGCTGTTTGTTGATCTGGATGACGCGCGAAATGGGCCGGCAATACAGGATCTGTGGATGCTGTTGCATGGTGAACGTCGCGATCGCCTGATGCAGTTAGATATTCTGCTGGAAGCTTACTCCGAGTTTGCCGAGTTTGATCAAAGTGAATTAGCGTTGATCGAGCCGCTGCGGGCCATGCGCATGGTGTACTACCTGGCATGGGTTGCTCGTCGTTGGCAAGATCCCGCGTTTCCTAAAAGTTTTCCGTGGATGGCGGAGTCTGATTTTTGGTTATCTCAGACGGCGGCATTCACTGAGCAGGTTAAGCTGTTGCAGGAACCCCCTCTGCAGCTGATGCCAATGTATTGAAGCTTTAACACAATGGAGAGTTTAGTCTTATGAAGAAAATATGGTTGGCACTCGTTGGCATGGTAATGGCATTCAGTGCCTCGGCTGCGCAATTTAGCGATGGTGCTCAGTACGTAACCCTGGATAAGCCGGTGACCGGTGAACCTCAGGTACTGGAGTTCTTTTCCTTCTATTGCCCGCACTGCTATCAGTTTGAGCAGGTGTATCACGTTTCCGAAAATGTGAAAAAAGCGCTGCCTGCGGGCACTAAAATGACCAAGTACCACGTTGAATTCCTGGGGCCGTTGGGTAAACAACTGACTCAGGCCTGGGCTGTGGCAATGGCGCTGGGCGTGGAAGATAAAGTTAGCCCGCTGATGTTTGAAGCGGTGCAGAAAACCCAGACCGTGCAAACTCCGGATGATATCCGCAATGTGTTTGTGAAGGCTGGCGTGAGTGCGGCTGATTATGATGGGGCCTTGAACAGCTTCGTGGTTAAATCCCTGGTGGTTCAACAAGAGAAAGCTGCAGAAGATCTGCAACTGCGTGGTGTGCCGGCAGTATTTGTTAACGGCAAATACATGGTTAAAAACGATGGCCTGGATACCAGCTCGATGGATGCTTACGTGAAGCAATTCGCCGAAGTGGTTAAATTCCTCAGCGAGCAGAAGTAACCGACATTTAAAGTGAAAAGCCGGCTTAGCCGGCTTTTTTTACTCTACGATTGCTTCAACTTATCCAGCAGCCGGTCTTTATCCTGCCACAGCGTATTCAGCCAAAGCTGGAAGCGCCGCTTAAACTGCTTATCGTTAAAGTAATCGCCATGCATGGTTTCATCGACTGGCAGCAGCTCAATTCTTACCACCACGCGTTTTAATCGTCCGCACAGCATATCCAGAAAAGGCCGCTCAGTATTCTCAGGATAAAGCAGGGTGACGTTTAACACTTTATCGAACTGCTTACCTAATGCACTGAGTGTAAAAGCAATGCCGGCGGCTTTTGGGGCCAGTAAATTACGGTAGGGCGAGTTGGTTTTAATTTTCTTGGCTTCAGTAAAGCGCGAGCCTTCTACAAAATTGACGATGGTGGTTGGACGCTTACGAAATTTTTCGCAGGAACGGCGCGTGGTTTCGATGTCATTACCGCGTTTTTCTGGGTGTTTAAGCAAATAGGCACGTGAATAACGTTTCATGAATGGCATATCCAGCGCCCAGCAGGCCAGGCCGACAAAGGGCACCCAGGCTAGCTGTTGCTTAAGAAAGTATTTATTCATTGGAATATGATTACGGAACAACACGCACAGCACCACAATATCCGACCAACTTTCGTGATTGCTGATCAGCAGATACCAGTTTTTTCGTTCCAGCCCTTCCAGCCCTTCAATATCCCAACGCAATTGCCCATTAATGCGTAATAGCAGTGCCAACCCTACGCACCAGCACCACATCATAAAATCGGCAAAGGCTGAGATACGTCGCCAGACGGCAGGAAAGGGCACCAGTAGCTTAATGATACCGGCCAGCGTGATGGGGACTGAACAGAGTACGGTCACCAAAATGGCGAGCAGGGCAGAAAGTATAAAAATAACAGGGGATAACAATCTTGGCATGGTTATGGGCTGACGGTTGTTGGTAACAGCGTTACATGCCGGTATGCATGAACAAAAAAATATTTTAACAGAAACCATAGGGGGAAAGCGCCCGTTAACAGTAACTGTTTTAAAGAGGAGGAAATAGGCATTTGCTGCGTTTTCGTGCAACTTGCTCATCTTGTGCTATGGTAATTGAGGCGCCAAATTTGATAAATAGTGCGATTAAAATTGGGTGCAAGATATATCCACAAATTGTGTAAAAGTCGATAAATACCCTCAATTAAAATAACGCAATTTAACGCAGTGATTTCAATAGGAATTTTATTTGCGCTTATAACGATAAATGCATCGTTATAATTTGCTGTCTTTTCTATGCACAAAGTTATCCACAGGCAGGATCTTGCGGATCGCTTCGCAAGATCGCATGATTTTCATCTTCATTGCACTCTAAGGTTCGTCTCCAGCGGCCAGCTATGGCATGCTTACCGCCATGTCCGATCACGATAAAGATAAAGTAACGCTATGGCTCAAATTGCAGAAAACCCACTAATCCTGGTTGACGGTTCCTCTTACCTCTACCGCGCTTATCACGCCTTCCCTCCGCTGACCAACTCCGCGGGTGAACCGACCGGGGCAATGTACGGCGTGCTGAATATGCTGCGTAGCCTATTGCTGCAGTACCAGCCAAGCCATGTTGCGGTGGTGTTTGATGCCAAAGGAAAAACCTTCCGTGATGAGCTGTTCGCAGAATACAAATCACACCGGCCACCTATGCCGGACGATCTGCGCGCGCAAATCGAGCCGTTGCACAAAATGGTCAAGGCCATGGGGCTGCCGCTGTTGGTCACGCCCGGCGTCGAAGCCGACGACGTCATAGGCACGCTGGCGCTGGAAGCTGAAAAGGCCGGTCATGCGGTGCTGATCAGCACCGGCGATAAAGACATGGCGCAGTTGGTCACGCCGAACGTCACCTTGATCAACACTATGAACAACACCATTCTCGGCCCGCAGGAAGTGTGCGACAAATACGGTATTCCGCCGGAGCTGATTATCGACTTCCTGGCGCTGATGGGGGATGCCTCGGATAACATCCCAGGCGTACCAGGCGTGGGTGAGAAGACCGCGCAGGGGCTGTTACAGGGCCTGGGTGGGCTGGATGTGCTCTATGCGAATCTGGACAGTATCGCCACGCTCAGCTTCCGTGGAGCCAAGACCATGGCGGCCAAACTGGAGCAGAACAAAGAGATGGCATACCTCTCTTACAAGCTGGCCACTATCAAAACTGACGTTGAGCTGGATATTACCTGCGCCGATCTCCAGGTGTCTCCGCTGGACGTCGATACGTTGCAACAGTTGTTCAAACAGTATGAATTTAAGCGCTGGCTGGCAGATGTCGAAGCCGGCGTTTGGCTGGAAGGCAAGAAAGGTGCCGGTGTGAAAGCAACCAGCGCGGCGAAATCTTCTGCCAGTGCAGTGGCGGAAACCGGAAAAGCCCCGGCAGAAGCAACGCTATCGCAAGAGGGTTACGTCACCATTCTGGATGAAGACACCTTCACTGAGTGGCTGGAAAAACTGAAAAAAGCCGAGGTATTTGCGTTTGATACCGAAACCGACGGCCTGGATACCCTGACCGCTAACCTGATCGGTCTGTCATTTGCCATTGCTCCGGGTGAAGCCGCTTATCTGCCGGTGGCACATGACTATCTTGATGCGCCAACGCAGTTGGATCGCGCTCATGTCCTGGCTGCGCTGAAGCCGCTGCTGGAAGACGAGAAAGCGTTGAAGGTCGGGCAAAACCTGAAGTTTGATATGAGCCTGCTGGCGCGTTACGACATTACTCTGCGCGGTATTGCCTTTGATACCATGCTGGAGTCCTATGTGCTGGACAGCGTGGGCGGCCGTCACGATATGGACAGCTTGTCCGATCGTTACCTTGGTCATAAAACCGTGACCTTCGAAGAGATTGCCGGTAAGGGTAAAAAGCAGCTCACCTTCAACCAGATTGCACTGGAGCAGGCAGCACCTTACGCCGCTGAAGATGCTGACGTGACGCTGCAATTACATTTGGCGATGTGGCCGCAATTGAAGGAAAGCGCCGAGCTGTTGACGGTTTTCAATCAGATTGAAATGCCGCTGTTGCCGGTGTTGTCGCATATCGAGCGAACCGGGGTGCTGATTGATCAAAGCATTTTGGCCACCCACTCTATTGAATTGACCAAGCGCCTGGCTGAGTTGGAAATTCAGGCCCATGAACTGGCGGAAGAGCCTTTCAACCTGGCGTCGACCAAACAGTTGCAGGCGATCCTGTACGAAAAACAAAAGTTGCCAATACTGAAGAAAACTCCGGGCGGTGCGCCTTCGACTAATGAAGAAGTGCTGGCTGAGTTGGCGTTGGATTACCCATTACCGAAAGTAATTCTGGAATACCGTGGCCTGGCGAAGCTGAAAACCACCTATACCGACAAGCTGCCGCTGATGATTAACCCGGTGAGTGGTCGGGTGCATACCTCCTATCACCAGGCGGTGACGGCTACCGGGCGTCTCTCTTCCAGCGATCCCAACCTGCAGAAT
Source organism: Serratia quinivorans (assembly GCA_900457075.1). Classification (NCBI taxonomy): domain Bacteria; kingdom Pseudomonadati; phylum Pseudomonadota; class Gammaproteobacteria; order Enterobacterales; family Yersiniaceae; genus Serratia; species Serratia quinivorans. The sequence continues at coordinate 2,269,544 of UGYN01000002.1, forward strand.
ATTCCGGTGCGTAACGACGAAGGGCGCCGTATCCGTCAGGCATTTATTGCTCCTGAAGGCTACCGCATTGTTGCTGCCGACTATTCGCAAATTGAACTGCGTATCATGGCTCACCTGTCACAGGATGAGGGGTTGCTGAAAGCCTTTGCGGCTGGTGAGGATATTCACCGCGCCACGGCGGCCGAGGTGTTTGGCCTGCCGCTCGATAAGGTGACTAACGAGCAGCGCCGCAGCGCCAAGGCGATTAACTTCGGCCTGATTTATGGCATGAGCGCATTTGGTCTGGCGCGCCAGTTAGGGATCCCACGCGGTGAAGCGCAGCGCTATATGGATCTTTACTTCGAACGTTATCCGGGCGTGCTGGAGTATATGGAGCGCACCCGTCAGCAGGCCGCCAGCCAGGGCTACGTCAGCACGCTGGATGGCCGCCGTCTGTATCTGCCGGATGTCAGCTCCAGCAACGGTATGCGTCGCAAGGCGGCCGAGCGAGCGGCGATTAATGCCCCAATGCAGGGGACGGCAGCCGACATCATCAAGCGTGCGATGATCGAAGTGGACGCCTGGCTGCAAGCTCAGGAAAAGCCGCTGGTACGGATGATTATGCAGGTACACGATGAACTGGTGTTCGAGGTACATGAGTCGGTGCTTGAGGAATCCAACCAGCGTATTCGTGAGCTGATGGAAAACAGTATGGCGCTGGCCGTGCCGCTGAAAGTCGACGTTGGCGTGGGTGCCAACTGGGATGAAGCGCACTGATAATGCGGCGGTTCGTCAGCCAGCTTTCAATGGCAGAGCTAACTGGCGATAACCTAAGCAGTTTTTGTAATTAAGCTACAAGATACGGCGATTGTTTCCGCAACCTCGCCGTTATTACGCTCTAAACTGTGTAAGTAAACTACAAAAATTCTTTTGCACTGCGAAAAAATCATGTAAAGTTACTCGCGTAGGGTACAGAGGTAAGATGTTCTATCTTTCAGACCTTTTACTTCACGTAATCGGATTTGGCTGAATATTTAGCCGCCCCAGTCAGTATTGACTGGGGCGTTTTTTATTGTAAAAACAAAGCCAAGCCATAAGTTTTTCCTATTCTCTCCGAAACGCTTTTTCCTCGTTTTATCCCCTGAATTTGCTCATCCGCTGAGTTCTCATCGTTAAATGGTCATAAGAATTTATGATGATTTTCAGTCAAAACTGTAATTAGATAACGAAAAAGGCCTGATTTCGCGGATCGCAGACGTAAAAAAGCCGATGCGTTTCCACATCGGCTACTGCGGCACCTGGGGCGTTGTTATTCGCCGGCGGTGTCGTCATCTTCCGGCAGTACTTCCGGTGGGATCTCGTTAAACCAGGTGTTCAGTTTCTGGCTCAGCTTGTCGACGCCGATTTTTTTCGGTGAGGAGAAGGCTTCAACCTGGATATCGCCCATAAACGGCACTACCGCTTCACGCACCATATTGAGCTGCGCCTTGCGCGCGCCAGATGCCAGCTTGTCCGCTTTGGTCAGCAGGAGCAGGACCGGCGTACCGACTTCGACGGCCCACTGAATCATCTGTTGGTCGAGATCTTTCAACGGATGGCGGATATCCATCAGCACCACCAGGCCTTTCAGGCAGTTACGCATTTGCAGGTATTCACCCAGCGCACGCTGCCATTTGCGTTTCATCTCTTCAGGAACTTCGGCGTAGCCATAACCTGGCAGGTCGACGAGGCGAATGCCTTCTTCCACTTCAAACAGGTTAATCAGCTGGGTACGGCCCGGCGTTTTACTGGTACGCGCCAGACCTTTCTGGTTGGTCAGGGTATTTAACGCGCTGGACTTACCGGCATTAGAGCGACCGGCGAACGCAACTTCAATACCTTCATCCCCCGGAAGATGGCGAATATCGGGCGCACTGGTGACGAAATGGGTCACATGATAATTGTAATTCTTGCTGGTCAAAATTTTTCGTCTCCGCAAGGATGGCTAACTGGTTGGCGATTATAACTGCATCAGCGGTAAAAATGGTGTGTTTCTCTGTTTTTAAGCATCGGGCCAGCAGGGCGTGGCTGTCAGACCTCAGCGAGCTTGTGAGACATTCGCCATTCGAATAGGGGGCAATGTCGCTTTATTCGAAAGCTGTTTTTATTCTTTACCTTTAAAAACAGAGTGTTAATTCTCCGTTGTATTTTTTGTTATGCCAATTGCCCGGCAGCTACCTTGAGCCTAACTCCTGATAGCGTAAAGTAGGTTGCAGCACAAGGCTGTGCAGGATTAAGGAACATCCGGGAAGGGTGATAAATCTCATGGAGTGCACAGGAAGTGCTGGAGTGCCAGGATGAACCCAGAAGGAATTGACCTATTTGCATCTGAATTTGCGAATAGCACAAGGATGGTGAAGTCACTGCAATTTGGATGCCCGCAGGAAGCGCGCTCAGGAAGAGTGGATGTGCAGGGATTGTGCCAGGGACGATTTTTCTTTCAGGATGAAGGACGTAGTGCGGCAGGGAATGCGTTTATAGCAAAAGGAAAAACCAGGATGTTGAGTGTGCGCACGGAGCGCGTAGCAGGAATATCCTTCGAAAGAGGGTGCAAAAAGGCGGCAGGTTTAACCTGCCGCCTTTTTTCTTTGTCCGCTTTCTGCTAGATTCCGCCGCAATCGTATAGCATCTATCTCTATACTGAATCTACATACCTAAGAGCATACGCTATGAAACCAGCCATCAAAAGCACCTCGCGCCCCACGCAGCAGCGCGGCGACGCCGAAAAACAAAAAGAAAAGCCGTGCGGAGCTCGATCAGGAAGCCCGTGAACACAAGCGTGCGAAAAAACGCCGTGTCTCGCATCCGGTTCTCGCACCCAGGTTGAGTCCACCAATCAAAAAAATAAAGCGGCGGCTCAGGCCAAAGATCCGCGTATCGGCAGCAAAGTGCCGGTAGCGCTGGTGGTTGAAGATAAGCCAAAAGCCAAACTGCAACCCAAGCCGAAAGCTGAAGCCAAGCCTAAGCCACGTCTGACGCCGGAAGAAGAACTGGCCAAGCTGGAAAACGATGAGCGTCTGGACGCACTGCTGGATCGCATTGATGACGGTGAGACTCTGAGCGCCGAAGATCAGAAATATGTTGATCAGACGCTGGATCGTATCGATGCCCTGATGGAGCAATTGGGCATTGAATTGGGTGATGACGACGAAGAAGAAGAAGAGAAGCAGGAAGATATCCTGAAGCTGCTGAAAGGCGGTAACCCAAAAGACGTAATTTAACGCGTCATGTGGCTGATCCTGACAATAGCCCTACTCTTGATGTGTTATCTGCTGTGGTTATTCGGTAAACTATGGCGGCTGTCTAAACGCAAAACGCGTTTTCGCAGCGCTTCCGCGGCCAGACAGCGTAGACAACTGCCATTTCCCGGCCCGGTAGAAAAAAATATCGGAAGGAGTGAGCATGTCAGAGCAGGCAATTGTCTGGGATCTGGCCCTGATCCAGAAATATAACTATTCAGGGCCGCGTTATACCTCATACCCCACAGCGCTGGAGTTCAACCAGGGCTATGACGAAGCGGCGTTTCAACGCGCTGCTGCGCGCTATCCAGAACGTCCGCTGTCGCTGTATGTGCATATCCCTTTCTGCCACAAACTCTGCTATTTCTGTGGCTGCAATAAACTGGTGACGCGTCAGACGCACAAGGCCGATGAATATCTGGCGGTGCTGGCACAGGAAATCGCCCAGCGCGCGCCTCTGTTTGCCGGGCGTAAAGTTGGTCAGTTGCATTGGGGTGGCGGCACACCGACCTATCTGAGCAAGTCGCAAATCAGCAAGCTGGTGGCAATGCTGCGCCAACACTTTGATTTCCTACCCGATTTGGAAATGTCGATCGAAGTCGATCCGCGCGAGATTGAGCTGGATGTGCTCGATCATTTACGCAGCGAAGGCTTTAATCGCCTGAGCATGGGGGGTGCAGGATTTCAATAAAGAAGTGCAGCGGCTGGTGAACCGTGAGCAGGATGAAACCTTTATCTTCGCTCTGATCGCTCGCGCCAAGGCTTTGGGCTTTAACTCCACCAATATTGATTTGATCTACGGGCTGCCAAAGCAGACGCCGGAGAGCTTTGCTTACACCCTGCAGCGGGTGGCGGAACTCAACCCGGATCGCCTCAGCGTATTTAACTACGCCACATGCCGAACCTGTTTGCAGCCCAACGCAAAATCAAAGATGCGGATTTGCCGAGCGCGCAGCAGAAACTGGATATCCTGCAGCAGACCATCGCCTCGCTGACCGAGTCCGGCTATCAGTTTATCGGCATGGACCACTTTGCCCGCCCGGATGATGAACTGGCCGTGGCACAGCGCGAAGGGAAACTGCACCGCAACTTCCAGGGGTACACCACTCAGGGTGACAGCGATTTGCTGGGGCTGGGCGTATCCGCCATCAGCATGCTGGGGGACAGCTATGCCCAGAACCAGAAAGAGCTGAAGACCTATTACAGTAGCGTAGAAGAGCAGGGGCATGCCTTGTGGCGCGGCCTGGCGATGACGGAAGACGACTGTCTGCGGCGTGAGGTAATCAAAACGCTGATCTGCAATTTCAAGCTGGACTATCTGGCAATAGAGCAACAGTTCGCTATCGACTTCGCCGGCTATTTTGCCGAAGACCTGCAACTGCTGGCACCGTTTGAACGTGATGGGCTGGTGGAGCGTGACGAGCAGGGTATTCGCGTTACACCGCGCGGTCGGTTGCTGATCCGCAATATTTGCATGTGTTTTGATATCTACCTGCGACAACAGGCGCGCACTCAGCAATTCTCTCGGGTTATTTGATGAGTAAAACAACGGCCGCTACAGCGGCCGTTGTTTTAACTGAAGAAATTAATCAGTGCGGCGCACAACACCGCAGCAACGGCTGCCTGCGGTGTGTGGCTGGCGGCAGAACCAAGCTCCGCGCCTTGGGAAATGAATGCGACCAATGAGTCCAGCATCGAGAGCCTCCAGAGTGTGCGCCCCGATCATACTGCCGGCAGAGCGGCTGTAAAGCCTGAAGTCGTCGATTTTTTGTGCGCTTGATTATGTTTTTTATAATCAACAACGCAAACTATTCCATTCCCAACTCTTTCAACTTGCGCGTTAACGTATTGCGGCCCCAACCCAACAAGCGAGCGGCTTCCTGCTTATGCCCCTGGGTATGGCGCAGCGCGGTGGTGAGCAAGGTGCGCTCCATTTCCGGTTGCGCTTCCGACAGCAAGTTTTGATGACCGGAACGCAGTGCCCGGTCGGCCCACTGAGCCAGTAGCGTAGCCCAACTGTCCGGCAAGCTGTGGCCGGCCGTTTCCGGCGCAGCGGTTTCAAACAGCTCACTCGGCAGATCCTGAATCAGCACTTCCTGCCCGGCGGCCATCACGGTTAACCAGCGACAGGTGTTTTCCAACTGACGCACGTTACCTGGCCACGGCAGGCGGGTCAGGGCGGTTTCAGTTTCCGGATGCAGATTCTTCGCCTCAACGCCCAGCTCTTTTGCCGCCACTTGCAGGAAGTAGCGCGCCAGACGAGGTATGTCCTCACGACGTTCACGCAACGGTGGCAGATGTACGCGAATGACGTTCAGGCGATGGAACAGATCTTCACGGAATTTACCTTCCTGTACCCGCAGCTCCAGGTTCTGATGGGTGGCGGCGATAATGCGCACGTCCACCTTCACCGGCGCGTATCCACCGACCCGGTAGAATTGACCATCGGCCAGCACCCGCAGTAAACGGGTTTGAACATCCAGCGGCATATCGCCGATTTCATCCAGGAACAGCGTTCCGCCGTCGGCCTGCTCAAAACGGCCCTGACGGATCTGATTGGCACCGGTAAAAGCCCCTTTCTCGTGGCCGAACAGCTCGGATTCGATCAGGTCTTTAGGGATCGCCGCCATATTCAACGCGATAAACGGAGATTTGGCTCGCGGGCTGTGGCGATGCAGGGCATGGGCCACCAGCTCTTTACCGGTGCCGGATTCGCCGTTGATCAGCACGCTGATCGATGAACGCGACAGACGGCCAATGATGCGGAACACGTCCTGCATCGCCGGGGCTTCGCCGATAATGTCCGCCACCGGGTCGTTGGCCGGCTGGCTGCGTGCCGGTTGTTGTTGTTCCTGATAATGGCTGATGGCGCGCTCTACCAGCGCGACCGCTTCATCGATATCAAAGGGTTTTGGCAGGTAATCGAACGCACCTTGCTGGTAGGCGCTGACCGCGGCGTCCAAATCCGAATGTGCCGTCATTATGATGACCGGAAGCATGGGGTGACGCTGCTTGATCTGCTTGAGCAACGCCAGACCATCCATACCCGGCATGCGGATGTCAGACAGCAACACGTCAGGAGTTTGCGTGGCCAGGGCTTCCAGTACCGCATTGCCATTTTCAAAGGTCACGCAACTCACACCCGCTCCAGTGAGCGCGCGTTCAAGCACCCAGCGGATGGAGCTATCGTCATCGACGATCCAGACTATCCCTCGTTGCATAGAAAACCTCACTGGCGAATAGGCAGGTAAACCGAGAATTCGGTATGTCCTGGCCAACTGTTAAATTCAATTTTTCCGCAATGCTGATCGATAAGATTACGGGCGATGGATAAACCCAGGCCGGTTCCGCCTTCGCGGCCGCTGACCATTGGGTAAAACAGCGTGTCCTGCAACTGCGCCGGTACGCCGGGGCCGTCATCTTCAATATCGATACGTGCCGCTAACCGGTAGCGGGTGCCGTGCAGGGTGATCTGGAATGCGGTTCGGGTGCGCAGCGTAATGGTGCCACCGGCTTCACCCAGCGCCTGCAGCGCATTGCGAGTGATGTTCAGCAGCACCTGTTCGATTTGATCCGGGTCGTGCGCCAACTCCGGCAGGCTCGGGTCGTAGTCGCGTACCAGCGTTACGTTATCCGGCTTCTCCAGCGACACCAGTTGGCAGACTCGCTCCGCCACCTGATGAATACTTTGAGTAATGTGCTGGCCTGGCCGTTGCGGGCCCAGCAGGCGATCGACCAGATTGCGCAGGCGGTCGGCCTGTTCAATGATCACCTTGGTGTATTCGGTCAGCGACGGATCGGGCAGAGCCTTGGCCAGCAACTGCGCCGCACCGCGCAGCCCGCCAAGCGGATTTTTAATCTCATGCGCCAGGCCACGAACCAGATCGCGGGCGGCAACCTGCTGAGCGTGCTGCAGCTGTTCCTGGCTCAGGCGGCGTTGGTTATCCATCGGCGCCAGTTCGATCAGGATATAGCCTTCAGACAGCGTCTGGGCGGTCAGGGAGAGGATATGCGCGCGCCCGTCAACCACCAGGGTCACTTCGCTATCGGTAAAGCCCTGGCCGGCGCGCAGGCTCTCACGCATCAGATCGACATTCAGCGAGAAATAGCCGAGCAGATCGGGTAACGGTGTACCGAAAAGTTTACGGGAACTTTGTGCCAGCAGTTGTTGTGCCGCCGGATTGGCGTAATGAACCGCCAGCGAGTCATCCAACAGCAGGATGCTGTTGATGAGAGAATTGAGGATCTGCCCAGCATCGGGCAGCTTGCCAGTTGCCATATAGCAGACTCCTGCACCTTTTTAGTGCATCTATCCTACTCCATCCGCCCTGCGTGCGGCACGGAATAGTTTTGCAGAAAATACGGTGGAGAAAAAAACCCATCCGAAGATGGGCAGAAAGTTTCCACGGCAACAAAAAAAGACAACTAAATCTGAGCGCCGTCCGCAGACGGCGCGGTAAAACTTAAACGCTGTAGTACAGTTCGAACTCAACCGGGTGTGGCGTCATGCGAACGCGGTCCATTTCTTCTTTACGCAGATCGATGTAAGCGTCGATCGCGTCGTCGGTGAATACGCCACCGCGGGTCAGGAACTCGCGGTCTTCGCTCAGTGCAGCCAGCGCTTCATCCAGAGAGCCTGCAACTTTTGGAATTTCAGCTTCTTCTTCCGGTGGCAGGTCATACAGGTTTTTGTCCATGGCATCGCCAGGGTGGATTTTGTTAATCACACCGTCCAGGCCTGCCATCAGCAGAGCTGCGAAGCACAGGTATGGGTTGGCCGCTGGATCCGGGAAACGGGCTTCGATACGGCGCGCTTTCGGGCTGGCTACCACTGGGATACGGATGGAAGCAGAACGGTTACGGGCTGAGTAAGCCAGCATCACCGGTGCTTCGTAACCTGGGACCAGACGCTTGTAAGAGTTGGTGGTCGGGTTGGCCAGGGCGTTGATCGCTTTGGCGTGCTTGATGATGCCGCCGATGTAGAACAGGGCAGTTTCAGACAGGCCGCCGTATTTGTCGCCGGCGAACAGGTTAGTCCCGTTCTTGGACAGTGACATGTGGCAGTGCATACCGGAGCCGTTATCACCGAACATAGGTTTCGGCATGAAGGTCGCGGTTTTACCAAATGCGTGAGCCACGTTGTGAACCACGTATTTGTAGATTTGGATTTCGTCGGCTTTCTTGGTCATGGTGTTGAAGCGGGTTGCCACTTCGTTCTGACCTGCGGTTGCCACTTCGTGGTGGTGAGCTTCAACCACCAGGCCCATTTCTTCCATGGTCAAACACATGGTAGAACGGATGTCCTGTGACGAGTCGACCGGAGGAACCGGGAAGTAACCGCCTTTGACTGCCGGACGGTGACCTTTGTTGCCGCCATCGTATTTGGTGCCGGAGTTCCATGCGCCTTCGATATCGTCGATAGCTACGTGGGAACCACGGATGCTGCTGCCGAAACGAATATCATCGAACAGGAAGAATTCTGGCTCAGGCCCGAACAGCACGGTGTCCGCGATGCCGGAAGAACGCAGGAAGTCTTCTGCACGCTTGGAGATTGAACGCGGGTCACGGTCGTAGCCCTGCATGGTGCCTGGCTCGAGGATATCGCAGCGAATGATCAGAGTGGATTCTTCGAAGAACGGATCCAATACCGCCGTGCTGGCGTCTGGCATCAGCACCATGTCAGATTCGTTGATGCCCTTCCAACCACCGATCGAGGAGCCGTCAAACATTTTACCTTCTTCGAAGAAGTCGGCATTTACCTGATGAGAAGGGATGGTAACGTGCTGTTCCTTACCCTTGGTGTCAGTGAAACGCAGGTCTACGAATTTCACTTCATGCTCATTCAGCATCGTCAAAACGTGTTCAGCGGACATACTTAACTCTCCCGGATTTGTCATTGTCTTCGTCGTGGAACGAATCTGTGGAACTGGCTTTTTTTGTCTTGAAAAGACTAAAGCGAAAACTGTGCCAACTTTGCGAAAGCGCTTTAATCGCCTTTCTGCGCGGCTTTTGCACAGAATCAGTATGCACCATCAGTGACGGTTTGCACTTAAATGGTGCAATCAATGCGGGATGGAGCACTGTAATGGTGCAAAAGTGCACCAGATGCTGCTTTTTGCACCGTGAAAGGGATCACATACTGACCTGTACACAGTTGTTTATAAGAGACTGTTGTGATCTTGTTTAGTCCCTCGCTTAATACGTGTACAATAGCGCGCTATTTCTAATGCCTGAGGCAAAGCTGTGATCGAAAATTTGCGTAACATCGCCATTATTGCCCACGTTGACCATGGTAAGACCACCCTGGTTGATAAGCTGCTGCAACAATCCGGTACTTTCGGAGAGCGTGTAGAAGCCACCGAACGCGTAATGGACTCCAACGATTTGGAGAAAGAGCGTGGGATTACCATCCTCGCTAAAAACACCGCCATTAATTGGAAAGACTACCGCATCAACATCGTGGATACCCCAGGACACGCCGACTTCGGCGGTGAGGTTGAGCGTGTGATGTCAATGGTTGACTCGGTGCTGCTGGTTGTGGATGCAATGGATGGCCCAATGCCGCAAACCCGCTTCGTGACCAAAAAAGCGTTTGCTAATGGTCTGAAGCCGATCGTGGTAATCAACAAGGTTGACCGTCCGGGCGCACGTCCTGATTGGGTTGTTGATCAGGTCTTCGACCTGTTCGTTAACCTCGACGCGACCGACGAGCAGCTCGACTTCCCAATCATCTATGCTTCTGCACTGATGGGGATCGCGGGTACTGACCACAACGAGATGGCGGAAGACATGACCCCGCTGTATCAGGCGATCGTAGACCACGTGTCTGCACCGCAGGTTGAGCTCGAAGCACCGTTCCAGATGCAGATCTCTCAGCTGGACTACAACAACTACGTGGGCGTTATCGGCATCGGCCGTATCAAGCGTGGTAAGGTCAAGCCGAACCAGCAGATCACTATCATTGATAGCGAAGGCAAAACCCGTAACGGTAAAGTTGCCAAGGTTCTGACCCACATGGGTCTGGAGCGTATCGAAGCGCCTATCGCTGAAGCGGGTGACATCATCGCTATCACCGGTCTGGGCGAGCTGAACATCTCTGACACCATCTGTGATGTGAACGCGGTTGAAGCGCTGCCGGCACTGTCTGTTGATGAACCGACGGTAACCATGTACTTCAACGTCAACACCTCTCCGTTCTGTGGTAAAGAAGGCAAGTACGTGACTTCACGTCAGATCCTCGACCGTCTGAACAAAGAGCTGGTGCACAACGTGGCACTGCGTGTTGAAGAAACCGAAGATGCTGATGCATTCCGCGTATCTGGCCGTGGTGAACTTCACCTGTCGGTTCTGATCGAAAACATGCGTCGTGAAGGTTTCGAGCTGGCGGTTTCCCGTCCTAAAGTTATCAACCGTAAAATCGATGGCCGCATGCAAGAGCCATTCGAAAACGTGACGCTGGATATCGAAGAACAGCACCAGGGTTCAGTCATGCAAGCCATGGGTGAGCGTAAAGGTGACGTTAAGGACATGATCCCAGACGGCAAAGGTCGTATTCGCCTGGATTACCTGATCCCTGCGCGTGGCCTGATCGGTTTCCGTACTGAGTTCATGACCATGACTTCCGGTACCGGTCTGCTGTACTCCACCTTCAGCCACTACGATGACGTGCGCCAGGGTGAAATCGGCCAGCGCCAGAACGGCGTGCTGATCTCTAACGGCCAGGGCAAGGCAGTAGCATTCGCCCTGTTCGGTCTGCAAGATCGCGGCAAGCTGTTCCTGGGTCACGGTGCAGAAGTGTATGAAGGCCAGATCATCGGTATTCACTCACGTTCTAACGACCTGACCGTGAACTGCCTGACCGGTAAGAAGCTGACCAACATGCGTGCTTCCGGTACTGACGAAGCGACTACCCTGGTTCCGGCTATCAAGATGTCCCTGGAGCAAGCTCTGGAATTCATCGATGATGACGAACTGGTAGAAGTTACGCCAACGTCCGTACGTATTCGTAAACGTCACCTGACTGAAAACGATCGTAAGCGTGCAAGCCGCGGTCCTAAAGAAGCTTAATCGCTGATTTAGTCTGCAACACTTAGGGCGCGTCCAGCGCCCTGAGTTTTTTCCTCTGTCTTTTCCCATTTCTGCCGCGTGCTATACGCTTTTCCACCTGCTCTCTATTCAGCCTCTGTTTTTCCCGCTACAGTAAAATCTCACCGGCCCATCAGGAGAGGACTATGCTGTATATCTTTGATTTAGGTAATGTGATCGTCGATATCGATTTCAAACGTGTACTGGGTGTATGGAGCAATTTAAGCGGTACGCCGCTGGCGGTCTTGTCCGAACGTTTCACCATGGGCGAATTGTTCCAACAGCATGAGCGCGGTGAAATCAGCGATGAAGATTTTGCCGGGCAACTCAGTGAAGAGATGGGCATCGCTCTGAGTTTCGAACAGTTCGCTACCGGTTGGCAGGCGGTGTTTGTCGCCCTGCGCCCGGAAGTGATCGACATCATGAAACGCCTGCGTAGCGAAGGTCACCGTGTCGTGGTGCTGTCGAACACCAACCGCCTGCATTGCAACTACTGGCCGCAGCACTACCCGCAAGTGGCGGAAGCCGCCGATCATCTGTACCTGTCTCAGGACATCGGTATGCGCAAACCGGACGCCAACATCTATCAGCACGTTCTTAACGCAGAAAATACCCCGCCGGACCAGGCCGTGTTTTTTGATGATGTGGCGGCCAATGTAGCCGCGGCTGAAGCTCTGGGGATTAAAGGGGTGCACGTGACCGATCCTGACGTGGTGCCGGCTTATTTTGCCCAATGACCGCAAAGGGTTAAGCTTAAGGCGTACAAACTGACATCAAGGAGTGGCTATGTCATTTTTCCGCCGCAAGAAGCTGCCTTCTGCGATCAAACCCGGCGTCACCTTTGGGCGGCTGCTGATCAAACGCATCGACAGCGATGGCCTGACTATGCTGGCAGGCCATTTGGCTTACGTTTCCCTACTGTCGCTGGTGCCACTGGTGACCGTGGTGTTCGCACTGTTTGCCGCCTTCCCGATGTTCTCCGATATCAGTGTCCAACTGAAGAGCTTTATCTTCTCCAACTTCATGCCGGCCGCCGGCAACGTGATTCAAAGTTATCTGGAGCAGTTTGTCGCCAACTCCAACAAGATGACCGCCGTCGGCACTTGCGGGCTGATTGTCACCGCGCTGTTGTTGATCTCCTCGGTGGACAGCGTGCTCAATACCATCTGGCGCAGCAAAAATAAGCGTCCAATCGTGTTTTCTTTCGCGGTGTACTGGATGGTACTGACCCTGGGCCCGCTGTTGGTCGGTGCCAGCATGGCGATCAGCTCCTATCTGCTGTCGCTCAACTGGTTGGCGCAGAGCGGTGTCAACAGCCTGGTGGATCAGGTACTGCGTATATTTCCGCTGATCCTGTCATGGATATCCTTCTGGCTGCTGTATTGCATTGTTCCAACGGTGCGGGTGCCACCCAAGGATGCACTGATCGGTGCGCTGGTGGCCGGGGTGCTGTTTGAGCTGGGCAAGAAGGGTTTTGCCTTGTACATCACCATGTTCCCGTCTTACCAGCTGATTTACGGCGTGCTGGCGGTGATCCCCATTTTATTCCTCTGGGTCTACTGGAGCTGGTGTATCGTGTTACTCGGCGCGGAAATCACGGTGACCATTGGGGAATACCGCGACTACCGCCAACAGAAGGCGGAACAACAGGATCAGCCACCAGAAGGGCAGTTATGATTGCGTTAATTCAACGGGTATTAAATGCCAGCGTCACGGTCGAAGGTCAGACAGTAGGCAACATCGGTCCAGGTTTGTTAGTGTTATTGGGCGTGGAACAGGACGATAACGAGCAGAAGGCCGTTCGCCTGTGTGAGCGTGTATTGGGATACCGCATCTTTGGCGATGAGAACGACAAGATGAATCTCAATGTCCAACAGGCAGGGGGCAGCCTGCTGGTGGTCTCGCAGTTCACGCTGGTGGCCGACACGCAAAAGGGGATGCGTCCGAGCTTCTCTCGCGGTGCGGTACCGCAGGAGGCCGACCGGTTGTACCAATATTTTGTTGGCCAGTGCCGTGAGCGCGGCATAGAAACCCAAACCGGTGAGTTTGCGGCCGATATGAAAGTTGCGCTGGTGAACGACGGGCCAGTGACGTTTTGGCTTCAAGTCTAAGTATTCTGAGAGAGAAAGCGTCTATGTATCACCTACGAGTACCGGTAACAGAACAAGAACTGAAGGATTATTACCAGTTCCGCTGGGAAATGCTGCGCAAGCCGCTGCACCAGCCGGTGGGGTCGGAAAAGGATGCCTATGACGCCATGGCGCATCACCAAATGGTGGTGGACGAGGGCGGGAAAATTGTCGCTATTGGGCGGCTGTATATCAATGCGGACAACGAGGCGGCGATTCGTTTTCTGGCGGTAGACCCGACGGTGCAGGACAAGGGCCTGGGTACGCTGGTGGCCATGACCCTGGAGTCCGTGGCACGCCAGGAAAGCGTAAAGCGGGTGGTGTGTAGCGCCCGTGAAGATGCGGTGGATTTCTTTGCCAAACTGGGCTTCGTCAATCAGGGTGAGATCACCGCTCCGCAGACCACGCCGATTCGTCACTTCCTGATGATCAAACCCGTGGCGACGCTGGACGACATTCTGCATCGCCCCGACTGGTGCGGACAGCTGCAGCAGGCCTGGTACGATCATATCCCGCTCAGTGAGAAAATGGGTGTGCGTATCAGCCAATACACGGGTCAACGCTTTGTCACCACCATGCCGGAGATCGGCAACCAGAACCCGCACCATACGCTGTTTGCCGGTAGCCTGTTTTCGCTGGCGACCTTGACCGCCTGGGGATTAATCTGGTTGTTGCTGCGTGAGCGCCATTTGGGCGGCACCATTATTCTGGCCGATGCGCATATCCGTTACAGCAAGCCGATCACCGGCCGACCGCGGGCAGTGGCGGATCTCAGTTCGTTGAGCGGTGATTTGGCGCGTCTGGCACGCGGCCGCCGTGCTCGAGTACAGGCGGAAGTCCACCTGTTCGGAGACGATGACAGAGGCGCGGTGTTTGAAGGGACTTATATGGTGCTGCCCGCCGAGCCGGAAGTGCCCCTGGACCAGGGTGGTTGCGAGGCGATTGCCTGACGGCATTAGTAAAAGAGTTACCTGGTTTGTACGAGGCCGGTGGTTTCTACAAACAGGTAACTCTCGATGGGTTAGCGGTTAGCAGCCAGGGTGCATGTTAGCCGCGCCTTTTACGCGCCATACGCCCCATTCACCGGCAGCACCGGGCACATCGCCTCGGGTCCACCAACCGTTCTGCCACTCTTTGCCGTCATAGGCCACGCTACTGCAGAGCTTGTCATAGGCCTTGTTACTGTCCCAGGGCGCTGCCGATGAGGCATCAGCCAGCGTAAAGCTCAGCGTTTCCTGTTTAACCGTCTCCCCTTTCTCATTGCCGGCCTTATATCTTAATGAATACTTACCCGCGGTAACGTCGGTCAGAGGGATATGCACGGTGACGCTGTCGTTTTCAATTTTCTGTTTAACAACGCCTTTTTTATTACCTTGTCGATCCGTGACTTCAGCCTCCAGCGTCATGCTTCCTTCCGCCCGAACGCTAAAACTCAGGATTGAACGCCCTTGTTGGATGATTTCCGTCCGCAAATTAGAAATGGTCAGGTTTTCATTTACCGGGGTTTCGTCCAGCATTTTTTCCGCCGCCTTCATTAAATCAGGTTGGGTGCCAACCGGCTGATGGGTATCCACCAACGGGGTGCCGGTTTCGGTCAGTAGCTTACGCAGGTGCCTTGGTGTGAGTAACCTGCCGTATTGTTTCGCTATCCCCGACAGGCTGGCGGCAGCCCCGGCGATAATGGGATTAGCCGCTGAAGTGCCTGAGTATGCTTGGGTATATTGCGCATTAGGTTCAGCCCATAGGTTGGCTTTATAGTCTACTGTGGTAGTGACAATGTCCCAGCAACCCCAGCTTGCGCTATCGATTCTGGAACCATAAGTGCTGAATATGGCCTTTTTGCCATCGTCCCCACAAACGGCTCCGGCAATAATGGCGCCAGAATCCCTGACGCTACGATCAAATCTCCCCTGGAAAACCGGGTGATCAAGATTTACGTTACCATTACCTGCGGCCATAATGACGTGAATGCCGCTGTCAGTAGCGGTCTTAATCGCATCAAACCAGGCCTGCTCAATTTCTACCGGCACAAAACAATTACCAGACCGGCATGTAGAAGCTGGAATAAGAGATGTTAATCTTTGCTGACCAACCTGGATTACATCCCCTGCTTTTAGTAAGTTTATTCCATCTACAAAATTAGAGACTTGCCAGGCTACATAGGCAAATTGAGCCTGATGGGCAATGCCCAAGACGCCAAAGTCGTTGTCTTTTCCGGCCATAATACCCAGAGACATCGTATCGTGATAACGAGAGGCTGCAATATCTTCGCCGATTGAGAAAATGGCTCTTGGCAGGTCTATATGATCGTTATTCCAACGTCCGTTTTCGTTGGACATCACCGTTACCCCTTCACCTTTAGCGCCAGGATAATGCTTGTGTGCATTTAACGCATTGACGCCCCCCAGAGCATAACCGGCTCGTGGTTCATCAGGCGCTTTAAGATAATCTTGCATATCGACAAAGGAGGGAACGTGACGGGTGTTGCGCTCGGGTAATGAAGGTTTATTATCGTCTAATGAGAAATGGCGAAGCTCTCCAGATGCGCTGACGTATTCATCCATGGATGCTGGTTTGGCTGCAGGATAAATAACATCGATATCTTTATCATTTTCAAACATTCTGACGATATTGTTTATGTATTCGACATCGTTGGATTTTTCGTCAGGAATTTTCACCACAAAATACTTGTTTAAGCCATTAGCATTGCCGGCACGGCCAATCAGTGAGCTGCGTTGGGTCTCCTTAAACAGCTTTTCAAACCTCATCTCAATCCCGTCACTGCCGTACAGCGACAGGCTTTGCCCGCCATTCCTGCTTTGTATGCCTTCGCCTATATCCTTCAGACCCTGGTCACTTAATTTAATCACGACTGACGAGTAATCGATGTTTTCGCCGGCATAAAAGTCCGCCTTGGCCATGCCATTAACTGAATAGATAGCAAGTAGGGTAAGAAGTAATGACTTTCTCATAATAGCCTCTAATTTTTTCTTTATATAAGAACTCAGGCAGGGGTATATTTATAAATAATGAAAATTAAATAGATTGTCCCCTGACGGCTAGAAATTTAAAAGGAGACAAATATATACGTTAATTTTTATATTGCTTTTATTAAGAAATATAAAAATTCATGTTTTTTATTATTAATATGGAAATTATATCAATGGTAAGTAGGGCGTCATAATGCCACTGACATTATCTCTGTGCTGTTAATATGGGTTATTTTAAGGTGAGTAAGGGTATTTAAGATGGGGTTTTCAGCTTATATCGGTTATTGGGCGGCACACCACGCTAAATCACGCGGGTAGGCCGCCCCTTTCTATCAAGGCAGTTGTTGTTCCAGCGTTTGCCCGCTTTTGCTGGTGGCCTGTAACCGGCCCTGCAATGAAGCCTTAAACGGCCCATCGCTGCTTAGCAAGCCTTTCAACTGTAATTGCAGGTTGCCGTCGCCTTCCAGTGGTACCTGCTGCCATCCCCATTGTTGCAGGGTGTTCACCGGTACCGAGCGCCCGTTCAGCGACAGCGTAAAGGGTTTACCCGGCAGTTGCTCAATGGTGGCTTTGGCTTCCAGCAATCCCTGCGGCATAAAGGCACTGAGATCGGTGACGTTGATCTGCCCGTCATTGGCGTTCAGCGCCAACGATGGGCGGCGAACGTCTATCTTGTTGAAGGTGGCTTCGCTGCCATTGAGGTTCAGCGTACCGGACCAGATGCCCCATTGGTGGTCGCGTGCCAGCAGCAGGTTACTGCCGTAGCCGTCCAGCGCGGTTACCTGGAACGGGAAGGCCGGATTGATATCGATGATCAGGTTGCGGTTGGTGGTCAGCTTGTTGACGTATACCTCCGCCAACCAGTGTGGCAACGTTTGTAGCCACAGCCCGCGCCAGTTGCTCGGCAAGGTGTATTCCAACGCGGCGACCGCCACCTCATCGAGTTGCAGTCGGTTATTGGCGCGCAGCCAGTTGCCGGAAGTGCGCAACAGCCCGCCTTCCCAGCGGGTGGTGAACTGTTGAATGGCAATGCCGGCCGGCGAGAGGCGCATATTCATGATTGGATCAATCAGGTGGAAGCCGCCGTTGATCAAATCGCTGGCGTTGAAGTTCAGCGAACCGTCCGGACTGCTCCAGTCGCCCTGCTGGAAGGTGACGTTTTGCAGCGACAGATCGAGATCGTTGAATGCCCACTCTTTGCCTTCCAGCCGCGCATCGATCAGATCAAAACGTTTGAGTGTGATCGGCGGCAGGGCAGTAAAGCGCTGCCAGAACTGTTCCAGCGTCAGTGGTGTCTGCATACGTACGCCACTCAGCCGCAGGCGTTCTACCTGCCAACTGCCATTGGCGGCGCGGGTGGCTACGCCAGTCAAATCACCTTGCGCCAGGTCGGCGCCGAAGTTGCTGAGCAGCAACTGGTGTTGTTTGAGTTCGCCCTGCACCAATACCTGAGAGGCGGGGATGCCGTTCAGCGTCATGGAACCGGCGCTGAACTGGAATTGATGGTTCTCACCCAAGGGATGACCGGCTTTCGGTTGCCATGGCGTAATACCGGCATTGACCCGTTGCGCATTGAGCTGCCAGGTTTCATCGTTGGCTTGCAGTGCCATATTGCTCAGTTGCAGCACATCGGCCTGAATCGGCAATACAGCATTTTGCTGAGGTAGCTTAAGCGTACCGTCGCGTAGCGTTACGCTATGGAAATAACGCGGCTCGGTAAGTTGGCGCAGGCTGAGGCCTAAATCCAGTCGCTTGGCGACCAGCGAGGGTGGCTGATTCTTTGTCGCTAATTGAACGTCTTCCAGGCTGATTTGACCTGGTTGGTCCCACGAGTGCGAGATCTTCGCTACCGACAGGCGATATTCACTGTTATCGCTGATCCAGCGGCTCAAGTAGCCCGCGGCCCAACGGGTTTGCCCAATGACGTACAACAGCGCAATGGCAAGCACTACCAGCAGCAGCAACGTCAGCAACAGTTTCCCGATAAATTTCATCGTCTACATCCGCGTCGGTCAAAAAAGATACCCTGTTTATGCCGCAATTGGCCGGGCATCTCAAGTGCAATGGTCTGATAGGCAATAAAAAAACGGCCGCGAGCGGCCGCTTGATCGTCAGCGTGGCCGATTATGGCTTTTCGTGTTCGTGTGGGAACACCAGATTCAACACGATAGCGGTGATGCCACCGGCAGCAATGCCGGAGGAAAGCAGGGTTTTCAGCCAGTCCGGCGCGAACTGCAGGATCAGCGGCTGCTGGGAAACGCCCATCCCCACCGCCAGAGACAGCGCCATGATCATGATTGCGCGGCGATTCAGTCGTTCGCGAGACACGATACGCACGCCAGATGCGGCGATGGTGCCGAACATCACCAGGGTTGCACCGCCCAGGACCGGCTCGGGAATATGTTGCACGAAACCGGCCACCGCCGGGAACAGCCCCAGTACGATCAGCATCAGTGCCACCACGAAACCGACATAGCGGCTGGCGACGCCGGTCAGTTGGATCACGCCATTGTTCTGACCAAAGCAGGAGTTGGGGAAGGTGTTGAATACTGCCGACAACATCGAGTTCAGGCCGTTAGCCAACACGCCGCCCTTCAGGCGCTTCATATACAGCGGACCGCTGACCGGCTGTTCCGACACGTCTGAGGTGGCGGTGATATCGCCGATGGTTTCCAGTGAGGTGACCATAAAGATCAACATCAGAGGTAACAGCAGGTTCCAGTCAAAGCCCAGACCGTAATAGAGCGGCGTTGGGATGACTATGGCTGCCGTCTCGAGAGCCGGTTGGCTTTGCGGCAACATATCCATGGCCCAGGCCAGCAGATAGCCGACCGCCATGGCAATCACCAGTGAGGCAACGCGCAGGTAGGGGTTGCGCTGACGGTTAAGCAGAATGATAACCAATAATACCGCACCGGCCAGCAGCAGGTTTTTAGGGGCGCCGAAGCTACCCCCGTTCATCGCGGCATAACCGCCGCCGATGGAGGTCAGCCCGACCTGGATCAACGATAAACCGATAATCATCACCACAATGCCGGAGACCAGCGGGGTGATAATACGGCGTGCCAGGTGAAGGACGCGCGACAACAGGATTTCGGTGCAGGAGGCGACCATTAGCGTGCCAAATAGCGCTGCCATCATGGTGGGAACATCGGCACCGCCGTTTTTCAGCGCCAGACCGCCCATAATCAGCGGCGAGACAAAGTTAAAGCTGGTGCCCTGAATGGACAGCAGGCCAGAACCGACCGGTCCCCAGGTTTTAATTTGCAGGATCGAGGCCAGACCGGAGGCAAACAGCGACATGCTGATAATGTGCTGAGTATCTTGTGCCGGTAACCCTAACGCCTGACAAATCAACAGCGCCGGGGTGATCACCGCAACAAACATTGCCAACAGGTGCTGACCGGCGGCAAACAGCGTTTGCGGCAGAGGTGGGCGGTCTTCCAGGCGATAAATCAGCTCGCTGTTAGGGGGTGTGGCAGTGGTTTTTTGCGCGGCATCGAGCTCGGCGGATGGCAGGGTCATGGTGTGGCATTTCCAGAAACGGCAAAGCAGGCATTTTAATGATTTGACCCACAAAAGCAAACGGTTGCGCGTTAAAGTTATGTTAGCTTTATCGCCGGTTATGTCGCATTTTCATTCATTTTTTCTTGTGTTATCAGCGTTTTTTACTTCTAATCCCGCACTCATCAAGTTTTAAAAACTAAGCGGTTTTCTATAACTTATTATTTCTTAATTGGATCTTTCCCCTTACATGGAGTACCTGGATGTTTCATCTTGATACTTATGGCACGTTAGTCGCGGCAACATTGGTTTTGCTCCTCGGGGGCAAATGTGTCACCAGCATTCCCCTGTTGAGAAAATACACTATCCCCGCCCCTGTCGCCGGTGGTTTGCTGGTGGCGCTCCTGTTGTTAGCCCTGAAAAAGCTGGTTAACTGGGAAATCAGCTTCGATATGTCGCTAAAAGACCCGTTGATGCTGGCCTTCTTCGCCACCATCGGTCTGAATGCCAACCTGGCGCGATTGCGTGCGGGCGGCAAGGCATTAATGGTGTTCCTGTTTGTGGTGCTGGGCCTGCTGCTGGTGCAGAACGCCATCGGCATCGGCATGGCAAAAATGCTGGGTCTGGATCCGCTGATGGGTCTGATTGCCGGCTCCATCACCTTGTCCGGTGGCCATGGCACCGGGGCGGCCTGGAGCAAGCTGTTTATTGAACGCTACGGGTTTGAAAACGCCACGGAAGTGGCGATGGCCTGCGCCACCTTCGGGCTGGTACTGGGTGGCCTGATCGGCGGCCCGGTTGCGCGTTATCTGGTGAAACACTCGTCCACGCCGGAAGGCACGCCGGATGACAGCGTCCAGCCAAGCGGTTTTGAAAAGCCGGAGAGCGGTCGTTTGATCACCTCGCTGGTCATGATTGAAACCATCGCCATGATCGCCATCTGTCTGAGTCTGGGGCAGCTTATCGCCGGCCTGTTGAATGGTACGGTGTTTGAACTGCCAAACTTCGTCTGCGTGCTGTTTGTTGGCGTGATCCTCAGCAACACCCTGGCCTTTACCGGCTTCTATACCGTGTTTGAACGCGCGGTATCGGTGCTGGGGAACGTCAGCCTGTCGCTGTTCCTGGCCATGGCATTGATGAGCCTGCGGCTATGGGAGCTGGCTTCGTTGGCGCTGCCGATGTTGGCGATCCTGGCGGTGCAAACGCTGGTGATGGCGCTGTACGCGATTTTCGTCACCTACCGGGTGATGGGCAAAAACTACGATGCGGCGGTTCTGGCTGCTGGCCACTGTGGCTTCGGCATGGGTGCGACGCCAACGGCGATCGCCAATATGCAGGCGATTACCGATCGCTTCGGCCCATCGCACCTGGCGTTTCTGGTGGTGCCGATGGTGGGGGCGTTCTTTATTGATATCGCCAACGCGATTGTGATTAAGCTGTATCTGCTGTTGCCGGTGTTCCCGGCGATAGGTTGATTAGCAGATTGCAATAAACCAGAAGGGCGCCGATTGGCGCCCTTTGTTTTGGCAGGGAATTAGGCGTTTGAGTAACGCGCTTTTTCCGGTAACCAGCGTTCAATCAGGGCGTGGGCATGTTGCGGATACTGCTGATGGATATGACGGGCGACGCGTTGTACTTCCGGGATCATCGCCTGATCGCGTAGTAAATCGGCTACCTTAAACTCGGCGCTGCCGGTTTGGCGTGTGCCAAGCAGCTCCCCGGGGCCACGGATCTCCAGATCCTGCTGGGCAATGACGAAGCCGTCATTGCTGTCACGCAGCACCTGCAGCCGCTTCTGTGCGGTTTTGCTCAGTGGCGTTTTGTACAACAACACGCAATGTGACGCCACGGCACCACGGCCCACGCGGCCACGCAGCTGATGCAACTGTGCCAGTCCTAACCGCTCCGGGTTTTCGATGATCATCAGGCTGGCATTCGGCACGTCTACACCGACTTCGATCACCGTCGTCGCCACCAACAGCTGGAGCTCGCCTTGTTTAAAGGCCTGCATCACCGCCTGCTTCTCTTGCGCTTTCATTCGGCCATGTATCAACGCGACTTTCAGCTCCGGCAGCGCGGTTTTCAGCTCTTCCCAGGTGGCTTCTGCGGCCTGGGCTTCGAGTAGTTCAGACTCTTCGATCAGCGTACAAACCCAATAAGCTTGCCGGCCTTCTTCCAGGCAGGCGCTTTTCACCCGCTGGATTATATCGGCGCGCCGGGTATCGGGTATCGCGACGGTAGTGACCGGCGTTCTGCCCGGGGGCAGCTCGTCGATCACCGAGGTGTCGAGATCGGCATAGGCGGTCATTGCCAGCGTGCGTGGGATGGGTGTGGCGGTCATGATCAACTGATGGGCATGGAAGCCTTGCTCCTCCCCCTTTTCCCACAGTGCCAGTCGCTGGTGGACGCCAAAACGGTGCTGTTCGTCGATGATCACCAGTGCCAGGCCGGAAAATTTCACCTGTTCCTGGAAGATGGCGTGCGTGCCGACCACCATCGACACCTGACCACTGGCAATAGCCTCTTGCTGTGCGATACGCGCCTTGCCTTTTTGCTTGCCGGCCAGCCAGCCAACTTCCAATCCCAGCGGTTCAAACCACTGGCGGAAATTGTTGGCATGCTGTTCGGCCAGCAGTTCCGTAGGCGCCATTAATGCCACCTGCTTGCCGTGGGCGATAGCGCGTAGCGCGGCCAGTGCGGCCACCAGCGTTTTACCGGAGCCGACGTCGCCCTGTACCAGGCGCATCATCGGGAAGCCTTTTTGCATATCGGCTTCAATATCGGCCACCACGCGGTCTTGGGCGCCGGTCGGTGTAAAGGGTAACTGGGCGAGAAATTGTGTTTTAAGCCGATCATCCGGCATCAGAGGCAGCGCCTGATAGCTCTGAGCGCCGGCGCGTACCGCCAGCATACTGAGGTTATGCGCCAGCAGCTCTTCCATGATCAGTCGTTTTTGCGCCGGGTGTTTACCCTGTTCCAAATCAACCAACTGGATATCCGGCGGCGGGCGGTGCAGGGTATGCAATGCCTGTGGCAGACTCATCAAACCACCGCTCAGTTCCGACGGCAGCAGTTCGGTGATGGCGCAGGTATCCAACAGTTCCAGAGCCTGATCGGTCAGTTTGCGCAGCGTAGCCTGCCGGATACCTTCAGTCGTTGGGTAGACCGGGGTCAGTGACTCTTGCAGCTCAACCTCGCTGCTTTCTCCCTGAATGCGGTATTCCGGGTGAATAATTTCTGCGCCGTGATTGCCGCGTTTGACTTCACCATAGGCGGTCACGCGACGGCCGGTTGCCAGGCTGTTTTTCATCGCCGCATTGAAGTTGAAGAAGCGCATGGTGAGCAGGCCGGTACCGTCACTGATCTGGCAGGTCAGCATACGTCGACGGCCAAAACTGATGTCCGTACGCAGTACTTCACCTTCCACCGTGGCAAAAATGCCCGGCTGCAGGTCGTTTATTGGATAGAGGCGGGTGCGGTCTTCGTAGCGCAGTGGCAGGTGCAGCAGCAAATCCTGAATGGTTTCCAGGCCAATTTTGGCCAGTTTTCCCGCCTGGCTGGCACCCACGCCGGAAAGTGTGGTGAGTGGGACAGCATCCAGCAGGCGGCCTTTCATTTGCGTACCGTCGCTTGCATGGCTGCCCACCATTCGGCATCGGCGACCACCTGGCCCTGTTCATCAATGTGCGGACGCGGCAGTCTTTTACGTTTGGCCACGTTGGCCAGCACCGGATAACCACCTTCAAACAGCAGGCGCTGTTGTTCTTCCTGGTCGAGCATGCTGTGCTCACGGCGATACAGACCGGCATTTTGCCGCTGGCGTTGGGCTTCGTACAGGATCAATGCTGAGGCGACCGACACGTTGAGTGACTGCACCATACCGATCATTGGAATGATGATGTCCTGATCGGCAAGCCGCAGGGCTTCTTCGGTAATACCGGTTTTTTCCTGGCCCAGCAGCACGCAGGTCGGGCGGGTGTAATCCACCTCGCGGAAGTCTACTGCGCGGGCGGAGAGGTTGGTTGCCAGGATCTGCATACCCTGATCTTTCAAATGGGTCACGGCGTCGACGATGGTGGGATGGGTTTTGACATTCACCCAACTGTTGCTGCCGGCGGCGGAGGAAACCAAGGTTCGCATGCGTGGGGTTGGCCACACGGCATGCACCTGATGCACGCCGACGGCGTCGGCGGTGCGGATAATGGCGGAGACGTTATGCGGTTTGTGAACCTGTTCCAGGCAGACGGTTAAATCCGGCTGCCGGGTGGCCAGCATTTCACAAATCCGCGCATAGCGTTCAGGACTCATAAGCGCTAATTTCGGTTACGGTTAACTTTAATCACATCCGGCATGATACGGATTTTACGCATAATATTTGCCAGATGGATACGATCGCGGGTGGTCAAACGGATAAATGCACTATAAACCCGGCCGTCTTTTTCTTCGGTATTCAGGCTTTGAATATTGGACTCAGCCGCATTGATGGCTGCCGTCAGGTTGGCCAGTGCCCCCTGATGATTAAACATGTCCACTTTGATCTCGGCGATGAATTCCTGTTCGATATCTTGATCCCATTCTACCGCCATGAACTTTTCAGGTTCTTTCTGGTAGCCGCGGATATTTCGGCAGGACTCATGGTGGATCACCAGGCCTTTGCCTGGGCTGACATGGGCGATGATCGGATCGCCTGGAATAGGTCGGCAGCATTTAGCGAAGGTGATCAGCACGCCGTCTGAGCCCTTGATCGCCAGATTACGAACCCCAGAGGAGGCCCCCAGATTAGACTGGTCACCCTGCAGGTTTTTCGCTACCACCACGCTCATGGCATTGCCCAAGCCGATTTCAGCCAACAGGTCGTCCAGCGTCGCCAGTTTCATGCGATCCAACTCGTGTTGGATATTTTCTGCCGGAACCTCTGCCAGTTTGCGACTGCCGCCCAATGCATGATTTAACAAGCGGCGGCCGAGGCCGACTGAATCATCGCGCTTGAGGTTTTTCAGCATTTGGCGGATTTTTGCGCGCGCTTTTGAGCTGACGACAAAGTTCAGCCAGGCGGCGTTAGGCCGTGCACCAGGAGCCGTGATGATTTCGACCGTTTGCCCGCTGGTCAAGGACTGTGACAGCGGGTATGGCTGGCGATCAACACGTGCGCCAACGCAGGCGTGGCCGATATCGGTGTGCACCGCGTAGGCGAAGTCGACCGGCGTTGCGCCCGCAGGCAATTCAACAATGCGACCTTCCGGGGTGAAAACGTAAATCTCATCCGGGAACAGATCGGATTTTACGCTCTCGATAAATTCAAACGAACTGCCGGCGCTTTGTTGCAGCTCCAGCAAGCTCTGCATCCAGCGCTGAGCGCGGATTTGTGCGGTGGTGCCTGTTTCGCCCTGTTCTTTTTCTTTATAAGCCCAGTGCGCGGCGACCCCCATTTCGGCCATCTGATCCATATCTTCGGTACGGATCTGCACTTCAACCGGTACGCCATGTGGGCCGATCAGTGAGGTGTGCAGCGATTGATAGCCGTTGGCCTTGGGAATGGCGATATAGTCTTTGACCCTGCCCGGACGCGGTTTGTACAGGCTGTGAGCCTGGCCCAGCACGCGGTAGCAGGTGTCGACTTCCTTCACGATCACCCGGAACGCGTAGATATCCATAATCGAATGGAAACGCTGTTCTTTCAGGTGCATCTTGAGGTAGATGGAATACAGATGTTTTTCCCGTCCGCTGACGCGGCAGGGAATGCCGGCCTCGGTCAGTCGCCCTTCGATCTCGGAGAGAATCTTCTGGATCATCTCTTTACGGTTACCGCGTGCGGCTTTCACCACTTCTTTGATTACGCGATAGCGGTTCGGGTACAACGCCTCAAAACCCAGCTCTTCCAGCTCGGTTTTCAGGTGGTGAATACCCAGGCGATGGGCCAGGGGGCTGTAGATTTCCAGGGTTTCACGTGCAATACGCCGCCGTTTGTCAGGACGCAGCGAACCGAGAGTGCGCATGTTGTGCGTACGGTCGGCCAGCTTGATCAGCACGACGCGGATATCCTGCACCATCGCCATGATCATCTTGCGGAAGTTTTCCGCCTGAGCTTCTTTTTTATCCTGGAACTTCAGCTTGTCGAGCTTGGATACGCCTTCAACCAGTTCGGCAACGCTTTTGCCGAATAGCTGTTCCATATCCTGGTAGGTGGCCGGGGTATCTTCGATGACGTCGTGCAGCAATGCTGCCATCAGCGTCTCATGATCGAGACGCATTTCCGCCAGAATGCAGGCCACGGCAACCGGGTGAGTAATGTAGGGCTCACCGCTGGAGCGTGTCTGTCCCTCGTGAGCATCACGTGCAACGAGGTATGCCTGTTTGAGGCGCTTAATCTGCTCCTCAGGCAGGTAACGTTGAATCAGCAGATTCAGGCTTTCAAACAGGTACAAAGGCAGACTCGCAGTCTAATTAACGACGACCTTCAGCAATGGCGGTAACCGCTTGAATCTCTGCGGCTTCCTGCTCTTGCTGCTCCTGACGATCACGAACATCGAGGATTTGGCTGGTGATCAGGCCTTCTTCGATTTCGCGCAGCGCGATAACGGTGTACTTGTCGTTTTCTTCCGGAACAAGTGCATCTTTACCGCCAGTCTGGATTTGACGTGCCCGACGAGCAGCGACCAACACCAGGTCAAAACGGTTACCAATTTTCTCTACAGCGTCTTGAACAGTTACGCGTGCCATATTTGTGCTACTCCACAGGTGACGAAAAGACTGGGCATAATACTGAAACTGTCTTCAGTCTGCCAATAGTTTGCTGATTAAAGCGTCATGCCGCAGTAATTGGCGGCCTAAACGCAGGCGTTCGGCGCGAATAATGGTTTTCAGATCGGACAGGGCCAGATCGAAATCATCGTTCACGATTAAATAATCATACTCCGCGTAGTGTGCCATTTCGGCCACGGCCTGAGCCATGCGTTTGGCGATCACCTCATCCGAGTCTTGCCCGCGGCCACGCAGGCGACGGCCAAGTTCGTCCTTCGACGGCGGCAAAATAAAGATGCTGCGCGCCTGTGGCATTTTGGCGCGAATTTGCTGTGCGCCCTGCCAGTCGATATCCAGGAAAACGTCTACGCCGGTCGACAACACTTGCTCAATAGCGGCACGTGAGGTCCCGTAATAGTTGCCGAACACTTCCGCGTGCTCAAGAAACGCATCCTGCTCAATCATTTGGCAGAATTCATCTTTTGAGACGAAGAAATAATGATCGCCGTGCTGTTCACCCGGGCGGCTGTCGCGCGTGGTGTGCGAAACCGAAACCTGCGTGTCGTACAGCGGTTGCGTCTTTAACAAAGCCTGAATCAGACTTGATTTCCCTGCGCCACTGGGGGCAGAGACAATATAAAGCGTGCCTTGAGCCATGATGATGTTCGTTGATAGCGGTTGATATGCCAATAACAGCGGATGTGTATTTTCTCCGCACAGTATACACGGCTAACGAGCCGGATGCAGCGTTAGCTCGCATTTTGCCCGCCGCTTTGTGCTGAAAAAACCTCAAACTGGCGGGTTTGCGCAGCGTATCGCTAAGTTTTGGCGGTTTTCTGCAACGCGATCTGCTTTTCTCGAGCCGTTTTGCATAACGACTCATTGGCCATTGCCGTGCCTTCACTTCCCGGATTTACTGCCGGTTATCAGGGAGGTGCTCAATGCATAAGGGTGTTATGGGGATCGGGATGATCCTGCTGGGTTGTTTGGCGTTTAGTGGGTCGCTATGGGCGGAGACTTGCCCGACATGGCGACCTGAGCGGCTGCAACTGGAGATAACCACGTTAAAAAACCAGCTTGAGCGCTGGGATGTGGCTTATTACCAACAGGGAAACAGTTTAGTTGAGGATGAAGTGTACGACAGCCTGCGGAAAAAGCTGCGGCTGTGGCTAGGTTGCGCCGGGCTGGCACCGGCAGATGAACCTGTTCCGCTTTTACCGGCGGGTAAGGTGCCGCACCCGGTTGCGCATACCGGATTGCGTAAATTGCCGGATACGGCTGCTGTGGCTCAATGGCTACATGGCCGTAGCGATCTTTGGGTGCAACCCAAGGTGGACGGCGTGGCCATTACGCTGGTTTATCGTGACGGAGAACTGGTGGCGGCCATCAGTCGGGGAAATGGGCTAAAGGGGGAGAATTGGCTGGAAAAAGTACGTGCGATACCGGCAGTACCCGCCAGTATCAAGGGGGCTCCACAGACGCTGACTCTACAAGGTGAGCTGTTCCTGATGGTGAACGGTCATCAACAGAAAATCAGCGGCGGCATCAATGCCCGGGCGAGGGTTGCCGGTGCATTAATGAAAAAGCAGCTTTCGCCGCTATTGCAACAGATTGGCCTGTTTGTCTGGGCTTGGCCGGACGGTCCGCAGGCCATGCCGCAGCGTTTGCAGCAGCTTGCCGCAATGGGATTCCCCCTGGCCCAGGCTTACTCGCAACCGGTGAAATCATTGGCGGAAGTGCAGCAATGGCGGGAGCACTGGTACCAGGCGGCCTTGCCTTTTGTTACCGATGGTGTGGTGATTCATCAGGCGCGTTCACCGCAGGGACGGTATTGGCAAGCGAAGCCCGGTGATTGGGCCATGGCCTGGAAATATCCGCCTGTGCAGCAGGTTACGCAGGTCAATGGGGTCGATTTCAATGTGGGTCGTACCGGGAAAATTGCCGTGGTACTGAGGCTGGAGCCTGTCAGACTGGACGACAAATGGGTGGCACGGGTTAATCTCGGCTCGCTGTCACGTTGGCGACAGTGGGCGGTTGCGCCGGGAGATCAAGTGTCGATCAGCCTGAAGGGGCACGGTATTCCACATCTGAATAAAGTGGTCTGGCGGGTAAAAGAAAGGTCAGTACCCAGTGCGCCATCCGCAGAAGATTATCATCCGTTGAGTTGCTTTAGCTGGCGGCCGGATTGTCGTCAGCAATTTCTTGCCCGGCTGGCATGGCTAAGTGGCCGACAGGGGTTAAATCTGCACGGCGTCAGCGAATCCACCTGGCAGGCATTAATCGATCAGGGGTTGGTTCGGCATCTGTTGGACTGGCTGGTGCTGACGCCGGAACAGTTGATGTCTGCCCCTGGTATTGGTGATAAGCGAGGGCAGAGTATTTACCGGCAATTTCAGTTGGCACGGCAGCAGCCATTCGCCCGCTGGTTAATTGCTTTAGGTGCGCCGCTGTCCCCACTGCAAGCGGTGACGTTGAAAAACTGGCATCAGGCCCAGCAATTGCCAACCGAGGCGTGGCGGACAATGGCCGGTATTGGTACCAAAAGGGCGCGGCAGGTTGTCGATTTTCTTCAACACCCGCCACTGCTTGCCCTGGTCAGCACGCTGGCATCCCAGCAAATAACCGGTTTTGCAGAACCCATTAATGCGGTATTTACTCCGTAGGTTTCTCAACAAGCGAGTTTACGGTTGTCGTCAAAGTGTTGGCGATCGACGGAGGCAAGGCATGGCGCAGGAAAATAAAAACGACGCCTGCTGAAATCGCTGTCATTAGCGCCAGAATATACAGCAGGTTATGAAATGCGGCTTCGTAGCTCTGCTTCAACGTTGCAGTATCGATATTCAGCAGTGCAGCCGCTTGCGGTAGGTCACCCATTGCCAGCCGATGGGCACCAGCGGCTGCGTTAGTCAGCGCGGTGCCCGGTAGGTGCTGTTCAACCAAAGTGGCCAACAATGCGCCCACCACGGCGAGTGCGATGCCTTCGCCCGCCACCCGAATGGTGCTAAAAATACCCGTAGCCATGCCTGCGCGATCCTTCGGTACCACGCTGACCGCCAGGCCATCCATTAATCCCCAGGGCAGGCTGATGCCACAGCCAATGGTCAACAGCGGCAAGATAAGCAGCAGGAACGGCTGGCCAGGCGAATATTGCGCCAGCCATAGCAGGCCGAAGGCGCAGATCAGCAGGCCCAGGCTGGAAATGACGCCGGCGGAAAACCGGTGAGCCAACATGCCGGCCAACATCGGCAGTACCAGCATTGGCGCTGAGAGTGCGAACATAATGATACCCGCCTCCAGGGTGCCGTAACCTTCGATGCCAATAAAGCGCAGCGGGAGTAAAACCAGCAGTACCACATAGGAATAGGCCGGGGCAGCCGCCAAAAACTGCACGCCAATAAAGCGTGGATAACGGAATAAAGACAGATCAAGCATTGGCCTGCGCACGCGATTCTCTATCAGGATAAAGGCAACCATAAAAAGCAGCGCGCCGCTGAACAGGGCGATGACTTCGCGGCTGCCCCAACCGCTGTCGGGGGCCTGCAGTACGGCATAGGTCAACAACGTCAGAGCCAGCGTAAAAGTGATCGCGCCGGGCCAGTCAAGTTTGGCCGCTGAAGGATCGCGCGACTCATGCATATAACGCATTCCGGTGAACAAGGCGATGGCACTGAGCAACGACACGCTGATAAAAATTGAGTGCCAGCCAAAATGCTGCCCCAGAAACCCTGCCAGCAGCGGGCCAAATGCCAGACCGATGCCAAAGGTGGTGCCCAGCAGGCTGAAGGCCTTGGCGCGTTCTGCGCCATCGAATACCTGAGCCAGGCCGGCGGTTCCCCCGGCAAACGCCGCTGCGGCGGCAATACCCTGCAACGCACGGATCAAATCAAAGGAGATGATGTCCTGCACCATCAGCATAGCCAGTGAGCTTAGGGTCATCACCATCAGGCCGCTGATGAACACGCGTTTACGGCCAAAGCGATCGGCGAGCGCACCGGCAATCATTAGGCTGCAGCCAAAGGTCAGCATAAAGGCATTAGTGACCCAACTGAGGGCGATGACACTGCCACCCAAACTGGTGGCGATAGCGGGTAGAGAGACTGCCGGGCCAGTAAAGTTAATCGGCATGATCAATCCGGCGAGGCAGACTGAGAACAGGGTAACCCAACGCTGTGGGTGCTCAGACAGGGCTGGGGGAAGGGTTGGCAGACGTAAAGGGGTGGTCATGATTGACTCCAGCGAAAGTATTGTTGGCTGGATTGGATGATAAAGAGGATTTAATTGGCCAAAAATGGGGCTTTACTCCACTCTTTAAGGACAATAACTCTCTAATTGGAGCGCAGATGGACAGTCTCAGCGGCTTATTGGCTTTTGTGCGTGCTGCCGAGCTACACAGTTTTGTCGCCGCAGGTGAACGGCTGGGTATATCTGCTTCCGCCGTAGGGAAAAGCGTAGCCAGGCTGGAGGAATCATTGGGTGTCAGGCTGTTTAACCGCAGCACCCGACGCATCAATTTAACCGAGGAAGGCGCACTGTTTTTTGAACGTTGCCAACGCATCGTCAGCGAAATTGAAAATGCAGAAGCCGAAATGGCGAGGATCTCTGATGCGCCGCGCGGCAAGCTACGCGTGAGCATGCCGGCTATTGGCTATCGAATGTTGGTCCCGCTGCTGGCTGATTTCAGTGAGCTTTATCCCGAGGTTGAGCTGGACGTGGATTTTAATGACCGGATGGTAGATCTGATCGCCGAAGGTATTGACGTGGCGGTGCGCAGCGGTGATCTGGCGGACTCCAGGCTGATGGCTCGGCGGCTGGGGCCGTTCCGGTTGATACTGGCGGGAGCGCCGGAGTATTTCCAGCGGCGGGGCATGCCGCAGGTACCGGAAGATTTACTCAGCCATGCCTGCTTACGCTATCGGTATCCAGGGGGGCAGCAACTGCAGGAGTGGACATTGTTTGCTGATGGGGAACCGGTTTCCCTTCGAGTCCCGGTGACGCTGAGTTGCAACAGTATCGAAGCGTTGATCCACGCCACCCAAGAAGGGTTGGGTATCGCCTACCTGCCGGATTTTACGCTGTGTCAGGCTGTTAACGCCGGACGGCTGACGGCGGTGTTGGATCAATACACGCAGGAGCAGGGCTTTTTCTCTGCCCTGTGGCCGTCAAGCCGCCATATGCTGCCAAAGGTGAGGGTCTTTGTAGACTACCTGGCGCAGCATATGTTGCCCTTGAGATGAACCATGATTAATGATCCGGGTGCTGGTAATTAAATACCGGCAGGCCCAGACGAAAGCGCAGGGCGAGCAAGCGGGCGCTGAGGCCGACGACCAGCGTGATGATCACCACCATGTTATGCGGCAGGCTGAAGTGTTGCAGGCCGATATACAACCAGGCGGCGCCAAAGGAGATACCGGCATAGATTTCCTTCTGGAAAACCAGCGGAATGCGGTTGCAGAGCATATCGCGCAGTACGCCGCCGAATACGCCGGTGATCACGGCGGCAATCGCAGCGATGATGGCGCCATGGCCCATATCCAGCGCGACCTGCGCACCGATGATTGAAAACACAATCAGGCCAACGGCATCCAAAACCAGAAACAGACGGCGCAGGTGGCGCATCAGGGGGGCCAGCCAGGTAGTGACAATCGCCGCAATGGCGACGATAACGATATATTCAGGATGTTTGACCCACCCCAATGGAAAATGCCCGAGCAGCATATCGCGTACCGAACCGCCACCGATCGCGGTGGCCGAAGCGATAATAATTACGCCAAACATATCCATCTGGCGACGGCCTGCGGCCAGTGCGCCGGTCATGGCTTCGGCAGTGATGCCAATGATATAAAGAATGCTCAGTAACATAAGGTATTCACAGGGTGGGCGGGAATGGGTGTAATGGTGGAAGGGTAATCGCCGACGGGATATATCGCTACTGAGTTTTTCTAACCGGTGACGCTTCGGATTACTTTAATTAATCCATTGGTGGTTTTTTTAACTTGTTTATTGCCTTTTCTAGTCTTTTATTGCTAATCGATGCATTAGAAATTCAGTGTTAGTTTCTATGGCTTACTATATTTATTGCAGTAGGTCTGAGGCGGCTAGTCGACAACGGATAATGGCATTCACTAAGGAACATAAAGATAAATGAAAAATACTCTCCTGCTGGCGACGGCTTTAACCGCTGCCTTGCTGACGAGCGGTTGTGTTGCTCCGGTTCCAAACACCGCGCAGCAAAAGACGGCGACTTGCTCCGTAGGCGATCCTATGACGCAAACCACGCTGTATTTTGGTCTGAATCGCCCGACGGGACCGGTGATTAGCGCAGCAGAGTGGCAGAGTTTTGTGGATCGGCAAGTGACGCCGCGCTTTAAAGATGGGCTGTCGGTATTTGATGCCAAAGGGCAGTGGCTGGGTAATGACGGCAAGCTGGCACGTGAGAACAGCAAAGCGCTGATGCTGATCCATGCACCGGGCAAGGAAAGTGAAACCAATATCGAGGCGCTGCGCAGCAGTTATAAGCAACAGTTTGCCCAGGATTCTGTGATGCGGGTTGATACCCCTGTCTGTGTCGCGTTCTGAGGAAGTCCCGGCCCGAAGGCCGGGATATGAGTTTGGCTTACAGCACCAGCCCGGCGATTGCCGCCGACAGCAGGCTAACCAGCGTTGAGCCGTAGACCAGCTTCAGGCCAAAACGAGAAACCACGTTGCCCTGTCGTTCGTTAAGCCCTTTGATTGCCCCGGCCACGATGCCGATAGAGGCAAAGTTGGCGAAGGACACCAGGAATACCGACAGGATGCCCAGGCCGCGTGGTGTTAGCTCCGCCGCAATTTTCTTCAATTCAATCATTGCCACAAATTCATTGGCTACCAGCTTGGTCGCCATGATGCTGCCGGCTCGCAGCGCATCCGGAGCCGGGATGCCGATTAACCAGGCCAACGGATAGAATACGTAGCCCAGGATCTGCTGGAAGCTGATACCGAACACGGCGGAGAACAGGGCGTTTACTGCAGAAATCAGCGCAATAAAGCCGATCAGCATGGCAGCGATAATCATCGCAATTTTGAAGCCCGCCAAAATGTACTCGCCCAGCATTTCAAAGAAGCTCTGATCTTCATGCAGCTTGCTCAGCTTCAGCTCAGGTTCATCGTCCAACTGATAGGGGTTGATGATCGACAAAATGATAAAGGTGCTGAACATATTCAGGATCAGCGCAGCGACTACGTATTGCGCATCGATCATCGACATATAGGCGCCAACGATGGACATGGAGACTGTCGACATGGCGGTTGCCGCCATGGTGTACATGCGGCGCGGAGAGATATCACCAATAATGCCCTTGTAGGCGATGAAGTTTTCCGATTGTCCGAGCACCAGCGTGCTGACGGCGTTGAACGACTCCAGCTTGCCCATGCCGTTAACTTTGGAAAGCAGGGTACCGACCACACGGATAACCAGCGGCAGAATGCGGAAATGCTGCAAAATACCGATTAGCGCGGAAATAAAGATAATCGGGCACAAAACCCCAAGGAAAATGAACGCCAACCCGTCTTTGCTCATGCCGCCAAACACAAAGTCGGAGCCTTGCGCAGCGTATGTCAGCAGCGTTTCAAAGAAGCCGGCGACGTGTCTGATGACGCTAAGGCCACTTTCTGAATGCAGGAAGAAATAGGCGAGTGCGCCTTCAATGACCAAAAGTTGAATAATATAACGCAGGCGGATTTTTTTGCGGTCGTTGCTGACCAGCAGCGCCAGGGCGATGATCACCACCAGGGCAAAAATAAATTGCAGAATTTGCGGCATAAAGGGTCCGTACGGCTTGCGGGCATGAAAAAACACATTTAGCCACAGCTTGGCCCACCTTTCATTACCTTAGGTGATAATTGGAATAAAATACTATCAGTCAGCGAGATAAGTTACCCATTGGCATCCGTGCCTGCTCGGTCGCAGTTTTTCATAAACCCACGGCGTTCCGTATCCGATGTGATTTTTGCGTTATGGCGCGCAAAGGTTCTCCTCTTCTATGGTTGTTGCATAACGGCTTGGAACCCAATGCGCAGAATGCACAACGGGTTGCGCTAATAGATTGGTTTATTGAGGAGTAACCAGGAAGATACTCTGACATTTTGTCGTAGAAGATCAGTGATTTTTTCTCAGGATGAGGAGACAGATGATGAACACCAGCACCTTATTGCGGGCTTTGGCAAATGGCGTTAATCCCGATACCGGCGAGTTATTGAAACCGGCCTCAATGGCCAGTTCGCCGGAAGCGATACGCCTTTTGTTCGCTCTGGCCGAGGAGTTTCAGAGTGAAACTGAACGCCAGAAAAAGACCAAGCTAACGCCGGAGGAACGGCGACAGAAGAATATTTTTGAGGGGCGGCCGGCAAAATCTTATTTCCCGTGGGATGAAGAAGAGAAGCAGCGGTTGCAGGAAAGCCACGCAGCCGGCATGACGCTGGAGATAATGAGCAGCGAATTTGAACGCTCAACCTGGGGCATTGCCGTTCAACTGCAGAAAATGGGATTGATTACCGAAGAGCAGGCTGCGGGTTTACCCAGAGCATAGCCGTAAAAAAGCCCGCTGACGCGGGCTTGAACGAATGCAGGGACATATTACTCGATGTTCTGAATCTGCTCGCGCATCTGCTCGATCAACACTTTCAGCTCGATGGCGGAGGTGGTGACTTCGGCATTGATCGACTTGGATGCCAGGGTGTTGGATTCGCGGTTGAACTCCTGCATCATAAAGTCGAGGCGGCGACCTACGGCTTCTTTTTTCTTCAGGATGTTGTGCGTTTCTTTTACGTGCGCTTCCAGGCGATCCAGCTCTTCGGCGACGTCAACACGCTGCGCCATCAACACCAGTTCCTGTTCCAGACGGGTATTTTCCAGCTGTACCTGAGCTTCTTCCAGCTTACTGACCAGACGTTCACGCTGCCATTGCAGAATGTTTGGCATCTGGGCACGTACCTTGATCACTTCGGCACTAACGCCGTCCAGACGCTGTTCAATCAGCGCTTTCAGTGCGGTACCTTCGCTTTCGCGAGCAATAATGAAGTCATCCAGTGCGCCGTCCAGCGCCTGCATGAGCTGTGCGCTGATAGCGTCCAGATCCTGCTCCTGGGCAGACATCACGCCTGGCCAACGCAGTACGTCGATAGGATCAATTTCACCTTCGTCGCTCTGCATTTTTACCCAGTTGGCGGCTTCAACCAGCTGCTTGGCCAGTTTTTCGTTCAGGATCATTGAGCTTTGTGCGCTCGGATCCAGTTCGAAGCGCAGGTTGCACTCCACTTTGCCACGGGTCAGGCGGCCACGAATACGTTCGCGGATCACCGGCTCCAGGCTGCGGAACTGCTCCGGCAGGCGGATGTAGGTTTCTAGATAGCGTTGGTTCACGGAACGCAGCTCCCAAGCTGCGCTGCCCCATTCACCCTTGATTTCACGCCGGGCGTAGGCTGTCATGCTGCGGATCATTGATGCGTACCCGTAATAGGAAAAGATGAAGCGATTATAGCGTTGGAGATGCGGGCAGGATAGGCATTACGTCACTAAGCCCGTATAATGCGCAGCCAATCGTTGATTAGAAGCCGGAGAGAGCCCATGCGTCCTGCAGGCAGAGCACCACAACAAGTTCGCCCACTGACACTGACCCGTCACTACACCAAACATGCAGAAGGCTCAGTGCTGGTTGAGTTTGGCGATACCAAGGTTTTGTGCACCGCCACGGTAGAAGAGGGCGTTCCGCGCTTCCTGAAAGGTCAGGGCCAGGGTTGGATCACCGCTGAATACGGCATGCTGCCGCGTTCTACCCACAGCCGTAACGCCCGCGAAGCCGCAAAAGGCAAGCAGGGTGGCCGTACGCTGGAAATTCAGCGTCTGATCGCCCGTTCACTGCGTGCAGCGGTAGATCTGAAAAAGCTTGGTGAGTTCACCATCACGCTCGACTGCGACGTCTTGCAGGCTGATGGTGGCACCCGTACCGCGTCTATTTCCGGTGCCTGTGTTGCGTTGGCCGATGCGTTGAATGCGCTGGTGGCCAACGGCAAGCTGAAAGCCAACCCGATGAAAGGGCTGGTCGCTGCAGTTTCCGTCGGCATTGTTAACGGCGAAGCGCTGTGTGATTTGGAGTACGTCGAAGACTCTGCAGCAGAAACCGATATGAATGTGGTGATGATGGAAGATGGCCGCATGATCGAGGTGCAGGGCACCGCCGAGGGCGAGCCGTTCAGCCACGATGAGCTATTGGCGCTGTTGGCGCTGGCCCGAGGGGGCATCGATACCATCTTCCAGGCGCAGAAAGCGGCGCTGGCAGACTAATTATTAAGGCGACTCAAGGGTCGCCTTTTTTACGCCCGGCGATCGGGCGGCAGTATTAACAGATCTAACGACCAGACGAGGAGAAGCAGTAATGAAAGCCTATCAGCGCCAGTTTATCGAGTTCGCGCTTAACAAGCAGGTATTGAAATTCGGCGAGTTCACCCTGAAATCCGGCCGCACCAGCCCGTATTTCTTTAATGCCGGCCTGTTTAATACCGGGCGTGATCTCGCGCTGTTAGGGCGCTTCTATGCCGAAGCGCTGGTGGATTCCGGTATTGAGTTCGACCTGCTGTTTGGCCCGGCCTACAAAGGCATTCCGATCGCGACCACCACGGCGGTTGCATTGGCAGAACATCATGAGCGTGATGTGCCGTACTGCTTTAACCGTAAAGAAGCCAAAACCCATGGCGAAGGGGGCACTCTGGTAGGCAGCCCGCTGCAGGGCCGTGTAATGCTGGTGGATGACGTCATCACTGCCGGTACGGCGATCCGTGAATCGATGGAAATCATTGGCGCTGGTGGTGCCACCCTGGCTGGGGTATTGATTTCTCTCGATCGCCAGGAGCGCGGCCGCGCGGATATTTCTGCCATTCAGGAAGTTGAGCGTGACTATCACTGCAAGGTCATTTCCATCGTGACGCTGAAGGATTTGATTGTTTATCTGGAAGAAAAACCTGAAATGGCGGATCACCTGGCGGCAGTTCGTGCTTATCGCGAGCAGTACGGGGTTTAACGCGGAGTTTACTATGCCGGGCGCAACCAAACGCGCCCGGCATAGGGTTTATTGCAGTTGTGCCGCCAACAGTGGCCAGCGGCCATCGAATTCTTGCGTTGGGCGGTAGCGGAATTCGGAGCGCACATAGCGTGACAGCATGCCTTCACAAAACGCCAGTAACTGGCTGGCCAGCAGCGTTTCATCCACGATAAAGCCTTTGCCTTCCCGCAGTTTGCGTTCTTTCAACACCTGGCGCAGCTGCGCCTCGATGCGTTCAAACAGCTGGTTGATTCGCCCCTGTAGCCGATCCTGCTCAAA
Source organism: Serratia quinivorans (assembly GCA_900457075.1). Lineage (NCBI taxonomy): Bacteria > Pseudomonadati > Pseudomonadota > Gammaproteobacteria > Enterobacterales > Yersiniaceae > Serratia > Serratia quinivorans. The sequence goes on from UGYN01000002.1 coordinate 2,307,601, forward strand.
CATTAGTGCGTGGCCGGTCATGATACGTGTCAGGCCCGGGTTGCGTTCGGCAAACCCCAGCACCAGTAGCAGAATCAAACGCAGGCGGTTAAAGGTTTCTTTCTCATCCTGCAAGATCAGGTTGATGCGCGTGATCAGGCTGTCTTCAATGAACTCGATCAGACTGTCGAACATCCGTGTCTTACTGGGGAAGTGCCGGTACAGTGCAGCTTCGGAGACTCCGACGTTAGCGGCAAGCTTAGCGGTGGTAATACGCTGGCTGCCGTCGCTGGATTCCAGCATTTGGGCTAACGCCTGCAGTATTTCTTCGCGCCGGTTCCTTTTGATTTTTTCTTTTTCTGCCATGTCTGATTAGACCCTTGCTAAAACTGCTTAGACTTTCGAAAACCCGGGCATCGGCCGCTGCAGAGATTATCTCTGTGCGGCTTATGTGATGGCTTTTTTTACGATGCTGGGGTCAGCGGCCTTAACGACCTGTATTCTCCGCGCGTCCTGGTCTGCGCTGAAATCGTAGCCGGGCAAACCTTGCCGCAGAGCTGTCCTTCTCTCCGGTGTGGCAAGATTTCAGGCGACGTTTCCCTGTCGGCAATCGGGTATCGCTTAGTGGCGGCCGGAGTGGCCAAAACCACCGGCACCACGTTCGCTGCTGTCGAATTCTTCAACCAGATTGAACTCAGCTTGTACCACCGGCACAAATACCATCTGCGCGATACGTTCGCCGGGTTCAATAGTGAAGGATTTTTGACCGCGGTTCCAGACGGAAACCATCAGTTGACCCTGATAATCGGAATCGATCAGGCCGACCAGGTTGCCCAGCACCACACCGTGTTTATGGCCCAGACCGGAACGTGGCAAGATCACTGCCGCAAGATCGGTATCAGCGATGTGAATAGCCAGGCCGGTAGGCAGCAGCTGGGTTTCACCCGGTGCCAGTTCAACGGCGCTGTCCAGGCAGGCGCGCAGATCGAGGCCTGCAGAGCCAGGGGTGGCGTAGGTCGGTAATGGGAAATCCTTGCCAATACGCGGGTCCAGGATTTTAACGTCGATTTTTTTCATCATAACGGCTGACTATCTCGTCTATTAAACGTTGGCCAAGGAGTGCCTTGTCGCTCAGCGCCAGGCGCTTTTCTCCATCCTGCCAAAAAAGGTGCAAGGCATTGGTGTCACTGTTAAACCCATGCTCTGCAAGCGATACATCATTAGCGCAAATTAAATCCAGTTTCTTACGCGCCAGTTTTTGTCGCGCGTATTCTTCCACATTCTGGGTTTCGGCGGCAAACCCCACGACAAAGGGGCGCTTTTTCGTCATTGCGGCAACGCCGGCAACGATGTCGGGGTTTTTTTACCATTTTGAGGATGATTTCATCACCCTGTTTTTTTATTTTTTCATCGGAAATCTGTTCCGCACGGTAATCGGCTACTGCGGCGCAGGAAATAAAAATATCTTGCGCTGCGGCGCGCTGCTGTACCGCCTGCTCCATTTCCAACGCGCTGACGACGTCAACCCGGGTGACCCAGGGAGGGGTTGGCAGATTGACCGGCCCGGCTATCAACGTGACCTGTGCACCCCTGGCAGCGGCGGCGCGGGCGATGGCAAAACCCATCTTGCCGGAGCTGTGATTGCTGATGAAACGTACCGGATCCAAGGCTTCACGCGTCGGGCCGGCGGTGAGCATAATCTTTAAATGTTGCAGATCTTGTGGTGCAGAGAAATGGCTGTTCGCCAGTTCGACAATTTCCAGCGGATCGAGCATGCGACCTGGGCCAACGTCACCGCAGGCCTGGCTGCCGCTGTCTGGCCCCCACAGCAGCATGCCGCGCGCCTGCAGAGTTTGCAGGTTGGCTTGGGTGGCGACGGCACGATACATCTGCTGGTTCATGGCGGGGGCTGCGGCAATGGGTGCCGCGGTGGCCAGGCAAACCGTGGTCAGCAGATCGTTGGCCATGCCGGCGGCGACGCGCGCCAGCAGATCGGCGGTGGCCGGAGCCAGGATCACCAGATCTGCCCATTTACCGAGCTCGATATGGCCCATTGCCGCTTCGGCGGCGGGATCCAGCAGATCGTCTGAGACCGGATGGCCGGAAACGGCCTGCAGCGTCAGCGGCGTGATAAAGGCTTTCGCCGCGCTGGTCATTATCACACGCACTTCGGCGCCTCTGTCACGCAGGCGGCGTACCAGTTCTGGGCATTTGTATGCGGCGATGCCGCCACTGATGCCAAGCACAATATGTTTGCCGGAAAGTCCCGTCATCATGATTGTCCGATTGAATCCGAAAGATGTGCCATTTTAGCATAACCGCCAGACAGGTGAGCGATTCCGCTGTGTCTGCAGTGCGTTACATTGTGCTTTGCGCAGTACTTCGCAATGTTATCAAACACCTGTCGTTGGCCTCTCCGCTGCGTGGCATGCTGTGGCGTTTTCAGGGAGGCGAAGATGAGCAGTCAGGGAATCACCTTGTGGCCGGACACGCTGGCACCACGGGAGAAACTATTGTGTTACGGAGCATCGGCACTGTCTGATGCGGAGCTGTTGGCCATTTTTCTGCGCACCGGTTTTCCGGGGGTGCACGTCATGCAACTGGCTGAACAGTTGTTGGAGCAGTTTGGCTCGTTGTATCACCTGATGTCGGCGGATCATTCGGTTTTTTGCAGCCACAAAGGGCTGGGCAACTCCAGCTATTCGCAACTGCAGGCGATTTCCGAGTTGGCGTTCCGCTTCTTTTCCAGCCATCTGGCGCAGGAAAATGCCATGCTTAACCCCAGGATGACCCAGCATTATTTGCAAAGTTTGCTGGTTCATCATGAGCGGGAAGTGTTTTTGGTATTGTTTTTAGACAATCAGCACCGTGTTATTCGCCATCAGGAGATGTTTGCTGGTACCATCAGCAGCGTTGTCGTATACCCGAGAGAAATTGTGCGTGAAGCGTTGAAGGCTAATGCGGCCGCCATTATTCTGGCGCATAATCACCCTTCGGGTAAGGCGGAACCCAGTCATGCCGATCGTTTGATAACCGAGCAAGTGGTTAATGCCTGCCTGTTATTGGAAATCCGAGTGCTCGATCATTTGGTGATAGGTCGGGGTGAATGTGTCTCTTTTGCCGAGCGCGGATGGCTTTAAGCGATTTTTTCGCGATCCTTCTGGGATCTTTAGCTGTTCGGGACTTGAGCACTTACGCTTCAGAGCGTATACTACGCCACCTTTGAGAATCTTGGGTTTGGCGTAAGAGCCTATCTCAGCAGGTTTCCAACCTGATGTGTGGTTTCTAACCTGATGACGAGAGTCTCCTCAGTATGAAGTTTGCTGAGATGGGCTCTAAAAGCCTGACGAGGCGGCCATACTCTATACGAAGCTCGAGCTGATTTGATTTTTGGAGAATAGACATGTCACGAGTCTGCCAAGTTACTGGCAAGCGCCCGGTGAGCGGTAACAACCGTTCCCACGCAATGAACGCGACCAAACGCCGTTTTCTGCCGAACCTGCACTCACACCGTTTTTGGGTTGAGGCTGAGAAGCGCTTTGTAACGCTGCGTGTATCTGCTAAAGGTATGCGTGTTATTGATAAGAAGGGTATTGAGACGGTCTTGGCCGATCTGCGTACCCGTGGTGAGAAGTATTAAGGAACTGCATCATGGCTAAAGGTGTTCGCGAGAAGATCAAGCTGGTTTCTTCTGCTGGTACTGGTCACTTCTATACCACCACGAAGAACAAGCGTACTAAGCCGGAAAAATTGGAACTGAAGAAATTCGATCCAGTTGTCCGCCAGCACGTGATCTACAAAGAAGCTAAAATTAAATAATTTTAGTGGATTAATAAAAACCCGGCTCAGGCCGGGTTTTTTGCATTCTAAAGGTAGAAAACCGACAGGAGAGCGCCAGATGCCTGAATTACCAGAAGTTGAAACCAGCCGCCGCGGTATTGAACCTTACCTGGTTGGCCATAGTATTCAATATGCGGTGGTACGCAATGCACGCCTGCGCTGGCCGGTCTCCGAGCAAATTCTGGCGTTGAGCGACCAGCCGGTACTCAGCGTACAGCGTCGCGCCAAGTATCTGCTGATTGAACTGGCTAGCGGCTGGATTATCGTCCATCTGGGGATGTCAGGCAGTCTGCGGATGTTGGCGGAGGAAACCGAGGCTGGAAAGCACGACCACGTCGATCTGGTGATCAGCAATGGCATGACGCTACGTTATACCGACCCGCGCCGTTTTGGTGCCTGGCTATGGTGTGACGATCTGGCGACCAGCAATGTGCTGGCTCACCTTGGACCGGAACCCTTGAGTGAAGCCTTTACCGGTGCCTACCTGTACGAAAAATCACGCAACAAGCGGACGCTGATCAAACCCTGGTTGATGGATAACAAGCTGGTGGTGGGCGTGGGCAATATCTACGCCAGTGAATCGTTGTTTACCGCCGGGATCCTGCCTGACCGGCCTGCAGGCTCGCTGAGCAAGGTGGAGGCCGAAGTTTTGGTGGCAACCATTAAGGCGGTATTGCTGCGTTCGATTGAGCAGGGCGGTACCACGCTGCGTGATTTCTTGCAGTCGGACGGCAAGCCGGGTTATTTTGCGCAGGAACTGCAGGTGTATGGGCGAGCGGGTGAGCCTTGCCGCGCGTGCGGCACGCCGATCGAGTCCGCCAAGCACGGGCAGCGCAGCACTTTCTTCTGCCCACGCTGCCAGCGCTGATTATTGCGCGGCGAGTTTTTCGAACAATGCCTGGGTAACCACGGCCGGCAGGAAAGGGGCGATGTCACCGCCGTGGCGCGCCACTTCTTTCACCAGTGAGGACGAGATAAACGACCACTCTTCGGAAGGCATCAGAAACACACTTTCCAGCGTCGGCATCAAATGGCGATTCATATTGGCCAACTGCAGTTCATATTCAAAATCAGATACCGCCCGCAGGCCGCGAACCAGAATATTGGCATTCTGATGAGCAGCAAAATGCGCCATCAGTTCACTGAACCCCAGCACTTCCACATTATCCAGATGAGAGGTCACCTGGCTGGCTAAAGCTACGCGCTCATCGAGTGTGAACAGTGGTTTTTTACTCGGGCTGGCGGCAATCGCTAAAATGACGTGATCGAACATCAATGACGCACGGGTTACCAAATCCAGGTGGCCGTTGGTCATGGGGTCGAAAGTACCGGGATAAATGGCTTTACGGGTCATGATTCACTTCTCTGAAAAGTTGCGGCCCAATGCCCAGAGTGCGGCATATTTATTGAAAGTATATTGCGCGTTGACCACGGCTAACAGCAACCCCTGTTTACCGTCCAGAAAGCCGGCACGCAGCAGCCAGGTTTTGCAGAAGGCACCCAGAGTGTGGGTCAGTATCGAGAGATAGCCGCAGCGCTTGCCGGCCTGGTGGCGTTGATTAGCCCATTCTTCGGCATAACGTAGCTGTTTGCGCTGGAAGGCAAAAAAGTCGCGACAGGTCAGATGCAGTAGATCGCCGTTAAGCGGCACCACTTTCGCCCCGTTGGTATTGAGCGACTCATGCACCAGATTGTCGTTATAGCGATAGCGCTGGTTGGCGTACAACCGGTTGACGCGATCCGGGTACCAGCCGCTGTGACGCATAAAACGCCCGAGGAACAGGTTGCGGCGTGCGCAGCTGTAGACTTGATTATCGTCCGGTGCAGTCAACGTTTGTTCAATTGACTGGCGCAGTTCCGGGGTAACGCGTTCGTCGGCGTCGATCATCAGAATATAGTCGTGGCTGGCGTAACTCTGAGCCAGTTGGCGTTGTTTGCCAAATCCCTGCCAGTCGACGTGGGTGAATACTTTGGCGCCCAAACTTTCGGCCACGGCGACGCTGTCATCCTGACTGCCTGAGTCGAGCATGACGATTTCGTCTGCCCAGGCTACGGATTGCAGACAATCCGGCAGCAGCCCGGCTTCGTTCTTGGCGATAATCACCACCGACAGACTTTTGCGCGCGCTCACTTAATGACTCCGGGGCGGCAGATGCGGTTCTAACAATTGCAGCAGGCGCTGCAGCGCTCCCTGGTTTTGATACAGCACTTCTACCGCGTGGCGGCCGTAATAGCGGCGATAGTCTTCGTCGGTGAGCAGCGTAGCCACTTCTTTGACCAGCGAATCTTCATCGGTCACGGTGATCAGACCTTCGGCCTGTGACAGCTTGGCGCAGATATCCTTGAAGTTGAAAATATGTGGCCCCATCAGCACCGGGATGGCGTGCGCAGCAGCTTCCAGCGGGTTATGTCCACCGCGCTCCACCAGGCTGCCGCCAACGAAGGCCAGATCGGCAATGCCGTACAGCAGCATCAGTTCGCCCATGGTATCGCCGATCACCACCTGGGTACCGCCGGAAGGAATTTCACCACTGCTGCGCAGGGTGTAGCTGAAGCCGGCTTTTTGCACCAGCTCTTTGGCCGTAGCGAAGCGTTCCGGGTGACGTGGCACCAGGATCAGCAGCAGGTCAGGGTGTTTTTCCAGTAGCTTACGGTGCGCGGCCAGCAGAATGCTTTCTTCACCTTCGTGGGTGCTGGTGGCGATCCACACCGGGCGACGCGGCGCCCATTGGCGGCGTAACGTGATTGCACGCGCAGCCAGCTCAGGCGTAACGGAAATATCGAATTTCAGGCTGCCGGTTACAGTCAGTTGTGAGCGTTTCAGGCCAAGTTCGACAAAACGTTCGCCATCTTCCTGATTTTGCGCGGCGATCAACGTAATACGGCGCAGCATATCGCGGACAAAACCGCCGATTTTTTTATAGCCTGCAGCAGAGCGGGCGGAAAGTCGGGCGTTGGCAATGACCAGAGGGATCTGGCGCTGATGCAGGGCGTTAATCAGATTGGGCCACAGCTCGGTTTCCATGATGATGACCAGCTTGGGGTTCACCTGATCCAGAAAACGATGCATCGAGCCTGGCAGGTCGTAAGGGAGATAAACATGATGAACGTCTTTACCGAAGGCGGACTGCACGCGTTCTGAACCAGTCGGCGTCATGGTGGTCACAGTAATCGGTAAATAGGGGTAGCGGTGGCGCAGTGCGCGGACCAACGGGATGGCCGCCAGCGTTTCACCCACGGAGACGGAGTGCAGCATGATGCCACCCGGTACGACTTTTCCGGCGCAGAATCCATAGCGTTCTGCCCAGCGTTTACGGTAGGCTGGAGCTTTGCGGCTGCGCAACAGTAAGCGGAGCCAGATCAGGGGTTGGATGAGGTAGAGTAGTACCTGATATAAACGCAGCAACATTCTATCAATTTCATTTATATGGGTTATTCAGAATAGTACCATAACTGGAAGGGAAAGGCGCTAATTTGGTAACCTTGGGTGTCAGTTTCAGACAACAGGCGAGAGATTTCGCTGATAGGCTTGGAATGAAGAATATTTTAATTATTCGCCGTGACAATATTGGCGATCTTGTTTGTACCACTCCGCTGATCGAAGGGGTGAAAATTGCCTATCCGGATGCCAAACTTTATCTGTTAATCAATAAAGTCAGTCAGGATGTTGTTAAAAATAACCCGCACCTTGAAAAGGTCTTCGTCTATAAAAAGGCAAAGCACAAGGCGAAAAATGAAACCACATTGGGGGTTTATTTCGAACGCCTGATGATTTTTCTTAAACTGCGTAAAATAAAATTTGATGCGGCGATCCTGGCCAACCCGGTTCCCTGCAAGTACAGCCTGCGATTGGCAAAAATGGCGGGGATCGGCAATATTATTGGTGCAGATTTGGGTACGCCTGAGATTCATCATCCTTTTCGTAAGGAGAATTTCAGCGGCAAGCATCAGGTAGAGCACACCTACAGCTACCTTTCGGCGATTACCGACCAGCGTATTCCCATCCCCCCCGGTGCGGGTGTACCTGACGGCTGAAGAGCGCCAGCAGGCGGCGCAGCGTTTGCAACAATGCCTGCCGCCGGTCGAGCGAGTTTTCGCGGTTCATATCAGCAGTCGCAGCCCTAAACGGCGTTGGCCGATCGAGCGCTATGCCGAAATTATCAACCGCTTACTCGCCGAACAGAATACGGCGATACTGATTTTCTGGTCGCCTCAGGGCACGCTAACGCCGGATGATGTCGGCGATCAGAAACGCGCAGAGCAGTTGTTGGCGTTATGTCAGAGTGAGCGCGTGGCGCTGTACCCAACGGCGTCGGTGCGTGAACTGCTGGCCGGTTTTGATTTATGCGACAGAGTGCTGTGCAGCGATGGCGGGCAGATGCATCTGGCGGCGGCGTTGAATAAAGATATGGTGGTGTTCTTTGGCGATACGGATAAAGAATCCTGGCATCCATGGTCTGGACGCTATCAGATTCTGCAAACCGAATCGGGCGACTGTATTGATGTTCCTGTGGAAGACGTCTGGCAAAAAATACAGACACTAAATTAATTAACTATAAGGCAGGGATCCCCTGCCTTATTTATTTTTTTTGAGTGCCAGGTATTGCTGACAAATAGGCTCTAGTCCATAGCTCAACAGTTGTTGGTAATTAATCTCTGGTGGGTTGGCATAAATGTCTGCCATTTTCTCCGCCAGTGATTTTTCATTAAGTTCCGCCAGTGCGTTATCCATTCCCGCTTTTTCCAGAATTTCCGCAGGCCCGCCGGGGCAACGGGTGCTGACCACCGGAGTACCACAGAGTAGCGCTTCCACCAGCACGTTACCAAAGCCTTCGCTGTCGGAGCTTAGTACCAGCAGTGATGCGTGCCGAATAAACGGGTAGGGATTGGCCTGAAAGCCGAGGAACAGTACTCGATCTGCGATACCCAACTGGTTTGCCAGTTGTTTCACTTCCTCTACGTTGGCTTCGCTGCCGGTGCCGATCAGCGCCAGCGGGGCTTGTATGCCCGATTGGGCATAGGCCTTCAACAGCCGATCGTGCCGTTTGTGCGGATGAAACCGTCCGACGTGTACCAGATAATCTTTGCCTGCCAGCTCACAGGGTTCCGCCGCCTGCTGCTCGATGGCGGCAATATCAAACGGATTATTGATCACCGCCAATCGGTTTGGGCGGATCGGCAAGTTCTGCTGCAAGTCGTTGCCCACGGCTTGTGAGACGGCAACGATATTCCTGCCCTGGTAAACCTGGGTGATTTTCCGTTGTTTCAGCCAACGATCCAGCCCCTTGCGGTGGCCCAGATAGGAGGTCGACAGGATACCGTGAATGCAGAACCACAGGCGGTCTGACGTGAGCAACTTGCTGCAGCTGACGATGCGATCGGTTTTATGCAGGTTGGAGAACACCAAATCATAGGCACCCTGTTGGCGCTCATTATCGGCGATCGCCCGATCCAATGCGGCGGCGCGGCGCGACAGTTCGGTCAGTTTGCGCCATGGTGAGCGGCTATGGTCTGCGACCACCTGATAGTGAATGCCGGCGGGAATTGGATAGTTACAGACGTCGCGCAATGAAATCAGGCTGACGTCATGACCCATTTGCTGCATTCCCTGGCACAGGGTCAGCACCACTTTTTCGGCGCCTCCGCCAGGCAGGCCGTCGATAATCATCAGAATACGCATAGTTAATCCAGCAGCCGGTTATAAAGGGAGATCAGCTGTTCCGACAGGCGCGCCGGGGTAGCCGACATGATACGCGCTCTTGCTGCCTCACCCATGGCGGAGCCCAGGGCCTGGCGTGGTAGCGCTACGATCGCCGCGACCAGCGCGGGGACATCAAGGGCATCGGTAACAAAGCCATTTTGCCCCTGAGTGATAAACTCCGAGCCGCCGCAGGTGGTGCTGGTAATGACCGGCAAACCGCAGGACATGGCTTCCAGAATCACGTTGGGGAACGGATCGTACAACGTGGGCAGCAACAGCGCATCGGCGGTCTGATAGAACGGCAGCGTTTGTTTCTGCACCCCCATAAATCGCACCCGATCGCTGCAGCCCAGTGATTGCGCCAGCGCCTGATAACGTTTTTCCGCCTTATCCTTACCTACCACCAGCAGATAGCTGTCGGTCGCTGCGACGGCACGGATGGCAGCGGCCAGCCCTTTGCGTTCAAAACCGGAACCGACAAAAACCAGGCAGTGAGCCTGCTGCGGGATCTGATACTGCAGACGCAACTGCTGGCGTAGTTCGGCATCGGCGGGCGGAAATTTTTGATTATCAATGGCATTGTAGATCACCGTGATTTTATCGGCGGGGACTCCGAAGTCATCGATGATTTCCTGCTTAATCATTTCGGCATTGCAGATAACGGCCTTCAGCTCCGGCGCAGCGTACATTGCCCGTTCTGCGCACATCACGTAACGGTGATAGCGATTGGAGAACAGCCATTTACGACGCCACTCCGGCAACAAACGAGCCCGCTGCAGTAACCAGCGGCGATGTACGCCATCACCGGCGCGGTAAATATCGCAGCCTGGAATGCGTTCATGGCTTTGTACCAGATCGAAGTTTTCTTTCTGCCACAGTGCTCTGGCCGCTTCGGCAAAGCCACGTTCACGGCTGATGCGGCCGAATTTTAGCGGGTTACACAGGTGGATATGCCAGTTTGGATTAGCGTCACCCTGCCATTCGCGGGTGATAACGTTCAGGTCGAGGTCCTGTTGTTCCAGCGCCTCAAGGGCGCGGGAAACGAAACGCTCAGCGCCACCGTCCGGGCGGTATTTTTGGCGAACGATCGCCAAACGAAATGCTTTCATGCAAGCTGGCTCCGCGCGGCTGCAATCACCGCGTCTGTAGGAATAAGGTCCAGATAACGTTCATCGGTGCCGGTATCGATGGCGTCCGGATCGGGTAAGTCGCCGTAGTCTCCGGCCCATATCACGTTGCCAATGACCTGCCAGGGGCGCCAGAACACCAGTTTGGAAGGGCCAAACAGTGCGATGCAGGGGGTCTGCAGCGCCGCGGCCATGTGCATAGGCACCGAATCTACGCCGATAAACAGTTTAGCGTGGTCGATCAGGGCGGCCAGTTGCCTCAACGTCAGTTGACCCGCCAGCGAAATTACGCCCTGTGGCGGGCAGAGTGCCAAGATGCGCTCCACCATTTCACGTTCTTTTGCGTCCGGCCCGGAGGTGACCACCAATTGGTGACCATCGGCCTGTAACGCGCTGATAGTAGCCGCCATTTTTTCTTCGCTCCAGCATTTGAAGAACCAGCGGGAAGTGGGCTGCACCACAATAAAATCACCGCTAATGCCCTGTTGCTGCAACAACTGTTCGCAGGTCTGCCAGTCCTGCGGCGGGTAGCCCATGGTCACCTGTTGGCTAATATTTGGCAGGTTGAGTGGTTCTAACAGTGACAGGTTCTGTTCAACCGTATGCAACCGGGCGTGATCGCTCACCGGTACCAAATGGGTATGACAATGGCGCCATAAGAAGCCCTGACGTTTGGGAAAATCGAACCCCAGACGAATACGCGCGCCGGTCAACCTGGAGAGCAGGGCGCTGCGCCACTGATCGGCCAGATTGACCACCAGATCGTAACTTTGGGCCTTGAGCTGCCGAATCAGGTTAAGTTCATGGCGCAGATGCGCTTTAGTGCCCTGTTTTTTCCACTGGCGATCGATAGCGAAGACGTTTGTCAGAGCCGGGTGGCTGGCCAGCATCTCCTGGGTTTCTTTATACAGCAGTACGTCGATCTGCGCCTGCGGGTAATTTTGCCGCAGGGTATTGATGACCGGTGTGATCAGCAACATGTCGCCGTGGTGGCGAAGTTTAACGATCAGAATACGCTGTATCGAGGTATCAGGAGCAAGGGCTGGCGCGTCGTTCATCATGAGTCGCTTTCAGGGAAACCAATCTTTGATTCTAAATGACCCGATCGCATGTGGCTACTGTTGCTCGGTTTTCTTGCCGCGAAGCGAAAAAATAGCGTAGAGGAGAGACAAAAGGCCTTCAACGTTGTCCAAACCAGGCAGCGAAGTCGTTTGCCCTGGCGAAACGCCCTGCGTAACATAATGTATATCTATGGATATCAGGCTTTCTATTTATGACCAAACCGGCATTTCTCATCACCATTGATACCGAAGGCGACAATCTGTGGCAAAACCACGATCGTATTTCGACCGAAAACACGCGCTTTTTGCCGCGCTTTCAGGCGTTGTGTGAGAAATATGGCTTTAAGCCGGTGTACCTCACCAACTACGAAATGGCGGTGGATGCAGAGTATGTCGAGTTCGCCCGTGATGTGATTGCGCGTAATACCGGGGAAGTTGGCATGCATCTGCATGCCTGGAACAGTCCGCCGCTGACGCCATTAACCGACGACGACTGGCGACATAAACCCTATCTGATCGAATACCCGGCCGATCAAATCCGCGCCAAGGTCGATCATATGACCAAACTGCTGGAAGACAGCTTCCAGACCAAGATGCTCAGCCACCGTGCCGGGCGCTGGGCTTTTAATGAATACTATGCGGCTTTGCTGCTGGAATATGGCTATCAGGTGGATTGCTCGGTGACGCCGCGAGTGAACTGGCAATATTCACCGGGTAATCCACAAGGCAACGGCGGTACCGACTACCGTAATTTCCCATCGCAGGCCTATTTTATCGATCCGGAAAATATCGCCAGGGCGGGTTCCTCACCGCTGCTGGAAGTGCCGATGAGCATTCAGTATAAGCATTCGGCACTGATGAATACGTTAAAGCAGGGTTACGATAGCCTGCGTGGCAAACAGCGTTCACCGTCGGTCAACTGGCTGCGGCCCAGCGGCGGTAATCTGGAAAAAATGAAGTCGGTGGCGGAGCGCTGTCTGGCGCAGGGGCATGACTACGTTGAGTTTATGCTGCACTCGTCTGAGTTTATGCCTGGCGGCAGCCCGACCTTTAAAACGCAGCAGGATATTGAAGTGTTATATCGTGATTTGGAGCAGCTTTTTGCCTGGCTGCAGCAACGCACGGTGGGTATGACGTTGGCCGAATATTATCAACTTAAAGTGAACTGAGATGTCGAAGCAATGGAAATTAAAGTTGGCGAATGCTTGTCTCCGACTTTATACAAAACTTGGTAGTAATTTTAAAGATAAGCGTTCGTTTGATAAAAGCCGTGAGTTTGATCGTATCGCTATTTTCTCGACAACCGCGCTGGGCGATTTGATGTTTAATACTCCGGCGATTCGCGCTATCCATGAACGCTATCCCGCTGCGGAGATTACTCTGGTTTCAAGTCACAAGAATAGAGGTCTGGTAGGAACTAGTCCTTATTTCAGTAGTGTGATTTATTGGGATCACAAAGCAAAAGATATGCTCAGCGTGATCTGCCAGTTGAAGAAAAAAAGACCGCAACTGGCAATAATTCTGCACTCTAAAGCGCCTTATGATGTCATCACTGCGATATTCGCGGGTTGTGAATACGTATTTAAGGACGTCTATAAGAACGATTTGGCGGGCATGGACCAGTGGCTGACGGGCATTAGCATTCGTGGCAAGGATCATTTGATTCAGCGTAAACTGGAGCTAGTGGGGTTATTAGGCTGTGCTACTGATAACCGAGAAATGTTTATCCCTGTAGATTTTCCGCAACAGCAAAAACAGCTGAATAAAATTGTGGTGGGCTTCCAAATGGGGGCTTCTGAATCACTACGTTGTTGGCCGGTGGCCAGATTTGTCGGCTTGGCAAAAATGCTGCTGGCGCATTCTCCAGATTACAGTATCGCCCTGATTGGAACGCCGAAAGAACAAGATATTGAGTGTGAATTTATGGCGGGGTTAACGGCGGAAGAGCGAGAGCGAGTGGTCAGCTATATTGGGAAAACTACCTTACCACAACTGTTGGCCGTGATGAAAAATATGGACGTACTGGTTACCGGCGATACCGGTCCGTTACATCTGGCTATTGCGTTGAAAACGAGAACTGTCAGCCTGTTTGCGAGTGCGAATCCAGAACAAACGGGGCCCTATCAGAATCCTGAACTTCATCGGGTGATACACGTGCCGGTAGAAACACAGCCGCTGGGAGCAGAACAACGTTATCAACCCTTAAGCATCATCACCAGTCATGAGGTGATGGAGAAGGTAATAAAGGTGCTCGGTGAATAGTTAAAGGTATCGATAATTATACCGGCATAGCGCCATCATTTATAATGATGGCGCTATTTGTCCATTACGGTAGGTGAGATTTCAGTCTGGTGGACATAATGACGCCCAAAGGGAACCAGAATAGATACCATGATTCAGATGGGTTACCTACGATGAACATGCCCTGCGAGGTATAAAATAGCAGCATGAAAATAAACAGCGCTGCTTCCAATCGCATGCCGTTGTGCCGGCGTCGCAGTGTTAATATGCAGCCATAGCCCAAAACCGCGAATAACATACCCAATCCGACTAGACCACCCTTCAGTAATGACCCCAAATAAAGGCTGTGTGTAGTGGTTATATTTTCACCAGAGTAATTGGTGAAGGCCAGCTCTGAATTGAAACCATAACCAAAATAAGGTGCTTGGCTTACCAGGTCGAAAGTATGAAGCCAGATGCTAAAACGTAAGAAACTCTGCACATGTATCTCTTCAAAACGGGCTAACACTAATTGCCCAATTTCGGATGAAATAATAGTTATCCCAATGGCTATCAAGGCAATGAAAAAACAGGCGACATGTTTGAGTCTCAAGTGTTTATAGGGTAATACCACCAGCATCGCAATCAGTAAGGAAAGCACGGGCCCACGGCTTTGAGTGAGCAACATCGTGCCTAAAAATATTGGAATGGTGAGCAAAATCATCCGACTCTTTTTTTCGCGAAATATGATCAGGCTTAGTATCACCCCGATTCCGGCTAACCCTGCCAGATCAATCACATTTTCTGGGCCTGGATTACTTTTTGATACTTGTCTGCTGATCAAGATATCGTGATAATCAAAAGTGATTGAGAACAGGCACAGGCTCGCCAACCCTAAAATAACAAATGTAAACAATAAGTTACGTTGATTCCCATTAAGTATGGATATCAGCATGGCTAAATAAATTAACAGGTAAACGCTGTGCGTCAGGGTTGATTCGATATTGGCAGGATCGTTTGACCACAGGTTGCTAAAAGAAAAGTAAAGAAGCATTGCAGCAGTAAGACCCAGGCCGCGACGGATTTCATTGCTGCGGAAGAAAGTCAGCCGAAAGTCTTTATTGAAATAAAGAGTAATGACGAAAAAAATAGCTGAAAGATGAAATAAATTATTAACTTTCGTATAGCTATAGAAAATAGCGCTGAAAAATGAAAAAAGGAAAAAAAATACTACATACAATTTTTGTACGTAGTAAGGGTTATTTGAATATTTCATCCGGGTCGACCTTGTCGAAAATATCATTACTGATAGCACTGGTGATGGAAAGGTTTTTTATAATAATATTCTTGGCCTTCATCAATTTGCTGGCATGGCTGAAAGAAGGCATAACTTGCACGGTAACCTTGTTTTCGAGCTGAGTTGGCAATTTATTATCTGCAGCCTCATAAAATCGCGGCTGGTGGAAGTTATTCATATCCAGCCCAATAATATACAACCGTTCAAAACCTAAGAAAGTCAGGATCTGTAAAGCCCAGTAAGCTACTGTTCCAGCGTCGAAGACGCCGCTGCGAATATCATGATTGAAGGCAATATCCTTTCGTTCAGTGGCGAAAATGACATCACGATTATCTTGGTAGACTGACCAGAGTTCATCATTGGTAATTTTGGGTTGATAGATTTTGAATGCAGCGTCCTCTATCACCGCAAGACGGCATTTCACTCGCTCCAGCCCGAACCTGTCGATGATCTTAGCCACGCTGTGCACCGTGGTAAACAGCGTCAGCCGTTGATCATCGATAATATCGCTGATGATCTCCGGTTTTTGATCTATAAACCCAATATCGACAATGACATAAAATCTAAAATCCACTCGATCGTGCAGAAAATAAGCACCATTGACGCCCATTGCTGGCATGCTCGGAAATTTTTCCAAGCGAAGATTTTTCACCGACGGACCGGTGGCTGTTAGCAAGATATCACCAGCGAATTGTCCCTTTAAATCGGCTAACTGTTCTAGCGGCACATGTTGCTTTTTGTACCGTAGTTCGACGATTTCTCCGCTGGCAGCGCGTTTAATCTTTACGTAGGGCCAGAGATTTTCGTTATGCCGAAAAGGACGAGTATGAGTATAGCGATATATCTGCTTGAAGAATGTTCCCATTATACGGTCATCCTTTCACAAATGAGCTCAGCAACTTTTTGTGCAGTAATGTCCGCCATACTGTTGCCATGAGTGGGACGGCAGGCAAACTGATTCTGACCGTAACCACCGATCAATCCTGGATCGGTGGGGCCGAACAGCGTGATGTTCGGCCTGTCTAGCGCGGCGGTCAGGTGGCTGAGGCCGGTATCAACCGAGACCACGCATTTCGCACCGGCCAGCACTTCGGCCACCTGCTGCAGGCTGAGCTTGGGTAAAACCTCGACGTGCGGAAAACCTTCTGCCAAACGCAGTGCGCGTTGACGCTCGTGCTCTGCGCCCCACGGCAGTTTGATCTTCAAACCGGTTGGCTCAGTTAACGCAATCAGCGCACGCCAGTGTGTTTCCGGCCAGTGTTTCTCATCGCGAGTGGTAGCATGTAAAAACACCAGATACTGGCCGGCATCGGCCGGCAGATGGCTGAGAAAACGGGCCGCAATGGCGTAATCGCCGACGCTGTCGGGTTTTTCGTAGCCCAGACTTTTGGCGAACAGCTCGCGCGTACGCTCAACGGCATGTTGCTGTTTGTCGATATCGTAGCGGTGGTTGTAGAACCAGCTGGCGAAGGGCTCACGGGCGCTTTTGCTGTCCTGACCGTGTTTGCTGCCTTTGGCGATGCGGGTGATCAGTGCGGCGCTTTTGATTAGCCCCTGGGCGTCGATCACCGCGTCGTAATTTCGTTCCTGCACCACACGTTTAAAGTCGCAGCGTTGCTGGCGAGTTTCGCTGCCGAACCAGTTTTTTCGCCAGCGGCGGATTGCCACCGGGATCACGCGGTCTACCGCCGGATGCCAGGTGGGAATTTGGCTGAAACCTTCCTCTACCACCCAGTCAAAGCGAATGCCGGGGATCGCCCGCATGGCGTCGGTTAACGCCGGCAGCGTATGGAGTACATCTCCCATGGAGGAAGTTTTTACAATCAACACCTGCATGTTTATTCCTCGCTGGCGGCAAGTAACGGCGTCAGCGCGTCCAACACCTGCTGTGGCTGAATATCGATCAGGCTCTGATGATAACCCTGCTCGGCATCGCCTTTGCGTATCTTATGGTAACCGCTTATTAAGCGGATCACTTTGGCCTTGTCGGACAGCGGCGGCGTGAAGTCCGGGCTGCTTGGGCCGTACAAGGCAATCAGCGGCTTATTTAACGCGGCTGCTACGTGCATCAAACCTGAGTCGTTACTGACCACGGCCGAACAGGAAGCCAGCAGGATCACCGCTTGCTCAAGCTGGGTTTCCCCGGCCAGATTCATGCAAAAGCCACGGGAGTCATCATCCAGCGCGGCCCGTATCTGCTCACCCGCTTCATTATCCTTGGCGGAGCCAAACAGGGCGATTTGATAACCCCGGTCGATCAGCTTCTGCGCCAGAGCGGCATAGTGATAGTGCGGCCAGCGTTTGGCCGGACCAAATTCGGCACCGGGGCAAAAGCCGATAATCGGCCGATGATCGGTCAGGTTGAAGGCGGCGGTAGTTTCGGCAATCTCTTCGTCGCTGACCTGCAGTTGCGGCCACAGTAGCGGCTGCGGCAGATCTTCGGCGCGCTGAATGCGTTGTTTATCGTAGGCCAGTGCCACGTAACGCTGCACCATCAGCGGGAAGGCGGCTTTGTCCAGCAAGCGAATATCATTCAGCACGCCATAGCGCATTTCCCCGCGCCAGCCGGTGCGTTGCGGCACCTTGGCAAAGAAGGGCACCAGCGCAGATTTGAACGAGTTCGGCAGCACATAGGCGCGATCGTAGCCGTTGGCTCGCAGGGCATGCCCCAGTCGTCGACGTTCACCGAGTGCCAGCGCACCATGGCCCAGTGGCATCGACAGGGCCTGATTGACCTCTGGCATGCGCGCCAGTAATGGACGACACCAGGCCGGTGCCATCACATCAATTTCTGCCGTCGGGTGCTCGGCCTTCAGGGTGCGGTAGAGACTTTGCGACATCATCATATCGCCAACCCAAGAAGGGCCGATAACCAGTATTTTCATACCCTACGTCAAATCCCTTCAGCTTAAGCGGTGCGGTTCAACCAGGCCATGTACTCTTTCACGCCTTCGGCGACCGTTTTGAACGGTGCGTCATAGCCGGCAGTGCGCAGTTTGGTCAGGTCGGCCTGAGTGAATGCCTGGTAGCGACCCTTCAGTTTTTCCGGGAACGGAATGTTTTCTACCGCACCTTTCTGGTGGAAGTCGACCACGGCATCGGCGACCGCCTGGAAGGTTTCCGCACGGCCGGTGCCGCAGTTGAAGATGCCGGATACGCCGCTTTTCAAGAACCACAGGTTCACTGCCGCCACGTCGCCGACGTAGATGAAGTCACGCTTGAAGTCTTGACTGCCGTCGAACAGTTTTGGGTTCTCGCCACGGTTGATCTGGCCGTTCAGGTGGAACGCCACGCTGGCCATGCTGCCTTTGTGGCCTTCGCGCGGGCCGTAGACGTTGAAGTAACGGAAGCCGCAGATCTGTGATTCTGCCTCAGGCAGAATTTCACGGACATATTGGTCGAACAGGAATTTTGAGTAGCCGTAGACGTTCAGCGGTGCTTCAAATTGGCGCTCTTCGATAAATTCTTCGCGGCCGCCGTAGGTGGCAGCAGACGAGGCATACAGGAACGGGATCTCGCGTTCCAGGCAGTAGTGCAGCAGGTCTTTGGAGTACTGATAGTTATTGTCCATCATGTACTTGCCGTCCCACTCGGTGGTGGAAGAGCAGGCGCCCTCATGGAAGATGGCGTCGATTTCGCCCAGATCGTCACCGGCAATGATGTTGGCGATGAAATCTTCTTTATCGATATAGTCGGCGATATCGAGATCGACCAGGTTGGCGAATTTGGTGCCGTCTTTCAGGTTATCTACCACCAGGATATCGCGATACCCTGTGTCATTCAGCGCCTTAATGATATTGCTGCCGATCATGCCGGCGCCACCAGTGACGATAATCATTGGGTTACCCCTGTTATTCTGCCCGGTGGGACAGGCTGTCCCACACACAATGTCGCTTATAATAGCATTTCATGTCGTCGCAAACATCGGACGGGCTCCGAATATCCCGCGTTGTCGAGTGCTGCAGCACTTTGCCGTGATATCTGCTGCAATTTTCATATTCTCTCCCGCAGATTCTCGTCAGTTTGGTTACAAATCAGTAAAATATGTTGAAAACAGACCAATCCTGGAGATAACCGAATGTCCGCGTCTTTTTATCAGCAGTTGGAACAACAACTTGAGACCACCCGCAGCGAAGGTTTGTTCAAAGAAGAACGCATTATTACCAGCGCTCAGCAGGCGGATATTGCCGTTGCTGACGGCCGCCATGTGATCAACTTCTGCGCCAACAACTATCTTGGCCTGGCCAACCACCCGGCAATGATTGCGGCAGCCAAGGCCGGTATGGACAGCCACGGTTTCGGCATGGCGTCGGTACGCTTTATCTGCGGCACCCAGGACAGCCATAAACAGCTGGAGCAAAAGCTGGCCGATTTTCTCGGTATGGAAGACGCCATTTTGTACTCCTCCTGCTTTGATGCCAACGGCGGGCTGTTCGAAACCCTGTTGGGCCCGGAAGACGCGATTATCTCCGATGCGTTAAACCATGCGTCGATCATTGACGGCGTTCGCCTGTGCAAGGCGAAGCGCTACCGTTACGCCAACAACGACATGACCGAACTGGCTGCGCAGCTTGAGCAGGCGAAAGCCGACGGCGCACGCCACATTATCATCGCCACCGACGGCGTGTTCTCAATGGACGGTGTGATCGCCAACCTGAAAGGGGTGTGTGACCTGGCAGACCAATATCAGGCGCTGGTGATGGTCGATGACTCCCACGCGGTCGGTTTTGTCGGGGCCAACGGGCGCGGCACCCACGAATATTGTGAAGTCATGGGTCGCGTCGACATCATTACCGGCACCCTGGGCAAGGCATTGGGCGGCGCTTCCGGCGGATATACCGCAGCGAAAAAGGAAGTGGTGGAGTGGCTGCGTCAGCGTTCGCGCCCATATCTGTTCTCCAACTCGTTGGCACCGGCGATTGTCGCCGCTTCGATTAAAGTCCTGGAACTGCTGGAGCAGGGTGACGCGTTGCGCGACCGCCTGTGGGCCAATGCCAGCCTGTTCCGTGAAAAAATGACCGCGGCGGGCTTTACGCTGGCCGGGGCCGATCACGCCATCATCCCGGTGATGTTGGGTGAAGCAAAACTGGCGCAGGAATTTGCCAATGCGTTGCTCAAGGAAGGCATTTATGTAACGGGTTTCTTCTATCCGGTGGTGCCGAAAGGCCAGGCGCGCATCCGTACCCAGATGTCCGCCGATCATACCCCGGAGCAAATTGAACGTGCGATTGCGGCGTTCATTCGTATCGGTAAAGATCTTGGCGTTATTGCATAAGGTAAAACCATGAAAGCATTGTCAAAACTGAAAGCGGAAGAAGGGATTTGGATGACCGATGTGCCTCAGCCGGAACTGGGCCATAACGACATCATGATTAAAATCCGTAAAACTGCGATCTGCGGTACCGATGTTCATATTTATAACTGGGATGAATGGTCACAGAAAACCATCCCGGTCCCTATGGTGGTCGGCCACGAATATGTGGGTGAAGTGGTCGCCATCGGCCAGGAAGTCAAAGGCTTCACCGTCGGTGACCGCGTTTCCGGCGAAGGCCATATCACCTGTGGCCATTGCCGTAACTGCCGTGGTGGCCGTACGCACCTGTGTCGCAACACCACCGGCGTGGGCGTGAACCGTCCAGGCTCATTTGCTGAATATCTGGTGATCCCGGCGTTTAACGCCTTCAAAATCCCGGACAATATTTCCGATGAGCTGGCGTCTATCTTCGACCCGTTCGGCAATGCGGTTCACACCGCGCTGTCGTTTGATCTGGTTGGCGAAGACGTGCTGGTTTCCGGTGCCGGGCCGATCGGCATCATGGCGGCGGCGGTGTGCAAGCACGTTGGCGCCCGCCATGTGGTGATCACCGACGTTAACGAATACCGCCTGGATCTGGCGCGCAAAATGGGCGTGACCCGTGCGGTGAACGTCAGCAAAGAAAACCTGAACGACGTGATGGCCGAGCTGGGCATGACTGAGGGCTTTGACGTTGGGTTGGAAATGTCCGGTGCGCCACCGGCGTTCCGTACCTTGCTCAATGCGATGAACCACGGCGGGCGTATTGCCATGCTGGGTATTCCACCGTCGGATATGTCGATCGACTGGAATCAGGTGATCTTCAAGGGGCTGTTTATCAAAGGGATTTACGGCCGTGAAATGTTTGAGACCTGGTACAAGATGGCAGCGCTGATTCAGTCTGGCCTGGATCTGACACCTATCATCACTCACCGTTTCACAATCGACCAGTTCCAACAAGGCTTTGACGCCATGCGCTCCGGCCAGTCCGGCAAAGTGATACTGAGCTGGGATTAGTTTTTAAATCCGGGTTCGATGTGGGTAAAAAGGGCCGGAATTTCCGGCCCTGAATGCGTGCTCAAGTATTAATTGCACGGGCCATGTATGGTGCTTCAGTCAGTTAGGATTTAATACACAACACCTGGTACTCGCCCTTATCGGTAATGGTAATACCTGCGGTTTCGTGTTCAAACCCTGCGAAGGTGTCATCCCATTTTTGCAATGCGAGCAGGTAGGCAATTTGCGCACTTTCCTTGTCGCCCACGCGTTCACCGAACTTCTCACCGGACATCAGCATAGGAATGCCGGGTGGGTAAGGAAGAACCGCATTGGCTGCTATCCTGCCATGCAGGTCCTTAAGGCTGACCGGTTCAACGTCGTAGCGAACCAGTTTTTGGTACGCGGCACGCGGTGTTAATACCGGTGTTGGCAGAGCGTCATAGGCCTGGTTAAGCAACTTGCCGAGGTCATCTTGTTTCAGGAAGGCAAACATCTTATCGCCGAGATCTTTCAGGCCCAGGGCGCCATACTCCGCGCTGTATTTTGCGGCGAGATCCGGCAGCACTTCGGACAGCGGGGTGTTGGCGTCATAATGACGTTTAAAGGACAGCAGCGCTTCCAGTAGGGTACCCCATTTCCCTTTGGTCACCCCCATAGAGAACAGGAACATCAGTTGGAAGTCGGTGGTGCGGGTTGGCACAATGCCGTTGCGGGCTAACCAGGCATTAACCAATGCTGCCGGTACCCCGGTATCTTCCAGCGTACCGTCCACTTTAATGCCTGGAGCCAGGATGCTGACTTTGACCGGGTCGATCATTGCCCAATCCGCGTCGAGATTTTTGAAACCATGCCACTTATCTTCTGGCTTCATCACCCAGTAGCTTTGATCGGTAGCCAGAGCCTCTGCGGGGATATCTTGGAATGGGACGTCTTTTTCTTCCCCGGGTTTGCGACCTTTTTCGATATTCCAGGGTTTAAAGAACCACTCTTCCTTCGCCTTGAATTCAGTATGCAGACGGGCTAATGCCTGACGGAAGTCCACTGCTTCATTGATGGCCTCTTGGGTCAGCGATTGGCCTGATTCGCCATCCATCATATTTGCGGCAATGTCGTTAGACGCGGCAATGATATAAGACGGTGAGGTGGTGGTGTGCATCATATAGGCTTGGTTAAAGCGTGGGAAATCTAAGGGTTTCTTACCGTTACGGATATGGATATATGAGGCGGGTGACAGCGCATTGAGCATTTTATGGCTGGACTGGGTAGCGACGACCGTTGATAAATCCGAGGTATGATCTTTTGGGTCGCCGCGCATAGCAAAGTAGTTGTTATACATCGGGTTAAAGCGTGCATAGCCGTACCAGGCTTCATCGAAGTGAACTACTGGGATAAAAGTCCCCTTACCCTCGATAACGTTTACTACCTCTGCCGCGTTATAGCAAATACCGTCATAAGTGCAGTTGGTTAACACAAAGTAATCTATTGATGTGATGCCAAGTGGATTTTCATCCATTTTAGTCTTTATGGTATCAGGGAGCATCTCTGATTTTGGCACCGGGCCGATAATCCCATAAGGGTTGCGGCTGGGGATCATGTAGGTCGGTGTAGCACCGGTGAGGATCAGCCCCTGCTCGATCGATTTATGGCAGTTGCGGTCAACCACCGCCCCACGATCTTCGGTTAAGCAGGCCTGCATCACGCTGCGATTGGAGCCAGAGGTACCCACCACGCCGGAATAGGATTTTTCAGCGCCAAACACGCGGGCAATATTTGTTTCGCTGTCTTTGAAAGAGCCGGTGTGATCCAGCAATGAGCCCAGCGCGGTTCGCTCGATGCCTGAATCGGTACGAAACAGGTTCTCGCCATAGAAATCGTGAAATACGCGGCCGGCCGGCGTTTTGGTAAAGCCGACCCCGCCCTGGTGCCCTGGCACCGCCCAGGAATATTCATGGGTCTGGTTGTATTTCATTATGGCCGACATCAGCGGCGGCAGCAGCTGCTGCCGATAGCGTCTAATGGCGGCCATAATGCGCCCGGCGATAAAATCAGCCGAGTCTTCCAGGATCCAGGCGAACTCACTGATTTGTTCCATCATGTCGAGGCTGAGTTCTTTGGTGACGGTGCCGCGGTCGCTCAGCAGAAACACTGGTGCATTTTCTTGGCGCTCATGCAGTTTATCCAATAATTTCTGTGCGGGATCGGCTGCTTTCTTATCGGGCATGCTGCGGGCCAGCAGCAGACAATCAATGGGTTCGTTAGCGTCAATAATGGACTCACCGTCCTGCAAAGAAGTGGCGCGCATGACTTCAACATCACGGCCATTCAACTGCTCAATCAGGCGTCCAATGGCGGCGGTGGGGTAACCGCCCGGTGTTGTAAACTCGCTTTCTACCAGTAATGCTTTCATATCAATAAACTCCATTTATGTATTGATCGTTGTTTAACCTATGCCTGTTTTGCCGACGTATTATTGATATAGATTAATAAAAATTAATATTCGCGGTGGTTATTAATGTTTTTGCGATCATGTGAAATGGAATGATTGGTATGGTTTTGCATTTAAATTATTTGATTTATATTGTTTTTATTGCTTTGTTTTCTACATTTCTGCTATTTAAAAATGATATTTTCATCATCATAATTAAAGAATTATTAATGAGTTTATCGGGTGTGATGATCGAGGTTACGGGCGGCGTGAGGGGATTTCAGAAAAAGAAAAGCGACAAGCAGAGCCTCTGCTTGTCGCCTGTTTTAGCGGGAAACTTATGACTTGGTTTGTTCCGGCCCTGTCCAGCGTTGCCACTGGCGTTGAATAAATGTCACGGCGGGTGACTGCGCCACGCTTTCGCCGATCACGCTTATAGCCTTGCTGGCGTTGACTTTTTCCTTCGGCAACTTGACCTTGCACTGCTTGATACCGCCGGTGAACGGGTTCTTCGGCTGCGGTTTCGGCGGTTTGGCCACTGGTGGGACGTAACTGCCGCCGCTGCTACCTTGCGGTTCATTCAGCAGGGAGCTCGGTTTTACCAGTACGATATCGGCCGGCAGCGTCGGCAGCATTTGCTGCAACACTCTTACCGTTGCCGGGCGCGGGTGGCCAATGGCGATGGCGGAACCATTGCGTCGTGCCAGCTCGACCGCGCGGTTGAACTGACGGCGGATGTCGGCTTCGTTGGCGGTATCATCCAGGAATACCTTCCGCTTGATCACCTTCACGTGTGTGCCGGCGGCAGCGCGGGTGGCCTGGCTATTGCCAATGGTCATGCTGTCGAGGAAATAGAGCTGGTAGCTGTCGAGCGCCTGCATCACTTTCTGCATGCCCGGCAGGCTGGAGGTCATGGCGCTGCCCATGTGGTTATTCATACCCACCGCATAGGGCACATTATTGACCGCATTGCGGATAATGCGCTGGATCTCTTCGCTGCTCATGGAGGGCTGTAACGTATCGCGTTCCAGTGGTTGCTTGCTGAGCGGTGCCATCGGCATATGGATCAGCACTTCGCGGCCCTGACTGTGGGCGCGGGTGGCCATTAAATGGGCATGAGGGGCGTTGGGCAGAACGGCGACGGAGATCGCGGTTGGCATCTGCAGCACGGCACCTTCCTCATGCGGCCGATAGCCCACGTCATCAATAACGATGGATAACTTCCCTGCCTGTGCGGCACAAACCTGCAGCAGACAGCCAATCAATACGACAGTACGGGTTTTGATATAGCGCAAATCTATCTTCCCAACCACGGCAGTGGGTTAACGGCCTGACCCTGGCGACGAATTTCGAAATAGAGCGACGGCGTTCCCTGGCCCCCGCTGGTACCCACTAAGGCGATTGGTTGACCGGCACGCACCTGCGCCCCGACATTGACCAACGCGCTTTGGTTGTAGCCATACAGACTCATGTCACCCTTACCGTGCTCGATGACGACCACCAGGCCATAGCCCTGTAACCAGTCGGCCAGCAATACGCGGCCATCGGCAATGGCTTTCACTTCGCTGCCTTCTCTGGCCTCGATGACCATGCCTTTCCAGCGTAGCTCGCCCTGCAGCTGTTCGCCGAAACCGTGCAGTGTGCGGCCGCGCACCGGCCATATGGCCTGTCCGTTTGGTCGACCGAGGCCGCCGGTACGGGCCATCAGTGAACGGTCGGCTTCGCTTGGTTTATAGCTGGTGCCGGTTTTCTTCGCCTGCTGTTCTTTGACGCGAACCTGTTCGCGCACCTTGGCGGCTTCACGCGCTTCTCGTTCCGCACGGGCGCGGGCTTCTCGTTCGGCCCGGGCAATTTTGTCGCGCATGCGGGTTTCGTTCTGACGCAGTTCCACCAGACGTTGCTGATCTTTTTCCAGCGAGGCTTCCAGTGCGGTTAGCGTTTTCTTACGCGCTCCGCGTGCCTGCTCCAGCTTCTGTTGCTGCGTCTGTTGCTCGCCCAGCAGCGATTTCTGTTGGCCTTGCTTGGCGACCAGCGTGGTTTTTTGCTTGGCCAGTTCGGCGCGGGTTTGTTTCAGCTCTTCAATCGTTTGCTGGCGTGCTTCGTTCAGATAACCGAAGTAAGCCAAAATACGTTCGCTGCGTTGGCTCTCTTCACCGCTAAGCACCAACTGGACGGCGCTGTGCTGGCCCTGCCTAAAGGCGGCATCGAGTTGCTTGGCAAGGATTTCCTGCTGGGTTGACTGCTGTTTTTGCAGCTTGGCGATTGAGGCGTTCAGGCCGGAGATATCTTTCCCCAACTGGCTCAAAGTGCCCTGGGTATCACGCAGCAGGCGGCTGGCCTGCGCGATGGTTTTTTCTTGCTGCTTAAGCTGATCCTGCAGTGAGCTGCGCTGTTGCTGCTGCTGTTTAACCGCCTTTTCTTTCTCGGCGATGCTCTGCTGGATGTCTTTGAGTTGGGATTTGTTGTCTTCCGCCGCCTGGCTGGCTAACGGCAACAACAAGACGCCAGCGTAAAATACGCTGGCGCACATGGTGGTCAACTTCCTTGGCGCGGTGCGTTCAGGCAGCGGTTGGCTGCCTGCGTTTGCGCTTCGGGTTACCCTTGATAGTGCAAAAAACGCCTTTTCCCTCATGGAGAAGGATTATTCCACGATGAACAGCGGCTTACCAGTCATCTCTTGCGGGATTTCCATTCCCATCAGCGCCAGCATGGTTGGCGCGATGTCCGAAAGCTTGCCACCATTGACTGCGCTGGCAGGCTTGCCGATGTAAATCAGCGGTACCGGCAGGCTGGTGTGAGCGGTATGCGCCTGGCCGGTAGCCGGATCGCGCATTTGTTCGGCGTTGCCGTGATCGGCGGTGATCAGCAACTGCCCGTCGACGGCCTTAACTGCCTCAACCACCTGAGCAATGCAGTTATCCAGAGTTTCTACTGCCTTCACTGCCGCGTCGTAGACCCCGGTATGGCCCACCATGTCCCCATTCGGATAGTTGCAGATAATGGCGTCGTATTTACCACTGGCAATGGCGGCCAGCAGTTTGTCGGTCAGCTCGGCGGCGCTCATTTCCGGCTGCAGATCGTAGGTAGCGACCTTCGGTGAGTTGATCAGCACGCGATCTTCACCGGTGAAGGGTTCTTCAATACCGCCGTTAAAGAAGAAGGTGACGTGAGCGTATTTTTCGGTTTCCGAGATGCGTAGCTGGGTCTTGTCGTGTTTCATCAGCCACTCACCGAAGGTATTGCTCAGCGATGCAGGCGGATAGGCGCAAGGGGCTTTGATGTCGGCGGCATACTCGGTCAACATCACGAAATCACCAAAATTGATGATTTTGGCGCGAGGGAAACCGTCGAAATCGGCATTAACGAAAGAGCGGACGATCTGGCGTGCGCGATCGGCACGGAAGTTCATGAAGATCAGTGCGTCGCCATCATGTAATTCGGCCTTGGCTTCACCGGCGGCTTGCAGCACGGTCGGCTTGACGAATTCGTCGTTTTCACCGCGCTCGTAAGCGGCCTGCAGAGCACCCACGGCGTTATCGGTGACGTAATCGCCCTTGGCCTGGGTCAGCAGATCGTAGGCCAGTTGAACACGGTCCCAACGGTTGTCCGCGGTCCATGGCGTAATAACGGCCAATCAGCGACGCGATGCGCCCGGTGCCCAGTTTGGCAAAGGCATCGCTAAAGCGTTGCAGAGAGGCTTCTGCGCTGCGTGGCGGGGTATCGCGACCGTCCAGGAAAGCGTGCAGGTAAACGGCTTTGGCGCCGCGCTGCGAAGCCAGTTCAATCATCGCCAGAATATGGTCTTCGTGGCTGTGGACGCCGCCCGGTGACAGCAGGCCCATGATATGTACCGCTTTGCCGGCCTGTACGGCCTTATCGACCGCCGCCGTCAGCGTCGGGTTGGCGAAGAAATCGCCTTCTTTGATCTCTTTATCCAGTCGGGTCAGGTCCTGATAAACGATGCGCCCGGCACCCAGGTTGACGTGGCCGACTTCCGAGTTACCCATCTGGCCGTCAGGCAGGCCGACATCCAGCCCGGACGCGGCGATCAGCTGGTGTGGCTGCTGTTGCCACAGACGGTCCATTACCGGCGTTTTGGCGTTCAGAATGGCGTTGTCCTGTTGCTCCTCGCGGTGGCCGTAACCGTCCAGGATCACCAGTACCATCGGCTTTTTGTTACTCGACATTGCGTTAACCTCGTTATGAACTTTTAAGTTGTGAATAGTCATCAACCCCTGGCCGGGCGGATGACTATTCACTCTCAAAACCGCCCGATTTTACAACGCGACCGCTTAAAAAGAGCCCAGAGAGATCAAAGTTGCGGTGAACAAGGGCGGCTTTTATGCTGTGGCATCGTGAATTTCTCAGCGTAGCCCGCAGTTTCTGCAATAGCGCTTGCTTATTGGCTGTATTTGCTGCACTCGGCAGGTATACTCTGGAACCTTGAGTTATTTTTTCCCTTAACTAACGGGAGTTGTTACACCCCATGCTGCAAGAAATTATGCAATTCGTTAGCAAGCATCCCATACTGAGCCTGGCCTGGATCGCCCTGCTGGTTGCGGTGATCGTCATGACGTTCAAGAGCAGTTTCTCCAAGGTGAAAGAGATCACCCGTGGTGAAGCCACCCGCCTGATTAATAAAGAAGATGCCGTTGTGGTTGATACCCGCAGCCGTGATGATTTCCGCCGAGGCCACCTGGCCAACGCCATCAACCTGACCGCCAGCGAAATCAAAAGCGGCAGTCTGGGCGAGTTGGAAAAACACAAGGCTCAGCCGATCATCGTGGTTTGTGCCAACGGCACCACCTCCCGCGAGCCGGCAGAGAACCTGAGCAAGGCCGGTTTTGAAAACGTAGTTACGCTGAAAGACGGTATTGCCGGCTGGAGCGGGGAAAACCTGCCGTTAGTGCGCGGTAAGTAATTCTTTAACGTATTTGAGGTGGTAATCCATGGCTAACATTGATATCTACACCAAAGCGACCTGTCCGTTCTGTCATCGCGCCAAAGCGTTGCTGAACAGCAAGGGAGCCGCGTTTAACGAAATCGCCATTGATGGTGATAATGAAAAACGCGAAGCGATGATTGCGCGCAGTGGGCGCACCACCGTGCCTCAGATTTTCATCGACGGCCAACATATTGGCGGCTGTGATGATTTATATGAACTCGATGCTCGTGGTGGTCTGGATCCGCTGCTTTAAGCGGATGACTGCCGGTTACTGAGTATCAATAAGGACGTTTAACCAAGGGTATTACACACATGTCAGAACAA
The DNA here is from genome assembly GCA_900457075.1 of Serratia quinivorans. Classification (NCBI taxonomy): domain Bacteria; kingdom Pseudomonadati; phylum Pseudomonadota; class Gammaproteobacteria; order Enterobacterales; family Yersiniaceae; genus Serratia; species Serratia quinivorans. Next base: position 2,336,812 of record UGYN01000002.1, read on the forward strand.
AACAGCACAGAGATGGCTTTCCAGATCCAGCGTATTTACACCAAGGATATTTCCTTCGAAGCGCCAAAGGCTCCGCAGGTTTTCCAGCAGGAATGGCAGCCAGAAGTTAAACTGGATCTAGATACCGCTTCCAGCCAGTTGGCTGATGAAGTGTATGAAGTTGTACTGCGCGTAACCGTGACGGCCTCTCTGGGCGAAGAAACTGCGTTCCTGTGTGAAGTGCAGCAGGCGGGTATCTTCTCCGTAGCGGGCATCGACGGTACTCAGTTGGCGCATTGCCTGGGTGCATACTGCCCGAACATTCTGTTCCCGTATGCGCGTGAGTGCATCACCAGCCTGGTTTCTCGCGGTACATTCCCGCAGCTGAACCTGGCACCGGTTAACTTTGACGCGCTGTTCATGAACTATCTGCAGCAGCAGTCAGAAGGCGAAGGTGCCACACCACATCAGGATGCCTGATGAACACCGTCAATGCTTCAATGACTGTAATCGGTGCCGGCTCGTACGGCACCGCATTAGCTATTACGCTGGCGCGTAACGGCCACTCCGTGGTGCTGTGGGGCCATAACCCCGAGCAAATTCAAAAGATGCAGCGCGATCGCTGCAATCAGGCATTTCTTCCCGATGTCGCTTTCCCCGATACGCTGTTGCTCGAAGCCGATCTGGCGCGCGCGCTGGCTGCCAGCCGCGATGTACTGGTAGTGGTGCCAAGCCACGTGTTCGGTGACGTGCTGCGCCAGTTGAAACCGCATCTGCGTCCGGATGCCCGCATTGTGTGGGCCACCAAAGGGCTGGAAGCGGAAACCGGCAGGCTGTTGCAGGACGTGGCGCGCGAAGCGCTGGGCGAGGCTATTCCGCTGGCGGTGGTCTCAGGGCCGACGTTTGCCAAAGAGCTGGCCGCCGGGCTGCCGACCGCGATTGCGCTGGCTTCTACCGATGCGCAGTTCGCCGAAGATCTGCAGCAGTTGCTGCACTGTGGCAAAAGTTTCCGCGTGTACAGCAACCCCGATTTTATCGGCGTTCAACTGGGCGGGGCGGTGAAGAACGTGATTGCCATCGGTGCCGGGATGTCAGACGGTATCGGTTTTGGCGCCAATGCGCGTACGGCACTGATTACCCGTGGCCTGACGGAAATGACCCGTCTTGGCTCTGCGTTGGGGGCTGACCCATCGACCTTTATGGGCATGGCCGGGTTGGGCGATCTGGTGTTAACCTGCACCGATAATCAATCGCGCAACCGCCGTTTCGGTATTATGCTGGGACAGGGTAAAGGCGTGCAGGAAGCGCAGGACAGCATCGGTCAGGTGGTCGAAGGTTATCGCAATACCAAAGAGGTATTGGCACTGGCGCAACGCTACGGCGTGGAAATGCCGATTACCGAACAGATTTATCAGGTGTTGTATTGCCATAAAAATGCCCGGGAAGCTGCGCTGAGCCTGCTGGGGCGTACCAGAAAAGACGAAAAGCACAGCGCATAACCTATAAAACTGATATGCGGGGCGGCATGCTGACCCGGCAATTGAATTGGGCTGCCTGACTGCGATGCGGTGAGGCAGCCTGTTTTGCAAGGCGGAGAGGAACCTGATGTCGTCAGAAGAGTTAGAGCAGGTCTGGAATAGCATCAAATCAGAGGCGAGAGAGCTGGCTGAGTGTGAACCGATGCTGGCTAGCTTTTATCATGCGACGTTGCTCAAGCACGACAACCTGGGTGGTGCGCTCAGCTATATTCTGGCAAACAAGTTGGCCAACCCGATTATGCCCGCTATTGCGGTGCGTGAAGTGGTGGAAGACGCTTACCTGGCCGATCAGCAAATGATCGTTTCGGCGGCTCGCGACATCCTGGCGGTGCGCTTGCGTGACCCGGCAGTAGACAAGTACTCAACGCCGCTGTTGTACCTGAAAGGCTTCCACGCGCTGCAGGCATACCGTATCGGCCACTGGCTGTGGTTGCAGGGGCGACAGGCGCTGGCGATCTATCTGCAAAACCAGATTTCGGTCGCTTTTGGCGTGGATATTCATCCGGCTGCGACCATTGGCTGCGGCATCATGCTCGACCACGCTACCGGCATTGTGATCGGTGAAACCGCGGTGGTAGAAAATAATGTCTCTATTCTGCAATCGGTCACCCTTGGTGGTACCGGAAAGACCAGCGGCGATCGCCACCCGAAGATCCGCGAAGGCGTAATGATTGGCGCCGGGGCTAAAATTCTCGGCAATATCGAAGTGGGTAAAGGCGCGAAAATCGGTGCCGGTTCGGTGGTGCTGCAATCGGTGCCCCCGCATACTACGGCTGCCGGTGTGCCGGCGCGCATTGTCGGTCGACCGGAAAGCGATACGCCATCGATGGATATGGATCAGTACTTCAACGGTACCAACCACGGTTTTGAGTACGGCGACGGCATTTAAGCCGGTGGGTTCAAGAATAAATTCAGGGGAGCTTCGGCTCCCCTGATGCTTTCTGACGCGGGATTAACCCTGTTTCGGGAAGTTGGTGATATCGGTGACGACGTCGTCGATCGCCGCTTTCACATCCTCTGCAGTGACCGGCGTGCTGTCGTTGCTAACGGTTTTGCCGTAGGTTTTACGCACGACTTCCAGCACTGTTTTACCGGTGTCCTGATCGATCAACTCACCTTCAATATAAAGCGTGGTGTTTTGAGTTCTGTGGCCACTGGCAGCCATGGTGCCGGCAACCACCGCGGCAACTGGAACGACCTCATAGAATTTCATGTCTTCATCTTCAGCGGAGACGGCGGTAATGGCGAGTTTGGCCACCAGAACGCGCGAACCGGCCGGACTTTTCAGGATGGTAAAGCGATCTTGAAGCGCAGCTTTTATCCGCTGGGTGGAATAGGCCTTGATTTTATTCAGCGTGTCCTGGCTCACACGTGTGGTCGGTTTTTCCGCTGGGAAATAGACGACCGGCTGGAAATACAGGCCGCGGTAGTTGGATTCTTTGTAGCTTGGGTCGATCCAACGCAGCGTTTTATGGCCGCTTGGCGACGTCGTTTCTTGCAATTTGCTGTAGTCAGACAGGAACCCCGAGTACTGCTTTGTAGTGGTCACTTTGGACGAACAACCCGCCAGCAACAAACTCACTGCCAATGCCGCCATGGCAACGCTCAAGCGTTGTTTTTTCATACGATTTCCTATGATGAGTGCCGATAACCCTTACAAAAGATAGCTCATTATCTTCTGCCATAGCGAATGTTTTGGCGCTGTGCGTGCCATGTTACGGGGCGGCCTATCAGGATCGTGATGTGCAGCTTGTTTTTACCTGCAAAGCGCGTAGTCAGGATTTGATCAGCGCACCCGCATAGTCCAGTTGCCGCCAGGCTTCATACACCACCACGGCCACGGCGTTGGACAGGTTCATGCTACGGCTTTGTGCCTGCATCGGAATGCGGATTTTCTGTTGTGCCGGCAAGGCTTCGAGGATTTCAGCAGGCAGCCCGCGGGTTTCCGGCCCAAACAGCAAATAGTCGCCGGCCTGATAGCTGACCGCGCTGTGCGCGGGGGTGCCTTTGGTGGTCAGGGCAAACAACCGCTGCGGATTTTCGCTGGCGATAAAAGCGGCGTAGTCGGCGTGACGTCGGATGCTGGCGAATTCATGATAGTCCAGCCCGGCGCGGCGCAGGCGTTTGTCGTCCCACGGGAAGCCCATTGGTTCTATCAGGTGCAGTTGAAAACCGGTATTGGCACACAGGCGGATGATATTGCCGGTATTGGGTGGAATTTCGGGTTCGAATAAAACAATGTTCAACATGTAAAAAGCCCCTCATGACGAGGGGCGCAGAATAGCAAAATCTTACCGGCCTGTCTTAGGCGATCAGCGCTGATGCAACGGTAACCACAGGACTAACCGCAGGCCACCGAGCGGACTGTCTTCCGCTTTTACCCAGCCGCGATGCTGGTTGACTGCCGCCTCTACGATCGCCAGGCCCAAGCCGGTGCCACCGGAGGCGCGATCGCGTGCTTCGTCGGTGCGATAAAACGGTCGGAAAATTTGCTCGCGATCTTCCGTACTGACGCCTGGGCCATCATCGTCGACCACAATGGTAATGCCCTGGTTGTCCGCGCTGAACGCCACGGCGATCCTGGTGTTCGAATAGCGCAGTGCGTTACGCACAATGTTTTCCAGTGCGCTGTCCAACGCGCCGGCGTTGCCGAACAGCGTCCATGGACCGGGAGGAGCGGTGACTTCCAAATGCTTGCCCATTTGCTCGGCTTCAAAGCCGGCGTCATCGAGTACATTGGCCCAGAGTTCATTGGCCAGCAGCCGCTCACGGACCAACTCGCTTTTCTGCTGTCCTCGTGACAGCACCAACAGATCGTTGATCATCGAGTCCAGACGCTGCGCCTCGGTTTCGATGCGCTCCAGCTCACGCCCTTCGCCGTGGCGACGACGCATTAACGCGGTAGCCAGCTGCAGACGGGTTAGCGGGGTGCGCAGCTCATGCGAGATGTCGGAAATCAGCCGTTGCTGAGCGGTCATCATGCGTTCCAGCGAACTGACCATTTGGTTGAAACTGGCGCCGGTCGCCAGAAACTCTTGCGGCCCGGCTTCCAGCTCCGGATGCTGTTTCAGATTGCCACGGGCGACGTCATCGGCCGCGTTTTTCAGCTTACGTGCCGGTTTCGCCAGGCTCCAGGCCAGCCATAGCAGCAATGGGGCGCTGATCAACATGGTGACGATCAGCAGCAGCAGCGGCCGGTCGAACATCAGGTTGATGAAGTCGGATTGTGGGCTGTTGGCCGGACGAATTAGGTACAACTGGTAGTTGTCTTCACCATCGCGTACGGAGAAGGGGCCGACCAGTTCGACGCGGCCGTATTTTTTCTTCTTCGGGTGGTCGGAATTATCAGATTGGCCGATAAAATTACGCACCAACTGCATTTCGTTGCGTTGCATGTTGCCAATCACCCGGCCTTCGCTGGTGACCAGGATCAGGCGCTGCCCTGGCGGGGCCCATTTTTCAATGGCGCGGAATAAACGCCGCCACCACATCAGGTCGTTGGCCGGATCGTTTTGCAACTCGGCCTCGACATGTTGTTCCAGCATCAGCCCCTGCCGCTGCTCGCTGTCGAGCAGCGAGGTCATTTGGCGGGAGTCGAGCTTGGGCACCATCAACACCAGCATCAGCACCAGGGCCAATGTGAACCAAAAAATGGCGAAGATACGTGCCGTCAAACTGTTGATCATGTTGCAGATACCATTAAGTAACCCCGTCCACGCAAGGTTTTGAACCACGGGTGGCCGTCTTTGCGGTTCGGCAGTTTACGTCTTAAGTTAGAGATGTGCATATCGATGGCGCGATCAAACGGCGTCAGACGTTTGCCCAGCACTTCCTGGCTCAGCAGTTCACGAGAGACTACCTGGCCGAGATGCTGTGCCAGCAGGTACAACAGGGTAAATTCGGTGCCGGTAAGATCCAGCGTTTGGCCGTCGAAACTGGCTTCCTGGCGGCCCGGGTTGAGTTGCAAACCGTCAACGTCCAGCGTGGGTGCGCCGGTATCGACATTTTGCTGCTGCTCGCTCCAGTTGGAGCGGCGCAGAATCGCACGAATACGCGCAACCAGTTCGCGATCGTTAAAAGGCTTTGGCAAGTAGTCATCGGCACCCAGCTCCAGACCCAGTACCCGGTCCAGTTCGCTGCCGCGAGCGGTCAGCATAATGACCGGCGTCTGGTGGTGCTGACGCAGCTCTTTTAACGTATCGATACCGTTTTTCTTCGGCATCATGATATCGAGCAACAGCAGATCAATGGAGCTGTCCAGAAGCGACAACGCCTGTTCACCATCGTAGGCCACGACGATAGTAAAACCTTCCATTTCAAGAAGTTCTTTTAACAGCGAGGTCAGCTCGCGGTCGTCGTCAACTAACAGAATTTTGTTCATTGTATTTTTTCCTCCTGACGCAAAATACGTCATCAACTGTTGGCATTCCATGACTTTACGTAGTTTTACATGCACTGACGCATGTTTGCAGGTGCAGCAGTACACTGCTCCTCGTTGATTCGCAAAGTGAGAAAGCACGAGGAGTTAAAATGCGTAAGGTGACCGCATTAGTTATGGCATCAATGCTGGCAATAGGTTCTACCGCTGCGTTTGCTGCTGACACTAAATCGGAAACTGTACCGACTCCCGGCAACGACGCGATGACCCGAGCACCAGGTCAGCACCACATGTTTGACGGTGTCAGCCTGTCTGAACAGCAGCGTCAGCAAATGCGCGATTTAATGCGCCAGGCGCGCCACGATCTGCCTGGTGTCAATGTAGCTGAAATGGAAGCCATGCATAAGCTGGTGACCGCAGACAAATTTGATGAAGCCGCCGTTTATGCCCAGGCGGAACAGATGGCTCAGCAACAGGTTAAGCGCCAGGTCGAAATGGCCAGAGTGCGCAACCAAATGTATAACCTGCTGACGCCACAGCAAAAAAGTGTTTTAGACCAGAAACATCAGCAGCGAATGCAGCAGATGGAGCAACAAATTTCTGGTTTGCAGCAAACTTCTGCCCAGAAGTTAAGTATGACTGAGTAGTCCCTGTTTTTCCTTGCCATAGACACCATCCCTGTCTTCCCCCGCCATGATGGCGGGGTTTTTTTTGTCCATCATTCCGCTATATTGGCCCTCTCAACGTTTAACCTGGATGGGTTATGGAACCGCAATATGCGCGTTTGGTGAAATCCGCCGCGTTAGCTGCCACTGCGTTGGCCTCGATACTGCTACTGATCAAAATTGTCGCCTGGTACCACACCGGTTCGGTGAGCCTGCTGGCCGCTTTGGTAGATTCCCTGGTGGATATCGCCGCGTCGCTGACCAACTTGCTGGTGGTGCGTTATTCGCTGCAGCCGGCCGACGAGGAACACACCTTCGGGCATGGTAAGGCCGAGTCGTTGGCCGCGCTGGCGCAGAGCATGTTTATTTCCGGCTCGGCACTGTTTCTGTTCCTGACCGGCTTCCAGCATCTGTACTCTCCGGAAACGCTGCGCGATCCCGGTGTTGGTATTGCCGTGACGGTGGTGGCGTTGTTCAGCACCTTGCTGCTGGTCACCTATCAGCGTTGGGTGGTAAGGAAAACCCGTAGTCAGGCCGTACGAGCAGATATGCTGCATTATCAGTCAGATGTCATGATGAATGGTGCTATTCTTATAGCGCTTGCGCTAAGCTGGTACGGTTTTCAACGGGCGGATGCGCTGTTTGCATTGGCCATTGGCGTCTACATTCTTTATAGCGCGCTGCGGATGGGCCATGAGGCGGTGCAATCGCTGCTGGACAGGGCATTGCCGGACGATGAGCGTCAGGCAATTATTGATGTGATTTCTTCCTGGCCAGGGGTGAAAGGTGCGCATGACCTGCGGACCCGCCAGTCCGGTCCGACGCGTTTTATCCAGTTGCATCTGGAAATGGATGATGCGCTGCCGCTGATACAGGCGCATCTTCTGGCCGAGCAGGTGGAACAGGCACTGTTGCATCGTTTCCCCGGAGCGGATGTCCTCATTCACCAGGATCCCTGTTCCGTGGTGCCGGAGGGCCGACAGGGGCGTTGGGAGCTATAATCAATACAGGGCCTGTAAGATTGGTGCAACGGGTGAATGGCGGAGTTAGCTCAGCGTGCCATGATGGTTTTTTACCGCAATATTGCGTGACTTGAATCAATTCAGCTGGGTGTTTTTGTTATAATATCCAGCAATAAGCCGTAAAGCTGATTTTCTACAGCCGGAGAGGTTCCAGGACAATCGGCGAATACAGAATTCTTAAGAAATTGCATCTACAGTTCAGAGGTAGTCATGATCAAGAAAATCGGTGTACTGACAAGTGGCGGTGATTCGCCGGGTATGAACGCTGCGATCCGTGGCGTTGTGCGTGCTGCACTTTCAGAAGGTCTGGAAGTTTTTGGTATTTACGATGGCTACCTTGGCTTGTACGAAGATCGCATGGAAAAATTGGACCGCTACAGCGTGTCCGATATGATCAATCGCGGCGGCACCTTCCTTGGTTCAGCCCGTTTCCCGGAGTTCAGAGACGACAGCGTACGTGCCAAGGCGATTGAAAATCTGCAAAACCGCGGCATTGATGCGCTGGTGGTGATTGGCGGTGACGGTTCCTATATGGGGGCTAAACGCCTGACGGAAGAAGGTTTCCCTTGTATTGGCTTGCCGGGCACTATCGATAACGACGTGGCCGGTACCGACTACACCATCGGTTTCTTCACCGCGCTTGAAACCGTGGTGGAAGCGATTGACCGCTTGCGCGATACCTCATCTTCACATCAGCGTATTTCTATCGTTGAAGTGATGGGGCGTTATTGCGGCGATCTGACGCTGGCGGCGGCGATTGCCGGCGGTTGCGAGTTCATCGTGTTGCCTGAAATTGAGTTCAACCGTGAAGATCTGGTTTGTGAAATCAAAGCCGGCATCGACAAAGGTAAAAAACACGCGATTGTGGCAATCACCGAGCATATCTGCGATATCGATGAGCTGGCGCGCCATATCGAGCAAGAAACCAAGCGTGAAACCCGCGCTACCGTGTTGGGGCATATTCAGCGCGGTGGTTCACCGGTAGCCTACGACCGTATTCTGGCTTCCCGTATGGGTGCTTACGCCATCGAGCTGTTGTTGCAGGGCTACGGCGGCCGCTGTGTCGGTATCCAAAACGAGAAGATGGTGCACCACGACATCATCGATGCGATCGAAAACATGAAGCGTCCATTCAAGGGCGACTGGCTGGAAACGGCGAAAAAACTGTACTGATCCCGTTTTAATTCAGTCAACAGAAGCCTCCGCATGCGGAGGCTTTTTTTATGCCTGCTGCGGTTATATTCCAGAATCGTCTAGCCCAACATTTTTTATTCTTTAATTGATAGCCGAGTTTCTGGCAGGCTCTGATGCTAAATCAACCGATTGAGGTTGCGATTATTTTTCCTGGGGGAGCGAGTCGATGCGTATGCGTAAATGGGGTGTAGGTCTGACAATAATGCTGCTGGCGTCCGGCGCCATGGCGAAAGATATCCAATTGCTGAACGTTTCATACGACCCGACGCGTGAGTTCTATCAGGAATATAACACCGCATTCGGTAAATACTGGCAGCAGCAGACCGGCGATAAAGTTACGGTGCGTCAGTCGCATGGTGGCTCCGGCAAGCAGGCGACTTCGGTGATTAACGGCATTGAGGCCGACGTAGTGACACTGGCGCTGGCCTATGACGTGGACGCTATCGCTGAGCGCGGGCGCATTGATAAAGAGTGGATCAAACGTCTGCCGGACAACTCGGCACCTTATACCTCGACCATTGTGTTCCTGGTGCGCAAAGGTAATCCAAAGCAAATTCACGATTGGGCGGATTTGATCAAACCGGGCGTCTCGGTAATCACCCCGAACCCGAAAACCTCTGGCGGTGCGCGTTGGAACTATCTGGCGGCCTGGGGTTATGCACTGCATCAGAACAATAACGATCAGGCCAAGGCGCAAGAATTCGTTAAAAACCTGTATAAGAACGTCGAAGTGCTGGATTCCGGTGCGCGCGGTTCAACCAATACCTTTGTTGAACGCGGTATCGGTGATGTGCTGATCGCTTGGGAGAACGAAGCGCTGCTGGCGGAAAAAGAGCTGGGCAAGGACAAGTTTGAGATTATCACCCCAAGCGAATCGATTCTGGCCGAGCCGACCGTGTCGGTGGTGGATAAAGTGGTTGATAAGCGCGGTACCCGTGATGTGGCTACGGCTTACCTGAAGTATCTGTATACGCCGGAAGGGCAGACCATCGCGGCGAAAAACTATTACCGTCCACGCGATGCGGCGGTAGCGGCCAAGTTTGCCGACCAGTTCCCAAAACTGAAACTGTTCACCGTGGATGATACTTTCGGCGGCTGGACTCAGGCGCAGAAGGTGCACTTTGCCACCGGCGGCGTGTTTGACGAAATCAGCAAACGTTGATGCTCAATGGGCACCAATAAAAAACCCCGGCAAGCCGGGGTTTTGTTATTTATAAGCCGGGAGAAATCAGGCTTTTTTAGCAGCAGCAGCGGCTTTGACGATCACGGCGAAAGCATCGGCTTTCAGTGATGCGCCGCCAACCAGCGCGCCGTCGATGTCCGGCTGAGTGAACAGCTCGGCGGCATTTTTGTCGTTCACGGAGCCGCCGTACTGGATGATCACTTCTGCAGCCACGGCTGCGTCCTGCTTGGCGATGTGATCGCGGATAAATTTGTGTACTGCCTGTGCCTGCGCAGGAGTGGCAGACTTGCCGGTACCGATAGCCCAAATTGGCTCATAAGCGATAACCGCGCCTTTAAAGGCTTCTGCACCCTGGGTTTTCAGTACGGCGTCGATCTGACGTGCGCAAACTTCTTCGGTTTTACCCGCTTCGTTTTCAGCGTCAGTTTCACCGATGCACAGCACTGGGATCAGACCGGCAGTTTTCAGCACGGCAAATTTCTCGGCGATCGCAGCGTCAGTTTCTTTGTGGTAAGTACGACGCTCGGAGTGGCCGATGATGATGTATTGCGCACCAATATCTTTCAGCATGTCGGCGGAAACTTCACCGGTGAATGCGCCGGACAGGTTCACGTCTACGTTTTGGGCGCCCAGAGCGATGCGGCTGCCGGCCAGCGCGTGCTTGGCCTGGTCCAGGTACATGACCGGTGGTGCGATAGCGACGCCACAACCGTCAACACTGCTCAGTTCATTGCGCAGTGCGGCGATCAGTTCGTTAACCATGTGAGTGCTGCCGTTAAGCTTCCAGTTACCCATAACTAATGGATGACGCATGTTTTTTCCTCCAACAAGGGAACGCGAGAGTCGAAATAACCACTGCCGGACCGGCAGTTTACCTGCCCAACAGTATAGAGATGATTAAGCGCGAAGGCTTTGCTTTTCGTCATTAAATGACCGGCTGTTACGGCTCGGATAGCGTCAGCTTAACCGGTTCAACAGCGAAAGTTACTCCTTTATCGCCGTTGTCCGCGACCACATAACGGATCGCACCGACCTGCTGTTGGTAAAAGCGCGAACCTTTGCCTTTCTCCAGCAGGTTGGCCACTTTGCTCAGGCTTTTTTCCACCGTCAGCGCCGGTTCAAACTGGCGCATCAGTGCGGCCATATAGTTGATGGCAATGGTGCGGGCCGCCTTTTCTTCGCTGCTTTGCTGCAGCGGCAGATGGGTAATTTGCAGCGTTTTGATTTTGCCGGTGCCCTTTTCCAGCGCAGTGGAGGCGTAGAGATTTTCGTTCAGCTTGCTGGCGGCACGCGTCAGCAGTGGCGTATCGTCCTCTGCGGTTGCGATGGCGCGAAATTCGCCAATCGGCAGCGTCGGGTTGTCGCGGTTATATTTTTCGCGGAATTTGACCACCGTCAGATCAAAGGTCGGTGCCCCGGCCAGCAGATACGGCGCGGTGGGCGATGCACTGACGGCGGCATCCGGCGGATCGGCCCAGGCGCTGCTGATACTCAGCAACAGGCAGGCGATGGCGATGGTTTTTCTCAGCATGGTATAACACGGCATCAAGAACAAAGATGGCTCCGATTAAAGCGATAACCCAGGGGGATTGTCAAAGATCCCGCGCCATTATCGCTTGCTGACAGGAAAGCTGTGCGTTACTCCGCGTAATGCAGGGCAGAAATCTTCGCCCGGCAGCGCCTATGTTACACTGCACGGCAGAATATGGGCAGGCTAACAACGCAGGATTCAATGACAATACAACAGTGGTGCTTTTCGTTTAAGGGCCGAATTGGGCGGCGTGACTTTTGGATTTGGATGGTGCTGTGGCTGGTGCTGATGGTTGTGGCTTTTTCTCTCGCCAGTCGTGAACTGGTGGATATCCAGACCATCGCATTCTTTATCGTGGGCTTGCTGTGGCCGACGGCGGCGGTGTTGGTGAAACGGCTGCACGACCGCAATAAAGCCGGCTGGTGGGCGTTATTGCTGATCCTGGCGTGGTTGCTGGCGGCGGGCAACTGGCAGATGCTGGCACCGCTCTGGCAATGGGGCGTCGGGCGTTTTATCCCGACGCTGATCATTGTGATGATGATGATCGATTTGGGCGCCTTTGTCGGCACGCCTGACGATAACCGTTTTGGTCCGCCGGCCGAGCCGGTGAAGTTCAGCGCACAATGAGGCCGTACGCTACCAGTATTGCTCGCTGGTGATATGGCCAGGCTTGCGGCGCAGGTGCTTGCGCATTTGCCGCTGATCCTTCAGCGTTTGCTGGGTATCCCGCACCATTTGCGGGTTACCGCACAGCATCACATGGTCGGTTTCCGCGTCGAGGGGTAATCCCACCGCCGCTTCCAGCCGGCCATCCTCGATCAGCGCCGGTACGCGGCCGGTCAGCGAGCCGGTGACTTCTTCGCGGCTGACAATAGTCTGAATGCGCAGTTTGCCGTTGTAACGCTGCTGTAATTGCTGCATCAGCGGCAGGTAGCTGAGATCGCGCGCAAAGCGGGCGGCATGCACCAGCACCAGATTTTTGAAGCGCTCCAGGTCTTTGCCTTCCTGCAGCATCGACAGGTAAGGGCCGATGGCGGTGCCTGTCGCCAACATCCACAGGGTGTCGCATTCAGGCACTTCCTCCAGCACGAAAAATCCGGCGGCCTCTTTGGTCACCATCACTTCGGAACCCGGTCGCAGTTGATTGAGGCGTGGGCTCAGTTTGCCTTCCGGCACGGTGACCAGGTAAAACTCCAGGTTCGGATCGCTGGGGGCGTTGACGTAGGAATAGGCGCGCTGCACGCGTTCGCCGTCAATTTCCAGCGCCAGTTTGGCAAATTGCCCGGCGATAAAGGGAGCAATGGGGGCATGGACGGTGATGCTGAACAGCCCGTCGGTCCATTGCGTGACTTGTGTAACCTTGCCATTAACCCAGTCAGCCATACTCTAAAGCTCCAATGGTCGAATCAAATAAGCGCAATGTCGTGAGCCGGAAATAGCATGCGCAGTACGCTCGATGCGATAACCCTGGCCAAACAGACGGTTAAACAGTTGCAGCTCCGAGTTGCACAGGCTGCTGCAGGCGGTGGCCGCCACGCCGATTGGGCAGTGGTTTTCCACCAGTAGCATGCCCTGCGGGTGCTCTAACAGTTCGGCCATGTAGCCATCATGCTGCCGCAGGCGCACCAATCGGGCGAGTTTGGCCTGATGGCAGTCTTCCTCAGACAGTTCTTCAGCATAGCGCTGATAAAGCTTGTCTTCGCGCGCGCTGAGCAACTGGTCCACCCCTTCCGCCCCAAACAACTGATGGGCGGATCCCAACAGCTCTGTCGCCAGCCGATCGTGGCCATTGGCAAACTGGGCGTGGCCCTGCTGGGTCAGCGACCAGTAGCGTGTGGGGCGACCTACCTTGGTACGCGCTTCCTCGTAACCCACCAGCTCACGTTTTTCCAGAGATTGCAGATGCTGACGGATACCCATGGGGGTGATGTCCAGACGTTCAGCCAGCATTTTGGCAGAGTGCGGCCCCAAGGTTTTTAACTGCAATAAAATCAGCTCTGTTGTCTTCATAAACCCAATCCCTATGGCGTTATTTTATTTCAAGATGATGAAAATAATTATCGATTAAATGCTAAAGCCAAACTATTGAAAGTTTGCCATTTTTAACCCATAAGCAGTAGACGTACAGTTTAATTTACGAGGCTGGTTGGCTTTGCTGCCACTGTGACGGAGATCAATATTTGCCGGAAACTCGCTAAAAAAATTAAATTTGTTAGCTTATGCCGCCATAGAGGGCTGCTCGCCGTTCTGGCTGAATTAGGGGCCATACCGGGACGCTGTGACGAGTTAATACGTTAACGAAGATAATGAGAAAAATAGAAAACTTTCACCTGTTGGTGATGCTTACCCTGTTAGTGGCCGTCGGTCAGATGGCACAAACCATTTATGTCCCCGTGATTGCTGATATTGCCAAGGCTCTGTCGGTGCGCTCCGGTGCCGTGCAGCGCGTGATGGCGGCTTATCTGATGACCTATGGTTTCTCGCAGTTGATTTACGGCCCGCTGTCGGACCGTATTGGCCGTCGGCCGGTGATCCTGGCCGGGATGATGATTTTTATGATGGGTGCGCTTGGCGCGCTGCTGTCCACCAACCTGACGATGCTGGTTGCCGCCAGTGCCATTCAGGGGATGGGGACCGGCGTGGCGGGGGTGATGGCGCGAACCATGCCGCGTGACCTGTATGCCGGTACTTCGCTGCGCTATGCCAACAGCCTGCTCAACATGGGCATTCTGGTCAGTCCGCTGTTGGCACCGATCATCGGTGGGGCATTGGCGATGATATTTGGCTGGCGCGCCTGTTATGCCTTCCTGTTGGTGTTGTGTGCCGGTGTAGCCTTCGCCATGTTCCGCTGGCTGCCGGAAACCCGACCGCAGCAGACCGAAAAGCGGCGCATGCTGGCGAGCTTCCGCAAGCTGCTGACGGACAGTACTTTCAGCTGTTATCTGGTGATGCTGATCGGTGCTCTGGCGGGGATCGCGGTCTTTGAAGCCAGCTGCGGCGTGCTGATGGGCGGCGTATTGGGCCTTAGCGGACTGACCGTCAGTATCCTGTTTATTCTGCCAATCCCGGCGGCGTTCTTTGGTGCCTGGTATGCCGGTCGTGACGGCAAAAGCTTCCACAGTCTGGTGTGGCATTCGGTGATCAGTTGCCTGTTGGCGGGCCTGATGATGTGGATCCCCGGGTGGTTTGGCGTGATGAATATCTGGACGCTGATTGTGCCGGCTGCGCTGTTCTTCTTCGGTGCCGGGATGCTATTCCCGCTGGCCACTACCGGGGCGATGGAGCCGTTTCCTTATCTGGCCGGTGCGGCTGGCGCATTGGTCGGGGGCATGCAGAACATGGGCTCCGGCCTGGCGACCTGGCTTTCCGCCATGCTGCCGCAGACCGGGCAGTTCAGCCTCGGCCTGCTGATGTTTGCCATGGCATTACTGATTTTGCTGTGCTGGTGGCCGTTATCGCACCGGATGCAGCATCAGGGACATACCGTATAAAACTGACAGGGCGCCGAAGGCGCCCTGATTATTTACAGCAGGAACTCGTGCAGCGCCGGGTCTTTACGATCAAGGTAGTGGGTTGAGCGGATACGGCGGATAGTGCGTGATTTGCCGCGGATCAGCAGGGTTTCCGTGGTGGCCATATTGCCCTGGCGGCTAATGCCTTCCAACAAATCGCCCTTGGTGATGCCGGTGGCGGAGAAAATCACGTTGTCGTTGCGCGCCATATCATCCAGCAGCAATACCTTGCCGGCTTCAATTCCCATCTCTTTGCAACGCGCCAGTTCTTCCTCACCGATGCGGCGATTCTCGGCGCTGTCACCCTTCACCTGGTGGCGCGGCAGCAGGCGTGCCTGCATATCGCCATCCAGCGCACGGATCACCGCGGCGGAAATGACCCCTTCAGGCGCACCGCCGATGCCGTACATCACGTCGACTTCACTGTCGGGCATACAGGTCAGGATTGAGGCCGCCACATCGCCGTCGGGGATAGCGAAGACTCGTACCCCGAGTTGCTGCATCTGGGCAATAACGCCGTCGTGACGCGGCTTGGCCAGAATGACCACCGTCAATTGGCTCAGCGGTTTGCCCAGACAGACCGCGACCTTGTTCAGGTTCTCGGCCAGCGGCAGGTTAAGATCGATCGCGCCGCGCGCTGCCGGGCCCACCACCAGTTTTTCCATATACATGTCAGGGGCGTGCAGGAAGGTGCCGCGATCGCCCACCGCCAGTACAGCCAACGCATTGGGCTGGCCCATGGCGGTCATGCGGGTGCCTTCGATCGGGTCGACGGCGATATCCACCGCGTCGCCCTGGCCGCTGCCGACCTGCTCGCCGATATACAGCATTGGCGCTTCATCAATTTCGCCTTCGCCGATCACGATGCGGCCATCGATATCCACTTTATTAAGCATAATGCGCATTGCGTTGACCGCAGCACCATCGGCGGCGTTCTTATCGCCGCGTCCCAACCATTTGTAGCCCGCCAGCGCGGCAGCTTCGGTAACACGGGAGAATTCGATGGCTAATTCACGTTTCATGGCAAAACCTGTCTGTGAGAAAGGGAGAAAATATCGACAAAGTTTATCACAGCGGGCGATGGTGGGGCGGGGCAAAAAAAACGCGCCACCCGGAGGCAGCGCGTGATGAGGTCGACAAAGCAAAACAGCGTTAGTCGTGCTCTTCCCATGCTTGCGCGCGGGCAACCGCTTTTTTCCAGCCGCTGTAACGGAAGTTACGCTCGGTGGTTTCAATGCTTGGACGGAACTCACGCTCGATGACCGCCTTGCTCTTCACTTCATCCAGGTCATTCCAGTAGCCGATAGCCAGGCCGGCGAGGAATGCCGCACCGAGCGCAGTCGACTCACGCACCTCAGGACGCTCTACACGGGTCCCGAGGATGTCAGACTGGAACTGCATCAGGAAGTTGTTGGCGACCGCGCCACCGTCCACACGCAGCGATTGCAGGCGGGTGTTGGAGTCGGCCTGCATCGCATCCAGCACGTCGCGCGTCTGATAGGCAATGGATTCCAGGGTCGCACGGATGATGTGGTTACTGTTTGCGCCACGGGTCAGGCCGAAGATCGCGCCACGGGCATACGGGTCCCAGTAAGGCGCGCCCAGACCGGTAAAGGCAGGCACCACATATACCCCGTTACTGTCTTTCACCTTGGTGGCGAAGTATTCGGAGTCGGCCGCATCGCTGATCAGTTTCAGCTCATCGCGCAGCCACTGAATAGAAGCGCCGCCGATGAAGACTGCGCCTTCCAGCGCATAGTTCACTTCGCCGCGTGGGCCGCAGGCGATAGTGGTCAGCAGGCCGTGGCTGGAACGTACCGCTTCTTTGCCGGTGTTCATCAGCAGGAAGCAGCCGGTGCCGTAGGTGTTTTTCGCCATGCCCGGTTGAACGCACAGTTGGCCGTACAGTGCCGCCTGCTGGTCACCGGCAATACCGGCGATAGGAATACGCGTACCGCCTTTACCACCGATGTTGGTCTGGCCGTACACTTCAGAGGATGGACGGACTTTCGGCAGCATCGCGCGCGGGATATCCAGCGCTTCCAGCATGCGCTCATCCCAGTCCAGCTCATGGATATTGAACATCATGGTGCGCGAGGCGTTGGTGTAATCGGTCACATGCACCCGCCCCTGGGTCATTTTCCACACCAGCCAGGTATCGACGGTGCCGAACAGCAGCTCGCCGCGCTTGGCGCGTTCACGGGCGCCTTCAACGTGATCGAGGATCCATTTTACCTTGGTGCCGGAGAAGTACGGGTCAACCACCAGGCCGGTGTTGTGACGGATGTACTCTTCCATGCCGTCGCGTTTGAGTTTTTCACAGATATCGGCGGTGCGGCGGCATTGCCAGACGATGGCGTTATAGATCGGTTTGCCGGTGTCTTTTTCCCAGACGATGGTGGTTTCGCGCTGGTTGGTGATGCCGATGCCGGCGATCTGATCGGAATTGATGTCTGCTTTCGCCAGCACTTCCACCAGCGTGGAGCTCTGTGATGACCAAATCTCCATTGGATCATGCTCAACCCAGCCGGCTTTCGGGTAAATCTGCGTGAATTCACGCTGCGACACCGCAACAATATTGGCATCGTGGTCTAGCACTACGGCACGTGAACTGGTAGTTCCCTGGTCGAGAGCGACAATGTATTTTTTTTCTACAGTCATGATTTTAGTCCTGCTGTTGTTAACCGTTTTAAAACTGTGCCAATCATGCTTTACGCTGCTGAGCCTTGGCGGCGGGTTTTTCTTCTTCTACGCAAACGTCACACGGCAGATTGCGGCCAATGAGCATGCGGTAGCCGAAGGCACCCAGGCAGGCACCGATGATTGGGCCAAAGATTGGCACCAGGAAGTACGGGATATCACGCGCACCGGTGAAGGCCACTTTGCCCCAGCCGGCCAGATAAGCGAACATTTTCGGACCGAAGTCACGGGCCGGGTTCAGCGCAAAGCCGGTCAATGGTCCCATAGAGGCGCCGATCACGGCAATCAGAATACCGATTAACAGCGGTGCCAGCGGGCCACGTGGAATGCCGTTGCCGTCGTCGGTCAGCGCCAGGATCAGGCACATCAGGATCGCGGTAATCACCGTTTCAACCAGGAAAGCCTGACCCACGGAGATGTGTGCATTAGGGTAGGTGGAGAAGATGCCGGCCAGGGCCAGGCTTTCGTCGCTGCCACGTACCATATGGTTGGCCGCTTCAAAATCGAAGAACAGGTTGTAATACAGCCCGTAGACCAGCGCTGCGGCGCAGAAGGCTCCGGCGATCTGCGCGACGATGTAAGGCAATACTTTGCGTCCGTCAAAGCAGGCGAACAGCCACAGTGCGATGGTGACTGCCGGGTTGAGATGCGCACCAGAGATGGCAGCGGTCAGATAGATGGCCATGGCAACGCCCAGGCCCCAAATGATACTGATTTCCCACTGGCCGAAGCTGGCGCCAGCCAGTTTCAACGCGGCAACGCAGCCTACGCCAAAAAATATCAACAGGCCGGTGCCGAGAAACTCGGCGATACATTGGCCTTTTAGGGTCGGACTGGTGGTTTGGCTCATAATGTTGTTGTCCTGCAAAACGGCGGTTATGGGTTTATAGGCTCTGGGTGTGTATCGATCTGGCCTATGGGTACAGTTTTTTTCATCTCGTCCAATTATTAATTGAGGACGTGATGTAAATTTATCGTTAACGAACATAAACGAGAAATAGCGAAATCAAAATGTGTGTGCTTCGTCATAAAATTGAGCGAATTCGCGTCGTTTTGTGTTCTTTCTGCTCCATGAAACTGTGATCTGACCAGTGATTTGGCCACCGTTCGTTAACAAAGCGATTTACGCGCGGTGAGTATTTTCAGTTTTTGCTGATAGTGGCGGCAGGAAAATTGCAACAGACTGCGCGTTGAGCCGGATGTTGCTAGACAGTCGGGGACAGGCTACTTACAATCGTTTTTATCGAAAGAAGCGTTTTATCGAGACAGGCGCGTTATTTTCAATAAAAGCGTGTGTCACTTGGCGCGATGCATATTCGCAGCAGTTGCAACCAAAGTTGCGGCCGTTACCTATAGATGTACGCCTTGCTATCATGAGGGGACTGAAGAATGTCATTTGAAGTATTTGAGAAATTGGAATCAAAAGTTCAGCAGGCGATCGATACCATCACCCTGCTGCAGATGGAAATTGAAGAGCTGAAAGACAAAAACAACACTCTTTCACAGGAAGTTCAGGCTGCCTCCGGCAACCACGAATCGTTGGTACGCGAGAACCAGCAACTGAAAGAAGAGCAGCACGTATGGCAAGACCGTCTGCGTGCGCTGTTGGGCAAAATGGAAGAAGTCTGATTCCGTATTGCACGATCGAAAAGGGCGCCTTAGGCGCCCTTTTTCCTATCTGAAAATCACTCGATATCGAGTGGATCCTCGGACAGGATAATACCGGTATTGTCGGCATACAGATGATCGCCGGAGAAGAAGGTCACACCGCCGAAGTTAACGCGGATGTCGCTTTCGCCAATGCTCTCACTGGCGGCGCCGACCGGAATGGCCGCCATTGCCTGAATACCGATGTCCATCTCTTCCAGATCGTCTACCTGGCGAACCGCGCCGTACACCACGATGCCTTCCCACTCGTTCTGGGTGGCCAGACGTGCCAGTTCTGCGTTGATCAGGGCACGACGTACCGAGCCGCCACCGTCAATCACCAGGACGCGACCACGGCCGTTTTCTTCAAGCAGCTCGAATAACAGACCGTTATCCTCAAAGCATTTCACCGTAGTGATTTGCCCGCCAAATGAAGTACGCCCGCCAAAATTGGAGAATAGAGGCTCAACTACGTTCACCTCTTCGTGATAGATGTCGCAAAGTTCGGAAGTATCGTATTTCATAGGATTTTACGTCTGTTTGCCGCTGGAATAACCAGTATATCCCTTTATTCGCCCTGTTGGCAAAATCATCAGTTCGATGGCTAACTGAGCACCACGCCGATAGCGAACAATATATTGGCCAGCAGCGCCGCCTTGACCATATGTTCAAGCATCGGCCGCATACCGGCTGGCGTAGGGTCACGCAACACGCGCAAGCCATGGCGTACCAGCAACGGGATAGCCAAGACAAACAACCAGCCCCACAGGCTATGCAGGTTGAGCAACGTGAACAGCGTAAAGCACGCCACCGCGCCGATCAGCAGCAACAGGTGGTAATAACGCGCCTTCTGCGGCCCGAGCCGGACTGCCAGGGTATTCTTGCCGTTGGCGCGATCGCTTTCGATATCGCGCAGATTATTGATATTGAGCACCGCCGCTGCCAGCAGGCCACAGGCGGTGGCCGGCAGCATTACGATGCTGTCAAAGGCGTGGGTTTGCAGGTAGAAAGTGCCTGCGACGCTCAGCCAGCCGAAGAACACCAGCACCGAGATATCGCCCAAGCCCAGATAGCCGTAAGGTTTGTTGCCGACGGTATAGGTAATGGCTGCGACGATAGAAAGCCCGCCCAGCACCAGGAAGCCCACCACATCGCTGGGTTGTTCACAGGCTACGGCAATTAGCGAACTGCCGGCGATGGCGATCAGTACCACCGTCACCACCAACGCCCGTTTCATCTGTGCCTGGGTGATCATGCCTTTTTGCATGCCACGTAGCGGCCCGATACGATCTTCCTTGTCGCTGCCTTTTACCGCATCGCCATAGTCGTTCGCCAGGTTGGAGAGAATTTGCAGCAGGCCGGCCGTCAGCAGCGCCAGCAGCGCCACGCCGGGCTTCAGGCTACCTTGCCAGGCGGCAATGGCGGAACCGACGACGATCGAGGCAAAGGCCAGCGGCAGGGTGCGCGGTCGTAAACTTTCAAGCCAGGCTCTGGCCGGGGAGATGGTAGTTGATGAGCTCATTTTTCGCTTCAGAGTTAGTGGCTGTGTCCGTTAGAAATAGTTGTGGGAGGCAAAATGCCTCCCACAGATGACTGACTGGACATGATTGAGCGATTATAGGATAAAACGACTCAAATCTTCATCCGCTACCAGTTCATCCAGATGATTACGTACGTAATCCGCATCAATTGTAATGGATTGACCGTTAATTTCACTCGCATCATAAGAAATATCTTCCATCAGACGCTCGAGCACGGTGTGCAAACGACGTGCGCCGATGTTTTCGGTGCTTTCGTTAACCTGCCATGCGGCTTCGGCGATGCGGCGGATACCTTCGGCGGTGAACTCGATATTGACGCCTTCGGTGCCCATCAGCGCTTTATACTGCTCGGTCAGCGAAGCGCTTGGCTCGGTCAGAATACGCTCGAAGTCTTCGGTGGTCAGCGCCTGTAACTCAACGCGGATCGGCAGACGGCCCTGCAGTTCCGGGATCAGGTCTGAAGGGCTGGCGGTCTGGAATGCGCCGGAAGCGATAAACAGAATGTGATCGGTTTTCACCATCCCGTGCTTGGTGGAAACGGTACAGCCTTCCACCAGCGGCAGCAGGTCGCGCTGCACGCCTTCGCGAGACACGTCCGGGCCGGAGCTTTGGCCGCCGCGCTTACAGATTTTGTCGATCTCGTCGATAAACACGATGCCGTGCTGCTCAACCGCTTCGATCGCCTGTTCTTTCAGCTCTTCCGGGTTCACCAGCTTGGCGGCTTCTTCTTCCACCAGCAGTTTGAAGGCTTCTTTGATCTTCAGCTTGCGTGGTTTCTGCTTCTGGCCGCCGAGGTTCTGGAACATTGACTGCAGCTGGTTGGTCATTTCTTCCATGCCAGGAGGAGCCATGATTTCTACGCCCATCGGCGCTGCGGCCAGATCGATCTCAATTTCCTTGTCGTCCAACTGGCCTTCACGCAGTTTCTTGCGGAATGCCTGGCGTGCCGAGGACGGCTCCTGATGCTCTTCCGCCTGGCCCCAGTTGTTCTTGGCCGGTGGGATCAACACATCAAGGATACGTTCTTCCGCCAGTTCTTCGGCGCGGGTACGGTTCTTGTCGATTGATTGCAGACGCACCATTTTGATCGCAGCATCGGTCAGGTCGCGGATAATAGAATCCACTTCTTTCCCAACGTAGCCCACTTCGGTGAACTTGGTGGCTTCAACCTTGATGAACGGCGCGTTGGCCAGTTTCGCCAGACGGCGGGCGATTTCGGTTTTACCGACGCCGGTCGGGCCGATCATCAGAATGTTCTTTGGCGTGACTTCGTGGCGCAGCATCTCGTTGAGCTGCATCCGGCGCCAGCGGTTACGCAGGGCGATGGCAACGGCACGTTTGGCTTTGTTCTGGCCAATGATGTAACTGTCCAGTTCGCTGACGATCTCGCGCGGGGTCATTTCAGACATAGTATTCGATCCTTACGCTTTGGAAGGCAATTCTTCAATGGTGTGGAAATGGTTGGTGTAAATACAGATGTCACCGGCGATGTTGAGAGACTTATCAACAATTTCGCGGGCGCTCAGCTCGGTATTTTCCAACATCGCGCGGGCGGCTGCCTGGGCGTACGGACCGCCGGAGCCAATCGCAATCAAATCATTTTCAGGCTGGATCACGTCACCGTTGCCGGTGATGATCAGCGAGGAGTTTTCATCCGCGACTGCCAGCAGCGCTTCGAGCTTGCGCAGCATGCGGTCGGTGCGCCAGTCTTTCGCTAATTCAACGGCTGCTTTCACCAGGTGACCCTGGTGCATTTCCAGCTTGCGCTCGAACAGCTCAAACAGCGTGAAGGCATCCGCGGTGCCACCGGCAAAACCGGCAATCACTTTGTCGTTATACAGACGACGCACTTTCTTGACGTTGCCCTTCATTACCGTATTGCCCAAGGTAGCCTGGCCATCGCCACCGATCACTACCTGGCCGTTACGGCGTACGCTTACAATTGTTGTCACGAGCAGACCCTCGTTGAAGACGGAAAGAAGCCCTCGCAGTATCTGCTTGCGCAGACACTACGAGGCATATTGAGAGTATAGATGGGGGGGGATTGAAGCTTTTCAACCCCCAACGGAGAGGGGAATGCAACTTGACATGCCTACGCCCTTCAGGCGCGACAGGGTTTTGTCCGCAGCAGCCCGGCTGCTGTATGGGCCGAGCACCACACGATTCCAGCCGCCGCCGGCGGTGATACGGCTTTCAATACCTTCAAACGCCAGGCGCGCGCGCACGGATTCTGCCTGGTCGGTTGCGCGGAACGAGCCACACTGCACCATCCATTTTTGCTTCGACTCTGGCTTGGTTTCCTGCTTGGCCGTTTCCTGTTTCACTTCCGGCTTGGTTTCCGGTTTGACCTCAGGTTTCGGCTGCTTAACCTGCACCGGCGGCTGCGTTACCGGCTGCGGCTTGGGTTGTGGCTTCGGCTGAGCCGGCTGCTGTACCGGTGCTGTCGTCGCGCCGTTGTTAAACGGGTTACGCGGTTGAGTCACCGGTGGTTGCTGCACCTGCTGCTGCTGAATCTGCTGTTGTTGCACCTGCTGTTGCTGACGGCTACGTGCGGCGGCCTGAGAAGGGTCGTTATACGGCACTTCATTGAGCTGTGTCGGACGTTGTTGCATATCCGCCTGCATTTGATCCAGCAGTTGGCGTTGCTCTGCAGTCAACTGAGTCTTGGAGTTGGCTTCACCGCCTGCCGTAGGTTCGGTCGGGGTTTGCACGCCAATCTGACGATTCTCCAGCTCTTTGATGTAGCGCCAGCGTTCTTCCGGTTTCGGCGGCAAGCCGTTACCCGGACGATTGCTGTGCACAGGCAGCAGCGGCGCGTCATCCGGCTTGTTGTGCGTAATGAAATAGAGGCCACCGATAAAGACAACCAGAAGTGCGACGGCTAACGCCAACACGGTTTTGGAAACCTTCGGAGAACTGCGTTTTTTACGGCTGGGGGTTTTACGCTTAGCTCCTGCTGCGCGCCCACGGCTTACATAGTCTTTTTGTGCCACTATTATTCCGCTGTGTCCTGATGAGGGGATAAGTCCGTCATGTTACTGAACCCTAAAATATTTGACTAGCGTTTCGGGGCAGCGGTGCTGCCTCTGATAATCAATTCACTGTCCAATAGCCGGGAGCCGCTTGCCACGGTCTGCCCGTGTAGCTGCTCCAACAGCAATAACATGGCCTGCTGGCCAATCTGGTAGCGCGGTTGAGCCACTGTGGTTAACGGTGGATCGCAATACTGCGCCAGTTTGATGTCGTCAAAGCCGATGATAGAAAGGTCCTGCGGTACCCGCAGCCCCATCTTTTTCGCCTGCGACAGCACGCCAATGGCCATCACATCACTGTGGCAGAACACTGCCGTCGGCGGTTTTGGCTGTGCCATCAACGTTGCCAGCGCCTGAGCGCCAGCCTCGTAGGTGAAATCACCCCGGGTAATATAGCTGCTTTCGACGGTAATGCCATTACGACGTAGCGCCTGAATGTAACCTTGCAGGCGATAATGGCTGAGCGGCATCTGCTCCGGCCCGGCGACACAGGCGATTTGCTGGTGGCCGAGCTGATGTAAATAATGCACGGCTTCGAAGGCGGCGGTCAGGTTATCGATGTGCACCGTCGGCAGTTCCAGCTCCGGAGCAAACTCGTTGGCCATCACCATCGGCGGCAGGTTACGCTGCTCTTCCTTGCTGGCATCGAACGGCAGGTTGGAGCCGAGCAGCAGCATGCCATCGATTTGTTTGGTAATGATCAGGTTGACGAAGGTGCGTTCCTGCTGGTTTTGCTGAGCACAGTCACCAATCAGCACCAGGTAGCCCTGTTGTGCGGCGGTTTGCTCGATCCCCTGGATCACATCGGCGAAAAACGGATCGCAAATGTCGGGGACGATCACCAGGATAGTCCGGGATTCGTTACGCTTGATATTGCGAGAGAGGGCATGAGGAGAATAGCCCACGGCCAGTACGGCCTGTTCCACTTTCTGACGCGTCGGCGTTGACACCTTTTCCGGGTTCATCAGCGCACGCGACACGGTTGCCGTTGAAACGCCCGCCATTTCGGCAACGTCTTTCATGGTTGCCATGGATAATTCTTTCTTGTGTTCCAACGCCTTTCTCCTTGCGTTAGCCCCATGCCAACGCGACGACTTCAGTTTGCTCACAAATTCTGGCGTGCGGTGGTGTTGTTATCATTTAGCGCCATCCGCGCTCAAACATTCCATCACTGTCCTGCAAGAGGTGACAAATTGCCTTCGCAGTTATTCTAAACAGAATACGTCCTGCCTTTGTTACCTAATTTGCATAAAAAGTGTGACCTGGGAAGGTTTTTTAGCGTTCGCTCGCAATTTCAAGGGTAAACGTTTGCATTGGATGAACTGAATCGGACTTTTCTGGGTTCAGCTATCTATCGGATCGATATCCAGCGTCCATTTCACCTTACGTGCCTGTGGCAGGGTACTGACCAGCGGCAGGGAGCTTTTCATTAACTGTTGCAGTACCCGCCGGGAAGGGTGTTGCAGCAGCAGTTGCCAGCGGAAACGACCGCCGCGTTTCGACTGCAGCGCCGGGACCGGCCCCATCACCCATAGCGAGTCATCTTTCAGCGGGCTGGCTTCCAGCAGATTGCGCAGTTGCTGCAGGAACTGGGGGGCCTGCTGGTTATCGTGATCTTCCGAACGCACGATGATATGGCTGGTATAGGGCGGCAGGAACACGCTGTTGCGCTCCGCCAACGTCTGTTTGGCAAAGGCGTCGTAACCCTGTTGCAGCAGAATTTGCAGCAGTGGGTGTTCCGGGTGGTGAGTCTGCAACAAGACCTCGCCGGGCTTACCGGCACGGCCGGCGCGGCCGGAGACCTGGGTATACAGCTGGGCAAAGCGCTCGGCGGAACGGAAGTCGGCCGAGAACAGAGCGCCGTCGACATCCAGCAGGGCTACCAACGTCACATCCGGGAAATGGTGGCCCTTGGCCAGCATCTGGGTGCCGATCAAAATGCGCGAGCCGCCGCGGTGAATATCCGCCAGATGCTGTTCCAGCGAGCCTTTGCGGCTGGTGGTGTCGCGATCGATACGGGTGATCGGCGTTTCCGGGAACAGCGGCGCCAGTTCATGTTCCAACTGTTCTGTGCCGACGCCGACCGACACCAGATGAGTAGAGCCGCATTGTGGGCACTGGTGGGGGACCGGACGCTGGCTGTCGCAGTGGTGGCAGCGCAGTTGACGATGATTCTGGTGGAAGGTGTAGTAATGATCGCAGCGCTGGCACTCGGCGATCCAGCCGCACTCGTGGCATAACAGCGCCGGTGCGTAGCCGCGCCGGTTAAGAAACAGCATCACCTGATTACCGGCCTTCAAATGGTGCTGCATGCTTTTCAGCAACGGCTGCGAAAGACCCACCTTCAGCGGCAGGCCTTTCAGATCGATCAGATGCTGCGTCGCCGGTTTGGCATTACCTGCACGCTGGGTGAGTTTGAGCTGGCGATATTTACCCAGTTGCACATTGTGCAGCGTTTCCAGTGCCGGCGTGGCGGTGCCCATCACCATCGGGATGTTTTCCTCGCGGGCACGGAATACCGCCAGATCGCGGGCGTGGTAGCGCCAGCCTTCCTGCTGTTTATAAGAGCTGTCGTGTTCTTCATCGATGATGATCACGCCCAGGCGCGAAAACGGCGTAAACAGCGCCGAGCGGGTGCCGATTACAATTGCCGCCTCGCCGCTGCGGGCGCGCAGCCAGACTGCCAGCCGTTCACTGTCGTTAAGGCCGGAGTGCAGCACCTCCACCGGGGCGTTGAAGCGTTCGCGAAAACGGGCAATGGTCTGCGGCGTCAGGCCGATTTCCGGCACCAGTACCAATGCCTGTTTGCCCTTCGCCAGGATGTTTTCCAGTACGCTGAGATAGACCTCGGTCTTGCCGGAACCCGTGACCCCGGCCAGCAGCCAGGTGGCGAACTGCTCGTCTTCGCTGCGAATGGCACCCACGGCGGTCGCCTGCTCGGTGTTAAGCCGCAGCCGTTCACCCAGCACTTCAAAACCGGGCCGCCAGTCCTGCACCGCCAACGTTTGAGAGCGTAAATCGATCAGCCCCTTGGCGCGCAATGCCTGCAAGGCGCTCTCGGTTAATTCCAGTTCACTGACCTGATGGCGATAGACCGGACGTTGCAGCAACGCGGCCAGCGCTTGCTGCTGCTTGGGCGCGCGTTTCAGGCTTTCCGGCAGCGTAGCGCGGCCCTGTTCGGTAGCGAACCACTGCCACAGCGGTGCCGCTTCAGCCGGTTTTCCCTGACGCAGCAGGATAGGCAATGCGTGGAACAGCACTTCACCGATGGGGTAATGATAATAGTCGCTGGCCCAGCGCAGAATGCGCCACAGGCTGGGTGAGAACAGCGAGGCGCTGTCGAGCACGCTGTCGATGGGTTTAAGCTTGTCCAGCGGCAATTCGCTGGTTTCGCTGCAGCCGGTGACGATACCGATCGCCCGTTGCTTACCCCAGGGCACACCTACGCGCGCGCCGACCGCCGGCTGCAGGCCTTGCGGCAGCAGATAGTCGAAGGTGCGGGCGAGGGGGACCGGCAAAGCAACGTGAACAACAGGCATGGGGTCATCCAGAGTGAAAAAAAGAGTCCATCAGTTTACACTGCGCATCGGCAAATGTACGGTTCCGATTGCGCGGTACTTTTAATTCTGTATAATTTGCCGCCTTTGGTATAATTCGATACCAAATTCTTTATCAACCACGTGTGGTGTCTGGCGAAACAGGGCTGGATAGCGACACGGCCTTAACTGAGGTTTCCCATGAAACAAGGTATCCACCCAAAATACGAAGAAGTTACTGCTAACTGCTCTTGCGGTAACGTGATCAAAATCCGCTCTACAGTGGGTCACGATCTGAACCTGGACGTTTGTGGCGAATGTCACCCGTTCTACACTGGCAAGCAGCGTGATGTTGCTACCGGTGGCCGCGTTGACCGCTTCAACAAGCGTTTCAGCGTGCCAGGCGCTAAGAAATAAGATTTCTTATCGTCAGATGAAAAAGGCGCCTTCGGCGCCTTTTTTCGTTTCTACCGTCTGCAAGCAAGTGCAGACCGGCGCTTAGTATTCCCAGGTATCGGGATCCACACCCAATTCACGCATCAGCAGTTTCGCGGCTTCCGGGATTTCATCGCTGCGTTCTTTGCGCAGGTCTTCGTCGTTCGGCAGCGGCTGGCCGGTAAAGGCGTGCAGAAATGCTTCGCACAGCAATTCGCTGTTGGTGGCATGGCGCAGGTTATTTACCTGGCGACGCGTCCGTTCATCGGTAAGGATTTTCAGGACCTTCAGCGGAATGGATACCGTGATTTTTTTTACTTGCTCGCTTTTTTTACCGTGTTCAGCGTAAGGGCTGACATACTCGCCGTTCCACTCAGCCATGGGACACCTTAAAATTGTCAGAAAAATTACAAAATTCTAAAAACCGGCCAATTATGCCCGATCTTCACTGTTCTCACTAAATAAATGTCAATTTTACGCGACCAGGGTCACTGAATGCGGACGATCAATAGGCGTCGCCTATGCATTCCGGGTTAACATCGTATCGTCATCTAAAACTGGCATAATTTTAGCGGGTATTAGGCTTTTGCTCAATCTATACGCAAAGAAGTTTAGATGTCCAGATGTATTGACGTCTATCCTCACTGCGATTAATCTTTAGGCCTCATTCATCCCAATCCCGAGAGCCGAGAGACCCTATGACGCGTAAACCTGCCACGATTGCCGTACGTAGCGGCCTGAACGATGACGAACAGTACGGCTGCGTTGTCCCGCCGATCCACCTTTCCAGCACCTATAATTTCACCGACTTCAACCAGCCTCGTGCTCATGACTACTCACGTCGCGGTAACCCGACGCGTGACGTGGTCCAGCGTGCGCTGGCGGAACTGGAAGGGGGCGCCGGTGCGGTGATGACCAGCAGCGGGATGTCGGCAATCCACCTGGTGACCACGGTATTCCTGCAACCCGGCGATCTGCTGGTGGCGCCACATGATTGCTATGGTGGCAGCTACCGTCTGTTCGATAGCCTGAGCAAGCGTGGTGCTTACCGCGTGCTGTTTGTCGATCAGGGGAATGAAGAAGCGCTGCAGCAGGCGTTGGCGCAAAAGCCCAAGCTGGTGCTGATTGAAAGCCCAAGCAACCCACTGCTGCGTGTGGTGGATATTGCGGCGATTTGCGATGCGGCACACGCCGTGGGGGCCTTGACGGTGGTGGACAACACCTTCCTCAGCCCGGCGCTACAGCAGCCGATTGTGCTGGGTGCCGATTTGGTGGTGCATTCCTGTACCAAATACCTCAATGGCCATTCCGACGTGGTGGCCGGCGCGGTGATCGCCAAAGATAAAGATCTGGCGGTGGAATTGGCGTGGTGGGCCAATAATATCGGCGTGACCGGTGGCGCGTTCGACAGCTATTTGTTGCTGCGCGGCATGCGCACGCTGTCGCCGCGTATCAAGGCGGCGCAACAAAACGCCGATGCGATTGTCAGTTATTTACAGCAGCAACCCTTGGTGAAAAAGCTGTATCATCCTTCTCTGCCTCAGAACCCTGGGCACGAGATTGCACGTCGTCAGCAACGCGGTTTTGGCGCGATGCTCAGCTTTGAACTGGACGGTGATGAAGCGCTATTGCGCCGTTTTCTGTCTGCCCTTGAGCTGTTTACTCTGGCAGAATCCTTGGGCGGCGTCGAAAGCCTGATCTCGCATGCAGCGACCATGACCCACGCAGGTATGGCGGCAGAAGCCCGTGCGGCGGCCGGTATTTCCGAGAGCCTGCTGCGTATCTCCGTGGGTATTGAAGACAGTGAAGATTTGATTGCCGATCTGGAACGAGCCTTCCAGGCGGCGGCAACGAGGTAAGCATGAATGCAATTGCGGTAGCAGGGCCGGTGAGCGGGCGTCAACTACACAAGTTTGGCGGCAGCAGCCTGGCAGACGTGAAGTGTTATCTGCGGGTGGCCGGGATCATGGCCGAATACAGCCAACCGGGTGACATGATGGTGGTGTCGGCTGCCGGCAGCACCACCAACCAACTGATTAGCTGGCTGAAGCTCAGTCAAAGCGATCGTCTTTCTGCACATCAGGTTCAGCAGACGCTGCGTCGCTATCACAGCGAATTGATTGGCGGTCTGCTCCCACCGGAAACTGCCGAGCCGTTGATCGCCGAGTTTATTCAGGATCTGGAGCGTCTGGCGGTGTTGCTGGACGAAAAGCTCGACGACGCCGTATACGCCGAGGTCGTTGGGCACGGTGAGATTTGGTCGGCGCGGCTGATGGCGGCGGTACTGAACAAGCTGGATATGCAGGCCGCCTGGCTGGATGCGCGTGACTTCCTGCGCGCGGAGCGTGCCGCTCAACCCCAGGTTGACGAAGGCCGCTCTTATCCATTGCTGCAACAGTTGCTGGCTCAGCACCCGGGCAAACGCCTGGTGGTGACCGGCTTTATTTCACGCAACGACGCCGGTGAAACCGTGTTGTTGGGGCGTAACGGCAGTGACTATTCCGCTACCCAGGTCGGCGCGTTGGCCGGTGCGGAGCGCGTGACCATTTGGAGCGACGTGGCCGGGGTGTACAGCGCCGATCCGCGTAAGGTAAAAGATGCCTGCCTGCTGCCACTGTTGCGGTTGGATGAAGCCAGTGAACTGGCTCGCCTGGCGGCACCGGTGCTGCATACTCGCACCCTGCAGCCGGTGTCCGGCAGTGATATCGATCTGCAACTGCGCTGTAGCTATCAGCCGGAACAAGGCTCAACGCGTATCGAACGCGTGCTGGCCTCCGGCACCGGCGCGAAGATTGTCACCAGCCATGACGACGTGTGTTTGATTGAGCTGAACGTTGCCAGCCAGCATGACTTCACACTGGCGCAGAAAGAGCTGGATTTGGTACTCAAGCGCGCGCAAATCAAACCGCTGGCGATCGGCATTCACCCTGACCGTAATCTGGTTCAACTGTGCTACACCTCGGAAGTGGTCAATAGCGTGCTGCGTACCTTGCAGGAAGCGGCATTACCGGGTGAGCTGCGGCTGCGTGAAGGCCTGGCGCTGGTGGCGCTGGTGGGCGCGGGCGTTTGCAAGAATCCGCTGCACAGCCACCGTTTCTATCAACAGTTGAAAGACCAGCCGGTAGAATTTATCTGGCAGGCCGAAGACGGCATCAGCCTGGTGGCGGTACTGCGTCAGGGGCCGACCGCGTTGCTGATCCAGGGCCTGCACCAGACCCTGTTCCGCGCCGAAAAAAGCATTGGCCTGGTGCTGTTCGGTAAAGGCAACATCGGCGCACGCTGGCTGGAGCTGTTTGCCCGCGAGCAGAAAAATATTTCCGCCCGCAGCGGCTTTGAGTTCAGCCTGGCGGGCGTGGTGGACAGCCGCCGCAGCCTGCTCAATTACGATGGGCTGGATGCCAGCCGCGCCCTGGCGTTCTTTGAGGACGAAGCACAGGAGCTGGACGAAGAGTCACTGTTCCTGTGGATGCGTGCGCATCCGTTCGACGATCTGGTGGTGCTTGACGTGACCGCCAGTGAGGAGCTGGCCGAACAATATCTGGATTTCGCCAGCTATGGCTTCCATGTGATCAGCGCCAACAAGCTGGCGGGCGCATCTTGCAGCGATAATTATCGCCAAATCCGTGATGCCTTCGCCAAAACCGGCCGCCACTGGCTGTATAACGCTACCGTCGGTGCCGGCCTGCCGGTCAACCATACGGTGCGAGATCTGCGTGACAGCGGCGACAGCATTCTGGCGATCAGCGGTATCTTCTCCGGTACGCTTTCCTGGCTGTTCCTGCAGTTCGACGGCACGGTGCCGTTCACCGAGTTGGTGGATCAGGCCTGGCAGCAGGGGCTGACCGAACCGGATCCGCGGGTCGATCTCTCCGGCCAGGACGTGATGCGCAAGCTGGTGATCCTGGCGCGTGAAGCGGGCTACGATATTGAGCCGAATCAGGTACGAGTCGAATCGCTGGTGCCTGCGGGGGCCGAACAGGGCTCCGTCGATCAGTTCTTCGAAAACGGCGATGCGTTGAACCAGCAGATGCTGCAACGTTTTGAGGCCGCCAGTGAAATGGGGCTGGTGCTGCGCCACGTGGCGCGTTTCGATGCCAATGGTAAGGCGCGTGTCGGCGTGGAAGCGGTACGGCCTGAACATCCGCTGGCATCGTTGCTGCCGTGCGATAACGTGTTCGCTATCGAAAGCCGCTGGTACCGCGACAACCCACTGGTGATCCGCGGGCCGGGTGCCGGGCGTGACGTCACTGCCGGTGCGATCCAGTCAGACCTTAACCGTTTGGCACAACTGCTTTAATCTTCTTGTGGGCGCGGATCAACCGCGCCCTTCGTTTTTCCTGCCATAATTATTCTTATTCTGAACGTGAAATTCTTTCTCTTAACGGGTGAGGATTAATCATCTTATTCCCCTCAGTTTCCTGTTGACTCTTTAGTCAACATACGGCATTTTCTATCTAGACGTCTAAACGTATAGACGCTTAATAAGATAAGGCAAAACAGCGATCGATAAGAGGCGGACAGGGTATGAGTTTTTTTCACGCAAACCAGCGGGAAGCGCTGAATCAGAGTCTGGCAGAGTTAAACGGCCAGATTAACGTATCATTCGAGTTCTTCCCGCCGCGCACCAGCGAGATGGAAGACACCCTGTGGCAGTCCATCGATCGTCTGAGCAGCCTGAAACCTAAATTTGTCTCTGTGACCTATGGTGCCAACTCCGGCGAGCGCGATCGTACCCACAGCATTATCAAAGGGATTAAGGAGCGTACCGGTCTGGAGGCAGCACCGCACCTGACCTGCATCGACGCCAGCCCGGCTCAGTTGCGCGAGATTGCTACCGACTACTGGAACAGCGGCATCCGTCATATCGTGGCGCTGCGTGGCGACCTGCCACCGGGCAGCGGTAAGCCCGAAATGTACGCTACCGATTTGGTGGCCTTGCTCAAAGACGTCGGCGATTTTGATATCTCGGTGGCGGCCTACCCTGAAGTGCATCCGGAAGCCAAAAGTCCGCAGGCGGATCTGATTAACCTGAAGCGTAAAATCGATGCCGGTGCCAACCGCGCGATTACCCAGTTCTTCTTTGATGTGGAAAGCTACCTGCGTTTTCGTGACCGCTGCGTGGCGACCGGTATTGACGTGGAAATCGTGCCGGGCATTCTGCCGGTGTCCAACTTCAAGCAGTTGCAGCGTTTTGCCACCATGACTAACGTGCGTGTGCCTAGCTGGATGACCAGTATGTTTGAAGGGCTGGACGACGATGCCGAAACCCGCAAAATGGTCGGTGCCAATATCGCGATGGATATGGTGAAAATTCTCAGCCGCGAGGGGGTGAAAGACTTCCACTTCTATACGCTGAACCGCGCCGAGATGAGTTACGCCATTTGCCATACGTTGGGCGTGCGCCCGGCGGCGGCATAATCTACTCTATTTGTCATTGAGAAGGGCGCTGGGTAAAGACGGCGCCCTTTTTGTTGGATAAAAAAACGGCCCCTGTGAGCAGGAGCCGTTTTTTACAACGCTCTACCTAGCCGGTGTTGCGCATCCCGGCGGCGACGCCGGCAATGGTCACCATCAGCGCCTGCTCAACGCGGGCATCCGGTTGTTCCTGTTGACGTGAACGGTGCAGCAGTTCCGCCTGCAGTACGTTGAGCGGATCGGTATACACGTTACGCAGCGCAATGGATTCGGCGATCCACGGCAAGTCTTCCATCAGGTGCGCGTCATTGGCGATGGTCAACACTACCTTGATGTCGCTTGCCAACTGGTCGCGCAATTGCTGGCCCAGTGGCCACAGCGATTTGTCGACCAGACGTTGATCGTAGTATTCCGCCAGCCACAGGTCGGCCTTGGCGAACACCATTTCCAGCATCGCGATGCGGGTGGAGAAGAACGGCCAGTCGCGGCACATGGCTTCCAGTTGATCCTGCTTACCGGCCTTCACTGCCTCTTGCAAACCGGCACCGGCACCCAGCCAGGCCGGCAGCATCAGGCGGTTCTGCGTCCAGGCGAAGATCCATGGAATGGCGCGCAGGCTTTCAACGCCGCCGTTTGGCTTGCGTTTGGCCGGGCGTGAACCCAACGGCAACTTGCCCAGCTCCAGTTCCGGCGTCGCGGCGCGGAAGTACGGCACGAATTCCGGATTTTCACGCACGTAACCACGATACATTTTGCATGAGGTGTCTGACAGGTCATCCATCAGTGCACGCCACTCTTTTTTCGGCTCCGGCGGCGGCAACAGGTTGGCTTCCAGGATCGCACCGGTGTACAGCGCCAGGCTGCTGATGGTGACTTCCGGCAGGCCAAATTTGAAGCGGATCATCTCCCCCTGTTCGGTGACGCGCAGGCCGCCTTTCAGGCTGCCCGGCGGTTGCGACAGCAGTGCCGCATGCGCCGGGGCGCCACCACGGCCAATCGAGCCGCCGCGACCGTGGAACAATGTCAGCGCCACGCCGGCTTTCTCACAGGTTTTGATCAGTGCGTCTTGCGCGCGGTACTGCGCCCATGAGGCGGCCATCACTCCGGCATCTTTTGCCGAGTCGGAATAGCCAATCATCACCATCTGTTTGCCCTGGATAAAGCCGCGGTACCAGTCAATATTCAGCAACTGGGTCATTACGTCGTCGGCGTTGTTCAGGTCGTCGAGGGTTTCGAACAGCGGGGCCACCGGCAGGGCGAACGGGCAACCGGCTTCTTTCAGCAACAGGTGAACCGCCAGCACGTCAGAAGGCGTGCGAGCCATGGAAATCACGTAGGCGGCAATCGAACCCTGCGGCGCTTCGGCGATCACCCGACAGGTTTCCAGCACTTCCTGGGTGTCGGCACTAGGCTCCCATTTTAGCGGCACCAGCGGGCGTTTGGAGTTCAGCTCGCGGATCAGGAACGCCTGTTTGTCGGCTTCCGACCAGCTTTCGTAGTCGCCCAGCCCCAGATAGCGGGTCAATTCGGCGATGGCTTCGGTGTGGCGGGTACTTTCCTGACGCACGTCGATCCGCACCAGCGGCACACCAAAGCAGCGCACGCGACGCAGGGTATCGAGCAACTGGCCATTGGCGATGATGCTCATGCCACAGGCCTGCAGCGACTGGTAACAGGCGAACAGCGGTTCCCACAGCTGTTCGTTATTCACCAGCAGGTCGTGCGGTTTCAGTACGCGCTCACCTTTCAGGCGACCTTCCAGATAAGCCTGAGAGCTCATCAACTGGCTGCGCAGTTGCTTCATGATTTCGCGGTACGGCTCTTGCACCTCGTCGCCACCGGCCCGTGCACGCAGTTCCGGGGTACATTCGGTCATCGACAGCTCGGAGACCAGCACCTGAATATCGCGGGTGAACAGGTCGCAGGCCTTCCAACGGCTGAGCAGCAGTACATGGCGGGTAATTTCAGCCGTCACATTCGGATTGCCGTCGCGGTCACCGCCCATCCAGGAGGTGAAGCGAACGGGTACCGCTTCCGCCGGCAGGCTGTAATCGATGGAGTTTTCCAACTGTTCGTTGAATTCGCGCAGGAAGGCAGGCACCCCTTCCCACAGGCTGTTTTCCACCACCGCAAAGCCCCACTTGGCTTCGTCGATCGGGGAGGGACGATGTTTGCGGATCTCGTCGGTATGCCAGGACTGGGCCACTAATTGGCGCAGACGGCGCATGATCTTGTTGCGTTCGTAGTCGGCCAGATCGTTATGGTCGAGTTGGCTGAGGCAGGTGTTGACCTCAACCAGCTTGTGGATCAGGGTGCGGCGAGTGATTTCCGTCGGGTGCGCGGTCAGCACCAGCTCGATGGAAAGCTGGGACACCGCATTTTGCAGCTCTTTAGTGCTGAGCTTTTTGTCTTTCAGCCGGGTGAACAACTGCGCCAGCGCTTCCGGGTTGCTGGCGGCTTCACCATTGGGTGAAATGCTGTGGTACTGCTCGGCGACGTTGGTCAGATTAAGAAACTGGCTGAAGGCGCGTGCGACCGGCAGCAATTCGTCGTTGGACAGGTTTTGCAAGGTAGAAAGCAGCTCCTGGCGATGCGCTTCGTTACCTGCACGTGAAGATTTGGAAAGCTTACGGATAGTTTCAACGCGATCGAGAATATGCTCGCCCAGCGCTTCTTTGATGGTATCGCCGAGCAATTTGCCGAGCATACTGACATTACTTCGCATTGCCGAATATTGTTCGTTCATATAACCCCTGACCCAGTTCTGTATGATTTTTATCTTGTAAGTAAATTTCACGTGTCAGGCGAACAGCGCCTGTTTCATCTCGCCACGTTCCTGTCCAATGGTCAATTGACACTATTTTTAGCAAAAAAACATCAAAATCGGCGCATTTTCTGAAATTTAATTACGCTGCACCGGTTATCAGTCTGGCTTATTTCCTTGGCTTGCTACTTATTAATGGGTAGAGAGATGATAAATCATTAACCCTACCCTGTGTCAGGTTTATTGGCGGCAGAAGTGGCTGACCAACTGACCCAGCAGCTTGCGCGTCGGTTCGATAAAGCCGGTATCTATGTATTCGTCCGGTTGATGCGCCTGGTCGATAGAGCCAGGGCCCAACACCAGCGTCGGGCAGACCTGCTGGACGAAGGGAGCCTCTGTGCAATAGTTGACCACCTGCGTGCGGGTGCCCAGCAGTTTCTCAATCACCGCCACCATATGGTGATCGGTCGGGCACTCATAGCCCGGTACCGAGGCGTGCAATTCCTCAATGCTCAGGCGGCCCGGCCAGCGCTGGCTGACTGGCTCCAGCGTTTGCTGCATCAGTTCGTTGATGTTGTCGAGCGTCATGCCCGGTAACGGGCGGATATCCAGATGCAGCTCGCAGCAGGCGCAGATACGGTTGGCCGCATCG
Source organism: Serratia quinivorans (assembly GCA_900457075.1). NCBI lineage: Bacteria > Pseudomonadati > Pseudomonadota > Gammaproteobacteria > Enterobacterales > Yersiniaceae > Serratia > Serratia quinivorans. The sequence goes on from UGYN01000002.1 coordinate 2,373,536, forward strand.
CCCCCGTTGATATGACCGAAGTTCATGGTCGGGTAGGGCACGGCAAAGGCCGGGTTGTTAAAGCGCTCTTGCAACGTTTTGCGCAACTCCATCAGGCGGCCGATGGTTTCATGCATCAGATCGATGGCGTTCACGCCGCGCGCCGGGTCACTCGAGTGGCCGGATTGGCCGACGATGCGGATGGCGTTGGCTATGTGGCCCTTGTGCGCACGCACCGGCTGCAGCGAGGTTGGCTCACCGATAATGGCGAAGTCCGGACGGATGCTGGTCGAGGCGGCAAAATAACGTGCGCCGGCCATCGTCGTTTCTTCATCTGCGGTGGCCAGAATGTATAAAGGCTTGGTCAGTTGGCTGGCGTCGATGTCGCGTACCGCATCCAGAATAAAGGCAAAGAAGCCTTTCATATCGGCAGTGCCCAGCCCGTACAGCTTATTGTCGTGTTCGGTCAGGGTGAAAGGGTCGCGCGTCCAGCGGCCTTCATCATAAGGCACGGTGTCGGTGTGACCCGCCAGCAGCAGGCCACCGCTGCCTTCGCCAATGCTGGCCAGCAGGTTGAATTTGTTGCGGCTGTCCGGCACAGGCTGCACGTCGACGCGGAAGCCCAAATCGGCAAACCAGCCGGCCAGCAAGTTGATTAACGCTTCATTACTCTGATCGAGGGCGCCATCGGTGGCGCTGATCGACGGAGTGGCGATCAACGCCCGGTACAGCTCAATAAATGGAGGTAATTTCATCTTCACTGTTGACAGCCTTTGGTTAGGTTGGTATCAATATTCATGCATTTATTGTGAATAAAAATACAATAAGCTGGAGCGTAAGGGAACCCGATTCCCGGATGATTATAAAAACATCAACGCTCGACCTCGTGGGTGAACGGCAAAACAACGCTGGTGAGCCTGGAAACCTGAGTCGAATACGACCCAACGCAAGTCTAGAAGGTGAAAGGCCCCATGTTGAATACGCTGATTGTCGGTGCCAGCGGTTATGCCGGAGCAGAGCTCACGGCGTACCTTAATCGTCACCCACACATGAACATAACCGCTTTAGCGGTTTCAGCGCAAAGTGCAGATGCAGGAAAATTGCTTTCCGATTTGCACCCCCAGTTAAAAGGCATCGTCGATCTCCCCTTGCAGCCGCTGGTTGACGTAGCCGCCGCCGCTGCTGGTATCGACGTAGTGTTCCTGGCGACGGCACACGAGGTCAGCCACGATATCGCGCCGGCATTCCTGGCCGCAGGTTGCGTGGTGTTCGATCTCTCCGGCGCGTTCCGCGTGAAAGATGCCGCCTTCTACAGCCAATATTACGGTTTTGAACATCAGCATGCCGACTTGCTGGAGCAGGCGGTGTATGGCCTGGCGGAATGGCAGAGCGACAAAATCAAACAGGCTCAGCTGATCGCCGTACCGGGCTGTTATCCGACGGCGGCGCAGTTGGCGCTGAAACCGTTGATCGACCAGGAGTTGCTGAACCTTGATCAGTGGCCGGTGATCAACGCGACCAGCGGCGTCAGCGGTGCGGGCCGCAAGGCCAGCGTGACCACCAGTTTCTGTGAGGTGAGCCTGCAGCCGTACGGTATTTTCAACCACCGTCATCATCCGGAAATCGTCGCGCATTTGGGCGTGCCGGTCATTTTTACGCCACATTTGGGTAACTTCCCGCGTGGTATTCTCGAAACCATTACCTGTCGCCTGAAAGCCGGTGTGACCGCGCAGGATGTGGCTGCCGTTTATCACGCCGCCTATGACGACAAACCGCTGGTGCGGCTGTACGACCAGGGCGTACCGGCATTGAAGTCAGTCGTCGGGCTGCCGTTCTGCGACATCGGCTTTGCCGTGCAGGGCGAACACCTGATTGCCGTGGCGGCGGAAGACAACCTGTTGAAAGGCGCAGCCGCTCAGGCGGTGCAATGCCTGAATATCCGTTTTGGGTTCCCTGAAACCCAGTCATTACTTTAATAAATCACCAGCGTGGGATGTAAACAGCGATGAATCCGTTAATTATCAAGTTAGGTGGCGTGTTATTAGACAGTGAAGAGGCGCTGGAGCGTCTGTTTACCGCACTGGACAGCTACCGTCAGCAGCATCAGCGCCCGTTGGTGATCGTTCACGGCGGCGGTTGCCTGGTCGATGAGCTGATGAAAAAGCTTTCCCTGCCGGTAGTGAAGAAGAATGGCCTGCGGGTGACCCCGGCCGATCAGATTGACATTATTACCGGCGCGCTGGCCGGCACCGCCAATAAAACCTTGCTGGCGTGGGCCATCAAGCACCAGATTAACGCGGTTGGCCTGAGCCTGGCGGACGGTGGCAGCGTCACCGTCACCCCGCTGGATCCGGCGCTGGGCCACGTGGGCAATGCGCAACCGGGCTCCCCGCTGTTGCTCAATACCCTGCTGGGCGCCGGTTATCTGCCGGTGATCAGTTCCATCGGTATTACCGCCGATGGGCAGTTAATGAATGTGAACGCCGATCAGGCGGCGACGGCTCTGGCCGCCACCCTGGGTGCGGATTTGATCCTGCTGTCGGATGTCAGTGGCATCCTCGATGGAAAAGGGCAACGCATCGCAGAAATGACGGCGCAAAAAGCGGAACAACTGATTGCCCAGGGCATCATCACTGATGGTATGGTGGTGAAGGTGAATGCGGCGCTCGATGCGGCCCGCACCCTCGGTCGCCCGGTAGATATCGCCAGTTGGCGCCATGCCGATCAGCTTCCTGCACTGTTTAACGGCGTGTCAATTGGCACCCGGATCCTCGCTTAAATATAGAATTAAAAAGGAAAAGACCATGCAAAACCAAGGCATCAAAAAAATCGTTCTGGCGTACTCTGGCGGTCTGGACACTTCGGCCATCATTCCCTGGCTGAAAGAAAACTACGGCGGCTGCGAAGTGGTAGCCTTCGTGGCGGATATCGGCCAGGAGCGCAGCGATCTGGAAGGTGTGGAGCAAAAAGCCCTGCAATCCGGTGCCTCTGAGTGCCACGTGGTTGATCTGCGTGAAGAATTCATCCGTGATTACGTTTACCCGGTACTGCAGACCGGCGCCCTGTATGAAGGCAGCTACCTGCTGGGCACCTCCATGGCGCGCCCGATTATCGCTAAAGCACAGGTTGAACTGGCGCTGAAAGTGGGTGCTGACGCGGTGTGCCACGGCGCAACCGGTAAAGGTAATGACCAGGTGCGTTTCGAAACCACCTATACCGCACTGGCCCCACATCTTAAAGTGGTTGCTCCTTGGCGTGAGTGGAACCTGCGTTCCCGTGAAGCGCTGCTGGACTACCTGAAAGAGCGCAACATCCCGACCACCGCGTCGCTGGAAAAAATCTATAGCCGTGACGAGAATGCCTGGCATATCTCTACCGAAGGCGGCGTGCTGGAAAGCCCGTGGAACGCACCGAACAAAGACTGCTGGGTCTGGACTGTCGATCCGCAGGAAGCGCCGGATCAGCCTGAGCAAGTGACCATCACCGTAGAGAAAGGCTGCGTAGTGGCGGTTAACGGTGAAGTTCTTAGCCCGTACAAATGTTTGGAAACCCTGAACGTGCTGGGTGCCAAGCATGGCGTGGGCCGTATTGATATCGTAGAAAACCGTCTGGTAGGCATCAAATCCCGCGGCTGCTACGAAACCCCGGGCGGCACCATTATGGTGGCGGCACTGCGTGGCGTTGAACAGCTGGTGCTGGATCGCGACAGTTTCAAATGGCGTGAGCAACTGGGCCTGGAAATGTCTTACGTGGTGTACGATGGCCGTTGGTTTGCTCCACTGCGTCGTTCGCTGCAGGCCTCCGCCGAAGCGCTGGCCGAAGAGGTTAACGGTGAAGTGGTGTTGCAGCTGTATAAAGGCCAGGTGACGGCGATTCAGAAAAAATCCGCCAACAGCCTGTACTCCGAAGAGTTCGCGACCTTCGGCGAAGACGAAGTTTACGATCACAGCCACGCGGGCGGTTTTATCCGTCTGTTCTCACTCTCTTCACGCATTCGCGCGCTGAACGAGATCAAGAACAAGTAACTTATTAATTATTCGGCGTGACTTGATAGGGGCGCAGCGTGCTGCGCCCCTATTCGCATAAAATCAGGAGTAAGGTATGGCACTTTGGGGCGGACGGTTCAGTCAGGCGGCAGATCAGCGGTTCAAACAATTAAACGATTCTCTGCGCTTTGATTATCGCCTGGCGGAACAGGACATTGTGGGTTCGGTGGCCTGGTCGAAAGCGCTGGTCACCGTCAACGTATTGACGGCAGCCGAGCAGCAGCAGCTTGAGCAGGCGTTGAACGAGCTGTTGGCAGAAGTGCAGGCCGATCCGCAGGCGATTGTCAGCAGCGATGCAGAAGATATTCACAGTTGGGTGGAGCAGAAGCTGATCGACCAAGTCGGCGATCTGGGCAAAAAACTGCACACCGGCCGTAGCCGTAACGATCAGGTCGCGACCGATCTGAAATTGTGGTGCAAACAGCAGATCGGCGAACTGCATCAGGCCATCGTGCAGCTGCAACAGGCGCTGGTGGAAACTGCCGAAGCCAATCAAGACGCGGTAATGCCGGGTTATACCCACCTGCAGCGTGCGCAGCCGGTGACCTTTGCCCACTGGTGCTTGGCCTATGTGGAAATGCTGGCGCGTGACGAAAGCCGTTTGCAGGATACGCTGAAGCGCCTGGACGTCAGCCCATTGGGCAGCGGTGCGCTGGCCGGTACCGCCTATCCGATCGACCGTGAACAACTGGCCGGTTGGCTGGGCTTTGCTTCGGCCACCCGTAATAGTCTGGACAGCGTTTCCGACCGCGACCACGTGCTGGAGTTGTTATCCAATGCTTCTATCAGCATGGTGCACCTGTCGCGCTTTGCCGAAGACCTGATTTTCTTCAACAGTGGCGAAGCAGCCTTTGTCGATCTGTCTGACCGTGTGACTTCCGGCTCCTCGCTGATGCCGCAAAAGAAAAACCCGGATGCACTGGAGCTGATCCGTGGCAAATGTGGCCGCGTGCAGGGTGCATTGACCGGTATGATGATGACGTTGAAAGGCCTGCCGTTGGCATATAACAAAGACATGCAGGAAGATAAGGAAGGGCTGTTCGACGCGCTTGATACCTGGATGGATTGCCTGCAGATGGCTGCGCTGGTGCTGGATGGTATACAGGTGAAACGTCCGCGCTGTAAAGAAGCGGCGGAGCAGGGCTACGCCAACTCGACCGAACTGGCGGACTATCTGGTCGCCAAAGGCGTGCCGTTCCGTGAGGCGCACCATATCGTCGGTGAAGCGGTAGTGGAGGCCATTCGTCAGGGCAAGGCGCTGGAAGCCCTGCCGTTGACTGATTTGCAGAAATTCAGCGCAGTGATTGGTGACGATGTGTACCCGATCCTGGCACTGCAGTCTTGCCTGGATAAGCGCTCGGCCAAAGGAGGTGTTTCTCCTCAGCAGGTCGCCAGCGCGATCGCCGCAGCGAAACAACGCTTGGCTTAATTAGGTTACTCAGTATCAAGGGCGCAGTTCATAGGCAGAACTGCGCCCTTTGTTTTTAGAAAGATTACTCGCCCGGGCAGCGCTGGCAGCGTTCCGCCTCGGCCTCACCCAGCTTAAGTTTGGCTTGCAGATCGCGCAGCGCGGTGCGCAGACCTTCTTCGATCACCGGATGATAAAACGGCATATCCAGCATCTGATTGATGGTCATTTGCTGCTGATGCGCCCAGGCCAGCAGATGGGCGATATGCTCAACCTCCGGCCCCATCATCTCTGCACCGAGGAAACGTCCGGTGCCCTGTTCGCCGTAGACGTGCAGGATACCTTTGTTACGTAGCATCACGCGTGAACGCCCCTGGTTCTCGAATGACACCTCACCGATTTCAAAACAGCCACAGGCGCTGAATTTCTCGCTCAGTTCACGGAAGGTGGAACCGACCATGGCAATCTGCGGATCGGAGAATACCACCGAGATCGCGCTGCGGCGCAGGCCCGGCGTGACTTCCGGGAAGCTGCCGGCATTGCTCCCGGCAATACGTGCCTGATCGCTGGCTTCGTGCAGCAGCGGCAGTTGGTTGCTGGCGTCACCGGCAATAAAGATATGTGGCACGCTGGTTTGCATCGTCAGGCGATCGGCCTGGGGTACGCCCCGAACGTCGAGTAGCAGGCCGGTATTCTCCAGGCCCAGATTATCGACGTTCGGTCGGCGACCGGTGGCGGCCAACACATAATCCACCATGATCTCCTGCGTCTTGCCGTGTAAATCCTGATAACGGATAAACACTTTGTCGCCTTCGCGCTGCATCATCTCCACTTTCACATCGGCATCAAGATAGAACTCTTCGCCCAGGGTTTTAGCGGCGTAGTTGCGTACCGTGCTGTCAGTCAACGGGCCGACGGCGCCGCCAACGCCAAACACTTTGGTCTCAACCCCGAGACGATGCAGCGCCTGACCCAGTTCCAGGCCAATCACACCTGGCCCGAATACCGCCACCGACTGCGGTAAATCATCCCAGTTGAAGACGTCGTCATTGACGATCAGTCGGTCACCCAGTGCATTCCAGGGCGCGGGCCAGCTTGGGCGGGAACCGGTGGCGATAACAATGCGCTGTGCCACGATGCGCGTATGTTCATCCACCTGCAGCGTATTGTCGTCGATAAAACGGGCGTAACCGCTAATTTTGTCGGCCGCCGGGATCTCGTCGACACCTTCCAATACAAAGCCGACGAAACGGTCGCGTTCGCGTTTGACGCGGTCCATCACTTCACGACCGTTAATGGTGGTTTTACCGGCGGGATACACGCCAAAGCCTGGCGCACGCGCGATTTGATGCACCGCCTCGGCGGCAGCAATCAGCAATTTTGATGGCATGCAGCCAACGCGGGCACAGGTGGTGCCGTAGGCCCCGCCCTCAATCATGACTACGCTGGGAGTCGAAAGCTTGGCGGCGCGATAGGCGCCCAGACCGGCGGTGCCGCCACCGATAACGGCGACGTCAACATTCAACTGTTTCATATCCGCTCCTGAAAGCTAAAAAAAGGGCGGGCCGGAGCCCGCCAAAAGTTCACGTTGGCTTTGTTATTACTTATAAATCAGGCTGACAGGAAGCTTTCCAGGTCATCGCTACCGCCAATATGACGGCCGCCGATGAACACCTGCGGTACCGTGGCACGGCCGCTGACGGCGCGCAGGCTGACGGTAGTCGCGTCCTGACCCAGTACGATCTCTTCATACTGAATGCCACGTTCCTGCAGCATTTGTTTGGCTTTGGCGCAGAACGGGCAGCCCGGCTTGGTAAACAGCGAAACCGACTCCTGCACTTTGAATTCTGGCGCCAGGTATTTCAGCATGGTGTCGGCGTCAGACACCTCAAACGGGTCGCCCGGCTTGTTGGGCTCGACAAACATTTTTTCCACTACGCCGTTACGCACCAGCATCGAGTAACGCCATGAGCGTGGACCGAAGCCCAAATCGGCTTTCTCGACCAGCATGTTCATGCCTTTGGTGAATTCACCGTTGCCGTCCGGCACGAAGGTGATGTTTTCAGCATGTTGATCGGCTTTCCAGGCGTTCATCACGAAGGTGTCGTTCACCGAGACGCACAGAATGCTGTCAACGCCGTGCTGCTTGAATACGCTGGACAGCTCGTTGTAGCGCGGCAGATGGCTGGAAGAGCAGGTCGGAGTGAACGCGCCCGGCAGTGAAAATACGATGACGGTTTTATCTTTAAACAGGTCGTTGGTAGTCACATCGATCCATTGGTCACCCTGGCGGGTGTGGAAGGTGACTTGAGGAACTTTTTTGCCTTCTTGACTGGTAAACATCAATTAACCCCTTAATTAGAAAAAATAATTTTTAGCTTTCAGCGTTATGCCGCTTTGTTGGGACACATTATTGCCGCCGGGGGTTGATAGATCTAATCGCTCATTGCTATCTTATCTATCGCCATGAGCTATCGTGGTCTGGAGGGAAACAATGAATATTCGTGATTTAGAGTACCTGGTCGCCTTGGCCGAGCACCGGCATTTCCGCCGTGCCGCCGATTCATGCCATGTTAGCCAACCCACGCTCAGTGGGCAGATCCGCAAGCTGGAAGACGAACTGGGTGTGATGTTGCTCGAGCGCACCAGCCGCAAGGTGTTATTTACCCAGGCGGGCCTGTTGCTGGTGGAGCAGGCGCGTACCGTGCTGCGCGAAGTCAAAGTTCTGAAAGAGATGGCCAGCCAGCAGGGCGAAGCCATGTCCGGGCCGTTGCATATCGGCCTGATCCCGACCGTCGGGCCTTATTTGCTGCCGCAGATCATCCCTACGCTGCACAAAACCTTCCCCAAGCTGGAAATGTACCTGCATGAGGCGCAAACCCAACAGCTGCTGGCGCAACTCGACAGCGGTAAATTGGACTGTGCGATCCTGGCGTTGGTGAAGGAAACCGAAGCCTTTATCGAAGTGCCGTTGTTTGATGAGCCAATGAAGCTGGCGGTGTATTCCGATCACCCATGGTCGCAGCGTGACCGTGTGGCGATGCCGGATTTGGCAGGGGAAAAACTGCTGATGCTGGAAGATGGGCACTGCTTGCGCGATCAGGCAATGGGCTTTTGCTTCCAGGCCGGTGCCGACGAGGATACCCATTTCCGGGCGACCAGCCTGGAAACGCTGCGCAATATGGTTGCGGCGGGCAGTGGTATTACGTTGTTGCCTTCATTGGCGGTACCGCCACAGCGCGAGCGTGACGGCGTGTGCTATCTCGACTGTTATAAACCTGAACCCAAGCGCACCATTGCGCTGGTGTACCGCCCCGGCTCCCCATTGCGCAGTCGTTATGAGCAATTGGCCGAGGCGATCCGCGAGCACATGCAAAACTACCTGGGTACCACGCTAAAACAGGCGGTTTAAGCCGTTCAGCGCTGCCACCCGGTAGGCTTCGGCCATGGTCGGATAGTTGAAGGTAGTATTAACGAAATACTCGATAGTATTGCCTTCACCTTTCTGTTCCATGATCGCCTGACCGATGTGAATGATCTCCGCCGCACGCTCACCGAAGCAGTGGATCCCGAGGATCTGCAGGGTGTCGCGATGGAACAGGATCTTCAGGCTGCCGACGTTCATCCCGGCAATCTGCGCACGCGCCAGATGCTTGAACTGGGCGCGGCCCACTTCATACGGCACCTTCATCGCCGTCAGTTCCTGCTCGGTTTTACCGACGGAGCTGATTTCCGGAATGGTGTAGATACCGGTCGGGATGTCTTCAATCAGATGCCCGCTGGCTTCGCCTGAAGCAATCGCCTGCGCAGCAATACGGCCCTGATCGTAAGCGGCAGATGCCAGGCTTGGGTAACCAATTACGTCACCCACGGCATAAATGTGCGACAGCGCAGTCTGGTACATGCTGTTCACTTTCAGCAGGCCACGGCTGTCTGACTCCAGACCGACGTTCTCCAGCCCCAGTGAGTCGGTGTTACCGGTACGGCCGTTGGCATACAGCAGGCAGTCCGCTTTCACTTTTTTGCCGGATTTCAGGTGAACAATCACGCCGTCGTCGGTGCCTTCGATTTTCTCGAATTCTTCGTTGTGACGGATCACCACGCCGTTGTTCCAGAAGTGGTAAGACAGTGAGTCTGACATTTCCTGGTCGAGGAACGCCAGCAGGCGATCGCGGGTGTTGATCAGATCGACCTTCACGTTCAACCCGCGGAAGATAGAGGCATATTCGCAGCCGATAACCCCGGCGCCGTAAATGATCACGTGGCGCGGTTCGTGGTTCAGTTCGAGGATTGAATCGCTGTTGTAAATGCGCGGATGGTTAAAATCGACGCTCGACGGATTGTAAGGGCGCGAACCGCAGGCGATGACGATATGGTCGGCGCGGATAGTGTCCTGAGTGCCATCCATATAGCTGACGCTGACGGTGTTGGCGTCGATAAAGCGTGCGTCGCCGGCAAACAGCTTGCATTGGTTACGCTCATAGAATCCCTGGCGCATCCGGGTTTGCTGGTTAATCACGTTATCGGCATGGCGCAAAATATCAGGGAATGTCGCGCTGAGCGTGCGTGAGTTGTTATAAAGCGGGTTCTGGTTGAATTCGATAATGCGGCTAACGGCGTGGCGGAGGGCTTTGGACGGGATGGTACCCCAGTGGGTACATCCGCCGCCTACGTTATTGTACCGTTCGATAACGGCCACGCGGGCGCCCTGTTTCACCAACCCCATAGCGGCACCTTCACCACCAGGGCCCGAGCCAATAACTATGGCATCAAATTGATAGTGCTGTTGCATAGGGGAGAGACCTGTCTTAATTACAAAATTACAACGGTATCTTAACATCATAGCGCTGAGTGCCCAATCACCATTAGGCTTTTTGAGGCAAAGCACAAATGGTGCAGGCGGAAACTGTGACAGGGCGCGTTTGTATAAATGCTGTTGCAATAAAATTTGCTATATTGCCGGGTCTACGGCGTTAGACTGACAAAATGGATCTTATCTGGATATGCATATGGGCGTCAGAGCACAACAAAAAGAACGGACGCGTCGTTCCCTCATCGAGGCGGCCTTCAGCCAGCTAAGCGCCGAACGCAGCTTCGCCAGCCTGAGCCTGCGTGAAGTCTCGCGTGAAGCGGGCATCGCACCGACTTCATTCTACCGCCACTTTCGTGACGTGGATGAGTTGGGGCTGACCATGGTTGATGAGAGCGGCCTGATGCTGCGGCAACTGATGCGCCAGGCGCGCCAGCGTATTGCCAAGGGCGGCAGCGTGATCCGCACCTCGGTCTCCACCTTTATGGAGTTTATCGGCAATAATCCCAACGCCTTCCGTTTGCTGTTGCGTGAGCGCTCCGGTACCTCGGCGGCTTTCCGTGCGGCAGTAGCGCGTGAGATCCAACATTTTATCGCCGAACTGGCAGATTACCTCGAGCTGGAAAACCATATGCCGCGCAGTTTTACCGAAGCGCAGGCGGAAGCCATGGTGACCATCGTGTTCAGCGCCGGTGCCGAAGCGCTGGATATCGATATCGAACAACGGCGTCGGCTTGAGGAACGTTTAGTGCTGCAACTGCGGATGATTTCCAAAGGTGCTTATTATTGGTATCGCCGCCAACAAGAAAAAGCTTCTGTATCCCACGTATAAAAGGTAGAAAGCGATGGAAAAACCAAGCCGTGAGAATGGCACCTTACTGCTGGCGTTGATTGCCGGCCTCTCGATCAACGGTTCGTTCGCCGCGTTGTTCAGCTCGGTGGTGCCGTTTTCGATTTTCCCTATCCTGACTTTGGTGCTGGCGGTTTACTGTCTGCACCAGCGTTATCTGCACCGTGCGATGCCGGACGGCATGCCCAAGCTGGCCGCAGCAACCTTCCTGTTGGGGGTGTTGTTGTACAGTGCGATCGTCCGGGCCGAATACCCGCAGATTGGCTCTAACTTCCTGCCGGCGATCATTTCCGTGGCGTTGGTGTTCTGGATTGGTATCAAGCTGAAGGCGCGCAAGGCGTTGGATGAGAATACGCCTGCCTGATGGGCGTAAAGCAGGGGCGCAGCAATAATGGCGCCCCTGTCAGATTAGACGCGTTTTTCCAACAGTACGCCGCATTCCATGTGATGGGTGTACGGGAACTGATCGAACAGCGCCAGGCGGCTGATGCTGTGGGTTTCCTGCAAAGTTTCCAGATTGGCGCACAGCGTTTCCGGGTTGCATGAGATATACAAAATACGCGGATAGGCCTGCACCATTTTCACCGTTTCATCGTCCAGCCCACTGCGTGGCGGATCGACGAAAATGGTTTCGCAGTTATAGCTGCTTAAATCGATACCCTTCAACCGATTAAACTCACGCACTCCGTTCATCGCCTGGGTAAAGTCTTCCGCTGCCATACGGATAATCTGCACGTTATCGATCTGGTTGGCCGCAATATTGTACTGTGCCGCAGCGACCGAAGGTTTGGCGATTTCGGTAGCCAGAACCCGCTCGAAGTTACGCGCCAATGCCAAAGAGAAGTTACCGTTACCGCAATACAACTCCAGCAAATCGCCTTTAGAACCGGTGGTGACGTCCAGCGCCCATTCCAGCATCTGTATATTCAGCGCCGCATTCGGCTGGGTGAAGCTGTTTTCCACCTGGCGATAGATCATGTCGCGGCCGGCAACCGGCAGCACTTCGTCTACATAATCCTGATCCAGCATGATTTTCATTTTAGACGCGCGGCCAATCAGTTGCAGGTCAAAGCCCTGCGCGCGCAGATCATCACGCAGCTTTTCTGCCTGCTGCTGCCATTCGTCGTCCAGCTTGCGGTGATACAGCAGTGAGGCAATGATTTTGCCGCTGCGGGTCGACAGGTAGTCAATCTGGAAAAGCTTACGGCGCAGAATCGGCTCCGGCTTGATGGCAGCGATCAGGGCGCTCATCAGGCGGTTAATCAATTCACTGGCGGCAGGAAACTTGTCGACGCGGATGCGTTGTTTGGTCTGCTGATCAAACATGATGTGGTACATCTCGTCTTCATCATGCCAGATGCGGAATTCGGCGCGCATGCGGTAGTGGCTTACCGGCGAGCGGAACACTTCCGGCTCGGGTGCCGTGAACGGAGACATCAGCGTTTTCAGCCGGGCAGTTTTCTCCGCCAGTTGGTCATCGTAACGTTCAATAGGCAAATTCTCGGGCGTCATGTTTCTTCTCGTCAGGCAAAATTGATCAGCGGGGATTGTAGGGAATCAGTCCGTGAAGTCCAGTTTTGTCGTGTTTATTATTTGTAACACTGATAGCAGTCTAGACATCTATTTACATTGATCGTAGCATTGTCGTCCGGCCTCAAGCAGCGAGTGAAAAGGGAATCCGGTTCGAATCCGGAGCTGACGCGCAGCGGTAAGGGGAAGTCACGGCGATAGCGTTTTACGCAGACACTGTCCATTGCAGGATGGGAAGTCATCGCCCGGTGCAGGTAGCTCACAGGCCACCCGCAACTCCCAAGCCCGAAGACCTGCCGGTGTTACGTCGCAATGTCCGTGGCCGTCGCGAAATACCGGCCATGATCCTGCGGCATCCGCCAATTAAGTTTGGATGCTTTTTCATGACAATTACAAAAAATACACTGCTGGCGGTGGTTTCTTCCATCACGGCTTTTTCTGGATGGGCGCAAGACAACACCACAGCCAATAACAGCGATGACCTGGTGGTTTCCGCCAACCGTTTTCCGCAGCCGGTTTCTTCCGTGCTGGCACCCACCTCTGTCGTTACCCGTGACGAAATCGACCGCTGGCAGGCAAAAAGCCTGACCGATGTGATGCGCCGCCTGCCGGGGGTGGATGTTGGGCAGAATGGTGGCCTGGGACAAAAAAGCTCGCTGTTTATCCGCGGTACCAACTCCAGCCATGTCCTGGTGCTGATCGACGGTATTCGCCTTAACCAGGCCGGTATCAGTGGTTCCTCCGACCTCAGCCAGATCCCGATTTCGCTGGTGCAGAAAGTCGAATATATTCGCGGACCGCGTTCGGCTGTCTATGGTTCCGATGCCATCGGTGGCGTGGTGAACATTATTACCACCCGTGAAAAGAACGGCACTACGCTTTCTGCCGGTATGGGTTCAAACGGCTATCAGGCCTATGACGCTTCCACTCAGCAACAGTTGGGTGACAGCACGGTGGCGACGCTCGCCGGCAACTATACCTATACCAAAGGCTATGATGTAGTGGCTTACGGCAGTACCGGTATGCAGAGCCAGCAGGATCGCGATGGCTACATGAGTAAAGCGTTGTACGGCGCTGTTGACCATCAGTTCAATGAGGCCATTAGCGGCTTTGTGCGTGGTTATGGTTATGACAACCGTACGGCTTACGATGCTTATTATTCCTCCCCGACCAGCCCACTGGTAGATACTCGCAAGCTGTACAGCCAGACCTGGGATACCGGCCTGCGTTATAAAGAAGGTATCTACGCGACACAACTGATTGGCAGTTATAGCCATAGCAAGGATTATGATTACGATCCTCGACTGGGTATGCATGACAGTTCGGCAAGTTTGGTGGATTCAGAGCAATACAACCTGCAGTGGGGGAATACCCTGCAGTTGGGCCAGGGGACGGTCAGCTCAGGGGTTGATTGGCAACACCAGGAGATCAAGCCGAACTCCACTACGGTCAACGGTGAGAAAAGTCAGCGTAACGCCGGTATCTATCTGACCGCTCAGCAGTTGGTTGGCCCGGTAACCCTGGAAGGGGCGGTGCGTGGTGACGATCATTCTGAATTCGGCTGGCATGGTACCTGGCAAACCAGCGCGGGCTGGGAGTTTGTCGAAGGGTACCGCTTTATTGCTTCCTATGGTACGGCGTTTAAAGCCCCAAATATGGGCCAGCTGTATGGCAACTTTGGTAATAATACCGATTTGAAGCCGGAAGAAAGTAAACAGTGGGAAGGCGGTTTTGAAGGTTTGACAGGTGCAGTGACCTGGCGCGTTTCCGGCTACCGTAACGATATTGATAACCTGATTGATTCCACTGGGGAGACCAATTACGTTTATTACAATATCGGCAAGGCTACTATTAAAGGTATAGAAGCCACGGCTTCGTTTGATACCGGGCCGTTAACCCACCATATCGGCTACGACTATGTCGACCCACGCAATGCCAAAACCAACGAAGTGCTGCTGCGTCGCGCCAAACAGCAGGTGAAGTATGAGCTGGACTGGCAGGTCTATGATTTTGACTGGGCGGTCACCTATCAATACCTGGGGGAGCGCTATGACAAAGACTACAGCACCTACCCCGAGCAAAGCGTCAAACTTGGTGGCGTCAGCCTGTGGGATCTCGCAGTTTCGTATCCGGTCACATCTCATCTGACAGTTCGTGGTAGAATCGCCAACCTGTTTGATAAAGATTATGAGACGGCTTATGGCTACGCTACTCCAGGAAGAGAATACTACCTCACTGGAAGCTATACCTTCTAACACCACCGCGAAGACCCGTCCGACGGTACTGGTATTTGATTCCGGCGTCGGCGGGTTATCGGTGTATCAAGAGGTTCGGCAACTGCTGCCGGACCTCCACTATATATACGCTTTCGATAATGTGGCGTTTCCCTACGGTGAGAAATCCGAAGAGTTTATTGTTGAACGCGTGCTGGAGATTGTCAGTGCGGTGCAGCAGCGCCATCCTCTGGCGATAGTCATCATCGCTTGTAACACCGCCAGCACCGTATCCTTACCGGCCTTACGTGAACGCTTTACCTTCCCGGTCGTTGGTGTGGTACCTGCCATCAAACCTGCCGCCCGTCTGACCGCCAATGGCGTTGTCGGCCTGCTGGCTACCCGCGGTACCGTACAGCGCACCTATACTCATGAGTTGATTGCCCGCTTCGCCACCGATTGCAAAATTGAGCTATTGGGGTCCTCAGAGCTGGTGGAACTGGCAGAAGCCAAGCTGCATGGCGAAGCCGTACCCTTGCCAACGCTGAAGAAAATCCTGCATCCATGGCTGAGCATGCGTGAGCCGCCGGATACCGTAGTTCTCGGTTGCACCCACTTCCCTTTATTAGCAGAAGAGTTAATGCAGGTGTTGCCTGAGGGAACCCGGCTGATCGATTCCGGCGCGGCAATCGCCCGTCGTACCGCCTGGTTGATCTCGACACAGGAAAATCTGGTGTCTACGCAGGAAGATAATCTGGCGTATTGCATGGCGTTAAATGAAGACACTGACGCTTTATTGCCCGTTCTGCAGGGATATGGCTTTAAATCGTTGAAAAAACTGCCTGTTTAAGAGCGTTTTGGTTAAACATTCAACGGTCGGAAAAAATATTGAAATTAGGGGTTGCGGCGTTCTGAGAACTCCCTATAATGCGCCTCCACTGACCGGGAACAACGACTCCTCTAACGAGAACCAAGTCGCCCAGCCAGGAAGAAGCAAGCCGGTGAAAACACCGTTTCTTAATAAGAAAAAAGCTTGACTCTTCAGCGGGAAAGCGTAATATGCACCTCCCGCGTTACTGAGAGTTATCTCCGTAACGAACGCTCTTTAACAATTTATCAGACAATCTGTGTGGGCACTCCACAAGACGATATCCAGAACCTTCGGGTTCGAAAAAATATCAAGTCTTGAAGAGTGACCAAGCAATAAGTTGTTTTGTTGGCTTGTCCAACTGAATGACTATTACGAAAGTTATTTTCGAGCATCGCTTCACGAGTTGAAGCAAATCAAGCTTTTAATTGAAGAGTTTGATCATGGCTCAGATTGAACGCTGGCGGCAGGCCTAACACATGCAAGTCGAGCGGTAGCACAGGAGAGCTTGCTCTCTGGGTGACGAGCGGCGGACGGGTGAGTAATGTCTGGGAAACTGCCTGATGGAGGGGGATAACTACTGGAAACGGTAGCTAATACCGCATAACGTCTTCGGACCAAAGTGGGGGACCTTCGGGCCTCACGCCATCAGATGTGCCCAGATGGGATTAGCTAGTAGGTGGGGTAATGGCTCACCTAGGCGACGATCCCTAGCTGGTCTGAGAGGATGACCAGCCACACTGGAACTGAGACACGGTCCAGACTCCTACGGGAGGCAGCAGTGGGGAATATTGCACAATGGGCGCAAGCCTGATGCAGCCATGCCGCGTGTGTGAAGAAGGCCTTCGGGTTGTAAAGCACTTTCAGCGAGGAGGAAGGGTAGTGTGTTAATAGCACATTGCATTGACGTTACTCGCAGAAGAAGCACCGGCTAACTCCGTGCCAGCAGCCGCGGTAATACGGAGGGTGCAAGCGTTAATCGGAATTACTGGGCGTAAAGCGCACGCAGGCGGTTTGTTAAGTCAGATGTGAAATCCCCGCGCTTAACGTGGGAACTGCATTTGAAACTGGCAAGCTAGAGTCTTGTAGAGGGGGGTAGAATTCCAGGTGTAGCGGTGAAATGCGTAGAGATCTGGAGGAATACCGGTGGCGAAGGCGGCCCCCTGGACAAAGACTGACGCTCAGGTGCGAAAGCGTGGGGAGCAAACAGGATTAGATACCCTGGTAGTCCACGCTGTAAACGATGTCGACTTGGAGGTTGTGCCCTTGAGGCGTGGCTTCCGGAGCTAACGCGTTAAGTCGACCGCCTGGGGAGTACGGCCGCAAGGTTAAAACTCAAATGAATTGACGGGGGCCCGCACAAGCGGTGGAGCATGTGGTTTAATTCGATGCAACGCGAAGAACCTTACCTACTCTTGACATCCAGAGAATTCGCTAGAGATAGCTTAGTGCCTTCGGGAACTCTGAGACAGGTGCTGCATGGCTGTCGTCAGCTCGTGTTGTGAAATGTTGGGTTAAGTCCCGCAACGAGCGCAACCCTTATCCTTTGTTGCCAGCACGTAATGGTGGGAACTCAAAGGAGACTGCCGGTGATAAACCGGAGGAAGGTGGGGATGACGTCAAGTCATCATGGCCCTTACGAGTAGGGCTACACACGTGCTACAATGGCGTATACAAAGAGAAGCGAACTCGCGAGAGCCAGCGGACCTCATAAAGTACGTCGTAGTCCGGATCGGAGTCTGCAACTCGACTCCGTGAAGTCGGAATCGCTAGTAATCGTAGATCAGAATGCTACGGTGAATACGTTCCCGGGCCTTGTACACACCGCCCGTCACACCATGGGAGTGGGTTGCAAAAGAAGTAGGTAGCTTAACCTTCGGGAGGGCGCTTACCACTTTGTGATTCATGACTGGGGTGAAGTCGTAACAAGGTAACCGTAGGGGAACCTGCGGTTGGATCACCTCCTTACCTAATGATATTGATTGCGTGAAGTGCTCACACAGATTGTCTGATGAAATGAAAGAGAGCATAAGGCTTAATCTTCGCGGTTAAGTCTTAAAGCACCTTGTCGGGTCTGTAGCTCAGGTGGTTAGAGCGCACCCCTGATAAGGGTGAGGTCGGTGGTTCAAGTCCACTCAGACCCACCAATTCTCTCCTATCCTGCGTTGTCGCCCTGGTTGTTTACGTGAGTAAACGTCGCAGGACATCGCTTTGACGAGAAGCGAATTGGCGAAGGTAGTAGATAAGGTGTGAAAAATGCTTTTCTGATATGGGGCTATAGCTCAGCTGGGAGAGCGCCTGCCTTGCACGCAGGAGGTCAGCGGTTCGATCCCGCTTAGCTCCACCATATCAAAAAATCTTAAAACTGATTCGCAAGAGTCATGTTTAAGATATTGCTCTTTAACAATCTGGAACAAGCTGAAAATTGAAACATGACAGCTGAAACTTACTCCTCCGTAGAAGTATTGGAGTAAGGATTACCCTGTCATAGAGTCTCTCAAATGTAGCAGCGCGAGAGTGGAAACACTTTTGGGTTGTGAGGTTAAGTGACTAAGCGTACACGGTGGATGCCTAGGCAGTCAGAGGCGATGAAGGGCGTGTTAATCTGCGATAAGCGTCGGTAAGGTGATATAAACCGTTATAACCGGCGATACCCGAATGGGGAAACCCAGTGCAATTCGTTGCACTATCATACGATGAATACATAGTCGTATGAGGCGAACCGGGGGAACTGAAACATCTAAGTACCCCGAGGAAAAGAAATCAACCGAGATTCCCCCAGTAGCGGCGAGCGAACGGGGAGGAGCCCAGAACCTGAATCAGTTCTTGTGTTAGTGGAAGCGTCTGGAAAGTCGCACAGTAAAGGGTGATAGTCCCGTACACTAAAATGCATTAATTGTGAGTTCGATGAGTAGGGCGGGACACGTGACATCCTGTCTGAATATGGGGGGACCATCCTCCAAGGCTAAATACTCCTGACTGACCGATAGTGAACCAGTACCGTGAGGGAAAGGCGAAAAGAACCCCGGCGAGGGGAGTGAAATAGAACCTGAAACCGTGTACGTACAAGCAGTGGGAGCCTACTAGTTGGGTGACTGCGTACCTTTTGTATAATGGGTCAGCGACTTATATTTTGTAGCAAGGTTAACCGTATAGGGGAGCCGTAGGGAAACCGAGTCTTAACTGGGCGAATAGTTGCAAGGTATAGACCCGAAACCCGGTGATCTAGCCATGGGCAGGTTGAAGGTTGGGTAACACTAACTGGAGGACCGAACCGACTAATGTTGAAAAATTAGCGGATGACTTGTGGCTGGGGGTGAAAGGCCAATCAAACCGGGAGATAGCTGGTTCTCCCCGAAAGCTATTTAGGTAGCGCCTCGTGAACTCATCTTCGGGGGTAGAGCACTGTTTCGGCTAGGGGGCCATCCCGGCTTACCAAACCGATGCAAACTCCGAATACCGAAGAATGTTATCACGGGAGACACACGGCGGGTGCTAACGTCCGTCGTGAAGAGGGAAACAACCCAGACCGCCAGCTAAGGTCCCAAAGTCATGGTTAAGTGGGAAACGATGTGGGAAGGCATAGACAGCCAGGATGTTGGCTTAGAAGCAGCCATCATTTAAAGAAAGCGTAATAGCTCACTGGTCGAGTCGGCCTGCGCGGAAGATGTAACGGGGCTAAACCATGCACCGAAGCTGCGGCAGCGACGCTTAGGCGTTGTTGGGTAGGGGAGCGTTCTGTAAGCCGTTGAAGGTGGCCTGTGAGGGTTGCTGGAGGTATCAGAAGTGCGAATGCTGACATAAGTAACGATAAAGCGGGTGAAAAACCCGCTCGCCGGAAGACCAAGGGTTCCTGTCCAACGTTAATCGGGGCAGGGTGAGTCGACCCCTAAGGCGAGGCCGAAAGGCGTAGTCGATGGGAAACAGGTTAATATTCCTGTACTCGGTGTTACTGCGAAGGGGGGACGGAGAAGGCTAGGCTAGCCGGGCGACGGTTGTCCCGGTTTAAGCGTGTAGGGGGAGTGACCTGGTAAATCCGGTTGCTTATTCAACCCTGAGGCGTGATGACGATGCACTACGGTGCAGAAGTAGTTGATGCCAAGCTTCCAGGAAAAGCCTCTAAGCATCAGGTAACACAGAATCGTACCCCAAACCGACACAGGTGGTCAGGTAGAGAATACCAAGGCGCTTGAGAGAACTCGGGTGAAGGAACTAGGCAAAATGGTGCCGTAACTTCGGGAGAAGGCACGCTGGCGCGTAGGTGAAGAGACTTGCTCTCGGAGCCGAAGCCAGTCGCAGATACCAGCTGGCTGCAACTGTTTAATAAAAACACAGCACTGTGCAAACACGAAAGTGGACGTATACGGTGTGACGCCTGCCCGGTGCTGGAAGGTTAATTGATGGGGTCAGCCGCAAGGCGAAGCTCTTGATCGAAGCCCCAGTAAACGGCGGCCGTAACTATAACGGTCCTAAGGTAGCGAAATTCCTTGTCGGGTAAGTTCCGACCTGCACGAATGGCGTAATGATGGCCAGGCTGTCTCCACCCGAGACTCAGTGAAATTGAACTCGCTGTGAAGATGCAGTGTACCCGCGGCAAGACGGAAAGACCCCGTGAACCTTTACTATAGCTTGACACTGAACATTGAGCCTTGATGTGTAGGATAGGTGGGAGGCTTTGAAGCGTGGACGCCAGTCTGCGTGGAGCCAACCTTGAAATACCACCCTTTAATGTTTGATGTTCTAACTCGGCCCCGTAATCCGGGGTGAGGACAGTGTCTGGTGGGTAGTTTGACTGGGGCGGTCTCCTCCCAAAGAGTAACGGAGGAGCACGAAGGTTAGCTAATCACGGTCGGACATCGTGAGGTTAGTGCAAAGGCATAAGCTAGCTTGACTGCGAGAGTGACGGCTCGAGCAGGTACGAAAGTAGGTCTTAGTGATCCGGTGGTTCTGAATGGAAGGGCCATCGCTCAACGGATAAAAGGTACTCCGGGGATAACAGGCTGATACCGCCCAAGAGTTCATATCGACGGCGGTGTTTGGCACCTCGATGTCGGCTCATCACATCCTGGGGCTGAAGTAGGTCCCAAGGGTATGGCTGTTCGCCATTTAAAGTGGTACGCGAGCTGGGTTTAGAACGTCGTGAGACAGTTCGGTCCCTATCTGCCGTGGGCGTTGGAAGATTGAGAGGGGTTGCTCCTAGTACGAGAGGACCGGAGTGAACGCACCACTGGTGTTCGGGTTGTCATGCCAATGGCATTGCCCGGTAGCTAAGTGCGGAAAAGATAAGCGCTGAAAGCATCTAAGCGCGAAACTTGCCTCGAGATGAGTCTTCCCTGGGAACTTGATTCCCCTGAAGGAACGTTTAAGACTAAGACGTTGATAGGCTGGGTGTGTAAGTGCAGCGATGCATTGAGCTAACCAGTACTAATGATCCGTGAGACTTAACCTTACAACACCAAAAGTGTTTTGATTTGAGAGATTTTCAGCGATGTTCCGAGATTGGTTCTGGTGGTCATGCAAATGACGGCTGGAATGAAACAGAATTTGCCTGGCGGCAATAGCGCGGTGGTCCCACCTGATCCCATGCCGAACTCAGAAGTGAAACGCCGTAGCGCCGATGGTAGTGTGGGGTCTCCCCATGCGAGAGTAGGACACTGCCAGGCATCAATTAAACGTTATCGGTTTGACACCCGGTAATGAGCAGGATCGCCAAGAGCGGTTTTGCTACATCGAAAGATGTAACGTGAAAGAACCGGTGGAGCGGTAGTTCAGTTGGTTAGAATACCTGCCTGTCACGCAGGGGGTCGCGGGTTCGAGCCCCGTCCGTTCCGCCACTTATTTAAATTATGCCTGCTAACTTTAGCAGGCATAATGTTAAGCATGATTTAGGGGCGTAGCTCAGTTGGTAGAGCACCGGTCTCCAAAACCGGGTGTCGCGAGTTCGAGTCTCTCCGCCCCTGCCATATTAGAAACCCTTTGCGAAAGCGAAGGGTTTTTTTTGCTTTCAACTTTCCCTAATCTTCGCTATTCCTCTGATAAATTGCCTAAAAACCCTGCCAAAACTGTTCCAAATTTATACATTTTTAGCTGGATCCATGTACAAAATGGTTGTTCTCCCGTGATGTGATGCCGCTCATTATTCCTGCCTGATTTTCGACTACACCTAATGGGTGTCCGAGTCTTTGGATACCCACTTCACCAGAAAAATATGCAGCATACACAACAACAGTTACCACTGCCTGAGGCCGCCTGATGCCTGGGCAGTGCGGGGAGAACACAAACATGATTAAACGTCTGCTGTTAGCGGCCGCCATCACTGGCGCATTGATAAGTACGGTACAGGCGGCACCGCTGGTCGTCGGTTTTTCTCAGATTGGTTCGGAATCGGGCTGGCGTTCTGCCGAAACCAAGGTGTCGAAACAGGAAGCGGAAAAACGCGGTATTACGTTAAAAATAGCCGATGCGCAGCAAAAACAGGAAAACCAGATCAAAGCGGTCAGATCCTTCATCGCCCAGGGTGTTGATGCCATTTTCATTGCACCGGTAGTCGCCACCGGGTGGACTCCGGTACTGCAAGAGGCCAAAGAGGCCAAGATCCCGGTATTCCTGCTCGACCGGATGATCGAAGTGAACGATCCCTCGTTGTATACCGCAGCCGTGGCGTCCGACAGCGTGCATGAAGGCAAGGTTGCAGGAGAGTGGCTGGTGAAAGAGGTCGCCGCCAAGCCCTGTAACGTGGTGGAACTGCAGGGGACCGTGGGCTCCAGCGTCGCCATTAACCGCAAGAAAGGCTTTGCCGACGGCATAGCCACCGCTGCCAACGTTAAAATCATCCGCTCGCAATCCGGCGACTTTACCCGCAGCAAGGGCAAAGAAGTGATGGAAAGCTTTATCAAGGCCGAGCAAAACGGCAAAAATATTTGTGCGGTGTATGCGCATAACGACGATATGGCGATTGGTGCTATTCAGGCAATCAAAGAGGCGGGTTTAAAACCGGGCTCACAGATCAAAATTGTCTCTATCGACGGTGTTCCTGACATATTCAAAGCGATGATGAATGGTGAAGCTAATGCCACGGTTGAACTGACGCCGAATATGGCCGGCCCGGCGTTCGATGCGTTGTTGGCGATGAAGAAAGATGGCACTCAGCCGCCGAAGTTTATCCAGACTGAATCGAAACTGCTGCAGCCAGATACCGCGAAACAGGAATTCGAGCTGAAGAAAAGCATGGGTTATTAATCCACTTACCGGCGGGACAGAAGATGGACACATCTCAGACCACGTTATTGGCGATTAAGGGATTATCCGTTGAGTTTCCTGGCGTTAAAGCGCTGGAGCAGGTCGATATCACGTTGCAGCGCGGAGAGATCATGGCGTTGCTGGGTGAAAATGGCGCGGGAAAATCCACGTTAATCAAAGCGTTAACCGGGGTCTATCAGCGTTCCGCCGGTGAGATACTGCTGGAGGGGCGCGCGATCGCCCCACAGAGCACCGCACAGGCACAAGTGCTGGGGATTGGTACGGTTTATCAGGAGGTTAACCTGCTGCCGAATATCTCGGTGGCGGCCAATCTGTTCATTGGTCGAGAGCCAACGCGCTTCGGCCTGGTTGATCAAAAAAAGTTGCTGCGCCAGGCTCAACAGCTTTTATTGGGGTATGGATTACAGTTGGATGTCAGCCAGCCATTGGGCAATTACTCCATTGCGATCCAGCAGATTATCGCTATCGCGCGGGCGGTCGACCTGTCAGCAAAAGTCCTGATCCTGGATGAGCCAACTGCCAGTCTGGATGCTAAAGAAGTCAGCATGCTGCTGGGTATTCTCAGCCAGCTCCGCACCCAGGGCATGGGGATGATATTTGTCACCCACTTCCTCGATCAGGTTTACCGTATTTGCGATCGCATCACTGTACTGCGTAACGGTAAGTTAGTGGGAACCAAGATTACCGCTGATTTACCGCGTCTGGAATTGGTACAGATGATGCTTGGCCATGCCTTTGACGAATCGCTGCTCAAACGCGGTGAGCACGGGCTAACTGAGGCGCCATCTCTGGTCGAATTCAGTGGTTACGGGCGACGCGGCATGGTTGAACCCTTCGATCTGCAAATACGTCCGGGCGAGATAGTTGGCCTGGCCGGCCTACTGGGATCGGGGCGCACGGAAACGGCTCAGCTGATATTCGGCATCAAACCTCGTGATAGCGGTAGTGCCAAAGTCGGGGGACGTACGGTGAACATCCGTACGCCTCGTAAAGCGGCCAGTCTCGGTTTCGGCTATTGCCCTGAGGATCGTAAAACCGACGGGATTGTCGGCGCTGCAACGGTTCGGGAAAACATCATTCTGGCTCTGCAGGCGCAACGCGGTTGGTTAAAACCCTTATCGCTGCGGGAACAAACCCGCATTGCCGAGAGTTATATCCAACTGCTGGGCATCCGCACTCCGGGGCCGGAACAGCAGATCCAATATCTCTCCGGTGGCAATCAGCAGAAAGTGTTGCTGTCCCGCTGGTTGGCGACCAAACCGCGTTTTTTGATCCTGGATGAACCGACCCGCGGAATAGACGTTGGCGCACATGCTGAAATCATTCGTTTAATTGAAAAACTCTGTGATGAAGGGCTGGCGCTGCTGGTGATTTCTTCCGAACTGGAAGAGCTGGCGGGCTATGCCGATCGTATCTTGGTGCTACGCGACAGAAAGCACGTGGCGCAGCTTGAACATGACGCCATTACGGTGCCTGCAATCATGCAGGCGATTGCCGCGCAACAGGGGGTTGAATGAACCTCAGGAGTTTTTCCATGTCCGGTGGGCCACGCAAGGTCAGATGGGTGTTCCCCGCAGGGGCAACGCAACTGGGGGCGCTGGCGGTGATTTTGCTGATCGACAGCCTGGTCGCCCCGAATTTCTTTTCCATCCACATTCAGGACGGCCGACTGTTTGGTAGCGTGATCGACATCGTTAACCGTGGCGCGCCGGTAGCGTTATTGGCATTGGGCATGACGTTAGTGATCGCCACTGGGGGTATCGACCTTTCCGTGGGGGCGGTGATGGCGATAGCCGGTGCCACGGCCGCAACCTTGACCAGTGCCGGTTATCCGCTGGGGTACGTGCTGGCCGCTGCTTTGGCGGCCGGAGCGCTGTGTGGCTTGTGGAACGGTTTTCTGGTGGCGGTACTGCAGATACAACCGATTGTTGCCACGCTGATGCTGATGGTGGCCGGTCGTGGCATTGCACAGCTGATCACCGAAGGACAAATCGTTACCTTTGAACGAGAAGGGTTGGCGTGGCTTGGTAGCGGCGCGCTGATGTATTTGCCGCTGCCGGCGATCATTGCCGCAGTGATGCTGCTGTTGATCTGGCTGCTGACGCGTAAAACGGCGCTGGGGCTGTTTATCGAGGCTGTGGGCATCAATCTGCGCTCGGCCCGCAATGCGGGGGTCAGTACGCGCTGGGTGGTGATGGCGGTATATGTGATCTGCGGGCTCTGTGCTGCGGTGGCCGGGATCATAGTCACGGCGGATATCCGGGGTGCAGATGCCAACAATGCCGGGCTGTGGCTGGAGTTGGATGCGATCCTGGCGGTGGTGATTGGCGGCGGTTCATTGCTGGGGGGGCGTTTTAACCTGCTGCTGTCGGTGGTGGGGGCATTAATTATTCAGGGGATGAATACCGGTATTCTGCTCTCCGGCTATCGGCCGGAGTTTAATCTGGTGCTGAAAGCGATCGTGGTGCTGGCGGTGCTGATGGTGCAATCACCCAGCATTTCGTTGCGTCAACTGCTTAGGAGAAAAAGGCCATGATCAAGCGTAATCTGCCACTGTTGATGACTGTCCTGGTGTTCCTCCTGGGCTATGGTTTTTGCCTTACTCAGTTCCCCAGCTTTGCCTCAATGCGGGTGTGGTGTGATTTGCTGACCGACAACGCCTTTCTTGGCATTGTCGCGGTAGGCATGACGTTTGTGATCCTTTCCGGCGGTATTGATCTGTCGGTCGGCTCGGTGATCGCCTTCACCGGGGTGCTATTGGCCAAATTGATCGGAACCTACGGTATTGCCCCGGGCTATGCGTTTGTTATTGCGCTGCTGATGGGGGCATCGTTTGGCGCACTGATGGGCTGGATCATCGATGTGTTGAAGCTACCGGCGTTTATCATCACGCTGGCCGGAATGTTCTTCGTGCGGGGCATGAGTTTTATCGTCTCGGAAGAGTCGATTCCCATTGATCACCCGTTGTATGCCACGCTGGCGAACTACGCCTGGAAACTGCCGGGCGGCGGCCGTTTCACGCTGTTGGCGTTGGTGATGCTAATGGTGGTGGCGGTCGGCATAGTGTTGGCGCACCGCACCCGATTTGGCCACAACGTCTACGCCATCGGCGGTAATCGGGTGTCTGCGGCGCTGATGGGCGTACCGGTGCAACGGACTACGGTGCTGATTTATATGCTCTCAAGCACGCTGGCTGCGTTGTCCGGGATTATTTTCTCGTTATATACCTCAGCGGGCTACGCGCTGGCGGCCAGCGGGGTCGAGCTGGATGCCATTGCTGCGGTAGTGATTGGTGGCACCTTGTTGACCGGTGGGGTCGGCACCGTATTAGGCACGCTGTTCGGCGTGCTGATCCAGGGGCTGATACAGAGTTACATCACGTTCGACGGCACGCTCAGCTCCTGGTGGACCAAAATTGTCATCGGCATTCTGTTGTTCGGCTTTATCGGCCTTCAGAAGGCGATGAGCGCGTTTTGGCTCGGTAGACGAACCAAACCCCGGCATCCTCGCTTAACGCCGTTATAACGCCTCATGCCGTAGTATTTAAAGGTATTTTCAGCAGTTGCCGGATCAGCGGCTGCTGATCGCTATTTTGCAGCCAAACGGCATACAGCGGGCGGATTATCGGCGGGATGTCGGCAATGGCGGCCAACTGCGGGTAGTCCTTCTCCCATTGACTGGGCAGGAAGGCGCAGCCGCCGGTGGTTTCCAGCAGTTGTCGGGTCAGGTGTGCGGAGGTTGTGGTGAGTACCGGCAAATTATCCCCCTCCAGCATACGGCTCTCCTGCTGATGAAAATCCGCCCCCCATTCCAGCTTGATATACGGCATCGGCGCATGTTTATCACGCAGGGTGGAGGAGAACAGCCGCAGCGAGAAATTGCCCAACAGCTGGCTGGCCAGTTCATCCATTTTTGGCGGCTCAGTGGTGATGAGCAAATCGAGCTGTCTTTCATGCAGCTGTTTTACCAAAGAGTGCCGTAACGCCACCCTGGCTTCCAGCTGTAATGCCTCGCGTTGTTGGTACAACGATTGCAGCCACGGGGTCAGATAAGCTTCCCACAATGACGCGGTGGCACCGATGGACAATTCAGTATGCTGCAGCGAACGCACCACCTCTTTTTTCGCCAATTGCCAGGTCGTCATCAGGCTCTCAGCATAGGGCAGAAGCCGCTCCCCTGCTGGCGTCAGACGGATATTGTTACGATGTCGGGTGAATAAATTCGCGCCCAATTGGGTTTCTAACTGGCGGATACGAAAACTAACGGCAGACTGCGTTAAGTACAAGGATTCTGCGGCTCGGCCAAAGTGACGCGTTCTACTGACCTCCAAAAAGGTTTTCAGTAATTCGGTATCCACACCCATCTCCAGAAATTTTTATCGTTAAGATTTAAATGTTTTGTTTTACACAATGTCAAGCCTATCTAATACTCCGCGCCATAAACAGCACGGCCATGAGAGAATTAGGAGCGTGTCAGATGGCGGATAGCTTCACCACGACCAGTCGTTTTTTTGATAATAAACATTATCCTCGCGGGTTCTCCCGTCACGGCGATTTCACCATTAAAGAAGCGCAATTGCTAGAGCGTTTCGGGTATGCGTTCAATGAGCTGGACGCGGGCAAACGTCAGCCGGTCACTGAAGAAGAACAGTTGTTCGTCGCAGTGTGCCACGGTGAGCGTGAGCCGGTTACCGAGCAGGAAAAAGTATGGGCTAAATATCTGGTGCGCACACGCCGCCCGAAAAAATTCCATACCCTGTCCGGCGGCAAGCCGCAGGCTGATGCGGTGGAAGATTACACCGACAGCGACGATTGATAACGATGGGGCCTTTGGGCCCCATTTTTACTCCAGGCTGCGGTGCAGCTGCAGCAACAGGCGATCCATACTGCGATAACCCAGCGCTTCGCTCAAATGGCGCTTATCAATATCCCGATCTCCTGCTAAATCCGCCAGGGTGCGAGCCACTTTTAAAATCCGCTGCCAGGCGCGAACCGATAATCCCAATCGATTTAACGTCGTCTCAAGAAAATCTGCGTCCGCCTCGCTCAATGCGCAATCACGCTCTACCTCGTGATTATTCAGCAGGGCGTTGATCTTCCCTGAACGGTTGAGCTGCCTTTCGCGTGCCAGCAGCACCCGCTTTCGTACCTGAGTACTACTTTCACTGGCGATGCGTCGTTTGCTCAGCACGCCCGGTGGCAGCAGTGGCACTTCAATCGATAAATCGAAGCGATCGAGAAACGGCCCTGAAAGCCGCCCGAGATAGCGCAGGATCTGTTGTGGGGACGCACGGTTATGCATGCCCTGATAATGCCCGGTGGGGCTGGGGTTCATGGCGGCAATTAGCTGCACTCTGGCCGGAAAGCAGACCTTGGCCGTAGCGCGAGAAATGACTATTTCGCCGGACTCCAGGGGTTCACGCAGGGCATCCAGCACTCGCCTTTCAAATTCGGGCAACTCATCAAGAAACAGCACACCGTTGTGCGCCATGGATATCTCACCCGGCCGCGGCAGCGAGCCGCCGCCAACCAGCGCGGCCATTGAGGCACTGTGATGCGGTGCGCGAAACGGCCGCTGTCGCCATGGCAGCGCTTGTGCAGGGTGATGCAGCAGACTGGCTACCGCGATGCTTTCCAGTGCCTCTCGTTCGGTCAGCGGGGGCAGCAGGCCATTCAAACGGCTGGCCAGCATGGTTTTCCCGGTTCCGGGTGGGCCGACCAGCAGCAGGTTGTGACCCCCGGCTGCGGCGATCTCCAGCGCCCGTTTAGCCTGTTCCTGGCCCAGGATATCTTGCAGGTCGGCAGGTTCTTGCGCGCTCTCCATTGCCGGCGGCGCGCTGGCTATCGGTAAGTCCCCTTTACCCAGCAGAAAGGCACACACCTCCAGCAGGTGTTCTGCCACCAGGGTTTCGCTCTGGGTAATCAACCCCACCTCCCGGCCATTGATGGCAGCCAGAATCAACTGCCTGCCCGCATCCATTGCGGCCAGCGCGGCGGGTATCGCGCCACTGACTCCCCGTAGTGCGCCGGATAGCGCCAACTCCCCAAGGAACTCATAACGAGCCAGCTTATCGGCCGGTAACTGTTCGGAGGCGGCGAGGATCGCCAAAGCGATCGGCAGGTCGTAACGCCCACCTTCCTTGGGTAAATCGGCCGGTGCCAGATTGACGGTGATACGCCGCGCGGGAAAGGTGAAACCATTGTTGATCAACGCGCTGCGTACCCGATCGCGGGCTTCTTTCACCGTAGTTTCCGGCAGGCCGACCATGGTCAGACCGGGTAGCCCGTTGCTGATATGCACTTCCACCGTAACCGAAGGGGCCTGAACGCCCAGCGTGGCTCGGGTATAGATAACCGCCAGTGACATATTGCTCTCCTTGCTGTAGGCAACATGATGCGGCAAAGGCCCTGGCAAGGCGCGGTAACCTTGGAATGTTTGCGTGGAAAGCCGTAATTAAAATAATGAATTTCATAGGGATAACGAATTTTTGTGCAGCACTGCGCAAGTTGCGGCAATACCCCTTAACAAATACGTGAATGCTGCAACAAATTAGCAAGCTAACCAAGTTGCAGTGAGAGGGGGAATGGGTGTATTTAACAATTGATTAAAATAAAAATCACTTCGTTAACAAACTCCGACCGCCGTCGCCTTCCGCTGCGGCAGCCGCTAAACCTCATGACCTCGTATTCCAGAGTAGGGATAACACTATGTTTGGTTGGACCCCGCTGCAACGCAATGCAGCTATCGCCAGCTTTTCAAGCTGGACGCTTGATGCTTTCGATTTTTTCGTGCTGGTCTTTCTGCTCAGCGATATCGCGCAATCTTTCCATGTCGGCATGGAGGAGGTGACGCTGGCTATCTTGCTGACGCTGGCGGTGCGACCGATTGGTGCACTGATCTTCGGCCGGGCGGCGGAAAAATACGGCCGCAAACCGATTTTGATGCTGAATATCGTGTTCTTCTCGATCTTTGAACTGTTGTCCGCAGCGGCGCCGTCGTTGACGGTATTCCTGTTACTGCGGGTGCTGTACGGCGTGGCGATGGGCGGGATCTGGGGCGTCGCGTCGTCGCTGGCGCTGGAGACCATTCCGGATCGCTCGCGTGGCCTGATGTCGGGGATTTTCCAGGCCGGTTACCCGTTCGGTTATCTATTGGCGGCGGTGGTGTATGGCCTGCTGTTTGAGGTGATTGGCTGGCGCGGCATGTTTGTGATCGGGGCGGCACCAATTTTACTGCTGCCGTTTATTTACTACTGCGTGCAGGAGTCGCCGGTGTGGTTGGCGGCGCGTGAACGCAAGGAAAGCAGCGCCCTGCTGCCGGTGCTTAAGAGCCACTGGAAGCTGTGCGGCTATCTGGTGTTACTGATGGCGGCATTCAATTTCTTCTCGCACGGCACCCAGGATATGTATCCGGTGTTTTTGAAAGTTCAGCACGGTTTCGATCCTAAAACCGTCAGTATCATCGCCATTAGCTACAATATCGCGTCAATTATCGGCGGTGTTTTCTTCGGTGCGCTATCGGAAAAAATCGGCCGCCGGAAGGCAATTATCATCGCCGCGTTATTGGCCTTGCCGGTGATCCCGCTGTGGGCATTTTCCAGCGGCTCGTTGATGCTGGGGATTGGCGCCTTCCTGATGCAGTTCATGGTGCAGGGCGCCTGGGGCGTGATACCGACTTATCTCACCGAACTGGTGCCGGCCAATACCCGTGCGGTGCTGCCAGGGTTTGTTTACCAGTTGGGTAACCTGATTGCTTCGGTCAACGCTACGCTGCAGGCGACCATCGCCGAACATCACGGCCATAATTATGGCCTGGCGATGGCGATTATTGCCGGCACGGTGGCGATTGTTATTGCGCTACTGGTGTTCTTTGGCAAGGACACGCGCGGCAAGGCAATCTCGGGTGAGGTTAACTCTTCGGGCGTGCAGGCTAACGTTTGAAATCCGGGCATTTTGCACGAGGTATGACCAGATTGCGCCGAATAATAACGCAAAAAAAGTGTTGTCATGCCGCGCGGGACTATGGTACCTCTGTAGGCATTAGTTCGAAACGAGCACAGTGAACAAACCTATTATGAAAGCCTTTGCCCAAGTGATTAGCCTAGTCGTGATTAGCGTGGTGGTGATTATTATCCCACCGTGCGGGGCTGCACTTGGACGAAGAATGGCTTAGAAAACAAGCCGGAATCGCAAGAGAACCCCCGCACCGAAAGGTCCGGGGGTTTTTTATTGGCAAGAGAAAAGTGAAACGAGGATAACAATATGAATAACAGAACAAAATCCTGCAGTTGTCGAAGTAAGGCGGGGAAATAACTATGAACGGGGCTCAGTGGGTAGTACAAGCATTGCGTGCACAGGGAGTTGATACGGTTTTCGGCTACCCGGGTGGCGCAATCATGCCGGTCTACGATGCATTGTATGACGGTGGGGTGGAACACCTGCTGTGCCGCCACGAGCAAGGCGCCGCGATGGCTGCCATTGGTTATGCCCGTTCAACCGGTAAGGTCGGCGTTTGTATCGCCACTTCCGGCCCCGGTGCCACCAACCTGATCACCGGCCTGGCCGATGCGCTGCTGGATTCTGTTCCGCTGGTAGCGATCACCGGTCAGGTAGGCTCCGCACTGATTGGCACCGATGCCTTTCAGGAGATCGATGTCCTCGGCCTGTCGCTGGCCTGCACCAAACACAGCTTCCTGGTGGAATCACTGGATGCGCTGCCGGGCATCATGGCGGAAGCCTTCGCCATCGCCAGCAGCGGTCGTCCTGGCCCGGTGCTGATCGATATCCCGAAAGACATCCAACTGGCACACGGCGAATTACACCCGCACCTAATGCCGGTAGAGGAAGAACTGCACTACCCGGCAGCGGAGCTGGCGCAGGCCGCCGAATTGCTGTCGCAGGCGCACAAGCCGATGCTGTACGTCGGCGGCGGTGTTGGCATGGCGCAGGCGGTACCGGCGCTGCGAGAGTTCATCGCGGTGACCCAAATGCCCAACGTTGCCACGCTGAAAGGGCTGGGCGCACCGGACGCTGAGCAGCCGTACTACCTCGGTATGCTGGGAATGCACGGCACCAAGGCCGCCAATCTGGCGGTGCAGGAGTGCGATTTGTTGATTGCCGTTGGCGCGCGTTTTGACGATCGCGTAACCGGTAAACTGAATGCTTTCGCCCCGCATGCCAAGGTGATCCACATGGATATCGACCCGGCGGAAATGAGCAAGTTGCGCCAGGCGCACGTGGCGCTGCAGGGCGATTTGAAAGCCTTGTTACCGGCGTTGCAGCAGCCGTTGAAGATCGCCGCCTGGCAGCAGCGAGTGGTTGAACTGAAAGAAACCCATACCTGGCGTTATGACCATCCAGGCCAGCCGATCTACGCGCCGCTGTTGTTGAAGCAGCTGTCCGAGCGCAAGCCGGCCAACAGCGTAATCACCACCGACGTGGGCCAGCACCAGATGTGGACCGCGCAGCACATGACCTTTGAACGCCCGGAGAATTTCATCACCTCCAGCGGTTTGGGCACCATGGGTTTTGGTGTGCCGGCCGCGGTTGGCGCCCAGATGGCCCGCCCGGAGGATACGGTGGTCTGCGTATCGGGCGACGGTTCTTTCATGATGAACGTGCAGGAGCTGGGCACCATCAAACGCAAACAGTTACCGCTGAAAATCGTTTTGCTGGATAACCAGCGTTTGGGGATGGTTCGTCAGTGGCAGCAGCTGTTTTTTGACGGACGTTACAGCGAAACCAATCTCTCCGATAACCCCGATTTCCTGATGTTGGCCAATGCCTTTGGCATTCCCGGCCAGCGAATTACCCGTAAAGACCAGGTAGCAGGCGCGCTCGACGCCTTATTCAACAGCGAAGGGCCTTACATGCTGCACGTGTCGATCGATGAGCTTGAAAACGTCTGGCCGCTGGTGCCGCCGGGTGCCGGTAACGAAACCATGTTGGAGAAAATATCATGATGCAGCATCAACTCTCGATCCAGGCCCGTTTTCGCCCTGAAATGTTAGAGCGCGTATTGCGTGTCGTGCGTCATCGTGGCTTTCAGGTTTGTGCTATGAATATGGCAACGGCGGCAAATACCGACAAGATTAATATTGAATTGACCGTTGCCAGCCAGCGCCCGGTGGATCTACTGTCATCTCAGTTGAGCAAACTGATGGATGTCTCCTGCGTTGAGATCCAGCAACAAACATCACAACAAATACGCGCCTGACGCGCGAGAAGGATAAATAACAATGACGAAGAAAGCCGATTACATTTGGTTCAATGGTGAGATGGTTCCTTGGGCTGACGCCAAAGTACACGTGATGTCGCATGCGTTGCACTACGGCACTTCGGTGTTTGAAGGAGTCCGTTGCTACGACTCCCATAAAGGCCCGGTGGTGTTCCGTCACCGTGAGCATATGCAGCGCCTGCATGACTCGGCAAAAATCTACCGTATGCCGGTGTCGCAAAGCGTTGATGAACTGATGGAAGCCTGTCGCGCCACGCTGCGTAAAAACAATCTGGGCAGCGCTTATATTCGCCCGTTGGTGTTTGTCGGTGACGTCGGCATGGGGGTTAACCCTCCGGAAGGTTACAAAACAGACGTGATTATCGCGGCGTTTCCTTGGGGCGCGTACCTGGGTGAAGAGGCGCTGGATCAAGGTATCGATGCGATGGTTTCGTCCTGGCACCGCGTGGCACCAAACACCATCCCAACCGCGGCCAAGGCCGGCGGTAACTATCTTTCCTCCCTGCTGGTGGGCAGTGAAGCGCGCCGCCACGGTTATCAGGAAGGGATCGCGCTGGATGTGCACGGCTATATTTCCGAAGGCGCAGGTGAAAACCTGTTTGAAGTGAAAGACGGCGTGCTGTTCACCCCGCCGTTTACCTCTTCCGCGCTGCCGGGTATCACCCGCGATGCCATCATCAAGCTGGCGAAAGACATGGGCTTCGAAGTGCGTGAGCAAGTGCTGTCGCGCGAGTCGCTGTATCTGGCCGATGAAGTGTTCATGTCCGGTACCGCCGCAGAAATTACCCCGGTTCGCAGCGTTGACGGCATCAAGGTCGGCATTGGTAAATGCGGCCCGGTGACCAAACAGATCCAACAGGCGTTCTTTGGCCTGTTTACCGGCAAGACCGAAGACAAATATGGTTGGCTGGATCCGGTAAATCCATAAAATCCTTACCCGCAACCTGAAAGGCAACGGGTAAATCGACAGACAGATAAGAATATCCAGGCGGTTCGTTCGCCGCCTGTAATAAATACATTTGGAGTGAAGAGCATGCCTAAGTACCGTTCCGCCACCACCACCCACGGCCGCAACATGGCGGGTGCCCGCGCATTATGGCGCGCGACCGGAATGACCGACGACGATTTTGGCAAACCCATTATTGCGGTGGTCAACTCATTTACCCAGTTCGTTCCGGGCCATGTGCACCTGCGTGATTTGGGCAAACTGGTTGCAGAACAGATCGAGGCCTCAGGCGGCGTCGCCAAAGAGTTCAACACCATTGCGGTGGATGACGGTATCGCCATGGGCCACGGCGGCATGCTCTATTCCCTGCCGTCGCGCGAATTGATCGCCGACTCGGTTGAATACATGGTGAATGCCCACTGCGCGGATGCGATGGTGTGTATCTCCAACTGCGACAAGATCACCCCAGGGATGCTGATGGCGTCACTGCGCCTGAATATTCCGGTGATTTTCGTTTCCGGCGGCCCGATGGAAGCCGGCAAAACCAAGCTTTCCGACAAGATCATCAAGCTGGATCTGATCGACGCCATGATCCAGGGCGCCAACCCGAACGTCAGCGATGCCGACAGCGCGCAGATCGAACGTTCCGCCTGTCCAACCTGCGGCTCCTGTTCCGGTATGTTCACCGCCAACTCGATGAACTGCCTGACCGAAGCCCTGGGCCTGTCCCAACCGGGCAACGGCTCGCTGCTGGCGACCCACGCTGACCGTAAGGATCTGTTCCTCAACGCCGGTAAACGCATCGTTGCGCTGACCAAGCGCTACTACGAGCAGGACGACGAAAGCGCACTGCCACGCAGCATCGCCAACAAGGCCGCATTCGAAAACGCCATGACGCTGGACATCGCCATGGGCGGTTCGACCAATACCGTGTTGCACCTGTTGGCGGCGGCTCAGGAAGGTGAAATTGATTTCACCATGGAAGATATCGATCGTCTGTCGCGCAAGGTACCGCACCTGTGCAAAGTGGCGCCAAGCACTCAGAAATACCATATGGAAGACGTACACCGTGCCGGTGGCGTACTGGCGATTCTGGGGGAGCTGGATCGTGCGGGTCTGATGAATCGCGACGTCGATAACATCCTGGGCCTGAAGCTGACGGAAACGCTGAACCAGTACG
This sequence comes from Serratia quinivorans, assembly GCA_900457075.1. Lineage (NCBI taxonomy): Bacteria > Pseudomonadati > Pseudomonadota > Gammaproteobacteria > Enterobacterales > Yersiniaceae > Serratia > Serratia quinivorans. The sequence continues at coordinate 2,408,862 of UGYN01000002.1, forward strand.
ACATCATGCTGACTCAGGACGAAGCGGTGAAGAAAATGTTCCGCGCCGGTCCAGCGGGTATCCGTACCACCCAGGCGTTCTCGCAGGATTGCCGCTGGGACACGCTGGACGATGACCGCGCAGAAGGCTGTATCCGTTCGCTGGAAAATGCCTTCAGCCTGGAAGGTGGCCTGGCCGTGTTGTACGGCAACATGGCACTGGACGGCAGCATTGTGAAAACCGCCGGTGTCGACAAGGACAACCTGACCTTCCGTGGCCCGGCCAAAGTGTATGAAAGTCAGGACACCGCGGTAGAAGCGATCCTCGGCGGCAAAGTGGTTGCCGGCGACGTCGTGGTGATCCGCTATGAAGGGCCGAAGGGTGGGCCGGGCATGCAGGAAATGCTCTATCCAACCACCTATCTGAAATCCATGGGCCTGGGTAAGGCCTGTGCGCTGATCACCGACGGTCGTTTCTCTGGCGGGACTTCGGGTCTGTCTATCGGCCACGTATCTCCGGAAGCGGGCAGCGGCGGTCTGATTGCGCTGATCGAAGACGGCGACATGATCGACATCGATATTCCAAAACGCAGCATGGTGCTGGATGTCAGCGACAGCGAACTGGCGGCACGCCGCGAAGTTGAACTGGCACGTGGCGATCGGGCCTGGACACCGAAAAACCGTGAGCGCCAGGTTTCCTTCGCTCTGCGCGCCTACGCCACACTGGCGACCAGCGCGGACAAAGGCGCTGTACGCGACAAGAGCAAGCTGGGAGGCTAAGCATCATGGCGGTATCGCAACCCCTACCCGACGCCCCCTGTGGCGCGGAGTATTTGCGAGCGGTGCTTCGCTCGCCGGTTTACGAGGTGGCTCAGGTCACTCCGTTACAGACCATGAGCAAAATCTCTTCGCGGCTCGGCAATACTATTTTGGTGAAGCGCGAAGATCGTCAGCCAGTACACAGCTTCAAGCTGCGTGGGGCCTACGCGATGATCGCCAGCCTGAACGAAGAGCAAAAGGCGCGCGGCGTGGTGACGGCTTCGGCCGGCAACCATGCGCAGGGCGTGGCCTATTCAGGCAAACGGCTGGGGATCAAAACGCTGATCGTGATGCCGGTGACCACCGCAGACATCAAAGTGGATGCGGTACGCGGCTTTGGTGGCGAGGTGCTGTTGCACGGTGCCAACTTTGATGAAGCCAAGGCCAGAGCGATAGAGCTTTCACTCAAGCAGGGCATGACCTTTGTGCCGCCGTTCGACCACCCAACGGTGATCGCCGGGCAGGGTACGCTGGCGATGGAACTGCTGCAGCAGGACGCTCATCTCGACCGGGTGTTTGTTCCGGTTGGCGGTGGCGGTCTGGCGGCGGGCGTGGCGGTATTGATCAAGCAACTGATGCCACAGATAAAAGTGATCGGCGTGGAGGCGGAAGACTCCGCCTGCCTGCGAGCGGCGCTGGATGCCGGACATCCGGTGGATCTGGCGCGTGTTGGGCTGTTTGCCGAAGGCGTGGCGGTAAAGCGCATCGGTGACGAAACCTTCCGCCTGTGTCGGGAATACCTGGACGACGTGATCACCGTCGACAGCGACGCTATCTGCGCCGCGGTCAAGGATCTGTTTGAAGACGTGCGTGCCATTGCCGAGCCGTCCGGTGCGCTGGCGCTGGCCGGGCTGAAAAAGTATGTGCAGCAGCACAATATTCAGGGCGAACGTCTGGCGCACGTGTTGTCCGGCGCCAACCTGAACTTCCACGGTTTGCGTTATGTGTCGGAACGCTGCGAACTGGGCGAACAACGCGAAGCCCTGTTGGCGGTCACCATTCCTGAGCAGAAAGGCAGCTTCCTGAAGTTTTGCCAACTGCTGGGCGGGCGCTCGGTCACCGAGTTCAACTACCGTTACGCCGATGCCGATAACGCCTGTATTTTCGTCGGTGTCCGCCTGACGCGCGGCCATGCCGAACGTCTGGAAATCATCGATGAACTGCAGGCCGATGGTTATCAGGTGGTGGATCTGTCCGACGATGAAATGGCCAAGCTGCACGTGCGTTATATGGTGGGGGGGCGTCCTTCGAAGCCGTTGCGCGAGCGTCTGTACAGCTTCGAATTCCCGGAGTCACCGGGCGCACTGCTGAAGTTCTTGCAGACGTTGGGCACCCATTGGAATATTTCACTGTTCCATTACCGCAGCCACGGCACCGATTTTGGCCGCGTGCTGGCCGGTTTTGAACTGTCGCAGACCGAACCCGAGTTTGAGCAGCACCTGCAGGCGCTGGGCTATGACTGCCACGATGAAACCGACAACCCGGCGTTCCGCTTCTTTTTGCAGGGTTGATAAGAAATACATAAGTAATCGTGACCTATAAGCCAGTTTATAGGTTGCGTTGTTGTGATTTTGTTGTGCATTTTTATACTGCCAAGACTTTTGACGTATAGGGATGCGCGACAATGACAACGGCTTTTTCTTCGCCATTTGGTTCTCCCGAAGATCAATTAACCAGCGCCGAGTTCGCACGAATGCTCGGTAACGGCAATGTGCAGGCAATGTATCGGGATATTGATTTACAAGCCCTGCAAGACTCCCTGGATTGCAGTATCGCTTTTCATGGGGTGGGGATTATTTTTTCTGACGGCCAAAATTCGTATTTGGTCAGGCCGACCAAACATACCGGTTACTCAACGTCCTCACAGGTCACCCACGTGGTGATCACCAAAACCGTTGCGCATACTTCACGTACCGCGGCGACCAATACCCTGTCTGAGGCTTTGACCAAACCGAACGTCGGCAAAGAACTGGCTTCGGCAGCGCTATCTTGCGGCACACTGCTGGTCTCCGTTTTTTTACTGGCGTCGGGGAGTGTTGCGGTACCCTTTACCGGTGGCACCAGTTCGGCCATCGCCTATTTAGGCTATGCCGGCATGGCTGCCAGTGCCTTACAGTGCGGTAATGGCTTGTATCGCGTGAATAAGCTTTATGATGGGAAAGGCGATGAGCTTGCGCAGTTAGATTCAGAGCAATGGTATGTCGCCACCAGCACCATTCTGGATGTGATCTCTTTGGCTAGCGCCGGGGCAGCATTGAAAGAAGCGGCCATGACTTATCGTGCCATGCGAAGAGTTTCATCGCGTAAGGCGACGGAGTGGCTAAAAAGCATGCCACGAAGTGAAAGGAAAAGGCTCACTGAGAGCATCATCAGGGCGGAGAATCCGGGTATTTCCAATCAAGTGTTAAAACAGATGGTTAATGCGGGCTTATACCCGAAGCGCTATCCAACGCAAGCTCTTCAGAACGGACTTCGACAGCAATTACGGTCGGCGCTGAATAACTCGATGGCCTTTGTGGGCAGCGGTATCAGCGGCACTTTGTCCTCGCCTGCTAATGTGAAGGAAACGGGGCAATATTTTGTTGGGATCATGCAAAAATTACCGCAGATGGTGAGGTAATGTCGGACTGGATGATTAACCGCCTGATATCTCAAGGGCGAGAAATGGAACAGCAAATCCTGCGGCGGGATCCGGCGGTATATGCCGGCGTGGATGCGCAGCTTGAGCAACATTTTTTGACGCCGGGGCAGCGTTTGTCGCCGCCGGGCGTGGCTAATGTCATGTTGCTGCTAATTTGTCTTACGCTGGGGTTGGCGGGAACCATGGGGCTATTGGCCGATATAGCCCTTGCGGTAACCGGCAGTGCCTCTGCTGCCACATTATTAGGCAGCGGCGCCATCATGGCCGTGTGGATGACGCTTGTCCTGTTTCACCTGGTTCAGGGTAAAAACACAGGGGTAGTATTGCTGAAATATTATCTTGGCATGCTGGCCGCGCTTTTGGTCGGTGCAGTAGCGGCCTGGGCAGCAAACATCACCGGCATTGCCAATGGCCTGATGTTGCTGTGTGCCTGCATTGGCGGGATTATTTTCAGTAACCGGGCGGTGTTTTATCTGTATGTTGCCTATTTCAGGACGCGCCGGCGCGTTTTTCTAAAGCGCCGTTGGCAGATGGAAGCCATGCATAACCCCCGCTAGAAAGCTTGTTACGGGAAGGAACATGACGCAGCAATTTAATGGTTTTAGCCAGCAGGGCCTGAATTTTCTTCAGCAGGTGCGCATTGAGAACGACAAGGAATGGTTTGAGGCCAACCGTGACGTTTACGATCGTGAACTATTAACGCCATTCCGTACGTTGGTAGCCGAACTGAGCCCGGCGATGTTGGCGATCGATCCCCTGTTCGAGACCCGGCCGGCGATCGGCAAAACGCTGTCACGCATACATCGCGACACGCGTTTTTCCCACGACAAATCGCGCTACCGCAGCCGCATGTGGCTGACGTTCAAACGGCCAAGCAAAGACTGGAAGGACGCGCCGGTCTACTTCTTCGAACTGGGGCCGGACATGTTGCGTTACGGGCTGGGTTATTACAGCGCCAACAAACCGACCATGGATCTGTTTCGCCATACGCTGCAACGCCGACCGCAGCCCTTTTTGGAGATCGCGGCCTGCTGCCGGCCACCGTTCGAGCTGGTGGGTGAAAGCTACAAGCGGCCGTTAGTGAAAGAGCAGGCGCCAGAAATTGCCACCTGGTACAACCGCAAATCCTTTGCGGTGATGGCGACCGACAGTCAGGTGGAAAAGTTGTTCAACGCCGGGTTGGTGCAGACTCTGGCGCAAGGCTTTCTGCAACTGGAACCGCTCTATCACTGGCTGATGCAGGTAGAGGCGATGAAGCAAGTCGATCCAGCGGATTTATGAAAGTAAGCGCCAGAAAGCGTCGATCAGCGGATCGCTGAGGCGTTTTTTCTGCACGCAGACCCCCAGCTCGAACGGCTCGACCATGGAAATATTCTCCAGTTGCGAGATGCGATTACGCACCGGCTCCGGGCTGTTTTCCACCACCACGCCGGGGATCAGCGCGATGCCGCAGCCCAGCGCCACCATCGAAACGATGGCCTCGTGGCCGCCAACGGTGGCGTAAATCAGCGGGTTGGCGATGCGCTGGCGACGGAACCACAGCTCGATGCGTTTTCGCGACGGGCCGTGCTCCGGCAGGATAAACGGAATATTGGCCCAGTCGGGCTGTTCGGCAAACGCCTGGCTGCGTACCGCGCAGGGCAGCGCCGGAGCAATCAGCACCAGCGGGATCTCACCGATTTTAGTGAACGCCACGCTGGTGGGCAGGGTTTCGGGCCGCCCGGCAATGCCGAGATCGGCTTCGTTGGACTGCACTTTGTCGACCGCATCGGCGGCGTCACCGGTGGTCAGTTTTATTTCTACCAGTGGATGCTGTGCGCGGAAGCGATCGAGGATCGGCGGCAGGTGGCTGTAGGCGGCGGTAACCGAGCAAAACAGCCGTAATTCGCCGCTTAGCGAAGGGCCATGTTGGCCCAGAGAATGCTTCAGTTGCTGGTACTGCAGCAGCGTCTGCTGGGCAAAATCTTTTAACTGTTCACCGGCATCGGTGAGCTGCACGGTGCGGTTATCGCGCAAAAACAGCGGCTGCCCGAGGATCTCTTCCAGCCGTTGGATCTGGCGGGACAGCGTCGAAGGACTGACGTGCATCGCCTTGGCGGTGCGGCCAAAGTGATGGCTTTCAGCCAGATGGAGGAATAGCTTTAAATCACGCAAATCCATATCAGTACGCTCGCAGCAAGAGTGTTGCATAAATTGCAATGTCACATTCGTAATATATCAATTTAAGCAACGCGTTTCCTGTTATACATTGAGTTTAACGAATCTCCGCACAGACAGGGCGGGGAATGAAAATAACATCGATACCCATAGTCGACACAACATCTAACTGGAGCACCACCATGGCTAACTATTTCAACACCTTGAACCTGCGTCAGCAGTTGGCGCAATTGGGCAAGTGTCGCTTTATGGCACGTGAAGAATTTGCTGATGAAGCCGGCTACCTGAAAGGCAAAAAAGTGGTGATTGTCGGCTGTGGCGCGCAGGGGCTGAACCAGGGCCTGAACATGCGTGACTCTGGCCTGGACGTGGCCTATGCCCTGCGTAAGGAAGCCATCGACGAAAAACGTCCTTCATGGCGTAAAGCGACCGAAAACGGCTTCAAGGTAGGGACCTACGAAGATTTGATCCCACAGGCAGACCTGGTGGTTAACCTGACGCCGGACAAGCAGCATACCTCGGTCGTTCGTGCCGTACAGCCGCTGATGAAAGACGGTGCGGCGCTGGGCTACTCCCACGGTTTCAACATCGTAGAAGTGGGCGAGCAGGTGCGTAAAGACATCACCGTAGTGATGGTAGCGCCAAAATGTCCGGGCACCGAAGTGCGTGAAGAATACAAACGTGGTTTCGGCGTGCCGACTCTGATTGCGGTTCACCCGGAAAACGATCCGAAAGGCGAAGGCATGGCGATTGCCAAGGCCTGGGCAGCGGCGACCGGCGGCCACCGTGCGGGCGTACTGGAATCTTCCTTCGTTGCCGAAGTGAAATCAGACCTGATGGGCGAGCAGACCATTCTGTGCGGCATGCTGCAGGCGGGTTCGCTGCTGTGCTTCGACAAACTGGTTGCTGAAGGAACTGACCCGGCTTATGCAGAAAAACTGATCCAGTTCGGCTGGGAAACCATCACCGAAGCGCTGAAGCAGGGTGGCATCACCCTGATGATGGATCGCCTGTCCAACCCGGCCAAACTGCGTGCCTATGCGCTGTCTGAGCAACTGAAAGAGATCATGGCACCGCTGTTCCAGAAACACATGGACGACATCATCTCCGGCGCTTTCTCCGGTGGCATGATGGCTGACTGGGCAGAAGACGACGTGAAACTGCTGAACTGGCGTGAAGAGACCGGCAAATCGGCGTTCGAAAATGCGCCACAGTTCGAAGGTAAAATCAGCGAGCAGGAATACTTTGACCATGGCGTGTTGATGGTAGCCATGGTGAAAGCCGGTGTTGAGCTGGCATTCGAAACCATGGTTGACGCGGGTATCATCGAAGAATCCGCTTACTACGAATCACTGCACGAGCTGCCGCTGATCGCCAACACCATTGCGCGTAAGCGTCTGTACGAAATGAACGTGGTTATCTCTGATACCGCAGAATACGGCAACTACCTGTTCGCCAACGCGGCAGTGCCGCTGCTGAAAGAGTTCATGACCACCCTGCAGGCGGGTGACCTGGGCAAATCCGTGGCCGGTACTTCGGTAGACAACGCGCAACTGCGTGACGTGAACGAAGCGGTACGTAATCACCCGATCGAATCCGTTGGCCGCAAGCTGCGCGGGTATATGACCGATATGAAACGCATCGCGGTAGCAGGCTAAATACCCGGAGTCTTTCAAGCTGTAGCGTTGTTACCTGCACTATCACACCCCAGTTACTTACTAAAGTAAGCTCCTGGGGATGAGATAGCTTGGCGCCTAGCTACAACTTGAAATCCATAGGGTATTAAGATTGGTTTTCGAGTCCAATAAAAAGGCCAGCGTTGTTGCTGGCCTTGCGCATTTCTACAGGGCCGGAATTATTGCGGCATAGCAGCAAGTGGAATAATGGCTCCGTGGTGCTGGATTACCGTGCTGGCGGTCAGATGACCGCGCTGCGCCGCCTGCACGGCATCACCACCGGTTAAACGCACTGCCAAATAACCGGCGCTGAAGGAATCGCCTGCCGCAGTGGTATCCACCACCTTTTCTTTTGGCAGGCGCACTGCCGGGATCTCAAATTCGCTGCCTTCGGCGCTGAACACCAGGCAGCTATCCGCGCCGCGTTTAATCACTATCTCCGTTACCCCGAGCTGCTGAGTGCGCTGCACCACCTGTTCCAGCGGCAGTTTGCCCCATAGCAGATCTTCGTCATCCAGGGTCAGGAAGGCAATGTCGGTGCAGGCCAGCACTTCGCGGTAAACCTGCTGGGTTTCTTCCCGGCTTTGCCACAGGCGCGGCCGATAGTTGTTATCGAAAATCACCTTGCCGCCGTTAGCGCGACACTGTCTTAGCAATGCCAGCAGCTTGCTGCGGCTGGCCGAATCGAGGATCGCCACGCTGATGCCGCTGAGGTACAGATAATCGAATTGGGCCAGTTGTTCGCACAAATTCTCCGCCTGTGGGCCAGCCAGCCAGTAGCGAGCGGCAGCGTCGTTGCGCCAGTAATAGAAGGTGCGTTCGCCGGTGGCATCGGTTTCAATCACGTACAGCCCCGGCAGCTTGTTCTCCAGCCGTTGTATCAGGCTGGTGTTGACCTTTTCCTGCTGCCACGCCTGCAGCATTTCCTGGCTGAAACTGTCGGTGCCGAGTGCGGTCACGTAATGCACCTGCAGCGTGCTTTCCGCCACCTGGCGGGCAATGTAGACGGCGGTGTTTAACGTATCGCCGCCAAAACCGCGGCTCAGATCCGCGCCTTTCTGCGACAGTTCAATCATGCATTCGCCGATCACGGCAAGATTTTGGGTGGTCATAGTCAACGAGCCCTGGCTGAAAGAAGAAGATGAATTGATGCGAAATACAGCCAGTCTCAATGCAAGGGATGGGGGAGTCAATAAAAATAAAACAACGTTTTAATTTATTTATGACGGCGATCGGGAAACTAAAAAGTTTCCCGATGCGTAGCCAACCTGCGGCCGTTATTTAGCGGCGGCGCGCAGGTCGGTGACGCTTTGGCCACCAATACCCCAGTTGTCGGTTTCTACTTCGTCAATGACCACCACGGTGGTAGCCGGGTTCTTGCCCAGCGTATCTACCAGCAGTTGGGTCACCCCGGCGATCAGCTGTTTCTTTTGCTCCGGCGTCGCGCCTTCGCGGGTAATTTTGATATTTACGTAGGGCATGTATTTTCCTTGGGTTTTAATACCAGTATTCAATGTAGAAGGCTTTCGTCGCCGCTTAAAGTTTTATCGCCCGCTGCCGATAAATCAGGGAGGCAATCATGCAAGCCTGAGCGTTTTCATTTCCCTTCGATGGCAATAGTACCAATGACAACCAAGATGACTTCGGGTCTGCTGGCGCCACTCCTCGCCGTATGCACGCATATCAAAGCGCAGCATTATTGGCGTCAATGCCGCCGTCAGTACACCTTCCAGCCGATCTACCGCACCTGTGGCGCTTTACTGGCGCTTGAACTGCTAACCGCGGTATCTCATCCGTCCGCGCCGGACAAACGACTATCCCCGGAGCACTATTTCGCCGCCCTCGACGTCCGCAAGCGCCTGCAGATCATTCAGGAACAGCTGGAACTGCTGCAGTACTGGCAGCCGCTGCTGACCCGCCACGGGTTGATGGTGTCGGTCAATATCGACGGTATTGCCTTGCAGGCATTGCAGCAGCACGGCGCGTTGCAACGTCAGATTGCCGGCATGCCTTATCTGCGCTTTGAGCTGGTGGAGCACGCCGGGATGGCATTAAACGGCCCGTTGCAGCAGATTGCCGGTGCAGATCGGCTGTGGCTGGATGACTTCGGTAGCGGCCTGGCGAATTTCTCTGCCGTCAGCACCTGGCGTTACCAATACATCAAGGTTGCGCGTGAGCTATTCACCTTGCTCAAGCAAACGGAAGATGGTGTCCAGTTACTTGTCACCCTGATCAAAATGATGAACCAGCATAGCGAAGGGGTGATCGTCGAAGGGGTGGAGACCGAGCAGGAATGGTTGCTGGTACAGCGCTCCGGCGCGCTGGCTGCTCAGGGTTACTTTCTTTCTCGCCCGGCCCATTTCGACACCCTGCAAACCTTGCCTACGCGATTTTCCATGCCTGCCGCCTGAGCCCCGTCTCCCTCTAAAGCGTGAACTCTTGCCTATCCTCGGCTAGGCTTGGTAAAGCCACTTATCAATTTATGGGTAAGCTATCGCGTTCAGGGAGCCGTTATGACAAGAACAGGAAAAGCGTTCACTTGGGTTGGCGGCATTGTGCTGCTGATCATCGCCGCGTTGGTGGTCTTTGTGCTGACCTTCGACTGGAACCGCCTCAAACCGACCATCAATGACAAGGTGTCGGCCGAGTTGCATCGTCCGTTCGCCATCCGTGGCGATTTGGGGGTGGACTGGTCACGCGATGATAAAGATATAGGTGGCTGGCGTGCCTGGGTGCCCTGGCCGCGAATTCATGCCGAAGATGTGGTACTGGGTAACCCGAAAAATATCTCTGGCGACAGCATGGTGCAGTTACAGCGCGTCGAAGCCAGCATTTCGCCTCTGGCACTGCTGGGCAAACAACTGTTGATCCCGCGTATCTGGCTGAAGCAGCCGAACGCCAGCTTGCAGCGGTTGGCCAACGGTGAGAATAACTGGACCTTCAACCTGGCCGGTGACCCTAACCAGCCGCCGTCTGCCTGGTCGGTGAATATTCATGACATCGTCTTCGATCGCGGCCAGATTGCTTTTAAGGACGCCACGCTGAAGGCCGATTTTCGCGCGGAAATTGATCCACTCGGCAAGCCTTTGCCATTTAGTGAAGTCACCGGCAAAAAAGATGCCGGCACGACGATCCCCCAAAACTATATTTTCGGCTGGAAGGTGAAAGGCAAATACAACGGCGAGCCGTTATCGGGCAGTGGCAAGATTGGCGGCATGCTGTCGTTGCAGAATGCCGAGGTGCCATTCCCGCTGCAGGCCGACGTACGCTCCGGTTCCACTCGGGTGGTGGTGGCGGGGACGTTGTCCGACCCGATGAACCTTGGCGGGTTGGATCTGCGGCTTAAATTCTCCGGCGACAGCCTGGGTAACCTGTATGCCCTTACCGGCGTGTTGCTGCCGAATACTCCACCATACTCCACCGATGGTCACCTGACTGCCCGACTGCACGAGAAAGGCGGCGCGGTGTTCCAGTACCAGACATTCGATGGCAAAATTGGCGACAGCGATATCCACGGCGATTTGAAATATGTCGCCGGAAAACCCCGGCCTACGCTGAGCGGGGAAGTGTTGTCGAAACAGCTGCGTTTTGCCGATCTGGCACCGCTGATTGGTGCCGACTCCAATACGCAAAAAGCCGGTCGCGGTGAGAAGAGTCGCCAGCCGGCCGGTAAAGTGCTACCGGTAGAAAAGTTTGATACCAAAAGCTGGAAGGTGATGAATGCGGACGTCAAATTCACCGCCAAACGCATTGAACACGGCAGTTCGCTGCCGTTGAGCGATCTCTATACCCATCTGCAATTGGATAACGGCGTCATTGTGATGGATCCGCTGCGGTTCGGCGTGGCGGGCGGTAACCTCAATTCGACCGTCCGGCTCGATGGCAGCAAAAATCCGATGCAGGGTCGGGCTGATTTGCATGCGCGTAAATTCCAGCTCAAGCAGTTGCTGCCGGATGTAGGCTCGATGAAGCGTAGCCTGGGGCAATTGAACGGCGATGCCAAACTGACCGGCAGCGGCAATTCGGTGGCCGATTTGCTGGCGACCAGCAGCGGCGATTTGCGTATGGTGATTAACAACGGGGTGATTAGCCGCAGCCTGATGGAAATTCTCGGATTGAACGTCGGCAACTATCTGGTGGCGCAATTATTTGGTGACGACGTCGTGGGGATAAACTGCGCGGCGGCGGATGTTGGTATCCGCGACGGCGTGGCGGCACCTCGGCTGTTTGTGTTCGACACCGAGAACGCGATTATCAACATCAGCGGCAATACCAACTTCGCCACCGAGCGGCTGGACTTGTCCATCGATCCGGAAAGCAAGGGCATGCGGGTGCTGACGCTGCGTTCACCGCTGTACGTGAAAGGCACCTTCGCGCACCCGGATGCCGGTGTGAAGGCCGGCCCGCTGATTGCTCGTGGTGCGGCGGCGGTGGCACTGGGCGTGGTGCTGACGCCGGCAGCGGCCCTGCTGGCATTGGTTTCGCCCAGCGAAGGCGGTGAAGAAAACCAGTGCGGGAAAATCCTTCAGCAGATGAAGCAGAAAAAATGATCGCTAACGGCCCGCACTGCGGGCCAGGCTTACTGCAGAACCCGGCAGTCGTGATCCTGGATCTCTTCTGACGAAGCCAGCGTAAACGGCAGCAGGCTGCGCTCGGTGGCCAGCAACAGAAAATCGCCGCCCGGCAGTGCGGTCATCGCCAGGCCAAAGCTCCCCATGCGCCCCTTTGAGCGTGCTACCTCATCTGCCAGCAGGCGGAAAGCACCCTGTTTGTGCAACTCTTCAGGCGTCACCCGGCGCACCAGATAGTCATGGCCCAGCAGGCCGCCAGGCAACGGTTCCCACCGCTGGCTGTAATCTGCCGCATACTGCGCCAACTGCGTTTTTACCGCAGGCAGCAGGCACGAGATATGAATGTGCAACTGGTTCTGAGTGCGGCCATAGGCCGAATTAATCGCCAGCGAAATATCGGCGTCGTCGATCGCCTTGCCGTACTTATCGGCCATAAAGTGCCGTGCCTGCCAGGCTTGCTCAAAGAAGTTTGGGGTCGTGGCAGCCAGTACTTCTGGGCTTTCAATGCCGGTAATTTTAGCGCTTGGCATCAACAGATATTGCAGTGGCCCGTTACGGTCCTTAAACACCACAAAACCGGCCTGAGGGTCCACCTGCGCACAGGGCGCCGGGTTGTTGTTTGCCTGTTGGTTGGGCAGACACTGTTGGCTGACGATGCGCCACAGCGCGCTCGACTGGGGTGGCTTCACCCATATCCAGAGCGCACCAGCAATGACAATGGCGGCCATTAGCAACGGCGCAACGTACAAAAACAGCCTGCGGCGCAAAGACATGATTGATTTCCATTTCCGTAAAAGGAGAAGCATTCAGCATAGTCTGATTTTATGACAGGAGACAACGCGGGGAGTGCGGCCCCGCAGGCAGGGGCCGCATAAGCAGGGTTACAGCGACTGGTCGCGGGTTTCTTTCATCAGCAACAGGGCTATCAGCGTAAGACAGGCCATGGATGCCAGATACAGACCGACGTAGAACAGGCCGTAGTGGGTTGCCAGCCAGGTAGCGATATAAGGTGCCACTGCCGCCCCGAGGATCGACGCCACGTTGTACGAGAACGAGGCCCCGGTATAACGCACTTCGGTCGGGAACAGCTCTGGCAGCAGCGCGCCCATCGGGCCGAAGGTCAGGCCCATGATGCTCAGACCACACAGCAGGAAGCCCATCACCAGCGCCTGGTTACCGGAGCCCAGCATGCTTGGGAACAGGAAGGCGAAGGCGATCATCAGCAGAGTGATGACGATCATGGTCTTGCGGCGACCAAAGGCATCGGCCAGCAGGCCGGCAATCGGCACCATCACACCAAAACCAATCACCGCCACCATCAGCATCCACAGGAAACTGTTGCGTGAGTAGCCCAGCCCCAGCGGCTGCGCCGTGGTGCCGTAGGTCATTGAGTAAACCGTCATCAGGTAGAACAGGGTATAGGTCGCCAGCATGATAAAGGTGCCGAGGATGGTCGCCTTCAAATGCTTGCTCAGCAGGGTACCGAGCGGGATTTTCACCTGTTTGCCGGCTTTGGCCACCTTGGCGAATACCGGAGTTTCATGCAGCGACACGCGCACGTACAGGCCGATCAGCACCAGGGCGGCGGACAGGATAAACGGCACGCGCCAGCCCCATTCCATAAATTGTTGGTCAGTCAGCAGCCAGGAGAGCAGCAGGAAGGTGCCGTTAGCGAAGAAGAAACCGATAGGCGCGCCCAGCTGTGGGAACGAGCCATACAGCGCCCGCTTCTTGGGAGGGGCGTTCTCGGTTGCCAGCAAGGCGGCTCCGCCCCATTCACCCCCCAGCCCCAGGCCCTGACCGAATCGCGCCAGCGCCAGCAGGATAGGGGCGAAGATGCCGATGGTTTCGTAGCTTGGCAGCAGGCCGATCAGCACGGTGGAAATCCCCATGGTGAGCAGCGACGCGACCAGCGTTACCTTGCGCCCCACGCGATCGCCAAAGTGGCCGAACAGCGCCGAGCCAATCGGACGCGCCACAAAGGCGACGGCAAAGGTGGCCAACGACTGTAGCGTCGCGGTGGTGGGATCGCCCTGCGGGAAGAAGATATGCGGGAATACGATCACCGCCGCGGTGGCGTAAATATAGAAATCGAAAAACTCGATGGCGGTCCCGACCAGCGAGGCGACAATCACTTTTCCGCGTGAGTTGACTGGTGTTGGCGCGTCGTCGGCGTCCAGAGTTGGTGCGATGGAGGCTTGCATAATTTTTCTTATATTTTGGATTGGTAAAAATCCATCTTAGTCATAGCAAAATGCCTTTTCAATGGTGAAACTTTGTACAATGCCGCAATTAACCGGTTAAAAAGCTTAATGTTTCATTGGCGTGTTTCTGCGTGGTTTTTAACGTTGCCAAATGAATGATTTGCAGACTTAACATCTGTAAAAGGCGCAAAGAAAAGTTATCGGGTAGTTTGTTATGCTGGATTTTGTAGGTGTGGTATTGATATTTTGGTTTTATGTGCTGGGTTTTGGGCTAAATATCGGAATAAAAAACCAGCCACCAGAGAGTGGCCGGTATGATTGCATTGCTTTAGGGGGCAGGTTGCTCGGAGGCTGGCAGAGTTTTGTCTTCTTTATACTGCGCGGTGGCGATCCAGGCGGCGCAAAAAAGCGTCAGTCGGGCAAAGAAATAGAAAAACGCCATCAACCCGATTACCGAACCAAAGGCGGCACCGGACGGCGATTTAGCCACCTGTGGCAGCGTCATGGTCATCACAAACTTAATCACTTCGAAGCCAATGGCGGCAAGCAGCGTGCCACGCAGCAGCGCCTTCTTCTTCGGCTTATGTCGCGGCAGCATCCAGAATATCCACAGGAACAGCAGATAGTTGGCGAAGATGGAGATTGACAGAGCAATCAGCGTCATCGCCGGCCGCAGCCACTCGATGCCCTCCAGGCCCAGTGCACGGACAATGGCCGCCTGTGCCGAACCGGCGATGGAGGTCAGCGTCAGGGTGATAATCAGCGCCACCACCAATCCACTCAGCGAAATAAAGTCGCGGGTGTATTTGAAGTAGATTTTTTCCTGATCTTGCGGATTACGTTCCCATACGTCACGCGACTGCGCGCGGATCGCCTCACGCAGGTTACCCATCCAACTGATGCCTGAATACAGCGCCAGTGCCAGACCGGTCAGCCCCACGGTGGTGCGTTGCTGAATCGCCGTATTGACGGTGTTTTTCAGCGTGCTGGCCAGCGTAGGGTCACTGATGCTGCCGACAATCTTATTAATCAGCTCAGTCAGCAGGTCAGGATTGGATGCCAGCACAAAGCCGACGGCGGCAAATGACACCATCAGAATCGGGATCAGCGAAAGAAACGAGAAATAGGTGATAGCGGCGCCGAACTGGCTGCCCAGACGATCGTTAAAGCGCTCGGTGGCGCGCAGCAGGTGAGCGATGCTTGGCCAGGCCTTGATGCGTTCGACCAGGCGTGAAAAACCGGAGATGCGGCGGTCAATAGTCTGGTGGCCGGTTTTGATGGCGATCAGCGGCTTTTGCGGCGCTTCACTGTTGGGCTGTCGGGGGTCTTTATCTGATCCTGTAGGCATTACGTCACGATTTCCTTAACGATAAATAGGCTCTCTCAGCCTTGATTATAGCCAAAAGGCGCGCTGATTTGGCCGCCGGGTGGGGCAACCGGCTAATTTGTGAGCTTAACGCGTTCGTTCACCGGGTGAAATGTTACGGCCTGCCGATAGGTAAAATTCTTATGTCAGCCCCGTGCCAGCGGGGTTTTTTTCGTTCATCGACCTCCAATTTTTATCTGTTTCATCACCAAGAAAGCGTTTACTCATGATGTGGCGCTGCGGTTTACCAGCCGCCGCGTGACTGCAGCCGTAGGGGCTGGAACGGTTTCACCTGTTATCACTGGATAAAATGGAAGGTCATATGAAATTACTTAATCACCCCACCTGTCGTCCGTTTACCGAAGCGGGCAATTTGACACAGATTTCCGCTTACTATGAAGAAGGGCGACACATCATGTGGATGCTGCTGCGTGCGGAACCGCGCCCGTGTTTTAATCAGGCGTTAATTGAAGACATCATGACGTTGGCGCAGGCAGCCAAAGAATCATCATTGCAGTTTGATTTTTGGGTCACTGGCTCGTTGGTGCCCAATATGTTCAACGTGGGTGGCGATTTGCAGTTCTTCGCCGAGGCGATTAAAAATCGCAAACGTGAGGCGATGATGGCTTACGCACGGGCCTGCATTGATTGCGTGCATGCGGCGGCTCGCGGATTTGATACCGGAGCGGTTAGCATCGCGATGGTCGAGGGCAGTGCACTGGGCGGCGGCTTTGAAGCGGCGCTGGCGCACCATTTCGTTCTGGCGCAGAACAATGCGCGCATGGGCTTCCCGGAGATTGCGTTTAATCTGTTCCCCGGCATGGGCGGTTATTCGCTGGTGGCGCGTAAAGGAAACATGCGCCTGGCGGAAGAGCTGATTTGGGGCGGCGAGTCGCATACCGCGGAATGGTTTGAAAGCCGTGGCCTGGTCGATCAGTTATTCCAGCCTGGCGACGCTTATATAGCGACCCGTACCTTTATCGATACCATTCGACCCAAACTGAACGGCATGCGTGCCATGCTGCGTGCCCGTCAGCGGGTGTTGCAGTTGACGCGTTCGGAACTGATGGACATTACCGAAGACTGGGTGCATTCGGCCTTCACTATTGAGGAGAAAGATCGCGCCTATATCGAACGTCTGGTGATGCTGCAGGATCGTCATACCCTGAACCTGCGTCGTGCCGGCTAATGTTGCCCTGCCCGCCTCACGCTGAGGAGGATGGCGGGCGATAAGACTGCAGCCAATGCTCCAGCTGTTCCGGGAGCATTGGCCGCGCAAACAGGAACCCCTGTTTTTCATCCACGCCGATTTCATCGAGGAACCGATTTTCGCTTTCTGTTTCCACGCCTTCGGCGATCACCCGGAATTTAAGCGCTTCGGCCGCCGCGACGATGGCACGCACCAGCGATTGTGAAACCGGATTGTCATTCACTCCGCGCACAAAGCTTTTATCCAGTTTAATCGCATCCAGCGGAATACGCGCCAGCTGCGCCAGCGAAGAGTAGCCGGTGCCAAAATCATCAAGATGAACCTGTGCGCCCAGCTCGCGTAGCCGGGTGATCACTTCGCGAGCGCGTTTCTCATCCTCAATCAGGCTGCTTTCCGTGAGTTCAAAATCCAGCAGGCAGGGGGTCAACTGATTGTGCTGCAACACCTGGGCCAGATCTTCAACGATAGAGTCATCCACTAACTGGCGGGCGGAAAGATTGACCGCGACCCGCAGTTGCAACCCCTGTCGTTGCCACTGAGCGGCCTGTTTGGCGGCGGTTTGCAGCACCCAACGGCCGAGTGGGCCGATCAGACCGGACTCTTCCGCGTAAGAGATAAACTGCAGCGGCGGGATCAGGCCGCGCTCGGGGGAATCCCAGCGTACCAGCGCTTCCACGCTACATACCCTGCCGCTGAGCGCCTCTATTTTTGGCTGGTAATACACCACCAGTTGATTTTGTTCCAATCCCTTACGCAGGTTGGTGTCCAGCCACATGTATTCCGCGACGCGTTTATTCATTTCCGGCGAGAACACGGTATAGGTCCGTTTGCCGTGCTCTTTAGCGACATACATGGCGGTGTCGGCACTGCGGATCAGGCTGTCGAGGTCGTTGCCGTGTTCGGGACACAGTGCGATACCAATAGAACAGCCGGTATAAACTTCGATAAGCCCTATGCGGAACGGCGTTTTCAGCCGATCGATAATGCGCTGGGCCAGGCGTTGCAGCATTTCGCGGTCGGCCTGCTGGGCCAGCACCAGGAATTCATCTCCCCCCAACCGGGCCAGGGTTTGGTCGTTATCCAGACAGCCGAGCACCGCCAGCGACACCTCTACCAATAAACGGTCGCCGAACATATGGCCGTAGGCGTCGTTAACCTTTTTAAAATTGTCGAGATCGAGGTACACCAGCCCAACACTGTGGCCATCGCGAGTGGCGATCGACTGGGTTATTTTGTCCTGAATGGCATTGCGATTGGGCAGGCCGGTAATGATGTCGGTATTGGCCAGCACCCGCAGACGTTCCTGGGCGCGGCGTTCTTCGGTGATATCGGTACCGGAGCAAATCAAAAAAACTTCATTTTTGCCGCTGCCGCTGTGGACGAACTTGTTGCGGAACAAAAACAGCCGCTCGCCTTTCACCGTTTTGATCCAGCGTTCTACCTCATAGGAGGAACCATTACGGAAAAAACCGGCGATGTTGCGCCGTGATGCCGAGGCTTCCTCCGGGCTCATAAATAATTGAAAGACGTTTTTACCAATAACATCATGTTCGTGCAGGCCGGTGTACTCTTCGCTCAGGCGGTTGAAACGCTGAATGCGGCCGTGTTGATCGACAATCACAATCACGGAGTTGGCTTCGGACACCACCTGCTCGGCAAAGGATAGGCCGTGTACCAGGTCACGGGCGACCGATTGAGTGTCGCTGAAGGCGGAGGCGGTGCCTGCCCATTCCAGATTGTTGACTCGTCGCCCGACCAGATGCAGATGTATCGGTTCGCCGCCGAGCGTGATGGTGATATCAAGGCTGGCGGTAATGCCGCTCAGGCGACGGATTTTAGCCGCCTGCATGGCGCTGAGCGCCACGGCCATATGAGTTTTACCTTTGACTGCCGACAACGCCAACGCATTGCTGTCAAACGCCAATCGCCAATAAGGGCTGTTGGTGCCGAAGTGAGCGTTAAGAAGCATAGGGCCTTGGTCTGCGAACATGATGATTCCTCAAAAGGGCACGACAGCCAGGTCTGTGCGATGAGCGCAGCCGCAGGTTTCTGGCCCGGGAGTGGCCGTAGTGCACGTATCTCCATCATATAACAGGTTTTACACCGGCGGGGGATGAAACTATTATATAAGCAATAATTAGTTTTGCCCTGTAATCGTCAAATTGCCGCACGTTTTAAAGTGTAAGTGAGAACCGGGGATTTCGAGAGATTGATGCGATCCCGGTGCTTCGCGCACTGCGATCATTTTGTTGCCGGGCGGTTGTAGCGGAGGGGGCTACATTATAATAAAGTGGGCCGCTGGTGGGAATAATCCTATAGAAAAAGACATCATGTTGTGGTGTTTTTTATGCTCTGGGAAACCAAACTTTCCAAATAATACGCACCATCTTCATAATTCATTCATTATTGATGGACAAAAGTGTTTCGGGCTTTAATAAATTTACACACAATCGCATTACTATATATTTATCGGCCTATTATTATCTCCGACGAAAGATGAGCCTGTTCACGTACAGCGCTCCTGATGAAGAATAATTTTAAGGAAATGAATATGCGTAAACTGACCGCTTTATTTGTCGCTTCAACTCTGGCACTGGGTTCTGCTTCTATGGCTTTCGCTGCAGATACCACGGCAGCACCGGCTACTACAGACGCCGCCCCGATGAACATGAAAATGATGCATCATAAAGGTGAAGGTAAAGGCGGCCCGTTTGCCGGCCTGAACCTGACCGAGCAACAGCGCCAGCAAATGCGCGATATTATGAAAGAATCGCACCAGAAACGCGGCGAAGGTACTAAAGAAGAACGCCAGGCACTGCATAGTATGGTCGCTTCCGACAGTTTCGATGAAGCCAAAGCGAAAACCCAAATTGATGCCATCAGCAAAGCACAGTCCGAACATATGCTGGAGCGCGCCAAGGCTGAAAATAAAATGTATAACCTGCTGACCCCTGAGCAGAAAAAACAATACAATGAGAATTATCAGAAACGCGAACAAAAAATGATGGAGCACATGAATAACATGAAGTCGAAAATGACGAATTCACAGTAATAAATTCATGTGGTGAATATAAAAAGGGCCAGATTAATCTCTGGCCCTTTTGCTTTTTCTGACCAAAAACGAGTCACTTCGATAAGAGGCGAGGGTTGGCAATATGTTGAAACTGTTCGGTAACAATATGTGCAAAACGCGGATCGTTAATATGATAAGCCGTTTTTATCAGCCGTCGTTTGTTAGTTGGCCGAAGCGTACTTTCTAACGCCTGCATAAAAGCGGCCAATGCCTGTGGATCCCAAAAAGGCTGTCCCGGAGCATCCAGTGCGGATACCCCCCCTCCCGGGATCACAAATCGTATCTCACCGCTGCAAGCATTCATTTTTTCCCCTATCCAGCGCCCGATACTGGCATTTTCCTGCGGGGTAGTGCGAACCAAAGTAACCTGAGGGTTATGTTGGTGGATCAGGCGTTCGGCATAACGCGCCGGTACCGTTTCTGGAGAGCCAAAATTAATCATATCCAATGCACCACAGGATAGTATGCAGGGGATGCCGGTGCGGGCGATGGCACTAAAGCGATCCTCATTGCAGGGAAGAACCCCTCCGAACAGATAATCGGCCACTTCGGTTGTGGTCAGATCCAGCGCTGCGCTCAGCAAACGGCTATCGATCAGTTTCTCCAACGCTCTGCCGCCACTGCCGGTGGCGTGGAATACCAAGCAGTCCCATTGAGGTTCGAGCGCGGAAACAACCATTTTTATGCAAGGCGTTGTGACGCCAAACATTGTCAGACCGACAGCCGGTTTTTCCTCGATGTCATAAGCGGTGGCGAAACGTACCGCTCCAGCAATCTGGCATGCTGCATTGCTCAGGACACGGCGCGATATACGGTTCAGGCCTGCTATATCCGTGACGGAATACAGCATGGCGATATCGCTGTTGCCGACATACGCCGAGACGTCGCCTGCAGCCATGCTTGAAACCATCAATTTAGGCAGGCCGATGGGTAATTTTTGCATCGCCGGGGTGATAATGGCTGTGCCGCCAGAGCCGCCCAAACCAAGCAGGGCCGCGATATCGTGGCGTGTCAGGAGAAAACGTTCGAAGGCGAGTGCCATCGCGGTAATGGCATGGCTGCGGTTGGGGCAAAATACGGCCCTGGCCCCTTCGGGATGGTAGCCGGCAACTTCCTCAGCGCAGATATCGGCTGCCGGGTTCGCCGGCAGGTTGCTGGTAGAGAGATCAATGGTAACCGTGGGTAAACCGAGGTTGGCGATAATCTGGCGGACATACTCCAACTCTTGTCCTTTGGTATCTGCTGTGGTAGCAATGTAGACAAAATTTGAAGTATTAAACATTGCTCTTTCCTGCCGAATTTCTAATTTTTTATTTTAAATTATAGCGTTAAATAATTATGTAGGACCCTGGTGTTGGTCGTTTAAGTTAAAATGATTAATATATCTACATAATGAGACGGTCGTATCATTTATGCAAGCCCAGTTCAGTACGAAATGAGATACCTGTCTCATTTTTGAGCGTTTTAATGCTGCCGACAAAGCGGGATGCGGTCGGTTTGATGGTTATCGTATGCTGTTCCGAGAGCGGGAGATGCGATGAAGTATGAGGTTGCCGTGCTAATAACTGCTTTTCCCATGAAACAGGAAAAATCTCTGACCTCTGCCCGGGCCAGAACTCATCATTTACTGTTGACCAGTGCCATGGCGTTATATGACGAAGGTGTTTTTCCTTCTATTACCGAGCTGGCTGCGCATGCGCAGGTATCGCGTGCTACCGCTTACCGTTATTTCCCAACTCAAAGCGAGCTGATCGCCGCTGTCGTGGCTGAAAGCCTCGGGCCTATTTTAGAATGGCGACCGCATGACGATGATGCGTTGGCACGGATTCAGCAACTGCTCGCCTTCGCCTACCCTCAGATGGAGCAACATGAAGGTGCTTTGCGCGCTGCGTTACAACTTTCATTACAGCAGTGGGCGCAAGCGACGCCGGGGGAAAAGTTCGTCCGCGGCAACCGCAAACGCCTGCTGAATCTGGCAGTAGAACCATTGCAGGATAAACTACCGCCCGAGGCGTTACAGCGGGTGATTCATTCTTTCTCGCTGATCTATGGTTCGGAAGTTTTCCTGGTACTGAAAGATATTTGGGGACTGGATCTCGGTGGCATCCAGGATGTGACGCAATGGATGGCGAAAGCCATTATTCGCCAGGCTGAAGAAGATGCGATGAACAGCAGAAAACCGCTAGCATGATAGTCCAATTTTTACGGTCATTCTCGGCGAAAACCAGCACATTTCACTGAGTGAGTATTGGCAATAGTTATAATTAAAACTGATAAAAAGAGCGTCTTAAGCATTTTTTTACCGGCCGTATGGAGATGTCCCTGCGGCCTTTTTTGTCTCTATTATCCCTATTTTTCATTGAATTATATTTTATCCTTAGCACCCTAAATTCACGCTTCTCGCTGGTGATAGCCATCGAAGATCCTTATGCCTTTCCCCTTTTTTCTCGATCCTTAGGTTTGCCGTTTAGGCCATTTCGCCTATTGACCCATTAGGCGCGCTTGAGATTGTTGTGCTTTATTTATTTGGTGTTACGAAACTGTTACACAAAAAAATCAATAAGACATTTGCAAACAACAATGGACGGTATCTGGGATGGAAAATAGACGTAGAGGAGTCAAGCCTGTTCAGGCGGCCTTCGGCTGGCCTGAAATTGGTGTTAATCGCGCACAGTGGAGTGCTGTGCTTTTTTGTCTGGCGGCGATCGGTGGAGCGCAGGCTGCACCTTATGTAGAGGAGCGGTAAGCCGGGCGATCCTGCGAGTTGGCGCAGTAATGAATTCAACGCCGAATGGGGCCTGGGAGCGATCCACGCCGATCAGGCCTACGCCGCCGGTTATAGCGGGAAAGGCGTAAAACTCGGCATTTTCGATCAACCGGTGTATGCCAAACATCCGGAGTTTGCCAACCAGGGCAAAGTGATCAATCTGGTCACGACCGGCATCCGCGAATACACCGACCCTTACATTCCGGTGAAAAAAGGCGACGTATTCCGCTATGACGGTACGCCGAGCGTGGATTCCGACGGCACCCTGGGTTCACACGGTACCCATGTGGGCGGTATCGCTGCCGGCAACCGCGATGGTGGCGAGATGCACGGCGTGGCGTTCAACGCACAAATCATCAGCGCGGAAAACGGCGACCCCGGGCCGGAAGACGGCATCATTCTCGGTAACGATGGCGCGGTGTACCAGGCCGGCTGGGATGCGTTGATCGCCAGCGGCGCGCGCATTATCAACAACAGCTGGGGTATTGGCATCACTGAGAAGTTTGATCAGGGCGGCAAGGATCCGGCCTATCCCCACTTCACGCTCGCCGACGCGCAAAAGCAATTCGATCAAATCAAACAGATCCTCGGCACAAAAGCCGGTGGCGCTTATCAGGGCGCGATCGATGCGGCACGCAGCGGCATCGTCACCATTTTTGCCGCCGGTAACGATTACAACCTCAATAACCCGGACGCCATGGCCGGGCTGGCCTATTTCGTGCCGGAGATAGCCCCTAACTGGCTGTCGGTCGCCAGTCTGCAGGATCCGAATAACACCGGCGACTACAGCATCAGCACCTTCTCCTCCCGCTGTGGCTATACCGCCAGCTTCTGCGTTGCCGCGCCGGGCAGCAAGGTTTACAGCTCAATCATTGAAGGCAACAGCGTAGATAACCTGACCACCGGTTACGCCAAATACAGCGGGACCTCAATGGCGGCGCCACACGTGGCCGGCAGCATTGCGGTGCTGATGGAGCGCTTCCCGTACATGACCGGCGCACAGGTTGCCTCGGTGCTGAAGACCACCACCACCGATATGGGCGCACCGGGTATCGATGCGCTGTACGGCTGGGGGATGATCAATCTGGGCAAGGCGATTAACGGTCCGGGCATGTTTGTTACCGAGCAGGACATTCCTGAAGAGTTTCGGGTTAGCGGCGCTTACGGCCCGGAGCAGTTCGTGGTGAATCTGCCGGGCGTCGGTGCGGTGCTGGACAAGGGCAAACCGACCGAGCGCGTGTGTGACGATACGCATTGCGGGTTGGATGTCTGGAGCAACAACATTTCCGGTCACGGCGGCCTGACCAAACAGGGTATCGGCACCCTGGTGCTGACCGGCAACAACAGCTACGCGGGGCCGACGCTGATCAATCAGGGCCTGCTGGCGATCAACGGCTCGGTGACTTCCGACGTCACGGTGCAAAACGCCGGCGTGCTGGGCGGTTCCGGCACGGTCGGTTCACTGACCGCCCGCAGCGGCGGTACCGTGGCACCGGGCAACTCGATCGGCACGCTGAACGTGACGCGTAACGTAAGCTTCGAGCCGGGTTCCCGCTATGCGGTGGAAGTGGCGCCCAATGGCCAGAGCGATCGGATCCAAAGCAGCGGATCGGCGACGATCGGCGGCGGTGAAGTCGCTGTTTCGCTGGAGAACAGCACCAATCTGCTGTCGCAAAGCGAAGTCCGCAGCCTGCTCGGCCAGCAGTACAATATTCTGACCGCTCAGCAGGGTATCAGTGGGCAGTTTGCTTCCACTTCAACTTTCTCTCCCTTCCTGGGCGCGGGACTAACCTATCAACCCAATCAGGTCACGCTGAACGTTGGCCGTAACGACACCAGTTTTGCCAGCGTGGCAGCAACCCAGAACGAGCGTGCGGTAGCGGCAGCGGCGGATGCCCTGGCGGCAGGCAACCCGGTGTACGAGAGCATCCTCAATGCTGGCTCTACAGGGGAAGCGCGGCAGGCATTCCGTCAGCTGTCCGGGCAGATCCACACGGATATTGCCTCGGCACAGGTTAACGACAGCCGTTACCTGCGTGATGCGCTGAACGGCCGTCTGCGGCAGGCGGAAGGGTTGGCAACCTCGCCGGACATCAAGGCGGACGACGACGGCGGTGCCTGGGCGCAGCTGCTGGGAGCCTGGGACCATGCGTCGGGTGACGCCAATGCGACGGGCTATCAGGCATCGACCTATGGCGTGCTGGTGGGGCTGGACTCGGCGCTGGCGGACGACTGGCGGCTGGGGGTGGCGACCGGTTACACCCGCACCTCGCTGGATGGCGGCTACGGCTCCAATGCCGACAGCGACAACTACCACCTGGCAGTGTATGGCGGCAAACAGTTCGGTGAACTGGCGCTGCGTGCCGGTGGTGGCTACACCTGGCACCGCTTCGATACCTCGCGTTCGGTCAATTACGGCATGCAGTCAGATCGCGAAACCGCGAAATACAGTGCGCGCACCCGAGCAGGTGTTTGCCGAAGCGGGTTACAGCGTGAAGGCCGATTGGGTGAATCTGGAGCCGTTCGCCAACCTGGCGTACATCAACTTCCAGAATAACGGTATTTCGGAAGACGGCGGCGCGGCGGCGTTGCACGGCGACAAACAGCACACCGACGCCACGGTATCGACGCTGGGGCTGCGTGCGGATACCGAGTGGCAGGCGAGCAAAAACCACGTCGGTGGCGCTGCGCAGCGAACTGGGCTGGCAGCATCAGTACGGCGATTTGGATCGTGGCACCGGGCTGCGCTTCAACGGGGGTAATTCCCCGTTCGTGGTGAACAGCGTGTCGGCCTCGCGTGACGGTGCGGTGCTGAAAGCCAGTGCGGAAGTGGCGGTGAACAAGAACGCCACGCTGTCGCTGGGCTACGGCGGGTTACTGTCGCAAAACTACCAGGACAACAGCGTCAACGCTGGCTTCACCTGGAAATTCTGATCTTAAAAAACAGAGGGACAAACCGCCTCGTCGGGGGGCGGTTTGACTAAAACAAAAAGGATAAGGGAATGAAGCAAGCTACAGGAAAGAATAAACCGGCATTGACGCCGACATGGAAACTGAACGCCTTGCTGTGCGCGCTGTTGGCGGCCGGTGGCGTACAGGCTGCGCCCTATACGGAAGGCGGTAAGTCAGGCGATCCGGCAAGCTGGCGCAGTAATGAATTCAACGCCAACTGGGGGTTGGGGGCCATTCACGCTGACGAGGCCTATGCCGCGGGTTATACCGGTAAAGGGCAAAAGGTGGGCATCTTTGATACCCCGGTGAATAAACACCCTGAATTCGCCGGTGACGGCAAACTGGTGAACGTGGTGACCCAGGGGAACCGCGCCTATACCGATCCGCATCGGAAGGGGATTAAGGCCGGCGATCGTTTTTACTTCGACGGCACCTTCCATTTCTATAATGGCGATGGGGTGACGCTGGTTAACCACGGCGTACACGTGGCCGGCATCAGCGGGGCCAATCGTGACGGCATCGGTATGCATGGCGTGGCCTTTGATTCACAGGTCATCAGCGTTGATAACGACAATGATGGCCCGGCCTATGGCGAATTCCTCGGGCTGGATGGTAGCGTAACCAACGCCGGTTGGCAGGCGATGATCAACAATGGCGTGCGGGTTATCAATAACAGTTGGGGCGTCAGTATTCCCGATTTCTTATCGGATAATGGCAAAAAGCCAGACGCGCTGCATTTCGAACTGAAAGACGCACAGGAACAGTTTGATCAGGTGAAACCGCTGCTGGGCAGCCTGGCGGGAGCGGGGTATCAGGGCGCGATCGATGCGGCACGCAAAAACATTTTGGTCTTGTTCGCCGCCGGTAACGACGGCAACTACAACCAACCTGACGTGATCAGCGGTCTGGCCTATTTTGTGCCGGATATTGCGCCTAACTGGCTGTCGGTTGCCAGCGTCGCACAGGATGATGCCTCCACCAACAGCGTGCCTTATACCATCAGCAGCTTCTCTTCACGCTGCGGCTATACCGCCAGTTTCTGCGTCTCGTCACCGGGCAGTAAAATCTACAGTACCGTGGCCAACGGTTCCGATCCGAATCAACTGGTCTCGGACTATGGCAATAAAAATGGGACCTCAATGGCGACGCCGCACGTGACCGGCGCGGTTGCCGTGTTACTGCAGCGTTTCCCGTACATGACGTCGGCGCAAATTGCCGACGTGTTGAAGACCACCGCCACCGATATGGGCGCACCGGGGATCGATGCGCTGTACGGCTGGGGGATGATCAATCTGGGCAAGGCGATTAACGGCCCGGGCATGTTCTATACCGTCGAAGATATTCCTGAAGAGTTCCGCATTCCAGATCCGACAGGCGTGGCTTATGGCTCGTCACAGTTTGTCGCCAACATTCCCGGCTTCGGGGCGCAAATCGATCAAGGCACGCTGCAGGCTCGTATTTGTGATGACTACCACTGTTCGGTGGAGGTCTATTCCAATGACATCTACGGCCATGGTGGCCTGACCAAGGAAGGCCAGGGGGCGCTGGTACTGACCGGCACCAATACCTATTCCGGCCCGACCTGGGTAAATACAGGTCTGCTGGCGGTTAACGGTTCGGTCACATCAGACGTCACGGTGCAAAACAGCGGCGTGCTGAGTGGTTCCGGCACGGTCGGGTCACTGACCGCCCGCAGCGGCGGTACCGTGGCACCGGGCAACTCGATCGGCACGCTGAACGTGACGCGTAACGTCAGTTTTGAGCCGGGTTCCCGCTATGCGGTGGAAGTGGCGCCCAATGGCCAGAGCGATCGGATCCAAAGCAGCGGATCGGTAACGATCGGTGGCGGTGAAGTCGCTGTTTCGCTGGAGAACAGCACCAATCTGCTGTCGCAAAGCGAAGTCCGCAGCCTGCTGGGCCAGCAGTACAACATTCTTACCGCTCAGCAGGGTATCAGCGGGCAGTTTGATTCGGTGGCTCCAAACTACCTGTTCCTGGGCACCGGGCTGACCTATCAACCTAATCAGGTCACGCTGAACGTTGGCCGTAACGACACCTCCTTTGCCAGCGTGGCTGCCACTCAGAACGAGCGCGCGGTAGCGGCAGCGGCGGATGCCCTGGCGGCGGGCAACCCGGTGTACGAAAGCATCCTCAATGCTGGCTCTACAGGGGAAGCGCGTCAGGCATTCCGTCAGCTGTCCGGGCAGGTCCACGCGGATATCGCCTCGGCGCAGGTTAACGACAGCCGTTATCTGCGTGATGCGCTGAACGGCCGTCTGCGGCAGGCGGAAGGGTTGGCAACCTCGCCGGACATCAAGGCGGACGACGACGGCGGTGCCTGGGCGCAGCTGCTGGGAGCCTGGGACCATGCGTCGGGTGACGCCAATGCGACGGGCTATCAGGCATCGACCTATGGCGTGCTGGTGGGGCTGGACTCGGCGCTGGCGGACGACTGGCGGCTGGGGGTGGCGACCGGTTACACCCGCACCTCGCTGGATGGCGGCTACGGCTCCAATGCCGACAGCGACAACTACCACCTGGCAGTGTATGGCGGCAAACAGTTCGGTGAACTGGCGCTGCGTGCCGGTGGTGGCTACACCTGGCACCGCTTCGATACCTCGCGTTCGGTCAATTACGGCATGCAGTCAGATCGCGAAACCGCGAAATACAGCGCGCGCACCGAGCAGGTGTTCGCCGAGGCGGGTTACAGCGTGAAGGCTGACTGGGTCAATCTGGAGCCGTTCGCCAACCTGGCGTACATCAACTTCCAGAACAACGGTATCTCGGAGGACGGCGGGGCGGCGGCGCTGCAGGGCGACAAGCAACACACCGACGCGACCGTCTCGACGCTGGGGCTGCGTGCGGATACCGAGTGGCAGGCGAGCAAAACCACCAGCGTGGCGCTGCGCAGCGAACTGGGTTGGCAGCATCAATACGGCGATTTGGATCGCGGTACCGGGCTGCGCTTCAACGGGGGTAATTCCCCGTTTGTGGTGAACAGCGTGTCGGCCTCGCGTGACGGCGCGGTGCTGAAAGCCAGTGCGGAAGTGGCGGTGAACAAGAACGCCACGCTGTCGCTGGGCTACGGCGGGTTGCTGTCGCAAAACTACCAGGACAACAGCGTCAACGCCGGTTTCACCTGGAAGTTCTGATCCCCCTATCTTAATTTTGTTAGCGAACACTGGGCCAGCTTGCTGGCCCTATTTTTTTGGATTTTAACGGGGTGATGACGGAGGGAAAACGTATGATGCATCACGCCGCTTTGCGGTAAAAACGACAAAAAAAACGGGACCCTTGCGGATCCCGGTTCAAAACGCGGTAAAACAGATTAGCGCTACGGCCCAAATTACGACGAGGATCTATTGCATACATTCTCTCACGTCGTAACTGAAACGAGCTTTCCCTGGTGTCATTATGATTATTGGTGATGCGATCTTACTATTGTTATATTTTTATTGTGGTGTTGCTGTGTGTCTCTTCTGATACCATGTTTGACTATATAATGTGGTATGTCAAGCAATGTTTAGGTTATACATTGTACCATATACCAGTTTTGGATCGCTTTTTTGCACGGCAAGTATGAAAACGACTGAAAAAACAGCAAAAAAAATCGAAGGAAAAAATGGATAACAATCACCAGAAATTCGATTCACAGTCGATAGCAAACCGGGTCAGGGAACTGTTTGTACATTATGGGATTGGTAAGCGTCAGCATGCCAAAGAGCTCAGCCGCATTCTGGATCTGAGTTTTTCGCATGCGCATCGTAAGCTGAAGGGGCAAAGTCCCTGGACTCTGGAGCAAATTAACAACGTCGCTGCGGCATTAGGGGAAACGCCCGCCGCGATCGTGGACACCGGCCCTGAAAATGTCATCTCTGCGCAAACTATGGTGCGAGATGCCATCTTTTACGTGGGGGGTGTGGAACTGGGTTGTGTGGCTTATATCGGCCATGAGCTGGTTGGCGGACGTTCGTCGGAATATGTCGCGTTGCAGCAGGCGGGGCAATGGTGTCTTTATCGTGCGGATGATGCGCCGCTGGGGCAGCGTTTTTGCGTGGAGCTGATCGAGCTTCGCTCAGCCGCCGTCGAAGATGAGCGCCTGAGCATTGCGGTACTTGATGATTCACATCAGGCGGCCGATGAGCTGACCAAATACCTAAACAGCCGCGGTTTTCATGCGGTGGCATTTTATGATGTCAGCAGTTTTAACCTGGCGTTGCAGCAGAGCCTGTTCGATGGTTATGTGGTCGACTGGTTGATTGGTCAGGAAACGGCAGATCAATGTATTGCAGCCATCCGCGCCTCGGATAACCCGGATGCGCCGGTTCTGGTTCTCACCGGCCAGTTAGGGACCGATCAGCGCGAATCTGAAATCGCCAGGGCGATGCGCGACTATGACGTACTGGGCCCTTATGAAAAGCCAGTACGGCTCCATGTGATTGAAGCCGCACTGTTGCGCTGTTTTAATCTCTAGCGGCCAGCAGTGAAGCCAGTGCGGAAGACAACGCGTCCAGCCTGACCGGCTTCATCAGGTAATTGTCGAACAGCGCCCGCTGTTCGGCAGACAGTTGTTCCGGGGTGTAAGCGCTAATGCCCACGATCGGAATACCACGGTTGGGGCCACGTTGGCTGCGTAATTGTTTAGCCAGCGCGGCACCGTCAATGCCGGGCATTTGCAGATCCAGCAGTAATGCGTCATAAGGGCGACGGAGCAGCTTTTGCAGCGCCCGTTCCGACGAATTGCACAGTTCATGTTGATAGCCGAGCTTGTCCAGCAGCGCCGCGAAGGCGTCACTCACCGATTTGTTGTCATCAACCACCAAAATATGCCGCTGTTTTTGCAGCAGGCCCTGGTGGTGGTGAGGTATTTCGTCGAGCCGTTCTTCGTTGCTGACTTCAACCGGAATACTGACGATGAAGGTGCTGCCTTTTTTGGGCTCACTGTAGACGGTAATGCTGCCGTCGAGCAGCGTGACCAGTCCGTGTACAATCGCCAGCCCCATGCCGACGCCGCCATACTGCCGGGTATGCGACTGATCGAGCTGGGTGAAGGGCTGGAATATCTGGTCGAGCATCTCCTTTTCGATACCGATACCGGTATCCGTGACCTCAATAATCAATGCATTGCCGTTAGGCTGGCGCCGCAGGCTGCTATACAGCGTGATGGTGCCGCTTTCGGTATATTTGAACGCGTTGGTCAGCAGGTTGACGATAATTTGCCTGATGCGCAGTGGATCGGAATGTATCTGCAGATGACCGCACTCCACTTCACACAACAGCGTCACCTGATCTTTCTGACTCAGCGTATTGATTTCATTAGCCGTTTCCTCGACCAGTCGCTGGACGTCGAAGGGGGCGATGCGCAGCTCCATCATTCCGCTGTCCAGGTGCGCGTAATCGGTCAGATCTTTCATCTGGCTTTCAATTTGCTGCGCAGCAGTTTCCAGACGTTGGAAGGTGTCCGCATGTTCGGCC
Organism: Serratia quinivorans; assembly: GCA_900457075.1. Lineage (NCBI taxonomy): Bacteria > Pseudomonadati > Pseudomonadota > Gammaproteobacteria > Enterobacterales > Yersiniaceae > Serratia > Serratia quinivorans. Next base: position 2,439,751 of record UGYN01000002.1, read on the forward strand.
GACACCTTGGTATTCACCAGCACATCAATGGCAGACATAATACTTTGCAGCGAGGTGCGCAGTTCGTGACCAATGGCCCCCCAGGAAGGCGTTTTTGGTGCGAGTGGCTTTCTCTGCCTCAATCGCTTTGGCCTGCTGCCGGATTGTCAGGCGCTGCTGGCGCAGCACAATCAGGGTGATGGCGATCAGCGCGATCACCGAGAACATCACGATCACCAGACCATAAAAAATGATGTGTCGTTTTTCGATATAGTCTTCGTAGGCGGCGGTGCGCTGCTTCACTTCAGCGTGATCGGTCAGGTTGGCCATCTCAATCGCATAGGGCTTAATCTGCCTCATGGCCTGCGAAATCAACGAGAAATCAATCTTCGGGCTGTTGAGCAAATGATCAATCTGATCCATTTTCTCGCGCATGTGCGTGACCACCTCGGGATAACCCGGTTCGGCGTACAGTGGCTGGGTGGATTCGGACACCGTTTCCAGCACGTAAAAGCGAGAGTAAAGGATTTCAAATTTAAGCCGCAGATCCTCGGCGTCCACCTGCGGCGCATTTTTCAGCTGTTCGACCAGCGTATCAAACTCGGCCAGCTTGATGGAGAACTTGGCGATCGACCAGGAGTAATTCTCCTGGGTGCCGGCGATAGCATACAGCCCCTTCTTTGACAGGGTTGCGCTGTAGTAATACAGCGTCACCGTAGAGGCAACCAAAAACAGTGCGGCAAAAATAGCCGGGATCGCCAGCCTGCTGTTGCTTTTAAACCCTGTGAGCTTCATTTGATCACAATCCTGTCCACTTGCCAGATAAAGCGTGAGTTGTAGAGCGGGGAATTCAACTCAGGCCCTGCGGCATCCCTGGGATAAACCAAAAACAGCGGGCCGAAGTTTCTGATCTTCAGCATTTCGCCGTCCATCTTGTAAGCCAAAATCATATTGTATTTCTCGACGTCGGACAGCGGCACGTCGATGTAATAATCATTCAGCGCGTAAAACGTCAGAGTGCTGCCCTTGGCCCCCACACGCGCCAAAATGTCCGCCACGGCAACCCCTTCGAACTTTCTTTGCGGCGTCCAGGAGGTTGAGGTGGTGATGCTGCTCACCGGCATCGCTAACAGTTGTTTATCGGTAAACAGATAACTTTTTTTTGCCGGATCGGTGGTGTTTTCGATATTGCCTGTCACTTCCAGAGTGAAACTTAGCGCGCTGGATTGAACGATGACCAGCGCAAAAAATGCCCACATGACGTTTTTAAAAAAAGTGAACAGCATCGGTGCTCTCCAGAAGTAACGGAAGTCTGCATAAGGCCTGCTAATTTAACAGGCAAAATCATGGCAGAAAATACGGGGTTGTGCCGGAGAGAAGGGTAAATGAAGTGAAATTAAGCAGGCCGGGGCATGACCCCGGTCTTATAGAGGAACGGGGGCCGGGTTTAGTCGGCAGAGGTGGCCTGGAGAATATTCAATGCGGCCGACAGGCTAACCGGGGCGCTGGACAGGGGAACCCGGTCGGTTGCCATAGTGGCCAAGGCTCCCTCCATCCACGGGTGCATCAGCACCACTTCGGTGGCTCCTTGTTGGCTGGCCTGTTCGGCGGCCAGTGCGGTAAGCCGCAGGGCCGCTTGGGTATTGCCGCGCTGCAGCTGCAAGCTACAGTCTGGGACAACCCGAACTTCAACCCTTTGGGCGGCGCGCTTGCCTGCTTCTTCAAACAACCTTTGCGTATACATCGCCGAGGCTTCTGTGGCGCACAGCGCCACGATCGAATCACTTGCCTGCAGCGCCCTTTGCGCCAGTACGTAGTCCGCTCTGAGTATCGGGACTGGCGAGGTTGCGGCGAGCGCTCTGGCGGCGCCGGAGAGCGTTGAACAGGTCAGCACCACCACATCGGCAGTTTGGCTGAGTGTTTCAAGTGCGGCGCAGACCTGTTGTTCCAGATCTGGCGCTCCCGCTTCCGCTGCGGCACGCAGATCGGCGCGAACGGCGTGCGTTAGTGAATCTGCGGACAAGCCGAGCCGGGATGCGGTCTGAGTAAATATCGCAATATTGGTTTCAAAGGTATGCAGTAACGCGATGCGCATGTGGGGGGCTCCATGAGGTTTTGACGGTTGCCTGCAAACTAGCGTACTTTCTGACGGACAATGTCCAAATTCCATGATGAATAGTACAAATATGCACAAGCATGACCGGCTGGCCGCCTTTCTCAGGGCCTTTGATCTGAAAGTCAGGGTGCTTTCCTGCCCGACAGACCATGCCAACCTCTACGTCGCTGCGCGTGAGGTGGGTGAAGGGGCATCACATATCCGTTTTAACGTAGCAGGCGGGCCGCCGCCGGAAGGTGAGTTTGCGGTCATCGTCAGCGCCGGCGTCGATTTTTCCGGCGAGCTGAACCCGCTGGTCGGTACCTTGCCCGACAGAATGGATTTCTTGCTGGCGGACACGCCGGCGCTGCAGGGCGTTGCCGATTTGTTTATTGGCGAAGCGCAATCCCCCCGTTGTGGAACGGTGTCGGTGCAGGATCGGTTGTGCGAAGTCATCATTGTGCTGGTCATCCGGCGCGCTATTGCCGCCGGTGCGGTGAAAGCCGGCATGTTGGCCGGGTTGGCCCATCCCGCCCTTCACCGTAGCCTGGTTGCCATGCACGACGAGCCGGCCTGCAAATGGTCGGTTGAAAGGCTGGCGCAGACCGCCGGCATGTCGCGCAGCCATTTTATCGAGCGATTCGGGACGGTTGTGGGGGAAACGCCGGGCGCTTATCTCACGGCATGGCGTTTAACGCTGGGCAGAAAAGCGCTGATGTCGGGGCGAAGCGTCAAGCAGGTGGCCTATCAGGTTGGGTTTGGCAGCGTGGAGGCGTTTTCGCGGGCATTTTCCGCCAAATATGGCGTGCCCCCGAGCTCAGTGAAAAAGGGGATGGGATTGCAGTGATGAAATAAAAAAGCCAGGTGCTGATGCAACCTGGTTTTTTTGATGCACAATCAGGTGACTGGCGCAGGGTAATCAACGCTTTTAAAAAACGTCAAATGTTGAAATCAGGAGTTCACAGCATGTCAGTGGTTACGAATAACTCGCTTCTCAGTGAAACGGTCGTTCAGACTGCGCCGACGACCTCGGCCCTCAACACATTGAAAATGCTGGTGCGTTACAAAGCCTGGGCGGATGCATTGACGTTCAGCAACGTCAGATCCTTGCCGGAGGGCGAAGCCCTGAAACCGCGCCCGACGCGGTTTGGCAATATGGTGCATACGCTAAACCATACGTACGTGGTGGACGATATCTTCAGACACCATCTGCAGGGGAAAAAGCACGGCTATACCGCGCGCAATACCGAGCATACGCCGGAGCTGGAAACGTTGTGGCAAGCGGTGCAGGAAATGGACCGCTGGTATATCGATCTGGTGGATACCTGGTCAAACGAGGATCTGACGAAAGTCGTTCATTTCGAATTTGTCGGTGGGGGTGAAGGCGTGATGACGCAGGAGCAAATCCTATTGCACCTGGTGAATCACGCCACCTATCACCGGGGCTTTGTCGGCGACCTGATGTACCAGGTGCCCTTTACGCCGCCGTCAAACGACTTGCCGGTGTTTATCAGGGATCATTTCAACCCGGCCCGTTAAGCTGGGCCCACGGGGGCTGGCTATCGGCCCCGGTTTTTTGGCATCATCATTAATATCGCCATATCAGTGAAAAACCGATATTCATCGAGCTGGTAGCGAAGCCGTGGGGTTTATAGAGGGGGGTACCGACAAAGGTATCGAGGCTGGTATTCCATTTTTCAATTCTTACGCCTGCGATACCGCCTGCCAGCTTATGCCCAACAGCGTTCTCGCTCTGCATAACATAGCCATAATCGCTGCCAACATAGGGCTGTAGCGGAACTGAACTTAAGTTCCAGGCCATCGTATTTTGCCAGTAGATGCCTTTGTTGCCGAACAAGTTAAGTTCGCCATCAAATCCTCTCACGGTATTACGGCTCCCAATGCCTAACTTGTCCTGTATAGGCAAGTCATAGTTGGTGAGTTGCAGCGTTAATCCGCCCCTATAATCCATGGAAAGGTTGGATAGCATGAAAGGATTAAATACGCTGGCTTCGGCTTTAATAATGTGGCTGCTTAAGTTATAGGCGCCATCGAGATGATTGGTCTGGAACCATCGCATATTTTTCAAAATATCCAGCGATAACGAAACCCTTGCATCATCGATGTAGTGCAAGTGTTTGGCGCCAATTTTTATATTGGTTAAGCGTTTACGCTGAAGGTCTATTTCCGTGTCATTAATAAAATAATGATAATCCCGCTCCAATAATTGCGCATTGAGCGTGGTTTTGTACCGAGCACCGCGTGATACCGTTCGGCCAATTTGCAGGCTGAGGCTTTCTGATTGCCCCTTATATTGGTAGTCAACAGCATAGCCGGGAATACTCTGATGATATTGACTCTTACCCGCAAACAGGTCTACTGACCAGAACCCATAGGGAAGGGAGTAGGATATTGCGTGTGAACTGTTGCCGCGAGTGTCAGATATCTCAATATTCTGGGAGTGCGATGCGTAAAGGGTATCGTTAAGCGAGGTCAGATTGTTGAGGAAAAGCGCGGCACCACCCTGATTGCGGCCAGTGGCTTTGGTGCCAGAGTTATCGACCCAGGACGCTAACTGCCAATATTTCTCTTGTTTGCGCAGCACTTCAATTTTACTTTCTCCCGGCGTTTGGCTGGGGGCAATACGGATGTCAGACAGCGTGCCGGGAAGGGTGTTGATGTTTTCCAACCCTTGTTCAACGTTGCGGATATTGAGTATGTCGCCGGCTTTAAGCGGAAAAACGCTGGCCAGATTGAAATGCCCGCTGCTGTCGTCACTCAGCTTGATGCTGTTGACGCGGCCATAAATCAGAGAAAGAGTGAGAGTCTCTTCTTTGGCATGATAGGCGGTCACCGCTGCACGTGAAGTGATCAGCCCTTCGCCGATCAACTGATTTTGTATGGCCTTCTGCAGATTGCTTATTCCCGTTGCGCCCAGACACTGGTGTTCGGCGCTCTTGGCCAATTGCCTAATGGCGGGGATTGGGCGCATTTCACCACTTTCAATTTGCACCTTACGGATCATCAGGCAAGGGTTCTCCTGCGGGTAGAAGAGCGCCTCTTGGCGCGTGTCGCTCTGTTGGGTGAATACGGTGGGAGCGCCAGGCTGCAGCTTGTTCTGAATATTCCGCTCTTTATTTTCCTGGCTGACAGTCTGTTGTTCCAATGTGGATAACAGATTACCGGCATGGGTGCCCTCTGCTTGCAATAGACTCAGCAGTAATAGGATATTTTTTTTCATATTAATTTTTTACGTCAGGGTAAAACCTCCGCCGAGCGGCGGAGGAATAATATTACCAGCTACGGGACCACCAGGATGACCACCATGAGTTTGTCGGTGGGGTGACGACAGGAGGCTTGTAATTAATGTCTCTGCCGTTGTTGAACACTGAACCTTGGGTTGAGGTCAGGGTACCGTTATTGCTAAATAACGTTCCTTTATGAGAAATGTTATTTTTTGCCCGAATAGTGCCGTTGTTGGAGAAGGTCGTATCCGATACGGTCACCCCTCCTTGCTGAGAGACTATTGTCCCATTGTTAGACGTAGTGGTTGACTTAATATCAATATTATTTTTTGCGCTGATGTCTTTAGCGTTGCTGAAAGAGGTGGCGCTGATATTAAGTGCGTTATTGGCCGTGATATCCCCTTGGTTCGACAGCACGGTGGTTGCCAGGTTTGCATTGCCGCCAGCAGCGATTTTACCCGCGTTTGAAAGAGACGTAGCAGACAACAACATATCACCGCCATCAGTCACTAATTCGCCGTTATTTCTAAGGCTGACGGGTGTACTGTCATTAACCCCCACACCATTTTCATTGGCGATTAAGATGATTTTTCCTGCATACATACCACCGAGCTGGGAGACATCTACCAACACTTCTGGTGATTTTTCTTTGTTTTCCAGGTTTATGTAACGAGTCAGATCTGCGGTGACGGTTTTCTTGCCCGCCAACACCAGCAGGCTCTTGGCTTGCACCGCGGCATTGATATTCTCAGCGCGGGCAATCACGGCGGTGTAGTCCACATCACCTTTCTGCAGCCCCTTGCCTTCGAATGCTACCGTGCCGCCGGTAACGCTATAGCCGGTGAACTGTTTGTCTTTGAACTGCAGTTCGCCGGTGGTCAGTACCCCGGTACCGGTATTGATAAATCCGCAACCGTTACAGGTAATGCCGGAACGGTTGGCGACGATAACGTCCGCCTTCTGGCCGGCGACTTCGATCATCCCATTCAGCAGCGTTTTGTCGCTGGAATTGATTTCATTAAGAATCACCTTCGCGGCACCTGCGCTCAGGTTGGGGTTGGCGGTGATGGCACCGGCCAGTTGGCTTTGCGCGCTGCCTTGCGCATTGTTCAATACCGCGCCCTGGCTACCTACATCAAACTGGCTGTATTGGTTATGTGATACGCCATCCTGGCCCGGCTGATTGATATTCACTACCGGCACGTTATTGGCAGCGAGGTTAACGTTGCCGCCAACCGGCACAATGGAGGCGTCAGCAAAGGCGGCTCCGCCACTGAGGCAAAACATTATCATGGCCGAAAGGCAGGATATTTTCCTTGGTAATACCTTTTTCATTTATTACTCCATAGATATAAGGGCTTTATAATACTGATTAGATAATTCACCAGGTTTCAGCTGTGCGCCTGTACGCCTAAATTAAGTGGTGCCAATAAATTACTGAACCCAGAGGGAGTAAAATACCATGCAGGGTTATTTGACGAAATCTTATGGCTGCTATTCCATTGCAATTGAAACATTCTTCTGTGTTGAGTGGTTTTTGTGGTGTTTGTTTTTTTTACCCTGCATTGGAAATCAATTAATTATAAGTTTGTTTCACGCCGTGTATGAAATAGATGTCTATTTATATTGCTTGTTTTGTTGTCGATAAAAATATCCTGAGTAAGGCGGTGTTTTTTAATAAAAAATGGGCGTTTCTCTGCGTGTCAGACAGTTTAAGCTTGCTGGTGTCATTTTTTTGTCACTACCCCGGTGTTATCGGAGTGATGCTGTTAGTGACGAGAATATATAAATACTTAGGCGTACGTGATGTTTCCATAACAATAAAAATGCAAATTGCAAGGGTATTCGCGCAGGGAAATACCATGCCATCATTTTGTACTGAAGAGTGTCTGCTTACGGAGGTTATGCCAACGAAAAGCTGCTTCTTTATTTATGGAGAGATTAGACAGTCGTTAATCTATGTGGAAAACAGGTCAGGTTTATACTGAAAAGGCAGGGCAGCATCAATGGTTTGATGCGTAATCATTGAGCTTGGTCCTGGACGGGGTGTTTGATGCAATCGACCTCGCTTACGATGCGTGGCCGATGATCATGAACCTCCGCACCATGCCGACAGGCAGCGCGAGCCGTTCTCTTGAAACCCGGCACTAACATGAAGTTCAGGTGGGGCCTGCAACAATGTGGAAACAGCGATCACTAACAGAAAATAATGTAAGCAGCGCGTTGTCTTCGGGTATCAATGACTAGTTTGCTTACCCTTAAAAGAGCCGCCTTAACGATAAAGTCTTTTTAATTCATGGTGTAGTGCTTGTTTGTCATCAGGCGATTTTCGAGGCGACTCAGGCGGAGCCATATTGTTTCATCAATATCCTTGGACACCCTTTATTCTTTTGTTGTAGTATTGTGATATAAGAATTTTCCTAGTTTATTTTTATCGGTGAAGCTAGGGCGATATTTTTATTTGTTTATCATTCTTTTGGTGGAATATAAGTAGATAAATGAAATTTATAATTAATAAAAGAATCATCTTTCATGAAGACAAATCTACGATAGAGTTACTGGATGATACTATCGAACCCGTTATGCTCACTGCTACCCTTTGCAGGGTCTTATCTTTGTTGGTTAAGAATAATGATTTGCTGCTGACACGGGAGTTCATTTTATCGAGTGCTTGGGATGAGTATGGCAAGTCGTCTACGCACAGTAACCTGAATAACTATATCTCAATGATCAGGAAGATATTCAACTCATTTGGGGAGAGTGACATTATTATCACTGTACCTCGGCAAGGGTTTATGTTTTCTGCCGGAGAGGTTAATACTGTTGATGGTGAAACCATACAGGGCTCAGTCAGCAGTGACTCGCTTGCTGCTGTGGTGGAAAGAAAGTGGCATTCTGCTCACCTCATTGCGCTTGCGTTAATGGCTGCAGCGATTGTGATGATTGCAGCTTATCCTTTGTTCAATAAATATAATTCTGCAAAAATGAGTGAAATTGGCCGGGTCGAAAACTGTAAGGTAGAGGTTTTGACTGCTGCTCATTACGTCAAACATGCTGATGATGAACTGGCAAAAGTAAAACCCCTGATCGAAAAGTTAAAATTTAACTGTGCTGTCCCAGCAACCATTTATTATTTTAATAGCAAAATGCTGGTTAGCCATACAGGCATGAATAATGCTGTATCTTTTCTGTCTTACTGCCCCACGTCAAGTGTAAGGGGAGTTGAAGCCCAATGTGAGAATGTTCATGAAATTGTCGATCAAAAATAACCATAAGAAATATATTTTTCTGGCGATTTCTTTCTTATCTGTACTGATAATTTTCGGAATGTCATTTTTGTTTTTTTCTTTACATTCTGTGCCTGCGTGTAAAGCCGTGGTGAAGGTTATCAGAACCTATGATGGAGAGAAAAAAGAAAGCGTTATACTGGTTAACCTGGTTCCTTCCGGGTTTCGTGAGATGACATTTGTCGTCAATGGTCAGGCTGCCAGCGTGCAGCAAAGCTATACGCTGTCACGGATGATCGAGGCCGATTACACCTATCAGAGCGGTTATTACTATTTTCGCGTTAAAGATATTAAAAAAATGCCTGCGGATAACATTGGTGAAGACGCGGTGAGCAAGACTCTCCCAATCGTCAACAGTCGGTATTTTTTCCTTAAGGTTGAGGCGCTTGGTGAAAATAGCTTTGTTTTCACCGGAAACCGCGCACCTGCGTTCGTTTGCACAGCCACAGAAAATTAATACCGTTGCCCATAATAGCATTGAACAATAAACCATGATGCTATTATGGGTTTAAACTTGGGGGTGTTATTTTACTATCCCGACCGTTTACCTGGTAGTAGAAGCGTTTTTCATATAAAAACATCAAGAGTATTTTATTTTTTTAAAGCACTTACCGATTCTTAAATGCAGTTAAACGTGGTTTTCTAACTTTTGATATAGCTAATCTCGCATGAGGTGGTGACATCTAATGGGCAGTAGGCGATCAATGAAGCATGGGAGGATACGCTCTTTTCCTTAATATTGAAGTAGTAGTAAACGTTAGCTTTATCCTCGCAGCTGTAACGATTGGAGATAACATGCTCAATCTCTTTTGGCTGCATGCCGTTGTACTTGATTGAGTAGATATCACAATTCTTGTATTGGCCCAGATTGGTAATGTTACTGATCGGAATCTGCTTGTAGGCCATGCTTAAAAAAAACGGTAGCAGCAATATAACTGTAATGACAGCCATTTTCTGTAATGCAGTTTTTTTTAGCCAGGAATAAGCTCGTCTTTGCCCCTCTTTAGGGCCATCAGGCCTAATACTCTCCTTTTTCTCTAGCTCAACCACGCTGTCTGTTTCTGACAGTATGGCATTGGCTTCCTGCCTGACAATCTTTTTTGCGATGAATTTAAACCCCTGCCTTGGGTAGGTGATTATAAGTTCTTCCTCATCAAACTTTGCTAATGACCTTCTCAAACCAGAGATATAATTGTTCAGGTTACTGTCTGTCGCTTTAAGTCCATAGTCCTCCCATACTTCATCAAGCAGTTGTTTGCGTTTAATGAGCATATCATTATTTCTTACGAAGATAGACAAAAGCCTACATGCAGGCTTGACTAGCAAGATTGTGTTACCTGGATCGTCAATGTTTTCCAGCGTTCCTTCATATTCATTGTATTTAATCGTCTTGTTTATAACGAAAATCATTTTAGCAAAACCTCATCTTGTCCTTGAGAGGACTGATTCTGCTATTCCCGATTCTTTTTTTCAATAACGCCACTGGGTTGGATGTGGGATTAATCTGCTTTTTTGTCACGTATTAATTAAAAACAGCTATATGAATATTTATGATCATGTCTATATACATAATTGATAAGTCATTTTTAGTATTAAACCATATATATATGCAATTTTTATTTATTAAATTCCGTAATTTTGTATATTAACACTATAATGTTCCAATATGATATTGGGTTAGGTACATTGTAGTGGCTGGCGATGAGCTGGCCGAAAATAGAGTTGATAGGATAAAGCTTAGGCATGATTGGGTTTTCTCTACTCTCTTCAACACATTTGAAAATTGACTATCAATGTCTTCTTCTTATAAAGGAATGTAAGGGCTTTTTATGAAACTGAATAAAATCATGATGGCGGCAGTACTGGCTTTTGGTGCAACTTCAATGATGGCGCAGGCTGCAGTTAAAAATCAGGGCAGCGGCACCGTAACTTTTAAAGGCGCAATTATCGATGCTCCTTGCTCTATTACCCCGGAAACTGAAGATCAGACCGTAAGCCTGGGGCAAATTTCTAACGTGGCACTGAAAGATGGCGGCCAATCTACGCCGAAAAACTTCCAGATCAAACTGGAAAACTGTGAATTAAGCGCTGGCTCAGGTACGCCGGTGGTGGGCAAAAACAATGCGGTATCCATTACCTTTAGCGGTGCATCCTCTGTTGATGACAATAACCTGCTGGGTATTACCGGCACAGCTAAAGGTGCAGGCATCGCTATTACCGACGGTTCTGGCAAGCTGATCGAGCTGGGTAAAGCATCAAGCGCGCAGACTCTGCAAAATGGCAACAACACCCTGAGCTTCGCCGCTTACCTGCAGGGCAGCAAAGCCTCTGGCGCAGTAGTGACTCCGGGCGAATTCCAGTCCGTGGCCGACTTCACCCTCGCTTACCAGTAAGCCTGGTTGTAGTGCAATGAATTCAGCATGCGGGGCAGCCCGCATGCTTTATTACCGGAAGACACGTTTTTGAATAGGGAATATTCAATGGTTCACTTTCGTGGGAAAGTAATGCCCCCTTGCATATTGACTCTGTTTTTATTTACCAGCAGTGCTCAGGCCGTACAGCAGACTCAGGGCTGGGGACGGGTCAATATGCAAGGGGCCATTATTGATACCGCCTGCGCTATTGCCGCTGGCAGTCGTGAACAGGTGATTGATATGGAGACGGTCCCGGTCGCCGATATTATTCGGGATGGACATGGGATGATCAAACCTTTCTCCATTGAGTTAATCAATTGCGTATTAACCCGGTCCAATAACAAATTACCGAATTGGAAACATTTTCAGGTGACCTTTGATGGTGAAACGGACGGCACATCATTTGGTGTGCAGGGTGAAGCAAAGGGCGTTGCGTTGCAAATTGCCGATGGACAGGGAAATATTGCCACACCAGGGAAGCCCTTGCCGCTCGGTGATATTTCATTAGGGAGCATGCAACTGAATTATGCCATGCGGCTGGTAAGCAATAGCCAGTCATTGCGGGCCGGAGTCTATTCTTCCGCTGTGCGTTTCAAACTGGATTATTACTGACGCGGATAAAAATTATTAAATAACAGGGTTGATGGCTATGGTGTTTATTCCTGCAAGGACGCGGTTTCGTATTCGGCTGTTGAGGGTCTGTATTTGTCTGGCGATGGGGTTTTCCGCGCAGCTGACTTATGCCGATGACGGTATTCAGTTTAATACCGACGTGCTGGATGTGAATGACCGGAAAAATATCGATCTGAGCCAGTTTTCCCGCAGTGGCTACATGATGCCGGGCCGTTATAGCCTGATGGTACATATTAATAAAAATGAGCTGCCGGAACAGAACATCTCTTTCTATCCGCCGGACGATGACCCGAAAGGCAGCCAAGCCTGTCTGTCACCGACCCTGGTGGATCAACTGGGGCTGAAGGGAGAGGCGCAGAAAGCGCTGACCTGGTGGCACCAGGACGAATGTCTGGATATCTCCAGTTTGAAGGGGATGGAAGCCCGTGGCGATCTGGCCACTGCGGCACTGTACCTGAGCATTCCCCAGGCTTATCTGGAGTACGCCTCGGCGGACTGGGACCCGCCTTCGCGTTGGGATGAAGGTATTCCCGGGCTGTTGTTTGACTACAACCTTAATGGCCAGACTCAGTACCAGCAGCGGGATGGTTCGCAGAGCCATAGCTTGAGCGGCAACGGCGTAGCCGGCGCCAACCTGGGTGCCTGGCGGCTGCGCGCCGACTGGCAGGGGCAGCTAAACCGCCAGACTGGTCGCGGGCAGGGTACCGACCAGCAGTTGGACTGGAGCCGCTATTACGCCTACCGGGCGCTGCCGGCACTGCGTTCGCGGCTGACGCTGGGGGAGGATTACCTCAACTCCGGCATGTTCGACAGCTTCCGCTTCAGCGGCGCTAGCCTGGTGTCGGACGACAACATGCTGCCGCCGAACCTGCGTGGCTATGCGCCGGAGGTTGCAGGTGTGGCGAAGACTAATGCCAAGGTGACCATCAGCCAGCAGGGCCGGGTAATTTACGAAACCCAGGTGGCAGCAGGACCGTTCCGCATTCAGGACATCAACGATGCGGTGTCCGGCGAACTGGAGGTGCGGGTGGAAGAACAGGACGGCAGCGTGCAGGCATTCAAGATGAACACCGCCAGCATTCCGTACCTGACCCGGCCGGGCTCAGTGCGCTACAAGTTTGCCGCAGGGCGTCCGTCGGACTGGCAGCATCATACTGACGGCCCGTTGTTCGGCACCGGAGAGTTTTCCTGGGGGGTGAGCAACGGGTGGTCACTGTACGGCGGTGTGCTGAGCGGTGGCGATTATAACGCGGCGTCGTTGGGTATCGGCCGCGACCTGATGGCGCTGGGAGCGTTGTCGTTTGACGCCACCCAGTCGCGGGCGCGTTTGCCGCAGCAGGACGGCACGCTGAGCGGCGGCTCATACCGCCTGAGCTATTCGAAGAGCTTTGACGAGTTGGACAGCCAGGTGACCTTCGCCGGTTACCGCTTCTCGGAACAAGACTTTATGAGCATGAGCGAGTACCTGGATGCACGCCATGAGGGCCGCCGGATGGGCAATAACAAGGAGATGTACACCATCACCTTTAGCAAGCAGTTCCGCGATGCCGGGGTCAGTTTATATCTGAACTACGACCACCAGACCTACTGGGACCGGCCGGTGAATGACCGCTATAACCTGATGATGTCGCGTTACTTCGACATCGGCCGGTTCAAGAACCTGAGCCTGTCGCTGTCCGGTTACCGTAACAAATACAACGGCAGCAACGACGACGGTATGTACCTGTCGTTGACGATGCCGTGGGGCAGCGGTGCCAACATCAGCTACAACACCGCGGTGAACCGTAACGACACCACTCATCGGGTGGGATATTACGACCGGGTTGACGAACACAACAACTACCAGCTGAGCGTGGGCAGTTCGCGCGGCGGCGCCAATCTGAGCGGTTATTACAACCACGAGGGTGATCTTGCTCAGATGAGCGCCAACGCCAGCTACCAGGAAGGCAGTTACAGTGCGCTGGGCTTCTCTGCTCAGGGCGGCGCGACGTTGACGACTCAAGGCGGCGCACTGCACCGCATCGGCATGCCGGGTGCGACTCGCCTGCTGCTGGACACCGGCGGCGTGGCCGGGGTGCCGGTGCGTGGCTACGGCAGCACCAGCGACACCAACAGGTTCGGCAAGGCGGTGGTGACGGACGTGAGCAACTACTACCGCAACCAGGCCAGCATTGATCTGAACAAGCTGGGCGATAACGCCGAGGCCACCAAATCGGTGGTGCAGGCCACCCTGACCGAGGGCGCGATCGGTTACCGCAAATTTGACGTGATCGCCGGGGAAAAGGCGATGGCGGTGATCACCCTGGCAGATGGCAGTACGCCGCCGTTCGGCGCCACGGTGCTGAACGCCAGCAAACAAGAAACAGGGATAGTGAACGACGGCGGTAGCGTTTATCTGAGCGGCATTCGGGCCGGTGACCGTATGACGGTGCACTGGAGCGGTGCGGCGCAGTGCGCCATCAACCTGCCGAAAGTGCTGCCGGAAAGTACGCTGAGCAACCTGCTGTTGCCGTGCCAGACGCTGCCGGCGGATGAGTCAGACGCAACCTAAGCGCAGACACCCTATTTGAATCAGCAAGAGAGATTTTTTATGAAAACGCATTTTGTCATCAACAAACAGTGCCTGACCACCGCCACCCTGCTGGGCGCATTGTTGGCCCCGCAGGCGCAGGCAGCGATAGCGCTGGACCGCACTCGGGTGATTTTTGACGGCGGCCAGAACTCGGTCAGCCTGAACATCAGCAACCAGAACAAACAGCTGCCGTACCTGGCGCAGGCTTGGCTGGAAGACGAGCAGGGCACCAAAATTCAGAGTCCGCTGGTGGTGCTGCCACCGGTACAGCGCGTTGAGCCGGGCAAGCCGAGCCAGGTGAAAATCCAGGCGCTGCCGGCGGCCAAACAGCTGCCGCAGGACCGCGAGACGCTGTACTACTTCAACCTGCGGGAAATCCCGCCGAAGAGCGACAAGCCGAACACCCTGCAGATAGCGTTGCAGACGCGCATCAAGCTGTTCTACCGCCCGGCGGCGATCGCACCGCAGCAGAACGCAGCGCCCTGGCAGGAGAAGCTGACGCTGAGCAAGCAGGGCGACAAGTACCAGGTAAATAACCCGACGCCGTATTACATCACGATAGTCGATGCCAGCAGCAAGAAAGGCGCGGAAGGGGTGAAGGGGTTTGAGCCGCTGATGGTGCCGCCAAAGGGCAATATATCGCTGGGCGTCAGCGCCACCGCGCTCGGTAGTAGCCCGGTGCTGACCTACATCAACGACTACGGCGGCCGTCCGCCGCTGACCTTTAACTGCAGCGGCGGCAGTTGTCAGGTGGTGCCGGAGAAAGACAAGTCATAAAGCCGTAAGTCAGGGGCAGGTGAACAGGAGGAAAGGCTATGCAACGAATAAGCAAAAAATGGAGTCAACACCTGCCGGGTTACCGCGACTGGCAGTACTACGGCACCCTGGGTGCATTGGCGCTGATGGCCCCGATCACACTTGGCACGCTGCTGCTGTTGCTGCCGAATGCTCACGGGCAGGCGGTGGATAATTGGTATACCGACGGCGCTAACGGCGTGCTGCAGGTACGCGGTGCATTGACCGAGAGCGCCTGTCGGCTGGAGATGAGCAGTGCGCGCCAGGATATTCAACTGGGCGAGACCGGCACCGGCCGGCTGCAAAACGTTGGTGACCGGGGCACGCCGGTGGGTTTTGAACTGCGTTTGCAGGATTGTCTGCGCAGCCCGGCGGGCAGCCGCGACAGCCGCACCGGTGCGCTGACCTGGGCGGCGCAGCAGCCGGCGGTGACGGTAAGCTTCAGCGCCCCGGCGGACGTTAACAATCCGCAACTGGTGAAGGTGCAGGGCGTCTCCGGGCTGGCATTGCGAATGACCGATCCGTTGGGGCAGGATGTGCGGCTGGGTAGCCGCGGACAACCGCTGCTGCTGACGCCGGGGCAGAACACGCTGGCGTACCATGTGGCGCCGGAACGCACCCGCACGCCGCTGGTGGCGGGCGCTTATTCGGCTTCGGTAGATTTTCGGTTGAGTTATGACTGATGGTGTTATGGCGATTTTATTTCAGGGAGGAATAGAGTGATGAACTACTACCTGTTGGTATTTTCTCTTGTTAGTGGCGTTACCTCTGCATCGCAATATCCGATTGTTACTTCGGTCCAAACGAAAATAATGTCATCAAAGACGGCCAACTATACAGGCACCTTTAGCGTAATGGATATTGGTGCGGCGGCTGATGTTCCGGTACCGGCGGGTTGGACGGTGGGTATAGCCCATCGTCACGACGCTTTTCCTGGCGGCATTGATGTGGTGAGAATGAAGGGGGCTTCCGATGCTTGCGATTCTTATGGATGCTCTATCATTGCACAAAGCAATATGACGTTGGGGCAAGCGGCAATGTCGGCATATCGAAAATGGGGAGTTAATAGCTTTTCGATAGATCATTCCGGGGAAGGAAATGGCGGGGAATGTATAGGTTTTTTAGCCTCGGCCACACCCAATAGTTCTCATTGGGGGGGGGGCAATCATGCCGCCGGGAAGTTGCATTTACGCCCCTCCGGGCCAGGACTGGTGCAAAATCATTACGCCGGAGATAACCTTTAATCACGGCGTACTGAGCTTCAGTGATGCGGCGGGGCACAGTCGTTCAACGCAGGTAAATATTAACTGCACCGTAGGCACCACCGTTAAACTTCGCCTGTTAAATAATGAATCCTTTATAGATCTGAAAAATGGTCTTCGAGGCGATATCTTTATAGAAGGGAAACCCCCGACCGTTAATCTAAAACTCCAGACTGGAAATAACACGGTCAATATGAGCGACAAACTGAGCGGTGAAATAAAACCAGGCTCATTCTATGGTGCTAGCGTGCTTGTTATAGAGCCGATTTGATGCCAGACAGGGAGCCACTTCATTAGGATAAATGAAAGGGTACTTCCGGATTAAGATAATGCATAAGTGCTGAAGGGTAGGGTGGAAAATAAAATGGATAAGATGAAATATTCTATTCTTGATTTTTGTATTATTTTCGCGGCCGTTTGCTTTTTCGCCGCGTTCAGTATGGGTAGCCGTGCTGCTACGCCCATCAATATTTCTGGCACTATTATGGCGCCACCGCCCTGCGTAATTAACGGCGAAAAAACCATTATGGTGGATTTTGGTGAAAATGTGGTGATTTCACGCATTGATGGCAGTAATTACCTGACAACCATCAAGTACACGCTCGAGTGCAAAGAGCAGACAAAAAATGCCATGAAGCTGATGATTGCCGGTACCGCAGCGGGATTTAACAGTGATCTTATACAGACTTTTCGAACAGATCTGGGAATTGCGCTGAAACAAAATGGCCAGCCGCTCCGGGTCAACCAGTGGATGAATTTTAATTACCCGGAACAACCCGTATTGCAGGCGGTACCGGTGAAAAAACCTGGCGCGGATCTGCCGACGGGCGGATTTTTCGCCGGAGCGACCTTAAAGGTGGACTATCAGTGAATAAAAAATACGCGATATTCGCCTTGCTGGCTGCCGTATCGACTTTATCGGTAACGCTGCCCATTCAGGCGATAGAGATACTTTTTAACGGTCGTTTAGTTCAGGCCCCAGCCTGTGAGATCAACGATGGCCGCGCGATTGACGTTAATTTTGGCGAGCGGGTGGGGGTCAGCAAGGTGGATGGCGTCAATTATTTGCAAACCATTGATTATCGGGTCACCTGCCAGCCGGGGGCGACCACCCTGGAGTTGGGCCTAAGCGTCGTTGGGCCGCCAACGGCTTTTGACGGTGCGGCATTGCAAACCAATGTGGCTGATTTGGGTATTCGGCTGCTGCAAAATGGGCAACCGTTGCAGGTGAATCATCGCATCGTTATCGATCCAAAGAACCCGCCGCACTTGCAGGCGGTGCCGGTAAAAAAGGCCGGCGTTGGGTTGCCGGAGGGCGTATTTGAAGTGACGGCAACGCTCTTGGCCGACTATCAATAGGAGGAGTCATGCGGATCATCAGAAACCTGTCCCCCAGCCTGCTGGCCGGCTGGATGATTGCTGTGAGCATACAGCTTGCTGCTGCGGCAAGTAATAACCTGAAACTGCACGGCGCCCTGGTGGCGGAGCCCTGCACGTTACAACCTGGGGATGAAAGTATCGAACTGGATTTTGGCACTCTGGTGGATAAATATTTATATAAAAATCAGCGAACGCACAGCAAGACTATTCAGTTACGGCTGGCGGATTGTGACACCAGCTTGGGCAAAACGGTGAAGGTCAGTTTCGGTGGTGCTGAAAGTGTGGCATTACCCGGCCTGTTGGCGCTGGACGTCGGCAGCCAGGCACAGGGCGTCGCTGTCGGTTTTGAAACGCCGCAGGGCCAACCGCTGCCGTTAAACCGCTGGAGTCAGGACAGCACATTGACCAGCGGCAATAATATTGTCGCCATGCAGGCCTATGTACAGGCCGAACCTGCCGCTATAGCCAATAAAACTCTTCAACTGGGGACATTTTCTGCAGTGGCGACTTTTGCATTGTACTATGAGTGAATTGATATGAGTAACAAGATAAGTGTTGGCAGTGGCTTACGGACTATATTGGGCTTTCTATTCGTGCTTTCTTTGATGCTTTTGTCAAAGAATTCTAAAGCATATCAAACCAATATTGAATGGGATTTACGGGGTGACGATTTATATTACGTAATTACCTCTGCGGACAGCCTAGGCGGTAATTCAAGATATTATAAATGTGGCAACAAATTCCAAAGTGGTAAGTGCTATGTATTTTTAACTTTAGACGCAGCTTTTGGGATTGAGAAATATACGCAATGGAAAGATTATCAATATGCTTTATGGGGTGATCAGACCGCCACATCGATTATCAAAGAGTGGAGCTATAATTCATTGCCGAGAAGCGGCGTTATTCGCAACTGGTTTGATCATGTTGCCAATGGGCGAAAATGTATATATTTATTCACCAGCAGTGATATTAATGGTGGCTTGAATATGTTCGGCAACTCTTGCAGCGGTAGTATAACACCGCCACCCATTGAGCCCCCTTTGCCGCCGTTGTCATGTGCGGTTAAAGGGAATATTGATTTGGCGCACGGCATATTAAATCAAGATAATGTCAATGGTAATACCAAGAGCGTTTACGCACAGGTTAGCTGCAATCGTGAGGCGACTGTAAAAATAACCGCATTGGCGAACGATGGCGGTGATGTCGTGACATTGCGCGCGGACGGCAGCCTGAAAACAAAACTGCAGGTGAATAATATTGCAGGCGCGACCGGGGCGACGGTACGGGTGCCGGGCAGCAATGGCACCTCAGTTATTTTTTCATCGACGTTAAGCAGTAATGGCAATGTGGCTGCCGGTGATTTCTCTGCTTCTGCCGTGGCGGTGGTAGCGATACTGTAATTTACCATTAATTTTTATATCTCAGGTTTTTTCAGCGTCGACGATGCAGGTAATGGATATTCAATTTTTTTAACTTTTATCAAAAATAAAATCATAGATTAACAATATTCTTTGGTTATACCGATGAAAACAATACGTGCAGTGAAAAATTATTTTCTGATTATTATTTCTGGACTAGGGTTCGGATTAGCTATGCACCTTTACCTGCCCAATATGGGAGGGATGGGTTTAGCACTGCCGCAAAATATTCTCGGCTGGAGCATGATGGCACTGCTTAGCCTGATGATCTGGTTGGGCATTTTGTTCAACCAACGGAAAATCATAACCACACCGACGACAAAATTATTTTTTGTCGCCCTGATGCTGTTGGCTGTTCCATTGCTTTATACCCGTCCTGAATGGCGGGAGGCAGCGCTTTGGCGTTGGGCAGGGTTATTCGCCGGATGGGTTTTCTATTTTTCGTGGCTGCAAGCTGAGCTATCACCACGAGCGCGTTATTGGCTGCTTTGCACCATTTTGCTGGCGGTGACGGCACAGGCATTCATGGCATTAGCGCAGCTGTTTGGCTTTGGAGGCTGGGTCCCGTATCCGCTGATTGCCGGTCGCCCTTATGGAGTATTCCAGCAGGTGAATCTGTTGGCCAGTTTTATGGCTACCGGGCTGGCGTTGGCGCTGACGTTGTTTTTATTGCCCGGTTTTAACCTGCGGGCGCGGTGCCATGAAAAGTGGCGACTGGGCGTATTGTGCCTGCTATTGACGGTTCTTCCTGCCTTGCTGGTTTGGTTGCATTCGCGTATAGGCTGGTTGAGCGGCGGTGCGGTTGCCCTGTTGTTCATTGCGGCATATGCCAAGAAATACCCGCAGCGCAGCGGTGTTGCGGCGTTCCTGATGTTGCTTGGTCTGGTGACGGGCATGGTGGTGGCCTGGAGTGGTCAGGTTGGCGCGGTGAGTCATGCGGGATCAGACAGCGCGCGCGGCATCATGTTGAACGCGACGTTGGCGATGATCGCAGAAAAACCGTTGGCCGGATGGGGGTATGGCGGTTTTGAGTACAGTTTCCAGCACTTTCGCGCCGCATTAGGGGAATCGACACTGGGGGTGGGGGTGGCTACTCATCCCCATAACGAAATTTTGTTGTGGTGGGTTGAAGGGGGTGGGCTTGGGCTGATTGGCATGTTGCTGTTTTTGCTTGCCGGGTTGCGGTTGGCGGGTAAAGCCTGGCGACGTTACAGCCAGCGGGCTGACTCGCCTGACCGAGGTGTGGCGCTGGCGCTTTGTTTTGCCTTGTTGCCGATAGCTTTACATACCCAGACTGAGTATCCGTTTTATTTATCGACGCTGCATTGGATCATTTTCCTGCTGCTGTTGGCGCTGTTGGATCGTCAGGCCGCTGTAGTTCATGAGCGTAACGCGTTAAGCGGGGTTGGCCGGAGAGCTCTCGTTATTCTGGCGCCGATCGGATCTCTGATCGCCCTGATCGTGATGCTGGTCGGGTTACCGGGCGGGCTTACGCTAACGCGCGCAGAACAGAGCCAATTTACTGATATGCATGCCGCAGAGGCTATGCCACCTGCTGTTCGTTGGCTCCATGCGGAACGTTGGGCATTTGACCAACAGGTCTACGCGCTGCTGTTATTCAATCAAACGCAGGATGAAAAGCTTTTGTCCGCTTATGCGCTTTGGGCTAATGAGTATTTGAAGAAACATATTGATAGAAATATCTATGTCACTTTGTATTTGATATTGAAGCATCAGGGGAAAGATATTCCGGCGGATAATTTACGCCGGGAAGCCATAGTATTTTTCCCGGACGACAGTAGGTTTAAATAACCAGGAGCGCGATTAAAAAGGAGTGAAAGTGGAGAGATCCATAAGAATATCAATCATAGATACTAACCGCCATTTCGGTGAGGGGTTAAAATATGCTTTGCTGGAATATTTTCAGGTAAAGGGAAGGGCTCTTGAGATCCTGCCCGGAGACGTTGAACAGCCCTCTGCCGATCTGGTTTTTGTGGCGCGATCGGAAGCCGGGGGCAGGGCTTATTGTGATCGGATGCCGATAGAGTCAGATTCCCGGTCGCTGTATATTTCCATAGAAAAAACAACGCGTGATGGGGTACCGAGAAAAAATGTATGTTCCAGAGAGGCGGGGACGTTGGAGAGGCGTGCCAGTATCGAGGACCTATTTCATCTGCTCGACGTGGCTCTAAGGCGCATAGCATCAATCAGTATGGCAACAGGGGCCTGTGTGTTTTGCATCGGCAAAAGGCTCAGTGGCAGAGAGAAAGAGGTCATTTTTTATCTGCGGTTAGGGGTTAATCAAACGCAAGCAGCGAAGTATATGCAGCTGAGTGTTAAAACGGTGCATACCTATAAACAGTCGGTGATGCGTAAACTTGATTTCAGAGGCAGAAATGAACTTTTTAGTTGGTTATTGAAAGTTTGAATTTCTAGAGCTATTCCTTGACATTTAAAATGTATTTTTATGTTATATTTTATTGCTGTTATTCTTTTGTTTATAAGCGTATTTTCTTTTTTCAAACATTTCTCTTTGGTGAAGAAAAAAAATATTTGTGCCATACGAAGTAAAAACATAAAAAGAGTTAGATAGCGGCGGGGGTATTGATTTAATGGGTTATTGTTTCATGATGCCATGGTGGGTTGTTTAGACTCCATGATTTTCTATTGTGAATTGACCGATTTTAATCCCATGGTATTTCTAATTGAATTGAAAATGAAAATTTTCATCAAATAATCATCAGAGTATTTTCTTAGTGTTTGTCCAATATAAAAAAAGGTCAGGGTCCTGAGGCACCTGACCTTTTTGTTGCCGTTTACCCAGCGGCATTGCACGCCGGGCAGGCAAATCAACGCATGGTAACGAACTCTTCCGCTGCGGTCGGGTGGATCGCGACGGTGTTGTCGAAGTCTTTCTTGGTGGCGCCCATTTTAATCGCCACGGCGAAGCCCTGCAGGATCTCGTCCATGCCGAAGCCAATGCCGTGCAGGCCAACAATCTTCTCTTCCTTACCCACGCACACCAGCTTCATGCGGCACGGCTGGCGGTGTTGCGTTACGGCGCTGTACATGGCGGTAAATGAAGATTTATACACTTTCACGCTGTCCGCGCCGAATTTCTCGATTGCTTCCGGTTCGGTCAGGCCGATAGTGCCGATCGGCGGGTGGCTGAACACTACGGTGGCGATGTTGCTGTAATCCAGGTGTTCTTCTGGTTTGTTGTTAAACAAACGCTCGGACAGACGGCGGCCTGCGGCCACGGCAACCGGGGTCAGTTCAACGGCACCGGTGTTGTCGCCCACCGCGTAAATGCCTTTTACGTTGGTGTTCTGGTATTTATCGACGTCGATATAGCCATTTTCGTTGGTTTTCACCCCGGTCACGGCCAGGTTCAGGTTATCGGTCGCCGGTTCACGGCCGATCGCCCACACCAGGCTGTCGACGGTGAATTCCTTGCCGTTTTCCAACTGCAATGTCAGGCTGCCGTCGGCGTTTTTAACGATGGCCTTCGGCACCGATTCGGTGTGAAGGCTTGGCCCTTCGGTGTTCATCACTTCCACCAGGGTTTCGACAATCATCGGATCGAAGCTGCGCAGCGGCGCGTGTTTACGCACGAACAGGTGCGTCTCGGCTCCTAGCGCGTTCATCACGCCGGCGATCTCCACCGCGATATAGCCTGCGCCGACCACCGCAACGCGTTTTGGCATCGCATCCAGCTCGAAGAAACCGTCGGAGTCGATGCCGTATTCTGCGCCCGGAATATCTGGGTGGCTTGGGCGTCCGCCGGTGGCGATCAGAATATGGTCGGCAGTGATTTTCTCACCGTTCACTTCCACCGTGTGGGCGTCGATAAAGCGCGCAAAGCCTTTGATCACGTCGACTTTGTTTTTGCCCAGCACGTTATCGTAGGAATTATGGATGCGGTCGATATAGGCGGTGCGGTTAGCCACCAGCTTTTTCCAGTCAAAGGCGTTGACGGTGGTATCGAAACCGTAATCCGGGCCGTACATATGAATGGCCTCGGCGATTTGCGCCGCATGCCACATAACTTTTTTCGGTACACAACCCACGTTGACGCAGGTGCCGCCCAGTTCTTTGGCTTCAATCAGTGCGCATTTCTGGCCATACATGGCTGCCCGGTTGATCGATGCGATGCCGCCGCTGCCGCCGCCAATTGCTAGATAATCGTAATGTTTGGTCATCTGGGATTTCCATGAATTGTGTGAATCGAAGAGCGTAAGAGTTTAACGCCTGATGCAGGTTTGTCGCAAAGGTTGCGTCGATGGCTGTGATAGGTGGGATAAAGGCGCGGCAGGCCGCGCCCCGGAAGCTTATTCCGGCACCACCCAGTTCACCAAATGGTGACCATGGCCCGACGGCACCAATATTTTGTGCAGCCATGGCAGCACGTTTTTCATTTGTTGTTCCAGCTTCCACGGCGGGTTAATCACGATCATGCCGGAGGCAGTCATGCCGCGCTGGTCGCTGTCGGGTTTTACCGCCAGTTCGATCTGCAGAATATTACGGATGCCGGTGGCTTCCAGCTCTTTGAGCATACGTTTGATCTGCTGGCGCATCACCACCGGATACCACAGCGCGTAGGTGCCGGTGGCAAAGCGCTTGTAGCCTTCCTGCAGGCCTTTGATCACGTCCTGATAATCGGTCTTCATCTCGTACGGCGGGTCCATCAGGATCAGCCCACGGCGTGACAGTGGCGGCAACTGGGATTTCAACTGTTGGTAGCCATCGGCGCGTTGCACCTTGGCACGTTCGTCCTTCTGAAATTCGCTGCGCAGCAGTGGGAAGTCGCTCGGGTGCAGCTCGGTCAGGTGGATTTTATCCTGCGGGCGCAGCAGCTGGCGGGCAATCAGCGGTGAGCCAGGGTAGTAGCGCAGCTTTTCGGTACGGTTAAAGTGGTGCACTACACCCATGTAGGCCGCCAGTTCTTCCGGCAGATCGTCACGTTGCCACAGCAGACCTATGCCTTCCAGGTATTCCCCGGTGCGTTCGGCGTGCTCACCGCTCAGCTGATAGCGCCCTGCGCCGGAATGGGTATCCAGGTACAGGAAGGGTTTGTCTTTTTCTTTCAGCGATTCAATGATCAGGCTCTGAACGGTGTGCTTGAGCACGTCGGCGTGGTTGCCGGCGTGGAAACTGTGGCGGTAACTTAACATGGCTTGTGGTAATTCCTTGTGCTCCCGACGGAGCGTGCTGAACAGAATAAAGGCTTATATTCTGCACAGTATAAACTGTCTGGGCGGGAAAAACCGGAATGCGTTACCGCAGACCCTCTATCAAGGAGCAGGACAATGACCGAATCGACTATTCTGGCTAAGTATCCCGGCGCATCGCGCTGGCAATTCGGCGACAGCCCGGCGCTGGCGGACGAGCTGTTGCAGTTGGTGCTCGACGGCGACAAAACCGCAACCTGTGGTTCCTATGTTGCCTATCAACAAGAGAAATCACCGATGGTCGGGGATTATAACGTGATCCTTAATGGCCGGGGTGAACCCGCCTGTGTCATCAGAACGCTTTCACTGAAGCTGACTCGTTACTGTGATGTCACCGCAGAGATGGCCGCGCTGGAAGGCGAGGGGGATAAGAGCCTGGCCTTCTGGCGTGAGGGACATCAGGCGTTTTTTACCCGAGAAGGCACTTTTTCGCCGCAAATGTGGCTGGTATTTGAAGAGTTTGACCTGGTCGATGTCCTCTAGTTACGCAGCTATGACTCCAGGGCGGCAACCACCTGCTCGCGCAGCCAGCTATGGGCCTGATCCAGGTGCGATCGCTCATGCCAGACCATCACCATGTCATAGCCGGGTAGTTCCAGCGGCACCGGGCAGGTGCGCAGACTGCCGAGCAGTTCCCCCAGCATGCGTGAAGGCAGCATGGCGACCATATCGGATTTTGCCAGCAGCGCGGGAATGAACAGGAAGTGCGGCAGCGACATCACCACCCGCCGCGCTAATCCCTGTGCTTCCAGCAACGTGTCGGTCAGGGTACGGAAACCGCCCCCGTCCTGTGAAACCATAACAAACTCCAACTGACAGAACTGCTCGAGCGTAGGCGGTGTCTGCAATAACGGGTGGTCACGACGGCCTACCAGCAGGTAATTCTCGTGAAACAACGGGCGATGACGTAGCTCGGCGGGCGCCTCTTCACGGGCCAGAAAACCCAGGTCGATCACGCCGTCCGCCAGATCGCGACTCATGTTTTTGGGTGAAGCTTCGCGGATCGCCAGACGGGAATGGGGTGCCGCCAGCCGCAGTTCGGGCAGCATCGGCAGCAGGATGGCATATTCGGCCGCGTCGGCGGCGGCCAGTTGCCAGGTCATTTTGGCCTGCAGCGGATCAAACGGCTGTTCCGGTGCCACCAAACGACCGAGATCGGCCAGCGTCTGGCGCAGCGGCGTCAGCAGGCCGAGTGCGCGTGCCGTCGGCAACATGCCGCGTGAGCCGGGCAATAGCAGGGGATCATGGTAAATCTCGCGCAGTTTGGCGAGCTGGATACTGACCGAGGGTTGGCTCAGGTTAAGGCGTGCGGCCGCCCGGGTTACGCTGCGCTCAGTGAGCAGCGCTTCCAGCGTGACCAACAAATTGAGATCGACCCGCTTTAAATTGTTGATAACTATTCCTCATATTAAATCTATCAATTTCAACTATAGCGTTAATCCCACTACCGTGGAACGGACGGCGGAAAAGCCGACGAAACTGCTACGGATAAGGACGAAACGATGAAATTGAGCGAGTACGTTAGCTATGATGCGCTGGGGTTGGCCGAACTGGTACAGCGCGGCGAAGTCAGTGCGCAGGAGCTGCAACAGACGGCGCAGGCCGCGGTTGAGGCGGTGAATCCGGCGATTAACGCAGTGGTGGAACATTGGACGCAGCCGTTATCGGAGGGGGATGGCCCACTGTCTGGCGTGCCTTTCCTGATTAAGGATATCGCCATCAGCATGGCCGGTAAGCTCTCGGAACTGGGCAGCCGGTTGGCGCAGGGCAATATTGCCACTACAGACAGTTATCTGATGAGCAATATTCGTCGAGCAGGGCTGGTCACCTTCGGTCGTACTACCACGCCGGAAATGGCGTTCAGCACCACCACCGAAGCGGTGCTTTACGGCGCGACGCGCAATCCCTGGAACCCGGATTTCAGCGCCGGCGGTTCCAGCGGCGGAGCCGGTGCGGCGGTGGCCGCCGGGATCGTGCCTGTCGCTCATGCCACTGACGCCGCCGGTTCGATCCGTGTGCCCGCTTCGTCGAATGGGCTATTTGGTCTCAAACCGACGCGCGGCCGGGTATCGCATGGCCCGGCGATGGATGAAGTGTTCAACGGTTTTGGCGTCCAACTGGGGCTAAGCCGTTCGGTACGTGACAGTGCGGCCTTGCTGGATGCCCTGCAGCATCCACATCCCGGCGAACCCTATTACACCGCGCCTCCGGCACAGAGTTGGCTGTCACAGGTGACGTCAGAACCCGGCCGACTGCGCATCGGCATGATGACTCAGGCGTGGAACGGCGGCAAAACCGATCCGCAAATCGCTCAGGCCACGGCCGACACTGGCGTGCTGCTGAGTGAGTTGGGCCATCAGGTTAGCGAAGTGGATATGGCGATCGGCGTCAGTTGGCAGGAGCTGGTGTTCGCCAATGCGCAAATCTGGTGTACCAATCTGGTCGGTTGGCTAGATGGTTTGAGTCAGGCGGCCGGGCGGCCGATTTCAACCGAAACGCTGGAGCCGGAAACGCTGGCCTGTTACCGCTACGGTTTGGCTGCCAGGGCGGTGGATATGGTCGCTGCGCTTGAGGTGCGTAATCGGGTGACTCGCGGCGTCGCGGCCTATTTTCAGCAGTATGACCTGCTGCTGACCCCGACCCTGCCCGACTTGCCCTGGCGGATTGGCCGTTACGGCACAGGAGCGGCGGAGATGAGCGGCCTGGAGTGGACGGCGCATTTATTCGATCACTCGCCGTTTACGCCGGTCTTTAACGTGGCGGGCGTGCCGGCGATGTCGGTGCCGTTGGCGCATGATGCGCAGCATAACCTGCCGATTGGCATGCAATTCGTCGCCGGTTTTGGCCGTGAAGATTTGCTGCTGCAACTGGCCGGCCAACTGGAGCGGGCGGCACCCTGGCAGCAGCGACGTCCTGCGATTTGGGCGGGAAATGCACGGCCGTAGCAGTCAAAAGGCAAAATATCGGCTATGTTGCTAAAAGGTTTTTTGCGGCGGGCCGGGTGGCTCGTCGCTGCATTCAGGAGGCGTGATGAGCTGCATATTTTGTGAAATGGTGGCAGGCCGGGTGCCGTGCCATAAAATTTGGGAGGACGACGGCCACATGGCGTTCCTTTCAATCTATCCGAATACCGAGGGTTTCAGCGTGGTGATCCCCAAGGCGCACTACGAGAGTTACGCTTTTGCCGTAGCGGACGACGTGCTGAGCGAACTGATGCTGGCGACCAAACGGGTGGCGCAGTTGCTCGACCGGGCGTTTGACGATGTGGGCCGCTGCGGCATGGTGTTCGAAGGCTTTGGCGTCGATCACCTGCACGCCAAACTGATCCCGATGCACGGCACCGCGGCACTGGAACAATGGCAGCCGATTGAGTCGAAATCGACGAAGTTCTTTGACCGCTACGAAGGTTACCTGTCCTCGCACGACGCTGCGCGTGCCGACGACGATCGTCTGGCCGCCCTGGCGGCGCAGATCCGCCAGAGTGCGGTTTAAGGCACTATCCATCAACACCGGCCATTGATTTTCCTGCGCCGGTTTCTGCCATTCGGCAGAAAATTTCGTGCACTGCTAGTGCAACCCGCTGTGGGTTGGATCCAGATACGATTGTTCATGCCAAACCCTCACCCTGTCTTCCAATAGTTTTTGTTAACGAGATCTCCTTTAGGGTTGTTTGTTTTTGCATCAACCGATATATCGGTGTATCGTTGCTTTGCATCGAGGGTTACAGACAGTGAAGTCACTTAGTCGTTTGTTTTAATAGGTTTTTAATTCCTGTGCCGACTTTGGAGTATGCCAATGGACAAAATAAAACAGGTCAATCTCTATCGAGCCGTATCGCCTTTATCTCGCCCTATCGCGGATTCCACTCATTACATCAATGAAATTTCCTTTGTGGTTGCCGAAGTGGTGCTGGCCAGTGGCGTCACTGGCGAAGGGTATTTGCTTTCTTTCCACTATTCGCCCGAGGCCATTGCCGGAGCAATGAAAGATCTCCAACAGTTTGCCGTGGGTTATCACTGTTGGCAGACCGGTAAATTCCTGCGGGACGTGGCGGCAGAGCACGAATACTTTGGCCACAACGGTTTGCAGAAGTGGGCGGCGGCAACGCTCAATGTCGCGATGTGGGACGCATGGGGTAAGACCCTGCAACAGCCGATCTGGAAGATGTTGGGCAACACCGTCGATCGCGTGCCGGTGTATGGCAGTGGCGGTTGGTTGTCATACAGCGAGGCCGAACTGCTGGAAGAAGTGCTGGAATACCAGGCGCGTGGCTTGCAGGCCGTGAAGATAAAAGTGGGTTCGCCGGAGGTAGAGCAAGACATCATGCGTTTGCGCAAAGTGCGGGAAGCGGTTGGCCCCGGGATGAAAATCATGATGGATGCCAATCAGGGGATGACCCTGCCGGATGCGCTGAAGTTATCGACGCAGGCGGCAGAAATTGGCATCCACTGGTTCGAAGAACCCTTGGTGCATACCGATTTTGACGGCTATCAGCAGTTGCGCCAGAAAACCGGCATCGCACTGGCAATGGGCGAGCGGGAATATGACATGGAACCGCTCAAGGCCTTGATCGCCCGTAATGCGCTGGATTTATGGCAACCGGATCTGATCCGCATCGGCGGCGTTGAACCCTGGCGTGAGTCGGCGATGCTGGCACATGCCCATCACCTGCCGGTATTACCGCATTACTACAAGGATTATGACGTGCCGCTGCTGTGCACTATCCCCAACCCTTACGGTGCGGAATCTTTCGACTGGATCGACAGCATTATCGATAACCCGATGACCATTGACGGCGGCTACGCTTTTCCGCGCTCGGGTGCAGGCTGGGGCTTTAATTTCAACCCGGCATCTCTGACAGAAATCAAATAGGGACAGGGCGATGAAACAGGACGTTTTAACTCAGTATTTTTCATTACAGGGCCGGACCGGCATTGTTACCGGCGCATCATCCGGTATTGGGCGCGGCATTGCTCATTTGCTGGCAGATGCCGGGGCACGGGTATTCAACTTCAGTCTGGAAGCCACGCAGACTACCGGCATTGATTATGCCTTGAACCCCGGAGTGGTTGATATACAAGTGGATATTACCGATCGCGAACAATTACAGGCCGCAGTCGATAGGGTCGCGGCTGATGGGGCGATCGACTTCCTCATTAACAACGCAGGCATTACCAAGCGTGTGCGCGCCGAACAGGTTGATGAAGCCTGGTGGCGGAAAATTCACCAGATTAACGTTGATGCCGTATTCTTCCTGTCGCAACTTTGTTTCCCGCATTTGACCCGCTCGGCGTATATCGGCCGTATCGTCAATATTTCCTCAATGGCGGCGCATCTGGGTTTTAGCGAGGTGGTGCCCTATTGCTCGACCAAGGCAGCGGTCACTGGCATGACCCGTGGGTTGGCTGTGGAATGGGCGCAGGAAAACATCCGCGTCAATTCGGTGGCGCCGGGTTGGATCCAGACCAATATGACGCAGGTGGTCGCCGATCCGCAGCGGTTGGAACGTATTATTAACCGGATGCCGCTGCACCGTTACGGCCATCCGCGTGAAGAACTGGGTGCCATGGTGTGGTTTTTGGTCAGTGAGGCCTCGCGTTACATCACCGGGCAGGATTTTGCCGTGGACGGGGGGGCGCTGAGCTATGGCTTCTGAAATGAAGGTATTAGTGTGCATCAAACCGGGCCAACTGAGCCAACAGCGGCGGCCAATACCGCTGCCGGGGACTGGAGAAGTCCTGCTGAAAATGTGCGCTTTGGGAGTCTGCGGTTCGGATATTCACGCTTTCCACGGACGCCAACCGATGATGCAGTACCCGGCAGTGCTGGGGCATGAAATCAGCGCTAAAGTGGTGGCCTGCGGGCAAGATGCCGCGCTGTATCAACCCGGTCAACAGGTGGTGGTGATCCCCTATCGTCATTGTGGGCGGTGTGCGGCCTGTCGGCGTGGACGCACCACTTGCTGCACTGCTTTGTCGGTGATGGGAATTCATCGAACCGGAGCGATGCAGGAATATGTGACGGTGGCTGAAGAAGCTCTGGTGGCGGTCACGGGAATCTCTCATCTTCAGGCAGCGTTAATTGAGCCTTATGCCATTGCTGCCCATGCGGTACGGCGCAGTGGGGTGACCCACGGAGTGAGCCTGTTGGTGGTGGGGGCGGGAGCTATCGGATTAGGCATTGCGGATATCGGGCGTAGCCTGGGGGCCGAAGTGATAGTGGCAGAAGCCGATCCGCAGCGTCAGGCATTTGCTGGCGAGCAATATGGTTTTACCGACGTATTGAACCCATTAGATACCGATTTTGAGCAACAATTGCGGATGTTGACCCACGGCGATGGCCCACAGGTGATTATTGATGCGACGGGCAACCCGGCTTCCATGAACAGTCAGGTAGAACGGATCGCCGCAGGCGGGACGTTGGTGTTTGTCGGCCTGCATACCGGTGAAGTGAGCTTCAATGACCTGGCTTTCCATAAAAGGGAATTGGAACTGCTCGGTAGCCGTGCAGCGGATCGCGAAGACTTCATCAAGGTAATCACTTTACTGCAGCAGGGAAAAATCAGCCCGGAAAAACTGTGCACCCGGGAAATACCCTTCTCTGAATTAGATCAATATCAATTTGAACAACTCAATCAGCCAGGCAATGTGAAGTCGGTCATTCTATTTTAAGCATCCGCAGTCGGTTACCTGAATAATTGAACTGGAGATTATTATTATGAAAGGACAACTTAAGCGCTGGGTCATATTGACCTGCGCATTATTTTCTTTACTTGTTCTCAGCACGGAATCAATTTCAGCAAAATATACTATACGGGTTTCTTATGAAAATAACCCGGGTGAGCCTTTTGATCTGGCGGTAAGAAAGTGGGCTGAACTCTTTAAAGAAAAAACTAACGGCCAAGGCGAACTTATTTTGTTCCCCAGCTCTTCATTAGGATCAAAAAAAGACGTGATGGAGCAAATCAAGCTGGGGAGTGCGATGATCACCCTGGCAGATGGGGCCTTTTTTGCCGACTATATACCCGATTTCGGCATTATGATGGGGCCGTATCTGGGGCGCGATTACAACGATATTTTCACCTTGACCAAAACGCCCTGGTTTACCGACCTGTCACGTCAACTGGACGACAAAGGGTTTCATATCCTGGCGGCTAACTGGCTGTACGGTATCCGCCAGATGGTGGTGAACAAACCCATTCATACCCCGGCGGACCTGAAAGGCGTAAAAATCCGCGTCGCCAACAGCCGTATCTTTATTGAAGCCATCAAGGCGATGGGGGGCAACCCCAACCCCCATGCCATTGGGCGAAGTGTATACCGCGTTGACTACCGGAGTGATCGACGGTGCGGAAAACCCAATCCCGGTACTGTACGGCCAAAAGCTTTTTGAACCGGCCAGGTACCTGATCATGACCGGGCATATTGATAATGTCACCCAACTGATCATTGGTCAGAAATATTACAGCCAACTTCCTGATGAGATTAAAAAAGCGTTAACGCTATCCTGTGAGGAAGCCGGTAATTATATGACCAGGTTAATTATCCAGGCTGATAAGCAAGATCGGGAAAAAATGAAAGCGGCGGGCGTGACGGTGATTGAGGTTGACCGTGAATTATTCCGGCAGGCGTCAAAGTCGGCCTATCAGAAATTCCCGGAATGGACGCCGGGATTATATGACAAGCTTCAGGGCTATTTAGAATAATTGACTGCCATTCTTTGACAACTTCCGCTGCATCGCACCGGGGGAGTGATAATCATGATCCGAAAGTTATTGGTTAATCTTGACGATATTCTCGCCTGCCTGGTGTTGACTGCGATTGTGGCGGTAACGGTACTGGCGGTAGTGATGCGTTACCTGGTGCATGCGCCGTTGCCCTGGGTGGAAGAGCTGCAATTAGCGCTCTATCTGTGGGCCATCATGCTGGGGGCAGTCAGCGCAATGAAGCGGCGCAAGCATGTCGGCATTGATGTTTTTGTCAATCTGTTGCCCGCAAGTGCCCGCCGGCTGGTGCTTTATTGGAACGATGCCTTGAGCATAGTTGTCTTGCTGTCGTTTGCCTGGCTTGGTTTGATGCTGGCGGAAGGTGCGGGAGAAAAGATCACCCCGATCCTCGGTATTCGTTACCGCTGGATCGATATGGCGATCCCGGTGGGGTTATTGCTGATGGTGCTGCAATTGGTCGTCAACCTATGTTACCGCGACAAACGCATGGGAGAATCATCATGACGGTAGCGATCTCCTGCATTATTTTACTGCTGGGTTTTATTAGCAGATTACCGATATTTATCAGTGTGATCCTGGCGGTATTGAGTTGGTTTTTCCTCGCGGGCGATCCCTCGCCGCTCATTGCAGCACAAAGGATCGTTGGAGCCAGTGAGAACACCACGCTGCTTGCGATCCCCTTCTTTATCTTGCTGGGCAATTTGTTGAATTACACCGGTATTACCCGAAGAATGCTGACGCTGGCGGAATTACTGACGCGCAAATTCTACGGCGGACTGGCGCAGGCCAATGTGCTACTCAGTACCTTGATGGGCGGCCTTTCGGCCTCCAGTTTGGCGGACTGCGCCATGCTGTGCAAAATGCTGGTGCCGGAAATGACGCGCAAAGGCTACAGCAAGGCCTTCGCTACGGTGGTGACGGCGGCGGGGTCGTTGATCACGCCAATCATCCCGCCGGGTATTGCCCTGATTATTTACGGCTATGTGGCTGATGTGTCGATCGGCAAAATGTTTCTGGCGGGTATCGTGCCGGGAATATTGTGCTGTGCGGCGCTGATGCTGACTATTCGCCATCTTTCCCGGCGGCGCAATTACCAGGCCAGTAATACCGATGCACCGAACTGTCGCGAGCTTGGGCAAGCGCTGTGGCAGGCGATGCCGGCGCTTGTTCTGGTGCTGGTGATTATCGGCGGGATCCGCATCGGTGCTTTCACACCGACCGAAGCGGGGGCGATTGCGGTGGTGTTTGCCATTGGCATCGGCCTGTTTTTCACCCGTGAAATGAAGGTGGCCGATATCGGTGAGGCCCTGTTGGATACGGCCGCTTCTACGGCGGGTATTATGCTCATTATCATGGCCTGCTCAGCATTCGCCTGGATATTGAGTTGGGAACGAACCGCCCAGACGGTCGCGGAGATGATTACGTCACTGTCGGATAACCCGCTGATGTTCCTGTTGGCGCTCAACCTGTTTTTACTGGTCCTGGGGATGTTTATTGAAGGTAATGCGGCAATTATCGTGTTGGTACCGCTGCTGATGCCAACGGTGAAGGCTCTGGGGATCGATCCGATCCAATTTGGCATTCTGATCATTCTTAACCTGGCGATTGGCAGCCTGACACCGCCGATGGGCACCATTATGTTTATTGCCAATTCGATTACCGGTACCCAGGTTTCTGCCTTTATCAAAGAGGTCTGGCCGCTGTTACTGGCATTGCTGACGGTATTGCTGTTGGTGACGCTGGTACCGGCGATTTCGACCTTTTTACCTGGGCTATAGCTTTGTAAACAGTGGGAGAATACTATTTCAGAAATACCACTTATGAGATCCGTTATGAGTCGGCTGCTGTTGGATCGGGAAAAACCCGTCAAGATGCAAATTTACCATTGGCTGAAAGAACGCATTATTTATGGTGAGTTTGCGCCGGGAATGATTCTGGAAAAAAACGAACTCGCGCATCAATTGAATGTATCGCCCACGCCATTGCGAGAAGCTTTGATTTTGTTGAAGCATGACAACTTCATCGATATGGTGCCGAACCTGCATACACGGGTAAAACTGATAGAAGTCAAACGGGTAGAAGAGAACGCTTTTATCCGTGCGGCACTGGAAGGCGCGGTCGTCGAGCAATTGGCATTAAGCGGTATCAGTAAAGCGGTGGAAAAAGCCTGTCAAAAACTGATCGATAGCCAGCTTGGCGCTTTTGACAAGCAGGACTACGCCAGCGTGTTTCGTTTTGATCTGGAGTTCCACCACCGGTTGGTCGACCAGCTGGCGCTGGATTCGCTGTGGGATAATCTGTATGCCAATCGCGCCCATCTGGATCGCGCTCGCCAGTGTTCACCGGTGAATGTGGCAGGTATTCGCCGCTCCATAGAACAACATCAGCAACTGCTGCAGTTGATCGTCAGTGGGCAGGTGCAACCCGCGCGGGAACTGATTAAAGCCCATGTTTGGTCAGTGTTTGATGATTTGAAACAGATCGCACCGGAATACCTGAGCCGCGATCATTGATTTTCCTGCCGCTTGGCTCCATGTTAGATATTCATACGCATTTTAAGGCCTGCCCGCTGCGGCGGGCCCCAACGCTAATCAGGACTGCCCTATGACAAATCCGTTGCTGACCCCGTTTTCCCTGCCACCGTTTTCCGCCATTCGCCCAGAAGATATCGTGCCTGCGGTGCAATCCGCCTTGGCCGATTGCCGCGCTGCGGTAGAGCGCGTTGTCGCGCAGCCGGGGCCATTCACCTGGGATAACCTGTGTCAGCCGCTGGCGGAGTCTGACGATCGCCTGTCGCGCATCTGGTCGCCGGTGGGGCATCTGAACTCGGTGAAAAACAGCCCGGAACTGCGTGCCGCCTATGAGCAGGCGCTGCCGTTGCTGTCTGAATACGGCACCTGGGTTGGGCAACACGAAGGTTTGTATCAGGCGTACCGCAGCCTGAAAGAAGGCGAAGCCTTCAATCAACTGACTGCACCACAGCGCAAGTCGGTAGAAAATGCGCTGCGTGATTTTGAGCTGTCGGGCATCGGCCTGTCGCCGGAAAAACAGCGTCGCTATGGTGAAATCGTCGCGCGTCTGTCCGAGCTGGGTTCTACCTACAGCAACAACGTGCTCGACGCCACCATGGGCTGGAGCAAGCTGATTACCAATGAAACCGAGCTGAGCGGCCTGCCGGAAAGCGCGTTGGCCCAGGCTCAGGCGATGGCGCAGGCCAAAGAGCAGGACGGTTGGCTGCTGACGCTGGATATGCCGAGCTATCTGCCGGTACTGACCTACGGCGACAACCGCGCACTGCGTGAAGAGATGTATCGCGCCTTCGCTACCCGCGCTTCCGATCAGGGGCCGAATGCCGGTAAGTGGGACAACAGCGAAGTGATGGCGGAAACGCTGGCGCTGCGCCATGAACTGGCCCAACTGCTGGGCTTTGACAGCTACGCCGACAAATCGCTGGCGACCAAAATGGCGGAAAACCCGGAGCAGGTGCTCGGTTTCCTCAGCGATCTGGCCAAGCGTGCCCGTCCACAGGCCGAGCAGGAATTGGCGCAGCTGCGCGCCTTCGCCAAACAGCATTACGGCGTAGATGAACTGGAAGCCTGGGACATTACCTATTACGGCGAAAAACAGAAACAACACCTGTTCTCGATCAGCGACGAGCAACTGCGCCCGTACTTCCCGGAACAGCGGGTGGTGGAAGGGCTGTTCGAAGTGGTCAAACGCATTTACGGCATCACCGCCAAAGAGCGCAAGGATGTGGATACCTGGCATCCAGAGGTGCGCTTCTTTGATCTGTTCGATGCTAACGGCGAGCTGCGCGGCAGCTTCTACCTTGACCTGTATGCGCGTGAAAACAAACGTGGCGGGGCGTGGATGGACGACTGCGTCGGCAGCCTGCGCAAGGCCAACGGCGAACTGCAAAAACCGGTCGCCTACCTGACCTGTAACTTTAACCGTCCGTTGGGCGACAAGCCGGCGCTGTTCACCCATAACGAAGTGACCACCTTGTTCCACGAGTTCGGCCACGGTCTGCACCATATGCTGACCCAGATCGACACCGCAGGCGTCTCCGGCATCAGCGGTGTGCCATGGGATGCGGTCGAACTGCCAAGCCAGTTTATGGAAAACTGGTGCTGGGAGCCGGAAGCGCTCGCGTTTATCTCCGGCCACTATCAGAGCGGTGAGCCGCTGCCGAAAGAGATGCTCGACAAGCTGCTGGCCGCCAAAAATTACCAGGCGGCGCTGTTTATTCTGCGTCAGTTGGAATTCGGCCTGTTCGACTTCCGCATGCACGCCGAATACAACCCTTCAAGCGGCGCGCAGATCCTGCCAACCTTGGCGGAAGTGAAGAAAATGGTGGCGGTGGTACCTTCACCAAGCTGGGGCCGTTTCCCACATGCTTTCAGCCATATCTTCGCTGGCGGCTACGCGGCGGGCTACTACAGCTACCTGTGGGCGGAAGTGCTGTCGGCCGATGCCTATTCGCGCTTTGAGGAAGAGGGGATTTTTAACGCCGAAACCGGTAAATCCTTCCTCGACAACATCCTGTCGCGCGGCGGTTCGGAAGAGCCGATGGAACTGTTCAAACGCTTCCGTGGCCGTGAGCCGCAGCTGGATGCTATGCTGCGCCATTACGGCATTAAAGGATAACCCCACCGGTGAGCGTGTGTTTATTGTGTGAAGAAGGCGCCGACCCCGGCGCCTTGTCTATTCTGGCGCAGCGCTGGCAGTTAACTTCGGACGACGAGGCGCTGATGGCGCTGGTATTGACGCCCGAACGGCTGGAGCTGCGCAAGCGTGACGAACCCAAACTCGGGGCGATCTACGTTGATTTTGTCTCTGGCGCCATGGCGCATCGGCGCAAATTTGGCGGCGGGCGCGGTGAAGCGGTGGCGAAGGCGGTTGGCATCAAGGGCAGTTACCGGCCTGACGTGGTAGACGCCACTGCCGGCCTGGGGCGCGATGCCTTTGTGCTGGCCTCTCTGGGTTGCCGGGTGCGGATGCTGGAGCGTAATCCGGTGGTGGCGGCATTGCTGGATGACGGCCTGCAGCGTGGCTATCAGGATGCGGAGATCGGCCCATGGCTGCGTGAGCGCATGACGCTGTTGCATGCCTCCAGCCTGACGGCGTTGGGGGATATTGATCCACGGCCGGAGGTGGTTTATCTCGATCCGATGTACCCGCATAAGCAGAAAAGTGCGTTGGTGAAAAAGGAGATGCGGGTGTTCCAGTCGCTGGTGGGCAGCGATGATGACGCCGATGGCCTGCTGGAACCGGCACGTCGTCTGGCGACCAAGCGCGTGGTGGTGAAACGCCCGGATTATGCCCCGCCGTTGGCAAATGTGCAGGCGCATGCGGCGTCGACGACCAAGAGTCACCGTTTCGATATCTACATGCCCGTGTAAATATTTATGCCCGCGGGCTCAGAGTGCTGAGTTCGCGGTTCAATCTGATCTACCTCCCAATTCTCTGAATCCGCTTGAAATCCCTCTGGCAAAAATGCCAACCAGATCGCATGATTCCTGTTCATTTCCACTCCTATAATTAGATGATAATGAAGAAGACACTCCTTGCCGTTTTGCTTTGCCTGGGTACCTCTGCGATGGCCTCTGAACCTGTCAATATCACCATTCTTGGCACTTCCGATCTGCACGGCACCTTTGTGCCCTGGGATTATTCTACCGATACCGCCAATCTGGCCGGCAGCCTGAGCCAAATTGCCACTCAGGTGCATCAGGTGCGCGCCCAGCAGCCGAACGTGATCCTGGTCGATGCCGGTGACACCATTCAGGGCAACTTTGTCGAGACCTTTAAAAACGACAAAACCAGCCCGATGATCCTCGGCTTTAACGCGCTGGACTATGACGTCTGGGTGATGGGTAATCACGAATTCGACTTCGGCCTCAAACCGCTTTCCACTTCACTCCAATCAATTCAAAGGCACGGCATTGGCCGGCAACATTCTCTGGGACAGCGGTAAGCCCTACCTGCCGGCGTATAAAATCATTGAACGCCAGGGAGTGAAAATTGGCATTATCGGCATGGATACGCCGATGACTGCCGAATTCGCCAAAGGCCACCGACCGGGTGAAAGGACTGAACTTTACCGATCCGGTGCAGGCGGTGAAGCAGGTGATCCAGCAGATCCAGGGGCAAGTGGACGCCATCGTGCTGGTGGCACACATGGGGATCGACAACGAGAACCAGCGGCCGGGGACCGGCGTGGGCGATATTGCCAGGGCCAACCCGGAACTGGCGGCGATCGTCGCCGGGCATATGCACGTAAAAGTCGATAAAGAAGTGATTAACGGCGTGATCGTCACCGAACCGGACAAATATGGTCGCGCGCTGTCACGCATCGATCTGCAGTTTGAGCAGCACAACGGCAAGTACGTGCTGATCAACAAAGACAGTTACACCTACCCGATTAAAGGCATCGCCTCGGATAAAAAACTCGAAGAGATTTATCAGCCGTACCACAAGATTTTGCGCGCTAACGCCAACCGACCGATTGCCCAGCTCAGCGGCCAGGATCTGGTACCGCCGGATGCGGTGAAGGGCATTCCGCAGGTGCACGTGCAGGATACCGGTATCAGCAAGCTGTATCAGGAAGCCGGGCATTACTATGCACCGCAGGC
The DNA here is from genome assembly GCA_900457075.1 of Serratia quinivorans. Lineage (NCBI taxonomy): Bacteria > Pseudomonadati > Pseudomonadota > Gammaproteobacteria > Enterobacterales > Yersiniaceae > Serratia > Serratia quinivorans. Next base: position 2,478,423 of record UGYN01000002.1, read on the forward strand.
GCAGGTGATCGCGTTGCAGATTGATAACGACCGCCCGAAGCTGAACGTCGGTACCATCACCGCCAAGGACATTGCCTTTAACTACCAATATGCCGGCGGTGAGATCACCGTCTATCAGCTCAGCGGCAAAGAATTGAAGAAGTATATGGAATGGTCGGCGGGCTACTTCAATCAGCTGCATGACGGTGACGTGACCTACAGTTTTAACCCGCAGCGTCGCGCGTCCAAATATTCCACCAATGATTTCTTCGATGGCGTGACCTACAAAATCGACCTGCGCCAACCGGCCGGGCAGCGCATCCGTGACCTGAAAATGGCCGACGGCACGCCGGTGACGGACAGCACGCCAATCCGTCTGGGAATGAACAGCTACCGCATGGGGCACCTGACGCAAAAAGGCGGCGCGCTGGAAGGCATGCAGTTCCCGGTGCTGTCTGACAGCAAGGTGGAATACGGTGAAGAGGCCGGTACCATCCGCAATCTGACCATTCGCTATCTGACCGAGGTGAAAAAGGGCCAGTATCAGGGGCAGGCGGTGCAGCGCTGGCAGTTGGTCGGGCTGGAAGGCTACGAACGTGAGCGCAAAATCGTCGAAAAACTGCTGAACGACGGCAAAATCAGCGTACCCACCAGTGAAGATGGGCGTTACGGCAACGTGGCGTCGTTCAACGTGAAAGGGTTACTGTTCAGCGAGCCGCAGGCCCGTCAGCAGCAACAAGCCGCGTTGCAGGCACAGTTGAGCGCCGCCAGCGATCCGCTGGTGAAGAAGCGTTTGAGTGACCAGTTGGTGATTATCGAGGCGATTAACAAAGCCTGAGGGTGATAACGGGCTCGGCATGTGAATGCTGAGCCCTATCGGCACTAATTCCCCTGCCGTAAACGCTTGCCGACGTCACCGCCCGGGTGTACCGCCAGCAGCGTTTCCTTGTCGTAGCCACTGCGCTCCATCAGACAGGCGCAGGCGGCATCGAAAATCGCCAATACCAGCACGATAGAAGTCGTTGCCAGCATGTTCAACGGATCTATCTCATTTTCAACCCCGGTGCGGACCGTTAACTGAGCCGCCTGAGCGATCGCCGAATCCGGGTTTTCCGTCACGCCAATCACGGTTACGCCCTTGGCCTGCAGCGTCGGCAGCAGGCGGGTCAACTCGTCGGAATTGCCGCCGCGTGAAATCAGAATAATCAGATCATCACCACGCAGAAAACCCAGATCGCCGTGCGCCGCATCGGTGGCGTTCAGATAAATAGCCGGTCGCTCCACGCAGGTTAGCATATGGGCAATCTTGCGTGCCGCGATGCCGGAAGTGCCAACGCCGGTGACCACAATCTTGCCCCGACACGCTGCCAGCAAGGTCAGCAACCGTTGCCAGGTTTGTGGGTCGATGCGCTGGCCCAACTGCGCCAGCTCCCGGCTGTAAATTGCCCAGGCCTGCGTTGCCCGTTGCCATTCCTGCTGCATCAGGCGTCCTCCTGCATCAGTTGGCGGTCGTTATACAGCTCATGGAACACGCGGTATTTACGATCGTAATAGCGTTTGATCTTGTTGGTCTGCGGCGTCACGGTTTTGCCGATGCGGCTCATGGCACTCATCGCTTCCGGCAGGCTGTCGAATACCCCGGCCGCCACGGTACCCATCATCGCGCCGCCCAACAGCATTGCCTCGCTCTCTTCCGGTAGCAGCATGGCACAGCCGGTGGCATTGGCATGTTCCTGCACGAAAATCGGGTTCTTGGTGCCGCCGCCGCTGGCCATGATGGTGTCGATGCTGTAACCGCTTTGATTCATGGTTTCGATAATATGACGGGTACCGAGGGCGATGGCCTGGATGGTGGCCAGATAGTGCAACGCCATGTCTTCCGGGGTGCGTGACAGCTTCAGCCCGGTCAGGGTGCCGGTTAGCGTCGGATTGGCACGCGGCGAACGGTTGCCGTGGAAATACGGCAGCATATGAATGTCTTTGGTCAGATAGGCAATATCCTCCGGCTCGCCCGCCATCCGGCGCAGCAGGGCGTTTAGCACCTCATAGATGGTCTGCCCCTGGGTTTTTGCCTGCGCCAGCAGCTCCTGATAACAAGGATGTGACTGGATGATGTGGTCAATCAGCGCGCCGGTGGCGGACTGGCCGCCTTCGTTCAGCCAGTATTCCGGCAGAATGGCCGAGTAATAAGGCCCCCACACGCCGGGGATAAAGCGTGCAGTGCGCGACATCGCCATATGCCCGGTCGAGGTGCCGCCGATCAGTGCGACGCGGCGATTAAAGTCTGCCACTTCACCGGAAGCCCCGGTAGCCCCCCAGCGTGCCGAGAGTACCGGCGTGGGCATCAATGATCGACACGCTGACCGCGGTGCCGGCAATCAACCCCATCTCACTGGCGGCGCGCTGGGTCAGGCCGTGGCCCAGCGGTTCACCCATCATTTTGACGTCGCTGCCAATTTTGGCGGCATCGTGTTCCAGTACGTCTTCCAGCCCAATCTGTTTGAAATAGCTTTTGTCCCAGCGCTGTTCATGGCCGAGATAAGTCCATTTGCACACCGTTGAACACAGCGAACGGGTGGCGTCCTGAGTGGCGCGCCAGGTGAGGAAGTCCGGCAGATCAAACAGGTAACCGGCGTTGGCCCAGGTGGTCGGCATATGCTGCTTGAGCCACAGCATTTTGGGGGGTCTGCATCTCCGGCGAGATGATGCCGCCGACGAAATCCAGCACCCGGTGTTTGGTGGCGTTAATACGCTCGGCCTGGGTGATGGCCCGGTGATCCATCCACACGATAATGTTCTGTTCGGTACGGCCGGAAGGGCTGATGGTCAGCGGTTTCCCCTCTTTGTCCAGCACCACCAGCGAGCAGGTAGCGTCGAAACCCAGCCCCTTGACCTGAATCGGGTTGATATCGGCCTGATTAACCGCATCGCGCACCGCGTTGCACACCGCCTGCCAGATATTGTCCGAGGACTGTTCAACAAAGTCTGCCTTTGGACGATACAGGTCGATAGCCCGGCTGGCCTGCCCGACCATATGGCCGTTGAGATCGAATACCCCAGCGCGCGCACTTCCGGTGCCTACATCTACGCCAATAAAATAGCTCGCCATTATTTTTCTCCTAGGCTTTTCGATTCTGTAACGCGATAAACAAGATCAACACCGCACCCCACAGGGCCATGGTCAGATAGCTGCTGACGCCCTGCAGGTTGAGGCCGCTTTCCAGCATTTGCAGTACAATCAGTGCCAGCACCAGGCCAAGCACCCGGCCAAATCCGCCGTCCGGGTTAATCCCACCCAGCACCGGAGGCCAGAATGGTCACCAGCAAATAGGATTCGCCGTAGCCGGCCTTGGCCGAGTTGAACTTGGCCATCATCAGCAACGCCGCACCCCAGCCGAGCAGGGCGGACAGCACATACACCGCGATTTGCACCCGGGCGGTGTTCACCCCGCTGAAACGGGTAGCCTGCTCGTTGGAGCCGATTAAATACAGGCTGCGCCCCAGCGTGGTGTGCTCCAGCAACAGCCACAGGCCCACGGCGACCAGCAGGAACAGCAGCAGCGCCACCGGAATGCCGAGCAGGCTGCCGTTGCCGAGATACTGAATCGCCGCCGGGAAGCCGGAGATCACCGCGCCGTTGGACAACAGAATATTCAGGCCGGTGATCAGCGTCATGGTGCCGAGAGAGGCAAGGATCGGCGAAACGCCGACCCAGGCGACCAGCACGCCGTTAAGCGCGCCAATGGCGACGGCGACCAGCAATCCGGCCAGCAGCGCCAGTACCAGAAACAGCGGTTGGTCCGGGTGGCTGACGATAATTGCCGCCATCACCAGCGAACAGGCGTTGGCCCCGGCGATAATCGACAGGTTGATACCGCCGGTCAGCATGGTAATGCCCATGCCGAGCGCCAACATGCCGAGGATCGGCAACTGCGAGGCGATCGACTGGAAATTACCGAGGCTGAAGAAGCGCGATCCAAGCAGCCCGGCGAACAGCAGCGCCACGACGATAATGATCGCGCTTTGCAGGCGGATGATCCGATCGCTTGGGATCAGGCGGGTTAACTGGGTCATCTCATAGCTCCTTGGCCAGCTTGCGTTTTTCATTCCAGGCGGTGCTGCTGATGCTGATCAAAATGATCGCGCCGCTGAACACCTGGTGCCAATAGGCCGATACGCTGAGCAGCGTCAGACCGTTCTGCAGGAACGCCAGCAGCACCACGCCGAGCAGCGTACCGGTCAGCGAGCCGCGGCCGCCGGTCATGCTGGTGCCGCCCAGTACCACCGCCGCCAGCACCGTCAGTTCGAAGCCGAGCAGGGAGTTGGGTGCCACCGACTGGGTGATCTGTGCCTGCACCACGGCGGCGATACCCGCCAGAATGCCCATGTAACCGTAAACGTAGAAGTGCAGTCGCAGCAGGTTCAACCCCAGACGCGATGCCGCATCACGGTTGCCGCCCATGGCGAAAATCTGGCGGCCAAGACGGGTGAAGTTCATCAGCACGCCGGTGACGATAATCACCGCCAGCAGGCACAATAGCGGCAGCGTCAGGCCGTAGTCGTAGCCGTCGGCGCCCTGGAACGAGAACCAACTGATGCCGTCCATAAACCAGTCGGGGAAACCGTACAGCCAGGTGCCGTTGGTGGCGTACACCAGCAGGCCGTAGAACAGGTTCAGCGTGGCGATGGTGATGATGATTGCCGGTACTTTCAGCCAGTAGACCAGAAAACCGTTCACCAGCCCGAGCAGCAGGCCGACGCCTATCGCCAGAGCGAACGCCAGCGGGAAACCGCCGCCGTGCTGGATCACCCAACTGGCCATCACGTACTGGGCGATAGCGGTGATCGCCGGGAACGAAATGTCGATGCCACCGGCAATCAGCACCACGAACAGGCCGCAGGCAAGAATGCCGAGAATGGCATAGCTGGTGGCGACGTCGGTCAGGTTGCCCAGCGTCAGAAACTCGCTGGTGCTAACGCTCAGGCCGATGGCCAGCAGCAACACCAGCAGGCCAAGGTAAAATTCGTGCCGCCCGGCCAGGCGGGCCAGTAATGACTTATCCATTCACCACCTCGGCGATCTGTTGTTCGGTACTCTGGTGCGGCGAAAACTCGGCGATCAGCTCGCCCTTGCGCATCACCAACACCCGATGGCTGTTGTAATAGGCTTCCGGGATCTCGTCGCAGATCATCAACACCGCCATGCCGAGCGCCGCCAGATCTTTGGCGATCTGGTAGATCCCCTCTTTGTTGGCGATATCTACCCCGACGGTCGGCGAGTCGAGGATCAGGATCTTCGGCTGCGTGGCCACCCACTTGGCGATAGCGATGCGCTGCGCGTTGCCGCCGGACAGGGTTTTGACCGGTAGCGCGCTGTCGGAAACCTTAATGTTCAGATCGCGGATCAGCCGGTTCACCAACGCGGTCGCTTTGGCGTGATCCAGTAGCCCGAGCGAGGTATGCAGTTGATCAAACACCGTGACAATGGTGTTGTCGTAGATCGACTGCTCCATGATCAATCCCTGCGTCAGACGATCTTCCGACACATAGCCGATACCCTGGCGCACTGCTTCACGGTTGTTATGCAGCCGCACTGGCTGGCCGTCGATCCGAATTTCACCGCTGTCCGGGCGGGTCATGCCGAACAGGCTGAGGCACAGCTCGGTGCGGCCTGCGCCCAGCAAGCCGACGATCGAGACGATCTCGCCGCCGTGCAGTGAAAGATTGATGTCCTGATATTTACCGCGTCGGCTGAGATTGCGCACTTCGAGCAGCGGCGCACTCTCGGCTGTGGGCCGTGGGGGTAACTGGCTGTAGTGGAAGCGTTGGCCGGTCATCAGGAACGCCAGCTCATGGCTGTCGAGTTCACTTGCCGGGTAAGTACCGACCAGTTTGCCGTCGCGCATCACGCTGATACGGTCGGCGACTTCCATCACCTCGTCCAGCCGGTGGCTGACAAACACCACGCAGATGCCGGCCGCTTTCAGCTCGTTAACCACCCGCAGCAGGCCGTCGACCTCCTGACGCGTCAGCGAGGCGGTAGGTTCATCCATAATCACCAGCCGCGCTTCGGCAGCGATGGCGCGACAAATCGCCACCAGTTGGCGATCGGCAATCGACAGTTTTTCGACTTTCTTGTCGGGATCGATATGCACGCCGACGCGCGCCATGGCAGCCAGCGCCGTCTGACGCATCACCCGTTTGCGCACCCAGAAATGACCGCCGGGCAGGTAGCGGTGAATGGCAATATTTTCCGCCACCGTCAGATTGGGGAATAACGACAGATCCTGATAAATCACCTGAATGCCGTAATAACCGGACAGCTGCGGTGTCAGTGAATGAAAGAGTTTGCCTTCCAGCGAAATATTGGCGCCTTTTTCCGGCTGATAAACGCCGGAAATAATTTTAATTATGGTGCTTTTGCCACAGCCATTTTGTCCGGCCAGGCAGTGCACTTCGCCAATATTCAGCGTCAGGTTGATCTGGTCCAGTGCCAGCACGCCCGGAAACTTTTTACTGATATTTTCCAGGCTGATAAATGCGGTGGATGTGGTCATAGCTGTAACCTGTGCAGGTTTTTATTATCGTCGGGGCGCGGTAAGCTGCGCGCCGACGTTATTTAATGATTTTCCCGGTGTGGAGCAATATTACTTAAGGTTAGAAGCCTAGCGATTTGGCATTATCTTTGGTCACTTCAAGAATTTTATTAAACCGAATCACTTTCTTATCCATATCGACGTCGGCCTTACCCAAACCTTCGATCGACAAGTCTTTGGTCACTTCTTTGCCCTGCAAGAGCTGATCGGCCACCGTCACCAGCGCGTAGCCGGCGTCTTTCGGATCCCACAGCAGCGCTTTCTTGATGTCGCCGCGCATCAGGTAAGGGGCGGCCTGCCCCGGCATGGCGATGCCGACCACGGCAATTTTGTCCTTGGCGCGTTTCTTGGCGACCGCCTGACCGGCACCAATCGGGCCGAGGGAGCCAAAACCGATAATGCCTTTCATCTGCGGGTAGGTTTTCATCAAATCCAGCGTGGTGGCGTAGGATTTATCAATGCTTTCGGCCACCGGCAGACGTGACGTCACTTCGAACATATCCGGATATTTGGCTTTCTGGTACTTGATGGCGGAATCCGCCCAGGCGTTATGCAACGGCACGGTCAGCGAGCCAACGTAAATGGCATAGCCACCTTTGCCGCCCATGTCTTTTGCCAGTTCATCGACGTTGGCCTGCGCATACTTCTCGCTGTCGATGGTTTCGATGTCCCACTGACCAATCTGCTGGTCCGGCGATTCATGGGTCAGCACCACGATGCCTTTATCACGCGCCTTCTTCAGCACTGGCTCCAGCACCTTGGCGTCGTTCGGCACCACGATGATGGCGTTAACGTTCTTGGCGATCAGGTCTTCAATCACTTTGACCTGTGCCGCGGGATCTGGGGTCGCAGGCCCGGTCTGATAGGCATTAACGTCGAGCTTTTTCGCCGCTTCGTTGACGCCGACCTCCATACGGTTGAACCAGGGAATGCCGGTCACTTTAGCGACCACGGCAATCTCGTACTTTTCAGCAGCCAGAACAGGTGTTGTCGATAACATGCACGCAGAAACCACACATGCATTTAATAATGCGAGGTTAAATTTCATTTCGCTGTACCTTTTTTATCTGTAGGGGTGGTTGTTTTTCCACCTGAGCAGATTACAAAGGAAAGGAAGAGGGAGCGTAACGAGAGTAGAGAAATTGTGATCTGTGCACATTGAAGTAAAATTACGACGGTTTTAATGTTAATTAAATGTTTAATAATTCGGTGGTGGTAATTTTACCACCTAAAAACATCATTAAATTAACATAATAAATCACATCCATTAACAACACATAAACAATAAGAATGGGAGGACGAGGGTTTTCGGCGGAAAAAATGCCGGCTTGAGCGCCGGCATGGAAGCATTTGATCGATGTGTGAACAAGATCACCTTATGCGGCGGTTACAGCACGCCCTGTGCCAGCATGGCGTTGGCAACCTTGACGAATCCAGCGATATTGGCACCCTGTACGTAGTGGGTTTGCTTGCCCTCACCGCCGTATTCCACGCAGGCTTGATGAATATCCGCCATGATATGTTGTAAACGTACATCCACTTTTTCCGCTCGCCAGCCGATGCGCGCGGCATTCTGCGCCATCTCCAGCCCGGAGGTTGCCACCCCACCGGCGTTGGCAGCCTTGCCCGGCGCGAACAGCACGCCGGCATCCAGGAACGCATCGGTCGCCTGAATGGTGGTGGGGCATATTGGCACCCTCGGCCACGGCTTTGACGCCGTTGCGGATCAGCGTTTGTGCCGCTTCCAGATCCAGCTCGTTTTGGGTGGCGCACGGCAGGGCGATATCTACCGGGACGCTCCAGGGCTGCTGGCCAGCCAGATAGGTCAGGCCGCGTTCACGGGCATAGTCTTCTACCCGGCCATAACGCTGGTTCTTGATCTCTGCCAAATGGGCCAGCTTTTCGGTGGTGAAACCTGCCTCATCGACCAGCGTACCGCCGGAGTCAGAGACGGTGATCACCCGTGCATCCAGTTCCAGCGCCTTTTCAATGGTGTACTGCGCCACGTTACCTGACCCGGAAACCGCCACCCGCATGCCTTCAAAACCCAACCCGTGACGTTGCAGCATGGCATCGGTGAAGTACACCAGGCCATAGCCGGTGGCTTCGGGGCGGATCAGACTGCCGCCGAATGACAGACCCTTGCCGGTAAACACGCAGGCGGTGTTGTTGGACAGCTTCTTCATCATGCCGCTCATAAAGCCGACCTCACGGCCGCCAACGCCAATATCCCCGGCAGGCACGTCGGTGTCTGGCCCCAGATGGCGGTACAGCTCGGTCATCAGCGACTGGCAGAAACGCATGATCTCCGCCTGGCTTTTGCCTTTCGGATCAAAGTCCGAACCGCCTTTGCCGCCGCCCATTGGCAGCGTAGTCAGCGCATTCTTGAAGGTCTGCTCGAAGCCGAGGAATTTCAGAATCGACAAATTGACCGACGGATGAAAACGCATGCCGCCTTTATAAGGCCCAATCGCGGAGTTGAACTGCACGCGCCAGGCGCGGTTAACCTGCACCTGGCCACGATCGTCGACCCAACTGACACGGAACTGGATGGTGCGTTCCGGTTCCACCAGGCGTTCCAGCAGGGCATATTCACGGTAGCGCGGGTTACGCTCGATAAACGGCCACAGCGAGGTGAAAACTTCTCTAACCGCCTGCAGAAACTCCGGCTGATGAGGATTATGCTGTTGTAGTGAGGACAAAAATGATTCTACCGATTCCATGGATAACTCCTTGTAGCATTGAATTTCCCCCACCATTTTTATAGCTATAGGTTTAGGTAAAGCGTGGGGAATGATGTTGTGTCTTTAGCGACTATATCATCGGAGGGCGGTTGATTATCAAGCGATTAATGATGGCGGCAGAATGAAAAACGCCCGCAGCAGCGGGCGTTGGGGAATTTAGTTAGTGGGCGCTTACTTAGTCTTCAGCTTTTTCGTCTTCATCGCGCAGCGGTACGATCAGCATGTCGATGTGCACGGTGTTGATCAACTGACGCGCGGAGGACATCAACTTGCTCCAGAAATCCTGGTGGTGGCCGCACAGAACCAGGTCCATATCGTACTTCTTGATGGCGTCGACCAGCACCTGCGCCAAATCGCCGCTGCCACTGAGGGTTTCGGTAATCGGATAGCCGGCATTTTGTGACAGCTCGGTCAGGGCATGGTGGGTTTCTTCCGAGATACGTTTTTGCATATCGCCGAGATTAACGTCGATCAGGCCGGTATACAGGTCGGAATAGTTAACATCTACGTGGATCAGGGAAACTTTGGCGTTGTACGGACGCGCCATAGATACGGCTTTCTCCACCAGGATTTTACTTTCCGGGGACAGGTCTACCGCGATCAGAATGTGTTTGTAAGCCATGAGAATACTCCTTCCATATAATGCCGATTAAAAGGTTAGCAGGCATTCAGCGTACCAGCCTGGCGCTTTAGGTTTCATTTTATCATTCAGTTAACGCAATGATATGTTGAGGCGATCACACTGCATCGCATCAAAAAATCTCTTTATTTCAACCCGGTCAGTTTTACACCCGCCAGCCGGAAAATCCTATCGCTCGTGGTGCTATTGGCGTGTTGACCGCTTGAAATATAAGCATTCTTAAACAGAGTATAGTCCCAAATGTCCCATCGGACAGGAGAAAAGGCCCGGTGGGCTATTCAGCGCGGTAATCAGTTATAACTAATGAGTCGCTGACAAATCGGCGGGATGCGGTAAATTTTATCTACTGCTCAGGCCAGTTTGCGTTTCATTAACCTACAATGATGAATATGGGCCTTATCATTACTCCACTGAGTGAAACCCTGCGTTGAGTCTCTGCATGGCGAGGGTTTGCTTTCAGTGGCGGTGGGTTATGCGCGGCCTGTGCGGTGCCAAGGGGATCGGAGCGGTAGGCTCCCGCAGTAATGGGTAATAGAGGTAGGGCAGTTGGACCCGGCGGAGCGCCGTGGATTACAACGCCTTGAGGAGGCAATCATGATCAGTACCGTCGCGCTGTTTTGGGCTCTGTGTGTGGTGTGTGTGTTAAACATGGTGCGGTATTACTCTTCTCTGCGCGCGCTGTTGGTGGTTTTGCGCGGCTGTGACCCGCTGCTGTACCAGTATGTTGACGGTGGTGGTTTCTTTACCGCCCATGGGCAGCCGAGCAAGCAGATACGGCTGGTGCGTTATATCTTCTCACAGCGCTATATCGAGCATCACGATCCGGAGTTTATCCGCCGCTGCGAGCGGGTGCGCGGGCAGTTTATGCTGACTTCCGCCCTGTGCGGGCTGGTGGTGATCAGCCTGCTGGCGTTGATGATCTGGTATTAAGCCCGGCCTGTTTTCCCTGCAACAGATAAAGAAAAGGCGGCCACCAGGGCCGCCTTTCATATGGAGCAAACTGCTTAGATCACCTTAAGCGCCAACCAGTACAGCGAACCGGAAAGCAGAATCGAAATCGGCAGGGTCAACAACCAGGCCAACAGGATATTCTTCACGGTTTTGCTTTGTACGCCGCCGCCGTCCACGATCATGGTCCCGGCTACTGCCGAAGAAAGCACGTGGGTGGTGGAAACCGGCATACCGGTATAACTGGCGACACCAATCGACAAGGCTGCGGTCATCTGAGCCGACACGCCCTGAGCGTAGGTCATGCCCTTCTTACCGATCTTCTCGCCAATGGTGGTGGCTACACGCTGCCAGCCGACCATGGTGCCGAGTGACAACGCCAGAGCAACCGCGACGATAATCCAGATCGGTGCATACTCAACGGTTTGCAGCAGATCCTGACGCAGGTTTTTCAGGAAACGTTGGTCCTGGCTTGAGGTTTCCGGCAGCTTGGCAATCTTGTCTGCGGTGTCTGTTACGCACATCAGCAGGCGGCGCAGGTGGCTGCGCTGATCTACCGACAGTTGATCGTAACTTTGCAGATTGTTCAGCAACCCGGAGGCAAGCTGAATTGCCGGCATGGCGCGGGCACTGTCACAGTGGAACTCGACGGGTTTATCCGGCGAGACGTCCTCATCCGGGCTTGGCACCAACGGAGTGAGAGCGACCACGTGCGACAGGGCATCGCTGTGCTGCTCATAATATTGCTGCAGGTGGGCCACGGCATCACGAGTACGGGTGATGTCATAACCGGTTGCATTCATATTGAGCACGAAGCCGGCCGGCGCAACGCCGATCAGCACCAGCATAATCAAGCCGATACCTTTCTGGCCGTCGTTGGCGCCGTGCGAGAAGCTAACGCCGATAGCCGACAGGATCAGAGCGATACGGGTCCAGAACGGCGGCTTGCGTTTGCCGTCGACCTTTTCACGTTCAGCAGGGGTCATGTGGATACGCTGGCGTTTCTTGGTGCCACTCCAATAGCGGCGCAAGGCAAACACCATCAACCCGGCGACCATCATGCCAACCAGTGGCGAGATGAGCAATGACAGGAAAATACCAATCATTTTCGGGACGTTAAGCGCATCCACCACCGAAGTGTGGGTCATCAGTGCGTTGGTCAAACCCACACCAATAATTGCGCCAATCAGCGTATGAGAACTGGAGGCCGGCAGACCGAAATACCAGGTGCCGAGGTTCCAGATGATAGCCGCCAGCAGCATGGAAAAGACCATGGCTAATCCGTGTGCTGAACTGACGTTCAACAACAGATCTGTTGGCAACAGGTGAACAATGGCGTAAGCAACACTCAAACCACCGAGCATCACGCCAAGAAAGTTGAACAAACCAGCCATCACGACCGCAAGTTGCGAGCGCATGGCACGGGTATAAATTACTGTAGCAACCGCATTGGCCGTATCATGAAAACCATTAATGGCTTCATAAAACAACACGAACAACAATGCGAGAATTAACATCAGGCCGGTATGGAAATCCAGGCCAGCGAACAAATGCAGCATAAGCGTTACGCCAGTTTGTGGACATGAACGCCGCGCATTATCCGTGACAACCGGGCCCGGGGAAAAGGAAAATATGACGTTTTTTTGATTTTGACATGACGAAATGATGGCGATGGCATGACAAAGATATGAAATATCAGCGCGTTATGCTGCCTGGTCCGTTGTAATATTTTCTTACTATGGCGTTGTCAGCGTCATGGCTTTACAATCTGCCGCCGTAAAGTTGCCGGTTACCGGTAGCGATTCGGCGTAATATGGCGGCCTTTTGTCGCGATTGTGGTTTTTATAGAGAGGCGCAGGTGGAACAGTTTGATGTCGTGGTAATAGGTGCGGGCGCAGCGGGTATGTTTTGCGCGGCGCAGGCAGGGCAACTCGGTCGCCGGGTGCTGCTGCTCGACAACGGCAAAAAACCGGGCCGCAAAATCCTGATGTCCGGCGGCGGACGCTGTAACTTTACCAATATGTACACCGAACCGGCCGCTTACCTGTCGAATAACCCGCATTTTTGTAAATCTGCACTGGCGCGTTACACCCAGTGGGATTTTATCGATCTGATCAATCGCCACGGTATTGCCTATCACGAGAAAACGCTCGGGCAGCTGTTTTGCGACGACTCGGCGCAGCAGGTGGTCGAACTGTTGGTTAAAGAGTGCGAGCTGGGCCAGGTGACGACACGTCTGCGCAGCGAAGTGCTGGCGGTGGAAAAAACGGACGAAGGCTTCGAGCTGGTGCTGAATGGCGAGAAAGTGAGCGCTCGCTCACTTGTGGTGGCCAGCGGTGGTCTGTCAATGCCGGGGCTGGGCGCTTCCCCGTTCGGCTACAAGCTGGCGGAGCAGTTTGGCCTGAAGGTTCTGCCGACGCGCGCCGCGCTGGTGCCTTTCACGCTGCATAAACCGTTGCTGGAACACCTGCAAACCCTGTCTGGAGTCTCTGTACCGGCGGTGATCACTGCCGAAAACGGCGTTAGCTTCCGTGAGAGCCTGCTTTTCACCCACCGTGGCCTGTCCGGCCCGGCGGTATTGCAGCTTTCCAGCTACTGGCAACCCGGTGAGTTTGTAAGCGTTAACTTACTTCCTGCGCTCGATCTGGCGGGCTTCCTCAATGAGCAACGCCAGGCTCATCCGAATCAAAGCCTGAAAAACACCCTGGCGCTGCACCTGCCAAAGCGTCTGGTGGAATGTTTACAGACGCTGGGGCAATTACCAGAAGTTACCTTGAAGCAGTTGAACCCGACACAGCAGGCTGCGCTGGTCGAAACATTGCAAAATTGGCGGGTACAGCCGAACGGCACCGAAGGCTATCGCACGGCGGAAGTGACGCTCGGCGGGGTCGACACCAAAGAGTTGTCCTCCAAGACCATGGAGGCCGCCAAGGTGTCGGGCCTGTACTTTATCGGCGAAGTGGTGGATGTGACAGGGTGGCTGGGGGGCTATAACTTCCAGTGGGCCTGGAGCTCGGCCTGGGCCTGTGCCCAGGCGCTGGCAGCCGAAGACTAAGCCGCTATCTCCCGAGAGTCAGCCGCATGGCGGACGGCGTCAGGCCAAAATAGCGACGAAATTGGGTACTGAATTGCCCCGGTGAACTAAATCCGCATTGCAGCGCGATGGCGGTCAGCGTGAGCGTCGTTTGGGTCACTTGCTGCCTGGCCCGTTCCAGGCGCCGCGATAAGACGTATTGATAGGGCGGTAAACCAAAGTGTTGCCGGAAAGCACGCGAGAAATGAAAGATGCTCAGTTCGGCAATCTGCGCCATCGCCTGCAAGGTAATATTCTCCCCCAGACTGTCCTCGATATAACTGGCCAACCGTTCGCGCACTGGCCGGGAAAGCGTTTCCCGGTGTAACCCATCAGGCGTTGCCGCGTGCTGATAACGCGCCGCCTCTGCCAGCATCGCCATCATCAGTGATGAAGCATGCAACTCGCTGTCACTTTCCTGCAGGCCAAGACACAGTTGTTTAAGTAGCGGATTACGCAGATTTGCTCCGGGTTCGATAATCAGGCCGGCCTTCCCACCCGGCATTTGTTCAATCAGCCGTGGGGAAATGGAGATTGCCGTATAACTCAGGGTGCCTTCGGCATAGCTGATGGCGTCAAAATCGCATCCGGATGGAATGATATCGGCAACCTGGCCTATCACTCGGGTTGCCGGCGTGCGTTTTTGGTCAAACCAGACATCCCCGTTGATGGTGGTGTTGCCATCGGCCGAGTGGTAACCGTCATATACGATTAACGTGTGCGCCGGACGAACCAGACGCGCCTGATGGGGACCGCTGACTCGCACGCGATCGACCCGACCATAGTCCCAGCAACACGAAGATAGCTGCAATTCTTTTTCGTCCGAATAGACTAATCCATCAGATCCCATAGTTAACCTTCTTAATCAATGGAAACATACTTCATATTATAAATAGGGTTGGATCAACAATGCTATACGGTGATTATGCACATATTCCCTGATGAGATAATCAATAACCCATGTCAATATGATATACCGCAAAAAAAACAGCAAATTGATTCTGATGGAATGGATTACATGATGTAATTTCTTATTTTACCAGGAGGGCGTTTACAACTTTTTTCTAAAAATATAGCTTTGCTGCTGTGAACTACAGGGAACGTATCTGAAATTTCTCGGTGTGCAGCGTAAAGTCATGCCTGGAAACTTTTAGATAACTCTTCTTTTCAATCATAGAGAGAGCGAATCATGCACCATCAAGATTTAAATCATGCTGCTGAGCTGATGAAAAAAATGTTGGACAATTTTGCTAATAATCCGGAAAAAATCATCGATCTGTTTTCCGAGGATGCTGTGGTTGAGTTTCCTTATGCCCCGGGAGAAGCGTTAGGTTTCCCTAAAAAATTGACTGGGAGAGCCGCTATTTTAACCTATGCCAAAAGCTTAGGGCTATCCTTGCGCGATTACAAAATAAACCCCCTGAGCGATTGGGGTCGCTACACCTTGAGCGGTACAAAAACCTATCTCTTCGAGTATACCGGGGATGCCACTACGGTGCCGGGGAACAAGCCTTATCATCAGGATATACACGCATTTGTGGAGATAACGCACGGCAAAATTTCTCATTTTTGCGAGTATTGGGATCCGTTCTATGCTTTGACCGTGTTCGATATGGTCACGGTGAAGACAGCCTGATTTTGTCATCAAGCGCGCTATGGCGACAACTAGCGCGCGTTTAAAATAATTTCATGCTGGTTATATTTATTCTTGGAACTATTTATCCCTGTTTATAGGGTGCCTGCCTATTATTTCACAAGAGTCATAACAGATTATATTCGTCATTCCTTTCAATAATACCCATCTCCATCAGTTCATTAACAAAATAAAACCAATAAAAGCCAAAATAACACATTTAAGAACAGGCACGGATAATCAAAAATAAAAATAACCCATTATGGTTAAATGTCGGCAAGAATAATTAAATTAAGAAGATATCTTATGTTCAAGAAACTATTTACACCTGGGCGTATTGGAAAGCTCACGTTAGAGAATAGGATGATTGTGACGTCTATTTCTACCTTGACGGCGACTGATGAAGGCTATGCGACTGAGCAGCTGATGGCATATTTGGAGCGCAAAGCCCAGGGTGGATGGGCAATGATCATTACGGAATATTACGCCATAGCGCCTCATGTCGGTTTTTTCCCCCGGGCGTTAGGGATTTGGAATGATGATCTGATAAAAAATCATAGTGAATTGACTCGGCGAGTACACAGTGCCGGGGCGAAAATTGCCGCACAGATATCCCATGCCGGCAGGGAGATTTATCGCGATCACCCAAGAGAAAATGCCGTCAGTTCCTCGGCGCTGAAAGACGTCTACGGTGAGTTCAGACCGCGAGAAATAACCCTGCCAGAAATCAAGAAAATCGTCTCGCAGTATGGCGATACGGCCAAAAATCTTAAAAAGGCCAATTTTGACGCGGTGGAAATTTATGCGGCGCATGGTTTCCTTATTTCAAATTTTTTATCGAAATATACTAACCATAGAACTGACGAATATGGCGGCAGTTTGAGAGATCGCATGCGGTTTCTGGAGGAGATCGTTAAGGATGTCAGGAGCAAAGTGGGCGCCGATTTCCCCGTATTGGTGAGACTCTCCACCAAGGAGTTCGTGCCTGGGGGACTATCGCTGGCAGAGACCCGGGTCATCGTCAAAAGGATGGAAGAGCTCGGCATAGATGCCATTAATTGCTCTCAAGGCATTGTCACCGTCTCCAATAATATCGTTGAACCCTTCCAGGTGGGGAATGCGCCTTTTGTGGATATTGCTGAGGAAATCAAGAAAATCGTCAGCATCCCGGTGATCACGACCGGGCGAATTAACGATGCGGATCTTGCTGAAACAACCCTATTGGCAGGGAAAAGTGATTTTATTGGTATGGCGCGGGCCTCACTTGCGGATCCTGATCTACCGAAAAAAGTGTTGGCAGGGCGCTGGGATGAAATTCGGCACTGTATCGGCTGTAATCAGGGATGTATCGGTAACAACATGCGCGGGGAGGTTTGCCGTTGTATGGTTAATCCGGAGATCAATCGCGAATATCTGCTGGATCTGAATCCCGCCGTAGAGAAAAAGAACGTCACCATTATTGGCGGAGGCATTGCCGGTTGTGAAGCCGCAATTGCCGCCGCACGCAAAGGCCATAATGTCACCTTGCACGAAAAATCAGATCGGCTGGGGGGCACCTGGTTAATAGCCAGCTTGCCTTTATCTAAAGGGGAATTGGTTTCTCTGGTTAAATGGCAAATCAGTGAAATGAAACGGCTGAATATTCATCTATGCGTTAATTCCTCCCCTACGGTGGAGGAAATTGTGGCGTCTTGCCCGGATAAGGTAATTATTGCTACCGGCAGCCAACCTATTTTACCGCCGATTAAAGGGATTGAGAGTAAAATTGTCGTGCAGGCCAATAAAATATTAACGCAGGATGCGCCATTCGGGGAAAACGTTGTGGTTATCGGCGGTGGATCTGTAGGTGTAGAAACGGCCGAGTATATGGCCTTTTGCGGCAGTTCTATTACCCTGGTGGAAATGAGAAATGAAATTCTACCGGGCCTGGAGCGAGAAACGAAAATCGGCCTCAAAGAGGCGATTCGTCATTACCGTATGAACGTTATAAAGTCCGCAAAAGTGGTGGGTATTGGTGAGGATCATGTGATTATCGAGAAAAACGGTAAACAGATCACTCTCGATGAGGTCGATACCCTGGTGGTCGCGGCAGGCTCCCGCTCTATCAACCTGCTGGAAACTCCACTGCGCGAGGCGGGGCTGTTAACCCAGGTGATTGGTGATGCCAAACAGGTGCGCAACGGCCTGGCTGCCATGCACGAAGGCTATCTTGCCGGCTATGGAGTATGAACAACGCTCTGAGGATCGTTTCAATATTGCTCACTCTTTAACGTCAGGCTTTATTCTCGGCAGCGTGCCGGCTCTCCTCAACGGCCATGGGAGCCGGCTTCACGGCCGAAGGTTATTGTGGCGCAGCCGGCTGCAGCGTGGCGACTAAAAAGTCCATCAGGCTGCGCAGCGCCAGTGACTTATGCCGCTGATGCGGATAGACCATAATAAAGGGCCGCGTGGTGCCGCCATATTCTGTCAGGACCTCCACCAGTTCACCGCTCGCCAGTAAGTCCGCTACGGTAAAGCGATAAGTTTGAAAGACGCCCATGCCATGTTTTGCCAGCGTTAACCCCCCCAAAAAATCCCCGTTGCAGCTCACGTTGCCGCGCGTGGTGACATCTATCGATTTGTTATGGTGCTTAAGCGTCCACGGGGCGCTTTTGCCGGTGCTGGGTAGCTCAAACTGAATGCAGTTATGCTGGGCCAAATCTTCCGGGTGAACGGGGGTACCCGCTCGCGCCAGGTAATCCGGTGCGGCAACCACCACCAATTCGGCATCCTCCAGCTTGCGGGCAATCAAGTTTGAGTCTGCAGGGTGGTAACCGCGAATGGCCAGATCGTATCCCCCATCAGTGAGGTCAACGTTAGCGTTATTGAGATTCAGCGCCAATTGAATTTTAGGATAGCGTTGGCTGAAGGCGGCCAGGACCGGCAACAGGCGGTAGTGGGCGTAGGGGGTGGGAATGCTGATGCGCAGCAGCCCGGCTGGCTCCAACTGCTGGCCTTGTATTTGACGCTCGGCATTATCAATGAGGGCGATCGCCTCCCGACATTGCTCGGCATAGCTCTTACCTGCATCAGTCAGATGAATATGACGAGTGGAACGGACAAACAGCCGAACCCCTAACCGATCCTCCAGCCGGGCGATGGAACGGCTGACCGCTGCGGGGGTAATACCCGAAGAGACGGCGGCGGCCGAAAAACTGCCCACCTCTGCAACCAGGCAAAATAGCTCCAGCGTGCCTAATTGGAGATCGTCAAATTTTCTCTGCAATCTATTACTCCATGTAATAAGCCATGTGTTCTCCACCTTATTTATCATCCCACCGTCGGGAAGTACAGTGGCTTTCTCTTAGGAAGCACGGGATATTTAACGGAGAGAACTGATGACTATTTTGGGTTATGAAACGGGCGAGATCCTCGCCAAAGCGGCAATGACTTCCGATTTTGAATTAGTGGGTGATATTCCAAACCAGGTGCTGGTTGATCAGATGGAAATAGAACGTCGCAGCATGGATATTCGTCCTGGCATGAACCGTAAGTATTCACCGCTGGGTTACCATGCTGCCACGGGCGTTCAGACCAACGGCGGGCGATATCTGTTTGATACCTGGGAAAATGTTTGTGACTACGCGCGTTTTACCAGCGAAGAGCTGGAGTTCGAACCGGGCGTTAAATTCTGGGATCGCGATATTTTTGGCCAGGTGGATCGTCATATCTGGAAAGTGATCGGCGCCCACGACTTTACGCCATTAGCGACCACTCACCATGTGAATCGCTTTGAGCGCTGGACATTTAATGGCGACAACCCGGAGCTGCTGCTGACTCGCATCTGGCCAACCGTGCGTAAGCAAGCCGAAAAGCATGGGCTGGCGGCGGTGTGGTTAATATACCAGCCGGATGAAAAGCAAATAGCCATTTTGTCCGTTGCCGACAAGGTAGAGGGGGACCAGCCGCTGGAGGTTGTGACACGTTCTATCGATCGTCTGGCGTTAATTCCGTCAGCAGAGCCGCTGCTGCCGTTAGAGCTGAACGTGCAGAAAGTATTTGAACGCACTACGCCGATCCTGACGATGTGGTTACCGCTGTCACGTCATTTGCATGGCGCGCCTTCGGCTTACCCAATGTCACCTCCTTTCTGTCAAC
This sequence comes from Serratia quinivorans, assembly GCA_900457075.1. Classification (NCBI taxonomy): domain Bacteria; kingdom Pseudomonadati; phylum Pseudomonadota; class Gammaproteobacteria; order Enterobacterales; family Yersiniaceae; genus Serratia; species Serratia quinivorans. The sequence continues at coordinate 2,498,173 of UGYN01000002.1, forward strand.
CGCAGGTTGCACCGCAGCGCGTATAACAGAGTTATTCGCGTAATTTGAATTTAACCGGGGCCGCATAAAGTCAGCGGCCCATTTCATTATTTATATTTTAGAGATGATATTCCGCGATAAATCGCTTAATAAGTTCGGTTTCTTGAGTAAGGAAATACTATGTTTGCAGAAAAAACGATATTGATCACTGGTGCTTCCTCCGGTTTGGGAAAAGCGATGGCCGAACACTTTTTGGCTAAAGGCGCCAATATTGTTATTAATGGCCTGACCGCGTCGAAGTTAGACAAATTTCTTGCAGAACACCTTGCCGATAAAGATCGCATTGCGTTGGTTGCCGGGGATATTGGCCTGAAAGCCACCAGTGATCGTATGGCCCAGGCCGCGCTGGATAAATTCGGCTCCGTGGATGTGCTGATAAACAATGCGGGTATTTTTGTCCCTAAGCCTTTTCTCGCCGAGACCGAAGAAAATCTGGATCGCTATTACGCCAGTGGCGTCAAGGGGCCGTTCTTTGCGTCACAGGCGGTGATCCCCACCATGATCAAGCAGGGTGGTGGCTCCATTATCAATATCGGTTCAATGTGGGTAGAGCACCCGCTAGAAGCGACACCGAGTTCCGCTTCGCAGGTGGCCAAAGGGGGCATGCATACCCTGACCCGCCATCTGGCCATCGAGTTTGCCAAAGACAATATCCGGGTTAACACTGTCGCACCGGGCGTCATTGAAACCCCGTTGTACGACGACCTGATGGATAAAGAGGCGTTCCGCGCGCTGGCTAACCTGCATCCACTACGCAAACTGGGCAAAATATCAGACATTATTGCCTGGGTAGATATGTTGGCCGGTGAAGGCAGCCGCTTCGTGACCGGGCAAACCCTGTTTATCGACGGTGGCATCACCGCAGGTAACCATGTTAATTGAGACCGCGATATTTTCTGTCGCCTGATTTGGATCCCGACGGTCGCTACGCGGCGCTGATTGTGGAGATGCTGGAGGCCATGTTCCGCCGTCGCGAGCCATAAACTCCTAAGCCTTGTGCGTCGACAGCAGGATGCTGGTCTCGGTGCCGGCAATGCCGGCAATACGCCGGATGCGGCCCAAAATTTTATCGAAGCTCTCCAGGCTGTCGGTGCGGATCTCCACCAGAATATCCCACTTGCCGTTGGTGGTGTGCAGGGTGAAGACCGAAGGTTCGCCACGCAGTTGCTGCAACACGCTGGGCGCCTTGGTGCCTTCTACCGCCACACACATCCAGGCGCGGATGCGGTTATGCTCCACGCCCGGTTTGATGCGGATGGTATAGCCGGTAATGATCCCCTGTGCTTCCAGCGCCTCAATTCTTTTTTGTACAGTAGCGCGTGAAACCCGCACCTTGCTGGCGATCTCGGTGATGGAGGCACGGGCGTTTTCGCGCAGCAGCGCGAGGATCTGGCGATCGGTATCATTCATGTTGTCAATGTGTCACTGGTTTGTGGCGATTTGTCAAAATATAGAGCAATTTAATCATTTTTCACACTGACTGGTTTCAAATTGATTATCCATAATGGTGTCGCGCCAGCCCCTGGCTAATCCTGAACCCGGTGAAAAATAACATGCAAACCACCCAGTCCGTTTTTATGATCAGGCCGTCTGGCTTTACCGCTAATCCGGAAACCCGGCACAGCAATTTTTTCCAGAAAATCACCGAGAAGAATGAGGATCACAAGGCTGGGGCCGTCATTGCCTTTAACGGCTACGTTGATGCATTACGGCAGGCCGGTGTCGACGTCAGGGTGATTGATGAGATTGACGGGCAGGAAACGCCGGACGCGTTATTTCCCAATAACTGGATTGCCCTGTTGGGGGACGGCACCCTGTTCACCTTTCCGATGGAAGCCGTCAACCGACGACGGGAACGCCGACAGGACATTATCGCGCAGCTTGCCAATGACTTTGTGGTTGAACGATGTGTCGATCTTTCAGCCCACGAACTGGCCGGGCGCTTTCTGGAAGGTACCGGCTCGCTGATCCTGGATCGTCAACACCAGCTGGCCTACTGCTGCCAGTCGTCCCGCAGCTCGCCGGAGGTAGGTGGCGAATTTGAGCGCCATTCGGGTTATCAGATTGTCTGGTTTGACGCCGTAGATGCTAATAATCAGCCGATCTATCACACCAATGTGATGATGAGTGTCGGAGTGCAATACGCCATTATTTGCCTTGAAAGCATCCGCAACGAGGCGCAAAAAAGCAGGTTGATCGCCACGCTGGAACGCAGCGGAAAAACCATTATTGACGTCAGTTTCGCTCAGATGGAAGCTTTCGCCTGCAACGTATTGGAACTGCGAGCCGGGGACGGCAGCCCGGTCTATGCCATGTCGACCCGCGCCTGGGCCAGTTTCACCCCGCAGCAGCAGGCGCTGATCGGCGATTATGCCCGGCTGGCGCTAGGATCGATCGACATTATTGAAGATCTTGGCGGTGGTGGCGCACGCTGCATGCTGGCGGAGATCTTCCTGCAAAAGAAACCGCTGTCAGTTTAATCCCATCTGATTTAACAGCATTTTGTTCAGCTCGGTGCTTTTATGCACGTTCAGTTTGCGCATCGCCGAGCGTTTATGGGCGCTGATGGTCTTCTGGCTGCGGTGCAGCATACCGGCGATGGTGCAGGCGGACATGCCGGTGCTCATCAGTTTCAGCACCTTCTTTTCGCAACTGCTCAGGGCGGCGATGCGGCACTGCCGGCATTTCCAGATGCCGCTGGCGTGCAGTGCCACCCAGGGCTGCTGGCAAAACTGTTCCAGCGCCATCTGCAACTTGTTGCGGACAGTCGCGGTGGCGTCACGGCGGTTAATACTGAACAACGCCGGATGGGCGTGCGAATAACGGGTGTCGCGATCGTCGAGGATCAACACGGTCATTTGCCGGTGGCGCGGCGTCTGGTGCGGGCTTTGATAGCAACGTGCGCAGCCGCAAGCATCTTCCAGAGTACGAAACACGATTTCTATCGGCTCCAGATTCTGCAGATCGACCTGATATCTACGGCTGCTGGTGTTCAGGTCATGCAGATACTCTTCCAGCAGCAGCCGTAAGCCGAATTGATAAAAGTTATCGCTGCCCAGTAGGGTGAACCGAATATTAAGCATGATTACTCCTCAAAACGCATATCGTGCGGGAACAGTCGACGAGCCTGATGTTGCAGTTCGGCGGCCCGCTGGGGCTGTTGCAGTAAGCGGCTGACCGCTACCAGATTGATGTAGATATTGGCGTCCGGCCGCACGCGGATTTCGTTTTCTGGCCCACTGCCGGTAGCTCAACAGCGTGGCGGTATCACGGGTTTGCGGATATTGCAGCAGCCGCTGCAACTGGACGTCGTAGTCATAACGTACCTGCCAGGGCGTCGGCGTTATCACCCGGCTCATGGGGCCAAACTGCCGCAGGCCGCTCTTCTCCACTGCGGTAACGATCAGTGCGCTGTGCAGGCCGTTGAACAGATAGGGCAGGATCAGTAAGGCAGCGGCACCGATAAGCAGACGCAGTGTCTGTTGCGGCCAGCGAGGTAACCGCCAGCGGCGGCGTACGTCACCCGCGCGCAAGATTGCCAGCAGCAGCACGGCGTGGGCGGCGGAAAGATAAAGTGGGTACTCCACCATCATATGCAACAAGATTGGCAGCGCAGCCATCCAGGGGGCAGGGCGCAGTGGCAGTACTCGAGTGCGTCGCAGCAAACACCATAATCCCCAACCGACCATGACAATGCCGCTCAGGCCGAGCAGGCCACCTTCGATGCCCCACAGCAAAATTTCGTTGTGTGGGTGGCTGATAGCGACGCTTTCCATTCCACTGCTATGGGTGGTGTAGAAATGATGCAGGAAATCGTGCTGAAAATGGCCGTAACCCCAGCCAAACCACGGGCGTTCGGCGATCATGCGCAGTGCTTCTTGCCAGTAAGCCAACCGGTAGAAAATCGGTTCTGTCACTGTGACCGCCCGTGTCGCACCGTTGAGCAGCACCAACAGTACCCCGGCGGCTACCCCGGCTAGCAGTAGCAACAGAGAGAAGGTGGCGCGGCGGCGATTAAGGCGATATAGCATCCACAGTTGCAGTGGTGACAGCAGCAGGGCAGCCAGTAGCCCGACGCGCGAAGCAATAACCACCAGCAACAGCGGTGCCAGTACCAACATGGTGGCGCTCAACCATTGCAGGCTACGCGACAAGGGGCGACGACTGCTGAGCAAATACAGCGCCAGCGCCAGACCGGTCGCCATAAAGCTGGCCATCAGGTTCCACTGCTGGAAGATGCCGTAAGGGCGGTTTTTCAGGCTGTTATAGCCGATCCAGTTGCCCGGCTGCAGCAGGCTGTATTGCACCAGGCCGAACAGGGCCTCGATCACCGTTGCCGCCAATAACAGAGTCAGCAGCCTGCGCCGCCCTTGGCGGCTGAGCGGGATCTGCAGCAGTGCGAAGTAGGCCATGATGCCCAGTGCCAGACCCATCAGGCGCGGTAGGGCTTCGCTTAGCCAGGGTTGTTGCGCCCACAGCAGCGGCAAAAATAAAATTAGGCCCCCCAGCGCCAGCCGGTTAAAAAAGCCGGAGACCGCCAGCGGCGGTCGGCAAAACAGCAGGGTGCCGAGGATCGTCAGGGCGATAAATATCCCACCAACCAGATTCCACGGCAGATAAAAACCGCTGCCACCGCGATTGGGCCAGTAAATATGCATGGCAATCAGGCAATAAAACGCCGCCAGCCCGAATAACCAGGCTGTTTTGGATTTGGATATCATCACTTCTTCCTGCAGATGCCGGGCTTATTGATAGGCCAGCACGAAATTGGCCACCGAGCTGAACTCACCCTCGGTAATGGTTTTATTCTGTATCGCGCTGGGGTGGCCCTGCACATAGGCGGTAAAGTTCAGAATGTTGGCGCCATCCTGCAATGCCACCGCGCTGGTGGCCTGGTTCAAATCAATATCGGCCCCCTTGCTGTCAAACAGGGCGATAGCGGCGCCGTTGGTGCCGTTATTGATCGCCAGCTTGCCCGGCAGTTCACTGTCTTCGGTACCGCTGAAGGTAACGTTGACGGATTTGAATACCGACGTTTTACAGTCGGTCAGCTTGATGTTGAACGGTACCGGGTTGCTATGCCCATAGCGGTACAGGGTTTTGACGATCACCGTGTCCATTTCCACCACCTGATCGGCCGATTGCGGCTCAATGTTGCACGGCCGGCTCACCACGGTGCCGTGGAACTGCAGCGGAGACCCGACCAACTCGGTATCCGCCAGAGTCGGCAATGTTGTAAACCAAAAGGGCGTGCAACTGAGCATCGCTAAAGCGCGTAAACGCATCGTCTGTTTCTCCCTGAATTACTCGAAGGCCGCCACAATGGTGGCCGAGGCGTTAAATTCCCCTTCTGCGATTTCCTTGCTACCGTTGGCCAAGGGGGCGGCAACCAGGTTCCAACTGCCGCCGTTACCGATATTCGGCACCGGGTAAAACTCATTCGGGATAACCAACTGGCCGTTATGTTTGATCTCGATGCCGAGATCGGTTTTATCGGTCTTAAACGCGTTATTGGTGAAGGGCGCCGGGGTGCCGGAGACCGCCAGTTTGATATTCAGCGTGCCGTCCTCAAAGCTGCCGCCTTCACACTGGAAGCGCACCGGAATGCTTTGCGGATAACTTTTGCCGTCCAGGTTGCTGCCGCTGATTTCACCGAACTCAACGTTGATCAACTGCCCTTCGTTCACCACGCATTTGTCCGGTACGTAGAGGATGGCGGACTGAATAAATACCTGCGCCATAGGGTTGGGGCCGAAACCGCCGTCGGTCGACCCTAAGCGGCCATACATCTCGATGATTTGGCGGTCATTAATCTGTACGCCGTTGATGATTTTTTTGCGCACCCGGAAGGTGATCTTGCCTTTAGATCCGCTGCCGTAGTTATTGACCTGCAAATAGGGTGGCCGACAGGAATGTTGGCTTAACAGGTTGGACTCGTTATAAAACGGCACCGTGATATAGGCGTTTTTATTACCGGCGATCCAAACCTCGGCTTTTAAATCCAGGAAATCATTAAGTTTTAAATAACCGTTACCGTATTCGGAAGGCGGTAACGCCGAATCCGATTTATAAAAGTGCGGGCTGGTAGGAATTGGCGTATCGCAATAGACTTTACCGGTATAGGTACCGCCGAGATCATAGAGAAACTGCTTGGTAAAGCCGACGGTATTGGTAATGTTGCTTTCATTCAGGTCGATATAAAACTGCTTCGGGCCACCATCCGGGGTTACATAACCGTTGGCCCAGACGGCAGGGGCTGACAGCAGCAACGCCAGTGGCAAGCAGTGGCTCAGGTAGGTTTTTTTCATCGTGTTTGTGAACCTCACAGGTAAATCACCTGAATATGTGCCACGCCGGAAAAACCGGCCGCCATTACCGCCCGCTGCGTGGATTCCACGCTGGCACTGAACCACAGCGTATTGCTGCCGGGCTGCAGAATGTAAGGCCGACTCTGTTGGTTGAGCGCCAGCGCACGGCCTTGTTGATCCTTCAACCGCAGGCCGATGCCCTGTACGCCGCCGTTAAGTTTCAGCAGCTCCGGGTTGTTGACATCGCTGTCGCCGAGAAACACCAGCGTGGCAGCCTGCTCACCCTGTAAATAAAGCTGCGCGGCATCGCCGTTGCGCTGCCCTGCCGGGTTATCCGCCAGCGCTTTGGCACCCAGCAGGCAGTTGCGGAAAGAGAGGCGAAAGCGCACCGGCGTGCTTTGGTCGCCGGCATTCTGGAAGTCACGCGCGTTAACATCACCCAGATCAATCGCCTGATCCTGGCTGTCCGGCGTCAGGCTGCAGGGGGAACTGAGCAGGCCGCCATGAAAGCTGACGGTGCCGGTGGTGCCTTGGATCACGCCCAGTGGCGTCGCCGCCGTTGCGCTGCCGGTGAACAGCAACGCGCCGAGCAGCAGGGGCCGCAGGCGGCCGCCGGTGAATTCAGCCATGCGCTATCTCCTTATTTTTTGCTATCGGGCACGGCGTTGCAGACGCTGCCGTTGCAGGCGAAGCGCAGCTCCGGATGGCCGCCGTAATCATTGATATAGCTGACGACAAAGCCGCTGAGGCCAGTGTCGCTCAGCTTGAGGGGCTCGCTGGATTTCGGCTTCAGCATCACCGGCTGGAAGCCACCTAGTGCGCCGCCGCCCTGTTTCTGCGTCTGACGGGTCATACCGGTCAGGGTGATATAAAACGGCGTTGGGTTCTCAACGGTAAAACCGCCGGCGCTTTTGTGAAACACCAGCTTCTCCTGCCACACTTCGCCTTTAGGCGCGACGATGGCCTTCGGACGATAAAACAGTTTGATCTGGGTTTGCAACGCCAACTGCATCACATTGGTTTTGCTGCTTTTCGGCGGGATCTCTCGCAGGTTGAAATAGAACACCGATTCGCGATCCTGTGGCAGGCGATCGGCCTCCGGCGTCTTGGTGATACGCACCACGCTGCGTTCGCTGGCCTCAACCCGTTGCAATGGCGGCAACACCACCAGCGGTGAGGTGACTTTCTGGTGCTGCTCGTTTTCCAGCCAGGACTGCGCCAGGAAGGGCAGTTCCTTGTTTTCATTGACGATATTCAGGCTGATCGATTTCGCGTCGCTGAGGTAAACGGCACGGGTGCGATCCAGCGATATCGCCGCGTTGGCGACGGGGGCTGCGGCGGCCAATGCCAGGCCCAGCGAGGCCATTTTTGCTAACGGAAAGTGGTTCATCATCTTCAATTCTCTGCGTTACGGATTACAGTTTGGCGCACGGCAGCAAGAGCTGATCCAGCGGCTTGGCGGCGCCCGGTATGACAATGCGGCACTGACGCTGGCCTTCCCAGGCGACGTCCAGTTGCTCTTGCGGCTGTACGCCGGTCAGGTAGACCGAGCCACCGTCGTTCACTACGGCCACTTCGCGGCCTTTTTCGCTCAGCACCGTGGCACCAAACGGCGGTTCACTGCCGTCGGCCAGTTTGATGGTGGCCAGCAGCTTGCTGCCTTTCACCACCTCAAAGTGGCGGTAGCCGATGGCACCTTCGGTTAGCGTGCCCTGTACTACGGCGCGGGTGGCCTCCACGTCGTCCGCCAACGTATTGACGTCGATGCGGGTGTCGGTGTTGTAGTAGCTGGTGATGTCGGAGATCACCGCCAGACCGAAACGGTTGCTGTAGGCGCGGCCGTTGTTGATTGGCACCCCGGCAATGCCGTCGGTATCGAGCATCATCCGGCTGCCGCCGTTGCTGGAGTTCTGGTGTGCGGCTATGCCGTGTCGGGTGGCGGTAATGCCACTGCGGAAGGTACCGCCGATCGACGAATAACTGTCCTGTTGATAAGAGGCGCTGGCGTTGAGCGAACCAAACGAAGCGTTATGGCTGTAGTAACCACGGGCCAGTGATTTGCCTGACTGGTTAAAGCCACCGCTGACCTGCCAGGTGTTGTTCGGATCGGTGTAGTCGTTGTAGGACGCCATCTGCGTCACGTCGCTGTTGCTGGTTTGCAACGAGTAACCGATCCGACGGCGATCGCCAATCGGCACGCTGAAATTCACCATCACGCTATCGTCGGTGCGGCCGTGATAAGTGGTGCGATAGGCCGACAACGAGGCGGTGATGTTGCTGACATTGCCGACGTTGAACAGTTTACTGGCAGACAACCCGTAACGATCCTGCGCCCTGGCATCCCAATAGGTTTGGTGCGAATAGGTCAGGTAAGCGGTGATCGCCTTGGCGCTGTCTTCCGCCATAAAGGTTTTGCTGGCGGTAATGGTGTACAGCTCTTTTTGCCGTCCGTCGTAGCGCTCGTCGTAATCGTTGTAGCGTTCCTGCAGATATTGCGACATGTTCATGAACTTACGCTGTGAGAAGCGGTAGCCGGCAAAGGTGATCTGGCTGTTCATCTCATCAAACCGCTTGGCATAGTTGACCTTGAACGACAGGCCGCTGGCGGTCGGCTCATTGGGCAAACGAGCGATAGACTGCGTCACGTCCACCGACATGGCGCCAAACACGTTCAGGTCACGACCCAGGCCGAGTGCCCAGGCGTTGTAATCGCCGCCAAGCAACGCGCCGCCGTACAGCGACCAGGCGCTGGTTAATCCCCAGGAGAAATCACTGGCGGAGAATAGCGGCCCTTGCGTACGGTGATCGTAAGCCGAGGGCTTGCCCACGGCGACGTTGTAGCGAACATAGCCGGGGCGCGTCAGGTAAGGAATGGTGGCGGTGTCTACCTGGAAGGTCGATACGCTGCCGTCCTGCTCTTCTACCTTCACATCCAGCCGACCGCGTACCGAACTGTTGAGATCCTGAATGGCGAACGGCCCGGCGGGCACGGTGGTTTCGTACAACGTGCGGCCTTCTTGCGACACGGTGATCTTGGCGTTGCTTTTGGCAATGCCGCGCACTTCCGGTGCATAACCCTGCAGGTTTGGCGGCAGCATACGCTCGTCGCTGGCCAGGTTAAGGCCGGTGAAGCGGTAGGAGTCGAACACGCCCGAGTCGAGGAAGATTTCGCCGAGCGTCAGCTTGGCGGCCTGCATCGGCAGCGCGCGATAGGTGTAAATCTGGTTCCAGTCGAAATTGCTGTCGCGCTGACCGGCCTGCTGATTGTAGGTGGCCTGATAATCGGCGCGCAGACGCCAGGCACCCAGGTTGGCGCCGACCGTCCCGTAGCTGCTGAGGTTTTCTGCGGTGTTGTTATTGTGGCTTTGCTTACCGACCTGGCCGCTGATGCTGTAGTCCAGCAACAAACCAGGGATGCCGTCATCCCACTGTTCCGGTGGCGTCCAGTCCGGATCGGAATATTTCATCCAGGCCTGTGGAATAGTGATCGCCAGCACGCCCCCGCCGATGCGGTCGGAAATGGTCGCCCCTTTGATGCCGCTGATATCGGCGCAGCTGTTGTCGTGCCACAGGGTGATTTTTTTGACGACTTCTTCTTTCAGCGCCATTTTCTCTATCAGATCCGGCGGCAGACAGACACGGGAACGATCCTTTTGGTCCGGCGACGGGTAATACTGGATGCTGCGCTGCGGCAGGGTTTTCTGGTTGATCTTGATATCCAGCAGATAGGCGCCGGGCATGACGTAATCGGCGTCGGAAAAACGCGATAAATCCACTTTGCTGCGATCGCCAATATCTAATACGTCGGTATTAAATTCCGTGGCGGAAAAAGCCGAATGCACCCAGAGGAAAGATAGAATGACGGTGAGGGGTATTTTTTTCCGTGTCAGTAATGACGTCATAGAATAATCACTCATGGCAAATCCGCGCCCAATAGCAGGTCATCCTGTACGACCTGAATACGTAATACGTGATGTCATTCAGTGCCCTATGCAGGCACCCGCCTAACGAGGCGTTACAGATAAGACAGGGTGAATTTCGCCAGAGAGCTGAATCCGCCGGCTCGGGCCCTGTCAGGGTGAATTCGTAGCTGAGCGCTAAAGCGCAGCGTATTGTCGCCGGCGACAATCTGATAATCCGCCGTGGTGCTACCCAGCGGGATCGGGATACCGGCAGCGGTCAGCAGCTCAATGGCCACGCCTTGCGCTTCGCCGTAAACGGCCAATAACTCGGGATCCCGGCTGTCAGCCGTGCCGTCGAAGGTGACGGTGGCTGCGCGGTAGATAAAGTCGGGTTTTACCTGGCTGGCCAATTCGCAATTCACCAGCTTGATTTCAAAGTTGCGGCGACTGCCAATCAGCACCGGCTGCGTATCCAACGCGGCATCAGTCATGGATATCAGCCCGAAATCAACGGTCTGGTCCAGGCTTTCGCTGGCAATCCCACAGGGGGTTTCGACGATCTCGCCGCCCAGGTTGAGCGTGCCGTGGCCCTGATTTTTTGCCGTCGCTTCGGCGCTGCAAACGCTGAGCGCGATAAGCACTACGCCCCAAATCCGCTTGGTCATGCTGGCTCTCCCTGTTGCCGTTGGTGCCGTTACCCAATATCCGTGCAGGTAAAGCGGGGATACCGCAGTGATATCCCCAGCGAGGGATTACAGGTAGGCCAGAGTGAAGTTTGCAACGCTGGTGAATTCGCCTGGAACCACGGCGCCAGAAGCGCTGCTGCCTTGCAGATAGGCGGCGAATTTCAGGGAGTTATTGCCTTCGGTCAGGCCCTGACCATCGGTCGCGGTGCCCAGCTCAACGTCTTTGGAGTGCAGGTTGTCATAGATCATGATGCCAGCGCCGGTTGCGGTGCCGCTCAGAGCCAGCAGTTTGCTGTTATCTGGATCCGGAGTCCCGGTGAAGGTCACCTGGACGTTCTTCATCGTGGCGATGGAACAGTCTTTCAGTTCAATGCTGAATGGCTCAGAGCTGGATTTACCTTCTTTGGCCAACAGACGGCTGCTGATTTGGCCCATTGGCACAGTTTGGTCAACAGATTCCGGTGCTACGCTGCATGGCGCATCAATAATTTCACCGGTAAAAGTGACTTTACCGCTACCCTGGTTAGATGCGGCGTGAGCAACAGATGCAGAAGCGAAAGCAATCACGGTTGCCAGCATTAATTTATTCAGTTTCATTTCTCAAGTTCCTGTAGAGAGTATTTAAATAAAAAGAACAGCACATCTAAATCCCCCACAGCGGCAGCAACTTCATGTCACCGACGCGGTAGTTGGAGCCAGATCCTTTTGCTCTGGGCAATACGCCACCGTCCGTTATTCATGAGTGAATAACGAAAGGTTTTGTAAGTCGAATAGGCGAAATCCATAGAATTAAAATAGGTATATCGCCGTAGCGTTTTGCTGGGATTATTCTTGCAAATAATAGGCTTGATTGGAAATAGCTTTTATTAAGTTGAGTCAAATACAGAATATAAACCCAAAAGGAAAAAGAAATATATATGATTGAAAATCAATAGATCGTATACAACTATTATCCAGAATAAATGACTATATAAATAGCAATATGCGAGATATTAGATCGCCAGAATTAGTCTTCACACTACAATTAGCAATATTGTTTTGATAATATCGCCCTCAGACAGCAGATGATGAATTCTGGCTGTTAATCATAAGTTAAAAGTTAACTCGTTGTTTTGAAAGGTGTGTTAGCCATAAATACTGGCTTGTATGCGGACTTTATTCATTGTGGCGCGGCTAACTCTCCTCGTGAAATTAACAAATTTATAACAATGTGATTGGCTGTCGGATTATTACCAATATCCGCCTGTTGCCGTGCGATTTTGTTATTTAACTCGTTAGGATTAATCAGAAGAAGTGAGATCTGGCAGGGCTTCGCGACACAATAATGACCTAAGTGATAATTAAGGGATGATAAACGGAATGATTACAATAACTGATGATTCAACTCGCCGTTCTGCTACCGTTATGGCCGCGTTGATAATGACATGTTTACTGTTGTCCGGCTGTGTTGGAAAAAATAGCACGGGTAACGTTGCCGTGAAAAAAGTTTCACAGAATAATCCTAAGGAAAACACTGATGAGCAACGTATTGCGCTTTGTCAGCAACGGGTCAATTCGCTCAAGGATATTAATCCGCAAAGCTACCAGAAAAGGATAGCTTATTTTAACGGACTGTTATCCAACGCCTCCGGATATGCCGGTATTCGCAGTAATGTCGATGAAAGTACCCGTAAGGCTATAGACGCACTTTATAAATACAAGACCGAGAAGTTCTGCGCCGACGTTGAACATGAGCTGATGTCCAGTCTGTCCAGCCGGGTGGAGAGCCTGTAGCCATGAAAAAGTACGCGGAAGGAGCCGTGGCTTTACTGCTGTTGATTGCAGGAGGCAGCGCGTTAGCGGCAGGTAATGCGTCTGGCGGGGATGACGGCATCCCTGCATTGCTGAAATTTGCCGAGCAACAGCAGGCCGTGCCGGTGGTGGAAAAAGTGCCGCCGACGCCCCCGCCTGCGGCCAGCAAGCCAAAACCTGCGCCCGTTCCGCGTGGGGATAACGCTCGGCTAGCGGCGTTGAATCAGGCGTTACAGCGGCAGGCCGACACTATCCGCCTGTTGGAACAGCAGTTGGCAACTCAGGCTCAACCAACGATGCCGGTACCGCTACCCAAGGCTGCACCTGTGGATATCCGGCCGCTGGTGGCGGCGTTGAAAGGCGTTCGCCGGGCCATTGCCACACCGCCGGATCTGCTTGCCATGGCGGCAGCACTGGCACGGCAGCAGCGGTTGGTCGCGGAGCAAGAGCGGCAATTGCAGCAGCTCAACCGCCAGCTTCAGCCACCGGAGCTGGTCAGTGTGGCAGATAAACAGGCTTACGCCGCCGGGGTTTCGCTCGGACGCGACATTCTGCGGCTGCAGGAAGAGAACCAACGGCTGGGGATTGAGGCCGATCGGTCACGCCTGCTGGCGGGTATTGGCGATACGTTGGCGGGCAAGCCGCGGCTGGACAACGCCGCTATCGACAGTGCGCTGCAGGCTGCAGACGCCGTATTGCAGCAGGCCCGGCAGCAACGGCAACAGGACATACGGCAGGATGGCAAAGCCTATCTTGCCGATTTTGCCAAACAGCCGGGGGTACAAAAGGATGAACTCGGCTTCTATTACCGCGTGGATTACGCCGGCAGTGGGCAGATAGCCGCAGGCGACAATGTCGATATTGTGGTGCGTGAAAGCCTGCCCGACGGGCAAGTGATCAAGGATATGGAGTTGGCCGGCACGGTGATCTCACAACCCCTGGCACAGTACCCGGCGCTGTTCCGCGCAGCCATCGGCAAACTGAACAAACACGGTTCGATGACTCTGGTGGTGCCGGCGGCGCTGGCCTATGGCGATAAGGGAAGCCCACCCGCCATACCACCTGGGGCCACCATGATTTATACCCTGCGCGTGGCCGATGCGCTGCCGCAGGACAGGAGCAGGCAAAAGTAACTCAAGGAGAACGCGATGGCCAAGGTGCCGATAACATATGAAATCAGGAAGTCACATATGCTAAACGTGTTACGAAAACTGTGTATGGAACGTGCGGCCGGAGCCGATGGACAGCATCCACCCGCGCCGGAACACTGGCCCAAAACCAGGGAGTTGGCGGATAAATGCGGTGAGAATATTTACACTACGCGTACCTTGCTATTGGCGTTGGAAAAAGAGGGCAAAGTGAGTTGTACCCATCGCAGCATCAATAATTCGTTGCGCTGGTATATTTGCACATCACCTAAAAAAGCGTAATTCCTTTCCCGTTTTGTGTTTTGACTACCTTTCACAGCAGAGATTTATAGGGCTGACGGAGCGAAATGCCCCTCAGCCCGACTCCTTTGTTACGGCTAATGACCAACCATTGTCAGTGCATTTTTTTAAGCTCTATACTGGTGGCCTGAGCGCCAATATTTTTATGAGGGATGCGGTTTTATAATGAAGGAAAGCAAAGAAATACTGTTGTTGGATGATATTCATTATCAAATAGGTGAGCAGGTTATTCTGGATTCTGTCTCTTTCGGCCTGAATCAGGGTGAATTTAAACTGATTACCGGGCCGTCCGGCTGCGGGAAAAGTACGCTGCTTAAAATCGTTTCCTCGCTGATCGACCCGACCCGTGGAAAAGTTATTTTTGCCGGTAAGGCCATCACCGAAATACCTCCGGAAGAATATCGCCAGCAGGTGTCTTACTGTTTTCAAACCCCCTCGCTGTTTGGCGACAGCGTGTATGACAATATTGCGTTGCCTTACCAGATCCGTAAGCAAAAACCGGACGAGAAAAAAATGCAGGCCGATCTGGTGCGCTTTGGGCTGCCGGAAAATATGCTGAAGAAAAGCGTGAATGAATTATCCGGTGGGGAGAAACAGCGCATTTCCTTGATCCGTAATCTGCAATTTATGCCCAGAGTGCTGTTATTGGATGAGATTACCAGTGCGTTGGATGAAGATAATAAGCGCAATGTAAACGAAATTATTCATCAACTGGTAGAGCAGCATGGCGTGGCAGTGCTGTGGGTCACGCATGATAAAGATGAAATCAAACATGCGGATGATGTGATTACCCTGAGTGCGCACGGTGCTCGCGCACAGGAGACAAACGATGAACCAGCATAATATCAGCAATGAGTCCCTGGTGCTGTCGATGGTATTGGTGATGATCGCTATTTTCATCAGCCATAAAGAAAAATTGGCGTTGGAAAAAGACATTATCTGGAGCATTTGCCGCGCGGTGGTGCAGCTGATTATCGTCGGCTATGTGCTGAAGTACATTTTTGATGTGAACAACGCTATTCTGACCGTGCTGATGGTGCTGTTTATCTGCTTTAACGCCGCTTACAACGCGCAAAAGCGCAGTAAATATATCGGTCATGCGTTCATGACATCATTTATCGCCATTACCACTGGTGCGGTACTGACGCTGGTGGTGTTGGTGCTGACCGGCTCGATAGAATTTACCCCGATGCAGGTGATCCCGATTTCCGGCATGGTGGCCGGTAATGCGATGGTGGCGGTGGGACTGTGCTACAACAACCTGGGGCAGCGTTTCAAAAGCGATCAGCAGAAGATTCAGGAAATGCTCAGCCTGGGGGCATCACCGAAGTTTGCCTCGGCTGCGCTGATCCGCGACAGCATCCGCGCTTCGTTGATCCCGACGGTAGACTCGGCCAAAACCGTCGGCCTGGTCAGCCTGCCGGGCATGATGTCCGGTCTGATCTTCGCCGGTATTGACCCGGTGAAGGCCATTAAGTACCAGATTATGGTGACCTTTATGCTGCTTTCTACCGCCAGCCTGTCGACCATTATCGCCTGCTATCTGGCCTACCGTAAGTTCTACAATGCCCGCCATCAACTGGTGGTGAGCACGTTGAAATAGCGCCATAAAAACGGCCTCGGAAGAGGTAATGCTTGTAAGTTAAGGTGATATTGTTCCCTCTCCTTTGGGAGAGGGTCAGGGTGAGGGGATACATACCAACGCGAAAGCCCCTCACCCCGGCCCTCTCCCTCGGGAGAGGGGGACGCCCACTTAAACAACGTCGTACATTCTTATTCAGAACTTTGCTTAACTGATCGGCATTACCTCCGAAGAGGCCGTTTTACTGTCGATTACCCTTGCAGCAGAGCGATGCTCTGGCGGATTTCACGTTCGATATCCGCCTCTGTCCAGCTATCCAACTGCGAAGAGAACGGCTCGAAGGCGTAAATGCCGGTGTAGCCCAGGCGCTCCAGATTCTGCACCTGTTTTCTGCTCTCCAACCGATCCTGTTGACTCAACATAATGCGTTCTTCGTCGCTGAGCGCGCTTTTGCTTCGCGCATCTTCCACCCCGGAAAGGTGTACCAGACCGATACCCTCAATCTGAATCTGCTCATCAAACTCAGGCTGCGCCACATCACTTAAATAGTGGTGGAAGGTATCCAGCACGATCTTGTACGGCGCGCCGGAGTCGCGAATCAGGGATTGCGTCAGCAGCGATGAGCGCAGTGAACTGATGCCGAACCCCAGTGGTTCGACGTAGCCCTGCACGCCATATTGCTTGAACAGGGGAGCCAGCAGCTTCAGCGCCGCCAGCGTATCGGTTTTTTTCTGCTCCTCACTGCGCCGATCGTCCGCGCTGCAGTGTGGACACAGCACCAGCGCCTGGCTATGGATCGCCTGAGCCTGCGACAACAGCGCCTCGGCGTTTTGCAGCAATATGGCCTGATCGCCTGGCAGGTTAAACCTGCCGAGGGCGTTAATGGTGACGATTTCGATACCGTATTTGGCCGCCAAAGCATTTAATTGATCGTTGCTCAGGTTATCTGTCACCTTGCCGCTCGGCATATCGTTGCGCAGCTCAACTTTGCTGAGCCCGCACTTTTTTACCAGGCTGAAAAACGGCTCCAAATCGAGATTGGGTGCGATCTTGCGGTTGATACAAAAACGGTCTGGCGCAATGGTCATGATGCATTACTCCTGAATGGTTTGATACAGCCTGAGAATTGCCGACTTACAGCGGCGTGCGTTGTGTTTCGGGTGGCGCTTGGCGATAGCGTTTGGCCATCACCACGTCTTCCATTTTTTCCAGCGAGACGCCTTTGGTTTCCGGAATATAGCGACCGATGAACCAGTAGCTAAACAGGCAGCAGGCGGCAAAGACCCACATCGGGAAGGCGCCATGGAAGCTGGAGAACAGATAAGGATTGTCGTTGATCATCGGGAAGCTCTGCGAAACGACAAAGTTGGCCAGCCACATGCAGCCGACGGCGATGCTCATGCCCTGCGCTCGCATGCGATTTGGGAAAATTTCCGACACCAGAACCCAGGCACCCACTCCCCAGGACAGGGCGTAAAACACCATAAAGAACAGCATGCCGAACAGGGCAAGGTAGCCGGTGGCCTGGGTGTAGAGCGCATAAGAGGTGATAAGCAACCCGGCAATGGCGCCAAGGGTGCCGTAACGCATCAGCGGAATGCGGCCCATGCGATCCATCAGCATGGCGCCAATCACCGAGCCGACCAACTGCAGCACGCCGATCCAAATGGTTTGGAACAGTGCCTCCTGGGCATTTTCGGTAACGGTTTTCAGCACCATTGGCGCGTAGTACATCATTACGTTGACGCCGGTGACCTGTTGCAGCATGGCGATCATACAGCCGACAAACAGAATGAAGCGCACCCGCACGTCGCCGAAGTTCAGCTTCTGCTGGTGTTTTTGCCGGTCCTGCTGCAATGAGTCTTTGATTTCCTGCAGTACGCTTTGCGCATGGGCAGCGTTGGAGACTTTGGTCAACATCGCCAAAGCCTGGCTGTCACGGCCGACCATGACGCTCCAGCGCGGCGATTCCGGAATGATAAACACCAGCATCAGGAACAGCATGCACGGGATCACTTCCGACCCTATCATCCAGCGCCAGCCCATCTCCACCAGCCAGGCTTCGCTGGCGATGCTGGCGATTTTGAAGTTAACGTAGAAAATCACAATTTGGCCGAACACGATGGCGAACTGCTGCATGCTGAGCGCTCGACCACGCATGTCTTTAGGTGAGACTTCCGACATATACATCGGTGAGACGGTGGCGGCAATGCCGACGGCCAAACCGCCAATAATGCGGTAAATCACAAACCAGGTGAAGGTCATGGCCAGGGCTGCACCGACCGCTGAAATAGTGAACAGCACCGCCGCCAGCATCAGGGCCTTTTTACGGCCGTAACGCGCAGCCAACGGCCCGGCACCAAAGGCACCGACCACACAGCCGATCACCACGTTAGAGACTGCCCAGCCGGTTTCAAGCGGGTTGAGGTCAAAATAAGTTTTTAGGGCATCGATCGCGCCGGAGATCACGGCGGTGTCATAACCAAACAGAATGCCGCCGAGTGCTGCAATACCGCAAATTCGCAGTATGTACCCGGTGTTGTGCTTACGCTGATGTGACATGTGTTGCTCCGATTTTTTCCTGGCTTCCACCCGCGCAGTAGGTTGTAGGGAATAGGGAGGCGGAAGGGTGTGAACCGTGCCTGTCATCAAGGCGGTGATATTTGAATGAATCTTCTCTAAACAAGAACATTTATTTCATAATTAGTGAATAATGAAATATTGATTTTTAGATCCAGTTCAAAAAAAACCGCAAACAGCCAACAAGGGTTGCCGGGCGATCCTATTGCGGCAGGTTTCGCTATTTTGTCCGGTGGGCCGCCTATTTCTGTATAAAAGTCAGGGCTAATTCCCGCCGCCCGACGGATAAGTGGTACGGCGAGTTTTTTCCGGCATGTAATGGCTTTGCACAAGGGCATGGCAAAATTGCGACCTTCCGCACTAAAAACAAATTTTCTAAAATAATTTATTTGAAACTTTTTTTTCAATGAAATAGAGTTTGCTTCATCCGGTCAGGATTTAGCCTGCTTGTGGGCCGTTTCCGGCAGGCGGTGTGATGAAAACGCCACCGCTTGCGGCAGTGCCGCAGGCAGTCAGGCGACAGCGGACTTAAAAGAGGGTGAGACATGAAAACCGTGGGTAACTTTATTGGCGGGCAGGTGTGCCTGAGCAGCAGCAATCAAACCGTCGACGTTCATAACCCGGCTACCGGGCAGGTCGAACGTCGCGTTACGCAGAGCACTGCCGCCGAGGTGAAGCAGGCCATTGATGTGGCTCACCAGGCCTTTGCCGACTGGTCGCGTACCACGCCGCTGCGCCGGGCGCGCATCATGTTCAATTTTAAGGCGCTGCTGGAACAGCATCGCGACGAGCTGGCGGCGCTGATTGTCAGTGAGCACGGCAAGGTTTACTCCGATGCGCTGGGCGAACTGACCCGCGGCATTGAAGTGGTCGAGTTTGCCTGTGGCATTCCGCATTTGATCAAGGGCGAGTATTCGGCGGACGTCGGCAGCGGCGTTGACAGCTTCTCGCTGATGCAGCCGCTGGGCGTGGTCGCAGGTATCACCCCGTTCAACTTCCCGGCGATGGTGCCGATGTGGATGTTCCCTATCGCGTTGGCCTGCGGCAACACCTTCGTGCTTAAGCCACCGGCGCTGGTGCCTTCGGCTTCGGTGCGGATGGCGGAATTACTGAAAGAAGCCGGCCTGCCGGATGGCGTATTCAACGTGGTGCACTGCGCTAACGAAGATGCCGCGCAGTTGTGCACCGACCCGCATATTCAGGCGGTGAGCTTTGTCGGCTCGTCCGCCGTGGCGGAACATATCTATACTACTGCCAGTGCCCACGGCAAGCGGGTGCAGGCCTTCGGCGCGGCGAAAAATCAGGCGATTATCATGCCGGATGCCGATCTGGACGCGACGGTAAATGCCCTGATGGGCGGGGCTTTCGGCTCTGCCGGCGAACGCTGTATGGCGCTGCCGGTGGCGGTGGTGGTCGGTGACGACACGGCCGATAAACTGATCGCCAGACTGAAACCGTTGATCGCTCAACTGCGCGTTGGCCCAGGCATTCAGCAGGGCGGCGAAGAGAACGAAATGGGGCCGCTGGTCTCCTCGGCGCACCAGAAAAAAGTATTGGGTTATATCGATCTTGGCGTCGAAGAAGGCGCAACCCTGGTGGCCGATGGCCGCAATTATCAGGTGGTGGGCTACCCGGACGGCTACTATGTCGGCGGCACCCTGTTTGACCACGTCAAACCAAACATGCGTATCTATCGCGAAGAGATTTTCGGACCTGTGTTGGGTATTGTCCGCGTGCCGGACTACCAGACCGCTATCGACACGGTCAACAGCCACGAGTTTGGCAACGGCAGCGCCATCTTTACCAGCAACGGCCACTACGCACGTCAGTTCGTGCAGGAAGTGCAGGCCGGTATGGTGGGGGTTAACGTACCTGTGCCGGTTCCTATGGCATTCCATAGCTTCGGCGGCTGGAAGCGCTCGGTATTTGGTGCGCTGAACGTGCATGGCACCGACGGTGTACGTTTCTACACCCGCATGAAAACCGCCACCGCCCGCTGGCCAACCGGACAGCAAACGGTGTCTGAATACAGTATGCCGACGTTGGGTTAAGCCCATTTAGGCAACAGGGGCCGTTATTCCAATGGAGTAGCGGCCGTTGTCGTTTTACCGAATCGCCAGGTTACAGGAGGAATATATGTCTTCATTACTCGCCAAGTGTCAGCAGCCGGATGGCCAGGGGCGCATCCAGCATGTCACCCCAGAGAATGCCGACTGGCGCTTTGTCGGCTTTGATGTTTATCGCCTTGAGGTCGGCCAGTCGCTGCGGTTGGAAAGCGGCGACAAAGAGCTGTGCCTGGTGTTGGTCGCCGGCATCGCCTCCGTCGCCACTCTGCGTGCGGAATACCCGAGCATCGGCAAACGCATGAGCCCGTTTGAACGCACTCCGCCTTACGCGGTATACGTACCGCATCACGACAAGATTGAAGTGCGGGCGGAAAGCGCCCTGGAATTGGCGGTCTGCAGCGCCCCGGGTCATGGGCACCTGCCGTCGCGCTTGATCACCCCGGCGGAGGTCGGCGTCGAACGTCGTGGCAAAGGGCGTAACCAGCGTCTGGTACACAACATTCTGCCGGACAGCGAACCGGCTGACAGCCTGCTGGTGGTGGAGGTGTATACGGATGAGGGTAATACCAGTTCGTACCCCAGCCACAAGCATGACCAGGAAGACTCGCCGGATGAAACCTACCTGGAAGAGACCTATTATCACCGGATCCAGCCGGAGCAGGGTTTTTGCATGCAGCGGGTGTATACCGACGATCGCTCACTGGATGAGTGCATGCCGGTGTATAACCGTGACGTGGTCAAGGTGCCGCGTGGCTACCACCCGGTGGCGACGCTGGCCGGTTACGACAGCTACTATCTCAACGTGATGGCCGGGCCGGTGCGGCTATGGAAGTTCACCTGGGAAAAAGACCACGCCTGGATTAACACCGACGGCTATCCCGCAGCAAAATAATTGCCTATTTACGACGTTGCCAAGATGAGCGTCACCCTCTCCAGGGGGAGAGGGCCGGGGTGAGGGGATTTCACGCCACTATGCCTACCCTTTCCCAAGGGAGAGGGTAATTCTTCGTTACTCTTCTTTGGCGTTATTCAGCGCCAGCGATACTGCCAGGGTCTGCGCCAGACACATTGAAGCAACCTGGGAGCGGAAGCCATCCACCTGCGCCTCTCGTACCACAAAGCACACGTCGCTGAAGGCAGCCAACGGGCTGACCTGGCTGTCGGTTATGGCGATCTGCTGCGCTCCGTTCTTGGCACCTAATTCAACCAGTTCCAGCGCTTCCTGCGCATACGGCGAATAGCTGATGGCAATCACCACGTCATTCGGCTTCACCATGCTGAGCTGTTCGGTAAACATGCCGCCCAGTCCGTCGATCAGGAACGCCCGGCGCTCCAGATGGCGCAACGCATAGGTGAGATAGGATGCGACGCTGAATGAGCGACGCAGGCCAATCACGTAGATATTCTCGGCGTTGTTCAGCAGTTCAACCGCCCGATCCAACTGCTCGGAACTGGTTTGCATCGCCAATTGTTGCAGCGCCTGGGCATTGACCATGGTGAAAACGTTAAGAATTTCCGCCGGCTTTTCCGGGGCCACGTTACCGTCGGTAGAGGTCTGCCGGAACAGGCGTGCCCGTTCGGTGTAGTTGACCGTTTCCTCCATCAGGTGCTGGCGGAAAACCTGTTTCATTTCGTTGAAACCGCTAAAGCCAAAGGCGTTGGCAAAGCGGATCAGGGTTGAAGGGGGGACGCTGGCCTGTGCGGCGATGGAGGCGACGGTATCGAAAGCAATGCTGTTACTGTTATCCAAAATGTAACGCGCCACCTGTTTTAAACGCTTGCTCAGCGTTTCATAGCGGTGGCGGATCTCGTCCTGTAACAGCGAAAGTTGAGTTGGGTTGTTCATCCATTCGGCTCGCAGTGGGGCTAAGGCGTATCGGCCTGACGCCTGAGTTATTGACAGGTTATTCTAACAGATGGATTGGAAATTTCATTTCAACAAAAAGCGATTTATTCGATTGCAAGTTGCGTTACTTCACAGAAAAAAGGCAAAAAAATCCCCTTAAAGCGGCGAAAATCCGTTTAAGGGGAGGGGTCGGCAATTAATGCTGGTGAGGGGTTGGGCGATATTGACGCCAGAAACCAATCAGCGTCAGGTATTTTTGTTTCACCTGCTCGATTAACGCGGCGTCATCCAGCTCACCCTGCAGCCAGCGGCGTGAAGGTTGGCCAAAAATGGTGCGCCCGACGGCAAAACCTTTTACCCAGCGTGCATCCGCCGCCGCGGCAAAGCCCGCCTTCAGCGTTTCTTCCGGCGAATCCAGCCCCAGAATCAGCACCCCGCGACACTGGGGATCGTTAGCGTCGATCAACGCGCCGACCTGCTGCCAGTTCTCAGCACTCAACGGCGGCAACTTCCACCAGTCCGGTTTAATTCCCAATTGATAAAAGTGCTGCAGCATTTCCAGATAGTGGCTTTCATCCTTGTCGGCGTTGCTTTCCGGCAGGATCACTTCCAGCAACAGTTCATGGCCGGATTTGCAGCAGCCGCGATACACATCGCCAATCAGTTCATCCTGCTCACGGCGCAGTTCGGCGGCGTCATGCGGATGGTAAAACACCAGACATTTCACTACGTGCTCCTGCGGCCAGTCGATCAGCTGCGAGCCAATATTGCCGTGCTCCAACCGCAGCGGACGTGAGCCGGGCAGTTCGACCGGTCGGCCTATCCACCAACCCTGGCCGGTGATCTGGTTCAGCGCCGCCTGCCCATAGGTGGTATCGGCCAGAATGCCGCTGTTGCCCTTCAGCCCGGCGGCCTTTGCGGCCTGTTGCGCCGCCGTCAGCAGCAGGGTTTTCAGTTTGGGGATGCGTTCTTCGCTGACGTTGGCTTCTCGCGCCATATCCGCCAGCTGTTTGCGGTGATCGAAGGCGAACACGCACAGTTCCGGCCATTGCTGTTTGCGGGTGGTGACCCGGTGCAGATGGTTAAGTCGCTCATCGCGGTCCGGGCGTTTCACTTCCTGTTCGCGTTGCAGATAGTCATCCAGCTCCTGCTTGCTGGGCATCGCCGGGGCGCAGCCGTGGCGCGAAACCACCAATGCGCCGCAGGCATTGGCATAGCGGCAGGCCTGATCCCAACCTTCATCGTTCAGATAGCCACGCAGCAGGCCGGACATAAAGGCATCGCCTGCGCCCAGCACGTTCAGCACTTCAACCCGTACCCCGGAATGCAGTTTTACCTGCTGCCAGTCGGCGGCGATCTCGCCTTCGAATACCGAACAGCCCTGTGCGCCGCGCTTACAGACCAGCGTGGCCTGTGTCGCTTTACGCACGTTTTTCAGCGCGGTCAGGGTGTCGGTGCTGCCACCGGCAATATGAAACTCTTCTTCGGTGCCGACGATCAGATCAAAGTGATGCAGCACCTCCTGCAGTTCGCGGGTCACTTTCTCTGACTCGACAAAGCGGGTTTCACCGTCACCCAGCGACGTCAGGCCCCACAGCACCGGTCGGTAGTCGATATCCAGCGCGGTGCGCAGGCCATGGCGGCGGGCGTATTCCAGCGCTTTTAATACCGCGGCGCGGGTGTTTGGGTGTGACAGGTGAGTGCCGGTTATAGCCAGCGCGCGTGAGGACGCGATGTAGGACTCATCGATATCGTCCGGCGTCAGCGCCATATCGGCACAGTTCTCACGGTAGAAAATCAGCGGGAAGGTTTCCTGATCCTTGATGCCGAGGATCACCAGACCGGTCAGCCGCTGGGGGTCGGTGATCAGGCACTGGGTGTCGGCTCCGACGCGTTGCAGTTCTTCACGCAGGAAACGGCCCATATGCTCGTCGCCGACGCGGGCCAGCATGCCGGACTTCAGGCCCTGAATGGCGGTGCCATAAGCCACGTTGCCGGAAGAGCCACCGAGATATTTGGAGAATGTGCTGGCATCTTCCAGGCGTGCGCCGATCTGTTGTGCATAGAAATCGACGGCAATACGCCCGAGACAAATGACATCAAGCTGTTTTTCTTGTGTAGCCATACCCGTTTCCTTCTGTATTAAGCCAAACCCCGACTACGAAGCATTTTTGGAGTATGAGGAATAAAAATTTCAATTTCAAGATTGAATGAAATTTATACCCCAAAAATGTGATGCATTTAAAACGGCGCCAATACGTTAGCTGAAAGCACTAAAAACCGCGTCCTGCCTGATACGAAAACATCGGTTAACGGCAAGGTTATCGCTTGTGTCACAAGCTGACGATGCCAAGGGTTGCGGTACCCTCGGCTGCTGCTGGACTGAGGTGTCGGCGGGAGCTGGAGCGCTAAGTCAGTGAATTCTAAAGGCATGAATGAAACGTCGTTTTCATCAATATGCGATCTTTATCGCAAAATGAAATGTTTCTTCTGTAATGTGATTTTATGAAAAATATATTTGTTTATAATCGCTTCACGTTTCAGGTTGTCGGCCTAAGTAGCGCAGCGCGCTTGAAGGCAACGGGGACCACAGAGATTCCAGGCTCGGCATGCAGGTATTTTGCCGGAGCGGGCGCGACTAATCTAAAAGGGTGAGCAAATGGGCAAGATCCGGTTAACCATGGCACAGGCACTCGTCAGGTTCCTTGATAACCAGTATCTGGTAGTCGACGGCGTGGAAACCAAATTCGTCAAAGGCATCTTTGCGATTTTCGGTCACGGCAACGTACTCGGTCTGGGGCAAGCGCTGGAACAGAACAGCGGTGATCTGATCGTGCATCAGGGGCGTAATGAGCAGGGCATGGCTCACGCAGCGACCGGTTTTGCCAAGCAGAAACTGCGTCAACAGATCTACGCCTGCACCTCTTCTGTCGGTCCGGGTGCCGCCAATATGATCACCGCCGCCGCGACGGCCACCGCCAACCGCATTCCTTTATTACTGCTGCCGGGCGATGTTTACGCTTCACGCCAACCGGACCCGGTGTTACAGCAGATTGAACAGTCCTACGATCTCAGTATCAGCACCAACGACGCTTTCCGCGCGGTGAGCAAGTATTGGGATCGCATTGTGCGACCGGAACAGTTGATGAGCGCCTGTATCAACGCGATGCGCGTGCTGACCGATCCGGCGGAAACCGGTGCGGTGACGCTGAGTTTGCCGCAGGACGTACAGGGTGAAGCCTATGACTACCCTGACTACTTCTTCCAAAAACGCGTGCACCGGCTGGATCGCCGTCCGGCGACCGAAGGCATGTTGGCCGACGCGCTGGCGCTGCTGACCACCAAGCGTCAACCGTTGCTGGTGTGCGGCGGTGGGGTGAAATATTCGCAGGCCGGTCAGGCGCTGCGCGAGTTCGCCGAACGCTTCCAGATACCGTTTGTGGAAACCCAGGCCGGCAAGGGCACCGTCCCGTCCAACCACCCGTTTAACCTGGGCGGCATTGGTGAAACCGGCTGTCTGGCGGCCAATACCCTGGCCAGACAGGCCGATCTGGTGATTGGCGTGGGCACCCGTTATACCGATTTCACTACTTCGTCCAAATGGCTGTTCCAGCATCCTGACGTTGATTTTCTCAACGTCAACGTCAGCGCCTTCGACGCCGGTAAGCTCGACGGCCTGCAGGTACTGGCCGATGCCCGTGAGGCACTGTCTGCCCTGGGGGCATTATTGGCTCAGGCCGATTACCGCGCCGGCTGGGGCAACGCCATTGCCGAAGCGCGTAGCGCACAACAGCAGGAAACCGCCCGAGTTTATGCGGTGGAATACACCGGCGAAGGTTTTGTACCGGAAATTGACGACCACCTCGATCGCGACAGCGTGTTTGCCGAATTTATCGAAAAGACCGATTCACTGCTAACCCAAAGCCGGGTGCTGGGGGTGCTAAACCAGCATCTGCCGCAGGATAGCGTGATCGTCGCCGCTGCCGGTAGCCTGCCGGGGGATTTACAGCGTGTGTGGCAGAACCATGGCGAGCACGGCTACCACGTGGAATACGGTTATTCCTGCATGGGTTACGAGGTCAACGCCGCGCTGGGGGTCAAGCTGGCAGAGCCGCAGCGTGAAGTGTACGCGATGGTCGGCGATGGTGCCTTTATGATGCTGCACTCCGAGCTGGTCACCTCAATTCAGGAAGGCTGCAAAATCAACGTGGTGCTGTTCGACAACATGACCAACGGTTGCATCAACAACCTGCAGATGGAACACGGTATGGACAGCTACACCACCGAATTCCGCTTCCGCAACCCGCAGGGCGGCAAACTCGACGGCAAACTGGTTCCGGTCAACTTCGCCATGCTGGCGGCGGCTTACGGTTGTAAAACCTACAGCGTGACCACCGAACAACAGCTGATCGAGGCGCTGGCCGATGCTCGCCTGCAAAGCGTTTCTACCCTGCTGGACATCAAAGTGTTGCCAAAAACTATGGTGCACAAATATCTCAGCTGGTGGCGCGTGGGCGGTGCTCAGGTGGCCGACAGCGAAAAAATTGTCGCCGTGGCCCGCAAGCTGCAAGAGAACATCGACAAGGCCCGCGACTACTGATTAACACATTGCTTGATGACCCAGACCTTGCGTCTGCCGCAACTATTTGAAGAGGATAACGAAAATGACACTGAACATTGGGGTTATTGGCACCGGCGCAATCGGTCGGGATCACATTCGTCGCTGCAGCAAAGTGTTGCAGGGCAGCCGCATCGTGGCGGTCAACGATATTAACCGTGACAACGCCGCCAAGGTGGTGAGCGATCTGAAGCTGGACGCCAAGGTGTATGACAATGGCCACGATCTGGTCAAGGCCGCGGACGTGCAGGCGGTGCTGGTGACCTCCTGGGGCCCGAGCCACGAAGAGTTCGTGCTGGCGGCGATTGCCGCCGGCAAGCCGGTATTCTGCGAGAAGCCGCTGGCGGTCACTGCGCAGGGCTGTAAAAACATCGTTGAGGCAGAAGCCAAACACGGCAAACGCCTGGTGCAGGTAGGCTTTATGCGCCCTTACGATCAGGGCTACCGAGCACTGAAGCAGGTGCTGACCAGTGGGCAAATCGGCGAACCGCTGATGCTGCACTGTGCACACCGCAACCCAACCGTGGGTGAAGCTTACACCACGGATATGGCGATCACCGACACCCTGATCCACGAGATCGACGTGCTGCGCTGGCTGCTGGATGACGACTATGTTTCGGTTCAGGTGGTGTTCCCGCGCAAAAGTACCAAGGCATTCCCGCACCTGAAAGATCCGCAGATCGTGCTGTTTGAAACCGCCAAGGGCACGCGCATCGACGTCGAAATCTTCGTTAACTGCCAGTACGGCTACGACATCCAGTGTGAAGTGGTGGGTGAAACCGGCATTGCCAAACTGCCGGAGCCGTCTTCAGTACAGATGCGCAGCGGGGCCAAACTCTCTACCGAAATTCTGACCGACTGGAAAGATCGCTTTATCGATGCTTACGACGTTGAGCTGCAAGGCTTTATCAACGACGTGCTGGCCGGCAAGTTGACCGGGCCTTCTGCCTGGGACGGCTATGCTGCAGCCGTGACGGCCGATGCCTGCGTGGCTGCGCAGCTCAGCGGCGAGATCGTACCTGTGACTCTGCCGCCGCGCCCGGCGTTCTACAACAAGTAGTGTGTTGAACGCGGTACTCACGTTTAAAGGGGAATCACCATGAAGATCGCTTTTGATGTTGATGTCATCAGGGACCTGGGCATCACTAAAATGGTTCAGCAGGTGGCGGACTGGGGCTATCAGTATATTGAGCAGTCGCCGCATCCGCAGATCAATCCGTTCTACAAGCACCCGAAGGCCGGGCGTGAAGTGATGGCGGAATACAAAAACGCGCTGAAGGCCACCGGCGTGGAGATTTCCTCATTTATCGTGGTGTATCGCTGGTCCGGCCCGGGGGAAGATCGTCGCCAGGCGGCGGTAAAAAACTGGCGCAGGATGATAGAGATCGCGGTGGAAATGGGCGTGCAGGTGATCAACACCGAACTGGCAGGCAACCCTAATGAGCCGGAGATCTGTGAAGAACTGTGGTATCGCTCCATGGAAGAGCTGTTGCCGATTATCGAGCGCGAAGGGATTCGCATGGAGATCCAGTCTCACCCGTGGGACTTCTGCGAGTTGAGCAATGAAACCGCCGATATCGTTAAATCGCTACGTAGCGATCACGTCAAGTACCTCTACAGCGTGCCGCACACCTTCTACTACGACAAAGGCCAGGGTGACGTGGCCGGCATGCTGAAATATGCCGGTGACGATCTCTCGCATGTGTTGATCGCCGACACCATGAACCATACCAAACACTGTCGCTATATCGTCAACCCGCCGGGTGTCGATGCCGCCGTGCACCAGCATATGGGCATCGGCGAAGGGGAAGTGGACTTCGATACCCTGTTCCAGAGCCTGCGCGATATGGAGTTTGCCAATCGCAGCTTTAAGGTCGGCGGTGAGTCGATTATCTGCACCTCGCTGTTTGGTTATCCGGAAAGAATGAGAACCCAGGCGGTAGCGACCCGCGAGCGCATCGAAAAAGAGCTGTTGGGCAAATAAATTTCTCGGCTGCGCGGGTTGGCATCACCGTCGGGCCGTTTCGACTATTGAGGCTGAAAATGAATAAAGACAACGTAAAACTGGCCATCGCCCCGATTGGCTGGACCAATGACGACATGCCTGACCTGGGCAAAGAGAATACTTTCCAACAGTGCGTCAGTGAAATGGCGCTGGCCGGGTTCACCGGTAGCGAAGTGGGCAGCAAGTACCCGCGCGATCCGGCGGTGCTGAAACCGATGCTGGATATCCGCGGCATTCAGATCTGCAACGCCTGGTTCAGCACCTTCTTCGCCGATGGCCTGAAAGAAAAAACCATTGATGAGTTTATTAATCATATGAATTTCCTGCATGCGATGGGCGCCAAAGTGATTGGCTGTTCCGAGCAGAGCAAGAGCATTCAGGGCACCACCAAAGGGGTGTTCGAAGAGAAGCCATATTTCAGCGATGAAGAGTGGCAGCGGGTGGCCGATGGCTACAATGAGCTGGCTAAAATTGCCGCTGACAAGGGGATGCAGGTCTGCCTGCACCACCATATGGGCACCGGCATCCAGACCACCGCGGAGATTGACCGCTACATGAGCATGGTGAACGACGACGTCTACCTGCTGTTTGATACCGGCCACGCCTACTACTCCGAAGGCAGCCAGCAGGCGATGATGGCAATCCTGGAAAAATATCTGCCGCGCATTAACCATGTGCATTTGAAGGACGTGCGCGACGAAGTGGTGGCAGAGGTGAAGGCCAACAAACTGAGCTTCCTCGACGGCGTGAAGAAAGGCACCTTCACCGTACCGGGTGACGGAGTGATCGACTTCCGGCCGGTATTTAAACTACTGGACGAGCGCGGTTATAAAGGCTGGATGGTGGTGGAGGCCGAGCAGGATCCGGCGTTGGCCAATCCGTTTGAGTATGCGGTGAAGGCACGGCGTTATATCAAAGAGACTGCCGGCATTTAATCCGGCCGTGATCTGCAAGGGGCGCTTGATTAATCAATGCGCCCCTTTTTATTCCGGCTGTCAGGCGAGGGTTTTCCAGGTGGTGACCTGTCCGCCGGGCCATGGGGTTGCCGCGTACACGCCACGGGCGATCGCTCGCGCCAGAGTGTCCGCCGCCAGCGCACCAATCTGCAGCACCGCCAGCTCTCGGCTGCCTTCGACTTTACGCTGGCCAGTGGACAGGGCAAACACCACGTCGCCGTCGAATGGGCTATGCAATGGGCGAATAGCCCGCGCCATGCCGTCCTGTGCCATCATTGCCACGCGTTTAAGCTCTACCCGGGTCAATGTCAAATCGGTGGCGATACAGGCCAGGGTGGTGTTCTTCCTGCCGCCCGTCGGTTCTTCGGGCATCCAGTCTTCGCCCTGGCCGTGCAGTTGTGCCAGTGCCGAGGCTCCGCCATTGCCAAACTCGCCGTTGATTTCATAAGGCGTAGCCCAGAAGGCACGGGTGCCGGGAGCCACCACAGAACCCAGGCTGTTGACCGCTACCAGTGCGCCGACGGTAGCGCCATTAGCCGCCATGATTGAAGCCGACCCGAGCCCGCCTTTCAGCTTGCCCATGCCGGTCATGGCGCCATAGCCTGCGCCTACGCTACCGAGCGGGAAGTCGTGACCTGCTTTGCTCGCAGCCTCGATCCCCAGTTGACGATAAGGAGGATTAAGCTGCCAGTCTTTATCGCCGGCGTTGCTTAGATCGTACAGGCAGGCGGTGGGCACGATCGGGGAGACCGGCACGCCCGGAGCCGGGCGCAGCGCATAGCCTTTGCCCTGTTGCCCGAGCCAGGCGGCCACGCCATCCGCCGCCGCCAGGCCATACACCGAGCCGCCGCTCAGCACCAGCGCATCGAGGGTTTGCACCAGGTTATCTTCACCCAGCGCATCGGTTTCACGGGTTGCCGGGCCGCCACCGCGTACGTCGACGGCGGCTGTCGCCGGGCGATCCGGCAAGATCACCGTGGTACCGGTACGCACCCGACTGTCCTGGGCGACACCGACCCGCAGACCGGGCACGTCGGTAATCAGGTTACGGGCGCCGGTACGGACGGCTGGAGAGGTTGGCATCGCGGCCCCCAGAAAGGTGGTGGGAGAAAGGATGCCGATAGCACCCGTTACGCAGGCCAGCGTTTGCACAAAGGTGCGGCGGCTGACGGTGAAGGGGCGGTTTGCCGCCCCTGATCCACTTTTGCTTTCACTCATAATGAGGGTTTTTTCTGTTGTTCGCTGCGAAAACGCGCCATGTGATGGGAATCGACCAGCTCGCCGTCGCGTATTGCGTAGGCACGGCTGGTGCCTTCAATTTCAAAACCGAACTTGCGGTAAAGCGCAATGGCGGCCTGATTGTCGGTAAACACCGTCAGTTCGATGCGTTCGATGGCCGCCCAATTGTCGCAGAGGTCAATCATCGCGGTCATCAGACTGCTGCCGACGCCTTTGCCCTGATGACGGTCATCAACGCCAATGCCAAAGCTCGCCACGTGACGGCGGCGCACCCGCTGGTTCAGCATAAGGCCCAGTTGGCCGACGATTTGCCCGTCGATGCAGGCCACCAGGCTATGGGTACCCGGTTCAAGGTTGGCAAGGCGTTGGTGCCACGACTCGATTGAATGTAGTGGAAGATGTAGCGTGTCACGGTAAGCCTTCGGCTGAGAATAGAGTTGATGCAGGGCCTGTGCATCTGCCGTTTCCACGTGACGAACTACGATTTCACTCATTACGCTGCTCCTTTGGCTTACCGGTTGAATAACCTCTGAATTTATCCGTTTAATGTTTCGAGTCAATATTATTTCGGATTGGTTAAAAAAACGCTTTACAGATACGAATGATAATGATTATTATTGCGATGCGTTCTCGGGAGAGTATCAACCTTTGGTACCCTCGCTACGAAGGCACGACATTGCTCACATTGCTTCCAAGTATTACTTAGCCAGCTCGGGTGCTGGCTTTTTTTTTTGCCTGCGTTCCGCCCTCCAAGCCTCCTCCAAATTCACTGCCCATGGCTCCAGAACTCCATCTAATTTTTTGAACAGAGGGAAGAGTTTTTTGCGCTTTCTTATTCTGCTGTCAGGACTAGACTGTAAAAAACATTGAGGAGAGTTGAATATGATTTATTTACGTAAGGCAGAAGATCGCGGTCATGCCAATCATGGTTGGCTGGACAGCTGGCACACCTTCTCATTTGCCAACTATCACGATCCTGATTTTATGGGTTTTTCGGCGCTGCGGGTGATCAACGAAGACGTGATTGACGCAGGGCAGGGTTTTGGCACCCACCCGCATAAAGACATGGAAATCCTGACCTACGTGCTGAGCGGCACGGTAGAACACCAGGACAGCATGGGCAATAAAGAGCAGATCCAGGCCGGTGAATTCCAGATCATGAGTGCCGGCACCGGAGTACGTCACTCCGAGTACAACGGCAATAGCGATCGTCCGTTGCACCTGTACCAGATTTGGATCATTCCCGATCGGGTCGGGCTGGAACCGCGTTATGAGCAACGCATGTTTGATGCGCCACAGGGGCGCCAACTGGTGCTGTCGCCGGACGCACGTGAAGGTTCACTGAAGGTGTTCCAGGACATGACGCTGTCCCGTTGGGCGTTAGGTAAAGACGAACTGGCGGAGTGCCCGATTGAAGCCGGACGTCGCGTGTGGATCCAGGTGGTACGCGGCAAGGTGACGGTCAACGGTCAACAGGCCGGCACCAGCGATGCTTTCGCGGTGTGGGATGAAACCGCACTGTCGATTAAGGCCGATGAAGACAGCGAAATCTTGCTGTTCGATCTGCCGCCAGTCTGATTAAGCGGTAAATATCAAGGGCTCACGCGGTGAGCCCTTTTTGCGTCGTACCTTCCAACAACCAACAATATCGGCCCCGGTTTTTTTTTGCTAAAATGAGCGCCCATTCACGGTTAGCCAGTTCATTGATAATGAAGAAAAAACGGCCGGTACTCCAAGATGTTGCAGACAAGGTTGGCGTGACCAAGATGACGGTGAGCCGTTATCTGCGTAATCCCGATCAGGTTTCTGCCGTCTTGCAGCAAAAAATTGCCGTCGCGCTTGATGAGCTGGGCTACATTCCCAACCGTGCGCCGGATATCCTTTCCAACTCCACCAGCCGCGCCATTGGCGTCCTGCTGCCGTCGCTGACCAACCAGGTGTTTGCCGAAGTATTGCGCGGCATCGAGAGCGTCACCGATGCGCACAATTACCAGACCATGCTGGCGCACTACGGCTATTTGCCGGAGCGTGAAGAACAGCGCCTGACCTCGTTGCTGTCTTACAATATTGATGGACTGATCCTGTCTGAACGTCACCATACGCCACGTACCATGAAAATGATCGAGGTTGCGGGTATCCCGGTCGTCGAGCTGATGGACTGCGTTTCGCCCTGTATCGATCTGGCGGTAGGTTTCAATAACTTTGAGGCCGCACGCCAGATGACCCAGCAAATCATCGCGCACGGCCATCGCCACGTGGTGTATTTCGGCGCGCGTCAGGATGAACGTACCATTATCAAACAGCAGGGCTATGAACAGGCGATGCGTGAATCCGGTCTGCAGCCGTACAGCGTGATGACGGCGCGTTCGTCTTCTTATTCCGCCGGGGGAGAACTGCTGCGTCAGGCGCAACGCGACTACCCGCAGATTGACAGTATTTTCTGCACCAACGATGACCTGGCAATAGGGGCTACCTTCGAGTGCCAGCGGCAGGGGCTGTCGATCCCCAACGATATGGCGATTGCCGGTTTCCACGGCCACGATATCGGTCAGGTGATGGTGCCGAAGCTGGCCAGCGTGTTGACGCCGCGTGAACGCATGGGGCAAATCGGCGCCGAACGTCTGTTGGCCCGACTGCGGGGTGAAACGGTCAGCCCGCGCATGGTGGACGTCGGTTTCACCGTGATCCCCGGTGGCAGTATCTGATCGGTTTTAAGTCTTTGTTTGAGCCATTTTAATTCTGGAACCGCGCTGCTTGGCGCGTTTTCATTTCCCTCTGTAAGCCTGCCCCCTGTTACCCCCATAAGTTTGATCTCTATCCCAGAACGGGAATTTTAGCCCATTACCCGGTTCCGGCGATCGGGTTGTTACCGGTATCATGATACCGGTAACAATGAGTGTGCGGTGATATTGATCGCGATAGAACCTTTGCCTCAGCACCACCTACAGCTCGTCTTCTAACACCGGGAAGAGCCTAAAAATACAACAAACGCGCGCTTTACGATCTATCGTAAAGAGGGTCTGCGATAAAAAGGTTGGAGAAAAATTATGCCATTAGTGATTGTTGCAGGCGGCGTAGCGCTGCTGCTGCTGCTGATGATTCGCTTTAAGCTGAACGGCTTTATCTCTCTGATTCTGGTTGCTCTGGCGGTCGGGATCACCCAGGGGATGCCGGTCGATAAAGTGATCGGCTCCATCAAGGCCGGCGTTGGCGGCACGCTGGGCAGTCTGGCGTTGATCATGGGTTTTGGTGCCATGCTCGGCAAGCTGCTGGCGGACTGCGGCGGTGCCCAGCGCATCGCCACTACGCTTATAGAAAAGTTCGGTAAAAAACACATTCAGTGGGCAGTGGTGCTGACGGGCTTTACCGTCGGCTTCGCGCTGTTCTATGAGGTGGGTTTCGTGCTGTTGCTGCCGCTGGTATTCAGTATCGCCGCTTCCGCGCGCGTTCCTCTGCTGTATGTCGGTGTGCCAATGGCGGCTGCGCTGTCGGTAACCCACGGTTTCCTGCCGCCGCACCCTGGCCCAACGGCGATCGCCACCATCTTCCATGCCGATATGGGTAAAACCCTGCTGTACGGTACGCTGCTGGCTATCCCGACGGTGATCCTGGCCGGTCCGGTTTATGCCCGCTTCCTGAAAGGTATCGACAAGCCGGTACCGGAAGGCCTGTATAACCCAAAAATCTTCACCGAAGCGGAAATGCCAAGCTTTGGTATCAGCGTGGCAACCTCTCTGGTGCCGGTGATCCTGATGGCGCTGCGCGCGGTAGCCGAAATGGTGTTGCCGAAGGGGCATAGCCTGTTGCGCTTTGCCGAGTTCTTCGGTGATCCGGTAATGGCGACGCTGATTGCGGTGCTGATTGCTATCTTCACCTTTGGCCTGAACCGTGGCCGCACCATGGATGAAGTGATGGGCACCATCACCGACTCCATCAAGATTATCGCCATGATGCTGTTGATCATCGGCGGTGGCGGCGCGTTCAAGCAGGTGCTGGTCGACAGCGGCGTAGAGAAATATATTGCCGCCCTGATGGAAGGCAGTAACGTCTCGCCGATCCTGTTGGCCTGGTCGATTGCCGCCGCACTGCGTTTGGCACTGGGTTCGGCTACCGTGGCGGCGATTACCGCCGGGGGTATTGTTGCTCCGCTGATCGCCACTACCGGTGCCAGTCCGGAACTGATGGTGATCGCGGTCGGTTCAGGCAGCGTGATTTTCTCTCACGTCAATGACCCGGGTTTCTGGCTGTTCAAGGAGTACTTCAACCTGAGCATCATGGAAACCATTAAATCCTGGTCGGTGCTGGAAACCATCATTTCAGTCTGTGGTTTGGTAGGTTGCCTACTGCTGGCGACGGTCGTCTAAAATACTGAGGTTTCCGGCACCTTGGCGGTGTCGGAAACTATTTTGAGTTTGGGGCGCATTTGATGACGCTGCCAGCGTCATCTGATCCCATAAGGGCATGACATATGAGCAATCCACAGCACCACGTATTTATTTTGATGGGCGTTTCCGGCAGCGGAAAATCCGCCGTGGCCAACGCCGTTGCCCATGAGGCCAATGCCGCCATGCTGGACGGCGACTACCTGCACCCGCGTGCCAACATCAATAAAATGGCCGCCGGGCATGCATTGGATGATAACGATCGTGCCCCGTGGCTGGCGGCGTTGAATGACGCGATTTTTGCCATGGAGCGCACCAACGATGTTTCGCTGCTGGTCTGTTCGGCGCTGAAAAAGAGCTATCGTGACCGTCTGCGCGAAGGTAACCGCAACCTGCATTTCATCTATCTGAAGGGTGACAAGGCGGTGATTGAAGAGCGCCTGAAGCAGCGTAAGGGCCATTTCTTCAAGCCGCAGATGTTGGTTTCCCAATTCGCTACTTTAGAAGAGCCGAACGAGCAAGAACAAGACGTGCAGGCGATCGAGATTGACCAGCCGCTGGACGGCGTGGTGGCCGATACCCTGGCCTATATTCGTCGTGTTGCAGCCCAGTAAGCTGGGCTGCCGCCACTTCTCGGCGCCGCACTGGCGCCAGTAGCTTCAC
Source organism: Serratia quinivorans (assembly GCA_900457075.1). Taxonomy (NCBI): domain Bacteria; kingdom Pseudomonadati; phylum Pseudomonadota; class Gammaproteobacteria; order Enterobacterales; family Yersiniaceae; genus Serratia; species Serratia quinivorans. The sequence goes on from UGYN01000002.1 coordinate 2,534,284, forward strand.
TACAACTTCATGTAAGCTCTCACGCCGTCCAGGAACATCTGGGTCGATAGCATCACCAGAATCAGCCCCATCAGCCTTTCCAGCGCGCTCACCCCTTTGCTACCCAGCAGGCGCAGGAACAGGTTCGACATCAGCAAAATAGCGGCGGAAATCCCCCAGGCAATCAGCAGTGCCACCACCAGATATGAAATCTGGTTTGGATACTGGTGCGACAGCAGCATCAGCGAAGCCAGAATCGAAGGGCCGGCCACCAGCGGGATGGCCAGTGGCACCAGGAAAGGTTCTTCACCGGCGGAAAGCCCGCTGCTGTCACCCTCCTGCGAGGGGAAAATCATCTTGATGGCGATCAGGAACAGAATAATCCCGCCGGAAATGGATACGGTTTCGGTGCGCAGATTAAGGAACGCCAGAATTTTTTCACCGGCAAACAGGAAAATCAGCATCAACAGCAGGGCGATCAGCAGTTCACGGATCAACACCACCCGACGACGACGCGGCTCCAGGTGCTTGAGCACCGACATGAAAATCGGCAAATTGCCCAGCGGATCCATGATTAAAAACAGCAACACCGTGACCGAAATCATCTCTGTCATTACTACCTCTGAATCTGAAAAGTGCGTCGGTCATCCCGACCGCTTAATAACCTATACCCTATGACTTTCAAGTTACAGCCAGGCGACCAGCTCGCTCATCCCCAGGTATATAAGAAGGATTGCTGAGAATCGCTCACCCATCGAATAAATTCACTTTGCGCCTGCGCTGACATTTTGTAAGGTGGAGAGATATTGCACACAACTTATAGCAGTCATCCTCCAAGGCAGGACAGTCATTATGAAAAACGTTGGTTTCATCGGTTGGCGCGGAATGGTCGGCTCCGTACTCATGCAACGCATGACACAAGAGCGTGATTTTGACGCCATTCGCCCGGTCTTTTTCTCCACCTCGCAACACGGCCAGGCGGCACCCACCTTCGGCGGCCAGCAGGGCACGTTGCAGGATGCTTACGATGTTGATGCGCTAAGCGCGCTCGACATTATTATTACCTGCCAGGGCGGCGATTATACCAACGAAATTTACCCAAAGCTGCGTGAAACCGGCTGGCAAGGGTACTGGATCGACGCCGCTTCTTCTCTGCGCATGCAGGATGACGCGATCATCATCCTGGATCCGGTCAACCGTGACGTGATTCAGCAGGGCCTGGATAAAGGCATCAAGACCTTTGTCGGCGGTAACTGCACCGTCAGCCTGATGCTGATGTCGCTGGGCGGCCTGTTCGCCAATGATCTGGTGGAGTGGGCATCCGTTGCGACTTATCAGGCGGCCTCCGGCGGTGGCGCGCGTCACATGCGTGAACTGCTGACTCAAATGGGCATGCTGCACGCCGACGTGGCGAAAGAGCTGCAGGACCCGGCTTCGGCGATTCTGGATATCGAGCGTAAGGTCACTGAGGCCACCCGCAGCGGCAAACTGCCGACCGATAACTTTGGCGTGCCGCTGGCCGGCAGCCTGATCCCCTGGATTGACAAGCAGCTCGATAACGGCCAGAGCCGTGAAGAGTGGAAAGGCCAGGCGGAGACCAACAAAATCCTGAACAGCGGCCTGGTGATCCCGGTCGACGGTCTGTGCGTGCGCGTTGGCGCGCTGCGCTGCCATAGCCAGGCGTTTACCCTGAAGCTGAAAAAGGACGTTTCGCTGCCGGAAATCGAACAAATGCTGGCGACCCATAATGACTGGGTGCGGGTGATCCCGAACGACCGTGAACTGACCATGCGTGAACTGACGCCGGCAGCGGTCACCGGGACGCTGAACACTCCGGTCGGTCGCCTGCGCAAGCTGAATATGGGGCCGGAATACCTGTCTGCGTTCACCGTGGGTGACCAGTTGCTGTGGGGTGCGGCCGAGCCGCTGCGCCGCATGCTGCGCATCCTGCTGTAAACCTGAACTGTACTTCCCGGGGGCTGACCTCTTTTGGCCCCCAAAAGCCTTATTTTCTTCCTTTTTCTTCGTTTCTGCGCGCTATGGACCAAATCGCTGCAAAGGGGGAAAAGCACACAAGTCATCAGCACTTCTCCACGCGGGCAGCAGCGCAAAGACGCTGTCAGGCTGGCAGTTTTCTTAATGAAGAGTTTTCCTTGCTAATGGGCAATGTTTTTAACCGGCATTGGCTATGCTTAAAGGGCTGGCGGATACATTTTCACCAGCGCTAAAAATAAGCATAAAGAGCGGAATTCGGGCCGGGAAGGTGAGAATTGATCAATAACCGACCGCAATCACGCTTTAGATACCGAATGAATTGCATGATAACCAAAACGGCTATGGATTTAAGCGTTACGCCCGGTGGATCTCAAGGTGCAGCCATTTCGCTGCAACCTGAAAGACGATGAGCTTACGCGGCCCCTTATAAATCATGCTCTTAATCTTAGGAAGAAGACTATGCCTGTACTTCCCGATCGTGACGTGATTGATCAGCTTTTCTCCGGCAATTCTGCCGACCCCTTTTCTCTGCTGGGTATGCATGCGGCCGATAACGGCCTGCAGGTGCGTGCGCTATTGCCTGATGCCAGCGAAGTCTGGCTGCTGGAGCAGCAAACCGGCCGCGTCTGGTGCAGCTAAACTGCGATGATGCGCGCGGCTTTTTCAGCGCCACGGTACCGCGTCGCAAAACCCCGTTCCGCTATCAATTCGAAGTTCGCTGGCAGGATCATCAGCAGATCGTCGAGGATCCCTACCGTTTCGGCACCCTGCTGCAGGATATTGACAGTTGGTTGCTGGCCGAAGGCACCCATTTGCGTCCTTATGAACGTCTGGGGGCACACCTCAGTACGCTTGATGACGTCGAAGGCGTCAGCTTTGCCGTCTGGGCGCCGAATGCCCAGCGCGTCTCGGTGGTTGGCGAGTTTAACTTCTGGGACGGCCGCCGCCATCCGATGCGCCTGCGGCGTGAAAACGGGATTTGGGAGCTGTTCCTGCCGGGGGTGAAAGCCGGGCAATTGTACAAGTACGAAATTATAGACTGCTATGGCAATACCCAGTTGAAGGCTGATCCTTACGCCTTCGAGGCGCAAATGCGGCCGGATACCGCGTCGCTGGTGACGCCACTGCCTGAGGTGGTGGAAAACACCCCGCAACGCCAGCGGGCCAATGATTTTGACCGACCGATTTCGATCTACGAGGTGCATCTTGGCTCGTGGCGGCGTCACACCGACGATAATTTCTGGCTCAGCTATGGCGAACTGGCCGTGCAGCTGATTGATTACGTCAAGGACATGGGGTTCACCCATATCGAGCTGCTGCCGATTAACGAGCATCCGTTTGACGGCAGCTGGGGCTATCAGCCGTTGGGGTTGTATGCCCCGACCCGGCGTTTCGGCACCCCGGCCGACTTTAAAGATTTTGTCGCGGCGGCGCACCGGGCGGGCATCAACGTGATCCTGGACTGGGTGCCGGGGCATTTCCCCAGCGATGCCTATGGCCTGGCGAATTTCGACGGCACCGCGCTGTATGAATACGCCGACCCGCGCGAAGGCTTCCATCAGGACTGGAATACCCTGATTTACAACTATGGCCGCCATGAGGTGCGCAACTATCTGGCGGGTAATGCCCTTTACTGGTTGGAACGCTATGGCATCGACGCATTGCGTGTCGATGCGGTGGCTTCGATGATTTACCGCGATTACAGCCGTGCCGAAGGCGAATGGGTACCGAACTACTACGGTGGCAACGAAAATCTGGAAGCCATTGCCTTCCTGCGTTACACCAACCAGAGCGTCGGCAAGGAGCGGCCCGGTGCGGTGACGCTGGCGGAAGAGTCCACCGATTACCCAGGGGTAACGCTGCCGCCGGAATCTAACGGGCTGGGGTTCCACTACAAATGGAACCTGGGTTGGATGCACGACACGCTCAACTACATGCAATGCGACCCGGTACACCGCAAGTATCATCACAATCAGATGACCTTCGGCATGTTGTACGCCTACACCGAAAACTTTGTGCTGCCGATTTCCCATGACGAGGTGGTGCACGGCAAGAAATCGATTCTCGACCGCATGCCCGGCGACGCCTGGCAGAAGTTTGCCAACCTGCGTGCCTACTACGGCTTTATGTGGGCGCACCCGGGCAAAAAACTGCTGTTTATGGGCTGCGAGTTCGCCCAGGGGCGTGAATGGAACTTCGACAGCAGCCTCGACTGGCATCTGCTGGAAGGGCTGGACGGCTGGCATCACGGGGTGCAGCGGCTGGTGCGCGATCTTAACCATTGCTATCAACAGCAGGCACCGTTGTATGAGCGTGACTACCGGCCGGACGGTTTTGAGTGGCTGGTGGTGGACGACCATGACAATTCGGTGTTTGCCTTCGCCCGCTATGATGCGCATGGCAATGAGCTGATCGCTGTCAGCAACTTTACCCCGGTGCCACGTCACCACTATCGCATCGGAATTTCCCGCCCCGGTGAGTACCGGGAAATCCTCAATACCGACTCGCACCATTATCACGGCAGCAATACCGGCAACCAGGGGCGCGTGGTGTCCGAGCAGATAGGCAACCACGGCCGCGAGCATTCGATTAGCGTGACCGTACCGCCGCTGGCGACCATCTACCTGCTGCGGGAGGCGCAATGACTGAGCTGACGCCCGGCATCGCCGCGCCTCTCGGGGCGCACTATGACGGTAACGGCATCAACTTTAGCCTGTATTCCGCCCATGCTACCGGGGTGGAGCTGTGCCTGTTTGACGAACAACAGCGTGAAGTTCGCCTGCCGCTGGCGACGCGCAGCGGTGATATTTGGCACGGTTATCTGCCGGGCGGCAAACCGGGCCAGCGTTATGGCTACCGGGTGCATGGCCCGTTTGATCCTGCGCAGGGGCTGCGTTTTAACCCCAATAAGCTGCTGCTGGATCCCGCCGCCCGCGCGGTCGAGGGGCCGGTGGCCGATGACCCCTACCTGCATGGTGGCTATGACCGGCCGGATCGGCATGACAGCGCCGAGCTGATGCCAAAGTGCGTGGTGATCGACGAAGCCTACGACTGGCAGGATGATTGCCCGCCGGCCACGCCGTGGGGCAAAACGGTGATCTACGAAGCGCATGTGCGCGGTCTGACCCTGCAACACCCGGATATCCCGCAGGTGCTGCGTGGCAGTTTTGCCGCGCTCGGCCACCCGGTGATGATCGCCTACTTCAAGCGCCTTGGCATTACCGCGCTGGAACTGCTGCCGGTGCAGCAACACAGCTCCGAGCCGCGCCTGCAACGCCTCGGGTTGATTAATTACTGGGGCTATAACGTGCTGGCGCCCTATGCGCCGGATAACCGTTACTCCAGCCTGCGTACCGACATGACGCCGCTGCGCGAATTCCGCGACGTGGTGAAGGCGCTGCATAAGGCCGGGATTGAAGTGATCCTCGACGTGGTGTTCAACCACAGCGCCGAGCTGGATACCGACGGGCCGACGCTGTCGCTGCGTGGCATCGATAACCCGGGCTATTACTGGCTCACTCCTGAGGGAGGCTACGTGAACGATACCGGCTGCGGTAACACGCTGCGGCTTGATCAACCACAGGGCGTGGCCTGGGTGATGGACTGCCTGCGTTTTTGGGTGGGTGAGTGTCACGTAGACGGCTTCCGCTTTGATCTGGGTAGCGTGCTCGGCCGCACGCCGGCGTTCGATCGCGACGCGCCGCTGTTCCAGGCGATGCTGGCCGACGACCTGCTGTCGCGCTGCAAGTTGATTGCCGAACCCTGGGATATTGGTCCCGGCGGCTATCAGGTGGGTGAGTTTCCCGGTCGTTTTGCCGAGTGGAACGACCATTACCGGGACGATATGCGCCGCTTCTGGCTGCAGGGCGATATTTCGCTCGGTCAGTTCGCCCAGCGTTTTGCCGCTTCCAGTGACCTGTTCAACCAACGCGGGCGTGCGCCGTACGCCAGCATCAACATGCTGACCGCTCATGACGGTTTTACCCTGCAGGATCTGGTCAGCTTTAGCCGTAAGCACAACCAACTGAACGGCGAAGGTAACCGCGACGGCAGCGACCGTAACTTTAGCAACAACCACGGTGTTGAAGGCCCGATAGCCGACGACGCCATTGTGCAACGCCGTAGGGCCAGCCGGCAGGCACTGCTTGCCACGTTATTGCTGTCCCAGGGAACGCCGATGCTGCTGGCCGGCGATGAACATGGACACAGCCAGCAGGGCAACAACAATGCTTATTGTCAGGACAACGCTATCACCTGGCTCGACTGGGCCACGGCGGATGACTCACTCACCGCTTACACCGCCGCACTGATCCACCTGCGCCAACAAATTCCCGCCCTGCAGCATGACCGCTGGTGGCAGGAGGGCGACGGTAACGTGCAGTGGCTGAACGCGCAGGGGCAATCGCTCAGCGCGCAACAGTGGGAGCAGGGAGATCTGCAGTTGCAGATCTGTCTGTCACAACGCTGGCTGGTGGTAGTGAACGCCACGCAGCAGGCGGTGGAGATGACGTTGCCTGCCGGCGATTGGCAGCTTGTCGCCCCCTTTACTCAGGAAGATTCGCGGGCGGTCTTACCCGCCTGGAACCAGGCTGCGCACTCGATTTGCGTGCTGGTCAAGAAAAAATAAAAGGAGTCAGCTATGGTTAGGTTTGAAAATAAAGACCCCCTGATGTTGGCACGCCAACTGCCGATTAAGTCCGTCGCCCTGATTTTGGCCGGTGGCCGCGGTTCGCGTTTGAAAGATTTAACCTCAACCCGTGCCAAGCCGGCCGTCCACTTTGGCGGTAAATTCCGCATCATTGATTTTGCCCTGTCGAACTGCCTGAACTCGGGGATCCGCCGCATCGGTGTGATCACCCAATACCAGTCTCATACCCTGGTGCAGCATATTCAGCGCGGCTGGTCGTTCCTCAACGAAGAGATGAACGAGTTTGTCGATCTGCTGCCGGCCCAGCAACGCCTCAGTACCGAGCACTGGTACAAGGGCACGGCGGATGCGGTGTACCAGAACCTGGACATTATCCGCCGTTACGACGCCGAATATGTGGTGATCCTGGCGGGCGATCATATCTACAAGATGGATTACTCGCGCATGCTGATCGATCACGTGGAAAAGGGCGCGCAGTGTACCGTTGCCTGCCTGCCGGTGCCGCGCGATGAGGCCAGCGAGTTCGGCGTGATGGAAGTGGACGAGAACGATCTGATCCTCGAATTTCTGGAGAAACCCAGCAACCCACCGCCGATGCCAGGTAACCCTGATATGTCGCTGGCCAGCATGGGGATCTACATCTTTAACGCCGACTACCTGTTCCAACGGCTGGAGGAGGACATGTCGACACCGGGCTCAACCCATGACTTCGGCAAGGATCTGATCCCGAAAATCACCGCCCAGAAAGCGGCGTGGGCGCACCCGTTCACGCTGTCATGCGTAACCTCCAACCCCGAGCTGCCGCCGTATTGGCGCGACGTGGGGACGCTGGAAGCCTACTGGCGCGCCAACCTTGATTTGGCTTCGGTCACGCCGGAGTTGGATATGTATGACCGCGCCTGGCCGATCCGCACCCATATGGAGCCGCTGCCGCCGGCCAAGTTCGTGCAGGACCGTTCCGGCAGCCACGGCATGACCATGAACTCGCTGGTGTCCGGCGGCTGTATTGTCTCCGGTTCGGTGGTGGTGCATTCGGTGCTGTTCCCGCGGGTGCGGGTGAACTCGTTTTGTACCATCGACTCTACTGTATTGCTGCCGGACGTTAACGTCGGCCGTTCCTGCCGTCTGCGACGCTGCATCATTGACCGCGCCTGCCATATCCCCGAGGGCATGGTGATTGGCGAAAACGCCGATGAGGACAGCAAACGCTTTTATCGCTCGGAAGGCGGCATTGTGTTGGTCACGCGCGAAATGTTGTCAAAATTGTGAGTTAAGGTATCCGGCAGAACGATAGCCTGCCGCCATGTAAACGGATTGACAGATGGCTTGCAAAACGCGGATTAACAACAGCGGCAAGCCTGCTTTATTTCTTATCCAGAGGCATTTTTTGCCGACTCTCAGGAGTGATAATGCAGGTTTTACACGTATGTTCTGAAATGTTCCCCCTGTTGAAAACCGGGGGGCTCGCAGACGTGGTTGGCGCATTACCGGCGGCTCAGATCGCCGAGGGCGGCGATGTTCGGGTGTTATTGCCCGCTTTCCCTGACGTTCGTAATGGCATACCGGATTCCGTGCTGGTGGCGGAAATCGACTCGTTCGCCGGCCGGGTCGGTCTGCGTTACGGTACCTATCACGGTGTGGGCATCTACCTGATCGACGCCCCCTGGTTATACGAACGCCCCGGCAGCCCCTATCACGACCAATCCATGAATGCCTATTCCGACAACCACCGGCGCTTTGCCCTGTTGGGTTGGATGGCCTGCGAACTGGCCAAGGGGCTGGACCGCTACTGGCGGCCACAGGTGGTGCATGCCCATGACTGGCACGCCGGGCTGGCTTGCGCCTATCTGGCGGCTAACGGCCACCCGGCGCGTTCTGTTTTCACCGTGCACAACCTGGCCTACCAGGGGCTGTTCTCCGCCCATCACGTGCCGGAACTGTGGTTGCCGCCTTCGTTCTTCAACATCTATGGCCTGGAGTTTTACGGCCAGATGTCATTCCTGAAGGCCGGTCTGTTCTACGCCGACCATATCACCGCCGTCAGCCCGACCTATGCGCGTGAGATCACCCGGCCGGAGTTCGGCTACGGCATGGAAGGGCTATTGCAGGAACGCCAGCGGCAGGGGCGTCTTAGCGGCATTCTTAACGGCGTGGATGACAAGATTTGGGACCCGTCCCACGATCCGCGCCTGACTGCGCGCTATGACGCCGACAATTTGAAAAACAAGGCCAAGAATAAACTGCACCTGCAAAAAGCCATGGGGCTGAAAGTGGATGAGTCGCTGCCGCTGTTTGCGGTCGTCAGCCGTCTGACCAGCCAGAAAGGTCTGGATTTAGTCCTGGAAGCTCTGCCGGCGCTGCTGGAGCAGGGCGGTCAACTGGCGCTGTTAGGGGCCGGCGATGCGGTGTTGCAGCAGGCATTTCTGGCCGCGGCCGCCGACTACCCTGAACAGGTTGGCGTGCAGATTGGTTACCACGAGGCTTTCTCGCACCGGATCATCGGCGGGGCCGATGTGATTATGGTGCCGAGCCGTTTCGAGCCCTGCGGGCTGACCCAACTCTATGGCCTGAAATATGGCACGCTGCCGCTGGTGCGCCGCACCGGTGGGTTGGCGGATACGGTAGTGGACTGCGCGTTGGAGAATCTGGCCGACGGCAGCGCCAGCGGGTTTGTTTTTGATGATTGCGACGCCGTCGCTCTGGGTAACGCCATTCGGCGTGCCATGGTGCTGTGGAGCCGACCCAAGCATTGGCGTCACGTCCAGCGCCACGCCATGAGCGTGGATTTTGGCTGGCAAGTCGCGGCACAGGTATATCTGTCGCTTTATCAACGCTTATCGTAACTATTGTTATGCCCTATGAATTTCATAGCTGCAGGTAACAAGGCTGCGGCTTGAAAGGCGACGGGCAATCACGCACTTGGGATCGAAAAACTATGACGTTACCGATTAGTTACACCTCACCCACGGTCAGTGTTGAAGCGCTGAAACACTCCATCGCCTATAAATTGATGTTTATTGTCGGCAAGGACCCGGCAATTGCCAACCAGCATGACTGGCTGAATGCCGTGTTGTTTGCGGTTCGCGACCGTATGGTGGAACGCTGGTTGCGTTCTAACCGTGCGCAACTTTCACAGGATGTGCGTCAGGTGTATTACCTGTCGATGGAGTTCCTGATCGGCCGCACGTTGTCCAACGCCCTGCTGTCGATGGGCATTTATCAGGATATTGACGACGCATTGAATGAAATGGGGATGAGCCTGGGCGAGCTGCTGGAGGAAGAGAACGATCCAGGCCTCGGCAACGGTGGCCTGGGGCGGCTGGCGGCCTGTTTCCTGGATTCGCTGGCGACGCTGGCGCTGCCGGGACGTGGCTACGGTATTCGTTACGAATACGGCATGTTCAAACAAAATATCGTCAACGGTCAGCAGATGGAATCGCCGGACTACTGGCTGGAATATGGTAACCCGTGGGAATTCCCACGTCACAACACGCGCTATAAGGTGCGTTTTGGCGGCCGCATTCAACAGGAAGGCGCCAAGGCTCGTTGGGTAGAAACCGAAGAGATTATTGCCACCGCTTACGATCAGGTGATCCCCGGTTTTGATACCGATGCGACCAACACGCTGCGGCTATGGAGCGCCCAGGCCAGTAATGAAATCAACCTGGGTAAATTCAACCAGGGCGATTACTTTGCGGCCGTTGAGGATAAAAACCACTCGGAGAACGTGTCACGCGTGCTGTATCCGGATGATTCCACCTATTCCGGGCGCGAACTTCGCCTGCGGCAGGAGTATTTCCTGGTGTCGGCCACGGTGCAGGATATCCTCAACCGCCACTGGACGATGCATAAAAGCTTCGACAACCTGGCAGACAAGATTGCCATTCACCTGAATGACACTCACCCGGTCCTGTCGATCCCGGAGCTGATGCATAGGTTAATCGACGAGCATAAATTCAGTTGGCTGGATGCCTGGGCCGTGGTGGAAAAGGTGTTCTCCTATACCAACCACACGCTGATGAGCGAAGCGCTGGAAACCTGGCCGCTGGATATGATCGGCCGGATCCTGCCGCGTCACCTGCAGCTGATTTTCGAGATTAACGATCACTTCCTCAAACACGTACAGGAAGTCGCGCCGGGTGACAATGATCTGCTGGCTCGAGTGTCGATCATTGATGAAACCAATGGCCGCCGGGTACGTATGGCCTGGCTGGCGGTGGTGGCCAGCCACAAGGTTAACGGCGTTTCTGCGCTGCATTCCGAACTGATGGTGCAATCGTTGTTTGCCGATTTTGCCCATATCTTCCCCGATCGCTTCTGCAATAAAACCAACGGTGTTACGCCACGCCGCTGGCTGGGGCTGGCTAACCGTCCGTTATCCGCCGTACTCGATGACAGTATCGGCCAGACCTGGCGCACCGATCTCAGCCAACTGAGCGAGATCAAGGCCAATGTCGATTACCCGAGTTTCCTGCAGGCTGTGCAGGCCGCCAAACGGCAGAACAAGGAGCGACTGGCTACCTACATCGCCAAAAACGCTGAATGTGGTGGTCAACCCGGATGCGCTGTTCGACGTACAGATCAAGCGTATCCATGAATATAAGCGGCAGTTGCTCAACGTACTGCACGTGATCACGCTGTATAACCGTCTGCTGCAGGATCCGGAAACCGAGCGGGTGCCGCGGGTGGTGATCTTTGCCGGCAAGGCGGCCTCGGCTTATTACGCCGCCAAGCAGATCATTCGCTTGATCAACGATGTCGCCAAGGTGATCAACAACGATCCGCGCGTGCATACGCAGTTGAAAGTGGTGTTTATCCCGAACTACGGCGTCAGTCTGGCGCAGATGATCATTCCGGCGGCGGATCTTTCCGAGCAGATCTCACTGGCGGGCACCGAGGCGTCCGGCACCAGTAATATGAAGTTTGCGCTTAACGGTGCGCTGACTATCGGCACGCTGGACGGTGCCAACGTCGAGATGCTGGAACACGTGGGGGAGGAGAATATCTTTATCTTCGGCAATACCGCCGAGCAGGTAGAAGAGCTGCGGCGCAACGGTTACAACCCGCATCTTTACTATGAGCAGGATCCCGAGCTGCATCAGGCGCTGACTCAGATCGCCACCGGTGCTTTCAGCCCTGAGGAGCCAAAGCGCTACAGTAACCTGTTTGATTCACTGGTTAACCTGGGCGATCACTATCAACTGCTGGCCGATTATCGCAGCTATGTGGATACGCAGGACAAGGTGGATGAGGTGTATCGCAATCAGGATGACTGGACGCGGCGGGCAATATTGAATATCGCCAACATGGGCTACTTCTCTTCCGACCGCACCATTCAGGAGTATGCGGACGAGATCTGGCACATCAAGCCTATCAAGCTGTAAATACAAAAGGGCCGGAAATCCGGCCCTTTTTAGCTTTGGCGAGTTACGATGCCAGTGACAGGGTTTTCGCTTTCGCGTGTTCCGCCAGCCAGGCTTTTACCCGCGCCTGCTGCGCTTCGTCCAGCCACATACCCAGCTTGGTACGACGCCAGATAGCGTCATCGAGTTCCACCACCCATTCTTTGTCGATCAGGTAGCGCAATTCGGCTTCATGCAGGCCATGACCGAAATCTTCGCCCAGGTCGCTGAGGTTATTGGCATTGGCCAGGATCAGCTCGCTGTGGCTGCCGTAGGTGCGTGCAAAGCGGCGTGCCAGGGATTCCGGCAACCAGCTGTGTTCACGGCGCAGTTTTGCGGCGTAGCTGTCGCGATCGCCACCGATGTCACCACCTGGCAGCGAACCGTTTTTGGTCCACGCCGGGCCACAACCAGGGTAGTAGTGCGCCAGTTTTTCCATCGCATGCTCAGCCAGCTTGCGGTAGGTCGTCAGTTTGCCGCCGAATACGGAAAGCAACGGCGCTTTACCCTGCTCGTCATGTACGTCCAGCGTGTAATCACGGGTCACCGCCTGCGGTGAATCGGACTCGTCGTCACACAGCGGACGCACACCAGAGTATGTCCAGACGATATCGTCACGGCCCAACTGCTTCTTGAAGTGGTCGTTATACACTTTCAGCAGATAGTTGATTTCGTTATCGTCGATCTTCACATCTTTCGGATCGCCGTGATACTCCACGTCGGTGGTGCCGATGATCGAGAATTCGTCATTCCATGGGATCACGAAGACGATACGATGGTCTTCGTTTTGCAGAATATAGGACTGTGGCTGATCGTGTACACGCGGTACCACGATGTGGCTGCCTTTGATCAGACGGATGCCATAAGGGGATTTCAGCTTCAGACCATCGTCGAAGAAGTGTTTCACCCATGGACCGGTGGCGTTCACCAGGCCCTTGGCGCGCCAGGTAAAGGTTTTGCCACTGTCGACGTCGACCGCTTCCACCATCCACAGGCCGTTTTCACGCCATGCACGGGTCACTTTGGTGCGTGTGCGCACTTCGCCACCGCGCTTTTCCACTTCCTGGGCATTGAGTACCACCAGGCGAGCATCGTCGACCCAGCAGTCAGAATATTCGAAACCGCGCTTCAATTCAGGCTTCAGCACCGATTCTGGTCCAAAGCGCAAACCCTTGCTGCCTGGCAGACTGGTGCGTTTCCCCAGGTGATCGTACAGGAACAGGCCGATACGGATCATCCAGGCCGGGCGCAGGTGCGGCTGATGCGGCAGACGGAAACGCATTGGGAAGGCGATGTGTGGCGCCAGTCGCAGTAACACTTCACGCTCGGCCAGCGCTTCGCTCACCAAACGGAATTCGTAGTGTTCCAGGTAGCGCAGGCCGCCGTGGATCAGTTTGGAACTGGCGGAAGACGTAGCACAGGCCAAGTCTTGCGCTTCCAGTAGCAGAACGGACAGCCCGCGCCCGGCAGCATCGGCCGCGATGCCGGCACCGTTGATGCCGCCACCGATAACGATCAAGTCTTTGGTTTCCACGTCAACTTCCTCCAGATGTTCGAAATAGCTCTTTCATGTTCGTTTTCGCTCATGATTGTAATCAAAAAACCAACAAACAAGCCAAGACTTAACCAAACAAAAACATTTAGGCGTGATAGAGATAACAGTTTGATGATAGTAGTTATACAAAAAGGAGGGGTATTAGGCATTGCGAGCATTGCCCTGAGCAGTGTGTTAACCGAGCTACTAATAAACCAGATGAATAATAAATGCTTATCTATCTAGAAGTTACAAGATGCTAGAGTTTTTGAATCGTCAGAGTATATTTCTAAGTCGGATGTAGGAAAGTTCACGGACTTAAAGCTGAAAAACAGGTGCTGATGCAGAAGCGGCAAATAGCGCGTCGTGCTGTAAGACCGCAAACTCTGTGCCCTATAAAAGGATATTGTCATGGCGAACTCGTTTCTTTCTCCTTCCCCTGATGGGGAGTTTGTTCTGTTTCAGTCAACGGATGGCAAGGTACGTTTAGAGTGTCGTTTTGCATCGGATACACTTTGGTTATCACAGGCGGCGATGTCTGAACTCTACCAGGTGACACCGCAGGCGGTGACCCAGCATATCAAGGCGGTTTACGACGAAGGTGAACTTGAACAAAGTTTAACCTGTAAGGATTACTTACAAGTTCAAACTGAAGGTACAAGACAGGTTCAGCGGAAAATTCGCCACTATAATCTGGGGGTTATCCTCGCGGTTGGCTATCGTGTTCGTTCTTCTCGTGGTACTCAGTTCCGCCAGTGGGCGACACAAACGCTGCAAGAATATCTGGTGAAAGGCTTCGTGATGGATGATGAACGTCTGAAAAATCCGCCGGTCGGTAAATCGGTGGTGCCGGATTATTTCGATGACATGCTTGAACGCATCCGTGATATTCGCACTTCCGAGTTACGCTTTTATCAAAAAATCCGCGATCTGTTTACGCTATCAGAAGATTACAGAGCTAACGAAAAAGACACTGGGTTAATGAACAGCCACTGTTGAGCCACTGTGGCTCCGTAAGTCGTGAACAGATGAAGTCTGTTGTACACCAACGTTATGAATCCTTCGATCAGCAAAGAAAAATGACTGATGCACGTGAGGCCGACCGAATTGAACTGGAACAACTTGAGCAGCTTGAAAAACGCTTAAGCAGGAAAAATGCTCCCTAGCACCTTCTCCAAATGGAGAAGATGCGAGAGAAGGGCTTAACACAACTCCAGCTGTACGTCGTACTGCTCGATGATTTTCATCACGCTTGGCGGCGGTAGTTGATCGGTAAACAGGTAGTCGATCAGGCTCATATTGCCGAGGTTAACCATCGCGTTGCGGCCGAATTTTGAATGGTCGGTGACCAACATCACGCAGCGTGAATTTTCGATAATTGCGCGTTTGGTGCGCACTTCGTGATAGTCGAATTCAAGCAGCGAGCCGTCCATATCGATGCCGCTGATACCCAGAATGCCGTAATCGAGACGGAACTGGGAGATAAAGTCCAGCGTGGCCTCACCCATGATACCGCCGTCGCGGGTACGTACCTCGCCACCGGCCAGGATCAGACGAAAATCTTCCTTGGCGGTCAGCAGAGTGGCGACGTTCAGGTTATTGGTCACCACGCGCAGGTTCTTGTGATTCATCAGCGCATGGGCGACCGCTTCCGGTGTGGTGCCGATGTCGATAAACAGCGTGGCGCCGTCCGGGATCTGACTGGCGACGCGTTGAGCGATACGCGCTTTCTGTTCCGACCACATCACTTTGCGATCGTTGTAGGCGGCATTGACCGAACTGGAAGGCAAGGCTGCCCCACCGTGATGGCGTTGGATTTTGTTCTGATCGGCCAGGTCATTCAAATCACGACGAATCGTTTGCGGGCTAACGTCAAAATGTTCGACCAGCTCTTCGGTACTGACATAACCCTGCAGGCGCACCAGCTCGATAATAGCGTCATGACGCTGTGTTTGCTTCACGGTAATCCCCTAAAACGCCTGGCTTGTACCTGGCTGTTATTGTTCGTTGTGCGCGCGATGACGCGTGTCCCAAAATGCCATCAATAACCCTAACACTAAACCGGCTACGTGTGCCGCGTTAGCGATCGACATTCCTAAAATATCGAAATATCCGGCCACCAGCCACAGGACGGAAAACACCATCAGGCCGCGCGGCAGCATCAGACCGCGTTCCGGTGCTCGCTCGCCGCTGAGCCAGCAGTAACCCATCAGCGCGTAGACCACGCCGGACAGGCCGCCGAACAACGCACCGCTAAACAGCGACTGCGCCCAGCCGCTGAAGAAGGCCGAGACCACTGCCAGCACGAACAGTTTGCCGCTGCCGAGGCGTTTTTCCAGCGGGCCGCCGAGATACCACCACCACAGCAGGTTAAAGGTGATGTGCAGCAGTGAGAAATGGAGGAAAGCGTGGCTGACCCAGCGCCACAGCTGCAGGTACTGGCTGCTGTCTTGCGGCCAGGAGAGCCAGTACATCAGGGTATCATCGCCCAATATCTGCATCAGGATATAGACCATAATGCACAGCGCCATCACGCCGAGCGTCAGCGGCCCGGCCTTGCTGCGCAGGGTTTGCAGATAGGAAAAGCCCTGATAGTGCAGGTCGGCATCGGTATTGCCGGCCTGCCAACTGGCGGCGCGATAGCGACTGTTAAGCGGATCGATCAGAAACTGCTGCAGTTCGTGCTGCACCTGCTCCAGATGGCTGTCGTCTGCCAGCCAAATTTCCGCCGCCTCGCCGGTATTGTGCACCCTAAGCTCAATGCCCTGTGTCGTCATGTAGTCGACAAAGGCCTGCGCCAGGCGGGGATTGGATACGGCGATTACTCTAACCATTGCTCTTCCGTCTAAGTGAATGATTTTAGCCGCCGGTGACCCGATGGCGTTGACGGCCGATTATAGCGTCGAAATCCTGAGCGCAGGCAAAGGATCTGCGAAAAACCAGTAAAAACACTCACTAACGGCGCGAGGAAGGAACCCGCCGCAGCGGGCGGGAAGAGGATTATGCGGAGGTTTCAACGTCCTGCGGATACTGACGCGCCCAGGCCTCAAAGCCACCGTCGATGCTGTATACCGCGTCAAACCCCTGATGCAGCAGGTATTGCGCAGCGCTGCGGCTGCTGTTGCCGTGGTAGCACATCACCATCACCGGCCTTTCAAAATCATTCTGCTGCATAAAAGTCTGCAGGCTGGCGTTGGTGAGATGAAAAGCGCCCGGCGTGTGCCCGGCTTCAAAACTCTGTGGATCGCGGATATCAACCAGGGCGGCGCTGCCGTCTTTCCAACGGCTGTATGCCTGCTCAACGTTGATCGCTTCAAACTGTTCCATGACTTCCGACTGCCTCGTAATTAGATAATGTCGCTATTGTAACCAACTCCGAGGCAATTAAGACCAGAGCGACGTTGTGGTTTTTAAGCGCCATATCCCATCATCTTCAGCAGCTGTTGTGCCTGCTGCACTGCTTCCTGGCGGTGGGCCACACCCAGTTTCTGGTACAGGTTACGAATATGGGTTTTGATGGTGGTGGCGGCCACCGCCAGTTCGCCGGCGATCTGGTCGTTGCTGTAACCGGAATAAATCAGCCCCAGCACCTGCCATTCGCGCTGTGTCAGCGGACTGGTGCGGATCAGCTCGGGCACCTGTGGATGAGTTAGCAGCTTATCGACGAAGTTCTCGTCAAAATGCGCAAACTTATGCCGATGATGCTGGTTGATGTCGCGCAGGATACGTTGGGCGCGGTGGTTTTCCAGCTCCGGCAGCGTATTGAGCTGGATCAGTTGGCGTAGCTGCTGCGCCATCGCCTCGCCTTCAATGACGAAGTGACTGATAAATCCGGTGCGGCTGGCCAGTGACAGCGCTTCCATCAGCACCTTTTGTGCGTCACTTTTGCGCTCCATCTGCCAGTAAAGTTGGTTGCTGAGCAGCAGGTTACGGTTCAGATCGCTGACCAGCCGCAGGCGTCGGGCGTTTTCGTTGAGTTCATCCAATACCACTTCGGCCTCTTCATACTGGCCCAGCATGATTTGTACCCGGGCAATGTTGCGCCACTGGCCCTGCATAAAGTGGTTATCCGCCATGCCCGGCTTTTCAGTCTGGCGCAGCCATTGGGCAGCGGCGGTAGTATCGCCGGTCATCTGCCAGTGGATCACCCGCGGTTTGTCGGCGTTGGTCAGCCAGTCGCGATGGTACTGGGTACCGTGCAGCAGCACTTCGCAACGCTGCATGTGCGCATTGGCGTTATCGAGATCGCCACGGGCCAGAGAGCACTTGGCCAGCATGGCGATGCACTGCAACTGTTGCTGGGGCTGGTAGTTGGCCAGGATTTTCAGACCTTCGCGCGCCGCGTCTTCCGCTTCGTCCAGCCGCGACCATGACCACAGGATCTGTGAACGGATGCGCAGCAGGAACTCATGCATCGGCAACTGTTCCAGGTGCTGTTCACGTACCAGTTCAAACGCCTTGTCCTGTGTCTCAAAGGCGGCCTGCAGGAAACCCTGAGCAATCAGAATTTCGCTCTGCTGCAACAGCGCCCACAGCGCATAGTGGTAAGCCTGATGACGCCGCGCCATCTGCTCGGTTTGCTGCATCATCGGCAGCGCACGGGCCAGTTCGCCCTTGCAGTGGTGGACTTCGCCGGTCACCGAGGTGGCGACAATGCGGCTGTAATAACTGGAAAGTGGCAGGAACTTCAGCGCCTCTGTCGCCAGGCGTTCGGCTTCTTCCGGTTTACCGGCGTTGATCGCCACCTGTGCGCGCAGGGCGTCAAATTCGGCCTCCAGGGTGCGATCGACCTCAATTTTTTGATCGCGCATCGCCTGTTCGGCGCGTTCCAGCAGGGTGTTCACTTCGCTGTAGCGGTGTTGGCTTTGTGCCAACCAGGCCTGCAGCAGCGCCAGTTTGGGATTTTGGATCAGCCGTTCATACGGCAGCGCATTCAGACACTCTTCCAGCAAGGCTAATTCGCTGTGATGGAACAGCGACCAGGCGTGCTGCAACAGGATGTCGCGCAGCATGCTGACGTCGCTGGCGGCCAATGCGTGATGAATCGCCTCTGCCGGGTAACCCAGCGCCAGCCAGCCTTCGGCGGCGGCACGGTGCAAGCCGGGCAGCTCCAGCGCCAGCTCCCATTGGCAGCGTTGACGCAGGAAAGTGGCGAACAGCGGATGGAAGCAGAACCACTCACCGCTGTCGTCCATACGGTGGATAAATAACCCCTGACGTTCCAGTTCTTCCAGCCGTTGCTGGCCATTGTCTTCGCCGGTCAGACGCACGATCAGTGCATCATTCATCGAGCGCAGCACCGAACAGCGCAGCAGGAAGGCGCGCGCCTCGGCGTCGACGTGATCCAGCACTTCGTCTACCAAATAATCCGACAGATGGCTGGCGTTCAGCCCGGCCAGGCGCTTGGCGGACTGTTGGGCGGAGGAGGTCGACTGCCGGGCGGACAGGGCGATCAACTGCAGCGCGGTGGCCCAACCTTCAACCTCATCGCACAGGCGGCTGCTGTCTTGCGATTCCATTGGTGACACCAGGCGGCAGTCGAAGAACTGTTTGGCTTCCTGATGGGTAAAGGCCAGCTGTTGCGTACCCATTTCCAGCAGTTGGTCGCGCACGCGCAAATTAGCAATGCCGAGCGGCGGCAGGGTGCGGGACAGCAGGATCAGCGTCAGGTTTTCCGGCTGGTGGCGCAGGAAGAAACGCATGGCTTCATGAATGACATCATTGGTGATCAGGTGATAGTCATCAATCACCAGATACAGCGGTTGGTGCCAGTCGGAAAGTTCGATAAACAGTTGGGCAAACAGCGCCGACAGGCTGGCGTACTGATGCTTTTGGCTCAGCGCCTCGCTCTTCACGCAGTGGCCGCCGCTGGCGAGTTGCAGGGCGGCGATCAGATAGCTGGCGAAACGCTCGGGCTGGTTGTCGCTTTCATCCAGCGAATACCAGCCCAAATCTGATTTGCCGGCCGCCCATTGTGCGACCAGCGTCGTTTTTCCGTATCCCGCAGGGCAATTGACCAATGTCAGGCGATAGTTGGCCGTGCTGGCCAGTTTGGCCAACAGGCGATCGCGGATCACGGTATTTTGCAGCCGTACCGGGCGGCTCAGTTTTGATGGGATCAGCATAGTATTCCAGAGTGAAAAGCGCGGTTCCCGCCGCCGTAGGCCTGCCCGATGGCGTTTTATTCATCGCGACGCCTGCCGGGATCGGAGTGAGGCTAATTATTTTATGGCTCGTAATTAATCCCCCTCCTAACTTCTGACAACGTTAAACGTATTGCAACAAGGTTCAGCATTGGCTTGGAGTTATATTGCTATTGATCACACTTTTTTACGTTTGCAGGCAAATCCTTGTGGAATCGCGGCGTGGTGGCGCGGTTTGGTGACGCAGATGCAGAAAAGCATTTCCGGCTGTGTGCAGCACTATAGCCGCTGCAATAACTATGCTAACGTTATTGAACAAGTTTTCACCTTATTCTCGGTGCTCGCTGCCTTCGTCGGTGGGCTTTTTTGCATGATGCAAGGGAGTCAAAAAGTGCCTGAGATCACAATTTTAGCTACGCCCCAATCCTCCTCCCCAGCTAATCCCCAGGCGGGATGATGCCTTCACTCTTTCTCCCCGGCACGATAACGGTAATTTGACCCACTTACTGGATAGAGAGTTTTCCTTATGTCACAGCCTATGCTTAAAAAGGATGCTTTTCTGGCGGCACTGACCCGTCAGTGGCAACAGTTTGGCCTCAGTTCTGCACAACAGATGACCCAGCACCAATGGTGGGAAGCAGTCAGCCGCGCACTGGCCGAGCAGCTTGCTGCACAACCGGCTCCGCGTAAAAGCAGTAAGCCGCTGCGCCATGTGAACTACATTTCGATGGAGTTTCTGATTGGCCGCCTGACGGCCAACAACCTGATTAACCTGGGCTGGTACGACACCGTCGAACAGGCATTGGCGGAACAGGATATCAAGCTGGCGGACCTGCTGGAGCAGGAAACCGATCCGGCGTTGGGCAATGGCGGGCTGGGGCGTCTGGCGGCCTGTTTCCTGGATTCGATGGCCACAGTGGAACAACCGGCCACCGGCTACGGGCTGAATTACCAGTATGGGTTGTTCCGTCAGTCATTTAGCGGCGGCCAGCAGCAAGAAGCCCCGGACAACTGGCAGCGCGAAAGCTACCCGTGGTTCCGCCACAATGCGGCGCTGTCGGTGGATGTGGGTATTGGTGGAAAACTGGAGAAACTGGCCGATGGCCGCGAGCTGTGGCGCCCTGAGTTTACCCTGCGCGGTGAAGCCTGGGATCTGCCGGTGCTGGGCTTCCGTAATGGCGTGACCCAGCCGCTACGTCTGTGGCAGGCCACCCATCAGCATCCGTTTGATCTGAGCGATTTCAACGATGGCAAATTCCTGCAGGCGGAGAAGCAGGGCGTGGAAGCCGCCAAGCTGACCAAGGTGCTGTATCCGAATGACAACCACCAGGCGGGCAAGCGCCTGCGCCTGATGCAGCAATACTTCCAGTGTGCCTGTTCGGTGGCGGATATTCTGCGTAAGCACCATCTGGCGGGCCGCAAGATTGAAGACCTGCCGAAGTACGAAGTGATCCAGCTGAACGATACTCACCCGACCATCGCCATTCCGGAAATGCTGCGCATTCTGCTCGATGAGCACCAGTTGGACTGGGAGGCCGCCTGGGCTATTACCAGCAAAACCTTCGCCTACACCAACCATACCCTGATGCCGGAAGCGCTGGAGTGCTGGGATGAGAAGCTGGTGCGCAGCCTGCTGCCGCGTCATTTCTCCATCATCAAACAGATCAACGCCAACTTCAAAAAGCTGGTGGATAAACACTGGCCGGGCGACGACGCGGTGTGGGCCAAGCTGGCAGTGCATCATGATAAACAGGTGCGGATGGCAAACCTGTGCGTGGTCAGCGGCTTTGCGGTCAACGGCGTGGCACAGTTGCACTCCGATCTGGTGGTGAAGGATCTGTTCCCGGAATACCACCAATTGTGGCCCAACAAATTCCATAACGTCACCAACGGCATTACGCCACGCCGCTGGTTGAAGCAGTGTAACCCGGCGCTGTCAGGGCTGATTGATGAAACGCTGAAGGTGGAGTGGGCCAACGATCTCGACGCCCTGAAAGGGCTGGAGAAATACGCCGATGATGCGGCGTTCCGTCAGCGTTATCAGCAAATTAAGCGCGATAACAAAGTCGTGTTGGCAAACTATGTGCACGACGTGATGGGGCTGACGCTCAATCCGGACGCGATTTTCGACGTGCAAATCAAACGCCTGCACGAATACAAACGCCAGCATTTGAACCTGCTGCACATTCTGTCGCTGTATCGCCAACTGCGCGATAACCCGCAGTTGGATATCGTGCCGCGGGTATTCCTGTTCGGCGCCAAAGCGGCACCGGGTTACTACCTGGCCAAGAACATCATTTACGCGATCAACCAGGCGGCGGAAAAGATCAACAACGATCCGCTGGTGAAGGATCGACTGAAAGTGGCGTTTATCCCTGACTACCGCGTGTCTGTCGCTGAACTGATGATCCCGGCGGCGGATATTTCCGAGCAGATCTCGACCGCAGGCAAAGAGGCTTCCGGTACCGGCAATATGAAGCTGGCGTTGAACGGCGCGCTGACCGTCGGCACCCTGGACGGCGCCAACGTGGAAATCGCCGAGCAGGTGGGTGAAGACAATATCTTTATCTTCGGTAACACCGTGGATCAGGTGAAGGCGCTGCTGGCGAAAGGCTATGACCCGCTCAGCTATCGCAAGAAAGACAAGCACCTGAAGGCGATCCTGGACGAACTGGCGAGCGGCGCATTCAGCCACGGCGACAAGCATGCTTTCGACATGATGCTGCACAGCTTGCTGGAAGGTGGCGATCCTTATTTGGTGCTGGCGGACTTTTGCTTCTTATTGCAAAGCTCAACAGCAGGTAGATGAACTCTATCGTGACCGTGATGAGTGGACGCGCCGTACTATTCTTAACACCGCGCGGGTCGGTATGTTCAGTTCGGATCGCTCGATCCGCGACTACCAACAGCGTATCTGGCAAGCCAAACGTTAAGGAGAGCGAATGGATCGCAAGGTCATCGATCAGGCGGCAGCTCAGGCGGGTATCGCTGCCGATTATATTAATGCCCTACGGTCAACAGCAGGCGATCGCTGAGGACACCAAGCGCCGACTGCTGGGCGCCATGGGGCGCAGCACGACCCCGCAGGAGGCCGCAGTACTGCCACTACCGGCGGTGAAGGTCTTCTATCAGGGGGCGCCGGTGGCGTTGCCGCTGGCAGGGAGCGGCGAGTATCTGTGGACGCTGCAGCGCGAAGACGGTGGCCAGCAACAGGGGCGCGCCAGTGCGCGTAAAACCTTTACCCTGCCGGTTGAGTTACCTCCGGGTTATCACCAACTGACTCTGAAACAGGGCGAGCAGCAGTGGCAGTGCCGGCTGATCGTGGCACCGAAACGCTGCTATGAACCGGATGCCTTGCTGACCGGAAAGAAGTTGTGGGGCGCTTGCGTCCAGCTTTATACCCTGCGATCCGACAGTAACTGGGGCATCGGTGACTTTGGCGATCTGCGCCAGATGGTGGAGCAGGTCGGTGAAAGGGGCGGTGCTTTCGTTGGACTGAACCCGATCCATGCGCTGTATCCTGCCAACCCGGAAAGCGCCAGCCCGTACAGCCCGTCATCGCGCCGCTGGCTGAACGTGATTTATATCGATGTGAACGCGGTGGAAGATTTCCAGCGCAACGAGGCCGCGCAGCGATGGTGGTTGAAACCGGCCACGCAAAAGAAACTGGCCGCCGCGCGCAGCAGCGAACTGGTGGATTACAGCACGGTGACGCAGCTTAAGCTGGCGGCGTTGACGCTGGCGTTCCCGCAGTTCCAGGCGCGCAAAGCGGGTGACGAGCAGCGTCAGGCATTTGAGCAGTTTGTTCTCGACGGTGGTGACAGCCTGTATCAGCAGGCGGCCTTTGATGCGCTGCATGCCCATTTGGCAGCCGTTGACAGCAGCCTGTGGGGCTGGCCGGCCTGGCCTGAACAATATCAACAGGGCGGCAGCGCTGCGGTGCAGCAATTTTGTCAGCAGCAGCAGGATCAGGTGCAGTTTTACCTGTGGCTGCAGTGGCTGGCCGCCAGCCAGTTCGCCGATTGTTTCCGCCTGAGTCAGCAACAGCAGATGCCGATTGGCCTGTACCGGGATTTAGCGGTCGGCGTGGCAGAAGGGGGCGCGGAAACCTGGTGCGAGCGCGATCTTTATTGTCTGAAAGCCTCGGTGGGGGCGCCGCCGGACATTCTGGGGCCGCTCGGACAAAACTGGGGCCTGCCGCCGATGGACCCGCATGTGATGGCGGCGCGCGGCTACCAGCCGTTTATCGATCTGCTGCGTGCCAATATGACCAGCTGCGGCGCGCTGCGCATTGATCATGTGATGGCGTTACTGCGCCTGTGGTGGATCCCCTACGGTGAAACTGCGGTTCACGGTGCCTATGTGAAATACCCGGTGGATGACCTGTTGGCGGTGCTGGCGCTGGAAAGCCAACGCCACCGCTGTATGGTGATTGGCGAAGACCTCGGTACCGTTCCGGTTGAGATTGTCGCGAAGTTGCGCGACAGCGGGGTCTATTCCTATAAGGTGCTGTATTTCGAACGTGACGGTGAGAACCATTTCCGCGCGCCGCAGGCCTATCCGGTGCAGGCCATGGCGACCATTACCACGCACGATCTGCCGACGCTGCGCGGCTATTGGCAAAGTGGTGACCTGCAGTTGGGCAACCAACTGGGGTTGTATCCGGATGCGGAGATCCTCAAAGGGCTGTTTGCCGACCGCGAACGTGCCAAGCAGGGGTTGCTGGACGGGCTGCACCACTATGGTTGTGTGCCGCAGAAGGTGGGCAAAAAGGCGGCGTTGTTGAATATGAGCCCGCTGCTTAACCGGGGCTTGCAGCGTTACGTTGCCGACAGCGCCAGCGCGTTGCTGGGTCTGCAGCCGGAAGACTGGCTGGACATGGCGGATCCGGTCAATATTCCCGGTACCAGCAGTCAGTACCCTAACTGGCGGCGTAAATTGACCCAAACGCTGGAGGAGATGTTTGCCGACCAACAGGTCAACCGCTTACTGAAGGATTTGGACAAGCGGCGGCGTAAGGTATCGGTAGGGTAATTGAGTTAAAAATGCCGGATTGGGTAAACCGAATCCGGCATTTTTTTATCCGCTGTGGGGCATGTTGCCCTGGAACAGGGGATTAATAATAGGAGTGCTCACCGCGCTGGTGCTCGGTCAAATCGCGCACGCCTTTCAGTTCTGGGAACTTCTGCAGCAGCTCTTTCTCGATGCCTTCCTTCAGGGTCACATCGACCATGGAACAACCGTTACAGCCGCCACCGAACTGCAGGATCGCCAGGCTGTCATCAGTGATTTCCATCAGCGTCACACGGCCACCGTGGCCTGCCAGCTGTGGGTTGATCTGTGACTGCAGTACGTATTCAACACGCTCCATCAGCGGTGCGTTGTCGTCCACTTTGCGCATTTTGGCGTTTGGCGCTTTGAGCGTCAGCTGCGAGCCCAGTTGGTCGGTGACGAAGTCAATTTCGGCATCGTCCAGATAAGGTTTGCTCAGTTCGTCGATATAGGCGGACAGTTTTTCGAACTTCAGCTCGGTGTCTGTTGCTTCAACCGCGTCCGGCGGGCAATAAGAGACACCGCATTCGGCCGTAGGCGTACCCGGGTTGATCACGAATACGCGGATTTGGGTGCCTTCCTCTTGATTTGCCAGCAGTTTGGCAAAGTGTTCCTGTGCAGTATCTGTTATACGAATCATGGCATTAGCTCGTTAGTTCAAATAGTTGACTTCTATACTAGGTTATAATACGCCCATTGCCGTGGCACTACAACGTGCGGCAAACGCACCAAATCTGTATTGATGCCACGCCCTGCCGCTGCAACAACCTGGCAATTTCCGCCACCGTGCTGCCCGTCGTGACTACATCGTCCAGCAGGGCGATGTGTCGGCCCTCGAGGGATTCATGGCAACGAAATGCTCCGCGCAGATTACGCCGCCGCATGCGGGCCGGCAACCCCTGCTGTGGGGCGGTTTTGCGTACCCGGCTCAGTGCGGCGGGGCGGTAGTCGCAGCCCAACCAGTAGGCCAGCGGTCGTGCCAGCAGGCTGCTCTGGTTATAGCCGCGTCGCCAGCAACGTTTTGCCTGCAAGGGTACCGCTAAAATCACATCGGGTCTGTTCAAATACTGCTCTCGATGCGCTTGTTGCCAGTTTAGCAAAATTAGCCGAGCCAGCAGCGGCGCCAGCTCCGGCGTATGCTGAAACTTGAATTTTTTGATTAGCTGACGCAATGGGGCCTGATAATCGCTGACGAACACCAGTGCCTGCCAGGGGGGCGGTTGCTGCAGGCAGCGGCCACAGGGTAATGCGGTATCGCCGGCGGGCAGGCCGCAGCGGGGGCAGCATAAGGGCTTGGTCGGCAGGTGGCGCAGGCAATAGCTGCAAATGCCATGATGGCTGAGGCGTAATGGCTGTCGGCATAGCCAACAGCGGCTGTAGATTGATAGCATAGCCGTCCTCCCTGACGGATGAGAATGAAAGGACAATAACCGATGACAGCGTTGTACTGGCAAACAATAGGTGAAGGCGATCGCGATCTTGTGCTGCTGCACGGCTGGGGGCTGAACGCGGAAGTATGGAGTTGCATGCTTGAGCGGCTGACGCCGCATTTTCGTCTGCATCTGGTCGATCTGCCGGGTTATGGCCGCAGCCAGGGATTTGCTGCCATGTCGCTTGAGCAAATGGCGGAAATTGTGTTGGACGCCGCGCCGGCGCAGGCCTGGTGGTTGGGTTGGTCGCTCGGTGGGTTGGTGGCCAGCCAGATTGCGTTGACGCAGCCACAACGGGTGCATGGGTTGATTACCGTGGCCTCTTCACCCTGTTTTGCGGCGCAGGATGATTGGCCGGGGATCCGCCCGGAGGTGCTGAGTGGTTTTCAGCATCAGCTGAGCCAGGATTTCCAGCGCACCGTAGAGCGTTTTCTGGCATTACAAACGTTGGGCACGGAAAGTGCGCGGCAGGACGCCCGTTTGCTGAAATCGGTGGTGCTTAACCAGCCGATGCCGAGCGTTGAAATACTGAACGGCGGGCTTGAGATACTGCGGACCGCTGACCTCCGTCAGTCTTTGGCGGGGTTGTCACTGCCACTGTTGCGGATTTACGGTTATCTGGACGGATTAGTGCCGCGTAAGGTCGCCGGATTGCTCGACGTCAGTTGGCCGCACTCGTCATCAATCATCATTGCGAAAGCGGCTCATGCGCCATTCATTTCCCAGCCTGATGAATTTGCAGAAATTATTGGCACTTTTGTGGCCGAAAATGGGATCTGCCGCCAAAACGCACAATAAAGCGCTAAAAAAAGAGCGGTTTAGTGGATAAAAAATAAAGCTGTCCGATACTTAAGGGGGTAACTGCGTTGGTTGAAAATGAAAAAATCGCCCATGGTTTTTTCACTTTGGCGTTTCGTCTCTGGGAAACGGCTCTCGTCAGGGAAAGCAACGAGGTCAGCAGATGTCACGGCAACTGGTGTTATGACGCATTTACTCTGGACAGCTTTCATAATAAATAAACTATCCATTGAGAGGTAATGTAATGAAATCTTTGAAAATGATTATTGCCGCGTTAGTTGTAGGTTCAGTGTCTTTCAGCACCATGGCAGCCACCCTGCTGACCAAGGAAGATCTGGCCAAGAATCCGGGTAAATACGAGAAAGTGGGTTCGGTGTCTACTACCGCACAGACCACGTCGCCAATGGATGCAAAAGAAGAACTGTCCAAACTGGCTGATGAGAAAGGCGGTCAGTATTATGTGATCATTGCTGGCCGTGAACACGGTAAATTCAGCGCTACTGCTGACGTGTATAAAGACAAATAATAACGATTGAATCAGTTAAGTTGGGGCGTGCTTTGTGCTGCGCCCCAACCTCCATTACTTCAAACGATACACCACGGTACTGCTGCACTTCTGGCCCTCAGGGCAACTTTTGCAACTGCCGCTCAGGCAGGCGCTGTTATCCTGCTCGATTCGCTCCACTTTCCCCATCGCGATTAAACGCTCCAGCATGGCCTGCACTAACGGCAGCGGGGCGGCCAACTGACGGCTGAGTTGCAGCGCCTGCACGTTTCCGTGCAGCGCCAAGGCATCGCGGATCTGCAACAGGCCGGCCATCAGTGACAGTTTCCCTTGCCACTCTGACAGCATGCCGCAGGTGTGGCGTTGCCCAGGCGAACCGTTACCCGGCTGCGCGCCCGGCGCAGGCCGAACAGGATCAACAGATTGAACAGCACCACAATGGTTATCGCCGTCAGGCTGTACTGCGGGTGCTGGCCGAAGGTGGCGACCTGATAAAACAGCGTGGCCAACGAGTAAGCGACATTCAGCCCCCAGAGAATGGAGAAGGTCATCCAGCCACGGCTGGATTCACGGGCGATAGCCCCCATGACCGAGACGCAGGGGACGTACAGCAACACGAAAATCAGGTAGCTGTAGGCGGAGATTCCTGAACCGAATTTACTGCTCATCACGCCCATCGAACCGACGTCCATTTCCCCGTCACCCTTGCTGGCCTCAATCGGGTTGGACAGCACGCTCAGGCTGAAGGTGTCTTTCAAGCCCTGCCAGGTGGTATCCAGGGCACCGCCCAGTTCGTCCAACAGATTAAAGTTGGCGGCGTCAAATTCGGTGTTATTGATGCGTTCGGCGGTGTACAGCGTGTTCAGTGTGCCGACCACCACTTCTTTCGCCATGGCCCCGGTGACCAGGCCGACGGTGGCCTGCCAGTTATCATTGTGTACGCCCATCGGCTCTAGCAGCGGTGTCAGCACCTTGGATACCGACGCCAGCGCGGAGTCATTGATGTTATCCACCGGCTTGCCGCTGAATGAAAAGCTGTTCAGGCCACCAATGAAGATGCTGGCAATCACAATCACTTTACCGGCACGCAGGACGAAGCCTTTCAGCCGCTGCCAGGTTTGCAGCAGCAGGCTTTTCAGGTGCGGCACGTGGTAGACCGGCAGCTCCATAACGAAGGGGGAAGCTTCGCCGCGCATGATGGTGTATTTCAGCACCAGCCCGGTGAGGATCGCCACCACAATGCCGAGCATATACAGGGAGAACACCACGCCCGCGCCGTCCTGGCCGAAGAAGGCGGCGGCAAACACGGCGAAGATTGCCAACCGGGCGCCACAGGACATAAATGGCGCCATCATGATGGTCATCAGGCGTTCGCGCTGAGCATCCAGCGTGCGGGCGCCCATGATGGACGGCACGTTGCAGCCGAAGCCCACAATCAACGGCACGAAAGATTTACCCGGCAGCCCGAGTGCCTGCATCAGACGATCCATCACGAAGGCCGCCCGCGCCATGTAGCCGGAGTCTTCAAGGAATGACAGGAACAGATACATCATGCCGATTTGTGGCACCAGCGGCAGCACGGTATTGATACCGCCACCGACCCCCTGCGCCAGGAAAATCGTCAGCCATTCCGGGAAGTGCAGGTTAAAGCCCAACCATTGAATGCCCTGGATAAAGATGGCCGCCGAGCCAATATCGAAAATAGGCTGTAGCGCACCGCCGATGTTGATCGCCAGCAGGAACATCAGATACATCACCAGCAGGAAGATCGGTACCCCCAGCCAGCGATTGAGGATCACTTTATCCAATGCTTCGGTCAGGCGGTTCGGCATCGCCTGCTGAGAATTACTGACGGCGTCACACAGGGTGGTGATTGACTGATAGCGCGCATCGGCGATCACCAGTGCCGGGTCTTCCTGCTGCTGCTGTCGCAGTGCCTCTTTGGCTGCCGGCAGCAGAGCTGCTGCCGGGCCGGCCAAAGTATGGCTGTAGATATCGCCCTCCAGCATCTGCAGTGCCAGCCAGCGACGCTGTTCGCTTGGCAAGTTTTGCGGCATCGCGTCGCTCAGCGTGGTCATTTCTTTCAGCAGCACCGGTGGGTAGAGCACCAGCGCTTTCAATTCGTTGAACTGATGATTGTCGATCATTTGCTTTAACACGCCAATACCGTCGGCCTTGGTGGAGACCAGCGGTACCACCGGGCAGCCGAGGCGTGCGGACAGTGCGGCAATATCAATATCAATTTTCTGACTTCTGGCAATATCCAGCATGTTCAGCGCGACGATGCAGGGAATACCCAGCTCCAGCAGTTGCAGCGTCAGGTACAGATTGCGCTCCAGATTGGAAGCGTCGACCACGTTGATCAGCAGATCGGCGTCGCCGCTCAGAATGTAGTGGCAGGCGATCTGTTCGTCGAGTGAGGTTTGCTCCGAGATGGTGGTCAGGGAGTAGGTGCCGGGCAGATCGACCAGCTTGACCTGGGATTGCGGCGTGGTGAACAAGCCTTCTTTACGTTCTACCGTCACCCCCGCCCAGTTCCCGACCCGCTGGCGCGCCCCGGTAAGCTGGTTAAACAGCGTCGTCTTACCGGAATTAGGATTTCCTATTAAGCCAATAGTGAGTTTTTTCATAATGTTGCGTGATATCAGTCAAGGGAAATGGGGCCAGGCGATGTGCATGGCCAAGGCAAGGCGGCTCAGCGTCAGGATTGGCCGTCGAGCAGGATCAGGGCCAGATCTTTCCTACGCAGCACCAGGCTGACGCGGCGGGTTTTAATTTCTATTGGGTCACCCAGCGGCGCTACGCGTACTACTTCAAACGATGAACCCGGCAGCATGCCGAGGGGATAAAAGTTTCTGGCGGTAGGCTGGGGCCAATGTCATTGGCGAAGCCGGCGATCTTATACGATCGTTTAGGCTGAAGATGCATGTAACCTTCCCTGAGCCCAGCTTATTGGGCCGATGATGATAAAAGAACGTTCCTGAGGAAGCGCCGAGCAAAGCTACGGGCTGCCGACGTTTTCAATCCATGAGGTAATGCAGTGAACACGCAAAATAATAATAGTGAGAATCATTATCGTATTCAATACAAAAAATAGGGGTATTGGTAACCAAAGGTTGTGGCGATCACATTTTACGATCGGGATTGCCTGACAGGACTACTTTTATCACCCGCTCTGGCGGGGTGCAAATGCGAATGGTGAGTTAAATCAGTTACGTGATTGTAGTGATTTTTTCCAGTTTGAAAAAATTAGCGACAAATTCAATAGTCATAATCCGGCAGCGTTACTATTGGTATTTATTTGGCAACATCTCATCGGCTGAATACGAGCAGTAACTATTTGTGTTTCTCTGAGAAATACCAAAATGAGAACATGATGTTAATAACGGTGTTAATCGATGGCTATGCAGCGCTATTTTCAGGCCTGAAACAGCGGGTCATTATGGTTGTTGGCAAGATTGAAGAAATATGCAGGTTTATTGAGGCGGGTCAAAAAATTGCGGGGATAGTTCGGCAGGAAAGGGCGGAGTGAACTCCGCCCTGCATCCCATAGGCCTGGTCAGGGCCTGATTAAGATTTTTTGCCGAATGCCGCCGCCAGCGCATCACCCATGGCGCTGTTACCCGCCGAGGTATTGTTGTTGCCGCGCGGTTTGGCCTTATTGGCCGGCGCCCGGTTGGCGTTGTCCCTGGCCGGGGCGGCGTTACCGCCGCGGCGTGGTGAACCTTCACCCGGTTGCTCGTCCAGACGCATGCTCAGCGCGATGCGTTTGCGCTGCAGATCCACTTCCATCACCTTCACTTTGACGATGTCACCGGCTTTCACCACGGTGTGCGGATCTTCGACAAACTTGTCCGCCAACGAGGAGATATGCACCAGACCGTCCTGATGCACGCCGATATCCACAAAGGCCCCGAAGTTGGTGACGTTGGTCACCGAGCCTTCCAAAATCATCCCCGGCTGCAGGTCGCTCAGGGTTTCAACGCCCTCGGCGAAGGTGGCGGTTTTGAATTCCGGACGCGGATCGCGGCCCGGTTTCTCCAACTCCTTCAGGATGTCGGTCACCGTTGGCACGCCGAACTTGTCGTCGGTGAAATCGCTGGCCTTCAGGCTGCGTACCGCTGCCGGGTTACCCATCAGATCTTGCAGTGCCTGGCGGGTGGCGGCCAGAATACGTTCGACCACCGGGTAGGTTTCCGGGTGAACGGTCGAGGCGTCCAGCGGGTTGTCGCCGTGGTTGATACGCAGGAAGCCGGCGCACTGCTCAAAGGCTTTTGGCCCCAGGCGGCTGACTTTCAACAGCTGTTCGCGGTTGCTGAAACGGCCATTCTCATCACGCCAGGTAACGATGTTCTGCGCCATCATGCGGGTCAGGCCGGCCACGCGGGTCAGCAGCGGCACCGAAGCGGTGTTCAGATCAACCCCGACGGCGTTTACGCAGTCTTCAACCACCGAATCGAGTTTTTTCGCCAGTTGGCTTTGGCTGACATCGTGCTGGTACTGACCAACACCGATGGATTTCGGATCGATTTTGACCAGTTCGGCCAGCGGATCCTGCAGGCGACGGGCGATGGAGACGGCGCCACGCAGCGAGACGTCGAGATTCGGGAACTCCAGCGCCGCCAGTTCGGAGGCGGAATACACCGAGGCACCGGCTTCGCTGACGATCACTTTCTGCGCTTTGACTTCGCCGAATTGCTGTTGCAAATCAAGATAAAAACGCTCGGTCTCACGCGATGCGGTACCGTTGCCGATGGCGACCAGTTCCACTTTGTGTTTGATGCACAGTGCCGCGACGATGGCCGCGGCTTTGGCGGCCTGGCCGGTGTGCGGGTAGACGGTGTCGGTGGCGACCAGTTTGCCGGTGGCATCCACCACCGCCACTTTGACTCCGGTACGCAAGCCCGGATCCAGCCCCATGGTTGCGCGCATGCCGGCCGGTGCGGCCATCATCAGGTCGTGCATGTTACGGGCGAAGACGTTGATTGCTTCATCTTCCGCACGTTCGCGCAGGGTGCTCATCAGTTCGGTTTCCAGATGCAGCAGCACCTTGATGCGCCAGGTCCAGTTGACCACGGCTTTGCGCCAGGCGTCTGCCGGGGCGTTATTCAGGCGCAGATCGAGATGGCTGATGATGATCTGTTCCGCCTGGCTTTCGCGCGGGGCTTCTTCAAACTGTGGGTCGGCGTTCAGCGCCAGTTGCAGCACGCCTTCGTTGCGGCCACGGAACATGGCCAGCGCACGGTGTGAAGGCACCTGGGCAATAGGTTCGTGGTGATCGAAGTAGTCGCGGAATTTCGCGCCGGCTTCTTCTTTGCCTTCCACCACTTTGGAGACCAGATGCGCGTGCTTCCACAGGTAATTACGAACCTTGGCCAGCAGCGCGGCGTCTTCGGCAAAGCGCTCCATCAGAATGTAACGCGCGCCGTCGAGGGCGGCTTTAACGTCCGCTACGCCCTTGTCGGCATCAACGTAGCCTTCGGCCAGTTGTTCAGGCTGCTGCTGAGGATCTTGCCACAGGGTGTTTGCCAGGGGCTCCAGACCGGCTTCAATCGCGATCTGCCCACGGGTGCGGCGCTTGGGTTTGTACGGCAGGTAGAGATCTTCAAGTTCGGTTTTGCTTTGCGTGGCGGTGATCGCCCCCGCCAGTTGTTCGGTCAGTTTGCCCTGCTCGTCGATTGATTTAAGGATGGTCTGACGGCGGTCTTCCAGTTCACGCAGATAACCCAGGCGGGTTTCCAGCTGGCGCAGTTGGGTATCGTCCAGACCCCCGGTGACTTCCTTACGATAGCGTGCAATAAAGGGCACGGTATTACCTTCATCCAGCAGACGGATGGCGGAGTCAACTTGCTCCGGCCGGGCCTGCAGTTCTGTTGCAATAATGCGGCTCAGTGGGTCATTCATATGTCTGGTATCTGTTGGGAATGGTTAGTAAACAGGGGGACAGTTATACGGATTGCGCGGGGAAAATGCCAGTGAAGCGGGCCGCCTCTCGGTAGCCATGGCGCGCAAAACGGCCTGTACCGCGGCGGCGGGCGGCCGCTCGGAAAAAACTGAAATCTTTTAAGTTTGATTTTAGCCCGAGATACTCGGGCCTAGCGCACCGAGGGGCCATTATGGGACACATCCATGTGTCCCACCCTACGGGCCGACTGGCAGTCGTTCCAATTTGCTCCCGGCAAATTGGTCGGCGGGCAAGCCCGCTACGACCCCTTCGGCACGCTCTCCCTAATAATGGACTGGTTAGTCGCCAGCTCTATTTAACGTACTCGATCTCATTCACATACCACAGCGCATCTCCTGCCGGAGTGTTGACGGTGGCGGCGTCCCCCACTTCTTTTTTCAGCAGGGCGCGGGCCATCGGTGAATCGATGGAGATGTAGTCCCGGCGGCCAAAAATCTCGTCATAGCCGACGATGCGAAAGCGTTTAATCTCACCGTCTTCGTTTTCCACCACCACCCAGGCGCCGAAGAAGACTTTGCCTTCTTGCTGCGGTGAGTGGTCGACGACCTTCAACTGTTCGAGGCATTTGGTCAGGTAACGTACCCGGCGATCGATTTCCCGCAGCCGTTTTTTGTTGTACTGATAGTCGGCATTTTCACTTCTGTCGCCGAGGCTGGCCGCCCAGGTCACTTTTTTAGTGACCTCTGGCCGATCTTCACGCCAGAGGTAGTCCAGCTCTTGTTTCAGTTTGTCGTACCCTTCACGGGTGATAAGCGGTGTTCTCATGCAACCTGTTACCGTGGCAATAGTGGAACCTATAGCGCGAAGTGTACGACAGATACGGGGCCAGAGGCATCGAAAATAGGGCCAGTCAGGGGACGCTGTCGGCGATCGTGACCGACATCGCACCTATGCGCTCGATACTGACCTCGATGCGGTCGCCA
Organism: Serratia quinivorans; assembly: GCA_900457075.1. Taxonomy (NCBI): domain Bacteria; kingdom Pseudomonadati; phylum Pseudomonadota; class Gammaproteobacteria; order Enterobacterales; family Yersiniaceae; genus Serratia; species Serratia quinivorans. The sequence goes on from UGYN01000002.1 coordinate 2,568,658, forward strand.
GCCTGTATCGCGGAGACCCCAGACGGCGTACCAGTATAAATCACGTCCCCTGGCCACAGGGTAAACATCGCCGAGGCATAGGCGATCAGGCGTTGTACGTTATAAATCAGGTGGCGGGTGTTGGAGTGCTGCCTGAGTTGGCCGTTGACCCGAATGCTGAGATCCAGGGTGTTCGGATCGCCGATTTCGTCAGGGGTGACAATCCACGGGCCGAGTACCGAAAACCCATCGGCCGATTTACGAAAAGAGGGAAACTCCGAGCCGCGCACGGTCATGTCTATGCCGATAGCGTAACCGAACACCGCCTCCAGCGCCTGATCGACGGGCAAGTTCCGGGCACGTTGACCAATGATCACCGCCAGTTCGACCTCTGGATCGGTTCGTCGGCCGGGGATTGGCAGAGGTATGATTTCGTTCGGCCCGCACAGCGAACTGTTGGCTTTGAGAAACAGGCCGTATTCGCTGATATCGGTATAGACCTTGCCATGGTTGATTTGCTGGTCGGCATTGGCTTCGGCAATATGATCGCGGTAATTAATTGGCGCAGCGACAATTTTTCCGGGATTGGCCACCGGTGCGTTCAGGCTTACCTGCTCCAGCGGGTAGTTTTCCAGCCGTTCCCAGTTTGCACCCAGCTGTGAGGCAATGTCGGGGAAATGGCTAATCATCCAGTCGACAGGCGGTGTGGGCCAGTGGGCGGGGGGGATGTCGTGAAACATTGGCGTGATGTCGTACACCCGCTGCTGCCGGATGATCCCTATCCGGTCGTGATTGAAGCGGCAGATCTTCATGATATAGGCCCTCTGAAAGCAAAAATGTGATGGTGTTAGCCGCTGAATGGGCCGATTGAGCTGGTGGTATTAGCCCTCAGGCGTAATCTCGTGCCGCCAGATCCCCAGTTTTTCCAGCACCGGCCGATCGGAAAAGCTAAAGCAGACCGTATCGCCGTCAGGTGCCGACAGCTGATAGCTGAGCCACGAAGGCAGCGCAAAAATGTCTTTCGGTTTTAGCCGGAAGTGAATCCCGCCGGTTAACCGGACTTCCAGTTCTCCCTCCATCACCACCAGCACCTGGCTGGCATTGCCACGTTGGTAGAGGCTGGTAAAGCCTCTTGGCAGCAGCGTGATGACGGTGCCGAGGGTGGGAATGGCCCAATCGCCGTTGGCCGGATTGATATAACGCAGGCTGATGGCGCTGGCCGGGTCGATCTCGCTATGGCGCTTTAATTGTTCCAGCGCTTCGCGGGTGCGTTGATACGGATAGTTAAATATCGGCGAGGGCTGGCTCTGCCCCGTTGGGCGGTACTCCAGCGGTATCAGGCCGGTACCGTAACGGGCCAGAGCATCGCCCTCAGGGCGTGGCTCCAACGTTTGGCCTGCGGGCAGGCGATCTTGCCGAAACCCGGCCTTGAGAAAGTGCAGCAGCGGGGCATCCAGGCCATCGAGCCAGAATATCGGTTTATCGGTGTCATTTTGGTGCTGGTGCCAACGCCATGAAGGGGTAATGATAAAATCCCCCGGGTGCAGCGTAGTCTTTTCGCCGTCCACCGTGGTGTTGCCGCCTTCGGCTTCCAGAATAAAGCGCAGCGCGGTGGGGGTGTGGCGATGCAATGGGGCAATTTCACCCGGCAGCACCATTTGCATTCCGGCATACAGCGTGTCGGTGATGCGTGACGAGCCCGGTGGCAGCGACGGATTTTCCATGACCAGCACGCGGCGTTCGGCACGTTCGATGTCGATCTTTGAGCCGATATCCAGCAGCGCGTCTTTGACCTCAGCGTAATGCCATTGATAGGGCGTAGCCTGAGGTTCTGGCTGATTGGGGACCAGGCCATGCAGTGACTCCCATAGCGGGAACAGATGTTTCTTTTGCAGTTGCTGAATATCGATGCTCATTTAGTCATTCCTCTGCGGGTCGGTGACCCCCCACATTTTGATAGACGTGTTTGTATTCGATAAAGCTGTCCAGCGAGGCGATACCGTTCAAACGCCCCAGGCCGCTCTGCTTGTATCCACCTTCTTCGAACTCATCGTGAATTTGCGCCCAGTCGTTGATCCACACGCTGCCGGCCTGAATTTCCCGCGCTACCCGGTGCGGGCGGTTGGCATCCATCGACCAGATACTGGCGGCCAACCCGTAGTCGTTATGATTGGCGGAGGCGATCGCTTGCGCTTCGTCGTCAAAGGCCTCCAGCGTGAGCACCGGCCCGAAAACCTCCTGCTGCACAATGTCCATATCGCTGTTGGGCACTTCCAGCAGGGTCGGCCGGTAGAACGCGCCTTTGGCCAGGGGGCCTTCCACTACCGGTCCACCGCGAACCACGGCCTTGGCCCCCTGGGCCAGCGCGGCAGTGACCATGGCATCGACCCGCAGGACGCTTTGTTGGTCGATCAACGGCCCCAACTCAACGCCCGGCTCCAGCGACGGCCCGATTTTTACCGCCTCCAGCAAGGCGGCCATGCGGGCTTTAACCTGCGGATAGATCGCGCGCTGCACCAGTAAACGGCTGCCGGTAACACAGAATTGACCGCTGAAGGTGGTGAGTGAACGCACGATCATCGGCAAGGCGCGATCCAGGTCGGCGTCTTCGAACAGCAGGTGCGGCGTTTTCCCACCTAATTCCAGCGAGATGCGTTTGACCCGCTGCATGGCGTTGGCCGCCAATGTGCGTCCGGTACGGGTGCTGCCGGTAAAGCTGATGCCCGGGACTGCTGGGCTGCTGACCAGCAACATGGCACCTTCGCTGCCGCTTTCGGTGAACAGGTTCACCACCCCCTGCGGCAGGCTGTCGACTTCGGCCAGAATGCGGGCGAATGCGGCGTTAACCTGAGCGGTCTGAGCCGGAAGTTTGATGACGACGGTATTGCCCGCGGCCAACGCCGGGGCCAGCGATCTGATGGTAAGAATGGCCGGTGAGTTCCACGGAGTGATCACCCCGACCACGCCCAGCGGCTCGTACAGCACACGGGATAAGGCGCCGGGCTGGATCTCCATGGCACGCCCGTAAGTGGTCAGTGCCAGTGCGGCGGCGTAGCGTAGTTTGCTGGGAATGAACTGAACCTCAAAGCGGGCTTCGCTCAGCGGTTTACCGTTGTCCTGCGCCAGGATCCGGGCCAGGGTTTCTGCATGCTGCTCAAATCGATCGGCCATTTGATTCAGGCAGCGGGCCCGCAACTGTCGGTCGCGGCTCCATGCCGGCACAAATGCGCGTTGGGCGGCGGCAATCGCCATCGCGGCTTCCTCGGTGCCGCCGTCGGCAAATTCTCCCAGTTCGGAGCCATCCGCCGGGCTGATACTGATGCCTTGTTTGGTCGAATCCTGCCATTGGCCATCGATCCAGTGCAGTGCTTTTGGCCTGGCTGAGTGGGTCTGGTCACCTGTCTGCATAACCGCTCCTGTGATGCATTTTTGTTAATGAAATGAAAATTCTTATGTACTGAGAGAATATCTGCTGCCTACAATCAATCAATCGAATGTGATTTATTGGGCGAATAAGAAAAATGAATTTGAAGAACGTCGATTTGAATTTATTGGTGGTGTTTGACGCTATCTTTCGCCAGCGTAGCGTCGGCCTGGCGGGGCAGATGCTGGGTATCAGCCAGCCGGCAGTGAGCCATGCGCTGGCTCGCCTGCGTCAACTGTTTGACGACCCGATGTTTGTGCGGATTAATAACGAAATGCGCCCGACTGACCGGGCCAGTGAACTGATGCCCTCCGTCGAGCGGGTGCTGTCGATGATCCGCGACGATGTTTTGCAACCGGTGGGGTTTGATCCTGCGGCTAACCGCAGAACGCTAACGCTCTGTATGCCGGACATCGGAGAGCAGTATTTTTTACCTCCTCTGATTAACCATCTGGCCCAGGTGGCTCCGGGGATGGCGGTGGTCAGCCATGAGCTGGCTCCGGCGCAATTGGAAGAGGCGCTGGAAAGCGGGCGGGTCGATCTGGCTATCGGCTATTTTCCCGACCTGCGTCGCGCCGTTTTTTATCAGCAGCGGTTATTTTACAGTGGATTCTGCTGTGCGGTGCGCCAGGGCCATCCGCAGATTGGCAAAACACTGTCATTGCCGCAGTTCTTGCAGGCTGAACACGTGACCGCTCGTTTGCGTATTCGCAGCCAGGAAATTGCTGAACAGGCGATGAGGGAGCAGGGGATTGTGCGCAACGTCAAACTGCAGACCAGCCACTTTCTGAGCCTGACCCAGATCATTGCCCAAACGGACCTGCTCGCCACGGTGACCTATGAGGCGGCACAGTTACTGCAGGCTGCGGGTAAGGTGCATATTTATCCGGTGCCTTTCCCAATACCTCAGTTCCCGGTGATGCAGTATTGGCATGAGCGCGCTCATCATGACCGTGGCAATCAATGGCTGCGGGGCGAAATACGAGGGTTATTCCAACGCGATGACGACAATAGTGCCGATGAATGCACGGCAGAACATTAGGTGCATTGTCACTGGCGGCTTAGACTGAGGCTACACTCGCCGGAATCAGGGCTAATCAGGCTATAAATACGTTATTAATTTGAGGGCCAGTCCCCAGCAGTCCACGGTGATGATGTCATTCTTCCGGGAGGGCTGAGTGAGCTTTTTACCGCGAAACGAGACAATAATGTGCGGATTAATTAGTCTGCGGAATGAAAGATATTGATAACTCGGTAAAAGAATAAGCTTTGTAACAATTTAGTCTAGAATATATACCAATAATCGCTGTCCGAATTGCCATGGTTTTTTAACAATATTCACGTCAGGCAATAAAGCCTTTGGGAGTACTACAATGCAAGAGAATCATAAGATTCTGGTCGTCGATGATGACATGCGCCTGCGCGCGCTTTTAGAGCGTTATTTAACCGAACAGGGTTTTCAGGTTCGCAGCGTAGCCAACGCTGAGCAAATGGATCGCTTGCTGACACGTGAATCCTTCCACCTGATGGTGCTGGACCTGATGTTGCCGGGTGAAGACGGGCTTTCTATCTGCCGTCGTCTGCGCAGCCAAAGCAACCCTATGCCGATCATTATGGTGACCGCCAAAGGTGAAGAAGTTGACCGTATCGTCGGTCTGGAAATCGGCGCTGACGATTACATCCCAAAACCGTTCAACCCGCGTGAACTGCTGGCCCGTATCCGTGCGGTATTGCGTCGTCAGGCTAATGAACTGCCGGGCGCGCCTTCGCAAGAAGAAGCGGTGATTGCCTTTGGCAAATTCAAACTGAACCTGGGTACCCGCGAAATGTTCCGTGAAGACGAGCCTATGCCGTTGACCAGCGGCGAGTTCGCGGTACTGAAGGCGTTAGTGAGCCATCCGCGTGAACCGCTGTCGCGTGACAAGTTGATGAACCTGGCCCGCGGCCGTGAATACAGCGCCATGGAACGCTCCATCGACGTGCAGATTTCTCGTCTGCGTCGTATGGTTGAGGAAGATCCTGCGCATCCACGTTATATCCAGACCGTTTGGGGTCTTGGCTACGTCTTCGTCCCGGACGGCAGCAAGGCATGAGACGATTACGCTTTTCACCGCGTAGCTCGTTTGCCCGAACCCTGCTATTGATCGTCACCTTGCTGTTCGTCAGCCTGGTGACGACCTATCTGGTGGTGCTGAACTTCGCCATCCTGCCCAGTTTGCAGCAGTTCAACAAGGTATTGGCCTACGAAGTTCGTATGCTGATGACCGATAAGCTGCAGCTGGAGGATGGGACCTTGCTGGAGGTGCCGCCGGCGTTCCGTCGTGAAATCTATCGCGAACTGGGGATTTCTCTCTACACCAACTCGGCGGCGGAGGAGAGCGGTCTGCGCTGGGCGCAGCACTATCAATTCCTCAGCCAGCAAATGGCTCAGCAGCTCGGTGGGCCAACCGATGTCCGGGTAGAAGTGAACAAAAACTCACCGGTAGTGTGGCTGAAGACCTGGCTGCAGCCGGATATCTGGGTGCGCGTTCCGCTGACTGAGATTCACCAGGGCGATTTCTCGCCGCTGTTCCGTTATACCCTGGCAATTATGCTGTTGGCGATAGGCGGTGCCTGGCTGTTTATTCGTATCCAAAACCGCCCGCTGGTGGAGCTGGAGCATGCGGCTCTGCAGGTCGGCAAGGGTATTATTCCGCCGCCGTTGCGTGAGTACGGCGCATCTGAAGTACGTTCGGTAACGCGGGCCTTTAATCAGATGGCATCGGGCGTTAAGCAACTGGCGGATGACCGCACGCTGCTGATGGCCGGCGTCAGCCACGACCTGCGCACACCGCTGACGCGCATCCGTCTGGCAACCGAGATGATGAGTGCCGAAGACGGCTATCTGGCGGAGTCGATCAATAAAGACATTGAAGAGTGCAACGCCATCATTGAGCAGTTTATTGATTATCTGCGCACCGGCCAGGAGATGCAGACCGAGTTAAGCGATCTGAATGGAATTCTGGGTGAAGTGGTTGCGGCCGAGAGTGGCTATGAGCGGGTTATCGAAACTGCCATGGCACCGGGTGAACTGATGATGAATGTGCATCCGCTGTCGATCAAGCGTGCGGCGGCGAATATGGTGGTGAATGCGGCACGTTACGGCAACGGCTGGATCAAAGTCAGTAGTGGCCGTGAGCTGCAGCGCGGCTGGTTCCAGGTGGAAGACGACGGCCCGGGCATTAAACCGGAAGAGTTGAAACATCTGCTGCAGCCGTTTGTCCGTGGCGACAGCGCACGCAGCACCAGCGGAACCGGGCTTGGCCTGGCTATCGTACAGCGTATTATTGATGGTCATCACGGCGCTTTGGATATTGGCACCAGCGAACGCGGCGGGTTGTTGATCAGGGCTTATATTCCGTTGCCGATGGAAAAGAAAGAGTCGGCCAACGGGCATCAGGCAGTGAAAGACAGCGCCAAACTCCCCTGACAGCGAAGCTGCCCTGTCAGGGTTTTCTGCTCATGACGTAATATTCCGCCGCTTCTTCATGCAGACGCCGACCGGTGCTGGCTTGCCAGGGGTCGATTAATTCAATTCCGCAATGGATAAAATCTTTGGTATTACGCGTGGCCAGGGCAGCACCGTAATGCAGGCAGGTGGCGGCGATTTGGGTGTCCGCCATGCTCATTAACCGGCCCTGACGCTGATTTTTCCCCATAAGTTCCGCGTATTGCAGTGCGCAAAGTGTATCAAATGGCAGAGTTTGCTCATCAAATCTTATCTGCACCGCCTCCACCAGCTTATGTTTGAATTCGCGCTGCCGTTTACCTTCAGGCATACAGGCAACCCCACTGAACAGCTCGGCGAGAACTATCGCACTTAGATAAAGCTCATCGTTGTCTTTTTCATTCAGCCATGTGAGGACGTTGTAGTGCGGATTGGGGCGCAACGTTTCTGAAACCACATTGGTATCGAGAATAATCATACCTGGTCATCGTCGTCGTCAAAGGTGACAATGCGCGGAGGTGTTTTATCACGCGGTGGGATCTCCAGTTCAACGCCACCCAACTCGGCAAAATGCTGATGCATCCAGGTGCCCAACCCATAGCGCGGGTGTTTTTTCACTAATGCCTGTTTCAAAATCATACGAGCTTCCTCCTCCATGGAATGGCCATTTTTCGCTGCCGAAACGCGCAGCAACTCTTTTACTTCGTCGTCCAGATTCCTGACGGTTATGGTAGCCATTGAAACCTCCTTTGCTATCAATGATTGCAGTGCTTATTATCCCTTTGTGTTGATTAAATAACAACCGATAAAAATAAAAAAAGGCGTGGGATCCACGCCTTAGATGAAGCTGTAAAAAGAAGGTTTTACAGTTTTGGGCCGGCGCTGACCAGCGCGGCACCTGCCGGGGTATCGGTGTATTTGTCAAAGTTGGTGACAAAACGCTCGGCCAGATCCTGTGCCTTCTCTTGCCATTGCTCAAGGCTGGCGTAAGTGGCGCGTGGATCCAGGATATCCGGGTTAACGCCCGGCAGTGAGGTTGGCATCGCCAGGTCGAAGATAGGCAGAGTAATGGTTTCTGCCTTATCGATTTCACCGCTGAGGATCGCGTCGATAATGCCGCGGGTATCCTTGATCGAGATACGTTTGCCGGTGCCGTTCCAGCCGGTGTTCACCAGATAGGCCTGCGCGCCGGCGGCCTGCATGCGTTTCACCAGCACTTCGGCGTACTGCGTTGGGTGCAGCGACAGGAAGGCTGCGCCGAAGCAGGCGGAGAAGGTTGGGGTCGGCTCGGTCACGCCGCGCTCGGTACCGGCCAGCTTGGCGGTAAAGCCAGACAGGAAGTGGTACTGGGTCTGGTTAGCGGTCAGGCGAGATACCGGCGGCAGTACGCCGAAGGCGTCTGCGGTCAGGAAGATCACCTTAGTGGCATGACCCGCTTTGGAAACCGGCTTCACGATATTCTGGATGTGATAGATCGGATAGGAAACGCGGGTATTCTCGGTTTTCGAACCATCATTGAAATCTATGGTGCCGTCAGCCAGAACGACGACGTTTTCCAGCAGCGCATCGCGTTTGATGGCGTGATAGATATCCGGCTCGGCTTCTTCAGACAGCTTGATGGTTTTGGCGTAGCAGCCGCCTTCGAAGTTAAACACGCCGTCATCATCCCAACCGTGCTCGTCATCGCCAATCAGTTGGCGTTTCGGATCGGTGGACAGGGTGGTTTTGCCGGTGCCGGACAGGCCGAAGAATACCGCCACGTCGCCTTTCTCGCCTACGTTGGCCGAGCAGTGCATTGAGGCGATGCCTTTCAGCGGCAACAGGTAGTTCATGATGGAGAACATACCCTTTTTCATTTCGCCGCCGTACCAGGTGCCGCCAATCAGTTGCATGCGCTCGGTCAGGTTGAAGGCGACAAAGTTTTCCGAGTTCAGGCCCTGTTGCTGCCAGTTCGGGTTAGTGCATTTGGCACCGTTCATGACCACGAAGTCTGGCTCGAAATCCTGCAGCTCTTCATCCGTCGGACGGATGAACATGTTTTTAACAAAGTGCGCCTGCCAGGCTACCTCGGTAATAAAGCGGACTTTCAGACGGGAGTCGGCGTTGGCGCCGCAGAAGGTATCCATCACAAACAGACGTTTGCCGGAGAGTTGTGTGGTGACCAGCTGTTTCAGGTCTGCCCAGGTTTCCGGGCTGAGGGGTTTGTTGTCGTTTTTACCTTTACCCTGATCGGCCCACCACACGGTGTCGCGGGTGATGTCGTCACGGACAATGTACTTATCTTTCGGGGAACGGCCGGTAAAAATACCGGTGTCGACGGATACAGCACCCAGTTTGGTTACCACCCCACGCTCAAAACCTTCCAGAGATGGGTCTGTTTCTTCCTTGAACAGCAAGTCATAACTCGGGTTGTGAACGATTTCGCCGACGTTATGAATCCCATAAGCGGCCAGATCCTGAGGGGTTATACCTTTAACACGCATGTCACTACTCCTTGGTCACAGAATTTCTGGCGCCAATTGTAGGGATTCAGCAGCGAGTAACCGCGATAGGTATCAAATATTTAACGTTTTAGTCGGTTTTTCGTTACGTTATGAGAGATAGCACACGGAAAAAAGCAAACGTGCAAACGAAGAAAACCGGCAGGCGCAGGGCGCGCCCGCCGATATAAGGTGCTACTTAGTGCAACTGCTCGCTTTCACCGGTGTTACCGGTGTACAGCGCGGCGACGTCCATGGCGTCGAAGACATAGTGATTGCCGCAATAATCGCAGTGCATATCAATATTGCCGTCCTGCTCCAGCATTTGAGCCACTTCTTCCGCCGGCAGCGTGATCAGCGCATCGGCGCAACGCTGGCGTGAACAGGTGCAACGGAAGACAACGTCCTGCGGTTCATACAGGGTGACTTCTTCCTGATGATACAGGCGATACAGCACTTCGTTGGCCGGCAGGCCGAACAGCTCTTCGCTTTTCACCGTATTGGTCAGTTGCACCAGATGATCGAAGTCATCGGCATTGCCATCCTGCGCCGGCAGCACCTGCAGCAGCATGCCACCCGCGGCCGGTTGACCTTCAGACTCACCGGTACGGATGAACAGGCGGGTAGGCAACTGCTCTGACTGACGGAAGTAAGCCTCGAGGCACTCGGCCAGCGTTTCCCCTTCCAGCGCCACTACGCCCTGATAGCGTTCGCCCTCGGTGGGGGCGATGGTGATCACCATGACGCCATTGCCGATCATCTGGTGCAGCGTGCTGTCATCAGCAATTTCGCTCTGTACGCGTGCTACGCCACGCATTTCCTGGCGGTTGTTACCGTTAATCACCGCCAGCTTCAGCGGACCGTCGCCTTGTAACTGCACGGTGATGTCGCCGTCAAACTTCAACGTTGCGGTCAGCAGGCTGGTGGCAACCAGCAGTTCACCCAGCAGTTTTTTGACTGGTGCCGGATAGTCGTGGTTGTTCAGAACCTGCTGATAGGTTTCGCTGACGGTAACCAGCTCACCGCGCACCGCGTAGTTTTCAAACAGGTAACGGTGCAATTGGTCATGGTTAGACATAGTTTTCTCTCATTGCGGTGAGGGGTTATTCCTGCTCACCAAATTTAAATTTAATCAGGTCGCGCCGCTCTTTCTTGTCCGGACGGCGGTCCGGATGCGGCATGGTCAGCGCATTCATTTTGCGCGCGAGCGCCACTTTCTCTCGGTTGACGATGCTGGCCTCGGTTTCCTGATACATTTGCTGCGCCTCGTCGGCGCCGCGCCGTTGGCTGGTCAAAGCCAGCACGATCACCGTGCGTTCTTCATTTCCCTGACGCAGTTTGATCTCGGCGTTAAGCTCGACAATCTTGCTCGGCTTGCCGCGCTGTCCGTTGTAGTGCACCTTGCCGCCGTCGATCATCTCCCGTGCCAGTGCGCGGGTCTTATAGAAACGTGCCGCCCATAGCCACTTGTCCAGCCGGACGGCTTCGTCGCCTGTTGCTTTTCCTTTCATCAATTCCCCCTGGCCAGCGCCGGTATCAACAGGCGGTAATCGCGCATCGATGGGTAATGCTGGAAGGTTTTCTCCGCCATGCTGGAATCCGGGTTTTGCACGCCCAGGCAGTAGCGAATACCGAAGGTACGGGCGGCATCCAGTATCGGTTCGCCGTCGTCGACAAACAGCGTACGCTGCGGATCAAAACCGGTGTGTTGCTGCACTGCCTGCCACAAACGCTGATCTTCTTTCGGATAACCAAATGTGTGGGTGGAAAGTAATAAATCAAGGTGCCGATCCAAACCGGTATGCTCAATTTTTACTGCCAGGCTGTGCGGATGGGCGTTGGTCAACAAAATAGTCTGGTGGCCCGCCGCACGTAATGCTTGTAAAAACGGCTCGGTATCTTCACGCAGACGAGCACGGTTGCCTACCTCGCTGGTCATGCGGTAAATATCCATATCCAGCCGTTCGCTCCAGTAATCGAAGCAGTACCAGTTCATGGTGTGCTGTACGGCCAGATATTCCTGATGAATAATTTTACGCGCTTCATCGAAGGGAATAGCCCGCTGCTCGCTCAGGGCCTGTGGCACCAGGCTGAGCCAAAAGTGGCTGTCGAACTCCAGATCGAGCAGGGTACCGTCCATATCCAGCAGCACGGTATCAATCTCACTCCAGTCAAACTCGGGAACCATGAAAACTCCATAGGCGAACCTTCGGCGGTCCGCAGGATAAGGGGAATAGCGTTAGCGTAGCATAAGCTGATGACAGGGCGCAGGCCGGGGCTAGTGGCTCAGGGCATCGGCCGCAATGACATCGGGGCGAGCTGCGGGTTAAAGCAGCTTTCGTAGTAGCGCTGGATATCGGCGATGCGGTGCTGATTGATGCGACGGCGCTGCACCAGTTTCCAGCTGTTGTAGCCCAGCACGACGGCGACGCTCAGCAGCAGCAGGCTGGTGCCGAGATAGCGCCACAGGGTGATAATATCCGGCTCGCTGTGCAGTGCAATATGACGGGTACCGTTGGCATCGACGCTGATATTGGTGATCACGCCCTGCGCCTCGAACGGCGTATGCAGCAGCATGCCGGCAAGGCGTTGTAGCTCATTCCACTGGTCAAGTGCGTTGTATTCGTTTAGCGGCACCGTCGGCTGCGGATGATTCACCAGCTGTTTGCCTTCATCACTGGTGATCAGGAACCCCCCCGGTGGCGGGCTATTGAGCGCGGCGGCGGCCTGCCTGGTTTCGCTGTAGACGAAGGATGATGCGGCCACTTTGGTCAGGCTTTCCAGCGATTCGGCGCTCACCGGGCGCAGCAACACGTTCACCCCTTGCAGCGAGCCTGATTTGGCACGTTTCACCAGGGTGCCCCAATTTTTGACGTTGCCCAGATTGACCAGTGCGTTCTTCAGCCGGACGCAGTCATTATCCGCTTGGCACAGATCCTGCGTTTTCAGCACGATATCGGAAAAATCATCCAGCAGGATCATGCCGGATTTTTCGATTGCGCTGGCCAACTGTGGGTTGAGCTTTTGGTCGGAGCCGTCAGGGTGCAACTGGGTGTTGACCGTCGCCAGCAGGGCTGAGGCCTTGTCGATCACTTCCGACTCCGGCTGCGGCAGAGGCGCCGCGTTGTTCCAGTAAATTCCGGAACAGTCGAACGGCATAAAGCTGGCGGAGCGCGTGCCACTGGTTAACGGTGGTACGTAGCACATGCCCGTGCCCTGGGCTTTCAGGGTATCCCCGATGCGTAACGTTGCGCCTTCCAGTGCCTGTACGTTGGTCACTTCAATTTTTTGCGCGCCCTGCAGCCAGGCCATGCTCAGCTTGAGCGGCAGGCTGAGCGGGATATAGGTCAGCAACAGCAGCAGCACCAAAAGTGAACTGGCCATGAGTACCGCGTTCCTGCCCCATTGCTGCAGCGGGAAGTTTTTCACCTCATCATGCAGCGAAAGGTAGCGACCCTGGCGCAGCACCTGGCGGTTAAGGTAGATATCCACGTCGGTGGTTTTACCCAGATCCTGGGCGATGTATGGCTGCCAGTGCGGCGGATAAATCAGGTCAATGATGCCGAGTGAAATATTGCTGATTTGCCCCTGGTTGGATTCGCCAAACAGCCCCCAGCGCTTGGGGGTGCCCCGCAGGCAGTGCACTTCTTTTAGTTCGCGTGTGGCAGGGCGGCGGAACAGGTTCCAGCAGGCCCAGGCGATCATCAACACGGCGACGACAATCATCCAGGGGATCACCACGACCGGGCTTATCAGGCTGAAGAACAGCAGCAGCAGGGCCGCCGAGATAATGGCGGCCTCTTTGATACCGTTCGGGCGATTGAGTGCGTGTTCTTCCGGGCTTTCCTTGCGGATGTTCAGCAGTTCGACATGCTCGCTCTCTTCCTTGCGGATAGAGGCGTTTTGGCTCGGGGTCGCTTTCACCACCGGTGGCAGCGGCCGATCGTGAATATGGTCTTTCAGCGAATGCCCGTTGAGAGAGATCACCAGCGGCAGCGTCTGGGTTCTAATCACTTCCACATGGTTATCGGCGCTGATGTACTGCTCCCAGAACGGCGGCAGATGCACCTCTTCGGCGTCCAGATAATAGCGCCATTTATTGGGTTCATCGCTGGCCAGACCGTAGCGGGTAATGGCGTGGGTAACCGGGTAGACGTTGTCGCTTTGCGGCGTCAGCGCCAGTTTGGCAGAAGGCAATGAGTTGTTGCCGGGCAACAGTTTGTTGCTCAGCTTGTTTTGTTGGCCAAGATAGTGCTCAACGGCGGCGCGTTCTTCGCCGGTCAGCTTGCGGTGGGTGGGTTTGATAAAGGGCAGCGTACGCATCAGCAGCGGCTGATTGCGGGCTTTGAACCAAAGATACAGGCCGGCGGCAATCAGGCAGGCAAGCACTAAGGCCAATATCAACACTATTGTGCTCATGCTATCCCCATCCTGTACCCGTGAACCTCACCAACCTGATGAATCCTGGACTATTATACGCAGCCAAATCACCAAGAGACACCCTGATCCGTAACGAGAGAACAGATTCTCTGTCAGGATCTCACTTATTGGTAAAAATATTCGTCTTATTGCCCTTTCTTACCTGTGTGATGATAGCAACCAGGTTGCACTGTCGATATCGGCATTATCTTATTTTAATGCGCTCTTTTTACTGGATGAGAACAGAAAAGCGGCGGGTACTGGCTAGGCTTGTTAAAAAAAAGTAAATTACTGCTTGTGCTCGTTGCGGCAAAGGTTCTCATTAACGCACAATGTGATCAAGATCGGATTTGGTCAGCGTTTGAACGCATGCGGACTACGCGTCACGCCCATCATTATTCTGGTTACCCGCGTTAGCACGCCCGATGCTGTGGCTTGCTAGCGGATAACTCATTTGAGGCAATCATGGATAAACACCTGCAAAAACCTAAAATTCTGAAAGTGGAAACGGTCGCGCGTTCGCGTTTATTTAACGTTGAGTCGGTCGATCTGGAGTTCAGTAACGGTGTACGGCGGGTGTATGAGCGGATGCGGCCCTCAGATCGCGAGGCCGTGATGATTGTGCCGGTGATTGGCGACGATTTGCTGCTGATCCGTGAATATGCCGTGGGCACCGAATCTTATGAGCTTGGCTTTCCCAAAGGCTTGATTGATCCGGGTGAAGGCGTGCTGGAAGCGGCTAACCGTGAGCTGATGGAAGAGGTAGGTTTTGGTGCCAGACGCTTTGATTTCCTCAGCAAGCTGACGATGGCCCCGTCGTACTTTTCCAGCAAAATGAATATTGTACTGGCGCACGATCTCTACCCGCAGAGTCTGGAAGGGGATGAGCCGGAGCCCTTGCCGCAGGTGCGTTGGCCAATAGCGGATATGATGGCGTTGCTGGCAGAGCCTGATTTCCGCGAGGCACGCAACGTGAGTGCGTTGTTCCTCACCGAGGCATTTTTACGCGGTTCCCGCTAAGCGCGACGGTTAAATGAAAAAGGGCCCAGATGAATCTGGGCCCTTTTTTGTTAGAACAACTCGTGGCTTTCGCCGCCGGGATCCGTCAGCGTAGTGCCGGTATCTCGTGAAGGATAGTCCGTCGGCTGAGTTCCTTCGATAAAGTACTCGGAACGGCTGCCGCCGCCACCGCCGGAAAGCTTACCGCTGCTCTTGTCGATGGTGACGCTGATAATGCCCGGTGGTGGGGTCACCTTCTGCTCTGGAATGCCTTCCAGTGCGGTTTTCATAAAGTCATCCCATGCCGGTTGCGCACTCTTGGCACCGCCTTCACCGCCGGAAACCTGATCCGGGATCGCACCGGATACCGTTGCACGGCCAAGGTCACGGCGGTGGTCATCGAAGCCAATCCATACCGACGTCACGGTATCCGGGCCATAGCCGGAGAACCAGGCGTCTTTTGAACTGTTGGTGGTACCGGTTTTGCCACCGATATCACGGCGTTTCAGGTCACGACCTGCACGCCAGGCGGTACCCATCCAACCCGGTTCGCCATAGATATTGCTGTTCAGCGCATCGTGCATCAGGAACGCCAGCGGGGTGCTGATAACGTGCGGCGCATACTGCTGATCGCCATCCTGCTGAACCTGAGCGGGGGTCACCTGCTCCAACTGCGGCATTGGCACGTTGCCATTTTTGCCTTCCTGCGACGTCGCGACATTTTCAATGTTGTCTTCGGAAAGCACGGCCGAGCGGTGAGTGTCACCATAAATCACCGGCAGATTACAGCTGTCGCAGACAATCTTCGGCTTGGTTTCGAACACGGTGTTGCCGTTATCGTCTTCAATCTTGGTGATGAAGTACGGATCCACCAGATAACCGCCGTTAGCCAGCACCGCGTAACCGCGTACCAGCTGCATTGGGGTGAACGAAGCCGAGCCCAGTGCCAGTGATTCGGTATGCACGATGTTTTGCGCCGGGAAGCCGAAACGCTGCAGGTATTCCGCTGCGTAGTCGACGCCCATGGCACGCATCGCGCGCACCATCACCACGTTCTTCGATTGTCCCAGCCCCTGACGCAGGCGAATCGGGCCATCGTAAGTTGGCGGTGAGTTCTTCGGCCGCCAGTCGGTACCGGCACCTGGATCCCAACGGGTGATCGGCAGGTCATTGAGGATAGTGGCCAGGGTCAGGCCCTTGTCCATCGCGGCGGTATACAGGAAGGGCTTGATATTGGAGCCGACCTGACGCAGCGCCTGAGTCACGCGGTTGAACTTGCTTTGGTTGAAGTCAAACCCGCCGACCAGGGCTTTCACCGCGCCGTCATTCGGGTTGATCGAAACCAGGGCGGAGTTGACGTCCGGCACCTGTGACAGCCACCAGTTTTCGCCCACCTTGCGAACCCACACTTGTTGGCCGGCCTGCACCACATCGGTGACGCGTTTCGGCGTTGGGCCTTGCTGAGTGTCGGATCTATAAGGTCGTGCCCAGCGCATGGTGGACATTGGCAGCGCCACATGGCTACCGTCTGCCATCATGGCCGTTGCCTCTTCGGCGCTGGTTGAAATAATCACCGCCGGCGACAATGGGCCGTAGTTCGGCAGATTCTTCAAGGAATCGACGATCTGCTTTTGGTCCCAGGCCGCTTCACCCACTTTCCACAGCACGTTGGACGGGCCGCGGTAGCCGTGGCGCATATCGTACGCCAGCACGTTGTTACGCACTGAGTCCTGCGCCGCCAACTGCAGTTTTTTGGTGACGGTGGTGTAGACCTTGTAGCCGTCGGTATAAGCATTGTCACCGTAACGCTTGATCATCTCCTGACGCACCATCTCGGAGAGATAGGGGGCGGAGAAGCTGATTTCTGGCGCATGGTAATTGGCCACCAACTCTTCACTGCGCGCCTGGTCGAACTGCGACTGAGTGATGTAATGCTCATCCAGCATGCGCGACAGCACCACGTTGCGGCGAGCTACGGCGCGATCGTGGGAGTAGAGCGGATTGAAGGTTGATGGGGCTTTCGGCAAGCCGGCGATGGTCGCCATTTCGCTTAAGCTGAGCTGACTGACGTCTTTACCGAAGTAAACCTGCGCTGCAGCACCCACGCCATAGGCGCGATACCCCAGATAGATTTTGTTCAGATACAGCTCGAGGATTTCGTCTTTGGTCAGCATCTGCTCGATGCGTATTGCCAGGAAGGCTTCCTTGATCTTGCGCATCAGGGTGCGTTCCGGGCTTAAGAAGAAGTTTCTCGCCAGCTGCTGGGTAATGGTACTTGCCCCCTGTGACGCATGGCCAGAGACCAGCGCAATAGAGGCAGCACGGAAGATACCGATTGGGTCGACGCCATGATGCTCATAGAAGCGGCTGTCTTCGGTGGCGATAAACGCATGCACCATAACCGGCGGAATTTGGTTCAATTTTAGCGGAATACGGCGTTTCTCACCGTATTGGGCGATCAGCTCGCCGTCGGCGCTGTAAACCTGCATCGGTATTTGCAGCCGCACATCTTTCAGCGTTGCGACGTCAGGCAGCTGTGGCTCGACATATTTGTACAAGCCAAAAATCGAGGCTGCCCCCAACACGATGCAACACACTGCAAGGATTAGTAAATACTTTACGAACTTCACCTGAGATTTCCCATTTTCATGTCATTTGGGCAGTTTATAAACAACCGCGCGGTAGTATAAAGGCAAGCCTGCAACATGGATATGTTCTTTTGTTATCTGACGATAAGGAGGTCGGGCAAAATATGATCACTCAAGCATGGCAGGTGGGGCTGGATATACAAAGTCACTGCGTTCGTGCCCTGGCGGCACAGCGCCGTCGCAATGGCTGGCAACTGCGTCACTGGTGGCAACAAAGGTTGCCGCAACCGGTGCTGCGTGAGGGCTGTCTGGAGCAGAGCGACGCGCTGCTCCAGGCGTTGCGCCAATGGCGGGTTCAGTTACCAAGACATATTTCCTTACGCATTGCTCTGCCCGCGCAGCGGGTTTTACAGCACAGGTTGCCACTGCCGGACGCCAGGCTGAAAGAGCCTGCGCGCGGTGCCTACATCACCAGCCAGGGGCTGAAAAAGTTTCCTCTGGATAGCCAAACGTTGGCGCTGGACTACCGCCAATCCCTGCCCGAACACGCGACTCTGCTGCTGACCGCCGCCCGTCAGCAAGAGCTGCAACAGTGGCTGAACTGTCTGCGTCAGGCCAATTTACAGCCGCAGGTGGTTGATATTGCCCCATGTGCGCTACGCGTGATGGCGGCGGCCGCAGGCGTGTCGGGCGAAGCCGGTTTGCTGCACCGCCTCGATGAAGAATGGTTATGGGTGACCGCACACCGGGCGGAGTTTGCCTATGGCCAGGTATCGATTCGGGAAGCGGACGGGGCAAATCAGGCGTTGGCCGCAATGCGTACCGCCTGCCCACCGCTCGGCGAACATCAGATTTACTATAGCAGCGTGATGGATGAGCAGCCTCCGTCTGGAAGCTTGCCGTGGTCACCGCTCAGCGCTTTCAGCCAGCTGCGTCCTCCGTTACCCCCATTGCCGGCGGCATTTGTTTTGGCCGGCGGGCTGGCGCTGCGCGCTGAGGACAACTGATGTATCAGGTTAATCTTTTGCCCTGGCGCATGCGGGGCCAGCGTCGCCGCTATGCCTTTTGGTTACGCGTATTCATCTTGCAGTTGGTGCTGGTGTTGGCGGTACTGATGGTGGTTTTTGGCCTGTTGAGTCAGCAACAGGTACAGCGGCATGAGGCACTGCTGATGCTGAGCGGCCAGCAGACAGAATTGACCGAACGCTATCAACAATTGCAACAGGCGGTGACGCGTCTGGCGCGTTTAACCGCGTTGGCGCAACAGTATGACAACAACCTGGCGCATAACCGACGTTATCTGCAGCTGTTGCAGCAGCTCTCCACTTTGCTACCTGATTCGCTATGGCTTATCGCGCTGGAAAGCAACGCGCAAAATATCACTTTACGGGGACTTGGCCGGCGTTATGAGGCGGTGCTTCAGTTTGAGCAGCAACTGACGGCGTTACCCCTGTTACAGAACTACCGCCTGGCAGAGGTGGTACAGCGTCAGGATGGTCTGTTCTCGTTTACCTTGATGGCGCAATGGGGGCCGGGTGGATAAGCCATTGCCGCTGTGGTTGGCGAGGGGGCTGAGTGTGCCGGGGTGGAAGCTGTTGGCCATCCAGTGGCTGGTGTTGGGCAGCCTGATCCTGCTGTTCGGCCTGCTGCTGTTGCAAGGGAAATGGCAGCAACTGGCCGACACTGAGGCGCAGCAGCAGCGTCTGATGCAACAGATGACTCCCTTGTGGGAGCAACTGGCCCGTATGCCGACGCTGGATCAGGTGAATCAAAGTCTGCAGCAGGTCACTCGCCCACCTGCCGCCGATAGCGATTTGGCGAGCACGTTGCAACGAGCGGGGGCCGGGCTGCAGCGTTGGCAGCAGCAGGGTGATTCGCCGCGCCAAACCCTGATGCTGCATCTCAATTACGGCAGTTTATTAAGGCTGCTGGAGCGTTTTCCAGCCCAGTTGCGTATTGATCAAATGACCGTTGAGGCGCAGGTGGGGGAACTAACGGCGCATTTCATTCTCCAGGCGGCTTTGGCAGAGGCAGAGGCGGTAAACCCCAATGAATAAATGCTGTGGGTTCTGGTTACTGTGGCTGCCTCTGGCGCTGATGGCCCAGCCTCAGCCACGCGATCCTTTTAAGCCATTACCCTTGCCCGACTGCCCGAGCGCGGCGGGGTTACCGGTGAATTGGCAATTGAAGGGCACCATTGGGCAAGCGGCGTTACACCATGCCTGGGTGGTTACGACCACCGGGCAGTGGCTGCGATTAAAACCCCAACAAACCCTGTTAGACGGGCGTTGGCGGGTGGAGCAGGTCGTTAAGGGGCAAGTAACGCTGAAAGCGAACCAGGGCGATCCGCTGTGTCCGGCCGCTGAGAACGCAGTGGTGTTGACCCTGAGAAACCATAAGGAAGAAAAATGAAAGGATGCCGTTGGTTGGCCGGGTTGCTCTGGGGTGTGGCTATCGCCGGTGCAGCACAGGAGCAAGAACCCGTTTCGCTGGAGTTTCAGGAGGCTCCCATTACGCTGGTGTTGCAGGCGCTGGCGGATTATCAACAGCTGAATATGGTCACCGCTGCCGGTGTGGGGGGCAACCTGACGCTGAGGTTGGATAATGTGCCCTGGCACCAGGCACTGGCGGTGATTTTGCGTATGGGGAAGTTGTCAATGACGCTGGAGGGGAATGTCATGATGGTCTCTCCTGAACCCAATGAGCAAGAAAAGCAGCGCCAACAGCAGGCGTTGGCACAAAAACAGCCGCTGAAAAGCGTAACCCTGCCGTTGAGTCATGCCGATGCCGAAGAGGTTGCTGAAAACCTGAACGCGCAGGGCGGAATATTGCTGAGCGAACGTGGCAGCGTGGTGGCAGATAAACGCACCAATGCGGTGTTGATCCGCGATACAGCATCGATCGTGGCGTTATTAACGCAAAGGATCGGCGAAATGGATGCACCTTTGGCTCAGGTGCAATTGGCGGCGCATATCGTCACCATCAACAGCGAGAGTTTACGTGAGCTTGGCGTGCGCTGGGGGTTGGCTCCGGACGACCGGCCGGCCAGTTCATGGCAGATGGACGGTTTTAACATCGGGTTACCACTAGAGCGCAGTGCTGTCAGCGCGGGTTTCCATCTGGCGCGAATTGGCGGGCGATTATTGGATCTGGAGTTGATGGCTTTAGAGCAGGAGAACCGGGTAGAAATCATTGCCAGCCCACGCCTGCTGACTGCGAACCTGCAAACCGCCAGCATAAAGCAGGGGACTGAAATTCCCTATGAAGTGAACAGCGGCTCCAGCGGGGCGACGTCGATGGAGTTCAAGGAAGCGGTGCTGGGCATGGAGGTGACGCCGAAAATTTTGCCCAATGGCCGCATCACCCTGACGTTGCAAATCAGTCAGAACATGCCCGGGCGTTCAATCAGCCGTGCGGCCGGCGAAACATTGGCGATAGATAAACAGGAAATCAAAACTCAGGTGACGGTAAAAGATGGCGAAACCGTTGTTTTGGGAGGCGTATTTCAGCGCCATAGCGCCGAGGGGGCCGATAAGGTTCCCGGAATTAGCGACGTGCCGTTGCTGGGTTCCCTGTTCAAACAGAGCAGCAAACAGCATAAACGGCGCGAACTGGTGATATTCATTACTCCGACATTGATTAAGGCCTGAGCAACCGGGTGTGCGGTTCGTGGGAAATCGCCTAAAGTTGATGAGCAGATGCACTTTTTTATCACCTTCGGGGCATCTGCGTTTGACGCTGCGACCGATTTAGCTTACAAGGGTTACCGAATTGAGCACCGAGGTTTTTTTGTTAGCGCCAAGACGCCGTTAAAAACGTATGGTTTCCCTCCTGCGGCGTGGATTGCGATTTATTCGGTTGCCAAACTACCAAGAGTGTTGAGATAATTTTCCGTCTGATCTCGCACTATCGTTCATGAGGTTTCAGTTTAGGTCCCGCCGCTGATTTGATTGGCGGGGCGGGTTAACATTAACGAATTGTCTTAGTAATACCGAAAAACATGGCAGAGAAACGCAATATCTTTCTGGTTGGGCCTATGGGTGCCGGCAAAAGCACTATTGGCCGTCAGTTAGCTCAGCAACTCAATATGGAGTTTTTCGACTCCGATCAAGAAATTGAGCGACGTACCGGAGCTGACGTGGGCTGGGTATTCGACGTGGAAGGTGAAGAAGGTTTCCGCGATCGTGAAGAAAAAGTCATTAATGAACTGACGGAAAAGCAAGGCATCGTGCTGGCTACCGGCGGCGGTTCGGTTAAATCGCGTGAAACGCGTAACCGTCTGTCGGCGCGTGGCGTAGTGGTGTACCTGGAAACCACTATCGAGAAGCAATTGGCCCGTACCCAGCGCGACAAAAAGCGTCCGCTGCTGCAGGTTGATTCTCCTCCGCGTGAAGTGCTTGAAGCGCTGGCGAAAGAGCGCAATCCGTTATACGAAGAAATTGCAGATGTCACCATCCGCACCGACGATCAAAGCGCCAAAGTGGTTGCCAACCAGATAATCAACATGCTGGAAAGCAACTGATAGCGGTTTCCGTGTTCGCCACGGCAAATGCGGAAGACTGATTGTGTTCCCCGCGTTGCGGGGATAAACCACATTGAGAACTGAGCGCGACATGGAGAGAATTACCGTAACGCTTGGGGAGCGCAGCTACCCGATAACCATAGCCGCCGGATTGTTTAACGATCCGGCTTCTTTTATGCCGCTGAAGGCGGGTGAACAGGTCATGCTGGTCACCAACCAAACCCTGGCGCCACTCTATCTGGACCACGTCCGGAAGGTGTTGGAGCAGGCAGGCGTCATGGTGGATCAGGTGATTTTGCCTGATGGCGAACAGTATAAATCTCTGGCCGTACTCGAGCAGGTGTTCTCGGCACTGTTGGAAAAGCCGCACGGTCGTGATACCACGCTGATTGCCCTTGGGGGGCGGCGTGATTGGCGATCTTACCGGCTTTGCCGCCGCCTGTTATCAGCGCGGTGTCCGCTTTATTCAGGTCCCTACCACGCTGTTGTCGCAGGTGGACTCTTCCGTTGGCGGTAAAACCGCCGTCAATCATCCGCTCGGCAAGAACATGATCGGCGCCTTCTATCAACCCGTTTCTGTGGTGGTTGATCTCGATTGCCTGAAAACCTTACCGGCGCGTGAGCTCTCCTCTGGTTTGGCTGAAGTGATCAAGTACGGGATTATTCTCGACCACGATTTCTTCGTCTGGCTGGAAAACAATATCGATGCCCTGGTGGCGCTGGATATGCAGGCTCTGGCCTACTGTATCCGTCGCTGCTGCGAGCTGAAAGCTGAGGTGGTTGCCGCTGACGAACGCGAAAGCGGGCTGCGCGCGCTGCTGAATCTGGGCCATACTTACGGCCATGCGATCGAAGCCGAAATGGGCTATGGTGTATGGTTGCACGGTGAGGCCATTGCCGCCGGTATGGTGATGGCGGCAGAAACCGCGCACCGTCTCGGCCAGTTCTCCCGCGAAGATATTGAACGTATTAAAGCACTGTTGTTGCGCGCCGGTTTACCAGTGTGTGGCCCGCAGGAAATGGCTCCGGGAACTTATCTGCCGCATATGATGCGCGATAAGAAAGTCCTGGCCGGTGAATTGCGCCTGGTACTGCCGACGGCCATTGGCCAGGCGGAAGTCCGTGGCGGAGTGGGGCATGATATGGTGCTCGCTTCGATCGCAGCTTGCCTTCCTGACGGAATGTCTAAGTAAATCGGACGAAGTAACAGTGGCTTAGCCGCCGTTTACATCTATATTAATTAATGTGCAAAGCATGACCGACGTCGCTTTGCCATCATCGGGTTAATCTGCCCGTGCCACGGTAGGTATACAGTGGTGGGCTTTTGCCTCTAGTTGGAGGGTTTCAGATGGATGAGTTTAAACCGGAAGACGATCTCAGACCTGATAGCAGCGATCGTCGTCCTGCACGTTCGCGAAAACCGGCTCCGGGACCGCGTTTTGCCATTTCACGTCAGCATTTAATGATTGGTATCGGTATTTTGGTGCTGTTGTTGCTGATTATCGGCATTGGCTCGGCGTTGAAGGCGCCCACCAAGCATGAGGCGGCACAGGATAGCGCACAGAATGGCGCAGCCAAGGACATTAATCTGTCAGGTTCTTCGTCACTGACTGCCGGTAATACCGGTGTTCCGGGCGGAACCACGGATACCAATGACAATAACGGCGTGAGCAGCAGCTCGCAGCCGCAAACCGTCAGCGTTCCTCCGATCTCCAGCACCCCGACGGAAGCGCAACCGCAGCCACCGCAGGGCGGCGCGCAGCAGCGTGTCGATCTGCCGGGCAATATGTCGGATGCATTGTCAGCGCAGCAGGGCCAGGTTGATGCCGCTACGCAGGGCATGACGGGTCCAGCTTCGACGCTGCCAACGGCCCCGGCAACCCTGATGAACGGCGCTGCGGCGAAAGAAACCGTCCGCCCGGTTCAGGGTACTGCGCCACAGCAACATAAAACACCGGCGAAAACCGTCAGCAAGCCGACGACCACGGCCACACAGCATAAATCGCCAACCACGGTGTATACGCCGGCACCAACCTCTTCTGCCAAAGCGGGAGCAGCCAGTGCCAAGGCAGGAGCCGTTAGCGGCAGCGGCGGTTCGCTGCAGTCTGCACCGGCAAGCCATTACACTCTGCAACTGAGCAGCGCCTCGCGTTCCGATACGTTGAACGCCTACGCCAAGCAGCAGAAATTACAGCATTATCTGGTCTATTCGACTAAACGTGACGGCAAACCCTGGTACGTGCTGGTGAGTGGCAATTATGCCTCTTCTGCGGAAGCCAAGCGTGCCATTGCGACGCTGCCGGCGGATGTTCAGGCGAAAAAACCCTGGGTCCGGCCTGTAAGTCAGGTTCAACAGGATCTGAAAAAGTAACCCGATAGATTTCAAGCTGCATTCAGGCATTGAAGGGGCGCACAAACTGCGCCCCTGTTACTCAGGGCGGACAGAGTCGCCCATGACCGATGGCTGGAGTTGCCTGCGGACAGGCCGAATAACTGTGCGTGGCCAAGGGTGCTGCGGCTTGAAGGATGAAGGGTATCAATCACTTAAATTTGTGCGCTGATGTGCTGTCTGAAACAGAGTACAATCCGCCGCTCTGAATTGTATAATAAGTAGCTAATTGACGGCATGAAGAAAAACCGCGCTTTTTTAAAATGGGCTGGTGGAAAATACCCGCTGGTGGACGAGATCCGTCGTCACCTACCAGCAGGCGACTGCTTAATCGAGCCCTTCGTGGGTGCGGGTTCAGTCTTCCTGAACACGGAATACGACGCCTATATTCTCGCCGACATCAACAGCGATCTTATTAATCTGTATAACATCGTTAAACTGCGTACGGATGACTTCGTGCGTGATGCCCGCCTGCTTTTCACCGATGAATTCAATAAGTCAGAACAGTTTTACCTGCTGCGTGAAGAGTTCAATATGAGTGCCGATGCTTACCGTCGTGCGCTGCTGTTTCTTTACCTGAACCGCCACTGCTATAACGGCCTGTGCCGCTATAACCTGCGCGGGGAGTTCAACGTGCCGTTTGGACGTTATAAGAAACCGTACTTCCCGGAGGACGAGCTGTACTGGTTCGCTGAAAAATCCCGCAACGCCACTTTTGTCTGCGAGCATTACCGCGATACCATGGCAAAAGCCGAGCGTGGTACCGTGGTGTATTGCGATCCGCCGTATGCGCCATTATCGGCGACGGCGAATTTTACCGCCTACCACACCAACAGCTTTAGCATGGCCGACCAGCAGAGCCTGGCGCTGATGGCGCACCAGCTTGCGGTAGAAAGTCAGGTGCCGGTATTGATTTCCAACCATGATACCGAGCTGACGCGTGACTGGTACCAGCACGCCTCGCTGTACGTGGTGAAAGCGCGTCGTACCATCAGCCGCAATATTCTTGGTCGCAGCAAAGTGAACGAGCTTTTAGCGCTGTATCGTTAAACCGGGGTTACGCCCCGGCGTAGTTATCCTATGGATTTCGAACCCTACGTTTGGAGATAGCGGATGAAAAAATTTTTGATTGCCCCGTCCATTTTGTCAGCAGACTTTGCCCGTCTGGGTGAAGATACTGCCAACGTGTTGGCCGCAGGCGGCGACGTAGTGCATTTTGACGTAATGGATAACCACTACGTTCCCAATCTGACCATCGGGCCGATGGTTTGTCAGGCGCTGCGTAATTACGGCATCACCGCACCGATTGACGTTCACCTGATGGTGAAACCGGTCGACCGCATCGTGCCGGATTTCGCTGCAGCGGGCGCCAGTTACATCTCTTTCCATCCGGAAGCCTCCGAACACGTCGATCGCACCATTCAATTGATTAAAGAGCACGGCTGTAAAGCCGGCCTGGTGTTCAATCCGGCAACGCCGCTCAGCTACCTCGATTACGTGATGGATAAAATCGACGTGATCCTGTTGATGTCGGTCAACCCTGGTTTTGGCGGTCAGTCGTTTATCCATGGCACTTTGGATAAGCTGCGTCAGGTGCGCAAAATGATCGACGAAAGCGGTCGTGATATCCGACTGGAAGTGGATGGTGGCGTGAAGGTCGACAATATCGCCGAGATCGCTGCCGCCGGTGCGGACATGTTTGTCGCAGGTTCCGCCATCTTCAGCAAGCCGGATTATCGTCGGGTGATCGACGAAATGCGCAGCGAGTTGGCGAAGGTGACGCATGGCTGATTTTGGAGCCATCCGCGCTCTGGCTTTCGATCTCGATGGCACGCTGGTAGACAGCGCGCCGGGGTTGGCAGCCGCTATCGATCTGGCCTTGGCGGAAATGGGCCTGCCGCAGGCCGGTGAGGCCCGGGTGGGCACCTGGATTGGCAACGGCGCCGACGTGCTGGTACAGCGTGCGCTGCGCTGGGCAGAAGTGGAAGCCACGCCGGAGCACTGCGGGCAACTACGCGAGCGCTTCGATCATTTCTATGCGCAAACCGTCGACAGCGGCAGTCGCCTGTTCCCACAGGTGAAAGAAACCCTGGCTCAACTGGCTGCGCAAAATTACCCGATGGCGCTGGTGACCAACAAGCCAACGCCGTTTGTTGCGCCGTTGCTGGCCGCATTGGGCATTATTGATTACTTCTCGCTGATTATCGGCGGTGACGACGTGGTGGAAAAGAAACCGCACCCGGCGCCCCTGTATCTGGTCCTCGGCAAGCTTGGCCTGCGCGCCAACGAGTTGCTGTTTGTCGGCGACTCCCGCAATGATATTCAGGCGGCACAGGGGGCAGGTTGCCCAAGCGCCGCGCTGACTTACGGTTATAACTACGGCGAGGCCATTGCCCTGAGCCATCCCGACCGCGTGTTGGAGCGCTTTGCCGATTTGTTGCCCGCTCTTGGGCTGTCATCTTTAGAGAATCAGGAAATTTAAACATGAGTAAGCCCATCGTATTTAGCGGCGCGCAACCGTCCGGTGAACTGACCATTGGCAACTACATGGGTGCACTGCGTCAGTGGGAAAAAATGCAGGATGATTACGACTGCATCTACTGCATCGTTGACCTGCATGCGATCACCGTACGTCAGGATGCAGAAAAATTGCGTAAGGCCACGCTCGATACGCTGGCGCTGTATCTGGCCTGTGGTATCGATCCGCAAAAAAGCACCATCTTCGTGCAGTCGCACGTACCGGAACACACGCAGCTGAGCTGGGTGTTGAACTGCTACACCTATTTCGGCGAACTGAGCCGCATGACCCAGTTCAAGGACAAATCCACTCGTTATGCAGAGAACATCAACGCCGGCCTGTTCAGCTACCCGGTATTGATGGCGGCGGATATCCTGCTGTACCAGACCAACCAGGTGCCGGTCGGCGAAGACCAGAAACAGCATCTGGAGTTGAGCCGTGACATCGGTCAGCGTTTCAACGCGCTGTACGGTGACGTGTTCAAAGTGCCTGAGCCGTTTATTCCCAAGTCCGGCGCCCGCGTGATGTCGCTGCAAGAGCCGACCAAGAAGATGTCCAAGTCGGACGATAACCGTAATAACGTGATCGGCCTGCTGGAAGATCCGAAAGCGGTGGCTAAAAAGATCAAACGCGCGATGACCGACTCGGAAGAGCCGCCAGTGGTGCGTTATGACGTGGTGAACAAGGCGGGGGTATCCAACCTGTTGGATATTCTCTCCGGCGTGACCGGCAAGAGCATCCCTCAGTTGGAAGCCGAGTTTGAAGGGCAGATGTACGGCCACCTGAAAGGCGCCGTCGCTGACGCGGTATCCGGCATGCTGGGTGAGCTGCAGGAGCGCTATCATCGTTTCCGTAATGACGAGGCCCTGCTGCAGCAAGTGATGCGTGATGGCGCTGCCAAGGCCCGTGCACGAGCTCAGGAAACGCTGGCGAAGGTTTACCAGGCGGTGGGCTTTGTTTCCCCGCAGTGAAGCTCCGAGCAAAAAGAAAAGCGGCCACTGGCCGCTTTTTTTACGTCTGTATCAGGCCATTTGCGCTAGTGGTTGCGACGGCTCCTGGCTTGAGAACCAGTTCAGCTTGCTGCGCAGGCTGACTACGCTGCCGACGATGATTAAACTTGGGCTGGCAGCCTGTAAGGCCAGCGTCCCCAGTTGGCTCAATTCACCTTCGATGACCCGCTGGCGGCAGGAAGTGCCGTTTTCTACCAACGCCACCGGCGTAGCGGCAGGCATGCCGTGGGCGATCAGTTGGCGTTGGATGTCCGCCGCCTGCGTCAGGCCCATGTAAAACACCAGAGTTTGTTGCCCGGCGGCCAGCGTTGACCAGTCCAATCCGCCGTCACTCTTGGCGTGGCCGGTCACCAGCCGCACGCTCTGGGCGTGGTCGCGATGGGTGAGGGGAATGCCGCTGTAGGCCGAACAACCGGAGGCGGCGGTAATGCCCGGCACCACCGAGAACGGAATATTGGCGTCGGCCAGGGTTTCCAGCTCTTCACCACCGCGGCCGAAGATAAAGGGGTCACCGCCTTTCAGCCGCACCACGCGTTTACCGAGCTGCGCCTGCTGCAGCAAAATTTGATTAATCTGCTCTTGCGGCACGCAATGGTGGCCGGCCCGTTTGCCGACAAAAATGCGTTCGGCATCGCGGCGCACCAGTGTCATGATTTCATCAGACACCAGCCGGTCGTAAACCACCACGTCAGCCTGCTGGATTTGCTGCAGGCCTTTTAGCGTCAGCAACCCGGCATCGCCCGGCCCGGCCCCCACCAGCACCACTTCGCCGCACTCTTGCGGTTGATGGCTAAACAGTTGCTCAATTTGCCGCTCCGCCAGCGCTACGTCATTATTGGCCAGTGACTGTGCCAGCCGATCGTGGGCAAACAGCTTTTCCCAAAAACGGCGGCGTGAGCCGATGTCGCTGAAGTGTTTTTTCACCCGCTGACGCAGTGAACCGCCCAACTGTGCCAACTTGCCAAGATGTTGGGGCAGTACGGCTTCCAGCTTTTCGCGCAGCAGTCGTGCCAGCACCGGGGCTTTACCGCCGGAGGACACTGCGACCATAATCGGCGAGCGATCGATAATCGACGGCATGATAAAGCTGGCGCGCTTCGGATCGTCGACCACGTTGCAAAATACCCGCTGCTGGTTGGCACATTGGTACACCAGCGCATTGACCTCAACTCGATCGGTGGCGGCGATCACCAGCCACTTTTCTGCCAGTAACTCTGCACTGAATTCACCGGCCGCCAGCGTGAGGCGGCCAAGAGCTGCCCATTCGTGGAACTGTGGGGTGAAGCTACAGGCGTTAACGGTCAGTGCCGCACCGGCGTCCAGCAGCAGGCGAGCCTTGCGCTCGGCAATCTCGCCGCCACCGACCAGCAGGCAGGCTTTGTGTTGCAGTTGGCAGAAAATCGGCAGGTAATCCATCGGCAATCCTCGGGGCAATCAGCAGTGGGGCGCAAGGCGCCCCGGAATATTATGCGGTCTGGCGAGCTACGGCTTTATCAGCCTGTGGCCGTTCGGCGCGCGGCGTGGCGTACCAATAACCCAGCCCCATCAACACGGCACCGGACAGGATATTGCCCAGCGTCACCCACAGCAGGTTATGACCGATCCCGCTCAGGGTATAGGCTTCGCTGTGATTACCGAACCAGGACAGGGCAAACAGCGTCATGTTGGCGACCGAGTGTTCATAACCGGAAGCGATAAAGGCCAGCAGACACCACCAGATGGCGATGAATTTGGCGGCACCCTCAACGCGGATGGCCATCCAAATCGCCAGACAGACCAGCCAGTTACACAGCACGCCCTTGAAGAACAGCACTTCTGCCGGTGCAGTGGTTTTCGCCAGTGCCACGCTGTGTACCAGACTGGTGTCCACCGGCAACAGGCTGCCGCCGCCGTAATAGTACATCAGCGCTACCAGTACCGAACCCAACAGGTTACCCAGCCAGGTTTGCGGCAATACGGCCCACATCTGGCCCTGCGTAATGGTGCCGGCTTTGACGCCCAGCGTCAGGAACATGGTATGACCGGTGAACAACTCCGACCCGGCAATGATCACCAGCGTCAGCGCGATGCCGAAGGTGGCACCCATCACCAGTGGACGAAGTGACGGATCGACCAGGTTGCCGAGGGTGAAGATCAATATGATGCCGAGGCCGACGTAGGCCCCGGCCATTGCCGAGCTGATCCAAAAGCCCAGCGGGCTGTGCTTTGCCAGCCTGACGATGCGCGCCGCGTTGGCGGCACATTTGTTGATGGTATCGGTGAACATGCTGCTTCCCCTGAGGTTAAATAAAAATATCAGGCCGCGACCTGTACCATGCCGTCCACAACCCGGCTGGTGAAATGCGCGACGCAGCGGCTGTCATCTTCCAGACAGTAGCCGTCGTGCAGGCGGAAATGCTGTTTTTTTAGCGGGCTGGCGACCCACAGCTCACCCTGATGTTCGGCAATCAGCCCACGTGACAACACGCTGGCCTGGGCGAAGGGATCAATATTGCTGATGGCAAACACCTGCTCGTCGGCAAAGGGGCGGAAAATCGCCACCTGTTGGTCGCCGACCAGGGCACACACGCCGGTGCCAGGCAGAATATCGGTGATGGCGCAAAGGGTTGTCCACTGGCTCATACGTTGTTCTCCTCGGCTTCAAGCAGGGTGACGGGAATGCGTTCATCCGGACGTGCCGGACGGTGCTGCTCGCGCTCGGCGACCACCTGGACGTTAGGATCGCGCAGGCTGCTGTTGATAAAGTGGGCGAAGCGCACCTGGGTTTCAGGGTGCTCAAGGGTTTCTTTCCACTCGCAGACAACCGCATCGCGCAGGCGGGCGATCTCGGCTTCCAGTTGGTCGTTGATCCCCAGTTTGTCGTCAATAATCACCTTACGCAGGTAATCGATACCGCCTTCCAGGCTTTCCAGCCATACCGAGGTGCGCTGCAGTTTATCGGCGGTGCGGATATAGAACATCATAAAGCGATCGAGGTAGTGCTCCAGCGTCTCGCGGTCGAGATCGGCTGCCAGCAGGTCGGCATGGCGTGGTTTCATCCCGCCGTTACCGCATACGTACAGGTTCCAGCCGTTTTCGGTTGCGATAATACCGACGTCTTTGCCCTGAGCTTCGGAGCATTCGCGGGTACAGCCGGAAACGCCAAACTTCATTTTGTGCGGGGTGCGAATGCCCTTGTAGCGATGTTCCAGTTTGACGCCAAACCCGACGCTGTCACCGACGCCAAAGCGGCACCAGGTGCTGCCGACGCAGGTTTTGGACATGCGCAGCGCCTTGGCGTAGGCGTGGCCGGTTTCAAAGCCGGCGGCAATCAGTTTGCTCCAGATGGCCGGCAGATCGTCTTTCTGTGCGCCGAACATGCCGATACGCTGGGAGCCGGTAAGCTTGGTGTAAAGGTTATATTCCTTGGCAATCTGGCCAACCACCATCAACCCTTCCGGGGTAATTTCGCCGCCGGGGGAGCGCGGGATCACCGAGTAGGTACCGTCTTTCTGGATATTGCCGAGGAAGTTGTCGTTGGTGTCCTGCAGCGCCGTGTGTTGCGGCTTGAGAATGTACTCATTCCAGCACGAGGCCAGCAGCGAGCCGACGGTCGGTTTACAGACTTCGCAACCGTAGCCCTTGCCGTATTTGGCCAGCAGTTCGTCGAAGGATTTGATGCCTTCGACGCGGATCAGGTGGTACAGCTCCTGGCGTGAATAAGCGAAGTGTTCGCACAGGTGGTGGTTCACCTCAATGCCCTGTTTGCTCAATTCGGCGTTCAGCACCTGGGTGATCAGTGGAATACAGCCGCCGCAGCCGGTACCGGCCTTGGTTTCTGACTTGAGCGCGGCCACGGTATGGCAACCCATGCTGACCGCTTTGATGATATCGCCTTTACTGACGTCGAAGCAGGAACAGATTTGCGCGCTTTCCGGCAGTGAATCGACGCCAATGGCCGGTTTGCTGCCCGCATGCGCCGGCAGGATCAGGCCGTCCGGGTTTTCCGGCAGTTCGATGGCGTTCAGTGCCAGCTGCAGCAGGTTGCCGTAGTCGCTGGTGTCGCCCACCAGTACTGCGCCCAGCAGGGTTTTGTTGTCGGCGCTGACCACGATGCGTTTATAAACTTCTTTGCTCTCGTCCAGATAGACGTAGCTGCGTGCGCCTTCGGTGCGGCCGTGAGCATCACCGATACCGCCGACGTCGACACCCAGCAGTTTCAGCTTGGCACTCATGTCGGCACCCATGAAGGTATTTTCACGACCCAGCAGATGGTCGGCGGTAACCTGCGCCATTTTATAGCCTGGGGCTACCAGTCCGAAGGTGCGCTCACGCCATGAGGCGCATTCGCCGATGGCGTAAACGTCAGGATCTGAGGTCTGGCAACTGTCGTTAATCACGATGCCGCCGCGGCGGGCTGTGGCCAGACCGCACTGATGGGCCAACTTGTCCTGGGCGCGGATGCCGGTGGAGAAGACGATAAAGTCCACTTCCAGCGCGGTGCCGTCGGCAAACTGCATGGTTTTGCGCGCCTGTTCACCGCCGTTGACGATTTCCTGGGTATTTTTACCGGTATGGACTTTGACGCCCATGCGTTCGATCTTGCGGCGCAGTTGATCGCCGCCCATCGGATCGAGCTGTTCGGCCATCAGTACCGGTGCAAACTCGATGACGTGAGTTTCAACCCCGAGGCTTTTCAGCGCACCGGCGGCTTCCAGCCCCAACAGGCCACCGCCGACCACCGCGCCGCGTTTGCTGCGGCGGGCGCAGGCTTCGATGGCGTTCAGATCTTCAATGGTGCGGTAGACGAAACAGTCCTGACTTTCGGAGCCTTTAATCGGCGGGATCCACGGATAAGAACCGGTGGCCATGATCAGTTTGTCGTAGTAGACGGTGCGGCCGGTATTAGAGTGAATGACTTTCTCGCTGCGGTTAATGGTGATGGCGCGTTCACCAACCAAAACCTTCACGCCCTGCTTCTCGTAAAAGCCTTCACGTACCAGTGAAAGTTCTTCGGCGGTGTGGTGGGAGAAATAAGAAGAAAGGTGTACGCGATCGTAGGCGATGCGCGGCTCTTCACAAAATACGGTGATGTCGAATTGGTCCTTGTCTGCTTTTTCCAACAGATCTTCGATAAACCGGTGGCCGACCATGCCATTGCCGATGACAGCGAGTTTGACTCTGCTCATTATTGCCTCAAAATTCTGGTTTCCTAGCGTTACCTTATTCCTCCCTGTGGGCAATTTATTGATGCAAATCAAGCGCCCCTCCATATACCTCTAATGTGGTATATGAATGATTTTTATCGTTATTTGATAAGTTGCGGTTTTTATTCATCTTTAGCTGAAACGAGCCAGTTAATGCGAATTCTACCCATTCGGGAGTAATGGGTGGGGGTAATAAATTATTGGCGTCTTTGTCAGTAGGATGAGCTGCCAGTATGATGAATGAAACAGGCTGGAACAGCAGAGGTGAAGGGTGGCCAAGAGTCCATTGAAGTTTATCGATAACCTGCGTCTGAGCGGGCATGAAGGGCTGTGGCAATTGGCCATTGAGCTGGGGCGCATCGCCCATATCGTGCCGCAGCCGGAAGGGCGGGAATGGCGCAGCGACGTGCTGGATGCACAGGGCGGGCTGGCGCTGCCGGCGTTTGTCGAACCGCATATCCATCTGGATACCACCCAGACCGCCGGGCAACCGGCCTGGAACCAGTCAGGCACCCTGTTTGAAGGCATTGAGCGCTGGGCCGAGCGCAAGGCGCTTCTGACCCACGAGGACGTCAAACAGCGCGCCTGGCAGACGCTGAAATGGCAGATCGCCAACGGCGTACAGTACGTGCGTACCCACGTTGACGTTTCTGACCCGACCCTGACCGCGCTACGCGCGATGCTGGAAGTGAAACAGGAAGTCGCACCCTGGGTCACGCTGCAAATCGTCGCTTTTCCACAGGAAGGCATTATGTCTTATCCCAACGGCGAGGCGCTGTTGGAAGAGGCGCTGCGGCTGGGGGCCGATGTGGTAGGAGCCATTCCGCACTTTGAGTTTACGCGCGAGTACGGCGTGGAGTCCCTGCACAAGGCATTCGCCCTGGCGCAGAAATACGATCGGCTGGTGGATGTTCACTGTGATGAGATAGACGACGAACAGTCGCGCTTTGTCGAAACCGTGGCGGCGTTGGCGCTGAAGCTGGATATGGGCGCCAGGGTCACCGCCAGCCACACCACGGCGATGCATTCCTACAATGGGGCTTACACTTCACGGCTGTTCCGCCTGCTGAAAATGTCCGGCATCAACTTTGTCGCCAACCCCCTGGTCAATATTCACCTGCAGGGGCGCTTCGACAGCTACCCGAAACGGCGCGGCATCACCCGGGTGAAGGAGATGCTGGAGGCGGAAATTAACGTCTGCTTCGGCCATGATGATGTGTTCGATCCCTGGTACCCGCTGGGCACTGCCAATATGCTGCAGGTGCTGCATATGGGGCTGCACGTGTGCCAACTGATGGGATATGGCCAGATCGACGACGGGCTGAAACTGATCACCAGCCACAGTGCACGTACTCTGAACCTGACCGACTATGGCTTGAAGGCTGGCAACAGCGCCAATTTGGTGATATTACCGGCCGATAGCGGCTTTGATGCTGTGCGCCGACAGACGCCGGTGCGTTACTCGATACGTCAGGGCACGGTAATTGCCGAAACCCTGCCGGCAGAAACCACGCTGTATCTGGCGCAGGATGAGAAGGTGGATTTCCGGCGTTAAGAGCGGGCTGCCGACCAATTTTCTTTGGTTACCAATGCTCTATCACACATTGTTGTTAATCATTGCGCAATACATCTACATAGGCCTGATAGACGTAGCTTTTGCCTCTTAGCCGGCCTGTCGTTTCCATCAGGATCCCTGCATTTTCCAGCGCTTTGACGGCGGCGCTGGCAGTAGGGAAGGAGACGGCTAACTCCGCCTGAGCGCGTTCCACAGTCAATTTCGGCATGGTGGGTAATAACTCAAAAAGGCGCAGCGTTTGTAATGTACTTGATGTAGTAGCGAGAATTTTTTTCCTGTCAGTTGCGATCAACGAAGCTATCTGAATGATGCTTCGTTGTGCTTCCTCTGCCGCTATTTCAACCCCTTCAAGAAAGAAAGCCACCCACGATTCCCAGTCCCCATTGCTCCTGATTTCAGATAAACAACGGTAGTACTCAGCCTGATGAGCTTTCAGATACCCTGACAGATACAATAATGGCTCAGGCAAAAGTTTCCATGTCTCAAGTAACATGGCGATCAGCAAACGACCTATACGGCCATTTCCATCAAGAAAAGGGTGAATGGTTTCGAACTGGGCGTGCACCAAAGCTATCCTCACCAGCGGGGGCAAGGTAGGTGCTTCATCGTGTATAAAAATCTCAAGATCTGCCAGTAAACGGGTGACATGCTCTGGTGGTGGTGGAACATACGCCGCATTACCTGGTCGCGTACCGCCAATCCAGTTCTGACTGGTTCGTACACTGCCTGGCTGCTTATTGGTACCCCGAATGCCATCCAGGAGAACTTTGTGGGCCTCTGTGAGTAAGCGGACCGATACAGGTAATCCCGTCGGAGAGAGTATCTGCTCGCGGACAAACCTGAATGCCTGCAGATACCGGGTGACTTCCTCGACATCATTCGCATTGGTTACAGACAATCCGGCTTCTTCATCAAAAACATCTGTCAGCGTCGCCTGAGTCCCTTCAAGCTGAGAGGTGAGTAATGCTTCTCGCCGTATTGCACTGTAGATGAGCCACTCCCCCGATGTCACCAGGCCAGCCATACCTGATAGTCTGGCCAACGCAAGTTCAGCTCGGGCATTGAGTTGTTGATAGGCTTGGGAATCAAGGACAGGAGCAGATGGCGGTAAAGGCACAGGCACAAAGGCATTAACGGTTTCATGATGACTCTGGGTTGTCATAAATCGGCCAGATGTGCGCTTCATTAAACTCTCCTTTAATAAGGCTGAACGTTATTAAACAACCCTTTAATAACACGAGCGCTCATTAAAAGTCTTTTTAATTAGTTGAGGTCATGATGACAACTGGCAAATCGCTTATGGGCCCGGACTCATTTTGTCCGCCAACACATATAAAAAATCCGGTGAGGGGGCTCACCGGATTTTGATCTCTTGGTAAAAGCGCGTGTTACATCGCGCTAGCAGATCAGTGGGTCACGTGACCGTGGCTGCGGTGCTTGGTTACGAAACCGAGCAGCAGACACATCACGAACACCGCCAGGTACAGACCATTGGCGGTAGTCAGCGCCGCGTGTGCGCCGCCTTTGGCTACGATCGGGCCGGTAACCACGAAGGTCAGCATGGTGCCGATGGTGCCGCAGGTCAGGATGAAGTTAACCAGTTTCGGTGAGGAAACCTTGGTCTGCAGCGAGCCCAGAGTGATCAGGGTGGTGTAGATCGCGCTGGAAACGAAGCCCAGAGCCATAATGTAGTAGCTCAGGTGTTCCGGGTTATCGGTGCTGACGAACAGGTACATCGCACCGGTCGCCAATGCGGCCAGGATAGTGACGATGCGCTGCAAATCGAAGAAGCGCAGGATAAAGCTGAATACCCACATGCCGATCATGTACGAGGTCCAGAAATCGCTCACCAGCTTACCGGCCTGGCTGATATCCATCCCGAACGACTTGGTGGCGTATTCCGGCACCCACTGAATGAAGCCAAGCTGGCCGAGGATGTAGCACAGTGCGGCGATCGACAGGAACAGCACGCCGATACCCCATTTTTCTTTCACTACCGGCTGGCCGGCGTCGGCG
This sequence comes from Serratia quinivorans, assembly GCA_900457075.1. Taxonomy (NCBI): domain Bacteria; kingdom Pseudomonadati; phylum Pseudomonadota; class Gammaproteobacteria; order Enterobacterales; family Yersiniaceae; genus Serratia; species Serratia quinivorans. The sequence continues at coordinate 2,605,251 of UGYN01000002.1, forward strand.
CCCTTGTTGCCCAGTACCGGGAACTCGGAGAACAGGGTCAGCACAAAGATACCTACATACAGCAGGCCGATGCAGGCGTACACCCAGTACCAGCCGATCTGACGCGCCAACAGCATCGCGGCGACAATCGGGAAGATCATCCCGGCCATGCTGAAGAAGGAGTCAGTGAACAGCAGGCGTGAACCGCGTTGGCGGCCGGCATACATATGGGTGATCAGGAAGGTGCCTATCGACATGGTGATACCGCTGACCACGCCAAGGATAAACATGCACAACGAGAACATGGTCAAGCTTTTACCGAGCATCAGCCCGGCAATAGCCAGTACCATCAGCACAAAGCCAAACATCAGTTGACGTTTAAGCGGGATAATTTCCATCAGCCAGGCATTGAGGAAGATCGAAATCAAAATACCGGCGTTAAGGAAGGTGAAAGTATTGCTCATGCTGGAAACCGGCAGATTAAAGTACTCTGCAATGTTCCCCATCACCATCCCTGTGACGATAACTAAAGCACCGGTCAGCGCGTAAGAAAAGTAGCTGATCCAGGTAAGCCGTAGACGGTTGCTATCATTCATTATTTAGGCCTGATTAAGTCTATAAAGAGTTTAAAACTGGCATAAGGCCGCTGGCTTTTCCTGGCAAATGCAGAAAAAAGTCCCGATCAGGCCACCAGGGAGCGGATCCTAGCACAGACAACGGGAGTTTTTGTGATGCCTATCTACTTTTTGATGCAATCAATGAGTAGTTCTGAAATATTTTTGTGATCTATTTGCTCGCCGTCACGATCGAGTCGCGGCTGATGACTATCGGCGCAAAGCTAACCGGTGGCGTGGCCGGGTCAATCAGCAGGCGTGCGGCATATTGCGCCATTTCGCTAATCGGGAAATGCACGCTGGTCAGCGCTGGGCGGACAAAGGGGGCGCGTTCGCCGCTGTCGTAACAGATAAGCGAGATATCTTGCGGCACCCGCAGGCGGTGTTCGTTGACGGCCAGCAGTGCGCCGATAGCCATTTCTTCATTGCAGCAATAGATGGCGGTGGGCAGGGTTTTCATTTTCAGCAGTTGATCGGCGCAGCGATAACCGCTCTCCAGATCGTAAAGCCCTTCGGCGCAGGCGACCGGCTTGATATGCGCTGCCTGCATGGCCTGTTCAAAACCCTGCAGCCGCAAGAGACTGGAAGGGCGGTCGCGCGGGCCGCTGATACAGGCGATGTGGCGGTGGCCGGCATCAATCAATTGTTGTGTTGCCATGCGGCTGGCGTACTGGTGATCGAAAGTGACGCAGTGCGCTTCCAGGCCGGGCACCAGGCGATCGAGCAGCACAAAGCGGCGTTGCTCCGCTGCCAGTTGGCGCAATTGGTCATCGCTGAGGAAACGGACGTGCAGGATCACACCATCGCAGCGCAGATTGAACAGCCGCTGGATCGCCTGCCATTCGTTTTCCGCACTGTTACGCCCCTGGGTCACCAGCAATTGCTTGCCGTGGGATTCGGCTTCGGTTTGCACAAAGTCCATCAGTGCGCCGAAGAAACCGCCGCGATAGGAGGTAGTGACCAACCCCAGGGTATTGCTGTGGCTGGAGGCCAGCGCACGGGCGGCCGGGTTGGGAGTGTAGCCAAGTTGGGCCACCGCCTTTTCAACCTTCTCGCGGGTTTGCCCCTTAACGTTGGTATCGCCATTCACTACGCGTGACACGGTGGCGCGGGACACGCCCGCCAGGGCTGCGACATCTTCCAGTGTCACCATCATCCGACTCCTGATTACGACAAAAATGGGGCCGACTCAGCGACCCCTGTATACTAGGTATAGCAATGTATCAGCAACCGCGGTTGGCCCGACGGTTATTTAAACTGAGGCAAATAAGGCGCGTTTACCGCCAGCACTTCATCCAACAGCGGCTGCGCCACATTGGCATTGCCGACCAACGGGTTGGTGACCAACGCCAGCAGGCCACTGCGGCGATCGCCGTGCACTGCGGCTTCGATGGTCAGGCGCTCATAGGCTTTCACCTGTTGGGTCAGCGCATGCATGGAATCCGGCAGCGTGCCGAAGGTCAGCGGATGAGCACCCTGAGCATCGACGATACAGTTGGTTTCTATCACCGCGTCGTCCGGTAAACCGCGAATAGCGCCACGGTTTGCGGTATTAACGACTAATTGCGTACCGAGATTATTATGGATCGCACGAATTAGCTCCAGCGCCACTTCCGAATAATATGATCCACCGCGGAAACTTAACTGCTCCGGTTTGCTGTCGAGATGTGGATCGGCATACAGCTCAAACAGCTCTTTCTCCACCTTCATCACCTGCTCGGCGCGGGTACCGCGTTCGGCTGCTGCGGCAATTTCCTCGGCCAGCATTTCTTTGGTTTGGTAGAAATAGCGGTGATAGGGGCAAGGGATCGCCCCGACGGCGCGCAGGAAGTCTGGCTGCCAAGGTTCTTCCTTGATGTTGTTCATGGTCAGCGCGGCACCGTCGCACAACATGTCGATCACCTTGCCGGTGACGTCATGCCCGTTTTGCAGCACCTGATGTACCCACACCATGTGGTTCAGCCCGGCGAACTGCAATTGCACCTCTTGCGAAGGGACTTTCAGCATGTTGGCAATCATGTGATGCATGCTGATCGGCACGTTGCACAGGCCGATGATTTTCGCTTTGGTGTAGCGGGAGACCGCTTCGGTGACGATGCCGGCCGGGTTGGTGAAGTTGATGATCCAGGCGTCAGGCGCCAGTTTTTCCACCCGGCGTGCAATATCCAGCATCACCGGAATGGTGCGCAATGCCTTGGCGAAGCCGCCAACGCCGGTGGTTTCCTGGCCGATTAAATCGTATTTCAGCCCCAGGCGCTCGTCGGCGGCGCGTGCCGGCAACTGACCCACGCGGAACTGGGTCAGGACGAAATTGGCGTCGCGAATGGCCTCATCCAGTTCGAAATGCACGCTGACCTTTACCTGCTCCAGCCCGTGGCGCGCCAGCATGCGTTCGGTCAGAGCGGCAATAATCTCGACCTTTTCGCGGCCAGGCTCAACGTCAACCAGCGCCAGTTCGGTGACCGGCAGTTCTTCGATACGCTGGATCAAGCCATCGACCAATTCTGGCGTGTAGCTGCTGCCGCCGCCGATGACGGCGATTTTTAACGATTTCATGCACGAATCTCCATTTTGGCCTGACGGCGGTAAAGCTCAATCATGTCATCCGCCAGATCCTGGATCACCATGGCGTTCATCAGATGGTCCTGGGCATGAACGGTAATCAGGTTGATGGTCAGTTTGCCGCAGCCTTCGTCCAGGCCGATCAACTGGGTCTGGATCAGATGGGCCTTTTTTACCGACTGTTTGGATTCGGCCATGTGTTTGGCTGAAGCTTCAAAGTCGCCGGCACGCGCTTGTTGCAGCGCCATCAGCGCACTGCTGCGGGCGCCACCGGAGAACACCAGCAGCTCCATGATGGTGCTTTCAAAATCGGGGCTGATTTCAGTTTCAGTCATCAATTCACTCACATTATTTCTCCTGTATTGCACGGCGGTGGTGCCGGCGGACATTCATTATTCTTATCGTTGCGCCAAAATGAGAGCGCTCTCATTTATCTAGAGTAACGGGAATGAAAAATGAAACCGGGAGTTGTGTCGCAAAAAACGACCAAGGCGTAAAAAGGGCAAAAAATGCGTGATGCAGTTGGCAAAAAGGTCTAAGGCGATCATACTTTTGGCAGTAAAATCCGGGGCTGACTGAGATAAGTCCCACTATTAAGTAAATATAGGTAAATGGCTGGCACTCGCAGGTGCAGCTCTTTAGAATCAATGCGCTTTTCCGTTGTTTGTCTCTTAGAGAAAGGACCCGTTAATGTTCAAACGTACTTTAGTGACCTTCGTTGCGCTGTGTTCCCTGACAGCAATGGCACCTGCCGCGCTCGCCGCCGGTGAAACTCATGTCATGCTGACTACCTCGGCTGGGAATATCGAATTGGCGCTCGACAGTCAGAAGGCTCCGGTTTCCACCAAGAACTTCGTCGACTACGTGAACAGCGGCTATTACAACAACACCATTTTCCACCGTGTGATCCCGGGCTTTATGGTTCAGGGCGGTGGCTTTACTGCTGATATGCAGCAAAAATCCACCCAGGCACCGATCAAGAACGAAGCGGATAACGGCCTGCGCAACCTGCGCGGCACCATTTCGATGGCGCGTACCGCTGACAAAGACAGTGCCACCAGCCAGTTTTTCCTCAACGTGGCAGATAACGCCTTCCTGGATCACGGCCAGCGCGATTTCGGCTATGCGGTATTCGGCAAAGTGGTCAAAGGGATGGACGTGGTAGATAAAATCTCCCAGGCACCGACTGGCAACGTCGGTCCGTACCAGAATGTTCCGAGCAAACCTATCGTCATCCTGTCAGCAAAAGTGCTGCCATAATGATTTTGCGCCGGCCCCAGGTGGGCCGGCTGCGTTGCTTTCCCCGGAAGCCTTGCCTGCATCACTGTTTTTTCCCCCTCCACATGCTTTAATCGCCAGCTTATAACCAGACCGGAAACCCGGCGTTCTGCATCTGTTTTGTTAAGGGATGAGCTGCTGCCATGTTTGAATTTAGCCAGGTTCTGCTGCTGTTGCAGCAGATGTGCGTTTATCTTGTCATTGCTTATTTACTGAGCAAAACCCCGTTATTCATTCCGCTGACGCAGGTGACCATTCGCCTGCCGCACAAGCTATTGTGCTACGTCATTTTCTCGGTGTTCTGCATCATGGGCACCTATTTCGGTCTGCATGTCGAAGGTTCCATTGCCAACACCCGCGCTATCGGCGCCGTATTGGGCGGCCTGCTGGGTGGGCCTTCGGTCGGGCTGCTGGTGGGGCTGACCGGTGGCCTGCACCGTTATACCCTGGGGGGCATGACCGATATCGCCTGTGCGGTATCAACCGTGGCGGAAGGGCTGGTAGGCGGGCTGGTGCATAGCATCGCCATGCGTCACCGGCGTATCGACCTGCTGTTTAATCCGCTGTTTGTCGCCGGGGTCGCGCTGGTGACCGAAGTGCTGCAAATGGTGATTATCCTGGCGATTGCGCGGCCGTTCGACGAGGCGCTGCGGCTGGTGGAACATATCGCTTTGCCGATGTTGATCGCCAATACGGTGGGGGCCGCGATGTTCATGCAAATCCTGCTGGACAGGCGAGCGATGTTCGAGAAATACACCGGTGCGTTTTCCGCCAAGGCGCTGAAGATTGCCGAACGTACCGAAGGGATCTTGCGACAGGGGTTTGATCAGGAAAACAGCATGAAGGTGGCGCGGGTGATCTATCAGGAGCTGGGTATCGGTGCCGTAGCGATAACCGACCGCGATAAATTGCTGGCGTTTATCGGCATCGGTGACGACCACCACCTGCCGGGCACGCCGATTTCATCAAAGCACTCGCACCGTGCAATCGACAACAACGAAGTGGTCTACGCCGACGGCAATGAGCACTCCTACAGCTGCTCGATTAACCCCGGTTGCAAACTGGGTTCGACACTGGTGATCCCGCTGCGCGGTGAGAATCAGCGGGTGATCGGCACCATCAAACTGTATGAACCGAAGAGCCGGTTGTTCAGCACCATCAACCGTACGCTGGGGGAAGGTATCGCCAGCCTGTTATCCGCGCAGATTATGGCCGGCCAGTATGAGCGCCATAAACAGCTGCTGGCGCAGTCAGAAATCAAATTACTGCATGCGCAGGTCAATCCGCACTTTCTGTTTAATGCCCTGAATACGCTGGTAGCGGTGATCCGCCGTGACGGCGACCGGGCCTGTGAGCTGGTGCAGTCACTTTCGACCTTTTTCCGCAAGAACCTCAAGCGTTCCGGCGATGAGGTCAGCCTGGCGGACGAACTCGAGCATGTGAATGCCTACCTGCAAATCGAACTGGCGCGTTTTGCCGATCGGCTGGAAGTCGTGGTTTCATTGCCGCAAGACCTGTTGGCAGTACGGTTGCCGGCATTTTCACTGCAGCCGATCGTGGAGAATGCCATTAAGCATGGCACTTCGCAGCTGTTGGGGGTGGGGCGGATTGATATCGGTGCGCGGCGCGAAGGGGAATGCCTGTTGCTGCAGGTGACCGACAATGCCGGATTATTCCAATCGCAGCCGAACAACAGTGGGCTGGGGATGAACCTGGTGGATAAGCGTATCCGCGTACGCTACGGCGATGATTATGGTGTACAGGTAGCCTGTGAGCCGCAAACATTCACCCGGATTACAATCAATGTCCCCTTGGCGAGGGCTGCCTGATGTTAAACGTACTGATTGTCGATGACGAACCCTCCGCGCGCGATAACCTGCGGCATTTGCTGGAGGCGGAAGATGGCATCTCTATTGTCGGCGAATGCGCCAATGCGATAGAGGCCATTAGCGGGATCCATCGCCTGCAGCCGGACGTGGTGTTTTTGGATATCCAGATGCCGCGCATCACCGGGCTGGAGATGGTAGGCATGCTAGATCCCAACCGTATGCCGCACATCGTCTTTCTGACCGCCTATGACGAATACGCGGTGCAGGCCTTTGAAGAACATGCGTTTGACTATCTGCTGAAGCCGGCGGAACCGAAGCGGCTGAGCAAAACGTTGCAGCGCCTGCAGCAGCAACGGGGGCAGCAGAATATCGCTGCGCTGGACGAAAGCGCCGGCTACCTGAAATACATTCCCTGCACCGGCCACAGTCGCATCTATTTGCTGCGTTTTGATGAGGTGGTGGCTATCCGTTCACGGTTGAGTGGGGTGTTCGTGGTCCGCAATGACGGCATGGAGTGCTTCACCGAGCTGACACTGCGCACGCTGGAAATGCGAACGCCGCTGGTGCGCTGTCACCGCCAGTATCTGGTTAACCTGGAACTGGTACGCGAGATCCGCTTTGATGACAACGGTGCGGCGGAAATGATCATGCCGGTCGGCGAGCCGGTACCGGTCAGCCGTCGCTACCTTAAAGCGCTGAAAGAAGAGCTGGGGCTGCGTGGTTAGGGCGATTCTGAAATTCTTGGCTTTGTGGGCGTCTTGATGACGCCCTTTTTGTTTGTCCTTGACGGGGTTACGCCACGCTTATAGCTTTATTGACATCCACTGGCGCTTTTCGCGCCACGTCAGCGTCCAAGGAAAAGAAAATGAGTGAAGCACGGATTATTGCCAAAGCGATGAAAGACGGGAAACCCGAACAGGATCTGGTTATCTTGCCCGCGTTGGCCAACCGCCATGGTTTGATCACCGGTGCAACCGGGACCGGTAAAACCGTGACGCTGCAAAAAATGGCCGAGCAATTCTCGCGTATCGGCATTCCGGTATTTTTGTCCGACGTGAAGGGCGACCTGTCGGGGATTGGCACCGAAGCCGTGCCCTCCGAAAAATTGCAGGCACGCCTGACGGCCATTGGCGTCACTGACTGGCAGCCAATGGCCTGCACCATTATTCCGTGGGATATCTATGGAGAGAAGGGTCACCCGATCCGCGCTACCGTGTCTGACCTGGGACCGCTGCTGCTGGGACGTTTGCTGGATCTGAACGAAGTACAAAGTGGCGTGCTGCAGTTGGTGTTCAAAATTGCCGACGATAACGCGTTGCTGCTGTTGGACATGAAAGATCTGCGCGCCATGGTGCAGTACGTGGGTGACAACGCCAAACAGTTCCAGACCCAATACGGCAATATTTCTTCGGCTTCGGTGGGCGCTATCCAGCGCGGGCTGTTAACACTGGAAGAGCAGGGGGCCAACCAGTTCTTCGGCGAGCCGATGCTCGATATCAATGACCTGATGAAAACCGACGCCAACGGTCACGGAGTGATTAACCTGCTGGCGGCGGACAAACTGATTAACCAACCGAAACTGTATTCAGTATTCCTGCTGTGGCTGCTGGCCGAACTGTTCGAACACCTGCCGGAGGTGGGCGACCCGGAACAGCCGAAGCTGGTGTTCTTCTTTGATGAAGCACACCTGCTGTTCAACGATGCGCCTGCGGCACTGCTGACCAAAATTGAACAGGTGGTGCGCCTGATCCGCTCCAAAGGCGTCGGCATCTACTTCGTGACCCAGAACCCGCTGGATATCCCGGACAGCGTGCTGGGCCAGCTAGGCAACCGCGTGCAGCATGCGTTGCGTGCCTTTACCCCTCGCGACCAGAAGGCAGTGAAGGCTGCGGCACAAACCATGCGAGCCAATCCGGCCTTCGACGCCGAAACGGCGATCACCGAACTGGGCGTCGGCGAGGCGCTGGTGTCGTTCCTGGATGAGAAAGGGCGGCCAAATGTGGTGGAGCGAGCGATGGTGATCGCACCGGAATCCAAGATGGGCATGTTGGGGGCCGAAGGGCTGAACAGTGCGATCAACAAGTCGCCACTGTATGGTCGCTACGAGGATATGGTTGACCGCGAGTCCGCTTATGAGAAGTTGTCGTCGGAAGGTTTTGCTACCGTCGGCACACCGCAACCGGGCCAGCCGACACAGCAACCGCAGGCGCAGCAGCAGGCGGGCGGTGGCCTGATGGGCGGATTGAACGATATCCTGTTTGGTTCAACCGGCCCGCGCGGTGGTAAGCGTGATGGCATCGTCCAGACCGCCGCCAAGAGCATGGCGCGTGACCTTGGTCGCCAGATCCTGCGTGGGGTGCTGGGCTCGATTATGGGCGGCCGTAAAAAGTAAGCTGAAATTATCGCTGGCGGCAGCATTGCAGGGGCGTTGTATAATGCACCGGTATCAATCGGGGCGAGCCCCTTACCCTGCTGTCCGTTGGAACCCCTATGCTGCTGCTAATCGATAACTACGATTCTTTTACCTATAACCTTTACCAGTACTTCTGCCAATTAGGCGCCGAAGTGCTGGTGAAGCGTAACGACGAACTGCAACTGGCTGATATCGAAAGGCTGGCCCCGCAGCATTTGGTGATCTCTCCTGGCCCTTGCACCCCGAACGAAGCCGGTATCTCGCTGGCGGCCATTAGGCATTTTGCCGGCAGGCTGCCGATCCTCGGTGTTTGCCTGGGGCATCAGGCACTGGGGCAGGCTTTTGGCGCCAAGGTCGTGCGTGCCCGCGAGGTGATGCATGGCAAGACCTCGGCGATCCGCCATCTCGACAGTGGTGTTTTTCACGGACTGAACAACCCGCTGACCGTGACCCGCTACCACTCGCTGGTGCTTGAAGCCGCTACTTTGCCGGACTGTTTTGAAGTGACGGCCTGGAGCGAGCGCGACGGCGTACGCGATGAGATTATGGGGATCCGCCACCGCCAACTGGCGCTGGAAGGGGTGCAGTTCCACCCGGAGAGCATCCTTAGCGAGCAGGGCCACCAGCTGTTGGATAATTTCCTTAAAAGTTAGTCGGTTAGGTTTTTTTTAACCGTGAAGACGATTTGCGTTTGCCCTTTATTGGTTTTTTATGCATATTTTGTGATTATATTTTCACTCAATTGCAACCAAAAGACTGAGTCATATTCAGGGTGGGCCACATAATGACCGAAAAAACCGCAGTAAGCCGCAGTACCTTTGATCAGGTTATCCTGCCTGTTTATGCACCCGCGCAGTTTGTTCCGGTCAGGGGCAAAGGCAGCCGCGTGTGGGACAGCCAAGGGAAAGAGTACATTGATTTCTCTGGCGGCATTGCGGTGACGGCGTTAGGGCACTGTCACCCGGCTCTGGTCGAAGCGCTGAAACAGCAGGGCGAAACCCTGTGGCATACCAGCAACGTTTTTACTAACGAGCCGGCGCTGCGGCTGGCCACCAAGTTGATCAACGCCACCTTTGCCGACCGGGTGTTTTTCGCCAACTCCGGCGCGGAAGCCAACGAAGCGGCCTTCAAGCTGGCTCGGCATTACGCCATTACCCGCCACAGTCCGTATAAAACCAAAATTATCGCGTTTTATAACGCTTTCCATGGGCGCACGCTGTTTACCGTCTCGGTGGGTGGGCAGGCCAAGTATTCGGATGGTTTTGGGCCAAAACCGGCCGATATTGTGCACGTGCCGTTCAACGATTTGGCTGCGGTGAAAGCAGTGATGGACGACCATACCTGTGCGGTGGTGATGGAGCCGATCCAGGGCGAAGGGGGCATTACTCCGGTTAATGCCGAATTCCTCAAGGGCGTGCGTGAACTGTGCGACAAACACCAGGCACTGCTGGTATTCGACGAAGTGCAAAGCGGCATGGGGCGCAGCGGCAAACTGTTTGCCTATATGCACTATGGCGTGACGCCGGACATTCTCACCACGGCCAAAGCGCTTGGCGGCGGTTTCCCGGTCAGCGCCATGCTGACCACCGAAGAGATTGCCTCGGTGATGCAGGTGGGTACCCACGGCACCACCTACGGCGGCAATCCGCTGGCCTGCGCGGTGGCGGAAGCGGCGCTGGACGTGATCAATACGCCGGAAGTGCTGAGCGGCATTGAGTTGCGTCATGGGTTATACGTACAGGCGTTAAAGAAAATTGGCGATAAGTACGGTATTTTCAGCGATATTCGCGGCATGGGCCTGCTGATTGGTGCTGAATTAACACCGCAATACCAGGGTAAGGCGCGCGATTTTCTGACCGCCGCCGCCGCACGTGGGCTGATGATCCTCAATGCCGGGCCAAACGTAATCCGCTTTGCCCCTTCGCTGGTGGTGGAGACCCAGGACATCGACGAAGGGATGGCGCTGTTTGAGTTGGCGGTGCAGGACGTGATTAACGCGTAATGCGTTGCATTGATGACAAGGGCGCCAGACGGCGCCCTTATTGATCGCGCAGTTTGCGTTTCAGCCAGATGCCGTGGTGTGGGCGTTGGCTCCAGGCCAATGACGAGATGGTATGCATCACGCTCAGGTGTGAAAGAATACGCCGCAGGTGGCGCTCCATTTCGGTCACCGGCATATCTGGGTGCAAATCCGGCGGCTGCATAATGCTGTTGCCACTGCTCGGCCCGTCGTACTCCAGCCGTTGCTGACAGCTCTGCAGCGCGATCTCGCAAGATTGCAGATACTCCTCCGCCAGTTTTGGCGTCAGCATATAGTGCTCGCGCGCCAGAATAGTCATCGCATTCAGATGCTCGACAATAAACTGGCTGTGCGTCACCCACAGGCGCATATCCGCCAGATAGTTCGATTCAAACCCCGGTTCCTGCATCGCCTGATTCAGTGAGGTGAATAACGCGTTGTGCGCCTGATTGACCTGCATGCGTGCGTAGGCCAGTGCAGTGGGATCCGGCTCTTGCTCTTCCAGCAACAAACGTAACGCCTGCTGATCGTTCTCCAGCGCCTGATGGGCATTCTTGCGCAGCAGCCCGCTTTGCCACTGAGGCCACAGCCAAATGGTACTGCCGAACACCAGCACGCAGCCAATCAGGGTGTCGATCAGACGCGGCACCAGGAAATTCGTGCCGTTCAGCGCCAGTAATTGCAGGGTATAGACCGCCGTCACCGTAAAACCAATCACCGCCAATCCGTAATTTTTACGTGACACCATATAGGCCAGCAGCGTAATCACCAGCATCACGCTCAGGGTTTCGGCCTCGGGCAGTTGTAATTGCAGCAGACCGGCGGCGATCACCAGCCCGGCCAGGGTTCCGAGCGCACGGTGCTGGATGCGCACCCGGGTGGCGTTGTAGCCATTCTGGCTTACCAGCATGATAGTGAGCAGGATCCAGTAGGGCTTCGGCAGGTTGAAAATCATCCCCAGGCTGCTGCCTGCCGCCAGCGTGACGCCTAATCGTGCCGCATTACGCAGGGCATTGGATTTGAACGACAGATAACTGACCAGCGCCGGCCAAAACGGCAGGCGGTTTTGATTGGCCATCAGGTCACGCCGGTAGAGTGGATGCTGGGTACGTAGCAGACGGGCGATGCGACTGAAGTGGTAGTAGCAGAACTGACCCACCGGATTATCCGGGTGCTGTGCCGCCACTTTTTCCAATGCTGCCAGTTCATTGCCCATATTGAAGCGCTGCGAATGCTGGTGGTAGAGAATATCGTGCGCCACCGTGCGTAGCCGGCCGGCAATCACCTGTGCGTTGCGGCGGATAATCGCTTCGGCCTGGCTCTGTTCTACCAGTTTTTGTACCTCTTCCGGCAGGTGCAGGCTGACGGTGATGTGTTCCTGCAAATCCAGCGCGACCTGGAAGGTTCGTTGCAGACGTTTTTGCTCGAGGTTACTGGCGTGCGGCAGAAAGTTTAGCTGTTGATACAGCAGAGTAATCAGATCCATCACCTTTTGCTGACGAACCAACAACGGCGGTAACGCGGTCTGTGGATCGGTATGCTGGGTCAGCAGTGAGTATTTGGCCTCGAAGTAGTCCGCCAACTCCAGATAGAGCTGATTGAGCGACTCGCGCATCGGCTGCTCTTTCCACAGTTTGAACCAGAACCAGGTGAACAGCCCGTACCAGGCGGTGCCGACCACATATAACAGCGGCGCATGCCAAAGCGGTACTGAACCGGCCATGCTGAGGGAGAAGATGGCGGCAACCAGCGCAGCGGGCAGCAGACGGGCGTGTAACGGGCTGATTTCACCGCTGACGCCGAGCAGCAGCGCCAGGCCGAGCATCAGTATCGGCAGCGGCAACTGCCATAACAGGGCTTGCTGCAGTAACAAACTGCTGAGTGCGAACAGTGAACCGCCGACGATCAGGCGTTTGAAAAAACGTTTGTGAGGCGTGTCCAGCCCGGCGATGTTACAGCAGGCGGGAACCAGGGAAAATAACAGGCCGTATTGCAGTTGGCCGATCAGCAGGCCAAGCAGTACCGGCAGGCAAAGCACCAGCGTTTGCCGCAGTGCGTAATTAACTTCCGGGTGGTAGATCAGTCGGCGCCACATGATGACTCGGGGCATAAAAAAACGGCGCGAATCATCGCGCCGTTTTTTCAGTAATTAACGCGTGCCGTAAACGACAATAGTTTTGCCGTGGGCGGAGATCAGGTTTTGATCTTCCAGCATTTTCAGAATACGACCCACGGTTTCACGTGAGCAACCGACGATCTGGCCAATTTCCTGGCGGGTAATTTTAATCTGCATACCATCCGGGTGGGTCATGGCATCAGGCTGTTTCGCCAGGTTCAGCAGGGTTTGCGCGATGCGACCCGTAACGTCCAGGAAAGCAAGGTTACCCACTTTCTCAGATGTGATCTGCAGACGGTTTGCCATCTGAGCTGACAGGCGCATCAGGATGTCCGGGTTAACCTGAATCAACTGGCGGAATTTCTTATAGGAAATTTCAGCCACTTCACAGGCGGTTTTCGCCCTAACCCAGGCGCTACGCTCCTGACCTTCTTCAAATAATCCAAGCTCGCCGATGAAATCCCCCTGGTTAAGGTAGGACAGGATCATCTCTTTACCTTCTTCATCCTTAATCAGCACCGCGACGGAGCCTTTGACGATGTAGTAAAGCGTTTCGGCCTTTTCACCTTGGTGAATCAGCGTACTTTTGGATGGATATTTGTGGATATGGCAATGAGACAGGAACCATTCGAGAGTAGGGTCTGTTTGCGGTTTGCCGAGAACCATTCGCTGTTATCCTCTGTTGTTATCGCTGCCTTGTGTCACAGGGGTCAGAGTTCCCTGTAAAACGTGCTGTCGCCGTTCTTTTAATGGTGGCTGGCAGCAGGTTTTGAGGCGTGTCATAAATATACGCTGTCGCCCTAGCATATTAACTTGCCGGGAGAGCTGCAAGCTACATTCTGTTAACATACCGGTAAAGGAGCCTTTCCCTGGGAGTTTCCCTGAAATCAGTGTCCCGGAAAGATTTATTGCGGCTCTGTTTGTAGCACAGAGTGAGGCGGGTGTCTTGTGTTGTCTCGCTTCAGCATGATTAGCATCAGGTTCCGTTGCCAGTTTCTATGCGAAAGCGTAGTCTGATTTTAAGAAATTAACCGGAGTGACCAGTATGCAGGCAAGAGTTAAGTGGGTGGAAGGGTTGACGTTTCTGGGCGAGTCCGCGTCTGGCCATCAGGTGCTGATGGACGGCAACGCCGGGGATAAAGCCCCCAGCCCAATGGAAATGGTACTGATGTCGGTGGGAGGTTGCAGCGCGATAGATGTGGTGTCGATCCTGCAAAAAGGACGTAACGACGTGCGCGACTGCGAGGTGAAATTAACCTCCGAGCGGCGTGAGGAGGCGCCACGACTGTTTACCCATATCAACCTGCATTTCATCGTCACCGGTAAAGATTTAAGTGACAAAATTGTCGAGCGCGCGGTGAATCTTTCCGCCGAGAAATACTGTTCGGTGTCATTGATGCTGAGCAAGGCCGCCAGCGTGACCCACAGCTTTGAGATCCGCGCAGTGTCCTGACGGATAAAGGAGCGCGGCTTGTTGCCGCGCTCCGGTAAGCTATTCGATTTTTTTGCCTTCCAGCAGTTGCTGCACCAGCGGCGCCATAATCAACTCCATCGCCAGCCCCATTTTGCCGCCCGGCACCACCAGCGTATTGATATGCGAGATAAAAGAACCCTGCAGCATCGCCAGCAGATAAGGGAAATCGATCTGATCCAGGCCGCGGAAGTGGATCACCACAAAGCTCTCGTCCAGCGAGGGGATCGCCTTGGCGGCGAACGGGTTGGAGGTATCTACCGTCGGCACCCGCTGGAAGTTGATATGGGTGCGGGAAAACTGCGGCGTGATGTAGTTGATGTAGTCTTCCATCGAACGTACCACCGAATCCATCACCGCTTCACGAGAGTGGCCGCGCTCGCCGGTATCGCGGATTAACTTTTGGATCCATTCCAGGTTAACGATAGGCACCACGCCGACCAGCAAATCGACATGCTTGGCCACGTCGTTGTGCTCGGTCACTACGCCGCCGTGCAGCCCTTCATAAAACAGCACGTCGGTCGGTGCCGATAAGGCTTCCCACGGGGTAAAGGTACCAGGTACCTGGTTATAGGGCACCGCTTCATCGTAGGTGTGCAGGTACTTGCGTGAACGGCCGGTGCCGTTGGTGCCGTATTCGCTAAAGCTTTGTTGCAGCAGGCCAAAGTCGTTGGCCTCGGGGCCGAAATAGCTGATATGACGGCCAAGATCGCGCGCTTTGCGGATCGCCGCGTCCATTTCCGGCCGGGTATAGCGATGGAAACTGTCGCCTTCCAGCTCCGCGGCGCGGATGTTCAACTGCTGAAAGATTTTACGGAACGCCACGCTGGTGGTGGTGGTGCCGGCGCCGCTGGAGCCGGTCACTGCGATAACGGGATGTTTGGCGGACATGGTGATGGGTCACTCCGTGTTTAATGCGCAGGCGTCAGATATCATTATTGGTCTGTTTGACGCCCTTTCGCCAAGGGCAAAATTCCGCGCGTTGGTTTGCAATCCCTCATTGTTACCTGATTTTTTCCGTCAGTCATAGAACCGATAAGCACTAAATTTCTTCTTGTCCGGCGCGGAACTGCCCGCGCGGCATGATGTTGATGGTCTCATGCAGTTCCGACCACACCAGCAGCACCTCGCCGTTTTTCAGCTGGCGGCGCACGTCTTCCACTTTCTGTTCCAGCGAACGTTCATGCTCGCCGTAGTCGGTACCTTCGCGCAGCACAAAGGACTCGATCAGGCTATTGAGGGTCTCGGTTTCCAGTTCTTTCCAGGGGATGATCACTTGGTTGTTTCCAGGTAAGGGGCAAGCCAGGATGGAATACGGTATTCCAGCCACATATGGGGTTTTTTCAATGTGCCGCCGACAAAACCGACGTGACCGCCAAACTCGGTCAATTGATATTCAATATTGTGCGGCAGCGTGGCGGTTTCGGGGATCACTTCGTCGGTCATAAAAGGATCGTCCTTGGCATGGATGATCAACAGCGGCGTTTGGATCGACGGTAACAACGGCAGGGCGCTGCAACGGCGGTAATAATCGGTGGCGTCGCTAAAGCCATGGATGCGCGAGGTAATGGCATCATCAAAGTCGCGGATCCGACGCAATGCCTTGAGCTGCGGCAGTTTGAGCGGCAGCGTATCAGGATAGTGCAGCAGTTTGCGGGTGGCGTTTTGTTTCAACTGCCCGAGCAGGTAGTGCTGATAGACCCGCGAGAAGCCTTGGTCCATCCGCCACGAACAGGGCTCCAGCATCAGTGGCGCAGAAACCACCACCGCCGCCTGCAGCAGGCTGTCGGCGCCCTGTTGTGCCAGATAACAGGCCAGCATGTTGCCGCCGAGCGAAACGCCAACGGCAGCGGTGGGGGCTTCTCCGTAGGTAGCACGCAGCCACTGGAGGAAGAAGCGTGCATCTTCCGTTTCACCGGAATGGTAGATGCGCTGCTTGCGGTTCGGCACACCGCTGCAACCGCGAAAATGCATTACCACCCCGAGCCAGCCCTTTTCACGCCAGGCATTAAGTTGGCCATGGGCATAGGGGCTGTAGAAGTTGCCTTCCAGGCCGTGGAACAGCACCACTCGCGGCTTGCCGCTGGCCTGAGCCGGATCTTCGCTCCAGGCGAGATCGACAAAGTCGCCGTCGGGCAGTTCCAGCCGTTGCCAGTGGGGTTTCAACTGCACGCGGCGGCGCACCAGCCGTGGCAGCAGCGTTTGCAGGTGTGGATTACTGGCCCCGGTCAAAGGGCGAAAGGATTCATGCATAACCTGAGTAAAATTCTTATTGGCAACTATTGTGGGATGATTAGTGCGCTGTTAGCTTCACTAGCCTGAGTTAACAATAATACTGCAAAAAATGACCTGGGTGAGGAGCGCCCGCCTGATGGATGCGAGTTTATTTCTTTCGATGTTAGGTTTTCTGTGGGTGGCCGCGATCACACCTGGCCCCAACAATATGTTACTGACCACTTCCGGTGCCAACTTTGGCTTTATGCGTTCACTGTTGCTGATGATTGGCATCATGCTCGGCATGCAAAGCATTTTGCTGCTGGTGGCGTTCGGCGTTGGCAGCCTGATTCTGGTTTATCCGGCGCTGCATCTGGTGCTGAAAATTCTCGGTAGCCTGTATCTGCTGTGGCTGGCATGGAAAGTGGCTACCGCCGCTTATGAAAAGCTGGAAACCGACGTGGCACCGCCCAAACCGATACGGCTCTACCAGGGTTGGCTGCTACAGTTCCTTAATCCCAAGGCCTGGCTGATGGCGCTGGGGGCGGTGGCCAGCTTCAGCCTGGCGGGTGCTCAATACAACGCCTCGATTCTGGCGATCTCACTGGGCATATTCGTGGTGAACATCATTGCCGGCGTGATTTGGTTGGGATTTGGCACGGTGATTGGCCGACTGCTGCGCAGCAAAAAGGCCTGGATCATTTTTAACGTTTCTATGGGGTTGCTCACCGCGGCCTGTGTGTTACTCATCTGGCATTAAGGAATTGCGGATGGCAGAAAATTACTTCCATATTGCGGCCTTCACCGGTAAAGGGTTTCGGGGCAATCCGGCCGGCGTCTGCCTGTTAAAGCAGCCGTTGTCGGCTGCGGAGATGCAGGCCATCGCCAATGAACTGAGCCTGCCGGAAACCAGCTTTGTCTGGGACGATGGCGATATGTCGGCCATCCGTTGGTTTACTCCCCAGCGAGAGGTCGATTTGTGCGGTCATGGCACGCTGGCGGCGGCACACGTAATGTTCAGCGTGGTGAATCCGGCGCTGCAGGATATTCGTTTCCGCTCGGCGAGCGGCGACTTGTACGTTAAACGCGACGCCGAAGATGGCGAACGCCTGGTCCTGGATTTCCCGTCCCGGCCGCCGCAGAAGGTTGTGGAGCCTGAAGGGTTGGCGGCGCTGCTGGGGGCTAATCCGCAGGAAGTGTGGCAGGCCAATGCGCTGTTGGTGGTATTGGAAAACGAAGCGCAGGTCAGGGCATTACAACCGGATATCCCGGCACTGATTGCCCTGGTTGGCCGGGCCGTGATTGTCAGTGCTCCGGGTGAGACGGCGGATTTTGTCTCGCGTTATTTTACCCTCGACGGCGGCGAAGATCCGGTGACCGGCTCCGCACACTGCACGCTGATGCCCTACTGGAGCGCACGTCTTGGTCGCCATCAGCTGCACGCCCGGCAGATTTCGGCGCGCGGCGGCGAGTTGTTCTGTGAGCTGAAGGGCGATCGCACCTTGATTGGCGGCTATGCACACACGTTTTTGCGTGGGGAATTGAGCTTGTAATCAGGCTGAGCCACGCTCAACCAGCCGCCACTCAAGCACTTCATTGCGCGGTGGTTGTTGCGGATTTTTGATTTTTTCCAGCAGCAACTGCACGCTGCGCACGCCGAACTGGTGCATCGGTTGTTCGACGGTGGTCAGCGGTGGCGTGGTGACGGCCCCGAATGGCACGCCGTCAAAGCCCATTACCGCGACATCTTCGGGAATGCGCAATCCCTGTTGGTGCAGGGTGCTCATCGCCCCACCGGCGATCACGTCGGAGATGGTGAATACCGCATCCGGTCGCGGCCCGGCATCCAGCAGGCGAGCCATGGCCAACGCACCGGCGGCATATTCCAACCCCTCGACGTATTCCACCTGACAATAGTCGAATCCGGCTTCGGCCAGCGCCTGTCGATAACCTTGCTCTCGCTGCTGCGAGTAGAGATAGCGCATGTCGCTGTTGATCAGGGCAATACGTCGTCGGCCCCGTGCAGCTAAATAACGCACGCCGGCCCTCGCCGCCTGATGGTTGTCGATGGTGACTGAAGAGGCACGGAACTCGGGATCGCCTTCGCCGCATTGTACCCAGGGAAAATCGCCAATCATTGCGGTCAGGCCGGGCAGGCAACTGACGGCGTCCATGGTAATCACGCCGTCGACCACTTTACCGCTCAGCAGGCTGAGATAGGCGGACTCCCGGGTTGGATTGGATTCGGAGTTGCACAGCAAAATGTGGTAGCCGTGGCGTTCGGCTTCTTCTTCGATACCGCGTACTACCAGGGAACAAAAAGGATTGGTGATACTGGAAACCAGTACCAGCAGCATACGGCTACGCGAAGTGCGTAGCTGACGCGCCAGCAGGTTGGGTTGGTAGTCGCATGCGCGGATCGCCGCCAGTACCTTGTCGCGAGTGGCCGGTTTGACGATTTGCTGGCCGTTCAATACCCGTGAGACCGTCGCGGCAGAGACGCCGGCGAGTTTCGCCACCTTTTCGATCGACATGGTTTGCTGTTCCTTCTGCCCAATTGCCCCGCACAATATGCCCAAGCGCGGCAAAAAGTCTGCGCCTGGCCTCAGGATTGTGATGTGGGTTACAAATTCATCTTATCAGCCCCTTTCAACAGATTAATCAGGTTGCCGAAAAAAAGAAATCGATTACATTTTGCTCATGGTGAAAATGAAATCGATTACATTTTGCGATTTCACGTTATTTCGCTGAACCCATAATCTGAAAAGAGGGGGCGGATGCAGGTGCAACTGAGAGTAGCGGAAAACAGTGATCGCCAGGCGGTCGCACAACTGATTCATCTGTCGACCAATGCCTGGTATCAACGCCACGGCATGGGCGCCATCTTTTCCGCAGCACCGACCAGCTGCGGGCTGTTTGTTGACGTCTATCGCCATCTGGATACCGGACAGCACTGGGTTGCGCACGATGAACAGGGCGTGCTGTGCGGTTCCTGCTTCTTTCACCCGCGTGAAACTCATCTCGGGCTGGGCATCATGAATGTACATCCCGACTACTTTGGTCGTGGTATCGCCGTGCAGCTGATGGCGAAAGCCGACGAACTGGCGGGATCGCTACCTATACGCCTGATTTCCAGCGCGTTAAATCTGGACTCCTACGCGTTGTACCACCGTGCCGGCTTCACGCCCTATGCGATTTATCAGGATATGGCGATCCCGGTGCCGGTAGAGGGATTTTCCTTCCCCAGTCTGACGCGCGGCAGAGTGCGCGCCGCCCAGCCAGATGATCTGCCCGGCATCCTGCAGTTGGAACGAATGCTGTTGGGCATCGAACGTCGGCGCGATATTGACTACTTCCTCAATGACGCCAGCGGGCTATGGCGCACTGCCGTGTGGGAACTTGACGGCAGCATGGGCGGTTATCTGGCTTCGGTGGCGCATCCGGCTTCCCGCCTGTTGGGGCCGGGCTGTAGCCACAGCGAAGAGATTGCCCTGGAGTTGATCGGTTGGATGCTGGATCGCCACCATCGCGGTACCACGCCTGTGGTGCTGGTACCGGCGCAACGTTCCGCCCTCAGCCAGGTGCTGTTGCAGTGGGGCGGGCGGATTTGTGAATTGCATTTGGCGCAGGTGAAAGGCCGTGCGCTACAACCCGGCGGTGTGGTTATGCCGTCCTTCCTGCCGGAAAGCGGTTAGACAACACCACAACAAGACCAATGGGGGAATTATGCAAACTGACAGCGCGGTCCTGGGGACCAAAAGCGTCACATTCAAATGGGTGGTGCCGCGGTTGGCACTGATGATGTTTCTGCAGTTCTTTGTTTGGGGGGCGTGGTACGTCACGCTCGGCGTAGTGATGGGTAAGTTCGGCCTGGCGGCGATCATCGGCGATGCTTACTCGACCGGGCCGATCGCTTCGATTCTGTCACCGTTTGTGCTGGGCATGCTGGTCGATCGCTTCTTCGCATCGCAGAAGGTGCTGGGGGTGCTGCATCTGATCGGTGCCGGGTTGTTGTGGCTGATGCCCGGCTTCTTCAGCAGTGGACAGAGCGGCCTGTTGTGGATCATTTTCGGTTATATGTTGTGTTATATGCCGACTATCGCTCTCAGCAACAACGTGGCGTTTTATAGCCTGAGCAACAGCGAAAAAGCCTTTCCTGTGGTGCGGGCGTTCGGCACCTTTGGCTGGATTGTCGCTGGGCTGATCGTCGGTGCCAGCGGATTGTCAGACAGTACCGGTATTTTCACACTGGCGGCGGTGGCCTCGTTGGTGTTGGCCATTTACAGCTTCACCTTGCCACACACCCCGGCACCGGAACGCGGCAAACCGATAAAAATGCGTGACCTGCTGTGTGCCGATGCTTTCGCCATGCTCAAGCAGCGACACTTCCTGGTGTTTATCATCTGCGCGACGCTGATCTCTATCCCGCTGGCGGCCTACTATGCCTATGCCGCGCCTTTCATCGCGGCGACCGGTTTCAGCAATGTCGGCGGGGTGATGTCGCTGGGGCAGATGTCCGAACTGTTCTTTATGCTGCTGATCCCGTTTCTGTTTGTACGGCTGGGCATCAAGGTGATGCTGTTGATTGGCATGTTGGCGTGGTTCCTGCGCTACGTGATGTTTGCGCTGGGGATTACCGAAGAACTGCGCTGGATGATTTACCTCGGCATCATTCTGCACGGTATGTGCTACGACTTCTTTTTCGTGATCGGTTTTATCTACACCGACAAGGTGGCCGGTGACAAGGTCAAGGGCCAGGCCCAGAGTCTGCTGGTGTTGTTCACCTATGGTCTGGGCATGTTGATCGGTTCGCAAATCAGCGGTGCACTGTTCAATCGTTTGGTGACGGCGGAAGGGGCGGCAGCGCTGCCACAGTGGCAGAGTTTCTGGTGGTATCCGGCCATCGGTGCGCTGGCGATCGCGGCACTGTTCTTCTTCACCTTCAATTACCGGGAAATCCCGCAAGGGGAGCAACGCGATGACTGATTTGCGTGTGCTGGTGGTGGGCTGCGGCAATATGGGGGCTTCACATGCTGAAGCCTATCACGATATGGACGGCGTCGAGATTTGCGGCTTGGTGGCGCGCGGTGATTCGCGGCATCGGCTCAATACCCGGTTGGGGGGCGGTTACCCGGTGTTCAGTGATTTCGCCCAGGCGCTGACGGTGACGCGTCCGGATGCGGTTTGCCTGACCACCTGGCCAGATACCCATGAAGCCTACGCGTTGGCGGCGCTGGCTGCCGGTTGCCATCTGTTCATTGAAAAACCGCTCGCCACTACCCTGGTCGGTGCGGAGCGAGTGATTGCCGCCGCGCGGGCCGCCGGGCGGCAACTGGTGGTCGGCTATATTCTGCGTCACCATCCGTCATGGCAACAATTTGTCGAATTGGCCCGTGACCTGGGCAAACCGCTGGTGATGCGCATGAACCTCAATCAACAGAGTCACGGTGCGATGTGGGATGTGCACCGCAATTTGATGCAGTCGCTGTCGCCGATTGTCGACTGTGGCGTGCATTACCTTGACGTGATGTGCCAGATGACCCAGTCGGAGCCGGTCAGCGTCAGCGCCATCGGAGCACGACTGAGTGAGGAGCTGCCGCCGGAAATGTACAACTATGGCCAGTTACAGGTGCGTTTTGCCGATGGCTCCGTTGGCTGGTACGAAGCCGGCTGGGGGCCGATGATCAGCGAAACCGCCTACTTCGTCAAAGACGTGATTGGACCGCGTGGCTCAGTCTCGATCGTCGCGCGGCAGGCGGATGCGGATTCAGATAACGTCGACGGCCACACCCGTACCGACTCGTTGCGTATCCACAGCGCGGCGTTGGATAGCACTAATCAGTTTCTCCAGTCGGACCGCTGGATTGACTGTCAGGACGAACCGGACCATTTGGCGCTGTGCCTGAGCGAGCAGCGCTATTTTCTTCAGGCGATCCAGGACGGGTTGGATCTCGACCGGCATTGGCAGGATGCCCTGAACAGCCTGCGGGTGGTACTGGCGGCGGACGAAGCGGTGCGCAGCCGGCAAACAGTAATGTTAGGGAGGTCATCAGCATGAAAACCATTCAGGGGCCGGGGCTGTTTCTGGCCCAGTTTATCGGCCCGCAGGCGCCGTTTGATTCGCTGGACGGGTTGGCCGGTTGGGCCGCCGGGCTGGGGTTTAAAAGCCTGCAGATCCCGACCACGTCCCCTGCTATTTTTGATCTCAAGCGGGCGTCCCACAGTCAGGAGTATTGTGACGAGGTGCGCGCGTTGCTGGCGGGGCACGGCCTGACGATCTCCGAGTTATCCACCCATTTGCAGGGGCAACTGGTGGCGGTGCATCCGGCTTACGATCCGGCTTTTGACGGCTTTGCTCCGGTTCAGGTGCGCGGCAATTCTCAGGCCCGGCAAGCATGGGCAACGGAGCAATTGCTGATGGCAGCGCAGGCATCGCAGAGGTTGGGATTAGCCGCACACGTGACTTTTTCTGGCGCGCTGGCCTGGCCCTATTTTTACCCCTGGCCACCGCACAATGCGCTGTTGCTGGAGGAAGCCTTCGGGCAACTGGCACAGCGTTGGCGGCCGATCCTCGATGCTTTTGACGACGTCGGTGTTGACCTCTGCTATGAACTTCACCCAGGGGAGGATCTGCATGACGGTGTGACCTTTGAGCGCTTTCTACGGCAGGTTGGCAATCACCCGCGTTGCCATATCCTGTATGACCCCAGCCATCTGCATTTGCAGCAGATGGACTATCTTGGCTTTATTGATGTTTATCACCCGCGCATTCGGGCGTTTCACGTCAAGGATGCTGAATATCGGCCCAATGCTCGCAGCGGCGTGTACGGCGGTTATCAGCCGTGGCTGGAAAGACCCGGACGCTTTCGTTCACTCGGCGATGGGCAGATCGACTTCCCGGCAATTTTCAGCAAGCTGGCGCAGTACGATTTTCCCGGCTGGGCCACGCTGGAGTGGGAGTGCTGTCTGAAATCGCCGGAGGCCGGTGCGCGGGAAGGGGCTGAGTTTATCGCCCGCCATATTATTCCGGTCGCTGAGAGGGCGTTTGATGATTTTGCCGCCGTCGGCGGTGAACGCAAACAGGTCAGACAGATGTTGGGTATGGGAGAGCAACCATGAGATTACGCTTGGGGATGGTCGGCGGTGGCGAAGGGGCCTTTATCGGCGCAGTGCATCGTCTGGCGGCGCGGATGGACGATGAGTTTGAGCTGGTAGCCGGGGCTTTCTCTGCTGATTGGGAAAACTGTCGCCGCACCGGCGAACGGCTACACCTCGACCCACAGCGCTGCTATCACGATTTTAAGCAGATGGCGCAGGCAGAGGCGGCGCGCGAAAACGGCATCGATGTGGTGGCTATCGTCACCCCCAATTATCTGCATGCGCCGGTGGCGACCGCGTTTCTTAACGCCGGCATCGACGTCATCTGCGACAAGCCTCTGTGCAACAGCTATGCCGAGGCGTTGCAGTTGGCCGAGACGGTGCAGCGTAGCGGAAAGCAGCTGATATTGACCCATAACTACAGTGCCTATCCGTTGGTGCGCGAGGCGCGTAGTCGGGTATTAGCCGGTGAATTGGGGGCGATCCGCTTTATCGAGGTGGAGTATTTGCAAGAATGGCTGGCGCAGCCGCTGGAACTGACCGACAACAAGCAGGCTGGCTGGCGTTCCCAGCCAGAAAAGGCCGGGGCCGGCTGTATTGGTGATGTGGGTACCCATGCCTGGCAGTTGGCGCACTTTGTTAGCGGCCTGTTGCCGCAGGCGATCAGCACCGAACTCACTGCGTTTATTGCTGGGCGCCAGATAGACGACGATGTGCGGGTGCAGATGCGCTACGCCAACGGTGCCAGAGGCCGACTGTGGGCCAGTCAGGTGGCTTGTGGCCATGAGAACGGCCTGCGGTTGAGAGTCTATGGTAGCGACGGCAGCCTGGAGTTTTGTCAGGAACAACCGAATCAGCTGTGGATGCGGCCCCGGGATGCGCCAGCCTATTGCATAACCCGCGCCTCTTCATTCCAGTATGTGGAGAACCGTTCACTGGCACGGGTACCGGCAGGGCATCCTGAAGGCTATCTGGAAGGATTTGGTCAGATTTACCGCGAGGCGGCGGCACGATTGCGGGATGGGCCGCAGGCGGCCCCCCTGTTACCGGGGATTGAGACCGGGGTGCAGGGCATGGCATTTATCGATGCTGCCCAACGTAGCAGTGCTGCCGGCGGGCAATGGATCGACCTGAATTAATTTATATTCCCATAAGTAATAACGCAGTTTTTTTTATTCTTTTATAGCTCGTCACCGCTCAGATAAAACTGTCAGCAACTGAACAGACTTTTATCAACGGAGCGATCATGGCGAGCAAACACTTTTCATTACGCGGCGCGGCACTGCTGGTGTTATCACTTGCTGCGGCTAACGCCTATGCGGTGGACGTGACCGTGGCGTACCAGACTTCGGCGGAACCCGCCAAGGTGGCGCAGGCGGAAAACAGCTTCGCCAAACAGTCTGGTGCCACCGTTGACTGGCGTAAATTCGACAGCGGCTCCAGCGTGCTGCGTGCTTTGGCCTCCGGTGACGTGCAGATCGGTAATATCGGTTCCAGCCCACTGGCGGTGGCCGCCAGCCAAAAACTCCCTATCGAAGTCTTCCTGATCGCCTCCCAGCTCGGTAGCTCCGAAGCCCTGGTGGTGAAGAAAGAGATCAAAACCCCGCAGGACTTGATCGGCAAGCGAATCGCCGTGCCCTTTATCTCAACCACTCACTACAGCCTGCTGGCCTCGCTCAAGCACTGGGGCATCAAGCCTGAGCAGGTCAAAATTCTCAATCTGCAACCGCCGGCCATTGCCGCTGCCTGGCAGCGCGGTGACATCGACGGAGCCTACGTCTGGGCGCCGGTAGTCAATGAATTAGCCAAGCAGGGCAAGGTACTGACCGATTCCGCCCAGGTTGGGCAATGGGGCGCGCCGACGCTTGACGTCTGGGTGGTGCGCAAGGACTTTGCCGAAAAACATCCTGAAGTGGTGACCGCCTTTGCCGCCAGCGCGTTGAACGCCCAAAAAGCCTATCTGGCGCAGCCGGAGCAGTGGCTGAAGGATAAAGGCAATCTCAACACGCTGTCCCGTTTGAGCGGCGTGCCGGAAGAACAGATACCGGTGCTGGTGAAGGGCAATACCTATTTGCCGGTGGCGGAGCAAATAACCCAACTTGGCCAGCCGGTGGACAAGGCTATCCGCGATACCGCCGAGTTCCTTAAACAGCAGGGCAAAATTCCGCAGGTCGACGGTGATTACAGTGCCTACGTCACCGATCGGTTTGTGAAACAGGTGCAGGCTGCGCCGCAGTCGTAGGGGAGCAGCATGTTAAACGTTAATCACCTTTCAGCAGAGTATCAGGGGCGCCCTGCGCTGCGCGACGTCTCGTTCCAGATTGACGCCGGGCAACTGGTGGTGGTGCTCGGGCCCTCGGGCTGTGGCAAAACCACGCTGCTGAATTTGATCGCCGGGTTTATCGAGCCTTCAGCTGGCAGCATCACGCTTGACGAAGTTCCCGTAAAAGGCCCCGGAGCCGAGCGGGGCGTGGTGTTCCAGCATGAAGGTTTACTGCCGTGGCGCAACGTGGTGGATAACGTGGAGTTTGGTCTGCAACTGGCCGGCGTCGGCAAACAGCAGCGACGTCAGGTGGCACAAGAGATGTTGCAACGCGTCGGATTGGCCGGCTATGAACAGCACTTTATCTGGCAACTCTCCGGCGGCATGCGCCAGCGGGTAGGGATTGCCCGTGCGCTGGCTGCCGATCCGCGCCTGTTGTTGCTGGATGAGCCGTTTGGCGCGCTGGATGCATTTACCCGCGAACAAATGCAGGAACTGCTGTTGACCATCTGGCGGGATACCGGCAAACAGGTGCTGCTGATCACCCACGATATTGAAGAAGCGGTGTTTCTGGCCAGTGAACTGCTGTTGCTGTCGCCGGGACCGGGGCAGGTGGTGGAACGCCTGGCGCTTAACTTCGGCCAACGCTATGCCAACGGCGAGGCGTGCCGCTCGATCAAGTCCGACCCTGAATTTATCGCGCAGCGCGAATATGTGCTGGGCAAAGTCTTTCAACAGCGCGAGGCCTTGCTATGAGCCTGCATTCCGCCCTCAAAGAAGTTGTTCAGCCGCAGGCTGCCGCCCCGACGCGTCGTTTTAGCGTACCGCGTAACCTCTGGCTGAGCAGCGCCACCCTGCTGGTGGTATTGGCCATCTGGTGGGGCGTGACCGCGCTGAACCTGATCAGCCCGTTATTTCTACCGGCACCGCAGCAGGTGCTGCATCAACTGATTACCATCGCCAGCCCGCAAGGCTTTATGGACGCCACGCTATGGCAGCATTTGGCCGCCAGCCTGGGGCGCATTCTGGTGGCGCTGTTGGCGGCGGTGATTATCGGTGTACCTGTGGGTATCGCCATGGGGCTGAACGATACGGTGCGCGGCATTCTCGATCCGTTGATTGAAATTTACCGCCCGGTGCCGCCGCTGGCCTATTTACCGCTGATGGTGATTTGGTTCGGCATTGGCGAAACCTCGAAAATCTTGCTGATTTATCTGGCGATCTTCGCCCCGGTGACATTGTCTGCCGTAGCCGGTGTGCGCAGTGTGGCGCAGGTTCGCGTGCGGGCCGCCCGTGCGCTGGGGGCCAACCGTTGGCAGTTGCTGCGTTTTGTGGTGCTGCCTAGCGCCTTGCCGGAGATTTTAACCGGCATCCGAATTGGGCTGGGGGTTGGTTGGTCGACGCTGGTGGCCGCAGAACTGATCGCCGCCACCCGCGGCCTGGGATTTATGGTGCAATCCGCCGGTGAGTTTCTGGCTACCGATGTGGTGCTGGCCGGTATCGGTGTGATTGCGATTATTGCATTTGGGCTGGAGCTGGGGCTGCGCGCCCTGCAGCGCCGATTGACCCCGTGGCACGGAGTAAACCAATGAACGAACGTTTAAGTATCACCCCATTGGGGCCTTATATCGGTGCGCTGGTGGAAAACGTTAATCTGGCACGCCCCCTGGGTGATGGCCAATTCGAACAGCTCTACCATGCATTGCTGAAACATCAGGTGCTGTTTCTGCGTAATCAGCCGATCACCCCGTTGCAACAGCGGAATTTGGCCGGTCGCTTCGGCGACCTGCATATTCACCCGGTCTATCCGCAAGCCGCCGATGTGAAAGAGATTATCGTGCTGGATACCCATGACAATAATCCGCCGGACAATGATAACTGGCATACCGACGTGACCTTTATCGAGAATCCGCCGCTGGGGGCGATTCTGGCGGCGAAAACCCTGCCTTCCACCGGTGGCGATACGCTGTGGGCCAGTGGTATTGCGGCCTATGAAGCGCTGTCTGAGCCGTTCAGGCAATTGCTGGCCGGGCTGAAGGCGGAGCATGATTTCACCAAGTCATTCCCGGAACACAAGCATCGCGGCAGCGAAGAAGAGCGCCAGCGCTGGCAGGTAGCGGTACAGAAAAATCCGCCGTTGCTGCATCCGGTAGTGCGCACGCATCCGGTCAGCGGCCGGCAGGCCCTGTTCGTCAATGAAGGTTTTACGACGCGGATTGTTGATCTGGCACCGAAGGAAAGCGACGCGCTGCTGAACTTTCTGTTCGCCCACATCACCAAGCCGGAGTTTCAGGTGCGTTGGCGTTGGCAGGAAAATGACATTGCCATCTGGGATAACCGCGTGACGCAGCATTACGCCAACGCGGATTATCTGCCGCAGCGGCGCATTATGCACCGCGCGACCATTCTGGGGGACAAGCCTTTCTACAAGGCTTAAAGGTCAAACTCGTTGGTGAACTGTTCCAACTGCTCTTGCGCATCCAGCCAGGTCATTTCCGTTTCTTCCAACGCGGACTTGGCCTGGCTTTGCTGTTGCAGACAACGCGTCAAATCGGCCTTGCGGCTGATGTCGTACAACGCGGAATCCGCCAGCTTCTCTTCCACCGCCGCCAGTTCGGCACTCAGTTTTTCCATCTGCTGTTCCAGCTTGGCGATCTGCTTGCGCAGCGGCTGAGTCTGGCTGCGGAACTCGGCTTCCCGACGTTTCTGATCTTTACGGGCCTGCGCGCTGTTGGCGTTGTTTTCCTTGTCCGGCGCGTCCTGCTGGTTTTCCTGACGTTGCAGGTCAACCAGCCATTGCTGATAGTCGTCCAAATCGCCGTCGAACACTTCCACCTGGCCATCGTGCACTAGATAGAGATCGTCAGTGGTGGAGCGCAACAGGTGACGGTCGTGCGAGACCACCACTAACGCGCCTTCAAAGTCGATCAGCGCTTCGGTCAGCGCCTGACGCATATCCAGATCCAGGTGGTTGGTCGGTTCATCGAGCAGCAGCAGGTTAGGGCGCTGCCAGACAATCAGCGCCAGCACCAACCGCGCCTTTTCGCCACCGGAGAAACGTTCGGTAATCTCGGTGACCTTATCGCCCTGGAAGCCAAAACCGCCCAAATAGTCGCGCAGCTGCTGTTCCAGCACCCGCGGGGCGATGCGGCTCAGATGTTGCAACGGGGATTCGTCGGCGCGCAAGAACTCCAACTGATGCTGGGCGAAGTAACCCAGCTTGATGCCCTTCGCCAGACCAATCTCACCGCTGAGCGGCTCCAGCGAACCGGCCAGCATTTTGATCAGGGTGGATTTACCGGCGCCATTACGGCCCAGCAGACCGATACGTGAGCCAGGCACCAGGTTCAGTTTGATCGAGTTCAGGATCACCTTGTCGCCATAACCGGCGCTGACCTTCTCCATGCGCAGCAGCGGGTTCGGCAGGCTTTCCGGCTGGCGGAAACTGAAGCTGAATGGGTTATCGACGTGGGCCGGGGCAATCAGTTCCATGCGTTCAAGCATTTTGATACGGCTTTGCGCCTGCTTGGCCTTGGTGGCCTGCGCGCGGAAGCGGTCAATGTAGCTTTGCAGATGCGCCACTTTCTCCTGTTGGTTCTGGTACAGCGCCTGCTGCTGTGCCAGTTTGGTCGAGCGTTGGCGTTCGAACGAGGAGTAGTTACCGGTATATTCGTTAATGGTTTCTTGTTCTATATGCAGAATCTTATCGACGATCGGATCAAGGAAATCGCGGTCGTGCGAAATCAGCACCAGCGTGCCTGGGTAGCTTTTCAACCAGCGTTCCAGCCAGATCACCGCGTCCAAATCCAGGTGGTTGGTCGGTTCGTCGAGCAGCAGCAGGTCTGAACGACAGACCAACGCTTGTGCCAGGTTAAGGCGCATACGCCAGCCGCCCGAGAAGGCGCGTACCGGATTGAGCAACTGTTCGTTGGAAAAGCCCAGGCCGTGCAGCAGGCTGGCGGCGCGAGAACGGATGGTCCAGGCATCAAGGGCATCCAGTTTACCGTGCAATGTGGCGATGGCGTGGCCGTCGTTTTTATCGTTTGCCACCTGCAATTCGGCTTCAAGCTGGCGGAATTCGCGGTCGCCGTCGATCACATACTCAAGCGCAGGGACGTCCAGCGCCGGTGTTTCCTGATTAACCCAGGCCAGGGCCCAGTTGCTTGGAAAGGTGTAGCTGCCGCCGTCCGCGGCCATCTCGCCCTTCAGCAATGACAGCAACGTGGATTTGCCGCAGCCGTTTTTACCCACCAGGCCGACCTTCTGACCTGGATTAACCGTCGCCGTGGCGTTGTCCAACAGGACGCGGGTGCCGCGTCGGATTTGTAGCGAGGAAAATACAATCATAAAGTGCCGTATGTTCAGAGTATGTTAAATTGAGTGAGTTCTAAGTTAACAGGACGCAGACTGTCCTATTATTAGTCTTTGCGGAGCATGGTAACGGAAAACCGCTACCCTGACGACGCTTTGGAGGGGAATGATGTCGCAGCCGCCGAAGGTCTTGCTGCTGTATGCCCATCCGGAATCCCAGGACTCGGTCGCGAATCGGGTTTTGCTTCGACCGGCACAGCAGTTGGAACATGTCACCGTGCACGATTTATACGCGCACTATCCTGATTTTTTTATTGATATTCACCACGAACAACAACTGCTGCGTGAACATCAGGTCATTGTTTTTCAACATCCTCTCTATACCTACAGTTGCCCGGCCCTGCTGAAAGAATGGCTGGATCGCGTGCTGTCGCGTGGTTTTGCCAGCGGCATGGGGGGCAATGCGCTGGCGGGAAAATACTGGCGTTCGGTGATCACCACCGGTGAACCGGAGGGCGCCTACCGTACCGGCGGTTATAACCGCTATCCGATAGAAGATATTTTGCGCCCGTTTGAGTTGACCGCCGCCATGTGCCATATGCACTGGCTGACGCCGATGCTGGTGTATTGGGCGCGTCGGCAGAAGCCAGAGGTGCTGGAAAGCCATGCCACGGCGTATGGCGACTGGTTGCGCAACCCGCTGCCACACGGAGGGAGGTAAACATGGAAGGCTCAACCTTACTGACCGCAATTTTACTGTTTCTGTTCGCTGCGGTGGTCACGGTGCCGATTGCACGCCGCCTGGGTATTGGCGCGGTCTTGGGCTACCTGATCGCCGGCATTGCCATCGGCCCCTGGGGGCTGGGCTTCATTCGCGACGTCGACGAGATCCTGCACTTTTCCGAACTGGGCGTGGTGTTTCTGATGTTTATCATCGGCCTGGAGTTGAACCCCAGCAAGCTGTGGGAGTTGCGGCGTTCAATCTTTGGCGTCGGTGCCGGACAGGTGCTGATCACCGCCGCGGTGCTGGGGGCCCTGCTTTATCTGACCCATTTTGCCTGGCAGGCCGCCGTGATAGGCGGTATCGGGCTGGCGATGTCGTCAACCGCCATGGCGTTGCAGCTAATGCGCGAGAAGGGCATGAACCGCAATGAGGGCGGCCAACTGGGGTTCTCGGTGCTGCTGTTCCAGGATATGGCGGTGATCCCGGCGCTGGCGCTGATCCCGATCCTCGCCGGGGCCGGGGGCAGCAGTGACGACTGGGCACAAATTGCACTCAAGGTGGCGGCGTTCGGCGGCATGCTGATTGGCGGGCGGTTCCTGTTGCGGCCACTGTTCCGCTATATCGCCTCTTCCGGAGTACGCGAAATCTTCACCGCTGCCGCTCTGCTGGTGGTGTTGGGGGCGGCGATGTTTATGGATGCGCTCGGCCTGTCGATGGCGCTCGGCACCTTTATCGCCGGCGTGTTGCTGGCGGAGAGTGAATATCGCCATGAGCTGGAGATTTCAATCGAGCCATTCAAGGGGCTGCTGCTGGGGCTGTTCTTTATCTCGGTGGGCATGGCGCTGAATATCGGCGTACTCTATACCCATCTGGCCGAAGTGCTGCTGGGCGTGGTGCTGCTGGTGGCGATCAAGTCGGGCGTCCTGTATTCGCTGTCGCGTATTTTTGGCCTGCGCAGTTCGGTGCGTTTGCAGTTTGCCGGCGTGCTTAGCCAGGGCGGCGAGTTTGCCTTCGTACTGTTTTCGGCGGCGGGCACGCAGAAGGTGCTGCAGCCCGATCAACTCGCGCTGTTGCTGGTGGTGGTGACCTTGTCGATGATGACTACGCCGCTGTTGATGCAAATTATTGACCGTATTCTGGTGCGCCGATACAACGCCAGGGATGAAGACGAAGAGACACCCTATGTGGAGGACGATGACCCGCAGGTGATCATCGTCGGCTTCGGGCGTTTTGGTCAGGTGATCGGCCGATTGCTGATGGCCAACAAGATGCGCATCACCGTATTGGAGCGCGATGTCAGCGCCGTTGGCGTGCTGCGCCGCTACGGTTACAAGGTATATTACGGCGACGCCACCGAGCTGGAGCTGCTGCGTGCGGCCGGTGCGGCGAAGGCCAGGTCGATCGTGATCACCTGTAATGAGCCGGAAGACACTATGGAAATTGTGCGGCTGTGTCAGCAGCATTTCCCCGATCTGAGCATTTTGGCGCGAGCACGCGGTCGTGTTGAAGCGCACGAATTGCTGCAGGCCGGGGTCAAGCAGTTCAGCCGCGAAACCTTCTCCAGCGCGCTGGAACTGGGGCGAAAGGCACTGATGGAGTTAGGTATGCATCCGCATCAGGCCTATCGTGCGCAACAGCACTTCCGCCGGCTGGACATGCGTATGCTGCGTGAATTGATGCCGCCGCATCACGGCGATGTGGCGCAAATTTCCCGCGTGAAAGAAGCGCGGCGTGAGTTGGAAGAACTTTTCCACCGAGAAATGCAAAAAGAGAGTCGCCAGTTCGACGGCTGGGATGAATACGAATAATTTGGAGCACTGAGATGTCTGCAACACGTAAAAGATTTATCGCCGGAGCAGTCTGCCCGAGCTGTAAGGCTATGGATACGCTGGCAGTTTGGCGTGAAGACCAGGTCGAAGTGGTGGAGTGCGTCAAGTGCGGCCATCACCAGCGACAGACCGAAGAACAGGTGGAAAAGCACGTCCGGCCGCAGGAGCAGGTGATCGGTATTTTCCATCCGGAGTAGCGTTATCGGGCGCGATTTTTTATGCTGAAGGGTACAGCGGGAAAGATTTCCGATACAATCTGTCCGGTTAAGGCGCGGCCCCCATGACGGTTGCGTCCAAGTATCCAACGGTAGGAGATATCATGAAAGTAGCAAAAGACTTGGTGGTCAGCCTGGCTTACCAAGTACGTACAGAAGACGGTGTGTTGGTTGATGAGTCTCCGGTGAGTGCGCCGCTGGACTATCTGCATGGGCATGGTTCACTGATTGCGGGTCTGGAAAAAGCACTCGAAGGCCACGAAGCGGGCGATCGTTTTGACGTGAATGTTGGCGCTAACGATGCGTACGGCAACTACGACGAAAACCTGGTGCAGCGCGTGCCGAAAGACGTCTTTATGGGCGTTGACGAGTTGGAAGTGGGTATGCGCTTCCTGGCTGATACCGATCAGGGCCCAGTGCCAGTCGAAATCACCGAAGTGGACGGCGACCACGTAGTGGTTGACGGTAACCACATGCTGGCGGGTCAGAACCTGAACTTCAACGTGGAAGTTGTCGCGATCCGCGAAGCTACCGCTGAAGAACTGGCGCACGGCCACGTACATGGCGAGCACGATCATCATCACGACCATGAACACGGTGAAGGCTGCTGCGGCGGTCATGGCCATGACCACGATCATGACCATGCACATGACCAGGCTCCGGCCAAGAAAGGCGGTTGCGGTAACGGCGGTTGCGGTTGCCACTAATCGCAATGCTGTAACGGCAAAAAAAAGGGCGGCCCTGGGGCTGCCCTTTTTTATTGTTTATCAATAATGTGGCGGCGGAGTCTCTTCCGACTGCGAAGCTATCATCGACGTCTGGCTCGAACGCAGTTTATCGGTCAGCACGCGCAGGTGCTCTTGTAATTTCAGCATTTCAAACTGGTGCTGCACCACGATCTGATTGAGCTCTTCGATGGTGACTTCCTGGAAGGCCTGGCGGCTCTCCAGCTCTTCCAGCCGCAGTAACAGGCTGTGGTTATCGGCGTTGTGCATGGTGCTACCTCTGACGCGGTTTAATCCTGAATCTGACGCTATGTTAACAGCTGCCGCCGGCTTTGCGCTGCGCTATTTCACCCCGTTTCATGGGGGCGATAACCGCACGCGTCATAGCACTGTGTAAAGTGCTGAAAAATAGAGCGCTTACCATGGGCGGATTTGTTACCGTTGGGCGTCGGATGATGGAAAAATCTGATTTATCATACGGGTAGCACATTAAACGAAACTTCTGTTTAAAGCTGGAGTCACACTTTGACTCGATTGGTTACCTGTGTGACTGTTTTGTTTTGTTTCGGACAGCTATAGTAGCCCGGTTATCTTACTTAATGATTGTTTGGGGCATCGCTTCAGACACTGGAGAAATGGATGAAATCTTTGTTTAAAGTCACGCTTCTGGCAACCACCATGGCTTTTGCTTTGAATGCGACCCAGGTTATGGCTGCTGATGCAGCTAAACCAGCAGAAGCGGCTAAAGCTGCCGACGCGGCACCAAGCACTGGCAAGTTCAAGAACGATGACGAGCAAGCGGCTTACGCACTGGGTGCATCCCTGGGCCGTTACATGGACAACTCGCTGAAAGAGCAAGAAAAACTGGGCATCAAACTGGATAAAGACCAGTTGATCTCAGGCGTTCAGGACGCTTTTGCCAACAAGAGCAAGCTGAACGATGCAGATATCGAAAAAACCCTGCAAAGCTTTGAAGCACGCGTGAAGGCTTCCGCTCAGGCGAAGATGGAGCAGGATGCGAAAGATAACGAAGCGAAAGGCACCAAGTACCGTGATACCTTCGCTAAAGAAAAAGGCGTGAAGAAAACCGAGTCTGGCCTGCTGTATCAGGTAGAGAAGCCAGGTACCGGCGCGGCGCCTAAAGACAGCGATACCGTTGTGGTGAACTACAAGGGCACCCTGACCGACGGTACCGAGTTTGACAACTCCTACACCCGTGGTGAGCCACTGTCATTCCGTCTGGACGGTGTGATCCCAGGCTGGACCGAAGGCCTGAAACACATCAAGAAAGGCGGCAAAATCAAGCTGGTTATCCCACCGGCGCTGGCCTACGGTAAAACTGGCGTCCCGGGTATTCCGGCTAACTCCACTCTGGTGTTCGACGTTGAGCTGCTGGATGTGAAAGCCGCGCCGAAAGCGGACGCCAAGGCTGAGAAACCGGCTGACGCAGCGGCCGATGCCAAAGCGCAGTAAGTCTGCCTGAGCTCCACACCGCCGCGAACATTCTTCGCGGCGGTGTTCATTTCAGCCTGCCAAATCAGGCGTAACTTTCACCTCCTCCCCCACTGATCGCTTGACGCCTGCCGGGCATCGGGCTTAACGTCAATACCACGCGCAAACGCAAGGACTTTACTCTGGCTGTTTTGCTAGACTAATTATCCGGACTTATAAGTCATGCGCCTGCCCCTTAGGGCGTGTACCTAAAACTGTTCCTGGTCGTCAAGGCCGGCGGACGCACATCGTGCTGTTTCAGACTGATATCAGCCAGCCACCCTGCGTAATCACAAGGGTGTGCCGCCTGTGGAAGGGAACCCGCACGAGCAGTTTTAGCTGCGCCCCCTGGCACAGGCGATCTTTGAGGGTGGTATTTTCGATGTCTAATTCGCTTTTATCCAGCGAAGCCAGCGAACTTGATTTGCTGAACGAACGTCCGTTTACCCAAACGGATCATGAAATTTTGAAGTCTTACGAAGCGGTAGTTGATGGCCTGGCGATGTTGATCGGCGGGCACTGTGAGATCGTGCTGCACGCACTGGAAGATTTGAAATGCTCGGCGGTACGTATTGCCAACGGTGAGCATACCGGGCGGCAAATCGGTTCGCCGATTACCGATCTGGCGCTGCGCATGTTGCACGATATGGCCGGCAATGACAGTAGCGTATCGCAGGCCTATTTTACTCGCGCCAAGAGCGGTGTGCTGATGAAGTCGGTGACTATCGCCATCCGCAATCGCGAGCAGCGAGTGATCGGCCTGCTGTGTATCAACATGAACCTCGACGTGCCTTTCTCGCAGGTGATGCAGACATTTATGCCGCCGGAAACCCAGGAAGTGGCCCCTTCGGTCAACTTTGCGTCCTCCGTTGACGATCTGGTGGCACAAACGCTGGAGTTCACCATCGAAGAAGTTAATGCCGACCGCAACGTTTCCAACAATGCCAAAAATCGTCAGGTGGTGCTGAACCTCTATGAGAAGGGCATTTTTGATATCAAGGATGCGATTAATCAGGTGGCGGATCGTCTGAATATCTCCAAGCACACCGTTTATCTGTACATCCGCCAGTTCAAAAGCGGCGATCTGTTGGGAACTGAACGCTGATGCTGGATTACTGCCTTGTGGTCACCGGTCCGGCGTATGGCACCCAGCAGGCCAGTAGCGCCTATCAGTTTGCTCAGGCTCTATTGGCGAAAGGGCACCGCCTCTCCAGCGTGTTTTTTTACCGTGAAGGGGTGTTGAACGCCAACCAGCTGACGGCGCCTGCCGGTGATGAGTTTGATTTGGTCCGTGGCTGGGTACAATTGGCGCAGCAGCATGGCATTGAGCTCAATGTCTGCGTTGCCGCTGCGTTGCGACGTGGGGTGACCGATGAGCAGGAGGCTGCACAACAGGGGTTGCCCGCGGCAAACCTCCAACCGGGTTTTATCCTCAGCGGGTTGGGCTCACTGGCCGAGGCTGCGCTGAGCAGTGACCGCCTGGTGCAGTTCTGAGAGAATTTATGAAACGAGTTGCTTTTGTTTTTACCCAGGGACCTCACGGCAACGCCGGCGGCAGGGAAGGGCTGGATGCGTTACTGGCCACCTCGGCGCTGAGCGAAGATCTGGGCGTGTTTTTTATCGGTGACGGCGTATTGCAGCTATTGCCGGGGCAGCAACCGGAAAAAATTCTGGCTCGCAATTACATCGCCACCTTTGGTGTACTGCCATTGTATGACGTTGAACGCTGCTATCTGTGCCAGGCATCCTTGCAGGAACGCGGTCTGAGTCAGG
Organism: Serratia quinivorans; assembly: GCA_900457075.1. Taxonomy (NCBI): domain Bacteria; kingdom Pseudomonadati; phylum Pseudomonadota; class Gammaproteobacteria; order Enterobacterales; family Yersiniaceae; genus Serratia; species Serratia quinivorans. The sequence goes on from UGYN01000002.1 coordinate 2,642,176, forward strand.
TGACTGACTGGGTGCTGGACGCCGAGGTATTGGCACCGGACGCGCTGGGCCAACTATTGGCCGGCTATGATGCGGTGATGACTTTTTAGGAAACCTGATGCTGTATACCCTTAGCCGTTCCCCCACTCAATGCGATTTGCCTGCACTGCTGCGCCTGACGGCAGCGGGCGACGATCTGCTGCTACTACAGGATGGTGTGCTGGCCGGCCTGGCCGGTAGTGCGCATCTTGAATTGCTGCTTAATGCCCCCATATCCCTTTATGCACTGCAAGATGACCTGGAAGCCAGAGGCTTGGTTGGTCATTTTTCACACAAAATCACTGTCATCGGCTATAATCACTTCGTTGAATTAACCGAAAAGCATCGCAGTCAAATGTCCTGGTGATGAGAGTAATGTTGTATATTTCTTGACACCTCTACTGCTCAGCCATAAAATTCTGCGTCCCGTACTTTGCCTGTAGTGCATACGGGGGGATTTATCACATGTTTACGAAGCAACAAACGAAGCAAAAACCAGGAGCTTTTTAATGGCAACAATTAATCAGCTGGTACGCAAACCACGCTCTGTGAAGGCTGCTAAAAGCAACGTTCCAGCGCTGGAAGCTTGCCCGCAGAAACGTGGCGTATGTACTCGCGTATATACCACCACTCCTAAGAAACCAAACTCCGCACTGCGTAAAGTATGCCGTGTGCGTTTGACTAACGGTTTTGAAGTTACCTCCTACATCGGCGGTGAAGGTCATAACCTGCAGGAACACTCCGTGATCCTGATCCGTGGCGGTCGTGTAAAAGACTTGCCAGGTGTGCGTTACCACACCGTCCGTGGTGCACTTGACTGCTCCGGTGTTAAAGACCGTAAGCAAGCTCGTTCCAAGTACGGCGTGAAGAAGCCAAAGGCTTAATGGTTCTCCGTTAAGTAAGGCCAAACATTTTCACTTTAATGTCAAAATAAACTCGTAGAGTTTTGGACAATCCTGAATTAACAACGGAGTATTTCCATGCCACGTCGTCGCGTAATCGGCCAACGTAAAATCCTTCCAGATCCTAAGTTCGGATCCGAACTGTTGGCCAAATTTGTAAACATCCTGATGGTAGATGGTAAAAAATCTACTGCAGAAGCAATCGTCTATACCGCGCTGGAAACCCTGGCTCAGCGTTCTGGTAAAGATCACCTGGAAGCTTTTGAAGTAGCTCTCGACAACGTTCGCCCGACTGTAGAAGTTAAGTCGCGCCGCGTTGGTGGTTCTACTTATCAGGTACCAGTTGAAGTCCGCCCGGTCCGTCGTAATGCTCTGGCAATGCGCTGGATCGTTGATGCTGCTCGTAAACGCGGTGATAAATCCATGGCTCTGCGCTTGGCGAACGAACTTTCTGATGCAGTTGAGAACAAAGGTTCTGCTGTTAAGAAACGTGAAGACGTTCACCGTATGGCAGAAGCCAACAAGGCGTTCGCCCACTACCGCTGGTAATTGCCACGCAGTAGTTATGCTAACCAAGCGGGCGCTTCAAGAAGCCAACCCGCTTGGGTTAACTGAACTTGAACGCCTAAGGCAATAGAGGAATCAAATGGCTCGTAAAACACCCATTGAGCGCTATCGTAACATCGGTATCAGCGCTCACATCGACGCCGGTAAAACGACCACTACCGAACGTGTTTTGTTCTACACCGGTGTAAACCACAAAATCGGTGAAGTGCACGACGGCGCAGCTACCATGGACTGGATGGAGCAGGAGCAGGAACGTGGTATTACCATCACGTCCGCTGCGACTACCTGTTTCTGGTCTGGTATGGCTAAGCAGTTCGACGCACACCACATCAACATCATCGACACCCCAGGACACGTTGACTTCACCATCGAAGTAGAACGTTCCATGCGTGTTCTTGATGGCGCGGTAATGGTTTACTGTGCAGTTGGTGGCGTTCAGCCACAGTCTGAAACCGTATGGCGTCAGGCTAACAAATATAAAGTTCCACGCATCGCGTTCGTTAACAAAATGGACCGCATGGGTGCTAACTTCCTGAAAGTTGTTGATCAGATTGAAAAACGTCTGGGCGCAACTCCGGTCCCTCTGCAGCTGGCTATCGGCGCAGAAGAGAAATTCACCGGTGTTGTTGACCTGGTGAAAATGAAAGCCATCAACTGGAACGAAGCCGATCAGGGCGTGACCTTCGAATACGAAGAGATCCCGGCTGATATGCAAGAACTGGCTGAAGAATGGCGTCAGAAGCTGGTTGAGTCCGCTGCTGAAGGTTCTGATGAGCTGATGGAGAAATTCTTTGGTGGCGAAGAGCTGACTGAAGAAGAGATCAAAACTTCTCTGCGTAAGCGCGTTCTGAACAACGAAATCATCCTGGTTACCTGTGGTTCTGCGTTTAAAAACAAAGGCGTACAGGCAATGCTGGATGCTGTTGTTGAGTATCTGCCAGCACCAACTGACGTTGCAGCAATCAACGGCATTTTGGATGACGGTAAAGACACTCCAGCAGTTCGTCGTTCTGACGATGCTGAGCCGTTCTCTGCTCTGGCGTTCAAAATCGCTACTGACCCATTCGTGGGTAACCTGACGTTCTTCCGTGTTTACTCCGGTCTTGTTAACTCAGGTGACACTGTATTTAACCCAGTGAAATCTCAGCGTGAACGTCTGGGCCGTATCGTTCAGATGCATGCTAACAAGCGTGAAGAGATCAAAGAAGTTCGCGCAGGCGACATCGCTGCAGCTATCGGTCTGAAAGACGTGACTACCGGTGACACTCTGTGTGATCCGAACAACGTGATCATTCTGGAGCGCATGGAGTTCCCTGAGCCGGTAATCTCCGTTGCAGTTGAACCAAAAACCAAAGCTGACCAGGAAAAAATGGGTCTGGCTCTGGGCCGTCTGGCGAAGGAAGATCCATCATTCCGCGTATGGACTGACGAAGAATCAGGTCAGACTATCATCGCAGGTATGGGTGAACTTCACCTGGACATCCTGGTTGACCGTATGCGTCGTGAATTCAACGTTGAAGCAAACGTGGGCAAACCTCAGGTTGCTTACCGTGAAGCGATTCGTTCGAAAGTTACCGATATCGAAGGTAAACACGCCAAGCAGTCTGGTGGTCGTGGTCAGTATGGTCACGTTGTGATCGACATGTACCCACTGGAGCCGGGCTCAAATCCGAAAGGCTACGAGTTCATCAATGACATTAAAGGTGGTGTAATCCCAACGGAATACATCGGTGCCATTGATAAAGGCCTCCAGGAGCAGCTTAAGTCTGGTCCGCTGGCCGGTTACCCGGTAGTTGATCTCGGTGTGCGTCTGCATTTCGGTTCTTACCACGATGTTGACTCCTCCGAATTGGCGTTTAAACTGGCCGCTTCTATCGCCTTTAAAGATGGCTTTAAGAAAGCGAAACCTGTTTTGCTTGAGCCAATCATGAAGGTTGAAGTTGAAACGCCGGAAGAGAACACTGGTGACGTCATCGGTGACCTTAGCCGTCGTCGTGGTCAACTGAAAGGTCAGGAATCCAACGCTACTGGCGTTCAGATTCACGCTGAAGTTCCGTTGTCCGAGATGTTCGGCTACGCAACTCAACTGCGTTCTCTGACCAAAGGCCGTGCTTCTTACTCCATGGAGTTCCTGAAGTACGATGATGCGCCGAACAACGTCGCTCAGGCCGTTATTGAAGCCCGTGGTAAATAAGCTTTCGGGTTTAACACATTGATCAGTGCTCTCTCCATGAGGGGAGAGCATAAGAGTAAGGAATATAGCCGTGTCTAAAGAAAAATTTGAACGTTCCAAACCGCACGTTAACGTTGGTACTATCGGCCACGTTGACCACGGTAAAACTACCCTGACTGCAGCAATCACCACCGTTCTGGCTAAAACCTACGGCGGTTCTGCACGTGCTTTCGACCAGATCGATAACGCGCCAGAAGAAAAAGCTCGTGGTATCACCATCAACACTTCTCACGTTGAATATGACACCCCAAGCCGTCACTACGCGCACGTTGACTGCCCAGGGCACGCCGACTACGTTAAAAACATGATCACCGGTGCTGCTCAGATGGACGGCGCTATCCTGGTTGTTGCTGCGACTGATGGCCCTATGCCTCAGACCCGTGAGCACATCCTGCTGGGTCGTCAGGTTGGCGTTCCTTTCATCATCGTATTCATGAACAAATGTGACATGGTTGATGATGAAGAGCTGCTGGAACTGGTAGAAATGGAAGTTCGTGAACTTCTGTCTGCTTATGACTTCCCTGGTGATGACCTGCCGGTTGTTCGTGGTTCAGCGCTGAAAGCACTGGAAGGCGAAGCTGAGTGGGAAGCTAAAATCATCGAGCTGGCTGGCTACCTGGATTCTTACATCCCAGAACCAGAGCGTGCTATCGACAAGCCGTTCCTGCTGCCAATCGAAGACGTATTCTCCATCTCCGGCCGTGGTACTGTTGTTACCGGTCGTGTTGAGCGCGGTATCGTTAAAGTTGGCGAAGAAGTTGAAATCGTTGGTATCAAAGACACCGTTAAGTCTACCTGTACTGGCGTTGAAATGTTCCGCAAACTGCTGGACGAAGGCCGTGCTGGTGAGAACGTTGGTGTTCTGCTGCGTGGTATCAAGCGTGAAGACATCGAACGTGGTCAGGTACTGGCTAAACCAGGTTCTATCAAGCCACACACCAAATTCGACTCAGAAGTTTACATCCTGAGCAAAGAAGAAGGTGGTCGTCATACTCCATTCTTCAAAGGCTACCGTCCACAGTTCTACTTCCGTACAACTGACGTGACCGGTACCATCGAACTGCCAGAAGGCGTTGAGATGGTAATGCCTGGCGATAACGTGAACATGGTTGTTACCCTGATTCACCCAATCGCGATGGACGACGGTCTGCGTTTCGCAATCCGTGAAGGCGGCCGTACTGTAGGCGCTGGTGTTGTTGCTAAAGTTATCGCTTAATCGCGAATAATTTTTCGACACAAAAAGAGGGCACTTCGGTGCCCTTTTTTTATGCAATTTTTCCAAATCTTAATTGAAATAAAAAGCATTCCTATTTAGACTTACAGCATTGGTTAAGAAGTGAGTCCCTCTATGTATGTATGTCTGTGTAATGCCGTGACTGACAAAGCGATCCGCAAGGCCGTGCGTCAGCACAATCCGCATACCATGAAACAACTGCGTGAACTTGTACCTATTGGTACCGATTGTGGAAAGTGCATTCGCCAGGCGAGACAGATTATGGTGGAGGAAAGCGGAACCATTATCCATATGCACGAAGTTGCCTAACTAAAGGTAAGGTTATTTTTTGACTCTTGGCTTTCAGCTTCTACACTTTTAGAACTGGCCAGGAGGAATTACCTATGAAAGGCGATAAAAAGATCATTGCTCACCTCAACAAACTGCTCGGCAACGAGCTGGTTGCCATCAATCAATATTTCCTGCATGCCCGAATGTTCAAGAACTGGGGTTTAACTCGCCTCAATGATAAGGAATACCACGAGTCGATCGACGAAATGAAGCATGCCGATCGTTACATCGAACGTATTTTGTTTTTGGAAGGTATCCCGAACTTGCAGGACCTCGGCAAGTTGAATATTGGCGAAGATATTGAAGAAATGTTGCGTTCAGATCTGACTCTGGAGTTGGACGGTGCCAAGGGGCTGCGTGAAGCTATAGCTTACGCCGATTCCATCCATGACTACGTCAGCCGTGATTTGATGATAGAGATCCTGGCAGATGAGGAAGAGCATATCGACTGGCTGGAAACAGAACTTGATTTGATCGACCGCCTGGGTATTCAGAACTACGCACAAGCTCAACTTTAGCAATGTAAAAGCTGTTTCTCCCACTTAACAACAATGCTTCCCTGCCGGCATGTATTATCTCCGGCAGGGCAGGGGGAGCAGCCTCAACGTCCCACTGATTTCCTCGCAAGCCAATGCCCACAGCTTACCGAATCGTCATCCAAGAGCTAAAACTGTATTAAATGTCGATATCCTGAGCATATTTCCATCTGCGCCTTGCTTCTCGCTCTGTTTTGCGTATAATGCGCGGGCTTACCTAATCTTGGTAAGCCTGATTTTAGCGAATCAGTCGATAGGCAAGTTCGTTTTGCCCTTCGAACAATACTCCCGATATGGGGGTTATATGTTGACGATTACACTCCCCCATCAATCGAAATGGGTGTGAGGAGTAATTATTTACGTTTATAAATAATTGGAGCTCTGGTCTCATGCAGAACCAAAGAATCCGTATCCGCCTGAAAGCGTTTGATCATCGTCTTATCGATCAATCAACCGCGGAAATCGTCGAGACTGCTAAGCGCACTGGTGCGCAAGTCCGTGGTCCGATCCCGCTGCCAACTCGCAAAGAGCGCTTTACCGTTCTGATCTCTCCGCACGTTAACAAAGACGCGCGTGATCAGTACGAAATTCGCACTCACAAGCGTCTGGTTGACATCGTTGAGCCAACCGAGAAAACCGTTGATGCTCTGATGCGTCTGGATCTGGCTGCTGGTGTAGACGTGCAGATCAGCCTGGGTTAATCAGGTCATTGAGCGATTGAGAGGTTGAAACAATGATTGGTTTAGTCGGTAAGAAATTGGGTATGACTCGTATCTTCACTGAAGATGGCGTTTCTATCCCAGTAACCGTGATTGAAATTGAAGCGAACCGCGTGACTCAGGTCAAAGACCTGGCTAACGACGGGTACCGTGCTGTGCAGGTTACTACCGGTAGCAAAAAAGCTAACCGCGTAACCAAGCCGGAAGCGGGCCATTTCGCTAAAGCTGGCGTTGAAGCTGGCCGTGGTCTGTGGGAATTCCGCACTGCTGAAGGTGAAGAATTTACTGCAGGTCAAAACATCAGCGTAGAAATCTTCGCTGAAGTTAAAAAAGTCGATGTTACCGGTACTTCTAAAGGTAAAGGTTTTGCTGGCACTGTAAAGCGCTGGAACTTCCGTACCCAAGACGCTACCCACGGTAACTCCTTGTCTCACCGCGTTCCGGGTTCTATCGGTCAGAACCAGACTCCGGGCAAAGTGTTCAAAGGCAAGAAAATGGCTGGCCACCTGGGTGACGAGCGTGTAACCGTTCAAAGCCTGGACGTAGTACGTGTTGACGCTGAGCGCAACCTGCTGCTGGTTAAGGGTGCTGTACCGGGCGCAACCGGTGGCAACCTGATCGTTAAACCAGCTGTGAAGGCGTAAGGGGATAGCAATGGAATTAGTATTGAAAGACGCGCAAAGCGCGCTGACTGTTTCCGAAACTACCTTCGGTCGTGACTTTAACGAAGCGCTGGTACACCAGGTTGTTGTTGCTTATGCAGCAGGTGCCCGTCAAGGTACTCGTGCTCAGAAGACCCGTGCTGAAGTAACTGGTTCCGGTAAAAAACCGTGGCGCCAGAAAGGTACCGGCCGTGCGCGTTCAGGTTCTGTAAAGAGCCCGATCTGGCGTTCAGGTGGCGTGACCTTTGCTGCGAAGCCTCAGGACCACAGTCAGAAAGTAAACAAAAAGATGTACCGCGGCGCGCTGAAAAGCATCCTGTCCGAACTGGTACGTCAAGATCGTCTGATCATTGTCGAGAAGTTCTCTGTAGAAGCGCCTAAAACTAAGCTGCTGGCACAGAAACTGAAAGATATGGCTCTGGAAGATGTGCTGATCGTAACCGGCGAACTGGATGAGAATCTGTTCCTGGCTGCTCGCAACCTGTACAAGGTTGACGTGCGCGATGTAGCAGGTATCGACCCGGTTAGCCTGATCGCCTTCGACAAAGTGGTTATGACTGCTGATGCTGTGAAGCAAGTTGAGGAGATGCTGGCATGATCCGTGAAGAACGTCTGCTGAAAGTGCTGCGTGCACCGCACGTATCTGAAAAAGCATCCGCTGCGATGGAAAAAACTAACACCATCGTTCTCAAAGTTGCCAAAGACGCGACCAAAGCAGAAATTAAAGCTGCAGTGCAGAAACTGTTTGAAGTCGAAGTCGAAGACGTTAACACCCTGGTAGTTAAAGGGAAAGTGAAGCGTCACGGTCAGCGTGTTGGTCGTCGTAGCGACTGGAAAAAAGCTTACGTCACCCTGAAAGAAGGCCAGAATCTGGACTTCATCGGCGGCGCAGAGTAAGTCGGAGGAGTAAGAACAATGGCAATTGTTAAATGTAAACCTACATCTCCGGGTCGTCGCCACGTTGTTAAAGTGGTTAACCCTGAGCTGCACAAGGGTAAACCTCATGCCCCGCTGCTTGAGAAACTGAGCAAAAGCGGTGGCCGTAACAACAATGGCCGTATCACCACCCGTCATATCGGTGGTGGCCACAAGCAACATTATCGTCTGGTTGACTTCAAACGCAACAAAGACGGTGTGGCTGCAGTGGTTGAGCGTCTGGAGTACGATCCGAACCGTTCCGCGAACATCGCGCTGGTTCTGTACAAAGACGGCGAACGCCGTTATATCCTGGCGCCGAAAGGTCTGAAAGCTGGTGACCAGATCCAATCTGGTGTTGATGCTGCAATCAAGGTAGGTAACGCCCTGCCAATGCGCAACATCCCAGTGGGTTCAACGGTTCATAACGTAGAAATGAAACCAGGTAAAGGCGGTCAAATCGCTCGCTCTGCTGGTGCCTACGTTCAGATCGTTGCACGTGATGGTTCCTACGTAACTCTGCGTCTGCGCTCAGGCGAAATGCGTAAAGTTCCAGTTGATTGCCGCGCCACCCTGGGTGAAGTCGGTAACGCTGAACATATGCTTCGCGTTCTGGGTAAAGCAGGTGCTGCACGTTGGCGTGGTATTCGTCCTACCGTTCGCGGTACGGCGATGAACCCGGTAGATCACCCGCACGGTGGTGGTGAGGGTAAAAACTTTGGTAAACACCCAGTAACACCATGGGGCGTTCAGACCAAAGGTAAGAAAACCCGCAGCAACAAGCGTACTGATAAGTTCATCGTACGTCGCCGTAGCAAAAAATAATTAGAGGATAAGCCATGCCACGTTCTCTCAAGAAAGGTCCTTTTATTGACCTGCACTTGCTGAAGAAGGTAGAGAAAGCGGTGGAAAGCGGTGACAAGAAGCCTTTGCGCACTTGGTCCCGTCGTTCAACGATCTTTCCTAACATGATCGGTTTGACCATCGCTGTCCATAATGGTCGTCAGCACGTACCAGTGTTCGTTTCCGATGAAATGGTCGGTCACAAACTGGGTGAATTCGCGCCGACTCGCACTTATCGCGGCCATGCGGCTGATAAAAAAGCTAAAAAGCGCTAAGGTAGGAGGAAGAGATGGAAACTATCGCTAAACATCGCCACGCTCGTTCTTCTGCACAGAAGGTCCGCCTTGTTGCAGACCTGATCCGCGGTAAGAAAGTGTCGCAAGCTCTGGAAACTCTGGCCTACACCAACAAGAAAGCTGCTGGTCTGGTTAAGAAAGTGCTGGAGTCTGCCATTGCTAACGCAGAACACAACGATGGCGCTGACATCGATGATCTGAAAGTCACGAAAATCTTCGTAGACGAAGGCCCAAGCATGAAGCGCATTATGCCGCGTGCAAAAGGTCGTGCAGATCGCATCCTGAAGCGCACCAGCCACATTACTGTGGTTGTGTCCGATCGCTGAGACTCTGGAGACTAGCAATGGGTCAGAAAGTACATCCTAATGGTATTCGCCTGGGTATTGTCAAACCTTGGAACTCTACTTGGTATGCGAATACCAAAGAATTCGCTGACAACCTGGACAGCGACTTTAAAGTTCGCCAATTCCTGATTAAGGAACTGGCGAAAGCTTCCGTTTCTCGCATCGTTATCGAGCGTCCTGCGAAGAGCATCCGTGTGACTATTCACACTGCTCGTCCAGGCATCGTTATCGGCAAGAAAGGTGAAGATGTCGAAAAACTGCGTAAGGTCGTAGCGAACATCGCTGGCGTTCCTGCGCAAATTAACATCGCCGAAGTCCGTAAACCGGAACTTGACGCTAAATTGGTTGCTGACAGCATCACTTCACAGTTGGAACGTCGCGTTATGTTCCGTCGTGCTATGAAGCGTGCTGTACAGAACGCAATGCGTCTTGGCGCTAAAGGTATCAAAGTTGAAGTAAGCGGCCGCCTTGGCGGTGCTGAAATCGCGCGTACCGAATGGTACCGTGAAGGTCGTGTTCCGTTGCATACACTGCGTGCGGATATCGATTACAACACATCTGAAGCGCACACCACTTATGGTGTAATCGGCGTTAAGGTATGGATCTTCAAAGGTGAGATCCTGGGTGGTATGGCTGCAGTTGAACAACCGGAACCGGCTGCTCAACCTAAAAAGCAGCAGCGTAAAGGCCGCAAGTAAGGAGAGTCGCTGATGTTACAACCAAAGCGTACAAAATTCCGTAAGATGCACAAAGGCCGCAACCGTGGTCTGGCGCAGGGTACGGATGTTAGCTTCGGCACTTTCGGTCTGAAAGCTGTTGGCCGTGGCCGTCTGACTGCTCGTCAAATCGAAGCAGCTCGTCGTGCAATGACTCGTGCAGTTAAGCGTCAAGGTAAAATTTGGATCCGTGTATTCCCGGACAAACCAATTACCGAGAAGCCGCTCGAAGTGCGTATGGGTAAAGGTAAGGGTAACGTGGAATATTGGGTTGCCCTGATCCAACCTGGGAAAGTCCTGTACGAAATGGACGGTGTACCAGAAGAGGTCGCCCGTGAGGCATTCAAGCTGGCTGCAGCTAAATTGCCGATCAAAACCACCTTTGTAACTAAGACGGTGATGTAATGAAAGCACAAGAGCTGCGTGAAAAAAGCGTTGAAGAGCTGAACACTGAGCTGCTCAACCTGCTGCGTGAGCAATTTAACTTGCGCATGCAGGCGGCAAGTGGCCAGCTGCAACAAACTCACCTGTTGAAACAAGTGCGTCGTAATGTCGCACGCGTTAAGACTTTACTGACTGAAAAGGCGGGTGTGTAAATGACTGATATTAACCGTACTCTGCAGGGTCGTGTTATTAGTGACAAAATGGAGAAATCCATGGTTGTTGCTATCGAGCGCACGGTGAAGCACCCGATCTACGGGAAATTCATCAAGCGTACGACCAAGCTGCACGTACATGACGAGAACAACGAATGTGGTATCGGTGACGTGGTAGAAATCCGCGAATGCCGTCCACTGTCCAAGACTAAGTCCTGGACGTTGGTTCGCGTTGTAGAGAAAGCGATTCTGTAATAGAGTAGCTGGCTCTAACTTATAAACGGCTCAGAAAATGAGCCGTTTATTTTTTCTACCCATACTCTGGAAGCGGTGTTATAATGCTGCGCCCTTGGTTATGGGGCTTTTCAACGATCTAGTAATAGGTCCTAAAGTTGTAGTTGACATTAGCGGAGCACTAACATGATCCAAGAACAGACTATGCTGACCGTGGCCGACAACTCCGGTGCACGTCGCGTAATGTGTATCAAGGTTCTAGGTGGCTCGCACCGTCGCTACGCAGGCATTGGCGATGTCATCAAAATTACCATCAAGGAAGCAATTCCTCGCGGTAAGGTGAAGAAAGGCGATGTGCTGAAGGCGGTAGTGGTGCGCACCAAGAAGGGTGTACGTCGCCCGGACGGTTCTGTCATTCGCTTCGATGGTAATGCATGCGTTATTTTAAACAATAACAGCGAGCAACCTATCGGTACGCGTATTTTTGGGCCGGTAACTCGTGAACTGCGTAATGAGAAGTTCATGAAAATTATCTCTCTGGCACCAGAAGTACTCTAAGGAGCGAAACATGGCAGCGAAAATCCGTCGTGATGACGAAATTATCGTGCTTACCGGGAAAGACAAAGGTAAACGCGGTAAAGTAAAAAATGTCCTGTCTGCTGGTAAGGTCATTGTTGAAGGTATCAACCTGGTTAAGAAACATCAGAAGCCGGTCCCGGCCCTGAACCAACCAGGTGGCATTGTTGAAAAAGAAGCTGCAATTCAAGTTTCTAACATTGCTCTCTTCAACGCGGCTACCGGTAAGGCTGACCGTGTAGGCTTTAGATTCGAAGACGGGAAAAAAGTCCGTTTCTTCAAATCTAACAGCGAAACTATCAAGTAATTTGGAGTAATACGATGGCGAAACTGCATGATTACTACAAAGACGAGGTAGTCAAACAACTGATGTCTCAGTTTGATTACAACTCTGTCATGCAAGTCCCTCGGGTCGAGAAGATCACCCTGAATATGGGTGTTGGTGAAGCGATCGCTGACAAGAAACTGCTGGATAATGCAGCAGCGGATCTGGCAGCAATCTCCGGTCAAAAGCCGTTCATCACCAAAGCACGCAAATCTGTTGCAGGCTTCAAAATCCGCCAGGGCTATCCGATCGGCTGTAAAGTAACTCTGCGTGGCGAACGCATGTGGGAGTTCTTTGAGCGACTGATTTCCATTGCTGTTCCACGTATCCGTGACTTCCGTGGCTTGTCCGCTAAGTCATTCGATGGCCGTGGTAACTACAGCATGGGTGTGCGTGAGCAAATCATCTTCCCAGAAATCGACTACGACAAAGTCGATCGCGTTCGTGGTTTGGATATTACCATTACCACTACTGCGAAATCTGATGATGAAGGCCGCGCGCTGTTGGCTGCTTTTAACTTCCCGTTCCGTAAGTAAGGCAGGGTTACTGATGGCTAAGCAATCAATGAAAGCACGCGAAGTCGTTCGCGTGAAACTGGCTGAAAAGTACCGCGCTAAACGCGAGGAACTGAAGGCTATCATTTCTGGTGTGAACTCTTCCGACGAAGATCGTTGGGATGCTGTTCTCAAGCTGCAAACTCTGCCGCGTGATTCCAGCCCGTCTCGTCAGCGTAAACGCTGCCGCCAAACTGGCCGTCCACATGGTTATGTGGGCAAATTCGGGTTGAGCCGTATCAAGTTACGTGAAGCCGCTATGCGCGGTGAAGTACCAGGCTTGAAAAAGGCTAGCTGGTAATTACCAATTGAATCACGGGAGTAAAGACAGATGAGCATGCAAGATCCGATCGCGGATATGCTGACCCGTATCCGTAACGGTCAAGCCGCGAACAAAGTTGCGGTCACCATGCCTTCCTCCAAGCTGAAAGTGGCAATTGCCAACCTGCTGAAGGAAGAAGGTTTTATTGAAGATTTCAAAATCGAAGGCGACACCAAGCCTGTTCTGGAACTGGTACTGAAGTACTTCCAGGGCAAGGCAGTGGTAGAAAGCATTCAACGAATTAGCCGTCCTGGTCTGCGCATCTACAAGAAAAAAGATGCACTGCCAAAAGTTATGGCTGGTTTGGGTATTGCTGTTATTTCTACCTCTAAAGGTGTTATGACCGATCGTGCAGCTCGCCAAGCAGGTCTTGGTGGCGAGATTATCTGCTACGTAGCTTAATTCGGGAGGAAAGAATGTCTCGTGTTGCAAAAGCACCCGTCGTCATTCCTGCCGGCGTAGAGGTAAAACTCAACGGTCAGGTTATTTCGATTAAGGGTAAGAACGGCGAGCTGACTCGTACTGTCCACAACGCCGTTGAAGTGAAGCAAGAAGCTAACGCACTGACTTTCGCCCCGCGCGAAGGTTTTGCTAACGCATGGGCCCAAGCGGGTACTACGCGCGCTCTGCTGAACGCAATGGTTGTTGGTGTTACCGAAGGCTTCACCAAGAAGCTTCAACTGGTAGGTGTTGGTTATCGTGCTGCTGTTAAAGGCAACGTGGTGAATTTAGCCTTAGGCTTCTCTCACCCGGTCGATCACCAGCTGCCAGCAGGTATTACTGCTGAATGCCCAAGCCAAACTGAAATCGTGCTGAAAGGCGCTGATAAGCAGGTTATTGGCCAGGTTGCTGCAGATCTGCGTGCCTACCGCCGTCCTGAGCCTTACAAAGGCAAGGGTGTCCGTTACGCCGACGAAGTCGTGCGTACCAAAGAGGCTAAGAAGAAGTAAGGTAACACTATGGATAAGAAATCTGCTCGTATCCGTCGTGCGACCCGCGCACGCCGTAAGATCAAAGAACTGGGTGCAACCCGCCTGGTGGTACATCGTACCCCGCGTCACATTTACGCACAGGTAATTGCTCCAAATGGTTCTGAAGTACTGGTAGCTGCTTCTACTTTAGAAAAAGCTGTCACAGAGCAATTGAAGTATTCCGGTAACAAAGACGCAGCAGCAGCCGTAGGTAAAGCTCTGGCTGAGCGCGCGTTGGAAAAAGGGATCTCTAAAGTATCCTTTGACCGTTCCGGTTTCCAATATCATGGTCGAGTCCAGGCACTGGCAGATGCTGCCCGTGAAGCTGGCCTTCAGTTCTAAGGAAGAGGTTTAAGATGGCTCACATCGAAAAACAAGCTGGCGAACTGCAGGAAAAGCTGATCGCGGTAAACCGCGTATCTAAAACCGTAAAAGGTGGCCGTATTTTCAGCTTTACCGCACTGACAGTAGTTGGTGATGGTAACGGTCGCGTTGGTTTTGGCTACGGCAAAGCACGCGAAGTTCCGGCAGCGATCCAGAAAGCGATGGAAAAAGCCCGTCGCGCTATGATTAATGTTGCTTTGAATAGCGGTACTCTGCAGCACCCTGTTAAAGGTGCTCACACGGGTTCTCGCGTGTTCATGCAACCAGCTTCCGAAGGTACCGGTATCATCGCCGGTGGTGCAATGCGCGCCGTCCTGGAAGTTGCAGGGGTTCATAACGTATTAGCTAAAGCATATGGTTCTACTAACCCGATCAACGTGGTTCGTGCAACTATTGCTGCTTTGGAAGATATGAAATCCCCAGAAATGGTCGCTGCCAAGCGTGGTAAGTCCGTCGAAGAAATTCTAGGGAAATAACCATGGCAAAGACTATTAAAGTAACTCAAACAAAAAGCAGCATCGGCCGTTTGCCAAAGCACAAGGCAACCTTGCTCGGTTTAGGTCTGCGTCGTATTGGTCATACTGTAGAGCGTGAGGATACTCCTGCTGTACGTGGTATGGTCAACTTGGTTTCCTACATGGTTAAGGTTGAGGAGTAACAGATGCGTTTAAATACTCTGTCTCCGGCTGAAGGTGCCAAGCATGCGCCTAAGCGTGTAGGTCGTGGTATTGGTTCTGGCCTGGGTAAAACCGCTGGTCGTGGTCACAAAGGTCAGAACTCACGTTCTGGCGGTGGCGTACGTCGTGGTTTTGAAGGTGGTCAGATGCCTTTATATCGTCGTTTGCCGAAATTCGGCTTCACCTCTCGCAAAGCTATGATCACGGCAGAAGTTCGTCTGTCTGAACTGGCTCTTGTTGAAGGCGACGTAATCGACCTGAACACGCTGAAAGCCGCTAACGTTGTTGGTGTCCAGATCGAATTCGCGAAAGTTATGCTTTCTGGCGAAATCGCTCGTCCGGTTACCCTGCGTGGTCTGCGTGTCACCAAAGGCGCTCGTGCTGCTATCGAAGCTGCTGGCGGTAAAATTGAGGAATAAGTAGCAGATGGCTAAGCAACCAGGATTAGATTTTCAAAGTGCTAAAGGCGGGCTCGGCGAGCTGAAGCGCAGACTTTTGTTTGTAATCGGCGCGCTGATTGTCTTCCGTATCGGCTCTTTTATTCCGATTCCTGGTATCGATGCCACTGTGCTTGCCAAATTGCTCGAGCAGCAGAGAGGCACTATCATTGAAATGTTTAACATGTTCTCTGGTGGTGCCCTCAGCCGTGCTTCTATCTTTGCCCTGGGGATCATGCCGTATATTTCGGCGTCGATCATTATCCAGCTGTTAACGGTGGTTCATCCAGCGTTAGCAGAAATCAAGAAAGAAGGGGAGGCTGGCCGTCGCAAGATTAGTCAGTACACCCGTTACGGTACGCTGGTGTTGGCTATATTCCAGTCGATCGGTATTGCTACCGGTTTGCCGAATATGCCTGGTATGCAAGGTCTGGTGTTAAATCCAGGCTTTGCGTTCTACTTTACTGCAGTAGTGAGCTTGGTTACCGGGACAATGTTCCTGATGTGGCTGGGTGAACAGATTACTGAACGTGGTATCGGTAACGGTATCTCGATCATTATCTTTGCAGGCATTGTAGCGGGACTCCCGCCGGCTGTGGCCCATACTATCGAACAAGCCCGGCAAGGCGACCTGCACTTCCTCCTGTTGCTGTTGGTTGCAGTATTGGTGTTTGCAGTAACCTTCTTCGTTGTTTTCATCGAACGTGGTCAACGTCGTATCGTCGTTAACTATGCGAAACGTCAACAAGGTCGTCGTGTTTATGCAGCACAGAGCACACACTTACCGTTGAAAGTGAACATGGCAGGGGTTATCCCGGCAATCTTCGCTTCCAGCATTATTCTGTTCCCTGCCACGATTGCATCATGGTTTGGGGGCGGTACCGGTTGGAACTGGCTGACAACGATTTCGCTGTATTTGCAGCCAGGGCAACCGCTTTATGTGTTACTCTATGCGTCTGCAATCATCTTCTTCTGTTTCTTTTACACGGCGTTGGTTTTCAACCCGCGTGAGACAGCAGATAACCTGAAGAAGTCCGGTGCCTTCGTACCAGGAATTCGTCCGGGAGAGCAAACGGCGAAGTATATCGATAAAGTAATGACGCGTTTAACCCTGGTGGGCGCGATGTACATTACTTTCATCTGCCTGATCCCGGAGTTCATGCGTGATGCAATGAAAGTACCATTCTACTTTGGTGGTACCTCGCTACTGATCGTGGTTGTCGTCATCATGGACTTTATGGCTCAAGTGCAAACTCTGATGATGTCAAGTCAGTACGAGTCTGCATTGAAGAAAGCAAACCTGAAAGGCTATAACCGCTAACAGGTTCGTTTGAGAAGTTACGGAGAGTAAAAATGAAAGTTCGTGCTTCCGTCAAGAAATTATGTCGTAACTGCAAAATCGTTAAGCGTAACGGTGTCGTTCGTGTGATTTGCAGCGCCGAGCCGAAGCATAAACAGCGTCAAGGCTGATTATCTCGCATATTTTTCTTGCAAAGTTGGGTTGAGCTGGCTAGATTAGCCAGCCAATCTTTTGTATGTAGCTGCAACATTATTTGAGTATCCTGAAAACGGGCTTTTCAGAATGGTGTTGCCGTATAAAATAGTAGGAGTGCATAGTGGCCCGTATAGCAGGCATTAACATTCCTGATCATAAACATACCGTAATCGCCTTAACGTCGATCTTCGGAATCGGTAAAACCCGCTCACAGTCTATCTGTGCGTCTACGGGTATTGCTGAACATGTTAAGATCAGTGAGCTGTCTGAAGAGCAAATTGAACAGCTGCGTGAAGCAGTCGCCAAATTCACTGTAGAAGGTGATTTGCGTCGTGAAGTTACCCTGAGCATCAAGCGTCTGATGGATCTTGGTACTTACCGTGGTTTGCGTCATCGTCGTGGTCTGCCAGTTCGCGGTCAGCGTACTAAGACCAACGCACGTACCCGTAAGGGTCCGCGTAAACCAATCAAGAAATAATCAGGGTGATTGAATAATGGCAAAGGCACCTGTTCGTACACGTAAGCGTGTAAGAAAACAAGTCTCTGACGGCGTGGCTCATGTCCATGCGTCTTTCAACAACACCATTGTGACTATTACCGATCGTCAGGGTAATGCATTGGGTTGGGCAACTGCCGGTGGTTCTGGTTTCCGTGGTTCTCGTAAGTCAACTCCGTTTGCAGCTCAGGTTGCAGCCGAACGTTGTGCTGACGCAGTAAAAGAATACGGTATCAAGAATCTGGAAGTTATGGTTAAGGGACCGGGTCCAGGCCGCGAATCAACTATTCGTGCTCTGAACGCCGCTGGTTTCCGCATCACTAATATTACTGATGTGACTCCTATCCCTCACAACGGTTGTCGTCCGCCGAAAAAGCGCCGCGTATAACGTAAGCTTTTAGGTTTGTTGGAGAAAGAAAATGGCAAGATATTTGGGTCCTAAGCTCAAGCTTAGCCGCCGTGAGGGCACAGACTTGTTCCTGAAGTCTGGCGTTCGCGCGATCGATACCAAGTGTAAAATTGAGCAACCGCCTGGTCAACACGGTGCGCGTAAACCGCGTCTGTCTGACTATGGTGTACAGTTACGTGAGAAGCAAAAAGTTCGCCGTATGTACGGTGTTCTGGAGCGTCAATTCCGTAACTATTACAAAGAAGCAGCACGCCTGAAGGGCAACACCGGTGCAAACCTGTTGCAACTGCTGGAAGGTCGTTTGGACAACGTTGTTTACCGTATGGGCTTCGGCGCTACTCGTTCAGAGTCACGTCAGTTGGTTAGCCACAAAGCAATTATGGTAAATGGTCGCGTTGTTAACATCGCTTCTTATCAGGTATCTCCGAATGACGTAGTCAGCATCCGCGAGAAGGCTAAAAAGCAATCTCGTGTTAAAGCTTCTCTGGAGCTGGCTGAGCAGCGTGAAAAGCCGACCTGGCTTGAAGTTGATGCTGCTAAGATGGAAGGCGTGTTCAAGCGTATGCCTGAACGTACCGATCTGTCTGCGGACATTAACGAACACCTGATCGTCGAGCTTTACTCCAAGTAAGGCTTAGTACCAAAGAGAGGACACAATGCAGGGTTCTGTGACAGAGTTTCTAAAACCGCGCCTGGTAGATATCGAGCAAGTCAGTTCGACGCACGCCAAGGTGACCCTTGAGCCGTTAGAGCGTGGCTTTGGCCATACTCTCGGCAATGCACTGCGCCGTATTCTGCTTTCGTCTATGCCGGGTTGCGCGGTGACCGAGGTTGAGATTGATGGTGTACTGCATGAGTACAGCACCAAAGAAGGCGTACAGGAAGATATCCTGGAGATCCTGCTCAACCTGAAAGGGCTGGCGGTGAGAGTTCAAGGGAAAGATGAAGTTATCCTTACCCTGAATAAATCTGGCATTGGCCCTGTGACCGCTGCCGACATTACCCATGATGGTGATGTCGAAATCGTCAAGCCTCAGCACGTGATCTGCCACCTGACCGATGAAAACGCTGCTATCAGCATGCGTATCAAAGTTCAACGTGGTCGTGGTTATGTGCCGGCTTCTGCCCGAATTCATTCGGAAGAAGATGAGCGCCCGATCGGTCGTCTGTTGGTTGACGCCTGCTATAGCCCTGTAGAGCGTATTGCCTACAATGTTGAAGCAGCGCGTGTAGAACAGCGTACTGACCTGGACAAGCTGGTCATCGAAATGGAAACCAATGGCACGATCGATCCTGAAGAGGCGATCCGCCGTGCGGCTACCATCCTGGCTGAACAACTTGAAGCTTTTGTTGACTTACGTGATGTTCGTCAACCAGAAGTTAAAGAAGAGAAACCAGAATTCGATCCGATTCTGCTGCGCCCTGTTGACGATCTGGAATTGACTGTCCGCTCTGCTAACTGCCTTAAGGCAGAAGCTATCCACTACATCGGTGATCTGGTACAGCGTACCGAGGTTGAGTTGCTGAAAACGCCGAACCTGGGTAAAAAATCTCTTACTGAGATTAAAGACGTGCTGGCCTCCCGTGGACTGTCACTGGGCATGCGCCTGGAAAACTGGCCACCGGCAAGCATTGCTGACGAGTAACCGGATCACAGGTTAAGGTTTTACTGAGAAGGATAAGGTCATGCGCCATCGTAAGAGTGGTCGTCAACTGAACCGTAACAGCAGCCATCGCCAGGCTATGTTCCGTAACATGGCCGGCTCTTTGGTTCGTCATGAGATCATCAAGACGACCTTGCCAAAAGCAAAAGAGCTGCGTCGCGTTGTTGAGCCGCTGATTACTCTTGCCAAGACCGACAGCGTAGCTAATCGTCGTCTGGCATTCGCCCGTACTCGTGATAACGAGATCGTGGCAAAACTGTTTAACGAGCTAGGCCCGCGTTTCGCGAGCCGTGCCGGTGGTTACACTCGCATTCTGAAGTGTGGCTTCCGCGCAGGCGACAACGCGCCGATGGCATACATCGAGCTGGTTGATCGTGCTGAGTCTCAAGCAGAAGTAGCAACTGCAGAGTAATCTGTGGACGCGTGAAAAAACCGGGCTTGCCCGGTTTTTTTACGTCTATCGTCAGCCAAACGTGCGTTCTTTCCCCGCTAGACTTAAGATCCCCGTCTCTATCCGCTATGCTAACGCTATTAACATGAGTACCGATTTCTTGCATGGTGAATATCAACGTGCACTGAGTGGAAAATTTTCACCGGAGAAAGAGTGATGCTTAAAATTGGCCAACTGGCAAAGCTTGCTGACGTGACCCCTGACACCGTGCGTTACTACGAGAAGCAGGGAATGATGGATCATAACATCCGTACCGAGGGCGGTTATCGGTTGTATAGCCAGCAAGACTTGCAGCGGTTACGTTTTATCCGTTATGCCAAACAACTCGGTTTTACATTGGAAACCATTGCTGAACTATTATCTATCCGGGTTGACCCTGTACATCATACCTGTCGGGAGTCGAAGTCGATCGTCGATGCACGGCTCAGTGAAGTAGAGAATAAGCTTAAAGAGCTGACCCGGATGCGTGAGTCGCTAAAGCGCCTCAGCGATGCTTGCTGCGGTAGCGCGCATACCAGCAATTATTGCTCGATTTTGGAAGCGCTAGAACAGGGTGCCAGTGATGAAAAGGCAAAAAAAGACGCCTGAAAGGGCTGGCGGCTCTTTAATTTTTACACGGGCAGCAGTATTATCGCCGTGATTTATATCCATACATAAACAAGGAGAATTACCATGACTAAATACCGTCATACCAAAGGCCAGATACAGGACAATGCCATTGAGGCTCTGTTGCACGATCCGTTATTCCGCCAAAGGATTGAGAAAAATACCAAAGGGAAAGGCAGCTACCGGCGTAAAGACAAACACGCAAAAGGCGGTAACTGGGAGGCCAGTGGTAAACTATCAAAGGATAATTTACCACTGGCCTTCTGGTTTTAAGGCATTAAAAAAGCCATCTGAATAAGATGGCTTTTTAGTAATCCCAGATAAACTATTTTATAGTTTTGGCTGTTGCTGTTGGCTCAGTAAATCGCGAATTTCAGTCAGCAATTTTTCTTCTGCAGTTGGCGCAGGCGGCGCTGCCGGCGCTTCTTCCTGTTTACGGCGTACTTTATTCATTAATTTAATTGCCAGGAAAATAGCGAAGGCAACAATCACGAAATCGAAAATGGTTTGGATGAATGAACCGTAGTTCATCACTACTGCAGGAACCGCGCCTTGAGCTTCGCGTAATACCAGGTGGAATTGTTTGAAATCAACACCACCGATCAGCAACCCTAGCGGTGGCATGATGATATCTGCAACGAAAGACGATACGATCTTACCAAACGCCGCACCAATAATTACACCCACTGCCAAATCAACCACGTTGCCACGCATGGCAAATTCGCGGAACTCTTTCATCATACTCATAGAACGCACCCCTTGCAGAATTTAATAACTCAAGTTTAACAAAGCAATTTCCCTTTGCCACAAAAGGAGCGAAAAGTTTTATCTCTTTCTATGGCAGAGAACAACCTCGCAATTATAGACCATTCATTACTACATTTGTTCTACAGGAAGAAAGGACTTGGCTGGAACAGCCGTTCAACGTCAGGAACGAACTTTTTATCGGTTATAAACATAATGACGTGATCGCCCTGTTCGATTTTGCTGTTACCGTTGGCAATAATAACGTCATCACCGCGCACAATGGCGCCAATAGTAGTACCTGGCGGCAATTTAATATTTTCAACGGTGCGGCCGACCACTTTTGAAGTACTTTCGTCGCCGTGCGCAATGGCTTCGATGGCTTCCGCGACGCCGCGACGGAGTGAGGAAACGCTAACGATATCTGCTTTCCGCACGTGGCCCAACAGCGCTGAAATGGTGGCTTGTTGCGGAGAAATTGCAATGTCGATGACGCTGCCTTGTACCAGATCAACATAGGCTCGACGCTGAATCAGCACCATTACCTTTTTGGCCCCCATACGTTTGGCGAGCATGGCGGACATGATATTTGCTTCGTCATCGTTGGTGATGGCGATAAAAACATCCACCTGATCAACATGTTCTTCTGCCAGCAGCTCCTGGTCAGAAGCATCGCCATAAAATACGATGGTGTCATGCAGTTGTTCGGCCAGCTCTGCGGCACGTTGCTGATTACGTTCAATCAGCTTCACGTTGTAAGATTTCTCCAACCTTTGCGCTAGGCCTGCGCCGACGTTGCCACCGCCAACAATCATGATGCGTTTATAGGGCTTTTCCAGTCGTTGCAACTCACTCATTACCGCACGGATATGCTGTGATGCAGCTACAAAGAACACTTCATCGCCAGCCTCGATAATGGTGGAGCCCTGCGGACGAATCGGTCGATCCTGACGGAAGATAGCGGCGACGCGAGTATCAATATGCGGCATATGCTCGCGCATTGAAGACAAGGCATTACCCACCAACGGCCCGCCGTAGTAGGCTTTTACCGCGGCAATGCTGACCTTGCCCTCTGCAAAGTTGACCACCTGCAGCGCACCTGGATACTCAATCAATTTATAGATGTAGTCGATAACCAGCTGTTCTGGTGAGATCAGGTGGTCGATGGGTACCGCTTCAGGGTGAAACAGCTTCTCTGACTCGCGGATATATTCTGGCGCACGGATACGGGCGATTCGGTTAGGTGTATTAAACAGTGAGTAGGCAATCTGACAGGCAATCATGTTGGTTTCGTCCGAATTAGTGACGGCAACCAGCATATCGGCATCTTCCGCCCCCGCTTCCCGGAGTACACGTGGATGAGAGCCGTAGCCCTGAACGACCCGCAGGTCGAACTTATCCTGTAACTGACGCAGGCGGCCGGAATCGGTATCCACGACGGTAATATCGTTATTTTCACCCACCAGGTTTTCTGCCAGTGTCCCGCCAACCTGACCCGCGCCAAGAATAATTATTTTCATTCGCTTCTCTGCTTCACACTGAACCCGCTGAAGATTATCTGAAAGGGCGCAACAACCGCGCCCAGAGTACTGAACAGCTACATTTTAATCAGCTTAGCGTAAAAGAAGCCATCCCCATCCTCTGGATGCGGAAGATTCTGTCGGCCAGGCTGCTGCTGGTTGCCGGTCTCAACCAGACGGGCATCGGCATGACGCTGGAGGAAGGCGCTAACCTGCTCAGCATTTTCAGCCGGCAAGATGGAGCAGGTGGCATACACCATCACTCCTCCGCTTTTGAGATGCGGCCAGATGGCCTCAATAATCTCGGCCTGCAGCGCGGCCAGTTCAGCGATATCACTGTCGCGTCGCAACCATTTAATATCTGGGTGACGGCGGATCACACCGGTGGCAGAGCAAGGAGCATCCAGCAAAATGCGATCGAATTGCTTGTCGCCGCACCATTGTTGCGGAGTGCGGCCATCGCCTTGCTTTACTTCGGCGTGTAAACGCAGACGTTGCAGGTTTTCTTTGACTCGCTTCAGGCGCTGTTCATCGATATCGACGGCCATCACATGGGCTTTGGGAGCCGCCTCTAAAATATGGGTAGTTTTTCCACCGGGAGCCGCACACAAATCGAGGATCTGTTCCCCGTCTTGCGGATCCAGCAGATCGACACAGCCCTGCGCGGAGGCATCCTGCACGGTGACCCAGCCGTCGGCAAAGCCTGGCAGGTCGGTAACGGCGCAGGGTGCCAGCAAACGTACCGCATCGCGATATTCGGCATGAGGTTCCGCGGCAATGCCCGCCTGTTCCATCAACTGTAAGTAGTCTTCGCGAGTATGATGCAAACGGTTGACGCGCAGCCACATTGGCGGCTTCTGATTATTGGCATCGATGATCTGCTCCCACTGTGCGGGATAGGCCTGCTGGATACGTTTCAACAGCCAGCTCGGGTGCAAATAGCGGCTGTCATTATTGGCAGCGCGTTGCAGTAATTCTTCTTGCTGGCGTTGGAACTGGCGCAATACGCCGTTGATCAGGCCCTTAAGCTGCGGGCGTTTCAGCGCTACTGCGCCTTCTACGGTTTCCGCCAGCACCGCATGAGCGGGGATACGGGTATACAGCAGTTGGTATAAGCCGACCATCAACAAATAGTGCAGCGTGCGCTGCTTGCCAGTCATTGGCTTGGCCATTAATTGTTGAATACACCATTCCAACTGTGGCAGGACGCGCAGGGTGCCAAAGCACAGTTCCTGCAGCAGAGCACGATCCTTGTCAGAAATGGTTTTTTGCAGTGACGGCAGGACAGTACTGAGTGACTGGCCCTGATCCAACACCTGACCGATGGCAATGGCTGCGATGCTGCGGAGATTGTAATTGTTTTTCATAGGCTAAAGCTGATAACGATCGGCATTAAGAAAGAAACAGCCCGGCGATTATTGGCCGGGCAGTGGGGGCGGTTTATAACCGGTTGCCCGGCGTAAACCATTCACGACGTGAGTTCAGCAAATCCTGAGCAGACATGGGTTTTTTGCCTGCCGGCTGCAGTTGAGTCAGGTTAAGAATACCCTCGGCGGTCGCCACCTGAATACCGTGCTTGTCGGCATGGATGATGGTGCCAGGTTCTGCATCCGCGTTTTGTGCCAGCACCGTTGCCTGCCACACTTTCACCGGTTGATCGTCAATGGTGAAGTAACTGACTGGCCACGGGTTGAAGGCACGAACGCAGCGTTCAAGCTGCACGGCGGGCAGGTTCCAGTCCAGGCGGGCTTCTTCTTTGCTCAGCTTTTCGGCATAGGTGACCAGCGATTCATCCTGCACTTCACGTTTCGCCGTACCTGCAGCCATCTGCTGCAACGTGGTCAGCATGCCCTGCGGGCCGAGCTGCGCCAGTTTATCGTACAGGCTGGCGCTGGTGTCATCGGCTTCGATCGGGCAGGCAATCTTGTGCATCATATCGCCGGTGTCCAAACCCACGTCCATCTGCATGATGGTAACGCCGGTTTCATGATCGCCGGCCCACAGTGAACGTTGGATCGGTGCGGCTCCACGCCAGCGAGGCAGCAGTGAACCATGGACGTTAATGCAACCGAGTCGCGGCATATCCAACACCGCTTTGGGCAGAATCAGACCATAAGCCACGACCACCATGACATCGGCGTTGAGATCGGCAACCAGGTGCTGATTCTCTTCCGGGCGCAGTGATTTTGGCTGAAACACCGGTAAATGGTGCTGCTCGGCCAGAACCTTGACTGGGCTGGGCGTCAGCTTATTGCCGCGACCCGCAGGGCGGTCGGGTTGAGTGAAAACCCCGACAATCTGGTGCCCAGATGACAACAGCGCGTCAAGATGACGCGCTGCGAAGTCTGGAGTTCCGGCGAAAATAATCCGTAAAGAGTCAGACACGTTGATTTCCTGATCGGTTAGGCGCGGGCGTTAAGCTTGGCCATTTTTTCCAGTTTCTGACGGATACGCTGGCGCTTGAGTGGCGACAGGTAATCGACGAACAGCTTGCCTACCAGGTGGTCCATCTCGTGCTGGATACAGATGGCCAACAGGTCGTCGGCTTCCAGCTCAAAAGGTTTGCCGTCACGGTCCAGCGCTCTGATTTTCACAGCAGCGGCACGCGGGACTAAAGCTCGTTGTTCAGGAATGGAAAGGCAGCCTTCCTCAATCCCGGTTTCACCGCTTTTTTCCAGCAGTTCCGGGTTGATCAGCACCAGGCGCTGATCGCGGTTCTCAGAAACGTCAATGACGATAATGCGCTGATGGATATCCACCTGTGTCGCAGCCAGGCCAATGCCTTCCTCTGCGTACATGGTTTCAAACATATCATCCACGATGCGCTGGATATTCGCATTGACTTCTTTTAC
This sequence comes from Serratia quinivorans, assembly GCA_900457075.1. Taxonomy (NCBI): domain Bacteria; kingdom Pseudomonadati; phylum Pseudomonadota; class Gammaproteobacteria; order Enterobacterales; family Yersiniaceae; genus Serratia; species Serratia quinivorans. Next base: position 2,667,804 of record UGYN01000002.1, read on the forward strand.
CGGGGCCGCGACTTTGCGCAGCCGGTCATCTGGGTAATGTAATACCTGCAATACTGACATATATCTTGAGATCTGTATCCGAGTGATAAACGAGGTTTAGCTTCTATTCTAGACATTTCCCAGCCTGATTGACAGCATTGCGCACCAATTGCTCGAATTGGTAATACCACCATTTTCTGCGAGGGAACAGGCGATGCAGGCACAGGAAATCGGCTTACGGATGCGTGGGGTCACCGGGCTGGGGGCGGCGCAGGCCAGCCAGATAATACGGCAGATGGTGGCGACGGGAGGAGAGCCTTATCTCCTGTTACGGGAATTGGGGTTGAATGAGCGACAGCAGGCCCAGTTTCGTCAGGTAGATCCGCGCTATCTGGCGGCTACGCTTGCCTGGTTGGAACAGCCCGGCAACTTGATGTGGGTCTACGGTGAGGTTGGTTACCCAGAACTATTGCTCCCTATCGATGATGCTCCGCTTTTGCTGCTGGTAAAGGGGAATCCGGCTGCTGCGCAGCAGCCGCAAATCGCCATGGTAGGTAGCCGTCAGTTTAGTCATTACGGTGAACACTGGGCTAATTACTTTGCCACCGGATTAGTGCACTGCGGGTTTACCATCACCAGTGGGCTGGCGCTTGGCATTGACAGTATTTGCCACCGCGCGGCGCTGGCGGTGGAAGGAGGAACGGTAGCCGTATTAGGCAGCGGCTTGGACAACATCTATCCGCGCCGACATCGCCGTCTGGCAGAACGAATTGTTGAGAACGGTGGGGCATTGATCTCTGAATATCTGGTCACCGATCTGCCGATGCCAGATCATTTTCCTCGTCGTAACCGTATCATTAGTGGGTTGAGTCTGGGTGTGGTGGTGATTGAAGCCTCTTTGCGCAGTGGAACGCTGATTACCGCACGTTATGCGCTGGAGCAGGGGCGTGAAGTGTTCGCCTTACCTGGGGCGCTGGGCAACCCGATGAGCGAGGGCACGCATTGGTTGATCCAACAGGGAGCCTATCTGGTAACTGGCCCGAAAGAGATCGCTGAACAACTGGGGAGTGGGCTGCATTGGCTGTCACTGAACGAAAATACAACTATTTGTGCGTCAGAGGCCGAAGTTGAATTGCCATTTGCCGATGTGTTGGCTAACGTAGGAGATGAGGTGACACCTGTTGACGTCGTCGCTGAACGTGCCGGCCAACCTGTGCCAGAGGTGGTAATCAAATTACTCGATCTGGAGTTAGCAGGGTGGATCGCAGCTGTACCCGGCGGCTATGTCCGAATAAGGAGGGCAGGCCATGTTCGACGTACTGATGTACTTGTTTGAAACTTATATCCACAATGAACCAGAGATGCGCGTCGATCAGGATCAACTGACTGATGATCTCGCTCAGGCGGGGTTTCATCGGGATGATATCTACAACGCGTTGAATTGGCTTGAAAAACTCGCCGACCTGCAGGAAGGCGAAAATGCGCCGTATTTTATGGATGCCGATCCGCTGGCAATGCGGATTTACACCGAAGAAGAAGGCGTGCGTTTGGATGCCAGTTGCCGTGGTTTCCTCCTGTTCCTGGAGCAGATTCAGGTATTGAACCTCGAAACCCGTGAAATGGTTATCGATCGTGTTATGGCTTTGGATAACACGGAATTCGATCTCGAAGATCTGAAATGGGTGGTGCTGATGGTGCTGTTTAATATTCCCGGATATGAAAGTGCCTATCAGCAAATGGAAGAACTGTTGTTTGAAGTAAACGAAGGTTATCTGCACTGAGCCGATAACATGCATAGAAGAAGTTATGACAAAAGCCGCGATTTTTGCCGCCAGGCAAAATGAACCCTGTCCGGAATGCGGGGCTGAGCTGGTGATCCGCAGTGGTCGCCACGGCCCCTTCCTCGGCTGTACCCGTTACCCTGAATGCCAACATATCCGGCCGCTGAAAGCGCAGGCCGATGGCCATATCGTCAAAATGCTGGATGGACAGGAATGTCCAAAATGCCAGGCGACGCTGGCCTTGCGCCAGGGACGTTACGGCATGTTTATCGCTTGCAGTAACTACCCGGAGTGCGACCACACCGAGGTTATCGATAAACCTGACGAAACCAGTATCAGCTGTCCGCAGTGCGAACAGGGCAAATTGCTGCAGCGGAAATCGCGCTATGGCAAGGTGTTCCACTCATGCGATCGCTACCCTGAATGCCAGTTTGTTCTCAATTTTAAACCCGTTGCCGGTGAGTGTGAGTACTGCCACTATCCGTTGCTGATGGAAAAGCGCACGGCGAAAGGTCCAACCCTTTGCTGTGCCAGTAAACTTTGCGGGAAACCCGTAGTAACCACAGAATAATGACATCATGAGCTCAGAATCCACAGCCATCTTCACGCCAATTATTGACGCACTGCATAATCAACAGGTCATTGCCTATCCGACCGAGGCGGTGTTTGGCCTGGGTTGCGATCCCGACAGCGAGCAGGCGGTTAATGCCTTATTGGCACTGAAACAGCGCCCATGGGAAAAAGGATTGATCCTGATTGCAGCGGATTACGCACAGTTAACACCTTATATAGATGACACCGCGTTGAACGAACAGCAACGCGCTACGATGTTTGCCAGCTGGCCGGGGCCGGTGACCTGGGTGATCCCTGCCCGGTCGGAAACCTCGCGTTTGCTGACCGGCCGTTTCAATTCGTTGGCGGTACGTGTTAGCGATCATCCGTTGGTACAGCAACTTTGTCGGCAGTTTGGCAAACCGCTGGTATCGACCAGCGCCAATCTAAGCGGGCAGGAACCTTGTCGCAGTGTCGATGAAGTACAGCAGCAGTTTGGTGCTGCTTTCCCGCTGCTGGCCGGTAGCGTCGGTGGCCGTCTTAACCCTTCCGAAATCAGAGATGTCCTGACCGGTGAGCAGATCCGTCAAGGCTAGAGGCAACGTGCATGGAGAAGTTTGCAGTATTCGGTAACCCTATCGGCCACAGCAAGTCACCGCGTATTCATGCGCTATTTGCCGCGCAAACAGGGATAGAACATCCCTATGGAACTGTGCTGGCACCACTGAATGGTTTCGAAACCACTTTGCAGACGTTCATTCAGGCGGGTGGCAAGGGAGCGAACGTCACGGTCCCTTTTAAAGAAAATGCTTATGAAGCGGCGACCGAACTGAGTCAACGAGCCTCGCTGGCCGGTGCGGTAAATACCTTGAAGATACTGCCAGACGGTGGGTTACTGGGTGACAACACTGATGGGATCGGCCTGCTGACCGATCTTGAACGTCAGGGGTTGATCCAACCCAAGGATCGTATCCTGTTGGTGGGTGCTGGTGGCGCGGCACGTGGCGCGATCTTGCCGCTACTGTCTTTTGGTTGTGAAGTGGTGATCACCAACCGTACTTTTAGCCGTGCGCAGACATTGGCGCAGGTGTTCCAGCATCTGGGTGAAATATCCGCGTTACCCCTGGATCAACTTGATCAACAGCGGTTTGATTTAGTGATTAACGCTACGGCATCTGGTATCAGCGGTGACATCCCGGCGCTACCGGTTGGTACGGTCAATGGCCATACGCGTTGTTATGACATGTTTTATCAGCAGGGATTAACTCCGTTTCTGGCCTGGGCGCAGCAACAGGGTGCCACAGAATATGCCGACGGTTTAGGGATGCTGGTGGGGCAGGCCGCGCATGCGTTCCTGCTGTGGCATGGTGTGATGCCGGAGATCGAACCGGTATTGCGCCAGCTGCGTCACGAACTGGCAGTGTAACTCTGAGCCCGTTCCCCTGAGCGGGAACGGGCGCCTGTCAGATATCCTCTGACAAATATTCGTCTTTCCAACGTACATAGTTAGTAGAAGAGTAAAGCAACCCTTCCCGTTCCGCAGCGGTCAATGGGCGAACCTGGCGTGCCGGGCTGCCCATATAGAGATAACCACTCTCCAGGCGTTTACCCGGTGCAACCAGGCTGCCGGCACCAATCATCACATCATCTTCTATTACTGCACCATCCAACAGGATCGAGCCCATACCTACCAGCACCCGATTGCCAATCGCGCAGCCATGCAACATGGCCTTGTGCCCAACAGTAACGTCTTCACCGATCAATAATGGGTAACCCTCAGGGTTATATTCAGACTTATGGGTTACGTGCAACACGCTGCCATCCTGAATATTGCTGCGTGCACCGATTTTTACTGCGTTCACATCTCCGCGGATAGCAACCAACGGCCAGATACTGACGTCATCGGCCAGCTCAACGTTACCGATCACCACACTGGAAGGGTCGATCATGACGCGCAGGCCCAGTTTAGGAGAGTAATGAAGATAAGAACGTACTGCATCAGACATGGTAATAGCCTCGCATCGGGATCATATTTACCGGCAATACTAGACGTTGGTGGTGGAATTACAACCAACTGAAGTGATGGATCCTGCGGAAAACGGCCCTGATCGCGTAAGATCCACCCGAAAGGGCCAAAAAGTGTGCAAACAGTAAGAAAAGATCAAAAAAGGGGTTGTGCAAAAAACTCGGTTCCCTATAATGCGCCTCCATCGACACGGCGCAAGTGATTCACTTCACATAGCGGCCGGGAAGAAAGAGAAAAAATCCTGAAAATTAGGGGTTGACTCTGAAAGAGGAAAGCGTAATATACGCCACCTCGAGATAGCAAGCTACGGCGGCTAACTCACTGCTCTTTAACAATTTATCAGACAATCTGTGTGGGCACTCCACAAGACGATATCCAGAACCTTCGGGTTCGAAAAAATATCAAGTCTTGAAGAGTGACCAAGCAATAAGTTGTTTTGTTGGCTTGTCCAACTGAATGACTATTACGAAAGTTATTTTCGAGCATCGCTTCACGAGTTGAAGCAAATCAAGCTTTTAATTGAAGAGTTTGATCATGGCTCAGATTGAACGCTGGCGGCAGGCCTAACACATGCAAGTCGAGCGGTAGCACAGGAGAGCTTGCTCTCTGGGTGACGAGCGGCGGACGGGTGAGTAATGTCTGGGAAACTGCCTGATGGAGGGGGATAACTACTGGAAACGGTAGCTAATACCGCATAACGTCTTCGGACCAAAGTGGGGGACCTTCGGGCCTCACGCCATCAGATGTGCCCAGATGGGATTAGCTAGTAGGTGGGGTAATGGCTCACCTAGGCGACGATCCCTAGCTGGTCTGAGAGGATGACCAGCCACACTGGAACTGAGACACGGTCCAGACTCCTACGGGAGGCAGCAGTGGGGAATATTGCACAATGGGCGCAAGCCTGATGCAGCCATGCCGCGTGTGTGAAGAAGGCCTTCGGGTTGTAAAGCACTTTCAGCGAGGAGGAAGGGTAGTGTGTTAATAGCACATTGCATTGACGTTACTCGCAGAAGAAGCACCGGCTAACTCCGTGCCAGCAGCCGCGGTAATACGGAGGGTGCAAGCGTTAATCGGAATTACTGGGCGTAAAGCGCACGCAGGCGGTTTGTTAAGTCAGATGTGAAATCCCCGCGCTTAACGTGGGAACTGCATTTGAAACTGGCAAGCTAGAGTCTTGTAGAGGGGGGTAGAATTCCAGGTGTAGCGGTGAAATGCGTAGAGATCTGGAGGAATACCGGTGGCGAAGGCGGCCCCCTGGACAAAGACTGACGCTCAGGTGCGAAAGCGTGGGGAGCAAACAGGATTAGATACCCTGGTAGTCCACGCTGTAAACGATGTCGACTTGGAGGTTGTGCCCTTGAGGCGTGGCTTCCGGAGCTAACGCGTTAAGTCGACCGCCTGGGGAGTACGGCCGCAAGGTTAAAACTCAAATGAATTGACGGGGGCCCGCACAAGCGGTGGAGCATGTGGTTTAATTCGATGCAACGCGAAGAACCTTACCTACTCTTGACATCCAGAGAATTCGCTAGAGATAGCTTAGTGCCTTCGGGAACTCTGAGACAGGTGCTGCATGGCTGTCGTCAGCTCGTGTTGTGAAATGTTGGGTTAAGTCCCGCAACGAGCGCAACCCTTATCCTTTGTTGCCAGCACGTAATGGTGGGAACTCAAAGGAGACTGCCGGTGATAAACCGGAGGAAGGTGGGGATGACGTCAAGTCATCATGGCCCTTACGAGTAGGGCTACACACGTGCTACAATGGCGTATACAAAGAGAAGCGAACTCGCGAGAGCCAGCGGACCTCATAAAGTACGTCGTAGTCCGGATCGGAGTCTGCAACTCGACTCCGTGAAGTCGGAATCGCTAGTAATCGTAGATCAGAATGCTACGGTGAATACGTTCCCGGGCCTTGTACACACCGCCCGTCACACCATGGGAGTGGGTTGCAAAAGAAGTAGGTAGCTTAACCTTCGGGAGGGCGCTTACCACTTTGTGATTCATGACTGGGGTGAAGTCGTAACAAGGTAACCGTAGGGGAACCTGCGGTTGGATCACCTCCTTACCTAATGATATTGATTGCGTGAAGTGCTCACACAGATTGTCTGATAGAAAAGTAATGAGCAAAAGCGCTACCTGTTGATGTAATGAGTCTCTGACTCATGCTGATACGAACCGATTAAGACGTGAGTCTAATCGGAATTTCGTGTCCCCATCGTCTAGAGGCCTAGGACACTGCCCTTTCACGGCTGTAACAGGGGTTCGAATCCCCTTGGGGACGCCATTCCGATAATGAGTGAAAGACATTATCACCGGTGCTTGCTGCGCCGAAAACATCTTAAAGATGACTTTAACGAGTCGTGTTTAAGATATTGCTCTTTAACAATCTGGAACAAGCTGAAAATTGAAACATGACAGCTGAAACTTACTCCTCCGTAGAAGTACTGGAGTAAGGATTACCCTGTCATAGAGTCTCTCAAATGTAGCAGCACGAAGGTGGAAACACTTTTGGGTTGTGAGGTTAAGTGACTAAGCGTACACGGTGGATGCCTAGGCAGTCAGAGGCGATGAAGGGCGTGTTAATCTGCGATAAGCGTCGGTAAGGTGATATAAACCGTTATAACCGGCGATACCCGAATGGGGAAACCCAGTGCAATTCGTTGCACTATCATACGATGAATACATAGTCGTATGAGGCGAACCGGGGGAACTGAAACATCTAAGTACCCCGAGGAAAAGAAATCAACCGAGATTCCCCCAGTAGCGGCGAGCGAACGGGGAGGAGCCCAGAACCTGAATCAGTTCTTGTGTTAGTGGAAGCGTCTGGAAAGTCGCACAGTAAAGGGTGATAGTCCCGTACACTAAAATGCATTAATTGTGAGTTCGATGAGTAGGGCGGGACACGTGACATCCTGTCTGAATATGGGGGGACCATCCTCCAAGGCTAAATACTCCTGACTGACCGATAGTGAACCAGTACCGTGAGGGAAAGGCGAAAAGAACCCCGGCGAGGGGAGTGAAATAGAACCTGAAACCGTGTACGTACAAGCAGTGGGAGCCTACTAGTTGGGTGACTGCGTACCTTTTGTATAATGGGTCAGCGACTTATATTTTGTAGCAAGGTTAACCGTATAGGGGAGCCGTAGGGAAACCGAGTCTTAACTGGGCGAATAGTTGCAAGGTATAGACCCGAAACCCGGTGATCTAGCCATGGGCAGGTTGAAGGTTGGGTAACACTAACTGGAGGACCGAACCGACTAATGTTGAAAAATTAGCGGATGACTTGTGGCTGGGGGTGAAAGGCCAATCAAACCGGGAGATAGCTGGTTCTCCCCGAAAGCTATTTAGGTAGCGCCTCGTGAACTCATCTTCGGGGGTAGAGCACTGTTTCGGCTAGGGGGCCATCCCGGCTTACCAAACCGATGCAAACTCCGAATACCGAAGAATGTTATCACGGGAGACACACGGCGGGTGCTAACGTCCGTCGTGAAGAGGGAAACAACCCAGACCGCCAGCTAAGGTCCCAAAGTCATGGTTAAGTGGGAAACGATGTGGGAAGGCATAGACAGCCAGGATGTTGGCTTAGAAGCAGCCATCATTTAAAGAAAGCGTAATAGCTCACTGGTCGAGTCGGCCTGCGCGGAAGATGTAACGGGGCTAAACCATGCACCGAAGCTGCGGCAGCGACGCTTAGGCGTTGTTGGGTAGGGGAGCGTTCTGTAAGCCGTTGAAGGTGGCCTGTGAGGGTTGCTGGAGGTATCAGAAGTGCGAATGCTGACATAAGTAACGATAAAGCGGGTGAAAAACCCGCTCGCCGGAAGACCAAGGGTTCCTGTCCAACGTTAATCGGGGCAGGGTGAGTCGACCCCTAAGGCGAGGCCGAAAGGCGTAGTCGATGGGAAACAGGTTAATATTCCTGTACTCGGTGTTACTGCGAAGGGGGGACGGAGAAGGCTAGGCTAGCCGGGCGACGGTTGTCCCGGTTTAAGCGTGTAGGGGGAGTGACCTGGTAAATCCGGTTGCTTATTCAACCCTGAGGCGTGATGACGATGCACTACGGTGCAGAAGTAGTTGATGCCAAGCTTCCAGGAAAAGCCTCTAAGCATCAGGTAACACAGAATCGTACCCCAAACCGACACAGGTGGTCAGGTAGAGAATACCAAGGCGCTTGAGAGAACTCGGGTGAAGGAACTAGGCAAAATGGTGCCGTAACTTCGGGAGAAGGCACGCTGGCGCGTAGGTGAAGAGACTTGCTCTCGGAGCCGAAGCCAGTCGCAGATACCAGCTGGCTGCAACTGTTTAATAAAAACACAGCACTGTGCAAACACGAAAGTGGACGTATACGGTGTGACGCCTGCCCGGTGCTGGAAGGTTAATTGATGGGGTCAGCCGCAAGGCGAAGCTCTTGATCGAAGCCCCAGTAAACGGCGGCCGTAACTATAACGGTCCTAAGGTAGCGAAATTCCTTGTCGGGTAAGTTCCGACCTGCACGAATGGCGTAATGATGGCCAGGCTGTCTCCACCCGAGACTCAGTGAAATTGAACTCGCTGTGAAGATGCAGTGTACCCGCGGCAAGACGGAAAGACCCCGTGAACCTTTACTATAGCTTGACACTGAACATTGAGCCTTGATGTGTAGGATAGGTGGGGAGGCTTTGAAGCGTGGACGCCAGTCTGCGTGGAGCCAACCTTGAAATACCACCCTTTAATGTTTGATGTTCTAACTCGGCCCCGTAATCCGGGGTGAGGACAGTGTCTGGTGGGTAGTTTGACTGGGGCGGTCTCCTCCCAAAGAGTAACGGAGGAGCACGAAGGTTAGCTAATCACGGTCGGACATCGTGAGGTTAGTGCAAAGGCATAAGCTAGCTTGACTGCGAGAGTGACGGCTCGAGCAGGTACGAAAGTAGGTCTTAGTGATCCGGTGGTTCTGAATGGAAGGGCCATCGCTCAACGGATAAAAGGTACTCCGGGGATAACAGGCTGATACCGCCCAAGAGTTCATATCGACGGCGGTGTTTGGCACCTCGATGTCGGCTCATCACATCCTGGGGCTGAAGTAGGTCCCAAGGGTATGGCTGTTCGCCATTTAAAGTGGTACGCGAGCTGGGTTTAGAACGTCGTGAGACAGTTCGGTCCCTATCTGCCGTGGGCGTTGGAAGATTGAGAGGGGTTGCTCCTAGTACGAGAGGACCGGAGTGAACGCACCACTGGTGTTCGGGTTGTCATGCCAATGGCATTGCCCGGTAGCTAAGTGCGGAAAAGATAAGCGCTGAAAGCATCTAAGCGCGAAACTTGCCTCGAGATGAGTCTTCCCTGGGAACTTGATTCCCCTGAAGGAACGTTTAAGACTAAGACGTTGATAGGCTGGGTGTGTAAGTGCAGCGATGCATTGAGCTAACCAGTACTAATGATCCGTGAGACTTAACCTTACAACACCAAAAGTGTTTTGATTTGAGAGATTTTCAGCGCGTTCCGAGATTGGTTCTGGTGGTCATGCAAATGACGGCTGGAATGAAACAGAATTTGCCTGGCGGCAATAGCGCGGTGGTCCCACCTGACCCCATGCCGAACTCAGAAGTGAAACGCCGTAGCGCCGATGGTAGTGTGGGGTCTCCCCATGCGAGAGTAGGACACTGCCAGGCATCAAATTAGTGTGCTGATATGGCTCAGTTGGTAGAGCGCACCCTTGGTAAGGGTGAGGTCCCCAGTTCGACTCTGGGTATCAGCACCACTTTATTAAAGTGGGTTTAGAAGTTCGGCGAAAAGAATTAAAAGAATTTGCTTGGCGGCAATAGCGCGGTGGTCCCACCTGACCCCATGCCGAACTCAGAAGTGAAACGCCGTAGCGCCGATGGTAGTGTGGGGTCTCCCCATGCGAGAGTAGGACACTGCCAAGCATCAATTAAGCCAAGAGGCCATCCGAAAGGATGGCCTTTTTGCTTTGTGCCTTCCTAAAACGTATGGATCCTGCCTCTGCCAAGGCAATGAAACATTTTCACCTTCCGGTTGAACGCTCGACATCCTGCTAAAAAAACGCTATCTTCGGGCATCTAGAAGTCTAAACGTTTAAATGGATGTGTGAGGGTTAAGCAATGCCGATTCGTGTTCCTGATGAGTTACCTGCAGTCAGTTTTTTGCGCAATGAGAATGTCTTTGTCATGGCATCCTCTCGGGCAAAAACACAGGAAATCAGGCCATTGAAAGTATTGATCCTCAACCTGATGCCAAAAAAGATCGAGACGGAAAACCAGTTTTTACGTCTACTTTCCAACTCTCCGCTGCAAATCGACATTCAGCTGCTGCGTATCGACAGCCGTGAGTCAAAGAACACGCCGGCGGAGCATTTGAATAACTTTTACTGTGATTTTGAAGATATTCAGGATGAGAATTTCGACGGATTGATTGTCACCGGGGCGCCGCTGGGGCTGGTCGATTTCTGTGACGTTGCCTACTGGCCACAGATCGAACGGGTGATTGACTGGGCCAAGAATCACGTCACCTCCACGCTGTTTGTATGCTGGGCGGTGCAGGCGGCATTGAACATTCTGTATGGCATTCCGAAGATGACGCGCGAAGTGAAACTGTCTGGGGTTTATCAGCACCAGACGCTGCAGCAGCATGCCTTGCTGACTCGCGGTTTTGATGAGACCTTCCTCGCACCTCACTCACGCTATGCAGACTTTCCTACGGAGATTATCCGCCAGTATACGGATTTGGATATCTTGGCCGAATCAGAACAAACCGGGGCCTATTTGTTCGCCAGTAAGGACAAGCGGCTGGCGTTTGTGACCGGCCACCCGGAGTATGATGCGCTAACGTTAGCTGGCGAGTATTGTCGCGATAACGATGCCGGTCTTAATCCTGTGGTACCGCTGAATTACTTCCCCGATGATAATCCCGAACTCACCCCCAAAGCCTCCTGGCGCAGCCATGGCCATCTGCTGTTTGCCAACTGGCTCAACTACTACGTTTACCAGATCACGCCGTACGATCTGCGTCATATGAACCCCACCCTCGAGTAATCCTTTTTCCCTAATCGGCGGCTGAATCGAGGCCGCCGACGCAATCTCTTCCCCATCCGTCTTCCTCATATCACTCTCTTTTCTAGTAAAAACCATTGTCTTACAACTAGTTAAATTAATTTCGCCTCTACCTTGGAACCGGTTTCCTTAACGGTGTCTGTTGTTATATTTATTAACCAATTGATAATAAAAGGTTAATAAAATATTTTATAATAAAATGGAAATGGTTTTTGATTTTTATTTTTAGTTGAGTATTCTTAGAGCCAGAGAGAAGAGATCTGACCAGTTAAGGATCGTTTTATACGCCCTGATCCACACTGATTTCTGATGAAGATGCGCCGGCTGAATGGCAACGGTGGTGCGCAACGATAGGAAGGAGCAAGACAATGACGCAACAGATAGTAGGCACGGAATTAACGTTTACGCAGGGTTTTAGCGCTGCTGAACGACAGGTGTTGACGGATGACGCGGTCGAATTCCTGGCGGAACTGGTGAGTAAATTTACTCCACAGCGCAACAAACTGTTGGCTGCGCGTGCCTGCTGGCAGCAGAAGATCGATCAAGGTGATCTTCCAGACTTCATTTCGGAAACTAATTCCATTCGTAATGAAAAGTGGTCGATCCGTGGCATACCAGAGGATCTTCGCGACCGCCGGGTGGAAATCACCGGTCCGGTTGAACGCAAGATGGTCATCAACGCCCTGAACGCCAATGTGAAGGTGTTTATGGCGGACTTCGAAGACTCACTGGCACCTAGCTGGGACAAAGTCATCGACGGCCAAATCAACCTGCATGACGCGGTGAACGGCACCATCTCTTACACCAATGAAGCCGGCAAGATTTATCAGTTAAAGCCGAACCCGGCGGTATTGATTGCTCGCGTACGCGGCCTGCATTTGCCGGAAAAACACGTGCAGTGGCAGGGGGAAGCGATCCCCGGTGGCCTGTTCGATTTTGCGCTGTATTTCTTCCATAACTATCGTCAACTGCTGGCTAAAGGCAGTGGCCCTTATTTCTACCTGCCAAAAACCCAGTCCTGGCAGGAAGCGGCCTGGTGGAGCGAAGTCTTCAGCTTTGCCGAGGATCGTTTCTCCCTGCCACGCGGCACGATCAAAGCCACGGTGCTGATCGAAACGCTGCCGGCAGTATTCCAGATGGACGAGATCCTCTACCACCTGCGCGATCATATCGTCGGCTTGAACTGCGGCCGTTGGGATTACATCTTCAGCTATATCAAGACGCTGAAAAATCATGCTGACCGGGTATTGCCGGATCGTCAGTCGGTCACCATGGACAAGTCATTCCTTAGCGCCTATTCCCGGTTGCTGATCAAGACCTGCCACAAGCGCGGTGCCTTTGCCATGGGCGGCATGGCGGCGTTTATCCCGAGCAAAGACGCCGAGAAAAATGCCTGGGTGCTGAACAAGGTGCGGGCGGATAAAGAGCTGGAGGCCAATAACGGCCACGACGGTACCTGGGTGGCCCATCCAGGGCTGGCGGATACCGTAATGGAGGTCTTCAGCCGGGTGCTCGGTGAGCGCCGTAACCAACTGGAAGTGCTGCGTGAAAACGACGCGCCAATCAGTGCTGCGCAGTTGCTTGAACCTTGTGACGGGGAGCGTACCGAAGCCGGCATGCGCGCCAATATCCGCGTGGCGGTGCAGTACATCGAAGCCTGGATCTCCGGCAATGGCTGCGTCCCGATTTATGGCCTGATGGAAGACGCGGCGACGGCGGAAATTTCCCGCACCTCTATCTGGCAGTGGATTCACCATGAAAAGAGCCTGAGTGATGGCCAACTGGTCACCAAGGCGCTGTTCCGTCAGATGCTGAAAGAAGAAATGTTGGTAGTACGTGAAGAGTTGGGTGAGGCACGCTTTAACGCTGGCCGCTTCGACGAAGCGGCACGCCTGATGGAGCGTATCACTACGCAAGACGAATTAATCGATTTCCTGACTTTACCTGGCTATGAGCTACTGGCCTGAATCCGTTCCTGACCATTAACCCTACATTATTGAAAAGGATAAAAATTATGTCTACCTCTCGTGCTCAACAGATTCAACAACTGGAACAGGAATGGAAATCGGCTCGCTGGGAAGGCATCACCCGCCCGTACAGCGCGGAAGACGTCATTAACCTGCGCGGTTCGGTTAACCCGGTTTGCACCCTGGCACAGAACGGTGCCGCCAAACTGTGGGAACTGCTGCACGGTAAATCACGCAAAGGCTACGTCAACAGTCTGGGGGCGCTCACTGGCGGCCAGGCACTGCAGCAGGCCAAGGCCGGCATCGAGGCGATTTACCTGTCCGGTTGGCAGGTGGCGGCGGATGCCAACACGGCGTCTGCGATGTACCCGGACCAGTCGCTGTACCCGGTTGACTCTGTGCCGGGTGTGGTTGAGCGCATCAACAACACCTTCCGCCGCGCCGACCAGATCCAGTGGGCCAACAAAATTGAGCCGGGCAGCAAAGGTTACACCGACTACTTCCTGCCGATCGTCGCCGATGCCGAAGCCGGCTTTGGTGGCGTGCTGAACGCTTTCGAACTGATGAAGGCGATGATTGAGGCCGGTGCTGCCGGGGTGCACTTCGAAGACCAACTGGCGGCGGTGAAAAAGTGCGGTCATATGGGCGGCAAAGTGCTGGTGCCAACCCAGGAAGCGATCCAGAAATTGGTTGCTGCGCGCCTGGCGGCCGATGTGCTCGGCGTGCCGACGTTAGTCATCGCACGTACCGATGCCGATGCCGCCGATTTACTGACCTCTGACTGCGACCCGTACGACCGCGAGTTTGTGTCCGGTGAGCGCACTGCCGAAGGTTTCTTCCGCACCCATGCCGGTGTCGAGCAAGCGATCAGCCGTGGCCTGGCATATTGCCCTTACGCTGACCTGGTGTGGTGCGAAACCTCCACGCCGGATCTGCAGGCGGCCAAGCGCTTTGCTGATGCGATCCATGCCAAATTCCCGGGCAAACTGCTGGCGTACAACTGCTCGCCGTCATTCAACTGGAAAAAGAACCTGGACGACCAGACTATTGCTCGCTTCCAGGAAGAGCTGTCAGCGATGGGTTACAAGTACCAGTTCATTACGCTGGCGGGCATCCACAGCATGTGGTTCAACATGTTTGACCTGGCGCATGCCTATGCACAGGGCGAGGGCATGAAACACTACGTCGAAAAAGTGCAGCAGCCAGAGTTCGACGCGGTGTCTCGCGGTTATACCTTTGCCTCACACCAACAGGAAGTGGGTACCGGTTACTTCGACAAGGTGACCACCATTATTCAGGGCGGAGCTTCCTCAGTGACGGCATTGACCGGTTCGACGGAAGAACAGCAGTTCTAATGCAGTCACGCTGACGATAGTTAACTCTGGGCCTGCTTATGCAGGCTCTCTTTTCTGGCGGGAGGTAAGGATGGCGGCAAAACTGGAGCTGTTGATCGCGCAGACGATCCTGCAGGGCTTTGATGCACAGTACGGCCGCTTCCTGGAGGTGACCGCCGGTGCACAGCAGCGTTTTGAGCGGGCGGACTGGCCGGCAGTACAGCAGGCGATGAAAAAACGAATCCACCTGTATGATCATCACGTCGGCCTGGTGGTAGAGCAGCTGAAGTGCATCACCGGGCAACAGTATTTTGATGCAGACTTCCCCAGTCGGGTGAAGGCGGTGTATACCGATCTGCTGCCGGAGTACCCACGTTTTGAGATTGCCGAAAGCTTCTTCAATTCGGTCTACTGTCGGCTGTTCAGACATCGCGACCTGACGCCGGAAAAACTGTTTGTTTTCAGCTCTCAGCCGGAAGGGCGCTTTCGCGACATCCCGCGTCCATTATCACGCGATTTCACCGCCAACGGTGACGTTTCGGCAATGTTGTACAACCTGCTGACCGATTTGCCTCTGCGGCTGCCGTGGGAAAACTTATCGCGCGATATTGATTACATCACGCTGGCGTTGCAGCAGAGCTTCAGCGCGCAGCAATTGGCAGGTGCAACGTTCCAGATCGCCAATGAGCTGTTTTACCGCAACAAGGCGGCCTGGCTGGTGGGGAAATTGCGTGTGGCAGACCGGGTCTATCCTTTCCTGCTGCCGATCCATCACAGTGATTCCGGCGCCTTGTTTATTGATACCTGCCTGACCAGCAAGGCCGAGGCCAGCATCGTATTCGGCTTCGCCCGCTCCTACTTTATGGTTTACGCCCCTCTGCCGGCGGCAATGGTCGAGTGGCTGCGTGAAATACTGCCGGGCAAAACCACCGCCGAGCTGTATATGGCGATTGGTTGCCAGAAGCACGGAAAAACAGAATGTTACCGTGAGTACCTGACGTTCATGAGTGGCTCGCAGGAGCAGTTCATCATCGCGCCGGGGGTGAAGGGCATGGTGATGCTGGTGTTTACCCTGCCGTCTTTCGATCGGGTATTCAAGGTGATCAAGGATGAGTTTGCGCCACAAAAAGAGGTGACGCAGGCGCAGGTGATGGCCTGCTACCAACTGGTGAAAGAACACGATCGCGTAGGACGCATGGCGGATACCCAGGAGTATGAAAACTTTGTCGTCGACAAGGCGCGACTCAGTCCGGAACTGCTGGCGGAACTGCAGCGCGAGGTACCGGATAAGCTGGAGGATCTGGGCGATCGCATCGCGATCAGGCATCTGTATATGGAACGACGCATGACACCGCTGAATCTGTATCTGGAGCAGGCCGATGAACAGCAGATGCGCGACGCGATAGAAGAATACGGTAACGCCATCAAGCAACTGGCTGCCGCCAATATTTTCCCCGGCGATATGCTGTTCAAGAACTTTGGCGTGACCCGGCACGGGCGGGTGGTGTTCTACGACTACGATGAAATTTGCTACATGACCGAGGTCAACTTCCGCGATATTCCGCCACCGCGCTATCCGGAAGATGAGTTGGCCAGCGAACCCTGGTACAGCGTGTCACCCAATGACGTCTTCCCGGAGGAATTCAGGCACTTTTTGTGTGGTGACCGGCGCATCCGGCAGGTGTTTGAAGAGATGCATCGCGACCTGTTCGAGGCCGATTACTGGCGCGGGTTGCAACAGCGCATCCGCGATGGGCATGTGGAAGACGTGTTTGCTTACCGCAAAAAACGGCGCTTCAGCCAGCGTAGTGGTGCGGCGCTGCCCGCGACATCGGCTACTGCATAAGGGCGCGGTTCATTACCGCGCCCGACAAGATTACGCTTTTGCACCCGCAACGGCGGCGCGCGCCAATTCGGTAATGCGGGCGTAGTCACCGCTTTCCAGTGCATCTGCCGGTACCAGCCAGGAGCCGCCGATGCACAGCACGCTTTTCAGCGCCAGATAGTCACGGTAGTTGTTCGGTGAGATGCCGCCGGTTGGGCAGAAGCGCACCTGCGGGAAGGGGCCGCTGATGGCCTGCAGCGCTTTCACGCCGCCGTTGGCTTCCGCCGGGAAGAATTTAAACTCACGCAGGCCGTGATCCATGCCCAGCATCAGTTCCGACACGGTGCAGATACCGGGAATCAACGGGATCGAACCGGCAGTGGCCGCTTTAAGCAGATCGGCGGTCAGGCCTGGGCTGATGGCGAACTGTGCGCCGGCGTCGGTGACTTCCTGCAGTTGCTGGGGATTAATAACCGTGCCGGCACCGATAATCGCGTCTGGCACTTCTTTGGCAATCGCACGGATCGCGTCCATCGCGCAGGCGGTGCGCAGTGTCACTTCCAATACCCGCACACCCCCGGCGACCAGGGCTTTCGCCAACGGCACCGCATGTTCCAGTTTATTGATGACGATCACCGGGACTACCGGTCCTGCCATCAGGATCTGCTCTGCGCTTGTCTTCCAATTTTTCATTAACGGTTTTCTCCAGTTATGGCCGCCGCCGTCGGGCTGTACGGCCATGCTATCGGTTAAAATTTAATGCAGCAGGCGCCCTGTTCGGCACCGGAAAGCTGGCTGCGCAAGGCGCCGAACAGTTCACGGCCACAGCCGATGTGTTCTGCGCTCAGGTCGGGTTGATAAGGTGCGCGCTGGGCCAGCAGGTCGGCATCGACCAACAGTGCCAACTCGCCAGTGCGGCCATTTACGCGGATCAGGTCGCCGTTTTGCACCTTGGCCAGCATGCCACCGGTGTAGGCTTCCGGGGTCACGTGAATGGCGGATGGAACCTTGCCGGAAGCGCCGGACAGGCGGCCATCGGTCACCAGTGCCACTTTAAAGCCACGGTCCATCAATACGCCCAACGGTGGCATCAGTTTGTGCAGTTCTGGCATGCCATTGGCCTGAGGCCCCTGGAAGCGCACCACCACCACACAATCGCGATCCAGTTTGCCGGCTTCAAACGCCGGTACGATGTCATGCTGGCTTTCAAAGACCACCGCCGGTGCTTCGATAATCTGGTTTTCAGCGGGGACTGCCGAGGTTTTCATCACCGCTCGGCCGAGGTTACCGGCCAGCACCTTGGTACCGCCGTGGTGCTCGAAAGGTTCGGCCACGCTGGCGATAACCTGGGCGTCGAGCGAACTCTCCACACCCTCGCGCCAGGCCAGTTGGCCATTATCCAGCCAGGGTTCCTGGGTGTAGCGCGTCAGGCCAAAACCGGCCACGGTATGCACGTCTTCGTGCAGCAGGCCGTGTTTCAACAGTTCGCGTACCACCAGGGCGACGCCGCCCGAGGCCTGGAATTGGTTGATGTCCGCCGGGCCGTTCGGGTAGATACGACATAACAATGGCACCGCGTCCGACAGTTCGGAGAAATCATCCCAGTTGATAATGATGCCGGCGGCGCGAGCCATTGCCACCATGTGCATGGTCAGATTGGTGGAGCCACCGGTAGCCAACAGCGCAACGATACCGTTCACCACCACCTTCTCATCCACCAGTCGGCCGATCGGCAGATAGTTGCCGGCGGTTTCGGTCAGGCGAGTGACCTGGCGTGCGGCGGCATCGGTCAGCGCATCGCGCAGCGGTGTGTCCGGGTGGACGAAGGAAGCGCCCGGCAGGTGCAGCCCCATCACTTCCATCACCATTTGGTTGGTGTTGGCGGTGCCGTAGAAAGTGCAGGTACCGATGCCATGGTAGGAGGCGGCCTCGGCCTCCAGCAGTGCCAGACGGTCGGCCTTGCCTTCGGCATACAGTTGGCGCACCCGGACTTTCTCTTTGTTCGGCAAGCCGCTGCTCATAGGGCCGGCGGGGACAAACAGCGACGGCAAATGGCCGAAGGACAGGGCGGACATCACCAGTCCCGGTACGATTTTGTCACAGATGCCGAGGAACAACGCGCCGTCGAACATATTGTGCGACAGGCCGATGGCGGAGGACATGGCGATCACGTCACGACTCATCAGTGACAGTTCCATGCCGTCCTGTCCTTGAGTCACACCGTCGCACATCGCTGGGACGCCACCGGCCACCTGACCGACGGCCCCTACTGCGTGCAGTGCCTGTTTAAGCTTTTGCGGGTAGTTTTCGTAGGGCTGGTGGGCGGACAACATGTCGTTATAAGCGGTAATGATGGCGATATCGCTGCGCACCATATTTTTCAGCGCAGTTTTGTCATCCGGCTGGCAGGCGGCGAATCCATGGGCCAGATTACCGCAGGCCAATTGGGCCCGATGTACGGTTTGTGAACGTGCTGCTTCAATGCGTGCCAGATAGGCGGTACGGCTCGATTTGGAACGGTCGATGATGCGTTGTGTGACACGGGATAGGGTTGGATTAATCATACCTTCCTCACATGCTATTGTTATAGACGCCGCCTGTGGCGGTGCCCCCGGTGGTGAATTGCAGCCCTGATGTGCAAGGCCGGGGGCGCTGTTATGTCGTTATGGTGGTTTAAAACAGGGTGAAAGCAATCATGCCGATAATCCCGCCCACGCTACCCAGAATGGTTTCCATCACCGTCCAGGTTTTCAGCGTTTGCAGCTCATTGGCACCGGTAAATTTGCCGAACAGCCAGAAACCGGCGTCGTTGACGTGACTGAGTACGATAGATCCACCGGCAATACAGATAGCCAGCGCGGCCAGTTGTCCGCCGCCAAGCCCCAGTTGGCTGGTCACCGGTAATACCAGGCCGACGGTGGTCAGACAGGCCACGGTGGCAGATCCCTGAATCACTCGTACCATGGCGGACAGCACAAAGGCCGCGACGGCGATCGGCAGACCGGTACCGATCATGGCGTCCCCCAGGGCTGGGCCGACGCCGGAATCCACCAAAATCTGTTTGAAGACGCCACCGGCCCCGGTCATCAGCAAAATGATCCCGGCGGGCTGGACTGCCGCAGAGCAAATGGCCAGCGTTTGTTCGTTGGTCATGCCGCGTGGTTTCGCCAGTCCATAAATCACGATCAAACAGGCGACTAAAATGGCGATAAACGGGTGGCCGATAAACTCCAGCCATTGTTGTAACTGCGAGCCAGGCGTGACCAGGCGGGCGCCAATGGTTTTCATGCCGACCAGCACCAGTGGGCAGAGTACCAGCGCCAGACTAAGGCCAAATGACGGCAGTTTGGCGGTGTTCAGCGTCGGTTCGTTTTCATCCGCCGGCATTGACCAGTTAACGTAGCGGCTGATAAAGCTGCCGTACAACGGGCCGGCAATCAGCATGCCGAGGACCGCGGCGACCAGACCGATGGCAATCATCCAGCCGAAGTCGGCCTTCATTTGTGAAGCCAGCAGCATCGGTACCGGCCCCGGCAGCAAGAACGACGCGGCGGCGGCGACACCGGCAAACAGCGGAATGGCCAGCTTAACGATGTTGCCGTCGGTGCGGCGCGCCACGGCAAACACGATGCCGATCAGCAGCACCACGGCCACGTCAAAGAACAGCGGCAAGGCACAGATCAAACCGGCAATGCCGAGTGCGTAATGGGCCTTGCTTTGGCCGAAACGTTTCAGCAAATGTGCCGCAATTTGGTCCAGCGCGCCGACTTCATGCAGTATTTTGCCAAACATCGCCCCCAGCGCCACCACGATGGCCAGGAAGCCCAAGGTGTCGCCCATGCCTTTTTGCATGGTATCGGCAATGCGATCCAGCGGCATGCCGGAGAAGATCCCGGCAGCGATAGACACCAGCATTAATGCGACAAAGGCGTGCATACGCGCCTTCATCACCAGAAACAGCAGTAAGAGAACCGAGCCGACTGCGGTACCGACCAGCGTTACAGTATTCACGCGCACACATCCTGTGGCAGGAAACTTTGGATATGTTTCACCGTATCGGCGATCACCGCTTCCAGCGGCTGGTTGATGTCCACCGACATCACGTCGCTCTCATCTGCGCCCGGTTGTTCCAGCGCGGCAAACTGTGTGACCAGCATCTGCGGTTTGAAGAAGTGGCCGTTGCGGGCCGCCAGACGGGCTTCAATCACCGGGAAGTCACCGTGCAGGTAGATGAACGACAGGTTGCCATTACCGGCACGCAGGCGATCGCGGTAGTGTTTCTTCAGCGCTGAACAGACAATAACCGAAACATTATTGGTTCGCTGCATGGCGAAGGCGGCGTCGTTGAGTGCGGCCAGCCAAGGGGCACGATCGTCATCATTCAGCGGTTCGCCGGCGGCCATTTTCAGGATATTACTACGCGGGTGCAGAAAATCACCGTCGAGGAACCCGGCAGAAAGTTGGCGGGCCGCTGCGGCGGCCACAGCGGACTTGCCACTGCCAGAAACGCCCATAATGACGTAAATGCGGTTTTGATTATTGGTCATGGCTTAGCTCCAAAACGATGAGAGACGTTACCTTATTCTATTTGTTACCGGTAACATGTTATCGGTAACATTGTCGAAGGAAGTTTCGTCGGTTGCAATGGGCTTTAGCTGCCAGGATCGTTATCTGTGATCGGCTTCAAGTTTTTATTGGGGGAGGGAAACAGGATCGGTACAGCGTTTTACATGCTGACAACAGCAGGGGCGCAACAAGCGTGGTGGACGGAAAGGCGAGGGTTTGCACAACAGCGGCACCATTGTGCAAACCTATTATGTGGTTTTAATTATTGGTCGTTGCCTTCTTTTGTTCCAGCAGACGATCAACCTCCTGCTTGGCCTCACGGAATTGTTTTTGGTATTCCGGGCTGGCCTGCAGGCGGGCAAAAGCGCCGGCGGCAAGGAAGCGGCCTGCGTCAACATCACTTTCCCAATGCACGCCGCAAATCAGACGGCTACGGCCAAATTCATAGCCCTTTTTCATTAACGGGGTGGATAACTGCGGTTCCATTGCCGTTAAGGTCATTGCCCACATCATCCCGGTGACGGCATGGCCGGAAGGGTAAGAACCGCCATCGTTACTTAATGCACTATGTTCTTTTGGGGTACAGCTATCAATGCGCAATGCCGAATAGGGACGAATGCGGCTAAAGGCTTTCTTGGTGTCATTGGAGGCATAACCTGCATCGGTAAAGACACGGGCGAGCAGCAGGTGCAATCGAGGCGTATTTTTACGTGAAATAGTGATACCTAACGCCGGTGAGAATGCGCTGCCAATATAGTTAAAGGAGAGTTTGGCATCCTTGATCGCCAACTGGCCGCGTGGCGTATCGCGCAGCTTGCGTAATTCATGGAATGTCTCAATGTCGCTTTGTGCGGCGGCGGAGTTTTCCTTAGGTGGCGGCGGCAGGATTTTAGCGCCGTCCGGGTAATCCGCCGGCGTCAGGTAGCCGTTGATCCAACCCTTGATATAAGGCGAAAAGCCCACGTCAGGATAGCCGATATCACTGTAATCGGTACGCCAGGTCTCAGTGGGATCATTATTTGGCGCAGTATCATCTTTTGCCTGGGCGGGTGATAAACATGCCACCGAGCCGAATAGTAATACCAATGCGGTAAATCTATTTAAATTCTTCCTTGTTTTCATTATATTTCCCTCTTGTTGGTGTTATGTTTTCCGGTAATTTCTATGACTCAAGTCCTGAGATTAACTGACAACGAATAACCCTAAGAAATACAAAATATTTAACAGGATGCCGCATATTATTGTTGCCACTACCGGTGCGGCGATTTTCAATATTGGGCGTCCCAGCGCTTCGTTAAGGAAATAAAGTGCGGCGGTAATGCTGAATCCGGTATAACCCGCCATCTTGATGGAGGCAAAAATGGCACCAATCATCAGGGCGAATTCCATCAGCATGTTCATGGCGTTGCGGATGCTGTCGGATGCGTTACGAACCGAAGGATAGTTGCTCAACCAGCGGCCGATAGAGCGTAATAACAGGACTTCCAGCGTGATGGTTAACGCGCCGAAAATGGCCGCCAACCAGGGTGAGGGGGCCAGATAACCCACGGTAAAAACAAAGGTAAAACCGGCAACGGCGTAGACGCCGGTGGCTAGTGCGGTAGTGGCGATGAGCGGAATAAAACCTAACCCGCGCATAAATTCAGCCAGCGCCGCCTGATTCACCAGCGCCGCCGACTCCTCGGGTGAAACCCCAGGGGCCCAGGCTTTTGCCAGGGTGTAGATAGATACCTCGGATCCGCCAAACAGCTTCAGGCTGGCCACCGTCGATATCAGTGCGCCGGTAATGGCAAGCAGCGGCAGATTTTTGATAATTCTTGAGGTTCTTTCTTCAAAAACTGAGGCGCCGTGGTTGTTCTCATGATGCTTGCGCTGAGAAATATCACGAAAGATGGCAATCCCCAACAGCATGACCATACCGACGAAGATCTCGATGGATTCAGGGAAAAGAGAAGGGTAAAAACGTACCACAATCACGCGGGCCATCAGCACCACGACCGCGGCCAACAGGCTGTGACGCCAGCCGAATTGATAAAAAATAGCGACCAGTGGGAACAGGGCGAAAGCCGAAATCACCGGGCTGGAAAGCTCGCCCAGCGAACCGAGAATATCCACCGGCAGGGCGGTAAGCAGGGTGTTGATCGGTACCAGACTGGTTAATACCAATACGCCCCAGACCATGCCCAAAGTGAACGCCAGGTAACTGTTAAATGCCAATACGCCGATGATGTCGGTAGGCAGAAACAGTAACCAGCTGTTCAACAGACCGGTTGATAAGGTAAATGAAATCCCGACGGAAGCCACAAAACCGATGCTTAAACCAAAGGCAATGCTGCCGGCCTCACGACGATTCATATTCCCTTCAACCAATTGCGGCAGAATGGGACGAATACCATCGTGAAATACGGCAACCGACCGATGAGAAAGCAGCGAGGTCATGCCTGTGAGCAAGGCAACGATAACAATATGCAAATATTGCTCCATGGGAAGCTCCTTAACCCAAGTGACCAATCAAAATCGGGACGGCATGTTCGACATGTTCCACCGAAAGGCCAAAAGCCACTTTCCCTTCATCAATCCATTTAACTATTTGTTCTTCTTTTGCCTGTATTCCTGGTTTGGCAATGGTGCAGCAGCGGTTGTAACCGATAATGGCGATAGCAATAGATAGCGCTGCACCCGCCCCGGTGTTACAGGCACCAATAAAATAATCCAGTTCGCCGCTTTTGACTTTACCTGCCGCCTCCATATCGTTTTGGATAAAGCACTCAAATTTACCAGGTGCGGTGGATTCAATAACCTGTTTTATTTGCTCACGTTGTAAGCCTGCAATGCCGATTTTTTTCATTATTATTATCCTTTGAAGAATGTATTGGGGTTATCGCGCAGCATAAGGTCAATATCCTGCTGGTGGATCCCCGCCTGTAATAACATGGGAATGAACGTATCAATGAGGTAGCTGAAACCTGGGCCTTCGTTGGCCGCCAGGTGTGAGCGCCGGGTGATATCCATGGAGAGCATGACCTGACCTGATAAACCCCGTTGAGCGAGTGCCAGTAAGGTAGCCACACGTTTTTCGTCTGGGTAATAATTATTTTTCCCGATGGTATCGAATTGAATTAACGCACCGGTATCCAGAATGCGTAGCAACGTTTCCCACTGATCGCGAAGATCGCAATGGCCGATAACAATATGCTCTGCGGCCACCCCGTAGCCGGTTAATAGCCGTAGCTGCTCCAGCCCCATGGTACTGAAACTGGTGTGGGTCGAAATAGGTTTACCGGTCGCCAAATGTGCCAATGCGGCGGCGTGAAACACTTTTTCTTCCGTCGGGGTAATGGTGCCTTCACTACTGCCTATTTCTGCGATGACGCTTGCACGTAACTCTGTGCCGTCAATGCCCTGTTCTATTTCGTCGATCATTTCCTGCGCCAATTGCTGTGCGCTACGTTGCGCGACATGTGGCGGGTAGAACTCCTGTTGGTAGTATCCGGTTGACGCCAGGATGTTAATGCCGCTTTCTTGCATCAGATCCAGCATAAATTGCGGGTTGCGTCCCATATAGCGATTGGTGACCTCAACCAGGTTGAGAACGCCTTTACTGACCAGCGTCCTCATTTCATCGACGAGCAAAGCGTAACAATCCAGCCTGCAATCCAAATCCTGCTTGAATGGCGACAGGTCGATATGCAGATGCTCGTGCGCATAGGTATAACCACGGCTATCGAATTGCGTTGAAAGATCCATTGTTGCCCCTTGTTGAGTTGTGAATAACACCAATGACCACTTTGTGGTTCAGAGGCGCCAAAGGTGTCACCGCAATGTCTGCATCGTTGCTGTTGCCTCAGACAGGCACTCTTAATTTTCATTTATTTGAAGATTTATGAACGACAAACTGGGTAGTGCCGTTGTTAAACCGGGTTTGTCGGCCGCTTGATAACTCTGTCCAGACTTTGGTTGTTCACTCTATATCCTCATTTTTTTGAATATATTAATGCAATGGTAAGTGAGCCTATTTGGGACAACAACGGGCAGATGACTATTACTTGAACAGGATCACAAATATAGTGAGGCGCCACAGTCGGCGCCGCTAAATTTTAATCGGCTGCTGATCCTGCATAAGGTGTGCTGTAGCCACCGAAATCGTAAACATATTGCAAGATAGCCGTTCCGTTTTCATCCGCATGATTTTCGTGATTTATCAGGAGGGCGACGACGCCTTCTGCCCCGCGCAGATGTGCCCCTGCCAGTAAGCCTGATAAAGTGATCTCCACGTCATTGGGGCGGCCATCCGGAGGCGTTAACACCGGCTGGCACTCGCTCCAGCGAACCGTTTTCCCCAGATAATTACTCAGTTTTTCCCCGTGTTCGGCTAACTGTAAGACTATGTTTTGGTATTTATTGTCAAAATGGTCGAGGGCGATAAATTCCTGCTTGTCTGGATTGATGACATCCTCGAAAGAGTTAATACCATGTTTACCGGTAAATGTTCCTCGCCAGGTATTAACATCGGTAACGTGGATCTTCCCTTCGGGAAATTCCATTATTTTATCACGTACGCCATTGGCCCCAATTGCTGACGTCTACATCCGAATAATACATCGGCAAACCATTGCTATCATAATGGGTATAATAGCCGAGATCCCAGAGGTCGTGTTCGCTGAACTGGTAACCCACAAAGCCCAGATAATTCATAACGGCATATTGCATTGTCCGAAACATTGCGGGATCACCAGAACCCCGGATATAGAATTTATCAACGCCCAGTTTTATGAAATAATCTTTTATCGAGGTAGTGCTGACCAATGGCGCGCCACTCTTGCTGCGGACAACACGCCCGGGAGATTCAACCTGTTGGTAGGTAACTGCCTGTTGATCATCGTAATGCTGGTCGTAATAGTTTGCATCAAGAGGATCGATAGAGCATTCAAAGGTTCTGATTGCGGTAAGAAAATCGGTATAGTCGCCATGACTGCTTTTTTTTGCGCGTTTCATTTTTATATTCCTTAGCGATATTCCCACAAGAGGGGAGATAATTTTGGAAGAAAAAATCACGCGGTTAGCTTATACCTCTTAATGGGTATTTATATTGATGTGAGGGATTATATTAATAAATAGCTGTAAAGCTATGCTGGCATAAATTATATACAAAACTTGATTATTCAATCGCTACTTCGTTTCCTGATGCGGGATTATGCCGATAGTGGGGCGGGTGTTTTTTGTCAACCTGCCGTGCCAGCAGTGGTGCGATATTTCCCTGATTGTATTTTCATGCCGCTGGCCCGGATTTTATAAATTTGAATCAGGCCAGCAGTATCACGGGTATTTTAACGCACGCCGCCATATTCCAGGCTGATCTCTTTCGCCGCGTGGATCACCAACGCGCCCAGCTCAGTCACGCGGTTGTCGGTGATGCGAGACACCGGGCCGGAGATGGAGATGGCGGCGAAGGCTTCACGGTGCTCGTCGAAGATGCAGGCTGCTACGCAGCGCAGACCTAGCGCATGTTCTTCGTCGTCAAAGGAAAAGCCCTGCTTGCGAATCTGCGCCAGCCCTTCCTTCAGGTTGTGCGGCGTCAGAGTATGTTGGGTATAGGTTTGCATGCCCTTTTTATGCAGCAGTTTGGTGACCTGCTCATCCGGCAGGGTGGAAAGAAAGGCCTTCCCCGCGCCGGAAGCGTGCATCGGCAGTTTACCGCCGATCGGTGCCGACATGCGCATCAACGCGGTGCACTGTACCTGATCGATAATAATGGCCTGATACTCGCTGGTATCCAGCACCGCCAGATTAACCGTCTCGCCGGACTCCTCCATCAGGCGACGCAGCGTTGGGTGCACCATCGCCAACAGATTACGGCTCTGCAAAAAGCTGCTGCCGACCACAAAGGCGTGTGAGCCGATGGTCCACAGGCCCAGATCGCCCACCTGCCGCACGAACCCTTGTTGTTGCATGGTGGTGAGCAGGCGGTGAGTGGTGGAGTTCGGCAAGCCGGCCTGTTGGGCCAGATCGGTTAGCGCGACATTGCCCTGAGCTTCGGCAATGTATTCCAATAATTTCAGACCACGGGTCAGCGACTGTACCTGGCCGGTCGCCGCACTGGCGGTCGGGGATGCAGCACGGGGCTTTTTGCCACGTTTGGCAGGAGCAGGGGTGACCATAATTCACGTTCCTTTTTCCGTATGATGGAATTCATTTTCGTTTTTTACGTGTGAATTGCAAGCCGTCAATCAGCTCATCGGATCTGTTGCCCGGCAACCTGAAAAACTCTCAATTAGCGCTCGCACCTTTGCCGGCACAACCTGTGCTAGGATGACTCGTTGGTTTTTGCAGCAGTTGAGCGATGGGCTGGATCGGTAATTGAAGGGGTTACAGTGACAAATCGAGTAGAACAACTGCGCCGGCAGTTAGCGCAGCGAATTTTAGTGTTGGATGGCGGCATGGGCACCATGATCCAGAGCTATCGTCTGGAAGAGAGTGACTTTCGTGGCGAGCGTTTTGCCGACTGGCAGAGCGATCTGAAAGGCAATAATGACCTGCTGGTGCTAACCAAACCGGAAGTGATCACCGCCATTCACTACGGCTACCTGGAAGCGGGGGCCGACATTCTCGAAACCAATACCTTCAACTCCACGTCCATCGCCATGGCCGACTACCATATGGAGTCGCTGTCCGCCGAAATTAACTATCAGGCCGCCTGCCTGGCACGAGCCTGTGCCGATGAATGGACCGCTCGCACGCCAGAGCAGCCGCGTTACGTGGCCGGGGTGCTGGGGCCGACCAACCGTACCGCCTCTATTTCACCGAACGTCAACGATCCGGCGTTCCGTAATGTTTCTTTCGATGAGCTGGTGGAAGCCTACCGCGAATCGACGCGTGCGCTGGTGGAAGGCGGTGTCGATCTGATCATGATCGAAACCATCTTCGATACCCTGAACGCCAAAGCCGCCGCCTTCGCGGTGGAAACCGAATTTGAAGCCCTGGGCGTTGCGCTGCCGATCATGATTTCCGGCACCATCACCGACGCCTCCGGCCGTACCCTGTCGGGCCAGACCACCGAAGCCTTCTATAACTCAATGCGCCACGTCAAGCCGCTGAGCTTTGGCCTGAACTGTGCGCTGGGCCCGGACGAACTGCGCCAATACGTTTCTGAGCTGTCGCGTATCTCGGAAAGCTACGTCACCGCTCACCCCAACGCCGGGTTACCCAACGCCTTCGGCGAATACGATCTGGACGCGCAAGAAATGGCGAAACAGGTCGGCGAGTGGGCGAATGCCGGCTTCCTGAATATTATCGGTGGCTGCTGCGGCACCACGCCGGAACACATTGCCGCGATGGTCAAGGCCGTGGCGGGTGTGCCACCGCGTCAACTGCCGGCGATCCCGGTCGCCTGCCGTCTGGCCGGCCTTGAGCCGTTGAACATTGACGCCAAGACGCTGTTCGTCAACGTGGGCGAGCGTACCAACGTCACCGGTTCCGCCCGCTTTAAGCGGCTGATCAAAGAAGAGAAATACAGTGAAGCGTTAGCCGTTGCCCGCCAGCAGGTGGAAAGCGGCGCACAGATTATCGATATCAACATGGATGAGGGGATGCTCGACGCCGAAGCGGCGATGGTGCGTTTCCTCAACCTGATTGCCGGTGAACCGGATATTGCCCGCGTGCCGATCATGATCGATTCCTCCAAATGGTCGGTGATCGAGAAAGGCCTGAAGTGTATTCAGGGCAAAGGCATTGTTAACTCTATCTCGATGAAAGAGGGCGAAGAGGCCTTTATCCACCACGCCAAACTGGTGCGCCGCTACGGTGCTGCGGTCGTGGTGATGGCATTTGACGAGGCAGGCCAGGCGGATACCCGCGAGCGCAAGTTCGAGATTTGTCGCCGCGCTTATAAAATCCTGACCGAGCGCGTCGGCTTCCCGCCGGAAGACATCATTTTTGACCCGAATATTTTTGCCGTCGCCACCGGTATCGATGAGCATAACAACTATGCCGTCGACTTTATTGAAGCCTGTGCCGACATCAAAACCCACCTGCCGCATGCGATGATCTCCGGTGGGGTGTCCAACGTGTCGTTCTCATTCCGCGGTAACGATCCGGTGCGTGAGGCGATCCACGCGGTATTCCTGTATCACGCGATCCGCAACGGCATGGATATGGGCATCGTTAACGCCGGGCAGTTGGCGATCTACGACGATCTGAGCGCCGAGTTGCGCGATGCGGTGGAGGACGTGATCCTCAACCGCCGCGACGACGGCACCGAGCGCCTGCTGGAGCTGGCGGAAAAATACCGCGGCAGCAAAGATAACGAAGTGGCGGTGCAGCAGGCGGAATGGCGCGGCTGGCCGGTCGAAAAACGGCTGGAATATTCACTGGTCAAAGGGATTACCGAGTTTATCGAACTGGATACCGAAGAAGCGCGCCAGCGTGCGGATCGCCCGATCGAA
This sequence comes from Serratia quinivorans, assembly GCA_900457075.1. Lineage (NCBI taxonomy): Bacteria > Pseudomonadati > Pseudomonadota > Gammaproteobacteria > Enterobacterales > Yersiniaceae > Serratia > Serratia quinivorans. The sequence continues at coordinate 2,697,309 of UGYN01000002.1, forward strand.
GTGATCGAAGGGCCGCTGATGGCGGGGATGAACGTGGTCGGTGACCTGTTCGGCGAAGGCAAGATGTTCCTGCCTCAGGTGGTGAAATCCGCCCGTGTGATGAAGCAGGCGGTGGCCTATCTGGAGCCGTACATCGAGGCCAGCAAGGAGAAAGGCACGACGGCGGGTAAAATCCTGCTGGCGACGGTGAAGGGCGATGTACACGACATCGGCAAAAATATCGTCGGCGTGGTGTTGCAGTGCAACAACTACGAAATTGTCGATTTGGGCGTGATGGTGCCGACGGAGAAAATCCTGAAAACCGCGCGTGAGCAGAACGTCGATATCATCGGCCTGTCGGGGCTGATTACCCCGTCGCTGGACGAGATGGTCAACGTGGCTAAAGAGATGGAGCGTCAGGGCTTTACCCTGCCGTTGCTGATCGGCGGTGCCACGACGTCCAAGGCCCATACCGCGGTGAAGATTGAGCAAAATTACAGTGGCTCAACCACCTACGTGCAAAATGCCTCACGCACCGTGGGTGTGGTGTCGGCACTGCTTTCCGCCACCCAACGCGACGATTTCGTGGCGCGAACCCGTAAAGAATATGAAACCGTGCGCATCCAGCACGCGCGTAAAAAGCCGCGCACTCCGCCGGTCAGCCTGCAAAAAGCGCGCGATAACGCCATGGTGCTGGATTGGGAAAGTTATCAGCCGCCGGTGCCGAAACGGTTGGGCGTTTACCCGGTTGAAGCCGGTATAGAAACGCTGCGTCATTACATCGACTGGACGCCGTTCTTTATGACCTGGTCGCTGGCGGGTAAATACCCGCGCATTCTGGAAGATGAAGTGGTGGGTGAAGAGGCCAAACGGCTGTTCGCCGACGCCAACCAGATGCTGGACTGGCTTGCCGCCAACGGCAGCCTCAACCCGCGCGGTGTCTATGGCCTGTTCCCGGCCAACCGCGTTGGTGACGATGTGGAGGTGTACCGCGACGAAAACCGTGATGAGGTGCTGGTGGTCAGCCGCCACCTGCGCCAGCAGACGGAAAAAACCGACTTCCCGAACTACTGTTTGGCGGACTTTGTCGCGCCGAAAAGCAGTGGCAAGGCCGACTACTTCGGTGCTTTCGCGGTGACCGGCGGTCTGGAAGAGGATGACCTGGCGGCGGCCTATGATGCGCAGCACGATGATTACAATAAAATCATGGTGAAAGCGCTGTCGGATCGTCTGGCGGAGGCTTTCGCCGAGTACCTGCACGAGCAGGTGCGCAAGCTGCACTGGGGTTTCGCGGCGGAAGAGAACCTGAGCAACGAAGAGCTGATCCGCGAAAATTATCAGGGCATCCGCCCGGCTCCGGGCTATCCGGCCTGCCCGGAACACACCGAGAAAGCGGAAATCTGGCGCCTGCTGGACGTTAACCGCCACACCGGTATGGTGTTGACCGAATCCTTCGCCATGTGGCCGGGGGCGGCGGTGTCCGGCTGGTACTTTAGCCACCCGCAAAGCAAGTATTTTGCGGTAGCCCAGCTCCAGCGCGATCAGGTGGAAGACTATGCGGCGCGTAAAGGCATGAGCGTCAGCGAGGTTGAACGCTGGCTGGCACCCAACCTCGGCTACGACGCCGACTGATTATCCTTCTTTAGGGACGCGGCTTGCCGCGCCCCTGTCATTGCGCCTCCACGTCAATGTGCAGCGCGTCGTAACGCCAATATTCCAAATCACAATCAATCACCCGATCGTGCTGATCGCGGTTAACCCGGGTAATAAACAACGCCGGGCTGCCGTAGGTTACTTTCAGCATGGTGGCCGCTTCCTGTGGCAGCAGGGTGGGCAGCATATCGAAACGCACCCGGCCATAACGAATACCGTAGCGTTCGGCGTACAGCCCGGTCAGCGACTGGGTTAAATCTTCGTCCAGGATACCGGCAAAATAGGCGGGATTGAGGTAGTGCTCGCAGTACAACACCGCACGATCGTCGATATAGCGCAGCCGACGAATGCGGTAGATCTCGCTACCGGGGGGCAGATCCAAGCGTTGGCACAGGCTGCCGTACAGCGGCAGAGTGGCGGCGTCGATCACTTCGGTATGGGCATCGCGTCCCTGCTGCTGCGCCATGGCGTGGAAATGGCTGCGTTGCAACGGGTTGTACACCAGCCGGGGCGGCGAAATAAACCAGCCACGCCTGACCTGACGGTAAATCACACCCTGCGCCTCCAACTGGCCGAGTGCTTCCTGCAGCGTAATGCGGGTGGTGGAAAACTGTTCGCTCAGGGCTCGCTCGGAAGGCAGTTTGCCGTCGGCGTTGAACTCCCCGTCGGCGATACGGCTGGCCAGAATCTGGCAAATGGTCGCCACGGTTGTTGTTCCTTCACTCATGCACAGTTGCCCCAATTGAGTGCGTTTTGCCCCGCTAAAGGTAGACCAACGCCAGCTTCGGTGACGCCCGAATGCGATAAAAATGCTGCTTTTTTAGACTGACATATAATTATCACATTCGTCCGTTAGATTGGCTTGGTTCTTGCTGGACTAGTCCAGCCACTTCCACACTACCACCCGGAGCATCAGTTATGAAACGTTTGTGCGCTTCTGTGTTAACCAGTGCCATTATCCTGTCCAGCCAGACCAGCTGGGCTGCCGATTCCGATCTGGCGGCGCTGGCACAGGCTGCCAAGAAGGAAGGGGAAGTCAACAGCGTCGGCATGCCGGACAGCTGGGCCAACTGGAAAGACACCTGGCAGGATCTGCTCAGCAAGTATGGCCTGAAACATGCCGATACCGACATGAGCTCGGCGCAGGAAATCGCCAAGTTCGATGCCGAAAAGAGCAACGCTACGGCGGATATCGGTGATGTGGGCGCGGCATTCGGCCCGATCGCGGTACAAAAAGGGGTGACCCAGCCGTACAAGCCATCCACCTGGGATCAGGTGCCTGACTGGGCGAAAGACAAAGACGGTCATTGGGCGCTGGCCTATACCGGCACCATTGCTTTCATCATCAACAAGAAACAGGTGAAAGAGATCCCGCATAGCTGGGCGGATCTGCTGAAAGGAACCTATCAGGTCACTATCGGTGACGTGGGTACCGCCTCGCAGGCGGCCAGCGGCGTATTGGCGGCCACTTACGCCATGGGCGGCAATGAGAAGAACCTGAAGCCGGGCCTGGAATTCTTCGGCAAGCTGGCGAAAGCCGGCCGTTTGAGCCTGAGCAACCCGGTGATCGCCTCACTGGAAAAAGGCGAAGTCCAGGTCGGCGTAGTTTGGGACTTTAACGGCCTTAACTACCGTGACCAGATCGACAAAACCCGCTTTGAAGTGCTGATCCCGTCCGACGGCTCAATCACCTCAGGCTACACCACCATCATCAACAAATACGCCAAGCACCCGAACGCCGCCAAACTGGCGCGTGAATACATCTTCTCCGACGCCGGCCAGATCAACCTGGCGCGTGGCTACGCCCGTCCCATCCGTGCCGAACATCTGACGCTGCCGGACGATGTCAAAGCCAAGCTGTTGCCTGCTGAACAATATAAAAATGCTCACCCAATCGCCGATCCGGCGGCCTGGGAGCAAAGCGCCAAAACGCTGCCGCGCCAGTGGCAGGAAAACGTCATTATGTTTATGCAGCAGTGAGTTAAGCCATTATGAAAACGATCCTCGTACTGCTGGACGGGCTGAACTATCAGGTGGCGCATGATGCCATGGGCTATCTGCAGGCCGAATGTGCGGCAGGGCGCGGACGGTTATATCAATTGGAGAGCGAGCTTCCCTCGCTCTCCCGCCCGCTGTATGAGTGCATCCTCACTGGCGTGCCGCCGGTGGAGAGTGGCGTGGTGCATAACCAGGTATCGCGCCTCTCAGAGCAGCAAAGCGTGTTTCACTATGCGCGCGCCGCAGGGCTAACCACCGCTGCGGCCGCCTACCATTGGTTCAGTGAGCTGTATAACCGCACCCCGTTTGATGCCGCCCGCGATCGCCATACCGACGATGCCGAGTTGCCGATCCAGCACGGCCATTTTTATTACGACGACCGCTACCCGGACTCCCATCTGTTTGATGACGCGGAAAGTTTACGCCGCCGTCATCAGCCCGATTTCCTGCTGATCCACCCGATGAACATTGATGATGCCGGGCACCGCTTCGGCCTGTCTTCGCCGCAATACCGCAATTCGGCGCGCAATGCTGACGGCGTGCTGTCGCGCTATTTGGCCGATTGGTTGGCCGACGGTTATCAGGTGATGGTTACCGCCGATCACGGCATGAATGACGATCGCAGCCACGGCGGCGTGTTGCCGGAAGAGCGTCAGGTGCCGCTGTTTGTCTTCGGCAGCGCATTTAGCCAAAACGATGCCGACCCGCAGCAAACCGACCTGTGCGGCACGCTGTGCGAACTGCTGCAGGTGGCACACGACAAGCCACGCTGCCGTGCGCTGTTGGCATAAGGGTGATTGATGAAAGCCAAGTGGATTGCCGCCTTGTGCCTGTTGCCGTTTATCCTGCTGTTTGGTGCGTTCCAAATCGCGCCGCTGGTGTGGATTGCGGTCAGCAGTTTTTTCAGCCAAACCAGCGGCTGGGGGCTGGGCAACTATGTTGATGTGTTGACCTCGCCGTTCTATCTGCAGGCGTTTCAGTTCTCGCTGGAGATTTCTCTCTGGTCGAGCGTCTATGGGCTGTTAATCGCCCTGGTGGGCAGTTACTCACTGCGCCAGCTGGGTCAGACGCGGTTCCATGATTTTGTGATGTCGTTTACCAACATGACCAGCAACTTCGCCGGGGTGCCGTTGGCGTTTGCCTTCGTCATCCTGCTGGGGCTGAATGGCTGCCTGACGCTACTGCTGCGCAAATACGGCCTGATGGAGAGTTTTAACCTTTACTCCAAAACCGGGCTGATTGTGCTCTACACCTACTTCCAGATCCCGCTCGGCGTGCTGCTGCTGTACCCGGCGTTTGATGCGCTGCGCGAAGACTGGCGCGAATCGGCATCTTTGCTCGGAGCCAGTCCGTGGCGCTATTGGCGGCATATTGGCCTGCCGGTGCTGGCACCGGCGCTGATGGGCACCTTTGTCATCCTGTTGGCCAACGCATTGGGTGCTTATGCCACAGTCTATGCGCTGACCACCGGCAATTTTAACGTTATCCCCATCCGGATCTCGGCGCTGGTGGCGGGGGACATCTCTCTCGATCCTAACCTGGCCAGTGCGCTGGCGATGCTGCTGGTGGCGATGATGGCGTTTATCACTCTGATCCATCAGTGGCTGCTGCGCAGGAGTTACCTCAATGCACGCTCATAATATTGCGGAGGGCGGCCATGTCGCGTTTTGAAACCGGCTATCACCGCGTGGTGAGCGGCTTGCTGCTGCTGATCCTGCTGTTACCGCTGGCGGCGACGCTGATTTATGCGCTGGCCACCCAATGGGGCGCGACCATACTGCCGGACGGTTTTACCCTGAAATGGCTGGTGACGTTATGGAGCGATCCGCGTTTCCTGCTGGCGCTATGGCACTCGCTGCTGATCTGCTTTGGCACTTTGGTGCTGGCAGTGGTGGTGATTTTGCCGATGATGTTTGTGATTGCTTACTATTTCCCCAAGCTGGATGCGGTAATGAACGTGCTGATCCTGCTGCCATTCGCCGTGCCGCCAGTGGTGTCGGCGGTCGGGCTGATGCAACTGTTCGCCGCCGATCCGCTGCCGCTGCTGGGCACGCCGTGGATCCTGATTGGCTGCTACTTCTCTATCGCGCTGCCGTTTATTTACCGCGCTATCAGCAACAACATGCAGGCGATTAACCTGCGTGATCTGATGGATGCCGCGCATCTGCTCGGGGCCAGCACCTGGAAAGCGGCACTGTTGGTGGTGCTGCCGAACCTGCGCAAGGGCGGGATGATTGCCGTGCTGTTGTCGTTTTCTTTCCTGATTGGCGAGTTTGTCTTCGCCAACCTGCTGGTGGGTAGCCAGTATGAAACGCTGCAGGTTTACCTGTTTAACATGCGTAACGGCAGTGGCCATTTCACCAGCGCACTGGTCATTTCTTATTTCGCCGTGGTGCTTATTGTCACCTGGTTGGCGAATTTGCTGAATAAAAATAAGGGCTAACCCATGGCTTATCTCAACGTCACTCGCCTTAACAAACACTACGGCCAGACCCAGGTATTTCAGGATATCGATTTCACTGCCGAAGAAGGTGAGTTTGTCACTCTGCTCGGGCCGAGCGGCTGCGGCAAGTCTACGCTGCTGCGCTGTCTGGCGGGCCTGACTTCGGTCGACAGCGGGCAGATCCTGCTGCAGGGGCAGGATCTGGTGCCGGTGCCGCCGCAAAAACGCGGTATCGGCATGGTGTTTCAGAGCTATGCGCTGTTCCCGAACATGACGGTTGAAGGCAACGTGGCATTCGGCCTGAAAATGCAAAAGCTGGCGACCGGGCAGATCCAGCAGCGGGTGCAGGAGGTGCTGGCACTGGTGGAACTGACCGAACTGGCGAAGCGTTACCCGCATCAGCTTTCCGGCGGCCAGTGCCAACGGGTGGCGCTGGCGCGATCCCTGGTGACGCGCCCGCGCTTGTTATTGCTGGATGAACCGCTCTCGGCGCTGGATGCCCGTATCCGCAAACATCTGCGCGAACAGATCCGTCGGATCCAGCGTGAGCTGAACCTGACGGCGATCTTTGTCACCCACGATCAGGAAGAGGCGCTGACGCTGTCGGATCGCATCGTGCTGATGAACAAAGGGCAAATTGTACAAAGTGGCGATGCGGAAACCTTATACACCCAACCGGCCGACGTTTTCGCCGCCGGGTTTATCGGCAACTACAATCTGCTGAGCGCCGAACAGGCGTCGGTTTTGACCGGCAACACTTATCGCGGTAAGGTGGCTGTTCGCCCGGAGTCCATGACCTTACTGCCTGCCGGGCAGGGTATCGCCGCCACTATCCTTAACCACAGCCTGCTGGGCAACGTGGTGCGCTATCGGGTTAAGGCCCGTGGCGTAGAGTTGCTGGTCGACGTGCTCAACCGTTCGGTCGAGGATTTGCGGCCCGACGGCAGTGAAATTGGACTACACTTAGAAACTGTTACATTACGGGAAGTTGCATGACATTTTCCCGCTGACAAACGGAATTTCCCTTTCCTTCAGCGGCAGTCTGCAACCCGTTGCCGCTGTTCTGCTCTTTTAACGCCCGGCAGAACGGTTGCCTTGCTGGCGTTTAGGGAGCGTATTTTTCGTGTTGACCCTTCTTCATCTGCTCTCTGCGGTGGCGCTGTTGGTGTGGGGTACCCACATCGTGCGCACCGGGATTATGCGGGTCTATGGCGCTAATTTGCGCCGAGTATTGAGCGACAGCGTGCAGAAAAAGCCGCTGGCGTTCGTCTCAGGTATCGGCGTGACCGCGCTGGTGCAAAGCAGCAACGCTACTGCGCTGCTGGTGACCTCTTTCGTCGCACAAGGGCTGGTGGGGCTGACGCCTGCACTGGTGATCATGCTCGGTGCCGACGTTGGTACCGCGCTGATGGCGCGCATCCTGACCTTTGATCTCTCCTGGTTGTCTCCGCTGCTGATCCTGGTCGGCGTGTTCCTGTTTCTCAGCCGCAAGCAAACTCGCGTGGGCCAAATGGGCCGAGTGTGTATTGGCCTGGGGCTGATTGTTCTGGCGCTGGAGCTGATCGTGGCTGCCGCAACGCCAATCACCCAAGGGGCAGGGGTGAAGGTGCTGTTCTCGTCATTGACCGGTGATGTGATGCTGGATGCCCTGACTGGCGCGTTGTTCGCCATTGTCAGCTATTCCAGTCTGGCGGCGGTGCTGCTGACGGCAACCCTGACCGCCTCCGGCGTGATCTCGCTGAAAGTGGCGCTGTGCCTGGTGATCGGTGCCAATCTTGGCAGTGGTCTGCTGGCGGTGATTAACACCAGCGGCCAGAATGCCGCCGGCCGTCGGGTGGCGCTAGGCAGCCTGCTGTTCAAGCTGATCGGTTGTGTGCTGGTGCTGCCCTTTGTCTCTTATCTGGCTGATGCGATGGCTCGGCTGCCCGGTGGCAACGAAGAGTTGGTGATTTATTTCCACGTGTTCTACAACCTGATCCGCTGCCTGATATTGATCCCGCTGGCCGGGCCGATGGCGCGGCTGTGCGAAACGCTGATCGCCGACGTAGCGGCTGACGATCCCCGGTTGCGACCACGGCATCTGGATGCCAGCGCGTTGGATACGCCGACGCTGGCGTTGGCCAATGCGGCGCGCGAGACCCTGCGCATGGGGGATGTGGTAGAACATATGATGATCCTGCACCGCGAAGTGCTGCACGGCAAGATTGGGCAGGATAAAGAGGTGCGCCGGTTGGACGATGACGTTGATGTGCTGTACACCGCCATCAAGCTGTATCTGGCGCAGATCCAGAAAGAGGAACTGGGCGAAGAGGATTCGCGACGTTGGGCAGAAATCATCGAAATGGCGCTCAACCTGGAGCAGGCCGGGGACATTATCGAACGCATGACCGGCGATATTGCGTCGAAGTCACTTGCGGCGCGGCGGGCGTTTTCAGCCGAAGGATTGGCGGAACTGGACACGCTGTATGAGCGACTGATTGGCAACCTGCGGTTAAGTCTGTCGGTGTTCCTGTCCGGTGACCTCACCAGCGCCAAGCGGCTGCGACGCTCCAAGCACCGCTTCCGTATTCTGGATCGCCGCTACGCGCATGCGCACGTCGATCGCCTGCACCAACAGAACGTGCAAAGCATCGAAACCAGTTCGCTGCATCTGGGGCTGCTGGGTGACATGAAACGTCTGAATTCCCTGTTCGCAGCGGTGGCGTATAACGTGCTGGATCAGGATGAGAAGGATGACGAGCGTGAGTGGGAGGACACCCCGAGCACGCTATAAAAAATGCCCCGGCTGAAACCTGCTGCCAAAGGCATTGCTTAAATAGGCGTCTCCCTCTCCCGAAGGAGAGGGGACCATTTACCGCCAGTTATTTACCCGAAAAGACTCCTGCCTTGGCATCGGCGGCCTGGTTGTTGATATAACCACCGACCGGGGTCTCCAGGTTCACCACGCTTTTTCCGGCGATGCCCAGCAGTGCGCCGGCCGAGGCGGCCGCATCGAGGTGGCCGCCACCCTGATAGCGATTGCTCGCCACGTCCTGTTGCTCCAGCTTGCCGTTACCCAGCGTCACCTCGCCTTGTTGGCTGCGGATCTCGCCGCCTGTCAGATGGGTGTTGCCCTGCACGTTCAACGTCACGTCATTTTTCCCGCTGATGGCGGACTGCACGCCAACCGCATCGTTATTGACCACGTCGGCGTTGACCTTGAACTGGCCCTGTAGCCCTGCGGGGCCGGTCAGGCTCTCTTTGGACTTGTTGCCGAGGAAGCGAGCGCCGCGATCCCACAGCGGGGCCTTCTCTTTTTCGCCGACCAGCGTTTCCGGCAGGGTGACTTTGCTATCGGCCTTGCTGAAACTGACCGCGCCGGTGGTATCCTGTTTGGGATCGAGACGACGGGCCACGCTGTTGTACTTGTCGGTAGTGGCGTCAGCGACCTTGTTGATGCCGCCCTCCAGCTTCTCCTTCACCTTGCCGGCATAGTGCGGCGTGCCCACTTTCGACAGTTTGGAGGTGATGCTGCTGGCCGGGTCGTTGGTGTGGCTCAGGCCGACGTCCACGTTGACCTTGACGCTGCTTTCGCTGTCTTTACGGCTCTCGACGTGCAGATCGCCACCGACGTTGCCCTGTACGCGATCGGCATCGATTCGCGCGCCGGCCAGGGTAGTGTCCTTGCCACTGTTGAGCGTCACTTCGTCGGCGCTAATCAGGCTGTTGCCCTGGGTCGTTTTCTGCAGCTTATCGACGCCGACCTTCACTCCGGCACCCAGAGTATGGGTGTCGCTGCCGCTGGTGGCGTCAACCTTGCCGTTGGCATCCTTGTTGAAGGATTGGCCGCCTTTGACGTTGGCCTTCAGCCCCAGGTTCCAGTTGTTTTTCTGCTCCTGATTTTGCGCCGACTCTAACACCACACCGCCGTGTTCGGCATTCAAGGCGACGCTGCTGCCTTTGACCTCGGTTCCCTGCAGGTGCAACGCCTGGTCGCCATTGCCTTTGGCGGTAATGTTCACTGCGCCGCCGCTAGTGATTTTGCCGCCCTGTTGAGTCGTGGAGGACTCATCGACCTTGGCAATGTCAAATGCGCCGCCGAGGGAAATGACGCCCGCGCTTTTTTTGTCGTTGTCGGTGCTGATACCACCAATATCGATATTGCCTGACAGCGTGTCGTCCTTACGCGTTTGGTGCGACTTGGCTGCCTGTATCGCAACCTTATCGCCTGCCTTCAGCGAGACGTCACCCTGGCTGGTAACCGTGCTGCCTTGCAGCGTCAGTCCACGACCGGCCTCAAGCTCTACGCCCTGCTTCCCGCCGAGGTGGCTGACCTGTGCGCTGCTGCCATCGCTCGCCCCTTTGCTGTGACCGCCGCCCAGCCCGGCGCCGAAGCTTTTGGTTTCCGGTGAGGTACCGCCTTTGGCCGACACTTTGACATTGAAGCCGCTGTGGCTTTCATGGTTGCGATCGGTGGCCTGCTCGAAACGAATGTTGCCGTCTTCCGCTTTCACCTGTGCCTTACCCTTGCCGGCATCCAGCGAGGTACCCTGATACACCGCGTCCTGCTTGACCTTGATATCGATGCCATTGGCGGCGGTGATGCTGCCGGTAACGGCCTGGCTGCCGCCGCTTTCGCTGCGCTTATTGCCGCCTTCACCTTTGGCATCCACGGTCAGATCGCTGCCGGTGGTGGTATAAACGCGCACGCTGGCACCGCCGCGGGTTTCGCTGTTGCTTTCCTGCCGACTGTTTTGCGCCGCTTCACTTTGGTGGCTGTCTGCCGTCAGCGTTACGCTCCCCTGGGTGGCCTGGTATTTTGTTCCGCTATCCTGCAGTTTGCCGCTGGCGGATACCTCAATATCCCCGGCGGTAATGGTGCTGACCACGGCCTGCGAACTGCTGCTGCGCTTTTCGCTGCTGCCGCCATTGGCGCTGATATCCAGCCCTACATTAGGTGCGCCGATGCCGCCGATTTCGTTAATTACACCGTTGGCGTCCAGCTTCGCGGCTTTCCCTACCGCGCGCTCAACCGGGCGGGTGACGGCGCTGTAATCAATGTTGGCACCGATATCCACGCCGACGTCGGTTTTGCGGGTGTGGCTGCTTTCGCTGTCGATAGCGGCCAGATGGGCGACGCTGTCGGCATTTTCCTGATATTTACCGCCCACCTGGTGCTGGGCACCTTGCTGGGTCAGCTTGTCCTTGGCGTTAATGGTCAGATTGCCGGCAATGTCGCTGCCCGAAGTCACAGCCTTGCGGCTTTCCGAGTGTGTTTTGCTGTTCTCGTAACCGCCTTCGATACCGGAACCGACTTTATCTATGCCACCGGTGTAATAAAAACCGCCGCCAATTTTGGTTTTCTCGGTGTCGCTGGTGGTCTTGTTTTCCGCCGCCAGGAAGGCGACGTTGTCGCCGCTGACGCTGGCATCACCCTTAGTGGTCGTCAGTTTGGAACCGGTGAAAGTCACGTCTTTATCCGCTTTCAACGCTACGCTGCCGCCACTGAGCATCGAAGACTGTTGCTCGCTGCGGGTGGTTTTCTCGCTGTCACTGGTATGTTCAATTCGTAGGCCGGCGCGGTATTGCTTATCACCTTGCTCTTTGGCATAACCGTTGACAGTCAGCGCGGTTTTCTGCTCATCAATGCGTTGCTGCTGCTCTGCGGCGCTGACGTTGATATTGCCACCGGCGTTGATGTCCAGCTTGCCGACGCTGGTCACCTTGCTGCCCACCACGTCGGTATCCTTTTTACTGACCAACTGCAGGTTGGTATCGGAAACCAACTCACTGGCGGTGGACTGTTGGTAACTGTTGTTGGATTTTTGCGAACTGCTGGTGATGTTAAAGGCAGTGCCGGTGCGGGCATTGACCTTGTCGACGTTGGTACTGAGCGCGTTGTCGATCCGCAGGCCACCTTCACTGGCTTCGACAAACCCCCCCCTGTTTGCCTTTCACCTTGCTGCCGGTAATGGTGACGCCCTGCTGCCCGTTCAGCCGCAAAATGCCGTCGGCTGTCAGTTCGGAGGCGTTGCTGATCTCGCGAAGGTTGCTGTTGTCCTTGTTGTTACCGCCGCCAATCCCGCCCCATGAGGTTTTATTGTCGCGGACGGTCTTCGCATTGGCGGTTTTTTGCACGTTGATATTGATCTGGTCCTTGGCGTCGACCGTCAGGTTACGTCCCGCATGGACTTTGGCCCCCTGGGCCTGCAGATTGTTGCCGGCCGTGAGCGTCAGATCGCCGCCGCTATACAAATCGCTGGCCTTCAGGCTTTCGGTCTCCTGGCTGTTGTACCAACTGCCGGTGCGCAGGCTGGAGGTATGGTTGCGCTGATTACCGCGTTCGCTGGATTTATCCTGCTCGACCAGCCCGCTGAGCTGCACGTCGCGCTTGGCCTCGATTTTCAACGTGTCGCCCGCCGTGATCGTGGTGCCAAGCAGCTTCACATCCTGTTTGGTGGCGGTCAGCGTGGCATTCTTTGTGGCGCTGATGGTGCTGCCGATCTGCTGATGCTGTTCATTATCACGGCTGACGTTGTACTTCCAGGAGTAGAACCATTGGTTGTCGGTGTCGCCCTGAGCCTGTTTCAGTTTCTGACCGTCGAGCGTCAGGCTGGCACCTTGCAAGCGGATCTCGTCACCCTGAATATCGACGGCGCTCAGGTGGTTGCTGTTATCGGCCAGCAGGCTGATGTTTTTACCTTTCAGCTCGGTGCGGGTCAGTCGTTGGCTGTTGTTGTAGCCGCCGATGTAGATGCCGCCGCGATAGTTTTGGTAGTTATCACCGCTGGTGCGGCTGGTGTCGTAGTTACTGACCTTGCTTTGGGTACTGATGTTGTGGGCTTTCACCCGGATCTCTTCGCTGCCCTGCAGTTGGCCCGCCAGCCTCACACCGCTGCCGGTTCGGGTATGGACGATATTGATGCGGCCTGCCTGCATGCTGCCAAGATAGTAGCTGTCCGTTGTGCCGAAGAACTGCTCCCAGTATGTGATCTCAGGTTGCTCGCTGCTGAGCACCTTTGCATCGCGCGATACGCGGTTGTTGCCGCTGATGGCATTGATATCTGAGACACTTTTGTTGCTTTTCTGATCGTAGACCGGGTTGACGATCACCTCGCCGTAGCTGGTGATTCTCGGTGCGATCAAATCCAGCACGCCAGCGGCGTTGAGTTTGCCATCCAGGCTCAGGGTGTGGCGATTACCCAGCGTGCTGTAGCCCTGCAGCATGCCGTTTTCCACCAGCGGGTTGCCCACCACCAGTGATGAACGGCTGGTATTGATAAAACCGCAGCCGTTACAGCTGATGCCGTTCGGGTTGGCCAGCACGTAGTCGGCCGCCATGCCGAAGATTTCCTGCTGGCCGAGCAACAGTGATGGATTGCGGCTGATCACTTCGTTGAGGATCACGCTGGCCGCCTGATTGTTCAGGTTCGGGTTGGCACCCAACTGCCCGGCCAACTGAGACTGCCCGGCGTTGAGTGAGTTATTCAGCACCGCGCCTGGCTGGTTGACGTTGAAATCCTGATACTGGTTATGCGACAGCCCGTGGTCATTCGGGGTCACGATATTCACCACCTGCGCACCGTTACCGGCAGTGGTAACACCGGGTCCGTTAGCGCCGTTGGCCGCCACGATCTCAGCGGCGTAACCGTTGCCGAGCGAGGTGAGAATGATCGCCAGTGAAGCGGCCAACTTACCCGCCGCCGAAAGCCTGAAGTTATTATTTTTCATCCATGTATCTCCATATATCGCTGTGGTAGTGCAAGAAAACGCTGACTAAAAGGTGTACGAAAAGCGCGCCAGTACCTGGACGGGATCGTCGGGCATGGCGTGACTGGACAGTAGCCAGCCACGGCTGGCTTCGACGTCGAGCGACGCCCGCTGGTAACGCAGAGTGGCGCCGGCGCTCAGACCTGCGCTGCTTTGCCAGCCAGAGGGGCGATTGTCACGCGGTAGCACCCGGCCGACATCGCCACCAATGCGCGGGGTGAGGATGCTTTGGCCCAGGTTGAAGCTGCGGGACAGGGTATTTTGCAAATACCAGCCGTTATCGCCGGACAGCGTGCTGCGGCTGAAACCGCGGATCGCGCTGCGGTCGGTCAGGCTGAGCCATTCCACGCCGGGCAGGCGATCGCGGCTGTATTGCCCGTAAAGCAGGTTACTGAGCTGGTAGCTGGAACCGGCCAGGGTGAAACGTTGGTTGAGGTTGGCAAACAGCTTGCCCTTGGTGAATTGGGCATCGGGCAGCCCGGCACCGCCGTGGCTGTCGGCCCCAAACCACGGCAATCCTTGTTCTACGCTGAGGTTGGCGCTGACAAGCCCGCCAGGCAGGATCTGCAGGTGGTTAACGCCCAGTTCGAACAGGCTGAGCGTCGGGCTGCCGAGGCCGATACGCACGGTGTCGAAATAGTTATTGATGCGCTTATGGGTTAGCTGACCGCTCAGGGCGTTGATTTGATCGCGATCGCGGTAAAACACATAGTCGCCGCGCAGGCCGTACTGCTGGGTCTGGCCGTGCAGCTTATAGCTGTTGAACACCAACTGCTGGCGGTTCATGTATTGCGAATAGCTGGCAAAGCCGCTGAAGGTAAAGGCGCCGTAGGGCAGGGAATAGAGCAGGGTATAGGCGCGGTTGTAGCGCTGCGATGGGTCTTTCAGCGTGCCGGCGACGTTCAGACTGACAAAGTCCGACAGGCCGAATGGACTGTCCAGCGTTGCCGTGCTGCGCGCTAACCACTGGCCGGTATTTTTTTGGCCATAATTGTCCAGGGTGGCAGACAGCAACCAGGGTTTGGCATGTTGGTTGTGCAAGCGAATAATGGAGCCGCCGGTTTGGCTGCCCGGCAATATATCCAGACGGGTTTTGTTCGATTGCAAACGATTGGCCTGATCCAATCCCTGATCGAGCTGAGTTAATTTCAGCGGCTTACCTTCCAGTCCGGGGAATAATAATTGGCTGTTAACCCAACGATCGCCACCTTCTATTTTCTCGATAAATCCTTCGGTCACCCGCAGCCCTAATTCCCCCTCGGCATTAGGGCGAATAAACTGTACGCGGGCGGTGATATAGCCTTTATCAAGATATAAACGGGTTAATTCGCGCGCCAGGCGGTTGATGTCATTACTGCTGATGCAACGTGGTGGCAGTGCGCTGAGCGCCGCCAAATCTTTCGCCGACAGCAGGGTAATGCCTTGCAGATATACGCCATCGATGGGCAGGCACTGGGCCGAACGCGGTAATGCCGGGGTCGCAGGCTCGGGTTCTGCCAGTAATTGCTGCTGTTTAAGCTGTCGGTAGCGGCGTTGTTCTATCTGTTGATTCACTTCACGCGTGCCGTCTTGCAGGGCGCGGCGTGATTCGCCCATCGGCGAAAAATGCTCCATTTCCGGCAGGGTAGCGGCGGGGAGTGCGGTGCTGAACAGCAACGCCAGTGCGATGGTTTTTTTAATCATTTTAATCCATTATGAGAAGCCAGCGGGGTGGCCTGCTCAATCCATGAGGTCAAGAAACGGACGGCCAGAGGCCGGCCCGAAACAGCGAGCGACAAGCACATTGCGTGATATCTCGATTTGCCGCAGGCAAATTAAGACGATGGGTATTTATCTAAATAATAATTAGGCTGCTTGTTTTAATTTTCTGATTCCTTTAGTTAATTAACTAAAAAAAGTAATTAACTTGTCCGTTATTTAAACTTTATCGGCACGGATGGGAAGAATCTGAATTTTTATTTTGTCTGGGGATAATAGAGGCTGGGGGTAATTCTGACAATCCGACCAGTGGGAAATACGAAATTTCGCAGAAGGGGTGGGGCGCAGTTATTTTGCGCCCCAGAGTGAAATTACTTTTTGTCGGTCGGCCGACCGGACCAGTAACCCGCCAGCAGTGAACCGGACAGGTTATGCCACACCGAGAACAGCGCACCCGGCAGCGCGGCCAGCGGTGAGAAGTAGATTTTGCCCAGCGTTGCCGCCAGCCCGGAGTTCTGCATGCCGACTTCAATCGCCAGCGTACGGCAGGTGGACTCGTCAAAGCCAAACAGCTTGCCGCCCCAGTAACCGCTCAGCAGCCCGATGGCGTTATGCAGGATCACCGCGATGATCACCACCAGCCCGACCGAGGCGATATGGCTTTGGCTGCCTGCCACTACGGCACTGATGATCGCCAAAATACACACCATCGACAGCGCCGGCAGAATAGGCTCAATGCGTTTAACGGCTTTGGTAAAGGTGTGATGGACGATCAACCCCAGACCAATCGGGATCACCACGATCTGCAGAATGCTCAGCAGCATGCCCATCACATCGACGCTGATCTCGGTATCAACGTATAAGCGGGTCAGCAGCGGCGTGGCGAACACGCCCACTAGTGTGGAAACTGCCGAGATGGTCACTGACAGTGCCACGTCGCCCTTTGCCAGATAGATCATGACGTTGGAAGCCGTGCCGCTGGCCACGCTGCCGACCAGCACCATACCGGCGGAAAGATCCGGCGGCATGTGGAACAGCATCGCCAGCAGCCAGGCCGCCAGCGGCATGATCAGGTAATGCAAAAAGATCCCGGCGGCTACCGGGCCAGGCCGGGACAGCACGCGCCTGAAGTCATCCAGCCGCAGCGTGACGCCCATGGCGAACATGATCAACATCAACAGCGGGCTGACGTAGGGGCCGATACCGGTAAAGCTGGTGGGCGTGAAGTAGGCGGCGACGGCGAGCAGCACCGCCCACAGGGGGAATAATCGGGTCAATTTTGCCAGCATGAATGAGGTTTTCCTTAGCCAAATAGAACGATGGGATGGAGTTGTGTTTTTTTGCGAGTTCAGCGGACTGAACCCCTACGGTTATGAACTGATTTTTTAGATGTAGGGGCGCAGCATGCTGCGCCCGCAAGGGATGATAATAGTTTATTCGAACAGATTGTGATGCAGGGTGCGTACCACTTGCTCGGCGTCGTTACCGGGCACCAGGAAGCACAGGTTATAGCTGCTGGCACCGTAGCAAATCATGCGGATATTGAACGGATCGAGCACGCCAAACACTTCTTTGCCCACGCCGCAGGCCTGGGAAAGTTTGTTGCCAATCAACGCCACCAGCGCCAGGTTTTCCTCCACTTCCACCCGACACAGTGATGAAAGATCGGTCAGCAACGAGGTGGTCAGCGGGCTGCCACCGGTGTTGGTAGAGCCGGTAGTGTCCATGGTCAGCGCGATACTGACTTCAGAAGTGGTGATCAGATCCACCGAGACATTATGGCGCGCCAGAGTGTTGAACACTTCGGCCAGGAAACCGCGTGCGTGCAGCATGTTGAGGCTGTGCAGTGTCAGCAGGGTTTGCTTGCGGCGCAGTGCCAGTGCGCGGAACAGCGGCGGATTCTCGGTGGTATTACACACCAGGGTCCCACCGGCGGCCGGATCCTTGCTTGAACCGACAAACACCGGAATATCGCAGCGCACCGCCGGCAACAGGGTCGCCGGGTGCAATACTTTCGCACCGAAGGTCGCCATTTCTGCCGCTTCTTCGAAGGTAATTTTATCAATGCGTTTCGCCGCCGGAACCACGCGCGGATCGGTGGTGTAGATGCCCGGCACGTCGGTCCAGATATCCACCCGGCTGACGCTCAGCGCTTCGCCCAGCAGTGCGGCGGTGTAATCGCTGCCGCCGCGGCCCAGCGTGGTGGTGCGGCCTTTCGGCTCGCTGCCGATAAAGCCCTGGGTCACCACCAGCGCTTCTTGCAGGCGTGGTTTGAGCAGCGATTGGGCTAATTGGCTCAGCGCTGCGGTGTCCGGTGTGGCACGCCCGAAGTGGTCATCGGTGTGCATCACTTTGCGCACGTCAAACCATTCCGCCTGCACCTGGCGAGCGCGCAGGATCTCCACAAACAGCAGGGTAGACATCAGTTCGCCATGGCTGACCAGTTCGTCGGTCAATGCCGCCGAGTTCGCCAGCGACGCCGCTTCGGACAGCATGGCGATGTTTTCCAGCATGCGGTCGATTTCTTCGCGGACAACCGCCGGATTGTCGAGACGATCAAGGATAGCGTATTGGATGCGACGGATTTCATCGAGCTGGAAATGGCGTTTGTCGGCATCGCTGCCTTCGGCCAGAGCCACCAACAGGTTGGTGACGCCCGCAGAAGCGGACAAGACCACCAGGCGTACGTCCGGATTGGCGAGTACGACGTCGGCGCTGCGGTTCATGGCTTCATAGTCAGCAACGCTGGTGCCGCCGAATTTGGCGACAACGGTGGAATTCTGGGGTGCTGCTTGGTTCATGTAAAAACCTCGTGTCAGGGTGGCTCTATTCAGAGAGCGCTTTTTTCATAGCCTTGGCACAAGGGAGGAGCGATAAGCAGGGGGCAGACGTAGAGGTTAACGCTACGATACACCCAGAAGCGCCCCACCTTGCTGATTGCCCCTACGGACAATCCCTGGTGACAACTCAGGGGATTCAGCCCCTGTAGTCGATACGATGAATGCCGCACATCACCTTACCTCGGCGTCGCTCCCCCTCAAGCGCCGTCATTGGACAACGGCTCCTCTGACACTCTACCTGGGCGACGCACCTCTTCTGGCTTGCGCACCGGGTGCGCAAGTAGGCTGTTAGGAATAGCCGGTAATCGCGCTGCTGTCAACGTCCGGACGTTGAGGGATTTTCATCTTGTACCAGTGCAATCAGCGTACAGGGCATCGCCGGGACGAAACCGGTACCGATCGGCTGCAAAGTGCCGTCCTCGCGCTGACTGAATAGCGGAATAACGCCCTGATGTTTCTCAAGATATTCCAGCCAGCCAAAGTTCTCGTTCAGCTTGGTGGCCTTGATGGCCGCCCCCTGGGCGATCAGACTGCTTAAGCGGCCATAAGTGGCTTCTTGATTAAATAAAACCTCATGTCGACGAAAGCGCGAGCTTTCACCACTGTTGCCGCGACCTTTCAGCGGGGCACCGGAGCGGATGGCGAACACCTGCCCGTCGCCAAAAATATGGCCAAAGTGATAGACCGCCAGCGCATTCTGATGGCGGTTGGGCGACAGCGCCAGCACCTGCGCAGTATCGCTGAGATCGAGGTAGTTCTCGGCATGTTCGGAGTAAGCATGGCCATAATAGGCGGGGATGCCGTCCATACGCGCCTGGCGGTAATACTCCCAACTGCTGTCGGTGACGATCACCGGGATATTCATTTTTATCAACGCCTGCGCCAGCATGCGCGCCACGCTGTTGGCGCCGACGATCAGCACGCCGCGCGGTTTTTGCTGCTGTACCCGCAACCAGCGTGCCATCATGCTGCTGGTCAGGCTTTGCAGCACCACGGTACCGATGATCACGGCGAACACCACGGTCACCAGGCGATCGGCTCCTGGATAACCGCTGCGTTGCAAGGTCAGGGCGAACAGTGAACTGACCGCCGCAGCAACGATACCGCGTGGCGAAATCCAGCACAGCAGCAGCCGATCGCGCCAGTGCAGGGAGGAGCGCCAGGTCGACACCGCAATACACAGCGGCCTTGCAATAAACTGCACCACCAGCAGCAGGCCCAGCAGCGGCCAGCCCATATTCCACAACGCCTGGATATCAAGCCGTGCCGCCAAAATGATAAACAGCGCCGAAATCAGGATCGCCGACAGCTCTTCTTTAAATGCCAGGATGTCGCTGGTATCGACATCGCGCATATTGGCCAGCCAGATGCCCATCACCGTGACGGTCAGCAGGCCGGACTCGTCGGCAATGGCGTTGGACAGGCCAAAAGCGGTGAGCATAATTGCCAGCACCGCCAGGTTTTGCAGGTAGCCCGGTAGCCAGACACGGCGTAGCGCCACGCCCAGCAGGTAACCGAACAGTGCGCCGGCCACCAGACCGACAGCGGCGGTAATACCCAGGGTGTAGAACAGGTGGGTGTAAGATTCCGAATGCTGTTTCAGTACGATAAATTCAAACACCAGCAGGGTGAAGATAGCGCCGACCGGGTCGATCACTATCCCTTCCCAGCGCAGCACCTGGTTGATATTGGCGTTGGGTCGCACCACCCGCATCAGCGGGGCGATCACCGTCGGGCCGGTGACCACCGTTACCGCACCGATCAGCGCCGCCAGTTCGGGCGGAAAGTCCAGCAGCCACCAGCAGGCCACGCCAATCACCAGGAAGGTCATCAGCATGCCGATGGTTACCAGGTTGCGCACTACGCCACCCAGGCCACGAATTTCCTCGACACGCAGCGTCAGCGCGCCTTCGAACAGAATAATGGCGACCGACAGCGACACCAGCGGGAACAGCAAATCGCCAAACAGCGCGTCCGGCTGGACCCAATGCACCACCGGGCCCAGTACCACGCCAAACACCAGCAGCGGCAGAATGGCCGGCAGGCGTAACAGCCAGGCCAGCCACTGCGCCAGCAGCGAACTCAATCCAATAACCACCAACATCAACGGGGCAGATAATTCCATAGTCATGTCCTTCGTGTTTCAAACCGCAGCCTGATTGGCCGCGCATCCTTAGCCTAATTACGTCAATGACGTGGTGATAACCTGACACAGTTTAGTGACAGTTAACTAACCCTGATAACAGGCTGTTATCCAAAAGTATAGGGGAAGAGCTGAAACGATGCGGCGGCGTTTGACAGTTAGCGCCTATCGCAAGAAAAGAGATCATAATCACAGTCGAACAGGCTACAATCGGACAACCACGTCATCTTTATTCTCAAGCCTAAGAGTGTTGCTATGAAAAATATCAATCCTAGTCAAACCGCTGCTTGGCAAGCCCTGCAGCAACATTTCGAACAGATGAAAGATGTACAGATCAGCGATCTGTTTGCTCAGGACAAAGAGCGTTTCTCCAAGTTCTCTGCCACCTTCAACGATCAGATGCTGGTGGACTACTCTAAAAACCGCATTAGCGCGGAGACCCTGGAGAAGCTGCAGGCACTGGCGAAAGAAACCGATCTGCAAAGCGCGATCAAATCCATGTTTGCCGGTGAGAAAATCAACCGTACCGAAGACCGTGCGGTGCTGCACGTTGCCCTGCGCAACCGCAGCAATACCCCAATTATCGTGGACGGCAAAGACGTGATGCCGGAAGTGAACGCGGTGCTGGCCAAAATGAAACAGTTCTGCGACCGCGTGATTGGCGGTGACTGGAAAGGTTACACCGGCAAAGCCATTACCGACGTGGTGAACATCGGTATCGGCGGTTCTGATCTCGGCCCTTATATGGCGACCGAGGCGCTGCGCCCTTACAAAAACCACCTGAATATGCATTTTGTCTCCAACGTTGACGGCACCCATATCGCCGAAACGCTGCAGCCACTGAACCCGGAAACCACCCTGTTCCTGGTGGCGTCCAAAACCTTCACTACTCAGGAAACCATGACCAACGCCCACAGCGCGCGCGACTGGTTCCTGAGCACTGCCGGTGACCAAAAACACGTGGCGAAACACTTTGCTGCGTTGTCCACCAACGGCAAGGCGGTGGGCGAGTTCGGTATTGATACCGCCAACATGTTCGAATTTTGGGACTGGGTCGGAGGTCGTTATTCCCTGTGGTCGGCGATTGGCCTGTCGATTGCTTTGTCGCTGGGCTTTGATAACTTCGAACAACTGCTGAGTGGCGCGCATGCGATGGACCAACACTTCGCACAAACTCCGGCAGAGAAAAACCTGCCGGTGCTGCTGGCGCTGATCGGCATCTGGTACAACAATTTCTTCGGTGCAGAAACCGAAGCTATCCTGCCTTACGACCAGTACATGCACCGTTTTGCTGCTTACTTCCAGCAGGGCAACATGGAATCCAACGGTAAGTATGTCGATCGCAACGGCAACCCGGTGGATTACCAGACCGGCCCAATCATCTGGGGCGAGCCAGGCACCAACGGTCAGCACGCGTTTTACCAGTTGATCCATCAGGGGACCAAACTGGTGCCTTGCGACTTTATCGCACCGGCCATCAGCCACAACCCGCTGAGCGACCACCACGCCAAACTGCTGTCGAACTTCTTCGCACAGACCGAAGCGCTGGCGTTCGGTAAATCGCTGGAAGTGGTAGAGGCCGAGTTTGCCGCACAGGGTAAAACGCCGGAAGAGGTCAAGCACGTGGCGCCGTTCAAGGTGTTTGAAGGCAACCGCCCGACCAACTCCATCCTGCTGCGTGAGATCACCCCGTTTAGCCTGGGCAGCCTGATTGCCCTGTATGAACACAAGATCTTCACCCAGGGCGCGATCCTGAACATCTTCACCTTCGACCAATGGGGCGTGGAGCTGGGCAAGCAGCTGGCAAACCGCATCCTGCCGGAACTGGCGGGTGACGAAGCGGTCAGCAGCCATGACAGTTCAACCAATGCGCTGATCAACCGCTTTAAAGAATGGCGTTAATTACCGCCTGAATTGATGCCAATAAAAAACCCGCCGCGGCGGGTTTTTTTACATCTGAACGATTACAGATCGATTGGCACTTCGAAACTGATGCCTGCGCCCACGTCATCGGCGGTGCTGGCGTTGTTATCGGTGTACCACAGGCTGGTATCGAATTTGACCTGGGAAGGAAGGGTGTAACCCCAGCCGAGCTGAATGCCTTTCAGCGTGTCAGATTTCGGGAACGCCTGGTTGATTGACTGGTTGTTCGGGTTCACTTTGGCGTACACCAAACGGGTGCTCCAGCGTTGGCTGTCGTCCAGCACCAGCTCTACACGGCCGGACAGCATTTGCCCGTCGCCGCCCATGGCATGACCCAGTGGGTAGCCTTGCTGGTAGTAGCCACCTTTGTAAATGTAGTGATTGTACATAACGTTGTTGGCATTGCCGTTGGAGCGAGTATCAGTGCCCTCAATGTGCCAGTTGATGGTGGTTGGGCCCCATTCCGGGTGGCCTTCCAGACCTAAAAGATAGGCATTGTGCGACGGCAACATGCCGGCTTCATCTTCACCGGTGATTTGGCCGTAGAAGCTGACTGGCAGGCCAATCAGCGGCTGCATTTTCAGCTTGAAGTCAAATCCGCCAAGCTGGTTGCCCGGATCGTTTTTCGGGTCGCCGGTGTTGTCATTGCCGGTCACACCGTCCCAGAACGAACTCCAGGAGTGCGGACGGCCATCGCCACCCCACATCATGACGCGTGAAGCACCCAGTTCGAGGAAGTTGGTCGGCATCATGGTAAAACGACCGCCAATCAGTTTGGTATCAGGCACTGCAGTGTATTGCGATAATTGGCCGGCGGTCAGCTGGTACTGCCAACGGCCAATCCACGACAGCCAAGGGGTTTCAAACGGTGATTGATCGGCACGTTGCAGCATAAAACCGGCAACCGGGCGTGCGGCGTCGGAACGAATCAGGCTGCCGTCATAGCCCGGTCCCCACCATTGGGAAACCTCGCCAAAGGACAACCATTGGTTCCAGATTTTCACTGCACCATAGGAGCCGTTCAGGTTGAATTTGGAGCCGTCGCTGACGCGTTGATCGCCCTCGACCGAACCCTGAACGCGCACGTCCCAGAACTCGCCGTTGGCACCGGCACCGATAGTCAGGCTTTGGTCAGCATATTGGTTCTGGCCGAAGCCCTGTGGCGTGCCCGGTTTGTCGGTGGCAGCGTAGCCGCTGACGCGAATATTGGCTTTTAAGTCACCGACGCGGCGTTGAACGCGGTCGAGAACGTTTTTCTCGGTATTGGTTACCGGTTTGGCCTGTGAAATTACGGAGCTGATTTCTTCCTGGCTTAGTGGCCAGGTGGACAGGCTGACGTTGATGACGCCACGGTCGGACAGCCAGGCGAGGTCATTACGCAGGTCATTATCAGGGGTTACCAATCCGCTGGCATGGCCGCTCAATGCACAGGTAAACAGGCCTGCGGCGACCAGTCCGTTAAGTTTAGCGCGCATAAATATTCCCTTGTTAATTCGAGTTGTTTGTTTTATGTAAAGATCTATGACCCATCATAGTGGACATTTCAATTTGCTACAAATATATCCCTATGAAACATTAAAGTGTAACTGATTGAATAGTGTTTGTTTTTTTTAGACCCTGCGCAGATGTTAATTTTTAAGATAATGCCTATGTTAGGATGCGCGAATAACTACAGTGGTATTGATGGGGAATATTTATGGCAAAAACCTCTCGTTCGGTGATGATCGCCAAAGGGTTGCAACGGGTGTTGAACGTGGGGCTGTTGCTGCTGGCGGCGATCCTGATCGTCTTTTTGGTGAAAGAAACCATTCATTTGGCGAAAGTCTTATTTGTAAACAACGAGGAATCGACGTCCTATTTGCTGATTGAAGGGATTGTGATTTACTTCCTCTACTTTGAGTTTATCGCCTTGATTGTGAAGTATTTTGAATCGGGTTATCACTTCCCGCTGCGCTACTTTATTTATATCGGCATCACCGCGATTATTCGTTTGATCATAGTGGATCATGAAAACCCAATAGACACGTTAATTTATTCTGCCGCGATATTGTTGCTGGTGGTGACGCTTTATCTGGCTAATACCGACCGTTTAAAACGAGAGTAAATAGGGATAAAAAATGGCGGCCTGTAGGGGCCGCCGAAGACACAGGTATTGATCGGAAAGAACTGAAGTACATCAAGTGTATTGCAGTGGCACAAAACTAACCTTTCACCCCACCGGCCGTCAGGCCACCGACCAGCCAGCGCTGCGCCAGCAGGAAGACGGCGGTAATCGGAATCGCTGACAGCACCGCCGCAGCGGCAAAGTCGCCCCACAAATAGTTCTGCGGGTTCAGATATTGCTGCATCCCAACCGCCAGCGTATAGCTGTTGACGTCGCGCAACAGCAGTGAGGCCACCGGCACCTCGGTGATGGCGGCGATGAACGACAGAATAAACACCACCGCCAGAATCGGCACCGACAGCGGCAGCAGCACCAGGCGGAAGGCTTGCCACGGGCTGGCCCCGTCCAGTGCCGCCGCTTCTTCCAGCGAATTATCGATGGTTTCGAAATAGCCCTTGATGGTCCAGACGTGCAGCGCGATGCCGCCCATATAGGCGAAGATCACACCGCCGTGGGTGTTCAAACCGATAAACGGAATGTATTGGCCCAGACGATCGAACAGGGCGTACAGCGCCACCAGCGACAGTACCGCCGGGAACATCTGGAAAATCAGCATGCTTTTCAGCAGGGTGCTTTTACCGCGAAAACGCATGCGGGCAAAGGCATAGGCACAGGTGGTAGACAGCGTGACGATGCCGATGGCGGTGATCACCGCGATCTTGATCGAGTTCCACAGCCACAGCAGGACCGGGAACGGCGGTGGTGTGACGCTGCCATCGGCGTGCGTCACGCTCATGCCGAGTGCCAACCGCCAGTGATCCCAGGAAATTTGTTCCGGTATCAGGCTGCCGGTGGCGAAGTTGCCAGAGCGCAGCGAGATAGTGACGACCATCAGCAGCGGGAACATGATCAGGGCGATAAAGCACAGCATCAGTGCATGGGTTATCCACAGGCGCAGACGCTGGGATTTGGGTTGGACCATAGCCATTATTTTTCTCCCTAGTCGAAGTTCATCTTGCTGGCTTTCAGATTCAGGATCGCCAGGGCGCCCACCAGCAGGAAGATCAGCGTGGCAATTGCCGCCGCCAGCCCGAAGTCCTGTCCGCCGCCGCCTTCGAAGGCGATGCGGTAGGTGTAGCTGACCAGCAGGTCGGTATAACCGGCCGGCGTGGTGGTACCGATCATGTCCGGCCCGCCGTTGGTCAACAGTTGGATCAGCACGAAGTTATTAAAGTTGAAGGCGAAACTGGCGATCATCAGCGGCGTCAGCGGTTTAATCAGCAGCGGCAGAGTGATGCGGAAAAAGTTCTGCATCGGGGTGGCGCCGTCCATCGCCGAAGCCTCGTAAAGGTCGTCCGGGATCGCCTTCAGCAGCCCCATGCACAGGATCATCATGTACGGATAACCCAGCCAGGTATTGACGATCAAAATCATGCTTTTGGCGGTGACAGGGTCGCTGAACCAGGCCGGTTTGATACCGAACAGATGGCTGAGCATCATGTTGATTTCACCGAAGCTTTGGTTGAACAACCCCTTGAAAATCAGAATCGAAATAAACGACGGCACCGCGTAGGGCAGTATCAGCATCACGCGATAGATTGCTTTGCCTTTCAGCGCTTCCCACTGCACCACGCAGGCCAGCACCATGCCTACCGCCACGGTGAGGATCACGGTCATCACCGAGAACACGATGGTCCAGATGAAGATCGACACGAACGGCTTCTTGATGCCTTCGTCCTGTAACACACGCAGGAAGTTTTTCCCGCCAATGGTGACGGTATAGCCCGGACTTAGCGTTTCTTTTGCCCAGTTACCGTCGGCGTTCACCGCCTGATAAAAGCCAATCTCCGGGTTCGGCCGGTATTGAATATGGGTCTGTTGGTCGGTCAGCGCATTGCTGTCCTTATCCAGTGCGTAAAGCGGACTGGTACCGGAAAACTGGCGCAGGGAACTCATGCGCAGCTCACCGCCGTCCGGTAATTGTGCCACCAGTTGGCTCAGTGCCTGACGGTTTTGAGTGATCACCCGCAGCGTGGCGCGCTCGCCTGCCGGTTCGGCGCTTTCTTCGACCAGTTTTAGCGTTTGCGGTGCGTTGGCATCAAAGCTGAAAGGCTGGGAAATCAGCTGCTGGCCGTTGTCCGGGTGGGTTAACTGCAGACGCCAGCGTTGGTTTTCCGCCGGATACAGGCCGAAGGTAAAGGTCTTGCCGGTCTGGAATTGACGTTGCATCAGCACCGACTGGGCGCGCTCAAAGGTGAGCTGATTGGTGCTGCTGTAGTTGGTAAAGGCGATGGCGATAGTGCAAATCAGCGGAAACAGGACAAACAGCCCCATGCCGGCGATGCCAGGGTAAACGTAGCGCCAGGCGTAGGCGCGGCGGTTAGCGAAGACGTAAAGCCCGGCGCTGACCAGAATCAGCGTCAGAATGGCAAACAGGTATTCACCCTGTGCATACATCAACACAATCAGATAGCAGGTAACCAGGCTGAACAGGCCGATAACCAGCCATTTCAGTATGTCACTCTGCCACCACTTCGACTTTTTGCGCGCAGGTGAACCGGCGTGAGCTAATTGCATAGGGCGTTCCTTTCTGTGAAGCCACAGCGGGGTGCCTGTCTGCACCCCGCACAACATAGTGTGTTACTTGGTGATACGGGTCTGTACGTCATCCAGCGCGGCTTTCACCGTCTGGCGGCCGCTGACGGCGTTGATCACCGCACTGCGCTCGGCATACCAGAAGGCGCTCATCTGCGGGATATTCGGCATGATTTCGCCGTTCTGTGAGTTTTCCATGGTGGCGGCAATCTTCGGATCTTTCGCCAGTTGTTCCTGATAGGACTTCAGTGCTACAGCGCCCAGCGGTTTGTCCTTGTTGACGTCCGCCAGCCCTTCGTTGGTCAGCAGGTAGTTTTCCAGGAATTCGGTCGCCAGCTCTTTGTTCGGGCTGGCGGCGTTGATCCCGGCGGTCAGTACGCCGACGAAAGGTTTGGAAGGCTTGCCTTTAAAGGTTGGCAGCAGGGTCACGCCGTAGTTGATTTTGCTTTGTTCGATGTTTGACCAGGCCCATGGGCCATTGATGGTCATCGCGGTCTGGCCTTTATTGAACGCGGCTTCGGCAATCGAGTAATCGGTATCGGCGTTGATGTGTTTGTTTTTCACCAGATCGACGATGAACTGCAGGCCTGCCTGTGAACCGGTATTGGCCACGCCTACGTCCTTGATGTTGTACTTGCCGTTCTCATACTTGAAGGCATAACCGCCGTCGGCAGCGATAATCGGCCAGGTGAAGTAGGGTTCTTGCAGGTTCCACATGATGGCGCTCTTGCCTTTGGCGCGCAGCTCTTTGTCCAGCGCCGGGATCTCTTCCCAGGTTTTTGGCGCCTGTTTGATCAGGTCTTTGTTATAAATCAGCGACAGCGCTTCCACCGCGATCGGGTAGCCGATCAGCTTGCCGTCGTAGCGCACCGCGTCCCAGGTGAATGGGAACAGTTTGTCCTGGAAGGCTTTGGAAGGATGGATTTCGGCCAGCAGGCCCGACTGCGCGTAGCCGCCAAAGCGGTCATGGGCCCAGAAGATAATATCCGGGCCGTCGCCGGTGGCGGCAACCTGTGGGTATTTCTCTTCCAGCTTATCCGGGTGCTCGATGGTGACTTTGATACCGGTGTCTTTCTCAAATTTTTTGCCGACCTCGGCCAGGCCGTTATAGCCCTTATCGCCGTTGATCCAGATAACCAGTTTCCCTTCCTCGATCTTGGCGAAGGTGGAAGAAGAAAGCACCAACGTGGTCAGAGCCGAAAGCACCAGTGTGCGGGCGGTGGTAAAGCTGCGAGTCATAATCCAATCCTTCTTTTTTATGGGCACGTTAATCAAGGAGAGAGGTTTCGCGGTAATAGTGGGTCACAAAGCGACACATTCTCATCCTCCCCCCCTCTACGCCCCATGCCTGAGTAGTGTGATCCAGTTAACATTGCTCTCTATTCTGTGGCGTCAGACACAAAATAGGGGGACGATTTTTGCCAGGCAGATCACAGATTTGTCTTAAGCGTGGAACTTCTCATCGCCGCGGTCGTTCCCTCATCCTCCCATCTCCTCCCCCATGAAAAATTCTGTTACGGATGATTACCCTTTGTGGGGTTTACCGCACTATCGGCCACATTGATTTTTATCGCCACGAGCAGCAGGGAACCGGATTTATGTCGCCAATGCCTACCGCCACTCAACCCACCCTGTATCGGATCCATCCGGTCAGTTTCCGTGATGGAAACGGGGATGGAGTGGGCGACACCCACGGCATGATTGCGGCCTTGCCCTACCTGAGCACGCTGTCGATTGACGGCCTGGTGTTGCCACAGGCGTTGGCGGCCCAGGAGGAAGCGGCGGTCGTTGCCCAGGGGTTGGCCCTGTGGTACTGCGACGGGCCAAACCACATTCGTCGCGCCGCGGCACCGCAACAATATTTGCGCAGCCCACTGGCGCTGGAAGTGGTGCCCTTTAGCGTGGAGAGGCTGGTTGAGGTTTTGAGTGCTCGCCGCACCACGTTGGCAGAAAGCCTGTGGAGCACCGGTGATGCTGACCAGCCTCGGGTGGTCAGCCACTGGGGGCAGGGTAACTTGCGCTCCGCCGATGCTTTTTTGACGCTGTTGGCGATGCTGCCCGCACCCATTTGCCTGTATCAGGGGGAAGAGCTGGGCTTGCCGCACGCCGCTGGTCTGCAGGATCCGCTCGGCGCGCAAACGCCGATGCCCTGGCATGAAGCCCCTGAGCAAGTGACCGCCGGTGAGATCCACTGGTATCAGCAGGTGGCGATTGAACATCGCGCGCTGGCCATCAGTCGCCAGCAGTATGACAACCAATCCACCTTGCGTTACTGCCAGTCCTTGCTGGCGCTGCGCCGTTTAGCGGTGATCCAGCAGGGAGAACTGAGCGCGGTCAGCCAGAGTAATGGTGTCGTTAGATTACTTATTACCCATCAGGATCAATGCCTTGAAGCGCTGATTAACCTGCAGCCTTATACTCAGGCGGCCGCACCGTCTGAGGCGACCTTGCCACTGGCTTGGCAGCACGGTGCACAGCAAGAGGGTCATCAATGGGTTTTGGCGGGTTTTGCGTCCGCCATTTTTACACGAAATGTTAACTGCGAAAGCAGGGGAGTAACGCATGGCTAGCGTCACATTGCGCAGCGTTTATAAGGCTTTCGGCGAAACGGTGATTTCCAAAGACGTCAATCTGACGATCAATGACGGTGAGTTTGTGGTGTTTGTCGGGCCATCGGGCTGCGGCAAATCGACGCTGCTGCGCATGATCGCCGGGCTGGAGGACATAACCTCCGGTGAGCTGATGATCGGCGATAAACGTATGAATGAGGTGCCGCCGTCCGAGCGCGGCATCGGCATGGTATTCCAGTCTTACGCGCTGTATCCGCACCTGTCGGTGGCCGACAACATGTCGTTCGGCCTGAAGCTGGCCGGGGCTAAAAAAGCGGAAATCAATCAGCGGGTCAATCAGGTATCGGAAGTGCTGCAACTGGCTCACCTGCTCGACCGGCGGCCAAAAGCGCTGTCCGGCGGGCAGCGTCAGCGGGTGGCGATCGGCCGTACGCTGGTGGCAGAGCCGGACGTGTTCCTGCTCGATGAGCCGCTGTCCAACCTCGACGCCGCGCTACGGGTACAGATGCGCATTGAGATCTCCCGTCTGCACAAGCGTCTGCAGCGCACCATGATTTACGTCACCCACGATCAGGTTGAAGCGATGACGCTGGCCGACAAGATCGTGGTGCTGGATGCCGGGCGCGTCGCCCAGATCGGCAAACCGTTGGAGCTGTACCACTATCCAGCCAACCGCTTTGTCGCCGGCTTTATCGGATCGCCGAAAATGAATTTCCTGCCGGTTAAAGTGACCGCCGTAGAGCCTCAACAGGTCCAGGTCGAACTGCCTAACAGTCAACTGGTGTGGTTACCGGTGGAAGGCACGCAGGTGCAGGCCGGCTCGAACATGTCACTGGGCATTCGCCCGGAGCATCTGTTGCCTGGTGATGCCTCTGAAGTTCGGCTGACCGGTGACGTACAGGTGGTGGAGCAACTCGGCAACGAGACGCAAATCCACATCCAAATCCCGGCAATTCGTCAAAACCTGGTTTACCGCCAGAACGACGTGGTGCTGGTAGAAGAAGGTGCAACATTCGCCATTGGCCTGCCGCCTCACCGCTGCCATCTGTTCCGTGAAGACGGTACGGCATGTAAACGGCTGCACCAGGAGCCGGGCGTTTAAAGCATCACAGTCTGTATAACAGGAGAATAATGATGACTACTCTGCGCAAACTTCCTCTGGCACTGGCAATCGCCGCTGGTGTTCTCACCACTCAGGCCATGGCCGTTGATTTTAAAGGCTATGCCCGTTCCGGCATCGGCTGGACCGGCAGTGGCGGTGAGCAACAGTGCTTCAAGGCCACCGGCGCCGACAGCAAATACCGTCTCGGTAACGAATGTGAAACCTACGCCGAACTGAAGCTGGGTCAGGAAGTGTGGAAAGAGGGCGACAAAAGCTTCTACTTCGATACCAACCTGGCTTACTCGGTTTCACAACGTTCCGACTGGGAAGACGTGACGCCAGGCTTCCGTGAAGTGAACGTGCAGGGTAAAAACCTGATCGAATGGCTGCCGGGGGCCAATATGTGGGCCGGTAAGCGCTTCTATCAGCGTCATGATGTTCACATGATTGACTTCTACTACTGGGATATCTCAGGTCCGGGTGCCGGTCTGGAGAATATCGATCTGGGCTTCGGCAAACTGTCTGCTGCCGTGACCCGCAACTCCGAATCCGGCGGTTCTTACGGTTATCTGGATAATGAACTGGACCAACGTCCGACCGTCAACGACACCTTCGACGTGCGTCTGGCCGGTCTGGAATTGAACCCGGGCGGTACCCTGGAGCTGGGGCTGGACTACGGTCGGGCTAACGCGCAGGACGGCTACAGCCTGGCTGACGGTGCCAGCAAAGACGGTTGGTTGGTGACTGCGGAACATACCCAGAGCATCCTGACCGGCTACAACAAGTTCGTGCTGCAATACGCCACAGATTCGATGACCTCGCAGAACAACGGCCGTAACCAGGGGTCAACCATCGACAACAACGGCAAGATGATCCGCGTGCTGGATCACGGTGCCATCGACTTCAACGATCAATGGGCGATGATGTATGTCGCCATGTTCCAGGACATCGATCGCGACAACAACAACGGCAGCACCTGGTACACCGTGGGCGTGCGCCCAATGTACAAATGGACGCCTATCATGAGCACCCTGCTGGAAGCCGGTTACGACAACGTGAAATCCCAGCGCACTGGCGATCGCAACGGCCAGTACAAGGTCACCCTGGCGCAACAGTGGCAGGCGGGCAACAGCATCTGGTCACGTCCGGCTATCCGCGTATTTGCGACCTACGCCAAGTGGGATGAGAAATGGGGCTACGCGACCTCCAGCGACGCAGAGGGCAATCCAGGTCTGAAAGCCGGCACCGCGTATAACGACACCAGCATGCACACCTTCAGCCGTGGCAATGACGATGAAGTCACCTTCGGCGCCCAGATGGAAATCTGGTGGTAATGAGATAACGGGGAGAGCCAGGTGCTCTCCCCAACCTGTATTCGCCGACATCGTCTCTCTTGCCTGAGCCGCGTCGGTTACCTTGGGGTATAACAATGAAAAAGAATCTGCTGTCTCTATGCCTGTCACTGGCTCTTACCGTTGGTGCGCCACTGGTGGCCAATGCCGATACGCCGGCCAATGTATCCATCGCTCCTGCTATTAGTTCCAGCACGCTGCAAAGCCTGCCATGGCAACCGCTGGTACCGCCGGTCAGCCAGGATGTGAAACTGGATAATGTCAGCCCGCAAATTAATCAGGGTGACATTCAGGGGGCTATCGCCGCCTATACGCTGCCGGCCGATCGCGGCTCGCTGGAAGTCACACTGAGCAGTATCAGCAAGAACAACTCAATTTACGCGCCGAGCGTACTGGTGCTGGATGAACACCTGCGTCCGGCGGCCTATTACCCGAGCAGCTATTTCCCTTATCAGCCACCGGGTGCGATGTCATCCGATCGCCTTGAGGGCACGCTGAAACTGACGCCGGCACTGGGCCAAAAGCAGATTTATTTGCTGGTATACACCACCCGTCAAGATCTGGCGAAAACCACCCAATTGACTAACCCGGCGAAGGCTTATGCGCAGGGCGTGGGTAACGCGGTACCGGATATTCCGGATCCGATCGCCAGCCACAGCACCAGCGGCACCATCAAACTGAAAGTTACTGCCGAGCAGGGCAGCGGCAATATCATGATTGGTATGCTGCAACCGGCACCGGCGGCGGCACCAGTGGTGGTGGGATCAACCGCGGCGGTTGCTGCAGCACCGACTCCGGCACCGGCTCCAACCAAACCGGCGGAACCGATGTTGAATGACACCGAAAGTTACTTTAACAACGGCATCAAACAGGCAGTGAAGGCGGGGGATATCGATAAAGCGCTGAAACTGATGAATGAGGCTGAAAAACTGGGTTCTACCACAGCGCGTGAAACGTTTATTGGCAGCGTGAAAGGCAAGGGGTAGTACCCGACGCTGCCGATGCTGGCTTGATGATTGGTGCGCCTCGGCGCACCTTTTTTCATTCGTCGGCCAGTGTTTCACCGATCAACGCCAGCAGGCGCGCATTGTCCACCTGCTGCATTATCCGCACCGGTCGACCTTCGGCTTCCGGCATGCCGACCGTCAGGCGCAGACTTTCCGGTCGCCAGCGACGGGAGCTGCCGCGCGTTATGGCTCCTTCCAGCGCCACATCGACAAAATATTCCTCAGTGGTGACCAACTGCGGTTCCAGCAGCCAGGCAATCACCAGTGCATCATGGATCCAGCAGCCCGGCAAATGGCGGGTATGGCGGGAGTAGTCGATCCAGGGCTGAGTGGTGGTTCGCAGGTAGCGGCACAGCGGCGTATCCGGCTGGGTCATTTGGGCCAGGTCAGCCTGCGTCAGCATGGTTTGCGTGGTGACATCCAGCGGAGCGAGCGTGATATTGGCACCGCTGGTCAGCACCTGCCTGGCCGCTTCCGGATCCAGGCCGAAATTGGTGTCCTTGATGTAACCCTCGACGTTGAACACCCCACCCATAATCACGATTTCCTTCACCGCCTGCGCCATCTGCGGGTACAACTGCAAGGCATGGGCGACGTTGGTCAGCGGGCCGATTGCTGCCAGGGTTATCTCGCCGGGGTGATTGCAGATCAACTCGCCGATCGCTACGGCGGCGTTGGGGGTGGGTATTGTGGCGGCTTGGGGATAAGGCGTATTACGCCACAGGGTGGCTAGCTGCGGATCGGTAATCGCCCGATCCAGATGGGTGCGCCAGGGTTCTGGCGCTTCGCTCAATGCTCGCGTTGCGCCAGCCACCACCGGCACCTGATAACCGGTTTGCTGCAACAAATGGCTGGCCACGGCAAAACCGACGTCGCGCGGCGTATTGCCGGCCACGATGCTGATCAGCTCCAGTGAGAGCTGAGGTTTGGCTGCCAGCGCCAGCGCCAGGGCCAGCCCGTCGTCAACGTTGGCACCGGGAATGCCGTTGCCGGGATCGCAATCAATAATCAAACGCATAGCAGTTACCTGAATCAATAAACTAGCAGCCGCACGATCGGCGGATATGCAGCTGGAAGGCGAATTCGTGCAGTTCTGGCTGCGCGGTACCGGTGGCCAACATGGCAATGGCCTGCCTGGCCATGGCGTCGATCGGTTGTTCGACCGCGCAGAGCGGCGGCACGCTGAATTCGGATTGTTGGGTGCCGTTAAAGCAAATGATAGCCAGATCGTCCGGCACGTGCAGTTGATGTTCCGCCAGCGCTGACAGACAGCCGAGTGCCTGTTGTTCGTTGGAGGTGAATATGGCGCGTGGGCGGGGGCCTTGCAGCATTTTCTGGCTGGCCTGATAGCCGCCCTTGCGGGTATAGGGGGCTTCAAAAATCCATTCTTCACGCGGCGTAATACCCGCCTCAATCAGCGCGTCACGCCAGCCGTTAAGGCGATCTTGTGCGTTGAGCATGGTCAGCGGGCCAACAAAAATGCCGAGCTCCCGGTAGCCGTGCTGCAACAGATGGCGTGTGGCCTGGCAGGCGGCGTCGCGTTCATTAACGCGGATGGCGCTGATACCGGCATGGCTGTCGATGGTATCTATCATCACGCAGGGGGTGCCGGAATTGCGGATCAGATCAAACCAGGGATGACGATCGACGCTGGTATACAGCAGCCCGTCAACCTGACGGCGCAGCAGGTGGTTAATCAGGTCGTGCTCGTGCTGCCGGTCGTCGCCGGCGTCCCCCAACAGCAGCACGCGGCCATGGTTGAAGGCTTCACGCTGCAGTGCCCGTGCCATTGAGGCAAAAAACGGGTTGGAAATATCGGGAACCACCAATCCATAAGTCAGTGTATTGCCCGAAGCCAGCGCCCTGGCGATGTCGTTCGGTCGGTAACCGGTTTGCTCGATCGCCGCCAGCACCCGCAAACGGGTAGCTTCTGCCACCGGGCGCGGACCGTTATTGATCACATAGCTGACTACCGCGACCGAGGTGCCCGCTACGCGGGCGACGTCGGCGCGGGTGATACGCCGCGCGGATTGATTATCCAAGTTGGATTCCTGTACGCCCTGATTACACCGCGTCCTGCGGCAGGTTAAGGTCGCGGCCGCGGGTTTCCGGTGCAAAGAAGGTGGTGATTAAGCCAATGCCTGCCATTACAACAAAATAGCAGGCAACAGGCCACCAGTGACCGAAACCGGCCAGCAGCGCAGTAGCGATCAGCGGTGCGGTCCCGCCGGAGAGGATCGACCCCAGTTCCTTGGCGAAAGCCATTTTTGAGTAGCGGTTTTTGACGCCGAACAGTTCCACTCCATAGGCCGCCTGCACGCCAAAAATGCCCAAAGATGCGATGCACATGCCGACCACAATCACCGAAATCACTATCGCCGGCTCACGGCTGTCGAGCAGCCAGAAGGCCGGGAAGGCGTACAGCACCAGCAGCAGACAGAACCAGCGGTAGGTGACGCGGCGGCCGAAGCGGTCAGAAAGCCAACCCGCCAGCGGGATCACCAGGAAACCGCACAGCGAGGCGATCATCACCGCCAGCGCCGGCACCGATTTATCCACCATCAGCACCTTGGCAACGTAACCTACGATAAAACCCTGGCACAGATAGGACGGGCCATTCTCACCAATACGCAGGCCGAGCATGATCCAGAAGGCTTTGGTACGTTGCAGGTAGCTGCGGTTATCCGCTGCCACGGGAGCGTTGTCCAGCATGCGCTGACGGTTTTGTTGCAGTTCGCGTTCAAATACCGGGGTTTCACGCACGTGACGGCGCAGGTAGAGAGCGCCCCCGGCGATCAGGATGCTGGCGAGGAACGGAATGCGCCAGCCCCAGGCGATCAGATCGGCCTTGTCCAATTGCAACACCAGCAACCAGACCAGCGAGGCTAACAGAGTACCGCTGTTGGAGCCGATCGCAATGATCGAAGCGACCAGGCCACGGCGTTTGGCCGGTGCGTATTCTGCCAGCATCACCGCGCCCCCGGACAGCTCTGCCCCGGCACCGAAGCCCTGGGCAAAACGCAAGATCACCAGGCAGGTGGGGGCCCAGACGCCGATTTGGGCGTAAGAAGGGATCAGCCCGATCAAGGTGGTAGAGACGCCCATCAACGCTACCGTGGTGAGTAGCACCACGCGGCGGCCCTTACGGTCGCCAATCCAGCCGAAAACCAACGCGCCGATAGGTCGGGCAATAAAACCGACGGAGTAGGTGGCGAAGCTGGCCAGCAACGCCACCATTGGGGTGGCTTCTGGGAAGAACACGTCGCCGAACACCATGCCGGCCGCCAGGCCATACAGGGCAAAATCGACATATTCCATTGCCGTGCCAAGCCAGCACGAGAAAGTGGCGCGCCAGAATTGGCCGCGCCCTTCTTTGGTGGTCAAACGTTCATCGGCCGCCAAGGTTTCGTCGGTGGCCTGTGGGGTTGCAAGCGTTGTTTCGCTCATGGCATTGATATCCTCTTTTCGTCTGCGCCATAAATGGCGCCGTTAAAGATGGTTTCCCTGGTGTCGGCAAGAAGGTTTGCTAACAAAGTTTTGGACTGATGGCGATTCAACGCTGCAGTAACAAGGGTATCTACGCGCGTAGATAAAACAATGCTGCAGGAGTGAAAATTTGCTGGAGATCACATAATCCCCACCGCGCCGGAGAATGAGGGTAAAGAAAACAGATGGCAGAAAGATGACAAGGCGGTGCTTTAAGGCGCGAAGTTTTGCTGTGTGGCACCCCTCGAATCAGCCTGCCGCTTTTGAATTTCTGCGTTACAATGGGCGCCTGTTAACAGTTTGTCTGGTCTGGCGCGGCCGCAGGGCGCGGCGTCAGGCATGGAGTAGAACAATGTCAGGCAACAGGGATTCGATCCTACCGCCGCTGGAGTGGTTATCCGCGCAACATCCTCCGGCACCCGCCGCCGTCAGCGATTGGCTGATGGAACCAGGTTCCATGACGCGCCGCTTTGAACGCCACTGTGGGCGGGTGCACGTCGAACCGCAGCGCGAATGTTTTGTTACCCGCGACCAACTGGGGGAAGAGGCAGAACACCTGCCGGACAGTCCGCGCTATTGGCTGCGTGAAGTTGTGTTGTTGGGTGATAACCAACCCTGGCTATTGGGGCGCACGGTGATCCCGTTGGAAACTCTGACCGGCCCTGATCTGGCATTGGTGGATTTGGGTACCTTGCCACTGGGCCGCTATCTGTTCAGCAGCGATGAACTGACTCGCGATTACATTCATATTGGACGGCAAGATGAACTGTGGGCGCGCCGTTCCCGCCTGCGGCTGGCGGGTAAGCCGCTGTTGCTGACCGAACTGTTTTTACCGGCTTCGCCGCTGTACGCGACAGGAAGTTCGGTTCCCGGATGATGAGGAGAGAAAAAACCTTGGAAGGAAGCGTGAATCAAAGCAAATGGCAGGCTTATAGCCATCTGATGCGCATTAATAAACCCATTGGCACTTTGCTGTTGCTGTGGCCGACGCTGTGGGCACTGTGGCTGGCGGGCAAGGGCGTGCCGTCGCTGTCTATCCTGGCGGTGTTTGTGGTTGGGGTCTTCCTGATGCGTGCCGCCGGTTGTGTCGTGAATGATTACGCCGATCGCGCTGTCGATGGCCACGTGAAACGCACTGCCGCTCGTCCGATGCCGAGTGGCCGGGTGAGCGAGAAAGAGGCCAAGGTGCTGTTTGTGGTGTTGGTGCTTGTCTCGTTCGGGCTGGTGCTGACGCTCAATGCGATGACCATCTGGCTGTCACTGGCGGCGCTGGCGCTGGCGTGGACCTATCCGTTTATGAAACGGGTCACTCATCTGCCGCAGTTTGTTCTTGGCGCGGCGTTTGGCTGGGGGATCCCGATGGCCTATGCCGCCGTCAGTGAATCCTTGCCACTGAGCTGCTGGCTGTTGCTGCTGGCCAATATTTGCTGGACGGTGGCTTACGACACCTTATATGCGATGGTTGACCGTGACGATGACCTAAAGATTGGCATTAAATCTACGGCCATTTTGTTTGGTCGTTACGACAAGCTGATCGTCGGTTTGCTGCAGTTCGCCACGCTGCTGTTGATGCTGTGGGTAGGTTATCTGACGCAGATGAGCGGGGCCTTTTACTGGTCGCTGTTGCTGGCCGGTGCCTTGTTTATCCATCAGCAAAAACAGATTGCCACCCGTGAGCGTGACGCCTGCTTCAAGGCGTTCATGGATAACAATTATGTCGGGCTGGTGTTGTTTATCGGTATTGCACTGAGTTACTGGCAGGGTTAAGCATCTGCAGGTAATAAAAAAGGCACCCGAGGGTGCCTTTTTCGTATCCATATCAATTGGATTAGTCTTCTTTCTCTTCCGCTGCGACCGTTTCCGGCAACGCGTTGGTTTCCGCCGGCATACTGACGCTCTCGATGGTCAGCTTGATTTCCGGGGTAATCAAATCGCTCAGCATGTTGTAGACCTCCATGGTGTGCTCACGGACCGCATCGCCGATGTCATTGATGTAGCCTTCTGCACGCAGCGTAGCCACCAGGGTGGAGAACACCGCCTTGTCGAAGAACTCCGGCGCATTGATGCCATGCAGCACCGACAGACGCTGGGCCATAATACGGCTCTCTTTCTCCAGCGCACCGCGGTTGATACTTGGATTGGCACTGAGGATTGACATGGTGATGGCATAACGCTGCAGCGTTTCGCGGACACCGGCGGCCAACAACTGCAATGGACGGATGCGTGCCGGATTCAACACCAGATCGTCACCCTTATCGCAGATCAGTTGCTGACGGATCATTTCGTCGATCAGTGGCCGTAGCACTTCCGGCAGTTGTTCCTTGTCGTTATGCAGGAACAGTTCAGCCTTCAGCATTGGGTAAATCAGGCCAATCTGGCGTAGCAGTTCAGCGCGCGATACCCGGCGGTGATGCATCACGATAGTGGCGATCAGCGATGGCAGAACCAACAGATGATGGATATTGTTACGGTAATAGGTCATCAACACCGCCTGCTCGCGCGGCAGGATGATGATATCGCCGATGTTATCCTTCTCCACCTCGAACTTGTTCATGTTCAGCGCGTGGTCCAGCAGCTCATCCGGCGTTTGGGTTGGTACGGTAACGTCACCGGCATAAGGTACATTGCGCATCAGTTGCAGGTAGCATTCCAACTGCTCAAGCAACTGCTCGCGGGTCAGCGAGCGTTGGCGTGAGGCCAGCAGCGCCGTGGAACACAGGTTCATGGCGTTGGCGGCGGCGGCATTGTTGATGCGCACCATAATCTTGGCCGCCAAATCGTTGACCGTCGGCGTTAACCAGCTTGGGCGCTGGGCTTCGATCGGGTCAATGGATTCGCGCCACTGTGGCACATTCTGGTTCAGGTAAGCGGTCAACGGCAGTGGATCACCAAAGTTGACGTAACCCTGGCCGAGATTGCGCAGCTTGCGCAGGCCGCGCAGCATCTGCAGCAGGCTCTCTTTTTCCTTGGTCGCGCCACGCAACTCTTTGGCGTAGGTACCCACTTCCATCACGTGTTCGTAACCGATGTAAATCGGCACCAGTGTGATAGGACGGCTACCGCCGCGCAGCATCGCCTGAATGGTCATCGACAGGGTGCCGGTCTTCGGCTCCAGTAAACGTCCGGTACGGGAACGGCCACCTTCAACAAAGTATTCCACCGAGTAACCGCGGGTAAACAGCTCGCCGAGGTATTCACGGAATACCGTCGAGTACAGCTTGTTGCCTTTGAAGGTGCGGCGGATAAAGAAAGCGCCCAGGCGACGGAAGATCGGCCCGGCCGGCCAGAAGTTGAGATTGATACCGGCAGCAATATGCGGCGGCACCAGACCCTGGTGATACAGCACGTAGGACAGCAGCAGGTAGTCCATGTGGCTGCGGTGGCAGGGCACATAAACAATCTCGTGGCCGTCCTGCGCCAACTGACGCACGCGTTCGGCGTTAGTGACGTTGATACCTTGATACAGTCGGTTCCAGGTCCAGCTCAGCACGCGATCGGAAAGGCGCACCGTCTCGTAAGAGAAGTCGGCAGCGATCTCTTCCATCAGCGCAATGGCATTCTGCTGGGCTTTTTCGTGGGAAATCTTCTTGCTGCGCGCTTCGTCCTCGACCGCTTTTTCGATCGCCTTGGACGCCAACAGCTTGTTGAACAGGTCCTGACGGGCCGGCAGGCTTGGGCCGACGGCGGCCAGACGCTGACGCGAGAAGTGCATGCGCGCTACGCGAGCCAGTTTCTGCGCAATGATTTTGTCCGTACCGTGCTCGGTGGCCATGCGGCGCAGCGAAACGGTATTGGAAAAACGGACAAAGCTGTCGCGGCCGAGCCACAGCACGGCGAAGAATTTCTGCACGCCATTCAGCAGACGCAGATGCGGTGTGCCGTGACCTTCGCGCCCCGGAGAGCGGCCAAACATCACCGAAACCGGCAGCATCTGAATGTCGAGATCCGGATTGCTGCGGTGCAGGTCCAGATAGTCGTGGAACAGTTTTACCGACTCTTCTTTCGGCGTGTAGTAGCGGAATACGCGCGGGCCGTCGTGAATAAACACGTGGCTTGGCAGCACGGTGCCGTCTATCTCCAGCGGATTGAGGGGGTCGGGCAGATCTTGCGCCAGGCACTGGGTGCGCAGCGTCAGCAAATCCGCCTTGGAATTATAAGGTAAAACATACAAAATCGGCCGTGAGGGATCCAACCCTAACTCCGTGACCGGATCTGAAGGGATAACCTTACTTCTTACCAACAGTTTGAGTGGTAAATTCAATAGTTTATAATAAATTTTACGCCAACCTGACATAACAACGTGAAGCCTCTTGTTAGCAATGCGCCGCAAGCATACCAGAAACCGGGTAGCAGATCTGTGGTGTTGGAAAACCGAGAGCCGGGAGAGTTTCCTGGCCTAGACTGTTTAATTATGACTTATCTCTGCTAAAGGCACTAAAAAACATGGCAAACCAAGCAACCGGCCTGACCCGTATTATTAAAGCCGCCGGCTACTCTTATAAAGGCTTTTCCGCTGCCTGGCAGCACGAAGCGGCATTCCGCCAGGAATTGGTGGCGACCG
This sequence comes from Serratia quinivorans, assembly GCA_900457075.1. Taxonomy (NCBI): domain Bacteria; kingdom Pseudomonadati; phylum Pseudomonadota; class Gammaproteobacteria; order Enterobacterales; family Yersiniaceae; genus Serratia; species Serratia quinivorans. The sequence continues at coordinate 2,738,512 of UGYN01000002.1, forward strand.
TGCTGGCTATCATACTGGCGATTTGGCTGGACGTGGGTGCGATAGCGCGCATTTTACTGATCGGATCGGTGCTGTTGGTGATGATCGTCGAAATCCTGAACAGCGCGATTGAGGCGATTGTCGACCGCGTGGGGACTGAGCATCACGAGCTTTCCGGTCGGGCAAAGGATATGGGCTCGGCGGCGGTTTCGCTGGCGATTATTTTGGCGCTGTTTGTCTGGGGGTCGGTGCTGTGGCAGCACTTTGCCTGAGTGGCGGCGTTGCGTTGCGACAGGTGTCGCTAATCCCTGATTTTTATTCACTCTTCGGTTCCCAAGCCGCAGTTACCTGTATATACTCACAGCAAGACTGTATAAACAAACAGGGGGCGGAATGAAAGCACTAACTACCAGACAGCAAGAGGTCTATGATCTGATTCGCGATCATATTTCGTCCACTGGCATGCCGCCAACGCGCGCCGAGATCGCCATGCGTCTGGGGTTCCGTTCGCCAAATGCCGCAGAAGAACACCTGAAAGCGCTGGCGCGTAAAGGCGTTATCGAGATTATCTCCGGCGCTTCGCGCGGCATTCGCTTGCTGATGGAAGATGAAGAGGGTTTACCGCTGATTGGCCGTGTCGCCGCCGGTGAGCCGCTGCTGGCGCAGCAGCATATCGAAGGGCACTACAAGGTCGATCCATCCCTGTTCAAACCGAGCGCGGATTTCCTGCTGCGGGTCAACGGCATGTCGATGCGTGACATCGGTATTCTCGACGGCGATCTGCTGGCGGTGCATAAAACTCAGGACGTGCGTAATGGCCAGGTGGTTGTGGCACGCATTGAAGATGAAGTCACGGTCAAGCGCCTGAAAAAACACGGTAATGTGGTTGAGCTGCTGCCGGAAAACAGTGAATTCCAGCCGATTGTGGTCGATCTGCGTCAGCAGAATTTCACCATTGAAGGTCTGGCGGTCGGTGTGATCCGCAATGGCGACTGGGTTTAATCCTCACGCCCAAACATCGTCCTCTGATTCAAGTCGCCCCAATTCTGGGGCGATGTCATATCTGATTCACTATATACCCTATAGCTTTCAAGTTGCAGCTAGGCGGCCAACTCGCTCATCCCCAGGCGCTTACTCAGGTAAGTAACTGGGGTGACAAATCTGCCGGGAGCAGATTTGAACGCTGTTTGCAGCGGCCCCGAAGGGGTGTGGCTCATGGACGGGCCACATAACTGAGTGCAGATAACAACGCTGCAACTTGAAAGATGACGGGTATACACGGGAACATTTCACTATGCGCCTGCTTTCTGCCTTCACCAGCGATACCGATAAAGCCCTGTGGCGCCTTGCGCTGCCCATGATTTTCTCCAATATCACCGTGCCGCTGCTTGGGCTGGTAGATACCGCAGTCATCGGCCACCTCGACAGCCCGACCTATCTGGGTGGCGTAGCGGTTGGCTCCATGGCCACCAGCTTCCTGTTTATGCTGTTGCTGTTTCTGCGTATGAGCACCACCGGGCTGACTGCTCAGGCGTTGGGGGCACAAAATCCGCAGGGGCTGGCACGAGCCTTTATGCAGCCGTTGCTGCTGGCGGTGTTGGCCGGGGTGGCTATTGTGTTGCTGCGCTATCCGCTGATTGAGTTGGCGCTAAAAATCGTCGGTGGCGATGGGGCGGTGCTGGAACAGGCTCGTTTGTTCCTCGAGATCCGCTGGCTGAGCGCCCCGGCGGCGCTGGCCAATATGGTGATCCTGGGTTGGTTGCTTGGCGTGCAATACGTGCGCGCACCGGTGATCCTGCTGATTGTCGGCAACCTGCTGAATATCGTATTGGATATCTGGCTGGTGATGGGACTGGGCTGGAACGTGCAGGGGGCCGCGACCGCGACGGCTATCTCTGAATATGCCACGCTGCTGTTGGGATTATGGCTGTCCTGGCGCGTGATGCGCATACGCGGCATTTCTGTGCCAATGCTGCGCCAAGCCTGGCGCGGTAATCTGCGGCGTCTGCTGGCGTTGAATCGCGACATTATGCTGCGTTCATTGCTGCTGCAACTGTGTTTTGCCTCGCTGACCATCTTCGGTGCCCGGCTGGGCGGCGAGGTGGTCGCGGTAAATGCGGTGCTGATGAATTTGCTGACCTTCACCGCTTATGCGCTGGACGGTTTCGCCTACGCGGTAGAGGCACATTCGGGCCATGCCTATGGCGCCCGTGACGATAGCCAACTGCGTAAAGTATGGCGTGCGGCTTGCCGGCAGGCCTGCCTGGTGGCGTTGGGCTTTGGTCTGCTCTATGCCGTTGCCGGGCAGCAAATCATTGCCGCCTTGACCTCTTTACCGGAGCTGCGCGCACTGGCGAGCCACTATCTGCCGTGGCAGGTAGTGCTGCCGTTGGTGGGAGTATGGTGCTATTTGCTGGACGGCATGTTTATTGGTGCCACCCGCGGCGCAGAAATGCGTAACAGCATGGCAGTAGCCGCCGCCGGTTATGGGCTGACGCTGTTTACCCTACCTGTACTGGGCAACCATGGATTGTGGCTGGCGCTGGCGGTGTTCCTTTCGCTACGCGGCCTTGCGCTCGGGTGGATTTGGCATTGCCACAGGGTGCGAGGGACCTGGTTTACAGCGGATGTGACACAGTCAAAAATGAGTAATAATTAGTTTTTCTTATGTTTTTGTTTATATTAAGTTACATTTTCTTGAGCGAAACTCTTTCCGCTTACCTGCTGTTATTCTGGGGTTTTTACTGATTTTTCTTTGTTTTATGAATTTTTATCCTGATTTTTTCTTTTTTATCGCTATCTGTAGCTATAGTTAATCATGTGGTTGGCGGAATAAATTGGAACTGACAACCCTTTTATTCAGGTCGATTGACCGAAATAATTACTCAGTTAAGTCCGGCCACAGGCGTTTAAAACTGACTAATCACAGGTAACGGAGAGGTTATGAACAAAGATCAAGCCGACGGTAACTGGAAGCAGTTTAAAGGGAAAGTGAAGGAACAGTGGGGCAAGCTGACCGATGACGATCTGACGGTCATTGAAGGGAAACGCGAACAGCTTGTCGGTAAAATTCAGGAACGTTATGGCTACCAGAAAGAGGCGGCCGAGAAAGAAGTTAAATCCTGGGAAGACCACAACAAGTATCGCTGGTAGCGCGCTGGGCCGCAGCGGATTGCGGCCACAAGCTACTTTTAAAGGCCCGGCGTTTTTATCCCCTTAACGCCAAGCCTGCAGGTACAGGGAGGTACCTGAAAAACCAACCTATTTCTTCTTGATGGCGATGCTGTGATCGTGTTCGCCGCAGTCATGCTTGCTGTCACAGGCTTCTACCTCAACGCAACCCGCACACAGGCCATGCGCCTCCACCACGTTATGACGCAGAACAAAACCAGACTCCTTCGCCAGTTTCTGCAACGTCTCTTCGACCCCTTCGGTAGTGCGTTCAGTCACCTGACCACAGCGATCGCAGATAAACAGCGCGGAAGTGTGCGTCGGCTGTTCGAAGTGATGGCACAGCACGTAGCTGTTGGCGGATTCCACCCGGTGAATGAAGCCTTGTTCCAGCAGAAAATCCAGAGCACGGTACACCGTCGGTGGTTTGGCCTGGGGTTCGGCGACGCGCAGCAGATCGAGCAGGTCGTAAGCGCTGATGGCACCGGGCTGCTGTGCCATCAGGCGTAACACTTCCAGCCGCTGCGGTGTCAGACGCACATTGCGTTGCTGACAGAGTTGTTCAGCCTGCGCCAGCAGCTTTTCCTGGGTGCTTGAGTTCATGGCAAATTTCCCGGTACGTAAAAAAGCCGATTTTACCATGCTTCAGTCAAATCGCCGAGAGTCGGCCCCTTTTCCTCTGATATGGCGCACTAATCGGCTGGTTTAGCGCCTGCCGTTCGTCACCAGTGTGACGATGTTCACACTTGGAGTGGAGCCTTAGCTGGCAAGTGAGTGCTGCAAGCGCTCTGCCAACGCGGCCATTTCCGGCGCAGGGTTATGCCCAATCAGCATAAAACCATGACGGCCATCGGCCCAGTAAACCACGTTCATTTCCTGGCGGCGCTCGCTTTGGGCGGACTGAGACTTGCCCGGTTGTTGAACAATGCACAGCGCCAGCGCACCGAATTGAGCATCCAGCCAGGTTAACTGAGCGATACGCCGATCGTCGTAAGCCAGCACGCGAGCGTTTTTCAGCTCGGCGCCGCTCAACATTAACTTCGGTAGTGAGAGTACGATGCCCAGCCGATCGCCGGTTTGCTGTAGCTGATGAGCAATCTGTGTAGCCGTGTCATCGAAGCCTGCCAGCGTTTCCGGCGTATACAGTGCCATATATTGGGCGACCAAACCGCGCCAGTTGTCTTCTGGCTGGCTGAACTGTAAATAGGCGCGATCGCCTGCGATGCCGAGTGCCAGAAAACCAACCGCGGCGGCGATCAGGCTACGCCGACTGATACCGCGCTGCGGCACTGGGGCGGTAAGGGGGCCTGCGGCGCGCAGACGTTGTACCGGCGCTTCATCAAGCAATGGAGCAAATGCCTGCTTAAAAGGCAGGGTGCTGCGAGCCAATAACGACAAACGTTCGGCCAGCGCGGGTTCATCGATCAGGCGCTGTTCCAGAAGTTGGCGCTGCCGTGGGTCCAATTGATTGTCCAGGTAGGCGACCAGCAGTTCATCCGCAGCGTAGGTTGAGCTCATGATTGTTCTCCTTTTGCCTGGGGTGAACGGGTCTGCAGCATGCAGTCATTTGCCAATCTCAGGCGTGCCGCCGCCAGACGGCTCATGATGGTGCCGATGGGCACGCCAAGCACCTCGGCTGCCTCACGGTAAGACAGCTCCTCCACATAGACCAGAAACAGCGTATTGCGCTGCGCCTCCGGCAGCCGGTTAACCCGCTGCATCACCTCATTGGCCCAAATCGGCTCTTCACTGTTTTCCGACCCTGCCAGTTCTTCGACGTCGACAAAACCCTGCCCCTGGCGGATATGCTGGGCGCGAGTCTCGTTAAGCCAAATAGAATGAAGGATCGCAAACAACCAGCGGTCCATCCGCGTGCCCACGGCAAACTGTGCGGCGCGTTCCAGCGCCCGCACGCAGGTGGCTTGAACCAAATCGTCGGCAACATCCCGCCGGTGGGAAAGCACCAGACCATAGCGCCACAGGCGGGAAAGATACTGGCCGATTTCGTTACGGATCGCGTCGCTACTGATGTTTACCTCCGGGCCAGGCTAGATCATGATTCTGGGTGGTGATCGATGGCTGCCGCCAGATCGCGGTACTCTTCACAACCGGTACCGCATAGCGACTGGATCACCTTCAGTTGTTCTTTCGCCAAATCCTGACGGCCCTTGACCATATAGGCCTCACCCAGATATTCACGGACTTTCGGGTATTTCGGATCGAGCGCGACTGATTTTAAATAGTAGCCGATCCCTTCATCGGTGCGGCCGAGCTTGCGGGTCGCGTAACCGCGGTAGTTCAGTGCAACCGCGGTGTTAGGATCCTTCAGGGTATTGAGCACGTCGAGCGCCTCCTGGTAACGACCGCTTTTTGCCAGCGCATAGGCATAGTTAGCCCGATCGTTGTCGTCGATCATGCTGCTTTTTTCCACCATGCAGGTCTTGGTTTTTGTATCGTATATCTGGCCTTTCGGGCAGGTTGGGGTGGTCTGACCGCTATCATCGCCACCCATTGCCAGGGCCGCCCCGGAAAACAGCAGAGAACCGGCAATGACAGGCAGCAACAGGCGTTTAACGAAACTGTTCATGGTTGTTTCCTCATTGGGAAGGGCGCAGAGCTGCACCCATAACGAGAGAACACCTGACCACGCATTTTTATTCGTTTTTTCGGAGGCTTTTTTAGTCAGGCGGCACGGTGGTTTTCCCAAGGCGGCCGATTGTCGTTATAATAGCCGTTTGCGGCAGTACGCCGTTCGTTGAAACCAGACAGAATCAGGTAGCCAGTAGCCCAGCATGACGACAGACAACAACGCTTCAAAATACGCCGCCAATCGTTTCTCCATCGCGCCGATGCTCGACTGGACCGATCGTCATTGCCGTTACTTCCACCGCCTGCTGACCAAGGACACGCTGCTGTACACCGAAATGGTGACTACCGGCGCGATTATCCATGGCAAGGGCGACTATCTGGCTTACAGCGAAGAAGAACATCCGGTGGCGCTGCAACTGGGCGGTAGCGATCCGGCTGCGTTGGCACACTGTGCCAAATTGGCTGAGCAGCGCGGCTACGACGAGATTAATCTCAACGTCGGTTGTCCGTCCGATCGGGTGCAGAATGGCATGTTCGGTGCCTGTCTGATGGGGCAGGCAACGCTGGTTGCCGACTGCATCAAGGCGATGCGTGACGTGGTGTCGATCCCGGTGACCGTGAAAACCCGTATCGGTATTGACGACCAGGACAGCTATGAGTTTCTGTGTGATTTTATCGCCACCGTTGCCGGACGCGGTGAATGCGATATGTTCACCATTCATGCGCGTAAAGCCTGGCTGTCGGGCCTGAGCCCGAAAGAGAATCGTGAAGTGCCGCCGCTGGATTATCCGCGTGTCTATCAGTTAAAACGTGATTTCCCAGAACTGACTCTTGCCATCAATGGCGGGGTGAAAACTCTGGAAGAGGCGAAGCAGCACCTACAGCATCTGGACGGCGTAATGATGGGGCGCGAAGCCTATCAGAACCCAGGCATTCTGGCGCGGGTCGACAGCGAACTGTTTGGCCGCCAGACCAAGGTGATGGACAGCGTAGCGATTATTGAGTCGCTGTATCCTTACATCGAACGCGAACTGTCGAACGGCACCTATTTGGGCCATATTACCCGCCATATTCTGGGCCTGTTCCAGGGCGTGCCGGGTGCGCGTCAGTGGCGCCGCCACCTGAGCGAAAATGCCCATAAGCCAGGGGCAGATGCGCGCGTGGTTGAACAAGCACTGGATTTGGTGCGCCTGCCGCGTACCGAAATGGCGTAATTGACATCAATATTTGACTAAAAGTTAGCGTTTTTGACCAGGCATGTCGCATTGTGTGATATGCCTTTTTTTTAATTTCAATCACTTAATTTCCACGCCGGCCTGGCACGCTTCTTGTAATAGCTCAGCAGATACTTTGTTTTGCGAAGGAGCAAAATCATGTTGGAACTCTTCTTTCTGGTCGGTTTTGTTGTGATGCTGATGGTGACCGGGATTTCGCTGCTGGGCGTGTTTGCCGCGATACTGGTGGCGGCGGCGTTTATGTTACTCGGCGGGCTGTTTGCGATGGTGATTAAGCTGTTGCCGTGGTTGATTCTGGCTGTGGTAGGCGTTTGGATTTACCGTTCGATGCAGAAACCACAAATACGCCGCTACTGATTTTTTGTCGAATAATCAGTCGGTCACACTGAAATCTACGCAACAGCTCCGCTCTGAATGCGGCGGAGATCACAGCTTGGCGTTTTAAATGCCAATGCGCCGCATTAGCCATGTTTTTTGCATTTCGGGGCTGTTAGGATGATTGCCGTGCAGCGATGCGACCTATTTCATCACCGCAAGAGACATTGACCCAATACGAGTGTTGCTCAAGCAACCCGCTGTCTCGGGCGGACTCTGCTCTACCCCTACAAACGCAGTAACAAAAAGGGCTCCTAACGGAGCCCTTTTTATTGGTTATGATCCCGCGATATCAGGATACTGGCCAGTCATTACTTTCGAGTTGCAGTGTGCGATCAATGGTCATATTCAGTTGGCACGAGGCAGAATCCAGCGCATCGCCGGAACCATGCGGCGCTGCGACCAGCGCAAGACACTGGCTGTCTTTGAACTTCAGCCAGTTACGTTGCGCCTCACGCCAGGCCTTTGGCGCGGCTTTAAACTTGAGTGATTCCTTATAGGCCTTGTTCAAACGCGCATCCCAGAGTTTGAATTCCGCTTCGATACAGGCAGCAGCACCAGGCGTGTTACCGCCATCCTTATCCATGCATTGCATATAGGTCTTGGAGTATTGGTATTTCATTAAAACGTTTTTCTCTGCGCTCTGAGTCGCGGCCGGTGCTGCGCTGACGAATGCAGGGGTTGCGGCGAAAACCAGTGCTGCGGCAAGCATTTTTATTTTCATTTCTGCGTTATTTCCTTATTGATCAATATGAATTACCAGAAGATCATATTCCTTTAGTAATGATTTTTCGATGCGATACAGTGCTTTGTATTACCTTGTATTTGTAAGGGTACTCATCTCAGCGACCGGGGATCAGTAAGCTTGAACCGCTGGTGTTGCGGCTTTCCAGCACCTGATGCGCGCGTTGTGCATCGGCTAACGCAAACTTTTGCTCTTCCTTCACGTCGACTTTGATAGCCCCGCTACCGATCAAGGAAAACAGCTCATTGCTGGCATACTGCAGTTCAGCACGGGTGGTAATGTAGCCGTTAAGCGAAGGGCGGGTGACGTACAGCGAACCTTTTTGGTTCAGCAACGCCAGATCGACGCCGGTGACCGGGCCGGACGCATTGCCGAAGCTCACCATTAGCCCCCGGCGTTTCAGGCTGTTAAGTGAGGCCTGCCAGGTACTTTGGCCTACCGAGTCGTAAACGACGCCGACTTTCTCACCCTGTGTCAGCTCAGCCACGCGCTGGGCGATATCTTCTTTATGGTAATTGATGGTTGCCCATGCGCCTGCATGCTTCGCCAGCTCGGCTTTTTCGTCGGAGCCGACGCTGCCGATCAGTTTTGCCCCGAGCGCTTTAGCCCACTGGCAGGCAATCAGCCCAACGCCCCCTGCGGCGGCATGGAACAGGAACACTTCACCCGGTTGCACCTCATGGGTTTGGCGCAGCAAATAATGCACCGTCAGCCCTTTCAGGAAGGAGGCCGCGCCCTGCTCAAAACTCAGGTTATGCGGCAGCAATGCCACTTTTTCCTGCGAAACGTTGTGCACTTCGCTGTAGGCTCCAAGCGTCGACTGGGCATACACCACCCGGTCACCCGGTTTTAGCACGCTGACACCGGCACCGACCTTGATCACCACCCCGGCCGCCTCGGTACCCAACCCGCTCGGTAGTTTGGCGGGCGGATACAGGCCGCTGCGCACGTAGGTGTCGATATAGTTGATGCCGATCGCCTTGTTCTCGATCTGCACCTCACCGGCTGCCGGATCTACGGGGATAAAATCAACATATTGCAAGACTTCCGGGCCGCCGGTGGCGGAGAATTGAATGCGCTTTGCCATTTCATTACCTCGAGTGGGGGTCTGATTTCACCCTACGCGTTTTAGCATCGGCGATCCAGTTTGCCCTGGGGTGGCTTGATACTTTTTGCATCTGTTATGCGCAGGAATCACAGTTAAAAATCACGTATACTCTCGCGTCAGGATCCTCCATTCGCCACCGGATAAAGAATACGTTTCATGGCAGGAAAAAAACCAACCAACAGAACAAACGCAGACGAAGCCAAAGAGCGCCCAAGAGACCGCCAGATGGAAGGGCTGAAGATGCCGCCACATTCGCTGGAGGCGGAACAGTCCGTGTTGGGCGGTTTGATGCTGGATAACGAGCGCTGGGACAACGTGTCCGAACGTGTTGTTTCCAACGATTTCTTCAGCCGCCCGCATCGCCTGATCTTTACCGAGATGCAGCGCCTGCTGGAAATGAGCCGACCGATCGACCTGATCACCCTGTCCGAATCGCTGGAACAGCGCGGTGAGCTCGATTCCGTCGGCGGGTTCGCCTACCTGGCCGAATTATCGAAAAACACCCCAAGTGCTGCCAACATCGGTGCTTATGCAGATATCGTACGTGAACGTGCGGTAGTGCGTGAGATGATCTCGGTGGCCAATGAAATCGCCGACGCCGGTTATGATCCGCAGGGTCGCAGCAGTGAAGACCTGCTCGATCTGGCCGAATCTCGGGTGTTCCAAATCGCGGAAAACCGGGCCAGCAAAGATGAAGGCCCGAAAGGCATTGAGCGTATCCTGGAAGATACCGTTGCGCGCATCGAACAGCTGTATCAGCAGCCGCACGATGGCGTTACCGGGGTGGATACCGGCTATCAGGATCTCAATAAGAAAACCGCCGGTTTGCAAAAATCGGATCTGATCATCGTCGCCGCCCGTCCTTCGATGGGTAAAACTACCTTCGCCATGAACCTGTGCGAACACGCCGCGATGACGCAGGAAAAACCGGTGCTGATCTTCAGCCTTGAGATGCCAGGCAACCAGATCATGATGCGTATGCTGGCGTCGCTTTCGCGCGTAGACCAGACGCGTATTCGTACCGGCCAGCTCGATGACGAGGACTGGGCGCGAATCTCCAGCACCATGGGTATCCTGCTGGAGAAGCGCAATATGTACATTGATGACTCCTCCGGCCTGACGCCAACCGAAGTCCGCTCCCGTGCGCGCCGTATTTTCCGTGAAACATGACGGCCTGAGCCTGATCATGATCGACTACCTGCAGCTGATGCGCGTGCCGTCCCTGTCCGACAACCGTACGCTGGAGATCGCCGAAATTTCCCGCTCGCTCAAGGCGTTGGCGAAAGAACTGCAGGTGCCGGTGGTGGCACTGTCGCAGTTGAACCGAAGCCTGGAGCAGCGTGCCGACAAGCGCCCGGTCAACTCCGACCTGCGTGAGTCCGGTTCCATCGAGCAGGATGCCGACCTGATTATGTTCATCTACCGTGATGAGGTTTATCACGAGAACAGCGATCTGAAAGGGATTGCCGAAATTATTTTAGGTAAGCAACGTAACGGTCCAATCGGTTCCGTGCGTCTGACCTTTAACGGCCAGTGGTCGCGTTTCGATAACTACGCGGGGCCACAATATGATGACGAATAATCAGCTAAGGAACTGAAATGAAAGCGGCAACCGCTGTAATCGACCGCCGCGCTCTGCGACATAATCTGCAACAGGTGCGCCGTCAGGCGCCGCAAAGTCGCCTGATTGCCGTTGTGAAAGCAAACGCTTATGGACATGGCCTGCTGGAAACAGCGCACACCCTGCAAGACGCCGACTGCTACGGCGTGGCGCGCATTGGCGAGGCATTGATGCTGCGCTCCGGCGGTATCGTCAAACCGATCCTGATGCTGGAAGGTTTCTTCTGTGCCGAAGACCTGCCGGTGTTGGTGGCCAATAACATCGAAACCGCCGTACACAGCATCGAACAGCTTGAAGCGCTGGAGCAGGCCACGTTGGCGCGCCCGGTGCCGGTGTGGATGAAGCTCGATACCGGCATGCATCGCCTGGGCGTGCGCCCGGAGCAGGCGGAGGCGTTCTATCAGCGTCTGAGCGCCTGCCGTAACGTGGTGCAGCCGGTTAATATCATGAGCCATTTCAGCCGCGCCGATGAGCCTGAGTCGGACACGACGCTCAAGCAAATACAGTGTTTCGAAAGCTTTGCCGCCGGCAAACCGGGGCAGCGTTCGATCGCCGCCTCCGGTGGCACTCTGCTGTGGCCGGATGCGCACAACGAGTGGGTACGCCCAGGCATTATCCTGTACGGTGTTTCACCGATGGAAGGCTCTCAGGGCTGTCAGTATGACCTGCAACCGGCGATGACGCTTAAATCCAACCTGATCGCGGTGCGTGAACACAAAGCCGGTGAATCTGTGGGCTACGGCGGCACCTGGGTTAGCGCAGGTGATACCCGTTTGGGCGTGGTGGCAATGGGTTATGGCGACGGCTACCCGCGCAGCGCACCTACGGGAACGCCTGTGTGGCTTAACGGCCGTGAAGTGCCGATAGTGGGTCGGGTGTCGATGGACATGATGTCGGTCGATCTGGGGCCGGAGGCCACCGATAAGGTTGGCGATGAAGTGGTGCTGTGGGGCCAGGCTTTACCGGTCGAACGAATTGCCGACTGTACCGGCATCAGCGCTTATGAACTGATTACCAAACTAACGCAGCGCGTGTCGATGGAATACATCGGCGAATAGCCTGTGAGGGGCCAGCGCCTGCCGGCCCCAATCAATAACGCGTTATTTCTTTACCGCCAGCCATTGATCGATAATGCTCTGATACTCGCCGGTCGCTTTGGACAGGTGCAGCCACTGATCCACATACAATTTCCAGCTTAAATCATCACGCGGCAGCATGTAGGCCTTCTCGCCGTACTGCATCGGTTTTTTGGGATTCACCGCGCACAGTTTCGGAAAACGTTTTTGCTGATACAGCGCCTCGGAGGCGTCGGTGATCATGACGTCGGCTTTCTTGTCGACCAACTGCTGGAAAATCCCCACGTTATCATGGGTCAACGTCAGTTTGGCCTTGGGCAGATAGGCGTGCACGAAGGCTTCGTTAGTGCCGCCCGCCGGCTCCAACAGACGCACCGACGGTTTGTTGATCTGGTCGATGGTGCGGTATTTCTTCACGTCGGTGCAGCGTACCAATGGGATCTTGCCGTCGGTATCCAGCATATCGGCGAAAAATACCTGCCTTTGACGCTGCAGCGTGACGGAGATACCGCCCATGGCGATGTCGCATTTACCGGCGACAAAGTCCGGCGTCAGGGTTTTCCAACTGGTTTTTACCCATTTCACTTTGGCGCCCAGGCTTTTGGCCAGCGATTCCGCCATATCGATATCAATGCCTTCATAGCTGCCGTCTTCTTTCAGGAAGGTATAAGGCTTGTAATCGCCGGTGGTGCACACTTCCAGTGTGCCCTGCTGGATCACCTTATCCAGGTGCGATTGAGCGCTGGCGCTCCCGGCGGCAACCAGCAGTGCGAGAGGTAATAATTTTTTCATCGGCGTCCTTTTTATACATTCGTGGTTTTATGCGCTCTTTAGGCGTTAATTGTCGCTGACTTGCGCGAGTTACCCACTTTTTATGCCATTAGCAGGTGGAAACGTTCGGCATTGCTGCTGTGCGCTTCACAACCTCGGTGGGGGAAGGGTATCCACAGTCAAAAAACTGATAGGCTGTAACGTCAACATTTATTAACACAGTTTACAGGTGGCTATGTACAACATTGACGATTTTGATATGAAAATCCTGACGCTGCTACAGGCCAATGGCCGTCTGACCAATCAGGAACTGAGCGATCTGGTGGGGTTGTCGGCCTCCCAGTGTTCCCGGCGGCGCATCAGTCTGGAGCAGGCACAGCTGATCCGCGGTTACCATGCACGGCTGGCACCGGAGGCCGTCGGGCTGGGGCTGGTGGGGCTGATAGAAGTGAGCCTGACTCACCATGCCCAAGAGCAGATCGACAGTTTCCACCAGATGCTGGAAGAAGTGGACGCCATTCTTGACGCCTATAAAACTACCGGCGATGCTGATTATCTGCTGAAGGTGGCGGTGGCGGACCTGCCGGCGCTGGACGACTTTATCAGTCAGACGCTGTCGCGGCATAAAAGCGTGGCGCATATCAAAACGGCGGTGGTGCTCAACCGAATCAAGGAAAACGGTTTGTTGCCGGTTGCGAGATAAAGCTCAAACTGAACGGCCTTTTCCGTCTATATTAGAGCCTGATGCTGTGCCCCCGAACCCTAATAATCCAGGAGAACAACCCGTGTTTCAGAACGTTGATGCCTATGCAGGTGACCCGATCCTGTCGCTGATGGAAAAATTCAAAAAAGATCCCCGTTCGCACAAGGTTAACCTGAGTATCGGCCTTTACTATGACGAGCAGGGCATTATCCCGCAGATGAAGGCGGTTGCCGCCGCAGAAGCGCAACTGAGCAGCGTGGATCACGGCGCGTCAGTATACCTGCCGATGGAAGGCCTGCAGCCTTACCGTACTGCCATTCAGCATCTGCTGTTCGGCGCCGAGCACCCGATGTTGCAACAGGAGCGTATCGCCACCATTCAAACCGTGGGCGGTTCCGGCGCGCTGAAGGTCGGTGCCGACTTCCTGAAAAGCTATTTCCCGGATTCGCAGGTGTGGGTCAGCGATCCGACCTGGGAAAACCACATCGCCATCTTTGGCGGTGCCGGCTTCAAGGTCAATACCTATCCCTACTTCGACAGCGAAAGCCTGGGCGTGAAGTTTGACGCCATGCTGAGCGCATTGAAACAGCTGCCGAAGCACAGCATCGCGCTGCTGCACCCGTGCTGCCATAACCCGACCGGCTCTGACCTGACTCATGCCCAGTGGGATGAAGTGGTCAAAGTGATTGCCGAACGTGAACTGATCCCGTTCCTTGATATCGCCTATCAGGGTTTTGGCGGTGGGATTGCCGATGATGCCTATGCCATCCGCACTATGGCTGCGGCCGGTCTGCCATGCCTGGTAAGTAATTCGTTCTCGAAAATCTTCTCGCTGTACGGCGAACGCGTCGGCGGCCTGTCGGTGGTGTGCGAAAGCGAAGAGGCGGCGGGGCGCGTATTGGGTCAACTGAAAGCCACGGTTCGCCGCAACTATTCCAGCCCGCCGAACTTCGGTGCGCAGGTGGTGGCGAAGGTGCTGAACGATGCGCAACTGAAAGCCCAGTGGCTGGCAGAAGTGGAAATCATGCGCACCCGTATCCTTGAGATGCGTAAAACGCTGGTGGAAGCGCTGAAAGTTGCTCTGCCGCAGCGTAACTTCGATTACCTGCTGGAACAGCGCGGTATGTTCAGCTACACCGGTTTCAGCGCGGCACAGGTCGATCGCCTGCGTGAAGAGTTCGGTGTGTACCTGATCCACAGCGGCCGTGTCTGCATGGCCGGCCTGAACCATAACAACGTGCATCAGGTGGCCGAGGCGTTTGCCGCAGTGCAATAATGTTGTTAGGGTTTGAAGTTCGCAAGGGAGCGATAGTGATATCGCTCCCTTTTTGTTGTCGGTTTGCCGCCGGAGTTGCTGCAAACTGGATAGAGAATATACTGATTGAGGGGCGCTCACTCATGTGGCATCAGCAAACGCTAATCCTCAGCGCAAAAGCGCGTGGTTTTCATCTGGTTACCGAAGAGATTACCGACCAGCTAACCCACTTACACCGCCTGCAAACTGGCCTGTTGCACCTGTTGTTGCAACATACCTCGGCCTCGCTGACGCTGAACGAGAACTGCGATCCTACGGTGCGAGCCGACATGGAACAGCATTTCCTGCGTCAGGTGCCAGAGAACGCACCCTATCAGCACGACTACGAAGGGCCGGACGACATGCCGGCGCACATCAAATCCTCTCTGTTGGGCACGTCCCTGACGTTGCCTGTCGGTCACGGGCGACTGATGCTGGGCACATGGCAGGGAATTTGGCTGGGGGAGCACCGCATTCACGGCGGTTCACGCCGGGTTGTGGCCACTTTACAGGGGGAATAACCCAATGAATAACACAGCACTGCTGGAATACTGCATGGCGAAGCCGGGCGCGGAACAGAGCGACCAGAACCAGTGGCAGGCCAGTCAGATCAAGGTTGGCGACGTTATGTTCGCCATGGTGTGCGAGGTGCAGGGGCGGCCGGCGCTGGCGGTAAAATCCAGCCCGGAACTGGCGGAGAGCCTGCGGGAACACCATCCGGAGATCGTCGCCTGTGAGCGGCTGAACAAAGCGCACTGGAATACGGTGTTTCTTGACGGCAACCTGCCGAACTCGCAGTTTTATACCCTGATCGACAGTTCATATCAGTTGGTGCTGGAAGGGTTACCTGACCACGTGCGCCAGGAACTGCGCGCTTAAGCGTTGAGGGCAGGCGCACCGCCTGCCTTTTTAATCGCCTATCTTCCTGTCTACCTTTCAAACTGTGATCGTGATTCGAGAATGGGAACGTTCCCGTTTTAATCTGTGCCGGAAACGACTAGGCTTTTTACTCCATAAGCCGCCAGATTAAAGGATGCCGTGAGATGGCCATGAGTGAACAGAAACGCAAGATGATTGCCGGCGAGTTGTATGATGCCGGCGACGAGCTACTGCGCAGCGAGCGTAAGCATGCACGCCAGTTGGTGCACCATTACAACCATTCTTCCCCGGATGAGACTGACCTGCGTAAACAGTGGCTGGCGGAGCTGTTGGGCCAGTATCAGGGGGGAACCATCGAGCCGACTTTTCGCTGCGATTACGGCTACAACATCTACCTGGGTAAGAACTTTTACGCCAATTTTGACTGCGTGATCCTCGACGTGTGTGAAGTGCATATCGGTGATAACTGCATGCTGGCACCGGGGGTGCATATCTACACTGCCACCCATCCGTTGGATGCGGAAACGCGCGTCGGCGGTGCGGAGTTCGGCAAGCCGGTGCGCATTGGCGACAACGTGTGGATTGGCGGTCGGGCGGTGATTAACCCTGGCGTGACTCTGGGGGATAACGTGGTGGTGGCATCCGGGGCGGTGGTCACTAAAGACGTGCCGGCCAACTGCGTGGTCGGCGGCAACCCGGCACGGGTGATTAAACAACTGTAAGCAAAAATCGGGCGCCACAATGAATGGCGCCCTTAGAGTTAAGCTCGCAGCGAGTTGATATCCACCACGAAACGGTATTTCACGTCGCTTTTCAGCATCCGCTCATAGGCCTGGTTGATTTGCTGCATCGGGATCAGTTCGATGTCTGAGGTAATACCGTGCTGACCACAGAAATCCAGCATCTCCTGGGTTTCTGCAATACCGCCGATCAGCGAACCGGCGAGGCGGCGGCGTTTCATGATCAGATTAAACACCTGCGGTGACGGGTGATCGTGTTCCGGGGCACCGACCAGCGTCAGGGTGCCGTCGCGGCGCAGCAGGTTAAGGAACGGGTTCAGATCGTGCTGGGCTGCGACGGTGTTAAGAATAAAGTCGAAGCTGTTGGTGTGCTGCGCCATCTGTTCCGGGGCACGGGAAATGACCACTTCGTGGGCACCGAGGCGTTTGGCATCCTCGACTTTGGATTCTGAGGTAGTGAACAGCACCACATGCGCGCCCATCGCCCGGGCCAATTTGACCCCCATATGTCCTAATCCGCCCAGACCAACAATGCCAACCTTTTTACCGGGGCCGGCACCCCATTGGCGCAACGGGGAATAGGTGGTGATACCGGCGCACAGCAGTGGCGCTACACCGGCCGGATCGAGGTTTTCCGGCACCCGCAGCACAAAGTCCTGGTCCACGGTCATCGCGGTTGAGTAGCCGCCGTAGGTGATGGCACCGGTTTGCCGATCCTGTCCGTTATAGGTGCCGGTAAAGCCGTTTTCACAGTATTGCTCCAGCCCTTCTTCACAGCTCGGACAGCTACGGCAAGAGTCCACCATACAACCCACGCCGACCAAATCGCCGACCTGATAGCGTGAAACATGACTGCCGACGGCGCTCACGCGGCCAACAATCTCGTGGCCGGGCACTACCGGGAAAATTGTGTTGCTCCATTCGTTGCGGGCCTGGTGCAGATCAGAATGGCAGACGCCACAGAACAGAACGTTGATTTGCACATCGTGGTCGCGCAGGGTGCGCGGCGTGTAATCAAAAGGAACAAGCGCTGACTTGGCATCGTGCGCGGCATAGGCGTGCGTAATGTTCATGGTCACTCCAGTCATCAAAGGGTGGGGAACTACTTCCGGCAGCAGGATGCCGGTGAGACGCGGCCTGGATACAGCAGGTGGCCACAGAGGGAACATTGATGATAAAAGCTGCGAGCGGGGAGGGAAATGCCTGAAAATGTCTAAATCTTGCCTGTTTCTGTTCAATTTGAGCGAAACAGGTAATAGCGCGGGCCGCTACAGGAACGGCCCGCCGGGCAGGGATTACTTCTTCTTCAGTAACGGCTTAAGGAAGCGCGCGGTATGCGAAGCTTCGCAGTTGGCCACGGTTTCCGGCGTGCCGGCCACCAGGATTTCACCGCCGCCGCTGCCGCCTTCCGGCCCCAGGTCGACGATCCAGTCCGCGGTTTTAATCACGTCCAGATTGTGCTCAATCACCACGATGGTATTGCCCTGGTCGCGCAGCTGATGCAGCACCGCCAGCAGTTGCTGGATATCGGCGAAGTGCAGACCGGTGGTCGGCTCATCCAGGATATACAGCGTTTGGCCGGTACCGCGTTTCGACAGCTCACGTGCCAGCTTGACGCGTTGCGCCTCGCCGCCGGACAGCGTGGTGGCCGACTGACCGAGACGGATGTACGACAGGCCCACTTCCATCAAGGTTTGCAGTTTGCGCGCCAATGCCGGCACTGCGTCGAAGAATTCACGCGCCTCTTCGATGGTCATCTCCAGCACTTCGTGAATGCTTTTGCCTTTGTACTTCACTTCCAGCGTTTCGCGGTTATAGCGCTTGCCTTTACAGTGGTCGCACGGCACGTAGATATCCGGCAGGAAGTGCATTTCCACCTTGATCACGCCGTCGCCCTGACAGGCTTCGCAGCGGCCGCCCTTGACGTTAAAACTGAAGCGGCCTGGGTTGTAGCCACGACTACGCGACTCAGGCACGCCGGCGAACAGTTCACGCACCGGAGTGAAGATGCCGGTGTAGGTCGCCGGGTTAGAACGTGGAGTCCGACCGATCGGGCTTTGATCGATGTCGATCACCTTGTCGAAATGCTCCAGACCGGTCACTTCGCGGAAAGGTGCCGGTTCGGCCAGGGTGGCGCCGTTGAGCTGGCGCTGGGCGATTGGGAACAGCGTGTCGTTGATCAGCGTTGACTTGCCCGAGCCGGAAACCCCGGTAATACAGGTGAACAGCCCCACCGGCAGCGTCAGCGTCACGTCTTTCAGGTTGTTGCCGCGTGCGCCGCTCAGTTTCAGCACCTTGGTCGGGTCCGCCGGGACGCGCTGCTCAGGAATGGCAATTCCACGTTTGCCGCTGAGGAACTGGCCGGTCAGTGATTCCGGCTGCGCCATGATGTCTTCGACGGTACCTTCTGCCACCACCTGGCCGCCATGCACCCCGGCACCGGGGCCGATGTCGATCACGTGATCGGCGGCGCGGATGGCGTCTTCGTCATGCTCAACCACGATCACCGTGTTACCCAGGTTGCGCAGGTGGATCAGCGTTTCCAGCAGGCGTTCGTTGTCGCGCTGATGAAGGCCGATTGACGGCTCGTCCAGTACGTACATTACGCCCACCAAACCGGCGCCAATTTGGCTGGCCAGACGGATACGCTGTGCCTCACCGCCGGACAGGGTTTCCGCCGAGCGCGACAGCGACAGGTAGTTCAGGCCGACGTTCACCAGGAACTTCAGGCGATCGCCAATTTCTTTCAGCACTTTCTCGGCAATCTGGGCGCGTTGGCCGCTGAGCTTCATGTTCTGGAAGAAGCTCATGGCGTGGCCGATGCTCAGATCGGAGATTTCCGGCAGCGTGGTGTCTTCAACGAACACGTTGCGCGCTTCTTCACGCAGGCGCGTGCCGTGGCACGAGGCGCAAGGACGGTTGCTGATAAACTTGGCCAGCTCTTCGCGTACCGCGCTCGATTCGGTTTCTTTATAGCGGCGTTCCATATTGTGCAGCACGCCTTCGAACGGATGGCGGCGCACGGTGGTATCACCGCGATCGTTGATATATTTGAATTCGATGGTCTCTTTGCCGGAACCGCTGAGCACCGCTTTCTGCACGTTGGCATCCAGGCTGTTGAACGGCGCTTCGACGTCAAACGCGTAATGCTCCGACAACGAGCGCAGCATCTGGAAGTAATAGAAGTTACGGCGATCCCAGCCGCGGATCGCGCCGCCGGCCAGCGAAAGCTCAGGGTTCTGTACCACACGTTCCGGATCGAAGAACTGCTGCACGCCCAGTCCGTCACAGGTCGGGCAGGCACCGGCCGGGTTGTTGAACGAGAACAGCCGTGGTTCCAGCTCGCGCATGCTGTAGCCGCAGATGGGGCAGGCGAAGTTGGCGGAGAACAGCAGCTCATCGGCCTTCTCGTCGTCCATGTCGGCGACGACGGCCGTGCCGCCGGACAGCTCCAGCGCGGTCTCGAACGATTCCGCCAGACGCTGCGACATATCGTCACGCACCTTGAAGCGATCGACCACCACTTCGATAGTGTGCTTCTTCTGCAGCTCCAATTTTGGCGGATCGGAAAGATCGCAGACTTCACCGTCGATACGCGCACGGATATAGCCCTGGGTGGCCAGATTTTCCAGCGTTTTGGTGTGCTCGCCCTTGCGATCTTTTACCACTGGTGCCAGCAGCATCAGGCGTTTGCCTTCCGGCTGGTTGAGCACGTTGTCCACCATTTGGCTGACGGTTTGCGCCGCCAGCGGCACATGGTGCTCCGGGCAGCGCGGTTCGCCGACGCGGGCAAACAACAGGCGCAGGTAATCGTGGATCTCGGTAATGGTGCCGACCGTGGATCGCGGGTTATGTGAGGTCGATTTCTGCTCGATGGAGATCGCCGGAGACAGGCCTTCAATGTGGTCGACGTCCGGTTTTTCCATCAGCGAGAGGAACTGGCGTGCATAGGCGGAGAGCGACTCGACGTAGCGACGCTGCCCTTCGGCATACAGAGTATCAAAAGCCAGCGAGGACTTGCCTGAACCGGATAAACCGGTGACGACGATCAGCTTGTCACGCGGGATAATCAGGTTGATGTTTTTGAGATTATGGGTCCGAGCACCACGAACTTCGATATTGTCCATTTACACTTCCCGTCTTGATGATACACCGCGCCTGTCTGGGTGATTTACGGACGATTTTGTGATCGAACGCGCAAAAAACCGGCACAGCCAGTACGAAACGCATAATTATGACACAAAAAAACCTGAATGAATATCCAGTATACGAATGCAACAAGGTCGATCGGAACGACAATTCTGGAATAGAATACGCAGTTATCAACACGGGTGTCGTTTCGGGCTGAGCGTGTTAAACTTACTCGTTTATACTGTGTAAAAATCAATCTTCAGGAGAGTTCTCATGGCCAGCAGAGGCGTAAACAAAGTAATTCTGGTCGGGAATCTGGGCCAAGACCCAGAAGTCCGTTACATGCCGAATGGCGGCGCAGTGGCCAACATTACCCTGGCGACCTCCGAAAGCTGGCGTGACAAGGCGACTGGCGAGCAGAAAGAAAAGACCGAGTGGCACCGCGTTGTGCTGTTCGGCAAGCTGGCTGAAGTGGCGGGCGAATATCTGCGTAAAGGTTCCCAGGTGTATATCGAGGGCGCTCTGCAAACCCGTAAGTGGACCGATCAGGCTGGCGTTGAAAAATACACCACCGAGATCGTTGTAAACGTGGGCGGCACCATGCAGATGCTGGGCGGCCGTCAAGGCGGCGGTGCACCTGCAGGCGGTGGTCAGGCTTCCGGTGGTCAGGGCGGTTGGGGTCAGCCTCAACAGCCGCAAGGCGGCAACCAGTTCAGCGGTGGCCAGCAGGCTCGCCCAGCGCAAAACAATGCGCCGGCAGCCAGCAGCAACGAACCGCCAATGGACTTCGACGACGATATTCCTTTCTGATATCAGGTTGTCTAAAGCCGATGAAAAAGCCCCGAAAGGGGCTTTTTTGTTTCTGAAGGAGGCTGCTTCACGCCAAACTCACTGCCCGACTGGGGCTTGTTGCGGCTTCTCTGCTGCTGGCGCACTTTTGGATTGGTCCATGGCCTGCTGCTTGCGAGTTCGCTGATCCATGATCAGCCGATAAGCGACGTAGTATTTGTAGATATTGCTGACATAGGTCACCGTCTCGGCCCCAATCCGTTCGGCGGCCAGGTATTCCACATTGCCAAACCAGATATTGGGGTTAAAGCCACGTTTCTCCGTTTCCGCTCGCAAACGAGCGATGCGGGCTGGGCCTGCGTTGTAAGAGGCGAATGAGAACAGCACTTTGTCGAGGGGCGTCATCGGCTCGTCTGCGTAGTAGCGGTCAATCATCCAGCGCATGTATTTCACCCCGGCATTGATATTGGGATCCAGTTTGCGGATGTCGCCGACATTCAGCTCTTTTCCGGTGCCCGGCATCACTTGCATAATACCGATAGCACCCACCGGGCTGCGGACCGACTGGTTGAGGCGCGACTCCTGATACCCCTGGGCCACCATCAGTAGCCAGTCTACGTTATAGCGATCGCCATATTTCCTGAACACGTCCACCATCGCCAGAAATTTGGCGCGCTCTTTCTCCGAGGCCGCGTTTTTGACATATTTGGCATTTTTCAGGTAGCGCAACAAAAGGGTGTTACCCAACTTGCTGCCCTGGCGATTCTTCTCTACGAAGCCGTTGAGCAAAGCGAGTAACTGCGGGTTATCCTTGCGCACCGCCCAGGCGATGTCGGCATCGTCACGCAGCACCACATTTTCGTGTATCTGAATTTTAGGGAAAACCTGTTTCCAGAACAGAGCCTTATGGCGATCAACCACGATAAGTGGAATGAGGCCGGCACTCAGCATCTCGATCAGATCCTCATCCTCGAGCGCTTCGGGGGCTGTCTCCAGGATAACGGGAGGACGTGATTCCTGGGCAAAGCGCTTATTCAGGGCCACCAGACTTTCGTGATAGCTCGATGAGAGGCGCACGAATACCGTTTTTCCGGAAAGTTGTTCCAGGTTTTCCACTTTGGGTGAGGAGGGGCCAGAAATCAGCAGTTCCTTCACTTTCGGATAAAGAGCGGTGGTGAACGTCACTTGCTCCTGACGCGCCGGGGTAATGGTGAGGTTGGAGGCCGCAATGTCGCCCCGGCCTTCATTGAGGGCATTGAGTAACTGGTCACGAGCTACCGGCACGAAGATGACGCGCACCTTAAGATGGCGCTGTTTGAGCTTTTTATCCTTCATCAACTTGAGATTAAGGTCGTGCTCGAACTCCATAAATATGTCATGGGTGGCTCCGCGCTGGGTGCCCTTGGTGATAAAGAAAAAGGTTTTGCTGTAAGTCGTCAATACCCGAATCACCCGTCGGTCGAGCATGCCTGGCAAATCCCCCAGCCAGGGGCGCATGATGTCGTCCATATTGACCTGGAGCGTCTCTGGTTCTTCCTGATCCTGCGTCTTGTCCTTCATTGGGGCCGCATATACGGAACCGGTGAACAGCAGGGCTGTGAGACACGCCAGGCAGGCGACTAGCAATCTTTGGGAAGAGGTGGCATTCATGGAAGACACTCCGAATGGTGCGTCTTCTCATTGTAGTCAAACTAAAAAAGCCCCGAGAGGGCAATGCTGGTCAGTTAAGGTGATATTGTTCCCTCTCCTTTGGGAGAGGGTTAGGGTGAGGGGATACATACCAACGCGAAAGCCCCTCACCCCGGCCCTCTCCCTCGGGAGAGGGGGACGCCCACTTAAACAACGTCGTACATCCTTATTCAGAACTTTGCTTAACTGAACGGCATTACCCGAGAGGGGCTTTTTGTTTTTCTGGGAAGATTAAGCCGAGAAGCCGCCGTCGATGCTCAGGCTGGCACCGGTGATATATCCCGCCTCGGGGCCAACCAGATAGGCGACGAAGCTGGCGATCTCTTCGTCCTTGCCGTAACGACCGATCGCCATCATCCCTTTCAACTGCTCGGCGAAATCGCTGTTGTCCGGGTTCATATCGGTATCTACCGGGCCGGGCTGCACGTTGTTGACGGTAATGCCGCGTGGGCCGAGATCGCGTGCCATGCCTTTGGTCAGGCCGACCAGCGCAGATTTACTCATCGCATATACCGCGCCGCCGGCAAATGGCATACGTTCGGCGTTGGTGCTGCCAATATTGATGATGCGACCGCCATCATTCATATGACGCGCGGCTTCCTGACTGGCGACAAATACGCTGCGGACGTTCACCGCCAGCGTGCGGTCCAGATCTTCCAGCGGCAGTTCTTCGGTGCTGCCCATCGCCAGCACACCGGCGTTGTTCACCAAAATATCCAGATTGCCCAGGCTGTTTACTGCCTGGCGCACCGCCTGTTGCAGCGCTGTTGCATCGGCACTGTCGGCCTTGATCGCCAGCGCCTTGCCGCCGGCAGCAGTGATTTCACTCACCACCGCATCGGCTTTGTCGGCAGAGGCGACGTAGGTTAATGCCACAGCGGCACCTTCGCGCGCCAGGCGTGTGGCGATGGCGGCACCGATGCCGCGTGAACCGCCCTGAATGAATGCGACTTTGCCTTGCAGAGAGAGAGTTGCGGACATGATGTTTCTCCAGAGTGTGATTTGGTTAATAAAGCTACCGGTTCAGTATCGGAGAAACGCGGATCGGTAACTAGCCACAAAGAGCTATAATCAGCTTAAACCATTGGTTTGAAATCGTCGGAGAAAAATCATGCTCGGCCATCTGGAATGTTTTGTCAGCAGCGCAGAGAGCGGCAGTTTTTCCGCCGCCGGCCGCAAGTTGGGGATCAGTTCTGCCGCAGTGGGAAAGAACGTCACCAAACTGGAGTCGTTGGTGGGCGTGCGACTATTCCAGCGCAATACGCGTAAATTGACGCTGACCGAAGAGGGCGAACGTTTTTTGCAGGAGGTCAGCGGCGGCTTGCTGTCGATCCAGTGTGCATTGAAAAGTTTGAGCAGCAGTGGTGGGGTTGCTGCGGGAACCTTAAAGGTCAGCATGGGTACCGCTTTTGGCCTGCATTTTGTGCTGCCGATGTTGCCGGACTTTCTGGCACGTTATCCGTCGATTGTTCCAGACTGGCATTTTGATAACCGTCAGGTGGATTTGATTGGCGAGCATTTCGATGCGGCAATGGGAGGCGGTATCGAACTGGCGCAGGGGATGATCGCCCGCGAACTGGCACCGGCACACGGCGTGCTGGTGGCTTCGAGGCAGTATTTGCAACAGTACCCATCGCTCCAGCAGCCGGAACAGTTGGTGAGTCATGCGGGCATTTTTATTCGCTCACCGCAAACCGGGCGAGTCCGCAACCTGCCGCTGCGCAATGCGGATAACGAGCAGCGAGCGCCGAGCATGACGATAAAAATGACGGTAAACGAGCCGGAAGCGGCGGCACGGGCCGCGGAAATGGGTTTAGGCATTGCGCTGATCAGCATGCCGAACGCGTTACCTTATCTGGAGAGCGGCCGCCTGGTGCGAGTATTGCCAGGCTGGTATGTCGATCGCGGTAGTGTGCACCTGTACTTCCCCACCACCAAATTTCTGCCGACCAAAACCCGGGTGTTCGTCGATTACATCACCGAACAATTCCGCCTGCAGAAGCTGGCGGCTCGGTTTGACGCGCGCTAGAAACGTGAAAAGCCCCTTGCGGGGCTTCATTCTTCCGTCAGTTTACTGTCTGACGATCAGTTGAAGATTTCTGCGGTGCCGTACAGTTTGTTCTGGCCACCGGCGGAGATGATGCGGTAAGAGCTGGCGCCTGATGCTGCGGCTTTGTTGGCCAGTTCAGTTTCCAGCGCGCTCAGGTTAGAGGCACCGCTAACGGACACCACACCGATTTTCTGGGCGTCGGCAGCAGGTTGGCTGGTTGGCTGGTCGGCAGCAACGCTGGCGAAAGAGGCGGTAGTCAGCAGCAGAGCAGTAGCAAAAATTTTGATGTTTTTCATGATTCAATCCTCAGGGTATTTTTTAGGTGAGAGGTTGTTGCCTCTCGATGTGGTAGATAATAGGCTGACGTGGCTGAATAGAAAATCGGAGAGTTTTGATAATCTTTATCAAATAAATTGACTTATTTTTGAGCGGTGCGGCTTGCGCTGGCGTGCTGGAAAAATCGCCACTACCCTTTGAGTAAGCAGAAACCTTAGAGGAGTAAACGGCATGTCAGTCAACGCGTTTATCGGCAGTTGGTCATTGGTGTCTTCTGTCTTCAAAGGGGAAGACGGCAGAGTCAATCACCCGCTGGGCGAGCAGGTGCTGGGTCGCATTAACTACGAGCCCAATGGCACCATGGCGGCGCAGCTCTACAGCGCCACCCGGCCAAGCTTTGCCGCCGACGATCTGGCACAGGGCAGCGAACAGGAGCTCCGCGCCGCCTTTATCAACATGATTTGTTATTTTGGTCGCTATCAGGTGGACGAGAGCGAGCAGCGGGTGGTGCATCAGGTCGAAGGCAGCTCGTTCCCCAATTGGATCGGCAGTCGACAGGTGCGCTTTTATCATTTCTCCGGCGATTGTCTCGAGCTTCGTACGGTACCGCTGCAGTTTGGCAACGGCGTGCAGACAGGCGAATTGGTATGGCAACGGATAGGAGCGCCCTCATGATCATTGTTCACCATCTGAATAACTCGCGTTCGCAGCGTATCCTGTGGTTTTTGGAAGAGTTGAACGTGCCCTATCAGGTGCAGCGCTATCAGCGCGATCCGCAAACTATGTTGGCACCGCCGGAGTTAAAGAAAATTCATCCGTTGGGCAAGTCGCCGGTGATTGTTGATGGCGATCTGACGTTGGCGGAGTCCGGCGCCATTATTGAATACCTGCAGGAAGCCTACGACGCACAGGGGCAGTTTATTCCCACCGACTATCATGCCCGTCAGCAGTACCGGTATTGGTTACATTATGCCGAAGGGTCGTTAATGCCATTGCTGGTGATGAAGCTGGTATTTAGCCGGTTGGGCCAGCCGCCGATCCCCTGGTTGCTGCGGCCGGTGGCGGGGGCGATTGGCAAAGGCGTGCAGCGTGAATATCTGGACAAACAGATCGCGCCACACTGTGATTATCTGGAACAGCACCTGAGCAAAAACACCTGGTTTGTCGGTAATGAATTCAGCGCGGCGGATATCCAGATGAGCTTCCCGCTGGAGGCGATGGCGTCACGTGGCGCACTGGACGGTTGCCCCAAGCTGCGCGGTTATCTACAGCGCATTCATGCGCGTCCGGCCTACCAGCGGGCGCTGGAGCAGGGCGGGCCTTATGACCTGCTGAGCTGAGGCGATGGGCTATACTCGATGAGGTCACCCTTCATCGGAGGTAGCCCATGGCTACGCAAATCTTTGTTAACCTGCCGGTGGGCAATCTGCCCGCATCCATGACATTTTTCACCGAACTGGGCTTCAGCTTTAATCCCCGGTTTACCGATGATACCGCCGCTTGCATGGTAGTTAGCGACAGTATTTATGTGATGCTGCTGACCCACGACAAATTCAAAATGTTCACCCCGAATCCGATTGTCGATGCCAAAAAATCGACCGAGGTTTTGCTGTGTCTGTCGCAGCCCGATCGGGCGGCAGTGGATGCACTGGTGCGCAAGGCGATTGCTGCCGGCGGTAATACCTATAATCAGCCGCAGGATTACGGCTTTATGTACGGTCACGGCTTCCAGGATTTGGACGGTCATATCTGGGAACTGATGTACATGGACGAAAAGGCTGCGCAGGCCCAGTGACCCTTTTTGCCCTCCGAATGGGGGGCTTTCCCATCAGATTTCCCTATGTGACAAATACCGTATTTTCGATAATGATGGGCCTCATTACTTTTCTGCATAAATTGCCGCGATCTTTGGTTGATCAGAGGGCATAGAAGGCTGGATAATCGTTTGCCTTGAATAAACCACCATAAATCACCCGCCTCACGCCATGAGAGTTAATCGTTTGCCTTAATCAGCGCCGCCAATGGGCGACGTGAGTGAAAGATCGAAAAGCAAACGATACCCTACCAAACAGGTGTGGGCGGAATAACAAGCCTTGCAACGGGCTGGCAATGAAACACAGGGGACAGCAAGATGTCGAATTCTCAAGCGAACAACGCCGTTAAACCAAAAGGCGGGCTTGATGGTTATTTTAAAATTTCTGCGCGTGGCAGCAGCGTACGGCAGGAAGTGGTGGCAGGGTTAACCACCTTCCTGGCGATGGTTTACTCGGTGATTGTGGTGCCGAGCATGCTGGGCAAGGCGGGTTTTCCGCCAACGGCGGTGTTTGTCGCCACCTGTCTGGTTGCCGGTCTGGGTTCGTTGCTGATGGGGCTGTGGGCTAATTTACCAATGGCTATCGGCTGTGCGATCTCACTGACCGCCTTTACCGCCTTCAGCCTGGTGCTGGGTCAGCACATCAGCATTCCGGTGGCGCTGGGTGCGGTATTCCTGATGGGCGTGCTCTTTACCATTATCTCGGTCACCGGTATCCGCGCCTGGATCCTGCGCAATCTGCCGATGGGCGTGGCACACGGCACCGGTATCGGCATTGGTCTGTTCCTGTTGCTGATCGCTGCTAACGGCGTGGGTCTGGTGGTGAAGAACCCGCTGGACGGCCTGCCGGTGGCATTGGGTGCGTTCACTTCATTCCCGGTAGTGATGACACTGCTTGGGCTGGCGGTGATTTTCGGTTTGGAAAAACTGCGCGTTCCTGGCGGCATCCTGCTGGTGATTATCGCCATTTCGGTGATTGGGCTGGTGTTTGACCCGGCAGTGAAGTATCAGGGGCTGTTCGCCATGCCAAGCCTGGCGGACGCTAACGGCCATTCGCTGATTTTCAGTCTGGATATCATGGGCGCCTTGCAGCCGGTAGTGTTGCCGAGCGTATTGGCGCTGGTGATGACGGCGGTGTTTGACGCTACCGGCACCATCCGTGCGGTAGCCGGTCAGGCTAACCTGTTGGATAAAGACGGGCAGATCATCAACGGCGGCAAAGCGCTGACTTCGGACTCCCTGAGCAGCATTTTCTCCGGCCTGGTGGGCGCGGCTCCGGCAGCGGTGTATATCGAATCTGCGGCGGGGTACTGCGGCGGGCGGCAAAACCGGCCTGACTGCGACCGTGGTCGGTCTGCTGTTCCTGATGATCCTGTTCCTGTCGCCGTTATCTTATCTGGTGCCGATTTACGCCACCGCACCGGCGCTGATGTACGTCGGCCTGCTGATGCTGAGCAATGTCACCAAGCTGGACTTCAACGACTTTGTCGATGCCATGTCCGGCCTGCTGTGTGCGGTGTTTATCGTGCTGACCTGTAATATCGTCACCGGCATCATGCTGGGCTTTAGCGCACTGGTGATTGGCCGTATCTTCTCCGGCGAATGGCGTCGGTTGAATATCGGTACCGTGGCCATTGCCGTGGCGCTGGTGGCGTTCTATGCCGGCGGTTGGGCAATCTGATCGCGCTGGTGTTTCCCCCGTCGCTTCGGCGGGGGATGTTTTATCCCCATTTCTGCTTCAGATAAGTCTCCTTCTGCCGATACTGCATTTTGAATGGCACAACAAGCTTTAACCGCTGTAAAAAAAAGTGATCTACTATCGGGCATATTCAGAGATATTTCTGAACCCTGGAGTCTAAGGAAAGCATGGAAATCTTTTTTACAATCCTCATTTTAATTTTGGTGGTCTCCCTGTCCGGGGTGGTGACGCGCATGTTGCCGTTCCAGGTGCCATTACCGTTAATGCAGATCGGTATCGGGGCCTTGTTGGCCTGGCCGCATTTTGGGCTGCACGTCGACTTTGACCCTGAATTGTTCCTGGTCCTGTTTATTCCGCCGTTGCTGTTTGCCGATGGCTGGAAAACGCCAACCCGCGAATTTTTGCACCACGGCCGTGAAATCCTTGGCCTGGCACTGGTGCTGGTGCTGATTACCGTGGTCGGTGTCGGCTACCTGATTTACGCCATGGTACCGGGCATCCCGCTGGTGGCGGCGTTTGCCCTGGCGGCGGTACTGTCGCCAACCGATGCCGTGGCGCTGTCCGGCATCGTGGGTAAAGGGCGTATTCCCAAGTCGATCATGGGGGTGCTGGAAGGCGAGGCGCTGATGAACGACGCGTCCGGTCTGGTCTCACTCAAATTCGCCATCGCAGTGGCGATGGGCACCATGGTGTTTACCGTGGGCGGGGCGACGCTGGAGTTTCTCAAGGTGGCGATCGGCGGCCTGCTGGCCGGTGTGGCGATCACCTGGCTTTACAGTAAGTCGTTGCGCGTCATGAGCCGCTGGAGTGGCGACGACCCGGCAACGCAAATTGTATTCCTGCTGCTGTTGCCGTTTGCCTCTTATCTGATTGCCGAACATATTGGCGTCTCCGGCATCCTGGCCGCGGTTGCTGCGGGGATGACCATCAGCCAGTCCGGCGTGATCCGCAATGCCCCGCTGGCGATGCGTCTGCGTGCCAACAGCGTCTGGGCGATGCTGGAATTTGTGTTTAACGGCATGGTGTTCATCATGTTGGGGCTGCAGCTGCCGGGGATCCTGGAGACCTCCATCTTCCAGGCGGAGCTGGATCCGACCATTCAGACCTGGTACCTGTTTGCCGATGTTGCCATCATCTACGCCGCGTTGCTGGTGTTGCGCTTCACCTGGCTGTGGCTGATGAAAAACGCCAGCCGTCGCTTTATGAAAAAACGGCCGTTGCAGTTTTGGCGATTTCACCACGCGTGAACTGTGGGTGGCGTCGTTCGCCGGGGTGCGTGGGGCGATTACGCTGGCGGGTGTGCTGTCCATTCCGCTGTTGCTGAGTGACGGTTCTGCCTTCCCGGCGCGCTATCAACTGGTGTTTATTGCCGCCGGGGTGATCCTGCTTTCGCTGATTGCCGGCGTCATGGCGTTGCCGCTGTTGCTGCGCGGCGTGCAGGTGGCAGACAAGAGCGTCAGCAAGAGTGAAGAGCGGATGGCGATTGCCATGGCGGCCGAAGTGGCGATCGAAAGCATCAACAAAATGGAAGAACGCCTGGCCGTGGATACCGAAGAAAATATCGATCCGCAGATATTGAAAGAGATCAGTTCGCGGGTGGTCGGGACGCTGCGGCGGCGCATCACCACTAAAGACGATATCGAAAATGCGCTGATGCTGGAAAACCTCGAACGGCGTTTTCGCCTGACGGCGCTGCGTGCCGAACGCGGTGAGTTATATCACCTGCGCGCCACGCAGAAAATCAGCAACGAGACGCTGCAAAAATTATTGCACGATCTCGACCTGCTGGAAGCGCTGTTGATAGAGCGCGAGGGGTAATGCCAATGGGGCCGCAGACGCGGCCCCGTTTATTTCATCGACGGCCAGTAGTCGCGACAGCAGGCGATCCAGGCCTGGGCGCTGTGCGACAGGTAGCTGCCCTGACGCCAGATTAACCCCACCTTCCATTCCATGCGTGGCTCCAGCGGCAGCCAAATCAGGTTTTCCTTATCCAGCCATTGGCAGACCGGCTCCGGCAGGGTGGCGATGCCAACCCCGGCCTGCACCATCGACGCCAGAAAATCCCACTGCCCGCTGCGTACCGCAATCTGGGGTTCAAAACCGGCCTGGCGGAATGCTGTCATCAGCATCTTGTAGAGCGCGAAGTCCTCGTTATAAAGCAGGATCGGCCAGTTGGCCAACTCGGAGATATGGATACTGGTACGGTTTAACCAGTGCGGCGTTCGTGGTGCGACCACGCACATGGGGTGGCCGAGCAAGGGCAGAAAGGTCAGTGGCTGAGCGGAATCGACCGGCAGAATGGTCATCGCCAGATCCAGTTCACCGGACATCACCGCCTGTTCAACCGATAGCCCGCCCAGTTCGGAGATTTTGAGTTCGATGCCGGGATAAGTCTGGCGAAACTGCCGGATCAAATCGGCGATCTGCCGGCCGACCATCGGTGGGATGCCCAACCGCAGCACGCCTTTTTTCACCGAGCTGATGTCTTCCAGCTCGGCCTCCAACTGGCGGAATTCATCGATGATGGCCAGACCGCGCTGATATACCGCCTGGCCGCTGTCGGTCAGGTGCAGCCTGCGGCCTTCACGGATCAGCAAGGTGCACTCCAGTTCCTCTTCCAAATGGCGCAGCATCTTGCTGATGGTTGGCTGGGTGACGAACAGTTTTTCCGCCGCGCGGGTAAAGCTTTGCTGGCGCACCACTTCCACGAAGTAGCGCAAAGTGCGGACATCCACGTTGGGTTCTCCTCAGGAACAATACCAGCGGGAAATTATTCCCTGACGGCATGATATTGATGATTTTAATTCATTTCAGGCGGGGTTTCCTGGCTGCGTATACTGTAATCCGTGAATTTTTTGTTTAAGGTCATCTTCCATGTTACTGGCGTTACGCCACGCTGCTCCTTCTTTGCTGACCCGCTTGCAGGTGCCTGTCCAGGTTGTTTTATACGCGGCGTTATTTTTGATTGCTGACCGGCTGGTGCAGCAGTTCCATTTGCCGTTGCCCGCCAACATTATCGGCATGTTGATGCTGCTGGCGCTGATTTCGCTGCGCATTCTGCCGCTGAACTGGGTCAGGGCCGGTTCGCGCTGGCTGCTGGCAGAGATGCTGCTGTTCTTCGTCCCGGCGGTAGTGGCGGTGGTCAACTATGCCCAGTTGCTGATGGTTGAGGGCTGGAAGATTTTCCTGGTGATTGCCGTCAGCACCACGCTGACGCTGGGCGCGACGGGGCTGGTGGTTGATCGGGTCTATCGACTGGAAGTCTGGTTGCAACGGCGAAAACAGCGCGATGAATGATTTTATCCTGAGCATCGCCTGCTTTGTGGCAACGCTGGCGCTCTATTTCGCCAATAAAAAACTCTACCGCCGCCGTCGAACCTTGCTGTTGATGCCATTGGTACTGACGCCAATGATCCTGGTGCTGTTGCTGGTGGTGACCCATATTTCGTACCAGGACTACATTGGCGAAACGCACTGGTTGCTGTGGCTGCTGGGGCCGGCCACCATCGCCTTCGCGGTACCGGTATACGAGAATCTGCATATTATCCGCCGCCACTGGCTGTCGCTCAGCGCCGGAGTGCTGACGGCAGTGCTGGTGGCGGTTTACAGCTCGGTGTGGCTGGCGCGACTGCTGACGCTGCCGGAAGAGGTGCAGCGCAGCCTGGCAGTGCGCTCCATCACCACGCCGTTTGCGCTGGAGGCGGCCAAACAGATGGGCGGGCAGGCAGATCTGGTGGCGCTGTTTGTGGTGATCACCGGGGTGTTCGGCATGGCGGTTGGGGATATTTTGTTCCTGCGGCTGGCGGTGCGCAGCAGTCTGGCGAAAGGCGCCGGGCTCGGGGCGTCATCACACGGTGCCGGTACGGCGAAAGCCTATGAGATGGGGCAGGAAGAAGGGGTGGTTTCCAGCCTGGTGATGATGCTGGCGGGGATTATCACGGTGATTGCCGCGCCGCTGATAGGGCAACTGATGTGGTAAGCCTGCGGCAGCTCGACTGCTCGCGCGTCACTTTCGCCGCTGTGGTTCCTTTAGAGCTACGGCGCACAAAAAAGCCCGGCGTTGGCCGGGCTTGGTTTGGGGTTTGGCTCAGTACAGCGAAGGGGTACCGGCCGGCCGGGTTTTGAAGCGACGATGTAGCCACATATACTGCTCTGGAGCGCGCATGATCTCTTTCTCAACCACTTTATTCATGTAAGCCGCGGCGGCGATTTCGTCACTGATAGGGTAATTTTCCAGTGCCGGTTGGATCAATAGATCATAACCACGGCCTTTCTCGCGACGGATCAGCACCACCGGTACCAGCGCCGGCTTGGCCATGCGTGCCAGCATATAGGTCCCGCTGGTGGTGGCGGCCTGATCGACGGCGAACAACGGGGCGAATACGCTGCCGCGTGGGCCGTAGTCTTGATCTGGAGCGAACCATACGGCTTCGCCGCGCTTAAGAGCCTGAACCATGCCGCGCAGGTCTTTGCGATCCAGCATGGCCTTGTTGGAACGCATACGCCCTTTGGTTTGTGCCCATTCCATCGCTTTATTGTTGTGTGGACGGTACATCGCCATCATCGGCTGGCACAGCCCCATGGCACGACCACCCAGCTCCAGCGACATAAAATGCACGCCAATTACCAGTACGCCGCGTTGGTTTTGCTGTGCCGCTTTCAGGTGATTGATGCCGGAAACGTTGAACCAGCGCTTAACGCGCTTATCTGACCAGAACCAGGCCATACCGGTTTCCAGCAGGCCCATGCCGAGGGATTCGAAGTTACCTGTCACTTTGTGTTCGCGCTGTTCCACGTCCATGTCCGGGAAGCAAAGTTCCAGGTTACGGCGAGTAATGGAAACGCGGCGTTTCAGGAAGCGCATCGAGGTACGGCCCATCCATATACCGAGCTTGTGCAGCACCGGATAGGGGAGTTGAACCAGTAAGAACAGACAGCCCAGCCCGAACCAGGTAAACCAGTAGCGAGGATGTAGCAGGGCCATTTTGAATTTTTGCGGACGCTTCATATGAACTCATTTATGCATTAAAAGGGGCAGCAACCTGTAACGCACAAGGATCCACTTAATTGCGATACGACCACTCAGACACCCAGACATCACTATTGTTTAGCCAGATTCCATAATTGACCAAATCTTTACACTCGAGGGGCGGTTCGCGCTGCTATCAGGCTTCGGAGGGAGGGCTACAGGCCCGCGAAGGCGGCTCCAGGAATGTATATTGTAACACACAATACGACCTGATAAGCAGGAGTGGCATGCGAATATTCTCATTCGCATTGACCTGAATTTGATAAAGCATCAAAGAAGAAAAAGGCGCCGCCTCTTGCGAGGTTGCGCCTTTTCAACATGCCAACTGACTAGTATCAGTTCATGCCGTATTTTTTCAATTTCTTACGCAGCGTACCGCGGTTGATGCCCATCATCAGGGCTGCACGGGTCTGGTTGCCACGGGTGTATTGCATCACCATGTCCAACAGTGGCTGTTCAACTTCAGCCAATACCAGCTCATACAGATCGTTAACGTCTTGACCATTCAGTTGAGCAAAATAGTTCTTCAGTGCTTGTTTCACCGAGTCACGCAGAGGCTTTTGAGTCACTTGGTCCTGTGAGTTCACGGTAGAAACGGTCAGTACGTCAGAATTTACGCGTTGTTCGAACATAGTTCTGTCAGCTCTTTTTTGTTACGCAAGATTTTCGAAATATGCCTCCAACGCCTCCAGCTGTTCGCTGGCATCCTCTATGGCGTTGAATGTGCGCCGAAACTGGTCATTCGGGGCGTGCTCCTGGAGATACCAGGATACGTGCTTACGAGCAATCCGGAATCCCTTGCCTTGGCCGTAAAAGCCGTGCAATTCCCGAATATGCCCTATCAACAAACGCTTAACCTCGCCAAGTGGCGGAGGGGGCAGCAGTTCCCCAGTGTCCAGATAATGCTGGATTTCCCGGAAGATCCAGGGTCTCCCCTGAGCAGCGCGGCCTATCATCAGGGCATCAGCCCCAGTGTAGTCGAGCACTGCTCTGGCTTTATGCGGGTCAGTAATGTCGCCATTCGCGATAATCGGAATGGAAACACTCTGCTTAACTGCCCGAATGCTGTCGTACTCCGCGTTGCCGTTGAACAGGCAGGCGCGGGTTCGGCCATGAATAGTCAGGGCCTGTATACCACAGTCTTCGGCCAGTTGGGCAATCTCTACACAGTTACGGTGTTCGGGTTCCCAGCCGGTACGGATCTTAAGTGTTACCGGCACATCCACAGCGTTAACTACCGCGTGGAGGATCTGTTTAACCAGATCCGGGTACTGCAGCAATGCAGACCCTGCAAGCTTCCGGTTCACTTTCTTGGCCGGGCACCCCATATTGATGTCGATGATCTGTGCGCCACTGGCCACGTTAATACGTGCCGCGGCGGCCATATCATCCGGATCGCATCCGGCAATCTGCACGGAACGGATCCCTGGTTCATCGCTATGGACCATACGCAGACGCGACTTATCCGTCCGCCACACCTCCGGATTGGAGGAGAGCATTTCGGATACAGCCATCCCAGCACCCATTGCATGACATAGGGCTCTAAATGGGCGATCTGTAATGCCGGCCATCGGGGCCGCAATCAAGCAATTTGTAAGCTGGTGGTGTCCAATGCGCATAGACAAAGAGTAACCATACTGTGTCCGCAAGGGCGCGTATATTACGCATTTTTGCGTTGAGATGAAAGGCCAAACTTTGACCAATCAGGCGCTATTCGGCAATAAAAATGCACCTCGTCAGGATCTATAAAAATATTATATATATTTAACAATGAGTTGACGAAATTAGGTCAATTAGTGCTCGATAAAATATTCCCAACACAACAGAATTTTATCTGTATTGAGTCTCGATTCAGCTGGATATCGGCAGCGATATAGGCCATTTGTCAGGGTATTGCGTTGAGAAGGGGCACAATTACGCTGAAATCGCGTGGTGAAGGTTTCGATTAAAAACGCATTTGTTCACCGCCGGGGATCAAACGGCGGCGAAGTTATTCCGGCAGCCTTAGTCGATGATTACGCGGCCGTTCAGCGCCTGTAGCGGACGATTGTTCGCATGCTGTACCACGGCGCGGAATTGAGCGATCTGCTCGGCAGAGGCGCTGACAGGCTTATCCAGCACCATCCAGCTTACCCCTTCGGAACAAGGGGGCGTGGTTAACGAACCGCTGAACCGATAGAAGTTAAAGTTTTGAGGGAGCAGCGCCTTGATATCCAGCGGCGTAGTCAGCACCGCGGTCTGATCGACGGCGGTCGGCATCTGCCGCCAGGCCTGCGCCAACTGCGGGTTGGCTTTGCCTTGCTGGAACATCAATGCCAGGACTGCCAGTGCACCCTGTTGGTCTTTATAGACAAAGTGCGCCTCAAGGGGGAATTGCTTACCGTCAATTTCGTTTTCGCTCGGGGCGTGGAAGTGAAATTGTTGCAGCGTGAAAGTGTCGTTATCCAGCACCAGGGTATTGCCGCCGCTGACGTTTACCTGCACGGTATGGCCGTTATTGACGATCTGCTGTTTGCCTGGTTGGAAAGCCAGTTTCAGTTTGTCGTGCTGGGTTTTCAGAGCACCTTTAACATTAACCGGTGACTGGTTCTTACCGGTTTCGCACAGCGAAAAATCCGGAGAGAGTTTTCCCCAGTGTGCCGGATCTTCCTGACCTTCATAGCCCCAATGGGCTTGCTCTGTGGCGTTGGCCGAAAAGCAGGCGATCAGTAAAGCGGCGAGTAATAATTTCCCTTTCATTGCCAATCCTTATTGAAAAATCGTTAATTGTCTTTGGCGGACAGCGGCTAAAAAAATCGGCTGCGATCGCGCCTGCAGCAGAATACGCCTGCTTTTTATCAGGATAAATCAGTGAAATCTTGGGGCGAAAAAAAACCACCGTAACTTGTTAAGTTATCGGTGGTTTTTATCGGAATAAAAATATGATTACTTGCGTTGACCGGTAATGCGGCACCATTCTTCGCGTTCTGCTACCGGGTCGAGCGTGAATTTATCTTCATAGGCTTGCGCCACGCTCGCTGCCTGGGTGGCCAGCACGCCGGACAGGCCCAGATGGCCGCCGGACTTCGGCAGGCAGCCAATCAGCGGTGCCAGCTCACGCAATGGACCGGCCAGAATGTTGGCAACGACCACATCGGCCAGCAGTTCGGCAGGCTGATCTTTTGGCAGATACAGCTCCAGACGCTCTGAAACGCCGTTACGCTGCGCGTTGTCGCGACTGGCCTGAATGGCCTGGGGATCGATATCGATGCCGATAGCGCGCGCTGCACCGAGCTTCAGGGCGGCAATCGCCAGAATGCCGGAACCACAACCGAAGTCGATAATGGTCTTACCGGCCAGATCCAGACCATCGAGCCACTGCAAACACAGCGCCGTCGTCGGGTGGGTGCCGGTACCGAACGCCAGGCCCGGGTCGAGCATCACGTTAACCGCATCCGGATCGGGCACGTCACGCCAGCTTGGGCAGATCCACAGACGCTGGCCGAAACGCATCGGGTGGAAGTTGTCCATCCACTCGCGCTCCCAGTCTTTGTCTTCCAGCTGTTCAATCTTGTGGCGGAAACCGGCGCCCAGCAGTGGATGCTGTTCCAGCATTGCCACCACTTCGGCCATATCGGTTTCAGCGTCGTACAGTCCGATCACATCGGTATCGCCCCACAGCAGGGTTTCGCCCGGCAGCGGTTCGAACACTGGATTGTCGTGAGTGTCCTGAAAGGTCACCGATACTGCGCCGCTTTCAACCAGCGCGTCGCTCAGGTCTTCTGCCTGGCTGCCGGTGGTGTTCAGTTTGAGTTGGATCCAAGGCATAACAATTCTCTTTTAAGAGGGTAATGATGACGCCGTTCGGCGTTTTTCGCCGACGAGGTTACCGATATAAAATGCCAGCAGGCTAAGCAGCAGCGAAGGCACGATAGGGTGCAGCCCCGCCAGTTGCAGATTAAAGCTGGCCAATAGCGTATAGCATACCGCACCCGTCACCATTGAGCTAAGCGCTCCCTGTGCGTTGGCGCGCTCCCAGTACAGGCCCAGCACCAGCGGCCACAGGAATACCGCCTCCAGGCCGCCGAACGCCAGCAGGTTCAGCCAGATGATCATTTCCGGCGGACGCCATGCCGCCAGCAGCACCAAAAGCCCGAGGATCAAGGTGGTCAGGCTGGAAAAGCGTTTGATCAAGCGTTCGTTCTGCATCTGCTGCGGCCGCACGCCAAGATAGAGGTCTTTAATAATAGTGGCGGAAGACTGCAGCAGTTGGGCATTAATGGTCGACATGATGGCCGCCATCGGTGCTGCCAGGAAGATGCCGGCAGCATACGGCGGCAGCACAGTGATCATCAACGTCGGGATCACCTGATCGGGGATCTTCAGATCCGGCAACACCGCGCGGCCCAGCGCACCGGCCAGATGCATACCGAACATCAGCACTGCCACTACCATAGTGCCGAGGATGATGCCGCGGTGTACTGCCTTACTGTCTTTGTAAGAGATGCAGCGCACCGCAGTATGCGGCAGGCCTATCACGCCAAAGCACACCAGGATCCAAAACGAGGCCATAAACGGCAGGCTGAGGATCTGTTCACCGCCCTGGGGTGACACCAGCGCCGGGTCAATTTGGTGGAGTTTGTCCACCGCGCTGTGCAGGCCGCCAGCGGCGTGGATCACCGTCACCAGCAACAGCACGGTGCCGATCAACATTACCAGGCCCTGCATGGCATCGTTCAGCACGCTGGCA
Organism: Serratia quinivorans; assembly: GCA_900457075.1. Taxonomy (NCBI): domain Bacteria; kingdom Pseudomonadati; phylum Pseudomonadota; class Gammaproteobacteria; order Enterobacterales; family Yersiniaceae; genus Serratia; species Serratia quinivorans. Next base: position 2,777,003 of record UGYN01000002.1, read on the forward strand.
CGAAAGCCGCCAAAGGCGGTATACAGCGCGATGCTGACGCCAAAGATCAGCAGGCCGGTGTCGTAAGGGATGCCGGCAGCGGTTTCCAGCAGGCGTGCGCCGCCGATAAACTGCACCGTCATGGCCCCGAGGAACGCCACCAACAAACTGAGACTGGCCAACCAGACCAACAGACGGCTTTGATAGCGACCGTACAGCATGTCGTTTAAGGTGATGGCGTTGTAGCGGCGCGCCAAAATGGCGAATTTCTTGCCCAGCACACCGAGCGATAACCATACGGCGGGCAGTTGGATCATCGCCAACAACACCCAACCAAGGCCATATTTATAGGCGGCACCGGGGCCACCGATAAACGAACTGGCGCTGATATAGGTTGCGGTCAGCGTCATCGCCAGCACAAAGCCACCCATCGATCGGCTACCCAGGAAATATTCGCTGAGGAAATTACCGGTCTGACGGCGGCTGTAAGCGTAAACCGACAGCCCGAACACCAGCAGCAGATAGGCAACCAGCGGCAAAATAACTTCAGTTTGCATCGCCGTCCTCCAGCGAAATATTGCGGAATACGCCACGCACCATCAGCCAACACAGGCCGATAAACAGCAGTGGTACCAATAAGCAGGCCATTTCGAACCAGTGTGGCAGGCCGGTAATACCAGATTCACTGTCCGGCAGGTAGGCCGCCAGCGACCAGGCCAGCAGATACAGCAGCGTCAGACCGAGCGCCCATCGTGCTTCGCGGTGGGCTTGAATAAAGCGTGTTTCCATCAGTGTTCCCCATAGGTTTACGGTGATGGTTTTGCCAAAGGTAAGGAATTCTACGGCAAGGCCGGCTTTTGCCAAGCCGTTACCGTGCCTGAGATGAAAAAGAAAAAGGCCGGTGATTAACCGGCCTTCTGTCAGGCGAGGTGGATTGCCTGCCTTAGGTTTCCTGCAGACCGAGCTTCTTCTCCAGATAGTGGATGTTGGTGCCACCGTGCTGGAAGTTTTCGTCGCTCATGATCCGCTGCTGCAGTTCAACGTTGGTTTTGATGCCATCGATGATCAGCTCAGCCAGGGCGTTCTTCATGCGGGCAATCGCCACGTCACGGTTTTCACCGTAAGTGATCAGTTTGCCGATCATGGAATCATAGTACGGCGGTACGGTATAACCGGCGTAAATATGAGATTCCCAACGCACGCCGAAACCGCCTGGCGCATGGAAACGGGTGATCTTGCCTGGGCTTGGCAGGAAAGTGTTCGGGTCTTCAGCGTTGATACGGCATTCCACCGCATGGCCGTGAACCTTCACTTCATCCTGTTTGATCGACAGCGGCTGACCGGCAGCGATACGCAGCTGCTCTTTGATCAGATCCACGCCGGTGATCATTTCGGTAACCGGGTGTTCAACCTGAATACGGGTGTTCATTTCGATGAAATAGAACTCGCCGTTTTCGTACAGGAACTCGAAAGTACCCGCACCGCGGTAGCCGATCTCAACACAGGCTTTCGAGCAGCGCTCGCCGATGTAACGGCGCATTTCGCTGGTGATGCCTGGTGCCGGAGCCTCTTCAACCACTTTCTGGTGGCGACGCTGCATGGAGCAGTCGCGCTCGGCCAGATAAATGGCGTTACCCTGGCCGTCTGCCAAAATCTGAATTTCGATATGGCGTGGGTTTTCCAGGTATTTTTCCATGTAAACCATGTCATTGTTGAAAGCCGCTTTGGCTTCAGCTTTGGTCATGGAAATGGATTGTTCGAGGTCTTTGTCGCTGCGCACAACGCGCATGCCACGGCCGCCGCCGCCGCCAGATGCCTTGATGATCACCGGGTAGCCGATGCGCTTGGCGAAGGCACGGTTTTTATCCATGTCGTCGGTCAGCGGGCCATCAGAGCCTGGTACGCAAGGCACGCCTGCTTTCTTCATGGCGTTGATGGCAGAAACCTTGTCGCCCATCAGGCGGATGGTTTCGGCTTTCGGGCCGATGAAGATAAAGCCGGAACGTTCGATCTGCTCGGCGAAGTCGGCGTTCTCAGACAAGAAGCCGTAACCCGGGTGGATCGCCACTGCGCCGGTGATTTCCGCTGCAGAGATGATGGCCGGGATATTCAGATAGCTTTTTACCGATGGCGCAGGACCGATACACACGGTCTCGTCAGCCAGCAGCACGTGTTTCAGATCGCGATCTGCTGTGGAATGCACGGCAACGGTTTTGATACCCAGCTCTTTACAAGCACGCAGGATACGAAGCGCGATCTCGCCACGGTTGGCGATAACAATTTTATCAAGCATGTTCGCCTCGTTATTCGATGACGACCAGTGGCTCGTCAAATTCTACCGGTTGGCCGTTCTCTACCAGAATGGCTTTCACCACGCCGGATTTATCCGCTTCGATCTGGTTCATCATTTTCATGGCTTCAACGATGCACAGCGTGTCGCCGGCATTCACTTTCTGCCCAATTTCGATGAAGGCTTTCGCATCCGGGCTTGGCGTGCGGTAGAAGGTGCCGACCATTGGAGAACGGACGATGTGGCCACTCATGGCCGCTGGTGCTGCAGGGGTTTCGGCTGGCGCGGCAGCAACGGCAGTAGCCAGTGCTGGCTGCGGCTGTGCCGGCATTGCGTATGCCTGCGGCATCATTGGGTAAGCCTGTGCCGGGGCGGCACGGCTGATGCGAACTGACTCTTCGCCTTCAGAGATTTCCAGTTCAGAAATACCTGATTCTTCAACCAGTTCGATCAGTTTCTTGATTTTACGAATATCCATGAGTGTGATTCCGTACTCTTTTTGCGTAGCAATTAGTGGGTTTTCGACAGACGGTTAACCGCTGCCTGTAAAGCAAATGTGTAGCCATCTGCGCCGAGGCCGCAAATCACACCCACCGCAATATCGGAAAGGTAGGAGTGATGACGGAAAGGCTCTCGGGCATGCACGTTGGAGAGGTGGATCTCGATAAACGGGATCTGCACCGCCAGCAATGCATCGCGCAGCGCCACGCTGGTATGCGTGAACGCGGCAGGGTTGATCAGAATAAAATCTGTGTTGCCGCGTGCCTGATGTATGCAGTCGATAAGCGCATGTTCAGCGTTAGACTGCAGATGGCTCAGGGTAATATCCAGTGCGGATGCCTGGTTTTCCAATCCGTTAACAATCTCTGTTAGCGTCGTGCTGCCGTACTTCTCCGGCTCACGCGTCCCCAGCAGATTCAGATTGGGGCCGTTCAGAAGCAAAATGTGAAACTTATCCGCCATTGTGCTGGTATCTCCGGCAATAAAACCATCATCGTAGAAAATAACCCGATGTCACCGATTTGTCACCTGTTAAGGGGAAAATTCACCCTGAGAACAGAAACAAGGTCGGGCATTATAACGATATCGTAGCAATTCGCAGCTAAATACTGGTCTTATCAGCGAAGATATTCAACCCAAAACCTGCAAACTGATGAGGGTGTTATCGCATTATGAGGGGTAGAACACAGAAAAGTTCCGCCTTTTAACGCCACCAATTACGGAATTTCTTGTAGCGTAGTGCCAGCAGCACGACGGCCAGCAGGGCATAAATGAAGGGCTGTGGCGAAAAGGTTTTGACCGACCACAGGTAGTGAATCGGTGCCAGGATCGCCACCAGGTACACCAGATTATGCAACGTCTGCCATTTGGCCCCCAGTTTGCGCATGGCCCACAGCGTCGAGGTTGCCGCCAGTGCCAGCAGGATCAGCCAACTGATGATGCCGAGCGTCAGGTAAGGGCGGGTGACCAGTTCACGCCCCAACAGGCCAATATTGCTCAGTCCCAATTCAAGCGTCGAATAGCTTATCAGATGCAGCGTACCCCAGGCAAAACACCACAGGCCCACCAGGCGGCGGCAACGGATCAACAGAGGCTGGCGGGTATAGCGTGCCAGTGGGGCGATCATCAAGGTTGCCAGCAACAGTTTCAGCGTCATCCTGCCGGTAAAATGCTGGATATCTTTGGCCGGATCGGCGCTGAACCAGCCCTGATCCACCGACAGCACCAGCCAGAGAAAGGGCAAAAATGCCGCCAGATAAATGGCGACCTTGATCCCTTTGATATGGGTTGGAGTCAAACGCACTTAGAAATTCTCCCGTAGATCCAGGCCACGGTACAGCGATGCGACCTGTTCCGCATAGCCATTAAACAGCAGGGTGGGTTGGCGTTTAACGTCCAGAATTCCGCCGGAACCGATAAAACGCTCGGTGGCCTGCGACCAACGGGGATGATCGACGTGCGGATTCACGTTGGCGTAGAAGCCGTATTCATTCGGCGCCGACTGATTCCAGGTGGTCGGCGGCTGATCGCGCACCAGGCGGATATGGACGATCGACTTTATCCCCTTAAAACCGTATTTCCATGGGGTGATCAAGCGCAGCGGCGCGCCATTTTGCGGCGGCAGCGTTTTGCCGTACACGCCGACGGTCAGCAGTGCCAGCGGGTTCATCGCCTCGTCGAGACGCAGCCCTTCGACATAGGGATACTTCAACCCGCCGCCGATAAAGCGGTCTTTCTGGCCGGGCATCTGTTCCGGGTCGTACAACGTCTGGAAAGCGACGTAGCGTGCGTTGCTGTTGGGTTCCGCGAATTTGATCAGTTTACCCAATTCAAAGCCAATCCACGGCACCACCATTGACCAGGCTTCAACGCAGCGCATGCGATAGATGCGCTGTTCCAGCGGGAAGCGTTTGATTAAACCATCTATGTCCAGCGTGATGGGTTTGGCGACTTCGCCGTCGATGCGCACCTGCCAACCTTCGGTTTTCAAGCCGCCGGCATTGGCTGCCGGATCGGCCTTGTCCAGACCGAATTCGTAGAAGTTGTTGTAGCCGGTGACTTTATCTTCGGGCGTCAAATCCAACTGGGCCTGCCAGGCGGCAGGTTTGCTGAACTCCAGCGGTTTGCCCGGCGGTGCCTTGGGCCGATCGTTATCCTTAAACCATGACAGCAAATCGGCCTGTGCATTATGCGGCAGGGCCAGCGATGCGGCGGTAATGCCCAACGCCTGCAACACTTTACGGCGCTGATAAAATACGCTCTCTGGCGTGACATCGGCCTCAGTGAGTTTTCGTTGTTTGCTCATGGTATTTTCTCCGCAATTTATGGTGTAAGCATGGCGTGAAACCAGGCCTTATGCGAGAGGCGGAGGGAAAATATGAAATTTCGCAGACGGGATAGGCCCCCGTTGCGGGGGGGCCGTCAGACTCAGCGGATTTTTACCAGGGTGCGACCGGTAACTTTGTTGTCTAACAGTGCGGCAGCCGTGGCCGGTGCCTGCTCCAGCGTGATTTCCTGGGTGGCTTGCTGGTAGAAGCTGTCCGGCAGGATACCGGCCAGGCGCTCCCAGGCGGTTTGACGGCGATGCAGTGGGGTGTGCACCGAGTCGACCCCTTGCAAACGAACATTGCGCAAAATAAATGGCATCACCGTGGTCGGCAGGTGATAACCACCGGCCAGGCCACAGGCGGCGACCGTGCCGTTATAGTTCATTTGCGCCAAAACCCGCGCCAGCATAGTGTCGCCGACGGTATCCACCGCACCGGCCCACAGTTGCTTTTCCAGTGGGCGCGGAGCTTCGAGATAGCCGTCACGCGACAGGACTTCTTTGGCGCCGAGCGCTTTGAGGTAGTCGGTATTGCTTTCACGGCCGCTGATGGCCGTGACGTGATAGCCCAGCGCCGCCAGAATAGCGACCGCCGTGCTGCCTACGCCACCGCTGGCACCCGTGACCAAAATGTCGCCGTCATCCGGATGTACGCCGCCTTCTTCCAGCGCCATCACGCACAGCATGGCGGTAAAGCCGGCGGTACCGAGGATCATCGCTTTACGTTCATCCAATCCGTTTGGCAACGGCACCAACCATTCCCCGGAGACACGCGCCTGCTCAGCCAGGCCGCCCCAGTGGTTTTCACCCACGCCCCAGCCGGTAAGCACCACGCTTTGGCCTTCTTTAAAACGATCGTCGCGGCTTTGGCGCACGGTACCGGCGAAGTCGATGCCTGGCACCATCGGAAAGTTGCGCACGATTTTGCCTTTGCCGGTGATCGCCAACGCGTCTTTATAGTTAATGCTGGACCAATTAACGTCGACCGTGACATCGCCGTCGGGCAGTTGGTCACTGTTGATATCTTTGACACGAGCCAGAGTTTGATCGTCTTGTTGTTCCAATAACAGTGCACGCATGTCACTCTTCCTCTTGTTTGCAATTTTGTCATGGATGGCTGGATCCGATTTAATTGACTATATGCATATAAGAAATTTATGTCCTGATAAAAGACAAAAAAGGGTGATTGAAGGTTTTCTTCGTTGATGATGCTTGGTAGTTTGGCGGCATGAACTGCCGGCGATGATCGTCAAGGATACGCCAGTGACTAATTAAAAATCAGGGTATTGTGTTGGATTCTTTTGAGCGGATTCGGGGCCTTTATACGACCAAAGGTGATAATTCACGTAACCATAACGGACAAGGCACAGGGATGCGATTTACCACCAAGCTCTCTGCATTGATCACCCTGCTTGTTGCTCTGGCGATGTTTTTGATGCTGATGGGCTGCTCATACAGTTACTTTTACGTCACTCAGGAGAGGCTGGATCGCCGCTTCAATTCGCTGATGACCTCGCTCGATCAGGCGATGCTGCGTGAATCACCACAGGAACAGGAACAATGGTTACCGCTGGTGATGCGTCCGCTTGGTATCGTGGCCGTCAGCGTGGATACCAGCCACAGCAATCTTCTTTCTTATCATCTGCCAACGGTAAAGCAGCCCTGGGAATCGCTCAACGGCTACCGGCAGGTTTCCCTGCCGTTGATGCAGCATCCCGGCGCTTCGCTACGCATTACCTATATTGACCCTTTCGCCAGCGACGTGCGTTCGTTGCAATCCACTGCGGCTGTCACTTTGTCGATCGTCGTGATGGTGGTTATCTTGCTGCTCAGTTTGCGTTGGTTACGCGATCAGGCCGACGGGGAGGACCGGCTGGAACGCCGTGCACGCCGTATTCTTAATGGCGAACGAGAGAGCGTGATGCAGGGCGACGTGCGCGAATGGCCGGCAAACGTCAGCGGAGCACTCGATCGCCTGCTGGCGGATCTGGCGGAAGCGCGCGAGGAGCGTAGCCGGGTCGATACGCTGATCCGCGCCTTTGCCGCTCAGGACGCCAAAACCGGGCTGAACAACCGATTGTTCTTTGATAACCAACTGACCACCCAACTGGAAGAGGAAGGTTCGCACGGCATTGTCATGATGGTGCGATTACCGGATTTCGACACGCTGCGGGAAACCCACGGCAACAGTGCTGTACAGGAGCTGATGTATTCGCTGGTCAATCTGTTGTCGACCTTTGTGATGCGCTATCCGGCGGCGTTGCTGGCGCGCTATTTCCACAGCGATTTCACCGTTCTGTTACCACATCGTACGCTGAAAGAGGCCGACGGTATTGCCTCTCAGTTGGTTCATGCCATTGACGCCCTGCCTTCAACGGCGCTTATCGATCGCGAGGCGTTTTTGCATATCGGTATTGTGGCCTACCGCAGCGGACAAAGTACCGAACAGGTGATTGATCATGCAGAGCAGGCCACGCGCCACGCGACGCTGCAGGGGGAAAACGGCTGGTATGTCTACGACAGCCAGGTGCCGGAAAAAGGGCGCGGCAGCGTCAAATGGCGCACTCTGTTGGAACAGGTGCTGGCGCGGGGCGGGCCACGGTTGTACCAGAAACCGGCAGTGACGGTGGAGGGGGAAGTTCATCACCGGGAGATCATGAGCCGGATATACGATGGGACCCAGGAACTGCTGCCATCTGAATATATGCCGTTGGTGCAGCAGTTGGGGCTGGCGGAAAGTTACGACCGCCAGCATTTGAGTCGCATTCTTCCTTTACTGGCGCTGTGGCCTGAAGAAACGCTGGCATTTACGCTGTCCGTAGATTCATTATTGCAACGCACTTTCCAGCGTTGGCTGCGTGATAGCCTGTTACAGTGTGAAAAAAGTCATCGTCGGCGAATTCTGATTGAACTTGCAGAGGCAGACGTGTGTCAACATATCGACCGTTTGCGCCCGGTGTTGAGATTACTCTCTGGATTGGGGTGTCGTCTGGCCGTGTCCCAGGCGGGGTTAACCGTAGTTAGTACCTCCTATATCAAGTCCTTACCGGTGGAACTGGTCAAGCTCCACCCTGGTTTGGTGCGGAGTATTGATAAGCGGGATGAGAATCAGCTGTTCGTTCAGAGCCTGACGGGTGCCTGCGAAGGCACCAGTACCCAGGTTTTTGCCGCCAGCGTGCGGACGCGTAATGAATGGCAGACGCTGAAAGATCGCGGGATCCTCGGCGGGCAGGGTGACTTTTTCGCGTCGCCGGAACCGATAGACGCAGGGCGTAAAAAATATTCGCGTCGTTATCGCGTTTAACCTGAATGCCGGGCAAAAATTGACGTAGAATGAGCGCCAATTCATCTGGGCTATTTTATCTGTCTTTTTGGGGTTATCCCCAAACTGCCTGCGACAATGACGCCTATTTGATATAGGCTCTTGTCAGTCCTTTTCTGTTGAACGTTGGTAGGTGCTTACCACCAACGGCAATCAGGGAATATGTTAGATTTTATGAGCTGTGTTACGCCGTTTCGTGCGCTGACAGGGTGGTAAACTGAGCCTTTGTTCAGGGAATTCAGGCCTCATCCAATTTCCGTGCATTCGAGCAGAAACAATACAGACTATTTTTCACCGAAGTAGAACGTTTTTGCGCCTTGTCGCTGCTTCGTGTGGTTGGTAAAGTAGGCGGATTTTATTTTCCGCCCCCAGCTTGCAGGATTATCCTTTAGTTATGTTTAAGAAATTTCGTGGCATGTTTTCCAATGACTTGTCCATCGACTTGGGTACCGCCAATACCCTGATTTATGTTAAAGGGCAAGGCATTGTACTGAACGAACCTTCGGTGGTTGCCATTCGCCAGGATCGTGCCGGTTCACCCAAGAGCGTTGCGGCCGTGGGTCATGAGGCTAAACAGATGCTGGGGCGTACCCCCGGCAATATCGCGGCTATCCGTCCGATGAAAGACGGCGTTATCGCCGACTTCTTCGTGACTGAAAAAATGCTGCAGCACTTTATCAAACAGGTTCACAGCAACAGCTTCATGCGGCCAAGCCCGCGCGTGCTGGTGTGTGTGCCGGTCGGCGCAACTCAGGTTGAACGTCGTGCCATCCGTGAATCCGCCCAAGGGGCCGGTGCGCGTGAAGTGTTTCTGATTGAAGAGCCAATGGCTGCGGCAATCGGTGCAGGCCTGCCGGTTTCTGAAGCTACCGGTTCAATGGTGGTGGATATCGGTGGTGGTACTACCGAAGTGGCGGTGATTTCACTCAACGGTGTGGTCTACTCTTCTTCCGTGCGTATCGGCGGTGACCGTTTCGACGAAGCCATCATTAATTATGTGCGTCGTAACTATGGCTCACTGATTGGTGAAGCGACGGCCGAACGTATCAAGCACGGCATCGGCTCAGCTTATCCGGGCGATGAAGTGCATGAAATCGAAGTTCGCGGCCGTAACCTGGCTGAGGGCGTGCCACGCGGCTTTACCCTGAATTCCAATGAAATCCTCGAAGCGCTGCAGGAGCCGTTGACCGGCATCGTCAGTGCGGTGATGGTCGCGCTGGAACAGTGTCCGCCGGAGCTGGCTTCCGACATTTCCGAACGCGGCATGGTGTTGACCGGCGGTGGCGCATTGCTGCGCAACCTGGATCGCCTGCTGATGGAAGAAACCGGTATTCCGGTAGTCGTGGCAGAAGATCCGCTGACCTGCGTAGCTCGCGGTGGCGGCAAGGCGTTGGAAATGATCGACATGCATGGCGGCGATTTGTTCAGCGAAGAATAGTCAGCCCCAGGAAGGAGGAATCGTATCGGATGAATGCGCAAAGCGAAAATCGGGTACGGTTCCTCTTTCTGTTGTCGAGGAACACGCATAATTTATGAAGCCGATTTTTAGCAGGGGGCCTTCCCTGCAACTACGACTTTTTTTAGCAGTGATTGTGGCTATCTGCCTGATCGTTGCCGACAGCCGTCTCGGTACGTTCGTGAAAATACGTAACTACATGGATACGGCCGTCAGCCCTTTCTATTTTCTGGCCAATGGGCCGCGTAAGGTTTTGGACAGCGTTTCAGAAACGCTGGCTACCCGCCAACAGCTGGAGCTGGAAAACCGTGCTCTGCGGCAGGAACTGCTGCTGAAAAACAGCGATATTCTTCTTCTTGGCCAATTCAAGCAGGAAAACGCCCGTTTGCGTGAGCTGTTAGGCTCGCCGCTGCGCCAGGACGAACACAAAATGGTCACCCAGGTGATCTCGACCGGATCTGATCCTTACAGCGACCAGGTGGTGATCGACAAAGGTTCGGACAACGGCGTTTATGAAGGCCAGCCGGTCATCAGTGATAAAGGCGTCGTCGGCCAGGTAGTCGCGGTGGCGAAAGTCACCAGCCGCGTGCTGCTGATCTGCGATGCTTCACACGCGCTGCCTATCCAGGTACTGCGCAATGATATCCGGGTGATAGCTGCAGGCAGCGGTTGTGCCGACGATTTACAGCTCGAACACTTGCCGAACAATACCGATATTCGCGTGGGCGACGTGCTGGTCACTTCCGGCCTGGGCGGCCGCTTCCCGGAAGGCTATCCGGTGGCGGTGGTGTCCTCGGTTAAAGTGGATAACCAGCGTGCTTATACCGTGATCCAGGCACGCCCGACGGCGGGTCTGCAGCGTTTGCGCTATTTGTTGTTGCTGTGGGGTGCCGATCGTAATGGCGATATGCCGTTGCCGCCGGACGAAGTGCATCGTGTCGCCAATGAGCGGCTGATGCAGATGATGCCTCAGGTGCTGCCACCGGCCGATGCCATGGGGCCGCAACAGCCACTGCCGGCCCCGGCAACCGGCGTTGCAGTGCCGCAAACCGCTGCACCGGCCGCGGGAGTGACCCAATGAATCGCTACCGCAGTAATGGGCGCTGGATAATCTGGCTGTCATTCCTGGTGGCGCTGGTGCTGCAAATTATGCCGTGGCCGGAACAGATCTACATGTTCCGTCCCTCCTGGCTGGCTTTGATCCTAATCTACTGGGTAATGGCACTGCCACACCGGGTTAACGTCGGCACCGGCTTTGTGCTGGGGTTGATTATGGATCTGATCCTCGGTTCTACGCTGGGTGTGCGTGCGCTGGCGCTGGGGATCATTGCCTATCTGGTCGCGTTCAAATTCCAACTGTTCCGCAACATGGCCCTCTGGCAACAGGCGCTGATCGTCGTGCTATTGTCACTGGCGATGGATGTTGTGGTGTTCTGGGCCGAGTTTTTAGTGATCAACGTTTCTTTCCGCCCAGAGGTGTTCTGGAGTAGTGTGGTAAACGGCATTCTGTGGCCGTGGTTATTCCTGCTGATGCGCAAAATCCGCCGTCAGTTCGCCGTACAGTAAGGGTATATCAATGACTTCGCTTTATCTGGCCTCCGGCTCTCCCCGTCGACGTGAATTACTGACCCTGTTGGGGGTGGCGTTTGAAATTATCCTGACGGATACCGAAGAACAACGGCAGGAAGGGGAAGCTGCGGAAGTCTATGTGCGCCGTTTGGCGCAGGATAAGGCCAGGGCAGGCGTGGCGCTGGCCCAGCAGGACTGGCCGGTGCTGGGCGCGGATACCATTGTCGTGCTCAATGGCCGGGTGCTGGAAAAACCCCAAAGCGAAACGCATGCGGCGCAAATGCTGGCGGCGTTGTCGGGTAGACAGCATCAGGTGATGACCGCGGTGGCAATCGCCGATCGCCATGATGTTCTGTGCCAACTAGTGGTGACAGACGTGACATTCCGCAACCTGTCACAACAGGATATCTGCGACTATATTGCAACGGGCGAACCGATGGATAAAGCGGGCGCCTATGGAATTCAAGGAAAGGGTGGTTGTTTCGTCAGGACGATAACCGGGAGTTATCACGCGGTGATGGGCTTGCCGTTGGTCGAAACACATGAGCTGCTCAGTAATTTTGTCGCATTACGTGATGTAAGAACCGGTTGATGGGCGCTGCCATTATCGACCGGCTCTGAGGAGAAGGCATGACAGCTGAGCTACTGGTTAATATCACACCGTCTGAAACGCGGGTTGCCTATATTGATGGCGGCATCCTGCAAGAGATCCATATCGAGCGCGAATCCAAGCGCGGCATTGTCGGCAATATTTATAAAGGGCGCGTAAGTCGCGTGTTGCCGGGTATGCAGGCGGCATTCGTCGATATCGGCTTGGACAAAGCGGCCTTCCTGCACGCCTCCGATATCATGCCGCACACCGAATGTGTCGCCGGTGATGAGCAGAAAAATTTCCACGTGCGCGATATTGCCGAGCTGGTGCGCCAGGGGCAGGATTTGATGGTGCAGGTGGTGAAAGATCCGCTAGGCACCAAAGGCGCACGCCTGACCACCGACATCACCCTGCCTTCGCGTTACCTGGTGTTCATGCCGGGGGCGGCGCACGTTGGCGTTTCGCAGCGTATCGAAAGTGAAGCCGAGCGCGATCGCCTGAAAAAAGCCGTCGCCGGTTACTGCGATGAACTGGGTGGTTTTATCATCCGCACCGCGGCAGAGGGCATTGGTGAAGAAGAGCTGTCGCAAGACGCCGCCTTCCTCAAGCGCCTGTGGACCAAGGTGATGGAGCGTAAAAAGCGCAACCAGACCAAATACAAGTTGTACGGTGAGCTGGCGCTGGCGCAGCGTATTTTGCGTGACTTCGCCGGTGCGGCACTGGACAGGATCCGCGTGGACTCGCGTCTGACCCACGATCTGCTGGTGGAATTTACCGGTGAGTACATCCCGGATATTACCGCCAAGCTGGAGCTGTACACCGGCAGTCAGCCGATCTTCGATCTGTATGATGTCGAAAACGAGATCCAGCGTGCGCTGGAGCGTAAGGTTGAGCTGAAGTCCGGCGGCTACCTGATCATCGACCAGACTGAAGCGATGACCACCGTGGATATCAATACCGGCGCCTTTGTCGGCCATCGCAATCTCGACGAAACCATCTTTAATACCAATATCGAAGCGACCCAGGCCATTGCCCGCCAACTGCGGCTGCGCAATCTGGGCGGCATTATCATTATCGACTTTATTGATATGAATAATGACGAACATCGTCGTCGGGTGCTGCATTCGCTGGAGCTGGCGCTGAGTAAAGATCGGGTAAAAACCACGATCAACGGCTTCTCTCAGCTAGGCTTAGTTGAAATGACGCGTAAACGCACGCGCGAAAGCATTGAACATGTGCTGTGCCATGATTGTCCTACTTGTCATGGACGCGGCACCCTGAAAACTGTGGAAACCGTGTGCTACGAAATTTTGCGTGAAATTGTGCGCGTGCACCATGCTTATGATTCAGATCGTTTCCTGGTTTACGCCTCTGCGGCGGTGGGTGAGGCGCTGAAAAGCGAAGAGTCGCATGCGCTGGCCGAAGTGGAAATCTTTGTTGGCAAACAGGTCAAGGTGCAGATCGAACCCTTGTACAGCCAGGAACAATTTGACGTTGTCATGATGTAGTCCGCCTGTTGGCGGCCAAAGTCCGGTATTGGTGGGGCCCAGCATGCTGGGCCTCCCATGCATAGATATCCCGTTGCCAGGCAGCGGAAGCAAGGAGAACTGCGTGAGGCGACTGCCTGGGATTTTGTTAGCTACAGGCGCCAGTCTGATTGTCATCGTGGCGTTGCTGATCAGCGGGCTGCGTTTGGCGCTGCCTGAACTGAACAACTACCGCCCGCAACTGTTGGCCAAGGTCGAAAGCCTCTCCGGCGTGCCGGTGCAGATCGACTTTATGCAGGGAAGTTGGGAAACCTTCGGCCCGCAGTTGGAAATGCGCAACGTGCGCGCCACGCTGCCCAAAAGCAATCTGCGTATTGAACGCGTTACCCTGGCGCTGGACGTATGGCAGTCGCTGTTGCACTGGCGCTGGCAGTTCCGCGATCTCACCTTCTACCAACTCCAGTTCGATCTCAACACCACTTTGGGTGGCGAAGAGCATAAGGGCAGCACCATCGAGCCGGGTAAAATCAGCGATTTGCTGCTGCATCAGGTCGATCACTTCAACCTGCGTGACAGCCGCCTTTCCTTCCTTACGCCTGCCGGTGCGCGCGCCGAATTCGAGGTTCCACAGCTAACCTGGCTTAACGGCCGCGATCGCCACCGTGCCGAAGGGCAGATTAGCCTGTCGACGCTGAATGGCCAGCATGGTGTGGTACAGCTGCGCATGGACCTGCGTGATAACCAGGGTTTATTGAATGTGGGTACGGTCTATATGCAGGCCGATAATATCGACATGAAGCCCTGGTTCACCCGTTGGTTACGCGCCAATACCGGCCTGGAAAGCGCCGACTTTAGCCTGGCAGCCTGGCTACAAATACAGAACGGTGAAATTGCCGGCGGCAGTGCGTTGTTAAAGCAGGGCGTGGCCAACTGGAACGTGGGCAAACAACAGCACCGGCTGGACGTGGACAATCTGGCGCTGACGCTCAGCCGCCAGGGGACCGGCTGGCAAGTCGAGGTGCCGCAGCTCAACCTGGCCACCGACGGCCAGGCCTGGCCGCAAGGCAAGCTGTCCGGGCTGTGGCTGCCGGAAAATACCGAGTTTATGGGGCCGGGGCAGACGGAAGAGCTACGCGTGCGAGCGACCAACATTCAGCTTGAACGCCTGTCTGCGCTGTTGCCGACCTTCTCATTCCTCAGCCCGGACGTGCTGGAGCGCTGGAACGACCTGCAACCGCAAGGCAAGGTCAATGCATTGGCGTTGGATATTCCGTTGAAACAGCCGGAAAAAACCCGTTTCCAGGCCCGTTGGCAGGACGTCAGTTGGCAGCCGTGGAAGCTGTTGCCGGGGATAAATCATTTCTCTGGCGCGCTGAGTGGCGGTGTAGAAAATGGCCGTCTGCAGCTTGATCTCAACGACAGCACCTTACCGTACGGCGACATGTTCCGCGCCCCGCTGGAAGTCAGCAGCGCGCGCGGTGCGTTAACCTGGCTGAACAACCCACAGGGCTGGGAGCTGGCGAGTAAAAATCTGGATGTGAAAGCCAAATCGCTGTGGGTGAACGGTGATTTCCGCTACCAGCAGCCGGCCAAAGGGGATCCGTGGCTGAGCATTCTGGCCGGTATCCGCCTGTATGATTCCGCAGACGCCTGGCGTTACTTCCCGGAACCCTTGATGGGCAAGCACCTGGTGGACTACCTCAGCGGTGCCATTCAGGGCGGGCAGGTGGATAACGCCACGCTGCTCTACAACGGTGACCCGCAGCACTTCCCTTACCGTAAACATGAAGGCCAGTTTGAGGTATTTGTCCCGCTGCGCCATTCGACCTTCCAGTTCCAACCGGACTGGCCGGCATTGACCGATCTGGCCATCGATCTCGATTTTGCCAATGAAGGGCTGTGGATGAATGCTCCGCAGACCAAACTGGGTAAAGTCGATGGCAAAAATGTTACCGCCATCATTCCGGACTACCTGAAAGAGCGCCTGTTGGTTGACGCTGACGTGGCGGGTCAGGGTGAGGAAATCCATGACTATTTCGAGCAGACACCTCTGCATGATTCACTGGGTGCCGCACTGGATGAGCTGCAGATTGGTGGTAATGTCAGTGGGCGCTTACATCTCGATATCCCCTTGAACGGCGAGCTGGTGCGCGCCACGGGCGAGGTGGCGCTGAACAACAACTCACTGCTGGTTAAGCCGATCGAAAGTGAGCTGCAAAAGGTCAGCGGCAAGTTCCGCTTCGATAACGGCAACCTGACCAGTGATAGCCTGTCGGCCAACTGGTTCGGGCAGCCGGTTGCGGTGAATTTCAATACGCTGGAAGGTAAAAGTGACTACAAGGTCAATGTGGGTCTGAAGGCTGACTGGCAGCCGGGCAAATTCCCGGGAATTCCACAGGAAGTGGCCGATGCGCTGAGCGGCAGTGCTCCGTGGCAGGGGCAGGTTGCCATTACCTTGCCGCATAAGGGCAACGCCAGCTATGACATCGGCGTTGATGCGGACCTTAGAAAAGTAAGCAGTCACTTACCTTCTCCACTGGATAAGCCGGCGGGTGAGCCACTGCCGTTGAGTGTAAAAGTGAAAGGTGGCCTGAATGGCTTCATGCTAACCGGTAGCGCCGGCAAGCAGAACCATTTCAACAGCGAATGGACCTTCGCCAAACAGCAGGTGACGCTGGCACGAGCGGCATGGCAAACCGAAGGCGGTGGAACGCCACCTTTACCGGCCGGTAAATCTTTGACGCTCAACCTGCCGCCACTGGACGGTGAAAAGTGGTTGGGGTTAATGGCACCGGCGTTAAAACAAGGCGGTGGCTCGGGCCAGGTGGGCGGCTTCAACTTCCCAACCACCGTAGCGCTGAAAACACCGCAGCTGCTGTTGGGCGGTCAGGCTTGGCACAAGCTGACGTTGTCGGCCGAGAAACAGCTCGGCGGCACCCTGGTCAGCGCCAAGGGCGATGAAGTTGACGGCAGTCTGCGGGTGACGGATCGTGGGCCGTGGCGTGCCGATATCAATTATCTTTATTACAATCCGCAGTTTAGCGATGTCAAAGGGACGGCGGCGGCGGCGACCAACCCGCTGGCCGCGGCAGAAAAGGTTTCTTTCCGTGACTGGCCGTCGTTGATGCTGCGCTGCAAGTCGTGCTGGATGATGGGGCAAAACCTCGGCAAGGTGGAGGCGGATCTGGCCAATCAGGGTGATACCCTGACCCTGGAGCATGGCTTGGTCGATACCGGCAAAGGGCGCATGACCGCCAGCGGCCTGTGGAAGCAGAACGCCCAGGAAGAACGCAGCTCGCTGAAAGGCAAACTGCTGGGTGGCAAAATTGATGAAACCGCCGCTTTCTTCGGCATCACCACGCCGCTGAAAGGCGCGCCTTATGACATTGATTTTGATCTGTACTGGCGTGGCACGCCGTGGAAACCGCAGATGAGTACCCTCAGCGGTGCGATGAAGGTCAATATGGGCAAGGGTGAGATCGACAGCATGGGCGGTGGACGTGCCGGCCAGCTGTTGCGTTTGGTCAGTGTCGACTCCCTGTTGCGTAAGTTGCAGTTCGATTTCAGTGATACCTTCGGCAAAGGTTTCTACTTTGACTCCATCCGCAGCACCGCGTGGCTGAAAGATGGCATAATGCATACCGATAACCTGTTGGTTGACGGACTGGCGGCGGATATCGCCATGAGCGGACAGGTCGATTTGGCGCGCCGCCGGATTGATATGGAAGCAGTGGTCGCACCGGCCATTTCGACCACTGTCGGTGTGGCGACGGCATTCGTGATTAACCCGATTGTCGGCGCGGCGGTGTTTGCTGCCTCGCAGGTGTTGGGGCCGCTGTGGAGTAAGATCTCGCTGATTCGTTACCACATCAGCGGCGATTTGGACCAGCCGAAGGTCAACGAGGTCCTGCGTAAGCCAAAGGAGGATAAGGCGTCATGAGAAATGCTAACGTTGCGTTGTTACAATTGTGCAGTGGCGATCGGGTGCGTGATAACCTGGCCCAGATTGAACAGCAGATTAAGCAGCTCAATACCGGGGTAAAACTGGTGATGACGCCGGAGAACGCGCTGCTGTTCGCCAATTCTGCGGCTTATCGTGAACATGCTGAACGCCAGGGCGACGGGCCGCTGCAGAATGCGGTGCGCGAGATGGCACGGCGTTATGGCGTCTGGCTGCTGGTGGGGTCGATGCCGTTGGTCAGCCGTGAAAATCCTGCGCTGATCACCACCAGCAGCCTGCTGTTCGACGACCAGGGCGAGATCCGCGCGCGCTATGACAAGCTGCACATGTTCGACGTGGACATTAACGACTCTCACGGCCATTATCGGGAGTCGGATACCTATCAGCATGGCCAAGAGCTCCAGGTAGTGGATACCCCGGTCGGGCGGCTTGGCATGACCATCTGCTACGATCTGCGCTTCCCGGCGCTGTTCCAGGCGTTACGGGCACAGGGCGCTGAACTGATTTCCGTACCGGCGGCCTTTACTCGTGTGACCGGTGAGGCACACTGGGAAATTTTGCTGCGCGCCAGAGCGATAGAAAACCAGTGTGTGATCCTGGCGCCGGCACAGGTTGGCAGCCATGGCCCGACTCGTCGCACCTGGGGCCATTCGCTGGCGGTGGATGCCTGGGGCAAGGTATTGGCTGAAAACCCCGATGCGGTATCGGCGTTGAAAGTGCGGGTCGATATAACCGGCCTCAAAACCATTCGCGAGCAAATGCCGGTATTGCAACACAACCGATTCCAGACGTCGCTGACGGCGCCGTTTGACAACAAATTCTCCATTAAAGAGTGAAAAAATTATGAGCCTGACGTTTGTCAGTGAGCAGTTACTTGCTGCCAATAAGCTGAGCCACCAGGATCTGTTTTCCGTCCTGGGGCAACTGGCCGAACGCCGCCTCGATTACGCCGATCTCTATTTCCAGTCGAGCTACCACGAAGCCTGGGTGATTGAAGACGGTATCATCAAGGATGGCTCTTACAATATCGACCAAGGGGTTGGAGTACGCGCCGTGAGCGGCGAGAAAACCGGCTTCGCCTATGCCGATCAAATCACCCTGAACGCCTTGCAGCAAAGCGCCCATGCCGCGCGCAGCATAGTGCGTGACAGCGGTAATGGTCAGGTGCATACCTTGGGTGAAATCAGCCATAAGGCGCTGTATCCGTTGCTCGATCCGCTGCAAAGCCTGCCGCGGGAAGAGAAAATCGCCCTGTTGCACCGCATTGACAAGGTAGCCCGCGCGGCTGATAAGCGGGTGCAGGAAGTTAGCGCCAGTATCACCGGCGTGTATGAACAAATTCTGGTGGCGGCCACCGACGGTACTCTGGCTGCGGACGTTCGCCCATTAGTGCGCTTGTCTGTCAGCGTACTGGTGGAGCAAGACGGCAAGCGTGAACGCGGTTCCAGCGGCGGCGGTGGCCGTTTCGGCTATGACTATTTCCTGGAAATCGCCGATGGCGAAGTCCGTGCCGACGCCTACGCCAAAGAAGCGGTGCGCATGGCATTGATTAACCTTTCTGCCGTTGCAGCCCCAGCCGGTAATATGCCGGTGGTGCTGGGCGCAGGCTGGCCGGGCGTCCTGCTGCATGAAGCGGTGGGCCATGGTCTGGAAGGCGACTTTAACCGTCGCGGTACCTCGGTGTTTAGCGGCCAGATGGGTCAGTTGGTGGCCTCAGAGCTTTGTACGGTGGTGGATGACGGCACTTTGCAGGGGTTACGAGGTTCACTGGCGATCGACGACGAAGGCGTACCGGGCCAGTACAACATGTTGATTGAGAACGGTATCCTGAAAGGTTATATGCAGGACAAACTCAATGCGCGTCTGATGGGCGTTGCGCCGACCGGTAACGGCCGCCGTGAGTCCTATGCGCATCTGCCGATGCCGCGCATGACCAACACCTACATGCTGGCGGGCAAGTCTACGCCGGAAGAGATCATCGCCAGCGTTGAATACGGCCTGTACGCGCCGAACTTTGGCGGCGGCCAGGTGGATATCACCTCCGGCAAGTTTGTGTTTTCCACCACCGAAGCCTACCTGATCGAAAAAGGCCGCATCACCAAGCCGGTGAAGGGCGCCACGCTGATCGGCTCAGGTATTGAGGCGATGCAGCAGATTTCGATGGTGGGCAACGATCTGGCGCTGGATAAAGGCGTCGGCGTTTGCGGTAAAGAAGGGCAAAGCCTGCCGGTGGGGGTTGGTCAACCGACCCTGAAACTGGACACCCTGACCGTCGGTGGTACCGCGTAATACTTTCCAGGGGCCGGTTCACGGCCCCTATCAGTTTCTGTTTTGCGGCGCTCATCGCATTAGCAGCAATTTTTGGGTTTAGCTGAAATAAAGAG
The DNA here is from genome assembly GCA_900457075.1 of Serratia quinivorans. Taxonomy (NCBI): domain Bacteria; kingdom Pseudomonadati; phylum Pseudomonadota; class Gammaproteobacteria; order Enterobacterales; family Yersiniaceae; genus Serratia; species Serratia quinivorans. The sequence goes on from UGYN01000002.1 coordinate 2,796,870, forward strand.
CGATCCACTGTTTTTTCCTTTTCGTGCGAATCAATGAATTATATTTAACTATTACAGGTGATTTTCTGCGGTTTGGCTTAGGTATTTTCTCTACCAATCGGCCTGAACTACCTCATTGGCTAATGATTCAACCTTGTTACATTCCCCGTCCTGTCGTTAAAATGCTGAAAAAACACACGGATGGTCTTCTGAATGGATTCAGTTACTCAACGGCTTTCGGCTGCTTTGCTGTGCATTTTCTTTTCTTCCGCCACCGGCGCTAACCTGCTTAGCCCGGCGGACCGCGACACGATCCAACAACAGCAGCGCGAATTACTGGAACAAAACCAGCAGCAGCGACAGGAATTGCAACGCAGCCTGACGCCGACCTTGCCAGCAACCCCGGCCCCCAGTGCCAACGCGGGTGGCCCTTGCTTCACCATCAGCCGTATTCAACTGGAAGGCGCCGAGCATCTGCCTGCCAGCGCGCAACGTAAACTCACCCAGAATTACCTGCAGCAATGCCTGAATCTGGGGCAAATCCAAACGCTGGTGCAGCAGATCTCCGACTGGTATATCGGCCGTGGCTATATCACCAGCCGCGCATTTCTGACCGAGCAGGATCTGTCGCGTGGCGAACTGCGGTTACTGGTGCTGGAAGGCAAGCTGGAGAAAATTCAGTTGGAAAAGCAGGACGATCGGATGCTGAAAATGGCCTTCCCGGGCCTGCAGGGCAAAATCCTTAACCTGCGTGATATCGAGCAGGGCATGGAGCAGATCAACCGCCTGCGTCAGCAACCGGTGCAGATAGAAATCCTGCCCGGCAGCCAACCGGGTTACTCAGTGGTCAACCTGAGCGCCAAACCCGAATTTCCGCTGATGCTCGGGCTGGGTTTCGACAACAGCGGGCAAAAAAGCACCGGGACCGGGCAGATCAACGGATCCTTGACCGGCAATAACCTGCTCGGGTTGGCGGACCAATGGTTTGTCGCCGGCGCCCGCAGCAGTGATTTTGCCAACGATCACAACGCACGCAGCGTACAAACCGGCGTGAGCCTGCCCTACGGCTACTGGACGCTGGATTACAACTATTCCTACAACGATTACCTGACCACGCTCAATAACCAGGGTTTTGACTGGCGCTCCAGCGGTGACAGCCAGACCCATCGTTTGGGCGTTTCGCGGGTGCTGTTCCGTGACGGCGAAATGAAAACCGGCCTGTCGCTGGGGCTGACGCACCGCATCAATCGCAATTACCTCAACGATACCCGGCTGGAAAGCAGCAGCCGCAAGCTGACCAGCGTGACGTTGGGGGTCAGCCACAGCCAGAAATTGCTGGGCGGGTTCGCTACCCTGAACCCGGCCTACAGCCGTGGTGTCCCCTGGTTGGGCGCAGAAAATGACAGCGGAAAAATCAAGGAAGCGCCCCGGGCCGAGTTTCACAAACTTTCGCTTTCCGGCAGCTACTACCTGCCGCTGACGCAAGATTGGACCTATCTCACCAGTCTTTACAGCCAGTGGAGTAACCACCGTTTGTACGGCAGCGAACGCCTGACGATAGGTGGAGAAAGCTCTGTGCGTGGTTTCAAGGAACAATACCTTTCCGGTGACAAGGGCGGTTACTGGCGTAACGAGGTCAATCGCACGCTGGTGACATTGCCGTACCTCGGCAGCATCAACGCCCTGGCGGCGCTCGATGGTGGCTATTTACAGCGTGACAAGCTGGATGCTAACGCCTCCGGCACGCTGTGGGGCGGCGCAGTGGGGCTGGGCAGCCGCGGGCGCTATTTCGGCAGCCAACTGACCGTCGGCTGGCCGCTGGCTTATCCCGACTGGTTGAAGCCGGATCGGGTTTCGGTTTACTACCGGGTGAATATCGTACTTTAACGCTACTGTACAGGAAGGTTTCAAGGATGAAGCGTAAACAGAATCAACCGCTTAATACCCCTCAGCGTCTGCTGAGCTACACCCTGTGCATGTTACTGGCCGGGCAGCCGCTGCTGCCGGCGCTGGCCGAAGGCGTTAACGTGGCCGAAGGTAATACCCGTGTCGATCAGGCCGCCAACGGCGTGCCGGTGGTCAACATTGCCACGCCGAATCAGGCCGGTATTTCCCATAACAAATACAACGATTTCAACGTCGGCAAAGAGGGGATGATCCTCAACAACGCCACCGGGCAGCTCAACCAGAGCCAGCTTGGCGGCCTGATCCAGAACAACCCCAACCTGCAGGCCGGCAAGGCAGCGCAGGGCATCATCAACGAAGTGGTGGCACCGAACCCTTCACAGCTTCAGGGCTACCTGGAGGTGGCAGGCAAGCAGGCCAGCGTGATGGTCGCCAACCCCTATGGCATCACCTGCGACGGCTGCGGCTTTATCAACACCCCTAACGCGACGTTGACCACCGGCAAACCGGTGCTGGGTGCCGACGGCAAGCTGCAGGCGCTGGAAGTCACCCAAGGGGCGATCACCATTCAGGGCAAGGGGCTGGACGCCAGCAAGAGCGACAAATTCGCCCTGATCGCCCGCGCTACCGAGATTAACGCTCAACTGTATGCCAAAGATCTCAACATCACGCTCGGGGCTAACCGGGTGGACGCTACCGGCAAGGCCACGGCGATCGCCGGTAATGGCGACGTGCCCAAGGTGGCCATCGACACCGGCGCCCTTGGCGGTATGTACGCCAACCGTATTCATTTGGTGTCCAGTGAAAAAGGGGTCGGGGTCAACCTCGGCAACCTCACCGCGCGTGAAGGCGATATTCAGCTGGATGCCAATGGCCAACTGCGACTGAATAAAACCCTGGCGCAGGGCGGTCTGAATGCCACTGCGGCGGGAATAACGCTCAGCGGCAACCACAAGGCCGGGCAGGCGCTTACCCTGAATAGCGGTGGCGATATTGCCATGAGTCAGGCCACGCTGAGCGCCAAAGGGGATATGCAACTGACTGCCACAGGCAAACTGCAGGCGGGCAAAGCCGATACGGACGGCCGCCTGCAAGTGGATGCTGCCAGCCTGAGCAGCGATAAAAACAGCAGCCTGACGGCCGAAGGTGATATCCACCTGACGCTCAGCGGCGACGGTAACTGGCAGGGCACCCTGACCGCTGGACGCGATCTGCAGTTGCAGGCCAATCATCTGACCAACGCTGGCCAGCTGGCTGCCAATCGCGACAGCCGTGTTAAGACACAGAATCTGACCAACAGCGGCCTGATCCAGGCTCAGGGCACGCAGAACCTGACCTGCAACCAACTCGCTAACCTTGGGCAGTTGCAAGCGGGGGGAATGCAGACCATCACCGCCAACGGTGTCGACAATAAGGGGGCGATCGGTTCCCAACAACAACTCGAACTGCGGGTACGCGACAGGCTTAATGTCGCGGGCTCACTACTTGCCGATGGCCCATTGACGGTACAGGCGGGTGAATTTTTACTGGCCGGAAGCGCCAGCGGCAAGCAGGGTGTCACCCTTGTTCACACCGGCTCTCTGAAAACCGAGCTGGGTTCATCGCTGCTGAGCGACGGCAATATCACCCTCAACGCCGATGATGTACGGCTCGGCGGGCTGCTTTCCAGTGAACTTGGCCTGACGATAGAGACAAAAAAACTGCTGTCTACCGCCGGCGCCCGCACCCAGTCCAAACAGGACATGAAGCTCAAGGTTGCGCAAGACGCGCAGCTGGCCGGCGTGTTCAACACGCTGGAGGATTTGAAGTTTTCTGCCGCCACGGCGGATAACAGTGGCGAAATAGACGCGCGCAATATTGACTGGGGCGGAGACTCGCTGAAGCAGCGCGGACACCTGAAGGCCACTGAGAACGCCACGCTGAAGGTAAAACAGCTCGATCAGCAGGGGGATCTGCTGGCTGACCAACGGCTGGAGCTACGCGGCGATAGCCTGGTGAACAGTGGGCTGATGGGTGCCCAGACGCTGGATCTGGTGTTAAGCGAATCGCTGAACAACACCGGCAACCTGCACGGCGTACAAAAGCTGGCGTTGCAGTTGGCTAAGGATCTGACCAACGCTACTGGGGGCAAGCTGCTCAGCGAAGGCGAATTAACGGCCCAGGCGGCGACGGTTAATAACAGCGGATTATGGCAGGGGGATCGTATCACGCTGACTGCGCGGCAGTTGGATCATAAAGGTACGCTGCAGGCGGGCAAAGGGATCAAACTGGATCTGAGCGGCGATCTTGATGCCGATCTCGGCAGCAAGATTTTCTCCAATGGCAAAGCGGACCTGACGGCGCTGACCTTGAACAACCAGGGTCATATACAGGCAGAAGAATTGAAGTTAAGCGCTGCAGACCTGACCAACAGCGGCAGGCTGCAGGGGCAAAAAAGCCTCGAGGCCAAGCTAAGCGGCATATTCAATAACCTGGCCGGCGGCAATGTGCGCAGTCTGGGGACGTTGCAGCTGGAGGCTAAAGAGCTCAATAACGCCGGGGATCTGCAGGGTGATGGCAGCAGTGCGCTGCAGTTGGATCTTCAGTTGATCAACTCAGGTAACCTGATGGCAGGTGGTGCGCTGAGTCTGCAAGCACCGACGCTGAACAACAGCGGCTTGCTGCAGGCCGACAGCCTGACGTTCACCGGCACGACGTTGGATAACCGCGGCACATTGAGCACCTCCGGCGATAACCAGCTCACGCTGGATACTCTGAATAACAAAGGGACGTTGCAGGGCGGTAATTTAAAACTGAAGGCGGACAGCCTGGATAACACCGGCACGCTGCTGGCGACAAGCCAGATGAGCCTCAAAGCGCGGCAGATTGATAACCAGAACAGCGGCAAGCTATTGAGTGGCGGCGATATTTCACTGGCCAGCACCCTGCTGAATCAGTACGGCCAATTGGTGGCGCTGGGCAACATGACGTTGACACTGAAAGACGCCTTCACCCAGAGCGGCACCCTGGCGGTGGGCAAAGCGCTGGTTCTGACCAGCGACGGCGATATTCTGCTGCAGGGTACCACTCAGGGCCAGAGTGTGGATATTCGCAGCGGCGGTCAGTTGAGCAACGCCGGTTCATTGCGTGGCGGCAGCGGAGAAATGCGCCTCGAAGCCGCCGGGCTCACTCAAAACGCCGCCGCCAGCCTGCAGTCGGGCGGATTGGTGCAGCTGTTGAGCCGTGGCGACATCAGCAACAACGGCTTTATCGGCACCGCCGGTACTCTGCTGTTGAGTGCCGCCAACTCATTACTCAACAGCGGCATGCTGTACGCCGGCGGCGATATGAAGTTGCTGGCTGATCGTATCACCAACCAGCGTGGCGACATTCTGGCAGCCAACAAACTGTGGATGCAGAAAGACGCCGACGGCAAGGCCAACAGCCAGATCGTCAACACCTCGGGCACCATCGAGACCGAAACCGGCGATATTCAGATCAAAACCGCGCATCTGCTTAATCAGCGTGATGGGCTGAAAACCTCGGTTACGCAGGAAGATCTGACCAAAAAATACGACTGGCTGAACGGGGCCACGGCCAGCATTCCGCTGAGCTTCTTTAACGATGACGAGTACGGTTATTACACCGTGGAGACCATGCGTCAAATGGCGGGGGATGCTGCGCGTGAAGTGTACAAGACGTATACCTACGCCTCGCCGTATGCCACGACCAAAGAGCTGGCGTTGTCGACCAGCAAGGTGACGGTCAGCAGCTCGGGCGATGCGGCGCGCATTGCCGCCGGCCGTAACATGACGCTGAATGCCACGACGCTGGATAATCTGGCCAGCGATATTCTGGCCGATGGGGATATTGCGCTCACCGGCAGCACGCTGAACAACCAGTCATGGGCTGCGGGTACAGAAACACGTTATCAAACCTATACCTATCAAAAACCGCCGTTACCGGGCTCGGATAATACGCCGAAGGTGTCCGCGGTCTCTGCAATCAATAATTACGCCAAAGGGAAAATCGACGACAAAAATATCCACTATAAAGCCAGCGGAGAAGTGCGCACTGAACGCACCGACGACGGTGTTTATCGTTCAGTGCTCCAGGCTGGCGGTGCAGTCAACGCCAAGTTTACCGACGATATCAGCAATACCACTGTGACCCCGAACGCCGGTAGCCTCAGTCACACTCTGGCGCGGCCAACGCTGGATAGCCTGCAGCAACCCGATGCCGTCAACGGCGTGGAACAGCAGGCGTTAGCGAAAGATCAAAGCGTAGTGTTTGGTTCGCCGGAGTGGAAAGACAATCTGGCGGATTACCCGTTGCCAACCGGTGGCAACGGTCGTTTTGTCGTGACCGAAGACCCGAACAGCCCCTATCTGATCACCACCAATCCCAAACTGGACGGCCTGGGCCAGTTGGACAACAGCCTGTTCAACGATCTCTACGCCATGCTGGGCCAACAGCCGGGCGCGGCCCCGCGTGAAAGCGACAGCCGTTTCACCAACGAGAAGCCGTTTATCGGCTCGGCCTATTTCCTCGACCGCTTAAAGTTAAACCCCGATTACGACTACCGTTTCCTGGGCGATGCGGCGTTCGATACCCGTTACATCAGCAACGCGATGCTCAGCCAGACCGGTCAGCGCTATCTTAACGGCGTCGGATCCGAACTGGCGCAGATGCAGCAGTTAATCGACAACGCGACACGGGCGCAGAGCGGCCTGAAGTTGCAGTTTGGCATCGGCCTGACACCGGCACAGGTTTCACAGCTGGAGCACAGCATCGTCTGGTGGGAGAAGGTGACGGTCAACGGCCAGACGGTGCTGGCACCAAAACTGTACTTGGCCAAAGCTGACGTCGCCCCGCTGAGCGGCAGCGTGATTGCGGGCAACAAGGTTAACCTGAACGGTGGCAACATCCGTAACGACGCCAGCACGCTGCAGGGCGGTGAGCGGCTGAACGTCAACAGCCAGGCAGGCATCAGCAATCTTAATCAGGGGATGATCAACGCTAATGATGGGCTGAGTTTGAACGCTATTGGGGATATCAGCAATATCGGCTCGACCATCAGTGGGCAGCGGGTGGCGCTTGCAAGCCAGGACGGCAGCATTATCAATAAAACCCAGGCCCGCCAGTGGGATGCCACCGGTACCCTGGGTGGCCAATCGCTGACGCTGTCGCGTACCGAAGTCGGTGATACCGCCGTGATCCGCGCCGGAGATACATTGAATATGCAGGCCGGTAACAATATCGATGTTACCGGGGCGCAGGTTACCTCTGGTGGTGCAATGGATCTGCGGGCGGGCGGCGACATCAACCTGCTTGCCAATAACACTTCTCGCGTCGATAAGTCAGACGGCGGCCGCTGGGGAGGTGGGCTAAAAGAAAGTGAAACCCATGGCAGCCTGGCCACTGAAATCAGCGCGGGTGGGGCGCTAAACGTCAACGCCGGGCAGGATCTGAACCTGGTTGCCAGCCAAATCGGCAGCAAGGGTGATGCGGCATTAACAGCCGGACGTGACATCAATCTGAACACCGCCGAACAGGGGAGCCGTCAGAAAACCGACGGTAGCGAACACATCAGCAGCGGTGCGACGCGCAGCACCCTCACCAGCGGTGGGGATCTGCAGTTGCAGGCCGGTCGCGATTTGAATTCGCAGGCGGCGGCGCTGGTGGCGGATAACGACGTTGAACTCCGCGCCGGGCGTGACGTTAACCTCAATACTCAACAAAGCCGGGAATATCAGGAAAGCCACGGCGGTCGCCAACAGCGGGTGAATGAGTCCATACGCCAGCAGGGCACTGAAATCGCCAGCGGTGGCGACACGCGCATTCAGGCCGGACGGGACGCGACCCTTAACGCCACCCAGGCCCAGGCCAGCGGTGACGTGGCGGTGAGTGCCGGGCGTGATATCGCGCTGAACAGCGCCACCGAAAGCGACTATAGCTTCTTTGAAGAGACCAAGGTCAAAAAAGGCCTGATGTCCAAAACCACCACCCATACGGTAGAAGAGGATTACGCCACCCGCGAGAAAGGCGGGCTACTGAGCGGGAACAATGTCTCACTCAATGCCGGTAACGATCTCAAGGTGCAAGGCTCGACGGTGGTCGGCGACGGCAAGGTAAACCTGCAGGCGGGCAATAACGTCGACATTGTGGCAGCCACCGAGGAGCAATCCCGTTATCGGCTGAACGAGAAAAAAACCAGCGGCATGTTCAGCGGCGGTGGCATCGGCGTGACCTTCGGCAGCAAATCTTCACGTCATCAGTTGAACGAAGACGGCACCACCCAAAGCCAGAGCGTCAGCACCATTGGCTCTACCGGTGGCGACGTGAATATCGTGGCCGGCGGCAAGGCGCATATCGGCGGCGCGGACGTGATTGCGGATAAGAACCTGTCGGTGACGGGAGATAGCGTACAAATCGATCCGGGTCAGGATATCCGTCGTCGTGATGAAACCTTTGAACAGAAACAAAGTGGTCTGAGCCTCGCCTTGTCCGGCACGGTTGGCAGCGCCATCAACACGGCGGTAACGACGGCCCAGCAAGCGAAGCAGGAGACTGATGGTCGGTTGGCGGCATTGCAGGGCACCAAAGCAGCCTTATCTGGCGTGCAGGCCGTTCAGGCAGGGCAACTGGCACAAGTCGGCAATACCGATACCGAAGAAGGCAGCATGGTAGGTATCAGTGTCTCGCTGGGGGCACAGAAATCGTCGTCGAAACAGCATCAGGAGCAAACCTCAGTTACTGGCTCGACGCTCAACGCCGGTAATAACTTGCAGGTGACGGCTACCGGCAAGGGTAACTCGGCCGACAGTGGCGATATTGCCGTGGTGGGCAGCCAGCTCAAAGCAGGGGGCGACACTACCCTGAATGCCGAACGGGATGTGTTGCTGCTGGGCGCAGCCAATACGCAGAAGACCGAGGGCAGCAACAAGAGCAGCGGCGGCAATATCGGCGTCAGTATTGGCGTAGGGCAACAGACCGGATTGAGCGTGTTCGCCAATGCCAACAAGAGCCAGGGCAGTGAGCATGGCGATGGCACGTTCTGGAGTGAAACGACGATAGACAGTGGCGGCAAACTGTCGCTGCATAGCGGTAGGGATACCCTGTTGTCGGGTGCGCAGGCCAGTGGCGAAACGGTGAAGGTGGATGCCGGGCGTAATCTGACGTTGCAAAGCCAGCAGGATAGCGATAATTACGACGCCAAACAGACCAGCGTCAGTGGTGGTTTCAGCGTAGCCATCATCGGTGCCGGCGGCTCCGCCAGCCTGAGCATGAGTCGTGACAAACTGCACAGTAATTATGACAGCGTGCAGGAGCAAACCGGTCTGTTTGCCGGCAAGGGCGGCTATGATGTTAAGGTGGGCGAGCATACGCAGTTAGATGGCGCGGTGATTGCCAGCACGGCTACGGCGGATAAAAACCGCCTTGATACCGGCACCTTGGGCTTCAGTGATATCCATAATCAGGCGGATTTCAAGGCCGAGCATCAGGGGGGCAGCATCAGCAGCGGTGGCCCGGTAGGGGCCGACTTGCTAACCAATCTGGCGGGCGCAGCCCTGTCCGGCGCTGGTAATAAAGGGCATGCAGAAGGCACCACGCAGGCGGCAGTGTCGGGCGGTAGCGTGGTCATTCGGGACCAGGCCAACCAGCAGCAGGACGTTAATCAACTCAGCCGCGATATCGATAACGCCAACGGCAGTATCGGACAGATATTCGACAAGGAGAAAGAGCAGAACCGGCTGAAGCAGGCGCAGCTGATTGGTGAGATAGCCGGGCAGACGATGGATGTTATCCGCACCCAGGGTGATATTAATGGGCTGAAGGCGGCGAAGGATAAGCATCCGGGGCTGGACGCGAAAGCGTTGCGTAAAACGCCGGAATATCAAGCCGAGATGAAGGAATACGGCACCGGCAGCGATATACAAAGAGCCGCACAGGCGGTGACGGGGGCGCTGCAGGCGCTGGCGGGAAACAATCTTGCCGGAGCACTGGCGAGCGGCGCGGCACCGTATCTGGCGAGAGAAATCAAAGCGCGTATCGGTGATGACAACGTGGCCGCCAACGCGATGGCGCATGCGGTGCTGGGTGCGATAACCGCGCAGTTGAACAACCAGTCGGCGGTAGCCGGCGCGGTAGGTGCCGGTGGTGGCGAGCTGGTAGCGAGGGTGATACTGAGTGAGATGTTCCAGGGCCGTAAAATCTCGGACCTGACAGAAAGCGAGAAACAGCAGGTCAGTGCGCTGAGCCAACTGGCCGCAGGGCTGGCGGGCGGTCTTGCTGCAGACAGCAGCGCAGGGGTCGTGACAGGTTCGCAAGCCGCTAAGAATGCGGTGGAGAATAACTTGTTGGGCGGGAATGAGGAAACTCAGACCAAGTTCGTGCAGGAACACGGCAAGAATATTGCGTCTTGCAGCACTGACTCAAGTTCAGCATCCTGCCAGAAAGGTTTGGCGATGAACGATGCGCTGATGGTTGCTTTGCCAGCCGGGCTTGGTGGTGGCGTTCTGGCCGCTGCGACACCGGAGCTAGCGGCAGCAGCCAAGGTGGCGATACAGACCTGTGCGGGTAATGTCGTGCTGTGCCTTAATAATGCCGGTATCCAGATGTCGGAAGCCATCGTACCGGGTGGTGTAGGTGCCGGTGGTGCGGTGGGTATCGGTAAGACAGCGGCAGAAGCGACGGCGGCTAAGGCTGAAGCTGTGGCGGCCAATACCGCGAAGGAAGTCTGGAAAGGCTCGATCGTTCAGTCAAGGGTCAACCTCAGAAATGGTGATGGCTCGACAGCCTCAGGGCTTGAATACTCCTGGAAGAAACATGGTGGTGAATGGGGAGCTAATAAATCACACTTCACAATGACGAAGGATGAACTGAAGACTGTCTTGCAGTCAGATACTGTTGTGAAGACACCGGTGCAATACTCACCATCTACTGGTAACTATATTCGTACTGTGGATATGGGGAAAAATATTGGTGTTGATGCAATGAACAACAGTATGCCAACGTCAATTATGACGGTCATCACTGATAAGAAAGGTAATTTGGTCAATACGTTCCCGGGTAAGACGGTGGTGAGGTAACTATATGTTTATTGTTTACTTATGGGATAAAGTTATTGGTGAAAGTATTGCCTCATTGGAAGACTTTCAGGGGAATGAAAGTTTTTTAATCAGGGATGATCACTGTAAATACCCATTGTTATCTGAGTTATCTAACTGTGACATGGAGCTTTTTAGTGATAAGCAACTTGCAGATCTTCGTAAGGAGATTAATAACCTGATGAAAGATGAATCATCAGAGCAAGATGTTCATGATTACCTATTATCTGTGATTGCACTAATAGATCAGGCTGATCGCGATAATAAGAGTATTTTATTTTCTCCGTTTTAATGAACCACCTCGACCGATGGCCGAGGTGGTAGCTCTCAGATCCTAAATCCCCCATCTTCTCGCAGTTGCAACCGGATCACCCCGGGTGCGGCGGTGATCTCCTGTTGGGCACTGTAGGCGCTGGCGGGGAACAATCTTGCCGGTGCATTGGCGAGCGGCGCGGCACCGTATCTGGCGAGAGAGATCAAAGCGCGTATCGGTGATGACAACGTGGCCGCCAACGCGATGGCGCATGCGATGCTGGGTGCGATAGCCGCGCAGTTGAACAACCCTGAGGTGAATTGGTCGGGGGTCCGTCGACCAGTTCAAGTGCAGCCCAACGCCGCGAACGGCATCGTTGGCGCAGTGGCAAGCCAGTGATTATGCGATGGTGGAGCAGGTCACCACGGAATATATGGATAACTGCCTTAGCCAGTTGGATGAACAATTAACCACATTATTAAAACGCTAGTTTATCCCCGATAAACCCAGGCCGGGCGGCTATCCAAACACCCCCGGCCCACCGCCTTACCATTACCTGTCCTACAAGCCGCAGCCTAAACCTTCACTTCCCCAATTCTCTCCAGCGCATCCACTATCAAATCCCAAAACTTATCCTGATCCAGCGTCACCGCCACCTGAGTGTGGCAGTCCGGCGGCGGTGCGGCGCGGAAGTCGGCTACCGTCATGCCCAGCGTCAGGGTGCCGGTCAGTTCGATATCCACCGGGACTTTACGCACCGTCATCACTTCGGGGTCGATCACATAGGCCACCGCGCAAGGATCGTGCACCGGCGGGGCGCTAAAACCTTGCGCCTGCTGATACATCTTGCCAAAGAACTCAAGCAGTTCGCCGACAAACCTGGCTGGTCCGGTTTGGATAGCGGCGATGCGGGCACAGACTTCTGGCGTGGCGAGCGCCTGATGGGTCAGATCCAGCCCGACCATGGTCAGCGGCCACTTTTCATTGAACACGATGTGCGCGGCTTCCGGATCGATCTTGATATTAAATTCCGCCACCGCGCTCCAGTTGCCCACGTGGTAGCCACCGCCCATCAGCACCACTTCTTTCACTCGTTCGGCAATGCGTGGTTCTTTGCGCACCGCCATGGCGATGTTGGTCAGGCCGCCGGTCGGAACCAGCGTCACGCTGCCTGGCGGGTGAGCCATGATGGTATCGATGATCAGATCAACCGCGTGGCAGGGTTCCAGCGCCAGCGTTGGCTTCGGTAACACCGGGCCATCCAGGCCGGATTCGCCATGGATATCTGGTGCGACTTCTATCTGGCGTACCAACGGGCGCGGGCAGCCGGCGGCAAAGGGTACGCCGGTAATATTGGCGATGCGTGCGACGGCCAGCGCGTTACGGGTGACCTTCTCCAGCGTTTGGTTGCCCACCACGGTGGTCACGGCCAGCAGATCGATCTGCGGGTTGCCCCAGGCCAGCAGCATGGCGATCGCGTCGTCATGTCCTGGGTCGCAGTCCAGTATGATTTTTTTCATTGTTATTCCTGATGCAGGGAGAGGTCCCCGCAGCATAGCGCACCGATGGTGGGCGAGGTAATGACCGATAATGCTTTTTGCTAACCACATCAAAGCGTTGCTGATTTAGCGATGTAATTAAACGTAAATCCCCCTCGGCGCGCTTTACCCTGGAGTTTACTCCAGGCTTTATTCTATAACCTGGCATAAAGCACAGAGGAGAAGCGCGATGAGCCTGTTGAAAAAACTCTTGGGACAAGGCGATTTTGGCGGTGGGCACCAGCGCTCAGGGTATCGCAGTGGCCACCATGGTAACCGCTATAACCAGCACGGCGAGCAGGGGCCACAATGCCTGCAATGTCAGGCACCTAACAAGCCCGGTGCCCGTTATTGCCACCGTTGTGGACAACCTTTCGAGACGGCGGCGGCACAGTGCAGCGGGTGTTCAGCGCCGTTGTCACCGGGCAGCCGTTTTTGCCAACAATGCGGCAAGGCCGCTAACGGGGGATAGCCATGACAAAACGTGGATGGAGTGTGGCAGTGCTGTTGGCGGTAATGGCGTTATGGACGCTGCTGGCCTGGGGCGTTTCTGGCGTATTGGGCTGGTTGCCCGCGTTAACGGGGCTGGCGCAAAGCGGTTCGGCACAGTTGGCACCGCAGCTTACCGGCTTGCTCAGCCTGGTGCCACAGGCGCTATTGGACACTTGGCTGCCGCAGTTGCAGCAACTGGGGAACTGGCTGGCGGGGTCTTTCCCACTGTTGCTCACTTGGGCGAAGTACGCCGTCTGGTTAATCTGGGGGCTGGGCATGCTGGCATTACTGGTGCTTGGCGCCTTGGCGCGTCGTGTGCTGCTCAGCGGTAGCCCTGATAGACTTCCCCCACGCGCTTAAAGTACTCGGTCAGGTAATTGATGCACACCTGCACCTTGAGCGGAAGCTTGTCTTTCTCGGTGTACACTGCGTACACCGGGCGAGGATCCGAATGGTAGTTTTTGAACAGGATCTCGATCTCTCCGCGTTTGATCTCCTCGATCACCCACATCAGCGGTGCATAGGCGATACCGGCCCCGGCTTTCAGCCAGCGGATCATGGTCTGTGAATCGTTGGTGACGAAGCGTCCCTGCGGCGAGATGCGCGTGCTGATGCCTTCTGGCGCGATCAGCTCGAACTCGCTGTCTGGCCGCACGCTGTATTCCAGCCAGGAAAAATTGACCATATCGCTTGGTTTTAGCGGCGTGCCGTGTTGGCTGAGATAGCTTTTGGCGGCACACACTACCATCGGCATTGAACCCAGGCGTTTGGAGAACAGGCTGGAATCCTGCAGCGCGCCGGTGCGGATCACTACATCCAGCCCGTCGGCGATCAGATCCGGTGCCGGGATACCGGTTACCAGGTTCACCGTCAGGCCGGGGTACTCTTTGAGCATATCTGCGGTCATGGTTGCCAGCACGTTTTGTGCCATGGTGGATGAGCTACCAATGCGCAGCGTGCCGGTCGGCGTATTGTTAAACGCGTACAGCTGCTCATGCACTTCGCTGACTTCCAGCAGCATGCGGCGACAGCCCTGATAATAGATTTTTCCGGCCTCCGTCAGGCCAATGCTGCGCGTGCTGCGGTTGAGCAGCTTGACCTGCAGCTCATTCTCCAGTTTGGAGACGGTCTGGCTGATAGATGAAACGCTCATATCCAACTGGCGCGCTGCCGCAGTAAATGACCCGCATTCAACCACTTTGGCGAATACCGACATCCGTTTTAGTCTTTCCATTATTCACTCTGGCTTAAAAGTGATTTAGATCACAGATTGTTGATGACTTGATAGTAAGCACGCTAATATAAACAGGTCGGGTGAAAAGACCTTACTAACGCGCGAGTGCGATCGGCAGCGCCATGGTGGCCGATCCCTCCGATATCCTCGCAGTCCCTATCGCGGATGTACGCTCCAGAGTTTACTCTTATTTCAGGTTCCTGACCTGTCTGGGCCTGAATTTGTGGTGCGTGTCAGCTAAAATGTAAAGAGAATGTGAATGGATAGAGTTCTTAACGCCCGGTGCAGTGAACAATAAGGAAAAATTGATGAGTTTGCTTCCGGTTATGGTCATTTTCGGACTGTCGTTTCCCCCGATATTTTTTGAGTTGCTGCTCTCGCTGGCGCTGTTTTTTTTGCTGCGCCGCCTGCTGCAACCCACCGGGATTTACGATTTTGTCTGGCATCCAGCGCTGTTTAATACTGCGCTGTACTGCTGTTTGTTCTATCTGATTACCTGTCTTTTCGTTTGAGGTCGCTGTGAAAAATTTTTCAATAAAAATAACCCGAATCGCGATCACTCTGATTCTGGTCCTGCTGGGGATCATAGCCATATTCAAGGCCTGGGTGTTCTACACCGAATCCCCGTGGACGCGTGACGCCAAGTTCACCGCCGACGTGGTGGCGATCGCCCCGGACGTCACCGGTCTGTTGACCGATGTCCCTCTGGTGGATAACCAACTGGTGAAGAAAGGGCAGGTGCTGCTGGTGATTGACCAGCCGCGCTACCAACAGGCCCTGGCGGAAGCCAATGCCGATGTCGCCTACTACCAGACGCTGGCGGCAGAAAAAAGACGTGAAGCCGGCCGCCGTGTGCGCCTCGGCGTGCAGGCGATGTCGCAGGAAGAGATCGACCAGGCGAATAACGTTTTGCAAACCGTAGAGCATCAGCTGGCGAAGGCCGTAGCGACCCGTGAATTGGCTAAATTGGATCTGGAACGCACCACGGTACGCGCACCGGCCGATGGCTGGATCACCAACCTGAACGTGCACGCCGGCGAATACATCACCCGGGGTTCAGTCGCCGTGGCGCTGGTGAAGAAAAACAGCTTCTACATTCTGGCCTATCTGGAAGAAACCAAGCTCAATGGCCTGAACAAGGGCGACCGTGCGGAAATCACTCCGCTGGGCAGTAACCGCATCATGCACGGCACCGTCGATAGCGTGGCCGCCGCCGTCAACAACAGCAGCAGCACCGTGAACAGCAAAGGGTTAGCGTCGATCGACAGCAACCTGGAGTGGGTGCGTTTGGCGCAGCGCGTGCCGGTAAAAATCCTGCTGGACGACAAAGACCAATTGCACCCGTACCCGGCTGGCACCACCGCTACCGTGGTGATCACCGGTAAGAATGACCGCGCTACCGACAGCGGCTCGCCTTTTGTGCGTTTGATGCATCGGCTGCGTGAGTTCGGTTAATGAATAACCCAACCTTTATTCGGCTGAGATTTGCCTTCAAGCTCAGCTTTGCGGTGGTGTTTGCGCTGTTCGTCGGCTTCCATCTCAATCTGGAAACCCCACGCTGGTCGGCGATGACCGCCGCCATCGTGGCCGCCGGTACGGCCTTTGCCGCGGGCGGCGAGCCTTTTTCCGGTGCTATTCGTCATCGCGGTTGGCTGCGTATTATCGGCACATTCATCGGCTGCTTTGTCGGCATAGCGATTATCGTCACTACGGCGCGTGCGCCGGTGGTGATGTTGCTGCTGTGCTGCATTTGGGCCGGCTTCTGCACCTGGATTTCCTCTCTGGTTAAAGTTGAAAACTCCTATGCCTGGGGCCTGGCGGGTTATACCGCGCTAATCATTATTGTCACCGTTGCCAGCAGCGAAGCGCATCTGCTGGAAGCGCCGCAGTTTGCTATTGAGCGCTGCAGCGAGATCGTGCTGGGGATCGTCAGCGCCGTGCTGGCAGACTTGCTGTTCTCGCCGCGTTCAATCAAACAGGATATCGACCGGGCGGTGGATAAACTGCTGGTGGATCAGTACCTGTTGATGCAGATGTGCATCAGCAATGCCGAGAAAGAAGATATCGACCGCGCCTGGAGCAATTTGGTGAAGAGCACCACAGCGCTGAACGGCATGCGCAGCAACCTGATGATGGAGTCATCACGCTGGCAAAAGGCGAATCGCCGCATTCTGGCGCTGCATACGCTTTCGCTGACGTTGATTACCCAGGCCTGTGAGACCTATTTAATCCTGTTGAACCACCCGGATGCGCTGAAAGAAAACGTTCGCGAGTTGCTGATGGTTCCGGCCCAAACGCCGCAGGAAATCCATAAACGCATGAAGTTGTTGCGGCAGGTGCTGACCACCAACCGTACCGACGAGACGTTAGTGACCATCACCAGTTGGGTGGGGGCGGCCACTCGCTACCTGCTGCTGGCCAAAGGCGTACACACCAACAGCAGTATCAGTTCGGTAGAAGAAGGGGTGTTGAGCAGTGAGGTGGTGGTTAAACCGACCTCGGCGGAAAGACACCACGCAATGATTAATGGTCTGCGCACCTTTGTGGCGACGGCCTTTGGTAGCCTGCTGTGGCTGTGGACCGGCTGGACCTCCGGCAGCGGCTTTATGGTGATCATTGCGGTGATCACCTCCCTGGCGATGCGCACCCCGGCACCGCGCATGGTGGCGATGGACTTTATCCTGGGTATGCTGGCGGCGATCCCGGTCGGCTCACTGTACTTTATGGTGATCCTGCCGGCGACTCAGCAAAGTATTTTACTGCTGTGCCTCAGTCTGGGCCTGCTGGCGTTTTTCATCGGTATCGAAGTGCAGAAACGACGGTTGGGCTCGCTTGGCCTGCTGGCGGGGACCATCAATATTCTGGTACTGAGCAACCCGATGGAGTTCAACGTCACGCAGTTCCTCGATGGCGCGCTCGGCCAGTTCCTCGGCAGCTGTGTGGGCCTGATGGTGCTGCTGCTGATCCGCGATAACTCGCGTGAACGTACCGGTCGCACCTTGCTGAACCAGTTTGTCGGCAGCGCGGTATCGGCGCTGACTACCAAGGCCGCACGCCGTCAGCAAAACCACCTGCCTGCGCTGTATCAGCAGTTGAATCAGCTGCTGATGATGTTCCCGAACGATATTGCCAAGTACCGATTGGCGCTGAACCTGATTATCGCTCACCAGCGTATGCAGCGGGCTGAGATCCCGGTCAGCGAGGAGCTCTCGGCTTTCCATAAGCAGATCCGCAGTACCGCCGACCACATGGTCTCGGCGAAGAACGAGGTAAAACGTGCTTATTATTACGATCGGCTGTTGAGTGAAATGAACGATTATCAGCAGAAGCTGGTGGATTATCAGGCCCCGCTCAGCGTTACCGGGCCGGTAAAACGTCTGGCCGACATGCTGTATCGCTATCGTCACGCCCTGATTGACTGATACCTCAAATTTTCTTGCCGGGGCTATACTTGCCTGAGATAGCCCCGTTTCAGAGTTGCACTGAGTGCCTGACCAGCTGCAAAATGGCATGATTAGCTTGAACGGGTGATGCAGGTTGTTCGGCGCGCTTTCCCTGAAGTGAAAACGTTACATGCCAGTCATCTCTGCTTCATCCTTTTCATCTATAAATCCAACCAGCATGGGTGTTGATGCGCCCCTGTCGGCCATAAATCAGGGACAGCAATGAATAAGCGGATCCTCGTGGCGATCGTTATCGCCGTTGTGATAGCCGGCTTTACTGCAATGCGCAGTAACGATCGGGTGATTGCCAACGTACCGGCGGTAGCCGAAGGTCAGAGTATTGACCAACTGACGCAGCAGCAAAGGGTGGTGAGCTATCTGCAGCAGCACCAGCGGCTGCCGGACTATTACATCACCAAGAAGCAGGCGCGTGAACAGGGATGGGATGCACGTAACGGCAATCTGTGTTCGGTGTTGCCGGGCAAAGCGATTGGCGGCGATCGTTTCTCAAACCGTGAAGGGCAACTGCCCTCGGCCCGCAGTCGGGTATGGCGTGAGGCGGATATCAATTATCAATGCGGCCGGCGCGGCGCCGATCGTTTGCTGTATTCCAGCGACGGCCTGATTTTTGTCACGCGTGACCATTATAAAAACTTCATTCGGGTGGAGTGAGCTTGATGGCAAAAGTAGAGTTCGATTTTAATCAGATTAACGATTTGCCGGCTTTTTACCGCGACTTCGCGCAAAAGTTTGCGCTGGATGAGGCGTTTGGTGCCAATCTGGATGCGCTGTGGGACGTGGTGACGGTGGACATCGGTTTGCCGGTGGAGATAGAGTTTACCCATCTCAATGCCCGCAGCAAACGTCGCTTTGGCGCGATAATCCTGTTGTTCGAAGAGGCGGAGGAAGAGCTGGAAGGCAGCCTGCGTTTCAATATTCGTGAAAGCAGCGGTGAACCTGCACATCACCGGGGATGAACTGGGTTCATCCCGTGGTGACGGCGGCGATCATTCGGCGGTCTCGGCCAGATCGCGCAGGTACTGGAAGATTTGACGGTAAGCTTTCGGCGGCTTGTTAGCGGCTTTCTCTTTCTGTGCGTTACGCACCAGTGAGCGCAGCTGCTGGCGATCGGCTTCCGGATACAGCGCCAAAATTGGCGGGATCGCGTCGTCACCCTCTTCTACCAGGCGGTCACGTAATGCTTCCAGCTTGTGGAACAGCGAAACCTGTTGGTTATGGCGGTTCTTCAGCTTGTCGAGCGCGGTCTGAATCGGCTCTACGTCGCGGGCGCGCAACATCTTGCCAATCAGTTGCAGCTGACGGCGGCGACCTTCTTTTTTGATTTTCTGCGCCAGATCAATCGCAGCGCGCAAATCTTCATCCAGCGGGATGCGTTCCAGCGCGTTCTTACCCAGCTCGACCAGTTCAACACCCAGGTCTTTTAGCGCTTCGGCATCACGTTTAATTTCACTTTTACTGACCCAGATAATCTCGTCATCTTCCTCGTCAATGTTCTCCGGGACATCGTCGAGCCAGTCTTCAGGCTGTTTGTTCATGGTAGGCTCCGTTAAAAAGAGGCTAATCCTAACAGGTTGTCCAGCAACCCGCCAATTACGCACCAGAGCAGATTGAGTATAGCTGCCGATGCGACGAAAAATCGCCCTTATTAGCGGACAGCCGTTTTGATTTGTTGTTTTTATCAGCATGTGAGTATAAAATTTTATACAAATGGAGGCGGTGCTCATGGATGATGAGAGTGAAAAGGCCATTGACTGGCGTGGATCCTCGTTGGTGGATCTATTAGCGTTTCCGACCGACGCGCGAAAGGCTGCCGGGTTTGAATTGAGTAAAGTACAAAGAGGCGTCGAACCTGGCAGTTGGAAACCCATGAGTGGGTGCGGTGCTGGTGTTTGTGAAATCCGCTTATATGCACTTGCTGGTGCATTCAGAGTGATTTACGTGGCTAAGTTCAAAGAAGTTATTTATGTTTTGCACAGTTTTCAAAAGAAGACAGCTAAAACCAGTCGGCACGATATTCAGATTATCAAAACGCGATATGACGCGGTGATAGAAGAGCGGGGTAAGAAGAAATGACCAAGCCAATTGATACCCATTCCCGGCATGTCACGCCACGAGGCGGCAACGTATTTGCTGATCTTGGGTTTGCCCCCGATGAGGCAGGGCAATTACAGGCGCAATCCAACGCCGAGATTGAACACCTCATTGCGCTTAAAAAACAGCTGATGGGAGAGATAAGTGCCTGGATAGAAGGGGAAGGGTATCGTCAAGAAGAGGCCGCACGTCATTTGCATACTTCCAGACCTCGCGTGTCTGACGTGGTAAATCAGAAAACAGACAAATTTACTCTCGATGCACTGATCAATATGCTCGCCAATATAGGCAAATCAGTAAAGTTGGTGATTGAGTGACAAACTCACCGATTTAGTGTCCTTTCTATGCCCCGCAATTGCTTTATGCGAAATTCCACGCGGTTCCTGTTAGACTCAAAAGTATAAATCTCATGATTTTTGCGCGTGACTCCACGCGCAACCACGCCGCCACGGCACTTTTCTCAACGATTTTCTGATTAAGTATGGCAGATTGATGAAAGTAGTCACTCAAGTTGCACAGCAGCGCAAGGCGCTGGAACAGGCCGTTTCACAGGCTTTGGAACTGGCGCGCGCCGGTTCCGATGCGGCAGAAGTTGCCGTGACCAAATCTACCGGTATCAGCGTCAGCACCCGCTTTGGCGAGGTGGAAAACGTTGAATTCAACAGCGATGGTGCGTTGGGTATTACCGTCTATCACCAGCAACGTAAAGGCAGCGCTTCATCAACCGATCTCAGCCCGGACGCTATTGCCCGCACCGTGCAGGCGGCGCTGGACATTGCCCGTTATACCTCAGTGGATCCCCATGCCGGCCCGGCGGAGAAAGACCTGCTGGCGTTTGACGCGCCGGACCTGGATCTGTTCCACCCGGCAGAGCTGGACGCCGATCGCGGTATCGAGCTGGCTGCCCGCGCCGAACAGGCATCCCTGGCGGCGGACAAGCGCATCACCAATACCGAAGGCGGCAGTTTTAACAGCCACTATGGCATCAAGGTGTTCGGCAACAGTCACGGCATGCTGCAAAGCTATTGTTCCAGCCGACATTCATTGTCGAGCTGTGTGATCGCCGAGCAAGGTGGTGATATGGAGCGTGATTACGCCTATACCATCGGCCGTGCGATGAGCGATCTGGAAAGTCCTGAATGGGTGGGACAGGAATGTGCCCGTCGCACCTTGTCACGCCTGGCACCGCGCAAGCTGTCGACCATGACCGCTCCGGTGCTGTTTGCCTCTGAAGTGGCGACCGGTCTGTTCGGCCATCTGGTTGGTGCCATCAGCGGCAGCAGCGTTTACCGTAAATCGACCTTCCTGTTGGATTCGCTGGGCAAACAAATCTTGCCGGAGTGGCTGACCATCGAAGAACATCCGCATCTGCT
Source organism: Serratia quinivorans (assembly GCA_900457075.1). Lineage (NCBI taxonomy): Bacteria > Pseudomonadati > Pseudomonadota > Gammaproteobacteria > Enterobacterales > Yersiniaceae > Serratia > Serratia quinivorans. The sequence goes on from UGYN01000002.1 coordinate 2,818,288, forward strand.
GAAGGGGCTGGCTTCCACGCCGTTCGACAGCGAAGGCGTGCGTACCCAACGGCGCGACATTGTCAAAGACGGCGTGCTGCAAACCTGGCTGATGACCAGCTATGCGGCGCGTAAGCTCGGCATGCACAGCACCGGCCATGCGGGCGGCATCCATAACTGGCGTATTGCCGGTCAGGGTAATGATTTTGCCGGCATGTTGAAACAGTTGGGGACCGGTCTGGTGGTCACCGAACTGATGGGGCAGGGCGTCAGCGGTATTACCGGTGACTACTCACGCGGCGCGGCTGGTTTCTGGGTGGAAAATGGCGAGATCCAATATCCGGTCAGCGAGATCACCATCGCCGGCAACCTGAAAGATATGCTGCGCAATATCGTCAGCGTGGGCAGCGATATTGAAACTCGCAGCAACATCCAGTGTGGTTCCGTGTTGTTGCCGGACATGAAAATCGCCGGTCAGTAAATCTGCTTACGGCTGGCCGCTCAGGTTGCCAGCCGCATCACTCCCCCTTCCCCGTTTTAACCTTGCTTACAAATCTTCGGTTTCGGTTTTCAGCCCTCTTGCCTATGGTTAGCCTGGGTCAAATAAAACTATAACTGGAAGGTGAGCAAGCATGTCGAACAAACTGAAAGCGCTGTTGGCGTTGGCACTGCTGGGTGCCAGTTCACTGGCGGTCGCGGCCGATCTGGCCGACGATATGGATACCATCGCAGGCAATTACAAAAAGGTGCTGAGCACCGACTCCACCGATACCCTCAAACAAAGCTTGCAGAATATGCGTGCTGCGGCAGTGGATGCCAAGCAAAGCAAGCCGCCAAAAATGGAAGACAAAGCCAACGATAGCCCAGAGATAAAAGATTTCCACCACGGGCTGGATACGCTGATCGGCCAGATCGATCAGTCGCTGGCGTTGGCTAATCAGGGCAAGCTGGCCGAAGCCAAACAGGTCGCCCAGGGTTTCAAGCAAACCCGCGACGCCAACCACAAGAAATTCCGTTAAGTTTTTTCGGACAGGCAGGACACAGAAAGGGCGGCAGGGTACCGCCCTGATAACCGCTTAGCGGTGGTATTCACCCGCCGCTTCCGGCTGGTACAACAGTTCCAGCACTTCGATACGCGCTTCTTCACCGTTCGGCAACTGCCAGGTAATCTGGTTACCTACGTGCATGCCCAGCAGCGCTGCGCCCAAAGGTGCCATTACCGAAAGCTGTTCGTGGCTGTCCTTCAGCGAAGCCGGGTAAACCAGCGTCCGCACGTGTTCTTCTGCAGTATGCAGATCGCGGAAACGCACGCGGCTGTTCATGGTCACCACGTTGGCTGGGATCTGGGACGGCGGCAGAATTTCGGCGCGATCCAACTCGATGTTCAGCGCGGTGGCGACATCGGTGTTGGCAAAGGCCGGTTGTGCCAATAGCGCATCCAGGCGCTCCGCATCCAGCTCATTAATAGTAATGGTTGGTTTGGTCATTCCACTCTCCAGTCAAATCAAAGGGCGTCAGGTTACGCGCCCATAAATTCGGAAAAACAGCACAAAAGCAACACCCCCGCGCCAGAGGAGCGGGGGTGTTGTTGATGTCGAATTGTCTTACCGATAGTAGGCGGTTAAGCGGGGAAAAGAAAGAGATCCCGATCACGAAGCTTTTCACCGTCGCCGGGCGAACTGGAAACAGTTTGTGGCGTTATCTTTTTGTAATTTAATTGAATTATCTGGCAAATGCTTATTTTGCGAAATGGATCCCTGACGGTCACTGAATTTCCACTTCCAACTGGAAAAAAACAGGCTACACAGAAAATCTTCCCGGGGTTAGGGTAAAGGCATCAGAGAAGGCGGGTTATTCAGGTGATGCCGTGCAATTGACCGAGTCATGTTTGGATCTAGGGGTACTGAAAAGTGAATGATGGATCTGTTGCGATAGAAAATAGTGAGCAACCCGATATCAGCGTAGCCGGGACAATCACCGAACAGGTGCTGGCAGGTATTACCGAGATGCTAAACGCGGAGGGTATTTATACCAATGCGGTACAGCAACAGATGCTGGAGTCGCATATTCGTGCCATGGTGCTGCGATCAATAACCGGCGAGCCATTACCGGAAGTCGATAAATCACTGTTTGATGAAATTTCGGCGGAATCAATGCAAATGGCCGAGCGGGTAGTGGGGCAGTTTGCCACTTTACCGATCGAAGAGGCTTATTTGCTGTCCGTCCATTTTGAAGTGGCAAAAGATAATAACCAATAGCAGTTAACGAATTAATTTAATCAGGAGAAATACCATGGGTCAGATTACCGTAGTGATTGGCGATCGTTTGGGTAAAGGTCAGAAAGTGGGTCAGGGCATTGAAAATGCAGGCGGAAAAGCCATCGTGATCCCAGGCGTAGCGGCAGACATGAAGCTGGGCGACGTGATGAAAGCGGAAGGCGCGCAGCTGGGTATTTCTTTCTGCGGCAGCGGCGGTGCAGGGGCAATTACCGCTCAAACCAAATACGGCTATAAAGCCAAATACGGCATGCGCTCGATTGATGAAGGCGTGACGGCAATTAACGAAGGCTGCACCGTGTTAGGTTTCGGTTTTATGGATAAAGAGGAACTGGGGCAAAGGCTGGTTGAGGCCTACGTTAAAAAACACGGCAATCCGTAATGAAAGAGCAATATACAACGTCGGTAAAGGTTGAGGGTAAGGGCGACAGCAAAGCGAAAGCTTTTGCTTCCGCCTTGGCCAATGTCCAGGGCGCGGTATTAAAATCCACCAGTAATATTCTGCTGCGTATTGAACCGCAGGATGTCAGCGTATTAAAAGCGGAAGAGAAAATAACAAAAGAAAAGTTTCTGTTCTTCTTTCTGCCGCGGGAAAGAAAGAACTATTCCGTATCTCTGGAAATAACCGTGAACGTGACAATCATCAATACAGAAAAAGTTGTCTTCGTCGCGAAATAAAAACGTTAGCATAAATCAAAGGGTATACTGATGTTTTTAATCATCTTATTTAAGTCGCTTATTATCGGCGGACTGGTGGGGGTTGGCGTAGGGGCCGGCGCCGCACGCATGTTCCATGCCCCAACCACCCAGGGCATGGGCGCTTTCCGTACTTTGGGCGAGCTGAACTCCTGCGAGGGCGATCCGGCTTCCCATTTCTCATTCGGTCTGGGCTTCTTCTTTAACGCCTGGGCGTCTTCCGTGGCGGCCGGGGCCTTCACGCAGGACGTTGACCACCGCATCATCCCACATTGGGGAGCGGCAGCGTTGATGGTCAAAAACCGCAACCTGGCGCAAACGCTGCACGACCCGAAAAAAATGGCTATCGCCTGCGGCATTATCGGCATGCTGGGTGGTGGCTTTCCTCAATACTACCGCCTCCGCGGTGCCTGCTGCGCTGCAGGTCACGGCGATTAAAGTGTTGGTGCCGGCCGCTAACCTGCTGGTGAACACCGTGATGCCGGTGATCTTCTGGTTGGCGGCGATCGACGCCGGGCGTCGTTCCGGTTTCTGGGGCACTATCTTCGGCGGCCTGGCGCAGCTGATTATGGGCAACGCCGTACCGGGTCTGGTGTTGGGCATCCTGATTGGTAAAGGCGTGGAAGAGAGCGGCTGGAACAAAATCACCAAGATCATGATGGCGGTGATCGTGCTGCTGTTCGTGCTGAGCGGTTTCTTCCGCGGCTTCGACATGAAAGTCCTCGAATCCTTCAGCCTCGGCGTGCCGGGCTGGTTGGATGCCATTCACAATACCCTGAGCGGTAAATAAGGCGCTGGATGATGGAAGAACAAACCCAAAAAGGCTTCTGGTATGCCGACTGGTCATTCCCGATTTTTGTCGGCCTGCTCTCGTCCGGCGTGTTCGCCGGGACGCACATGTACTACCTGTACGGCATCGGTGCCTTTAACGAAGTGGCCTTCGTTTCCATGCTGCGGGCCGGAATGGATACCGGCGTTTATGGCGCGGTGGCGGCATTCGGTGCCAGCTTCCTGTTTGCGCGCATCATCGAAGGCTCGTTGGTGGGGATCCTGGACATCGGCGGTGCAATCCAGACCGGTGTAGGCCTGGGAGTGCCGGCACTGCTGCTCGGGGCCGGCATTATCTTCCCGGTTGCCAACTTTGCCGCCTCGCTGGTAACCGGCCTGGTGATTGGTTTGGCGATTGGCTACCTGATCATTCTGGCGCGTAAATTTACCATCAACCAGAGCAACTCCACCTACGGGGCGGACGTGATGATGGGGGCTGGTAACTCCTCCGGTCGTTTCCTGGGGCCGTTGATCATCCTGTCGGCGATGACCGCCTCGATTCCGATTGGCATTGGTTCACTGCTCGGCGCACTGCTGTTCTATATCTGGAATAAGCCAATCACCGGCGGGGCGATCCTCGGGGCGATGCTGTTAGGGGCTATTTTCCCGGTAGCCATCGCTTAAATGCGACTGTGATTGTTGGGGAGCGGTATGCCGCTCCCCTGCTTGAAAAGGAGTGATGCAGTATGTATGACTTAGTAATCAGACGCGCCAGACTGGCGGATGACCGACTGGTCGATTTGGCGGTCCTGGACGGCAAGATTGCCGCGGTCGGGCAACTGGCTGAAGACGTTCGCGCTCATCGGCAATGGGATCTGGCGGGTAATCACCACCTGAGCGCCGGCTGGATTGACTCCCACGTGCATTGTTACCCCTCTTCGCCGATTTACCATGACGAGCCGGATTTGGTTGGCACCGCCTGTGGCGTCACCACGGTGGTCGACGCCGGTAGCACCGGCACTGACGATGTCGATACGTTTTATGCACTGACGCGCCGTGCCAAAACCAACGTTTTTGCCTTCCTGAATATTTCGCATATCGGTCTGCTGCGACAGAATGAACTGGCAGATCTGACCGATATCGACAAGCAGAAAGTCAGCCAGGCGATCGACAAACATGCCGGTTTTGTCATCGGCATCAAGGCGCGCATGAGCAGCAGCGTGGTCGGCCAGAACGGCACCCGGCCGCTGGTGCTCGCCAAAGAGATCCAGCAGGAAAATAGCCTGTTGCCGCTGATGGTGCATATCGGCAATAACCCGCCGGATCTCGATGAGATCGCCGATCTGCTGACCCGTGGCGATATCATCACCCACTGCTATAACGGCAAGCCAAACCGCATCCTGACCCCGGCCGGCACGCTGCGCGAGTCTATCCAGCGTGCGTTGCAGCGCGGTGTGTTGCTCGACGTTGGCCATGGCACCGCCAGCTTCAGCTTTGAGGTCGCCCGGCAGGCGATAGCCTTGGGCATTTTGCCACATACCATCAGTTCCGATATTTACTGCCGTAACCGCATGGCCGGGCCGGTACACAGCCTGGCGACGGTGATGTCCAAATTCTTCGGCATCGGGCTGTCGCTGCCGCAGGTGATTGCCTGCGTGACTGAGAATGCCGCGTCGGCCCTACGTCTGGTCAACAAGGGCCGGCTCGAAGTGGGTTGCGACGCCGATTTCACCCTGTTTGATCTCCGCCAGGGGCCGCAGGTGTTTGCCGATTCAGAAGGGCAATCGGCAGCCGGCCAACAGTTGCTGGTTCCGCTGGCCGCGGTGGTGGCCGGGGAAATCTTATTAACCGATGAAGGGAAAGCCGCTCATGTCTTCGATTTATGAAAAATATAATTTAAAACAAGTCATTAATACTTCAGGCCGCATGACCATGCTTGGCGTGTCGACACCGCGTCAGGACGTCATTGACGCGGTTGACTACGGCCTGAATCACTATTTTGAAATCAAAGACCTGGTCGACAAGACCGGGGCCTATATCGCCAATCTGTTGAATGTCGAAGATGCGGTGATCGTTTCCTGCGCCTCGGCAGGTATCGCCCAGTCGGTAGCGGCATTGATCGTCAAAGACAACGCCAACCTGCTGGTGAATTTGCACTCTGCGCCGATTACCGTACCGCGGGAAATCGTGTTGCCGCGTGGCCATAACGTCAACTTCGGCGCGCCGGTCGACACCATGGTCGCGCTGGGTGGCGGCAAAGTAGTCGAGGCGGGTTATGCCAACGAGTGCTCTGCCGAGCAGCTCGAAGCCTGCATCACGCCGCAGACTGCCGCCATTCTCTATATCAAGTCGCACCACTGCGTGCAGAAAAGCATTCTTTCCGTTGAACAGGCGGTGGTGGTGGCACGTAAACATAACCTGCCGCTGATCGTCGATGCTGCCGCGGAAGAAGATCTGCTGTGCTACTACCAGATGGGGGCCGACCTGGTGATTTACAGCGGCGCCAAAGCCATTGAAGGCCCAACCAGCGGTTTGGTGATCGGCAAGAAGCAATACGTCGAGTGGGTGAAACTGCAATCCGGCGGCATCGGCCGGGCGATGAAAGTGGGTAAAGAGGGCATCCTCGGCCTGACGCAGGCGATCGAAAGCTATCTGACGTTGGAGAAAACCACCGGCCAGCAAATGGTGGAAAGAATGACGCCGTTTATCGACAGCCTGAACACCCTGACCGGCATCAGCGCCAAAACCGTCTGGGACAGTGCCGGCCGTGATATTGCACGGGCAGAGATCACCTTTGACGAAGCGGTACTCGGGCGTTCGACCTACGACATCGTGCAGGCGCTGAAAACCGGCGCCATCGCCATCTACTTCCGTGGCTATAAGGCTAACGAAGGCAAGATTGAAGTGGATGTACGCAGCGTTGATCAGCAACAGCTGATGACCGTCTTCACCTGTATTAAAAATCTGTTCACGGAGAAACAAGCATGAAGCTGCAACCCAACTACTATCGCGATCGGGTGTGCCTCAACGTATTGGCCGGCTCGAAAGACAATGCGCAGGAGATTTATTCGGCGGCGGAAGGGCATGTGCTGGTGGGCGTTCTGTCCAAGAACTACCCGGACGTCGACAGTGCGGTGGCAGACATGCAGCGCTATGCACGGCTGATTGAAAATGCGCTGTCGGTGGGGCTGGGCGCGGGGGATCCGAAACAATCGGCGATGGTCAGCCTGATTTCTCAACAGGTGCAGCCACAGCACGTAAACCAGGTGTTTACCGGTGTCGGTGCCAGCCGCGCGCTGCTGGGCCAAAATGACAGCGTGGTCAATGGCCTGGTGTCGCCTACCGGCCGCGTTGGCTGGGTGAAAATCTCAACCGGCCCGCTGAGTGCAGCGGCACCGGACGGCATTGTGCCGGTGGAAACCGCCATTGCCCTGTTAAAAGACATGGGCGGCAGCTCAATCAAGTATTTCCCGATGGGTGGGCTGGCATGCAAAGAAGAATACCAGTATGTGGCCCAGGCCTGCGCCGAACATGACTTTATGCTGGAACCGACCGGCGGCATCGATCTGGAAAACTTCGAGCCGATCGTCGAGATCGCATTGGCTGCGGGTGTGAAGCGGGTGATCCCACATATCTACAGTTCCATCATCGATTCCGCCACGGGTAACACTCGCCCGCAGGACGTTAAAACCCTGCTGGCCATCACCAAAAAGCTGGTCGGGTAAACGCATTATCGGATGACGTAAGGCAGGGAGGCGACAGGCTTTGTATCCACAGGCGCGGGCATTCCGCGCCGCTATCTATCATAAGGATAACTATGCGAAACTGGCAGTCACCAACCCTACGCACCGCGTTAACTCTGGCGTTACTGGCGATGACCAGCCCGGTGCTGCATGCTGAGGATGCAATGAAATCTACGTCATCTCATTTTGCTTATATCGGTACTTACAATCCCAACGGTGAAGGCGTTTACCGGGTGCAGGTTGACTCGGCCAGCGGTGCGTTAAGCGCCAGAACGCTGGTCAGCAAGCAGGCCAATCCGGCACAGCTTACCGTGGATGCCAAAGGCCAGACGCTGTATGTCGCCAGTGAAGTGGCGGACTTTAACGGCACCAGGCACGGCGGCATTATTGCCTACCATATCAATCCGTCCGATGGCAGCCTGACGCAGCTTAATCAGGTCGATTCACAAGGCGCAGGGCCGGTTTATCTTTATCCGACACCCAATGGCCGTTATCTGCTGGTAGCGAACTACGTCAGTGGCACCGTGGCGGCCTTCCCGCTGGAGAGTGACGGTAAACTGGGCAACGCCAGTTCGGTGCAGCAACAGCAAGGGCCTGCAGGTGCCGGTAAGCCGGAAGGCGCGGTAGAAGGCAGTTTTGCCATCAGCGATCACAATGGGCCGCATGCGCATATGATCGCCAGCGATCCGAGCGGCAAGTTTGTGTTTTCTACCGATCTGGGGCTGGATCGGATCTACCAGTGGCGCTTTGACGATGCCAGTGGTCAACTGACGCCCAACGATCCGCCGTGGATCGCCGCATCTTCTGCGGGTGCCGGCCCACGTCACTTTGTCTTCCACCCGGATGGCAAAACTGTGCTGCTGGTGAATGAAGAGGCCTCGACGCTGACCAGCTACCGTTTCGACAGCCAAAAAGGAACATTGAAACAGTTACATGTCGTTTCTTCGTTGCCTGCCGATTATAAGGGTACCAACTTTGCCGCCGGGCTGGTTCTGAGCGCAGACGGCAAAAATCTGTATGTTGCCAACCGGCTACATAACAGCATCGCGCAGTTCAGCGTTGGCAGCGATGGCGAGTTGCACGCGGTGGCGGAAACCTGGACGCGCGGCGATTATCCACGCTCCCTGACGCTAAGCCCGGACGGGCGTTATCTGTATGCCATGAACCAACGCAGCGATAACGTCACCCGCTTTGGCGTGGATAAGGCCAGCGGCAAACTCAGCTTTGTTGAAGCCTATACGCCGGTGGGCAGCCCCTCGCAAATGGTGTTCTTGCCGGTGGCGAAGTAACCCGTTGCCCGCCTGATTCCCCAGGCGGGCACCTTAATTGACGGAAAGAGAATGGTGCGATTTCCCTACCCGCGTTTGGCCTATCTGTTTGATGCTTTGCAGTCAGAGACTTTGCCACAGGAAGAGCTGGCGAAGCGCTTTGCTGTTTCCACCCGAACCGTGCGCGCCGACATCACCGCGCTGAACGATATTCTGGAAAACTATGGTGCCCACTTTGTGCATAGCCGTGGGGCGGGTTATCGCCTGCAGGTCGATGACGCCGTACTGTTTAGCGCCCTGCAACATCAGGAACGTAAAAAACACGCCACGCCACGCAGCGCGCAGGAACGGGTGCACTATTTGCTGATTCGTTTTCTGACCTCAGCCTTTTCTCTGAAACTTGAAGATTTAGCCGATGAATGGTTTGTCAGCCGTGGCACGCTGCAAAACGACATGGCTGAGGTAAGAGAGCGTCTGGCGCACTACCAATTGACCATTGAAACCAAACCGCGCTACGGCATGAAGCTGTTTGGTTCGGAGATGGCGCTCCGCGCCTGTCTGACCGATCTGTTATTCCAACTGCATCTGGCCGATGCCGAAAATCCGCTGCTCAACAATGAGATCCTGCGTCAACCGCAGGTGACGACCTTTGCCGGTTTGCTGCATCCGTTGCTGTCGCAATATGCCATTCGTTTGACGGACGAAGGTGAGCAGTATCTGATTTTCTATTGTGCAGTGGCGCTGCAACGCATTACCGATGGTTATCCGCTGCCGGACTTTGACGTTGAGGACGGGGATGACGCGGTGCGCAAGGTTTCGACCTGGCTGGCCGGGGAACTGCGTAAAGCCAGTGGCAAAGAGATATCGATAGCGGAAGAGGCCTACCTGCGGGTGAACATTGCTGCGCGGCGGGTGCAGGAGGTGCAACCTACCGAGATCAACGCCGACGATGAAGAAGCGCTGGTGGATTACATTCTGTCGTATATCAACGCGCACTATAACTACAATCTGCAGGGTGACAAGCAGCTGCGTGCCGATCTGCTGACCCATATCAAGACCATGATCACCCGGGTGAAATACCAGATTAATATCCCCAACCCGCTGCTGGCGAACATTAAACAGCACTACCCGATGGCCTATGACGTGACGCTGGCCGCGGTCTCCAGCTGGGGGAAATATACGCCCTACACCCTGAGTGAAAACGAGATCGGTTATCTGGTACTGCACATTGGCGTTGGGCTGGAGCGGCATTACAACATCGGCTATGAGCGACACCCGCAGGTGATGCTGGTGTGCGATACCGGTAACTCGACGGTGCGGATGATCCAGGCGCAGATCGCACGCAAATACCCGCAACTGGTGATGACGCGCATCGTTTCACTGCGAGATTACGAGGTGCTCAGCCATATCGACGAAGACTTCGTTATTTCCAATGCGCGGGTTAGCGAAAAGAACAAGCCGGTGGTGGTGATGTCGCCGTTCCCGACCGAATACCAGCTCGAACAGCTCGGCAAACTGGTGCTGGTGGATCGTACCAAGCCCTATATGCTGGAGAAGTTCTTCGACGCCGAGCATTTTATGTTGGTCAATGAACCGCTGACCCAGGCGGAATTATTCCAGCAGGTGTGTCGCCAGCTTGAGCAAGAAGGCTATGTTGGCGAAGATTTTTACCCTTCAGTGGTCGAGCGCGAGGCGATTGTTTCTACCCTGCTGGGTGAAGGGATCGCGCTGCCGCACTCGCTGGGGTTGCTGGCGAAAAAAACCGTCGTGGTGACGCTGCTGGCGCCGCAAGGGGTGGCCTGGGGTGAAGGTGAAATTGCCCACGTGATTTTCCTGCTGGCGATCAGCAAGAGCGATTACGAAGAGGCGATGGCAATCTACGATCTGTTCGTCACCTTTGTGCGCGAACGTTCGATGAGTCGCCTGTTGGGCAGTGATAATTTCGACAGTTTCAAGGCGGTGGCGCTGGACTGTTTAAGCCGGATCTAGCTGCAGGAATGATGTGTTGTAAAGTAGGTGCGCTGCATGTAGCGCACCTGACTCTTTAGTCTTCGTCAAAACCGGAATTGATCAGTTCGATCACCGCCGCGAGTGCCTTGGCTTCATCCGGGCCGGTGGCTTCCACTTCGATATGACGGCCCTGCGCGGAGTCCAGCATCAGCAGCGCAATCACGCTGCTGGCTTCGGCCTCGGTGCCACTGTCGTTGCGTAGCATCACCTCGGCATCAAAGCTCTGCACCAGCTCAAACAGCTTCATCGCCGGGCGCGCGTGCATCCCCAGCTTGTTTTTGATTTCAACCGTTTGTTTGACCGTCATTGTTTGCGTTTTTCCAGCGTGCGGTGGCGCGACTGCACGTTTTTGCCGCGTGAGCGGAAGTAGTCGGCCAGCTGTTCTGCTACGTAGACTGAACGGTGCTTACCGCCGGTACAGCCAATGGCGACCGTCAGGTAGCTGCGGTTGTTGGTTTCCAGCATCGGCAACCACTGTTCGAGATAGCTGCGGGTCTGGTAGATAAAGTTGTGCACTTCGGTGTGGCGATCGAGGAACGAGGCGACGGGTTTATCCAGACCGGTCATCGGGCGCAGTTTCGGATCCCAGTGCGGGTTAGGCAGGAAGCGCACGTCGAACACGTAATCGGCGTCGATTGGAATACCGTGCTTGAAACCAAAGGATTCGAACACCATGGTCAGTTCGCGCTCGCGTTTGCCCAACAGGCGGGTACGCAGCATTTCGGCCAGTTCATGCACTGACATTTCTGAGGTATCGATGATCAGATCGGCCCTGGAGCGCAGTGGCTCAAGCAGGTCGCTCTCTTCATCGATGGCGCTTTCCAGCGACAGGTTCTTGCTCGATAGCGGGTGCAGACGGCGAGTATCACTGTAGCGGCGAATCAGCGTATTACGATCGGCATCGAGGAACAGCAACTGCGGCGAAAAACTGTCCGGCAGTTGAGTCATCGCATATTCAAACACTTCCGGCGATTCCGGCATGTTACGTACGTCGATGCTTACCGCAGCGGAGCTATTGCGTTCCGCCAGCGTATTGGCAAGCTGCGGCAGCAGTACCACGGGCAGGTTATCAACGCAGTAAAAACCCATGTCTTCCAGCGCCCGTAAGGCGACGGATTTCCCTGAACCGGAACGGCCGCTGACAATCATCAGCACCATGTGGCAACTCCCCCTGGCATCTCAGTGGCGTTTATCGCCACCGTTAGAAACTTTAGGATCCCTGTCCGAACCGGGATCCATCGTGGCTAAACAGTATCGTTATCCGGGCTGGAAGTCACGCCAGCCGGGCGTTACTCGGTGATGATTTGGTAAAGCTCTTCGTCACTTTGCGCCGCACGCAGGCGGCGGCATACGGTTTTGTCGGCCAGGCGTTTGGCGACCAGCGACAGAGTATGCAAATGGGTTTTACATTGGTCGGCAGGTACCAGTAAGGCAAACAGCAGATCGACCGGCTGGTTATCAATGGCGTCAAAGGCGATAGGTTGGTCGAGACGGATAAACACGCCAACGGCCCGCAGTGTGTCCTCTTCCAGTTTGCCGTGGGGAATAGCGATACCATTGCCGATACCGGTACTGCCCATGCGCTCGCGGGTGAGAACCGCGTCAAACACTACCTGTGATGACAGGTTGAGCTGTTTTGCGGCCAGTTCGCTGATAATTTCCAAAGCCCGTTTCTTGCTGGTGCAATGGACGGAGCTTCTGGTGCACTCGATGTTTAACACCGAGCTTAATTGCATTGTTTCGTTGTTCATCTCATCTTCACTTAAAACCACACCAGCAAGCAGGAGGCTTGTGAGGTGATTTTTCGCCTTGTTTAACCCTTGATGGCTTATCGGCGCGATACCCATACAGGTAACGCGCCGATGGCCGAGGCTACGTTTGAGCCGTACCCGCTGACGGAAACGGCCCAGAATGTCAGTGTTGTTTCAGTTTGTCTTTATGTTTGTTCAATTGACGCGCCAGTTTGTCGATCAGGCTATCAATTGCAGCATACATGTTCTCGTCTTCCGAGGTGGCGTGCAACTCGCCTCCATTCACGTGCACCGTCGCTTCCGCAATCTGCTGCACTTTTTCCACACTAAGTACGACATACACCTGATTTATGCGATCAAAATACTGTTCGAGTTTGGCGAACTTGGTGTTCACGAACTCGCGCAAAGGTTCGGTGATTTCGATGTGGTGTCCGGTAATGTTGAGCTGCATAATGTCTTCCTTCTCAATAGAGGTCAAACCAACTGTTTACGCTGGTTGGACGGCGGGATGGACAAAGACTCTCGGTACTTGGCGACGGTACGCCGTGCCACGATGATCCCCTGGTCGGAGAGCAGGGTGGCCAGCTTGCTGTCGCTGAGCGGTTTGGCGGGGTTTTCCGCCGCGATCATTTTCTTGACCACTGCCCGGATCGCCGTAGAGGAAGCTTCGCCCCCGCTGTCGGTATTCACATGGCTGGAGAAGAAATATTTCAATTCGAAAATGCCGCGCGGACTGTGCAAAAACTTCTGCGTGGTCACGCGTGAAATTGTCGATTCATGCATCTCCACGGCCTGGGCAATATCTGCCAGCACCATGGGCTTCATAAATTCTGTGCCCTGTTCAAAGAACGCCTGTTGCTGCTCGACGATGCAGCGCGAAACTTTCAGCAGAGTGTCGTTTCGGCTTTCCAGACTTTTGATCAGCCATTTCGCTTCCTGCAAATTGCTGCGGATGTACTGCCCGTCACTGTCGTTACGTGCGCTATTGCCCATCGCGGCGTACTGCTGGTTGATCTTCAAGCGTGGAATGCTGTCGCTATTAAGCTCGACCGTCCAGACATCCTGCACTTTGCGCACCAGCACGTCCGGGATCACATACTCGGATTCGCCGGTGTTGATCGACTGACCCGGACGGGGATCCAATGACTGGATCAGCAACATCGCTTCTTTCAGTGTATCTTCTTTTGAGCGCGTTGTTCGCATCAGGCTGCGAAAGTCGTGGTTAGCCAGCAGGTCCAGATGCTCGCTGATGATCAGGCGTGCCTCAGCCAGATAGGGCGTGTCTTTAGCGTACTGGGAAAGCTGAACCAGCAGACAATCGCGCAGGTCGCGCGCGGCGACGCCAACCGGATCAAAACGCTGTACGCGCTTCAATACCGCTTCGACTTCGTCCATTGTCACATTATCGTCACCCAGGCTCTCCAGAATGTCTTCCAGCGGCACGGTGAGATAGCCGGTGTCGTCAACGGCGTCGACGATTGAGGTGGCAATAGCGGCATCGGTGTCGGAAAACGGCGTCAGATCCACTTGCCACATCAGGTAATCCTGCAGGGTCTGGGTGGTCTCGCCCTGATAAACCGGTAGCTCATCGTCACTGTAATCGGTGCGGGTACCGGACGGCGTACCGGCGGTGTAGATTTCGTCCCAGGTGGCGTCGAGCGGCAGCTCTTCGGGCATGTCCTTTTGTTCCAACGCCTCGCGGGTATCCAAACCTTCGGTTTCGACAGTTTCTTTGGCGTCGACTTCTTCGTGCAGGTCGCTCTGTTCAAGCAATGGGTTGCTCTCTAACGCCAGCTGTATCTCCTGCTGGAGCTCAAGCGTGGACAACTGCAGCAGGCGGATAGCCTGCTGGAGCTGGGGGGTCATGGCCAGTTGTTGGCTAAACCTGAGTTGCAAACCTTGCTTCATAATCTTCAGTCTACTTCCGTTAACAGTCGTCCATCAGGACGCGCTGGCACTCAGAGGCGGAATTCTTCGCCCAGATAAACGCGTTTCACCTGCTCATCGGCCAGAATAGCATCCGGCGTGCCGTGGGCAATCAGTTTGCCCTGGCTGACGATATAGGCGCGTTCACACACGTCCAGCGTTTCGCGCACGTTATGGTCGGTGATCAGCACGCCCAGGCCGCTGTCACGCAAGTGCTCGATAATTTTTTTAATGTCGATAACGGAAATCGGGTCAACCCCGGCGAACGGTTCATCCAGCAGGATGAATTTCGGATTCGCCGCCAGCGCACGGGCGATCTCGACGCGGCGGCGTTCACCACCGGACAGCGCCTGGCCCAGGTTGTCGCGCAGGTGGGAGATATGGAATTCTTCCATCAGCTCTACCGCACGGTCTGCTCGCTGCTCGCTGCTGAGATCTTCACGGATCTCCAGCACGGCCATCAGGGTTGTCATACACGCTGAGGCGGCGGAAGATAGAGGCTTCCTGCGGCAAATAACCGATGCCACGGCGCGCACGGGCGTGCAGCGGCAGCAGGCTGATGTCTTCTTCGTCAATCACGATACGCCCGGCATCACGCTGAACGATACCCACCACCATGTAGAAGGTGGTGGTCTTGCCGGCGCCGTTTGGCCCCAGCAGGCCGACGATCTCGCCGGATTTCACTTTCAGGCTGACGTCTTCAACAACTTTGCGGCCCTTGTAGGCTTTCGCCAGGTTTTCTGCGATGAGTGTAGCCATAAGTGATTAGTTACTCTTCTTTTGCCCGTTTTTGTCTTGCAACTGCGACGGTACCAGAACCGTAGTCACGCGTTTGCCTTTGTCGCTAAACGCCTGCATTTGCTGCTGTTGCACCAGATAGGTGATGCGATCGCCTTTGACGTTGCTGTCGAGCTGTTCCAGATAGGCATTCCCGGTCAGGGTCACCAACTGCGACGCCACATCGTAACGGACCTTCTGCGCGTGGCCTTTCACCGGCTTGCCGCTGTCTTGCATCTGATAGAAGGTCACCGGATTGCCAAAGGCTTCGATATAAGTTTTGTTCTGATCGCCGCCTGGGCGGGTCACCACAACCTTGTCTGCCTTGATATCGATAGTGCCTTGCTTGATCACCACGTTATCGGTAAAGGTGCTGACGTTGCTCTGCATATCCAGAGACTGTTTCAGTGAGTCAATGCTTACCGGTTGGCTGGAGTCGGACTTCAGCGCCCAGGCGGGTGCGCTGGCGGCCAAAATCAAGCTGCCGATCAACAGATTACGGCTTGGTTTGTTGGTTCTGAATTTCATAGTTGGTCTTAACCTTATCAATCAGCTCAGCGGTTTTGGCCCGCAGGTTCCCACGCATTTTCATGCCGTTAGAGGTGAAGTTCGTCCCATAGAGCGTCACTTCGTCATCCGAAGCCACATCCTGGGTCACCAGGTTCACCTGAGCATTGTCTGTTTTAATTTTTTCCAGCTGCGAGGTGGTGGTCAGGCTGTTCACCTCGACATGGCCGTAAAGATACAGCATCCGGTCTTTAGTCAGTTTGGCGCGATCGGCGCGAACTGACCAGGTGGCCACCGCGTTTTCATCAAACAGCGTCATCACCGGCTGGGTAAACCAGCTTAATTCGTCGGCCTCATAGTACTTTACGTCTTCCGCCACCAGCTTATAGCTCAGCTTGCCGGTCGGATTGTACACTATGGTGACCGTGTGCTGGCTCTGATAAGTCGGGTCTTTACTGTTAGCCGGTCCCGGCATGGCATCATCATTGACATCAGTCATGTTCCAGCCAATCAGCGCCAATGCGATCACCCGCCAGCAGGATGGTGATCCAAAGTTTGGTTTTACTCATATCGACAGCCCTTTGGCGTCCTCCAGCTTGTTCTGAGCCAAAAGAATAATGTCACACAGCTCGCGCACCGCACCGCGGCCGCCGGCAATGCGGGTAATATAGTGGGCTCGTGGCAGCAACAGAGGATGTGCATCTGCTACCGCGACTGCCAGGCCAACCTGGGCCATCACCGGCCAGTCGATCAGGTCGTCGCCGATATAGGCTACCTGATCTGCCGTTAGCGACAGTGTATCCAACAGTTCGCGGAAGGCCAAAAGCTTATCGGATTGCCCCTGATAAAGGTGGGTAATGCCGAGGGTATTTGCGCGGTCCTCCAGGAGTTTGGCGGAGCGGCCGGTAATAATTGCCACTTCAATATCCGAGGTTTTCAGGCAGCGAATGCCGTAACCGTCGCGCACGTTAAACGCTTTTAGTTCTTCACCGTTGTTGCCCATGAAAATCAGGCCGTCTGACAGCACGCCATCGACATCACAAATCAGCAGGCGGATTTTACCGGCGCGCGCCATGACGTCTTGTTCTACAGGCCCGTAGCAGGTTTCAACCAGACTCATTGAGTTCTCTTCCATAATTAAACGACGCCGGCGCGCAGCATGTCATGCATATGTACCACACCCAGCAACTGGTCGCCATCGGCAACCAGCACTGAGGTGATATGACGTTGCTGCATCAGGTTCAGCGCGTCGACCGCCAGCAGGTTCGGCCGCACTCGCACGCCACCGAGCGTCATGACATCGACGATCCTGGCCTCGTTGAGATTGATACCCATATCAAAAATCCGGCGCAGGTCACCATCGGTAAAGATACCGGCGATCTTCATCAGATCGTCACAGATGACCGTCATACCCAGATTTTTGCGGGTGATTTCCAGCAGCGCGTCGCGCAGCGATGCATCGGCGCTGACGTGGGGAATTTCATCGCCGCTGTGCATGATATCACTCACGCGCAGCAGCAGTCGGCGGCCCAGAGCGCCACCAGGGTGTGACAACGCAAAATCTTCCGGCGTGAAACCGCGGGCTTTCAGCAGGGCGACGGCTAGCGCATCGCCCATCACCAGGGTGGCGGTGGTGCTGGTGGTCGGTGCCAGGCCGAGCGGGCAGGCTTCCTGTGGCACCTTGATGCACAGGTGAATATCCGCCGCTTTGCCCATCGAGCTTTCCGGGTTGTTGGTCATGCAGATCAACGGGATTTGCTGGCGCTTCAATACCGGGATCAGCGCCTGGATTTCGTTGGACTCGCCGGAGTTGGAGATGGCGAGCACAATATCCTGCGCAGACACCATGCCGAGATCACCGTGGCTGGCTTCCGCAGGGTGAACAAAGAACGAAGGCGTGCCGGTGCTGGCGAAGGTGGCGGCAATCTTGCAGCCGATATGGCCGGATTTGCCCATGCCCATGACCACCACTTTACCCGTGCATTCGGCGATCAACTCGCAGGCGCGGGTAAAGTCTGCATTGATGTATTGATCGAGCTGAGCCAGCCCGTCACGCTCAATCTGCAGCACTTCTTTGCCTGCCTGCTGAAAATCAAAGCCTGGTTGCAACTGAATGTTCGACATACTCATTCCCGCTCGTCGGTTTAGCCGAAAGTACTGAAAGGGTTAAAAAACAGCACCGCAAGATACGCAATAAAGCCACATAATAACAGAGCCCCTGCCAGATGACCGATGCGATGTTTACGCCCAACGCACAAGGCGGTGAGCACAATGCTGACCGCCAGCATCACCCAGTAATCGCGGTGGAAGGCGGCGCCATCGACACTGCCAGGGGACAGCAGGGCGGGGACACCCAGCACTATCACCGTATTGAAAATGTTGGAGCCGATGATATTGCCAATCGCCATATCATCCTCACCCTTTAGTGCTCCGGCGATGGAGGTCGCCAGTTCCGGCAGGCTGGTGCCGACAGCGATAAGGGTCAGGCCGACCACCAGCTCACTCATACCGAAAAAGTGCGCGATCACCGTGGCGTTATCGACCACCATTTTGGAAGACAGCGGCAGAATGATAAACGCCAGCACCAGCCACAGCACCGCCACGGTGTTGCTGCTGTCCTGCGGCAGCTCGGCCATTTGTTCCACGGTCAGGCTGTCGTTGCCTTCACGCTGTGCCAGCCGGGCAATTTTCAACATCAGCAGAATGAAGATGGCGGCGGCGGCCAACAGCACCACGCCATCCAGCCGACTTAGCGTGCCGTCCATCAGCACGAAACCGCACAATACTGTGACCGCCAACATCAGCGGCAGTTCGCGTCGCAACACTTCAGAACGTGCAGCCAGCGGGTGGATCAGCGCGGCAACGCCGAGGATCAAGAGAATATTGGTGATGTTGGAACCAATTACGTTTCCCACCGCCATATCTATCTGCCCGTTCAGCGCGGCGGTGGTCGAAACAAACAGTTCCGGCAGCGAAGTGCCGATGCCGACGATGGTCATGCCGATAATCAGCGGTGGCACACCAAGTGAACGAGAAATCACCGCAGCACCGTAAACTAAGCGGTCTGCGCCATACACCAGTAAAAATAAACCAACGATTAATAAAACTATCGCGAGAAACATGCAGGGTCCTTTGTTGGGAATTATCCCGGTTCGTTGGTTAAAAGCCGTAATTCGGCTATCTTGCTTTGCCCTCCGTTGCGCAGGCAAAATCCGCAGCAACGGGATTTCCCGGCTAATATATGAACACTTTCGTTTTTTTTCGTTATGGTGCCAATTTTGACCGGGTGGCGCGTAAAAGTAAAACCTATGGCACCATTGGTAACGAAATGCCGGTAAGTTTTTGTAAAGATGAGACGCATTGCGCCCGTTGCTTTAACATCGCGGGTAGATTTGGCAAAAATAAGCCGCAAAGGATCCATTAACATGCACCAGAAGGCAGAGAATCTGGTCGAAGTTCGCGACATGACTTTCTCTCGCGGCGATCGACTAATATTCGAAGACATCAACCTGACGGTTCCCCGTGGCAAGGTGACGGCGATCATGGGGCCGTCCGGTATTGGTAAAACGACGCTGCTGCGTCTGATTGGCGGCCAGTTGGCACCGGACAGCGGTGAGATCTGGTTTGATGGCGACGACATTCCTGCGTTGTCCCGTCATCAGCTGTATGAAGCACGTAAGAAAATGAGCATGCTGTTCCAGTCAGGCGCGCTGTTCACCGATCTGACGGTGTTTGAAAACGTGGCTTATCCGCTGCGTGAGCACAGCCGCTTACCGGAACCTATTTTGCGCAGTACGGTAATGATGAAGCTGGAGGCGGTCGGACTGCGTGGCGCGGCCGAGCTGATGCCCAATGAGTTGTCCGGCGGTATGGCGCGGCGTGCGGCGCTGGCGCGGGCGATTGCGCTTGACCCGGAGATGATCATGTTCGACGAGCCTTTCGTCGGTCAGGATCCGATCACCATGGGCGTGCTGGTTAAGTTGATTGATGAGCTCAATCATGCGCTGGGCATCACCTGCATTGTGGTTTCGCACGATGTACCTGAGGTGCTGAGCATCGCCGACTACGCGTACATTGTTGCCGATCATCGGGTGATTGCCGAAGGCACGGCGCAAGAATTACAGAACAATCCTGATGCACGCGTGCGCCAGTTCCTGGATGGTATTGCCGATGGGCCGGTGCCTTTCCGTTATCCGGCTGGCGATTATCAGGCCGAGTTGTTAGGTTTAGGGAGTAAATAAGCTGATGTTATTACAGGCGTTAGCGTCGTTAGGACGCCGTGGCATCAACACCAGCGCCAGCTTTGGACGCGCCGGATTGATGCTGTGGGGCGCGCTGGTCGGGCGGCCCGAGCCGCGCAAACAGTGGCCGTTGCTGCTCAAGCAAATGCACAGTGTAGGCGTGCAATCACTGCTGATTATCATGGTTTCCGGGTTGTTTATCGGCATGGTACTGGGGCTACAGGGCTATTTGGTGCTGACCACCTACAGTGCCGAGGCCAGCTTGGGCATGATGGTGGCGCTGTCGCTGTTACGTGAACTGGGCCCGGTGGTGACGGCACTGTTGTTTGCCGGTCGTGCCGGTTCCGCGTTGACGGCCGAAATTGGCCTGATGAAGGCAACCGAACAAATCTCCAGCCTGGAAATGATGGCGGTCGACCCGCTGCGGCGTATTGTCGCACCGCGCTTCTGGGCCGGTTTGATCAGCATGCCGTTGTTGACGCTGATCTTTGTCGCAATTGGTATCTGGGGCGGTTCGATAGTCGGTGTGGATTGGAAGGGCATTGACGGTGGCTTCTTCTGGTCGGCGATGCAGGGCGCCGTAGAGTGGAAAAAAGACTTGCTCAACTGCCTGCTCAAGAGCGTGGTATTTGCCATTACCGTGACCTGGATTGCCATCTTCAACGGGTATGATGCAGTACCGACCTCTGAAGGGATTAGCCGGGCAACGACCCGTACCGTGGTACATTCGTCACTGGCGGTGTTGGGATTGGATTTCGTGCTGACAGCACTGATGTTTGGGAATTGATTCGATGCAAACGAAGAAGAGTGAAATCTGGGTTGGGGCATTTATGCTGATTGCGCTGTGCGCCGTCGTGTTTTTGTGCCTGCAAGTGGCAAACATTAAGTCGATCGGTAACGAACCTACATACCGTATTTACGCGACCTTCGATAATATCGGTGGTCTGAAAGCACGTTCACCGGTGAAAATCGGCGGCGTGGTGATTGGTCGAGTGGCCAATATCTCTCTCGATCCTAAAACTTATACGCCGCGCGTTGCCCTGGATATCCAGGATAAATTCAACCAGATACCGGATACCAGCTCACTGGCGATCCGCACCTCCGGCCTGCTGGGGGAGCAATATCTGGCACTGAACGTCG
Source organism: Serratia quinivorans (assembly GCA_900457075.1). Classification (NCBI taxonomy): domain Bacteria; kingdom Pseudomonadati; phylum Pseudomonadota; class Gammaproteobacteria; order Enterobacterales; family Yersiniaceae; genus Serratia; species Serratia quinivorans. Next base: position 2,839,370 of record UGYN01000002.1, read on the forward strand.
GTTTTGAAGACCCGGATATGGGCACCACCATTCTGAAGGACGGTGGTACCATTCAAGACACCAAATCAGCCATGGTTCTGGAAGATCTGATCGGCCAGTTCTTGTATAAGAGCGGCGGCCAGGATAACGCAGATAAAGCGGGAGACGCGGCTGCCAGCCCGGCTGCCGGTACTGCGCCGCAACCTGCTGCCCCCATTCATTAAGAGAGGAAGCCTGCATGTTTAAACGTTTACTTATGGTTGCCCTGCTGGTGGTTGCGCCGCTGGCGAACGCGGTCGATCAAACCAATCCTTACAGCCTGATGCAGGACGCGGCTCAAAAGACCTTTAACCGTCTGAAAACCGAGCAGCCGAAAATCAAGCAGGATCCCAACTACCTGCGTTCCGTGGTGCATCAGGAGTTGATGCCTTTTGTACAGGTTAAATACGCCGGTGCACTGGTACTGGGCCGTTATTACAAAGAAGCGACCCCGGCGCAGCGTGAAGCTTACTTCACCGCATTCCAGGCCTACCTGGAACAGGCCTACGGCCAGGCGTTGGCGATGTACCACGGCCAGACTTACCAGATTGAACCTGAAAAGCCGTTGGATAATGCCGATATCGTCGCCATCCGCGTGACCATCATTGACCAGGGCGGTCGCCCGCCGGTGCGTCTGGACTTCCAGTGGCGCAAAAACAGCAAGACCGGTTACTGGCAGGCGTATGACATGATCGCCGAAGGCGTCAGTATGATTACCACCAAGCAAAACGAGTGGGCATCAACCTTGCGTACCCAAGGGATTGACGGCCTGACCAAACAACTGCAGGCGGCGGCGCAGCGTCCAATCACGCTGGATCAGAAAAACTGATGACCGCACTCAGCTTTGAATCGCAGCAGCAGACTCTGATCCTGCGCGGTGAACTGGATCGGGAAACTCTGTTGCCGCTGTGGGAACAGCGGGAAACGTTGCTGGCGGATATAACTGTCCTCGACGTTACGCAATTGCAGCGTGTGGACTCTTCCGGGCTGGCATTGCTGGTACATCTGCGTGAACAGCAGCGTCAGCACGGCGTGGAATTAAAAATTTCTGGTGCCAGCGATCGCCTGAAAACCTTGATCACGCTGTACAACCTGCAAGCAATAATGCCTGTCGATACCGCTGGTTAGCCCTACTTTCGGCTGGTTAAAGACGGTTTCGCCTCAGAAAGCCCCTGTTACACAGGGGCTTTTTCTTTAGTTTAAGAAAACGTCTGATTCCACTAAGATGTCAGGCTGATTATGATCCTTTTGATGCAGAACTGGATACTATGGAAAATAACGAGATTAAAGACGTGCTGATGCGAGCATTGGCACTGGATGAAGCACATGTTACCGGTGACGGTAGCCATTTTCAGGTGATCGTGGTCGGCGAGCTGTTTGCCGCCATGAGCCGCGTCAAGAAACAACAGACGGTGTATGCACCGCTGATGGAATACATTGCGGACAACCGAATTCATGCCTTGTCGATCAAGGCGTACACCCCAGAAGAGTGGCAGCGAGACCGCAAACTCAACGGATTTTAAGGCTGTTTGCCCAGCGGGGCGGGCAGCGTCAGTTTAGATAATAGAGAGTAGTCAAATGGATAAATTTCGTGTGCAGGGCCGGACCCGCCTAAGCGGTGAAGTTGCTATTTCCGGGGCCAAAAATGCTGCCCTGCCGATCCTGTTCGCCGCATTATTAGCGGAAGAGCCGGTCGAGCTGCAGAATGTCCCGAAGCTGAAGGACATCGATACCACCATTAAGCTACTCAACCAGTTAGGCACCAAGATTGAGCGTAACGGTTCCGTATTCGTTGATGCCAGCGGCGTGAACGAATTCTGCGCGCCGTATGACCTGGTGAAAACCATGCGTGCTTCTATCTGGGCTTTGGGGCCGCTGGTCGCTCGTTTTGGTCGTGGTCAGGTTTCCCTGCCGGGTGGTTGCGCGATCGGCGCTCGTCCGGTTGATCTGCATATTACGGGTCTGGAACAGCTGGGTGCAGAGATCAAACTGGAAGAAGGTTACGTAAAAGCTTCCGTTGACGGCCGCCTGAAGGGTGCACACATCGTTATGGACAAGGTGAGCGTTGGCGCTACCGTGACCATCATGAGCGCCGCCACCCTGGCGACCGGCACCACCGTGATTGAGAACGCCGCACGTGAGCCGGAAATTGTCGATACTGCCAACTTCCTTAACACGCTGGGTGCGAAAATCACCGGTGCCGGCAGTGACCGCATCACCATCGAGGGCGTTGAGCGCCTGGGCGGCGGCGTTTATCGCGTTCTGCCGGACCGTATCGAAACCGGCACCTTCCTGATCGCTGCCGCGGTTTCCGGTGGTAAAGTGATGTGCCGTGATACCCGTCCGGATACGCTGGATGCGGTGCTGGCCAAGCTGCGTGAAGCCGGTGCGGATATTGAAGTGGGTGAAGACTGGATCAGTCTGGACATGCACGGCAAGCGTCCGAAAGCGGTGACCATTCGCACCGCGCCGCACCCGGGGTTCCCAACCGATATGCAGGCTCAGTTCAGCTTGCTGAACCTGGTCGCGGAAGGCACCGGTGTGATCACCGAGACCATCTTCGAAAATCGCTTTATGCACGTGCCTGAATTGATCCGTATGGGTGCACATGCCGAGATCGAGAGCAACACCGTGATTTGTCACGGCGTTGAGCAACTGTCCGGTGCTCAGGTTATGGCGACCGATTTGCGCGCTTCAGCCAGTCTGGTGATTGCCGGCTGCATCGCCGACGGCGTGACTGTTGTCGATCGTATCTATCACATTGACCGTGGCTATGAGCGTATTGAAGACAAGCTGCGTGCGCTGGGTGCAAATATCGAGCGTGTGAAAGGCGAGTAATCTGTAGGATGCCGGGGTGATGCCCCGGCGAAAATGCAGTCTTGAGGGCTCGGCTTTGCCGGGCCCTTTTTAATTGCTGTCTTCCGGGAATTCGCCCACGGTCATTTTCAAGGTGATGCGTTTGCCTTCGCGCAACACAATCACCGGAATTTCAGTGCCTGGGCGGATCTCCGCCACCTGGTCCATGGTCTCCAGCACCGAAATCGCCGGTTTGTTGTCGACGTTGATGATCACGTCGTTGATATGGAACCCGGCGTTACCAGCCGGCCCGTTCGGCGTAATTTCGGTCACGATAATGCCCTGCAGGCGATCGATGCCGGAATTGGACGAACGCAGGGGGATAATCTCTTTACCCTGAATACCGAAATAACCGCGGATGACGCGGCCGTCGCGGATCAGCTTGTCCATAATCTTGGTGGCCAGCTCGATAGGAATGGCGAAGCCCAAACCTTCCGGCGTTTCCCCGTCGGTGATTTTATCGTAGGTCAGGGTATTGATGCCGATTAGCTCGCCCAGCGAGTTGACCAGCGCGCCGCCCGAGTTGCCGCGGTTAATCGAGGCATCGGTCTGCAGGAAGGTTTGGCGACCGGTGGTGCTCATACTGATGCGGCCGGTAGCGCTGAGGATCCCCTGAGTGACGGTCTGACCGAGATTGAAGGGGTTGCCGATCGCCAGTACTACGTCACCTACGTGCGCGGTGCGAGCCGTGTTTATCGGGATCACCGGCAGGTTGCCCGGATCAATTTTCAGCACCGCCAGATCGGTCAAACCGTCAGAACCGACTAACAATGCTTCGTAACGGCGGCCGTCCTGCACCACCACGGTAATTTGTTGTGCATCCTTGATCACGTGGCGATTAGTCAGGATATAACCGCGCTCGTTCATGATCACGCCAGATCCCAGAGAGAGTATGTTGGCGGAACCGTTCATATTGCGATTGTAGATATTCACCACGGCGGGCGCGGCGCGGCGCACCGCTTTGTTGTAGCTGACCGGTGTTTCGTCAAGAGTACTGTCATGTTTTTCTGCGAACAGAGCATTGGAAGAACGTAGCACGGGCAGTGCAACCAGCAGCAGGCCGGCAACGATTAAACCAATAACGACGGAACGCAAGAGCTTAGCAAACATGGAGTTTTAGTACGTGAGATGAAAGATACACGGAGGATAGCATGAGAATACCGGGCGCAGTATGTCACCGAGCCCGGTTTTTAAACAAATTACCGATTAACGCAACAGCAGATAAATGGTTTCGCCGCCGCGCACGATGTTCAGTGCCATCACCGGTGGCTTGGCTTCCAGCACCTTGCGTAAGGTCGTGATGTTTTCAACGCGCTGACGGTTGACGCCAATGATCACATCGTCCTTCTGCAACCCGATCTGCGCGGCTACGGAGCCTTTATCGACTCTATCGATCTTCACGCCTTTGTCACCACTTGGAATGGCACCGTTGCTCAGTGACACGCCCTGCAGAGCCGGAGAAAGCGTTTCGGCATTGGTGGAGGCGCCTTCGCTGTTGTCCAGCGTGACGGAAACTTCCTGCGGCTTACCGTCGCGCAGCAAGCCAACCTTGATGGTTTTGCCCGGCGCGGTGGTACCGACCTTGGCACGCAGTTCGGCGAAGCTGCTGACGGGCTTGCCGTCGACGGAAACCAGAATGTCACCGGCTTTGATGCCGGCCTTGGCGGCGGCAGATTTCGGCAACACTTCGCTGACGAAGGCACCGCGTTGGGCGTCGGTGTTAAACGCCTTGGCCATATCGGCGGTCATTTCACTGCCTTTGATGCCCAGCAGGCCGCGTTTCACTTCGCCAAATTCAATCAACTGCTGGCTGAGGTTCTGCGCCATGTTGCTCGGAATGGCAAAGCCGATGCCCACGTTGCCGCCGCTTGGCGCCAAAATGGCGGTGTTGATACCGATTAACTCACCGTTGAGGTTAACCAGTGCGCCACCGGAGTTACCGCGGTTGATGGAAGCATCGGTCTGAATGAAGTTTTCCAACCCTTCCAGGTTCAGACCGCTACGACCCAGTGCAGAGATAATACCGGAGGTCGCCGTCTGGCCGAGGCCGAATGGGTTGCCGACGGCCACGGCAAAGTCGCCGACCCGCAGTTGATCGGAGTCCGCCATTTTTATCGCGGTCAGGTTTTTCACATCGCTGAGTTGCAGCAGGGCGATGTCGGACTGTTCGTCACGTCCCAACAACTTGGCATCCACTTCACGCCCGTCATTCAACTGTACGCTGATTTTGTCGGCATTGTTGATCACGTGGTTGTTGGTCAACACATAGCCTTTGGCGGCGTCGATGATCACGCCAGAACCCAAGCCTTCAAACGGGCGTGAGCTTTGTTGTTGTCCTGGCGCGTCGGGGCCGAAGAAGCGTTTGAGCTCTTCCGGTACCTGCTGGCGCTGCACCTGAGTGCCTTCCACATGCACGCTGACGACAGCGGGCAATACTTTTTCCAACATTGGCGCCAGGCTTGGCAACTGCTGCCCCTGCACGGCGACAGGCATCGCCGCGTTGGCTGCCGGTACGGAGGTCAGTGTGAGGCCAATACTCATTGCCAATACACTAAGAATTAACGACTTTTTATTCATTGATTATAACTCTCTCAATACCTGCCGGTGAAAGGGTGATGATAATGCAGCAGCACTACCATAGTGAAGGGTAAGACCGTGAATTTGCGTGAAAAGTTCACTCAGGCGCCTGCTTTAAGGATAGCTCGGCGTGGGGAAGAAAAAGTATGGGGGAGCAAAAGCCCGTGGAACTGGCCCACGGGCGAAGAACAGCGTTTAGTCGCGGCGCGGACGTTCGCCACGCAGCAGGCCGGATGCGCCTTCTGAGTAGTCGCGCGGCATCTCTACCGGCGTCTGATCGTTATCCGCTTCGGCTTCGGTCAGGCGATAGCGGAACGGGTTTTCCTGCATTGGCAGGTCCGGCAGCAGGTTGTTGGAGCTTTTCGCCATGTGCTGATACAGCTGGCGATAGTCGCGTGCCATATTGTCCAGCAGCTCGGCGCTGCGGGCAAAGTGGCCGACCAGCTCCTGGCGATACTCTTCAAGATCGGTTTTGCTCTTGTCCAACTCGTTCTGCAAAACTTGTTGTTGACGTAATTTACGGTTACCAAAACGCATCGCTACCGCACCAATGACGATACCGACCACCAAACCAATCAGCGCATACTCCCAGGTCATGATGACTCCTATTTTGACTTCGTTGTTCCGCAGGGATTTTTCACTTAATAATATCCACTATAACCGTTAACCTTGTCCGAGTGGAATCCTGATGAGCCATGACCTGATTTCTTCAGGGTTTTCAGCGCCGCCCTGAGCGGGTATTTGTAGCGATAAGGGCGCGAAGCCACCCAAAGTTGCCGCGAAAATGGGCTAAATAATTTCTAAGCGTTGTGAAGGAACATCGAACAGATGCAGGCACAATCACCGTTATCACGCTACCAGCGGCTGCTTGCTGCGGGAGAATACCAGGCCGATGAAGTCCAGATGGAGGCCGTGACTCAACTGGATCATATCTATCAGGCATTATTGCAGCAGACGCCCGCTGTCAGTGCGCCGGCCGCGGGCCTGCGCGGCAAACTGAATCGTTGGCTGGGCAAGAGCAGTGAAACGGCTCAGCAGCGTCCGGTTCAGGGCTTATATATGTGGGGCGGCGTGGGACGCGGCAAAACCTGGCTGATGGACATGTTCTTCCATAGCCTGCCGGGGGAGCGCAAGCTGCGGCTGCATTTTCACCGTTTTATGCTGCGGGTACACGAAGAGCTGACCGAACTGCAGGGGCAGGAAAACCCACTTGAAATCATCGCGGATGGTTTCAAGGCACAGACCGATGTGCTGTGTTTCGACGAGTTCTTTGTTTCCGATATTACCGACGCCATGTTGTTGGCAACGTTGTTGCAGGCGCTGTTTGCCCGTGGCATTACGCTGGTGGCGACCTCCAATATCCCGCCGAACGATTTATACCGCAACGGCCTGCAGCGGGCGCGTTTCCTGCCGGCGATCGATCTGATTAACGAATTCTGTGACGTGATGAACGTTGACGCCGGCATTGATTATCGCCTGCGTACCTTGACTCAGGCGCATTTGTATCTGACGCCGCTTGATGAACAGACCCGGCTGACCATGGACCGGATGTTTGTGAAGCTGGCCGGCAAGCCAGGAGAGGCGGCGCCGGTATTACAGATCAATCATCGGCCGTTGCAGGCGATCAACGCGGTAGACGGCGTGCTGGCGGTCGATTTCCACACGTTGTGCGAAGAGGCGCGTAGCCAGTTGGACTATATTGCGCTGTCGCGCCTGTATCACAGCGTGATCCTGTATAATGTGCGGGTGATGGGGGCCGCTGAAGGAAAATACCGCGCGCCGCTTCCTGGCATTGGTCGATGAATTTTACGAACGTCACGTCAAACTGGTGATCGCTGCCGAAGCGTCGATGTTCGATATTTACCAGGGTGAGCGGTTGAAGTTCGAGTACCAGCGTTGTCTGTCGCGGCTGCAAGAAATGCAGAGTGAAGAGTATCTGAAGTTGCCGCATCTGCCGTGACGTCCAGGGGGACCCAGGCCACTGGCGTCCCCGGTTTTCTGCCATTGGCGTTTAATTGCGTTTCTATTCAAAAAGCGTTCGATCTTTGTGAGCGACTTCTCTATAATCTTGCGACCCCACGTTACAACAAAGTTTTTTTCCCAAAAACTTTTTAGTGCCGGCAATGGCTATTCGAAGGGGTAGGTTTGCTGGACTTGTATGGTCGTGTGAGCCTCAACTGTTTTCGAGCGTTTGGGTGTTCACCAACGTGTAACTAATTATTGGGTAAGCTTTCTAATGAAAACTTTTACAGCTAAACCAGAGAGCGTAAAACGCGACTGGTACGTTGTTGATGCAGATGGTAAAACTTTAGGCCGTCTCGCTACTGAACTGGCTCGTCGTCTGCGCGGCAAGCATAAAGCGGAATACACCCCGCACGTTGATACCGGTGACTACATCATCGTTCTGAACGCAGAAAAAGTTGCTGTAACCGGCAACAAGCGTACAGACAAAGTGTATTACCGTCACACCGGCTACGTCGGTGGTATCAAGCAAGCGACCTTTGAAGAGATGATTGCCCGCAACCCAGAGCGTGTGATTGAAATCGCGGTTAAAGGCATGCTGCCAAAGGGTCCGTTGGGTCGTGCAATGTTCCGTAAACTGAAAGTTTACGCGGGCACCGAGCACACTCACGCGGCACAGCAACCGCAAGTTCTTGACATCTAATCGGGATTATAGGCAATGGCTGAAAATCAATACTACGGCACTGGTCGCCGCAAAAGCTCCGCCGCTCGCGTTTTCATCAAGCCGGGCAGTGGTAACATCGTAATTAACCAGCGTAGTCTGGAACAGTACTTCGGTCGCGAAACTGCCCGCATGGTAGTTCGTCAACCGTTGGAACTGACTGACATGGTTGGTAAGTTTGACCTGTACATCACCGTTAAAGGTGGTGGTATCTCTGGTCAGGCTGGCGCTATCCGTCACGGTATCACCCGTGCACTGATGGAGTACGACGAGACTCTGCGCGGTGAATTGCGTAAAGCTGGCTTCGTTACTCGTGACGCCCGTCAGGTTGAACGTAAGAAAGTCGGCCTGCGTAAAGCACGTCGTCGTCCGCAGTTCTCCAAGCGTTAATTTTTTACTGCCTCGGCAGTGGAATTTACGCCAAAAACCCGGTGCTTCACCGGGTTTTTTTATGCCTGAAAATCAACTTGTCGCTACTAAAATCTTTGGTATATCAGACAATTCAATACGAAATCACCGCACAGCCCCCACAAAACAAGCAAAATCTGGTAAACTATCATCCACTTTTGCGCCTGTTCGCCATGCAGCAGTTATCAGTCTACCTCCGAGGCCGTTTTTATGACCTAAGGTTTCGCTGCAAGTTGCTGGCCTGCGGTCAAGATCATTCAGGATAGCAGCCTGTCAGTTGGCTATTCGCAGTATTTTCTAGATAACTTGGAGGTTTTCATGGCTGTCGCTGCCAACAAACGTTCGGTAATGACGCTGTTCTCTGGCCCGACCGACATTTTTAGCCATCAAGTACGTATCGTACTGGCGGAGAAAGGTGTCAGCGTTGAGATTGAGCAGGTTGAGTTGGATAACCTGCCGCAGGATCTGATTGACCTCAACCCGTACCAGACGGTGCCTACCCTGGTCGATCGCGAACTGACCCTGTATGAATCCCGTATCATCATGGAATACCTCGATGAGCGTTTCCCGCACCCACCATTGATGCCGGTCTACCCGGTTGCTCGTGGTGAGAGCCGCCTGATGATGCTGCGTATCGAGAAAAACTGGTATTCGCTGATGTACAAAATCGAGCAGAGCAACGGCCAGGAAGCTGAATCAGCTCGCCGTCAACTGCGCGAAGAACTGCTGGCGATTGCCCCTATCTTTGGTCAGACCCCGTACTTCATGAGCGAAGAGTTCAGCCTGGTGGATTGCTACCTGGCGCCGCTGCTGTGGCGTTTGCCGCAGTTGGGCATTGAACTGAGCGGTGCCGGTTCCAAAGAGCTGAAAGGCTACATGACTCGCGTGTTCGAGCGTGACGCCTTCCTGGCCTCCCTGACCGAAGCCGAGCGCGAAATGCGCCTGCAGACTCGGGGCTAAGCGTTATGGATATGTCTCAGATGACTCCGCGCCGTCCGTATCTGCTGCGAGCTTTCTATGACTGGCTGTTGGACAATCAGTTGACTCCGCACCTGGTGGTGGATGTGACGCGCCCTGACGTTCTGGTGCCTATGGAGTTCGCCCGTGATGGTCAGATCGTTCTGAACATCGCGCCGCGTGCTGTGGGCAACCTGGAGTTAGGCAACGACGAAGTGCATTTCAACGCACGTTTCGGTGGTGTACCGCGTGAAGTCTCGGTGCCAATGGCAGCGGTGCTGGCGATTTATGCCCGTGAGAACGGCGCAGGCACCATGTTCGAACCGGAAGCCGCTTATGAAGCGGAAGGCACGTTTGAAGGTTTGGACAATGAGACGATCCCTTCGGAAAGCCTGATGTCGGTGATTGATGGCGATCGCCCCGATCTGGATGAGGGTAACGATTCAGACGACGAGCCGCCACCGCCGCCACGTGGTGGCCGCCCGGCACTGCGCGTGGTGAAATAATCCCGCAGCGGTGAACAGTAAAGGTCGCTTCGGCGACCTTTTTTATTGCCTGCGCCCCGGGAAAAAACAAAGGGCCCGGCAGATCACCTGCGGGCCCTTTGGGGAAAAGCCGGTGGAAGATTACACTTCCAGGTAGCTCATGATGCCATCGGCAGCTTTACGACCTTCGGCAATCGCCGTTACCACCAGATCCGACCCGCGCACCGCATCGCCACCGGCGAAGATTTTCGGGTTGCTGGTCTGGAAGGCATTATCGGTGCTTTCCGGTGCCACAATGCGGCCCTGTTTGTCGAGCTCAACGTCGTGCGCGGCCAGCCAGTCCATCTGGTGCGGACGGAAACCAAAGGCCATGACCACCGCGTCGGCATCAATGATGTGCTCGGAACCTGGCACCTGCTCAGCAACCTGGCGGCCATTGGCATCCGGTGCACCCAACTGGGTACGAACCATTTTCACTCCGGCCACGCGACCGGCGCTGTTGAGTTCGATGCTCAGTGGTTGCAGGTTGAATTTGAAATCAACCCCTTCCTCACGCGCGTTTTTCACTTCGCGTTTGGAGCCTGGCATGTTGGCTTCATCACGGCGGTAGGCGCAGATAACGTCGGTTGCCCCCTGGCGAATAGAGGTACGCACGCAGTCCATCGCGGTGTCACCACCGCCCAGCACCACCACACGTTTACCTTCCATGCTGACATAAGGCTCGTGCTGCTCGGCCTGATAGCCCATCAACTGCTTGGTGTTGGCGATCAGGAACGGCAGGGCGTCATAGACCCCCGGCGCATCCTCGTTCTCCAGGCCACCGCGCATTGACTGATAGGTACCGACGCCGAGGAACACCGCGTCATAATCACTCAGCAGCGTCTCCATGGTGATGTCTTTGCCCACTTCGGTATTGAGTTGGAACTCAATGCCCATCTCGCTGAAGATGCCACGGCGCTTCACCATCACTTCTTTTTCCAGCTTGAAGGCCGGGATCCCGAAGGTCAGCAGGCCGCCGATCTCCGGGTGACGATCGTAAACCACCGCTTTCACGCCGTTACGGGTCAGCACATCGGCACAGGCCAGGCCTGCCGGGCCGGCCCCGATCACCGCCACGCGTTTACCGGTAGGCAGCACGTGAGACATGTCTGGTTTCCAGCCCATCTCAATCGCTTTATCGCTGATATAGCGTTCGATGTTGCCGATGGTCACCGCACCGAACTCGTCGTTGAGGGTACAGGAACCTTCACACAGACGATCCTGCGGGCAGACGCGACCGCACACTTCCGGCAGGCTGTTGGTCTGGTGCGCCAGATCCGCTGCCTCCATGATGCGGCCTTCATTCGCCAACTTCAGCCAGTTCGGGATGTAGTTGTGAACCGGGCATTTCCATTCGCAATAAGGGTTACCGCAGGACAGACAACGGTCCGCCTGCGCCTTCGCCTGACTTTCCGAAAACGGCTCGTAAATCTCTACAAACTCAATTTTACGGATCTTGAGCGGTTTCTTTGGCGGATCAACGCGCTGCAGGTCGATAAATTGATAAACATTCTGACTCATTAATGACCTCTTACTGCGCCTGAACCCGCAGCTCGGCAGCGGTTCGACTACGGTGACCCAACAATGCTTTGACATCACTGGACTTCGGCTTGACCAGAGCGAACTTCGGTGCCCATTCCGGCCAGTTGGCCAGGATCTCTTCCGCACGCGAAGAACCGGTCGCCTGGACGTGCTCGGTAATCAAGCCGCGCAGGTGCTCTTCATGGATAGCCAGTTGTTCGACATCCAACACTTCCACCAACTCTGGATTCACACGTTTGCGGAACTCGCCGTCTTCATCCAGCACGTAGGCGAAGCCGCCGGTCATGCCCGCACCAAAGTTGATGCCGGTTTTGCCCATTACGCAGACAATACCGCCGGTCATGTATTCACAACCGTTGTCACCGATACCTTCGACGACGGTGATGGCACCGGAGTTACGCACGGCAAAGCGTTCGCCTGCCCGGCCAGCGGCGAACAACTTGCCGCCGGTCGCACCATACAAACAGGTATTGCCGATGATGCTGGCTTCGTGGCTGCGGAACGCAGAACCAATCGGCGGACGTACCGCGATACGGCCACCGGCCATGCCTTTACCAACGTAGTCGTTGGCGTCGCCGGTCAGGGTCAGTTCAACCCCACCCGCATTCCAGACGCCGAAGCTCTGGCCGGCGGTACCGGAGAAGTACGCCTTGATCGGGTCGGCAGCCATGCCCTGATCGCCGTGCACGGTTGCGATAGCCCCGGACAGGGTAGCGCCCACCGAACGGTCGGTATTGCGGATATCGAAGTAGAAAGCCTTGCTTTGTCTGGCTTCGATATGCGGTTGCGCCTGCGCCAGCAGATCCTTGTTCATCGACCCCTGGTCGAACGGCGGGTTGCTGCTCTCGGTGCAGTACAGTGCCTTGCCCGGATGCGGCGTGGCGGTTTGCAGCAACGGTGACAGATCCAGCTTGTTCTGCTTGGCAGAAATGCCATCCAGCTCGGTCAGGAACTCGGTGCGGCCAATCAGATCTACCAGTTGGCTGACACCCAGTTGCGCCATAATCTCGCGGGTTTCACGGGCGATAAACTGGAAGTAATTAACCACACGTTCCGGCAGGCCGTGGTAGTGATCGCGGCGCAGTTTTTCATCCTGAGTTGCTACGCCGGTTGCGCAGTTATTCAGGTGACAGATACGCAGATATTTACAGCCCAGCGCCACCATAGGGCCGGTGCCGAAGCCAAAGCTTTCCGCACCGAGGATCGCCGCTTTGACGATATCCACGCCGGTTTTCAGGCCACCGTCTACCTGCAAGCGGATTTTATGGCGCAGGCCATTAGCCACCAGCGCCTGCTGTGTTTCCACCAGACCCAGTTCCCACGGACAGCCGGCGTATTTTACCGAAGACAGTGGGCTGGCACCGGTACCGCCGTCGTAGCCGGCAATGGTGATCAGGTCGGCATAGGCTTTCGCCACGCCGGTGGCAATGGTACCCACGCCCGGTTCTGACACCAGTTTCACCGAAATCATCGCCTTCGGGTTGACCTGTTTCAGGTCGAAAATCAACTGCGCCAGATCTTCGATCGAGTAGATGTCGTGGTGCGGCGGTGGCGATATCAGGGTCACGCCCGGTACCGAGTAACGCAGCTTGGCGATATAAGGGGTCACCTTGTCGCCCGGCAACTGGCCGCCTTCACCCGGCTTGGCCCCTTGCGCCACTTTAATTTGGATCACATCGGCATTTACCAGGTAGGCCGGAGTCACGCCGAAACGGCCGGATGCCACCTGCTTGATGCGTGACACCTTGTTGGTGCCGTAACGTGCCGGATCTTCGCCGCCTTCGCCGGAGTTGGAGAAGCCGCCGAGGCTGTTCATGGCGATTGCCAGCGACTCATGCGCTTCCGGGCTCAGGGCGCCGATAGACATGGCCGCGGTATCGAAGCGTTTGAACAGCGACTCTGCCGGTTCAACCTGATCGACCGGAATTGGCGTGCCTTTCGGCGTGATGGCCAACAGGTCGCGCAGCATTGCCACCGGGCGTTCATTCACCAGCTTGGCGTAAGTCTGATAGTCGCTGTATTTGCCGCTGTGGACCGCGGTTTGCAGCGTGCTCACCACGTCAGGGTTGTACGCATGGTACTCGCCGTCGTGAACGAACTTCAGCAGGCCGCCTTGTTCCAGCGGTTTGCGTTTCAGCCACGCACGCTTGGAAAGGTTTTGCAGATCCTGTTGTATGTCACTGAAGCTGGCACCGCCGATACGGCTGACCACGCCCTGGAAGCACAGATCGGACAGATCGCGATGCAGACCGACGGCCTCGAACAGTTTGGCGCAGCGGTAAGAAGCAATGGTCGAGATGCCCATTTTGGACATGATCTTGTACAGGCCTTTGTTGATGCCGTTACGGTAGTTCAGCATCACTTCACGGTATTTCTTGTCGATCGCCTGGGTGTCTACCAGTTTGGCCAGGGTTTCGTAGGCCAGGTACGGGTAGACCGCCGTTGCACCGAAGCCCAGCAACACGGCGAAATGGTGTGGATCGCGGGCGCTGGCGGTTTCAACAATGATGTTGGCGTCACAGCGCAGACTTTTCTCTACCAGACGGGTCTGGATCGCCCCTACGGCCATAGGCGCAGGCACCGGCAGACGGCTGGTGGAGATCGCGCGGTCGGACAATACCAGCAGCACGGCGCCGTCGCGGACTTTGCGTTCCGCTTCGTCGCATAGCGCGCGAATGGTCTGCTCCAAATCCTGCTCCGCCGGATCAAAGGTCAGATCAAGCGTATCGGCGCGATAATATTCGCCTTCCAGCGTGGTGAGCTGTTTGAAGTCGGAGTACAGCAGGATCGGTGATTTGAAGCTTAAACGGTGTGCCTGGCCTTCGGCCTCGCAGAACACGTTCATTTCGCGGCCGATGCTGGTCGCCAGCGACATCACATGCGCTTCACGCAGCGGGTCGATCGGTGGGTTGGTCACCTGGGCAAACTGCTGACGGAAATAGTCATAAATAATGCGCGGACGGCTGGAGAGCACGGCGAACGGGGTATCGTCACCCATTGAACCCGTGGCTTCCTGGCCAATCTCACCCAGCACGCGGATCACCTGATCCAGTTCTTCGCTGCTGTAGCCAAACTGTTTCTGGTAAGTCTCAAGCTGCGAGTCGTCAAGCTCACGACTGCCAACCTGATCGGCCGGTAGATCTTCGAATGGCACCAGACGTTTGACGTTCTTTTCCATCCACTCTTTATACGGATGGCGGCTTTTCAGATCGTCGTCGGTTTCGGCGGAGTGCAGGATCCTGCCGCTGCGGGTGTCGATCACCATCAGCTCGCCAGGGCCCACGCGGCCTTTCTCAACCACTTCATCGGGCTGGTAATCCCAGATACCGACTTCCGAGGCGCAGGTGATCAGCTTGTCTTTGGTGATGACGTAGCGCGCCGGACGCAGGCCGTTACGGTCCAGGTTACAGGCAGCGTAGCGGCCGTCGGACATCACGATGCCGGCAGGGCCGTCCCACGGCTCCATGTGCATCGAGTTGAAGTCGAAGAAGGCGCGCAGATCGGTGTCCATATCCGGGTTGTTCTGCCATGCCGGCGGCACCAGCAGGCGCATGGCACGGATCAGATCCATCCCGCCCGCCAGCAGCAGTTCCAGCATGTTATCCAGCGAGCTGGAGTCGGAGCCGGTTTCGTTAACGAAGGGGGCAGCAGTCTGCAAGTCCGGGATCAGCGGCGTCTGGAACTTATAAGTACGGGCGCGCGCCCACTGACGGTTGCCGGTGATGGTGTTGATCTCGCCGTTGTGCGCCAGATAGCGGAACGGCTGCGCCAGCGGCCAGCGCGGCACGGTGTTGGTGGAAAAACGCTGGTGGAACAGGCAGATGGCCGATTCCAGACGCAAGTCCGCCAAATCAAGATAGAAACGCGGCAGATCCGCAGGCATGCACAGGCCTTTATAGATCGTCACCAGATTCGAGAAGCTGCAGACGTAGAAGCTGTCGTCCTGGACGCGCTTCTCGATACGGCGACGCGCGATAAACAGGCGGCGTTCCATATCACGCGGACGCCAACCGGCCGGGGCGTTCACGAAGATTTGTTCAATGCGTGGCAGAGAAGAGAGGGCGATCTCACCCAATACGTCCGGGTTGGTCGGCACTTCACGCCAGCCGACTACCGACAGCGTTTCATTCTGCAGCTCTTCTTCGACAATGCGGCGGCTGGCACGGGCTTCCTCTTCGTTCTGGCTGAGGAACATCATGCCAACGGCGTAGTTCTTGGCTAAACGCCAGCTGCGCTCTTCTGCGACCATGCGGAAGAAGCGATCGGGCTTTTGCAATAACAGGCCGCAACCGTCGCCAGTCTTGCCGTCAGCAAGGATTGCGCCACGGTGCTGCATACGGGCAAGTGCGTGAATAGCGGTACGCACCACCTTATGGCTAGGTTCGCCTTCTATGTGGGCGATCAGGCCGAAACCACAGTTGTCCCGCTCTTGGGATTTATCGTACAACATATCAGTGAACCTCCCCAGGCTCTGCGTGACTCTCACAACCCACTGCGAGCGGCTTCTTAATTTCAGGCAGAAGTCCAATCAGCAAGGTTAATAGCGCCGATCTGCTTTTCCGCCCTCCGTTAATGGCCTCTCGTGACGGTTCTCACAAGTGGTAAATGACTTGTTTTAAGAGGGAGTCTTAAATTACTGCATAAATATGACGAGACGTTTGCCCGTCCAGAAAGCTTCCAGCGGACTTCCAACTTAGCGAGAAAGAATACGCAGGTCAACTATAGGCCTAAGGGGGTTTCTTATGGGATTTTTTGCGCTCAATTAGTTGATATTTAATATGTTATATCCGTTTTTGAGCTTGTGCAGGAGAGCAGTAACCCCCGGAGAAATGTGAGCTGTCTCACTATAGTGCAACGCCTGAATCTCTGCACCATGCTAGTGCGGGTGGGAATGTCGGAATTTTATTCTAATAAGTTATTCTTTTTCGTTGTTTATAACTATTTTTCATCGCTTTGTCATATTGACGTGAACGGTTGCGTGAGAATAAGAAAAATTCATCTCGGCCAGAGTGATTTTATTTGCATTTATAATGAATAGTTATGCCTGGTAAAGCCTTGCGGGGAAAGCGTTGATCTCTGTCATCGCGGGAAAAGCCGTTTCTTATTAGCATCACGGGCTTTGAGCACAGAGACTCCCAAGATTATGCAGTTGCCGCAATTAGTCAATATGTTTGGCGCCGATCTTCAGCGCCGCTACGGTGAAAAGATCCATAAACTCACGCTGCATGGCGGTTTCAGTTGCCCGAACCGCGATGGCACGCTTGGGCGCGGTGGCTGTACCTTTTGCAATGTGGCCTCTTTCGCCGATGAACAGATGCAGCAACAAAGTATCGCCGAGCAGTTGGCGCTGCAGGCGGTCAGGGTCAACCGCGCCAAGCGCTATCTGGCCTATTTCCAGGCTTATACCAGTACTTATGCCGAAGTGAGCCTGCTGGCACAGATGTATCGGCAGGCGCTGGCGCAGGCGGATATGGTCGGTATCTGCGTCGGCACGCGCCCGGACTGTGTACCGCCCGCCGCGCTGGATCTGCTGGCGGGTTACCTTGAACAGGGCTATGAGGTGTGGCTGGAGTTGGGGCTACAGACCGCGCACGATAAAACACTGAAACGCATCAATCGCGGCCATGATTTCTCCTGTTATCAGCACACCGCCCGGCTGGCGCGTGAACGCGGGTTGAAGGTCTGCAGCCATCTGATTGTTGGGTTGCCAGGGGAAACGGCCGCCGACCATCTGTCGACCCTGCAACAGGTGGTGGACAGCGGGGTGGACGGCATCAAGCTGCACCCGCTGCATATCGTGACCGGCAGCACCCTGGCGCGGGCCTGGCTGGCTGGGCGCTTGCCTGAGCTGGCGCTCGAGGAGTATGCCTGCAGCGCCGGTGAGATGATCCGCCATACGCCGAAAGAGGTGGTATATCACCGCATCTCCGCCAGTGCCCGCCGGCCGACGCTGTTGGCACCATTATGGTGCGAAAACCGTTGGAACGGCATGCAGGCGGTGGGGGGCTATCTGCAACGCCATGGCGGCCAGGGCAGCGCATTGGAAGAAAAGCAGCAATATCGCCCTTGCGCACTGTTTTGATTTGCAATCTTTCCCACACTTCGGCGTTTGCTTTCTTATCTCACCGGGGTTTTACGGTATGATTTACAAGATTCTGTCTGATGGGAGCGGCTATGAAGCAAATCCGGGTGTTAGCCCAGTACTACGTTGATTTAATGGTAAAACTGGGGCTGGTGCGCTTTTCGCTGCTGCTGGCATCGGCGCTGGTGGTGCTGGCGATGGTGGTACAGATGGCGGTCACCATGCTGCTGCGCGGGGAAGTAGAAAGCATAGACGTGGTGCGTTCCATCTTCTTCGGCCTGCTGATTACGCCATGGGCGGTCTACTTTCTGTCGGTGGTGGTCGAACAGCTTGAGGAGTCGCGCCAGCGCCTGACGCGGCTGGTGGATAAGCTCGAAGAGATGCGCCACCGCGACCTGGAGCTGAACCAACAGCTTAAGGACAACATCAGCCAACTGAATCAGGAAATTGCCGACCGTATCAAGGCGGAAGAAGAACGTCAGCAGGTGATGGACAAACTGACGGGAGAGATGGAGCAGCGTGAACTGGCGCAGATCGAACTGGGCCAGCAGTCGGCACTGCTGCGCTCCTTCCTCGACGCTTCACCGGATCTGGTCTATTACCGCAACGAAGACAAAGAGTTCTCTGGTTGTAACCGGGCGATGGAACTGCTGACCGGCAAAAGCGAAAAGCAGCTGATCGGTCTGACGCCTTTTGACGTCTACGGTGAGGAAATTGCCGAGAAGGTAATCGAAACCGACGAGAAAGTGTTCCGTCACAACGTCTCACTGACCTACGAACAGTGGCTGGTTTACCCGGATGGTCGCAAGGCCTGTTTTGAGCTGCGCAAGGTGCCGTTTTACGACCGCGTGGGCAAACGCCACGGCCTTATGGGCTTTGGCCGCGATATAACCGAACGTAAGCGCTATCAGGACGCGCTGGAGAATGCCAGCAGGGACAAGACTACCTTCATCTCAACGATCAGCCACGAGCTTCGTACGCCGCTTAACGGCATCGTCGGCCTGAGTCGCATTCTGCTCGACACCGAGTTAAACGACGAACAGCTGAAATACCTCAAAACCATCCATGTCAGCGCCATCACGCTGGGTAATATCTTCAATGACATTATCGAGATGGACAAACTCGAGCGCCGTAAAGTGCAGCTCGACAATCAACCGGTGGACTTTACCGGCTTCCTGGCCGATTTGGAAAACCTCTCCGGCCTGTTGGTGCAGCCGAAAGGGCTGCAGTTTGTGATGGAGCCGCAGCAACCGCTGCCTCAACAAATCATCGCCGATGGCACCCGCCTGCGGCAGATCCTGTGGAACCTGATCGGCAACGCGGTGAAGTTTACCCCGCAGGGGCAAATCGTGGTGCGGGTGCGGCGTGAAGAGCAGGATCGGCTGGTGTTTGAAGTGGAAGACTCCGGCATGGGCATTCCGCAGGATGAACAGGACAAGATCTTCGCCATGTATTATCAGGTGAAGGATCAGCACGGCGGCCGTCCGGCGACCGGCACCGGCATTGGGCTGGCGGTTTCCAAGCGGCTGGCGCAGAGCATGGGCGGCGATATCACCGTCAGCAGCGTCCAGGGGCAGGGTTCTTGCTTCACCTTATCCATCAAGGCACCGGCGGTGCAGGAAGTGGAAAGTGAAACCGCAGTTGAAGAGGAACTGCCATTGCCGGCGCTGCATATTCTGCTGGTGGAAGATATTGAGCTGAATGTGATTGTGGCGCGTTCGGTGCTGGAAAAACTGGGTAACAGCGTTGAAGTGGCGATGAACGGCCAGGATGCGCTGGCCATGTTTGATCCGGACGAGTTCGATCTGGTGCTGTTGGACATCCAGTTACCGGATATGACCGGGCTGGATATCGCCCGGATACTGCGTGAACGCTATGCCGGGCAGGCGTTGCCGCCGCTGGTTGCGCTGACTGCCAACGTGCTGAAAGACAAAAAAGAGTACCTCGACGCGGGAATGGACGATGTGCTGAGCAAGCCGCTGTCGGTACCGGCGCTGACCAAAGTGATTAAACATTACTGGGATCATCAACCCTCTCACACCACAAAGAAAACGGAGCAAAAGACGATGAAGATTAATGAGTCTTTACTGGATACCACCATGCTGGAACAGTATATGGACCTGGTGGGGCCGCAGTTGATTCATCAGAGCCTGGAGATGTTTGAGCAGATGATGCCGGGTTATCTGGCAGTGCTGGATTCCAACATGACGGCGCGCGACCAGAAAGGCATCACGGAAGAGGGGCATAAAATCAAAGGTGCCGCCGGCTCGGTTGGCCTGCGTCATTTGCAACAGATTGCGCAGCAAATTCAAACCCCGACGCTGCCGGCATGGTGGGATAACGTGCAAGATTGGGTTGATGAGTTGAAGCTGGAATGGCGCAACGATGTGCAGGTACTGCGTGAGTGGGTAGCGGAAGCTGAAAAAAAATGACCCCGACCTAGGCCGGGGTGCGCGAATATTGCGCCAACACCAGGGAAATTGTGAACCTGCGTATTGGTTTTAATGTTCTGGTCGAGCAGGTTGTAGAGAATTCCTAAACATCATACAGCCAACAACATAGCAAATGTAAGCGCTCTTGTTAGAAGATTCATTAAAATGTGTGATGTAGATTAGTGTTTGTCAACTCAGAGCACTAACCAGTTGACAGTAGCGACAGGAGGAAGGGTGATGAAAAACGTTGGCGTAGTGCTGAGTGGCTGTGGGGTTTATGACGGTTCGGAGATCCATGAAGCCGTCCTGACGCTGCTGGCGTTGGACCGGGCGGGGGCACAGGCGGTGTGTTTTGCCCCGGATAAACCTCAACTTCATGTTATCAATCATTTATCTGGCGATGTAGTGCCGGAAAATCGCAATGTTTTAGTGGAGTCTGCGCGCATTGCCAGAGGCAAGGTTCAGCCGCTTTCGCAGGCCGACGCCAGCCAACTCGACGCCCTGATCGTCCCCGGCGGCTTTGGTGCGGCAAAGAACCTCAGCAGTTTTGCCAGCGAAGGGGCGGAATGCTGGATTGATAAGGATTTGGCTAAGTTAACGCAGCAAATGCATAAGGCAAATAAACCAATTGGTTTTATGTGTATTGCGCCTGCCTTGCTGCCGAAGTTGCTGGATCAACAAGTGCGGCTGACCATTGGCAACGATCCCGACCTGGGTGAAGTGATTGATGCCATGGGCGGCGAGCCGGTGATTTGTCCGGTTGACGACATCGTAGTGGATATCGAGAACAAAGTGGTGACTACGCCGGCCTATATGCTGGCGAAATCGATCGCTGAGGCGGCCAGCGGAATTGATAAGCTGGTTTCACGGGTGCTGGATTTGACTGAATGAGAAAATCTGCGGGCAAATCGATTTTTTCCCGGCCCTGGTTTTGGCTGAAACGTGGATTAATTGTGCTGGTTGGCGCATGGCTACTGGGGATCCTTGCCTTTGCTTTTCTGCCAGTGCCTTTTTCTGCGGTGATGGTTGAACGGCAGATCGGTGCCTGGCTGAGTGGCGATTTTAGCTATGTGGCGCATTCCGACTGGGTGTCGATGGACGATATTTCCCCGCAGATGGCGTTGGCGGTGATGGCGGCGGAAGATCAGAAATTCCCGGAGCACTGGGGGTTTGACGTGGCGGCGATCGAAAAGGCGTTTAGCCATAACGAACGTCGGCCCACGCGCATCCGTGGTGCCTCCACGCTGTCCCAGCAAACGGCGAAGAACCTGTTCCTGTGGGATGGCCGCAGCTGGCTGCGTAAAGGGCTGGAGGTCGGGCTGACATCGGGCATTGAGCTGGTGTGGACCAAGCGACGGATCCTGACGGTTTATCTGAATATCGTGGAGTTCGGCGACGGCGTTTTCGGCGTGGAGGAAGCGTCACAGCGCTTTTTCAATAAACCGGCCAAACGTCTGACGGCCTCAGAGGCGGCATTGCTGGCGGCAGTCTTGCCCAACCCGCATCGCTTCAAAGCCAATGCGCCTTCGGGCTACGTGGTACAGCGGCAGCAGTGGATCATGCGCCAGATGCGTCAGTTGGGTGGTGAAGGGTTTCTGAAAGAAAATAATCTGGATTGAGTGAGCTTTCCCTCTCTCCGGTGGGAGAGGGCCGGGGTGAGGGCATCAGACAATGCTGAAGCCACTTTCCCCGGCAAGCGGTTATTTCACAAAGGTAAAGGCGGTGGTGACGTGTTTCACGCCGCCGACCTGGCTGGCGGTCTGCGCCGCAGACTGAGCTTCCTGTTGCGTGACCAGACCCAGCAGGAACACTTCACCATTTTCGGTGGTGACTTTCACATTGGATGACTTCACTGCATCGCTGGTGAGCAATTGTGAACGCACCTTGGTGGTGATCCAGGTGTCGGAAGACGCGGTGCTCAGACTGACCGGCGTACCCTGACGAACCTCGTTGTACACTTCGGTAGTGCCTTCAACACCCATCGCGATTTGCTTGGCGCGGGCGGCCAGATCGGTATTCGGCGCCTGGCCGGTCAGCAGCACCTTACCCTGATAGGCGGTCGCAACCACCCGGGCCTCTTTCTTCAACTGCTGATCTTTACTCAGGGCGTTTTCAACCCGGGCTTCCAGCGTGCCGTCGTCTACCTGAGTCCCGACGCTACGTGGGTCGGTGGCCGTTTTGGTGGCAACGGCGGCGCTGCCAACGACAACGCCTGCAATACAGCCTTGTAACAGCAGGGCGCTGGACAGCACTGCAAATGTGGCTTTCAGCTTCATCTCAGTTCCTTATTCGTCCTGGTGGGGAAACAACGTACTATCAATCAGGTCGCATAGGCAATTTACGGTAAGCATATGCATTTCCTGAATACGTGCACTGCGGTGTGATGGAATGCGGATCTCGACATCCTGCTGGCCGAGCAAGCCGGCCAGTTCACCGCCGTCATAGCCGGTCAGTGCGACAATCGTCATGTCGCGCGTCACTGCGGCTTCGACCGCTTTCACAATATCACGGCTGTTGCCGCGGGTGGAAATTGCCAGCAATACGTCGCCGGCATGGCCGAGCGCGCGGACTTGTTTGGCATAAACTTCGTCGTGCAGCCGATCGTTGGTGATCGCCGTCAGCACCACGTTATCGGCATTCAGCGCGATGGCCGGCAGGCTTGGGCGCTCGGTTTCAAAGCGATTGATCATGCTGGCGGCGAAATGCTGCGCGTTGGCCGCCGAGGTGCCGTTGCCGCAGCACAGAATTTTATTACCGTTAAGTAAGGATTGAACCAGCGTCATCGCAGCACGCGAAATGGCGTCGGGCAAGGCCTCCGCTGCCGCAATCTGGGTTTGGATGCTTTCGGTAAAACAGGCTTTAATTCTATCCAGCACGTTGTATTAATCCACTAAGTCAAAGGGCCGGTCTGCACCGGTAAACCATGATTAATCCGCATTGAAGGCGTTGGGTATCCATTCTAACTGGCTACCGGTGATGGCCAAAACATCAAAACGGCAAGACGATGTGTCAAAACTGGCTCCGCGTCCCGCCAGCCACACGGTGGCGGCATGCAGCAACCGCTGCTGCTTGCGATAAGTAACGCTGGCAGCCGCACCGCCAAAAGCGTCACTGCGGCGGTAGCGGACTTCAACGAACACCCAGGTTTGACCATCGCGCATGATGAGATCGAGCTCACCGCCGCGCAGCGCCACATTGGCGGCGCAGAAGGTGAGCCCGGCGCGTTCCAGATAGTGGCGGGCCTGTAACTCATAGCCCGCCCCTATGGCGCGTTGACTCAAGAGACCGGAACGACCGTGCCCTGGCGATATTGCAGCCAAGGCAGCTTTCTGTTGATCACACAGCCTGGCGCGGCGGTGAGTACGCCAGTGGTGCCGGAGACCTGGAAGCCAGGCAACTGGCGCATTTCAGCAAAGTGGTTGGACAATGTCCAGGCGTCCATCCCCATTGCGTACAGGCGCACCAGCGAATAGTCGTTGCGGAACTGGCTGCTTGCCTGCTGCAACAACTGCGGGTTAGCACCGGCCAACAATGGAATATCACTAAATTGCAGGCCTTCCATTTCCAGGCGGAAGTCCGGGCCGGCACCGGCCTGGTAGCTGCGAGAACTGGCGTACATTGCCGGTTTGCTGCGCGAGTTGGTGGCCATATCGATCATCGGTTTAATCAGCGTCAACTGGGACTGGGTCGCGACGATATACACCGAGTCTACGCTGCCACCGCTGGTTGCAGGCGTATCGCTTGGTGGTGCCGGAATAGTCAGCCCGGCAATGGTTACTGCCTGCGGCGCCGGTGCGGTGGAGATTGGCGTACCGGACATGCGAATCCCACCGCTGTTGACCATCTGGCGCAGCTCACTGGCGGAACCGATGCCTTGCTGCAGCACGGTTTGGCCACCCAGTTTCTGCCACTCCTGGTTAAAGGCTTTGGCAACGCGATCGCCGAAGGCACCGCGTGGGATCAGCAACAGCGGCTGCCGCTTCTGCTGTTCCCAAATATGACGGGCTGCATCACGCGCTTCGTCTTCCGGAGAAAGGGCGAAGTAACAGATATTCGGGTTATCTTTCGGCGTTTCCGGCTGATTGAGCGCCAGCACGTTCAGCGTAGTGGTGCTGCTGGCCAGTTGATCGACGTTTTCTTTCAGCAGCGGGCCGACCACCAGGGTCGCGCCATCCTGCTGTGCCTGCGTCAGCAACGCGGCCAGCGGCTGGCTGGAGGTATCATACACCTTAATCTGTGCGTTAGCGGCCTGCGGCGGTGTAATTGGCGCAGTAGAAGGCGCAGAAGGCTGGGCGGCGGTCACCGGGGCCGCATCCGGTGCCGAGGTGCTCACCGCACCATTGGCGTTTGGATCGGTTGATGCCGGTTGCGCTGCCTGCTCAGGCACGCTGGCGGGTTGCTGTTGCTGAACCGGCGTAGAAGGCGTCACGCCATTTTTAGCCGCTTCAAAGCCTTTTTGGATCGCGTCGGCGAACACTTTGGCCTGGCCGTTCAGCGGCAGCAGCAGAGCGATTTTCGACGTGGAAGCCTGGGTAAAGTGCAGTACCTGGTTCAACTGGGTCGGTAACGTTTTTGCCGCCGGGTTCTGCGGATAGCGGTTCTGCCAGTCTTTAATCCCGGCCTTCAGCAGGTCAGGATCCTGTTTGTTGTCCTGATATACCCGCAGCAGATCCAGCCAGCCTTGCAGCACATTTTCATTGGCGTTGATCACCAGACTGTTCATGTCCTGCGGCGTCAGTTGCAGCAGTGACTGCCAGGTTTGATCCAGGTTGTTCTGATGTGCCTTGCCGGTCAGCAATGGCTCTTGCGCAATGTAAGCGCGGATTAGCGGCAGGGAAGCTTTACCCTGATTGACCGCGATCTGCGCCTGGTAGAAGCGCACCAGCTGATTGGCTGATAGCGAGCCGCTATCGATATGACCCAGCGTGCTGCGCGCGCTGACGTAGCTTTTGTTCGCCACCTGCAGTTCTGCGGTCAGCAACTGGCTTTCCACCTGCTGCACGCTGCTGAGGTTTTTCGGCAGTTGGTTCAGTTGTTCACTGGCCTGCGGCAGTTTCCCTTCGCGTAACAACGCGCGAATAGCAAGTAATTGCCAGTCAGCCTTGTTATCATTGCTGCTTTGCTGCAGCTGCTGCAGATAGTAATCGGAACTGGCGCTCGCTTCGTCCTGTATATTGGCAGGCGGCGTCTGCGGGGCCTGACTTGGGCAGCCTGCAAGGAACAGGGCTGCTGCGATAACTGCGGTAAGTCGGACAGGCTTTGAACGCCCTGCTTTGGTACGAACGAATGTTGAGGAAAGCATACTGTATCCAGTGATGTTTTTTTCAAGATGCTCAATATTAAATCGGCAACCCGGATGAAACAATGAATCAACACCAACAATCAGTCATTTCTGCATCAACGCTGTATGTGGTGCCCACCCCAATCGGCAATTTAGGGGATATTACCCACCGTGCGTTAGAGGTACTGAAAAGCGTTGATCTGATTGCGGCGGAAGACACGCGCCATACCGGGTTGCTGCTGCAACACTTTGCGATTAGCGCGCGGTTGTTTGCGCTGCATGACCATAACGAACAACAAAAGGCCGATCAACTGTTGGCGAAACTGCAGGAAGGCCAGAGCATTGCGCTGGTTTCCGATGCGGGTACGCCGTTGATCAACGATCCTGGTTATCACCTGGTGCGCCGTTGCCGTGAAGCAGGCATCCGTGTGGTGCCGCTGCCAGGTGCCTGTGCGGCAACTACCGCACTCTGCGCCGCCGGTTTGGCTTCAGACCGCTTCTGTTACGAAGGGTTCCTGCCGGCGAAAACCAAGGGGCGTAAGGATACGCTGATGGCGCTGGCAGAGGAACCGCGCACGTTGATTTTCTACGAATCCACCCACCGTTTACTGGAAAGTTTGCAGGACATGGTCACCGTCTGGGGGCCGCAACGTTATGTGGTGCTGGCGCGCGAGCTGACCAAAACCTGGGAGTCCATCACCGGCGCACCGGTTGGTGAACTGCTGGCCTGGGTGCAGGAAGATGAAGTCCGAC